>CAWKBY010000001.1:0-394370 GCA_963848025.1 uncultured Actinomycetota bacterium
CCATGTGTTGGTCGGCGAGCACAGCGGAGCCGCGTCGGCGTACGTCGGGATGACACGCGGCCGCGAGCGAAACGTCGCGCACCTCGTCGCCGAATCCGTCGAGCATGCGCGCAAGCAGTGGTGCGACGTGTTCGGCCGGGACCGTGCCGACCTCGGGCCGGCCCACGCACGGGAAGCGGCGGCCGAGGCGATCGAGCGCTACGGACCGAAGGCACCAAGGCGGCGGGCGGCGCCGCGCCTTCCTGCCGAGTTCGATTCCCGGCCTGCGGCATCGCCGTCGGCACCGGGCATCGGGTTCTGAAGCGCCGTTGAGGCACCGGATCGGGTTCAGCCCGTTCGCCACAGCCTGATCAGTTGCTCGCCGACGTCGAGCCTGTCGTCGTAGGGCTCGACCGTGACGCCGACGACGCATCCGGGTCCGCTCGGCGTCAGCACAACGTTGTGGCCGTTGCCCAAGTCCGCCCACCTCCGCGCGAACGCGACTCCGGCGTTCCACGTTGCCGGGGCGGCCGGGTGCCGCGACGTTGCCAGTTGAGTGGCGAGCCGTTCGGCGATCTTGGCGACGGTCGCTGCCGGCTTCGTCTCGTCGCCGTCCGCAGTCGGCTCTGGCGGCCGCGGGTCGAAGCGCGTCCGGATGAACCGCACCCGCGGCTCCTTCGGAGCCGGCGCTCTCCTTGGCACTGCTTCGTGTCCGCGGACCCACGCTTCAGCCGTGAACGAGTCGTCCCCTCGGCCCAGGATCCGCGCCGTGTCCGGGTGGGTCGGTCCCCGCGCGATCACAATCGGCCACTTCCACGCCTCGCGGACCGCGTCCGGGAGGTCGAGCTCCTCCCACACCTCGACCAGGAGGGGGCCGTCGATCCAGCGGATCATCTCCTCGGGCGATCCACCTTGGAGCAACTGCTCGTAAACGCCCTTGCGCTGCGCGCGGTCGTGCATGTCCCATTCGCGCATCGGCCCGTCGCCGACGAGGTCGGGGAACGCCAGGATCGCGAAACAGTCGGGCGTCTCGACGTTCCAGAGGGTGCTCGGCACCCAGAAGTGCCCTACTCCGGGCGCTTCGTGCTCGACCCAGTCGATGAGCCGGCGCAGGTTGAGGTCGTAACCCGCGGCCTCGAGGATCCGCGCGGCGACCTTGAGCGTCGGCGACTTCAGACCCCGTTCGTACGCCGACATCGTCGCCTGCGACGTACCGGATCTGGTGGCCAGCTCAGCCTGCGTCAGTCGGCTGGCTCGTCGTGCGACTTCGATCAGGTACGCCCGATCCATCTCTCGACGATATCCGATCGAACGTATTGGGCGCTCTGTGCGGCATGGCCTTCACACCTACCTGTCGGCCCCGAACCTCGCGGGCCAACGCCTGACAGGAGGAACCATGAACAGCAACACCCACGACGTCCCGTTCCACGCCCGCCACGACGACGAGCTCCTCACGCTCGACGACGTCGCCGAGATCCTGCGGACACCCGGTGAACACCGTGCGCTGGTGGCGCCAGGAGGGCACCGGCCCGGAGTTCTTCAAGATCGGACGGCGGCTCTACACGACGGTAGGCGACCTGCGGACCTTCATCCGGACGCAGCGCCTCGCCTCTCAGCCGGTGCTCGGCAAGCCAAAGGCGGTGTGAGACGCCGGATGGGGAGCGACCCGCGCCACGTGTTCCTCAGCGCGAGCGAGGTGATGGCGCGCTACGGCTGGGGCAAGACGAAGGGCTACCAGAACCTCAAGGACCGGGAGCTGGTGCCGCCGCCGGTGATGACGCATCCGGATCGGTGGCGGCTCGATCAGCTGCTGGCCTGGGAAGAGAAGCGTATGGCAGTCGGCCGAGGCGGCGCTGCAATCCTTGGCCGCCCCCGATCGAGAGGAGGTGAACCTCAGCGACCTGCTCCCTCAATCCAAGCGAGCGCGTCGGACCGCGTGAGTAGATTCTCGACCGTGGACAACGATCTTTGGCGGTTCGAGGCAGCCGATGCCGTCGAGGCCGCGCGCGAGGTCGTTCACCACGACCCGGATACGCCGTGGGAACGGATCCCAGTGCCAGCGGACGCCGATGCAGCATCGGCCAGCCTTGCTGCACTGGCGGAGGAGTTCCAGAAACTGCCCCCGAGCATCCGCGGGGCGCTCGGACGCGCAACGGGCAACGCGGCACAGCTGTCCGACGACCGGCTGCAAGGTCTCGCAGAGTTGCTGCAGAACGCCGACGACGAGGGTGCTGACGAGGCTTACTTCTTGGTCGATGACGATCGGCTTCTCTTCGGGCACAACGGAAGCGACTTCACGCTGCCTGACGTGTGGGGTCTCACGATCCCCTGGCTCAGCGAGAAGACGAGCCAGGCCGAGAAACTCGGCCGATTCGGCATCGGCCTCAAGACTCTGCAGGCGCTCTCGGAGACGCTGGAGGGCCACAACGGCCACTTCCATCTCAGCCTTGGCCGAAGCTCGCTGCGGGCGGCCGACGCGGATCCAGGCTGGCGGAACAGGCCGAAGGCGGCAACCACCGTATTCGTCGTGCCCTTTCAGCACGCGGCGACCACGGAATCTGAAGTAGCCGACTGGCTCCAGTCGTGGAGCGATGCCGGGCTGCTCTTTCTGAGCTCCCTCCGCTCGGTGACCCTCGTGGACGTGCACGGGGAGCCCGTTGCACAAGTACGCGTCTCAGTGGGCGACCCGGAAGTCATCGAGCTGGCTGGGGGCCGCGCAGTCCGCACCTCCGTTACGGCCGGCGATGGCCAGACTTGGCTTCGCTACTCACGAAACGTCAAGAGCCCTGCCGGTCACCGCGCAGGCAAGTCCCACCAAGACACCACTCCCGTGGGAATAGCGTTCCCGAGATTCGACGGCGACGGGGGGCACGTACACGTCGGCCTCCCCGTTCGATCACTCGGCGTGCCCTTCCGCTTCGCCGCACAGTTTGATCCACTCGCCAACCGTCGGGACCTAGCCGACAGCCAGTGGAACATCGATCTCGTCGGGCTCGTCGCGGATCTGTGGCTCGACGCCACGCTGGACCTTTTCTCCATCGACCCCAAGAGTGCCTGGGCGGCAGTTCCACTCGAATCCGAGTACGCGGACGACGCCTTCACCGCAAGCCCACTCGACGAAGCAGTCGTGGATCGACTCATGACTGCCTCGCGGCTCGCGTTCGCAGACAGGGTCCACCTCAAGGGCCGCGGCGGCGACCAACATCCGTTACGAGAACTCGCGTACGAGACTCCGGACCTGACCGACATCTTGACGGACAAGGACATAAGCGACCTTGCGGAAACCGCTGATGTCATCACATCGTTCAATCGCTCTGACGACGACAGGTGGCGCGTCGTAATTGCCGACCTCGATGATCTCGGCGCTGCGACACCTGCGCTGGTGGACGTTCGCTCCACCCTGCCACTCCTCAACGTCGAGGATCGGACAATTGAGTTCGTCGCCGACCTGACCGCTGCCGCTGTCGCAGTTGCCACCGCCGATGACGAGGAGCACGACGATCTCGCCGACGAACTCCTCACCTCGTCGTGCCTCGTCCTCACCGACGGCCGGCGGACCAGCCCCGAGGCCGCCACAGGGTTGGACATTCTGCTGCCCCAGGAAGCATCCCAACTCTGGTCATCACTCGGTATCGGCGCCCAGGTGCACCCCGCCTACTCGGAACGTCCCAGGTGGCCGGTGATCGCCGGATGGCTGCACGACACGGGAACACTGCGAAAGACTGCGACGGACGCAGACGCACTCCGAGTCCTCTCCAACGCAGGGCGCAGCGACGTCGAGCTAGCTGAGCCGCTGACCGACGACCAGGCGAACGCGCTCCGCGCCGCCCTTGAATCCGTCGAGGAGTCGGCTCGCCCCGCGCTCGCCGAAGGAATCGGACGCGCAATACGACTTGAGGCAACCGTTTACGACGCCAACGGGAAGCGCACGCAGGTATTTGCCCGGCCTGCCGACTCCTACTTCATCGAGAAGGAGCGGAACAGCTGGTCGAACGCCGCCAAGAAGACACCCGGGCTCGTCTGGCTCCACCGACGCTATTCAGATGTCCTGCGTGCGCCCAGCGGCCGCTCGGGGATCGGAACGCAACGGCTGTTCCGACTCTTGGGCGCCGAGAACATACCCCGCTTCGAGTCGTTCCCCGACACCGGCATCTACTACAAGCAGTACTCGTACTACGAGTACGGCCTCTGGAGAGACGCGCCGGGCACACCACCTCGCCGCATTAGGCAGATGAACGAGGTCGGGGCGCAGTGCACGCTCAAGGACCACGCGGCTCCCGACCTCGAGAAGGTTCTCGCTGACATCGCTGCCGAGCGAAACGCACAGCAGCGCCGAGAGCGGGCCAACGCCCTCATCGGCTGTCTCGCCCGAAGCTGGGACCGCCTCGAACCGCACGCACGAGTCACGGCCGCGAATCCGGACAACGGCTGGTTCGACAAGGGCGAGGTCGATGCGTGGTGGATCAGCCAGGCGGCGTCCGTCCCGTGGCTGAGCAACGGCCGCGGCAGGCCGACTGCGCCTGGCGAGTTGCGAGTCCGAACTCCAACCAATGAGGCGATGCACGGCAATGACCCAGCGCTCTACCTCGCCGAGGCATACGACGCCCCTGCGCATCGGGACGTGCTCGCTGCCCTCGGGGTGGAGGGCAACCCGACTGTTGCAGCCCTCGTCACCCGAATCGGGGAGATCCGGGCACTGCAACTATCCGGGCGGCCAGTCAGCCCAGACGGGCCAGATGGCCAACCGATCACGGTGGCTGAAGCGGCCGATTTCGCTGCGCCGCTCTACCAAGCGCTGGCCGCCGAAGTCCACGGCGTAGGCCTGCAGCGCGTAGGCAACATGCAGGCCAGCGTGCTGCGCAGTCACTTCGACCGCGGGGACGGCTTGATCATCACCAACCACGGCTGGAGACGCACCGCTCTGACGAGGTCCGGCCCCCCAGTCTTCGGAGACTTGCTCGCATTCGTGCCGGCCGTCGCCGGCGTGGAACCCCTCTGGAACGCACTCGGGGTGAGACCGCCCACCGCCGACGATGCGAAGGCCGTCATTAAGAAACTCTCAGGCACCCGGTCCCTCAGCACGGACGAGCAGCAGATCCTGCTGGAGGCCCTTCGGATCCTCGCTGACACGCCTCCCGAGCGCCTCGGCCAGTTGCGCCGCCAACCGGTGTATCTCGGCCACAGCTGGACGAGCAAGCGTCCCGTGTATGCGGTCGAAAACCCACTGCTCGCCGACGCACTCAAGTCGAAGGTTGCGGTCTGGCGGCCCGGCGGGCAGCTGACTCAGCTCAACTCGCTCGTCGATCCACTCGCTCTCACTCCGCTCGACCGCAGCCACGCACATGTTCTCCACGAGGGCTCGGCCGAGTACGACGCCGATCTCACCAACCTCTTCCAGCGCGCGGTCCGGAACCTCCAGACCGACCTGACCCAGAGCGCGCCTGCATCTGCTGACGCCATTGGTCTCACCTGGGAGGAACTCGCCGACTTCCAGGTTGCTGTCCTGCCCGACCTCCGAATCCAGGTTGCCCTACCGGACAGCCCAGGCCACCAAGTGGCACTGCCAGCCTGGCTGGACATCGACCACGCGACGCTGTTCGTCCACTCCTCCGAGGACGCCAGCCGCGCACGAAGCGGCGGATACGCGATCGCGTCCGCCTTCGACACTAGCCCACGCGAGATCGCGTATGCGTGGCTCGCGGCCTGGGCTGATGCCGAGGCGGGCGCTGAGGCCGATCTCGTCGTCTCCGCAGCCGCGCGCGCTGCCGAAGAGAAGTTGCGTCGGGAGAAGAGCCAAGCGGCGCTCAACTCTCTGCCGACCTCGACGAAGCCTGCCACTCGCCCTGCCCGAAAGAATAGGAAGGGCACGACCAGCCAAGGCGCCGCAGACAGTCCCCCGCCACCGCCGAAGGCCCGCACTCTCGTCGACCCCGCCGCCTTGATCCTGCAAGACATCGCCGGGGAACTCATCGCCGGCACACCCCGGGGCGACGGAGACACAGGTTCGTCGGGTGGGTCCGGAACCGCCGGACCTGGGAAGCCGAAGTTGAAGGCCCCGAACCGAGACCAACCCAAGCAGCCCGGTGGCGGCGGCCGAGGGCCGCTCAACTACACGGCACAGGAGCGCGAGGACGCGGGGTTGGAGCTTCTTCGCATGGTCCTAGCTGGCGACGACTGCACTTTGACCGATGTCCGACACCAGCCAAATGTGGGGGCCGACGCAGTTGATGACCGTGGTCGGTACTACGAACTAAAGGTTCACCAAGGAGCGATCCCGGACACCGTGAAGCTCGAGGACAGCCAGATCCAGCGAGCGATGGCTGCGCCCGACGACTTCTTCCCCGTCGTGGTGGGCAATGTGGAGGACGGGCAGGGCATCCCTGAGGTACGGATCATCCACGACCCACTCCACCACCTCACGGTCCAACCACAAGGCGCCGTCCACCTCACCGGCATTCTGAATGCAGAGGTCGCCAAGTCCTGGACGTTCGAGCACGCAGAGGCGAGCGCCGACGACCCGGCGCTCGGCGACTCAGAGTAGGCGAGGCCCCACACACAACATCCGGCGTCGAGAGGGAAGTTGTTGTGTTCCATTTCCTCGCCGCCGGACTCAACAACTTCGCAGAGACTCAGAGGGGCAACGCGCCGACCCAAAGGTCGAAGACGCGGTCGATCTCCGCCGGGTCGACGAAGGTGTCGAAGGCCAGCTTGGCGCGCTCGACGCTGAGCGGGTCACGCAGAACCCCGGCCGTCCACTCGACGCTTTGACGAATGTCGAGCCCGACGTCGGCGTGATCCATGAACTCCTCGATCACCCGTGTCGTCTCGGCAGGATCGGCGACAGCCATGAGTCGCCACAGATCACCGAGGTCCTTGTCGCGCACCGGTCCCTTGCGCGACTCACGGAGACGTTCACCGATCTTCGACCCCTTGGCCAGGAGAGCGCTGGGATCTCGGCCACATGGACGTCGGCAGTCAATTGCGGATCGGCGAAGTCGCTGATCGTGACGAGTGAACGGTTGAAGGCAGCCAATTCGAGGCCCAGAGCGTTGCCCACGGCGAGCTTGCCGTGAGCAGGCTGGAGCGCCGGGACACCGCGTTTGTTGCGGCTGGCGGTGCCGGACAACCCGCGTGGGGCCAGCAGATCGATCTCTGCGGTACGACCGCGCGCCGTCCACCTCGTCGTACGGCGTCCGGCCCCACAACCCTGGACGCGCAGTCGTGCGGTGCTCATAGCCCGCATCCGCGAGCAGAGCCTCGATGCTCGGCACGTCGCCGACCAGCCCCGGCGTCACGCCGAGGTCACCGTCTCCGGTCGGCATCCGCGGCACGTCGAGGTCCATCGTGCGCAGCAAGACGGCATGGGCGCCGACCAACGTCAGCGACTCGGCGTGGACCTGGAGAACCTCGACGACATTGATGATCGCGCGGCGGCTCCAGTCGATCTCGGTGCGCGGCTCCTTGAAGTCCGTCACGCCACGCGTCTCCCCATGAGGATGTCGGCCTGTTCGACCATGCGGTCGATGCCACCGTAGGCGTCGATGACGACCTGATCGCGAGCAACCACCGTCGTGCCGCCGATGGCGACCCGGCCGATCTCGCTGACCCCGTCGAAGGGGACAAGCGTGACCCGCATCCCGAACGAGCCCGGCTGCTTGCGCACGAGGCTGGCGGCCTCAGCAGCGCGCGCTACGTCCTCGACGTAGAGAACCGGCCACGCCTCCCCAGCGCTGGACCGGTACCGGTTTGCCCCGGCGTCGCCGGTGAGGGCGTAGTCGATCTCTGCTGCACCAAGCGCCTCAGCGATCTGATCCGCCGACTGTCCAGCCGCGAAGTCCACCGCTCCGGGACGCCGGGTCAGCCGCGCGGAGCGGCCCGCGCGGAACAGCAGGTCTGCCTCCTTGCCAGGAGTGACCCCCCCGCCAGCATTGAGAAGTCCGATGCGCGACCAGCGTCGGCGCCATACATCGACGCCCGGCGTCGACGAGATGTCGAGCTTCGGATCGAGGGCGAGACGGGCCGTCGCGATCGCATCGACATCCGCGACACCCGTGAAGCCGATTGGCTCACCCAGCACGCTCAGGATCTCCTGCGCCAGGTCGAACGACGGGCTCACCGCCCCCGACTCGATCCGGGTAACCGTCGTCGGGGCGACGTCGACCAGCGCCGCGAGCTGACGAGCGCTCAGCCCGTTCACGCGGCGCAGCATCGAGATGCGTTCTGCCAGGTCCACGCTCAACAGTCTACGAGAGTGTTGCAAATAAGCAACACGCTAAGATCGGCCCGAAGCTAACGTGTCTTCGAGACGTGTCAGGTCCTTCAACACGTCGGATTCGGCTGCCACTGGGTCGCCAGTGATGGGGCCAAAGTGATGCACGAGAGTGATGCACGAAGCCCCGGAATCGGTGTCCAACGGCGGCACTCGCCGATTCAGCGCGAACCGCGACTAGGCCGCTGACCTGCGGTTTCGCAGAATTTCCGTCGACAGCCGCCAACCGGGGAACCTCGTGGCACCAGTGGCACGCGGCATATCCGACCGACAGCAGGATCGGCAACTCTCGGCGCCTCGCCTCCGCAAACGCCTCTGGTCCCCACTCCCACCAGTCGACGGGGTTGTCGGCGTGCTGGAGGAGATACGGCGAGGTCGCGGACGCGAGTCGGTTGGCCACGCCTCCCAACCTACGGGGCGGCCCGCGGGCGATCGTTTGCTGCGTTCGGCCCCGCGACACGCCGGTGGGACGTGCCTTTCGCAGCAAACAATCGAAGGCGAGCTCAGCCGACGTCGAGGCGGTCCCGACGCGACGTCCTCGACAGGCGGCAGCCGGCCCTACGACGCGGCGCCGTCCCGCGCAGCTAGGAGGTCGAGGGCGATGTCGACGATCATGTCCTCCTGGCCGCCGACGAGGCCGCGGCGGCCGACCTCCATGAGCAGGTCGCGGGTGTCGACGCCGTACTGCTGCGAGGCGTTCTCGGCGTGCCGCAGGAACGACGAGTAGGACGCCGGCATAGCCGAGCGTCAGCGTCTCGCGGTCGACACGGACGGGCCGGTCCTGGAGGGGTCGCACGAGGTCCTCGGCGGCGTCCTGCAGCTGGAAGAGGTCGCAGCGGTGCCGCCAGCCGCGCAGGTTGGCGACCGCGATGAACGGCTCGATCGGGCAGTTGCCGGCGCCGGCGCCTTGGCCGGCCAGCGAGGCGTCGACGCGGTAGACGCCCTCCTCGACCGCGACGACGGAGTTGGCGACCGACAGCGAGAGGTTCTCGTGGGCGTGGATGCCGAGCTGGGTCTCGGGGTCGAGGACGTCGCGATAGGCCCGGATCCGGTCACGGACGTCGTCCATCAGCAGCCGGCCGCCGGAGTCGGTGACATAGACGCACTGCGCGCCGTAGGACTCCATCAGCTTGGCCTGCTGGGCCAGCGAGGCCGGGTCGCTCATATGGCTCATCATCAGGAAGCCCGAGACGTCCATGCCGATCTCGCGGGCCGTCGCGATGTGCTGGGCGGCTACGTCGGCCTCGGTGCAGTGGGTCGCCACCCGCACCGAGCGGACGCCGAGGGAGTAGGCCTGCTTGAGACCCTCGATGGTGCCGATGCCGGGCACCAGCAGCGAGGTGAGCACGGCGTTCTGGATCACCTCGGCGGCGGCCTCGATCCACTCCCAGTCGGTGTGCGAGCCGGGGCCGTAGTTGAGCGAGCCGCCGGCGATGCCGTCGCCGTGGGTGACCTCGATCGCGTCCACGCCGGCGGCGTCGAGGGCGGCCACGATCGTGCGGACGTTGTCGGGGTCGATCCGGTGCCGGATCGCGTGCATGCCGTCGCGCAGCGTGACGTCTTGGATGTAGAGCTCGGTCGGCTGCTCGGTCGCGGTCATGCCGGGACTCCCTCCGAGGTGGCGAGCTTGGCCGCGATGTGCTCGGCGGTGCGCATCGCCGCCGAGGTCATGATGTCGAGGTTGCCGGCGTACGCCGGGAGGTAGTGCGCGGCGCCCTCGACCTCGAGGAACACCGAGACCTTGTGGCTGACCTGCACGTCGCCGACGCCCTTGCCGAGCAGCGTGTGCACCGGCTCTCCCTCGGGCAGCCGCGAGAACTGCACCGCCTGCTTCATCCGGTAGCCCGGGACGTAGCGCGCCACGTCGGCGACCATCTGCTCGATCGACTCGCGGATCGCGTCCTGCAGCAGCTCGTCGGGATCGTTGAACAGGCAGAACACGGTGTCGCGCATGATCAGCGGCGGCTCGGCAGGGTTGAGGATGATGATCGCCTTGCCCTTCCAGGCGCCGCCGAGCACCTCGACGCCGTGGGCGGTGGTCTCGGTGAACTCGTCGATGTTGGCGCGGGTGCCGGGTCCGGCCGACTTCGACGCGACCGACGCCACGATCTCGGCGTAGGGCACGTCGGTGATCCGCGAGACGGCGTAGACGATCGGGATGGTGGCCTGCCCGCCGCAGGTGACCATGTTGACGTTGTCGGCGTCCTCGTGGGTCTCCAGGTTGACCGCCGGCACCACGAACGGCCCGATCGCGGCCGGGGTGAGGTCGACCAGCTTCTTGCCGTACGGCGCCAGCGTGGCCGCGTTGACCCGGTGGGCGCCGGCCGAGGTCGCGTCCATGACGATCTCGATGTCGTCGAAGCCGTCCATGGCGATCAGCCCGTCGACGCCCTCATGCGTCGTGGGCACCTTGAACCTCGCCGCCCGCGCCAGCCCGTCGGACTCGGGGTCGATGCCGACCATCGCCGCGCACTCGAGGGTCTTGCTGATCCGCAGCATCTTGATCATCAGGTCGGTGCCGATGTTGCCCGACCCGATGATCGCCACCTTGGTCTTCTGCTCGCTCATCGGTCGTCCTCTCCGGAGAAGCGCGCGGTCACCGTGCCGAGCCCGGTGATCTCAGCGGTCACGACGTCACCGGGGCGCACGTCGACCATCGGTCCCAGCGCCCCCGACAGCACCACCTGTCCGGCGCGCAGCGGCTCGCCGAACTCGCGGGCGGTGCGGGCCAGCCAGGACAGCGCGTTGAGCGGGTCGCCCAGGCAGGCGGCGCCGTTGCCGGAGGAGACCTGCTCCCCGCCCCGCTCCATCGTCATCTCGACCTCGACCGGCTCGACCTCGTCGAGGGTCTTGTGGTCCGAGCCCAGCACGTAGAGTCCGGAGGAGGCGTTGTCCGCCACCGTGTCGCCGAAGCGGATGTCCCACCCCGCGACCCGGCTGTCGACGATCTCCAACGACGCCACGGCGTAGTCGACCGCCGCGCGCACCTGCGCCACGTCGAGGTCGCCCTCGACCAGGTCGTCCTTGAGCACGAAGGCCACCTCGGCCTCCGCCTTGGGCTGCAGCAGCCGGCTCATCGGCACCGTCTCGGTCTCGGCGTAGCCCATGTCGTCGAAGAGCACCCCGAAGTCGGGCTGGTCGACGCCGATCTGCGCCTGGACGGCCGGGGAGGTCAGCCCGATCTTGCGGCCCACGATCGTCGCGCCGGCAGCCAGCCGGGCGGCGGTGAGCCGCTCCTGGACGGCGTAGGCCGCCTCGACGTCGGCCTCCCCGATCAGGTCTCGGACGGGGTCGCAGGGCGCGCCGTCGGCCGCAGCCTGCAGCAGCCGCTCGGCGGCCTCGACCACCTCGGGACGGGAATCGCTCGACACAGGCGGCCTCCAGGCGCAGGTGACCGGACGTCGACCCGCGTCGAGACGACGCACGTCTGGTCCGGGCACGTTCGGACTCGATGCGATCGATGCTCGCGCGCGCGCCCCTCCCCCGGCACACGCGTTCCACCCACCGGAACGGTGGTCCGCCGTCGCGACCTCTAGACTCGGCGACCATGCGGGTGTTCGTGCTGTCGACCGGAAGGTGCGGGTCGACCACCTTCGAGCGGGCGTGCAGCCACATCACCAACTTCACCGCCGGGCACGAGACCCGCCGCCGCTTCCTGTTCGAGAAGCGCTTCGACTACCCCGACCAGCACATCGAGTCCGACAACCGGCTCAGCTGGTTCCTCGGCGGGCTCGGCCGCCGGTTCGACGACGAGGACACCTTCTACGTGCACCTCACCCGACGTCGCCACCTGGTCGCCAACTCCTACGCCAGCCGCTTCGACAGCCCGTTCCACTCCAGCATCATGCGGGCGTTCTCGCAGGGCATCCTGGTCCGACGGCGCTGGAAGCCGGAGAGCCACACCAAGATCGCGCGCTTCTACGTCGACACGGTCACCGACAACATCCGCGAGTTCCTCCGGCACCGGCCGCACACGATGGACTTCCCCCTCGAGCGGGCCGGCGAGCTGTTCCCGGTGTTCTGGGAGTGGATCGGCGCCGAGGGCGACCTCGAGGCCGCGCTGGCGGAGTTCACGGTGCGGCACAACGCCCGCAAGCCCCCGCGCTAGCCCGCCCGTCGCCGGCCGCGCCAGCGACCGGACCCGGTGGTTCGGTCGGCGGCCTACGCTGGCGGCATGGACGCGCACACCTGGGACGCCCGCTACGCCGACAGCGACCTGGTCTGGTCTGCCGAGCCCAACCAGTTCGTCGCCCGGGAGTGCGCCGACCTGCCCCCCGGCGTGGCACTCGACCTGGCGGCGGGCGAGGGGCGCAACGCGATCTGGCTGGCCCGGCAGGGCTGGGACGTGACGGCGGTCGACTTCTCCCAGGTGGCGCTCGACAAGGGCGCGAAGGTCGCCGGCGACGTCGACGTGCGCTGGGTCCGGGCCGACGCCACGACCTGGCAGGCGGACCGCGCCTACGACCTCGTGGTGATCGCCTATCTCCAGCTGGTCGCCGAGCAGCGGGCTGCCGCGTGCCGGGCCGGCTTCGACGCGCTGCGCGCCGGCGGCACGTTCCTGCTCGTCGCCCATGACGCCGCCAACCTCGCCGAGGGCACCGGCGGTCCGCAGGACCCGGCGGTGCTCTACACCGCCGACGACGTGCTCGGCGACCTGGCCGGCCGCGCGTACGACGTCCGGGTCGCTGAGCGGGTCGAGCGGGTGGTGAGCAGCCGGATGAGGCACAGCCAAGCCGGTGACGCCGGTGCGGTGGCGCTCGACTGCCTGGTGCGGCTGGTCAAGAGCTGAGGGAGGTGCGGGTCAGTCCCCGTCGCCGCCATCGGACCCGCCCGTGTCGGGGACGTCCACCTCGACCTCCGCCTGCCGGTCGACCGGCGGGTCGCCGTAGACCCCGGCGTCCTTCGCGGCCTGCGCCTTGCGCATCTGGCGGGTGAAGCTCCACATCAGCAGCACGGTGGCGACGATGAGGAAGACGAACATCACCGCGCCCCAGGGGCCGGCCACCACGTCGTCGTCCTCGGGCACCGGGTCCGAGGGGGTGGTGGTCATGGTGAAGGCGAGCGGCTCCATGGGCCCAGTGTGTCAGGGCTCCACACGGCGGGTGACGCCGGTCAGCCGGGCTGGGTGATGCCGGAGAAGAGGTCGGTCTCGGGCTTGGTGGTCTCGACATGGCTGACGACCAGCTCGTAGTCCTCGTGCGGCCAGACCTTCTCCTGCAGCTCCCGCGGGATCGCGAACCACATGCCGTCGGGGTCGATCTGCGTGGCGTGCGCCAGCAGGGCCTGGTCGCGCACCCCGAAGTACTTCGCACACTCGACCTGCGTGGTGATCCGGGCGTCCCACTCGGGCTCGGCCTTCCACTCCTGCAACCGCTCGGCCCACGGCGACTCGAGCTCGTGCTCCACCATCGCATCGTGCAGCGCCTGCATCCGCGGTCGGTTGAAGGAGTGGTGGTAGTAGAGCTTGAGCGGCTGCCACGGCTCCCCTGAGTCGGGGTAGCGCGACGGGTCGCCGGCCGCCTCGAAGGCAACCACGCTCACCTGGTGGCACATGATGTGGTCGGGGTGCGGGTAGCCCCCGCGTTCGTCGTACGTCGTCACGACATGCGGCCGGAAGCTGCGGATCAGCCGCACCAGCGGCTCGGCGGCCTCGTCGACCGGCACCGTCGCGAAGCAGCCGTCGGGCAGCGGCGGCTTCGGGTCGCCCTCCGGCCAGCCGGAGTCGACGAAGCCCAGCCAGTCCTGGGTGACGCCCAGGATGTCGCGGGCCCGCTCCATCTCCTGGCGTCGGATCTCGCTGATGTTGGCGAGGATCTCGGGGCGGTCCATCTTCGGGTTGAGGATCGAGCCGCGCTCACCCCCGGTGCAGGTCACGACGTGGACGTCGACGCCCTCGGCGACGTACTTCGCGGTCGAGGCAGCGCCCTTGCTCGACTCGTCGTCGGGGTGGGCGTGCACGTGCATCAGCCGGAGCCCGGCCCGCGGGCCATCGGCAGTGGGGTGCTCGGACATGCGGCCGAGTCTAGGTGCGTCTCGGAGTCGTCAGCCGACCCTTCTCAAACCCAGCTCGTAGGCCGGGTCGTCGTGGTCGTTCCCGTCGAGCCGCACCGACGGCTGATCGCCGCCGCCCGCAGGCAGCGGCCAGTCCCGGACCGTGCGCGTGCCGTAGCCGGGCAGGCGGAGGCGAACGTCGACGGCCGGTCCGGCGCCCGACGGCGACAGGCCCGGCGCCAGGAGCCCGGAGCCGTCGACCACGGTCGCGAACCCTCCCTCGCCGTCGGTGACCGCCACCTCGGCCCAGTCGCCGGGATGTCCTAGAACCTCCACGCGGACCCCGGGCAAGGGCTCGCCGGTGCGGGCGTCGACGACCCTGCCGCCCCAGGCGTAGGTCACGACCGCGCCCACGTCATCCGAGACCCCGAGCCGGGACACGGACGTGTCGCCCTCGACGACGCCGAGCTGGGCAGGCTCCGCGGCCGACGCACCCTCCCGCGCCCCGACCGGTGCCCCGGCAGACCAGAACCCGCCGAGGAGGATCCCGACGGCGAGGACGCAGACCCCTCCGAGCGCCAGGACACCGAGGACGAGCCTCGCAAGGGTGGGGCGGTTCACCGTCGTAGTGAACCACCGCTCCCGCCTGACGAACAGTGAGGGGCGGTTTGGCACCATGGGGCGGTGACCACCCCCGCGGACCCGCAGCAGACCGAGGCGCTGCTCGCCCAGCGCTACGGCCGGCGCGGCCCGAGCCGTCCGGTGCTGGTGCTCGCGGTGACGGTGTCGGCGGCGTTCCTCGGCTGGCTGGCCTGGGCGACCTGGTCACATGCGACGCCGACCGTCGAGTCGGAGCTGCTGGGCTACGCCGTGGTCGACGAGCACGCGGCCACCGCCCGGGTCGAGGTGGCCCTGCGCACCGACCGCGACCCCGAGGCAGCCGGCGTCCGCTGCCTGGTGCGAGCCACCTCGGTCGACCACACGCCGGTCGGCGAGCTGTCGTGGGTGCCCTCCGACGGTCGCCAGGAGGTCAGCATCCGCACCGAGCGGCGGGCCACCAGCGTGGAGCTGGTCGGCTGCACCGCCACGGACCAGCCGCGACCTCGCTGACCTGCGGGTTTCCTCGCAGATCGGACATTCGGGCACCGGGGTTGCTACGCTTGATGGATCAGTTGATCCCGCAGGGCTGACCGGGCCGCCCAGGCCCGGGTCGTGCAGCCGACGGAGTGCCGCACGACGTTCCCCTCGCCTTCCGTTGCCGCATGACCCGGTCGAGGTGTGCGCCGGACGGCCTTCGGGAACCTCGATCACCCACGGCAGAAGGCATCGGTGAGGCGACACGCCGCCGGCTACCGCCCGCACCACAGGAGAGAACCCATGACGCAGTCCAGCGACCAGGAGACCATCTGGCTCACCCAGGAGGCCCACGACAAGCTCGTGGCCGAGCTGGAGGAGCTGACCGGCCCGGTCCGCCAGGAGATCATCGGGCGGATCAGTGCCGCCCGCGACGAGGGTGACCTCAAGGAGAACGGCGGCTACCACGCGGCCAAGGACGAGCAGGGCAAGCTCGAGGCCCGGATCCGTCAGGTCCAGGAGATGCTGCGCCGGGCCGAGGTCGGCACCCCCGCCGACGACGGCACCGTCTCCCCCGGCATGAAGGTCACCATCCGGTGGCCCGGCGACACCGACACCGAGAGCTTCCTGCTCGGTCACCGCGAGATCGAGGACGACCAGCTCGAGGTGTTCTCGCCGCAGTCCCCGCTGGGCTCGGCGATCCTCGGTGCTCGCGTCGGCGAGACCGTCAGCTACGAAGCGCCCAACGGCAAGGAGCTCGCCGTCGAGATCGTCGAGGCCGAGCCGTACGGCGGCTGATCAGCCGCCGAGCACCAGCCGGTAGCCACACTCGCGGAGCCGGCCGATCACCCGCTCCGCGTGGTCGGCACCGCGCGTCTCCAGCTGGAGGGCCACCTCCACCTCGTGCAGCCCCAGCGAGGGCGAGATGCGCTCGTGGGTCAGGTCGATGACGCTCGCCCCCAGCGAGCCGACCTCCGTCAGCAGCCCGGCCAGTCCGCCGGGCAGGTCGGAGATCACCACCGCGAGGTAGAGATAGCGACCGGCAGCGGCCATGCCGTGCCGGATCACCTTGCCGAGCAGCAGCGGGTCGATGTTGCCGCCCGACAACACGGCCACCGCCGGCGTGGCGTAGGCCGTCGGGTCGTCCATCAGCGCGGCGACGGCGGCGGCCCCCGCCGGTTCGACGACCTGCTTGGCCCGCTCCATGAGTGCCACGAGCGCCCGAGCGAGCGAGTCCTCGGAGACCGTCACCACCTGGTCGACGTACTGCTGGACGGCGGCGAACGTCACGTCGCCGGGACGCCCCACCGCGATGCCGTCGGCCATGGTGCGCATCGTCTCGAGCTGCACCGGGTGCCCCTGGGCGAGCGACGGCGGGAACGCCGCGGCCTCAGCCGCCTGCACCCCCACCACCCGGATGTCTGGACGCTGCTCCTTGATCGCGATCGCCACCCCCGCGAGCAGCCCGCCGCCGCCGGTCGGCACCAGCACGGTGGCCGCCTCGGGGGCCTGCTCGAGGATCTCCAGGCCGCAGGTGCCCTGCCCCGCGACGATGTCGACGTGGTCGAACGGCGAGATGAAGACGGCGCCCGTCTCGGCGGCGTACTCCTTGGCGCGGGTGATGGCCTGGTCGAGATACTGCCCGTGGAACACCACCTCGGCGCCGTAGCCGCGCGTGGCATTGACCTTGGGGATCGGGGCGCCCTCGGGCATGAACACCCTGGAGCGGATGTCGAGCAGCTGCGCTGACAGGGCGACACCCTGGGCGTGGTTGCCGGCTGAGGCGGCCACCACCCCGAGCGCCTTCTCCTCCTCGGTGAGCCGCGACAGCCGGAGGTAGGCGCCGCGCGGCTTGAACGAGCCGGTGCGCTGGAGGTTCTCGCACTTGAGCCGGATCGGGCCGCCCGCCAACGCGGACAGCCACCGCGCGCCCTCCATCGGGGTGCGGATAGCGATGCCCTGCAGCACCCCGGCGGCGGTGCGGATGTCGTCGAGGGTGACCGAGCCGGGGTCAGTCATCGGCCGGCGCGCCATCGTCCGGGCCGGCATCCCCGCCGGCCTCGCCGCCGTCGAGGTGGTCACCCACCCCGCCGCGGTCGCCATCGGGATCGTCAGGGTCGTCGGGGGGTGGCCCCTGGGCGCCGGAGGCGAGGTGCTGGACCACCGCGTTGCCGGCGGCCGCGAGGGGCACGGCGACCAGGGCGCCGGCAATGCCCGCGGTGAGCACACCGGCGCCGATCGCGACGATCACACCGAGCGGGTGCACCGAGACGAAACGACCCATCAGGAACGGCTGCAGCACGTGGCCCTCGACCTGCTGCACGGCGATCACGCCCGCCAGCATCAGCAGCGCGGTGATCGGGCCCTGGTCGACCAGCGCCACCAGCACCGCCACCGCCCCGGCCACCGTAGCGCCGACCATCGGGATGAACGCGCCGAGGAAGACCAGCACGCCGATGGCGGCCACGAAGGGCACCCCCAAGATGGCGGCCACGACCATGATGCCGATCGCGTCGGCGAGCGCCACCAGCACGGTGGCCCGGACGAACTGGGTGAGTGAGTTCCACGCGACGCGACCCGAGCTGTCGACCCGCTCGCGGGCGGCGCGCGGGGCGATCCGGACCATCCAGCCCCAGATCCGCTGGCCGTCGGCGAGGAAGAAGTAGGTCGCGAACAGCACGATGAAGAAGCCGGCGAAGACGTGGCCGATCGTCGTGCCGAACTCCGTCAGCCGACCCACGACCTGGCCCTGCTGGGCGGTCTCGGTGATGCTCTGCTGGGCCTGCTCGATGTAGGTGTTGATCTGGCTGTCGGTGGCGTGGAGCGGGCCGGTCTTGAGCCAGTCCTTGATCTGGCCCAGCCCGTCGGCAACCGAGGTCGCCAGGTCGTTGGCGCCGTTGGCGACCTGCTGACCGACGAAGGTCAGCAGGCTGGCCACGACCACCAGCCCGGTCACCACCACCAGCCCCGCGGACAGTCCGCGCGGCAGGCCGATGTCGGACAGCAGCCGGACCACGGGGACCGACAACGACGTGATCAGCAGCGCCACGACCAACGGCAGCGTGATGACGGCGAAGAACGCGAGCAGCCGGAGCACGACGTAGGTCGCGAACGCGATGACGATGAGCCGCCAGGACCAGGCAGCGGCCAGGTCCAGGCCCCACGGCACGTAGGCGCGACGGTGCCCGTCGACGGTGGTCTCGTCGGCGACGGGGTCGGTGGCGCTCACCCGCACAGGCTACCCACGGCCCGGGGTGCACAGGGTGGAGGCGAGCCGGTGCGCGGCCCACGGGTGGATGGCGGCGAGCAGCCCGGCCGCGGCCAGCACGTAGTCGGCGTCGACCACCACGCGCGGCGCCCGAGGCAGCTGCCAGCCGCCCTCGATGTCGGGGCCGACGCTGCCGGCGAGGACGCGCTCGGCAACGCCTTCCCGGCCCGCCCGCAGCACGCCCCCGGAGCCCACCAGCAGGTCGACCTCGCGCAGGTCCTTCCCGGTGCGCTCCACCACGCGCCCCTCCGGGCTCAGCACCACCCGGCTGCGGCCCGCGTGCCGGCGCAGCGCCAGCCCCACGGCGGCGCGAGCGATGGCCTCGTCGATGAGGGCCTCGGTCTCGTCCTCGGGCAGCAGGCCCGGGTCCTCGTGCCGGCGCGCGGCCGCGTCGGCGTACTCCGCCAAACCGGCCTGCTCGACCGTCGACACCGCCGACCAGCGCATCCCGAGGTCGCCCTCCACGGTGCGGGTGACCGGCGTCGTGGCCACCACCTCTCGGGCCAGCCCGCTGTCCTCGGGGTCGACCTCCACCACGGAGTGCACGTCGGTGGTCGCGCCACCGACGTCGACGACGACCACGTCGCCGGCGCCGGGATGCTGCGCACCGAGGCCGCGTGCGAGCAGCTCGACACCGGTGAGCACGACGTCGGGCGTCGCCCCACGGACCATCGCCGTGAAGTCGGCCCGGGCGCTGAGGTGCTTGCCGCCGATCACGTGCGCAAGGAACATCTCGCGGATCGCCGCGCGCGCGCTGTCGGGAGTGAGCTCGCCGATCCGTGGCACGACGTTGTCAGCCAGCACGTGCGGGGTGCCGGCCGCGCCGAGGATCGCCGCAACCTCGTCGCGGGCTGCCACGTTGCCGGCCACGACGACCGGGCCGCGCCATTCCGCGGCGACCAGGTCGCGGGCACACCCGAGCAGCGCGTCGGCATTGCCGCCGTCGGTGCCGCCGGTGAGCAGCACGACGTCGGGGCTCACCCGCGCCACCTCCGCCAGGTCGTCGCCCCGGCTGGCGGCGAAGACGCCGACGACCTTGCCGCCGCTGGAGAGCGCGACCCGCCGACCCGCCTCGGCGGTCACCAGCTCCTCGTTGCCGACGACGGCGATCCGGAGGCCACCGCCGGCGCTGGAGCAGGCGAGCACCTCCGCGCCGGCGACCCGCGGGTCCTGGGCGGCCAGTGCGGCCAGGCAGGCGTCGTACCCGTCCAGCACGTCGGTGTCGATCGTCGTCGGGTGCGAGGCCGCCGCGACGAGGCGGCCCCGCGTGACGTCGACGAGCGAGGCCTTGGTGAACGTCGAGCCGAAGTCGACACAGACGACGACGTCGCTCACGGGCTCAGCCACGCGCGCCGCCGAGCGCCCGGTCGAGGTCGGCGACCAGGTCGTCGGCGGTCTCGATGCCCACCGACAGGCGGACCAGGTCGGCGGGCACCTCGAGCTCGGTGCCGGCCACCGAGGCGTGCGTCATCCGGCCCGGGTGCTCGATCAGGCTCTCGACGCCGCCGAGCGACTCGCCCAACGTGAAGACCTCGGCGCGGCCGCACACGTCCAGCGCCTGCGGCTCCCCGCCGGCGACCCGGAAGCTGACGATCCCGCCGAAGCGCCGCATCTGCCGCGCGGCGATCTCGTGGCCCGGGTGGCTCTCCAGCCCGGGATAGAAGACCTCGGTGACCTGGGGGTGGTCCTGCAGGAAGGCCACGACATGCTCGGCGTTGTCGCAGTGGCGGTCCATCCGCACCGCCAGGGTCTTCAGCCCGCGGAGCACCAGCCAGGAGTCGAACGGCCCGGCGACCGCACCGATGGAGTTCTGGTGGAAGGCCAGCTGCTCCGCGAGCTCGAGGTCCCTCACGACCAGCGCTCCGCCGACGACGTCGGAGTGGCCGCCGCAGTACTTCGTCGTGGAGTGCACCACGACGTCAGCGCCCAGGGTCAGCGGCTGCTGGAGGTACGGCGACGCGAAGGTGTTGTCGACCACCAGCAGCGCGCCGGCCTCGTGGGCGATGCCGGCCAGCGCCTCGATGTCGCCGATGCCCAGCAGCGGGTTGGTCGGGGTCTCCACCCAGACCAGGCGGGTCTCACCCGGCCGGATCGCCGCGCGGACGGCGTCGAGGTCCGACGCCGGCGCCGGGTCGTGCACCAGCCCCCAGGCCTGCTCGACCTTGTCGAACAGTCGGAAGGTGCCGCCGTAGGCGTCGTTGGGCAGCACCACGTGGTCGCCCGGCCGGCACAGGGTGCGGACCAGCGTGTCCTCGGCCGCCAGCCCGCTGGCGAAGGCGAAGGCGCGCTCGCCCTCCTCCAGCGCCGCCAGGTTGCCCTCCAGGGCGGTGCGGGTCGGGTTGGCGGTGCGGCTGTACTCGTAGCCGCCGCGCAGCCCACCCACGCCGTCCTGCTTGTAGGTCGAGGTGGCATAGATCGGCGGGATCACCGCGCCGGTCATCGGATCGGGCTCGTAGCCCGCATGGATCGCTCGAGTCTCGAAGCCGGACTTGTGTCGGTGCTGCTGAGGGGTCACCAGGCGAGCCTAGAACCCCTCAGCAGCCGAGACGACTAGCGGGTGAGGCCTCCCGACGGCGAGGACGCCGGCCCCGGCTTGGGAAGGGTGGGACCGTAGACCGGCTTCAACGGCCGAGCCGCCCAGGTGCCGAGGATGGCTCCCTGGCCGGCGGCCACGGTGTAGGCGAAGACCCCGGCCCCGAACGGGGTCGTGCCAACGCCACCATCCGGACGCAGCGGGCCCTTGTTGGAGGTGACGTTCTCTGCGCGGGTCTCGAACATGCACAGGTGCCCGGGGTCTGCGTTGGGTGCCTCGGCGGTGCCTGAGCAGCCCACCGGGACAGGGTCACCGATCGAGATGTAGTGGGGGGTCGGTGCGGCTGAGAAGGCGACCCCGAAGGAGATGCTGCCTCCCGACAGCAGAATGGACCCCGAGGGCGACGTCCCGCCCGCGAAGTACGTGCCCCGGATCAGCCCGGGCTTGGGCGCGAACTTCTTGTTGGCCTGGGTCTTCTTGTAGTAGCGCTTGTCGGCCTTCGGCTGGAGCTTCGTCTTCCAGATCTTGCCCCAGTTGGTGGCCAGCGCCGCGCCGGCCGGCGTGGTCAGCGTCACCAGACCGCCGAACGTCAGGCTGGCTACGATCGCAGCCACGACCAGGCTCCACCGTCGCTTGCTCGTCATCCACTCGCTCCTCTATCGGTGCCGGGCGCCCGCCGGACGACACACGCCGGACCCAACCTGCCGCCCACCGACGGGAGCCTGGAATGGCACGTCGAAGCGGTTGACCCTCTGGCCAACCGCTGGTAGCGAGCTCCCTCAGTCCTCGTCGAGGAGCCCCAACGCCCGACCCAGCTCCTCGTCGACGTGGATCGCGGGCCGTCCCTGCTCGTCGAACCCGGTGACCTGGCGCCACGACCCGGCGTGGACCCAGTAGACGTGAGGGCTGACACCGCCCGGCGCGTCGTCGTAGCCCGCCATCGCGAAGCGGAACAGGTGCTGCACGGCCATCGCGTGGTCGGGCCCGTCGCCGTCGACGACCCGGAAGGCCACCTGGCTGCGCGACGGCAGCGTCACCAGCACGCCGCGGCCCTGGTCGGCGCGGCCGGCTCGGGCCAGCATCTCGGGCAGGAAGAGCGCGAAGCTGGCGGTGTAGACCGAGTCGGCCATCAGCACCTCGAAGCCGCCCAGCCCGCCCCCGGGAGTCACCTGCTCGTGCTCGTGCTCGAGCTCGGTCGCGGCGAGCTCGGCGCGCAGGTTGGCGCGCCCGGCGTCGAGCCAGGGCCCCAGGGCGCCGCCACGTCGCGAGAACTCGACCTCCGCCGGGGTGAGCACGCTGTCGGGGAGATCGACACAGAGGATCTCGACGAGCTGACCCGCCAGCTCCACCGCGTGCGGGTGCCACTCCGGCCGCGGCAGCGCCCCGCGCTCGAGCAGCCGGGCGCGAACCATCGACCGCAGCTCGTCGTCGGAGAGGTCCTCCACCGTCGGCTTGGGCGCGATCAGGGCGCCGACGTGCCTCTGGACCAGCTCGCGCCACTCGCGCTCGACCTCCCCGTGGCACAGCGCCGCCAGGTTCCAGAGCCCGAACTGCGTGCCCTGGTCGTCCTCGACGTGGTCGGCGTAGACCGTCACCTCCCGGCCGTGCTCAGCGAACACGGTCCGCACCAGCGCCCGCAGCCGGTCGGCCTGCGCCAGGCTCATCGGTAGGTCCGGCGACCTCTCGTCGTCGGGGCGCGGCCGGCGGCGGAACAACGGCATGGTCAGCACCCTAGGCGAGCAGCAGGACCGCTCGAGCCGTCAGGGTTTCGTCATACTTTTGGGGATGGTCCGGGGCCGGTTGCTCGTTGCACCAGGTGAGCCCCGAGAACTGAGGAGTGACCCGTGTTCTTCACCCGCACCGCCCCGCCCCTGCCGACCGCCGCCAACGCGCTGCCCGGCCGCACCACCCGACCGTTCCCGCTCTCGGAGCGCCACCTGGTGCTCGACGCCCCGCTGGTCACCGACGAGGTGCCCGACGGCTTCGAGGTCGCCCTCTTCGGCCTCGGCTGCTTCTGGGGCGCCGAGGAGGTGTTCTGGCAGGTGCCCGGCGTCTGGTCGACCTCCGTCGGGTACGCCGGCGGCCTGACGCCGCACCCGACGTACGAGGAGGTGTGCAGCGGCCGCACCGGCCACACCGAGGCCGTCCGCGTGGTCTTCGACCCCGCCCTCGTCGCCTACGCCGACCTGGTCAAGGCCTTCCTGGAGGTGCACGACCCCACGCAGGGCATGCGCCAGGGCAACGACGTCGGCACGCAGTACCGCTCGGCCATCTTCTGGACCACGCCCGAGCAGGAGTCCGTCGCCCGAGAGCTGCTGACCCGCTACCAGCCGGCGCTCACCGAGCGCGGCTACGGCGAGATCACCACCGAGGTCGCCTCCGCGCCGGAGTACTACTACGCCGAGGACCACCACCAGCAGTACCTGGCAAAGCACGTAAATGGCTACCGATGCCACAGCGCCACAGGAGTCCCCTTCCCCAAGACCGCCTGAGCCGGGCAGGCGGGCCCGCGCACCCAACGTACGGTCGGTAGCTGTCTGGGACCGAGACCCCGACACCGCCGCGCTGGCGCACGAATCCCCGCAGGACGAAACCTAGCTAGCGTCCGACTGGCGGGGGTTCGGACATGGCCGCCTTCGCGGAGCGTCGCAGAGACATCGGCATGGCCGTCCGTCACGCGTCCGACGGGCCATACCCCGCCACGGAGCCTACCCACTCGTTGGACCCGGTCACGGCCACGGTCAGACCGACCTGCCGGCGCTTTGCGGCACCCAGGCTCACCCACCCCCTTCAGCGTGGCGGCCGGCGGCCTCGGGGACCGGACCATGGAGGCCTCGGTTGCCATACTGGAGACAGCGGGATCCTCGCGTCCCCTGGACCGTGGGAGGGCTGATGCGCCTGGAGGCCGATCGGCGCGGCGGACTGGTCGTGCTCGGCGCGGGTGTCGTGGCGGGCTACGTCGGGTACCACAGGTGGCAGGTGCGCTGGGGCGCGACCGGGCAGGAGGTGGCCGAGCCGTTGCCCGGCGACGATGTCGTGGACCGGGCGTGGTGGTCAGCAACCCGGGCGATCACCATAAACGCCTCCCCGGGGCAGGTGTGGCCGTGGCTGGTCCAGATGGGCGGATACACCCGCGCGGGTTGGTACAGCTATGACTGGATTGACAACGCCGGGCGGCCCAGCGCGACCAGGATCGTGCCCGAACTGCAGGACCTGGCCGTTGGAGACATCCTGCCCATGTCATCAGACGGCTCCGGGTTCCGGGTCCAGGCCCTCGACCCCAGCCGCTGCCTGGTGCTGGTCATACCGGACCCCGACGTGGCGGTCAGCTCAGTGTTCGTGCTGCGCGACGCCGGGCCCAACCGCACCCGGCTGGTCACCCGGCTGCGGATCGGGGGACGGCCCACGGTCCGGGCCCTGGCGTTCACCGGCGCCATGGACGCCGGTGACTTCGTCATGTTCCGCCGCACCTTGCTCGGGATCCGCGATCGCGCCGAACGGCTCACGCGAGGCGCACCCGGGGCCGCCGACCCTCAGGACCTCGCGCCGGGGCGGCCGCTGGAGTTCGACATGGCTGTCGAGATCCGGCGACGGCCCGAGGTCGTCTACGCGTTCCTCGTCACCAAAGAGCAGCACCCCCAACCCCCCGGGTCCCCGGTGCTCCGCCTCGACCGGCTCAGCCCCGGGTCTGCCCGGGTGGGAACCCGATGGATCGAGGTGGTCCGAGTGGGACCCGGGATGTCGATGGCGGTCCGTTCGCAGGCCGATCAGGTCGAGCCCGGCGTCGCGCTCGGGGAGCGGTTCACCAGCGCCTGGTTCACCGGCCGGCTGGTCTACACGTTCGAACCGGTCCCGTCGGGCACCCGACTCCGGCAGCATGAGACCCTGCGGCCCCGCGGCCCCCTCGCCCTGCTCGCCGGACGCATCGACGCCGCGCTCCGCCCGCGCCTGCTCGGCCGCCTCGCCGACATCCGGGACCTCCTCGAGAACCCGCTCAGCCGCCAAGTCCCCTGACCAATCGAGCTCGGGCATCAGCAAAGAGTGGCCAGCGTGTAACTTCTCACCACCTCAGTCGGCGACCGCCACGAACCCGACCAGGCCCCATCCGCATCCGCATCCGCATCCGCATCCGTGAGACCGAAGCGCCCCAGGCTTCCGCCATGTCAAGCTGGGCGGCGCTGACGCGGCGCAAGGGCTCGTGTTGGACGGGGTGGCACGTCAGAGGCGAAGGCGCTCCGCGGGCTGGCCGGTGATGCTTGCGGTGAGGTCGAAGTCCTTGTCCATGAGCAGCACTGTGAGCCCAGCGAGTTCGGCTGCGGCGGCGATGAGCAGGTCGGGGATCGACGGTGCGCGGTTTTGGCCTTTGTCGGCCAGCACCAGCTGGACCTGGAGTGCTCGGTCCTCGATCGCCTGAGGCAGGTACTCCACCGGCATCGCCGAGACCGGCGGGGTCGTGAACATCCAACGGGCGTCTCCCTCGCTACGTGCGGAGTAACCGATCTCCAGCCTGGTCGAGGTCGTGATCCTCACCAGGCCTCGCTCGATCCGAGCTGCCCACTCCGCAGCGTCGGGACTGTCGGCAGGGCGCACCAAGGCGGACTTGTCGATCAGCCATTCGATCAGCGCCACGCGTCGTCCATGATCTCGACGTCCGCCAGGTCGGTGAACCGGTCGGCGAACGAACGCAGGTCGTCCGTGGACACCGACGCCCTCGTGCTGGCCGCGTCGGCTGCGAGGCGTCGTCGGATGTACTCCACCCGGGACAGCCCCAACCGAGCAGCGTGTGCATCGACACCCGCCAGCACAGCCCCAGGCACGTCTGGGATCAACAAGTCGGCAATCTCGCCGCCTCCAGATATCAAGCGATATCAGTGCGGCGAGAGGCGAAGCCAGCGATTGGACGAGATGACCCAAAGTGGGCGAAGTGACGCCGCGCGCTCATCGGCTGCCGAATCCGCTCACTGACGACTGCGGGACGCTCGCTTCTACGCAGACAACCACCAGCAGTACCTCGCCAAGAACCCGCACGGCTACCGCTGCCACTCCGCCACCGGCGTACCTTTCCCCAGCGGCAGCTGAAGCCGAAGGGGCACCGGCCGAGAACCGATGACACCCCAGCACGGCGGCAGGCGACCTCGACCGACATCGGCGCGAGAAGGTGAGGAGCAGACCTCACACGTAGGGGAGCAGTGACTCGATCGAGCCCGTAGGCGTCGTGAGCGGGATGCCCGCTCCGATCGCGCGAAGCATCCAGGCGTCCCCGTCGCGGACCAGTTTGGCCATGACGAGGCCTGTCTCTCGGACCCCGAGGGTGAGGGTGAACCGAGCCAGCTCGACCCCCTCGTCGTCGAGGAGGCGGCAGTAGGCGTTGCGGATGTACTCCAGCGAGTGCCCTTGGTAGCTGGTGACCAGGAACAGGATCGTGTCGACCTTGGGGTAGACCTTCCCCAGGTCGACGCGGAGCGTCTCGTCGTCGCCCTCACCCCTGCCGGTGGTGTTGTCACCGAGGTGGACGACCGCGCCGTCGCGGGTGGTCAGGTGGTTGAAGAACGCGAGGTCGAAGAGCTGCCCGCCGGCGAACTGCACGGCGGAGGCATCGAGATCGATGGGTGCGGCCCCGCTGCCGAGGAAACCGGCCGTCGGGGAGTGCTCCCAGCCGATGGCCATCTGCACGCTCTGGAGCGGCTGGCCGTCCTGGGCAGCCAGGGTCAGCGACTGGCCCTGGGTCAACTCGGTCATCTCGCCACCGTACCCGGGTCGTCGACTCCTCCCTCAGCCTTCCGACACCTTCACCATGATGGCTTGCTCTCGTCCTGCGCGACACCATCGGGAGCACAGCGACCACGGCCGGACGTGCACGATGGGCCAGCCGAGCCAGGGCAGCGCTCATCGCCTTCGCCATCAGCCTCGCGGGACGCCTCGACCGCCTCGGCGACCGACGACCGCCCTTGTCATCCTTGCTGTCGTGGGCGGATGGCGAACTCCGCGTCGATGAGGAAGTGGTCGGCGTTGAGCTTGAGCTCGCTGTCGTCGAGTGCGTGACAGGACCTGCCGGTCACCCGGCAGTCGCGGTCGCTGGAGGCGATCACGTCGATGTTGCCGTGGCCGGTGTTCGGGTGCACCTTGAGCTCGTCCCAGAGAGTGGTGAGGGGGGCGCCGAAGAAGACGTCGGTGTTCTTGTCGTTCATGTTGGTGTCACCGCCGAAGAAGGCGAGATTGCGGCGGGCTCCGTGCTCGGTGGCCCAGTCGCCGATGGCTCGCGAGAGCTTCTGGTTGGCTGCGAAGTGGTCCACCGGGTCGCCGGGTTGGTCGCGCTGCTCGGCGTGCGGGGTGCGACCTTTGGCGAGGTGGTGGGCTGCTGCGATGGAGATCGTGCCGTAGGTGTTGTTGAAGAACTGCACCCAGACGACGCCTCTCTCGGTGTAGTGGTGCGGGTCGCCCGCTTTCCTACCGCTGTCGAGGACCTTGGTGTAGCCGGTCTTCCACTCGCCGTCGATGATGGCTTCGGCCACGGCCACCCAGCAGTCGGTGCCGGTCGTCGGCACGAAGACCGCGTAGCCGTGGGCCTTGCCGACCCGGCGGAGCTCCCGGGAGGTGTTGTTCGCGGCTGCGCCGGCCTCGGTGCCGGTGATCCACGTGGCGGAGCGTGCGGATTCGTGGGCGAAGATCGACTCGATGTCCGCAGTGTGTTGGGCCGGCGAGAGCGAGAACTGCAGTGAGGCGTGGGCGCAGGTGATCACGTCGCCGAGGTGCCCGGCCTCCTCCTCGTCCTTCCGCGCCTTGTCCTTCGCCTCCTTGCCCCCGGCCCCCGTGGCGACGGCAGCCTTCGCCTTGTCGCCTCTACGAGTCGTCTGCAGGCGGAACTCATCGAGCTCGAGCCCCGTCCGCATGGTGTTCAGGTCGACCGCACCGGGCAGGCCCGGGAAGGAGTGCGGCGTGCCGAGCTTCCCGTTGCTGAACTGCCAGATGTCGTAGCGGACCTTCGGCGGGGTGTTCTCGTTGTTGTAGCGCGGCACCCAGCGCAGGTAGGGGTAGTCCTTGCCGTAGTCGTCGGGTCCGTAGTGGAGGAGCTGGTGAGGGGGCTCGAGACCGCGCTCGGCGAGGAGTCGCGTCACTTCTGTCATGAACGTCTGGGACCACGCCTCGAGGCGTTCGGAGCCGGCGACCTCCATGTCCAGCACCGGCACCAGGTCGCCTGCCTGGGGGTCGGCGTACTCGATGAAGGCGCGCGCCTCGGCGACGGCGTCGTGGTGGTCGGGCGAGGCGAAGTGGTAGGCGCCGAACGGCAGGCCGGCCTTTCTGGCCGCCGACCGTCGGGCGGGGTACATGGGGTCGCGGAACGTCGACCCCTCGGTCGCCTTGTGGTAGACGAACATCAGGCCGGCCTCACGCGCCCTGATCAGGGCGGGGTCGGCGTTGTGGTGGGACAGGTCTGCCCCGTGCACGACCAATCCGTGGGCCGACGGGCCACCCTTCTTCGGGGGGCGTGGCCGCCTGGTCGATTCACTGCGGGCGCCAGCCTCCTCCACCCACACCAGCCCGAGACGTCGGACCGTCGAGGAGCCGGGGATGCCGTCGGCTTGGTCACGCATCCATCCTTGCGCGCCTTGGAACGCGGCGCATGCGGCGAGGGTGTGCAGCCCGAAGGTCCCGGTCGGCCCAGCGCCGACGGAGTAGCCCTTGGTCATCAGGGCGAGCTGGAGGTTCCACACGCTGTCCGAGTCGGCCTGTCGAAACCGCATCTTGCTGGCGTAGACCTTCCCGCCCTGACGGTAGGACGGGCCTTGCTGATCCTGATCGATGGGGAGCCGGCCCGACGGGCACGAGGTGATCCAGCCCCGATAGGGAAGCCCCCACTCGCGCGGGAAGATGTCCCAGCGGACCCTGTCGATCCGGCCCGACCGCAGAATGTCGTTGGACCACACGAAGCCTGCTTCAACGACGAACACGGCGTGCCCGAATCCGCGGTCCCCGAACCCGTAGTAGGCGATGGACCCGGGTGGCGGCGGCGAGGAGGTGTGCTTCTCGCCCGCCGGGATGCCGTTGAACGCCTCCCGAGCCGATGCGCCGAAGGAAGCCGCACCGACACACTGCCGGGAGAACAGCTGGCACAGGTTGTGCCAGCCCTGGCTCGGGGCTTCGTGCTGACTCGCGGCGAAGGCCTTGGCCTGCTCGAAGGTGCGCATCAGCTGTGGTCCTTCTCCAGCACATCGACGATCGGCGCCGATTCGTCGTCCTGGACCTGCGCGTCCTCATCTCCCTCCGGGTTCGGCTGGACCTCCGACGTCATCTCATCGAACTCACCGGGCACACCCTCGGGCACCACCGGAACCACTAGATCGGCCTGCCCCATGCCAGAGTCGCGGTCGCCGGTGCCGTTCTGGGAGTCGGTCGGGGGCGGCAACGGTGCGGATTGGCTAGTGACAGGTTCACCTGGTGAGGAATCCGGGTCTTTGGAGGGCAGCCCGTTCAACAGCGTCTGCGCCTTCTGGTCGACGAGACGGGTGAGCATCTGTTGGGCGACTCCGAACAGCAGCGCATACGCCAGGATCTGGCCCTGCGAGTCCAGGTTCGACAGGCCCGGTACGAACTCTCCGTGCACCAGCACCAACCCCATCACCGCAGTCAGTGCGCCCAGCGGCGGCTTCAGGACGGCCAACGCCACGGGTGCGTCGTAGGGGGTGGAGGTGCCGCGCAACAACCGAATGTTGACGACCGCGGACAGCGCTCCGCCGACCAGCCCCATCAATGCCACGATCGCGATGTCGTTCGCGCTGGGAGCATCCGCAACAGTCGCGGAGGGGCAGACCAGGTCACCGGCAGCTCCACTGCCGGTGGCACCGTCGGTGCTGGCCCGGAAGCACAGGGGCAGGAGGTCGGGGTTCCGCATCACCACCAGGAGGGTGAATCCGAGCACCAGGATCACCGCCGCACAGGCCAGGTAGACGACGTTGCGGAAACTACGTAGCCGCGTGTACTGCTGGTCACTGGCCTCGTATCCGTCCTGCAGGAGTCTGCTCAGGAGCGCTCGCGTGGAGCGTTCGTCCTGACCGACGAACGCCTCGGGACCGAGGCGTCGCGGGTCATCAGGGTGGAGGCACGACTGGGCCCGGGCGATCGCGCGAGGCAGCTCCGCCGCGAGCTCCGGGGCCTCGTAGACACTGATCATCGAGACGCGGGCCGCGTGCAGACGCTGGTAGGCGGTCTCGATCTGGGCGCCACGCCACCACATCGACCAACGGTTCCCGGACGGCTCCTCACCCCTGGCCGCTCTGGTTGCCCTCGCCAACTCTGCACGGACCGCCGCCGCAGCCGCCTCCTGGTCCGGGGTGAACCCGTGGGCTCGCAGGATCTCCAGCTCCGCGCCAACAACCTCTGTCGCGGCGAGAGCCTGCAGGACCGGGATGCGCTTGTCCATGGCGCGACACCGCCTTAGACCGAGTCTCCCCATTGCACCAGTCGCCGATCCGCTTGGCAATGCCCGCGGTGGACCCGCGGGTCCTGTCGACGACCAAGCGGTTCGAGGCGCCCGACACGACGGAGGACCCCGCCACACGGAGGTCTTCTTCCCCGGACCGATCGCGTTCCTGCAGTCGCTCTGACCCACCCCGCGCGACACGTTCACCAGCGCCAACGTGGGTCTTGAGAGGCACGCGCACCGTTGAGGTGACGGTGACAGCCGATGCCGCGAGATCCTCGACGGCGAGTGGATGATCGCGCGTCCGGTGCCGGTCCCGCGGACGTGACGCTGCCGGACGGGAGATCCGAGGCGTCGACCTGGCGCTGATCGTCGGTGGATACGCTGGAGTTGTGCAGGTCCTGGGACGAGCACGGACATCACGGGGGGTGGCCGCCGCCCTGCTGCTGGGGGCCGGGCTCGTCGGCTGCGGGCGGTCCTTGCACGCGGTGGACGACGGCGTGTACGGCGCGCTGGTCCCGACGACGGAGCAGTGGGCCGACGCCAGGTCGCAAGAGGTCCCGGGAGGCTTCGCCGCTCTCAGCGCAGACGGCGCGGAGCGTGTCGTGGTGCGTATCGAGGGTGACACGGTGACCGTCGAGCTGGACGGGGAGACCGCCGGGACCCGGACGGTGATGGAACGCCGTGACATCGTGGACCGTGAGGGCTCGGGCCCGTTCCGGGCCGAGACCCAGGCCCTCGTCCTAGGGGAGGAGCCCCTGGTCCTGGGCTCCTTGAGGATCAGCGACCCGGTCATCTGGTACGCCGGCGGCTACGACAGCACCCGGTTGATCGCGCTCAAGCCTGGGGACCCCGAGGAGCGCGGGCCGATCGTCCAGTGCAAGGCCGCGGACGAGCAGTGCCTGGAGCTGCCGGTCGGCGACACGCTCGTCGGAGACCCGACCGGCGACTACGGGGACATGAACGAGCCAGGCGCGGCCGAGAACCCGCTGGCCGGCGTCAGGGTGACCGCCACCGACGTCGTCTACACGCTGGACACCGGGGAGCAGGTGCGCAGCAGCCGTGGACAGGAGACCCGGGTCCGGGCATGCGCCCTCCGGGAGTCGGCGATGTGGCCGGTCCCGGCCGAGGTCGGTCTCGCTTTCGACGACCCTGTGCTGGTGGACACCAGCTGTCCCCTGCCCTACGGGGAGGCTCCCAGCCTGACCGTGATGGAACGTGCAGCGCTCCCCGTGCTCGCGCCGCTGGCGCCACGCACGGGCGGTGAGTGGTGCCGGCCAGGGCCGGGCTGCCTGTGGTTCGTCGACGAGGCGGGCGGTGGGTGACGGGGTGCGCCTCACCTCCCCAGCCCGACACCTGACCGACGTGGCGGGTCCGAGCCGGGCGCCGCGAGCCCGGATGCAGCGCCGATGCGGCCCGGTTGGCGGCGTACCGGAGAATGGAGCCATGCCCGACGAGCCCGATGCCCGCGACCTGCCTCGCAAGGCGGTCGCTCGCACGGCGCGGCTCGCGGCGCTGCCCCTCGGCTATGCCACCCGCAGCGCGATGGGGCTGGGCCGACGGCTGGGCGGCCAGACAGCCGAGGCCGTGGCCAGTGACATCCAGCAGCGCACCGCCGAGCAGCTGTTCCGCACCCTGGGCGAGCTCAAGGGCGGCGCGATGAAGTTCGGGCAGGCGCTGTCGGTCCTCGAGTCGGCGCTGCCGGAGGAGATGGCCGCGCCCTACCGCGAGCACCTGCGGATGCTGCAGGACTCCGCGCCGCCGATGCCGACGCAGACGGTGCGCGAGGAGATCGAGCGGGAGCTGGGCCCCGACTGGCGCGACCAGCTCGTCTGGCTGGACGGTGGCCCCACGGCCGCCGCATCCATCGGCCAGGTGCACCGGGGCCGCTGGGCCGACGGCCGCGAGGTCGCCGTCAAGGTGCAGTACCCCGGCGCCGGACAGGCGCTGATGGGCGACCTCAAGCAGCTCAGCCGGCTGGCCCGAGGCGTCTCGCCGCTGTTCCCGGGCATGGACGCCAAGCCGCTGATCGCAGAGATCCAGGCGCGCGCCAAGGACGAGCTCGACTACCACCTCGAGGCGGAGGCCCAGCAGGCCTTCGCCGACGCCTTCGCCGACGACCCCGACATCGTCGTCCCCCACGTCGTGGCGGTCGGCACCACCGTGCTGGTCTCGGAGTGGCTGGAGAGCCCTCAGTCGATCGCCGGCATCATCGCTGACGGCACCCAGGAGGAGCGCGACCACTACGGAGAGCTGCTCGTCCGATTCCTGTTCACCGGCCCGGCCCGCACCGGCATGCTCCACGCCGACCCCCACCCCGGCAACTTCCGGGTCATCCCGCGCGAGGACGGCTCGCCGGGCCGGCTCGGCGTGCTCGACTACGGCGCCGTCGCGCGGCTGCCCGAGCGGCAGCTGCCCCGGGCGATGGGGACCCTGATCCGGATCGCCAGCTCCGAGGAGCCCGACCGCCTGGTCGACGGACTGCGAGAGGAGGGCTTCCTCCGCGACAACGTCAAGGTCGATCCCGAGCTCGTGCTGGCCTACCTCTCGCCGTTCATCGACCCCACTCGCACCGAGCGCTTCCGCTTCTCACGGGAGTGGATGCGCAGGCAGTTCCAGCGGATCAACGACCCGTCCGACCCGACGTTCGCGATGGCCACCAAGCTCAACCTGCCGCCGAACTACATGCTGATCCACCGCACCTGGCTGGGCGGCCTGGGCCTGCTGGCCCAGCTGGAGGCCGAGGCGCCGTTCCGCGCGATCCTCGAGGAGACGCTCCCGGGCTTCGCCCAGGAGTAGCCCCGCCGAGGCGCGGTCGGTCAGTCACCCACCCAGAAGCCGCGCCCGCCCCACCAGCCGCCGTCGGAGTACGCCGCCGGGCCGCGCGAGCCGAGATAGGAGCCGACGACCGCCGCTCCCAGGTCGTCGAGCTCGGGGGCGATGACGCGGCCCTCGACCCGCGTGGCCATCTGCTGCACGAAGCGGGCGAGCCCCGGGTCCTCGCCGAGCCGGAAGAACGTCACCTGCGCCCCGAGCCGACCGGCCGCGTCGAGCTCACGCACGGCGTTGGCGATGCGTGCAACGGGTGCGGCGGGTAGGCGAAGAACGACCTCGCCGTCGCGCCTCCAGGTGGGAGGTCGGCTCACCGTCGGTGACCACGAGCAGCACCGGCTGGTCGTTCGGGTGCTTGCGGAAGTGGCGGTTGGCCAGCAGCAGGGCGTGGTGCAGGTTGGTGCCCTTGTCCCAGCGCGCGTCGAGGGCGGTGAGCTCGCTCGATGTCCATCACCTGCGCGTGCCGCCCGAAGCCGACCAGCTGCAGGTGGTCGCCGCGGAACCGCGATCGAGATCAGCGTGGTGCAGCGCCAGAGCGGTGCGCTTCATCGGCACCCAGCGGCCGTCCATCGCCATCGAGAACGAGGTGTCGACCAGCAGCGCCACCGCCGCCGGGTGCGCGCCTCGGTCTCGGACGACCTCGATGTCGTCGATCCGGAGCCGGACACCGCCGCGCGGGTCACCGCCCTCGCTCGACCGTGCGGCTGGACGGCGTTGCGCCACGGTGCGGGTGACGTCCCACGGCTCGGTGTCGCCGAACTCCCAGCTCCCGCGTGGCCCCGCTGACCGCTCGCCGGCCGCCCCCGCCAGCCGGACGTCGCGCTCGCCCTGCCGGGCGGACACCCGGTCGGCGACGTCGCGCAGCAGCGCCTTGCCGAGCTGGCGCATCGCCTTCGGCGACAGCCGCAGCTGCCCGTCGGCGGCCCGGCGCGGAGCATCCCGCGGTCGGCGCAGCGCGCGCTCCAGCTCCTGCAGCGCGCGGGCGTCCGACGGCCGCCTGCGTCGCCGAGCTGGCGGGTCAGCGCGTCGAGGTCGACGTCGTCGAGGCGGGCGCCGCCGTACTGACTGCGACAGCTGCTCGGCCAGCGCGTCGAGCTCGGCGAGGTCCTGCAGCACGCCGGTGCCGTCGCCGAGGCCGAGCCCCTGCTCGCCGTCGGAACGACTCGGAGCCGCCCCAGTCCTCGCCGGGCCGCAGCGCGCGCAGGTTGGCGTCGAGCCGGCCAGCGACTCCTGCAGCGGGGCGAGCCGAACGCCTGCGCCGCCAGCTGCTCGAGCTCGGCGCGCTGCTCGGGCGATCATCGAGTTGAGCATCCGCTGGGCCGCGGCGGCCCGCTGCGGCCAGGGCGTCGAGCAGCTCGTCGACGTTCTGCGGGTTCTCGGGGAAGAACTCGCCGTGCTTGTCCATGAACTCGCCGAACTGCTCGTCGGTGTCCTCGCCGCGGGCGTGCGCCTCGAGCAGGTCGTTGAGGTCGTCGAGCATGTCGTCGACCGCGGCGCGGTCCTCGTCGGTGGCGTTCTCGAGCGCCTGCTTCATGCCGGCGAACCGCTGGTCGAGCAGCTCGCGGCCGAGCAGGTCCTTGATCTGCTCGTAGGCCTCGCGGGCCTCCCCGCTGCGCCAGTCGTAGTCGACGACAGCTCGGTGACCGCCGCCGCGGTGGAGGCGGGCAGGTTCTCCATGCGCATCTCGGCGAACCGGCGCGTCGTCGTCGAGGTCGCGGGCGAGCTGCTTGCGCTCCTCGAGCACGGCCCGGTCGAGCAGCTCCTTGACCTCCTGCGAGGGTGCCGTCGAGGCGGTGCCGGCCGGGCAGCTCGCGGCGGCGCTGCTGGACGATCCGCTGGCCAGGTCGTCGAGGCCGCGTCTGCTGCTGGCCGCCGCGGCGCAGGAACTCCGCATCGCCCACTCGGCGCTGTAGCCCGGCCATGACGTCCTGCGCCGATCGACGTCCAGCGCCTCCGCCAGGTCGACCGGAGGCGCGAGCGGGTCGCCGCCGGCGTACCGGCCGTACGCGGGCGGTGGGTGTGGCGCGACGCTCAGCGCCTGCCGCGGTCAGTGGTCGCAGCCATGGCGCTCACCCGTAGACCGTCTGGCCGTCCACCTGCGTCCTTGCCGATCCGGCGGGCGAGGTACAGGCCCTCGAGGGCCAGCTCGATGGCGCCGCGCCCGCTCGCCGTCGGTGTGCGCGTCGAGCCGGTCCATCACCTGGTCGTAGAGGTCGGACTCGCCGAGCACCGGCAGCCCGGCGAGGAAGTCGCGCGCCGACGACCTGCTCGCCGGTGGTGACCAGCGGCCCCCTCCGTCGATGGCGTCGACCAGCAGGCGCCATGTCGATGCCGCGCAGGCGCTCGCGGACGGTCTCGGCGGTGGCCGAGCGCAGCAGGTGGACGAGCACGTCGCGCTCGCGGCCCTCCTCACCGGTCTCGAACTCGACCTTGCCGCCGAGCACGTCGACGACCGCCTCCAGGTCGACCGGACGCGCCACGGCCTCCGGCTCGCCCTGGGCGGTGGCCCGGTGCAGCGCGGCGGCGGCCAGGGTCTCGGCCGCCGGCGATGCGACAGCCGGGCCGAGACGCCGGAGCGCTGGTCGACGGCCGAGGACGCCCGCAGCGCCCGGGCGAACCGCGCCAGGATCTCGAGCAGGAGGTCGGGCACCTCGGCGACGAGGTGCGACTCCTGGCGGATGACCGCGACCTCGTCGTCGAGCGCCACGGGGTAGTGGGTGCGGATCTCGGCGCCGAAGCGGTCCTTGAGCGGGGTGATGATCCGGCCGCGGTTGGTGTAGTCCTCGGGGTTGGCGCTGGCCACGACGAGCACGTCGAGCGGCAGCCGCAGGACGTAGCCGCGGATCTGGATGTCGCGCTCCTCCATCACGTTGAGCATCGCCACCTGGATCCGCTCGGCGAGGTCGGGCAGCTCGTTGATCGCGACGATCCCGCGGTGGCTGCGCGGGATGAGCCCGAAGTGGATCGTCTCGGGGTCGCCGAGGCTGCGGCCCTCGGCGACCTTCATCGGGTCGACGTCGCCGATCAGGTCCGCCGACGCTGGTGTCGGGCGTGGCCAGCTTCTCGGCGTACCGCTCGGAGCGGTGGCGCCAGGCGACCGGCAGGTCGTCACCGAGCTCCGCGGCACGGCGCCGCGACTCCGGCGCTGATCGGCTCGTACGGGTGCTCGCCGAGCTCGGAGCCCTCGATGACCGGCGTCCACTCGTCGAGCAGGCCGACCAGGCTGCGCAGCAGGCGGGTCTTGCCCTGGCCGCGCTCGCCGAGCAGGACCACGTCGTGGCCGGCGAGCAGGGCCCGCTCGAGCTGCGGGATGACGGTGTCCTCGAAGCCGTGGAGCCGGGCCAGGGGTCCGCGGCCCGTCGCGGAGCGTGGCGAGCAGGTTGTCGCGGATCTCCTCGCGCAGGTGCTTCTGCACGTGTCCGGAGGCGCGCAGCTCGCCGACGGTGGCGGTCGTCGGAGGGGTGGTGGCATTCACGGGTTCACGCTACTGCGGCGGGGCAAGGCTTCCGGCCGCTCGACCGGCGGCGTTCGTCAGTTCGAGGAACATGACGTGTAGACCCACGGGGCCGTGCCGACGGGACCGGAAGGCGCCGGGGACCGTGCCGACGATGCCGAAGCCGAGGTCCTGCCAGAGCGCCACGGCGGCGGCGTTGGTCTCGACGACCGCGTTGAACTGGATGCCGGCGAAGCCCTGCTCGCGGTGCCAGGCGACCACCCACGACGCCAGCGCGCGACCCACGCCGCGGCCGCGCGCCTCAGGCGAGACCATGAACGACGCGGTGCCGACGTGGTCGCCGCGACCAGGTCGGTTGGGTCCCATCGTGGCGGTGCCGAGGATGCGCCCCCCGTCGTCGTACACCACCGTGGCGGACGGGGGCCGCGCGAGCCACAGGGCGCAGGCCTGCTCGCTGGTGAGGTCGTCGGGGTAGGCGTAGGTCTCACCGTCGTCGACGATGGCACGGAAGAACGGCCAGATCTGCGGCCAGTCCGCCTGGCTGGCGGCCCGGATCCGCTCACAGGTCGGTGGATCCGTCGATGCTCTCGCGGATCAGGTCGGCGTGCCCGGCGTGCCGGGCGTACTCCTCGATCAGGTGGACCAGGATCCAGCGCAGCGAGAAGGCCTCCCCGGAGCGGCGGCCGAGCTTCGCCGACAGCGTGTCCAGGCCGGCGCCGCCGGTGAGCGCCCGCTCGACCCGCTCGTCCGCGACGGCGATCGCGCGGTCGTAGAGCTCGAAGAGGTACGCCGGCTCGTCGTCCGCCGCCGAGTGCCACTCCCAGTCGCGGTCGGCCTCCCAGTCGACCGAGGCCCACGGCTCGCCGAGCTCCTCCCCGGCCAGCGTCTCGACCAGCCACCCCTCCTCGACCACCGCGAGGTGCTTGAGCATCCCGCCCAGGGTCATCGTGGCCGGGGCGAGCGGGGTGGCGAGCTGCTCGCTCGTCAGGCCCTCGGCCTGCCGTCGCAGCGTCGCGCGGTAGTAGTCGAGGAAGGACCGCAGGGTCGTCGCCTCGTCGGCGGCGAGCGGCGGGTCGGCCTTCTGGGTCGTGGGCTCGGCCATCCGGTCACAGTAGGCCAGCGCACGGCGGGCAGCCATCGAGATAGCCTCGCGGGCATGCCCGGCTGGCCGTCCTACGACGAGGTGTCGGTGCTGCCGTCCGGGGACCGGGTGGTCGTGCCGGCTGCGTTCGGCGACGACAACGGTCACCTCAACGTGCGGCACTACCTCGGCCTCTTCGACGACGCCGAGTGGGTCGTCTACGAGCGGCTCGACCTCGGCGCCGACCTGGCCCGGCGCGGCGTCGGCGGGATCTTCGCGCTGGAGCAGCACCTGACCTACCGCCGCGAGGTCGCGGTCGGTGACGAGGTGTCGGTGGGAATCCGGCTGGTCGGGCGGTCGGAGCGGATGGTCCACCTGGTCAGCCACCTGGTCAACCACACCCGAGGCGAGGTGGCGGCGCGGATGGAGGCGCTGGAGGCCTACGTCGATCTCGGCACCCGCCGGCTCGCCCCGATCCCGCAGCCGCAGTCCGCGGCCCTCGACCGGTTGCTGGCGGAAGCCGCCGCTCTGCCGTGGGAGGTCGAGCTCAGCGGGACGATGTCTGCACGGTGAGCGTCTCGGCCGTGAGCCGACCGGTCGCCGGGTCGCGGGTGGTGACGCAGTAGCGCCGCCCCGTGGGGTCGGCCAGCACCGTCCAGAACTCCTCGTCGGGCTCGGCGGCCGCGCCCAGCGCCACGTGGCGGGCCACCTCGGCCCAGCGGTCGGTGGTGCCCAGGTCCAGGTGGGCGGTGACCGGGCCGTCCTCGTCGTCGGTGCGCTGCAGCAGGATGTCGAGCGCGTGCTGGCGGGGGGTGCGCAGCCAGGAGAACTCCCGACGGCGGGCCAGCAGCTCCGGGGTCGCCTCGAGCACCTCGACCCAGAACGCCGCCTCGACGTCGTACGCCGCCCGCGGCACGTCGAGGGACACCTGGTAGACGAGGCTGGTGTGGCCCCCGGGCCAGACCCGCGGGGGCGGGCGGCGGCTGCCAGGATGGTCGACGAAGCAGAGCACGAAGCCGCCGGGCGAGCGCAGCACGACGTACCCGTCGTCGTGCAGCTCCGTCGCCCCGAGCGAGACCGCGCGGTCCGCGGCCACCCGCGGGTCGGCGACGTGGACGTCGACGTGGATCCGGCTCGGCCCGTCGGCGAGCCGCTGCACCGTGAGGTAGGCGTCGCCCTCGGGGGGCAGCAGCGTGGCGAACTCGGCGCTCGCCCCCCGTGGCTCGGAGACGGCGAAGCCGGTCACCTCACGCCAGAAGGCGATGCCGTCGTCGAAGGCGCCCGCGGAGAGATCGAGGAACGCCGACAGCCAGCACGGGCTCCACGGGTGCACCGGCCCAGGCTAGCGGCCGACTAGGGTGCAGGCATGTCTCGCGAGGTGTTCATCGAAGCGCTGTGCGCGCCTGCGCTGGCCGACATCATCGATCTCGTCTGCTGGGTGGAGGACGGCCCCGACGGCGAGCGGGTGCCCTACGCCGCCAACAGCATCGGGCGGGTGCGCTTCCACATCGACGGCCCGGCCGAGGTGGTCGCCGGAGACAACCCGATCGGCAGCGAGGACCCGCTGGCGTTCCTGCCCTACGAGAAGGAGCTCGCCGACCCCTCACCCGCCCGGTCGACGAGCAACGCCTACCCCCTCGCGGCCCGGCGGCTGCTGTCGTTCTTCGCCGACCCCGACCGGAGCCCCGACCTGGCGATCGTGCACACGCCGCGGCACTTCTTCCCCGACGAGGGCGGGCACGTCGGCGAGCACGGGTCGCTCGACGTCATCCAGTCGCGGGCACCCTTCATCCTCAGCGGCGCGGGCGTGCAACGGCTGGGCTACGTCGACGACCACGCCCGGCTCGTCGACGTCGGACCGACGCTGGCCCACCTGGCCGGCGTACCGCTCGAGGAGCTGCGCGACGACCACGGCGCCAAGCTCGACGGGCGCGCCCGCACCGAGTGGTACGACCCCGCGGCCGCCCGCTCGCACGTGATCGGGATCCTGTGGGACGGCGGCCACTGCGGCGAGGTGCTCCACCTCGCGGAGACCGGCGAGCTGCCGGGGGTGGAGCGGCTCGTCGAGCGCGGGCTCGCGCTGCGCGGCGGCGCGGTGGCGGAGTTCCCGAGCATCACGCTGACCAACCACACCGCGATCCTCACCGGCGTCGGCCCGGGGCGGCACGGTGTGATGGGCAACGTCTACTACGACCGGGCCACCGGCGAGCGGGTGGTGCCCAACGACCAGAGCACCTGGCACCGCAGCTCCGACTGGCTGCGGCCGGGCGTTCGGACGATCTTCGAGACTGTCAACGACCACCTGGGGTCGACGTCACCGCTACGCACCGCGAGTGTCGACGAGGCGATCGACCGAGGCGCCGACTACTCCACGATGGCGCTGATCCGCGCCTCCGGCGAGAGCGGCGCCGACGCGCTCGACGACGCCTTGCCCGACCCGACCGCGTCGCCGTTCCTGGGAGACCCTGCGCACCTCGAGGACGGCTACTTCCGCTGGGGCGTCCGGGTCGACGACCTCGGGCTGCAGCAGATGAAGGAGCTCTGGGCCGATCCCGCGTCGGCGCCGACCCTCACCTGGTGGGCCAACGTCGTCACCGACGGTGGCCACCACGGCGGCGGCCCTCGCTCCGACATGGCTCGCGACTCGCTGCGCCAGGCCGACGCCCGGCTGTCGCTGTTCCTCGACCATCTCGAAGCGCTGAGGGTGCTCGACGAGGTGACGATCCTGCTGACCGCCGACCACGGCTTCGAGGGCTCCGACCCCACCTGCACCGGCTCCTGGACACCCGCTCTCGATGCCCTCGGCATCCCCTACCGCGACGAGGGCCCCGGGCTGGTCTACCTGCTCTGACCCCGAACGTTTGCTGCGTTCTGCACCGCGACACGCCGAAGTCGGGTGCGAAACGCAGCAAACGTTCGGTCAGACGGGGTGGCAGTCGTCGCCGCAGGCGGTGGGCGACGACACCGGCGCGTCGCCCGGGACGACGCTCGCCGGAGGCGGCGGTCCGTCGCTGTGGGCCGCGGGGCGGTGGAGGACGGCGCCGCTCGGCGCGAGGTGTACGTCGTCGCCCGAGACCTCCGCCGTCCCGTCGACCAGCAGGGTGAACCCATGCCGCTCCGCGGGCGGGAAGGTCAGCGTGACCTGCGGGTTGCCCACGACGTTGGCCAGACTGCCCCGCCCGGGCCCGGGGACGACGAGCCGCCCGCCCGCGACCACCGGCTCCACGGTGACCACCTTCACCCGCCCCTCGCTGGACGCGGTGAGCAGGTAGCCGGCTCCGTAGTCACCCAGCACCGCCGCCAGCCGGTCCACGGACACAGGGATGCTCATGCCGCCACCCTACGACCCGCGCCCGCTCGACAGCTGACTGCGGATCTGTCGTCCCGAGTGCCCCCGCACGACACTTCTGCAGTCAACTACCGGAGGTCGACCCACCGCTCGCCGACGGGCCGGGGGCTGGCCGACCCGCCGGTGAGCTCGGCAAGCAGGCCCTCGAGGGCGGGGAGGTCAGCGCGAGGCGCGGCGAGCAGCAGCGTGGCCCGGTCGGCGTACACCACGTCCAGGATGGACACGCCGCGGGCCCGCAGCGCGCTCTCCGCCCGGCCGGCGTCGGCGTGCGACAAGGTCACGGCGAGCTCCTGACGCCGCTCCCGCACGAGTACGCCGGCCTCGGCAGCCCCCGCGCGCACCGCGTCGCCGTAGGCCCGGACCAGCCCGCCGGCTCCCAGCAGCACGCCGCCGAACCACCGCGTCACCACGGCCACGACGTCGCTGAGCCCGGCACCGACCAGCACCTCGAGCATCGGAGCACCCGCCGTCCCGGCCGGCTCGCCGTCGTCGTGGGACCGCTGGACCTCCCCCCGCGCGCCGACCACGAAGGCCGAGCAGTGGTGCCGCGCGTCCCAGTGGGCCCGGCGCTCCTCCTCGACCACGGCTCGCGCCGCCGCCTCGTCGGGCGACCCGCTCCAGCCGACACCGGAACCGCGAGCGCTTGACCTCGATCTCGGCGACGGCCGAGCGGGCCACGGTCGATAGCGCTCACCAGACACCGAGGACCTCGCCGCCGATCCGCACCACGAACCCCAGCACCACCAGCATGAAGAAGCCGCGCACGAAGCCCGAACCGCGCGAGACGGCCATCCGCGCGCCGAGGTAGCCACCGACCAGGTTGGCCACCCCCATCGCCAGGCCGATGCCCCAGAGCACCGCCCCCTGCGGGACGAACACGCACAGCGCCGCCAGGTTGGTCGCCCAGTTGGCCAGGCGTGCCTTCGCGGACGCCTCGACGAAGGCGTAGCCGAGCAGCCCCACCAGCGCGAACACCAGGAACGACCCGGTGCCCGGCCCCAGCGCGCCGTCGTAGAACCCGATCACCGCCCCGGTCGCCATCGCCGCTCCGAGATGACGACGGCCCTGGAAGCGCAGCGCGGTCTGCTCCCCGAGGCTCGGCCGCAGCACCACCACGGCGCCCACCACCACCAGCGCCACCAGCACGATCGGCTCGAAGGCCTCCCGGGGGATCCGACTGGCCACGCCCGCGCCGGCGAGCGAGCCCAGGAACGCACAGGCCATCAGTGGCCCGAACGTCCGGGGGTCCGGGCGCACCCGGCGGTAGTACGTCGCCGCGGCGACCGAGGTGCCGCAGATCGAGGCGATCTTGTTGGTGGCCAGGATCTGCACCGGGGCGGCTCCCGGCAGCCAGACCACCAGCGCAGGCAGCTGGATCAGCCCGCCGCCGCCCACGACCGCGTCCACGAAACCGGCCAGGAGAGCCGCAAGCACGAGGAGCACCACCGTGCTCGCGGCCACGTCCACCCGTCGATCGTAGAGGCGCTGCGCCCCGGCGAGCCGCGCGCCTCCGACGCCGGGTTCTCGCCGCCGGCATGTATTCGAGGAGCACCCGCCCCCTCCTCCCCCACAGTGCCGGCCAGGCAGGCCGGTGACCCGAGGAGAGGACCTTCCGATGCGCACCAACCACCGACGTACCACCATCGCAGTCGCAGCGGCCGTGGCCGCAGGCACGGTGGCGCTTGCCGCTCCGGTCACGGCCAAGGGGCTGTTCGACGCCAACAACGCCCACAAGGTCGACGGCTACCACGCCAAGCAGCTGAGCAAGGTGCAGTACTTCGCGGCCGCGACGACGTTCGACAACTTCGACACGTGCAGCTACACGACGCTGATGACGCGGAAGTTCGGGGCGCCCACCACGGGCAAGATCATCCTCGCCGCCCAGGTCAACGCCGCGCGCGACACCAGCAACCCGGGCGAGGGCACGCTCACCGTGCGTGTCCTGGTGGACGGTCAGCCCGCCACCGCGCCCGGCTCGACCAACCTGGAGAACGACGGCGTCCTGGACTCAGCCGCCACCACCATCGGCGGCGCCAAGGTCACCAAGGGGAAGCGGACCCTCGAGCTGCAGGCGCAGGAGTGCGGCCCCGGCATGGCCTTCATCACCAGCCAGTCGCTGACGGTCAGCTTCTCGCCGAACGGTGGCGTGTCGACGCCTCCGACCAGCCGACCCGCGACCGGCTCGAAGAACGGCTGATCTCCGCTGGACAGCCGCTGCTCGTGGTGGCCCGGTCGCGTCGCGCGACCGGGCTGTCGCGCGCTCGGCGTGGGTCCACGCTCAGCCCCGGGCGAGGAACGCCAGCAGGTCCTGCCGGGTGAGCACCCCGACCGGCTTGCCGTCGTCGTGCACCAGCACGGCGTCGGCGGACTCGAGCAGCCCGACGGCGGCCCGCGCCGGCTCGTTGGCGCCGATCGTCGGCAGTGGGTCGGACATGTGCTGCTCGACGCTGTCGGTGAGCCGGGCGTCACCGGCGAACAGCGCGTCCAGCAGCACCCGCTCGGAGACCGAGCCGGCCACCTCGGCCGCCACGATGGGCGGCTCCGCGCGGACCACCGGCATCTGGGAGACGCCGTACTCCTGCAGGATGGCGATCGCCTCGGCGATGGTCTCGTTGGGGTGGGTGTGGACCAGGTCGGGGATCACCCCGGACTTGCCGCGCAGCACCTCGCCGACCGTCCGGGTCTCCCCCGCGTCGGCGTCCACGGCGAAGCCGTACTGCGCCAACCAGGTGTCGCTGAAGACCTTGGAGAGATAGCCCCGGCCCGAGTCGGGCAGCAGCACCACGATGACGGCCCGGTCGCCCTCGGGCGTCCCGGCGAGCTCGCGCGCCAGCTGCGCCGCGGCGTACGCCGCCATGCCTGACGAGCCGCCGACCAGCAGCCCCTCCTCCCGCGCCAGGCGTCGGGTCATCGCGAACGAGTCGGCGTCGGAGACCTCGATGATCCGGTCGGCGATGTCGCGGTCGTAGGTCGTCGGCCAGAAGTCCTCGCCCACGCCCTCGACGAGGTAGGGGCGCCCGCTACCGCCGGAGTAGACCGACCCGGCCGGGTCGGCGCCGACGATCCGCACGTCGGCGTTGCGCTCCTTGAGGTAGCGGCCGGTGCCGGTGATCGTGCCGCCGGTGCCGACGCCGGCGACGAAGTGCGTGATCCGTCCCTCGGTCTGCTCCCAGAGCTCCGGTCCGGTGGTCTCGTAGTGCGACCGCGGGTTGTGCGGGTTGGAGTACTGGTCGGGCTTCCAGGCGCCGGGCGTCTCTCGGACCAGCCGGTCGCTGACGTTGTAGTAGGAGTCGGGGTGCTCCGGCGCGACGGCGGTCGGACAGACCACCACCTCGGCGCCGTACGCCCGCAGCACGTTCTGCTTGTCCTCGCTGACCTTGTCGGGGCACACGAAGATGCAGCGGTAGCCGCGCTCCTGGGCGACCATCGCCAGCCCGATACCGGTGTTGCCCGAGGTCGGCTCCACGATCACCCCACCGGGCTGCAGCTCGCCGGCGGCCTCCGCGGCGTCGACCATCCGGATCGCGATCCGGTCCTTCACCGAGCCGCCGGGGTTGAGGTACTCCACCTTCGCCAGCACCAGCGGACCTCGCTCCTCGGTCCCACAGCCCTCGGGGAGGTCCAGGGAGCGAGAGAGCCGCAGCAGCGGGGTGTGGCCGATCAGGTCCAGGAGCGAGTCGACGTACTGCACGCCCACAACCTAACCGGCTGTGACGTCCCGCCGCGCATCCGAAGCGGGATCCGTACAGTGAGAGACATGGGGAAGGCAGCAGCGGCTCGCAAGCTCGCCTCTGCCGCGGTCTACGGCGGAGGCGGCCTCTCGGCCGCCGGAGCGGCGATCTACGGCGTGCTCCGAGCGGAGGCCTCCCTGGCGCGACGGACCATCGGCGAGCCGAAGGACGGTCCGCCTCCCGACGCCACCGGGTGGTACGGCCGCGGTCGGCCGGGCCCGGCGATCAAGATCGCGCTCTTCGGCGACTCCAGCGCGGCGGGCTACGGCGTGCACCGGGTGGAGGAGACGCCGGGCGCGCTGCTGGCCTCGGGCGTGGCGGAGGCGTCCGACCGGCGGGTCCACCTCCGGGAGTACGCCGTCGTCGGCGCGCAGTCCGCTCACCTGGGCGTCCAGATCGACCGGGCGCTCAAGACGCCGCCCGACGTGGCCGTGATCTTCGTCGGGGCCAACGACGTGACCCACACCGTGCTCCCCTCGGCGTCGGTGCGACATCTCGGCGAGGGCGTGCGCCGGCTCAAGGAGGCCGGCGCGTCGGTCGTCGTGGGCACCTGCCCCGACCTCGGCACCGTGCAGCCGATCGCCCCGCCGCTAAAGCAGGTGGCCCGATCGTGGTCGCGGCGGCTGGCCGCGGCCCAGACGATCGCCGTCGTGGAGGCCGGCGGCCGCTCGGTGTCGCTGGGGTCGATCCTCGGCCCGGAGTTCGCCGCGGCGCCGGCGATCCTCTTCGGGCCCGACCGCTTCCACCCCTCGGCCGACGGCTACCACGCGCTTGCGTCGGTGATGCTCCCCTCGGTGCTCGCCTCGCTCGGACTGCTGCCCGACGAGGAGGTCGAGCGGGCCCATCGCGAGCGCGCCGTCGTGATGCCCGTCGCCAACGCCGCCGTCGAGGCGGTGCGGCACCCAGGCACCGAGCTCGACGGCACCGAGATCAGCGGCGACCAGCGCGGCCTGCGCGGCCGCTGGGTGCGGCTGCGCAACCGCGGCCGCCAGGAGCAGGGCGAGGTCGAGTCCCCCGACGAGGCGGAGTCGTCCGAGCCCGCCGAGGCGTCGCAGACGGTGCGCTGAGGCGTCGCAGACGGTGCGCTGGCGCGTCGCAGACGGTGCCGCCCCGTGTCCGGACGGAGCGACCGCATGACGGAGCCCCCGGACCGTCGTACGGTCCGGGGGCTCGCAGGCCGTGTGTCTGCGGTGTCGCTCAGTCGCCGCGCAGGATCGCCAGGATCCGCAGCAGGTTGGTGTAGATCCAGACCAGGCTGACGGTCAGGCCGAAGGCCGCGCGCCACGACTCGCGCTCCGGGAGACCGGCCGCGATGCCGTTCTCGACGAAGTCGAAGTCGAGGATCAGCATGAACACACCCAGAGCAAGGCCGATGACGGCGGTGATGAGCCCCAGACCGCCGGTGCCGAAGAGGCCGGTCTGGATGCCGAACATGCCGAGAACGAACGAGATCAGGCTGACCCCGACCATGCCGAACATGCCGGCGATCACCATGGTGCGGAACCGGCCGCTGACCTTGATGTCGAAGAACCGGTAGGTGGCCAGCGTGCCGGCCAGCGCACCGAACGTGCCGAGCACGGCGGTCATCACGATGCCGCCGCCGTACCACGCCTCGAACGCCTTGCTGAACGCGCCGAGCGCCACGCCCTCGAGCGCTGCGAAGGCCAGCACCAGGGCGGGGCTGACGACCCGCTTGAAGGAGTTGACCAGGGACAGGATGAAGGCGCCGCCGAAGCCGATCGTCATGGCCGCGCTGAGCTGGCCGATGTTGTCCTGGTTGCCGAGCCCGATGCCTTCGGTGATGTCGCCGATGTAGAACCACGTCGCCGCGGCCGCGACGATCACCAGCGCGAGCGTCATGGCCGTCTTCTGGACGACCGAGTCGATGGTCATCCGGTCGGTCGCGGCGGGCGCGCCGGGGCCGCCCGGGCCGCCGGTGCTCCAGGTGGACGGGTCGGTGTAGGGCTGCTGTTGGGGGGCGCCGTAGCCGGGGTGCGGCGCGCCCGAGCCGGGGTAGGTGGCGTTGCCGTGGGCGTTCTGGGCCGTGGCGGTCCCGTTGAACTCCGCCGAGCGGTTGAACACCGGGTTGTTGCTGCGCATCGTGGTCTCCTCCTTGGAGGCCGAGGTCCGCGCCACTCTGGCGGCGAACCGAAGGACACCGACTCTACCGGCGCCCTCACCCGTTCAACGATCCGCGGCGCCCCCGTGTTCCCATCCGGTGGCGGCGTCGGCGACACTTCCGAGCATGGCCGAGGACCCCGGGACGCCGGACGACGACACGGGCGGCGCCGCCTTCGACGATGGCTGGGACGCCGAGGCGAGGCTAGTCGACGGCCGGTGGGTGGAGCGCCGGCCGCGAAGGCCCGAACGCGAGGAGCCGCTGCGTCGCGAGGCGCGGCTGCTGCCGTGGTTGGCTCCTCAGCTGCCCGTCGCCGTGCCACGGCCGGCCATCGTCGGCGAGGACCCGCTGGTGGTGCGCCACGAGCTGATCGCGGGCGAGCCGTGGGACGGGCACGGGGTCGGCATCGCGCGTGCGGTGGCCGACGCGGTGCGCTCCCTGCACCGGGTCTCGGCGACCGACGCCCGCCGGGTCGGCGTGCCTGATCTGACGCCGGACTGGTTCGACGACTGCGCCGACGTGGTCCTCCCGCTGGTCGACGAGACCCTCCGTCGGCGAGGTGGCTGGCTGCTGGACCGGTTGGCGGCGTACCCCCGGTCGAGCGTCGTCCACGCCGACCTCGGGCCCGCGCACCTCCTGGTGCGCGACGGCCACCTCGCGGGGATCATCGACTGGTCCGACTGCGGGATCGGCGACCCCGCCCTCGACCTGGCCTGGCTGCTGCACGGCGCGCCGGCGGCGACGGCCGACGTCGTCGCCCGGGCGTACGGCGTCAAGCGCGGGCTGCGGGCGCGCGTGCTCGACTGGCATGCGCTCGCCCCGTGGCACCAGGTGCTGCACGGGCTCCACCGCGACGACGAGCCGGAGTGGCGCGACGGCCTGGCCGAGGTCGAGGAGCGGCTGCGACTGGTGCCCGACGAGCCACCGTCGCCGAGCCGCTGGGTGCCCCCGCTGGGACTCGAACCCAGACTGCGCCGCTTTTAAGGCGGCTTCCTCTACCGGTTGGGATACAGGGGCCGGCCGGCTCATCCTCCCAGGCCGGGCGGGGCCGGTCAGGCGAGGCCGGACAGAGCGGCCGCGCGGCCGAGCACGGCGTCGAGCATCGGCTCGGTGAGCCGGCCGGTGAAGGTGTTCTGCTGGCTGGGGTGGTAGCAGCCGAGCAGGACGACCTCACGCCCGTCGCCACGGACCGTGGCCTCGGTGCCGTGACCGAAGCGAGGCCGCGGCGTCGGGGCGGCGTACCCGAGCGCGGACAGGCCGCGCAGCGCCGCGCCCCAGCCGAATCCGCCGAGCGCCACGACAACCTCCACCGTCGGCATCAGGAGTCGCAGCTCCGCGTCGAGCCAGGGCGCGCAGGTGTCGCGCTCGGTGGTCGTCGGCTGGTTGTCGGGCGGGGCGCAGCGGACGGCGGCGACCATCCGGGTGCCGCGAAGGCGCTGCCCGTCGCCGGCGTGGATGCTGGTCGGCTGGGTGGCGAGGCCGACGCGGTGCAGGCTGGCGAAGAGCCAGTCGCCCGACCGGTCACCGGTGAACACCCGTCCCGTTCGGTTGGCCCCGTGGGCCGCCGGCGCCAGCCCGACCAGCAGGACACGGGGCTCGGGATCGCCCCAGCCGGGCACCGGGCGGCCCCAGTAGGGCTCCTCCGCGAACGCCGCCCGCTTGGTGGTCGCCACCCCTTCGCGCCACCTCACCAGCCGTCGGCACGCCTGGCAGACCGAGATGCTGGCGTCGAGCTCGCGGAGGCGGTCGGTTGCTGCTGTCGTGTCTGCAGCCAGGCGGCGTACGCCGGCAGCGGAGCGCGCAACGGGCGTCTCCGGCGTGGCGGCGTCCTCGGGCCAGCCGGTCCCCGGCGGCACCGGGCTCTCGTACGCCGCCCCGGTCAGTGGATGGGGATGGGTCCGTGGGTCCATGACGACTTCCTCCGTCGCGATCGTCCCTCGTCACACCAGCGACCAGGCGATCCCGTCCAGGATGTCGCTCTCGGAGACCACCAGCCGCTCCACCCGGGTCCGCACGAGCACCCGGTCGAGGATCAGCGCACCGGCACCGATGACGTCCTCACGGCCCGCGGCGAGGAAGGGCAGCGCCCGCCGCTCGGCGATGGTCATGCCCAGCAGGCGGGCGACGTACTCCCGCACCTCTCGCACGCTCGGCGTGGACTGGTCGACCGCGTCGGCGTCGTACGCCGGCAGGTCGAGCACGCCTGCGCCGATCGTCGTGACCGTCCCGGCAACGCCCACGACCGTCGCCGCGGAGCCCAGGTCCACCCCGCAGTCGTCGAGCTCGCCCTCGATGTCGGCCACGCAGGCCAGGATCTCGGCAGTCCTGGGCGGGTCGGTGTGGAGGTGGCGCTCGTGCAGCCGCACCGAGCCGATGTCCAGCGAGACCCCGGCCACGGGAGCGCCGTCCCCGACCGTCGGCCCGAGCACCAGCTCGGTCGAACCGCCGCCGATGTCGACCACCAGCACCGGCGGCTCGACCGGCCGCCGCAGGTTGCGCACGGCGCCGTCGTAGGCCAGCGCGGCCTCCTCCTCACCGGACAGCACCTCCGGTCGCACCCCCAGCCGTGCCAGCACCCCGTCGGAGAAGACGGCGGCGTTGGCGGCGTCGCGGGTCGCCGAGGTGGCACAGAAGCGGATCGCGGTGACGTCGTGGGCCGCGATCAGGGCGGCGTACTCGTCGAGGCAGGCGAACGCCCGCGCCAGTGCCTCCTCGGCCAGCTCGCCGGTGGTGTCCACGCCCTGTCCGAGTCGCACCGTGCGCGACTCACGCACGGTCACCGACGGCAGGTCGCCGATCAGCAGCTTGATGGTGTTGGTGCCGCAGTCGACCGCGGCGATCACGACGGACCGTCCGGCACCTCGACGCACGGCCCCGGCGTCCACCACTCGCCGACCAGGGCGAGGACCTCGTCGCCGAGCGGGTTCGCCCCGCGCCCCTGTGCCAGCGCCTGACCGGCGAGCACGTGCAGGCACTTGACCCGGTCGGGCATCCCTCCGGCAGACACCCCCTCGATCTCCGGCACGGACCCCAGCTCGGCACGGGCGGCGAGATAGCGTCGGTGGGCCGCTGCGTAGGCCGCCGCGAGCGCAGGGTCGCTGCCGAGCCGCTCGGTCATCTCGCGCATCAGCCCCGAGCCCTCGAGGGTGCCGATCAGCGAGGCCACCCGCGGGCAGGTGAGATAGAAGGTCGTCGGGAACGGCGTCCCGTCGGGCAGCCGCGGCTCGGTGGCGACCACGTCGGGCAGACCGCAGCGACAGCGGTGCGCGACGCCGTGGATTGCCCGGGGCGGCCGGCCCAGCTGCTCGGCGACGGCCGCCTCGTCGCGGGGGTCGATCACCCCTGGTCACCGTCGCGGATCGTGCCGACCGGCGGCGACTGCCCCTGGGGCGGGTTGCCGGCCAGCTCCACCGACGCCCAGGCGCTCTCCCACCACGCGGTGGGCGGCTCCTCGGTCTCGCCCGGGTCGGCGAGCGTCACCTCGGGGTCGAGCGGCTCGACCGTTGCCGTCGACGACCACGAAGGACCGCTCGCCGGGGAGCACGTAGCCGAAGCGCTCGCGGGCCTGCATCCGGACGTACGCCGGGTCGTCCCACCGCTGCTTCTCCCGCTGGAGCACCTCGATCCGCTGCTCCTGCTGGGCGATCTGCGCCTGCAGCTCCTCGATGTGGGCCCGCTGCTGGAGGTAGGCCTTCATCGACGAGGCGTAGGACATCATCAGCACCAGCAGCACCATGGCCAGGACGGCCATCCGGCCGGTGAAGCGCGGCCGGCGGCGCGCGGCTGCGAGTCGACCGGGCTCGGCACCGCCGCCCGGCGCCGGTCCGGCCGAGCCGCCGGCGCCACCCGACACGGACCCGCCACCGGTCGCGCGCCGCGCACCACCGCGAGCGGCCGGGCGGCGGTTGCCTCCCGGTCGCCCGGTGCCACGGTTGCTTGCGGGCGGCGTCGCCCGGACGACGGGTCATCCGCCTCAGCCCTGGTAGCGCGGGAACGCGCCGGCGCCGGCGTAGCGGGCAGCGTCGCCGAGCGCCTCCTCGATGCGCAGGAGCTGGTTGTACTTCGCCACGCGCTCGGTCCGGGCCGGTGCGCCGGTCTTGATCTGGCCGCAGTTGGTGGCGACGGCGAGGTCGGCGATCGTGGTGTCCTCGGTCTCGCCCGAGCGGTGGCTCATCATGCAGCGGTAGCCGCTGCGGTGCGCCAGCTCCACGGCGTCGAGGGTCTCGGTCAGCGAGCCGATCTGGTTGACCTTGACCAGCAGCGCGTTGGCCTGACCACCGGTGATGCCGCGCTGCAGTCGCTCGGAGTTGGTCACGAACAGGTCGTCGCCGACGATCTGGACCTTCGACCGAGCTCGTCGGTGATCGCCTTCCAGCCCTTCCAGTCCTCCTCGTCGAGCGGGTCCTCGAGCGAGACGATGGGGTAGGACGCCACCAGGTCGGCGTAGTAGGCGATCATGTCGTCGCTCGAGCGCTTCTTGCCCTCGAAGGTGTACTTGTTCCGCGAGCAGAACTCCGACGCCGCGACGTCGAGGGCCAGCACGACGTCCTTGCCGAGCTTGAGGCCAGCGGCCTTCACGGCCTCGGCGATCAGGTCGAGCGCCGCACGGTTGCTCTCGAGGCTCGGCGCGAATCCGCCCTCGTCGCCGAGACCGGTGGCCAGGCCCTTCTTCTTCAGCACCGACTTGAGCGCGTGGTAGACCTCGGCTCCGGTGCGCAGCGCCTCGGCGAAGGTCGGCGCCCCGACCGGCGCGATCATGAACTCCTGCACGTCGACGTTGGAGTCGGCGTGGGCGCCGCCGTTGAGGATGTTCATCATCGGCACCGGCAGCAGGTGGGCGTTGGCGCCGCCGACATAGCGGAACAGCGGCAGGTCGGAGGACTCCGCCGCCGCCCGCGCGACGGCGAGCGAGACGCCGAGGATGGCGTTGGCCCCGAGCTTGGTCTTGTTGGCCGTGCCGTCGAGCTGAGTCATCACCTGGTCGACGAGCCGCTGGTCCTCGGCGTCGAGCCCCACGACCGCCGGAGCGATGTCGTCGACGACGGCGGTGACTGCCTTCTGGACGCCCTTGCCGAGGTAGCGCTTGCCGCCGTCGCGGAGCTCGACCGCCTCGAACGCACCGGTGGACGCGCCGCTGGGGACGGCCGCTCGGCCATAGGCGCCGTCGTCGAGGGCGACCTCGACCTCGACGGTGGGGTTGCCGCGCGAGTCGAGGATCTCGCGGGCGCCGAGTGCTGCGATGGAAGCCACGGGGTGCTCCTAGGAAGACGGACGGATGGCCTTCGTCAGCCTAGCCGCGTCGGGCTCCCGATCGCGGCAGGCCCACGCGCCGGACGGGCACCGGTCACCCCAACCGACGGCGTACGGCGTTGCGCAGGGTCTGCTCGGGTCGACACCGGCCGCGCGCGCCTCGACGACCAGCGCGAGCAGCCGCTCCCCCAGGTCGCCGTCGGGGTCGGCATCGACGGACGCGCCCTCGCGGGAGAGACGGTCGACCACCTTGTCGGCGTAGAGCAACGCGGGGAGCGAGCCGGGCAGCCCGTCGGTCACCGACGTGCGCTGCTTCTCGCCGGCCTTGACCGACTCCCACACCTCGTTGATGGTGGCGGCGTCCCCCTGGGGGGCGTCACCGAAGACGTGCGGGTTGCGGCGGTGCAGCTTGTCAATGATGCCGGCCGCGACGTCGGCCATCGTGAAGTCGCCCGCCTCCTCCGCCACGACGGCGTGGAACCACACCTGCAGCAGCAGGTCGCCCAGCTCCTCGCGCAGGTGGTCGGGGTCACCGGTCTCGATCGCCTCGACGGTCTCGTGGGCCTCCTCGAGGAGGTAGCGCACCAGGGAGCGGTGGGTCTGCTCCCGCTTCCAGGCGCACTCACGGCGCAACCGCCGCATCACGTCGGTCAGCTCGGCGAGACGCTCGGCCGTCGCGTCGGCGACCGGGTCCAGCGCGCCGTCTGCCATCGGGTGGACAGAGGTCAGGCGCCGCAGCGCTGCGAGGCCGGGAGCGACTGGGCGTAGGTGCCGAGCGCCTGGATGTCCTCCTGCGCGCCGTCCTTGGCGGCCTGGCTGACCGGGAAGGCGAGGGAGTCGCTGGTGACCTGTCCCTGGTCGTCGGCGACCGAGAACCGCGGGTCGATCTCGACCGGATGGTCGTCGGTCCACTGGGTCTCCAGGAGCGAGGCGCGACCCTGGAGCTGGTCGTCGGTCGGGTCGATGACGCCTTCCTGGGCCAGCAGCTTGCGTGCCGCCGCCTGGACGACCGACTGCCGGAAGGGGCCGGCCGTCTGCTGGTCGAGCACGGCCTCCTGCTGGTCGGCAGGGAGGCCCGCGACCGACGAGCGGGCCTGCGCCACGCCCTGCTCGTAGGCCTGGCCGGGCACCACGTCGTACTCGGCGGCGATCTGCTCGCCGATCAGGCGGTCGACCTTGCTGGACAGCAGGAAGCTGCGGGCCACCCGCATCGGCACGACGTTGCCGGGGTTGGCCGTGCCGTAGGCCTTGCAGAAGGCCACCGAGGAGTCGTCGACCTCGGCGATGCTGATCGCCCCGTCCCCCACCTGCGCGGCCACTCCGGGCCGCGCGGCGCCACAGCCCGCGAGCAGCACCGCGGCACCGATGACGGCGCCGACCCGCACCACACGGGAACGGACCAGACGGGAACGGGTTGTCGTCACGAGGGCTCCTTGCTGGCAGTCAGGCTGCTGCTCTCCACACCGGCGGCCGGCTCAGGCACGTCGAGGATGTCGTCGATCACCGACCGGGCCCATTCAAGCAGGGCCAGGCCAACGATAGGCCGTCCGCCGATGCCACCGGTCTGCGGCCTCGGCACCAGGACCGTCCCGAGCGCGGCCTTCACCACGCTGCCCGGGTAGATCCGCTGCAGCCGCAGGGTGCGCGACTCGGGCAGCTCGACGGTGGCGAACCGGACGTACTTGCCCGAGATCGTCACCTCGCCGATGCCCGCCTGACGCGCCCGGGCGCGGAACCGCGCCACCTGCAGCAGCGAGGCCACCGGCTCCGGCGGGTCGCCGTAGCGGTCCTGCAGCTCCTCGCCCAGCTGGGCCACGTCGTCGTCGGAGCGGACCTCGGCAAGCCGCTTGTAGATCTCCAGGCGCAGCCGCTCCGACGGGATGTAGTCGTGGGGCAGGTGGGCGTCGACGGGCAGCTCGACGCGCACCTCGGCGAGCTCCGGCTCACCACCGCCGCGGAACTCCTGCACGGCCTCGCCGACCAGGCGCACGTAGAGGTCGAAGCCGACGTCGGCGATGTGGCCCGACTGCTCGCCGCCGAGCAGGTTGCCGGCACCGCGGATCTCGAGGTCCTTCATCGCGATCGCCATGCCGCCGCCCAGGTCGGAGTGCTGCGCCAGCGTCGCGAGCCGTTCGTGGGCGGTCTCGGTCAGGGGCTTCTCGGCGGGGTAGAGGAAGTATGCGTAGGCCCGCTCACGGGACCGGCCGACCCGGCCGCGCAGCTGGTGGAGCTGCGAGAGCCCGAGCATGTCGGCCCGCTCGATGATCATCGTGTTGGCGTTGGAGACGTCGAGACCGGACTCCACGATCGTCGTGCAGACCAGCACGTCGAAGCGCCGCTCCCAGAAGTCGAGCATCACCTGCTCCAGCTGGTGCTCCCCCATCTGCCCGTGGCCGACGCCGACCCGAGCCTCGGGCACCAGCTCGCGCAGCCGGGCGGCCGCCTTCTCGATCGAGGTGACGCGGTTGTGGATGAAGAACACCTGCCCGTCGCGGAGCAGCTCTCGGCGGATCGCGGCGACGACCTGACGGTCGTCGTAGGCGCCGACGTAGGTCAGCACCGGATGCCGTTCCTCCGGCGGGGTGGTGATCGTCGACATCTCGCGGATGCCGGTGATCGCCATCTCCAGCGTCCGCGGGATGGGGGTGGCCGACATGGAGAGCACGTCGACCGAGGTGCGCAGCCGCTTCATCTGCTCCTTGTGCTCGACCCCGAACCGCTGCTCCTCGTCGACGATGATCAGCCCGAGGTCCTTGACCCGGATGTCGGGGTTGAGCAACCGATGGGTGCCGACCACGATGTCGACGGTCCCGTCGGCCAGCCCCTCGACGGTGGCGCGCGCCTCGCTGTCGGTCTGGAACCGGCTGAGCGGTCGGACCTCGACCGGGAAGCCGCTCATCCGCTCCGCGAACGTCGCCAGGTGCTGCTGCACGAGGAGCGTGGTCGGCACCAGCACCGCCACCTGCTTGCCGTCCTGGATCGCCTTGAACGCCGCCCGCACGGCGATCTCGGTCTTGCCGTAGCCGACGTCGCCGCAGACCAGCCGATCCATCGGCACGGTCTGCTGCATGTCGGCCTTGACCTCGTCGACCGTCGAGAGCTGGTCGGGGGTCTCGGTGAACGGAAACGCGTCCTCCAGCTCGCGCTGCCACGGAGTGTCGGGACCGAACGCGAACCCCTGGGTGGCCTGACGGGCGGCGTAGAGCTTGATCAGCTCGGCCGCGATCTCGCGGACGGCGCGACGCGCGCGGCCCTTGCGCTTGGCCCAGTCGGAGCCGCCCAGCCGGTCGAGCGAGGGTTGCTCGCCGCCGACGTAGCGGGTGACCTGGTCCAGCGCGTCGGCCGGCACGAACAGCATGTCGGGAGGACCACCACGCTTCGAGGCGCCGTACTCGAGGACGAGGTACTCCCGGGTGGCTCCCTGCACCTCGCGCCGGCGCATCTCGACGAACTTGCCGACGCCGTGCTGCTCATGGACGACGTAGTCGCCCTTGCTGAGCTCGAGCGGGTCGATCTGCCGCTTGCGCCGCGCCGGCATCGTGCGCATGTCGCGGGTGGCAGCGCCCTGGCCCGCGAGGTCGTCGCCGGTGAGCACGACGAGGCCGTGCTCGGTGTCGACGAAGCCGTGTCCCAGCGACCCGGTGGTGACGGTGACGACGAGAGGGTCGAGCAGGTCGGCCGAGGGGAGGTCGTCGACCAGCCGGGCCGGCACGTCGTGCTCGGCGAACGCCTCGACGGTGCGCTCGGCGGTGCCGTGGCCGGGCTGCACGACCAGGACGCGATGGCCGGCCCGCAGCCAGGCCGCCACATCGGCCACCGCGGCACCGAGGTCGCCGCGGTACTCCTCGGCGGGCTGTGCCGCGAGGGCGCGCACCGGCACCCCACCCTCGGCGCCGTCCTCGTCCAGGCCGAAGGGGCTCACCGACCACCACGCCTGGCCTCGGCCGAGCGCGTGGGAGCGGACGTCGCCCAGCGAGCGGTAGGACGCCGCGCCGAGGTCGATTGGCGCCCGGCCGCCGCTGGCGGCCGCTGCCCACGAGGCCCCGAGGAACTCCTCGCTCGTCGCGACCAGGTCGTGGGCCCGGCCGCGCACCCGCTCGGGGTCCATCACCACGACGTGGGTGTCCTCGGGAAGCAGATCGACGAGCAGCTCCATCTCGTCGACCAGCACCGGGGTGAGCGACTCCATGCCCTCCACCGCGATGCCGGCCGCGATCTGGTCGGTCATCTCGAGCAGCTGGGGATGGGCGCGGCCCAGCTCGGCGGCGCGGCGGCGTACGTCGTCGGTGAGGAGCAGCTCGCGGCACGGCGGCGCCCACAGCCGGTCGACGGCTTCCAGCGTGCGCTGGTCGGCGACGGCGAACGCGCGGATCTCCTCGACGTCGTCGCCCCAGAACTCCACGCGCAGCGGATGCTCCTCGGTCGGCGGGAAGACGTCGACGATGCCGCCGCGGACCGCGAACTCGCCCCGCTTCTCGACCAGGTCGACACGGGAGTACGCCGCGTCGGCCAGCCGCTGGACGACGTCCTCCAGCGGCGCCGTCTGACCCGGCACCAGCTCGACCGGCTCGAGGTCGCCGAGTCCCGCCACCTGCGGCTGCAGCACCGAGCGCACGGGGGCGACCACGACGTCGACCGGCCCGTGCGCGGCGTTGGGGTGGCACAGCCGCCGCAGCACGGCGAGGCGGCGCCCGACCGTGTCGGAGCGGGGGCTCAGCCGCTCGTGGGGCAGCGTCTCCCAGCTGGGGTAGTGCGCCACCCGCGTCGGGTCGAGGAAGCACCCGAGGGCCTCCTCGAGGTCCTCGGCCTCGCGGGCGGTGGCCGTGACGGCGAGCACCGGCCGCCCCGCGGCGGCGAGCGCCGCCACCACCACCGGGCGGAGTGCGCCGGGGGCGGTGAGGGCGAGGGCGGGCGTGAGCGAGGCCCTGGCGTCGTCCACCGACTCTGCGAGAGCTCGGTCGGCGAGCGCGGCGGGCACGAGTCCAGCGAGGGGCACGGTTCTCCTGTGGCAGGCAGCACGAACACCCCCGCTCGCCGCCGACACGGGGCTGCCGCTGAGGCTGCCGAGCGGGGCTGCGGGGGTCGTCCGAGGAGTCTACGAGCCCCCGACGACTGAGATCAGCCGACCGGGATCAGAGCGCCGGCCGCAGGGAGCCGAAGGGCCCCTGCAGCAGCTGCGGACGGCAGCCACAGGCGTCGGAGCAGGGCAGGAAGGTGTGCAGCGCGTGGCCGCACTCCTGGCACGGTCGGTCGTGCGACAACAGCTGCGGCTCGACCTGGGTGTCCATCGGGTGGTCCCACATGGCCCTGTCCTCCTCTCCTGGCGTCTGTGCGCGCGGTCACGGTGCGCCCATCTAGTGGTGAGACGCAGCTCGCCAGTAGATCTGACGTGGATCGCGACCGCGATCTGTCGATGCAGGAGAAGAGGGGCGGGCGACGGCGCTGATACGCCGCCCGCGAGGGTCCGGCGGCCCCGGCTCAGTCGCCGGTGGCGGCCGCGATCTCGCCCTCGGAGCGCAGGAGGCAGAACTCGTTGCCCTCGGGATCGGCGAAGACCACCCAACCGGTGCCGGGGCCGAACTCGCCACGGAAGTCCGCCACCTCCCGCGCGCCGAGGCTGCGCACCCGCTCGACCTCGTCGTCGCGGCTGCCCTGGCGCGGGCGCAGGTCGAAGTGGATCCGGTTCTTCGCCGCCTTGCCCTCGGGCACCTCGATGAACAGCAGCTGGTGGCCGGACTCGGGGTCGAGGATCAGGCACTCCTCGTGGCCGGGCTCGTTCGGGTCGTCGGCGTGGTCGACGTAGCCGAGCAGCTGCTTCCACCACTCCGAGAGCTCATACGCGTTGCCACAGTCGATGCTGGTGTGCGAGATGAACGAGGTCATGCCTCGAAGCCTGCCACGTCGATCCCGTGGTCGCTCAACCGGGCGACCAACACGTCGTGACCATCGTCGAGCGACCACCAGTGGGCGCGGAGACCGACCGACCGCGCCGCGTGGATGTTGGGCTCGTGGTCGTCGATGAAGAGCACCGTCGCCGGGTCGGCGTCCAGGAGCTCGACCGCCCTTCGGAAGTAGTCGGGCGACGGCTTGGCCACGCCCAGGTGCGCGGAGACGAACAGCTCGTCGAACAGGTCGGCGTACCCGAGGTGGTCGAGCATGTACGCCGCCCGCCGGCGGATCTGGTTGCTGGCGAGGTGGACTCCGCGGCCGGTGCGACGGACCGCCTCGACCACGCCGATGCTCTCCGGCACCACCTCGATGGTCAGCCAGATGTCGGCATAGAAGGCCTCGGGGTCCTCCGCGATGCCGTACTCCGCCAGGCGGGCCGCGACGTCGGGGAGGAAGTCGACCTCGCCACGCAGGCTGGCGAGCTCATCCTCGTTCAGGACGGCGAGGAGCTCGGCCGCGCGCCCACCGGCATACGCCGCCACGGCCGGCAGCCAGCCACCCGGACGCCGCTGCAGCACCCCGTCGGCATCGAAGAGCACGTGCCGGACATCGCCGGGCTGGTCGGTCACCGGTCAGTCGGTGCCGTGCCGGCGGACGAACTCCAGGATCTGCTCGGCCAGCTCGGGCCGGCAGACGATCAGGTCGGGCAGGGAGACGTCGTCCTGGTTGTAGACGAGCTCGGACCCGTCGACCCGGGAGCAGAACAGCCCGGCGGCTCGGGCCACGGCCACCGGGGCGGCGTTGTCCCACTCGTACTGCCCGCCGGCGTGGACGTAGGCGTCGGTGACGTCGCGGGTGACCGAGATCACCTTGACGCCGGCGGAGCCCATCGGCACCAGCTCGGCGTCGATCTCCGCGGCGAGCGCCTCCACGAAGGCCGGGGGCCGGGTGCGGGAGACCGCGATCCGCGGCCGGGTCGACGTCCGGGGCGGGACACTCGGCGGGGCCGCGGTGCTGAAGGTGTCACCGAGCGCGGGCTGGGCCACCGCTCCGGCCACCAGCTCGCCGCGCTCCCACAGCGCGACGTGGACGGCCCAGTCGTCGCGCGGGGGCTCGGAGAACTCACGAGTGCCGTCGAGGGGGTCGACGATCCAGACGCGGTCGGCCTCCAGCCGAGCCTTGTCGTCCTTGCCCTCCTCCGACAGGACGGCGTCCCCGGGACGGTGCTCGGCCAGGAGGTCCATCAGCAGTCGGTGGGCCGCCAGGTCGCCGGCGTCCTTCAGCTCCCGGCCGGTGAGCCCCTCCTCGCGCACCTCCAGCAGGCGGTGGCCCGCAGTGGTGGCGAGCCAGGCGGCGAGCTCGTGGTCGGTGAGGTCAGCGGGATTCTGGACGTCGGTCACGGGCCCGAGTCTGTCAGGTTCCTGCGCTCACTCACGCACCCGCCTCCGAGGGCGGAGGTGTCCATAGCCCGAACGGGCTGGCCCGACTGGACTAGTCAACGAAACCTGTGGCCCTTGCGGTCTTACCAAGGAGGCTGCCGAGCCCTACGATCAGTCCAGCAGTCGTGGGGGCTGCTCTTGGAGGCCGCGCGAGCGGCCCGGCGTGGGGGCTTGGTTCACATGGGGATCGTCAGTCGTCATTTTCGCGCGTGGATGTCGGCCCTGCTGGGCGCAGGAGCGCTCGCCGTCGTCACGGTGGGCGCGGCTCCACCAGCCTCCGCCGCACCCGGTGACCTGTCGTTCGTGGCCCAGGCCTCGACGGCCGGGTCCCGGTCCAACCACCGGGTCACCGTGCCCGGCAGCGTGCAGCCGGGTGACGCGCTCGTGCTCATCCTGACCACGAACTCCACCACGACGACGGTGAACAACAACATCGCCGGTTGGACGCTGCTGGAGCAGCAGAACGGCAACGGCATCCGCGGCCGCGCCTGGACCAAGACGGCGACCGCCTCCGACGACGGGGCGCAGGTGACCGTCACGACGAGCTCCGGCTCGAAGTCGACGCTGACGGTGCTGGCCTACCGCAGCACGGTCGGGCTCGCCTCGGTGACCGCCTCGGCGTCGCAGGTCACCAACACCTCGACCTCCAGCGTCACCGCGCCCTCCGTCGCCGTGACCGAGCCCAACTCCTGGCTGGTCAACGCCTGGAGCGAGAAGTCCGGTGCCACGCGCACCTGGGCCGTGCCCGGCACGGTCACCTCGCGCGGGACCGCCGCCGCCACCGGCAGCGGCAAGGTCAGCACCGCGTACGGCGACTCCAACGGGCCGCTCGCGGTCGGCCCGACCGGCACCCGCATCGCCACGATGAACGCGTCCTCGGGTCGCACGGTGGGCTACTCGTTCGTGGTCAGCCCGGGCGACGACTCCACCGGCCCCGTCAACAACCCGCCGGTCGCCGACTTCGGCGTCAGCTGCGTCGGGCTCACCTGCGCGTTCAACGCCTCCGCGTCGCAGGACCCCGACGGCGACACCCTCAGCTACTCGTGGAGCTTCGGTGACGGCCAGCTCGGGAGCGGTGTCTCGCCGAGCCACACCTATGCCACGGCCGGCAACCGCACCGTCACCCTCACCGTCAGCGACGGCAGCCTCACCGACCAGGCCACCGGCCAGGCGACCCCGACGCAGCCGGCCGCCGTTCCGCCGCCCGGCCACACCCAGATCGTCCCCGACGTCTCGTCCAACACGACACCGCGGATCACCGGCGGCGAGATCTGGGACCTCGAGTACATCGGCAACCGCGTCTTCGTGGTCGGCGGCTTCACCTCGATCCGCAACAACAACGGCGCCAACACCACCAGCTACAACCAGCGCTTCGTCGCATCCTTCAACATGGCCACGGGCCTGGTCGACGCCAACTTCCGGCCGACGTTCGACGGCGGCGTCAGCGACATCGAGGCCAGCCCCGACGGCACCAGGCTCTACGTCGCCGGCACGTTCAACAACGTCAACGGCGTCAACCGCCGCAAGTTCGCCTCCATCAACCCGACGACCGGCGCCACGATCACGAGCTTCACCGCCGACGGTGACTCCGCGGGCACCCAGGTCGAGGCGACCAACGACACCGTCTATCTCGGCGGCAAGTTCACCCGGATCAACGGCGCCTTCCACCGAGGCCTGGCGGCCGTGGACGCCACCACGGGTGAGCTGCTCGGGCGGACCAACGGCAACCCGGCCGGCACCTGGAACAACGACATCACCGGTGGCATCGGGCCCAACGGCGCGCTCAACGTGCAGGAGCTCAAGCTCACCCACGACCTCTCGACGCTGATGGTCGTGCACACCGGACGCCAGATCGCCGGCCAGGACCGCTACGGCGTCGGCCTGATCGACACCGCCAGTGGCACGCTCAAGCCCTGGCGCACCCGGCTGTGGGAGGACAACCTCCAGTACGTCGGCGGCATCCAGCGCATCTACGCCGGCGACATCTCCCCCGACGACTCCTTCCTGGCCGTGGGCAGCGGCTCCGGCGGCGACCGGCCGCCGATCAACGACACGGTGGTGGCGCTGCCGCTCGACGGCGAGGACTTCGTCGAGCCGCTGTGGATCTCACGGTGCTTCGACAGCGTCTACGCCATCGGCATCTCCGAGGTGGGGGTCTACATCGGCGGTCACTTCTCCTGGAACGAGTCGCCGACGGCCAAGGACCCGTGGCCCGGCCTCGACAACCAGGGCTACGGCACCGGTCAGGGCCTCTCCGGCTACGGTCTCGGCGACGACGTCGTCCGACGCGACCACGTCGGCCTGCTGACCCTCGACGACGGCAAGGCGCTCGAGTGGAACCCCGGCTCCAACTCCTTCGAGGGCAACAAGGCCGTCATCGTCACGCCGCGTGGCGTGGTCTTCGGTGGCGACGCCACCACCCAGGGCGGGCGCAACGTCGGCCGGGTCGCGGTCTACGACTTCGCCGACCTGCCGGCATCCGGTGCCAACGAGACGACGATCAGCAACCCGATCGAGGGTCGCGTGAAGGAGGGCGGTGTCGAGTTCGTCGTCGACGGCACGGCCCGCGCCACCAGCGGCGTCCAGCGCGTGCAGCTGGAGCTCAAGGACCGCGACAGCAACCGCTACCTGCAGGACGACCTCGTGACCTGGGGCGCTGCGAACACCATCAACGTCAACCTGGCCAACCAGGGCGCCACCACGACCGGCTGGAGCCTGCCGGTCACGATCACGGAGAACCGCTCGCTCCAGGCGCTGGCCAAGACGTTCGCCGTCAACGGCACCAGCGACCCGAGCAAGGCCATCAAGAAGTTCGAGACCTTCAGCATCCTCGACGCGCCCCCGCGGGCCTCGATCACCGGTCCCTCCGGCATCGTGCCGTCGACGACGTTCACCATCACCGGCACCGCGACCGACGACGTCGGCGTGCGGTCGCTGAGCTACGTGATCAAGAACGGTCCCAACCTGTTCCTGCAGAACAACGGGACGGTCGCGTCGCAATACAACTCCTTCACCATCCAGCCCGATGTGGTCGACGCCGTGAGCACGACATGGTCCACCGAGGTCACCGTTCCCTACGAGGGCGAGTGGCGGATCGCGGTGACCCCCCGCGACACCAGCGGTCAGTCCTCGCTCGACGAGTTCACCCGTGACTTCCTGGTGAGCTCGACCGGCCAGGCGCCGTCGGTGACCATCGGCTCGCCGGCCGCGATGCTGCCGCCCACGGCGGCAGCCACTGTCAACGTGACTCCCGGCGGTCGGGTGACCTTCTCCGGCACGGCGACCGACGACGAGAACCTCAACTCGGTGGAGATCCGGCTGCAGAACACCACCACCCGCGAGGCGCTGGCGGCAGACGGCACCTGGGCCCAGGGCATCTCGCCCGGCTGGTTCCGCGTCTCGCCGCTCAATCTCAACAACGACACCTACAACTGGAGCTACTCCACGCCGTTCGACCTGACTCCCGGCACCTACGACTTCCGGGTGCGAGCGACCGACGACCTCGACCTGACGACGTCCACCAGCCTGCAGGGGCGGCTGACCCTGTCGGCACAGTTCCCGGGCGACGCGCCACCCGATGGTCTGCTCGACGTCACCGGCACGATCACCGGCGGGCAGATCCTCCACCTCGACCTGACGGGCACCGCCACCGACGACAAGGGTGTCGCCGCGGTGCGGGTGACGCTGTTCGACAACGACACCCGACGCTACGTGCAGCCCAACGGCACCCTCTCCTCGAACTACGCCGACCTGCCGGCCACACTGGCGAGTCCGGGTGGGACCAGCACGACATGGTCCCTGTCGCGCGACCTGCCGACCGAGGGCAACTGGTCGGTGACCGCCTACGCCTTCGACACCGTCGGCCAGCAGGACCTGTCGACGACCGGCGCTACCGCCCGCTACCCGATCTACCCGGGAGACCAAGCGCCGACGTTCAACGAGACCCTCCGCGTCCCGCAGGGTGGGGAGACCTACACCGAGGGCCGGATCCCAGTCACCGGCCGGGTCGAGGACGACCGAGCCATCGCCGCCGTCCAGGTGGCAGTGGTCGACAGCTCTGGTCGCTACATGAGCTCGACGGGAACCTTCCCCAGCACGACCGAGAGCTGGCGCACGGCGTTCCTGAACTCTCCGGGATCACCTGGGTCCAACTACTCCTTCACGACTCCGGTCATTCCGCCGGGTGACTACACCGTGCGGGTGCGCGGCGTCGACAACCATGGCTTCACGACCGACCCGCCGCTCGACGCGTTGGTCACGGTGACGCAACCGGCCAACAACCCGCCGGTGGCCGCCTTCACCGTCAGCTGCAACCAGAACATCTGCGGCTTCGACGGTCGGTCGTCGACCGACGAGAACCCCACCGCGGCGACCTACTCCTGGAACTTTGGCAACGGCACCGGATCCGGGTCCTTCGTGAGCCGGACCTACACGAGCGCCGCCACCTACACCGTCGTGCTGACGGTCATCGACGAGTACGGCCTGCAGTCGACGGCGACCCGAGACGTCATCATCACCGAGCCGACCACCAACGTGGCACCGACCGCGGTGATCGGCACGCCGACCTGCTCGGCGCGGACCTGCAGCTTCTCCAGCACGGGGACGAACGACCCCAACGCCGGTGACACCATCACCCGGCTCTGGACGTTCCCCGACGGGACGACCAGCACGTCGGCCTCGCCTACGAAGACCTTCGCCGCGGACGGCACCTACACCGTGTCGCTCACGGTGACCGATGGGTGGGGCAAGGCCACCACCGTCACCCGGAGCGTCGTGATCCAGGAGCCCGCGACCAACCGGGCCCCCACGGCAGTCATCGACCCACCCGTCTGCACGGGATTGGTCTGCACGTTCTCCAGCCAGGCGTCGGCCGACCCCGACGGCGACCCGATCACGCGGCTCTGGAGCTTCGGCGACGGTGGCACCAGCACGGCCTCCGCGCCGTCGCGCACCTTCGGCGCCGCCGGGACCTACACCGTGTCGCTCACCGTCACCGACGCGTGGGGCAAGTTCACCACGGACACCAGGCAGGTCACGGTCGCACCGTGACGGAGGGGGCCGGGGGCCGCATACGTCCCCCGGCTCCCGTCTACGCTCCTGCTGTGACCCCTGACGACGCACCTCCCGGGTTCGCAGAGAGCCGCGCCCCGCTGCTGGTGACCGGGGTGCCGCGCTCCGGCACCACCTGGCTCGCCCGTCTCCTGGCCACGGCGCCCGGCACGGCGCTGGCGGGGCGTGAGCCGATGAACCCCCGCGGTCGGCAGTACGCCCTCGGAGGCACGGTCATCGGATGGGTCCGGCTGACCGACCCGTCCCCCCGACAGCGACGGCTGCTGCGGTCGACGTACCGCGGGTGGAACCCACGCACCTACGGCCGCTACGGGCGCGGCCAGTGGCGGGGTCCGCTGCCGTGGACCCGCATGGTCGTGAAGGACCCCTTCGCGATGCTGTCGGTGCCCACCATCAGTGAGGTGACGGGCGCCCGAGCCCTTCAGGTCTACCGCCACCCCGGGGCCGTGCTCGCGAGCTACCGCCGGATGGGCTGGGAGCCCGACCTGACCGAGATCGCCGCCCTGGTGCCCGTGGTCGCCGAGGCCGAGCCCCGGGTGGCCGAGCTGTGGGCCGGGGGCGTCGACCGGCTGTCCCCCGCCGCGCGGATGGGGGTGTTCTGGACCGTCTTGCAGCGGCTCGCGCTGGAGGACCTGCCGAAGGCGCCGGGGACCGTCGTGGTGTCGCACAGCGAGCTGGCGGCCGGCGGCCCCGAGGGGGCCCGCCGGCTGTTCGGCCTGCTGGGGCTGGACTACTCCGAAGAGACCAACCACGAGATGACCGGGTCGGAGGAGACCCCTGCCCGGCCAGGGCATGGGGACCCGTCGTCGCACGAGCTGCACCGCTTCGACCGGCGACCGGCCGACGTGGCGGAGTCGTGGCGACGCCATCTCGACGAGTCCGAGATCGCCGAGATCGAGGGTGTGGCGGGGCCGGCCCTGGCCGAGCTCGAGGAGCGCCGACTGACCTGGTGAGGGGCGGTGGCTAGACCGAGCTGGGCTCGACCCGGGCGACCTCGGGTCTCCCGAGCAGGTGGATCAGCTCGCGGCGGCCGGCGGGGTCCAGCACCCGGCCGCGACCGGCCTTGAGGCGGGCGTCGAACCACGCCATGCCTGCGATCCCCTCGCGCACCGCGGTGTCGAAGGCGTCGCGCAGCCAGAGCGCCGCCCGGGTCGGGTCGAACGGGTCGGCGGCGGTGCCCATCTCGGGCACCACGATGGTCTGCTCGGGGATGTAGTCACGGCAGCGCTCGTAGAGCGTCGCGAACTCCTCCCACTGCCCGCCCGTGTCCGGGCGCCAGGGGTTGTAGAAGTCGATGCCCATCACCGGCGACTCGGGGACCAGCCACTCCGCGGGCTTGCGCTGACGCGACTGGAAGGTCCAGTTCATCAGGATGGGCACGGGGGTCACCGTGGGCAGCGACTCGGTCCGGCGCAGCAGTCGCTGCTGCATCGCGACCCAGGAGGCCGCGTCGTCGCCGCCAGCGCTGACGTCGTTCTCGGGCTCGTGGTGCAGGCCGATCATCGACGGCACCCCCAACCCGTCCAGCGGCTCGAGCAGGCGGTCCAGCCACCGGTCCTGGCGCCCCGTCGCCACCGACGCCCACGAGCCGTCGACCTTGAACGAGACGAACGGGACGACGCCCGACCGCGCGTCACTGGCGACCATCGCGCTCATCAGCCCGATCTGGTGTGGCGGGTAGAAGCGCCGCGCCAGGGAGATCCCCGCCGCCCCCAGCCCGGTCTCGTCGACCGCAGGCTGGTCGGTCGCCAGGCTGACCCCGAAGTACATCCGGCCGGGGCCGGGGTCGCCGGTGAAGCGGTTCTCGGGAGGGCCGGGGCCTGGGGAGGGCACCGGGCCCGGTGGCGCCTCTGAGTCGCGCGTGCAGGCGGCCACGGACACCCCGAGTCCGGCGAGCCCGCCGGCCAGCGTCGCCCGTCTCCCCAGGCGCGGTCCCCCGGAAACCGCACCGCCCCCCGCGGATGTCATGGTGGGATTGTCCCATCGACCCATGATCGGCGACAGAGCCGACGGCCCGGGAGGAGGTGCCGATGCCGACCACGCGCGCGCTCGGCGCCCTGCTCACGGTGGTCGCACTCGCCAGCCTCGGGTGCGGCCCCGAACCGGAGCCGGAGCCACCCACGACCACCCCGCCGAGGGAGGACCCTCGCGACGACGTGCCGTGGCCCGACCCTGGCGACGAGCTCGTCATCGAGGTGCGCCCCGGCCAGGGGCCCGCCCGCTTCGTGACCGAACCTCGGGACGTGCGGGTCGAGGTGGTGCGCGCCGCCGGTGGCCGGGTGACGACCGGCCGCGGACCCGTCGCCGAGAGCGGCGCGGCCGTCTTTCCGGAGACCGAGGCCACCGCCGACGGGGCGCTCGCTGCCCTGAAGATCGACCTGGCGCCCGAGCGCAACGCCTTCGCCCCCGGCGACGAGGAGTTCGCGATCGGGGTCGACATCTACTTCCCGGCTGCGGCGACGCGCAGTGCGGTGGACAACGGCGACAACCTGCTCCAGCGCGGGCTGTTCGGCGACGTCGGGCAGCTCAAGCTGCAGGCCGACGGTGGCCAGCCGTCCTGCCGGATCGCCGGCACCCAAGGCGCCCTGGAGGTCGGCTCCAAGGTGCCGCTCGAGCCCAGGACGTGGTACCGCCTGCGCTGCCAGCGCGACGACGACGGCGTCACGCTGTACGCCGGCGAGATCGGCGACGACGGGACCGTGACGTCGTGGCGGACGTGGGAGGAGTCCGGTGAGGTCGGCGACATCACCTTCGACGACCGGACGCCCGTCTCGGTCGGAGGCAAGCTCAACCCGAAGGGCGGGCTGGTGCCCGACAACCCCGACCAGTTCAACGGCTGGCTGGCGCGCGTGGTCTACTTCAGCCGCTGACGCGCCACCAGCGGCCCCCTCTCGTGCGTGGGGGCTGCCCGAGACGGCGGCGGGCGTCACGGCGCCGGCGACAGGGCGATCGTCCAGCTGATGCTGCGCGTGCTCGGCTTGGTGCCGATGCTCTCGGCCACCTGGCCGCCCGCCGGTCCCGGGGCCGCCACCCTCGCTCCGGAGTCGACCATCGCCGAGGTGACGCGCCCGCTGCCCTCACCGATGGCGATCGCACGCTGCTGCTGGTCGACGGGCGTCGTCCAGTCGGTGATCCAGGAGGACTTGTCGGACCAGTAGCTCAGCACCCAGGCGCCCGACGGTGCCGTGACGGTGGGCGCCACGTGGGTGCTGACGTTGTCGTCGGAGGAGGACGCGATCGCGCCCGGAGCGAGCGTGGCGGAGGCGTCGCGGTAGGCCACCAGCGTCAGGGCCGACTTGGACGGCGTCGCGAAGCCCAGGTCGACGCTGCTGCCCGCCGAGCCGGCAGTCGCCGTGCGCATCCAGACCGTTGACGACATGCTGGCCGCGGTCTCCGAGCCGACCTGGGTCCAGCCCGCGGGTCCGGTGAGGCCCGGGTCGAGCGTCGCGACGCTGGCGTAGAGCACCATCACGTCGCCGGCCTGGACGGACGCCGGGACCTGCACCGAGGCCGTGCCGGCAGTCGACGAGGCAGCCGAGGTCGCCGCGTCGACGAAGGCGATCGTCGACTCCGCGGGCGCCTGGACGTTCACCGTCTGGGTGGTCGACCCGGTGCCGCCCTCGTTGTCGGTGACGGTCAGCGTGACTGACATGTCGCCGGCCGTGGTGTAGTCGTGGTGAGGGGTCGCGCCGGTGGCCGTGGTGCCGTCGCCGAAGGCCCAGGAGTAGCCCGTGATCGTGCCGTCCGGGTCGACCGAGGCGGTGGCGTCGAAGTCGCAGGACTGCTCCACGCAGCTGGCGGTGAAGTCGGCCACGGGCTGCGCGTTGACGTTCTGCGGGGCCAGGAAGACCGAGCGGCCGCGCCAGTCGCGGGTCGCGTCGACGACCGTGGCGGACCCGGTGGGCAGGTTGTTGACCAGCGCGATGCGCTTGAGCTGGCCTGTGGAGCGGGAGACGAAGTAGAGCTGGTCACCGGAGGTGAACGCGATGTTGGCATCGCTCCAGTTGATCCCGTTGGACGCGTTGAACGCCTCTGCCCCGACGATGCCCGAGTCGGCGCTGAAGTAGCGGTAGCTCAGGGTCGAGGACCCGGCGGTCGAGTAGTACATCCGACCGTTGGCGTAGGCGAGACCGCTGACCGAGGAGTTGAAGCTGCTGAACAGCGCCGGCACGACGCCGGTGTAGGTCGACGAGCCCGAGCCGGTGGCGACACCGTTCCAGTAGGGGTCGTGGTAGGGGTCCAGCTTGACCGCCGGCCCGAACGTGCCCTTGCTGTAGGTGCGGCTGTAGAGCCAGCCGTCGCTGCTGCCGTAGAAGACCTTGCCGCCGATCCAGAAGGCGCCACGGGTGCTGCCCCAGGCGACACCCGTGCTGCTGAGGGTGCTGCGGACCCCGACGGCGGTGCCGTCGAAGGACTGCACGGCCAGGGAGTCGCCCGAGCTGCCGGGTGAGCCGACCATGATGTCGGCGGGCAGCGCGGCGCGGTTGTCGGGGGCGATCTCGTGCCCGCCGAGATAGGGGAAGAACCCGATGCGCGGGCGCTGGTACTCGTAGTTGCCGATCCAGTCGGTGTCGCTGCCGAAGTAGAGCCCGTTGTCGGTGGCGAGGAAGACGTAGGCGGCCTCGCCGCGCGTGTGCCGGCCCGGGTTCCAGTCGAGCGGGAGGCCGTTCTGGACGCTGAGCGCCGCGATGCCGGGTCGAGCCACGGCGCCCTGGGCGGCGGAGTCCCGGCCGTTGATGTTGTTCATCCAGCGCATGTGACCGCCGACGTAGACCACGTCGTCGGTGACCTCCACGCCCCACAGGGTGTCGCCACCGGTCCAGTCGACCCAGGTCGGCTCGAGGCTGGTCCCTACCGCGTGGGTCTCCCAGCGCGAGGCGGAGTCGCACACCGTCCCGGCGTTGGGCCCGCCGGTGGTCGTGACGACGAAGAACGAGCCGTCGGGGCTGAAGCTGACGTCGCGCACCCAGGAGTCGAAGGCTCGCTTGGCGCAGTACGGCTCGAACCTGGAGGTCGCCCAGGTCGGGGAGACGACTGCCTGGGACCCGTTGGTGTCGAGCATCACGACCTGGTCGCGCGAGAGGCCGTCGACCCGCTTGAAGTTGCCGATGGCGACCACCCGCGACCCGTCGGGGGTGACGTCGAGCTCGGTGACGCCGACCGCGCTCTTGGCGCCCGAGCCGCTGTCGTTGTGACGCTCGCTCATCTGCACGTTGACGAACGGGTCGAAGGCGCCGGTGGTGAAGTCGAGCGAGGCGATGCCGGCGTGCGGGGCACCCGCGACCTTGGTGAAGTTGCCGCCGACGTACAGCCGGTTGCCCTGCACCGCGAGGGAGTTGACGCGGCCGTTGATCCCAGGAGCCTTGAACGAGGTGATCCGCTTGCCGGTGGTGACGTCGATCATGATCACGCGCTTGACGCTCTTGTCGTCCATCCGCTTGAACGTGCCGGCCGCCAGCACCGTGTTGGGCGCCGGTCCGGGGACCAACGCATAGACCGTGCCGTTGAGCACCGGCGCGAAGGCGTCGACCAGCTGGCCGTTGTCGGCGTCGAAGGCGAGGATGCCGGCCCGCGGCACCGCGGTGCTGCTGCCCCACGAGCTGGCCGAGGTGAAGCTGCCACCGGCGACGATGGTGTTGCCCACCTTGGCGAGCGCGTAGACCTCGCCGTCGAGCGCACCGGCGGTCTTGCCCGGCACGGGCGAGACGACCGGGTCGGCGTGCGCAGGCGCCAGGGCGCCGATGCCCACGAGCCCGATCGCCAGCGCAATGACGAGACGGATGGCTGCGCGCAGCGCAACTGGACGTGCTGTGACCACGAAGGCCCCCCATGTATCAAGCGCAGCCACCCCATGAGACTGCCCGCCCAGCATACGTTCCACCCGAACGAGCCCCTAACGCATAGTCCGTTCGGGTCATTGCGGTCTAGTCACCTCGGGCCGGTTTCAGCGGGAAATGCACGCGTTCCCGTTCGGCAGAGGCCGTCCCGGGCCAGGGGCGCCCGCCGGGGCCCTACCATGGAGGCCTGCCACGGCGCGGCACCCGCGCCGATGCACGAGGGGGGCTCGTCGCTGGCGTCGATGCCCGGGTCAGGCGATGACGGGATGGGGCTGTAGCAGCAATGACCGAAGGCGTTGGCGCGCGCCCACGCGTGATCTATCTGGGCGGCTTCGGCCGCTCCGGGAGCACGCTGCTCGAACGCATGCTCGGTGCGGTCCCCGGCTGGGTCAACGTGGGCGAGCTCGTCGACCTACCCCGCTCCGTCTTCCCCGACGACGAGCGCTGCGGCTGCGAGGAGCGCTTCTCCGCGTGCCCGTTCTGGTCGGAGGTGGGCCGCCGCGCGTACGACGGCTGGGACGCCGACCGGCTCCGCCGGCTCGCCGAGCTGCGCACCGAGGTCGCGCGACAGCGACACGTGCCGGCGCTGCTCCGCGCCGGCCGACCGGGGGGGCGACGCCTGACCGACGCCCTGCACGAGTACCAGCGGGACTACGGCCGCCTCTACCGCGCGGTCGCCGAGGTCAGCGCGGCGTCCTACGTCGTCGACGCGAGCAAGGGTCCCGCCCACGGGCTCGCCCTGGGCACTCGCGGCCACGGCCTTGCCGACCCGGGGTTCGACCTCTCCTTCGTCAACCTGGTGCGCGACCCCCGCGGCGTCGCCTACTCCTGGTCACGGCGTCGCCATGCCCGACCCCAGGCGGGCGCCGACGGCGGCGGACGGGCGACCATGTGGTCGCCGGGGGTGGCGCGGTCCTCGAGCCAGTGGGCTGCGCTCCAGTCGGAGATGGCACTCATGGGCCGCGTCTCCGGCATCCCGATGGTGCGGGTCCGCTATGAGGACCTGATGGCCCGGCCTCGCGCGGCGATGGCCGCCCTGCTGACGGCGTTGGGCGCCAGCGCGAGCGACAACGACCTCGCCCACGTCGGTGACCACGACGTGACCCTGGCCGCCAGCCACGGCCTCTCGGGCAACCCCGGCCGCTTCGAGCACGGCATCCTCGACCTGCGCCCGGACGACGAATGGCGGCGCGCCCTCCCGGCGGGCGAGCGCCGGCTGGTGACGGCGGCGACGCTCCCCTGGCTCCAGGCCTACGGCTACCTCCGAGCCTCCTCAAGCACGACGACCGATACGACGCAAGGATGACCGCGTGACCACTGACAACCGTTCCGACGAGCGCCTGCCCACCGTGTCGGTGGTCATCCCCACGCGCGGACGCCCCGAGCTGCTGCGCGAGACGCTCGCGACCATCGTCGGCCAGGACTACGAGGGCGAGCTGGACATCCTGGTCGTCCACGACCGCGAGGACGCCGACCCCACCCTGGCCGAGCTCGGCCGCGACGGGCGCACGGTCCGCTCGATCACCAACGACGGGACCCCTGGGCTGGCGGGCGCCCGCAACTGCGGGCTGCGCCACACCGACGGTGAGATCGTCGCCAGCTGTGACGACGACGACCTCTGGCACCCCGCCAAGATCCGCCGCCAGGTGGAGCGGCTGGAGAGCGATCCCCAGCTGCTGGCCGTCGGTGCCGGCATCCGGCTGCTGATGGGCGACCGCGACGTCGACTGGCCCGGCCAGTCGGAGGTGGTGACGCACGAGCGGCTGCTGCAGAACCGCGTCAAGGAGCTGCACAGCTCGACGCTGGCGATCCGCCGGATCGCCTTCGCCAAGGCCGGCACCTACGACGAAGAGCTGCCGCACGGCTACGGCGAGGACTACGACTGGCTGCTGCGCGCCTCGCGGGTGGGCAAGGTGGGCGTGGTGACCGAGGTGCTGGCCGATATCCGCAAGGACGTACCCTCCTGGTTCCGCGGCAAGGCCCTCAACACCGCCGACGCGCTGGAGTACATGGTCGACAAGCACCCCGACTTCGCGGAGAGCCGACGTGGTCACGCCCGGATCCTGGGCCAGATCGCCTACGCCAGGGGCACGGCCGGCGACCGCCGCGCGGCGTTCCGCTTCGCCGGTCGCGCGCTGCGCGCCCACCCCGTGGCGCCGCACGCCTGGCTCGGCCTGGTCAGCACGACCGGCGTCGACCCGCAGCGAGTGCTCACCGTCGCCCGACGCTTCGGACGGGGGGTCTCGTGAGCCGGCTGCCCAACTTCTTGTACATCGGCCCCGACAAGGCCGGCTCCTCGTGGCTCCACGAGATGCTCATCCGGCACCCGGAGGTCTACCTCACCCCGGCCAAGGACCTCTACTACTTCGACCGCTACTACGACCGCGGCACCTCCTGGTACGCCGAGCAGTTCCGCGACGCGGCAGACCAGCCGGTCGTGGGCGAGGTCTGCCAGGACTACCTGTTCCACGACCAGGCCGCCGCCCGGATCGCCGAGACCCTCGACCATCCCCGGATGATGGTCTCGCTGCGCGACCCGGTGGAGCGGGCGTGGTCATCGTGGCTCTACGCCCGCAAGCACGGGATGTGGCCCGACGAGTTCGGGCGCGCCCTGCGCGAGGTCCCGGAGCTGCTGGGGCACAGCCGCTACGCCACGGGCCTGGACCGCTTCGGTGCGCACTTCGACCGCGACCTGTTCCACATCGCGGTCTTCGACGACCTGGCGACCGACCCGCAGTCGTTCCTGGACGCGACCACCGACTTCCTCGCCGTCGGCCGGATGCCGCTGGCCGCTGAGGATCTCGAGGCGCGGCTGCCCGCCGCCGGCGCCCGATCGGTCCGGGTCGCCAACGTCGCGCGCCGCGCGGCCGACTGGGTCCGCGAGCACGACGGGGCCCGGGTGGTGGGGGCGGTCAAGCGCTCCGCGCTGGTCCATCGCACGCTGTACCGCCCCATCGACAAGAGCGAGATGCGCCCCGACCAGGCGGCGGTCGACTACGTCCGGGAGCAGCTGGACGACGAGGTGACCCGGCTCGAGCGGGTCTACGACGTGCGCGTGCGGGAGCGGTGGGGCTGGGAGTGACCGCTCTGGCGCAGCCGCCGCGGGCCGACCACGACGACAGGTGGTTGGTCCCTCGGCCGCGCCCACGCAGCTTCCTGTCGCGCCACCTCGACGAGTACTGGCCGCTCGCGACCTACGTCTACCTCTACCCCTTCTGGTGGGTGCTGGGGATCTCCAAGGTGATCCTCTTCATCCTCATAGTCCCGATGATCTGGTCGCTGGTCCAGCACCGCCGGATCCGGGTGCCCCGCGGGTTCGGCATCTACCTGATGTTCCTGTTCTGGGTGGCCCTCGGCGTCACCATGCTGTGGGTGCGCGCGCCCGGCACGGAGGCGAAGACCGGCCTCGGCCCCCTCGTCGGTTTCGGCTACCGGAGCATGTGGTACGCCGCGATCACCGTCGTCTGCCTCTACGTCCTCAACGCCGACCGCACCCGGCTGACCACCACCCGAGTCACCCGGATGTTCGGCTACCTCTTCGTGATCACCACCGCCGGCGGGCTGCTCGGGGTGTTGATGCCGACCCTCGACTTCCCGTCGGTGCTGGAGCTCTTCCTGCCGTCGTCGTTCACCAAGCAGGAGTTCATGAACGCGTTGTTCCACCCGCGGGTAGCGCTCCAGTCGGAGTTCCTCGGCTACAGCCAGCCTCGGGTCACGGCGCCGTACTCCTATCCCAACACCTGGGGCAACGCCTACGGCCTGCTGGTGCCGTTCTTCGTCTTCGCCTGGCTCGGACGCGACGCCGGATGGCGGCGGTGGGTCGGGCCGGCCATCCTGCTCGCCTCCGCCGTGCCCGTCGTCTACTCCCTCAACCGCGGTCTGTGGGTGGGGCTCGGCGTCTCCGCGACCTGGGTCGTGCTGCGGCGACTGGCGGCCGGCGACCTGCGGGCGCTGGCAGCAGCCGGGCTGGCTGGGGTGGTGCTGGCGGTGAGCCTGGTGGCAACGCCGCTGGGTGCGACGATCGTGACCCGGGTCAGCACTCCGCACAGCGACGAACGCCGGCAGGACACCGTCGCCGAGGTGTTCCGGACGACGTGGGAGTCCTCCCCGGTGCTGGGCTACGGCAGCACCCGGCAGATGGTGAGCAACTTCAACTCCATCGCCGGCGGCGGCACACCGGGCTGCCATCAGTGCTCCGCTCCCCCGCTCGGCACCCAGGGGTTCCTATGGGGCCTGGTGTTCATGACCGGCTTCGTCGGCGCCACGCTGATGGTGTCGTTCCTGCTCTGGCAGCTGTGGCTCAACGCACGACGATCGACCTCACTGGCCCTGCTGGCGTCCACGGTGCTGGTGACGTCGGTCTTCTACTTCCTGTTCTACGACGCGCTCGACCTGCCCATGATGGTCACGATGACGGTCATCGGGCTCTCGTCGCGGGAACACGCACCACCCTCCCGTTCCTCCCCACGACCGTGGCCACGCGACACCGCGGACACCGCTTCCGAAGGAGCGCTGCCATGACCGGGCGTCCAGCGGTGCCGCCCGAGCTGGTGGCCCTGCTGGTCGAGCTGGGCGTCGATCCGAGGCGAGCGACGCTGCAGACCCGACCCGGTCGTGCCGACCGGTCCTACCTCGTGCTGCCGTCGACGGCTCGTCCGCACCTGCTGGTGCCGCTCGCCCCGGCCGGCGGCCACCTGGTGACCGAGCGCCGGTCCCGCACGCTGCCCGCACGCGCCGCCAAGGCCGCCGTGGCCGCGGGGCTTCGCGCGGGCGTCGCCTCCTGGCTTCCGATTCCTCGGCTCACCATCGACGACCCGGCCTGGGCAGACCTGCAGGCCTGGGTCGGTGGCGCCCCCGACGACCGCCTCGGCGTGCTCGTGGGCCCCCCACGTGCCAACCGCAAGCCGGTGCTGCGACTGCTGTCCGCCGACGGTCGGACGCTGGCCTTCGCCAAGGTCGGCACCACCGAGGTCTCGAGCGAGCTGGTCCGCCGCGAGGCGGCCGCGCTCGCCGAGGTCGCCACGCTGGGGTGGCGGAGCCTGCGCGCCCCCGACGTGCTTCGCGCGGGCTCCTGGCACGGCCGCGAGCTGGTGGTGACCTCCGCACTGGCCGCCGACGCGCAGCGCCAGCCGGTGGAGCTGCCGGTGGAGCAGACCCGCGAGATCGCCCGCACGGGCGAGGAGCACGACGTACCCGCCCGGGCGACGTCGACGCTGGCCGCCAGCGACCCGGCGGGCTGGGGACGGTGGGGCTCACGGATCGCCGACCTCCGCGCCCGGCTCGAGAGCGCGGTAGGCGACCGGCGTCTCCCCCTCGGCGCCGCCCACGGCGACTGGACCCCCTGGAACATGGCCTGGAGCAGCCAGCGGCTCGAGGTCTGGGACTGGGAGCGCTTCGAGCACGGCATCCCCCAAGGCTTCGACGTCGCTCACTTCGCCGCATCCTCGGTGCGGGTCAGCGACGCCGGGGCCGCCGGCGAGGACGCCTTCCTGGCGGGCCTGCCAGGCCTGCTGCAGCGCTGCGGGGTCGACCCAGCCCTCACCGACCCGGTGCTGGCGCTCTACCTGCTGCGCGCCGCGGGCCGCTATGCCGCAGATCTGAGCCAGGTGCCGGTGGCCGCCGGCGAGCATCGCCTCGACTGGGTGCTTCGTCTGCTGGACGACCGAGTCAGTCGCATCGAACGAGGAGCCGCCGCGTGAACCTCCGCAAGATGACGCCCGTCGGCCTGCGCACGCGCGGCCGCGCCGCCGCCGTGTGGTGGGGCCAACGCACCGCCGACCGCCGCCCACCGCCGGACTTCCTGGTGATCGGCGGGCAGCGCTGTGGCACGACCTCGCTGTTCCGCGCGCTGATGGCCCACCCTCAGATCCGCCGGGCCCAGCTGCACAAGGGCGTCAACTACTTCGACCTCAACTACGACCGCGGTGAGACGTGGTACCGCGCCCACTTCCCGACCCGGCCCACCCCCAACGACCTACGTGTGTTCGACGCCAGCGGCTACTACATGTTCCACCCGCAGGCCCCGGGCCGCATCGCCGCCGACCTGCCCGACGTCAAGCTCGTGGCGATGGTGCGCGACCCGGTGGAGCGCGCCTACTCGGCCTACAAGCACGAGCTGGCCCGCGGGTTCGAATGGGAGAAGTCCTTCGCCCGGGCACTCGAGCTCGAGCCGGCGCGGCTCGAGGGCGAGGTGGAGCGGATGCTCGCCGACCCGACGTACCAGAGCTTCAACCACCGGCACCACGCCTACCACGGCCGAGGTGAGTACGCCCGGCTGCTCACGCCGTTCATCGAGGGGCTGGGCCGCGACCGCCTGCTCATCGTCGAGTCCGAGTCGTTCTTCGCCGAGCCGGAGGCCGAGTTCGCTCGGCTGACCGACTTCCTCGAGATCGAGGCTGTCCTGCCCGAGAGCTTCGACCGCTACAACGCGCGGCCAGGGGCCGGGCTCGAGGCAGACGTCGCCACCGATCTTCGTCGCTCCTTCGAGCCGCACGACGAGGCGCTGGGCGAGCTGCTCGGCCGGCCGCCGGTGTGGAGGGCCTAGATGCGAGCTGACGACGAGCGCCCGCTGCCGACGCTGGCGGCCTACACCTCGTTCGTACGACGTCACTGGAGGCGGCTCCTGGTGACGGCGGCCCTCGGCGCGATCGTCGGCGGGCTGATCTTCGCGAGCCTGCCCCAGCGCTACTACGCCACGTCCCGGGTGGCGATGTCGCCGCAGCTGACCTATCTCTCGCTGAGCTCTGACACCGAGCGGCAGCCGCTCGTCACCCTCGACACCACCGCCGCCATGCTGCGCTCCGACGACGCGATCGCCAGGATCGCGGAGTCGATGGGCGTCACCCCCGACGAGGCGCGCGACAGCCTGGTCGTCTCCGCCAAGCCCGGGTCCCGCGTGCTGGTCGTGCAGGTCCGAGCCGACACTCGGCGGCAGGCGCGAGCTGGTGCCAACACGGCCACCGAGCGGCTCCTGGCGCTGCAGGCGGAGACCTTCGCCATCAACAAGACCAGGGTGCGCGCCCTCAAGAACCGCGCGAGCACCCTGCGGCGACTGGTGCTCGACGACATCGCCCAGGGTTCTCCGGGCCAGGGGCTGCTGCAGACCGTCGAGCTGCTCGAGACCCGGCTGGACCGCGCGGTCCTCACCAACAATGCCGAGTCGGTCGTCATCGTCCGGGCACAGGTCGTGGAGTATCGCCCCGGCCAGGTGGAGGTGTTCGTGGCGAGCGGGCTCACCGCCGGGGTCATCGTCGGGCTGCTGACGACGCTGGTCCCGTGGCCGGGCTCCCGCAGGAGTGCCATGCGGCGACGAGGTGACCGGTATGATCGAGGCGTCGTGGGTCGGCCCGGGTGGGATCGCATCACACGAGCCACCGCACCATCGGCCCTCTTGAGACGTGTTCGTGCACGCGGGGCATGATCCGGTCGAGACAAGAGGGGACCGACGAGATCCGTCATGAGCACTGCTGAGCCCGCTGTGTCCGGGCGCCTCAAGCTGAGCACCGCGCTGCGTGCTCACGTGCGGCTGATCGCCGCGCTGACGGTCGCTGGGGCCGTTCTCGGGGCGACCGTGGCCGCGCTGCTTCCCACGCAGTACGTCGCCACCGCGGCCGTGCTGGTGCAGCCGCTCGACGGCAACCCCTACAGCCCCGACGGGGCCGGCAGCGACCTGACCCGCCTCGAGACCGAGGCTCAGGTGGTCACCAGCGACGTGATCGTCCGGTCCGTGCGCGCCGAGCTGCCCGAGAGCGCCCAGAACCTCAACATCACCAAGGGCCTCTCGGTGTCGATCCCGTCGAACACCCAGATCATCGACGTGACGTTCCGGGCCGAGGACCCCGACGTGGCGGAGCAGGTCGCCACGCTTGCCGGCGAGGCCTACCTCGCCTACCGCGGCGAGCGCAGCGATGCGTTCGTCCAGTCGCGCGAGGCCAGCCTGTCCGACCGCATCGACACGCTCACCAACGACCTCGCCCGGGTGCGCAAGCAGGGCCGCGGCGCCAACTCCCCCGAGGTCCGCGCCATCTCCGCGCAGCTGCAGAACCTCCGCCTCCAGCTGTCCACGCTCGAGACCTCCGGCGGAAGCTCCGGTCAGGTCATCGTCGACCCGGTCGCCCGACGGTCCGGGCTGTCGGTCCCGGTGGGGCTGGCTGCGGTGGCCGGCGCGCTGGGCGGACTGGTCCTCGGCGCGGTGATCGCGGTCACCCGCGAGCGCCGCCTCGAGCTGCTGCGCACCGTTGACGACATCGAGCGTCTCGGCGTCCCGGTGCTGGGGCACATCGCCGCCGGCCCGCCCGCGCTCGCCGACGACGACCCGATCCCCGACGCGGCGCTGATGGTGGCAGCCGTGCTCACCCGGCGGGTCAAGGACGCGGCCGCCGTGGCGGTCTCTCGGCTGAGCGGAGATCCTGAGCTGACCCTGCCCGACGAGCTGGCGCGAGCGCTGGCGCAGGGCGCACAGACGGTGCTCCTGGTCGACGGCGCCAGCAGCACGCCCAGCCGGACCATGGGGCTGTCGGAGTCACTCAGCTCGCGTCGCGACCTGATGGCGGTCGTCAACCGCCGCCAGTCCGGCGTGAGCCGGCTGTCCCCCGGCCGTGACCCCGAGTCCGGCGAGCGCCTCTACGGCACCCCACGGATGGACACCGTGCTGGCCCGGGCCGCCGAGGAGTTCGACTGGGTGGTCGTGCACGCCCGCAGCATCGACGAGACCGGCGGGCGCTCACTGATCGGCGGCTGCGGCTACTGGGTGCCCGTCGTCGTCCTCGGCGAGACCTCCCGGACGGAGCTCGAGCGCGGGCTCGTCTGGGCACGCACCAGCGGCACCCGCACGATGGGCGTGGTGGCGATCGACCGACCTCGCATCCCCCGGGCGAGGCCTCGTCCGGGCGACGACGCCGACTGACCCACCGCATGAGCCACGACGCCGCGTCCGACGCCCCCCACCACGACCGCGAGCTCAGGCGGCTCGCGCGAGGCGGCCTCGGCGGGCTGGCGGGGGCGGTGATCACCAGCCTCGGTGGGCTGGCGTTCATCATGGTCGCCACCTGGGCCTTCCCGAAGGCCGAGGTCGGCATCGTCTTCACCCAGACCTCGCTGTTCCTGATCGCGCTGGCCGTGGTCACGCTGGGCTCCGACATCGGAGTCGTCCGCTTCGTGGCCATCAAGCTCCATGAGGAGGGCGCGCCCGGCGAGGGGGAGGGTCCACCCGCGGACGGCGGCGTCGGCGCGGTGATGACCGCGACCCTCGCCCCGGTGCTGGTCCTGGCGCTGCTCGCCTCGGCGGGCCTCTTCTTCGGCCTCCCCCACCTGCCGATCGGCGGCGACACCTTCACGCGCACCGGTCAGGTGATGGCGCTCTTCCTCCCGTTCGCCGCCGTGTCCAACCTGGTGCTCGCGGGCACCCGCGGGTTCGGGACGGTCCGGCCCACGATCCTCGTCGAAAGCCTCCTGCAGACAGGGGCTGCAGCCGCTGCTGGCGCTGACCGTGGCCCTCACGACCGACTCCGCGGTCTGGCTGGCGCTGGCCTGGGTGCTGCCGTACGCCGTCTCCGCCGTGGCGGGCTCGCTCAGCCTGCGCCGCCTCGCGCGCCGCCACGGCGTCCGCTCCTTCGCCACCCCGCGCACGCCGGGGCTGCGGGGGGTCGCTGCCGAGGTCTGGCGCTTCCACGCCCCCCGCTCGCTGACCCAGATCGCCCAGATCGGTGTCCGCCGCGCCGACATCCCCATCGTGGCCGCGATCGCCGGACCGGCGGCGGCCGCCGTCTACACCGCCGCCTCACGCTTCGTGGCCGCCGGCCTGCAGGCGATCAAGGGGATCCAGCAGATGGTCGGGCCCCAGATCGCCCGGCTCTACTCCGGCGGCGACGTTGCCGCTGCCGGGCTGGCGCTGCGCACCGCCACCACCTGGAACGTCCTCATCGCCTGGCCGGTCTACCTCACCTGCGCGATGGTGCCCGGCGCCGATGCTGTTGATCTTCGGCGAGGGCTATGAGTCGGGCGCCCCCGTCGTGGTGATCCTCGCACTGGGGATGTTGGCCGGCACCGCTGCCGGACCGGTCGACATCGCGCTGCTGATGATCGGTCGCGCGGTGCAGAGCCTGCGCAACAACATGGCGGCGCTGGCCACCAACCTGGTGCTCAACCTGTCCCTGGTGCCGGTGCTCGGCATCAGCGGCGCCGCCCTGGCCTGGTCCGCCTCGATCCTGGTGTCCAACGCGCTGCCGACCTGGCAGATCCGCCCGGTCCTCGGCAACCCCTCCGACCGCCGCACGCTGCTCGCAGCAGGGCTGGCCGTGCTGTGCTTCGTGACCCCTCCGCTGACGGCGCGACTCTTCGGCGCCGACGCGCCGCTCGCCCTGCTGGCCACGTCGGTGCTCGGTGGCCTGGTCTACGTCGGCCTGGTGCACCGGTTGCGGCACCGGCTGCGGGTGGCCGAGCTTCTGGCCGTCGTACGCCGACGAGGCCGGGGCCGTTCGGTCAGGGCCGCGCCGGCGGGCTGACCACCGGCACCTGCGCGTGGCGCAGCGCCAGCCGGGCCGCACGCCCGAGGCCACGGTCGAGCACGGCGACGGCGAGCTGCCGGTCGTGGGCGAGGGCGAGCGCGGTGGGCAGGTCGGCGGCGGCCACCGCCACCAATGGGGAGCCTTCCGCCGGCCCCCTGCCCAGCGGAGACGGCGACGCTCTCGCGGATGCCCCTGCAGTAGTCGAGCACCGGGGCTCGTTCGGAGCGGCGCAACCGGCGACGAGCCAGCACCGCCAGCCCGGTCGCGGGCGTCGGAAGCCGGCCGAGGTCGACCCCGTCGGGCAGCGACCCGTTGTCGAGCACCAGCAGCAGCCGGGCCGCGGACGCGGGCCGCGCCCCGATGACGTGGCGCCGACCGACAAGCTCGGCGAACGTGGCCACCGAGGCCCGGCTGCGCGCGGTGTCGGCCGTTGCCGCGCGGGTGTCCGCAGCCTCCGCCAGCAGCCTCTCGAGGTCGTCGACCTCGCGCGCCAGGCCCACCAGGTCGCGCTCTGCGCACCACGCGGCGAACCGCAGCTGGTGGTCGTCGACGTGCTCGCCGCGCGCGGGATCTCGGGGGAAGACGATCGGGCGGTGCCCGGAACGCTGTGCGTCGCTGATCGTGCCCGGCCCCCCGTGGGTGATGACCACGTCAGCGGCGGCCATGCCGTCGCGCACCTCCTCGGGCGCCAGGAAGTCGTGCCCCGACGCCAGCTCGGGAGGTCGGGACCGGCCGAACTGGATGACGACACGGTCCTCGGGATGCCGCCGCTGCCAGTCGTCGGCCCAGGCGACGGCGCGGTCGAAGGGGTGGTGGTCGGTGCCCACCACCACGACGATGTGTCGATTCGCCGGGGCGCTCACAGCAGCGGACCGATCACGACCGCGTCGTCGTAGAGCTCGGCCTGCTCGGGCCACTGCACCATCATCAGGTCGGTCACCGGCCGGCACAGCCGCCCGGTCAGGGTCGGCGTCTCGATGCGGTCGTAGACCTCGATGAAGACCGTGCGGGCGCCCTGGGCCTTGCCGGCCAGGAAGAACGGCAGCGCCACGGCCGCGCCCGTCGACACCACGAGCGTCGGGCGGAACTGCCGTACGACGCGCTGGGCCAGGGCGGTGTTGCGCAGGAGGTTGGGCACGTTGCGCGTGGTCGGGTGCGCAGCCCACCACACCCGCTCCTCGCCAGCCAGCGCATGCACTGCGTCAGGGGTGTCGAAGGTGACCCAGGCGTGCTCGACGCCCTGCCACCAGGGTTGAAGCGCCAGCAGCTGCGTGAGGTGGCCACCGCTGGAGCCGACCAGCAGGGCACGGGTCGGGCGCCCGTCACGGGGGGCCAGCGCCTCCCGAGCCTCGTCCGTCACCACGCCTCGTCCATCACTCGGCAGGATACCGGGCGTGGCGGCCGGGCCAGGACCCGACCGCCACTGTCTCGGAGATCAGTAGGCCCCGCGCGAGCGGACCACGGCGTCGACCGTGCGGAAGCCGATGCCGAGGTCGTCGACCAGGCGCCAGTTGTCGGCGTAGCGCAGGTCGAGCTCGACGGACTCCTCCCACGACAGGTTGGATCGGCCGCTCACCTGCCACAGGCCGGTCATGCCGGGGCGGACGGCGAGGCGCCGGCGCTCCACGTCGTCGTACTTCTCGACCTCCTGTGGGAGAGCGGGGCGCGGTCCCACCAGCGACATCTCGCCGCGGACGACGTTGATCAGCTGAGGCAGCTCGTCGAGCGAGGTCTTGCGCAGCAGCCGGCCGATGCGGGTGATGCGCGGGTCGTTGCGGATCTTGAACAGCACGCCGTTGCCCTCGTCCTGGGACGTCAGGTCGGCCAGCCGCTGCTCGGCGTCGACGTGCATGGTGCGCATCTTGTACATCGTGAAGAGGCTGCCGTCCTGGCCGACCCGCACCTGCTTGAAGAACGCCTTGCCCGACGAGTCGAGCCGCACCAGCAGCGAGAGCAGGCCGAGCACGGGCGCGGCGAGCATCAGCAGCAGCGTGCCCAGGACCCGGTCGACGACTGCCTTGACCGAGCGCACGAACAGCGACGGCCGGCTGCTGCGGATGTGGAGCAGCGTGCCGCCGGCGAGGGTCGAGGCGTCGATGCGGTGCGGAGCGATGCGGTCGACGACCCCCATCACCGCGAGCGAGGCGGACGTGCCCTCCAGTGCCCACGACAGGCGGCGCACGCTCTCGGCGGAGGTGTTGCCGACCACCGCAACCACGTCGGTCTGCCACCGGCTGACCCAGTGCGCCACGTCGTCCGAGCCGAGCACGACGTCGACCCCGAAGTTGTCCGACAGCGCCAGAGCGTCGCGGCGACTACCGTCCACGAGCACGGCACCCACGACGCGGGCACGTCGGTCACCGGCCCAGCGGGCCGCCGCCAACGCGGAGGTCTCGGGGTCGCCGACCACGACGAGCCGGAGCTGGCCTTCGACCACCCGGCGCACCACGGTGCCGACCAGGGCCGTGCCCGAGACCACGCCGACGATGGCGAGCGCCTCGGTCAGCCGGATCGGCGGCAGCAGGTGAGCGGCCACGCCCATGGTGACCAGCAGCATCGGCAGCGCAGCGTCACGCACGATCCGTCCCAGGTGAGGCAGACCGGGCCGGATCGTCTCCAGACCCATGTGGTAGTTGGTCACCATCGCGAGGACGACCAACGGCAGCGCGAACAGCAACGGCGTCTGCAGCGCGAGCGCGGCGACGCTTCCGAACAGAGCCGCGGACGCGGCTTCGGCGGGCAAGATCCATCGGCGCACCCGGTGCCGCGTACTGATGGGCACGGTCGTCGTGGTGGGCGGCGCAAGAACGCCCTCCACCACCGGCTCCCGTGCCGCACGCGGTGCGGGCACGACGAGGTCGGGCCCCGACCTCAACGTACTCATTCCCCCCGGCCCCCTCAGGCTTGGTGTCGAATGTCACCGTGAGGAGGGGCACCAAGGTGTCACCTAGTGGTCACACCTTATTTCCCCATGCGATCCCGGGAAGGTAGAGGCTGAATCTCTGCACGCTGATACTGCCCAGCGTGGGGGTGGCGGCGCCGACGAGGGAATCATGCTTCCCATCCCGTCCGAGTGCGAGACCGGTTGTTCTGAACTCCCCCGAGGATTGCGCCGCCAAGAGACCTTGACCTCCTCGGGACCCGCTTGAGACCCCACGACTCAAACGTGGGACCATCTTCTCCCGCGCCCTAGCACGAGTCAACTCGGCAAGTTGGGGGATTGCGCAAAGCCTGCAAATTCATGTAGGTGGTCCAGACCACGATGCGGGCGCGGGTAAAGCGTGCTGCACGATCGTGCAGTCCCGGACCCCGGCGGGACCAGGGTCGAGCTCAGGAATTGAAGCGCTGCTGGGTCTCGCCGAGACCCCGCGTGACCAGGGACTCGACCGCGTCGGCGGCGTCGAGCACCTGGAACGCCAGCTCCTTGCGCTCTCCGGCGGAGAAGTTGCTGAGCACGAAGTCGGAGATCTCCTGACGCCCGCGGCGGTCGGCCGATCCCGACCCGCACTCTGTGGAAGTCACCGGTGCCGAGCGACGAGCGCATCGAACGCAGGCCGTTGTGGCCGTTGTCGCCGCCCCCCAGCTTGACCCGCAGCCTGCCGAACGTCCAGATCCAGCTCGTCGTGAACGGCGACCACGTGGTCGTGCGCGACCTTGTAGAACGTCGCCAGGGCCTTGACGGGTCCGCCCGACTCGTTCATGTAGCACCTTGCCCTCACCAGCACCACACGAGGCGCGTCTGGCCCGGGGGCCCCGAGCCGGCCCTCGACGACCTCGGCCCGGCCCGACTTGTGAGCGCGCAGCGAGGATCCCATCCTGGCCGCCAGCTCGTCGACGACGAGGTAGCCCACGTTGTGCCGGTGACCGGCGTACGCCGGGCCGGGGTTGCCCAGCCCGACGACCAGCCAGGCGTCCGAGGTGTCGCTGCTGGTGGCCATGGGTGCTGGTGCCGCGTCGTCTCGCTGTCCCCGACCCAGCACCCTGGCGACCAGGGTGCCGAGCCGGGTCAGGATCACTCCGCGTCGCCCTCGGCGGCCTCGGCGGACTCGGCCTCGTCCCCGACGGCCGGGACCTCGCCCTCGGCGACCTCGCCCTCGGCGCCCTCGACGTCGAGATCGGCCTCGAGCTCCTCCTCGGTCGGCGCGTTGGTGATGTTGACGACCAGAGCCTCCGGGTCGAGCAACAGCGTGGTGCCGCTCGGGAAGCACCAGGTCGGAGGCGTGGATCTGGGTGCCGACTCCGGCGCCCTCGATGTCGATCTCGATCGACTCGGGAATGTGGGTGGCCTCCGCCTCGACCTGGATGGTGGTCTGCTCGGTCACCACCAACGCCTCGCGGACGGCCTCGCCGACGAGGACCACGCGGATCTCGACGGTGACCTTCTCGCCGCGGCGGACTGCGACGAAGTCGATGTGCTCCAGCACCCGGCGGATCGGGTCGACCTGGACCTGCTTGGTCAGCGCCAGGTGCTCCTCGCCGTCGATGTCGAGCTCGAGCAGCGCGTTGGCGCCGCCGTGCTTGAGCGCCATCATGGTGTCGTGCCCCGGGAGGGTCAGGTGGACGGGGTCGTTGCCGTGGCCGTAGACGACGGCGGGGACCTTGTCGGCCCGGCGGATGCGCCGGGCGGCGCCCTTGCCGAACTCGGTGCGCAGCTCGGCCTTGATCTTCTCGGCAGCCATGAAGTCTTCTCTCCCAGTCGTGACGTGCGTGCTCGTATGTCTCGGGTTGTCGCCGGCGAGAAGACGCCGCGCGATCGAGTCAGCACGGCAGTGAGCCGGCCCAGTCGATCACGGAGCGCCGCGCGTGGCACGGCCTCCCTCGCCGAGGCAACCGCGTCAGTGTACGGCGGACGCGGTGCGGCACCGCGAATCCCGAGTCGACCGCGGTCAGGGAGCCGGCTCAGGCGTGGCCGTCGAACATGCTGGTGACCGAGCCGTCCTCGAACACCTCGCGGATCGCCCGGGCCAGCAGCGGCGCGATGGACAACGTCGTGAGGTTGTCGAACAGCTTGTCGTCGGTCAGCGGCAGCGTGTTGGTGACCACGACCTCCGCGATCGAGCCGTTCTTGAGCCGGTCGACGGCGTCGCCCGACAGGATCGGGTGGGTGGCAGCGACGATGACGCCCGCAGCCCCCTCAGCCATGATCGCCTCGGCGGCCTTCACGATGGTGCCGCCGGTGTCGATCATGTCGTCGACCAGCACGCAGATCCGGCCGGCGACATCACCCACCACCCGGTTGGCGACCGTCTCGTTGGGCCGGTCGGTCCGGCGGCTCTTGTGGATGAACGCCAGCGGCGCCCCGCCGAGACTGGCCGACCAGCGCTCGGCCACCTTGATCCGACCCGCGTCGGGTGACACGACGGCCAGCCGCTGGTCGCCGTACTTCTCCCGCACGTGGTCGGCCAGGATCGGCAGCGCCATCAAGTGGTCGACCGGACCGTCGAAGAAGCCCTGGATCTGGTCGGCGTGCAGGTCGACGCAGATCAGCCGGTCGGCGCCGGCGGTCTTGAACAGGTCGGCCATCAGGCGTGCCGAGATCGGCTCGCGGCCACGGTGCTTCTTGTCCTGGCGGGCGTATCCGTAGAACGGCGCCACGACCGTGATCCGCTTGGCCGAGGCGCGCTTGAGCGCGTCGACCATGATGAGGTGCTCCATGATCCACTCGTTGATCGGGGCGGTGTGGCTCTGGAGCACGAAGGCGTCGCAGCCGCGGACCGACTCCTCGTAGCGGATGTAGGTCTCGGAGTTGGCGAACTGGTAGGCCGAGGTCGGGACCAGGCCGGTGCCCAGTAGCCCGGCCACTTCGTCCGCCAGCTCGAGGTGCGCCCGACCGCTGAAGACCATGAGCTTCTTCTTGGTCGTCCGCTTCATCCCGCTCACGGCATCCGCTCCCTGGCTCGCCTGACCGTCGCTCCAACGATTCTCGCTCATCGCCCCGGGGGGCCCTACCCCGGGGCGCTTCGCTCAGCCTCGGGTGGCGGGACCGGAATCTGCATCGGGGTCGGCGGCGTGGCCGGGGTCCGCCTCGGGAGGGGAGTCGGACGCCGCCTGCGCGGCAGCGGCCGCCTCGGCCTGCGGCGTACCGGCACGGCGCCTCGCCGCCCAGCCCTCGATGTTGCGCTGCGGGCCGGTCGAGACGGCGAGCGCGCCCGGGGGGACGTTCCGACGTACGACGGTGCCGGCGCCGGTCGCTGCGCCGTCCCCGATCTCGACCGGGGCGACGAAGGTGTTGTTGGAGGCCGTCCGCGCGTGCCGGCCGATCGTCGTGCGGTGTTTCTGGACGCCGTCGTAGTTGGCGAAGATCGTGCCTGCACCGATGTTGGTGCCCTCGCCGATCTCGGCGTCGCCGACGTAGGACAGGTGGGGCACCTTGGCGCCGTCGCCGATCACAGCGTTCTTGACCTCCACGAAGGCACCCACCTTGCCGCCCGCGCCGAGCTGCGTGCCGGGCCGGAGGTAGGACCAGGGGCCGACCGTGGCGCCCCCGCCGATGACCGCGAGCTCACCATGAGTGCGGACCACGCGTGCTCCGGCACCGATCTCGCAGTCCTTGAGCGTGCAGTCGGGCCCGATCACGGCATCCTCCGCCACGACGGTGGCGCCGAGCAGCTGGGTGCCGGGAAGGATGGTGACGTCCTCGGCGAGGACGACGTCGGCATCGATCCATGTGGTGGCGGGGTCCATCACGGTGACCCCCTCGCGCATCCACCGGGTGACGATCCGACGGTTGAGCTCGGCGCCGAGCGCCGCCAGCTGGGCGCGGTCGTTGGCCCCCTCGGTCTGCTGGACGTCGTCGACCAGGTGGGCGCCGACGTGCTGGCCATCGTCACGGGCGATCTGGACGAGCTGGGTGAGGTAGAACTCGCCCTTGGCGTTGTCGTTGGTCAACCGCGGGAGCGCCGCGGACAGGAATGCCGCGTCGAAGGCGAGGATGCCGCTGTTGATCTCACGCACCTCGCGCTGCTCCGGGGTCGCGTCCTTCTCCTCGACGATCGCCTGGACCTCGCCGTCGGCGTTGCGGATGATGCGGCCGTAGCCGAACGGGTCGGCGACGACCCCGCCGAGGATGCTCACCGCGCGCTGCGCAGCCTCGTGCTCGGCCGCGAAGCGGACCAACGTCTCCCCTTGGAGAAGGGGGGTGTCGGCGTAGGCCACGACGACGGTGCCGTCGAGCGGCGGCAGCGCCCCGATCGCCACCCGGACCGCCCCTCCCGTGCCGTCGAGGGTGTCCTGGACGGCCACGACGCAGTCGGGGAGCACCGTCTGGATGTGCGCGGTCACCTCGTCGCGCTGGTGGCCCACGACGGCGACCACCCGGGTCGGCTCCATGGCCTGGACCGCGGCCAGCACGTGGCCGATCATGCTGCGCCCGCCGAGCTCGTGGAGGACCTTCATCCGCTTCGACCTCATCCGGGTGCCGCCTCCGGCGGCGAGAACCACCACGGTCAGGTTGTTCATCGATCCTCCGACGCGAGCGTTGACAGCGAGCCTGTCCAGACGAGGGTACGGGAGCCGGACGGTGACGGGCGGGTCCCGGCGGCCGTCGTACCGGAGGGGGGCTGGCGCCTGCCGCCGAGGCTGGCCAGAGTATGACCTGACCCGTGCCCACTCGAGCGGAAGAGGCGCCGTGACCCACGCGACCGAAGACAACATCACCGACCTTGCCGTGGACCGGTGGGCGACGGCGCACGATCCCCGGCTGGCGGAGGTGATGTCCAGCCTCGTGCGGCACCTCCACGACTTCGCCCGCGAGGTGCGCCTCACCGAGGCCGAATGGCTGACGGGGATGCAGTGGCTGACCCGGGTCGGCAAGGTCAGCGACGAGAAGCGGGAGGAGGTCATCCTCGCCTCGGATGTCTTGGGCCTCAGCATGCTCGTCGTCCAGATGAACAACCGCTTCGGGCCGGGAGCGACGCCGGCCACGGTGCTGGGGCCGTTCCACATCGACGGCTCGCCACCCGCGCCGTACGGATGGGACATGTCCGAGGGCATCGAGGGCACGCCCTTCTTCCTCACCGGCACGGTGCGGTCGGTGACCGGCGAGCCGATCGCGGGGGCAGTGCTCGACGTGTGGCAGGCCGACGGCGACGGGACCTACGAGGCCCAGCTCGACGTCGACGAGGCCCGCCTGCGCGCGAAGTACCAGGCCCGTGAGGACGGCAGCTTCTGCATCCGGACCATCGTCCCGCTCGGCTACGCCATCCCGATGGACGGTCCCGTGGGCGACCTGATCTCCCGGACCGACATCAGCTACTACCGTCCCTCCCACATCCACTTCCTCTTCGAGGAGGAGGGCTTCGAACGCCTGGTGACCCACTTGTTCGCCGAGGGGGCGGAGTATCTCGAGACCGACGTCGTGTTCGGGGTCAAGGAGCCACTGATCACGCCGTTCGTCCACCGCGACGCCGGGCCGGCCCCCGACGGCACCACCGTCGACGTGCCCTTCGTGACGGCCACCTATGACTTCGTGCTGCAGCCGACGGCGACCTGAGGGACGCGGCACCAGCACACTCAGGGCCCTCGGCGGAGCTCCCCGGGTAGGAGTCGAACCTACGTCGCTAGTCCTGATTCAAAGTCAGGCGGGCCCTGCCGGCAGACCAACCGGGGATCGACCACCCAGGGTAAGGCTTCCCGCGACGTGCAGGTGGTGGTGGCCCGACGTGCCGGTGGTGGCCGCCCGACGTGTGGCTGGTGGTGGCCCGACGTGCTCGCATGGACCGCTCCCCACCACGACTCGCATCTCACATCACCACGAGGCGCATCTCGCGCGACCACAAGCGGCATGTGGGGCGACCACGGGCGGCATGTCGCGGGGGTGTCCGGGGCCGGGGCTAGGCTCCCGGGAATGGACCTGCCCGTGATGCCGCCGGTGCTGCCGATGCTCGCGAAGTCGGTGAAGGGGATCCCCGACCCGGCGACGTACTCCGTCGGCGACGTCTCAGGGTTGAGCTTCGAGCCGAAGTGGGACGGCTTCCGCTGCCTGGTGTTCAAGGACGGCGACGAGGTCGAGCTGGCCTCGCGCAACGCCAAGCCGCTGACGCGCTACTTCCCCGAGGTGGTCGCGGCGGCGCGCGAGCAGCTGCCCGCCCGATGCGTGCTCGACGGTGAGATCTTCGTGGCGGTCGGCGACCGGCTGGAGTTCGAGGTGCTGCAGAACCGCATCCACCCAGCGGCCTCGCGGATCACGCTGCTCTCCCAGCAGACACCCGCGTCGTACGTCGCCTTCGACCTGCTCGCGCTCGGCGACGCCGCCTACACCGACGCACCCTTCGCCGACCGGCGGGCGGCCCTGGAGGACGCGCTGGCAGGCCTCACGGGCCCGTGCTACCTCACCCGCACGACGACCGATCCCGAGGTGGGGCAGCAGTGGTTCGAGCAGTTCGAGGGCGCGGGGCTCGACGGCCTGGTCGCCAAGCCACTGGGGGCGCCGTACCTCCCCAACGCGCGCGCCATGCTGAAGATCAAGCACGAACGCACCGCCGACGTGGTGCTGGTCGGCTATCGCGAGCACAAGACGTCCACGCCCGACAAGCCGCTGATCGGCAGCCTGCTGCTGGGCCTCTACGCCGACGGGCAGCTGCAGCACGTCGGGGTGTCCGCGTCGTTCACCGCCGCCCGCCGCGCCGAGCTCCACGCCGAGATGCAGCCGCTGGTCTGCGCTCTCTCGGAGCACCCGTGGGCGGCCTGGGAGGAGTGGGCGATCGCCAACCCCGACCGGACGCCGGGCACCCAGAGCCGCTGGAGCCAGGGCAAGGACCTCAGCTTCACACCGCTGCGCCCGGAGCGGGTGCTGGAGGTGGCCTACGACCACATGGAGGGGCATCGCTTCCGCCACACCGCGCAGTTCCGACGCTGGCGTCCCGACCGCGATCCCGCCTCGTGCGGCTATGACCAGCTCGACGAGCCGGTGGGCTACGACCTGGCCGAGGTGTTGGGCGCGGGCTGACGCGGGGCGAGACTAGGCTGGTGGCACACGGGTGATCGCCACCCGCGCACCACAGCCCAGGGGGCGGCCATGAGCGAGACCTACGACGTCGTGCTCCTCGTCGAGCAGGAGCTCTCCGCGGCCGACGCCGCGCAGGTGCGGTCGCTGCACGAGGCGATCGACTTCCCGGTCGTCTACCACGTCCTGCTCCCGCTGGAGGACGCTGCCGCTCGGATCGAGGCGGCCATGGGGTCGCTGGCGGCCGGTGAGGTGATGGCCTCTCCCGCGATGGTGATGAGCGAGGTCGACCTCGACGCCGTCCGCCGCGACTGCGAGGAGCGCTCCGACTCCGAGCTGAGCCGCACCCTCGCCGCCCTGCGTGCGGCCGGTGCGACGGCCGAGGGCCAGGTCGTCACCGACCCGCCGATCGACGCCCTGGCCGCCAAGGTGGGCGAGGTCGACGGCCGCGAGGCGATCATCCTGACCCGGCCTCATGTCGTCGCGGAGTTCTTCCATGTCGACTGGACCTCGCGGGCCCGCCGCCAGATCGGCGTCCCGGTGCTGCACCTGCTCGAGCACGAGACCTTCGACGAGCAGGCCGGCGCAGGCGAGGGCGTCACCGGCCTCTGAGGCTGGATCCACCCAAGGGTCCGTCACGTGCCCTCGATCCGGTTGCCCTCCTCGTCCCAGTGGGCCGCCACCTTCTTGCTGGGCTGCACGCGCGGCGGCTCGCCGGGCATCTTGGGGTAGTCGGGCGGGTAGTTCAGCTCGACCGCGCCCTGCTCCTCCCACAGCTCCAGCAGCGGGTCGAGGGAGTGGTGCACGTCGTCGATCGCGGCCCACGGGTCGCCGTCGGCGAGCCGCTCGGGGACGGTGAACAGGTTGAGCTCGGCCGGGTCGGTGGTCTCGGCGAGCTCCTCCCACGTCAGCGGCGTCGAGACCGGGGCACCGAGGATGGGGCGGAGGGAGTAGGCCGACGCGAGGGTGCGGTCGCGGCAGTTCTGGTTGAAGTCGACGAACACCCGCTCGCCGCGCTCCTCCTTCCACCACGCCGTCGTCACGCCGTCGTCGCGCCGCTCGAGCTCGCGACCGAAGGCGATCGCGGCGTGCCGCACGTCGACGAACTCCCAGCGGGGCTGGATCCGCACGAAGACGTGCACGCCCCGGTTGCCGGAGGTCTTGGCGAAGCCGGTGATGCCCAGGTCGGCGAACAGCTCGCGGGCCACCCCGGCGACGCGGACGGCGTCGGCGAACCCGGTGCCCGGCTGGGGGTCGAGGTCGATCCGCAGCTCGTCGGGCCGGTCGACGTCGGCGCGGCGGACCGGCCACGGATGGAACGTGAGGGTGCCCATCTGGGCGCACCACACGGGCACCGCCGGCTCGGTAGGGCAGACCTCGTCGGCGGTGCGGCCGGAGGGGAAGGTGACCTGCACCGTCTCGAGGTAGTCAGGAGCGCCCTTCGGCACCCGCTTCTGGTAGAACGCGTCGGCGTTCCTGTCCGTCGGACCGGTGGCCAGACGCATCCCCTCGCGCACCCCGCTGGGCCATCGCTCCATCGCGGTGGGGCGGTCGCGGAGGGCACGCATCAGCCCGTCGGCGGCGCTGGCGACGTACTCCGCCACCTGGAGCTTGGTGACCTCCGAGGTGCGCTCGGTCGCCTCGTAGATCACCCGGTCGGGACTGCTGACCCGGACGGCGCGCTCCCCCACGATCACCTCGGCGTCGGGTGGCTTGCCCATGCGGGTCAGGCTACTGGTGCGTACCGCGTACCTGGCGCGTCGTAGGCACCAGTGGATCTCGCCACGGGTGACTGCGGCGCGGGCGGCGAGCCCCCGGCGCTCCGGCTCGCCTTACGAGTCGGTGACCACCTGTGCGGGGGCTGGGGTGGCGACCGAGGCGCGGCTACCGTTGCGGGCATGTCCTACAGCGTGGAGAAGACCGACGAGCAGTGGCAGTCCGAGCTGACCCCCGAGGAGTACGCCGTGCTGCGCCGGGCCGGCACGGAGCGCGCCTTCGCCGGCGAGTACACCGACACCGAGACGAAGGGCGTCTACGTCTGCCGGGCCTGCCAGGCCGAGCTGTTCGAGTCGGACACGAAGTTCCACTCCGGCTGCGGGTGGCCGAGCTTCTACCAGCCGATGACCGACACCCTCGAGTACATCGAGGACACCTCGCACGGGATGAAGCGGGTCGAGGTGCGCTGCGCGAACTGCGGCTCCCACCTCGGGCACGTCTTCCCCGACGGCTACGGCACCCCCACCGGCGACCGCTACTGCATCAACTCGATCAGCCTGCGGCTCCAGCCCAGCGAGTGAGGGCGGGTCCGCCGGCAGGGCTCAGCGCGCGACCGGCTGGAGTGCCGAGGTGACGACGACCATGCCGTCGCCGTACGTCGCGTCGGCCCAGCGCTGGTAGGACCCGTCGTCCCAGACGACCTCCAGCTCGACCCGGTCGAGGCCCGCGCTGCTCGACAGCATGCCGGGCAGGTCGGTGAGCTCTCGTTGGATGCGACGACGCTCGGCCTGCGTGCTCTGCGCGGATGACACGCAGAGCATGCCGCCCCAGCTCTCCCGCAGGGTCTGCTCGGTCGCCGCGACGTCGGCGGTGGTGAGCACGTTGAGCACCAGCAGCCGCGGGTCGTTCATCGCGCCCTCGATGGCAGGGTCGTCGCCGAGCCGCGCTGCGGCCGGGTTGACCGACTGGTCCAGCCAGGCGCCGCCGTCACCGTCGAGCCTCTTCGCGCGGCGCAGGGTCCGCTGGAGCGCTGCGTCGGTCGCCCTCGCAGGGTCGACCACCTGCCAGCCCCCATCGGGCTCGGGGCAGCGCGTGGCGAAGGGGTCGGGCTCCGGCGCCGGTGCCATCGGGTCGTCGACCGCCAAGGGGATCGGGTCCTGCGTGAGCGTGAAGGACGTGCCGTCGAAGGTGCCGGTGACGACGAAGGTGCCCCACGTGGTGCCGGCCCTGCGCTCCGCGACGTCCGACACGCCCGACCAGTCCCAGTGGTGGATGACCGGCCCCCCGCACTGCGGGGGCAGGCTGGCGGCCACGCCGCCGAGGCAGAGCTGCGGGCCGTCGTCCTTCTCCAGCACCGTCGCCTGGACGAACACCTCGACGTCGGCGGCCGGGATCGTCGTCGGTGGCGAAGGACCGAGCGTCGCGGCCGCGTCGCCCGGGGTCGCCGGCTCTGTCGCCTGGTCTGTCGCGCGGTCTGCGGGCTCGGGAGCGAGGGCGTCGCCGCACGCCGCGAGAAGAAGGACGACGGCCGCGAGGACGGCGTACCGACGGAGGCTCATGCGACTGGGACGTGGCGGCGGGCGGGGACGTTCCCACGGGAGCGTCGAGTGGTCACCAACGGCAGCCCGACGGCGCCGCACTCCGCTGTCGGGGTCCACACAGCAACAGCTGGCCACCCGGGTGCCGGGGCCGCGGGGTTCCTCAGGGCAGCCGTTCCTCAGGGCAGCCGGGCGACCAGATCGGCGGGCGAGACCCGAGGGCCGGTGTAGAACGGGATCTCCTCCCGCACGTGCAGCCGCGCCTCGGAGGCCCGCAGGTCGCGCATCAGGTCGACGATCCGGTGCAGCTCGTCGGCCTCGAAGGCGAGGATCCACTCGTAGTCACCCAGCGCGAACGACGCGACGGTGTTGGCCCGCACATCGGCGTAGCCCCGCGCCATCTGACCGTGCTCGGCAAGCATCCGGCGACGGTCGGCATCGTCCATGACGTACCAGTCGTAGGACCGCACGAAGGGATAGACGCAGACGTAGCCGCGCGGCTCCTCGTCGTCCAGGAACGCCGGCACGTGGGAGCGGTTGAACTCCGCCGGCCGGTGCAGCGCGAGCTGGCTCCACACCGGGTCGAGCCGGCGGCCGAGCCCGGTGCGCCGCAGCTGCTGGTAGGCCGACTGCAGCTGCTCGGCGGTGGGCGCGTGCCACCAGACCATGACGTCGGCGTCGGCACGGATGCCCGACAGCTCGTAGAGGCCGCGCACCGCGACGCCGTCGGCCGCCAGCTTGTCGAGGAGCTCGCCCAGCTCGGCCGCCTCGCCGTCGCGCGCGGACTCGGCGGCGGCGTACGGCGTCGCCAGCCGGAACACCGACCACATGGTGTAGCGGATCGTGTCGTTGATCTCGCGCAGCCGTGCGGCGTTGGTCTGGGTCTCCTCGCTCATGGAGCCATTGTGCCGCGCGGACCACAACGCTCAGCGAGCGGCCAGCGCCTCCAGTGCGCGATGCGCCGAGCCGATCACCGCGGGGATCCCGACCCCGTCGTACGCCGCGCCGCAGACCGCCAGCCCCGGCACCGCCGCGACGGCCTCCCGCACCCGGGCCACTCGCTGAACGTGGCCGAGGGCGTACTGCGGCAGCCCACCACCCCACCGCTGCACGTGGGCGTCGACCGGAGTCGCCTGCAGGCCCACCGCGGCGGCGAGGTCGACCAGCGAGAGACGCACCAGCTCCTCGTCGGGCACCTGCAGCGTCGCCTCCTCCCGATGCCGGCCCAGCGAGGTGCGCAGGAGCAGCAGGTCGTCGCCGGCGGGGCCCCGCGCGACGCCGGCGGCTCGGGTCCAGGCCCACTTGGCGAAGGAGAACGTCGCCGCCTTGATCGCCCGTCCTTCGACCGGCGGCACCAGGAAGCCCGAGCCGGGCAGGTGCTGCACCTGCGAGGCTCGGAACGCGAAGGTCACGACCGCGACCGACGCCGACTCGACGTGGTCGAGCTCGGCGGCCGCAACCGGAGCGACGTCGGCCAGCAACCGCGCGGCCGCCTGGGCCGGCGCCGCGAGCACCACCTCGTCGGCCGACACCGTCCCGGCTGCGGCGGCAGACCCGACCGTGAGTCGGAAGCCGGCGCCGTCGCGGGCCAGCTCGCGCACCATGGCGCCGGTGCGCACCTCGAAGCCACCGGCGGCGACGACGGCCGAGGGCAGCAGCCCCATGCCGCCGGGGATGCCCGCGAAGACCGGGGCGTCGTACGTCGTCGGGATCGAGGCGGCCTGGTCGAGCACCGACCCGCGGGTGGCGTCGTCGACCAGCTGTGGGAGCGCCGCCCGCGCGGAGATCAGGTCGGCGTGACCGGCGTACACCCCGCCGAGCAGCGGCTCGACCAGCAGGTCGACCACCGCCCGCCCGAAGCGGGCAGCCACGAGCTCCCCCACCGACACGTCACCGTCGACCGCTGACGGCGGCAGGTCCCGCTCGGCCCGGACCCTCGCCAGGTCGGCCCCGGTGAGCGGTGCGAAGTCGGCGAGCCCCTCGACGTCGAGCGGGACCCCCATCAGCGTGCGGGGAAGCCGGTGAAGCCGCCCGCCGGACCAGATGTTGCTCTGGACGACGGCTGGGTGGACGACCTCGAGCCCGACCTCGCGAGCCAGCGCGACTCCCTCGGGCCGGCGGTTGAGCATCGCCTCGGCACCGACGTCGACGAGCACGCCGGCGACCTCCGCGAGCCGGAGCTTGCCGCCGACCCGGTCGGAGCCCTCCAGCAGCAGCACGTCGTAGGCCCCGTCGCGCGCGGCGGCGTACGCCGCCGCGAGGCCGGCGATCCCGCCACCGACGACCACCAGCCGGCGGCGCCCGGGCGACGATGGGGGCAGCGGTCCAGACGTCACGGGTCCACCCTGCCAGCCGCCGGGAACCAGCGGCGGGCCGGCTCCGTCGGACCTGCATGAACACGCAGCGCGAGCCCTCAGTCCTGTCGGCCGACGTCCTCGCGACAGGGAGCGCCGCCCCCTCTTCGCGACACCGCCTGCGCTGGCGGGTCGCCGCCGGCGCGACGGCCGCTCTGACGGTCCTCGCCGTGGCCTCCTGCTCCTCGGGGGGCGAGACCGCCTCGAGCGACAGCGGCGGTGCCGGCGCCGAAGCGCCCGCCGCCATGACGGAGGACCAGGCCGGCGGCGTCGCCGACCGAGACCTGGCGTCCGTCTCCGAGGCCGCGGCCGTGGACGGGAAGAGCGTCGACGCCGCCGCGCTGGCCACCCAGCGGTCGGTCATCTCCACCGGTGTGGTGGCGTTGCGCTCCACGGACGTCGGCGAGCTCCGGTTCGACGTCCGTCAGGTGGTCGACGAGCACCAGGGTCAGGTGACCGACGAGGAGACCGAGAGCGACGCCGACGGCGTCGTGGTCCGCTCCCGGCTGGTGGTGCGGGTCCCGGCCAAGCAGTTCGACGCCACCATGACGGCTCTGCAGGACGTGGGAACCGTGGTGTCGGCCCAGCGCACCTCGGAGGACGTCACGACCCAGGTCATCGACACCGACGTCCGCGTGCGCGCCCAGGAGGCCAGCCTGCGCCGGATCGAGAGCCTGCTGAGCGAGGCGCAGAGCCTCCGCGACATCGTCGCGATCGAGGCGCAGCTGACCCGGCGGCAGGCCGACCTCGACTCGCTCAAGCAGCAGCAGGCGTGGCTCGCCGACCAGACGTCGATGAGCACGATCAACGTGCAGCTGCGGCGCTCCGACCAGGCGGCCACTCCGCAGACGGAGGAGCGGGGCTTCCTCGCCGGCCTCGCTGCCGGCTGGCGCGGCCTGCAGAAGGTCACCACCGGCGCGCTGACGGCCGTCGGCGCGGTCCTTCCGTTCGCCGTGGTGCTGCTCGGTGTCGGCCTGCCGCTGTGGCTGGTGGTCCGCCGCCTGCAGCGCCGGCGGCAGCCGCCCGGTCCCGGCGCGGACGCCCCTGCCGCGGCCTGAGGTGTCGCTGCCCTAGGGTCGAGCCGTGACCACCCTCGCGGAGAACGCCCGGCTCGCCGTCCTCATCGACGCCGACAACACCTCGGCACGACACGCGGCCGCGCTCATCGAGGAGATCGCCAAGTACGGCGTCGCCACGGTCCGCCGGGCCTACGGCGACTGGACCGACGGCCGGCTGCAGCGGTGGAAGCCCCAGCTCAACCACCTGGCGATCCAGCCGATCCAGCAGTTCGCCTACACGACGGGCAAGAACGCCACCGACTTCGCACTGGTCATCGACGCGATGGACCTGCTCTACGCCGGCAACCTCGATGGATTCGTCATCGTGTCCAGCGACAGCGACTTCACCCGCCTGGCGACCCGGCTGCGCGAGTCGGGCAAGACCGTCTACGGCATCGGCGCCCGCAAGACGCCGGAGGCGTTCGTGGCCGGATGCGACCGGTTCATCTATCTCGAGCTCCTCGAGGCCGACTCCGAGGATGGGGGTTCGGAGCCGGACGAGTCCGGCGAGGCGCCGCCCCCGCCGCCGATTCGGCGCATCCTGACCGCGGCCATCGAGAGCACTTCCCAGGACGACGGGTGGTCGGCTCTGGGCGGCGTGGGCAGCCAGCTGGTCAAGACCCATCCCTCCTTCGACCCGCGGCTCTACGGCCACAGCAAGCTCAGCAACCTGGTGAAGGCGCAGAGCTACGTCGAGGTCCGCGAACCGGGCTCTGGGGCAGGCTCCAGCGTGTGGGTGCGGATCAAGACGTCCGGGCAGCAGCCCACCAAGGAGGCGACCAAGAAGGCGACGACTCGCAAGCGCACGGCCAAGAAGGCCACGGCTCAACCGAGCGAGACCTCACCGGCGGAGACGCCGGCCACGCCCGACAAGCCGAAGGTCACCCAGCGAACTCGTAGCTCTGCACGAACTCGGTGAGCCGGGCCAGCTGGTCGGGGTCGGTCGAGGGGATGACCCCGTGGCCGAGGTTGAAGATGTGACCCTTGGCGCCGCGTCCCGCCTCGATCACCTCGGCGGCGCGAGCGGTGAGCACCTCGGTGGGGGCGAACACCAGCGTCGGGTCGAGGTTGCCCTGCACCACCCGGTCACCGACCAGCGGCAGGGCGCGGTCCAGCGGCGTACGCCAGTCGACGCCGACCACATCGGCGCCTGCCTCGCCCATGTCGGTGAGCAGGTTGGCCGTGCCGACGCCGAAGTGGATCCGCGGCACCCCCAGCGAGGCCGCCCGCGACAGCACCGCCGCGGAGTGCGGCTGCGCGTGCCTGCGGTAGTCCTGCGGGGTGAGGGCGCCGGCCCAGGAGTCGAAGAGCTGTACCGCGGAGGCGCCGGCGGCGACCTGGACCTCGAGGTAGGTCGCCGCGGTGCGGGCGATCTTGGCCAGCAGCGCCTCGAACACCTCCGGAGCACCGAACATCATCGCCTTCGTGGCGGCGTGCTCTTTGGACGGCCCGCCCTCGACGAGGTACGACGCCACCGTGAACGGCGCACCGGCGAAGCCGATCAGCGGGGTGCCGCCGAGCTCGCCGACCAGGGCCCGCACCGCCTCGGTGACGAACCACACGTGCCCGGGGTCGAGCTCGGGGATCGCCTCGACATCGGCCATCGTGCGCACCGGTGACGCCACGACCGGGCCCACCCCCGGCACGATGTCGAGGTCGACACCGGCCGCCTTGAGCGGCAGCACGATGTCGGAGAAGAAGATGGCCGCGTCGACGCCGTAGCGGCGCACCGGCTGCATCGTGATCTCCACGACGAGCTCGGGGTCCATGCACGACTCGAGCATGCCCACGCCCTCGCGCACCCGGCGGTACTCCGGCAGGGAGCGGCCCGCCTGCCGCATGAACCAGACCGGCGTGTGGTCGGGCCGCTCGCCGCGGGCCGCGCGCAGGAACGCGCTGTCACGCAGACGGTCGGACCCGGCCCCCGGCTCGCCCGTCGCATCGCTCGTCGGCTCGATCCTCGACTCGGACGCAGACTCGGACGCGGACTCGGGCACAGGCGCGGACATGCGACGATCCTCCCAGGTCAGGCGGCGTGTTGGCACATCGCCGACGGCCGCAGAGACCGTACTGTGGGCGTCATGGTGGTCGGGCAGGAGTCGCACGGCGCCCCGGCGGAGCCCGCCTCGTTCCGGGCTGCGGTCACCGGGCTCCACGACGCGGCGCTGCGTCCGGAGGTGTTCTGCGAGGAGATGCCGGCGCCGCAGCGCATCGCGCCGTACGCCGCGGCGCTGTCGGCCGACGTGACCGTCGACGGCAACGAGGTCGGCACCGGTCGGCTGATCCTGCTCCACGACCCGGCCGGCAACGACGCGTGGCAGGGCACGTTCCGCTGCGTCGCCTACGTCCGCGCCGACCTGGATCCCGAGCTCATCACCGACCCCCTGCTCGCCGAGGTCGGCTGGAGCTGGCTGGTGGAGGCGTTGCAGGCCCACGGCGCGGTGCACGCGGCGGCCTCCGGCACCGTCACCAGGGTCGCCACCGAGAGCTTCGGGTCGATGGCCGACGAGGAGGCGACCGCGCAGATCGAGCTCCGGGCCTCGTGGACCCCCGCCGACGCCGCGGGCGAGACCTACGACGTCGTGCCCGACGTGGCCGCCCACACCGAGGCCTGGGGCGAGCTGCTCTGCACCGCCGCCGGTCTGCCCCCCGTCCCCGAAGGGATCACCGCGATGCCGAGCCGCCGTGGGCAGCGCGGCACACCCTGATGACCGACGAGACGACGACCCCCGAGCCCGACGCGGAGCCGGCCCCCCTGCTGGAGCTGCGCGACGGGCTGCCGCCGGTCGTGGAGACGCTCGACGAGCTGCGTGACGTGGCCGACCGGATCGGCGCCGCCGCCGGACCGGTCGCCATCGATGCCGAGCGGGCCTCCGGCTACCGCTACACCAACCGCGCGTACCTCATCCAGCTGCGCCGCGACGGCGCCGGCACCGCCCTGGTGGACCCGGTGGCCGTCGGCGACCTGGCCCCTCTCGCGGAGGCTCTCGAGGGCTCCGAGTGGATCCTGCACGCCGCCACCCAGGACCTCCCCTGCCTGGCCGACGTGGGGCTGCGCCCGGCGCGTCTGTTCGACACCGAGCTCGCCGGACGGCTGCTCGGCTTCCCGCGCGTCGGGCTGGCGACACTGGTCGAGGAGGTGCTCGGCTACCGCCTGCGCAAGGAGCACTCGGCTGTCGACTGGTCGACCAGGCCGCTGCCCACGCCGTGGCTGGAGTACGCCGCCCTCGACGTCGAGGTGCTCATCGAGCTGCGGGCGGCCATGGTCGACCAGCTGGCCGAGGCCGGCAAGGAGGAGTGGGCCGCCGAGGAGTTCCACAGCCTGCTGAGCTTCGAGCCGACGGTGCGCGCCGAGCCCTGGCGACGCACCTCCAGCGCCCATCGCGTCCGCGGGCGACGCGGTCAGGGCGTCGTCCGGTCGCTCTGGGAGACCCGCGACCGGATCGCCCGTGAGCGCGACGTGGCGCCCGGACGGCTGATCCCCGACTCCGCCATCGTGGCCGCCGCCCAGGCGATGCCGACCGACACCCGAAGCCTGATCGGCACCTCGGGCTTCCACGGCCGCGGAGCGCGCCGCTTCGCCAAGCAGTGGATGGCGGCGATCGACGAGGCTCGCGCGCTGCCCGAGAAGGCGCTGCCGGGTCGCCCGCCGCGGCCCGACGGCCCGCCCCAGCCGCGCACCTGGGCCGACCGGGACCCCGTCGCGGCGCGCCGCCTCGCGATCGCCCGCGAGGTGAGCACCGGGCTCGCCGAGAGGCTGCGGCTGCCGGTCGAGAACCTGTTGACCCCCGACCATCTGCGCCGGGTGCTCTGGTCGCCCCCGGCGTCGCGGGACCCGCGCGTGCTGGCCGACCAGGTGGCCGAGCAGCTCCGCGGCTACGGCGCCCGGCCCTGGCAGGTCGCGCTCACCACGGAGCTGCTCGTCGACGCGATCATCGGGGCCGACCGGCCTCCCCCCGACGAGGAGCATGACGGCGCCGACACCGGCACAGACTCGGGCACCGACCCGAGCGGCTAGAGACAGCTAGGAGCCGCTCGTCGCGCTGGGCGACGCGGTGCCGGACGGGCTGCCGGACGGTGACGGCTCCGGTGGGCTCAGCACCGGCTGGGAGTCGAGGTCGATCTGCTCGGTCAGCCGGATCAGGGTCTCCTCGTCGAGGAGCGGCACCGTCACCAGCTGACGCAGGCCCCCCGCGACGGCCTGCTCGAGGTCGTCCCACGAGTCCAGCAGCGGGGGGATCTCGATGCGGCGCACGGCGGTGCGGAACACCGCGGCGTTCGCCGGCAGCTTGCCCGGCTGCAGGAAGTCGTCGGAGGACGCGACGGTGACGTTGGCCGGGACGGTGTAGCCCTGCCGGACGACCTGGGCCACCGACTCGTCGGAGAGCACGGACACCAGGAAGTTCGCGGCGGCCGACACCTCCTCGGTCTCGGCCGACAGGCACAGCCCGGTGACGTCGCCGACCGTGGCGGTGCGGTTGATCGAGGGCATCGGCATCACGTCGAAGCTCAGTCCGGGCACCGACCGGAGCCGCGGCACCAGGCTGCGGTAGCCCGCGATCATGCCCAGGCGACCATTCTCGAACAGGGTGGTCGCATCGGCGCGGGCCAGCTGCCGCGCCGTCGGGGTGACCTGGGCGTCGCGGAGCAACGTGAGCGTGGTCTCCAGGGCGGAGCGGGTGCCGTCGGAGGAGAAGGCCAAGGAGGTCGGTGTCCGGTTGTCGTCGAAGACGTCGCCGCCTCCGGCGTAGATGAACGGCGACAACCCGGCCAGGGTGGGGTCGATATGGACCCCTCTCGTGCCCCGGCGGGGTCTCGTGGCGAACTCGGCGGCCGCGGTGAACTGGTCGAAGTTCCAGCTCGTTGGCTGCTCGCCCTCGGGGGGGTCGGGGGCGTCGAGGCCTTGCCGCACCATCGTCGGGAAGTCGACCAGGTCGGTGTTGTAGTAGATCACCATCGGCGACACGGCGTAGGGGATGCAGGTCAGCGAGTTGTCGACCGCGAAGGCCTCGAGCGCGTCGCGGGCGTAGGTGTCGCCGAAGGAGACGCCACGCTCGTCGAGCAGCTCGTCAACCGGACGCAACAGGTCGCCCTCGGTCATCAGGGCCAGGTCGCGCTGGCTCAGCAGGAAGACGTCGGGCAGCTCACCGGAGCGGTAGGCCCGGGCCGCGGCCTCGCTGCTGGAGTAGGACGTCACGTCGACGGATACGTCATTGGTGGAGGCGTACTGGTCGGCGACCTCCTCGAACGCTGCCACCTCGCTCCGTGGGCCGAACACGCCGAACGAGAGCTCGACGGGCTCGGGAGGCGTGGAGACCTCGGACGGGCTCGGCGGTGGCGGCTCGGGGTCGGCCCCGGTGCAGGCGGCCAGGGAGGCGGCGACCACGGCGGCGAGCAGTGCGGCCAGTGCCTTGCTGCGGCAGCCTCGCGCACGCGCCACCCGATGATCTCCCTCTCCCGACTCCACGGTCCCCCACCCGGAGCCCGGTCCCGAGGGCAGCCTACCGACCCCGGCCCACGGCCCGGTCAGCGAGTTCTGCCGTGCACCGGCCGACCCCCGACCAGCCGGTGCCAGACCCGTCTGCTCCCCCCAGGCAGCGCCGCGCGGAGGCGCGGTCGAGATGAAGGTGGAGTACGCCGGGCCGGGAGCGCCTCACGGCGCGTGGCCGCTCGTAGCGGCTGATGTTGGGACCCGGGGCTGCCGCGGCACGGCGTACTCCGAGTCTCGAGTCTAGGGGGTCACCCCAGGCCGTGGGCCAATTCGACGTGGCCGGCGCTCTCGAGCTGCTCGGCGAGCACGAGCACCCGCCCGACGTCCTGGCCGGGTGCTCCCGCGGCCACCCCCTCCGGCGCCAGGACCGCGCGGCCGGTCGCCACGACGCGCGCGAACGCCGCCGCCCGGAAGAGCACGTCGGCGAAGTCGCCGGTCACGATCCCGCGCAGCACCTGGTCGGTCATCGCGCGCAGCTCGTCGGGCCCGGGCGGGTCGGCCACCCCGGCCACGACGCGCGCCACGGGGGCGCGGGTGCGGCCGGCCTCGTACTGCTCGGCGACGCCCACCGGGTCGGCGTACACCCAGGAGCGGAGCAGGTAGAGCCGCCACAGGCAGCCGGCGATCGAGTCGGCGGGCGCGCCGGCCCACAGCTCCGCGAGGGTCTCCAGGCCCTCGGTCTCGGCGAGGTGCACGAGCCGCTCGGCCACCGCCGCATCGGCGGAGTCGTGCGCTCCGCGCACCAGCAGCCGGGCCGCCTGCTCGGCGCGCTCGCGCACCGCGGCGGGGTCGGAGCCCTCGTCGGTGACCGCCTCGAAGAAGCCGTCGCCCGGCGTCATCGGTCGGTGGTGCTGGCGTCCGCTCACGTGCCCACCCTAGGCATCTCGGCCTCGCGACGTGCCGGTTCTGGCCCCCCGACATGCGCCTCGTGGTCGCCCGACATGCGCCTCGTGGTCGCCCGACATGCGGGTGGTGGTCCCCGCCTCGGCGGCCCGGCGACCGTCAGCCCACCAGTGCCTTGCGAATGCGCTGGTCGCTGACGCTGCCGTCGGTGCCGAGCTGCTGCGCCCACAGGGAGACCCGGAACTCCTCGAGCAGCCAGCGCACCCGGCGCAGCTGCTCCGTCGGTGGCTGACCCTCGGGAAGCGCCGCCAGCTGGTGGTCGTACGCCGCCTGCAGGTCGGCCACTCGGGCCATCAGGTCGCGGTCGCGGGACACCTCGGAGGCGAGCCGGGCGTGCCGCTGCTCGAGCGCGGTGAGGTAGCGCCGGTAGTGCCGCAGCCGGACGACGCCCACCTCGCCCACGAAGCCCGGACGCACCAGACGCTCCAGCTGCGCGGCCATGTCGGTGCGAGCCTGCAGCTCGGCGAGCTCGGTGCGCCCCGAGAGCAGCCGCTCGGTCGACCGCCACTGGGTGAGCACCGCGCCCAGCTCGGCCACGGCCGCGCCCAGCCTGGCCGCCCGGTCGGCGCCCGCCACGGCAACGAGCTCGGCGAAGGCGTCCTCCGTGCGCACCGGCGGTCGGGCGTCGAGGAGGTCCAGGACCAGTCCCGCCTCGACATCGGCGATCAGCTCCGCCACCCCGGAGTACGGCGGCCCCGACAGGGCCAGCCTGCCGACGTTGTCGAGCCCGTCGGCCACCGCGCGAACCGGAGGCTGTCCGAGCCGCAGCAGCACCAGCCGGCGAACCCCGGCCCGGTGCCGGGCGGCCGCCTCCCGGGCCCCACCGAAGACGGCCAGCCCCACCGCGTCGCCCTCGTCGACCAGCGCCGGGTAGGCCACCACCTGGTGGCCCGCGCGGGTCTCCACCAGCTCCTCCGCGACGGTCCCGAAGGTCCAGGCGGTCTGGCCGGTCGCGCTCAACCCCACGTCACCGGCGACCTCCGCGAGAGCATCGGCGAACTGCGGCCGCAGCGGCTCCTTGAGCCGCTCCAGGTCCTTGCCGCGCGCGGCCTCCGCGCCCTGCGCGTCGACCACTCGGAAGGTCGGCCGCAGGTGCTCGGGCACCTTCGACCAGTCCCAGGCCTCGCGGGGGACGACCACCCCGGTCGTCGACCGCAGGTGCCGCTCGAGGGCGTCGAGCAGGGGCTCCTCTCCGGCCGGCACGTCCGCGAGGAACCCCCGAGCGGTGTTGGGGGCAGGCACGAAGTGGACACGCAGCTGCTTGGGCAGCGACCGGACCAGTGCGGTCACCAGCTCCTCCCGCAGACCCGGCACCAGCCACGAGAAGTCCCCGCCGGAGACCCGGTTGAGCGTGGCCACCGGCACATCGATGGTGAGCCCGTCGTCGGCGGCGCCGGGCTCGAAGTGATAGCTGATCGGGAAGGTCAGCCCGCCGTCGTCCCACCGAGTCGGGAAGTCGGCCTCCCGGACCGGCTCGGCGGCGTCGTGGGTGAGCATCTCGGGGTCGAAGGTGAGCAGGTCCGGCTGTCGCCGCCGGACCTGCTTCCACCACTGGTCGAAGTGGGCGCCGCTGACGACGTCCTCGCCGATCCTCGCGTCGTAGAAGTCGAAGAGGGTGTGCTCGTCGACGACGATGCCGCGGCGGCGGGCGCGGTGCTCCAGCTCCTCCGCCTCGGCCAGCAGCCGCCGGTTCTCGTCGTAGAAGCGGTGGTGGGTGCGCCACTCCCCGTCGACGAGAGCGTGCCGGATGAACAGCTCACGAGACACCTCCGGGTCGATCTTCCCGTAGGCGACGAGCCGGTCGGCCACCAGCGGGACGCCGTACAGGGTGACCCGCTCGTAGGCCATCACGGCCGCTCGCTTGGCCGACCAGTGCGGCTCGGAGTAGCTGCGCTTGACCAGGTGGGCGCCGAGCCGCTCGGCCCACTCCGGCTGCACGGCGGCGTTCTGCCGCGCCCACAGTCGCGAGGTCTCGACGAGCTCGCCCGCCATCAGGAAGGCGGGGTTCCTCCCCTTCAGGGCGCTGCCCGGGAAGATCGCGAAGCGGGTGCCGCGAGCGCCGAGGTACTCGCGGGGACCACGCGGCCCCTTCGCCCTCCCGGGCCCGGAGGACTCCCGCTCCTGGAGCGCCCCGACGTGGGACAGCAGCCCGGAGAGCAGCGCCTGGTGGATCCCGTCGGTGTCGGGGGTGTCGGCCGGGCGGCCGACCTGCACCCTCATCTCCTTGCACACCTGGCGCAGCTGGGACTCGAAGTCCTGCCACTCGCGCACCCGGAGGTAATTGAGGTACTCCCGCTTGCACATCCGGCGGAAGGCACTGGACGACAGCTCCCGTTGCTGGGTGCGCAGGTAGCGCCACAGCGCCAGCCAGGTGAGGAAGTCGGAGGTGTCGTCCTTGAACCGCGCGTGCTGCTGGTCGGCCTGGGTCTGCTGCTCCGCGGGACGCTCGCGAGGGTCCTGCAGCGACAGCGCTGCCGCGATCACGACGACCTCACGGACGCAGCCGAGGCGCTCGGCCTCGAGGATCATCCGTCCCAGCCGCGGGTCGATCGGCAGCCGGGCCAGCCGCTGGCCCAGCCGGGTCAGCCGCGGCCCGCCCTCACCGGCTCGCCCACGGGTCGAGGAGCGCGCTTCAGGGCGCGTCTCGAGACCCAGCGCGCCGAGCTCCTCCAACAGCTGTACGCCGGCCGCGACGTGACGCCGGTCGGGAGGGTCGAGGAACGGGAAGCGGGCCAGGTCGCCGAGCCGCAGCGAGGCCATCTGCAGGATCACCGACGCCAGGTTGGTGCGCAGGATCTCCGGGTCGGTGAACTCGGGCCGCGACTCGAAGTCCTCCTCGGAGTAGAGCCGGATCGCCACGCCTGGACCGAGTCGGCCACACCGGCCGGACCGCTGGTTGGCCGAGGCCTGGCTGATCGGCTCGATCGGCAGCCGCTGCACCTTGGTGCGCGCGGAGTAGCGACTGATCCGCGCGACGCCGGTGTCGACGACGTAGCGGATGCCAGGCACGGTGAGTGAGGTCTCGGCGACGTTGGTGGCCAGCACGACCCGACGTCCGGTGTGCGGCTGGAAGACGCGGTGCTGCTCGGCGGCGGAGAGCCGGGAGTAGAGCGGGACGACCTCCAGCGGGCTGCGCGACGGCTGGCGCCGCTGCAGGTCGGTGAGGGCGTCGGCGGTGTCGCGGATCTCCCGCTCACCGGGGAGGAAGACCAGGATGTCGCCGGGGTCCTCGCGGCCGAGCTCGGCGACGGCGTCGAGGATCGCCTCGGTCTGGTCACGCACGACCGCCTCGCCCTCGTCGTCCTGCTCGGGGAGCTCGACGAGGGGGCGGTAGCGCACCTCGACGGGATAGGTCCGCCCGGAGACCTCCACCACCGGTGCCGGGCGCCCGTCGCGACCGGCGAAGTGGGCGGCGAACCGGTCGGGGTCGATCGTCGCGGAGGTGATGACGACCTTGAGGTCGGGGCGCCGGGGCAGCAGCCGCTCGAGGTAGCCCAGCAGGAAGTCGATGTTGAGGCTGCGCTCGTGGGCCTCGTCGATGATCAGGGTGTCGTAGCGGCGCAGGTCGCGGTCGCGCTGCAGCTCGGCCAGCAGGATGCCGTCGGTCATCAGCTTGACCCGGGTCGTGGACGACGTGGTGTCGGTGAAGCGCACCTGGTAGCCCACGAGGTCGTCCTCGCCACCGAGCCGGCCGCTGCCGAGGCCGTCGCGGCCGAGCTCCTCGGCGATGCGCTCGGCGACCGACCGCGCGGCGATCCGGCGCGGCTGGGTGTGCCCGATCAGGCCGTGGGTCCCGCGGCCGAGGTCGAGGCAGATCTTCGGCAGCTGCGTCGTCTTGCCCGATCCCGTCTCGCCCGCCACCACCACGACCTGGTGGTCGCGGATCGCCGCCGCCAGGTCGTCGCGCCGCTGGCTGACCGGCAGCTCCGGCGGATAGCTGATGGCGCCCACCGGGATCGGGTCCCGGGGCTCCCGGGGTGCTCGAGGCGTCCGTGGGGGACGTCTCTTCCTGCGGTCGGCCATGGCGCCGACCATGGTGTCACCCGGGTGGGCGACGCCGCGACGTGGTTGTCGGCGAGCCCAAGCCTCAGCGACCGGAGTCGGTGTCCTGTCGCCACGGCGGCGCCTGCTGCTGACCGGGCCCGCGTTGCGGACCCCAGCCTCCGCCGGGACCGCCGCCCGGGCCACCCGGGCCTCGGTGCCAGCCGGGCCCGCCCTGTCGCCAGTCGCCGCGGTCGTGGTCGACGACGTGGCCGAGGGCGAAGCCGCCGAGGCCGCCGAGCAGCAGCGCCCCCACCGCCACGGCCGCGACGCCGTGGGCCCCGAGCACCCGGTCCTGCCATCGGGTGGAGGCAGCGGCAGGTGCGGGCTGGGTCACGGGCTGGGTCACGGGCTCCGCCGACGGCACCGCAGGGCCGGCGTCCGGCTCGCGGGGCAGCTCGACGGTCGGCTCCTCGGTCGGCTCCTCGGCCGGCTGTGGCGGGTTCTGGTCGCTCATGGGCGCCATGATCCGCGTTCTCGCTGTGCCGCACCTGTGAATCAGGGATGAAAGCCACCCACCGACACCACAGAGCGCTCACAGACAACGCACAGGTTCAGCCGCCAGGGTGGTGCCCATGGAGATGACCCGGGCCGACGGCACCCCCCTGCGCGTGCTGGTCGTCGACGACGAGCAGAACATCGCCGAGCTGATCGGGATGGCCCTGCGCTACGAGGGCTGGGAGGTGCACCAGGCCCTCACCGGCACCAAGGCGGTCGCCGCCGCGCGCGAGTTCAAGCCCGATGCCGTCGTCCTCGACATGATGCTGCCGGACTTCGACGGCATGGAGGTGCTGCGCCGGATGCGCTCCTTCGACCCCGGCGTCCCCGTCGTCTTCCTCACCGCCCGTGACTCCGTCGAGGACCGGGTGGCCGGGCTGACGGCCGGCGGCGACGACTACGTCACCAAGCCGTTCTCCCTGGAGGAGCTGGTCGCCCGGCTGCGCGCGCTGCTGCGCCGAGCCGGCGCGCAGGCGGTCGTCCACGAGCACGTGCTCACCGTGGGTGACCTCACCCTCGACGAGGACTCCCACGAGGTCTTCCGCGGGGGCGACGAGGTCACGCTGACCGCCACCGAGTTCGAGCTGCTGCGCTTCCTGATGCGCAACCCACGGCGGGTGCTGAGCAAGGCCCAGATCCTCGATCGGGTCTGGAACTACGACTTCGGCGGCCAGGCCAACGTCGTGGAGCTCTACATCTCCTACCTCCGCAAGAAGATCGACGCCGGTCGCGAGCCGATGATCCACACCATGCGCGGCGCCGGCTATGTCCTCAAGCCCGCCAACGGGGACGAGGGCGACACGTGAGGTCGCTCACCGGCCGCCTGGTCGCGACCGCCGTGGCCCTGGTGGCCGTGGTCAGCCTGATGGTGGTCGCGCTGACGACGTACGCCATGAGCAGCTATCTCTCCGCCCGGCTCGACGAGCGCGTGCAGCTGACGCGCTACGGCGCGCCACCGGGTGGCTTCCGCGGCGACGACCCCGACCACGACGACGGCAGCGGCGGACCCGGCACGCTCCAGGCGGTGCTGCCCGCCACCGGCACCGACGGTGCCCGCGGCCGGATCGACGACGCCGACCGCGACCACGCGACCACCACCCTCACCGACGCCGACCTGGCCACCCTCGACGACGTCCCGATGGACCGGCAGGTGCACGTCGTCGACCTGCCGGACGCCGGGGAGTACCACGTGGTCAGCCGCAGCGCGACGACCACGACCGGCGCCCCGGCCCGTGTCGTCGTCGGGCTGCCCAGCAGCGAGATCACCCGCACCCTCGCCAGCCTGCTGTCTCGTGGCCTGCTGCTGACCGCGGCGGGCGTGCTGCTGGCCGGCGCGGCCGGGTTCGCGCTCGTACGCCGCCAGCTCAGGCCGCTGCGCGAGGTGGCGGCGACCGCCCACGAGGTGTCCGACCTGCCGCTGGCGACCGGCGACATCAACCTGACCACGCGGGTGCCCGCCCACCTCACCGACGAGCGCACCGAGGTCGGCCGGGTGGGATCCGCCCTCAACACGATGCTGGCGCACGTCGAGACCTCGCTGGAGGAGCGACACCGCAGCGAGCAGCAGGTGCGCCAGTTCGTCGCCGACGCCTCCCACGAGCTGCGCACCCCGCTGGCCACCATCACCGGCTACACCGAGCTCGCGCGGCGGCGCCCCGACGACGACACGGTGCAGGAGACCGCGCTGGCCAAGATCGAGTCCGAGAGCGAGCGGATGACCAGCCTGGTCGAGGACCTGCTGCTGCTCGCCCGCCTCGACGCCGGGCGGCCGCTCGAGCGTCGGCCGGTCGACGTGTCGCGACTGCTGGTCGAGGCGCTCTCCGACGCGCGCGTGCTGGCGCCGGACCACCATTGGCGGCTCGACCTGCCAGACCGGGTGCTCGAGGTCACCGGCGACGAGCTGCGGCTGCATCAGGTGGTGACCAACCTGGTGACCAACGCCCGTCGCTACACACCCGCCGGGACGACGGTCACGGTCCGCGCCCGGCCCGGTGCGGTCGCGGTCCACGACGACGGCCCGGGCTTCCCACCCGAGCTGGTCGACTCGGCGTTCGAGCGGTTCGCGCGCGGCGACGTCTCTCGCACCCGCGCCGGAGAGGGCGGCGTCGGGCTCGGGCTGTCGCTGGTCAAGGCGATCACGGTCGCCCACGGGGGCTCGGTGCGGCTGGACAGCGCGCCCGGTGACACCACGGTCACGGTGCAGCTTCCCGGCCTGGCCGAAGCCACAGTCGACTGACAGGTCCACCCCACCGGGGCAACAGTCCGGGCCGACAGCGTGCTCCTCATGAACACGACGCTCGCCGCGGACGCGGCACCCCCCACCGCCCCCGTCCCTCCCGACTCGGCACCGCCCGGCTCCGTCGTGGCCGCCTCGCCCGACCGGGGCTCCCACGCCCGGCCAGCCCCTCGGTGGGAGGGCCCGGCCGTCGTCGCCCTGCTGGCCGGCACCGCCCTGCTCTACCTCTGGGGTCTCGGCGAGTCCGGCTGGGCCAACTCCTTCTACTCCGCCGCCGCTCAGGCGGGCTCGGAGTCGTGGAAGGCGTTCTTCTTCGGCTCCTCCGACGCCGCCGGCTCGATCACCGTCGACAAGACCCCGCTGGCCCTGTGGCCGATGGCCCTCTCCGTGCGGCTCTTCGGCCTCTCCTCGTGGAGCATCCTGGTGCCCCAGGCGCTCTTCGGCGTCGCGTCGGTGTGGCTGCTGGCCCGCACGGTCCGGCGCACGACGGGTTCGGCGGCGGCGGGGCTGATCGGCGGCGCGGTGCTCGCGCTGACCCCGGTGGCCGTGCTGATGTTTCGCTTCGACAACCCCGACGCGCTCCTCACGCTGCTGCTCATCGGCTCCGTGGCAGCCACCCTGCGCGCGGTCGAGGAGAGCCGTCGACCGCTCGGGCACCCGCTTCGCTGGGTCAGCCTCGGCGGTGCGCTGGTCGGGCTGGCGTTCCTGACCAAGATGCTGCAGGCGTTCCTGGTGCTGCCCGCACTGGCGCTGGCCTACCTGCTCTTCGCCGCCCTCCCCTGGGGCAGGCGGATCGGCCACCTGCTCACCGCCTTCGGGGCGATGGTGCTCGCGGGCGGCTGGTGGATCGCCCTCGTCGAGCTCTGGCCGGCCTCGTCGCGCCCCTACATCGGCGGCTCGCAGACCAACTCGATCCTCGAGCTCACCCTCGGCTACAACGGTGTCGGCCGCCTCACCGGTGAGGAGACCGGCTCGGTCGGCGGCGGCGACGGCTGGGGCGAGACCGGCCTGACCCGGCTGTTCAGCGCCGACATCGGCGGCCAGATCGCCTGGCTGCTGCCCGCGGCCCTGCTGCTCGGCGCGGCGGCGCTGTGGTTCGGCCGACGGCAGCGTGCCGTGCTCGCGGGACTCGTCGTCTGGCTGGGCTGGCTGCTCGTCACCGGGCTGACCTTCAGCCTGATGGCCGGGATCTTCCACGCCTACTACACCGTCGCGCTGGCCCCAGCGATCGGGGCCCTCGTGGGCATCGGCGCGGTGGTGCTGTGGCGGGAGCGCCGCTCACTCCTCGCCAGCGGCGTGCTCGCCCTGGCCGTGGCGGCGACCTCCGTGACGTCGTTCGTGCTGCTCGACCGGGCGACCGACTGGCACCCCTGGCTGCGGTACGCCGTCGCGACCCTGGGCCTCGCCTCGGCCCTGATGCTGCTGGGCGTGCGGCACCTGCCGGCGCGCGTCGGCACGGCGGTCGCCGGCACGGCGCTGCTCGTCTCGCTGGCCGGCCCGGCGGCGTACTCCCTCTCGACGGCCGCCACCGCGCACACCGGCTCGATCCCCAGCGCCGGGCCGGCGGTAGCCGGGAGCTTCGGCCCCGGCGGCGGACGCGGAGGCGGGCCGGGAGGAGGCCCGGGAGGAGGCTCGGGAGGGGCACCCGCGGGTGCGGTCGGTGGCCAGACCGGCACGGCGGGCGGGGGCGCCGGCGGGCTCCTCGAAGGCAGCGTCCCCGGCGCCGAGATCACCGCCCTTCTCGAGGCAGACGCCGACTCCTACACCTGGGCGGCGGCCGCGGTCGGCTCCACCACCGCCTCGGGCTACCAGCTGGCGACCGAGCAGCCCGTGATGGCGATCGGTGGCTTCAACGGCAGTGATCCGAGCCCCACCCTGGAGCAGTTCCAGGAACGGGTGGCCTCCGGCGAGGTCCACTACTTCATCGCCGGCGGCGAGGGCGGCGCGCCGGGCGGCTTCGGCGGGCCGGGCCTCGGCGGGTTCGGCCCGGGCGGTGGCCCGGGTCAGGACACGAGCACCGCCTCCGCGATCAGCGCCTGGGTGGCAGAGAGCTTCACCGCCCAGACCGTCGACGGCATCACTGTCTACGACCTCGCCGAAGGGGTGACCCGGTGAGCGCCGCGCTGTCGCTGCCGGACCGCCGGTTCGTCGAGGTGGTGGTGCCGGTCCACAACGAGGAGACCGTCCTGCCCCGCGCCGTCGAGGAGCTCACCGATCACCTCGCCGGGCTGCCGTGGTCGTGGCAGGTGACGATCGCGGACAACGCCTCGACCGATGCCACGCCGCTGGTGGCCCACCGGCTCGCCCACGAGCACGACCACGTGCGCGTGGTGTCGCTGCCGGAGAGGGGTCGCGGCCGCGCCCTGAAGCGGGCGTGGTCGGAGTCCGACGCCGAGGTCCTCGTCTACCTCGACGTCGACCTCTCCACCGACCTCAACGCGCTGCTGCCGCTGGTGGCACCGCTGCTGTCGGGCCACTCCGGCGTCGCCATCGGCAGCCGGCTGACCCGCGGCTCGCGGGTCACCCGCGGCCCGAAGCGGGAGCTGATCTCGCGCGGCTACAACGTGCTGCTGCACGGCACCCTGCGCACCCGCTTCAGCGACGCCCAGTGCGGGTTCAAGGCGATCCGCCGCGACGTCGCCGAGGCCCTGCTGCCGCTGGTCGAGGACGACTCCTGGTTCTTCGACACCGAGCTGCTGGTGCTGGCCGAGCGGACGGGTCTGCGGATCCACGAGGTGCCGGTCGACTGGGACGACGACCCGGACTCGCGCGTCGACCTGACTCGCACGATCCTCGACGACCTGGCCGGCATCCGCCGCCTGGCGTGGTCGTTGCTGACCGGGCGGCTGCCGCTCGACGACGTCCGCCGGGAGCTCGGCCGTGGCCGTCGGCAGGGGCGCACCGGGAGCCAGCTGGTCTCCTTCGCCGGCATCGGCGTGGCCAGCACAGCGGCGTACGCCGTCCTCTTCCTGGTGCTGCGCCAGCTCTTTCCGGCCCAGGTCGCCAACGCCGTGGCGCTGCTGCTGACGGCGGTCGCCAACACCGCCGCCAACCGCCGACTCACCTTCGACGTGCGCGGCGCAGGCGTCCTCCGGCACCAGCTGCAGGGGCTGCTCGTCTTCGGCCTCGGCCTGACTCTCACCAGCGGGTCGCTCGTCGCCCTGCACGCCGCGACCTCGGCACCGCACCCCGCGATCGAGGTCGGTGTGCTGACCGCCACCAACCTGCTGGTCACGGTGCTGAGGTTCAGCGCGATGAAGTGGTGGATCTTCCGCCGGGCCCGCGAGGCGGCTGCCGTGTCATGACCGGGCATGGCCTCGTCCGCGACGGACCTCCTCGTCGAGGGCCGCGCCACGCTGGCCGCCGGCGACGTGGCGAGGGCGCTGGCGGCGTACGCCGGCCCGGACGGCGCGGTCGCGGCGCCGCTCGTGTGCCACCTGGTCGGAGGCTCACCGCCCTGACGCCGCGGCGGGCCGCCGCCGCCGCCGGTCCGGGTGGCCCGCGGTCAGTAGGGTCAGCCCATGCGGACGCTGGACGGCAAGGTCGTGGTCATCACCGGCGCGGCCTCGGGGATCGGCCGGGCGCTGGCCGTCGCGTGCGCGGGCCGGGGCTCGCTGCTCGCCCTCTCCGACATCGACGAGGTGGGGCTCGCCGAGACCGCTCGGCTCGCCGGGAGCGCGGGCGCCAGGGAGGTGCGCACCGACCGGCTCGACGTGGGCGATCGGGCGGCGTGGCCGACCTACTCCGCCGCGGTGGTGGAGCAGTTCGGCCGGGTCAACCTGCTCGTGAGCAACGCCGGGGTGACGCTGATGGGCTCGGTGCTCGACCTGGAGTACGACGACCTCGACTGGATCGTCGCCACCAACCTCTGGGGCGTCGTCCACGGCACGAAGGCGTTCCTCCCGCACCTGATCGCCAGCGGTGACGGGCACGTCGTCACGATGTCGTCGCTGTTCGGGCTGATCTCCGTCCCCGGCCAGAGCGCCTATCACGCCACGAAGTACGCCGTCCGCGGCTTCTCCGAGGCGCTGCGCGAGGAGATGCTCGTGGACGGTCACCCGGTGGGGGTCACGGTCGTGCACCCCGGCGGGATCCGGACCGCCATCGCCCGCAACGCGCGAGCCGCGACGGGGATGGACCAGGCCGACCTCGCGCAGCGCTTCGACACCCAGCTCGCCCGGATGGAGCCGGAGCGCGCCGCCGAGATCATCTGGGCGGGGGTGCTCGCCGGCAAGCCGCGCGTGCTGGTGGGACTCGACGCGCACGTGATCCACCAGGGGGCCAGGCTGCTCGGCGCGCGCTACCAGGACCTCGTTGCCCGGCGCGCCCGGCGGTTGCTCGGTGGTCCGACGCGGCAAGCACCGGATCGGCATGGCTGAGCGGGCCGACCGCGCCGCACCCTCGCCCGGCGACGCCGTGCAGGTGGTGATGACGAAGTGGGGCGGCCGGCCGCACTGGGAGTTCGACGGGGTGTTCCTGGGCGGTGACCGGCACGGCTGGTGGGTGGGGTTTCGAGCGGGCACGCGGTTCGCCCGGCCGGGTGCGGAGCTCGTCGCCGACCACGACCACGTGACGCTGGTGCCGACCGACGGTGACTTCCTGGCGACGTTCTGGCCCGCCGGCGGGCGGGTCGAGGTCTACGTCGACGTGACGGGACCGCCGAGCTGGGACGGCTCGGTGCTGCGCGCGGTGGACCTCGACCTCGACGTCGTCCGCCTCCCGGACGGACGGGTGGAGGTCGACGACGAGGACGAGTTCGCCGTGCACCGCGCGGCCTTCGGCTACCCGCCGCAGGTCGTGGCGTCCGCCGAGGCGACCTGCGCGAGCGTGCTGGCCGGCGTACGCCGGGGTGACCCGCCGTTCGACGCCCCCACAGCCGCCGCCTGGCTCACCACCCTCCGGACGCTCTGACGGGTGCGCGACCGGCCGAACCCGCGATCGTTTGCTGCGTTGTGCACCCCGACACGCCGATGGGCGGTGCGTTTCGCAGCAAACGATGGCTCAGGGCGGCGTCATCTCGAGGCGAACGCCGAGGAGTCGGACCGGGCGGACCCGGTCGGCGGGGTCGGCGGGGTCGGCGGGGTCGGCGGGGTCGGCGGGGTCGGCGGGGTCGGCCGGCCGGTCGGGGACCAGCTCGGGCACCCGGTCGAGCAGGGAGACGGCGGCGTCCCCGAGCAGGGCCGGGTCGTTGCTCGGCGCCGGCAGCGTGAGACTGCGCGACAGCGTCACGAACGGCCGCAGCCGCACCTTGATCCCCACCCGGGCGGCCGGGCGGCCCTCCCGGTCGATGTCGACGACGGCGGCCACGGCCAGCCGCCGCACCGCCGCCTCCACCTCGGCGCGCGACTCGAGGTCGGCCTGGAACGTCTCCTCCCGGCCGTGCGCCCGCGGCACCCACGGCGTCGGGTCGACCGTGTCGTCGCCGACCCCGCGGCCGAGGCGCCGGAGCCACGGCCCCATCGTCGGGCCGAGCTCGTCGGCGAGCACCCGCGCGTCGGCAGCCGCCAGCTCCCCGACGGTGGCGAGGCCCAGCGCCCCCAGCTTGCGCGCGGTCCTGGCGCCCACGCCCCACAGGGCGGTGGTCGGCCGCTCCCCCATCACCTCGGCCCAGGTCTCGGCGGTCAGCACGAAGACCCCCTGCGGCTTGCCGAAGTCGGTGGCGATCTTGGCGCGCAGCTTGTTGTCGCCGACGCCGACCGAGCAGTGGAGGTCGGTCGCGGCGAGGACGGCGGCGCGCAGCTGCCCGGCGAAGCCCACGGGGTCCAGCGTGGTCTGGTCGACCCCCGGCGCAGGTCCCACGAAGGCCTCGTCCCAGCCGAGCACCTCGACGACCACCGGCGCTCCGCCCCAGGTGAGCCCGCGCAAGGTCGCCATCACGCGCGCCGACGCCTCGTCGTACGCCGGCTTGTCGACGGGCAGGAACACCGCGTCGGGACACCGCTTGGCGGCGGTCCGCAACGGCATGCCGGAACGTACGCCGTGCTCCCGCGCGGCGTACGACGCCGTCGAGACCACCCCGCGCTCGGTGGGGTCGCCGCGGCCGCCGACCACCACGGGGAGCCCGTCCACCTCCGGGCGGCGCAGCATCTCCACCGCTGCGATGAACTGGTCGAGGTCCACGTGCAGGACCCAGCGTCGCTCCCGACCCGTCGGCAGGGCGGGCTGCGGTGCCGGCCTTGTCATGGGGCGATCCTGCCGCGAGGATCGACCGGTGGCGACTCCCCTCGATCCGACCGCGCTCGGTTTCCTGATGGCGGAGTCGCGCCGCGTGCCGATGCACGTCGGCGGGCTGCAGCTCTACAAGAAGCCCCCCGACGCCGGCCGCACCTACGTCCGCGACCTGTTCGACCAGATGCGCGAGGTCGACGACGTGGCGTTGCTGTTCAAGAAGCACCCCTACCGTTCGGTGAAGACGGGCGGGCAGTGGGTGTGGGTCGAGGACGACGACTTCGACATCGACTACCACCTGCGGCACAGCGCGTTGCCCAAGCCGGGGCGGGTCCGTGAGCTGCTCGAGCTGGTCTCACGCTTGCACAGCACGCGGATGGCGACCGAGCGCCCGCTCTGGGAGTGGCACCTGATCGAGGGCATGCGCGACGGCCGGATCGCGATGTACGCCAAGATGCACCACGCCCTGGTCGACGGTGTGTCGGCCAACCGGCTGCTGCAGAGCATCCTCACCACCGACCCGGATGCCCGCGACCTCCCGCCGCCCTGGGCCGCGCGACCGCGAGCGAAGATCGCCCGGGCGCAGGAGGACGCCGAGCAGAGCATGGGGAACGTCTCGGTCTCGGTGGCGGCCAAGGCGCTGGAGATCACCGCCGACGCGGCCGGACTGCCCAAGGCGCTCTGGACCACGCTGTCGCGCAGCCTGCGCAACGAGACCTCGGCACTCTCGCTCTACGCACCGCGCACCATCCTCAACCAGCCGATCACCGGCTCGCGTCGGTTCGCCGCCCAGAGCTGGCCGCTCGACCGGTTGCGCGGCATCGCCCGCGCCGGCGGCGTCACGCTCAACGACGTCGTGCTGGCGATGTGCAGCGGCGCCCTCCGGACCTATCTCCAGGAGCAGGGCGCCCTGCCCGACTCCACGCTCATCGCGATGGTGCCGGTCGGGCTGAAGGCCAAGCAGTCCGGCTCGGCCTCCGCCGACGGGGGCAACGCGGTCGGCGCGGTGATGGTCAAGCTCGGCACCGACCTCGCCGATCCCGCCGACCGGCTCCAGGCGGTGCACGAGTCGATGCGCGACGGCAAGCGCACGCTGGCGCAGATGACACCCCTGCAGATCCAGGCGATGAGCGCCATCGGTCAGGTGCCGGCGATCCTGCCGTCGATGCTGAAGCTCGGTGGCATCGGGCGGCCGGCGTACAACCTGGTGATCTCGAACGTCCCGGGCCCTCGGGTGCCGCACTACTTCAACGGCGCCGAGATGGTCGGCAACTACCCGCTGTCGATCCCGATCGACGGGATGGCGCTCAACATCACCTGCACGTCGTACGCCGGCCACATGGACTTCGGCCTGACCGGCTGTCGTCGCACCGTCCCGAGCCTGCAGCGCCTGCTCATCCATCTCGAGGAGGAGCTGACCGCTCTCGAGAAGGCCGCAGGCGTCTGACGCCCGCTCTCCCGCCCCAGCGCCCGGTCCGTCTCGGGTAGCTGACTGCAGAACTGCTGCGGACACACCCTCACGGCGACCAGTCTGCCGTCACCTACCCTCGACCAGCGATGCCAGCGGGAGGTCGTCGAAGCCGCCCCCGACGGTGTCGGCGACGGCGCGGAGGCGGGCGCGGGTGAGGTCGGCGACGGTGGTGTAGCCGGCCAGGCGTGCGTTGGAGCCCTCGCGGGTGGGCTCGGCCGAGTTGACCGACCAGCACTGACGAGTGCCGCCGTCGGCGGCGTTGACCAGCGCCGTGGCATGCCCGGTGGTCCCGCTGCCCGCGAAGAAGTCGAGGACCCGGGCGTCGATCGGCATCGTCTCGATCACCCGCCGGAGCAGGCCGGTCGGCTTCGGCGACTCGAAGACATGCCCCACCAGCGCCTTCAGCTCGGCCACCGCGGTGTCGGTCGAGCCCACCTCCTCGGCGAGCCAGATGGTGCGCAGCTTCTTGCGGCGCCCCTCGTGCAACCAGTCCCTCTGCACGATGTCGACCCGGTCGCCGCGGCGCCCGCGGACCACCTTGCACAGCAGGTCGTCCGGCCGCGACTCGACCAGGGGCGGAGACCAGCGCCACACGGCCGGCGACCCGTCGCCGAAGACCGGCAGCACCTCCACCGCCCCGGGGAACGCCGCCGTCGCCACCCGCCCGCTCTCGGGGTCGCCCCACAGCGGGTAGTGCAGGGTCGCCGACGTCGCCGGGTTGAACTTCTTGTTGGTGTTGCGCAGCGGCAGGTGGCGCAGGCGCCGCCCGTCGGGCTCGGTCAGCGGGAAGTCGCGCGGGTCGACCAGCGACTCGCTCGAGGCCTCCAGCGCGCAGGTGCGCGGGTCGCGGGCATAGACGAGGAGGTACTCGTGGCTGGTGGCGAACCCCGCGCCGAGCTGGCGCCCCTTCGGGTTGAGGTTGACCACGATCTGGGCGAGGAAGGCGCCCTCCCCGAACACCTCGTCCATCACCAACCGCAGGTGGGCCACCTCGTGGTCGTCGATGCTGACGTAGATCGCCGCGCGCGAGCTCATCACCTCCCGCGCCGCCGCCAGCCGGGGGCGCATCATCGCGGTCCAGGCCGCGTGCCTCCCGTCGGCGCCGCGGAAGTCGTCGCGATAGGCGAAGTCGTTGCCGGTGTTGTAGGGCGGGTCCAGATAGACCAGGTCGTACGTCGACCGGGGCAGGTGCGCGAGCACCTCGAGGTTGTCGCCCTCGACGAAGACGTTCCAGACCGCGCTCAGTCGGCTCTCCCCCCGCCCAGGGCCTTCGGCCGAGGGATCTTCGGGCGCGCCGGCCGTCGTTTGGCGTCCTCGGGGCGGACCCGCTTGTCGAGGTCGGCGTGGGCGAGCAGCACCGCGAACGGCACGTCCTGGGTCGGGTAGCTGGCGACCGGCTGGTCACCGGCGAAGACGACATACATCGCCGAGCCGGTGGGGGCGATCTTGAGGATCGAGCCGTCCTTGATCCCCGCAGCGTGCGCCAGCGCCTTGCGGCGCGAGTTGAGCGTCGCCGCGCGCTTGGCGGCCGCCTGCGTGGCCTGCTTGCCGCCCTTGTCCCAGACGATCTTCGCCTGCGGGCCGTACCTCACCGCCAGCACCGCCGCAGCGGTCGCCGCCTTGGTCATCCGACCCTTCGATGCCATTGCCTCTCCTCATGCCCTCGCGGCGCGCCGCGACGCCCTGCTCGTGGACGGCGTTCGGACCCATCTCATCAAATTCCGCCGTCCCAGCAAACCAACCACACAGCTAGCCGGCCTAGACCAGTCCCACGCGGATCCGACGGAAGTGCTCCGAGGGGCCTCCGAGGTCGCCATGATGGCCGGGTGAGCCTGCCTCCCGCGGCCGATGCCGCCCCGATCGTCCCGCTGGTCGACCGGGCGCTGACCCGGCGTGCCCGGGCCCTGCTGCTGCTGGCTGCCGCGATCGCGGTCGTGGCGCTCTCGCTGGGGGTGACCATCGCGGTCAACGCCACGGTCGGCATCCGCGTCGACACGCCTGCCGGCCGCTGACCAGCGGCGCGAGCCGACGGCGTCAGCCCGAGCCGGTGCCCTCGAGCAGCTCATCGGGCACGTCGACCAGGCCGACCGACGTCATCGGCGCGAAGCACTGCTCCGGTCGCCGCTTCTTCGGCATCACCGGCATCAGCCGGACCGCTCCCGGCGGGCCGACCACGTCGACGTCCTTCGGCACGTCGCAGCCGATCGCCAGCACGCTGCCCACGAGGGTCCGCCCCGGGGCCACCTCGGTGCGGGCCACCTGCCTCTCGATACGGGTCACGAAGTCGTCGTTGGTGAACTGCGCGACGAACGCCGCGACCGCGTCGGGCGTGTCGAGCGGGGCGGGCGTCGGGTCCGTGTGGCCGCCCGCCACCGTGCCGACCAGGATCGCGACCGTGGCCGCCGCGTCAGCCGCCGCAGACCCCGACGGGGAGCCGGACGCCGTGACCGGGGCCTCCGCGCCGCCGTCCGTCGCCCGGCCACAGCCGGCGGTCCCGACCAGCACGCCCACCAGCACGGCGACCAGCAGGGTCACCGGCGTCGCGGCGGTACGCCGGCCATGCCTGCCGACGCTGCCATGCGGTGTTCTCATAGGGATATGACGACGCGACCCGGCCCGGGGCTCCCGCGGAGGCGCAGCTTCACCCGGGAGGAGCTCGCGTCGTTCCGCGGCGCGGTGGTGCCTGACCTGGTCGGGGAGGACGTGCGGCTGCTGTTCGTCGGGATCAACCCCGGCCTCTGGACGGCCGCCACCCAGACGCACTTCGCCCACCCCGGCAACCGGTTCTACCCCGCGCTCCTGCGGGCGGGGATCCTCGACAGCAAGGTCGACGCGGCCGCCGGGCTCACCGACGACGAGCGCGACGAGCTCCGCCGGCGCGGCATCGCGATCACCAACCTGGTGCGCCGCGCCACCGCCTCCGCGGCGGAGCTCGGCGCCGAGGAGCTGCGCGAGGGCGGTGACCGCCTGGTGCGCACCGTGGAGCGGCTGCGACCGCGGGTGGTCGCCGTCGCCGGCATCACGGCGTACCGCACGGCGTTCAGAAGGCGCCAGGCCGCCCCCGGACGTCAGCCCGAGCCGCTCGCCGGCGCCGAGCTGTGGGTGGTGCCCAACCCGAGTGGGCTCAACGCTCACGAGACGGTGGCCTCCCTCGCGCAGGCGTACGCAGCCCCCGCGCGGGCCGCCGGCCTGCTGTGACCGGCCAGGGTCACGACGGGAACTTCTGACCCTTCCCGATGATCGTCAGACCGTCCTCGACCACGAAGCCACGGGCGAGGTCCTCCTCGGGGTCGACCCCGACCTGGGCGCCTGCGGGCACCTCGACGTTCTTGTCGATGATCGCCCGGCGCACCACCGCCCCGTGCCCGACGTGCACGTTGTCGAGCAGCACCGAGTCGCTGACCTCCGCCTTGGACGTGACGTAGACCGAGGGCGACAGCACCGACCGGTAGACCTGGCCGCCGGTGACCACGACCCCGGGCGAGAGCACGGCGTCCTCGGCGATCGGCAGCACGCCGTGCTCGCCGCGTACGAGCTTGGCCGGTGGCTGCGGGCCGTAGGAGGTGTAGATCGGCCAGGCGAAGTTGTAGAGGTTGAACACCGGCAGTGGCGCCACGGTGTCCATGTGCGCGGCGTAGTAGGACGCCAACGTGCCGACGTCGCGCCAGTAGCCGCGGTCGCGCTCGCTCGCGCCGGGCACCTCGTTGTCGCGGAAGTCGTAGACGCCCGCCTCGCTGCGGCCCACGAACGCGGGCACGATGTCGCCGCCCATGTCGTGCTTGGAGCCGCTCAGCACCGCGTCGTCGGTGACGGCTTCGACGAGGGCGTCGGCGTCGAAGACGTAGTTGCCCATCGAGGCGAGCACCTCGTCGGGGTTGTCGGGCAGACCGGCCGGGTCGGCCGGCTTCTCCAGGAACTCCCGGATCCGCGACGGCTCGGCCGCGTCGACGTCGATGACGCCGAACTGGTCGGCCATCGAGATCGGCTGCCGGATGGCGGCGACCGTGCAGGCGGCGCCCGACTCGACGTGCTGGGCCACCATCTGCGAGAAGTCCATCCGGTAGACGTGGTCGGCGCCGACCACCACGACGATGTCGGGCTTGTCGTCGCGGAGCAGGTTGAGCGACTGGAAGATGGCGTCGGCACTGCCGAGATACCAGTGCTTGCCGACACGCTGCTGGGCCGGCACCGGCGCGACATAGTTGCCCAACAGGTTGGACATCCGCCAGGTCTGGGTGATGTGCCGGTCGAGGCTGTGCGACTTGTACTGCGTGAGCACGACGATCTTGAGGTAGCCGGCGTTGACCACGTTGGACAGCGCGAAGTCGATCAGCCGGTAGATGCCCGCGAACGGCACTGCCGGTTTCGCCCGGTCGGCCGTCAACGGCATCAACCGCTTGCCCTCGCCGCCGGCCAGCACGATGGCCAGCACCTTCTTGCGTCCCGAGGACCTGGCTCCGACGCTGGGGGTGCTCATGCCGCCACGCTAGCCCTGTCGGGCCACCGCGCGGGAGGGGTAGTTTCACGGCATGACACGAGACATCGCCGACGGCTTCCGCGTGGACGTGCTCAGCAAGGAGTACCCGCCGGAGATCTACGGCGGTGCCGGCGTGCACGTCGCCGAGCTGGTCCGTGCCCTGCGTGCCCGCTCCGACATGGAGACACACGTGCAGGCCTTCGGCGCGCCGCGCGACGAGCCGCTGACCGCGTCGTACGCCGACCTCGCCGAGCTCGCCGACGCCAACGGCGCGGTGCGGACCCTCGGCGTCGACCTGGCCATGGTCGGCGGCTGCGAGGGGACCGACCTTGTCCATTCGCACACCTGGTACGCCAACTTCGCCGGCCACCTCGCCGGGCTGCTGCACGACGTGCCGCACGTGATCTCCGCCCACTCGCTGGAGCCGTTGCGCCCCTGGAAGGCCGAGCAGCTGGGCGGTGGCTACGCCGTGTCGTCGTGGGTCGAGCGGACGGCGTACCTCGCAGCCGACCAGGTGATCGCCGTGTCCGCGGCGATGCGCGACGACGTGCTGCGCTGCTATCCCGACATCGACCCGGGCCGGGTCGCGGTCGTGCACAACGGCATCGACACCGAGACGTGGGCGCCTGTCGACGACCCCGACCGGGTGCGCGAGCTGGGCGTCGACCCGGATCGCCCGTCGGTGGTGTTCGTCGGCCGGATCACCCGGCAGAAGGGTTTGCCGCTGTTCCTGCGGGCGGTGGCCGAGCTGCCGCCGGAGGTGCAGATCGTGCTGTGCGCGGGAGCCCCGGACACCCCCGAGATCGAGGCCGAGGTGGTCGGGCTGGTCGAGGGGCTGGCCGCCACCCGCACCGGTGTCGTGTGGATCCGCGAGATGCTGCCGCGCGCAGACGTCGTCCGGCTGCTGACCGCGGCGACGGCCTTCGCCTGCCCGTCGATCTACGAGCCGCTCGGCATCGTCAACCTGGAGGCGATGGCCTGCGACACGGCCGTCGTCGCGACCGCGACCGGTGGCATCCCGGAGGTCGTCGTCGAGGGCGAGACCGGCCGGCTGGTGCCCATCGAGCAGGCGACCGACGGCACCGGCACCCCGCTGGACCCCGACCAGTACGTCGCCGACTTCGCCGCGGCACTCAACGACGTCGTGGGCTCGCCCGAGCGCGCCGCCGAGATGGGGCGGGCCGGCCGGGCGCGGGCCATCGCGTCGTTCTCCTGGACCGCTATCGCCGACCGCACCGTCGAGATCTACCGGTCGGTGCTTCGCTGAGCCCGTGGTCGCCCCGGCTGGCGTCAGACGAACCGCATGCCCCGGCGACCGCACCCCCTGGCGTGCGCGCGCCCGCGGGGCGGTCAGGCAGACTGGGCCAGGTGACCCCATGGCTGACCGACGGCTGGCCGGTCGCCGCGGTCTGGCTCTTCTTCTTCGCCGGCGCCACCGCGCGCGGGGGTGGGCTGTACTGGATCGGCCGCGGTCTCCGCGGGGCCGGCGAGCGGCGCCGCCGGCTGGCCGAGCATCGGGCGGTGATCCGGGCCGAGGCCCTGGTCACGCGGTTCGGGGCGCCCGCCGTCACGCTGTCGTTCCTCACCATCGGCATCCAGTCGGCGGTCAACGCCGCCGCGGGCCTGCTGCGGATGCCGGCCCGCCGCTACCTCCCCGCCCTGGCCGTCGGTGCGATGCTGTGGGCGACCGTCTACACCACGGTCGGCTTCGCCGTCCTGTACGCCGTCCTCGGCCGGGCCGGCTGGTGGTGGGCGCTGGTCGGGTTGGCCGGGGTGGCGCTGGTGGCCGTCGCGACCGTGCGCGCCCGGAGTCGCGAGGCCCGGCTGCTCGGTGAGGACGACGCTGCGGCGCCGTCCTCCCCGACCGCACCCTCGTCCCGCTCCGTGGACGCCCGTTCCGACTCCTGAGACACCGCCGCAGCCCCCCGCGGGATCGGCCACAGTGAGCGACAGACCAGGGGCGGTCGCCGGTCGGCGCCGCCCGCACGCAGCAGGACCGCCCGAGAGGACCGCCATGACCGACGCGCTCCACCCCGAGACCCTGGCCGTCCACGCCGGCCAGGAGGACGCCGACCCCGCCACCAACGCGCGCGCGGTGCCGATCTACCAGACGACGTCCTACGTCTTCGACAGCACCGACCACGCCGCCGACCTGTTCGCGCTGAAGGTGCCGGGCAACATCTACACCCGGATCATGAACCCGACCCAGTCGGTCTTCGAGGCCCGGATGACGGCGCTCGAGGGCGGTGTCGGCGCGCTTGCGACGGCGTCCGGCTCCTCGGCGGTGACCTACGCGGTCCTCAACCTCACCTACGCCGGCGACAACATCGTGGCCCTCTCCACGCTCTACGGCGGCACCTACGCCCTCTTCGCCCACACGCTCCCGCAGTTCGGCATCGAGGTGCGCTTCGTCGACCCCGACAAGCCGGAGGAGCTGGCCCAGCACGTCGACGACAAGACCAGGGCGGTGTTCGCGGAGACCATCGGCAACCCGAGGATCAACGTCGTCGACATCCGCGCGTGGGCCGACGCCGCGCACGACCAGGGGCTGCCGCTCCTGGTCGACAACACCGCGCCGACGCCGTACCTGTGCCGGGTCTTCGACCAGGGCGCCGACGTCGCGATCCACTCCGCGACGAAGTACATCGGCGGCCACGGCACCTCCATCGGCGGCGTGATCGTCGACGCCGGCAGCTTCGACTGGGCCGCACACGCCGACCGGTTCCCCGGCCTGACGCAGCCCGACGGCGCCTACCACGGCGTGGTGTGGACCGAGGCGGTCGGCAACCTGGCCTACATCATCCGTGCCCGCACCGTGCTGCTGCGCAACACCGGGGCCGCGGTGACGCCGATCAACTCCTGGCTGTTCCTGCAGGGCCTGGAGACGTTGCACCTGCGGATGGAGCGGCACAGCCAGAACGCGCAGCAGGTCGCCGAGCACCTTGCGGGCCACGAGGCCGTGGCCTGGGTCAACTACCCCGGGCTCGCCGACTCCCCCGACAAGGCCGCGGCCGACCGGAACTTCACCGGGCGGGGGTACGGCGGCCTGGTCAGCTTCGGCATCAAGTCCGGGCGCGAGGGCGGCAAGCGGTTCATCGAGGCGCTCACGCTCTTCAGCCATCTGGCCAACATCGGCGACGCCAAGTCGCTGGCCATCCACAACGCCACGACGACGCACTCCCAGCTGACGCCCGACGAGCTGGCGGCTGCGGGGGTGCCGGAGGACATGGTCCGGCTGTCGGTCGGCATCGAGCACGTCGACGACCTGATCGCCGACCTCGACCAGGCCCTGGCCGCGGCCGGCTGAGGGACCGCCAGCTGCCACGGATGTCCAGCACCCCGAGCGCCGCGCCGCAGCGGGTCGTCCTCTTCACCGGCGACGACCCGCTGCTGCTCGACGGCGGGGGGCGGCTCGACCACGTCGAGGTGGCCTACGAGACCTGGGGGACGCTGGCGCCCGACGCCTCCAACGCCGTCTTCGTGTGCCACGCGCTCACCGGCGACTCCCACGCCACCGGCACCCCCGAGGCGCCCGGATGGTGGGAGACGATGGTCGGTCCGGGGCGTCCGGTCGACACCGACCGGTTCTTCGTGGTCTGCCCCAACCTGCTGGGCGGCTGCCGCGGCACCACGGGGCCGGCCTCGGTGGACCCCGCCACCGGGACGGCGTACGGCCTCGACTTCCCGCTGCTCACCGTCCGCGACTTCGTCACCGTCCACCGCCGGCTGGCCCGGCACCTGGGGATCGGGCGGATGCTCGCCGTGGTCGGTGGGTCGCTCGGCGGCATGCAGGCGCTGCAGTGGGCGCTGGACGCCCCCGAGGAGGTGGCGCGCGCGGTGGTCGTCGCCGGCAGCAGCCGCCTGTCCGCGCAGAACATCGCGTTCTCCGCCGTGGCCCGCTCGGCGATCATGCGTGACCCGGGCTTCGCCGACGGACGGTACGCCGAGGGCGACGGGCCGCGGACCGGGCTGGCCATCGCCCGGATGATGGCCCACATCACCTACCTGTCCGAGCAGGCGATGGCCGAGAAGTTCGGGCGGCGGTTCCAGGACGCCGACGAGCCGCGGCACCGCTTCGGGGTCGACTTCGCCGTGGAGTCCTACCTCGAGCACCAGGGACAGGCCTTCCTCGACCGCTTCGACGCCCTCAGCTATCTCTACCTGAGCCGGTCGCTGGACTACTTCGACTGCTTCGCCGAGCCGGCGGCCACCGCCGCTCTCACCGCGGCCGACGACCCGACGCGCTTCCTGGCGGTCTCCTTCGACTCCGACTGGCGCTTCGCCACCTCCCACTCGCGACGGATCGTGCGCGAGCTGGAGCGGGCGCGGGTGCCGGTGTCGTTCCGCGAGGTGTCCGCTCCCCACGGGCACGACTCGTTCCTGCTCGACGACGACGACTACCTCGGCACGGTCGCAGCGTTCCTCGACCATGCGGCCGACGAGATCCGCGGGACCGGCCGTGCGTCCTGACCTCGAGGTGGTGGCCGCCCTCGTCCCCTTGGGAGCGAGGGTGCTCGACCTTGGCTGCGGCGACGGGCAGCTGCTCGCCGACCTCACCGTCCGCCGTGGCTGCACCGGCACCGGGGTCGACAGCGACCCGGCCTCGCTGCGGGCGGCCATCCGCCGCGGAGTATCCGTCATCGAGCTCGACCTGGACAGCCAGCTCGACGAGTTCGCCGACCTGTCCTACGACGTCGTGGTGGTCTCCCAGACGCTGCAGGCCGCCCGGCACCCCGACCGGGTGCTCGCCGAGATCGCCCGGATCGCCGGCCGCGGGATCGTCTCGGTGCCCAACTTCGGGCTGTGGAAGCACCGCGCCGAGCTGGCGCTGCGGGGGCGGATGCCGGTGTCGGCCGAGCTCCCGCACCCGTGGTACGACACCCCCAACATCCACCTCGCCACCCTGGCCGACCTCGAGGACCTCTTCGCAGCGCAGGGGCTGCGCATCGCCGAGCGCCGGCTGCTCGACGCCACCGGGCGGGCCGCGACGGGCTGGCGGTCCCGCGGCCCAGCCAACCTGATGGCCTCGGGCGCGGCGTACCTCGTGGTCGCCGGCTGACCCTGGTCGGCGCGCCGGCCAGTCCGAGCTCGAGGGCGGCTCGGACACCCGACGCGGGTCCGGAGGAGGGCCGCATCCGGTGCGACCCTCCCCCACGCGGGTGCGACGACGCCCACCTCACCCGCCGATCAGGCCTCGGCCGCCTCCTCGGCCTCGCCCTCGACGATCGGAGGCTCGACGGCGGCGGGAGAGGTCGTGCTGATCTGGATCTTCTGGCCGGTCAGCTCGGCGTAGACCCCGGCGACGCGCACGGTGAGCACACCGGCGTCGTAGGAGGCGGTGACCGCCTCGGGGCTCACCGGGCGGCCGAGGCTGAAGGCCCGCCGGAACGAGCCGTAGCGGAACTCGCGGAGCAGCCGCCCCTCGGAGTCCGAGGACTGCTCGTCGCGACGCTCGCCGCTGATGACGATGTCGCGGCCGAGCACCTCGACCGAGATGTCGCGGCCGATGTCGAGGCCGGGCAGCTCCAGACGGAGTAGCGCGTCGTCACCCTCCCGGTGCACCTCCGCGGCCGGGCTGAAGGCCGCATCGACGTCGTCGACGCCGACCGGGGCGAAGGCCTGCCGGACGATCGACTCGAACTCGCGGAACGGGTCGCGACGGACGTAGAGACTGTTGCGCATGGTGTTCTCCTCCTAGGTCCAGGGACGTCGTTCGCGCCCCCTATTAGAAGATAACTTGAGTCGATGATACTCAATTCCCGCTCGACCGCTCACCCCTCGTCCTCACGCTTCGCGGAGCCCCGCTTCCGCGTCTGGATAGCCTCGTGACATGAGCCCCGCACGCCTGATCGACACCGCCATGGACCGCACCGTCGCCCCCGGCTTCTCGGCCGTGGGGTACGCCGTCCGCCGACGGCTGCCCGGCTGGCCCGCCGACCCCGAGCCCGACGCGCTTCGCGGGCAGGCGGCGCTGGTCACCGGCGCCTCGTCCGGCCTCGGCATCGCCACCGTGGCCGGACTCGCGACCCTCGGCGCGGAGGTCCACCTGCTCGTCCGCGACGAGGTGAAGGGTCGCCGGGTGCTGGCCGACCTGCGTCAGCAGGTGCCGGGGTCCTCGCTGCACCTGTGGCGATGCGACGTCTCCGACCTCGACGACGTCGCGCGGTTCACCGGAGAGCTGCGCGCGGCCGGGCACCCTCTCGACATCGTGGTGCACAACGCCGGCGCTCTGCCCGCCACTCGGCAGGAGTCGGCGCAGGGCCACGAGATGACCATGGCGCTGCACCTGCTCGGCCCGGTCGCCATGACCGAGCAGCTGCTGCCCTCGTTGCGCACCGGCGCCCGGGTCATCCTGGTCACCTCGGGCGGGATGTATGCCCAACGGCTGCGCGACGACGACCCCGAGTACCTCACGGGCGACTACTCCGGCACCACCGCCTACGCCCGCTCCAAGCGAGCCCAGGTCGAGCTGCTCGAGGTGCTCGAGCAGCGGTGGGGCCCCCACGGCGTGCACGCCTACGCCACCCACCCGGGCTGGGCCGACACCCCCGGGGTGGCCGAGTCGCTGCCGGCCTTCCGGAGGGTGACCGGGCCGTTCCTCCGCGACGCCGAGAGCGGGGCCGACACCACGGTGTGGCTGGCCGCGCAGACGCCGCCGCCCACGGGCGGCGGGCTGTGGCACGATCGACGCGTCCGCTCGCCGCACCTGCTGCCCCGCACGGTGGCCACACCCGATCAGGTCGAGCGGATGTGGGCGTGGGTGGAGGAGCAGGCCCGGCTCGACGGCTCGTAACAGGAGGCTCCCGATGGGACTGTGGGACCGCGTCCGCGGCCTGCCGCCGGCCAGCGAGCACTCCGACGCGCTCCGTCAGGCCGACCGGGGGGTCGCGATCTACTGGCGCCCCGGCTGCCCGTTCTGCATGGCTCTGGGCGCCCGCGTGCGCCGCTACGCCGACCGGGCGGCATGGGTGAACATCTGGGAGGACGACGAGGCAGCGGCGTACGTCCGCAGCGTCAACCGGGGCGACGAGACCGTGCCGACCGTCGTCATCGACGGCGTCCCGCACACCAACCCGTCCCCGCGCCTCGTCAGGCGCGCCCTGGCCCGGGCTCGCTGAGGTCGCCGTGCCCGACACCCCCCAGCCCGAGGTCCTCCAGCACGGGACCGGCGACCCCTGGCCGTGGCGCAGGATCACCACGCTGCTGCTGGTCGGCGCCGTGGCCGTCGGAGCCGTGGTGGGCCTGGACGGGTGGGCCCGGCAGCGGGAGGAGGCGGCACTGGCCGGCTGCGTCGCGGCCGCCGATGCCGCGGTGGACCGTGCCTGGGAGCCCATCGTGGCGATGGCGGGCTACGTCCGGCCCACGCTCGCCCAGGTGCCCGACGGCAGCACGCGGAGCGGGATCTTCGATCTGGTCGCGGGCGAGGCACAGGGCGGTGAGCAGCTGGTCGCGGCAGCCGGGAAGGGCTGCGCGGACGTCGCCGTCTGGTGGCACCACCGCGACCTGCGCCGCCAGCAGGACGCGTGCGCCTCGGCGCTGGCTGCGGAGGCAGACCGGCTGGCAGCCGTCGCGCGGGACGGACGAGCCGCCTTCGAGCGAACGAGCCTGGAGCGCTGCGGCTGAGCGGTGGCTGCCGGCTCAGGCAGCGGGGAACGACGAGCGCAGCACCCGGCGCAGCTCCAGACGGAGCCGGTCGTCGACGCGGCCGGGCGCGGTGAGCTCGGCGTGCGCGAGCTCGGCGTCCGCCACCGGGAAGTCGCCGACCGTCGGCGCCCAGATCGTCGGCAGCTGGGCCTCGAGGAAGACCAGCAGGCCGCGCACCGGGACGTCGTACGCCGCCAGCGCGTGGCGGACGGCCCGGTGCTGGGCAGCGAGCAGCTGGACGCGGTCGCTGCGGTCCTTGCCCCGCACCATCAGCCGCTCGGTCCCCGGCCCTCCGGAGAAGACGACCTCGACGCGGGCGCCGGGCTCGTGCCACATCGCGACGACCCAGATCCCTGACGGGGTGAGGGCCACGTGGTCGACATGGTCGGCGGCGGTCGAGCCGAGCCGGTGCAGCCACCAGGTGGTCTGGTCACCCAGCGCCTCGAGGCACTCGGCGGCCGACCGCGCCTCCTCGTCCTTCTCGGCGTGCCGGCGAGCCCGCTCACGGGTCAGCGTGGAGTCCAGGTCGGCCATCAACCGGTCGACCGAACCCGACGCGAGCGCGGCAAGGTTCTCACCGGCGGCCTGGGCGCGCCGCTGGCGGAGCCGTTCGAAGGTGCTAGAGGACAAGGTGCTCTCTCCCCGAGTCTGGAGTGCGAGTGATAGAAGAGTTGTAGCCCACACTTGCCCGGCCCGTCTCGGAATCGTCAACGGACCTTGGCAAAGACTCAGCAGGTCTGACGCGGTCGAGCCGGGGGATGGCCCCCGCGGGCTAGAGGGTGTTTAGTCCTTCTGGGCCAGGATCGACCATGCAGGAGACATCTGAGACCTCAATGCGTAGTCTTGGCCGGAATTGACACAGACGAAGGGGGCATGACGGTGGGTTCTCGGGACAGCGCGACTCTGGTGGCGTCGACCGATCTGGGGCAGCGGATCCGCGAGGCTCGCGTCGCTCAGGGGATGACACAGGGCGATCTGGCGGGGTCGGACTACTCCGTGGGGTACGTCTCGCGCATCGAGTCCGGCGCTCGCCAGCCCAGCCGCGAGGCTCTGGCGACGATCGCCGCCCGGCTCGGCGTCTCACCGGAGTTCCTGGAGACGGGCGTCGAGGCTGCCGAGGCGCTCGCGCGGCGTCACGACGTCGACCGCGCCGAGCTCGCGTTGGCCGGCGGCGACATCGACGAGGCGGTCGCCCTCACCGCCGATCTCCTCGAGTCGGCCGACCTGTCACCCTGGCCGGACCTGGCCCGTCGCGTTCGCCTCGTGCACGCGCTCTGCTACGAGGCGATGGGCGACCTGCACTCCGCGATCATCGCCCTGGAGGACCTCCAGGCGGAGTACGACTCCGACGACGGCGCCGCACCCGTCGGCATCGCCCTCTCCCGGTGCTACCGCGATGCCGGCGACTTCGCCCAGGCCATCGCGGCCGGCGAGCGCGTGCTGCGGTCCATGGAGAAGAAGGGCCTCGGCGGCACGACCGAGCACGTCCGCCTCTCCATGACCGTGTCGCTGGCCTACTTCGAGAACGGCCAGCTGGGCGTGGCCACGAGGATGGCCCGACGCGCCATCAAGGTGGCCGAGGCCAACGCTTCACCGGAGGCGCAGGCAGCCGCCTACTGGAACGCCAGCATCTACGAGCGGACGGCAGGACGGCTCGAGGCTGCCGTCGGACTCGCCTCGCGCGCCCTTCACATCCTCGAGAACGGCAACAGCACCCGCAACCTCGCGAAGCTCCGGACCCAGCTGGCCCACACCCTGATCAACGACCCGTCGGCCGACCTCAAGGAGGTGCGCGACCAGCTCGAGCTCGCCGCGAGGGAGCTCGACTGGTCGTCGGCGAGTCCCCTCGACCGGGCGCGCCACACCCTGGTGGCGGCGCGGATGTCCTTGCGCGAGGGCAGGCCCGAGGAGGCCGTGGAGTCGCTGGGCTCGGTCTCGGCGGAGGTGTGCCACCAGGACCCGGCGCTCACCGCCGAGGTAGCAGTCACGCGAGTGCAGGCACGCGCGATCATGAGCCTCCCGATCGACCAGGACCTGGAGGCGGCGGCCGACCTGCTCACGCTGCTGGGGACCGACCTGGGCGTCGCCCAGCTGTGGTTCGCGCTGGCCGAGACCGCGGAGCTCGCCGGTCGGCACTCCGCCGCGCTTGCGTCCTTCCGGCAGGCGGCGGTGTGCCTGGGCGCAGCCAGGATGGTCATGCCCTCCGTCGACCGGCCGGCGTTCCGCCTCCCGGCGACTCCGTAGCCGAGGCGTCAGCTTGCCGCTGACGCGCCCGCGGTCAGCAGCAGCCGCTGTTGCCGGTCTTCAGGGTCATGGGCTTCGCGGCGTCGGCGGGCGAGGCCATCGTGGACAGGGTCAGGGTGCAGACGGCGGCGACGAAAGCGGCAACGAACCGAGACATGGGGGGCTCCTTCAAGGGTTGTGATGGTGATGAAATCGATGTGACAGCAGTCAGGCACATCTTGGCAAGTACCTTTGGCAAACTGCTGGGCACAACGGTGCAACATGATGCGGTGCGAGCGCCACTCCGGGCTACTCCACCGTAGGTTTCTGGGAAAGAAATTCCGGATTCGGACGAAATTCCTCGTCCTGCGGGGCCTGACCTCACCCCTAAGGGTGAAAACTGCCTCCGCCAGGGGGCTACTCGGTCTCCCCCCGCTCTCTCGGCTGCCCTCGCCACCCGTCTGGACCACTTCTGCAGTGTGGCCGACTGCGACCCGCCCCGCCCGGCAACCCTCCGAGCGTGACCGGCGGTACCATCACCGCTCGGGAGGTTGCGATGTCCAGTCTGGTGCTCATGATCGCCGTCCTGATCGGGGCGGTGGTGCTCGTGCTCACCATCGTCGGCGCGGTCGCCTACGCACGCCGCCGGCCCTGAGGGCTCCTGAGATGTCGGCTCGAGCGGTCCTCAGACCCGCGTGGCAAGCCGCCGGCGCGGGGTCTCGACGGAACGCCGGGACAGCCACCACTCAGCCATCAGCAGGTTCGGCACCCAGCAGAGCCAGGCCACCACGGGATAGGCCGTCTCGAAGGAGAGGCCCAGCCCGGCGGCCAGCGGCAGCTCCAGCCGCAGCGTGACCGCGGCGAAGGCGCTGGCGAACGACCGCAGCGCCCAGCGGCGGTGGGTGGCCAGGTCTCCTCGCAGCGCCGCCCGCAGGGCCGCCACGGTGGTCCCGGTCCAGGCGACGCCGAGCGTCGCGAACCCCGCGGCGGCCAGCGGGCCGTACTGGGTGGAGAACGCCGCGGCCAGGCCGGACAGCCCGCCGGCGAGCGCGGCGACGGCGTAGGCCTTCCCGAGCCGGCGGTGCAGCGCCGGCCACCGACGCCGCAAGCCCGGCCACAGCTGCCACGGCACCAGCAGCAGCGCGACGCCGGCGGTGGTGATGTGCAGCCGGAGCGCGAGCGGGAAGCCGTTGGCGGCGATGTCGGGCGGCAACAGGCGGTAGCCCGAGGCGGTCAGCGCCACGGCGTACAGGCCGATCAGCAGGCAGCCGGCGGTGGCCAGGCCGAGGGCGAGACGCGCCCGGCGCGAGAGCGAGAGTGTCATGCGACCAGGCTGGCGGCCCGGCGCGGGCCTGGGGATCGGGCGACCCCCTCGGGCACCCCTGACCCGCCCCTGAGCCCGGGGTGGGGACAGCCTCCGGTGCGCCGGGATCCGGCACGGGCGGTGCGTCGGCGGCCCCGTCCCCCGACCATGGGGCCGTGGCCGGTGTGTCCGTCGACGAGACCCCCGCCCCTCGGTCGCTGCGCGTGGCCGCCCCATCGCTGGTCCGCGGGCGGGAGGCCGACTCGCATGCGTGGTGCGTCGAGCACCGGAGGTTCCTGCTCCTCGACTGCCCCGACGGGACACCGGGCGTCGCCCTCGTTGTCGATAGCTGACTGCAAAGGTGCTGCTCTCGGGCCCGATCCGCAGCACTTCTGCAGTCAACCATCCCGCAACCAGGATCAGCCGGGGCCGTCGGCGAGGCGCCCGGTGTCGTAGGCCCACATCGCGATCTCCACCCGGTTGCGGGCGCCGAGCTTGGTGAGCAGGGACGTGACGTGGGTCTTCACGGTGGTCACCCCGATGAAGAGCTCAGCGGCGACCTCGGCGTTGGTGCGGCCCCGGGCGACCAGCGCCAGCACCTGCTCCTCGCGGTCGGTGAGCGGCTCCAGCGGCTGGGCAGGCTCGGCGGTCGGCGTCTGTGCCGCCCAGGTGGCGAGCAGCCGTCGGGTGACGTTGGGAGCGATCAGCGCGTCCCCGCGGGCCGCTGCGTGCACCGCCTGCACCAGCAGCTCCGGGCCTGCGTCCTTGAGCAGGAACCCGCGGGCCCCGGCCCGCAGGGCACCGTGGACGTACTCGTCGAGGTCGAACGTCGTGATCACGACGACCGCCGTGGGCTCGGCGACCTCGGGGCCGGCCACCCGGCGGGTCACCTCGACGCCGTCGTAGCCGGGCATCCGGATGTCGACCAGCAGCACGTCGGGCCGCACCTGCTGGACCAGCGCGACCGCCGAGGGGCCGTCGACGGCCTCCCCCACCACCTCGATGCCGTCCTGGACGCCGAGGATCATCGCCAGCCCGGTCCGCACCAGCTCCTGGTCGTCGGCCACGACCACCCGGATCGGCCTCTCCGTCTCGCTCATGTCCCCTCCTCACGCGGCAGCTCGGCCCGCACCACCCAACCACCCTCGGGCGCCGGCCCCGCGGTGAACGAGCCGCCGAGCAGCGCCGCCCGCTCCCGCATGCCGATCAGCCCGAAGCCCGAGCCGGGGACCTGGTCGACGCGGCCGTCGTCGGTCACGCACAACCGCACCCCGTCGTCGGTGCCGACCACCTCGATGATGACGTCGCCGGCCCCGTGGGCGTGCCGCAGCGCATTGGTCAGCGACTCCTGCGCGAGCCGATAGACCGCGCTGCCCACCGCCGCCGGGAGGTCCGCCAGCTCGCCACGCACCCGCACGGTCACCCGCGGCCGGGAGTCCTGACGGGCCAGGCGCAGCAGGTCGGCGACACCGGGCTGCGGGGCGTAGTCGGGGTCCGCGCCGTGTCGCAGCACCTGCACCATGGCCCGCATCTCCGCCAGCGTGCGTGAGGCCTCCTGCTCGATCGTCGCCAGGGTCTCCAACGCCGCCTCGGGGCGGGTGGCGGCCACGGCGCGGCCCGCCTGGGCCTGCACGGCGATCGCCGAGACGTGGTGGGCGACGGTGTCGTGGAGCTCTCGGGCCAGGCCGACGCGCTCCTCGCTCCGGATCCCGGCCAGCCGCCGGTCCCAGACGTCGGCGCGGTAGCGGAACGCCGCCCCGTCGGCCACCGCCACCAGCAGGACCGCGGCGCCGCCGACCAGGTCGCCGGGGCCGGCGTACGTCGCCGCCATGGCGTACGCCGCCGCGACCAGCACGAACGCCAGCCCGACCACGATCTCGCGGCCCGACCCCCAGCGCACCAGGGCATAGAGCAGCACCAGCACGAGCACGGTGGTGTAGAGCCCGAGGTCGGGGGTGTCGGCCACCAGCTGCACCGTCGTGAGCACCATCCCGAGCCCGAAGCCCACCAGCACGCACAGCAGCGGGTGCTCACGCCGCCACAGGAGCAGCGAGATCGTCACCAGGGCCACCACGCTGACCACCGGCCTCCAGGCCACGTCGGGTCGCCAGATCGCCTCGCCGAGCGCGATCGCCCACGCCACCCCGACCAGCGCCCAGTCGCGCCGGCCACGCGGCGGGACAGCTGCTGGTCGCGGCTCGTTCCAGAGCGCCTGCCAGGAGTTCACCGGCACAGCCTAGGGACCCGACCCGGCGACGCGGATCCGCCGGAAGGAGGAGGTGCCGACCCTTCGGTCGGCCGACCCGGGTCCGGCCTCGATACCGATCCGCACGACCGGCCTCGCGGCGAGCCTGGACGCGCCGGGACCGACCCGGTCGCCCGACGCGAGGAGAGGCACCATGTCGTCGCTGCTGTTCCGCTGGGGTCGCTGGTCGGCCCGCCATCCCTGGCCCGCGCTGAGCGCCTGGCTGCTGGCTTCGGTGCTGGTCCTCTCCGCCTCCGCGGGGGTCGGCCGCACCCTCGAGGACACGATGGCGGCGCCCGGCACCGACAGCCAGGCGGCCACCGACCTGCTGGCCGGCGCCGGGGGCGACCGCGCCGGGATGACGGCGTACGTCGTCGCCACGCCGCGGCAGCCCGCGGTGACGTTCGGCGACCCCGGTGCCCGAGCCGACCTGGCCGCGCTCCGCGACCGGGTGGCCGCGGCGTCCGCGGTGCTCGCGGCCGAGGAGCGGATCTCTCCCGACCAGCGCGTCGCGATGGTGACGCTGCAGTACCCGCCCATCGAGGAGCTCGGGCGCGGGGACCTCGCCTCGCTGAAGACCGCCGTGGCCGACGCCGGTGCCGGGTCGTCGCTGCGGGTCGAGGCCGGCGGCGACCTCTACTTCAGCTTCGAGGACTCTCCCACCAACGTCGGCGAGGCGCTCGGGCTCCTGGTGGCCCTGGTCATCCTGCTGTTCGCGTTCGGGTCGCTCCTCGCGGCCGGGCTGCCACTGGCGGTCGCGCTCGGTGGACTGCTCGTCGGCGCCAGCCTGCTGCCGCTGGCCGCCCACCTGGTCGACATCCCGAGCTAGGCCCCGGCGATGGCAGCGATGGTCGGACTCGGGGTCGGCATCGACTACGCGCTGCTGCTCCTCACCCGGTTCCGCGAGCAGCGGGGCGCCGGCGCGGCCGTCCCCGACGCCGTGGGCCGCGCGGTCGCGACGGCCGGCCAGTCGGTCCTCTTCGCGGGCGGCATCGTCGTCGTGGCGATCCTCGGCCTGGCGTTCGCGGGCCTGCCCTTCGTCGCCGCCGGCGGGGTCGGCATCGCGGTCGTGGTGCTCGTGATGGTGCTGGCGGCGCTCACCCTGCTGCCGGCCCTCCTCGGCCTGGCCGGCGACCGGATCACCCGACGCGGCCGTATCGGCCGGCTCCTGGACCGCCTGCCCGGCCGGCGTACGACGGCCGCGGGCACCGCCCGCCGCTGGGAACGCTGGGGCCGCCACGTGACGCGGCATGCCACCGGCTACCTCGCGCTGGGGGCCACGGTGCTCGTCGCGCTGGCACTGCCCGTGCTCGGGCTGCGGCTGGGCCTGCCCGACCAGGGGAGCATGCCGGAGTCGCGCACCGAGCGGCGGGCCTACGACCTGATCTCCCACGGCTTCGGCCCCGGTGCGACGGGGCCCCTGGTCGTCGCTCTCGACACCACCGCCCCGGCGGCGGTCGAGGATGTCGTCGCGGCCCTGGTCGCCGACCCCGGCATCGTCGCGGCCCAAGCCGTGCCTGCCGCGGCCGACGCCACGGTCACCGTGGTGATGGCCCGGCCCCGCACCTCGCCCCAGGACCGGAGCACCACGACGACCATCGACCGGCTGCGTGCCGAGGTGCTGCCCGCGGCGCTCGCCCGGTCCGACGCACAGGCCCACGTGGGGGGCTACGGTGCCAGCCTGGGCGACCTCAGCCAACGGGTCCAGCAGCGGCTGCCGGTGCTGGTGACGGCCGTGGTGGTGCTGTCGTGCCTGCTGCTGATGGTGGTGTTCCGCTCGGTGCTGCTGCCGCTGAAGGCCGCTGCGCTCAACCTGCTCAGCGTCGGCGCGGCCTACGGCGTGCTGGTCATGGTCTTCCAGCACGGCTGGGGCGCCTCCCTGATCGGGCTGGAGACGACGGTGCCGATCATCTCCTTCATCCCGCTGTTCCTCTTCGCCATCCTCTTCGGGCTGTCGATGGACTACGAGGTGTTCCTGCTGTCGCGGATCCGCGAGGAGTGGCTGCGCACCGGTGACGCCGAGGACGCCGTGGTCCGCGGCCTCGCGGTGACCGCGCGGACGATCTCCTCGGCCGCGGCGATCATGGTGGCCGTCTTCGGCGGCTTCGTGCTCGGCGAGGACCCGATCCTGAAGATGCTCGGCCTCGGGCTCGCCACCGCGGTCCTGGTCGACGCGACGGTGGTCCGCCTGGTGCTGGTCCCCGCAACCATGGCGCTGCTGGGCCCGGCCGCCTGGTCCCTCCCCGCGTGGCTGGACCGTCTGCTGCCGCATCTCGACGTCGACCCGGAGCCGACGATCGTGGCGAGCGAGGCCGAGCCCGTCGCGCTGCCCGTGGGCTGACCGCGACGGCTCGGTCGGGATCTAGGCTGGGACGATGGTCTCTGTGCTCGTCGTCGACGGCGCCAACGTCGTCGGTGCCCGTCCCGACGGCTGGTGGAAGGACCGGCCCGGCGCCGCCGCCCGCCTCCACGACGCGCTGCTGACCGCGGACGTGCCCGGCGACCGAGTGGTGCTGGTGCTCGAGGGCCACGCCAAGCAGGGGGTCCGGCCCGGCCGCGACGCCCACCTCGAGACCGTGCACGCCCCCCGTGACGGCGACAGCACCATCGTGGCGCTGGCGAGCGACGCGGCGGCCACGGGCGCCCGGGTCACCGTGGTGACCGCCGACCGCGCGCTGGCCGCCCGGCTGGCGGGGGTGGGGGCGACCACCGTCGGTCCGAGCTGGCTGCTCGACCGGCTCTGACCGCGGCCGGCCGCCGCGTCCAGCCAGGCCGACAGCGGCATCAGCGGCATCAGCGGCACCAGGCGGGGAGCGGGTCCCGTCAGCCTCGGTCGAGGCTCAGGTGAGGGCCAGATGGTAGGTCTGCACGATGATCGTGCTGGCGATGCTGACGGCGATCATCAAGAAGCCGGTCAGCTGCCGGCCTCGGGCCATGGCCAGCGCGCCCAGCGCGATGCCGAGGAGCGGCACCAGCGCGAACACCAACCACAGCGGCTGGATCTCGTGCGACGGCTCGACAGCGGCGTCGCCTCCGGAGCTCGGCTCCGGGAACCATCCGGCGGGGGTGCTCATGGGGTGAGTCTGACAGCGGCCGGTGCCCCCGTCCGGCGAATCGGGATTCTCCCGCAGCGCAGCCGGATTCCTCCACATGCGGGGGGCGTGGGCTCAGGGCTCCGCGCGCTCCACGTGGGGCCGCGTCTGCCACAACGCCCAGTCGGCGCTCACGTCGCCGGCGGTGCGCTGCAGCAGTGGGAGGTGGTCGTCGAGGAGGGTCTCCGTGCTGGTCTCGGCCGCGTGCACTGTCACGTTCATCGCTGCGCGGACCTGCCCCGAGGCGTCACGGACCGGCACCGCCACCGAGCGGATGCCCGGCGCCAGCTCCTCGTCGGCCAGCGCCCAGCCGCGGGCGCGCACCCGAGTGAGCTCCTCGGCGAGCGCCTCGGCGTCGCGGGCCACATGCGGGATGCGGCCACTGCGGCTGGGGATGGCCAGCACCTCAGCCAGCTCGCCGGCAGACAGCGCGGCCAGCAGCACCTTGCCCTGTGAGGTGGGCGGGGCGGGAAAGCGGGTGCCGACCTCGACCCGGAGGGCGATGATCTTGGGCACCGACACCCGGGCGACGTAGACGATGTCGGAGCCGTCGAGCTGCGCCATCGACGACGACTCGTGGGTTCTCGCGACCAGGTCCTCCATCCGCGGTCGGGCCACGTCCCACAGACCCAGGGCGGAGACATAGGCCAGGCCGAGCCGGAGCACGCGCGGGGTCAGCTCGAAGCCCGAGCCGGTCGAGCGGACGTAGCCGAGCTCCTGCAGGGTCAGCAGCAGCCGGCGGGCCGTGGGACGGGCGAGCCCGGTCGCCTGCGCCACCTCACTGAGCGTCTGGACCGGGCGGGCCGCATCGAAGCAGGTGAGGACGTCGAGGCCGCGCGCGAGCGCCTCGACGAAGTCCGGGCCCTGCCCCCGACCTGCCATGGCTCCTCCTCCGGACCGGATCACGTCGGCACGACCCTACGGCCCCCGGACCGGGGGCCGTCGTCGCAGGCGGGCTCAGCCCTCCCCGGAGCCGGGCTCGCCCGAGCCGGGCTCACCGAAGGCGGTGCCGCGGGCGCCTCGCGTCGCGGAGGTCTGGAAGTCGGTGTACTGGTAGGGGTTGTCCAGCACCTTGTCGTCGTCGGCGGGCAGGTCGGGGTTCATGCCGGCGTTCCACGCCTCGTCACCCATGTCGGCGCGCAGGTGCTCGACGGTGGCCTCGACCTCACGGCGTACGGCGGCCAGGTCGCAGCCGACCAGCCGGTGCTCGTGCTTGACCACCCGGCCGTCGACCAGGACGGTGTGCACGTCGCCGCGCTGGGCCTGGAACGCGACCTGGCCGTAGGGGTTGAGCAGCGGGAACGACACCGGGGACGCGTCGTTCTTGATCAGCACCACGTCGGCCTTCTTGCCCGGCGCCAGGGAGCCGATGTCGTCGCGGCCGAGTGCGCGTGCGCCGCCGCGGGTCGCCCAGTCGACGACCTGCTCGGCGCGCAGGTGGCAGTGGGTGACCGTGTCACCGTTCATGTGCGCCTCGAGGTGCTCGCGCGACCGGTCGGCACCCAGCGTGGTGCGCATCGCAGAGAAGAGATCGCCGCTCCACCACACACTGGTGTCCATCGACAGCGAGACGGGGATGTCGTGACGGCGGACCTGCCAGGTGGGCGGGTAGCCCTGGCCGGCGCTCTGCTCGGACTCGGTGGACACCGACACCGAGCCGCCGGTGGCGGCGATCCGGTGGTAGGAGTCAGTGGTCAGCGTGGCGGCGTGGACGTAGACGTTGTCCTCACCCATGAAGCCGTGCTCGTGCATCAGCCTGATGCCGTCGTCGTTGGTGGCGCCCCACACGCCGGCGTGGGTGGTGACCGGAAGCCCGAGCTCGCGGGCCACCTCGAACGCCGCCTTCTCGGGAAACTCCGGGTCGCCGGTCACGTCGAAGGCCAGCTGCATGCCGTCGAGGTCGGAGCGCCGGCTCTCCAGGAAGGCCCGCACCGCCGGGTCGCCGGTCCACTCCCAGGGCGCGGCCTGGATGTTGCCGTAGCCGAGGACGAACCGGCCGGGCACCGCGGCGAGAGCGTCGACGGCCGCCTGGGCGTGGTCGACGGTCTGCAGGCCGTGGGACCAGTCGACGGTCGTGGTGACGCCCGCCTCCAGCGCATCCCACCCCGAGATCAGGTTGCCCGCGTGGATGTCCTCGGGCCGGAACCGGCGGCCGTTCTCGAGGTAGTACCACACGAAGTACTGCGTCAGGGTCCAGTCGGCGCCGTAGCCGCGCATCGCGGTCTGCCACATGTGGCGGTGGGTGTCGATCATGCCCGGCATCACGATGCCGCCGGACGCGTCGATCTCCTGGGCACCGTCGGGCGCCTGGAGCCCGACGCCCACCTCGGCCACGGTGTCACCCACCACGAGGACGTCGGCACCGGTGAGGACGGTGTGGGCGTCGTCCATGGTGAGCACGGTGCCGTTGCGGAAGACGACGGGACGGCTGGCCGGATCGGGCATGAGAGGCTCCTCAGATGAATGCGGACGAACGTACGTCACGCGGTCATTCATGACCCTTCCCAGGGTGATGGGTGTCACGTCGGGTGTCAAGAGGCGTCGACCGTGAGGCCATCACCACCATCATCTCTGCGCTCCTGAAGGTCTCTTGACAGCCGAGCTGGCCGCGGAGCACACTCGGACCGACACAATCGGACGTTCGTCCGTATGCCGATCATCTGATCGGCCTCGATTCCTGGGAGACGTGATGACCGAGAGCTCGACGGGCGGGAGCTCCGGTCCCCTGGCCGGGCTTCTGGTGGCCGACTTCTCGCGGATTCTTGCGGGGCCCTACGCGACGATGCTGCTCGCCGACCTCGGCGCCGAGGTGGTCAAGGTGGAGTCACCGGCCGGAGACGACACCCGCACCTGGATGCCCCCCGTGCGCGAGGAGGAGTCGACCTACTACCTCGGCGTCAACCGCAACAAGCGCTCGATCTCGCTGGATCTCAAGGACGACGAGGATCGGGCGCTGGCCCAGGAGCTGGCCCGACGCGCCGACATCATGATCGAGAACTTCAAGCCGGGCGGGCTGGGGCGGTTCGGTCTTGACTACGACAGCGTCGCCGCCGGCAACCCCGGCATCGTCTACGCCTCCATCTCCGGCTTCGGCAGCACCGAGCGCGGCCGCGAGCTCCCCGGCTACGACCTGATCGTGCAGGCGATCTCCGGCCTGATGAGCCTGACCGGCGACCCCGACGGGCCGCCGTACCGCGCGGGCATCTCGGTGTTCGACGTGATGGCCGGGCTGCACGCGACCATCGGCGTGCTCGCCGCGCTCCAGGCCCGGCACGACACTGGTCGCGGGCAGCACGTCGAGGTCAACCTGCTCTCCTCGGCCCTGTCGGGGCTGGTCAACCAGAGCTCGGCCTTCGTCGCCGGGGGCGTGGTGCCGTTCCGGATGGGCAACAGCCACCCCAGCCTCTTCCCCTACGAGCCGCTCCCTTGCTCCGACCGCGACCTGATCGTGACCGCCGGCAACAACGGCCAGTTCCGCCGCCTCGTCGAGGTGCTGGGCATGCCCGAGCTGGCCGACGACGAGCGGTTCTCCCGCAACGAGGACCGCACCGCCAACCGCGACGAGCTGCGTCCGCTGCTGGTGGAGCGGCTGCAGACGCGCACGGCCGCCGAGTGGTTCGACGACATCATCGCCGCCGGGGTGCCCTGCGGCCCGATCAACACCGTCGACGATGGCGTCGCCTTCGCCCGCCAGATCGGCCTGGATCCCGTGGTCGAGGTCGGCGACGCCGAGCGGCGCATCCCCAGCGTGCGCCACCCGATCACCCTGTCCGAGACCCCCGCGGACTATCGCCGACCGCCGCCGATGCTCGACGAGCACGGCGCGGACCTCCGGCGGTGGCTCGCGGCCGACCCCGAGGAGCGACCGGCATGACCTACCCCACCTCCCTCGGCACCTCCACCGAGGACCGGATCACCCTGCTCGGGCAGGACCTGACCGAGGACCTGATGGGCAAGGTCGGCTTCGGCGAGCTGGCCTTCTGGCTGGTCGCGATGCGCCGCCCGACGCCCTCGGAGGTCCGGGTCTTCGAGGCCGTGCTCGTGGCGCTGGCCGACCACGGCTTCACCCCCACCGCCCTGGCCGGCCGGCTCACCTACCTCTCGGCGCCGGACTCGCTCCAGGGCGCGCTGGCGGCCGGGCTGCTCGGCGGCGGCTCTCGCTTCCTGGGGGTCACCGAGGACTGCGGCGGCTTTCTGCACGCCGTGCTCGACGCCCACGACGGCCCCGCCCCCGAGTCCGACGCCGACTACGACGCGCTGGCGCTCGCGGCGGTGCGGGACACCCGCGCCGCCGGCCGCTTCGTGCCCGGGCTCGGCCACCCGGTGCACAAGGTCGGCGACCCGCGCACGCCGGTGCTGATGGGCATCGCCGAGGAGGAGGGTCTCAAGGGCCCGCACCTGAGGCTCTTCGAGGCCATCGGCCGCGTCCATGACCAGGTGCTCGGCCGCCGCCTCCCGCTGAACGGTGCCGGTGTCTGCGGCGCCGCCCTGGCCGACCTGGGGCTGCCGATCGAGATGCTGCGCGGCTTCGCGCTGCTGGCCCGCGCCGCCGGGCTGCTCGGCCAGATCGCCGAGGAGAGCCGGCGCCCGATCGGCATGGACGTCTACCTCGCGGTCGACCGCAACGCGGAGTACGTCGACCCGACCGACTAGCCACTCGCCCCACCCCTCGTCGCCTCAGGAGGATCCATGGCCACCGTCGCAGCGGTGATCGCCTCGACGCATCACCCCTTCTACTACCGGGCGAGCACGTCCACCGGAGACGACCGCCCACCCTTCGCCGACGAGTGGGTGGCGAAGATCGAGAAGTTCCGGGAGACGCTGACCGCGGCCCGGCCCGACGTGCTGGTGATGGTCGGCAGCGACCACTTCCACCAGCTGTGGCTCGACAACATGCCGCAGTTCCTGGTCGGCAAGGCGCCGTTCTATGACGCGAACTGGTACAACGAGGAGCGCGAGTTCGGGATGCCGCGCTTCCGGGTCGACGGGCACGAGGAGCTCTCGTCGCACCTGCTGCGCAACGGCCTGGACGCCGGCTTCGACCTGGCGTTCTCCAACGAGCTGCGGATCGACCACTCGGTCACCTGCCCGATCATCACGCTGCGCCCCGAGGCGGACCTGCCGATCGTCCCGATCTACACCAACATCTTCGCTCCACCACTGCCGCAGCCGTCGCGCTTCGTCCAGCTCGGTCGGGCCATCCGCGAGATGGTCGAGTCGTGGCCGTCGGACCAGCGGGTGGCGATCATCGGCACCGGCCACCTGTCGCTGGAGCTGGGCGGCCCCCGCCAGTTCGGGCCGCATGGTCCCGACCCCGAGTTCGACCAGAAGGCGGTGGGCTGGATCGCCAACGGCGACCTCGACGGCTGCCTCGCCGAGGTCAGCCTCGACAGCCTCCATCTCCCCGGCAACGCAACCCACGGGTTCATGGACTTCATGCTGATGATGGGCGCCGCCGGCGCCGGTGTGAAGGCCGACCACGTCGACACCCTGGACCTGTTCCACACCATGGAGGCGTACTTCACCTGGTACCCGGAGGGGGACCCGCGATGACCAAGTATCTGCTGAACAAGTTCCTCTTCACCGTCGACCGCGACCCCGAGCTGGTCGAGCGCTATCGGGAGGACCCGGTCGGCACCGTGCAGTGGTGGGAGGAGACCCAGGCCAACCGGCTGCTCAGCTGCACCGAGGCCGAGCAGTCGACCTGGCAGCGGTTCACCGGCGAGGAGCGGGCGGCGCTCCAGGCGCACGACCACGTCACGCTGTTCGAGATGGGCGCACACCCGTTCCTGGCCCTGACGCTGTTCATCGCGATGTTCGAGCGCGACCACGGGCCGCTGGAGTACCAGCTCGCCTATGGTCGGGCCATGCAGCACCTCTCCCTGCCCTACCCCGACATCACCACCTGACCGTGCGCGCCGCCCTGATCACCGCCCACGGCCAACCACCCGAGCTCGGCGAGCGCGCCGACCCGTCGCCCGCGGTCGGCGAGGTGCTGGTCGAGGTGGCGGCGACCCCGCTCACCCCCTTGGACCTGCTCTGCGCGACCGGCACGTCGTACTTCGGCCCGCGGACGCTCCCCTACGTGCCGGGCGTGCAGGGCGTCGGCGTCGCCCGGTCCGGGGAGCTCGAGGGGTGCCGGGTCTGGTTCGCCACCTCCGCTGGGATGGTCGACGGCGACGGCGGGTTCGCCGAGTGGGCCTGCGCGCCGCAGTCCGACGTGGTTCCGCTCCCCGACGGCCTCGACGAGGGCCTCGCCGCGGCGCTGGGCCTGTCAGCGGTGGCGGCGTGGGAGATGCTCTCCTCGCGCGCCCGGCTCCAGGCTGGCGAGTCGGTGCTCGTGCTCGGCGCCGGCGGCGTGGTGGGGCAGGTCGCCGTCCAGGCGGCCCGCCTGCTGGGCGCCGGCCGGGTGGTGGCAGCCGCCCGCTCGCCGCAGGCCCGGGAGGCGGCCGCGCGGCTGGGCGCCGACGCGGTCGTGGGGCTGGCGGACGACGACGACGTCGCCGGTCTGACCACCCGCTTCGCCGCGGCGCTGCCCGAGGGCACCGACGTCGTGATCGACCCCCTGGCCGGCATGGCCGGGTCGGCGGGCGTCCGCGTGCTGGCCGAGCACGGCCGGCTGGTCAACCTCGGCTCCTCGGCCGCGCCCGCCCTCGAGGTCGACTCCGCGGCGCTGCGGAGCCGCTCCGCCGCGGTGCTGGGCTACACCAACAACGCGCTGTCCCCCGCCGCACGCGAGGCGGCGCTGACCACGGTGCTGCAGCACGCCGCCGCCGGACGGCTGGCCCTCGAGCACGACCAGATCGCTCCCGAGGAGCTGCCGGCGGCGTGGCAGGGGGTCGCGGCGGGTGTCCGTCGGCGGCGAGTCGTCGTCCGCTGGTGACCTCTCGCCGACCACCGCGGCCGCTCCCTGCGGACGGCCGGGCCGTCTCGGCATGTAAGAACCTCCCCCGCCGGCGGCAACCCCGGCGCCACCGCTTCCGAAGGGTGTGGTGACAACAACCCCACGAGAGGAGCACGTCATGCGACGAGTCATGGTGGCCGGAGCGATCGCCGCCCTGGTCCTCGGCACCGCTGCCTGCAGCAGCGACGAAGACAGCGGCGACGCCGGCACGGAGGAGACCACGACCGCGACGCAGGAACCCACCGAGGAGCAGTCGGCGGGCGAGGAGGCCCAGGCCGACATCGTCGACACCGCTGTCGCCGCCGGCAGCTTCACCACGCTGGCGACCGCGCTGGAGGCCGCCGGGCTGGTGGACACCCTGAAGGGCGAGGGCCCCTACACCGTCTTCGCGCCCACCGACGACGCGTTCGCGGCGCTGCCCGAGGGCACGCTCGACGACCTGCTCGCCGATCCTGAGGGCCAGCTCACCGACATCCTGACCTACCACGTGATCGCGGGTCAGGTGATGGCCGCCGACGTGGTCACGATGGACGGGCAGTCGGTCGAGACCCTGCAGGGAGCCGAGCTCACCATCCGGGTCGACGGTGACCAGGTGATGCTGGAGGACGCGACGGGCGCCACCGTCAACGTCACCCAGACCGACATCGGCGCCAGCAATGGCGTCATCCACCAGATCGACGGCGTGTTGATGCCTGGCTGAGCAACGGCCGGACAGGCCCCCGCTCGCTGGACCGCCCGGGACCCGGGCTGACAGCGGGCGGGGGTTTCTGCGTCATGGCGAGGAGGTCCGGCCGTCTCATCGGTGTGAGTGCCCGCGCTGATGGGGGCTGAACGACCCTGGGGGGGCCGTTGGGCGAGGTGCGCTCCGCACATCCGAGGGGCCCGGTGGCCCGAACCCGAGACCGGGTCACCGGCCCTGAGGGTGCAGCGAGTGAGGGGGCCCACGAGAACCAAGCCACACCCACCTTCCGCAGCGGGTCGGCAAGATCACCCCCGCCGGCCTCCCGCCGCTGTGACGACGAGAGCACAGTGGGTGGTGGAGGCGATTCTCGTGAGTACCGCATACCCCGTGCGCGTCGACGCGCATCTCGACACCCATCTGAGCCGGTGGCTGTGGCTCGTGAAGTGGCTGCTGGCGATCCCCCACTACTTCGTGCTGGCCTTCCTGTGGCTGGCCTTCGTGGTCCTGAGCGTGGCCGCCATGGTGGCGATCGTGTTCACCGGTAGATACCCCCGCTCGATCTTCGACTTCAACGTGGGCGTGCTGCGCTGGACCTGGCGCGTCGGCTACTACGCCTCCAGCGCTCTGGGCACCGACCACTATCCACCGTTCACCCTCGAGGAGCGCGCGGACTACCCCGCCCACCTCGAGGTCGACTACCCCGAGCACCTCTCGCGCGGGCTGGTACTGGTGAAGTGGTGGCTGCTGGCCATCCCGCACTACCTGCTGGTCGGGCTCTTCGTCAGCGGGGTCGCCTGGACGGTCGACACCAGCAACACGGTGCCGCAGACCTGGTCGATGGGTCTGATCGGGCTGCTGGTGCTGCTCGCCGGGATCGCGCTGCTCTTCACCGGGCGCTACCCGCAGACGATCTTCGACCTGGTGCTCGGTCTGAACCGCTGGGTGTTGCGCGTCTCGGCGTATGCCGCCCTGATGACCGACGTCTACCCGCCGTTCCGGCTGGACCAGGGCGGGGACGACCCGGGTCACCTCGCGACCCGCTCGGTCGCCGGACAGGTCGCCACGCCAAGCGGCCCGGCGCCTGCCGTGGGTACGCCGGCCGGTGAGAGCGCCGCTCCCCCGCCGCCCTCGCACTCGTGGACCGCAGGTCGGGTCATCGCAGCGGTGATCGGCAGCCTGCTGCTGGCGGGCGCGTTGTTCACGGGCCTGGGCGCCGGCGCGGTCGCGATCGCCCAGGGCGCACGCAACGACGACGGGTTCCTGATGAGCCCGTCGCACAGCTACACCACCGACAGCTACGCCCTGGTCACCGACAGGACCGAGATCACCACGGCGTCGGGTACCGACTGGGCGCCGCACGCGTTCGTCGGTGACGTACGGGTGACGGCGACGGGGACCGGGCAGCCCGTCTTCGTGGGCCTCGCGTCGACGTCCGACGTCAACGCCTACCTCGCCGGTGCCGCACACGCCACCGTCACGCGGTTCGGGTCCGACGACCCCCTCACCGTCACCGGTGCGGGCGCACCCGTCATCGCTCCGACCGCCACCGACATCTGGGTCGCCCAGGCCTCCGGCACCGGGACCCAGGAGCTGGTCTGGCCGGTCGAGTCCGGCGACTGGACCGTCGTGGTGATGAATGCCGACGCCGCGGCCGGCGTCGACGCCAGCCTGTCGGTCGGCGCCACCGTGCCGGCCCTGGACTGGATGCTGCCCGCCCTGCTGGTCGGCACCGGCCTGATGGTCGTGCTGGCCATCCCCTGCTACGTGCTGGCCTTCCGGCCGGTGCGTGGCTGAGCGCGGACTGCCAGCCGCACCCAGCACGCCCACAGGGCAGGGACCATGGTGGTCCCTGCCCTGCGGTGTGCGTGGGCGGCCTCAGCTGCAGCCGGAGGTCGACCCGCAGCCCTCGCAGACGTAGCAGGAGCCGGCGGGGCGCATCTTGGTGCCGCAGGTGAAGCACAGCGGGCTGTCGACGGCGTGGCCGGTGATCTGCTCCATGAGCTCCGCCGAGGTGTGGGCGGTCTTCGGCGCGGGCGCCTCGACCGGGGCCTCCTCGACGACCTCGCCCTCGACCTCGTCGATCTCCACCGCCGCGGCGTGGTGCTCGCCCTTCAGGACTCCGTCACCAGGGACTGGGCCTCGCTGATCTCGACCAGCGGCTCGTAGGAGCCGGTCTCGAGGTGACGCTGGCGCTCCTCGGCGGAGTAGATGCCGAGCATCGAGCGGTCCTCGAAGGAGAGGTAGTCCAGCGCCAGGCGGCGGAAGATGTAGTCCATGATCGACTGCGCCATCCGCACGTCGGGGTCGTCGGTGAGGCCGGCCGGCTCGAAGCGCAGGTTGGTGAACTTCGAGACGTAGGTCTCCAGCGGCACGCCGTACTGCAGACCGATCGACACCGCGATCGAGAAGGCGTCCATCACACCGGCCAGGGTCGAGCCCTGCTTGCCGAGCTTGAGGAACACCTCGCCGAGCTGGCCGTCGTCGTGGGCGCCGGAGGTCATGTAGCCCTCGGCGCCGCCCACGGTGAACGACGTGGTGCGCGACTGGCGCGACTTGGGCAGCCGCTTGCGGGTCGGGCGGTACTCGACGACCTTCTCCACGGCCGGCTCGGCCGGCTTCGGCGCGTCGGCCTTCTTCGCCTTCGCGTCGGCCAGCGGCTGGCCCACCTTGCAGTTGTCGCGGTAGACAGCGGTCGCCTTCAGGCCGAGCTTCCACGACTGGAGGTAGATGTCCTCGATCTCCTCCACCGTCGCGGTCTCCGGCAGGTTGACCGTCTTGGAGATCGCACCGGACAGGAACGGCTGGCAGGCAGCCATCATCCGCACGTGACCCATCGGGGCCAGCGACCGGGCGCCCATCGCAGTGTCGAAGACCTCGTAGTGCTCGGGCTTGAGACCGGGCGCGTCGATCACGTGGCCGTGCTCGGCGATGTAGGCGACGATCGCCTCGACCAGCTCCGTGTCGTAGCCGAGCTTGGTCAGCGCCCGCGGGATCGTCTGGTTGACGATCTGCATCGAGCCGCCGCCGACGAGCTTCTTGAACTTCACCAGCGAGAAGTCGGGCTCGATGCCGGTGGTGTCGCAGTCCATCATGAAGCCGATGGTGCCGGTCGGCGCGAGCACCGACGCCTGCGCGTTGCGGAAGCCGTTGACCTTGCCCAGCTCGACCACGTCGTCCCAGGCCTTGGTGGCCAGCCGGTGCACCGCGCCGTCGACCCCACCGAGCGTGCGCACCACGTCGTTGGCGGCCTGGTGCTTGCGCATCACCCGCTGGTGGGCCTCGGCGTTGCGGGCGTAGCCGGCGTAGGGGCCGACCACCGCGGACAGCTCGGCCGAGCGCTTGTAGGACGTGCCAGTCATCAGCGAGGTGATGGTCGCCGCCATCGCCCGGCCGCCGTCGGAGTCGTAGCCCAGGCCCATCGCCATCAGCAGGGCGCCGAGGTTGGCGTAGCCGATGCCGAGCTGGCGGTAGTCGCGGGTGGTGTCGCCGATCGACTCGGTCGGGAAGTCGGCGAAGCAGATCGAGATGTCCATCGCGGTGATGATCAGCTCGACGGCCTGCGCGAACCGGGCGGCGTCGAAGCTGCCGTCGTCGGCGAGGAACTTCAGCAGGTTGAGCGAGGCCAGGTTGCACGAGGAGTTGTCGAGCGACATGTACTCCGAGCACGGGTTGGACGCCGTGATCCGACCGGTCTCGGGGTTGGTGTGCCAGTCGTTGATCGTGTCGTCGTACTGCAGGCCGGGGTCGGCACACGCCCAGGCGGCCTCGCTGATCTTCGTGAACAGCTCACGGGCGTCGACGGTCTCGATCACCTCGCCGGTCTGCCGGGCGCGCAGCCCGAACTCGCGACCCTCCTCGACCGCGCGCATGAACTCGTCGGAGACGCGCACGGAGTTGTTGGCGTTCTGGTACTGGACCGAGGTGATGTCCTGGCCGCCGAGATCCATGTCGAAGCCGGCGTCGCGCAGCGCGCGGATCTTGTCCTCCTCGCGCATCTTGGTCTCGACGAACTCCCCGATGTCGGGGTGGTCGACGTCGAGCACCACCATCTTGGCTGCGCGGCGGGTGGCACCACCGGACTTGATGGTGCCGGCCGACGCGTCGGCGCCGCGCATGAACGACACCGGGCCCGACGCGGTGCCGCCGGAGGAGAGCAGCTCCTTGGAGGAGCGGATCCGAGAGAGGTTGAGGCCGGCACCGGAGCCGCCCTTGAAGATGAACCCCTCCTCCTTGTACCAGTTGAGGATCGAGTCCATCGAGTCGTCGACCGACAGGATGAAGCAGGCCGAGACCTGCTGCGGCGACGGGGTGCCGACGTTGAACCAGACGGGGCTGTTGAACGAGAAGTACTGGTGCACCAGCAGCCAGGTGATCTCCTCCTCGAAGACCTGCGCGTCGGCCGCCGTCGCGAAGTAGCCGTGCTGCTCACCGGCCGCGCGGTAGGTCTTGACGACCCGGTCGACCAGCTGGCGCAGGCTCCACTCCCGGACGTCGGTGCCGACGGCGCCGCGGAAGTACTTCGTGGTGACGATCGTCGAGGCGTTGAGCGACCAGAAGTCGGGGAACTCCACGCCCTTCTGCTCGAACACCGACTCACCGGTCTTCCAGTTGGTCTGGACGACGTCGCGCCGCTCCCAGGTGATCTCGTCGTAGGGGTGGGTCCCCTCGGTGGAGAACACGCGGGTCAGGCTCAGCCCCTGCCCACTGGTCTGCCCGTCGGCCGCACCCGCAGGTGCCTGGCGGGTGGAGGTGCCGGCGTTCGCCGTCTCGGTCATCGGGGTCCCCTTCGTCGTTCGCTGCCGTGCTGATGCCTGGTGGGTCGTGTGGTGCTGCGGTCGTGCGGTGCTTCTGTGCTGCTGTACGCGCGGCCGGTGGCCGGCGGCGCGGAGGTGGTGCGCCCGGCACGCAGCTTCCCCACTACGTGCCGGGCAGTCGGTGGTCAGCCCGTGGGCACGGGCTGGGGTTCGATCCCGCTGGCCGGGCGCTCTGCCCGCAGCAGCGAGATCTCGGCTTCGAAGTCGTCGGCGGACTCGAAGGCGCGGTAGACGCTGGCAAACCGGAGGTAGGCCACCTCGTCGAGCTCACGCAGCGGCCCGAGGATCGCCAGGCCCACCTCGTGGGCGGGCACCTCGGCCCAGCCCTCGGCGCGCAGGCAGTCCTCGACGGTCTGCCCGAGCTGGGCCAGCTGGTCCTCGGTCACCGGCCGGCCCTTGCAGGCCTTGCGGACGCCGGAGACCGCCTTCTCGCGGTGGAACGGCTCGCTGACCCCGGAACGCTTGAGCACCGTCAGCTGCATCTGCTCCACGGTGGTGAAGCGCTTGCCACAGCCACCGCCGTCGGCGGGGCAGGTGCGGCGGCGCCGGATCGAGGCTCCGTCATCGGCCACCCGGGAGTCGAGCACGCGAGTGTCGCCGTGCCGGCAGTACGGACAGTGCATGCGAGCCCCCTCTCCTGCTGTGGCGTCTGGTCGCGGTCGGTGCGGGCCGTGGGGCCCGCGGTGTCCGGGCACACCGACGCCAGCCCTCACGGGGTGGAGAACGCTGTGGATGGACGGGTTCTTCCTGTGGACATCTCGCCGTTGCCTGTGTGGAACCGCCCCGGTCGTGTGGACTAGATGTGGAAAACCACAACGGTGTAACTACTAGATGTAGTGGTAACCATACGTCGGGTCCCCGGCGTCGGCAAGAGGTTGGCGAGAACATTTCGAGAGCGGTCGCACCGGGTCACGAAACCCCAGGTCAGGCCGCGGTTGGGGGCGCGACACGAGGACGTGCGACGGCGTGTCGTCGACGTACGGCGGGCCGTTGCCAGCCCGGAGGCGGCCCGGCGACCGAGCTCAGCCGGTGTGCCGGATCCGAGTGATCTTGCCGTTGAGCCGGAGCACCAGCAGCGACCCGTCGGGGGCCACCTCCAGGTCGACCAGCTGGCGGGTCGGGACGTCGGTGGCGAAGGCCTTCGCGGAGTCGGAGGCGACGTCGTAGCGGCGGATCCAGCCGCGGCACAGGTCGGCGAAGAAGTAGTCGCCGGTCATCCCTGCAGGGAACGCGCGGGACGCACTCGGGTCGGGGGTGTAGAACACCCCGCCGGTGATCGCGCAGCCGCGCTTGTTGCCGGCGCCGTGCTGGTAGGCGAAGACCGGCGGCTGGTAGGCCTTGACGCTCTCCGGGCCCTCCTTGGCCGGCCAGCCGTAGTGTCTGCCGCCGCGCACCCGGTTGATCTCCTCCCACGCCTGCTCCCCCACGTCGTTGACGTAGAGGCGGCGCCCGTCGGAGGAGAGCTTGAAGGGGTTGCGCAGGCCGCGGGCCCAGATCGCCCGCTTCCGGCCCTCGAGACGGCCGTAGTAGGGGTTGGACTTCGGGATGGTGCCGTTCCTGTTGAGCCGCAGCACCTTGCCGAGCAGGCTCGAGAGCTTCGGGGCGCTGGCGCCGTGCTGGCTGTCGCCGGAGGTGACGTAGAGCTTGCCGTCGGGGCCGAACTCCAGGGCGCCACCGACGTGGTGGGTGGAGCGCTGCCGGTCGAGCCGGAACAGCCGCTTCTCGCTGCCCGCCACGGCCTTGTTGCCCCGCGCGGTCACCCGGACGACCTGGTTGTGGGCGCCCACGGTCGCGGTGGCCTGGCGGGTGTAGTCGAGGTAGACGTAGCCGTTGGTGGCGAAGTCGGGGTCGAGCGCGATCCCGGAGAGCCCGCGCTCGTCGGTCTGGTCGACTCGCGCGCCGAGCTTGAAGAAGGTCGTCAGCGAGCCATCGGCGCGCCGGATACGGACCCGCCCTTGCTTCTCTGCGACGAACAACCGGCCGTCGGGCGCGACGGCCAGGTCGACCGGGACCACCAGCCCGGTGGCGATGGTGCGCGAGCTGAAGCCGGAGGGCAGCCGGGTGGCCTGGGCGGCAGGGGCGGGCAGCAGGACCGCGACCGTCGCGGCGGTGACCGCCGCGACCAGGAGGCGCGCAGGTGAGGTCGGGAGCCGGGGTGTCATGGGCCCACACGCTAGTGGCTGGGCGACAATGCCGGGGTGAGCGACGACGGAGCGGCGGACCCGGGTCGGCGACCCGGCGCGCGGGCAGGCGCCCGGCGGGGCGACCGTCCCCCGGTGCGGATGCGCCGCGACGTGCTGGCCTACGCCGTCGCCATCGTCGCGTCCGCGGTCGTGTGGGGGCTGCTGGTCTTCCTCGCCATCCGCTGGGGCGCCGACGCCCGGGCCGGCGAGGGTCCCGGCTGGGTGGCCTTCGGACTGGTCTCGCTGGCAGCGGTGGCCTGCCTGTTCGGGGGTCTGATGCTGGCCTCGCGGCTGAGCCGGGCGGTCGGCCTGGCCGGTCCCCCCTCGAGCCGGCACAGCGCCCCCCACGACTGACGCAGCAGGGTGGGCCGGGCTCAGCGGTCGGCGAGCCTGCGCACCAGCTTGAGCCCCGACCAGTGCCCGTCGATCGCGGCCACCTTGACATCGACGACGCCGAGCTCGAGCGCGAGCGCGCGCACGAGGTTCTCGTCGAGGTCGCAGCGCACGCCGAGGGCGGCCTCCACCTCCGCACGAGCGGTCTTCTTCGGCCAGCAGACCCAGATCATCCCTGCGGGAGCGGTCCGCGCCACCAGCGTCGGCAGCCGGCGTTCGAGGGTGGCCAGCCGGGTGTGGAAGGTGAGCGTCACGTCGAGAGGCCGGCGCGGCAGCCGGCGGACCACCGTGGCGGTGCCCAGGTCGCCCAGGTCGACCGCGGGCGGCACCCCGTCGAGCAGCACCAGGTGGTCGTCGCGCACCCCGATCTTGCGCGGCAGCGGCGTGCCGGAGTAGCCGGCGCTCATGAGTGACCCAGCGCGGCGAGCAGGGCGTCGTAGCGCTCCTGGACCACCTCGAGGTCGGCTGCCTGGGTCACGGTCTGCTGCGCGCGCTCCCAGACCAGGTCGCCCTGCCGGCGTACGACGGCCAGCCGGTCGTGCCGCGTGGTGCACCCGGCGATCGTGGTCAGCGCCTCGAGCAGGTGGAGGTGGACGACCACGTGCTCGCCGGCGGCCAGCCGCAGCTGGTCGAACGCACCGCCGACCAACCGGTCCCAGGACAGGGGGTCGTCCTGCACCACCCTGGCCAGCCCGTCGTCGTCGGGGTGCGCGTCGGGCGGCATCGGGCGGTCGGCGACCCGGCAGAGCCCGACGCTGAGCTGGTTGACGCAGGCGCTCGCCGTCGTCGGGTCGTTGATGCCGGGGGACAGCGCACGCAGCCCCACCTCGACCAGCTGCCGGACCGGGAACTCCACGTCCTGGACCACGCTGCGGCGCGAGCCGACCGAGACCAGCCCCGCCAGGTCGTCACAGGTCTCCGCCGAGCCGGCGAGCCCCGCCGCGGTCCAGGCCCGCGCCAACGGGGTCCCCTCGACCACGAAGCGACCGGGGCGCACCAGCAGCCGGATCGAGAGGTCGCGCTCGGTGGCGCGGCGGACCAGCGCAACGAGGTCGACGTACTGGACGTAGCCGCTGGACCTGGCAGGCACGGCGTAGCCGGGAGCGGGCTGCTCGGGGAGGGCGGTGACCGGCGGCGGCGGCTCGCCGGCGTCCGGGATGGTGGAGTCGAGCCCCGCGCGCAGGTCGTCGGCCAGCACCTGCACGAGGTTCATCACCTGGATGGAGGTGGCGATGTGGTGGATGAAGTAGACGAGAAACATGAGGGCGGCCACCGCGAGCACGACGGCCAGGCTGACCGCGAGGTTGGGCACTCCGCCGACCCGGTCCTGGACGGCACGCAGCACCAGCAGGCTGTAGAGGAAGACCGCCAGGAACAGCCCGATGGTGACCTGGTTGCCTCGGTCGCGCACGAAGTTCGAGAGCATCCGCGGACCGAACTGGCTGCTGGCCAGGGTGAGCGCGACCATCGTGATCGAGAAGACGGTCGTGCCCACGGTGACCATGGAGCCCGCGATGGTGCCGAGCAGCACGCGGGCGCCCCGGGGGCCGCCGTTGAAGAGCAGGCCTCCCCACGAGCCGTCGTGCGCCCGGTCGGCGGCCAGGGCGATCCAGGCGAGCACGGCCGCCCCGAGCAGCAGCACCGCAGGGAGGAACCAGAAGCTGCTGCGCAGATGGTCGACCAGCCGGTCCAGTCGCTGCTGCATCGGCCCCTCTCACGGTCGCGGCCAGGTCGGGTGCCGGCCGCTGCCGGCCGCCTCAGCAACCTACCGCAACCACCGCGAGAGGCGGGGTCCCCCCGAACCCCGCCTCCCGTCTTCCCCGGTGCGCACCGGTCGGGGTCGAGTCGACCGGTGACAGCTCTCAGGACCTGGTCACTCCGCGACCGGCACCTGCAGTCGTTGGCCCGCCTGCACCATGGCGGAGTCGAGGGCGTTGAGTCGCTCGATGCGGTCGACCATCGAGCGCACCTCGCCGTCGGGGGCGATCTCGGCGGCGATGTCCCACAGCGTGTCGCCGGCGCCGACCATGACGGTGCGCGTCTGCTCGGGCGTGCCCGGCCGCTCCGTGGCCACCGAGCCGGCGCCGGCGAAGACGGCGATGGCGAGGAGTACCAGCAGCGCCGCCACGAGGACCACCAGCCGGCCACGGCGAGTCAGCCGCAGCTCGCTCTGCGAAGCCCGTCGGGCACGCTCCTGGGCGGGCATCGCGTCGCGCGCCGACCGGTCGACCGGTCGCACCTGCTGGAGCGGACCGGCGGGGAGCCGGGTGACGGTGATCGTGCTCATCGGGACCTCCTGGGGAAGTGGCCGGCTCATCGGTGGTCGGCCTGTCGGTTCCTTGCTCGACAGATGTCTATCGGTGGCCACCGACAGTCGCGGGAACCGCTCCTGCCCGGGCCGATCGATCAGACGTTCGATCGAACATGTGTACGACGATAGAGCAGGTGTTCGAACGAAATCAAGCACCAGCCGAACAATTGTTCGATCGCGTGTCGCGCCCGGGCCGGCCGTCGCGCAGCGCGGTCACTCGGAGCGCCCGGCCACCTGTCGTCCCCGGCCGACGAACAGTGGCAGCAGCCGCGCCGCGGGCCCCGGGGCCACCGCGGTCGTCCGCATCAGCCCGCCCCGCCAGGCGGGCACCGAGCGCACCACGCGACGGCTGCCGAGCAGCCCGACGGCGGCGTCCGCCACCTCGTCGACGGTCCGCAGCCGGCCACCGGAGTGCACGAGCGCGCGCGCGGTGCCGTCGGGGTTCATCGCCTGCACCATCGCGGTGTCCACACCGTCGGGACACAGCGCATGGACCCGGACGCCCGACGGCGTCTCGGCATGCACCGACATCGCCAGGGAGACCACGGCGGCCTTCGTCGCGGCGTAGACCGACAGGCCGGGCACCGGCCCGAGCCCGGCGAGCGACGCCACCAGCACCACGTCGCCGCCGCGGGAGCCGAACGCCTCGAACGCCGCCCGCGTGCCCCAGAGCACGCCCAGCACGTTGACCTCGACCAGCTCGCGGACCTGCGCGTCGGAGAGAGCAGCCAGGTCGCCGTCGTGCCCGACGCCGGCGTTGTTGACCCAGGCACGCACCCGCCCGAGCCGGGCCGCCTCCGCGGCGACGTGATGGTGCGCCTGCGGGTCGCGCACGTCGTGCGCGAGCCCGGCGCGGGCACCGATCTCCTCAGCGGTACGCCGGGCGGCGGCGCCGTCGACGTCGGTCACCACGACCCGGTAGCCGGCGCGCACCAGCCGTTCGGCGATGCCGCGCCCGATGCCGCGCGCCCCGCCGGTCACGACCGCGACACCGGGGGGATCGTCGTCACCGCCCGGTCCCGACCCCGACCTCCTGCCGAGACGCCCGCCAGCGGCCATGCCAGCCCTCCTTCTGCCCCCGGCCACCCCATGCGGCCGGGTTCATGGGCGTCAGCCTAAGCCCGACACGCCGTTCGAACACCTGTTTGAAGTCCGGCTCCGGTCGGGCTAGCGTGGGAACGCCCGCACGGGCCGGCACACAGATGCCGTCACGCGATCTCAGGAGGGGACATGGCCGGACGCGCCAAGAGCCAGGGCGACAACGTCACCGAGCTGCCGGACGCGGCGGCCGACGCCACTGGGCTGACCCCTCGCCAGCAGCGTGTCCTCGCCACCATCAAGGACTCCATCGAGAAGCGGGGCTACCCGCCGTCGATGCGCGAGATCGGCGAGGCGGTCGGGCTGACCTCCTCCTCGTCGGTCGCCCACCAGCTGCGGGTGCTGGAGGAGAAGGGCTTCCTCAAGCGCGACCCCAACCGGCCACGTGCGCTGGAGGTCTTCCTGCCCGAGGTGATGGCGGCGCGCCGTTCACTCGGCGCAGCCGAGGAGTCCTCCTACGACGAGACCGGCATCGGCGACACGGTGACCTCGACGGCGTTCGTGCCGATGGTCGGCCGGATCGCGGCCGGAGGGCCGATCCTCGCCGAGGAGCAGGTCGAAGACGTCTTCGCGCTGCCCAAGCAGCTGGTCGGCGAGGGCACGCTCTTCCTGCTCGAGGTGCGCGGCGACTCGATGATCGACGCGGCCATCTGTGACGGCGACTACGTCGTGGTCAAGCAGCAGCAGCACGCCGACAACGGCGACATCGTGGCGGCGCTGCTCGACGGTGAGGCGACCGTGAAGACGTTCCAGCGGCGCGACGGCCAGGTCTGGCTGCTCCCCCACAACGAGCGCTACGACCCGATCGACGGCACCCACGCCTCGATCCTGGGCCGGGTCACCGCCGTGCTGCGCCGAGTCTGACCCCGGGTGGTTCACGGGTCTGACGATTCCCCCGCGTGGACGACGATCCAGGACTAGTCTCCTGACCATGACGTCCACCGAAGCCTCGACGGCGCGCGTCCGCCTGCTCACCTGGGCGTTCCTGGCGGTGTCGCTCCTCGGCTTCATCCTGATCGCCCGCTGAGGCTGAGCGCGCGGCGCATCCCGCTCCTCCCGTGAGACCGGGGTGAGCTCAGGGTCGATCCCGGTGGCTCGGGCGTGAACGCCACGTCAGGTTGGCAGGAGAGGTCTCGCCTCCTCATGGACCGCCATGAGCCGGCGCACGCCACGGGGGGATCTTCGAGATGGCCCTGCCGGGTGTGCTCGACGTCGGCTACTTCCTGACGCGGCTGGTCGCCGACGACGCGGCGGTGCTGGTCTGGCCCTACCGCGGCGACCACGCGAGGTGCCTCCGGGCGCGACGCGTCCTGGTGCTGGCGTCTCTCGTCGCGCTCGCCGCCTGGCTGCTCGTGGGAGGTGCGCCGGACCCGGACCCCGAGCCGGTGCGGGAGCTCAGTCGGTCGCGGCCAGTCGGCTGAGCGCCTGGCGCGCCACGGCCGGGTCGCTGGTCGTCCACATCGGCGGGAGCGAGGCGCGCAGGAACGAGCCGTAGCGCGCCGTGGCCAGCCGGGGGTCCAACACGGCCACCACACCTCGGTCGGAGGCGGTCCTGATCAGCCGGCCCGAGCCCTGCGCGAGCAGCAGGGCGGCGTGCGTGGCGGCGACCTGCATGAAGCCGTTGCCGCCTGCCCGGTCGGCGGCGCGCTGTCGGGCCGACATCAGGGGGTCGTCGGGGCGCGGGAACGGGATCCGGTCGATGAGGACCAGCTGGCAGGTGTCACCCGGCACGTCGAGGCCCTGCCACAGCGACAGCGTGCCGAACAGACAGGTGTGCGGGTCGTCGACGAACTGACGGGCCAGCTCGGGCAGCTGCGCCTCGCCCTGCGCGAGCGTGGTGAGGTGGGGCAGTCGCTCGCGGACGACGGCGGCCGCCGCCTCGGCAGCGCGCCGCGACGAGAACAGCCCCAGGGTGCGCCCCCGCGCGGCGTCGACCAACGCGACGATCTCGTCGAGCTGGGCCTCGCCCAGCCCGTCGCGGCCCGGCGGCGGGAGGTGGCGGGCGACGTAGAGGATGGCCTGTCGGGCGTAGTCGAACGGCGATCCGACGTCGAGCCCGCGCCACGGGACCTCGCCCTCCCGCGGGTCGGCGGCCTCACGCTCCGCAGGCTCGGTGCGCTGCTCGGGCGGCTTGAGCCCGACCGAGGTGGCCACGGCGGTGAAGTCGCCCCCGAGCTTGAGGGTGGCCGAGGTGAACACGACCGTCTTGTCGGCGAGCAGCTTGTCCCGCATCGGCCCCCAGACCTGCAGCGGCGCGACGTGCAGCCGGGGTGGCATCCGCTCGGTGCCCTCCGACAGCCAGAGGACGTCACCGTCGGCGGCGGCGGCCATCCGCTCCACGGTGGCGAACACCTCCTGCACCGCGCCGCGCGCCTGCGTGCGCCCCGCGTCGGCGCCGGGCGCGTCGGCGCCCTCCTTCGGGTACGCCGACACGCAGGCCCGCGCGGCGTCGCGCACCAGGACCAGCGCGTCGGACAGCTGCTCGGGGGGACGGTCGACCCGTCCGGGAGGCAAGGCCGCGATCGCGTCGGCCAGCGCCCCCGCGGCGTCGGCAAGATCGTCCGCCTGGTCGCCCTCGACGAAGCGCTGCGACCGCTTGGCCGCGCGCTCCACGTCCGCGGCGGCGAGCTCGTCGGTCGCCGCCTGGGTGACCCTGGCGGTGACCTCGTGGGCCTCGTCGACGACCACGCAGTCGTAGTCGGGGATCATCGGCACGCCCTCGATCGCGTCGATCGACAACAGGGAGTGGTTGGTCACGACCAGGTGGGAGCGCTGAGCGCGCTCCTTGGCCCGCTCGGCGAAGCACTCCCCGCCGAAGGGACACTTCGCCGCGCCCAGGCACTCGCGGTGCGAGACGCTCACCTGCCGCCAGACACGGTCGGTGTGCCGCGGGGCGTGGTCGCGCTCGCCGGTGCCACCCTGCTCGGACTCCTCCTCGGCCCAGGCACGGAGCTTGAGCACCTCGGCCCCGGTCGTGCCCTCGGGCACCTGCACCAGCACGCCCTGGTCGTCGGGCACGCCCTCACGGATGCGGTGCAGGCAGGCATAGTTGGAGCGGCCCTTGAGCACGGCGTACGACGTGTCGAGGCCGGCGTCGGCGACCGCCTCGACCAGGCGAGGCAGGTCACGCTCGACGAGCTGGTGCTGCAGCGCGAGCGTGGCCGTGGCCACCACGACGCGGCGGTCGTGCAGCAGCGCCGGCACGAGGTAGGCCAGCGACTTGCCGGTGCCGGTGCCGGCCTGGACGAGCAGGTGCTCCCCGGTATCGAAGGCCTCGGCCACCGCCTCGGCCATCGCCACCTGGCCCGGTCGCTCGGCGCCACCGAGAGCCTCGACCGCGGCGGCCAGCAGCCGGGCCACCTCGGAGGGAGCCACCGGCTCGGTCACGGGGGCGGCGTCGCGGTCGGGCACCCCGGCACCCTATCCGTGCCTGTGGACCGTCATCGGCGCCCTCCACCGAGGCTGCCAGGGTTGCCTCAGTCCCCGTCGCCGTGCTCGCGGAAGACCGGCTTCCCCGCGACGCAGGTGGCCTTCAGCTCGATCTCCCCGTCGCCGCCCTGGCGATGGAAGTGCACCTCGAGGCCACCGCCCTCCTGCTCCGTCTCGGCCACCCACCCGCTGCGCGCGTAGACGGAGTAGTTGCCGCGGGTCCCGTCGGCCCTGCAGGTCATGCTCACCGTGCCGGGCTTGCCGTTCCACGTGCCGGTCCTGGTGGTCTGCGCAGCGGGCTGCGCCGGCTGGGAGCTGGACGCACCCGATGACGGAGCCGGCGGAGGCGGCGTCGGTTCGGGGGAGGCGGCGGTCGACGGGGACTCGGCCTGCGTGGGCTCGGCCTCGGCCGTCTCCCGAGGCGGCTTGGACCTGTGCGATCGCCGCTCCAGGGGCTCCGACGGGGCGACGGTGGTGACGCGCGCCGACGAGGTCGCGGCCAGTCCTGGTTGAGACGTGCCCGTGACGAGGTCCTCGCCTGCCCGGGAGATGACCGCCCAGACCGCGGTGGCGCCCACCAGGACGACCATCAGCCAGGTGACCACCATGATCAGAAGCCCACGACGCAACCTCATCCCGGTCTCCTCTCAGCCGAAGCACAGTCGCCAACCGATAGCGTCTCCCCATGACCAGCGTGCTGGTCGTCGAGGACGACGACGCCATCCGGGCGGCAGTCCGGCGGGGCCTCTCCGACCGAGGGTACGCCGTGGCCGTCGCCGCCACCGGCATGGCCGGCCTGGAGCACGTGCTGGCTGAGCAGCCTCAGGTGGTGCTGCTCGACCTCGGCCTCCCGGACGTCAGCGGGCTCACGTTGATCTCGATGATCCGAGCGGCCAGCGAGGTGCCGATCATCGTGATCACCGCCCAGGACGACGACCCGACCATGGTCAAGGCGCTCGACAGCGGAGCCGACGACTACGTCGTCAAGCCGTTCGGCACCGACCAGGTCGGAGCCCGCATCCGCGCCGTGCTGCGCCGCGGCGGTCGGGCCCCCGAGACCACCGACCCGATCCGGGTCGGGGAGCTGGTCATCGACGAGCGCGCCCGCACGGCCAGCCTCGCGGGCGAGCCGCTCGACCTCGCGCGCAAGGAGTTCGACCTGCTGCTCGCCCTCGCCAACCGGGTGGGCGAGGTCGTCACCAAGCGGGAGCTGCTGTCGGAGGTGTGGCAGCAGGCCTACGGCGGCGCCGACCGGACCGTCGACGTGCACCTGTCGTGGCTGCGCCGCAAGCTCGGCGAGACCGCGGCCGAGCCGAAGTACCTGATCAGCGTGCGCGGCGTGGGCGTGCGGCTGGTCGACCCGGGACCCGAGCGTGACGGATGAGCTTGAGAAGGCGGCTGTCATGGCTGGTGATCGCCACCACGTCGACCGTGGTGGTCTCCTTCGTGATCCCGCTGTGCCTGCTGGTCCGCAACCTGGCTGAGGAGCGCGCCGTGTCGGCCACCGACCAGGAGGCCCGCAACCTCGCCATCGCGGTGGCGAGCAGCAGCGGTCGCTTTCAGCAGATGGAACGCAACTTCGCGAGCCTCGACGCCCTCGGGGTCCCCGCCAGCGGGGTGCTCTGGCCCAACGGTCGGACGCTGGGCGACGCGGCCGACATGGCGGAGGACCCGGCCGTGGTCGCGCTCCTGGCGACGCCCGGGGCCGAGAGCCGCCGCGTCGACAACGCCGCCGGGACGAGCGTGCTCGTCTCGGTCGCGGTAGCCCGCAAGTCCGGCACTGAGCCGGACTACGTCGTCGTGCGGAGCCGGGTCAGCAACGCCGACCTGCATCGAGGGGTCTACCAGGCCTGGGCCGGCATGGTCGGCCTCGGCGTGCTGCTGCTGGCGATGGCCCTCTGGCTCGCCGCCGGGCTGGGCCGCCGGATCGCCCGGCCGCTCCTTCACGTCGCCGACGTGGCGCACCGGATCCGCGAGGGCGACCTGAGCGCCCGTGCCGAGGTCGCCGGCACCGAGGAGACCCAGGAGCTGGCCCGCGCGCTCAACGGGCTGGCCGACCGGACCGTCGAGCTGCTGGAGAAGGAGCGCACCGCCGTGGGCGACCTCTCGCACCGGCTGCGCACCCCGGTGACCGCGCTGCGCCTCGACACCGAGGCCGTGCCCGACAAGGAGCTGGCGGCACGCCTTCAGGAGCACATCGCCGCGCTCCAGGTCACCATCGACTCGATCGTGAGCGAGGCCCGCCGACCGGTGCGCACCGACCTGGCCGCGAGGTGCGACGCCGCCGAGACGGTGCGCGCGAGGGTGGCCTTCTGGGAGGTGCTGGCCGAGGACCAGCAGCGGCCCCTGCGGGTGGCGGTGCCGGGCGTGCCGGTGCGGGTGCCGGTCGCTGCCGAGGACCTCGCCGACGCCGTCGACGTGCTGATCGACAACGTCTTCGCCCACACCCCCGACGGCACGGCCTTCGAGGTGACCCTGACCGGTCTGGCCGGCCGCGCCTCCCTGGTCGTCGCCGACGAGGGGCCTGGGCTGGCCGGCGCTGCCCCCGGCGACCGGCCGGGCAGCACCGGGCTCGGGCTGGACATCGTCCGGCGTACCGTCGCCGACTCGGGCGGACAACTGCACATCGGCGCCACCAGGGACGGTGGCGCCGATGGCGGAGAGACCGGCACGCGCGTGGAGCTCACCCTTCCGCTTGTCGAGGGTTGAGCTCGCGGCACGTCCCCCGTGCGCTGCGATCATCAGGCTCAGTCGTCGTGCTCGGGCTCGTCGGGCTCGTCGCCGTGGTCCTCGTGGTCCTCGTGGTCGGAGTCGTCGTCCTCGTAGGTCGAGTCGTCGCTCTCGTAGGAGTCGCTGTCGTCGTCGTAGGCCTCGTCGTCGCCGCCGTAGCCCGAGCTGTGGTCACCGGAGTAGCCGCTGCCCGACGACGAGCCGCCCGACGAGCTGGGCGGCGAGACCACGACGGTCTGCACCTGCTCGGTCACGCAGGCGCCGCCCCGCTGCACGGCGGGAGCCTTGCACGGCGCCCACCGGAACTGGGTGCCCTGCTCGATCGTCGGCACGACGACCTCGACCTTGTCGTCGCTGGAGGAGGAGACCGGCTGGACGACGGTCGTCGGCACGGAGGCCATCTGATAGGCCGCGGCGGCTCCACCGAGTCCGAGGACGGTGGCGGCGGCGGCCAGGAGGGACGTGGTGGTCTTCATGACAGGCAATGCTGCGGCCTGCCTCGCTATGGGCGTGTGCAGGGAACGTCAAGAGTGCGTCAAGACACCCCATGACCTGCTCTTAACACGACGATGAGGAACCCTTGCCCGCCACTGGGGCACGCTTCTGGACATGAGCTACACCGCCAAGACCCGAGACCGCTACCGGCTGGCCGTTGCCGCCGTGTCAGGCCTCGCGACGTTCGGTGCCCTGACCGCGACCGGCCTGATCGCTGGGGCGGCCGCTCAGGACTACGAGGCGCAGCAGGCCCAGAAGCACGCCGACGAGCTCTCCGCGAAGAAGGCCTACCAGCTCGCGAAGAAGCAGCGCAAGGCGCTGATCCAGGCCAACAAGAAGTACTACGCGCAGCTGGCCGACCAGGCCAGCAAGCCCCGCGTGGTGCTCCGCGAGCGCCCGCAGGTCACCCACGTCACCACCCAGTACATCGGCGGCACCGGCTCCGGCTCGGTGGGCTCCGGTGGGACGGTCTCCGGCGGGTCGACGTACTCCGGCGGCTCGAGCTCCACCGGCTCCACCTCGTCGGGAGGCAGCAGCTCGGGGGGCGGCGGCACGTCCGCGCCGGCTCCTCCGCCGCCGCCTCCGCCCCCGCCGGCGCCCTCGTCCGGCTCGTAGGGCCATGAGCGCAACGACCTTCGAGGCGCTCGGCACCTACGTCTTCCTAGCCTCGCGGCGGCCAGCCATCCTGCCCCCCACACAGCGGCTGGCCGCCGCCGTCCTCTCCGACGTCGACCGCACCTGCAGTCGTTTTCGGGAGGACAGCGACCTCACCCGGGCCAACCTGCACGCCGGCTCCTGGGTGGAGGTCGACCCCATGCTCGTCGCCGCCGTGACAGCCGCCTGCGGGGCCGCCGAACAGACCGACGGCGCGGTCCACCCGTTGCTCGGCCGCCCGCTCGTGCAGCTCGGCTACGACCGTGACTTCGACTCCCTCTACGAGCTGGCCGACCAGCCTGCCCAGGAGCCCACGCCGCCGGCGGTCGACGCCTGGCGCGAGATCGGGCTCGACGCCGACGGCGCGATCCGGGTGCCCGCCGGCACCGCCCTCGACCTGGGTGCCACGGCCAAGGCCTGGGCCGCTGACCTGATCGCGGCCGCGATCGCCGGTGAGACCGGCACCGGCGCCATCGTCAGCCTGGGCGGCGACATCGCGATCGCCCCCGACGCCGAGGGCGAGGACCACCCGGCGTGGCCGATCGAGATCTCGACCCACCCCGGCGACCCGGCCGAGACGAGGGTGACCCTCGACCGCGGTGGGCTGGCCACCTCCAGCACTCAGGTGCGCCGCTGGACGCGGGCGGGAGCGACGATGCACCACGTGCTCGACCCGCACACCGGCCGCCCCGCCGACCCGATCTGGCGCGCCGTCACCGCCACCGGGCCGAGCGCCGTGGCCGCCAACACCGCCTCGACCGCCGCGATCGTGCTGGGCCTGGCGGCCCCGGCGTGGCTCACCGACCACGACGTCACCGCACGTCTGATCGGCGCCGACGGGCGCGTCGTGACCACCGGATCCTGGCCCGATGAGCCAGGATCGAGGCACGAGTCCGCACCCCTCGGGCAGGAGGCGACGTCCCGATGACCGACGGTCCGCTGCTGTGGTACCTCAACCGCTCCACCGGCTTCGTGATCCTGGCGCTGTTCACGATCACCACCGCGCTGGGGGTGCTGTCACTGGGCAGCAAGGCCGGCAAGCGGATGCCGAGCTTCGTCACCCAGGCGATGCACCGCAACATCGCGCTGCTGTCGATGGCCATGCTCATCGCCCACGCGGTGAGCGCGGTGGTCGACACCTTCGTCGACATCCGCTGGTGGCAGGCGGTCGTGCCGTGGTGGGGCTCGACGTACATGCCGCTGTGGCTCGGCCTCGGCACTCTCGGACTCGACCTGTTCGTCGTGGTCTCGGTCACCAGCCTGCTGCGGGCGCGGATGAACCACACGCTCTGGCGCTCGATCCACTACCTCTCCTACGTCGGGTGGGCCGTCTCCGTCGTGCACGGCATCGGCATCGGCACCGACGTCAAGGCCGCGACCCCGTGGGCCTACGCCATCGTCGGCTCCAGCGTGGCCGTGGTGCTCGCCGCGGCCGTCGTCCGCCTCGGCCGAGCCGCGACCAGCCGCGTGGCGGAGGTGCGTCCATGAACGCACCGACCCCGGTCCCGATCCCGACCGACCTCGCGATCCACCCCGGCCCGGCCCTGCTCGCGGGGATCGACGCGGGCTCCTCGCTCGCCGCGCACCGGGCGCAGTACGGCGCACTGCCGGAGGTCTCGCTCGCGGCGCTGCTGGCCTCGGTCGACTCGCTGCGGATGCGCGGGCGCGGTGGCGCGGCCTTCCCGTTCGCCATCAAGCTGCGCACCGCGTCGGAGGGCAGGCGGCCCGTGGTCGTCGTCAACATGAGCGAGGGCGAACCGGCCAGCGCCAAGGACTCCGCGCTCGCGATGACCCGCCCGCACCTCGTGCTCGACGGCGCCGTCGCGACCGCGCGGGCGCTGCGCGCGTCGACCGTCCACGTGGTGCTGCCCGGCGACCGCGCCGGGGTGGTGGCCGCGATGCAGGAGGCGATAGCCGAGCGCTCCGACCGGGTGCGGATCCAGACCCACCACGCCGACCCGGTCTTCGTGGCCGGCCAGGCGCGCGCGGTGCTCGAGCTGATGGCGGGTCGTCCCAACCTGCCCGTCACCGCGTGGGCGCCCGAGGCGATCTCCGGTCACAAGGGTCGCCCGACGCTGCTCTCCAACGCCGAGACCTGGGCGCAGGTGGGTCGGCTGGTGCTGGTCGACGAGGACGGCTACCGCCGCTTCGGCACCGCCACCGAGCCGGGGACGACGTTGATGACGTTCACCGGCGACGGAGTGCCCGAGGTCCGGGAGGTGGAGTTCGGCACCCGCATCCGCGACGTGCTGCCCGAGGGCTTCACCGGCCGGCCGGCCCTGGTCGGCGGCTTCCACGGGGCGTGGGCGCCGTGGCACACCCTGGCCAGCGCGCGCGTCTCCGTCGACGGGATGAAGTCGCTGTCGATCCCCCTGGGCGCCGGCGTGGTGGTGTCGCCGCCGGAGTGCCCCGTGACGTTCACCTCGAGGGTCGTCGACTACCTCGCGGGCCAGAGCGCCCGCCGCTGCGGCCCCTGCTTCAACGGCCTGCCCGCCCTCGCCGAGGCGCTGCGGGCGGTGGCATCGGGGCAGGGCGGCACCGGCCGGGTCGAGGAGCTCTCCGGAGTCGTCGTACGTCGGGGCGCGTGCGCGCACCCCGACGGCACCGTGCGGCTGGTCCGCTCCCTGCTGGCGACGTTCCCGGGTGAGGTCGGCGCCCATGCAGAGGGGGCCGGCTGCGGCCCGGCGCTCGAGGAGGCCTCGTGAAGACCCAGCTGCGCGTCGACTGGCCGAACTGCAAGGGCCGCGGCCTGTGCCACCACGTGCTCCCCGAGCTGATCGACCTCGACGAGTGGGGCTACCCGATCGTGCGCGGCCCGGTCACCAAGGAGCTGCGCGAGGACGCCAAGGAGGCCGTCCGCGTCTGCCCCCAGCTCGCCCTCCGCCTCACCTGACCCGTCACGTCAGAGGGTGTCGAGGAAGGCGTCGACCAGCGCTGCGGCCCGCGCCCGGGCGGCCGGCTCCTCGTCGCGGGTCTGCTCGAGCAGCTGATGTGGGTCGCGCCCGGCCGCGGAGGCGTCGTGCGCGCCGCCGTTCTCCAGCCAGCCGTGGAGCATCCCGGTGGTGAGCTCGGGGTGGAACTGGACGGCGAGGTTGCGTCGCAGGACGAAGGCCTGGCTGGCCGAAGCGTTGCGCGCGATCTCGGTCGCGGCGGGTGGCAGCGACCAGCGGTCGTAGTGCCACTGGAACCACGGTCCCGGCGGCACCAGTCCCGGCCGGTCGCTCTCGATGGTCACCCAGCCGATCTCCGGCATCGGCGACCGGGCGACGTCACCGCCGTGGGTGAGCGCGAGGAGCTGGCCGCCGAAGCAGATGCCGAGCACGGGCACGCCGGCGGCGTCGGCCTGCCTCAGCAGCTCGACCTCGGGCCCGACCCAGGAGCCGATCCGCTCGGTGTCGTACGCCGCCCACGGCGCGCCCATCGGGATGACCAGGTCGAACCGGGTGACATCGGGGAACGCGGGCGCGACCCCGGGGGTCGCGAACGAGCCCTCCGGCACGACCTGGTGGCAGACGACGTCGACGAGGCGCTCCTCGAGTCGCTCGGCGATCGGACCGGGCGGCGAGACATGGTCGTGCTGGATCACCAGGGCGCGCATCGGCACCTCCTCACGCGGTGGGGCGAGTGTGCGGTCGGGACCTGGCGAGGGCCTTGTCGAGCCCGCGCCGGGCCATTATCGTTCGGATCCTAACGGTCTGGCGGGCTCGACCGCGACCCCCGGACCGGCATCGCCGAGCACGCACCCCACCGCGACGGAGCACCCATGACCACCACCAGTGTCGGCACGGTTGTCACCGAGCTGGAGACCGACGTCGTCGTCCGCGCGGTGCGCCGGCTGGCGACCGACGTCGTCGAGCTGACCCTCGCCGCCCCCGACGGCCGCCACCTCGCACCGTGGACGCCCGGGGCCCACGTCGACCTCCTGCTCGGCGACGACCTGGTCCGCCAGTACTCCCTGTGCAGCAGCCCCGCCGACCTGACGGCCTACCGCGTGGCCGTGCTGCGGACCCCCGACTCCCGCGGCGGCTCGATCGCCGTGCACGCGCTCGCCGAGGGCGCGCCACTGCGGATCCGCGGGCCGCGCAACAACTTCGCGCTGCTCAGCGCGCCGCGCTACACCTTCGTCGCGGGCGGCATCGGCATCACCCCGGTGCTGCCGATGATCGAGGAGGCCGACGCGGCCGGCGCCGACTGGCACCTCTTCTACGGCGGCCGCAGCCGGGCGTCGATGGCCTACCTCCCCGAGCTCGAGCCGTACGCCGGCCGCGTGACGCTGGTCCCGCAGGACGAGGCGGGGATGCTCGACCTCGACGCCATCGTCGGCACGCCCGACCCCGGGCGGCTGGTCTACTGCTGTGGGCCGGAGCCGCTGCTCGGCGCGGTGGAGGCGACGTGCGCCAGCTGGCCGCACGGGTCGCTCCACCTGGAGCGCTTCGCCGCCAAGGAGGTCGAGCGGGAGGGCGACGACGAGACCTTCGAGCTCGTGCTGCAGCGCTCGGGGATGACTCTCACCGTCGCCTCGGACGCCTCGGTCTTCCAGACGATGCGCGACGCCGGCGTCTCCGTGCTCGGCTCGTGCCTGGAGGGCATCTGCGGCACCTGCGAGACCGGCGTCCTCGAGGGCGAGGTCGACCACCGCGACTCGGTGCTCGACGCCGACGAGCAGGCCGAGATGGACTGCATGATGGTGTGCGTCTCGCGATGCCGGGGCGACCGACTGGTGCTGGACGCATGAGGAGCCGACGATGAGCCACCACCCCGCCGCCCGCACCAGCGTCGCGACTCGCCGCTGCCCCGACGTCCCGCACCACGCGTGGTACGCCGTCGCCACCACCGAGGAGGTCGGGCGGACGCCCCTGGCACGCCGCGTCCTCGGCACCCCCGTCGCCCTCTACCGCACCTCCGACGGCACCGCCGCCGCGCTCGAGGACCGCTGCGCGCACCGCCCGGTCCCGCTGAGCGACGGCCGCGTCGACGGCGACACCATCGTGGCGGCGTACACGGGGTTCCGCTATGCCCCCGACGGCCGCTGCGTCGGCGTCCCGACGCAGGTGCAGGTGCCGTTCGGGGCCGCCGTGCGGTGCTTCCCGGTGCACGACGACGGGTCGTTCGTCTGGGTCTGGGCGGGTGACCCGAGGCTGGCGGCGCTGCGTCCGGCGCCCGACACGGGCTGGCTGCGCGACCCGGGGTGGTCGACCTTCGGCAACGCCTGGGAGACGAAGGCGTCGATCGACCTGCTGCTCGACAACTTCGCCGACATCACCCATGTCGCCCACGTCGACCCCGACATCGCGCCGCCGGCTCTCGACTCCGCGCCGCCACCGCTGAAGGTCACCGTCACCGAGACGACGATGCGCTTCGCGCGCGACTACCCGCCCGCGCCGCTGGCCGACTGGAACGCCCAGGTCCTCGAGCTGCCTGCCGATGCCGCGCACGCGCAGCGAGAGGAGGGCGAGTTCGTGGCGCCAGGGCTGTGGGTCGACCGCTGGCACGTCACGGTGTCGGGTCACGGTGAGGCCGACGGCACCCACAGCTTCGTCTTCACCCACGCGCTGACGCCGGTCGACGAGCGGACCACGCGGCACGTGTGGCGGGTGAGCCGCAACTTCACCCCGTCGGCCGCGGCCGAAGGCACCCTCGCGCCGATCTTCGAGCGCTACTACGGCCGCGTCCGCGACGTGCTCGAGACGATGCAGCGGGTCGTGGACGTCGACGGCCCGCGGCCCGAGGTGCGGGTCGCCGCCGACGCCGCCGCGAGCGCCGTACGCCGGATCATGGAGCGCCTCGTCGCGGAGGAGACCGGCTCCCGCTGATCCGCGACATGCGCGCCGTGGCCCTCCGACATGCGCGTTGCGGTCGCCCGACATGCGCGCCATGGCCCTACGACATGCGCGTTGCGGTCGCCCGACATGCGCGCCATGGCCCTGCGACATGTCGATGAAGGCCACCCGAGGTGTATCTCCGGCGCCCACAGCGCCCCGACACGCACGTCGAACCGCCGCGGTCGACACGTCGGCCGACCACCAGACGCATGTCGGCGCACCACGGGCGACATCTGGGCCCGCCACTTCCCACATCTCGGGCCACCACCACCCGCATGTCGCGGAGGAGGGGTCGGGAACGAGGAGGGGTCAGGAACGCTCGGTGATCGAGACGGGGAAACCCTTGATGCCGTTGACGAAGTTGGAGCGCACCCGCCGGACGTCACCGGCGAAGTCGACCGAGGCCAGCCGGGGGACGAGCTCTTCGTACATCAGCCGGATCTCCATCCGCGCCAGGTTGTTGCCCAGGCACAGGTGCGGTGACCCCTTGCCGAACGTCATGTGGTCGACGTTGGTCCTGGTCAGGTCGAACGAGTAGGGATCCTCGAAGACGTCGTCGTCGCGGTTGCCCGAGCCGAACCACATCACGACCTTGTCGCCCTCACGGATCTGCTTACCGCCGAGCTCCACATCGCGGGTGGCGGTCCGCCGGAAGTGGTAGACGGGCGAGGCCCAACGAAGCATCTCCTCCAGCCCGGCCGCGACCCGCGTGGCCGGGTCCTCACGCAGGTAGGCCAGCTGGTCGGGGTTCTCGATCAGCCCGACCATGATGTTGGAGATGGAGTGCCGCGTGGTCTCGTTGCCGGCGATCACGAGCAGCGAGAAGTAGTTGTTGAAGTCCTGCTGCGACAGGGGTACGCCGTCCTCGGGAAGCTTGTTGGCCAGGATCGACACCAGGTCGATGCCGTCGCCGCCGACCCGTGCCGCGCGCAGCTCCTGCCCGTAGTCCCACACCTCCTGCACCGTGGGCGACCGGAACGGCAGGTGGCGATACTCGTCGGACTCGTCGAGATCCGCGCGCACCTTGGCGTAGTCGGGGTCGGTGTTGGCGACCAGCTCGTTGCCCCAGGCGATCAGCTGCCCGGTCATCTCCTGCGGCACGTCGAGCAGCCGCGCCAGCACGTTGATCGGGAAGTCGGCGCTGATCTTCTTCACGAAGTCGATCTCGCCGCCGTTGTCGCGCGCCGCGGCGAACGCCTCGTCGACGGTCTTCTTCGTCAGCTCCCGCAGGAACCCTTCGTAGTTCTTCATCAGGTTGCGCGGGGTGAACTCCCGCTGCACGAGCTTGCGCAGCACGAGGTGCCTCGCCCCGTCGGTCTCCAGGATGGAGCGCCGGAAGTCCATCAGGTCGTCGTCGACGTCCTCGAGGTTGACGAACTTCTCCGAGGTGAACGTGTCGGAGTCCTTGTCGACGTCCCAGATGTCGGCGTACTTCGTCACCGCCCAGAAGCCCGGCCCACCCTCCTCGGGGTTCCAGTGCACAGGGTCTTGGGCGCGCAGCGTGTCGAGCTGGGCGAAGCCACGCAGATCGGCGAAGCCGTCGATGTCGGAGAGGTCGACCTCATCGAGAGGGACCGGGTCGTGCCGGGGCATGCAGCCTCCTCAGAGGTGGTAGGTGTACTCGTGGAACTCCCAGTCGGTGATCCAGGAGTTGAACCGCTCGATCTCGTCACGCTTGTAGGTCAGGAAGGCCTTCGTGAACGGCTCGCCGAGCGCGTCCGCGAACTCGGAGTCGGCCTCCAGCGCGTCGAGCGCGGCGTCGAGACTGGTCGGAAGCATCGGCGACCTCGAGGCGTCGTACCCGTAGCCGACCAGCGGCTCGGGGGGCTCGAGCTCGTCGCGGATGCCGAGCAGGGCCGCCGCGAGCATGCCGGCGATCGCGAGGTAGGAGTTGGCGCTCGCGTCGCCGAGCCGCAGCTCCATCCGGGCGGAGCTGCCGCGCTCCGGCGGGATCCGCACCATGGCGCTGCGGTTGTCCATGCCCCAGTCGATCAGCCACGGCGCCAGGGTGTCAGGGCCGAAGCGCTTGTAGGAGTTGACCGTCGGGTTGGCCACCGCCGTCAGCGCCGGGGCGTGCTTGAGGATGCCGGCGACCGCGTGCCGGCCCACCGCGGAGAGGCCGTGCGGACCGTCGGGGTCGTCGAAGAGAGGCGTCTTCTGGTCCTCGGACCACAGCGAGAAGTGCAGGTGGTAGCCCGAGCCGCCCTCGTCGTTGAACGGCTTCGGCATGAACGTCGCCAGGTGCCCGTTGGCCAGGGCCAGCTCCTTGATCGCGGCCTTGAACCGATGGGCCCGGTCGGCGGCGTCCAGGGCTGGACCGTGCCAGAGGTTGATCTCGAACTGCCCGGAGGAGAACTCGTGGTTGGCCGCCACGACGTCGATGCCGTACTCGCCCAGACTGCGCAGGGCCGTCAGCAGGACGTTCTCCGGGTCACCCTTGAGCCCGGAGACGTAGACGTTGCCGGTGCCCTCGCCGTATCGCTGCCACCCGGAGGATGACTTCTTGGAGGCCTCCAGGATGTAGAACTCCAGCTCCGGCCCGACCATCGGCACCATGTCGAGATCGGCGAAGCCCTCGACCACGGAGCGGAGGACCGCCCGCGGGCTCTCCGCGGACGGGGACCCGTCGGGGTTGTAGAGGTCGGCGATGCAGTGGGCGACCCCGGGAGCCCACGGGATCGGGAGCAGCGTGTCGAGATCGGGAAAGGCCAAGAGGTCGGGCAGTCCGGCGGAGAGGCCGCCCTCGATGTCGACCACACCGCCGCGCGGCGTCGTGCCGTAGACCGAGCGGCAGAACGCCACTCCGCTGCTGACCGTGCGGGGCAGCCGGTTGACGAGCAGATCCCGGCCGCGATCGGTGCCGATCAGGTCGGCGTAGCCGAGACGGACCACGTCGATCCCCTGCTCGGTGAGACGGTCGGCGGCCGGCTGGAGGCCGGAGGTGTCGAAGTGCGCCACAGGCGGTCATCCCTTCGCAAGGCTGGCCCGGAGGGTGGCCGGACCCGGTCGTGGCCGGCGTGGCGTGCGCCACACCCGCGATCGTTAGGGTCCGAACAGTACCGACGGTCGCCGGGCCCGGCAAGAGGTTCCCTCGCACGCCACGGCCCGCTATCGTACGGACCCAAACGACCGCGTACGCCGCCCCGGCGCGCCCCGCGCGCCCGATCCAGGAGCGCCCCTTGACCGACGCACCTCCCCCCGAGACCAGGCCAGAGATGCAGGGCTTCTTCTACCCCCGCACCGCCACCGGGCGTTCCTCGATCATCCCGTCGCCGCCGTGGTCCTACTCCGGCGACCTGCTGACGGTGGAGTACCGCACCGACCCGGCTCGCGTCGCCGAGCTGCTCCCCGCCCCGCTCGAGCTGGCGCCCGAGGACCCGGGCGCGGTCGCGCTGATCTGGGCCGACTGGCAGTCGTGCTCGTCGAGCCGCGAGGAGCTGCTCGACCCGGTGCGGTCGCAGTACAAGGAGTGCTTCGTCGTCGTCCGCTGCTCCTTCGAGGGCCGCACGTACTCCCGCTGCGTCTACATCTGGGTCGACAAGGACTTCGCCATCGCACGGGGCATCCACCAGGGCTACCCGAAGAAGCTCGGCTCGATGTGGCAGACCCGGCCGATGGCGTTCCCCCACGCCGCGCCGATGCTCGGCCCCGGCGGCGTCTTCGGCGCCACGCTCGCCGCCGGCGACCGACGCCTGGCCGACGCCGTCCTGACCATCACCGGAGAGTCCGACACCAGCGGCTTCGTCAACGGCCACCCGATGGCCCACCACCGGGTCTACGCCGACATCGCCGGCCACGGTGACGCCTACGCCGAGCTGATCGAGTCGGGCGGCGCCGAGTTCGAGGGCGGCCAGGCCTGGCAGGGCGACGTCGAGCTCGCCCTGCACGACTCCCCCACCGAGGAGCTGTCGCGGCTGAGCGTCGAGGAGATCATCGGCGGCTACTACCGCCAGGTCGGCGTCGTCTGGGACGGCGGCCGCACCCTCGCCCGCCTCTCCTCCGACTAGACGAGCCGTGGTCGGGGGCTGCGGTGGACGCCGGTAGGGTCGGCGTCATGCCGGACCATCACTCGCTCAGCGAGACCGAGCGGGCCACCCAGCAGCGCGTCGGCCACCTGCCGATCGACGTCTCCGCGATGCAGGCGGTGCTCAGCATCTACCGCGCCGCCAACGCCTCCCGCAGCCGGCTCACGAACACCGTGCTCCGCCCTCACGACCTGACCTGGACCGGCTTCCTCGTGCTCTGGCTGCTGTGGATCTGGGAGCGGATGGAGACCCGCCGGGTCGCCGAGAGCGTCGGCATCTCCAAGGCCACCCTCACCGGCGTGGCCAACACTCTCGAGGGCCGCGGCCTGATCACGCGCATCCCCAGCACCACCGACCGTCGCCTCGTCGAGCTCGCCCTCACCCCCGCGGGCGTCGCGCTGATGGCTGAGCTGTATCCGGAGTTCAACGCTGCCGAGACCACTCTCGTCGCCGGCGTCGAACCAGCCGAGCTCGAGGTGCTCACCAGGGCGCTGCGGCAGGTCGTGCTGACCGCTGAAGCCGGCGAGGCCTGAGGACGCCGTCCGTGTACGGCCGCTGGATCGTCGTCCAACGTCGCAGTGCCCACAACAAGCGCGCCATCCTCCAGACCGGCCCCGCGATCGGCCCCCGCGATCGGCCCCCGCGATCGGCTCCGCGACCTCGGTGTCGACCACTGCATCGACCAGCTCGTGGCGACGGCCCGGTAGGGGCCGCGGCCGCCAGCTCCACGACCGCACGGTCATCCCGAGTAGTCGAAGCGGCTCTCGTAGGAGCAGCGCGACGACAGGTCCCACCGGAAGGCATCGAGGTCGACGGCAACCACGTCCGACACCATCTCGGTTCCCGGCTGCTGGTGGCCGGGGATCCCGCAGGACACCGGCCCATCGGAGTCCGCCGGCGTCACCGACCGCACCTCGATACGTGTGTCGACGCCGATCCGCCACCGGCCCTTCTCGTGGACGAGGTCGATGTCCGCCTGGTGGGTGCCCAGCACGGCAGCGATCGAGCCGGCGTACTGACGACTGGTGTCGCCACCCAGACGACCGAGGAAGATGTCGGCCACGTCGGCGACCTGCGCCTCGGTCGCGGCAGAGTCGACGACGAGCGAGACGCTCCAGGGTGAACCCGGCTCGTCGTCCGAGTAGTGCCCGACGAGCACTGCCTTCCGGCCACCGAGGTCGCGTCCGTCGATGTCGCCCTCAGTGATCCACCACGAGAGCACGAAGTCGCACTCGCCGTAGGTCGACCGGCCCCCCGGGCGGTCTCCCTCGCGCCGGCAAGGGCACACCACCTGACAGTTGCATGCCTCGTAGTACGAACCGCTGACGTGCCACATGCCGCACCCTCCTCAGGCTGTTGCCGAGAACAGGAGCAAGGCCAGGCCCGCCCCGATGAACAGTACGCCAGCGACGCGGGGCACGGCCGCTGACCGAGTGAGCTTCTCCCACGCGACGAAGCCCGCGATGGCCAAGACCCACCACAGGTTCATCACCCCGAGCACGAACAGGAGGAGCATGACCGCCCAGCAGCACGCCAGGCAGGTCCGTCCGTGGGCCACCCCCATGCGCCAGGCGCCGGTGCGCCCGTCCCGCCACTCCGTGGCGAGGAACCCGACGGGCGCCCTGCAGCTGCCGAGCATGGCCCGTTTGGAGGGTGTCAGCTCGTAGATGCCGGCCGCCATCAGCGCGAGGGCCGCGGTCCCCGGTCGGACCAGAGCGCCCATCGAGTCGACCGTGGACCGGGCGAGCAGCCACCACTGCAGACCTGTGGCGACAGCCGCGAAGATCCCCCAGCAGACCAGGTAGCCGGCAGCGAACGCCGCCACCGACCATGACTGGCTGCGTGCGTCGGACCGGACTGCCCGGTCGTACGCCGCCAGCATCGGGTAGGCGGACGGAAGCATCATGGCGACCATCATCACGGCCCACATGGTCAGCATCAGCAGCGTCTGGGTGGGCGACCAGTCGGCGGTCATCGGCATCGCCCAGGGGGACCCCATGTCCTGCTGCGCCGAGGTGAGGGTCAGCAGACCGACCCAGGCCAGGACGGAGACCGCGAGCACACCGAAGCCGAGCACCGTCGAGGGTCGGCGGGTGACCACGAGGCTGGGCGGCGAGGCGCGCTTCCCCAGGGACACCGCACCAGTATGTCGGATGGCCGGCTCGCGCGCCGGTCGCCGAGGAGCGCCGCTCAGGGGAGGTGCGCGCGCACCGGCGCGGCCGGGGCTCCCCGACCCGGGGGCAACCTCAGGCGACTCGGCCCTTCGGCGAGTTCTGGGCGGTCATGGCGGGGTCGCGGACGACCACGTCGCCCAGCGCCTCGTCGATCGCCTTCATCGCGTCGTCGTCGAGCCGGACTCCGGCTGCCTTGACGTTCTCCGCGACCTGCTCGGGGCGGGAGGCGCCGACGAGCGCCGCGGCGACGTTGTCGTTCTGGAGCACCCACGCCACGGCGAGCTGGGCCATGGTGAGGCCGGCCTCCGAGGCGATCGGCTGCAACCGCTGGACGCGCTCGAGGATGTCGTCGCGCATCAAGCGGCTGATCATGTCGGCGCCGCCCTTGTCGTCGGTGGCGCGCGAGCCGGCGGGCGGGGCCTGGCCGGGCTGGTACTTGCCGGTCAGCACGCCCTGCGCGATCGGGCTCCACACGATCTGGCTGAGCCCGAGCTCCTCGCACGTCGGCACGACCTCGTCCTCGATGACCCGCCACAGCATGGAGTACTGCGGCTGGCTCGAGATCAGCTGGAAGCCGAGCTCCTGCGCCAGCGCGTGGCCGGCGCGGATCTGGTCGGCGGTCCACTCGCTGACGCCGATGTAGAGCGCCTTGCCCTGGCGGACGATGTCGGCGAAGGCCTGCATCGTCTCCTCCAGCGGCGTCTCGGTGTCGTAGCGGTGCGCCTGGTAGAGGTCGACGTAGTCGGTCTGCAGCCGGGTCAGCGAGCCGTCGATCGACTCCATGATGTGCTTGCGCGACAGGCCGGTGTCGTTCTTCCCGCCCGGGCCGGTCGGCCAGTAGACCTTGGTGAAGATCTCCAGGCTCTCGCGCCGCTCGCCCTTCAGCGCCTCGCCGAGCACGCTCTCCGCCAACGTGTTGGCGTAGACGTCGGCGGTGTCGAAGGTGCTGATCCCGTGGTCGAGCGCCGCGCGGACGCACGCCGTCGCCGCGTCGTTCTCGACCTGCGACCCGTGGGTCAGCCAGTTGCCGTAGGTGATCTCGCTGATCTTCAGCCCGCTGTTGCCGAGGTATCGAAACTCCATGTCGCCACCGTATGCAACGGCCCCTGATCCACGACCCACGGGGCCGCAGTTCGCGGCCGATCGGCCGGTAGTCTCGAGCATGCTCCTGTACCTGGCGGCCATCGTGGTCGGTGTCCTGGTCCTGGCGCGGGCCGCCGAGGCCTTCGTCTCAGGGGCGGCAGCCCTCTCGCTGCGGTGGGGTCTCCCCGCGGTGGTCGTGGGCGCCGTCGTCATCGGGTTCGGCACCTCGGCGCCCGAGCTGCTGGTCTCGGGCATCGCTGCCGCCGAAGGCGGCGCCGACATCGCGGTCGGCAACATCATCGGGTCCAACATCGCCAACCTGACCCTCGTGCTCGGGATCGCAGCGCTCGTCGGCGGCGGCATCGCCGTCGACTCCGGGACCATCCGCCGGGAGGTCCCGCTCGGCATCGGGGCCACGGTGCTGTTCGGCTGGTTCGTGCACGACGGTCTGACCAGGGTCGAAGGGCTGGTGCTGCTGGGTGTCCTGGTCGGCGTCCTCGCCTTCATCCTGCTGTCCGGCCGGAGTCGCCCCGACAGCCTGGGGGACCAGGCGGCCGACACCGCACCCGGGGACGTCGAGGAGACGCGCAGACCCGGTCTGCAGGCCGGCCTGGGGCTCCTGGGGGTCGTGGTCGGCGCTCAGGCGCTGGTCTTCGGAGCGATCGGCGTGGCCGACGAGCTCGGGCTCTCCGGAGGCTTCGTCGGCATGACGATCGTGGCGATCGGCACCTCGCTGCCGGAGATCGTCACCTCGACCCAGGCGGCCGCCCAGGGACGCACCGAGCTGCTGGTCGGCAACCTCGTGGGCTCCAACATGTTCAACTCGCTCGGCGTCGGCGCCACCGTGGCCCTGGTCGCACCCGGTCCGGGAGGAGCCGAGAACCTCGCGGTCGTCGGGGTCGGTGCCATGGTCGTGACCTCGCTCATCGCGCTGGTGTTCCTCACCTCGCAGCGGCTCGTCTCACGCACCGAGGCCGGGCTGCTGGTCGGTGGCTACGTGATGCTCCTGCCCTTCCTCACCTGACAGCCGCAGCCCCCGTCGTCAGCGCCCGGAGCTGAAGCTCGCCGCCGAGTGCAAGCCGCGCTGGGCGGCCTGCCCCGACGGGCCGGAACGACGCCCGGATCGGCGACGGCGCGAACCGCCCGTGCCACTGCCGCCCCCCGACGCGGCGGGAGCGGTGCCCCGGCGACGTCGGTTGCCCGACCCACCGCTGGGCGTGCCGCTGGGTGTGCCGGCTGAGCCGCCACGGCTGCGACCGGCGCGGCCGGCGGAGGACGCGGAGGCGCTGGGAGGCAGCCCGCCGGCGACGAGCACCCGGTCGCCCGGGGCGAGCGTGCGCAGGATCGCGTGACCGGGCCCCGACACCTGCGTGGTGGTGGGCGTGATGCCGGCGGCGCGGGTCAGGGTGCGCACGTCCTGACGCTGCTGGTCGGTCATCAGCGTGATGACGGTGCCGGCTGCGCCGGCGCGTGCCGTACGCCCCGAGCGGTGGAGGTAGGCCTTGTGCTCGGCCGGCGGGTCGGCGTGCACCACGAGGGTCACGTCGTCGACGTGGATGCCGCGGGCGGCGATGTCGGTGGCGACCAGCGTGCTGGCCTTGCCGGAGTGGAAGGCCTCCATGTTGCGGGTGCGCGCGCCCTGGCCGAGGTTGCCGTGCAGCTCCACGGTCGGCACGCCGTGCTTGTTGAGCTGGCGAGCCAGCGCCTTCGCGCCGTGCTTGGTGCGGGTGAAGACCATCGTGCGGCCGGGCGCGCTGGTCAGGTCGACCAGCACCGGGATCCGCTGGTCGTGGGCCAGATGGAGGACGTGGTGGTCCATCGCGGAGACCGGCGACTGAGCCGAGTCGGCCTCGTGGGTCACCGGGTTGGCGAGGTAGCGCCGCACCAGCACGTTGACGGCCTTGTCGAGCGTGGCCGAGAAGAGCAGCCGCTGGCCGCCCCGCGGGGTGGCGTCGAGCAGCCGGCGTACGGCGGGCAGGAAGCCGAGGTCGGACATGTGGTCGGCCTCGTCGAGCACGGTGATCTCGACGCCGCCGAGATCGCAGGCACGCTGGCCGATCAGGTCCTCGAGGCGCCCGGGCGTCGCGACGACGATGTCGACACCGGCGCGCAGCGCCTGGACCTGCGGGTGCTGGCCGACACCGCCGAAGACGGTGCGGGTGCGCAGCCCAGCGGCGGCGGCCAGCGGCGCCAGTGCGGCGTCGATCTGGGCGACCAGCTCACGGGTGGGGGCCAGGATCAGGGCGCGCGGCCGCTTGGGCTCCCGGCGGCCACCGGAGGCGGTGAGCCGGGCGACGACGGGCAGCAGGAAGGCGTAGGTCTTGCCGGAGCCGGTCCGGCCGCGGCCGAGGACGTCGCGTCCGGCCAGGGAGTCGGGCAGGGTCGCGGCCTGGATAGGGGTCGGGACGGTGATGCCCTGCGCACGCAGGACGTCGTCGAGGCGTGCGGGCACGCCGAGGTCAGGGAAGGAACGATCAGAAGACAAGGGGGTTTCACTCACTGTGTGGTGTCTCACCACAGCCGTGACGAGTGGTCTCGTCACTGGGGGGCCAGGTGCGGAGCACCCTGGTCGGGGCTGCAACACACCGTCAGGACCGAGGTAAGACTGGCGGTCCTGGTGGCCCCACCCTACGGGACCAGGCCCTCGGAGGAGGAATCTTCGGCGTGCCGGGGTCGGGTGGCGACACCGGAGGGCCTCGGGGTGCACCGGTGCGACGTCAGCGGATCGCCACCAGGTCGTGGACGTCGTCGTGCGGCAGGCCGGCGTCGGCCACGGCCGTCACCACCGCGGAGTCGAGGTCGACCGCACCGGTGCTGGACATGAACGCCGTGTCGGCGGCGTCGCGGCCGGTGGCGATCCGCACCAGCGACGTCCGGGGTGCCAGCGCGGTCGCGTCGACGACGTACCACGCCTGCTCGACGTGGGCCTCGACGACGGCGTGGAAGTCCATCGGGTCGCAGCCGGGCGCGTAGACCGCCACCAGCCGCGCGGGGATGCCGAGCGCACGCAGCAGGGCGATGACGAGGTGGGCGTAGTCGCGGCACACGCCGGTTCCCGCCAGCAGGGTGTCGGTCGCGCCGTCGGTCGGCCCGCTGCTGCCGGGCACGTAGTCGAGGCGGGTGCCGACCCAGGACGACACGGCGCCGAGAAGCTCACGCTCCGGTACGCCGACGAACTCGGCGGCCGCGAACCCGCCGAAGGTGTCGGACTGCGCGTAGCGGCTGGGCCGTTTGTAGACCGACAGGTCCACCGGCGACGACTCGGCGACCACGGCCGCGCCGCGGACCGTCGCCTGGTAGCGCACGGTCGTCGGGCCGGGCGGCAGGGTCAGCAGGTGGAGGCGGCCACCGTGGGGCGTGGGCGACTCGGTCGCGGCGAGCTCTCCGCCGCGGTGCTCGATCGTCAGGTCCTCGGTGATCTCGAGGCCCTCGGAGCGGGCGACCGCGATCTGCAGCTCCACCTCGCACTCGTCGTGAGCGGTGATCTCGAGCTCGGCGCTCACGGATCGGTCCATGGTGGATCCTCACACGTCGGGCATCCACGGACGGCATCCTGGGGTCTGCTCCACGCGCGCTCGGTGAGGCGATCCCAGGGTTCCTCGGATAGATTGAGGCAGACTGCCATCGCTCAGGTCACTCCCGACCCTGAGGAGACAGCAACCGCAAGGCGGTGGCCATGGCCACTCCATCTCACCCTCCCACCAGGCTGGCCCTGCTGTCTGCGCGCGACGGAGCCCCGGCGGACGGGGCCTGGTGGCCGCAGAGCCGCCAGCTCCACGACCAGCTGGGGCAGTTCTTCGAGCTCTGGCCCGACGCCCGCGGCCGGATCGTCCGGGTGCTCTACTCCCCACCCGACTGGGACGACCACCCGCGGTCGGTGTCGGTGGCCGGACGGCAGGTGAGGACCGGCTCCTTCCCCCGCGACGACTCCCACACCCTGGTGCTGTCGATGCTCGACGGGTCGCGCCGCACGATCGCCGTCGTTCCTCCCGACACCGCGCCGGACGACGCCGCCCGCATCCTCAGGCTCCACACGAGCCAGCACCTCTGAGCCGATGAGCGAGCACGCACCGGCCCCCGCGTCTGCGGTCGTATCCCCAGCGCAGCCAGACGCCGCCGGCTACGGCCTCCTGGCGCGGCAGATCCGTGCCAGCGGCCTGATGCGCAAGCGACCGTGGACCTACGCGACCCCGGCCGCGGTCCTGACAGGCGCGCTCGGGGCGACGGTCGCGGTGATGGTGGCCGCCCGCGGCTCGTGGTGGTTGCTGCTCCTCGCCCCCGTGATGGCGGTGATCGCCACCCAGACGAGCTTCCTCGGGCACGACATCGGACACCTCCAGGTCACCCGTGACGCGCGCCGCAGCCGTCTGCTCGGCCTGCTGGCGGGCAACCTGCTCAGCGGCCTGAGCTACGGCTGGTGGGTGCGCAAGCACAATGCCCATCACGCCCATCCCAACGACCCGGACACCGACCCCGACGTGCGGGCCGGCGTCCTGGTCTTCACCGCCACCGAGGCCGAGCCGCGCCGTGGCGCCGCCGCCTGGTTGACGCGGCACCAGGCCCTGCTCTTCTTCCCGCTGCTGCTGGGCGAGGCCGGCAACCTCCACGTGGCCAGCGTCCGCGCCCTCGTCTCCCCCGGGCTCCGGCTCCGCGCTGCCGAGGCGACGCTGCTGCTGGCGCACTTCGTGGCCTACGTGCTGCTGCTCGTGCTCACCCTGAGCTGGGTGCAGGCGCTGGCGTTCGTGGCGGTGCAGAAGGGGCTCCAGGGCCTCTACCTCGGGTGCTCGTTCGCCCCCAACCACAAGGGGATGCCGGTGCTCGACGCCGAGCAGGCGAGCGACCCGCTGCTGCGTCAGGTGCTGACCTCACGCAACGTCCGCGGCGGCCCCGTGGTCGACGTACTGCTGGGTGGGCTGAACTACCAGGTCGAGCACCACCTGTTCCCGAGCATGCCGCGCGCCAACCTGCGACACGCGCAACCGATCGTGCGGGCGTTCTGCGCCGAGCGGCGCATCCCGTACGTCGAATGCTCCCTGGTCGCGTCGTACGCCGCCGCCGTCGGCCACCTCCACGCCGTCGGTGCGCCGCTGCGTGAGAGCTCATCAGGCGCCGACGCCCTGTCAGGCTGACGCCGATAGGCTGGGGGCAACCAGCTGTCAGGCCGGGCTCGCCGAGCCCGCGAGGGCAGGACGGAAGGTGGGCGCTATGCCGGCGCCTCCGACAGGCTCCACACCCTCTGCGACTGCCGGCGAACGCGTGCCTCTGCGCATCCGGCTCGACAACGGCTTCGCCTCCGGTCCGCTGGATGGCGCCTGGTGGCCGCAGTCGCGCGACCTCCAGGCCGAGGCCGCCGACCTCGTGGACCACTTCCCCGACCTGCTGGGCAGGGTCGAGCGCCTGTTGTTCTCGCGACCCGACTGGGACGCGGTCCGCGGCGCGCCCAGCGTGCGCCACATCCACGCCGCGATCGGCACGGTCAAAGTGGGGTCCTTCCCGAGCGACGACACCCACGTGATGATCGTGAGGATGCGGTCGGGGCAGCGGCTGCGGCTCCTCGTCGTCCCGAGCGAGACCGACCCCGGGCTGGCCTCGCAGGTCATGGACCAGGCCGCGGACGACCGCAACACCCACTCACCCAGCGCGCTGCTCGGGCTGACGGGGCCCGACCAGAGCGAGGTCGCCCACGCCGTCTGGGACAACGACGGGTTCAGCTGACTCACCCGCGTCGCAGGAGGTCACTCATGTCCAGGCCCACGCACCGCACGACTCCGCCCGACTGGGCGGTCGACCAGGCCCGCTCCGAGGTGGGGGACGATCCGGCCGCGGTCCACGCACGGGCACGCACGATCGCGGCCGACGCCGGGCAGATCGAGACGGAGCGCCACGACGAGTACGACGACCCCGACCAGGGGGGCGAAAGCTGACGGCACTGGCCCGACGGGAGGGGCGGGCGGGCCTGCCGAGCCCGTGCGGACGCCCCGACCGTCTCGCACGGTTTCGCCGCACGGCCGACCAGCCGTGACGCGACCTCTGCGTCAGTCGCCGCGCGGCAGCCTCCGGTTCAGCGAGAAGAGACGCCCGAGCACCGGCATCAGCACGATATTGAGGCCGTGCAACGCACCGATGATCAACAGGATGCCGCCGATCCTGACGAACGAGTCCTTCACCTGCACTGCGGTGACCTCGGCAAGGTAGGGCTTGACCGGCTCCAGACGCACGGTGAAGAGGATGTAGGCGGCGAAGATGAGGTAGTAGACGATGTCGGTGAGAACGATGTAGCTCTTGCCGGTCATCGGGTTGTCGTGGAACACGTCCGCGGCGTAGGCACGGCCGAACCGCTTGATGAAGGGCCCCAGCCACACGGCGATCACCACGAGCACCACGTCGGTGCCCACCTCCAGAACCCACCAGGGCATGTGCAGTCCCTCCTCGTCTCTCGGTGTGAGCACCGCCACCAGGGCGGTACATCCAGCCAGGCCCAGGGCCCAGGCTCCAACGGCACGCCGACCACGAGAGCGTCGCACCCGGTCCGCGCCGATGCTTTCGGTGACCCTCTCGAACAGGTCCGGTGAGGCCGAGGTGCGGCTGCCCTCCCTCAGCAGCGCCTCGTGCACGCGGTCCTCAACGCCACTCATGGTTCCTCCCTCGTCGTCGCCAGAGCCGCGCCCATGGACCGCAGACCCCGCTTGAGATGTGTCTTGACCGAGTTGGCCGAGATGCCGAGCGTCAGCGCGATCTGGTCGACCGGCAGCTCGAGGTAGTAGCGCAGGGCCACACAGTCACGCTGACGACGAGGCAGTGCCCGCAGGGCGTCGACCACCTCGCGCTGTGACTCCAGGTGAGCCGCGCGCTCCTCGGCCGAGGGTTCCTCGCGGACCGCGGCGGGCCGATGCCGGAACGACACCAGGCCACGCCGATTGTGGTCGCGCGCGAGGTTGATCACGATCGAGCGCAGGTACGCCGCCGCCCGGTCCTGCTCGACGATCCGGTGCGCAGATCTGGCCAGTCGGATGAAGGCCTCCTGGACCAGGTCCTCGGCGGCGTCCCGATCGTCGGTGAAGAAGCGTGCGAGGGACACCAGGCGTGCCCCCTCCGCCTCGAAGAGGGCCACGACGAGCGCATCTGCCGCGTTTCCCGCGGCGGAGGATCCGGCCGTCTCCGGGGCATCGCGGGCGGCCTCGAACACAGACTCCATCATCTCACTGACGCGCCCGCAGGGCCGATGGGTGACAGGACAGGCGTTCCTTCTTTCGTGCCCTCCGGCTGTCACCCGATCGCCTCCCATGATCGGTCCGTCAGGTGTCGGACCCGCTCGTCTCGAGGAGACCTCATGGCCAACCGCCCACCTCCGTCCTACCTTCGCGCCTCGGTGCCAGCCCTGGCCGTCGCGGCCGTCATGGCCATCACCTCGCCCGCCACGGCGGCGTGTCCGGCGACCCGTCATTTCACCGGCCCCCTCCAGGACCTCCAGCCCGCGACCGTTGATGCCACCGACGGCGCCACGGCAGCGCTCTCCATGCGAGCCCTTCCGGGTGGCCATGGCACGCGGTTCGTGCTCCGCGTCCGGCACGCGGACCCGGCCGCCGTCGGCACGACGCTGGGGGCACACCTGCACACTGGCCCCTGCGTCGCCGGGGACGGTGCGGCCGCCGGCCCGCACTACAACGTGTCGACACAGGAGCCGCCAGTGGCCTCTCCCGCCGTCGAGGTGTGGCTCGACCTCACCCTCGACCGTCACGGTCGCGGCCGCTCATTGGCCGTGGTGCCTTTCGTGCCGGAGCCGGGGGCCCGGTCGGTGGTCCTGCACGCGATGCCGACCGATCCCTCTGGAGCGGCAGGTACCCGCCTGGCCTGCCTGCCCGTGGTCTGGTCGTGAGCCCCCTGTTCCACGGGGCGATCCGCGGCGCCGTCCTCGGACTGGGCTGGGGCCTCGCGGCGCGGATCTGGATGCGCGCCATCTCGACCGACCCCGAGTTCAGCTGGTCCGGCACCCTGATCATCCTCGCGTTCGCTACATGGCTGGGCGTCGCCAGCGGAATCCTCGCCGCCGCTCGCGCCACCGGCCGGCGACCGTGGTGGGCGTTGCTGGGGGCTCCGGCGATCGTCCTGTTCGCCGGTCCCGGTCTGCTGTTTCTGCCCGCCTTCGCCGGGGGAGGCTTGGCGCTGAGCGGCCGCGCGCCGGCCTGGCGGGGAGTCGGCTGGGCGGCCGCAGCCACGCCTGTCGCCCTGGTCGCCCTCGCCTCCTTGCAGGAACCATCCGCCGACGACGGACTCCTGCTGTTCGCGCTTGCCGGATCCGCCATGCTCTCTCTCGGCCTGGCCGCGCTGGGCGCTCCTCTCTGGGCGACGAACGCCGGGCCGGTGGCCGTCTCCCCCAGTGGCGAGCAGCGGTCGGCGGCATCGACACGGGAGACGAGGCCGGTTCCGGAGGCCTCATCGACCCCGGCGACGGTGAGCTGAGGCGCCCGCCGGACTCAGCTAGGGCGTGGCGCACCTCGTCGGGCATAGCGGACCCACGTGATCACGATGCACATCGCCGCCCAGGCAGCACCGACCGCGTAGAAGGCCGTGGGGCCGAGGGTGGTGATGCCCACACCGAAGAAGAACGGGCCGAACGCGGCGATGGCTGCCGTCCAGCCGAGGACGCCGCCGGCCTGCCGTCGCTCGAAGATCATCGGCATCTGCTTGAACGTCGAGGCGTTGCCGATGCCGGAGAACAGGAAGATGGCGAGCATCCCCCACAGGAACCGGTCGAACCCGGAGGAGAGCGCGTCGGCGGACGCGAGGTCCGGAGTGAGCGCCGGGATCGTCCAGAGGATCGAGGCGAACAGGCCGACCCCCGAGATCAGCGTCCAGATCGCGCCGCCCATCCGGTCGGTCAGCGGCGAGAAGAGCACCCGCGCACCAGCACCGACGAGGGGTCCGAGGAAGACGAACTTGACGGGGTCCGGCACGGCGTAGCCGTCCACGAGCAGAGTGGCCGTGGCGCCGGACCCGCTCACGATCTCGCCGTTGCCCGCCCCGTAGAGGTTCGACATGAGCAGGCCGAACTGTGCGGCCAAGCCCGAGAAGGTGCCGAAGGTCATGATGTAGAGCAGCGTCATCAGCCAGGTGTCGGCGTTGCCGAAGATGTCGAACTGCTGGCGGATGTTGGCCTTGATCGGCACCGACCTCAGCATCGACCAGGCGAGACCCGCGCCGATCAGCATCAGCGGGATCCACACGAACGCCGCGTTCTGGAACCACACCTCCTTCGACGGCTTGCCGGGCACCGCCAGCTCCTGGCTGCCACCGAGGAAGGCGAAGAAGGACACGGCGATGAGATACGGCGTGAGCAGCTGCACCAGGGACACGCCGAAGTTGCCGAGCCCGGCCTGGATGCCCAGCGCCGTGCCCTGCTTGCTCCGGGGGAAGAAGTACGACGTGCTCGGCATGAAGCCGGAGAACGCGCCACCGCCGATCCCGGCGAGGAGGGCCAGCACCATCAGCTCCCAGTAGGGCGCCGTGGCCGACTGCACCCGGACCCCCCAGCCGAGGGTGGAGGCGATGAGCAGCAGTGAGGTCAGCGAGACCATCTTGCGGGTGCCGAGGATCGGCGGGAACGTCATCCACACCAGTCGGAACAACCCCGCGGACAGGCCAGGCATCGCGGCCATCCAGTAGAGCTGCGTAGTGGTGAAGCTGTAGCCCAAGGCGTTGAGCTTGGGGATGATCGCGCTCGGGAGGAACCAGGCGACGAACGCGAGCGTCAGGCAGAACGTCGTGATCCACAGGGTGCGCCAGGCGAGGCCCGAGTCCCAGGTGGCCTGGTCCTCCGGGTCCCACGACTCGAGCCACTCGCTCGAGCGAGCGGGGACGGTGCTACTCATACCAGGGCCTCCTCAGGGGCGTCGGTGGGGTGTTCGATGTGGCGCGCCAGGTCGGGCGCCTCGCGGTGCAGCATGTGGACGACCGTCCAGTGCATCCACACAGCGCAGATGACGGACAGCACGAACAGCACGAAGAACGTGCTCGACGGGAAGCCTGACCATGCCTTGGTGTAGGCGAACATCGGTGGCAGGAAGAACCCACCCAGTCCGCCCAGCATCCCGACGAGTCCACCGACGGAGCCCACGTTGTCGGGGAAGTACTCCGGGATGTGCTTGTAGACGGCGGCCTTGCCGACGCCCATCGCACAGCCGAGGACGAAGACCAGGACGACGAACGGGGCGAGCGCCATGGAGTAGCCGAGGTGGTCGGTCTGCGATCCGTCAGGATGCGCGATGACGATGTGGCCGTTCGGCATCATCAGCACCCCCGTCACGACCACCATGACCCCGAAGGTCCAGTAGAGGACGCGTCGGGCTCCGAAGTGGTCGGACAGCGAGCCGCCGGCGGGTCGCAGCAGCGACGCCGGGAAGATGTACGACGCGGTGAGGAACGCCGCCGTCTGCAGGCTCACGTCGAAGTTGTCCATGTAGTAGGTCGGCAGCCAGGCCGCGAGGGCGACGTAGGCCCCGAAGAACGCGACGTAGTAGAGGCTGAACCGCCACACCCGCATGGTGCGCAGGGGGGTGAGCTGTCGGCTCAGCGGCAGCGACCTGCCGGGTGCCCGGTCGTGGTGCGGCGCGAGCGTCCAGGTGGCGATGGCCATGGCCACCAGCAGCACTGCGTACACCACAGGGATGAAGCGCCAGCCCCCCGGGAAGATGCCGAGATAGGTCACGCCCACGGTGGTCCCGGCGATCAGCGGCGGCCCGATGAACTTCGTCACCGACGCCCCGACGTTGCCCGCGCCGAACAGCCCGAGCGCGAACCCCTGGTGCTCACGCGGCTGCCAGGCGGAGTTCCAGGCGATGCCGGAGCTGAAGGAGTTCCCGGCGAAGCCGACGAAGAAGGCCAGCACCAGCAGCATCGGGTAGGAGTCGGCTCGCGACACGAGGTACGACGCCAGCGCGGATGCCAGCAACAGGAACGTCATCACCTTGCGTCCGCCGATGCGGTCGGTGATCATCCCCGCAGGCAGCCGCCACAAAGAGCCGTTGAGGACGGCGACCGCGATGATCCATGAGAGCTGGACCTCGCTGAGCCCGAACTCCTCGGTGATCGGCTTGCCCAGGATGCCGAACATCAGCCATGCCGCGAACATCAGCGTGAAGGCGACCGTCGACAGCGCGAGCACGCGCGTCGCGCCGGCGTGGTCGGGCTCCGGCCCGCTCGGCTCCGACGACGACGCTAGGTGCGGCGGTTCCGAGGACGAGAGCGGCATCATGAACCTCCATTTAAGGGAGTAGCATCCTCTATATATGGCCTACTCAAGCACAGACACGCGCCTCGACGTCACCCTGACGGATCTGTGACGCCTATTACGTGGACGACAGTCCTCTGAATCATGTTAGGGTTCGAGACAACGACCAGCAGCGGAGGTGTCGAGGTGGCCCACGCGCCCGACGAGGTGGCCCCCACCGGAGCCGCGCTGCTGACGTCGCCGGTGCGTCGCTCGATCATCGACGCGCTCAACGACCAGGAAGGCGCCGAGGCGGCCGCAGACGGCATGACGGCCGCCCAGCTCGCGGAGGTCCTGGGCCTCCACGTCACCACCGTGCGTTTCCACCTCGACCAGCTCGTCGCCGCCGGCCTGGTGACCGCGGAGTTCACCAAGCGCTTCGGTGTCGGTCGTCCCCGCAAGGTCTACGCCGTGGCTCCGGGCTCGCTGGACGAGGCCTCCCCGCACCCGGCACTGCAGATCCTGAGCGAGCTGCTGGCCGACTCCTTCGGCACGGACGTCACCCCCAGCGAAGCCGGCGTTCGCTGGGCGCGCCAGCACGTGCCGGCCGACGACACCGGACCGGCCGAGTCCGCGGGGCAGTGGCTCACCAAGGTCGGCCGGATGATCGACGTCCTGCACGACTGGGGCTACACCCCCGACCTCAGCACCTCCGACGGCGGGCGCACCTGCCGGATCGATCTCGTCAGCTGCCCGTTCCTCGAGCTCGCGCGAAGCAACCCCGCGGTGGTCTGCGGCATCCACCGTGGGCTGATCACGGGCGCCATGGAGCAGCTCGGCGAGCGGCAGACCCAGATCTCTCTCGAACCCTTCGTCGAACCGGGCCTGTGCCAGGCCGAGGTCCGCACCCGGACCCCCTTCCGCCCCCGCCCACTCCCCACCGAGGAGACCGCATGAGCCTCGAGAGCCCTCTCCAACAGGCGCTGATCGGCAGCCGCCGCTTCTTCACCAAGGCCGAGGTGTCCCCCGACGACCGGGCGCTGTTCAAGAAGGGCGGCCGCCAGGGCGACGTGTTCTACCGGGACCGCTGGAGCCACGACAAGGTGGTGCGTTCCACCCACGGGGTCAACTGCACCGGGTCCTGCTCGTGGAAGGTCTACGTCAAGGACGGGATCATCACCTGGGAGGCACAGCAGACCGACTACCCCTCCCCCGGCGCGGACCGGCCCGACTACGAGCCCCGAGGCTGTCCGCGCGGCGCCGCCTTCAGCTGGTACACCTACAGCCCGACCCGGGTCCGCTACCCCTACGTCCGCGGCGTGCTGCTCGACCTCTTCCGGCAGGCCAAGGCCGAGTACGGCGACCCGGTCGTGGCCTGGGGCTCGATCGTGCAGGACCCCGACAAGGCTGCGTCGTACAAGAAGGCGCGCGGCAAGGGCGGCCTGGTCCGCGCCACCTGGGACGAGGTCGCCGAGATCGTCGCCGCCGCCCACGTCTACACCGTCAAGCGGTGGGGACCCGACCGGATCGCCGGCTTCAGCCCGATCCCCGCGATGTCGCCGGTCTCCTACGCCTCGGGCGCGCGCTTCCTGGAGCTGATCGGCGCACCGATGCTGTCCTTCTACGACTGGTACGCCGACCTCCCCAACGCCTCACCGCAGATGTTCGGCGACCAGACCGACGTCCCGGAGTCCGGGGACTGGTGGGATGCCGGCTACCTGTTCATGTGGGGGTCCAACGTCCCGGTGACCCGCACGCCCGACGCGCACTGGATGACCGAGGCCCGCTACCGCGGCCAGAAGGTCGTGGCGGTCGCGCCCGACTACGCCGAGAACGTCAAGTTCGCCGACGAGTGGGTCACACCGGCTCCCGGCACCGACGGAGCCCTGGCCATGGCGATGGGCCACGTGGTCCTCCGCGAGTACTTCGTCGACCGCTCGGTGCCGTTCTTCGAGAGCTACACCAAGCAGTTCACCGACCTTCCCCACCTCATCTGCCTCGAGCCCGACGGCGACGGGGCCTACCGACCGGGCAAGTACCTCGTCGCCGGCGACCTCGACCACCCCGAGGGTGGGCAGGAGAACCAGATGTGGAAACCCGCGATCTGGGACGCCGCGACGTCGCAGGTCCGGATCCCCCGCGGAGCCATCGGGCACCGCTACGGAGACGAGGGCCTCGGCCAGTGGAACCTCGACCTCGGCGACCTCGACCCGCAGCTCTCCTGCTACGACATCGAGGCCGAGGGGCGCGACGCGGTCGAGGTGGTACTCCCCCGCTTCGACGCCGCCGACGGCAAGGCGGCCTACCAGCGCCGCGGCGTGCCGGTCGTGCGCGTGGGCGACCGCGTCGTCACCACGGTGCTCGACCTGCTGCTCGCGCAGTACGGCGTCGCGAGGGCGGGGCTGCCCGGCCTCTGGCCGGAGGGGTACGACGACCCGGCCGTGCCCGCGACCCCCGCCTGGCAGGAGGAGCACACCGGCGTTCCCGCCGCCCAGGTGACGCGCCTGGCCCGCGAGTGGGCGCAGAACGCGATCGACACCGGGGGCCGCGGGATGATCCTCCTCGGCGCCGGCACCAACCACTGGTTCCACTCCGACCAGATCTACCGCGCGATCCTGCTGCTGACCACGATCACCGGCTGCCAGGGCCGCAACGGTGGCGGCTGGGCCCACTACGTCGGCCAGGAGAAGATCCGACCGCTCATGGGCTTCCAGCACATGGCCTTCGCGCTGGACTGGTTCCGTCCGCCGCGGCACATGAACCAGACGGCGTACTGGTACGTCAACACCTCGCAGTACCGCTACGACACCTTCACCGCCGACGACCTGGACGCCGGCACCGGCGCGTTCGCCGGCAAGACGGTGATGGACCTGCTGGCGCAGTCGGTCCGGCTGGGCTGGACGCCGTCCTACCCCACGTTCGACCGCAGCTCGCTGACCTTGGCCGACGAGGCCGAGGCCGCCGGGCTGGAGGCGCCGGAGTACGTCGCCCAGCAGCTGAAGCAGGGAGCGCTGAGGTTCGCCGTCGAGGACCCGGAGGCCGAGGAGAACCACCCCCGGGTGCTCTCGCTGTGGCGGTCCAACCTGCTCGGCAGCTCGGCCAAGGGCAACGAGTACTTCCTGCGCCACCTGCTCGGCACCGACTCGGCGGCCACGGCCCGGGAGGCCGCCCCCGAGCAACGGCCGGGCACGGTCCGCTGGGCCGACCACGCGCCCGAGGGCAAGCTCGACCTGCTGATGACCATCGACTTCCGGATGACGAGCAGCACGATCTTCAGTGACGTCGTCCTGCCGGCGGCCACCTGGTACGAGAAGCACGACCTCTCCACCACCGACATGCACCCGTTCGTGCACTCCTTCAACCCCGCCATCGCTCCCCCGTGGCAGACCAGGTCCGACTGGGACGCCTGGAAGACCATCGCCCAGCGGTTCAGCGAGCTCGCGGTGGACCACCTCGGCACCCGCCGGGATGTCGTCGCCAAGCCGCTCTGGCACGACACCCCCGAGGCGATGGCCACGCCCCACGGCGAGGTCAAGGACTGGCGGCTGGGTCCCGACCATCCCGACGGGTGCGACCCGGTGCCCGGCAAGACGATGCCGGTGATCGCGGTCGCCGAGCGCGACTACACCCAGGTGTTCGAGAAGATGACGTCCATCGGCCCGCTCCTGGAGAGGGCCGGCATGCTGACCAAGGGCGTCGCCTACGACGTGAAGCGCGAGATCGACCTCCTGCGGACCCGCAACGGCGTGGTACGAGGCGGCGCCGGCGACGGCCAGCCCAAGGTCGAGACCGACATCCAGATGGCCGATGCGATCCTGCACCTCGCGGGTGTCTCCAACGGCCATCTGGCCACGCAGGGATTCCGCTTCCTCGAGAAGCGCACCGGCACCGCGCTGCACGACCTCGCCGCCGAGCACGAGGGCAAGCAGATCACCTTCGCCGACACCCAGGTGGCGCCGGTCCCGGTGATCACCTCTCCGGAGTGGTCCGGCTCGGAGTCAGGGGGTCGGCGCTACGCCCCGTTCACGATCAACATCGAACGGCTGAAGCCCTTCCACACCCTCACCGGCCGACAGCAGTTCTACGTCGACCACGACTGGTTCCTCAGCACCGGAGAGATGCTCCCGGTCTACCGGCCTCCGTTGAACATGACGGGCTTGTTCGGGGAGCCCGAGATCGGAAGCACGAGCGAGCTCGGCGTCGCCGTCCGCTATCTGACCCCGCACAACAAGTGGTCGATCCACTCGGAGTACCAGGACAACCTGTTCATGCTCTCGCTGTCGCGCGGCGGTCAGTCGGTGTGGATCTCCGACCGCGACGCCGCGAAGGTCGGGATCCGCGACAACGACTGGATCGAGATGGTCAACCGCAACGGCGTCGTCGCGGCCCGCGCCATCGTCAGCCACCGGATGCCTGAAGGGACGGTCTACATGCACCACGCCCAGGATCGGCTGATCGACGTGCCCCTGACGGAGCGCGACGGCAAGCGGGGCGGCATCCACAACAGCCTGACGCGCATCCTGCTCAAGCCCCACCACATGGTCGGCGGCTACGCCCAGCTGGCCTACTTCTTCAACTACATCGGGCCGATCGGCAACAACCGAGACGAGGTCACCACGATCCGCAAGCGGACCGCGAAGGTGGAGTACTGACATGCGAGTGATGGCCCAGATGGCGATGGTCATGAACCTCGACAAGTGCATCGGCTGCCACACCTGCTCGGTCACCTGCAAGCAGGCGTGGACCAACCGCACCGGCACGGAGTACGTCTGGTTCAACAACGTCGAGACCCGGCCGGGCCTCGGCTACCCGCGGACCTACGAGGACCAGGAGGAGTGGCAGGGCGGCTGGGTCCGCAAGGCCAACGGACGGCTGGCGCTCAAGGCCGGTGGGCGGCTGAAGAAGCTGTTGACGATCTTCTCGAACCCCAAGCTCCCCTCGATCCAGGACTACTACGAGCCCTGGACCTATGACTACGAGACCCTGATCAACTCGCCCCAGTCCGACACGTTCCCGGTGGCCAGGCCGAAGTCGCTGATCAGCGGCGAGAACATGAACGTGGAGTGGTCGGCCAACTGGGACGACGACCTCGGCGGCTCTCAGGAGCACGCCGCGCGCGACGTCATGCTCAAGGGGATCGAGGACAAGGTCACCTTGGAGTTCGAGCAGACCTTCATGTTCTACCTGCCGCGTATCTGCGAGCACTGCCTCAACCCGTCGTGCGCCGCGTCGTGCCCGAGCGGCGCGATCTACAAGCGGGCGGAGGACGGGATCGTGCTGGTCGACCAGGACCGCTGTCGCGGCTGGCGGATGTGCGTGTCGGGGTGCCCCTACAAGAAGGTCTACTTCAACCACAAGACCGGCAAGGCCGAGAAGTGCACCTTCTGCTACCCGCGGGTCGAGGTCGGCATCCCGACGGTCTGCTCGGAGACCTGCGTGGGTCGCCTGCGCTACCTCGGGCTGGTCCTCTACGACGCCGACCGGGTGCTCGACGCCGCCAGCGTCGAGGACGAGCACGACCTGCTGGCCGCCCAGCGATCCTGCTTCCTCGACCCCGACGCCCCCGAGGTGCAGCGCGAGGCCGAGCGAGCGGGGATCCCCGGTGACTGGATCGAGGCGGCTCGCCGATCCCCGGTCTGGAAGCTGATCAACACCTTCGAGGTGGCGCTGCCCCTCCATCCGGAGTACCGCACGATGCCGATGGTCTGGTACATCCCGCCGCTCTCTCCCGTCGTCGACGTCGTGCGCGACACCGGCCACGACGCCGAGGACAAGGGCAACCTGTTCGCGGCGATCGAGGCGCTGCGGATCCCGGTCGAGTACCTCGCCAACCTGTTCACCGCCGGCGACGTGGAGCCGGTCGAGGCCGTGCTGCGCAAGCTGGCCGCCATGCGCTCCTACATGCGCGACCTCAACCTGGGTCGCGACGCCGACGAGTCGATCGCGGCCGCCGTGGGCATGACCGGCGAGGAGATGTACGACATGTTCCGGCTGTTGGCGATCGCCAAGTACGACGAGCGCTATGTCATCCCGGCCGCCCACGCGGAGCAGGCGCACGCTCTGGAGGAGCTGGCCACGGACTGCCCGGTCAGCGACTACGGCGGCGGCCAGCAGGGCCTGTTCGGAGAGGGATCCGGCTACCCGACACCGGTGGCGGTCGAGAACTTCAGGATGCTGCAGGACCGCCAGACCTCCGAGGGACTGGCCGGCGGCGGCTCGGCACAGGGTCGGGTCAACCTCCTCAACTGGGACGGCAAGGGCACACCCGAGGGGCTGTTCCCGTCGAAGGGCGGTGACGACTGATGTCTCGCATCAGGCGCCGCCAGCCTCGCCCAGCCGAGGTCGCGCGGGTGTGGGCGTCCTGTGCCGCCCTGCTGGACTACCCCACCCCGGAGCTCGTCGACGCGCTCGACGACGTGACCGCCGGCATCGACGACCCGGGGCTGCTGGACCTGGCCTCGCTGGTGCGCACCACCCCGCTGCAGGCGCTCCAGGAGGAGTACGTCCAGACCTTCGACCACACCCGACGCTGTGCGCTCTACCTCACCTACTTCAGCTACGGCGACACCCGCCGCCGAGGCGTCGCGCTGGTGCGCTTCAAGCAGGCCTACCGTCAGGCGGGCGTGTCCTGGGACGAGTCCGGCGGCGAGCTGCCCGACCATGTGTGCGCCGTGCTGCAGCTGGGGGCCCTCGCCGACGCCGAGGTCGCCCGGCAGCTGCTCAGCGAGCACCGGGCCGGGCTGGAGATGCTCCGACTCGCGCTCGCCGACTGGCGTCGCCAGGACGGCTCGCGGGGCTCTCCCTGGCACGCCGCCGTCGCGGCGGTCTGCGCGACGCTGCCACCTCTGGCCGGCGACGAGTCGGATGCCGTACGCCGCCTGGTCGAGCAGGGCCCGCCGGCCGAGGAGGTCGGCCTCGAGCCCTACGGCGGGGCGGACCCCCGGCTCGACCCACGGCCCGTCATCGCCACCTCGATCCCGGTAGGAGCACCACGATGAGCACGTTCTGGTGGGTGATCGTCCCGTACCTCTGCCTGGCCACGTTCGCCGTCGGACACCTCTGGCGCTACCGCTACGACAAGTTCGGCTGGACGACGCGTTCCTCCCAGCTCTACGAGGACCGACTGCTCCGCCTGGGCTCGCCGCTGTTCCACTTCGGCATGCTGGGCGTGGTGGGTGGGCACGTGATCGGACTGCTCGTCCCGCGGTCCTGGACCGAGGCCGTCGGCATCGACGACCACCTCTACCACCTCGTCGCGGTGATCGGCGGGATCGCCGCAGGCGTGATGGCGCTGGTCGGGCTGGCGATCCTGGTCTACCGCCGCCGCACCGTCGGGCCGGTGTTCTCGGCGACGACGCCGATGGACAAGGTGATGTACGCCGTGCTGGGCGTCGTCATCGCCCTCGGCATGTGGAACACGGTCGCCGGCTCGGTGTTCGCGCTGGGTGGGGAGTACAACTACCGCGAGGGCGTCTCGGTCTGGTACCGCTCGTTCCTCGCCTTCTCGCCGCAGCCGGAGCTGATGGCCGACGCGCCGATCGGCTTCCAGCTGCACGCCCTGGCGGCGTTCGCGCTCTTCGCGCTGTGGCCCTTCACCCGCCTGGTGCACGTGTTCTCCGCACCGGTGGGCTACCTCACCCGTCCCTACATCGTCTACCGGTCGCGTGACGCACGTCCGCTCGGCTCCAGCGACCCGCGGCGCGGCTGGGAGCGGGTCGGCTCCTAGCCCTCGGGTCGGTGCCCAGCCGGAGGCCCGCGATAGTTGACTGGAGAAGTGTCGCCCCGAGCACCTGGCCCCGACATCTCTGCAGTCAACTATCCGAACGGCGACGCGGCGGTGGGGCGAGGGACGGTCAGCGGGAGGCGTCGACCAGCGCCCGGAAGACGGCGAGCTGCTGGGGCTCGGTCTCCCACGTGTCCTCGGGGTGCCACTGGACGCCGAGGTACCACCCGTCGGCAGCGGGCAGCTCGACCGCCTCGACCACGCCCTCCTCGGAGCGGGCGGTGACGACGAGGCCCTCGCCGAGCTCGGCCAGGCACTGGTGGTGGTAGCACGAGACCTCGACGGCCTCCCCCACCACCTGCCAGGCGCGGGTCCCGTGGTCGACGGTCACGTGGTGGACGTGGTTGCGGTGGTGGGCCAGCTCGCTGTCGTGCTCGTCCATGTCCTGCACCAGCGTGCCGCCGAGGGCGACGTTGAGCACCTGCGTGCCGCGGCAGATCGTGAGCAACGGGATCCGCCGCGCCAGCGCGACCCGGGCGACAGCCAGGTCGAAGGCGTCCTGCTCCTCGTCGACGTCGTAGAGCGTGGGGTGGTGGCCCTGACCCGACCAGTGGCCCGAAAGGTCGCCACCACCCGGCAGCAGGATGCCGTCGGCCCAGGCGAGCCGGGCGGCGACCTCCTCATCCGAGACGACGCCGTCCGGCGCCGACGGGTGCACCAGCAACGGCTCGCCGCCGGCCGCGTAGACCCCGGTGACCAGGTTGCGCGAGCCCACCTCCGCGCGGTGCCGCAGCGCCGACGCACTCTGCGAGAAGCGCGACGGCATCGCGATCAGCGGCCGGCGCGCGCCCCCCACGGCCATCAGATCTCCGACGCCGGCGGCTTCGGCGGGCGGATGCCGCGGAACTCCCAGTCACCGCCCTGCGCGGTCGACAGCACCTCTTCGGTCTCGGTGGGCTGGGCGCCCACGTCGTCGCGGATCGGCGTGGGGCCGGTGACGATGTGGTTGCGGAGCGTGCCGAGCCCCTCGACCTCCACCTCGACCACGTCGCCGGGATAGACGGTGCGCGAGATGGCGGGGGTGCCCGACAGCAGCAGGTCACCCGGCTGGAGGGTGATCGTGCGCGCGATGTCGGCGACGAGGTAGTGCATGTCCCACTCCATCTCGTCGGTCGTGGCGTCCTGCTTCACCTCACCGTTGACGAGCGTGCGGAGCCGCTTGCCGCGGAAGTCCCAGCCCTCGACCACACCCGGCCCGACCGGGCACAGCGTGTCGGAGCCCTTGACCCGCAGCATCGAGCCGGAGTCGGTGTCGCGGAAGTCGTGCAGGCCGTAGTCGTTGGCCACCGTGTAGCCGCGGATGTAGTCGCCGGCCTCCTCGGGCGACACGTTGCGGCAGGTGCGGCCGATCACGATCGCGATCTCGCCCTCGTAGTTGAGCCACGAGCACAGCTCGGGCCGCACCACCGCGGCGTCGTGGGAGTTCAGCGCCGACACCGGCTTGTGGAAGTACGTCGGTGCGGGCGGGAGCTTCGTCATCATCTCCTCGACCCGTGACCGGTAGTTGAGGTGGACGCAGATGATCTTCGACGGCGTCACCGGCGGCAGGTGCACGGCGTCGGCGATCGCGACCACGCGGCCGTCGCCGGCCACCAGGTCGTCGCCGTCGCGCACCACGTCGACCGGGTAGCCGTCCAGCAGGATCCTGCGGGTCTCTCTCATGCCCATCCCTTTCGGTCGGTCCGGGGTCAGCCGGCGGCGGGGACGTCGGCGCCGGGGTTGCCCATCTGGCGGACGTACTCCGGGTCCTCCGGCGTGGCCTTCGGGCGCGGGAACCCGCCGTCGGGCCGGTCGAACCAGAGATGCACCTGTCCGGTGCCGATGGAGTTCTCGTAGTCGCCGTACTGACGGGCGCGCGAGGTGTTGGCCTCCTCGCCGAGCGCGCCGGCGAGCATGAGGTAGTGGGCGAACATCGCCTCGGGGCGGTAGGCCATGAACTCCGGCATCGTCTGGAGCACGCGGGCGTGGTCGCCCTCCTTGAACCAGGCGATGCGGTCCATGTCGGCGGCGTAGGCCTCGGGGGTGCGGATGTGCTCGACGGCGGCGGCCTCGTGGTCGCGAAGCTGACGCAGCTTCCAGAAGGTGTGGGAGAGCGCGCCCGAGGCGATCACCAGCGTCTTGCGGTCGGTCTCGGCGATCGCGTCGCCGATCACCCGGCCGGCGCGGAGGAAGTCCTCGGGCTCGCCGGTCTGCGCGACGCTGACCGAGATCCACTTCTTGTCGAGGCCCTCGCCGAGGAACTTCCACAGGTTGAGCGTCGCGTAGTAGAGCGGCAGGTAGGGGTCGTCGATCGCGGTCATCCAGGTCGAGTGCTTCGTCTCGAGCCGGTCCATCGCCCAGGCCAGCTCGGAGTCACCCTCCCAGTCGTAGGGGATGCGGCACATGCCACGCGGGAGCTCCTCGGCGGTGAACAGCCCGGCCCGTCGGTCCTGTGCCGTGACGACGAACTCGACGGTGGTGAACCAGTGGGAGTCGAGCACCACGACGGTGTCGTAGTCGAGGGTCTCGAACACCTCGCGACGCAGCTGGTGCAGCGCGTCGACCAGGGTGAAGTCGGCGCCCTGGTTGAGCTCGCGGCGGGTCTCCTCCGGGAGCATGATCGTCGGGACGTGCGCCAGCAGCCCGGCGCCCACCACCTCACCCATGGGTCACTCCTTCCAGCCGCTGGGGCTGAAGACGCTGTTCTTGATGTCGGTGTAGAAGTCGAAGCTCCAGACGCCGCCCTCGCGGCCGATGCCGGAGCGGCCGTTGCCGCCGAAGGGCGCACCCAGGTCGCGCACGAAGAAGCAGTTGACCCAGACGGTGCCGGCGTCGAGCGCCGCCGAGACCCGTTCGGCGCGGTCGGGGTCGCCGGTGGCCAGGGTCGCGGCGAGCCCGAAGCGCGTGTCGTTGGCCATCGCGACGGCCTCGTCCTCGGTGTCGAACGACTCGATCGTGATGACCGGGCCGAACACCTCCTCGGTGAGGATCTCCGAGCCGGCTGGCGCGTCGACGATGATCGTCGGCTCGAAGTAGAGCCCGCCGAGCGCCTCGTGGGGTCCGCCGCCGAGCAGCACCCTCGCGCCGTCGGCCTTCGCCCGCTCCACGAAGCCGACCATCTGGTCGAACTGGCGGCGATGGATGACCGCGGAGACATCGGTGTCGTCGTCGCGGGGGTCGCCCAGCCTCAGCTGCCCGGCCTTGGCGACCACTCGTGCGGTGAACTCCTCCACGATGCCCGACTGGACGAGCATCCGCGCGGCCTTGAGGCAGACCTGGCCGGCGTTGTCGAACTGCTCGACGGCCAGGTCGACGGCCAGGTCGAGGTCGGCGTCGTCGAAGACGACGTACGGCGACTTGCCGCCGAGCTCGAAGCTGAGCGGTACGACGTTGCGCGCGGCCGCCGCGGCCACCAGGCTCGCCGTCGGGACCGACCCGGTGAAGGCCAGCCGGCTGATTCCCGGGTGGGCGGTCAGCGGGGCTCCGGCATCGGCGCCGAGGCCCTGGACGACGTTGAACACACCGGCCGGCACACCCGCCTCGGCCATGATGTCGGCCAGCAGGCTCGCGGTCAGCGGAGCCCACTCCGGCGGCTTGAGCACGACGGTGTTGCCCGCCGCCAGCGCCGGCCCGATCCGCCAGGTGGCGAGCATCAGCGGGGCGTTCCACGGCGTGATGATCGCGACCACGCCCGCGGGGTCGTAGGTCACCCGCTCGCGATGGCCGCGCACCTCCATGTCGGGGTGACCGAGCTCCTGCTCGGCGAAGTCGGCGAAGAAGCGGAAGTTCATCGCCACCCGCGGCATCACGCCTCGGCGGTGGGAGCGGATGAGCGAGCCGTTGTCGCGCGTCTCGACCCGGGAGAGCTCCTCGACGCGCGCCTCGACGCCCTCGGCGACGCGGCGCAGGATGGCCGATCGCTCGGCGACGGGCAGCGCGGCCCAGGCAGGGAAGGCGGCACGGGCGGCCGCGACCGCGCGGTCGACCTCGCCCGATCCCCCGGCATGGATGCGCGCGATCACGGTCTCGTCGATGGGCGAGACGTCGTCGAAGGTCGTCTCCGAGGCGACCCGCTCGCCGCCGATCCAGTGGCGGGTCTCGACCTCGACCCCCTCGACGACCGCGATGCTCGGGTCGGTGCTCGCGTCGGCCGGCGCGGGAGTCGGCGCGTGCTCGGTCATCGCGGTCCTCTCGGGTCGGCGTACGTCGGCCTGGCGGTCGGCCTCGGGCGCGAGATCGTTTGGGTCCAAACGTATTGGCCAACGGTAGGGGCACCAGCGGGCACGGTCAAGGTTGCCCGAGATCCGGCGGGGTGCTTGTCGAGGAGATCGTTTGGGCCCTATCGTACGGACCCAAACGGCTTGCGTGTGACCTGGCACACACGCGGGCGCAGCCTCCGGGCGTCGTCGGGTCGGCGTCCCTCACCTCACCGCACAGGCACCTGACCGCACAGGGAGATCCACACGATGAGCCACACCGACTCGCAGCCGCCGCACCACGACCTGCTCCCGGGCGAGAAGCTCGCCAAGAACAAGCTAGGCATCGCCGGCGTCGTCTTCTTCGTCGTCGCCGCGGCGGCACCACTGGTCGGCATGACCGGCGCCGTGCCCGTCGCCATCGTGCTCGGCAACGGCGCCGCCGCCCCGGGCGCGTACCTCGTCGTCGGCCTGGTGCTGCTGCTGTTCAGCGTCGGCTACGCCGCGATGAGCGAGAAGGTCAGCAACGCCGGAGCCTTCTTCGCCTACGTCGGCCGCGGCCTCGGGATCGCCCCCGGGGTCGGCTCGGCGTTCGTCTCGCTGCTGGCCTACATCACCATCCAGCTCGCGATCTTCGGCTTCTTCGGCGCCGTGGCCGCGGGCCAGCTCAACGACAAGCTCGGCACCAACTTCGCCTGGTGGGGCTGGTGCTTCGTGGCGTGGGCGATCGTCACGGTGCTGTCGATCCTCCAGGTCGACATCGGCGCGAAGGTGCTGGGGGTGCTGATGCTGCTGGAGGTCACCTCCCTGGCGGTGACCGCGCTGGCCGTCATGTTCCAGGGTGGCGGCCCCGACGGCTTCGACCTCGCTGCCTCCTTCTCCCCCGGCAACATCTTCGCCGGCGGCTTCGGCGGCGGTGCGGGCATCGCGCTGGCGTTCGCCTTCGCGTCCTACATCGGTTTCGAGGCCACCGCGATCTACGCCGAGGAGACCAAGGACCCCAAGCGCGCCGTGCCGATCGCGACCTACACCGCGGTCCTGCTGATCGCCGGCCTGTTCGCTCTCACCTCCTTCGCCGTGGTCAGCGCGCTCGGCAGCTCCAGCGTGATCGACCAGGTGCTGGCGCTCTCCGACGGCCTGGCCGCCCCCGAGAACGTGCTGTTCTCCGTCGCCGAGGAGTACGTCGGCGGCTGGCTCTCCACGACGATGAGCTGGCTGGTGCTCTCCAGCCTGTTCGCCGGGCTGCTGGCCTTCCAGAACAGCGCGGCGCGCTACTTCTACTCCATGGGCCGGGCCGGCGTCCTGCCCCGCGCCCTGGACCACGTGAACAAGCAGGGTGCGCCGCTGGTGGGCGCGCTCGCCACCTCCGCCGTCTCCGGTGCGGTCATCACGTGGTTCGCCGCCACCGGCAAGGACCCGGTCAACAACATGTTCTTCTGGTTCAGCGCCGTCGCCGTGCTCGCAATCGTGGTCGTGGAGGTGCTGGTCTCGATCTCGGTGATCGTCTACTTCCGACGCACCGGCGAGGACACCCGGGTCTGGAACACGATGATCGCTCCGGCGGTGTCCGCGATCGCCCTCGCGATCGGCGCCTACCTCGTCATGGCGCGCTTCGGCCTGCTCGCCGGCACGACCGCCGAAGGCGTCGACCCGACGGTGCAGACGTTCGGTCTCAACACGCTCGGCTGGATCCTGGTGCTGTCGCCGTTCATCGCCTTCATCGTCGGCACCGCCCTCGGCGCGCTGCGCCGCAACAAGGAGAACGAGGACGCCGTCGCCGACCTCGTCACCTGACGCCGAGGCGTCGCAGACGGGCGCCCGAGGCGTCGCGGATGGGGCGGCGAGGCGTCGCGGATGGCGCGGCGACGCGTCGCTTGCTTCACCAACCAGCAGGAGAAGGCACCACACCCCACAACTCCACACACCCTGCCCAAGGAGGCCACCATGTGCATCGACCCACCCATCCAGCAGGCGGAGATGTCACGACGTGGCCTCCTCGGCCTGGGCGGAGCCGGACTGGCGGCAGCCGGCGCCGGTTCCCTGCTGACAGCGGCGCCGGCGTCCGCCGTACCCCCGAGCGCGTTCGCGCACCGGCACTCCAGCCGGGTGGTGCTGCTGGGCGTGGCCGGCGGCCCGCCGCCGGAGATCGACCGGGCCGGCATCGCGAGCGCGCTGGTCATCGGTGACCGGGTCTACGTCGTCGACTGCGGCCGCGGGGCGGTGACGCAGTACACCCAGGCACGGCTGGCCTTCGCCAACCTCCGCGGCATCTTCCTCACCCACCTGCACGCCGACCACGTGCTCGACTTCTACGACTTCGCGGCCCTGCCGGGCTTCGGGGTCAACGACTCCAACGACGGGATCCTGCCGCCGCCCGCCGGGCAGCCCAAGGTCCAGGTCTACGGCCCCGGCCGCGCCGGCGGGCTCCCCCCGGCCGACGACCCGGCGCTGCCGACGATCAACCCCGACAACCCGACGCCCGGCATCAGCGACCTCTACGAGCTGCAGAAGGCCGCCTTCGCCTACTCCACCAACCTGTTCATGCGCCGCGCCGGCATCCCCGACCCCGACAGCCTTTTCGAGATCCACGACCTGATGCCGCCGACCGCCGTCGGCGCCGACTGGACCAACCGGGCCCCGGCGATGGAGCCGTTCCTCGTGATGGACGACGGGTTCGTCCGGGTGACGGCGACGCTGGTGCCGCACGGCCCCGTGTTCCCGTCCTACGCCTTCCGCTTCGACAGCGAAGAGGGCTCCGTCGTCTTCTCCGGCGACACGGCGTACTCCGAGAACGTCATCCGGCTGGCACAGGGCTGCGACATGCTGGTGCACGAGGTCATCGACTTCGACTTCTACGTCAACTTCCTCGGTCTCGACCCCGCCCTGCTCCAACACCTCCTGCTGTCCCACACCGACGTCAACGAGCTGGGTGCGCTCGCCGAGCGGGCGGCTGCCGAGCGGCTCGTGCTGACCCACCTCGTGCCTGCCGACCCGCGGCTGATGAGCGACGGACAGTGGCGACGCAACGCGCAGCGGGGCTACAGCGGACGGGTGCACGTCGGCGACGACCTGATGTCCCTTCCCCTGAAGACCAGAGGACGGCGGGTCATCCACTGAGCCGAGGCGTCGCAGACGGGCCCCCGAGGCGTCGCAAACGGTTGGGCGGGGCGTCGCAGACGGCAGACCCAGAACTGACGAGGAGCCCGCATGCCCACTCCACGCCTGGTGCTGATGCTGAGCGAGAACTGGACGATGGCGCCGCGCCCCGATCTGCCGGAGCTGGTCCGCTGGGCCCGCGTGGCCGAGGACGCCGGCTTCGACGGGGTGATGATCAGCGAGCACGTGGTGCTCGGGCCGGACGCCAGCGACCAGGGCTTGATGAGCAACCCCCGCATGTACGCCCTGCCCGGCAACCAGGAGCCGGACACACCGTGGCCGAGCTCCCTGCTCCTGCTGTCGGCCATCTCCTCGGTGACCACGCACCTGCGGCTCGTCGCCGCCGCGATCCTCGCGCCGCTGCGCCACCCACTGCTCCTGGCCCGCGAGCTCGGCACCCTCGACCTGCTCAGCAACGGGCGGCTCGTCGTCCAGCCGACGGTCAGCTGGAGCCGCGACGAGTACGCCGCCCTGGGAGTCGCCTTCGAGGAGCGCGGCCGGATCCTCGACGAGCAGCTCGAGATCATGCGGCTCGCCTGGCAGCCCGGGCCGATCTCCTTCGCCGGCGACTACTTCTCCTTCCACGACGTCACGGTGGAGCCGCGCGCCTTCCGACCCGACGGACCACGGCTCTGGTTCGGTGGCCAGCGGCTGCACGGGCCGCTGCTGCGACGTCTGGTCCGCCACGGTCACGGCTTCCACCCGTTGGGGCCACCCAGCGAGCAGGACATGACCCGCCTCGCCGGTGCGTTCCGCGAGGCCGGCCGCGACGTGGCGGAGCTCGAGATGATCGGCGGGACGCGCGCGGTCTTCCCCGACGACCACTCCTGCGCCGACCTGGGTCGGGCGATGAGCGCGATCCCGGCCCAGCTCGAGGCCGGCTTCACGACGTTCGCGCTCAAGCCGTCGCAGTACGTCGACGAGGTGGCCGAACTGGAGCGCTTCTGCGCCGACGTCGTGCGCCGCGCCGAGGCGATGGCGACGCCAGACTGAGCATCTGCGACGCCCCGCCGCCCTGTTGGTTACCCAATCGCAACGAAATCCGTGCCGGAGAGTCGTTGTCCCGGCGGATTCCGCGTCGATATGTTGCCTGGGTCGCCGGACCCGGCGAGGCGGCGGCAGGGCACGGCACCGAAGTGAGGCGGCGGGATGAGCGACGGCACCAGCGACGCGGCAGCGGCACAGCAGCGCGCCGTCACGCCGGCGGTCGAGCTGGTGGGGGTCGCCAAGCGCTTCGGCGACGTGGTCGCGGTCGACGGCGTCGACCTGAGCATCGCCGACGGCGAGTTCTTCTCGATGCTCGGCCCGTCGGGCTCGGGCAAGACGACGGTGCTGCGGATGGTGGCCGGCTTCGAGGAGCCGACGGAAGGCCACGTGGTGCTCGGCGGCGAGGACGTCACCGGCCGGCCGCCGTACGCCCGCGACGTCAACACCGTCTTCCAGGACTACGCGCTGTTCCCCCACATGGACGTGATCACCAACGTCGAGTACGGCCTGCGCGTCAAGAAGGTCACCAGGACCGAGCGCCGTGAGCGTGCCTTGGAGGCGCTCGACACCGTCCGCCTGTCCGGGTACGCCGACCGGCGGCCGAGCCAGCTCTCCGGAGGCCAGCGTCAGCGCGTCGCCCTGGCCCGCGCGCTGGTCAACCGCCCGCGCGTCCTGCTCCTCGACGAGCCGCTCGGCGCGCTGGACCTCAAGCTCCGTCGCGAGATGCAGGTCGAGCTCAAGCAGATCCAGCGCGACGTGGGCATCACCTTCTGCTTCGTGACCCACGACCAGGAGGAGGCGCTCACGATGAGCGACCGGATCGCGGTCTTCAACGAGGGCCGGGTCCAGCAGGTCGCCACGCCTGCCGACCTCTACGAGCACCCGGCGACCGACTTCGTCGCCGGCTTCGTCGGCACCTCCAACCTGCTCCAGGGTGAGGCCGCGCGCGCCGTCTTCGGCCACGACGGCGGCTTCAGCATCCGCCCCGAGAAGATCCACATGGCCGGCGAGGGCGCCCTGGCTGACGGGCCGCCGCGCGCCCGCGGCCGGGTCACCGACGTGGCCTACCTCGGCTCGGTCACCCACTTCGGCGTCGACCTCGACGGCGGCGGCCACCTGACGGTGCTGCGACAGAACCTCCACGGCAGCGCCGACCAGGCGCTGAGCCGACGCGGCGAGCGCGTCGAGCTCGGCTGGGCCGACGAGCACGTCATCACCCTCACCCCTCCGCCCTGACCCCAGGGCGGGCCCGACCCCTCCGCCTGGACACCACCCGGCACACCAGGCCCCGCACCACGAAGGAGACACACATGAGGATCAACCGACGGTTCCGAGTGCTGGCCGGAACGGCCGCACTCGCGCTGTCCGTGGCCGCCTGCGGCGCCGAGTCCGGAGGCGACTCGGGCGACGGCGGCGACGGCGGCGACGCCGGCAGCGGCTTCCAGGCACCCGACGTCCCGATGGCCGAGGAGCTCGGCGACAACGAGGGTGCCGTCAACATCCTCGCCTGGCCGGGCTATGCCGAGGACGGCTCGACCGACCCCAACTACGACTGGGTCACGCCGTTCGAGGAGGCCACCGGCTGCCAGGCCAACGTGAAGTACTTCGCCACCTCCGACGAGGCCGTCGAGCTGATGAAGTCCGGGCAGTACGACGTCGTCTCGGCCTCCGGTGACGCCTCGCTGCGCCTCATCGCCGCGGGCGACGTGGCTCCGGTCAACACCGACCTGACACCCAACTACGCCGACGTGTGGGACTTCCTCAAGGACCGCGACTGGAACTCCGTCGACGGACAGATGTACGGCGTCCCGCACGGCTACGGCGCCAACCTGCTGATGTGGCGCACCGACGTCGTGAAGCCGGCCCCCACCTCCTGGGGCGTGGTCTTCGACGAGAACTCCCCCTACGCCGGCAAGGTGACGGCCTACGACTCCCCGATCTACATCGCCGACGCCGCGCTCTATCTGATGAAGACCCAGCCCGAGCTCGGCATCGAGGACCCCTACGCCCTCGACGCCGACCAGCTGGCCGCCGCCGTCGACCTGCTGAAGAAGCAGAAGACGGTCATCGGTGAGTACTGGTCCGACTACACCAAGGAGATCTCCTCCTTCAAGAGCGGTGACTCCGTGGTCGGCACCACCTGGCAGGTCATCGTCAACCTCGCGCAGGGCGAGAAGGCGCCGGTCGAGGCGGTGCTGCCCGAGGAGGGCGCCACCGGCTGGTCGGACACCTGGATGATCGCCGCCGATGCGGAGCACCCCAACTGCGCCTACGCGTGGATGGACCACATCGTCAGCCCGGAGGCCAACGCAGCGGTGGCCGAGTGGTTCGGCGAGGCTCCGGCCAACTCGAAGGCCTGCGACCTCGCCGCCGAGGGACACTGCGAGTCCTTCCACGCCGGCGACGAGGCCTACGCCGAGCAGATCCACTACTGGAACACCCCGATCGCCCAGTGCCTGGACGGGCGGACCGACGTCGAGTGCACGACGTACTCCGACTGGACCCAGGCCTGGACCGAGATCAAGGGCTGACCGACCGCACCGATGTCGGGACTCCTCCATCGCCACCCCCGGCTGCGGCTGGCGGGGCTGCTCACGCCCCCCATGCTGTGGCTGGGGGTGGCGTACCTCGGCGCCCTCGCGGCGCTGTTCGTCACCGCGCTCTGGACGGTCAACGACTTCACCGGCCAGGTGCAGATCCAGTGGAGCCTCGACAACATCAGGGACGTCCTGACCCGCGACGTCTACCGCGCCGTCACCCTTCGCACCCTGGGGGTGGCGGCCCTGGTCACCGTCGTCGACGCGTTGCTGGCCTTCCCGATCGCGCTGTTCATGGCCAAGGTGGCCACGCTGCGCTGGCAGCGGATCCTGGTCATCGCCGTGCTGACACCGCTGTGGGCGTCGTACCTCGTCAAGGCCTACGCCTGGCGCGCGATGTTCTCCAACTCCGGCCCGGTCAACTGGCTGCTCGACCCGCTGGGGCTCTCGGGGCCCGGCTACGGCCTGCCGGCCACGGTCATCACGCTGGCCTACCTCTGGCTGCCCTACATGATCCTGCCGATGTACGCCGGCCTCGAGAGGCTGCCGAGCTCCCTGCTCGAGGCGTCGGCCGACCTCGGTGCGGGGCCGTGGCTGACCATCCGCCGAGTGGTGCTGCCGGTGCTCTTCCCGGCGGTGGTGGCCGGGTCGATCTTCACGTTCTCGCTGACGATGGGCGACTACATCGCGGTGAAGATCGTCGGCGGCACCACGCAGATGCTCGGCAACGTCGTCTACGACACGTTCCTGACGGCCAACAACAAGCCCCTGGCGGCCGCGGTCTCGCTGATCCCCGTGGTCGTGATGCTGGTCTACCTCGCGCTGGTGCGGCGCACCGGCGCCTTGGAGAACCTCTGATGGGCCCTTCGCGCGCGTCCCGCCGCGCCCTTGCCGTACTCAGTGGCCTGGTGCTGCTGTTCATCTACGCGCCGTTGGCGCTGGTCGTCATCAACTCCTTCAACACCTCGCGCTCCTTCGCGTGGCCACCCGACGGGTTCACCCTGGAGTGGTGGGCCGCGGCTTGGCGGTCGGAGGCCGCCCGCGACGCGGTGTGGGTGTCGGTGCAGGTGGCGCTGGTCGCGACGGCGATCGCGCTGGTGCTCGGAACGATGGCGGCGATGGCGCTGTCGCGCTACCGCTTCTTCGGCCGCGACACCGTCTCCCTGTTGATCATCCTGCCGATCGCGCTGCCCGGCGTGGTGACCGGCATCGCGCTGTCCAACGCCTTCCAGACGATCCTCGGGATCCCTCTGGGCTTCCTGACGCTGGTCATCGCGCACGCGACGTTCTGCATCGTCACCGTCTTCAACAACGCCATCGCCCGGCTCCGACGGCTGGGCGGGTCGCTGGAGGAGGCGTCGATGGACCTCGGCGCCGGGCCCTTGCGAACCTTCGTCTCGGTAACCTTCCCGATGATGCGCTCGGCGCTGCTCGCGGGTGCCCTGCTGTCGTTCGCGCTGAGCTTCGACGAGATCATCGTGACGACGTTCACCGCGGGCGCCGGCGTCCAGACGCTGCCGATCTGGATCTTCCAGAACCTCTTCCGTCCCAACCAGGGCCCGATCGTCACCGTGGTCGCGGCCGCGCTCATCCTGCTCTCGGTCGTCCCGATCTGGCTGGCCCAGCGCCTCGCCGGCAGCGACGAGGGCATCACCACCGCCCGCTGACCCGTCGCGGACGGGCCACCGAGCCGTCGCAGCCGGGCCACCGAGCCGTCGCAGCCGGGCCTCCGCCGTCAGCGGTGGCGACGTCACCGTTGACGACGCCTCACTGCACCGTTCCCGACGCCTCACTGCACCGTTCGCGACGCCTCACCGCACCGTTCCCGACGCCTCACCGCACCGTTCGCGACGCCTCACCGCACCGTTCCCGACGTCTCACCGCACCGTTCCCGACGTCTCACCGCACCGTTCGCGACGCCTCAGGCGAGGGCGGCGCGGATCCGGTCGCTGGTCAGCTCGGCGTGGTGGAGCAGCGAGCCGAGCGTCGGGCCGGAGACGGTGACCGAGAGCAACAGGTCGTCGTTCGCGAGCCGCACCGGCAGCACGACGGTGAGGCTCGATCCGTGCACCAGCGTGACCAGGGCCAACGAGGTGTCCCCGTCCGCGACCGGGGCGTAGGCCGCGTGGGAGGGGGCGGAGCCGACGTGCGGCGCCGGTTCGGTCGCGGCCGAGGCCAGCGAGGTCATCGAGCTCGCCATCGAGGAGACCCGGCGCACCGTGGTGTCGTCGAGCCCACGGGCGCACAGCCCGAATCCGTCGGCGGTCGACACCAGCGCGGACTGCAGCCCAGGAAGCGCCGTCGCGAGGTCGTCGAGCATCGGCAGCACCTGCTCAGCCACCGAGGCCGACCAAGACTCCCACGAGTCCGCGGCAACCGCGTCGAGCTCCTCGCCGGGGGCGTGCCGCTCCCGCGGGTTGAGCGGTACGACGACCGGTGACCCACCCTCGAGTGCGGGGTTGCTCATGCTCGCACCGGGGTGCGGTCGAAAGCGGCATCCAGGGCAGCGCCGAGGACGGCGACGATGTCGTCACGGTCGCGCGGGTCGGCCGCCACCACCGGGATGCCCGCGTCGACGCTGCGCACGGCCGTCCGGATCTCCTCCAGCCGTCCGGGAGGGCCGTCGGGCAGGCGGGTGACCGCCACGGCGAGCCTGTCGTGCGGGACGTCCTGGGCGATGAACTCGAGCCACAGCTCGGCGTCGAGCACCGCGTGCTCGTGGTGGCCGAACAGCCAGAGCACGACGGCGGTGCTCCGCGGCATCGCCGACCGGCGTACGTCGTCGAAGCGCTCCTGACCAGGGGTGCCGACCACGGAGACGAGCCCCCCGTCGGGCGCCGTCCAGTCGCCGATCTCGAGGCCGACGGTGGTGGTGGCCTTGAGGTGCCGGCCCGCGCGCAGCCGCATCGCGGTGCTGGCGACGTCGGTCGTCGTCACCGAGGTGTCGGAGACGGTGACCACCGCAGTGGTCTTGCCGACACCGAAGGGGCCGACGAAGGTCACCTGGCGCGGTCGCGCCGGTGCTCGCAGCGAAGTCACGGATCCTCCCCCATGGCGTGGCTCTGCAGGGTCCGGGCCAGCGTAGGTGCGCCCGCGTCGGTCCGTGGTCGAATGGGTAGATCGCTCGCCGTCGTCCGGACTCGGCACTCGGGTGTCTAGTCCGCCGCCGGCCGCTCGGCGAGGTGCCAGGATGGCGGCGTGACTCCCGGCTCCCCCGACTGGCGTGCCGCCCAGCGCGCGTCGCTGCTGCGCTTCCTGACCGCTGCCCGGCACCCGCTGGGCTTCGGCTACCTCCGCGACGACGGCAGCCTCGACGAGCTCCGGCCGATCGAGCTGTGGATCAGCTGCCGGATGACGCACGTGGCGGCGCTGGGGGCGCTGGCGGGTGAGCCGAGCGGGCCCGCCCCCGAGGATCTGCGCGACCTCGCTGCGCACGGCGTGCGCTCCCTGCTCGGCCCGCTCCGCGACCAGGAGGACGACGGCTGGTTCGCCGCCGTCGACGCCTCCGGGCCGGTGCAGGCCACCAAGCAGGCCTACGGCCACGCCTTCGTCGTGCTGGCCGCATCCTCCGCGGCGGCCGCCGGCGTGGCGGGCGCGGCGGAACTGCTCGGTGACGCGCTCACGGTGTCGCGCGGCCGCTTCTGGGACGACGACGCCGGGCTGTCGCTGGAGGAGTGGGACCGCGCCTGGACGACCCTCGACGGCTACCGCGGTGTCAACGCCAACATGCACACGGTCGAGGCCTACCTCGCCGCCGGCGACGTCACCGGCGACCCCGGGTGGCACCGACGCGCCGCCCGCATCGCCCACCATGTCGTCGACTGGGCGGCGGCCAACGACTGGCGGATCCCCGAGCACTTCACGTCGGCCTGGGAGCCGCTGCCCGAGCACCACCACGACCAGCCGGCCCACCCGTTCCGGCCCTACGGCGCGACCGTCGGCCACGGACTGGAGTGGGCGCGGCTGCTGCTGGCGGTGGAGGGCTCGCCGGACACAGGGGCGCCGGCGGGCCTGCGCGAGGCGGCCGTCGCGCTCTACGACCGCGCGGTCGCCGACGGCTGGGCGGCCGACGGTGCCGCGGGCTTCGTCTACACCACCGACTGGGCCGGGCAGCCCGTCGTACGCCAGCGGATGCACTGGGTCCTGTGCGAGGCGGTCGGCGCGGCCGAGGCGCTGCGCAAGGTCACCGGGGAGCGGAGGTACGCCGACGACCTGGCCCGCTGGTGGGCCTATGCCGACGCTCACCTCGTCGACCCCGACGGCGGCTCGTGGCATCACGAGCTCGACCCGGAGAACCACCCGGCCGCGTCGGTCTGGCCCGGGAAGCCCGACGTCTACCACGCCTACCAGGCGTTGCTGGTCCAGGACCTCCCGCTGGTGCCGTCGTTCGCGTCTGCGCTGGCGCTCGGCTGAGGGGTGGGGTGCTCTGCGGGAGGGGGATTCACTGGTTCTCCTGTGGTTCTCTCACTTCACCACCCGTGCAGCGATGGTGATGTGACAGAACCACAGGAGAACCAGTGAATCGTGTGGAACCGACCAGCACTCACACGGCGTACGACGCCAGCTCACCCGCGAGGTCGGGGTGGGCGCGGCCACGGACCATCGTGCCGTCGGCGGTGTGTTCCATCGAGTCGATCTCGGCCTTCTGGTGGAGCCGGTTGATGAGGTCGCCGCGCTCGTAGGGCACCAAGGCGGAGAACTCCACCCCTGGCCGCGGCAGCTCACCCTCGACCAGCGTCAGCGCCTCGGAGATCCCCTCGCCGGTCTTGGCCGACACGACCACCGAGTGCGGCTCGCGCTGCTGCAGTCGGGCCAGCACCAGCGGGTCGGCCAGGTCGGCCTTGTTGATCACGATGATCTCCGGCACCTGGTCGGCGCCGATCTCGGCGAACACCTCGCGGACGGCGGCGATCTGGCCCTCCGGGTCGGCGTGGGAGCCGTCGACGACGTGGAGCACCAGGTCGGCGTCGGCGACCTCCTCCAGCGTCGACCTGAACGCCTCGACCAGCTGGTGCGGCAGGTGCCGCACGAAGCCGACCGTGTCGCTCATCGTGTAGACCCGCCCGTCGGCGGTGGTCGTGCGTCGGGTGGTCGGGTCGAGCGTTGCGAACAGCGCGTCCTCGACCAACACGCCCGCCCCGGTCAGCCGGTTGAGCAACGAGGACTTCCCGGCGTTGGTGTAGCCCGCGATCGCCACGCTCGGCACGTGGTGTCGGACCCGCTCCTGCCGCTTGACGTCGCGGGTGCCCTTCATGTCGGCGAGCTGGCGGCGCAGCTTGGCGATCTTGGTGTTGATCCGTCGCCGGTCGGTCTCGATCTTGGTCTCACCGGGACCGCGGCCACCGATGCCGGCACCGCCGGCGACCCGACCGCCGACCTGCCGGGAGAGGTTGCCGCCCCAGCCGCGCAGCCGCTGCTTCAGGTAGCTCAGCTGGGCAAGCTCGACCTGCGCCTGGCCCTCCTTGGACTTCGCATGCTGGGCGAAGATGTCGAGGATCAGCGCGGTCCGGTCGACGACCTTGACCTTGAGCCGGTCCTCCAGGTTGCGCAGCTGGCTCGGCGCCAGCTCGCCGTCACAGATCACCGTGTCGGCACCGGTGGCCCGCACGATCTCGCGCAGCCCCTCGACCTTGCCGCGGCCGACGTACGTCGCCGGGTCGGGCGAGCTGCGTCGCTGGTAGATCGCGTCGAGCACCTCCGAGCCGGCGGTCTCGGCGAGCAGCGCCAGCTCGGCCAGATGGTTCTCGGCGTCGGTGACGGTGCCCTCGGTCCACACGCCGACGAGCACGACCCGCTCGAGACGCAGCTGGCGGTACTCCACTTCGGTGATGTCGTGGAGCTCGGTGGACAGCCCGGCCACCCGGCGCAGCGCGTAGCGCTCGGCCAGGTCCTGGTCGCCGGTGGTGACCTCGGGGTCCTCGCCGAGCTCGGACGCGTCGTCGGCGTAGCCGCTCTCGAAGCCGTCGTCGAGGTCGATGTCGGAGGCGCCCTCGGCGTCGGCGTCCCAGCCGCGCGTCGCGTCGAGCTCGGCGGAGAGGTCGAAGTCAGGGGTGGGTGCGTTCGTCATACGACGTCCAGGGTAGGTCGCGCCCGGTCATCGGCGCGAACGGATAACGACGCTCGTGGACCGGGGCACCCGGATCGCCCCACCCAGCGGGACCCGTGCTGACGACGGTGAGCTTCTGTCGTAGGGCGTCGCCATGCGGCAAACCAGCCTCCATCAGCTTCCCGGGAAGGGGCACCGGCTGAGCGTCTTCTCTGATTCAGGCGACCCGGACCCAGGTATCTGTCGGCGACAACCGCTACCCGTCTGTGACGAGTCGAACCGAGAAGCGCGTCAGCCAGGTGACCTCGTCCTCCGGGCCGGCGGTGCTGGCCATGCTGCGGAGACTCACCGCGTGCACGGCCCTTCCAGCCGTCGGTCCGGCCACCGACGGTCCCGTGCGGGAGGTCCCGGCCCCACGGCACCCTGGCGCGCGGCCCTGGGGACCCGCCTGAGCGACGGCTCCGACGTGCTGTTCCTCGACGGCGACGCCGCGGTCGCGGAGGCGATGTCGGCCGAGGACTGCTTCGCCGAGGCCGACCGACAGGCACGTTGAACCTGCTCTGGCTACCGTGAGGAGGAGTGGCCCACCGTCCGCGGCTCGGCGGCGTACTCCCCGGGGGTGAGCCCGGTGACGGCGCGGAAGTCGCGGGCGAAGTGGGCCTGGTCGGCGTAGCCCAGCGTCGCGGCCAGGTCGGTCAGGCCGGGTCGGTCCGGCGACGCGAGGCGACCGGCCGCCTCGTGCAGCCGCCGGCGCTGGATCAGCCACTTGGGCGACAGCCCGACCCGCCGCGCGCAGAGCCGCTGCAGCGACCGTTCGGTCATCGCGAAGCGGTCGCACAGCTCGCCCACCCGGGCGACGTCGGGCTGCTCCTCGACCCACGACACCAGCGCGTTGACGAGCAAGCCCTCCTCGTCGACGGGCAGCAGCACGCTCAGCGAGGCTTCGACCAGCCGCGCGGCGGCGCGCTGCGCGGCCACGTCGGACGGGTCGCTGGCGAGCACCCGGCGGCAGTCGGCCGTGAGCGCGCCGCCGTCGAGGGCGGCCACGTCGACCAGGTCGACGTCGCGGTCGACGAGGGTCCGCATCGACCCGCCCAGGAGCAGCGCCCCGGCGGCGGGCTGGAGCATCGCCCCGAACGCCCATCCCGACCCGGTCAGCTCCCGCGTCGACATGCCGACCCGCGGGCCGACCAGCCGGGCGTAGTCGGGGGCCACGACCAGCTGGCACACCGGGAACTGCAGCACCCGCTGCACGGACACCTCGCCCTCGGGGAGCGACCACACCGGCACCCAGAACCGGCGCACCAGGTCGGCCACCGCCGGCGCCGCCGAGAAGCGGTCGATCGGCGGCGAGAACCCCGCGGCGTCGCGCAGGTGCGCCCGCTCGACCGGGTCCTCGCTCACCATGTGTCGGATTCTTTCAAGCCGCGCCGACACCCGTCAGGGCACGATCGGCCGCATGGACCAGCGCATCGCCGACCACCTCGCCAACGCCGACACCTTCTCCCTCCTGGTGACCTCCGTCCCCGACGACCGCTGGGACGCCCCCAGCCCCTGCGACGGATGGACCGCCGCGGACGTCGTCCAGCACGTCATCGACACCCAGCGCAGCTTCCTGACCGAGCGCGGCGCACCGCTCCCCGACCCCCGGGACGGCTCCCCGGCGCAGCGCTGGGCGGCCCACGACGCCGCCGTGCGCGCGGTGCTCGCCGACGAGGCCTTCGCCAGCGCGCCGTACGACGGCTACTTCGGGCCGACCACGCTGGCCGACACGCTGCGCGACTTCTACGGCTGGGACCTGGTCGTGCACCGCTGGGACGTGGGTCGCGCCGTGGGCCAGGAGGTGACCTGGACCGATGCCGAGCGGGCGTTCGTCACCGGCGGGCTGGAGGGCTTCGGCGAGCAGCTCTACGCCGAGGGCATCTGCCAGCCGGCCCTCGACCCGCCCGACGGGGCCGACGAACAGACCCGGGTGCTTGCGAAGCTCGGGCGCCGCGCCTGACCACGGCCGGGCCCGGCGCCGGGGCGCCAGACGTCAGAGGATCCGGACGCCCCCGCGACCGCGCGGTATGACGTCCTCAGCCGACCGCGGCGCTAGCGTGTCGCCGTGACCCCCGGTGACCTGCCCAGCCGCGCCCGCGTCGTCGTCATCGGCGGCGGGGTGATCGGCGCCTCCATCGCCTACCACCTCGCCCACGAGGGCTGGACCGACGTGGTCCTTCTCGAGCGCGACCGGCTCACCTCCGGCACGACCTGGCACGCCGCCGGGCTGATGACCTGCTTCGGGTCGACCTCGGAGACCAACACGGCCATCCGGCTCTACTCCCGCGACCTCTATGCGCGGCTGGAGGAGGAGACCGGCCAGGCCACCGGGTTCAAGCCGGTCGGGCTGATCGAGGCCGCCGCGGACGCCGACCGGCTGGAGGAGTACCGCCGGGTCGCCGCCTTCCAGCGCCACCTCGGGCTGGAGGTCCACGAGATCTCCCCGACGGAGATGAGCGAGCTCTTCCCCTGGGCGAGGACCGACGACCTGCTCGCGGGCTTCCACGTGCCCGGGGACGGCCGGGTCAACCCGGTCGACCTCACCACCGCGCTCGCCAAGGGCGCCCGGCAGCGCGGCGTCCGCATCGTGGAAGGCGTCTCGGTCACCGAGGTCCTGACCCGGCCGTCCGGGCAGGTGAGCGAGGTGACCGGCGTCCGCACCACAGCGGGCGACGTCGAGTGCGAGGTCGTCGTCAACGCGACCGGCATGTGGGCGCGCGAGCTCGCGGCGGCCAGCGGGCTGGTGGTGCCCAACCAGGCCGCGGAGCACTACTACCTGATCACCGACACCATCGAGGGGATCGACCCGAACGCGCCGATCTTCGAGGACCCCGCGTCCCACGGCTACTACCGCGAGGAGGGCGGCGGGATGATGGTCGGGCTCTTCGAGCCGCAGGCCGCCGCCTGGAAGGTCGAGGGCATCCCCCGCGACTTCTCCTTCGGCACGCTTCCGCCCGACTGGGACCGGATGGCGCCGTTCCTGGAGACTGCGATGGCGCGGGTGCCGATCACCCTGGAGGTCGGCGTCCGCACGTTCTTCTGCGGCCCGGAGTCCTTCACCCCCGACCTCGCACCGGCGGTCGGCGAGGCGCCGGGGATCCGGGGCTACTTCGTCGCCGCCGGCATGAACTCCGTCGGCGTGCTGTCGGCCGGTGGCCTCGGCCGTGTCCTCGCGCACTGGATCGTCGACGGCCGGCCCGACGTCGATGTCACCGGCTTCGACGTCCGCCGGTTCGCGGCGTACCAGGCCGACGACGCCTACCGCGCGGCCCGCACCACCGAGATCCTCGGCACGGTCTACGCCGCCCACACGCCCGGCAAGCAGCTGCGCACGGCGCGCAACGCGCTGCTCTCCCCCGTGCACGAGCGGCTGGTCGCCGCCGGCGGGCTGATGCGCGAGGTGTCGGGCTGGGAGGGCGCCGACTGGTTCGCCGGCCCCGGGGTGACGCCCGAGGTGAGGCCGACCTGGGGCGTCGCGCCCTGGTTCGAGCGCTGGCGCGAGGAGCACCGGGTCATCCGCGAGGGCGTCGGGCTGATGGACATGTCGTTCATGGCGAAGCACCTCGTCGAGGGCGCCGGCGCCGGTCGCGTGCTCGACCACCTGTCGGCGGGGGCGGTCGACGGGCCGGCGGAGACCATCACCTACACCCAGTGGCTCGACGACGACGGGCGGATCACCGCCGACCTGACCGTCACGAAGCTGTCGGAGGAGCACTTCCTGGTCGTCGCGTCCGACACCGCGGCCGGCGCGGTGCTCGACCAGCTGCGGCGCGGAGTCGGCGAGGCGGGCGCCACCGTGCGCGACGTGACCTCCGAGCTGGCACAGCTCAACGTGCAGGGGCCGCTTTCCCGTGAGCTGCTGGCAGCGCTGACGGCGGCCGACCTGTCGTCGGCGGTCTGGCCGTTCCGCACCGCGCGCCGGATCGAGGTCGCGGGTGTCGAGGTGCTGTGCGCGAGGATCACCTATCTCGGCGAGCTGGGATACGAGCTCTATGTCCCCGCCGCCGACGCGCTCACCGTCTATGACGCCGTTCTCGCGGCCGGGACGGTGGCAGACGCGGCTCCGGTGGGCCTGAAAGCGCTGGCCTCGCTGCGGATGGAGAAGGGCTACCGCGACTTCGGTCATGACATCGACAACACCGACTGCCCGCTCGAGGTCGGCCTCGGCTTCGCGGTCGCCTGGGACACCGACTTCCGCGGGAAGGCGGCGCTGGCCGCGCGGCGTGAGGCGAACGCCGCCCGTGGCGGGATGACCCAGCGGCTGGTGCAGCTGCGGCTGCTCGACCCGGAGCCGCTGCTCTTCCACGCGGAGGTCGTCTACCGCTCTGGCGTCGCGGTGGGCTACGTGCGCGCGGCGTCGTACGGCTGGACGGTCGGCGCGGCGGTGGCCCTGGCGTTCGTCTCGGGTGGGAAGGAGCTCGTGACAGCCGACTGGCTGTCGTCGGGCGACTGGGAGGTCGACATCGCCGGCGTCCGGCATCCAGCCGAGGTGTCGCTCAGGCCCTTCTACGACCCCACGTCGGCGCGCGTCCGGGCCTAGCCCGTCACGCGGACCCGTCGGTGCGAGAGGTCGTGGCGACCAGCCGGTCGAGCTTGTCGAGGGCCTGCCGCCAACCGCCGCCCGCGCCCGCGGCGCCGTCGCCGGGGAACGGCCCCTGCCGCAGCTCGAGCCTGGTGCCGGAACCCTCGGACCGCAGCTCGATGCTCAGGGTGACCCGGGTGCCGTCCTCCTGGCCCGGGAAGCCACGAGCGATCTCGTAGCCGACCAGCAGCTGGTTCTCCACGACCTCGATCAGGGTCGTGTCCAGAGGGAACCGCAGCTCCGGGTCGTCGTTGCCCACCATCGTCATCCGCCAGTGCCCGCCCTCGCGCGGATCGACATCGATCAGCTCGACGGGGCAGTGCATGGACGCAGGGCCGTACCACTGCGCGAGCTGCTCGGGCTCGACGAAGGCGCGGTAGACCTCCTCCGGAGTCGCCTCGAGGTAGCGGCTGATGCGCACCTCGTGAACCTCGGTCATGACTGTGTCTCCTTCTCTGTCGTCCCCGTCGTGGCGGGCCGGGCGGGCTCGGTGGGTCTCTTCTGAAGGTGGGCGGCCAGCCGGTCGAGACGGTGGTCCCAGCGCCCGAGCAGGGTGTCCATCCAGGCGCGGGCCTCGGCGAGGGACTCCCCGCGCAGCGAGCTCGGTCGCCACTGGGCCTGCCGGTCACGGGTGACCAGGCCCGCTTCTTCCAGGACCTTGAGGTGGCGCGACACCGCCGGGAGGCTGATCGGGAACGGCTCGGCCAGCTCGGAGACTGTCAGCGTGCCCTGGCCGAGGCGCTCGAGCATTCGTCGCCGGGTCGGGTCGGCGAGCGCGGAGAAGACCCTGGTGAGGGCCTCGTCGTCGGCCATGGTTGCGCCCCTCGTTAATTAACACTGCCGTTAAGTTAGGGCAGCGCGGCGCCTGCCGTCAAGCCCCCGCCCGTGGCCCGGCGGTGGCAGGATGCGTCGCGTGGACGTCGTACGCCTGTCGCCCGACGGGCCCGAGCTCCGGTCGCTCCTCACTGCCGCGGTGGAAGAGGGTCTCCCACCGTGGTCGACCACCGCCGCGGTCCCCGCACCACCGCAGCAGTCGGCGAGCCACCGCCGGATCCTCGGCATCGCGGGACCACCGGGAGCGGGCAAGTCCACGCTCGCGACCGCCGTGGCCGCGATCACGGGTGCCGTCGTCGTGCCGATGGACGGCTTCCACCTCGCCGACGTCGAGCTGCGCCGCCGCGGGATCCTCGACCGCAAGGGGGCGCCGGAGACCTTCGACGGGTGGGGGTACGCCGCTCTGCTCGCGCGGCTGCGGCGCCCGCCCGCCGAGGGGGAGATCGTGATGGCGCCGGGCTTCGAGCGTGACCTCGAGCAGCCGCTGGCCGGCGTGATTCCGGTGCCACCCCAGGCGACCACGATCCTCACGGAGGGCAACTACCTGCTGCTCGACACCCCTGAGTGGCGGGCGGCGCGGGCTGCGCTCGACGCCGTCTGGTTCGTCACCGCCGACGAGGACCTGCGGGTGGAGCGGCTGGTCGCGCGGCACGTGATGTTCGGCAAGTCGCCGGAAGCGGCCCGGGCATGGGTCGAGACCGTCGACGAGCCGAACGCGCGTGTCGTCGAGGCCGGCGCCGCGAGCGCCGACGTCCGCCTCGATCTCACCGACTGGCGGCCCTGACCGCCCCCGCCCTCACTTGGGCGGCATCCGGATGCCGCCGTCGACACGGACCACTTCGCCGTTCATGTAGGGGTTGGTGAGGCACTCGACCACCATCGACGCGAGCTCCTCGGGGCGGCCCAGCCGGCGCGGGAAGAGCACGCTCTCACCGAGCTTGGCCTTGAACTCCTCGGCGTCCTCCACGAAGTCGTAGATCGGGGTGTCGATCAGCCCGGGTGCCACGGTGTTGAGCCGGATGCCGGTGGCGGCCAGGTCGCGGGCCACGGGGAGCGTCAGCCCGACCAGGCCGCCCTTCGACGCGGCGTACGCCGCCTGGCCGATCTGACCGTCGAACGCCGCCACGCTGGCGATGTTGACGATCGCGCCACGCTCGCCCGACGACGTCGGCTCCAGTCGGCTCATCGCCGTGGCCGCCAGCCGGATCGCGTCGAACGAGCCGACCAGGTTGATCGCGACCACCTTCCGGAACGCGTCGATGTCATGGGCCGAGGCGAACTCCCCGTCGCGGCCGACGGTGCGCTGGGCCCAGCCGATGCCGGCGGAGTTGACCAGCACGCGCAGGTCACCCAGTCCCTCCGCCAGCTCGACCGCGGCCTGGATCGCGGCGCTGTCGGTGACGTCGACCCGGGCGAACACCCCGCCGATCTCGGCCGCCAGAGCCTCTCCCTTGTCGGCCTGGAGGTCGGCGACCACGACCGTGGCACCGCGGGAGGCCAGAGCACGGGCGACGCCGGCGCCGATACCGGAGGCGCCGCCGGTGACGAGGGCAACGGTTCCTGCGAGATCCATGGCGGCGAGCATAGGCCCGCCGCGCTCACAGGTCGGTGGTGCCCTCGGCGACGATCACCGCCGGACCGGTGAGCAGCAGCCGGTCGTCGTCGGTCCAGGTCACGGACAGCTCGCCCCCGGGCACGTCGACGCGGTACGTCGTCCCGCGGGGCACCCCGTCGACCGCCGCCGTCGCCACCATCGCGGCGCACGCGCCGGTGCCGCACGAGCGGGTCTCGCCGGATCCGCGTTCGTGGACGCGCATGGCGAGGTGCCGCTCGCCTCGACGCACCACGAACTCCACGTTGACCCCGTCGGGATAGAGCCGCCGGTCGAACTCCGGCCGCTCGCGCAGCGCACCCGCCTGCTCCAGGTCGTCGACCCAGGTGACGGCGTGCGGGTTGCCGGTGGTGATCTGCAGCGCCACGAGGGGTGCACCCTGGCCGACCCGCACCCAGGTGTCGCGCCCGACCTCGGGCCGACCCATGTCCGCGGTCACCAGCTCGCCATCGACGCTGAGCTGCCTGAGCCCGTCGCGGGTCGCGACCGGGAACTGCTTGCTCGCCACCAGGCCTGCGTCGACCAGGTGGCGGGCGAACACCCGGATGCCGTTGCCGCACATCTCCGAGACCGAGCCGTCGGCGTTGCGGTAGTCCATGAACCACTCCGCGCCATCGGCCCACTCACCCAGCGCCGCCGTCCGGACGACCCGCAGCACCCCGTCGCCACCGATCCCGGCACGACGGTCGCACAGCGCCCGCACCGTCTCAGGGGTCAGGCCACCATGGACGGTCCCGTCGTGGTCGGGCAGCAGCACGAAGTCGTTCTCCGTGCCGTGGCCCTTGAGGAAGGGGTAGCTCACGGACTCCAGTCTGCCAGCGTCAGCCGCGCTCCGGCTCTTCGCCGACGCCCTGCGCCCCGACAGTCGCGGCGACTGCCTGGTCGACGCGGTCGGGGTCGTCGAAGCGCACCCACCGGATGCGGGGGTCCTTGCGGAACCAGGAGTCCTGGCGGCGGGCGAAGCGTCGGGTGGCGCGCACCGTCTCCTCGCGGGCCTGCTCGAGGCTGGTCTCCCCGCGGAGGTACGCCGTCACCTGGCGGTAGCCGATCGCCTCCCGCGCGGTGCGCCCGTCGTCGAGGCCGGCCCCCCGGAGCCGGCGTACCTCCTCGACGAGGCCGGCATCGAACATCGCCCCGACCCGGGCCTCGATCCGGGCGTCGAGGGTGGGGCGGTCGATGTCGACCCCGACCTGCACGGTGTCGGGGTCGGCGTACTCCGGGCGGGGCAGGCTCGCCGAGAACGGCCGCCCGGTCAGCTCCACCACCTCCAGGGCGCGGACGATGCGGCGCCCGTTGTCGGGCAGGATCCGCTCCGCCGCCTCCGGGTCGACTGCCCGCAGGCGCGCGTGCAGGGCGGGCGCCCCCGCCTCAGCGAGCTCCGCCTCCCAGCGGGACCGGACGGTGGCGTCGGTGCCGGGGAACTCGAACCGGTCCAGCACCGCTCGGGTGTAGAGCGCCGACCCGCCGACCAGCACCGGCGTGGCGCCGCGCCGCCGGATCTCGGCGACCACGGCGCGGGCGCGGCGCTGGAAGTCGGCGACCGACAGCGGCTCGGTGACCTCGAGCAGGTCGAGCAGGTGGTGAGCGATCCCGCGCCGCTCGGCGACGGGCGTCTTCGCCGTACCGACGTCCATGCCGCGGTAGACCGCCATCGCATCGGTGTTGACGACCTCGCCGCCGAGCCGCTCGGCCAGGTCGAGCGCGAGCACGCTCTTGCCGGAGGCGGTGGCTCCCACCACGGCGACGATCGGGAGGCGCATGCGGGCTAGTCTGACAGCGCTCACCCCATCGGGGCGGGCCCGACCGAGGAGGACTCATGGGTTTCCTGGACGACGCGAAGGACAAGCTCAGCGACCTGGTCGACGACCACGGCGACAAGGTGTCCGACGGGCTCGACAAGGCGGCCGACCTGGTCAGCGACAAGACCGGCGGCACGTTCGACGACAAGATCGACATGGGCGTCGACAAGGCCAAGGACGCCTTGGACTCGCTCGACGGCAAGAACGACGACATCCCCTGAGCGGCCACCCGGGCCTCGGCCGCTTCGTCGTCGTCCCGGCCGCCTACGTCTTCCTGCTCCGGCAGGGGGCGGCGGGGACCGAGGTGCTCCTCCAGCTGCGCCAGAACACCGGCTTCATGGACGACCACTGGGCCGCCGCCGCGGCCGGGCACGTCGAGCGCGGCGAGACCGCGTGGGACGCCGCCGCACGCGAGGCGGCCGAGGAGATCGACGTCCACGACGTCGCTCTGGAGTTCGTGACCTCCATGCAGCGCACCCGCCACGCCGACGCGATCGACGAGCGCATCGACTTCTTCTTCACCGCCCGCTCGTGGCGCGGCGAGCCGCGGATCATGGAGCCCCGCAAGTGTGCGGAGCTGCGCTGGTGCCCACTCGCCGACCTCCCCGACCCGGTCGTCCCCCACGAGCTCGTGGTGCTCGACTCCCTGCGCGGTGCCCGCCTGGCGCCCTACACCACGTTCGGGTTCTGAGCGTCGCTTCCCTTGCGTTGGTAGCGTCGGGAGCCAACGATGAGGGAGACCACATGGACGACCTTCCCCGCGTCGCGCACGCGGAGACCGACCTCCCCGGCACGCTCGAGCTCGGCGCCTTCTCCGTGTCACTGAACGTCGCCGACCTGGCCCGTTCAAGGGCGTTCTACGAAGCGCTCGGCTTCGAGGTCGTCGGCGGTGAGGAGCCGACGTACCTCATGATGAAGAACGGCCGGACCACGATCGGGCTCTTCCAGGGCCTGTTCGAAGGCAACATCCTCACCTTCAACCCGGGGCTCACCGACCGGATGGAGCGGTTGGACCGTCACCTCGACATCCGCGAGATCCAGGCGGCTCTCGAGCGCGCCGGGCTCGAGCTGACCACATCCGTCGCGGCCGAGCCGGCCGAGGGCCCTGCGTCCCTGACGCTGCTCGACCCCGACGGCAACGCCATCCTCGTCGACCAGTTCTTCTGAGGGATGACGGGCTCGGCGCTCACTGACTGACGTACACCACGTCGTGGCGAGGGGCTCACTCACGCTTGGGACCGGGTTCGCGGCCAGACCGTCTGCTCTGACGGCGACCTCCCGCGCCTGACGACTGCCGGGCCCGCGCAGCCGCGACGCGAGCCGCCAGAGCTGCGGCGACGTGAACGACTCCTCGCGCAACGCCGAGTCCGCGACGGCAAGAGCCTCGTCCGGGGGCAGACCGCGCAGGCAGCCAACCATCGTCGGCTCCCGCGACGTGGAGAGCCCGACCACCTGGTCCGTCGAGAGATCGGCGCGATGGAGGATCACCCCGCGACGCTGCGCGAGCGAGAGAAGGCGGTGGCGAGCGACCGTCCGCTCGGGCTGAAGCGGTGGCGACTTCTGCGCCCATCCCTGCGCCAACGCGGCACTGCGGTGCGAGAGCACGGCCGACACCCTGTTGGCCGCTCGGGCTGCCTCATCCGGACCCGGGAGGGCGTATCGGCCAGCGCGCCACGCCGCCGAGGGCATGGAGCACGTCGGCGGCCGTCACCGGTCGACGATCGCGCAGCCACCAGGCACGGCGCCGGCGTCACGCACAGATCTGCCGCAGACGGCGGTCGGGCAGGCCCCACCAGCCCTAGCCGCAGCCGGGCGCCTCGGGCAGCGGAGCGGGTGCGCCGACAGCGGGCATGCCCAGCCCGACGGCGGCGGGCGCGCGCGCCGCCGTCCGCGCCTCCCAGGCGTCGCCGGCACGCGTAGGGCGCAGAGCGAGCACCGGCGCGTCGGCGACGAGATGGTGAGGGGCGGCGTAGGTGACCTCGACGGTGACCATGTCGCCAGGGCGCACGCCCTCGGCCCCGACCGGGTTGAAGTGCACGAGCCGGTTGTCGGGCGCCCGGCCGGACAACCGGTGGGTGGCGGCGTCCTTGCGCCCCTCACCCTCGGCGACCATCAGCTCCAGCCGCGAGCCGACGAGACGCTGGTTCTCCGCCCAGGTGATCTCGTTGACCAGCGCGACCAGCCGCTCGTACCGCTCCTGCACGACGTCGGCCGGCACCTGGTCGGGCAGGCCGGCGGCCGGAGTGCCGGGCCGTGGGGAGTACTGGAAGGTGAAGGCGCCCGCGAAGCCCGCCCGCCGCACGACGTCGAGCGTGGCCTGGAAGTCCTCCTCGGTCTCCCCCGGGAAGCCGACGATGATGTCCGTCGTGATCGCCGCGTCGGGCATCGCCGCACGGACCCGGTCGAGGATGGCCAGGAACCGCCCCTGGCGGTAGGAGCGGCGCATGGCCTTGAGCACCCGGTCCGACCCCGACTGCAGCGGCATGTGCAGCGAGTGCATGACGTTGGGCGTCTCGGCCATCGCCTCGATCACGTCGTCGGTGAACTCCGCGGGGTGGGGAGAGGTGAAGCGCACGCGCTCCAGCCCGTCGATCTCCCCGCACGCGCGCAGCAGCTTCGAGAACGCCTGCCGGTCGCCGAACTCCACGCCGTAGGAGTTGACGTTCTGCCCGAGCAGGGTGATCTCGGCGACGCCCTCGGCCACCAGCGCCTCGATCTCGGCCAGGATCTCGCCGGGACGGCGGTCCTTCTCCGTGCCGCGCAGGCTGGGGACGATGCAGAACGTGCAGGTGTTGTTGCAGCCGACCGACACGCTCACCCACGCGGCGTACGCCGACTCACGACGCGTCGGCAGCGTCGAGGGGAACACCTCGAGCGACTCGAGGATCTCGACCTGGGCCTCCTGCTGCACCCGTGCGCGCTCGAGCAGCACCGGCAGCGAGCCGATGTTGTGGGTGCCGAAGACGACGTCGACCCAGGGCGCTTTGCGGGTGATGGTGTCGCGGTCCTTCTGCGCCAGGCAGCCGCCGACGGCGATCTGCAGGTCGGGCTTCTGCGCCTTCACCGGCGCCAGGTGTCCGAGGTTGCCGTAGAGGCGGTTGTCGGCGTTCTCCCGCACCGCGCAGGTGTTGAACACCACCACGTCGGCCTGCTGGTCCGCCGGGGCGGCGACGTATCCCGCCTCCTCCAGCAGCCCGGTCAGCCGCTCGGAGTCGTGGACGTTCATCTGGCACCCGTAGGTGCGGACCTCGTAGGTGCGGGACTCAGTCATGACAGTCGACAAGGGTACGGCGCCACTCGGGCGAGTCGTGAACCCGCGGGCCTACGCTGGAGCCATGTGGTCCTTCCAGTCACGCAACTCGATCCTCTCGGCGTGGTCGGACGGGTCGGTGCTCTCGATCGGCAGTGCCGGGTCGTTCGCCTCCGTGGGCAGCGTGGGCTCCTTCGCCTCCGCCTTCTCGGTCGGCTCGGCGATGTCAGTCCTCTCCGTCTGGTCCAACCAGAGCGACCGCTCGCTGCTGTCCCACCAGAGCTCCGGCTCGGTGCTGTCGTCGCAGTCGCGACACGCGATGCGAGCCTCGCAGTACTCCGGCGAGCTCGGCCCATGGCCAGCGAAGGTCGCGGCGGGAACGCTGCTGGTCGGCGGGGCGGCGGCGCTGGTCGCCACCCTGCTGGCACGCCGCTCGGAGCGGCCAGCCTGACCGGCGGTGGAGGGGCCGCCCGCCTCAGCGCTTGGCCGTCACCCAGAGGTGGATGACGCCCTCGATCACGACGGTGCCGTCGGCGCGCACCCCGCGCACCCGCACCGGCAGGTCGGGCTCGTCGCCGGCCCACTGCTCGGCCGTGGTCTCGGCGATGCAGGTGATGTCGGAGTCTGCCTTGGCGGTGTAGGACACCTCCATCCCCTTCGGGATCCAGCGCTTCCCGCGCGGGATCGACACTTCGGCGAGCGCCCCCATCGCCGCCTCCAGGCCGTTGCACAGCGCGATGGCGTGGACGGTGCCGAGGTGGTTGTGGACGCGTCTGCGGTCGGGGATCACGAGCTCGACGTGATGAGGCTCGACGACGGTGAAGCGGGGCCGGATGCTGGAGAAGTAGGGCGCCTTGCGGCCGAAGGCGACCGAGAAGAGCCGGTCGCCGAGCGGAAGCCGGTCGAGTCGCTGCCAGAGCGTGAGAACCGAGGACATGGCCCGTAGGTTACCAGCCAGTAACATGGGTGAGGTGATAATACCGCCGTGTCACACGACAAACGGGGGACGGGGCAGACCGGGTCGGGCGCGCCGCCACGCTCGCGGATGCCCGCCGCTCAACGCCGCGACCAGCTGATCGACGTCGCCCGGGGGGTCTTCTCCGAGCGCGGCTACGACGGTGCCGCGATCGAGGAGATCGCCGCGCGCGCGGAGGTGTCCAAACCGGTCGTCTACGAGCACTTCGGCGGCAAGGAGGGCCTCTACGCCGCCGTCGTCGACCTGGAGGTCGCCCTGCTACTGGAACGGATGGCCGGCTCGCTGTCGACCGGCGTCGGGCGCGAGGTGCTGCAGGCCGCGGCCACCGCCCTGCTGGACTACATCGAGCAGCGTCCCGACGGCTTCCGGATCCTGGTCCGCGACACGCCGCGCGACTCCTCCAACGCGACGTTCCAGTCGATCATGGGAGACCTGGCCAACCGCGTGGACAGCCTGCTCACCACCGGTTTCGAGCGCCACGGGCTCGATCCGCGGATGGCGCCGATGTACTCCCAGATGCTGATCGGCATGGGCAGCCAGGTCGGCCTGTGGTGGCTCGACGCGGGCGAGCCGGACCGTCGCGTGGTCGCTGCCCACCTGGTCAACATGGCCTGGAACGGGCTCTCCAGCCTGGAGGGCTCACCGGACCTCGGCGACCAGCGAGGCGACGATCCGGTCGGCGCGTCGTCGACCGGTTGACACCGAGTCGTGTGCCCAGCCGCCTCATGGGGTAAGACGGCTGGCGCACACGACCCGGCTAGGGGGAGGCAGACCTGGCCCCGCTGCCGCTCCTCGCGGCTACGGGCCACCGGGGGGCTGCCGACGACGACCGCCACGGCGCCGACGGCGCCCGGGCCCTGGTGTGACCGCGCTCGTCGACCGCGGCGAGCTGACCGGCTTCACCCGTCTGCATGCCGTCCGGGGACAGCGGGGCGCAGGCCTGGTTCATGGTCAGATGAACAACAGCTGGGCGCCGTCGGTCATCTCGATGAAGTCGCTGGCCGAGATGATGCCCTCGACTTCCTCATAGAGGTCCTCCTCGTGGAGCTTCATCATGTCCGCGGAGAGGCGGCAGGCCCACAGGTGGCCGCCGGACTCCGAGATCTGCTCCAGGAACTCCGGCACCTCGGGGATGTCGAGGTCGGCGATCTGCTTCTTGAGCATCTTCGTCGTCATCGCGGTCATGCCTGGCAGTCCGGCGAGGCCCTGCGGCATGGAGGTCGCTGAGCCCGGCGGGTGCATCGCGGTGTTGCCGAGGTAGGAGAACTTCAGGTGCTCCATCGTCTTCTTGTTGATCATGTCGAAGCCCCAGAACGTGAAGAACAGGTGCGTCTCGATCCCTTCGCCCAGGGCGGCGTTCGCAAGGATCAGGCCGGGGTAGGCCATGTCCAGGTTGCCCTTGGAGCAGATGATGGCGAGCTTGCGGTCACCGCCGCCCTCGTCGTCGAACGACGGGACGATGGCGGGGGCGGTTGCTTCGGTGGTGGCGGTCATGGCGTCCTCCTTGACGCTGGTGTCTGACAGGGGATGGGGTGCGGCGGCCGGCTCAGACGCAGCCCTTGGGCTTGGGCAGGCCGGCGACGTAGGCCATCTTCTTGGCGGGCTTCTTGGGGAACAGCGCGAAGAGCTCCTTGACCGGGATGCCGGCCTGGGTGCTGACCCGGCGCAGCGTGGGCGTCTCGCCCATGACGTCGTAGTCCTCGCGCAGGAAGCGGATCGCCTTCCAGTGCGCGTCGGTCATCTCGATGCCGATCAGCTTCGCGAGCTCGGTGCCGAGGTCCTCGGTCCACACCTGCGGGTCGGTGAGGAAGCCTTCCTCGTTGACGTCGTAGGTCTGTCCGGCGATGGTCGTGGTGGCCATGGTGTGTCAGCTCCTTCTGGGGTGGCGGTGGTGAGGGTGGCGGTGAACGGTGGGTCCGGTCACTCGGTGTTCTTGCCGGCCATGGACATGTCGGCCTTGAGGCCGAGCGGCCGGCCCGGGAGCAGGGCGTTCCAGTAGACGTGGCGGAACGCGAGCTTCCCCAGGTGGTTGGCCCGAGACTCCTTGAGCAGCGACATGGGCCCGACCTTGGGAAGCGGGAAGGTGCCGGTGAGCGGCTCGGTGTCGTAGTTGAAGTCGAGCAGGAGCGCCTTGCCGCCGCCGGACTCCACGAAGCAGTTGGCGTGCCCGTCGAAGCGGTGGGTCATCTCCTGGCCGGCGGCGAGCTGCTTGAGGTTCTCCATGAAGACGTCGACGGAGAAGTGGGCGACCGAGCCGGCCTTGGAGGTCGGGATGTTGCTCGCGTCGCCGAGCGCGAAGATCGAGTCGTACTGCGTGCTCTGGAAGGTGTGCTTGTCGACCGGCACGTAGTTGAGCTCGTCGCCCAGTCCGGACTTCGCCACGAAGTCGGCGCCCATGTTGAGCGGCACGGTGACCAGCAGGTCGTAGGCGACCTCGCGCTCGTCGTAGGAGCGGATCACCTTCGCCTCCTGGTCGACCGACTCGATCATGAAGTCGGGCTCGATCAGGATGTTCTTCTCCTCCATCTTGTGGCCGAGCTCGCGGCTGGCCACCGGCTTGGTGAAGGCGCCGTCCAGCGGCGTGACGAAGACGATCTCGACCTGGTCGCGGATCCCCTTCTTGGTGAAGTAGTCATCGGCGAGGAAGCTGAACTCCAGCGGCGCGACCGGGCACTTGAACGGCAGCTCGGTGATGTGGACGACCAGCCGGCCGCCGCTGAACTTCTCCAGCGCCGCGCGCGTCGAGACCGCACCGTCGTAGGTGTAGAACTCGGTGACGCTCTTGTGCCACTCGGGCCCGAGCATCCCTTCGGTCTGGTCGGGGCGGGGGGTGGTGCCCGTGGCGATGACCAGGTAGTCGTAGCCGAGGTTGCGGCCGTCCTCCAGGGTCACCTTCTGGGACTCGGCGTCGACGACGTCGACCTCCCCCATGACGAGGTTGACGCCGCCGGCGAAGAACGGCCGCTTGGTCTTGCGGATCTGCTTCGGCTCGTTCATGCCGAAGGGGATGAACAGGTAGCCGGGCTGGTAGTCGTGGATGTCGTTCTTGTCGACGACGGTGACCGACCAGTCCGGGAGCTGCTTGCGCACCTTGTTGGCGATCATGGTGCCGGCGGTTCCGCCGCCGAGAATGAGCAGGGACGTTGTCGTGGTGGCGGTCGAGTGGTTCATACCTCCTGTCTACCCCCGGGGGTATCCGAAGTGAAGGGTCTGAGGCTGTCTCGTCCCTCACGCAGGCGAGGCTCACCTAGGTTCCGCGACATGCGCGTGATGGCTGCGCGACATGCGCCCCGCGGCCGCCCGACATGCGCCCTCGCGGCTCGTCAGACCGTTGCCAGCAGCTCGATGCGGTTGCCGTGCCCGTCGAAGCCGTGCACGCGTTCGTGTCCGGGGAAGGTGCGCCGCTCGGTGTGGTCGACGTCGAAGCCGAGCCGCTCGAGGCGCGCAGCCACCTCGTCGAGCTGGTCCTGCGAGGCGAGCAGCAGCGCTGGATGCGCCTTGCGCGCCGGGCGGTACGACGCCTCGACGCCGAGGTGGATCTCGGCAGCGACGGCGCCGGAGTCGTCGTACGCCCGGAGCCAGAGACCGCCACGACCGCGGAGCGGCTCGGGCTTCTCGACCTCGGTCAGACCCAGGCCGTCGACGTAGAAGCGTCGCGCCGACTCCTCGCCGCCGGCCGGGATCGCCACCTGCACATGGTGAAGCCTCATGGCGTCACCCCCGCCGCGCGACGACGAACACCCGACGGAACGGAAACACCACCCGCCCGCCACGGGTGGGGTACGCCGCGCGCAGGCGCCGCCGGAGCTCGCCCTCGAACTCGGCGCGGAGGTCCGTAGGCAACGCCTCAAGCGTCGGCCGGGCGCCGGTGCCGGACACCCAGGTGAAGACCGGGTCGTCACCGGAGAGCACGTGGAGGTAGGTCGTCTCCCACACGTCGACCTCAGCGCCGAGGGCGACGAGCGCCTCGAGGTAGACCTCCGGGTCGTGACTGGCAGGCACGGCGACGCCGGCCGTATGCGGGGCGTACGCCGGCTCGGCGGCCATCTCGGCGCGGATGGTGTGACTGGGCTCGTCCAGGTTCCCGGGCACCTGGAAGGCCAGCCAGCCGCGCTCCGTCAGCGAACCGACCAGCCGCGGCAGCAGGTCGAGGTGCCCAGGCACCCACTGGAGGGTGGCGTGGGAGACGAGCACGTCGACGCCGGTGTGCGGCGGCTGCCAGGCTCGCAGGTCGCCGACGTCGTAGCGCACGCGACCGCCGCCCTCTCGGGCGCGCCTGATCATCGCCTCGCTCGTGTCGAGGCCGTGGACCTCGGCACCGGGCCAGCGCTGGGCGAGGAGCCGAGTCAGGTTGCCCGGCCCGCAACCCAGGTCGACGACGCGGGTCGGGCCGACGGCGTCCACCCTGGCCAGCAGATCGACGAAGGGCCGGCCGCGCTCGTCGGCGTAGGCGAGGTAGCGGTCGGGGTCCCAGGCGTGCATCAGCCCTCCTTCATTTATCTTGATATCAAGATATATTCCACGACATCCCTCTCGATGTCAAGATTCTTGATCTGGGCTACCCTCGGACCATGCGTGACGAGGTGGACGAGCTCGTCGAGGCATGGACGCGCGAGCGGTCCGACCTCGACCTGGCGCCGGTGGAGGTGTTCAGCAGGATCACCCGGCTGGCCCGCCATGTCGACCGGGTGCGCCGCGATGCGTTCTCCGCCTTCGGAGTGGAGCCGTGGGAGTTCGACGTCCTCGCGGCACTGCGCCGTGCGGGAGCGCCGTACGAGCTCTCGCCCGGGCGACTGCTGAGGGAGACGCTGGTGACCAGCGGCACGATGACCAACCGGGTCGACCGGCTGACCGCCCGCGGCTTCGTCGAACGCTATCCCGACCCGGACGACCGGCGCGGCGTGCTGGTCCGGCTCACCCCCGACGGCAAGCGCGCGGTCGACGGGGCGTTCGGTGCGCTGGTCGACGCGGAGCGAGAGCTGCTCGGCGAGCTGTCCGAGCGGGACCGCGCCCGGCTGGCAACGCTGCTTCGACCGCTGCTCGCGCCGTTCGCCTGACCACAGCCCGCACGTCGGACCACCACGACGCGCATGTCGCGGGACCAGAATGGACATCTCGGGTCAGGAGAGGTGCTCGGCGGCGGCCAGCCACTCCTCCTCGATCGCCTCGCGGCGGGCGTGCACGGCGTCGAGCTCGGCAGACAGCGCAGCCAGCCGCTCGTAGTCGAAGGCATGCTCCGCGAGCTGCGCGTTGAGGCCGGCCTCCTCCTCGGCGACCCGGGCCAGCTGCTTGTCGAGACGGTCCAGGGTCTTGCGCGCCGCCCGCTCGGCGGCGCTGCCGGAGCGCGAGGGCTCCGCCGGGCGGTACGCCGACCCGGCCGGCCCGGCCCGCTCCTCGGGAGTCGCGCCCCCGCCCGCCTGCGACGCGTGGGCGGCGGCGAGCGAGGCGGCGCGCCGGGTGAGGTACTCGTCCACGCCTCCCGGCAGCATCGACAGCTGACCGTCGCCGAGCAGCGCCCAGGTCGAGTCGGTCACCCGCTCGAGGAAGTAGCGGTCGTGGGAGACCACGACGAGCGTGCCGGGCCAGTCGTCCAGGAAGTCCTCGAGCACGGTGAGGGTCTCGATGTCGAGGTCGTTGGTCGGCTCGTCGAGCAGCAGCAGGTTGGGCTCGGTCAGCAGCAGGCGGAGCAGCTGGAAACGGCGCCGCTCCCCGCCGGAGAGGTCGCCGAGCCGTGCCGTGAGCCGGTCGCCGGTGAAGCCGAAGCGCTCCAGCATCGCCGACGCCGTGACCTCACCGTCGACGGTCCGGGTGACCCGCCGGATCCCCTCGACCGTCGCGAGCACCCGCGCCTCGGGGTCGAGGTCGTCGAGCTCCTGGGTGAGCTGCTGCAGGACGACGGTGCGGCCCAGCCGCACCCTCCCGGCGCTCGGCGCCAGCCGACCCGACAGCAGGTTGAGGACCGACGTCTTGCCCGCACCGTTGACGCCGACGATGCCGACCCGGTCCCCTGGCCCGAGCCGCCAGGTGGCGTGGGAGAGCAGGCTGCGCTCGCCACGCACGAGGTCGGCGTCCTCGACGTCCACGACGTCCTTGCCCAGCCGCTGTGTGGCGAACCGCTGCAGGGCGAGCCGGTCGCGGGGAGCGGGCACGTCCTCGATCAGCGCGTTGGCGGCGTCGATGCGGAACTTCGGCTTGGCGGTGCGGGCAGGGGCCCCGCGGCGAAGCCAGGCGAGCTCCTTGCGCACGAGGTTCTGCCTGCGCGCCTCGGAGGAGGCGGCCTGCCGCTGCCGCTCGGCCTTGGCGAGGACGAACGCGGCGTACCCACCGTCGTAGGCGTCGACCACCGCGTCGTGCACCTCCCAGGTGGACTGGCAGACCGCGTCGAGGAACCACCGGTCGTGGGTCACCACCACGAGCGCCGACGGCAGCGCCGCGAGATGCGCGGCGAGCCAGGCCACCGCCTCGACGTCGAGGTGGTTGGTGGGCTCGTCGAGGACCAGCAGGTCGTGGTGGGACAGCAGCAGCGACGCCAGCGCACAGCGGCGGCGTTCGCCGCCGGAGAGCCCGTGCACCACCCGGTCGAGGGCGACGTCGACGAGCAGCTCCTCGACGACCTCCCGGGTGCGCGGGTCGGCGGCCCACTCGTGGTCGGCGCGACCACCCAGCACCGCCTCGCGCACCGTGTGGGTGTCGTCGAGCCCGTCGCCCTGCTGGAGATAGCCGACCTCCAGCCCGCGGGCCCGCGACACCCGCCCGGAGTCGGGCTGTTCCGAGCCCGTCAGCAGGCGCAGCAGCGTGGTCTTGCCGTCGCCGTTGCGACCGACGACGCCGACCCGCTCCCCCGCGGAGACGCCGAGCGAGACGTCGCTGAGCAGCGGGCGCACGCCGTATGCCTTCGACACCCGCTCGAGGTTGACCAGGTTGGTCATCAGCGGGTCTCGACCGTCACGACGTGGGCGCCGGCGACCGGGCCGTGGGCGACGAGCACCGCCGGGTGCTCCTCGCGCAGGCTGCCGGCGACCTTCCGCGCGTGGTCGGCGTCGCGAGCCAGGAAGACGCACGTGGGGCCGGACCCCGAGACGATCCCTCGCAGCGCTCCGGCATCCTCGCCCGCGACGAGGGTCGCGGCGAGGTCGGGGCGAAGGTCGAGCGCCGCCGGCTGGAGGTCGTTGTGAAGCGCGGCGGCCAGACGCTCGGGGTCGCGGGCGCGCAGCGCCGCGAGGAGTACGTCGGCCGGTGCGGGGAGCTCGGCGGCGTCGGGGCGCAGCTCGTCGTAGCGACGGTAGACCGCCGGGGTCGAGAGCCCGTCGCCAGGGGCCGGCACGACCACCCACCACCACGTCCCGTCGTCGGCGACGGGGGTGAGCCGCTCGCCGCGGCCCTCACCGAGCGCGGCGCCGCCCACCAGCGCGAAGGGCACGTCGCTGCCCAGCTCAGCGGCGAGCGCGAGCAGGTCGCCGTCGGAGGTGCCGAGGTCGCCGGCCCGGTCGAGGGCGACCAGGGCGGCCGCCGCGTCGGCGCTACCCCCGGCCATCCCCCCGGCGACCGGGATCGTCTTGTCCACCCGGACGTGACCGGTGACCGCGCGGCCGTGGTGGCGGGCGAGCAGCGCGGCGGCGCGGTCGACGATGTTGTCGCCCTCGGCGGGCAGCGCCGCGTCGTCGACATGGCGCGCGACGTGGGTGGCGACCTGCCAGTCGAGGGCGGGCGTGACCGTGAGGTCGTCATAGAGCGAGACCGCGTGGAGGACCGTCACCAGCGGATGGAAGCCGTCGGAACGCGGTCGCCCGACCCCGAGGTGGAGGTTGATCTTGGCCGCTGCGCGCACCGTGACGGTGCCGCGCGGGTGGTCGGTGCTCACCGATGCAGCTCCTCGGCCAGCCGGACGAACGCGTCGAGGCCGAGAGTCTCGCCCCGGGCGTCTGGCGACAGGCCCGCTCGCTCCAGCGCCGCGACCGACGCCTCGGTCGAGCCCGCCAGTGCGCGCAACGCGGCGCGCAGGGTCTTGCGGCGCTGGCCGAAGGCGGCGTCGACGACCTCGAAGACCTGGTCGCGCGTGGCGGTCGTGGTCGGCGGCTCGCGCCGGGCGAGCGCGACCAGTCCCGAGTCGACGTTGGGGGCTGGCCAGAAGACGTGGCGGCCGACGGCACCGGCGCGGCGCACCTCGGCGTACCACGCCGCCTTGACCGACGGGACGCCGTAGACCTTCGAGCCGGGGGCCGCGGCCAGCCGGTCGGCCACCTCCGCCTGCACCATCACCAGCCCTCGGCGCAGCGTCGAGAAGGTGGCGAGCAGGTGGAGGAGCACCGGCACCGACACGTTGTAGGGGAGGTTCGCGACCAGCGCGGTCGGCGCCGGGCCGGGGAGCTCGGTGACCCGGAGCGCGTCGGCCTCGACGACGTGGAAGCCCGCGCCGCGCGCGCCGGCGTACTGCTCGATGGTGGCGGGCAGGGCCGCGGCCAGCCGTGGGTCGACCTCGACGGCGGTCACCCGGGGAGCGACTTCCAGGAGGGCCAGCGTCAGCGACCCGAGGCCCGGGCCGACCTCGAGCACGACGTCGTCGGCACCGACGCCCGACGCGCGCACGATCCGGCGCACGGTGTTGGCGTCGATGACGAAGTTCTGGCCGCGTTGCTTCGTCGGGCGCAGACCCAGCCCGGCCGCAAGGGAGCGGACCTCGGCGGGGCCGAGAAGCCGGACACCCGCGCCGGCCGAGGCACTCTCAGGAGGGGTGCCGACGGGGACGTCGGACATGGGCGTCAGCCTAGTCGGCGGCGTACGCCGGCCTCACCGGGCTCCGCGCGGCGACCACTACCCGCACGTCGCGGCACCACGACACACATGTCGCGGCACCACAGCGCACATGTCGCGGCACCCCAGGGCGCATGTCGCGGTCGACGGGTCAGCGGGGCAGGCCGAGCCTGGCGGCGCAGCCGGGCCAGGCGCCGTAGCCGCCCCGGGCGTTGCGCAGCTTGGTGGCGACCGCGATCTGGGTCGCGCGGCTGTGCTGGTGGGGGTAGCCGGTGCCGCCGTAGGCCCGCCAGGTGCCGAGCGAGAACTGCAGGCCGCCGTAGTAGCCGTTGCCGGTGTTGATGGCCCAGTTGCCGCCCGACTCGCACTGCGCAAGGCGGTCCCAGACGGTGCTGCCGCCGGCGAAGTTGGCGGTCGGCTGCGGCTTCTTCTTGGTGCCGACCTTGAGCAGGGCGTCGACGGGCTTCCTGGTCACCTTCGTCTTGACGATGGTGCGCGCGACGAGCTGGCCGTTCTTGTAGCGGAGCTTGTAGACGACGTTGCGGGTGCCCTTGACCCCGGCGCGGGCGACGGAGGTCTCACCCACGAAGGCCGACGGGTCGTCCTGCTTGACGGTGCGGAAGTCCACCGGCTGCCCCTTGACGTGCTTGCGCACGATCTTCACGCGGGTGAGCACCAGCTTGTCGCCGTCGCCGATCTCGGTGTCCACGGCCGGCTTGACCCGGTCGTGCTTGCGGATCTTCACCCCGAGCCGCTCGAGCGCGTCGCCGACGGTCAGCGCCGGGAGCTTCTCGATGCGGACGTCGCGGCCACCGACCTTGACCTTGAGGCGCTTCTTGGTGACCACGTGCAGGGCCAGACCGTCGCGGCCGATGGCGGCGCTACGGCTGGTCGACAGCTCGGCGCCGCGGTAGCCGGGGCCAAGCTCGTCGAGGGCGCTCTGCACGTCGGTGGAGTAGACCCAGGCGGTGCGGCTCTGACCGTCGACGGTGAGCTCGACCGGGCGCGCGTACTGCACGGAGATCGCGCTGCCGTCGGTCACCGCCTCGTCGAGGGCGGGGGCGACGCGGTCGTGCTCGCCGACCTCGATGCCCTCGGCATCCAGCACGCCGCCGACGGTGCCGGCGAAGGCGCGGACGTCCTGGGGCTTGCCGTCGATGGTGAGAGTGACCGGGTGGCTCAGCGCGGCGTAGCCGGCGGCACCCCCGGCCATCACGACCAGGCTGGTCACGACCACACCGGCGATCACCGCCTTGCGGCGTCCGGTCGACTCGCCGACGCCGCCCGCACGGGCGGGCAGCCGGGAGGTCAGGCCCTCGGCCACTCGATGGGTCAGTCCTACGATGCGGTCCCGCACAGCTCTCCAAGGTCGTGGTCCCCGGGCCTCGGGTGCCGGCGCGAACCCGCGCGCGGCTCGCTCACTCGGAGTGAGACAGGGGTGCGAGCGGGGGGTCTCGCGTCGACGGACATCGTTCCCGATCCCGGCCAACAGTCACAGAACGATAACGGCGCCGTGGGCTCAGTCAAATCCGAACGCCGATATCCGGACGCTCCGTGAGCGAGGTCTCACCGCTACCAGGCGCCACCGAAGGCATCGCTCGTGGCAGCGTCGATGCCCGCACAGAGCGTCTCGAGCTCCTCCCCGCGCACCTCGGCGAGCGCCCGCACCGTGAGCGGGACGAGGTACGACGCGTTGCCGCGACCGCGGTGGGGCGTCGGCGCGAGGTAGGGCGCGTCGGTCTCGACGAGCAGCCGGTCGAGCGGCGTCAGGGCGGCGGCGACCCGCAGCGACGCGGCGTTCGTGAACGTCACGGTCCCGGCGAAGCTGAGGTGGGCGCCACGGTCCAGGCAGGCGCGCGCGACGTCCGCGTCCCCGGAGAAGCAGTGCATCACCCACCGCTCGGGAGCGCCTTCGTCGTCGAGCACCCGCAGCACAGCGTCGTGGGCGTCGCGATCGTGGATCACCAGCGTCTTGCCGAGCCGCTTCGCGAGGTCGATGTGTCGCCGGAAGCTCTCCTCCTGAGCGCCACGACCGTCCTCGCCGGTGCGGAAGTGGTCGAGCCCGGTCTCCCCCACCGCGCGCACCACCGGGTCCGCCGCCAACCGCTCGATCTCCGCCCAGGCCTCCTCGAGCTCTCCTCGGGCCGCCAGCCGTGGGGCCTCGTTGGGGTGCAACGCCACTCCGGCCACGAGAGCGTCGTGCGCGCGAGCGGTGTCGACCGACCAGCGCGCGCTCTCCCGGTCGCAGCCGATCTGCACGATCCGGGTCACTCCCACCTCGGCTGCCGCCGCGATCGCGGTCGCCACGTCGAGCGGCTCGTCGTCGGAGCCGTGCCGGCGGTGGTCGAGGTGACAGTGGTTGTCGGGCACCGGGTGCGGCAGCGGCTCCGGCGCGGCCGGCCAGCCGGAGGGCAGCGCGGTCATCGTTCGTCCCCGCGGTGGACGAGGTCGTAGACCTCGCGCTTCGGCACGCCGGCCTCCTTGGCGGTCGCGGCGATCGCCTCCTTGCGGCTGTGGCCCCGATCCTCCAGCGCGGCCACGCGGGCGCGCAGCTCCTCCGGTGTCGAGGGAGCGCCCGCTCCCGCGGGAGCGCCGGCCACGACGAGCGTCACCTCTCCGCGGACGCCGCCCTCCGCCCAGTCGACCAGCTCGGCCAGGGCACCGCGGCGTACCTCCTCGTGGGTCTTGGTCAGCTCGCGGCACACCGCGGCCAGCCGGTCGCCGCCGAACGCGTCGGCCAGGGCGGCCAGCGAGGCGTGGGTACGGTGCGGCGCCTCGAAGAACACCATCGTGCGCTCCTCACCGGCGAGCGCCCGCAGCCGCCTGGCCCGCTCCCCCGGCTTGCGCGGCAGGAACCCCTCGAAGCAGAAGCGGTCGACCGGCAGGCCCGACACGGCCAGCGCCGTGGGCACGGCCGACGGGCCGGGAATGGCGGTGACGCGGACACCGGCCTCGACGGCCGCCACCACCAGGCGGTAGCCCGGGTCCGACACGCTCGGCATGCCAGCGTCGGTCACCAGCAGCACTCGCTGCCCGGCGACCAGCTGCTCGACCAGCTGGGGCGTCTTGGTCGCCTCGTTGGCCTCGAAGTAGGACACCACCTGGCCGTTCGGGTGGATGCCCAGGTCGCTGCAGAGACGCCGCAGCCGCCGGGTGTCCTCGGCCGCGACCACGTCGGCGCCGGTCAGCTCCCCGGCCAGCCGTGAGGACGCGTCGGCCGCCCGCCCGATCGGCGTCGCCGCGAGGATCAGCAGGCCGCGCTCCGTGGGCTGCTCGGTCACGGATCGATCATGTCAGGCCGCGGGCTGGTCGGCGCCGCCCGTACCATCGAGCCCGTGACCGTGGAGGCGCCGGAGCGGCGCGTCGGGCTCTCCCGCAACGCTGCCGGCCACCGGGTGCCGCTGGCGGCGCAGCGGGCCTACCGGCGGATGGACGACGCGTTCGTCGGCTGGTTCGCCAGCATCGCCGTCACCCTGCTCGCACTGTTCCTGCGGCTGTGGCGACTGGGCGAGCCGCACGACTTCCTCTTCGACGAGACCTACTACGCCAAGGACGCCTGGTCGATGGCGAACCTCGGCTACGTCCGGTCCTACGTCGACGGCGCGGACGACAAGATCCTGAGCGGCCAGGTGACCGGCCAGTGGACCGACACCCCGAGCCTGATCGTGCACCCCGAGGTCGGCAAGTGGCTGATCGCGGCGGGCGAGAAGGCCTTCGGCATGGACCCGTTCGGCTGGCGGGTCTCCGCTGCGGTGGTCGGTTCGCTGATGGTGCTGGTGATGTGCCGGCTGGTCCGTCGGATGACCGGCTCGACGCTGCTCGCCTGCACGGCCGGGCTGCTGCTCTGCTTCGACGGACTTCATCTGGTGCTGTCACGGATAGCGCTGCTCGACATCTTCGTCGCGTTCTTCATGCTGCTCGGCGTGCATGCGGTCGTCGCCGACCGCGACTGGTTCCGCCGCCGGCTGGCGCGGCGAGTCGGCCCCGACGGCGGCGTCGAGCAGGGCTGGGGTCCGGTCCGCGCCACGCTGTTCCGGCCGTGGCTGCTCTGGGGCGGGGTCGCCTTCGGGCTCGCCGTCGGCACCAAGTGGTCGGCCCTCTACCCGATGGCGGCGTTCGGGCTGCTGGCCTGGCTGTGGTCGGCGGGTGCCCGGCGCTCCTTCGGCGTTCGTTGGGCGACCGTACGCTCGGCGGTCGTCGACGGGGTCCCCGCGTTCCTGCAGCTCGTCATGGTCGCCCTCGTCGTCTACGTCGCCTCGTGGGGCGGCTGGCTCGCCCACGCCGACGACTACGAGGAGGCGTGGTCGAGCACGCAGTACACCCGCTTCGTCTCCTGGGACGGCTCCTGCGACACCGAGAACGAGAAGCTCCTCGACGTCCAGAGCAACGACGACCGGTGGCCGACCGCGACCCAGAAGGACGCCTCCGGGCTGGGTGAGGTGCGGCAGTCGCTGGAGTCGCTGTGGTACTACCACCAGGACGTCTTCACCTTCCATCGCTACTTCCTCGACTGCTCGTCGCACGACTACGCCTCCAACCCGGCCGGGTGGCTGCTGCTCAACCGACCGGTCGGCGCCGACGCGCAGCTCGACATCCAGCCCGGCGACCAGGGCTGCGACGCCGCCGAGGGGTCCGACTGCCTGCGGCAGGTGCTGATCCTCGGCAACCCCGTGGTCTGGTGGGGATCGCTGCTCGCGCTCGTCGCCTCGGCCGTGCTGTGGGTCGGTGCCCGCGACTGGAGGTACGGCGTCGCGGTCGTCGGCACCCTGTCGACCTGGCTGCCGTGGCTCGCCAACAACGACCGGCCGATCTTCAGCTTCTACGCCATCTTGTCGCTGCCGTTCCTGGTGCTCGCCTCGACGCTGGTGATGGGCCGGATGATCAACGCCGGCGACGGCCCCTCGGCACGGCGTACCGCCGGGGTGATCGTCTCGGGCACGTTCGTCGTGCTGGTGCTGGTGAGCTTCGCCTGGTTCTGGCCGATCTGGACCGACGGTCTGCTCACCCACTCCGAGTGGCTGCAGCGGGTCTGGTTCAAGCGCTGGATCTGACCGGCGGCCCCCACAGCGTCGCGACGGACCGTCCGGAGTGGCACGCTCGGCCCATGCCCGAGCTGCTCGCGCCGACGACCGACCTGCACGCCGCGTGGCTGGACTCCCGCGACGACTGGGGGCGCGGTGTCCACCAGGACGGCTCCGGGCTGAGCCCCGACGACGAGGTGGACACCCTCGAGGGGTTCGCGGCGTACGTCGGCCGGCTGCGGCGCGAGGAGGACGTCTCGGTCCCGCCCGCCGAGGGCCGGGTGCACTGCACCACCCGCTGGATCGTCGAGGACGGCCAGGTGCTCGGCGCCGTCTCGCTGCGCCATGAGCTCAACGACTTCCTGGAGCGTGCCGGCGGCCACCTCGGCTACGGCGTCCGCCCGGCCGCCCGCCGCCGCGGGCTCGCGTCATGGGCGCTGCAGCAGGCGCTGGGACAGGCCCGCGACCTCGGGCTCACCCGCGTGCTGGTCACCTGCCACGACACCAATGTCGCGTCTCGGCGCGTCATCGAGGGCGCCGGCGGGGTCCTCGAGGACGTCCGGGAGACCGAGCTGGGCACGACCCGGCGCTACTGGATCGACCTGACGCCCCGCGAGTGAGACGCGACCGCGCCCCGGCCGCACCGCTGTGACGAGCAGAACTGCCGCACCGGCCCCGAAGCACTTGGTCGCCGTGGCCGGCAGAGGGACGCTGGAAGGAGAAGGACTCCGGCGGCGGCGGCCGTCCGGGCCGGTGCCGCCGTGACCCGGGGGAGGCGGTCATGTTCTCGGTGGCTACACGCGTCGTCGGCATCGCGGCACTGCTGAGCGGCGGCCTGATGTCCACCGGCCTGGCGTGTGCCGGACCGGTCTCGGTCGAGACCGGCGACGGCGACGCCGCGGTCGACGTCCCCGGGGCGAGCACGGCGCTCGCGACCGGATGGAGCGCTCCCGTCACGCTGGCCGCCCAGGGCCGGCCGGTCTCCGCGTCCGTGTCGGCGCACGGTGACGTCGCCGCGGTGTGGCAGACCGACGACGGCCCTCGCGTGGCCGTTCGGCTCGCCGGCGGCGGCTGGAGCGAGCCCGCCGTCGTGGCGCCGGCAGCCGGCCACGCCGAGGTGGCCTACGACGGCTCCGGCGACCTGGTGCTGGCCTGGGGAGACCACCGGCCCGGGCGGCCGGCCCGGATCCGGGTCCGGGAGCTGGGCGACGGTGTCTGGAGCCCCGCCCAGACCATCGCCCGCCGTGACCATGGCGTCCTCGACGTCGCCGACCTGGCGGTCAACGGCCGCGGCGCAGCCCTCGTCGCCTGGCAGTGGGACAAGGGGCTGCCGACCACCGGGTTCGTGTCCCGCGGACACGTGGGTGGCACCTGGACGACCGGGCTGCGCGTGTCGCACACGGCCTGGATGGCGGTGGCGGTGGGCGACGGAGGACTGGCAGCGGTGATGGTCCAACGGGCCGTGGTCGACCCGAGCACCGGAGCCACCGACCAGCTGACCTGGGCCGCGGCCCGCCAGTACCGCGCGCGTGCCTGGTCGTCGCTGACGACCCTGCAGCGGCTCACCCAGGTCGGCATCCCCTGGCCCGGTCCGGGCGACATCCATGTCGACGCGGCCGGACGCACCACGGCAGCCTGGGACGACCAGGGAACGAACGGTCGGTGGCGGATCGTCGCTGCGCGCGCCGTCCAGGGCCAGCCGTGGCAGCAGCCGACGGTGCTGGCCCGCCGCGTGGGCTGGGGCGAGTTCCCCGTCCGCGTGACCGGAGCCCAGGCAGGTGAGGTCCTGGTGACGTTCGTCCGGCAACCGGGCAACCGGCAGCTCGAGTCCGTCCGCTGGGCGAGCCCCGGCTGGCAGCGCCCGGTGAGCGTGTCCGGAGACGTGCGCTACGTCAGCGACTGGGACGCCGCGATGGACCCGAGCGGAACGGCAGTGGCGCTCTGGACGCCGTCTCGCGGCCCCGGCACGTTCGGGCGAGGCGTCACCGCCGCGCTGATGACGGCCTCCGGCTCCTGGGCAGCCCCGCAGCGGCTGAGCAAGGCGGAGGCACCCGACGGACGCGCCCGGGTGGCGGCGATGAACGCCGGCCGAGCCGCCGCGCTGTGGAGCCAGCAGGTCGACGACGCGTTCGGTGTCCGGGTGCGCACGCACGGCTGAGCCGTGCGGTCCGCCGGAGGACTCGGTAACCTCCAGGGATCCACCGATGCTGAAGGCGAGGCGGGACCCATGCGCGCATGGCGGCTCGCGGCCCTCGTGGCCGCGCCCCTGATCGGTCTCGGGATGACGAGCTGCGGAGGGGGCGAGGCGGCCGGTGAACCGGCCTCGCCCGGCATCGAGGCGGCCGACGATGCCGACCCGGCGCCCGGCAGCGACGGTGAGGTGAGCGTCGGCACGCCCGCCGTCACCGCGGACCCCGGGACCGCCTGGGCGGAGGTCGACGGCGCCCGGATCGACTACCCCTCGGCGGGCTCGATCAACTACCTCTGCGACATCGGGCCGGACCAGGTGGCCGTCAACGTGCAGACCCCCGAGGGCCGTGACCTGCTGCTGCAGGCCTCGCTCCAGGGGGACGGCTGGGTGGGTCAGCTGTCGTTCGCACCTGGCGGGGGGACCCTCCGGTACGGCGCCTCCTTCCCCGGCGACGCCCGGATGGTCATCGGTGACGGCGCGCTGAGCTTCGAGGGCACGGTCACGAAGGTCGAGGACTTCGACCCGGCCAACGCCACCGACACCGACGCCACGGTCGCCGTGAGCTGCGCAGCATCGGACGGCTCGGGCGAGGAGGCGACGGCGGTGGTCGACGGGACGACGTACTCGTTCCCGGCGAGCGGCGCCCAGAGCTTCGACTGCACGGTCGCGCCGGAGACGCTCGACGTGCGGATCAACCGGCTGGCCGTCGACGGCCTGCAGCTGGAGGTCTCGGCCCGGGTCGAGGGCGGGTCGTGGATCGGCGCCGTGGCCGTCTACACGCCGGAGGCGACATACCTCTCGACGCTGACCCCCGAGGGGGCCGGCCTGGTCGTCGACGGCTCGACCGTCGACTTCGAGGGCACCTTCACCGGAGGACCGGCGGGCGACGTGACGGGCACGGTCTCGGCCAGCTGCCCCTGAGGCGCCGACGTCCGGTGCCTGGCTAGGCTCACTGCTCAGGTCACTGACAGAGGGAGGTCGGGATGGAGATCCCGCTCATCGTGGTGGTCGGCGCCGGTCCCGGCGTCGGCGGCCACGTCGCCCTGCGCTTCGCGCAGGACGGGTACGCCGTTGCGCTGGTGTCGCGTGACGACGGGCAGCTGGAGGACCTCGCGGTGGACCTGGCCCAGCACGGCACACCGGTCGTCTGGGACGCCCTCGACGTCACCGACGGGGCAGCGCTGACGGCCGCGATCCGCTCCTACGGTCAGCGGTTCGGCCGGATCGACGTCCTCCACTTCAACCCCAGCGCCTATCGGGCGGCGGACCCGCTCTCGCTGACGCCCGCCGAGCTGGCCGACGACGTCGCGCTCGGGGTGGGGGCGCTGCTGACGGCACTCCAGGCGGCGCGCCCGTTCATGAGCGCCGGCAGCCGGGTGACGGTGACCGGGAGCATGGCCGCCGACCAGCCGGCACCCGAGGCCGCGTCGCTGGGCGTGCAGAAGGCCGGCGTGCGCAACCTCGTGCGGAGCATCGATGCGTCGCTGGCCCCCGACGGCATCCGCGCCGTGTCGGTGACCGTCCGCGGCAGCCTCTCGCGCGAGGGCCGGTTCACCCCCGCGAAGGTCGCCGACGCGGTCCATCGCGCGGCTCACCAGCCTGTCGAGGACTGGGCGTCCGAGGTGCCTTTCGAGGGCTGAGGATGCCCGGACGCACACCACCCAAGACGGGCGGGTGTGACAACGGCGACGGTTCCTTGAGGCGACTCCCCGACCAGGAGCACGATGGTCGGAGAAGGGTCGTGATGGCGATGGCCGGACGGTTTGACTACGACCTCGAACGCCAGGCGTTCTCGTGGGAGCAGGCGGCTGCGACGCTGCCGAGACTTCCTTCGGGTGGGCTCAACATCGCCCACGTCGCCCTGGACGCCCAGGTGGCGGCCGGGCACGGGGACGACGTCGCGCTGATCTGCGTCGACGAGACCGGCGGGACGGCGCAGCACACCTACGCCGACCTGAGCAGCGCCACCGGCCGCTTCGCCCATCTGCTCCGCTCGCTGGGCGTCGGCCCGGGCGACCGGGTGATGTCGCTGCTGGGCCGTCAGGTCGAGCAGTACGTCACCGCGCTCGGCACCCTGAAGAACCGCAGCGTCTTCTCACCGCTGTTCTCCTCCTTCGGCCCCGAGCCGATCCGGCAGCGCCTGTCCCTGGGCGAGGCCAAGGTCCTGGTGACCACACCGAGCCTCTACCGACGCAAGGTCGCCGCGATGCGGGCCGACCTGCCGCACCTGGAGCACGTGCTGCTCGTCGGGCGTCCGGTGGAGGGCACGCTCGACCTGGCGTCCGAGCTGGCGCTGCAGCCTGCCGAGTTCGAGATCCCCCCGACCGACCCCGAGGACCGCGCGCTGCTGCACTTCACCAGCGGCACGACAGGGACCCCCAAGGGCGCGATCCACGTCCACCAGGCGGTGCTGGCCCACCACGTGACCGGGCGCTACGCCCTGGACCTGCACCGGGGCGACGTCTTCTGGTGCACGGCCGACCCGGGCTGGGTGACCGGGACGTCGTACGGCATCATCGCGCCGCTGACCCACGGCGTCACCCTGGTGACGTACGCCGGCGAGTACGACCCGCGCGTCTGGTACGGCATCCTCGCCGAGCAGCGCGTCAACGTCTGGTACACCGCCCCGACCGCGCTGCGGATGCTGATGCGCTCCGGCGCGGAGCTGGCTCACGACTACGACCTGGGGGCCCTGCGGCACATCGCCAGCGTCGGCGAGGCGCTCAACCCCGAGGTGGTCGTCTGGGGCGAGGAGGCCTATGGCCTGTCGATCCACGACAACTGGTGGCAGACCGAGACCGGTGCGATCATGATCAGCAACTACCGAGGCGCCGAGGTGCGGCCCGGGTCGATGGGCCGGCCGATGCCGGGCATCGACGCCGCCGTGCTGGTCCGCGGCGACGAGGGCCGGGCCGACCGCACCGACGGGCACGTGACGCCCGCCGCCGTCGACGAGGTCGGCGAGCTGGCGCTCCGAGCCGGCTGGCCGTCGATGTTCCGCGGCTACCTCGGCGAGGAGGAGCGCTACCGCTCCTGCTTCGCCGACGGGTTCTACCTCTCCGGCGACCTCGCCAAGGTGGACGCCGACGGCTACGTCTGGTTCGTCGGTCGGGCCGACGACGTCATCAAGTCCGCCGGCCACCTGGTCGGCCCGTTCGAGGTCGAGACCGCCCTGATGGAGCACCCGGCCGTCGTCGAGGCCGGGGTGATCGGCAAGCCGGACGAGCTGGCCGGCGAGATCGTCAAGGCCTTCGTCACGCTGCGCTCGGAGTGGGAGCCGACCGAGGAGCTGCGCGGCGAGCTGCTCGCGTTCGGGCGCAAACGGCTGGGCGGGCTGGCGCCGAAGGAGATCGCCTTCGACCAGCACCTCCCCCACACCCGCAGCGGCAAGGTGATGCGGCGGCTGCTGAAGGCGCGCGAGCTCGGGCTGCCCGAGGGCGACGTGTCGACGCTGGAGGGGTCGGAGGCGTCATGAGCGCGCGCCGACGTACGCCGGCCGACGCCGCGGCCGAGCACCAGCGGGAGCTGCTGCGCACCATGCTGCGGATCCGCCGCTTCGAGGAGGCCTGCGCCGAGCTCTACAGCGCCACCAAGATCCGCGGCTTCCTGCACCTCTACGTCGGTGAGGAGGCGGTCGCGACCGGCGTGATGACGGCCCTCGAGCCGGACGACGCGGTGGTCTCGACCTACCGCGAGCACGGGCACGCTCTGGCCCGCGGCGTCCCGATGGACTCGTTGATGGCCGAGATGTTCGGCCGGCAGACCGGCTGCAGCCGTGGTCGGGGCGGGTCCATGCATCTGTTCCACGCGGGCACCCGCTTCGTGGGAGGCAACGCCATCGTCGGCGGCGGGCTGCCGCTGGCGGTGGGCCTCGCGCTGGCCGACCACCTGGCCGGGCGGCCGCGGGCGACGGTCTGCTTCTTCGGCGAGGGGGCTGCGGCCGAGGGCGAGTTCCACGAGTCTCTCAACCTGGCCGCGCTGTGGCGGCTGCCGGTCCTGTTCGTCTGCGAGAACAACCGCTACGCGATGGGGACCTCGCTGGCGCACGAGCACGCACGGACCGACCTTGCGCTCCGCGCATCGTCGTACGGCCTGGCCGCCTGGCCGGTCGACGGGATGGACGTACGCGCGGTCGAGGACTCCGCGCGGCAGGCCGTCGAGGCCATCCGGCAGGGCGGCGGGCCGCACTTCCTCGAGATGCGGACCTACCGGTTCCGCGCGCACTCGATGTACGACCCCGACCGCTACCGACCGAAGGCGGAGGTGGCCGAGGAGAAGACGCACGACCCGATCACCGCGTTGGCCGACCTGATGAAGGGCGAGGGCCGACTCACCGACCGGCAGCTGGCTGCGATCGAGAAGGACGTCGCCGCCGAGATCGGCGCCGCGGTGGAGTACGCCGACCAGGCGCCGCTCGAGCCGGTCGAGGAGCTGACCCGGTTCGTCTACAGCGACCGGATGCCCGCGGAGGTGACGTGATGGCCGCGACCATGGTGAAGACGACGTACCGAGAGGCGCTGCGCGAGGCGATCCGCGAGGCCCTGCAGCGAGACGAGCGGGTCTTCCTGATGGGTGAGGACGTCGGCGCCTACGGCGGCTGCTTCGGCGTCAGCCTCGGCCTGCTGGAGGAGTTCGGCCCGGAGCGCATCCGCGACACCCCGCTCTCGGAGAGCGCCTTCGTCGGCGCCGGCATCGGGGCCGCGCTCGGTGGGCTGCGCCCGATCGTCGAGGTGATGACGGTCAACTTCAGCCTGCTCGCGCTCGACCAGATCATGAACACGGCCGCCTCGCTGCAGCACATGTCCGGCGGACAGTACGCCGTCCCGCTGGTGATCCGGATGACCACCGGGGCCGGCCGGCAGCTCGCCGCGCAGCACAGCCACAGCCTGGAGGGCTGGTACGCCCACATCCCCGGGCTTCGGATCGTGACGCCTGCGACGCTCGAGGACGCCCGCGGGATGCTGTGGACCGCGCTGGAGGACCCCGACCCGGTGCTGGTGTTCGAGCACGGCTCGCTCTACAACGTCGCGGGCGAGCTGCCCGCCGACGCCGGGGCCGTGGACCTCGACCGCGCGGCCGTGCGCCGGTCCGGTGACGACCTGACGCTCATCACCTACGGCGGCACGCTCGGCCGCACGCTCGAGGCTGCTGAGGAGCTGGCGGCCACGGGGGTGAGTGCCGAGGTCATCGACCTGCGCACCCTGCGCCCGCTGGACGACGAGACCTACCTCGGGTCGGTGACGCGCACCCACCGGGCCGTGATCGTCGACGAGGGCTGGCGCTCGGGCAGCCTGTCGGCCGAGCTGAGCGCCCGGATCACCGAGCAGGCGTTCTACGACCTGGACGCGCCGGTGGAGCGCGTGTGCACCGAGGAGGTGCCCATCCCCTACGCCCAGCACCTGGAGGAGGAGGCACTGCCCCAGGTGCGCGACATCCTCGCCGCGGCGCACCGGACCCTGGGCGAGCAGCCATGAGCGAGTTCACCATGCCCTCGCTGGGGGCCGACATGGAGCGGGGCACCGTCCTGGAATGGCTGGTCGCTCCGGGCGACGTGGTCCACAAGGGCGACCCGATGGCCGTGGTCGACACCTCCAAGGCCGCCGTCGAGGTGGAGACCTTCGTCGACGGCGTGGTCGTGGACCTGGTGGTTCCCGTGGGATCAGAGGTGCCGGTCGGCACCGTGCTGGCTCATCTCGCGCAGGTCGGCGAGGCCGCGCCGGCGCCCGCGGCGCCGGAGGAGCCCCAGGCCCCCGAGGAAGCGGCCGCCGCGCCGTCGCCGAGCCGAGCACCGGCCGTGCACTCACCGCTGGTCCGACGCCGGGCCCGCGAGCTCGGCATCGACCTCGGCTCGGTCGACGGCACCGGCCCGGGCGGCGAGATCACCCGCGAGGACGTCGAGGGCGCCGCCGCGTCCATCGCGCCGGCACCCTCCCCGGCATCCCCGCCGGCACCGCCGTCGGCACCGGCCCCGCCGGTTCCCGCGGCCGGCAGCCGCCCGCGCGTGACGCCGTACGCCCGACGGCTGGCGCGCGAGCGGGGGGTCGACCTCGCCGAGGTCACCCCGCACGACGGCGAGACGGTGCGCGCGGCCGACGTCCGGGCGGCGGCCGACACCGTGGCGGCACCCGGCCCACCGACAGCCACGCCACCGACGCACGTCGAGGCTCGGCCGGCCCCCGCCGCCGCCACCCGGGCCCAGGCCATGCGGGAGACGATCGCGCGGCTGATGGCGCGGTCGAAGCGCGAGATCCCGCACTACTACCTCACGACGACGGTCGACCTGACGGGCGCGCGGGCCTGGATGCGCGAGCAGAACGCCGGCCTGCCCATCGCGGAGCGGCTGGTCCCGGCGGCGCTGCTGCTGCGGGCGACCGCCCTCGCCACGGCCCGGCACCCCGCCCTCAACGGCTTCTGGGTCGACGACGCGTTCGTGCCCGGGAGCGGCGTGCATCTCGGCGTCGCCGTCTCCCTGCGCGGCGGGGGCCTGGTGGCTCCGGCGATCCACGACGCCGACCGGCTGTCCGTGGCCGAGACGATGGCCGCGATGCGCGACCTGGTGACCCGCGCTCGGGCGGGCCGGCTGCGCGGCTCGGAGATGGCCGACCCCACCCTGACGGTGACCAACCTGGGCGAGCAGGGCGTGGAGTCGGTCTACGGCGTGATCTACCCGCCGCAGGTGGCGCTGGTCGGCTTCGGCCGGGTCGTGGAGCGTCCGTGGTCGGTGGACGGGCTCCTGGGCGTCCGCCCGCTGACCACCCTGACCCTCGCGGCCGACCACCGAGCCACCGACGGCTTCACCGGCGGTCGCTTCCTCGCGACCGTCGACGACCTACTGCAGCACCCGGAGGAGCTATGACCACCGACCAGGTCCGACCGACCGCCGACGCCGCCCGCGACGCCGTCCAGGCCGCCGTGCGACACGTCGTCCCCGACGCCGACTTCGAGTACGTCGATGACGACACCGCGCTCCGCGGCGAGTTCGAGCTGGACTCGCTGGACTTCCTCGGCTTCGCCGAGACCCTCGCCAGCAGCACCGGCGTCCCGATCGCGGAGGCCGACTACCCGCGGCTGGCCACGATGGCCACCTGCGTGGCCTTCCTCACCGGAGCCCGCGATGGCACGTGAGAAGCGCCCCGGGCGGGCGACGCGGCGGTTCGGCTACGTCGTGGCCGTCCTCGTCAACGTCGCGATCCTCGTCGTGGTGAACCGCTGGCCGGGCTGGGAGGCCGTCCCGTTCCTGACCGGCGACACCGAGCAGGTGCTCGCGATCGTCAACGCGTCGGTCATCGCCGGCGTCGTGGCCAACCTCGCCTTCCTGGTCACCGACCCACCGTGGTTCAAGGCCGTCGGTGACATCGTCACCACCGCGATCGGCTTGGCCGCAGCGGTGCGCCTCTGGCAGGTCTTCCCGTTCGACCTCAACCCCGGCTGGTGGGACACCGTGGCCCGGATCCTGCTCGCCGTCGCCATCGTCGGCAGTGTCATCGGGATCCTCGCCACGACCGGCCGCCTGGTGGCCGCACTCGTGCGTGGCGACCACTCCCCGACGGACCAGGTGCCCGCGCGTCACTGAGCGGGCGTCGCCTCGACCACGACGCCCGGCCGCTCGACCCTCGTGGCGGCGAAGCCGCGCACGATCAGCCACACCGCGAGGACCATCTCCTGCAGCCCGATGGGAGCAGCGAGCAGGCCCTGCACGACCACGGCCAGCGAGACGTCGTACATCTCCAGGACGCCGCGCACCAGCAACAGGACACCTCCGGCCAGTCCCCACAGGGAGAGCCACGGAGGCACCAGTCGGCCCTGCAGCAGAAGCGTGTTGACCAGCACGGCAGACACGCCGAACACGACGAGGGTGCCGAGGAGGTAGCTCCACTCGCGGGTGTCCGCGAGGATCGTGTGGCGGGCGTCGCCGGCGACGGCCGGGCCCGCCTCCGGCGAGGCGATGACGAGGACGCTCAGCACGGCGACGAGCACCAGCGCGGCCTCGAGGGTCCGCACCGCGACGTAGCCCAGCGCCATCGCCGGGTCGGCGCGCCGCAGCACCGGGTAGAGCGTGACGGCGATCCCGACCACCGCCAGGGCGAGCACCACCTCGATCAGCGCTCCGGTGACCACCTGCCCGCGCGACACCTCGTCCAGCGACGTGCCGTCGGTCGCCGGAAGGTCGAGGCTGCCCCCGACGATCGCGGCGACGGACGCGAGGATGAACAGGACTCCTGCGATGCGGGCGACCGCCCGGTCCGACCACATGACCGACCTCCTCTCGGAGCCTCTCCGTCCACACCTACTCCCCCCGCCGGCCGAGCGCCAAGCCAGGTGTGACCAGGGCGACGGCAGGCACGGCGGCACGGGACTACCGCGGACGAGAAGGGAGTGAAGGGTCATGACTCACAGCGATCCTTTCTCGAACGACGTCGACCAGCGCCGCACCGCGGTGCGCGACTTCGTCCACCACCTGGTGGTGTTCGTCTTCGTGATCGGCCTGATGGTGGTGCTCGACGTCAGAGCAGGCACCGGGGCTGGTGCGATCGCCGGCCTCGACTGGGCCTTCTGGGTGGCCATCTTCTGGGGCCTCGGCCTGGCGACGCACGCCGTGTAGGCGTTCATGGGAGACCACCGCCGGTAGCCCCACCTGGCCGTCGCACCCTCGCCGCCGAGCCGATCCGGTTGGCTATGCTCGCGGCACTCGCGTTGGCCGGAGGGAGACCGCAGGGTGACGGCCTCGATCACGTCGCTGTTCTGGATCTCGCTGGTCGCCGCCCTGGCACCGCTCCTCGCGGGCCTGGTGCCCGGAAGGCTCGTCGCAGAGGTCGTGGTGCTGCTCGGACTCGGTGTGGTCATCGGACCCTTCGGCGTCGGCCTCGCCGAGACCGACGAGGCGATCGAGCTGCTGCGCGAGCTCGGGCTGGCGCTGCTGTTCCTGCTCGCCGGGTTCGAGATCAAGCCGGGCGAGCTGGCGGGTCGCTCCGGTGGACGCGGCGGCCCTCACCTGGCTGACCAGCCTGGGCTCGGCGTTCGCCCTGATCTGGGCGCTGGGCCTGCGCCGCGTCATCGACGCCGAGATGGCGGTCGCCATCGCGCTGACCTCCACCGCTCTCGGCACACTGCTGCCGATCCTGCGCGACCACGGACTGCTGGGGACGGGCGTCGGTGAGGCGGTGCTGCGGCACGGAGCGGTCGGTGAGCTGGGGCCGGTCCTGGCGATGACGCTGTTCCTCGGGGCCGGTGGGGCGGTCGAGTCGATGCTCGTGCTGCTGGCGTTGGCGCGGCCGTGGCCGCGGTGCTGACGGTGCCCGCCGTGCGCACCCGTCGCGGCACGCTGAGCGTGCTCGGTCTGGTGCGCGCGGGAGCGCGATCGACCAGCCAGACGCCGGTGCGGCTGACGGTGCTGCTGCTGGTCGGGCTGGTCGCGCTGGCGTCGACGCTCGACCTCGACATCGTGCTCGCGGCCTTTGCGGCGGGGTTCATCCTGCGCGTGGCGCTCCCGGACGGGGACCACCACCTGGAGGCACGGCTGGAGGGGATGGCGTTCGGGCTGCTCATCCCGGTGTTCTTCGTGACCTCGGGGATGGCCATCGACCCCGCGGCCGTCGTCGAGCGGCCCTGGGGCCTGGTCGCGATCGTGGCGCTGATCTTGGTCGCCCGCGGGCTGCCCGTGCTCGTCGCCAGCCGGGCAGGCGACGGCTTGCCGCCCACCGACGCGCCGCGATCGCGCTCTTCTCCGCGACCGGCCTGCCGATCATCGTGGCGGTGACGTCGGTGGCCGTGAGCTCCGGGCCTGATGTCGACGCAGAACGCCTCGTTGCTCGTCGCCGCCGGCGCGGTCACGGTCCTGGTCTGCCCGATGCTTGCGGTCATGACAGAGCGAAAGGGCGGGCACGACAGCCCGGCCGCGACCCCTGACCGCCGGCGCCTCTGCCTGAGACGCCCGACCGGCTCAGACCGGCCGTCCACCCTCGAGCGCGGCCGAGAGGAGCTCGGAGACAGCCTCGCGGTCGAGCGGACGCGGGTTGACCGGAGCCGCCTCGACGACGAGGCGCGCCGCCTCGGCCACCGACTCCGCTGACCAGCCGAGGGAGCCGAGCGAGGTGGGCGCGCCCAGCTCGCGGGCCAGGTCCCACAGGCCGGCGGCGGCCGAGCGCCGCCGGACGGCCGGCGGCCTCCAGGGCCCTCGCCGTACTCGGTGCCATCGCCTCAGGGGCGGCGTCGGCGTTGAACGCGGTCGCCTGCGGCAGCACCGCGCTGTGGGTCTCGGCGTGAGGGCAGCTGCCAGGTGCCGCCCAGGACGTGGCAGACGGTGTGGTGCACCCCCATCCGGCTGCTGCCGAGCACCGACCCTGCCAGCCAGGCGCCGTAGAGCGCGTCGGAGCGGCCGCCGAGCGAGCCGGGGTCGGCCACCACCGCCGGCAGCCCGGACGCGAGCGCGCGGACGCCCTCCTCCGCCGCCAGCATCGTCAGCGGCGAGACGTCGGGGGCGTAGAGGCCCTCGACCAGATGCGCGAGCGCGTTCATCCCGCTCGCCGCCGACAGGGCGACCGGCAGCGACAGCGTGAGCTCGGGGTCGTAGATCACCGAGCGCGGCAGCACCCGCGGGATCGCGCCCGGTGCGCTTGCGACCCGCCTCGGTGAGCCCCCAGATCGGCGTCATCTCCGAGCCGGCGTACGTCGTGGGCAGGGCCACGATCGGCAGCCCGGTCTCGAGCGCGATCGCCTTGGCGGAGCCGACCGCGGACCCGCCGCCGATCGCCACCAGGCCGTCGGCGCGCCGCTCGGCGGCGAGCTCGGACGCGGCCCGCGCCACGGCCGTCGGCACGTGCATCGCCACGTCGGCGAAACGACCGACCACGCGCGCGGCCACGGGGGCGGTGACCTCCTCGACCATCGCCTCGTCGTGGCGGCCGGCCACGACGAGCGCGCGCTCGACGCCCAGCCGGGCAAGCTCGTCGGCGAGCCGGGCCCGGGCTCCGGCCCCGAAGAGCACCCGGCCGGCGGGCGCCTCGTGGACGAAGTCACGCACGGGCCCGCACACCCTCGGGGTCACGCACCATCGGGCACCTCCGCGGGTAGCCGGTCAGAGGACCTGCAGACCGTACATCTCGCCGAGCGGATCGCCGATCAGCTCCAGCCGAGCACCGTCGGGGTCGGTGAAGTAGACGGACACGTCGCTGTGCACGACGTGCTCGACCCCGGCCTCGGCCAGCCGGCGGCAGGCCTGCTCCCACGCGTCCATCTCCATCGAGATCGCGATGTGGTGGAGGCCGCCCAGCACCTCCTGGTAGGGCCCGACGTCGAGACCGGGGAAGTCGAAGAACGCCAGCAGGTTGCCGTTGCCGAGGTCGAAGAAGAAGTGCGACGACCCGGGGTAGTCGCGGTTCTCCACGATCTCGGTGAGCGGGAAGCCGAGCAGGTCCTGGTAGAAGCGCACCGTCTGCTCGACGTCGCTGCTGACCAGTGCCGTGTGGTGGACGCCGCGGGCGGTGCTGGCGGGTCGCTGGTCGGCCGGCCTCAGGTGGGCGGCGCGGATCCGGTCGCGCTCGGCCTCGATCGCCGGGAGGTCCGGGACGGGGTCACTCATGCATCCTCCTGGTCAGGGGGCAGGTCGATGGGATGGTCCCGACAGTAGTTGATCGGTCAACCTTTGGGTGGCCCAGCGGCCCGCGCCGACGTCACGCCAGGCGGGCGGGGAACCCACCCGTCGCGACCGGGCCCCAGCGGGTGGGGGTGATCCGGAGCAGCGACTTGCCCTGGTCGACCATCGCCCGGCGGTACTCCGCCCAGTCGGGGTGCTCCCCCGCGATGCTGCGGAAGTACTCCTCGAAGGCGTCGAGGGCGGCCTCCGAGGGTGCGCCGTCGACCACCGCGTCGAGCACCTCACAGGTGCCGTCGACCTGCACCCAGGCGCCGTCCCAGTCGTCGGAGAGCACGACCACGCCGACCTCTGGGCGGCGCCGCGCGTTGCGGGTCTTGGCCCGCTCGGGGTAGCTCGCGATGACGATCCGCCCCGTGTCGTCGACGCCGCCGCTGACCGGCGACCCCTGCGTCGTGCCGTCGCTGCGGTGGGTGAGCAGCACCATGCGGTGCCGTGGCCTCACGAAGTCGAGCACCTCGTCGAGGCCGCCGTAGGTGTTGGTCGCGATGGTGCGTGCCACCCGTCCTCCTGCTGGTCAGGGTCCTGGCTCGGACCGGCCGTCGTCGGTGTGTCCCCAGCGGCCGCGGTGGACGACGGAGCCGAGGTCCCTGCGCGGCCGGGTGCGCGCCGACCCGGTCACCGGCTCGTCGTCGACGGGGTGGCCGATGGTGATCGCCCCGATCGGGTCGAAGCGGTCGGGGATCCCGAAGGCCTGACGCACCGCGCCGTCGTACTCGGGCGGGACGCCGAAGAAGCAGGCGCCGAGACCCTCGTCGACGACGGTCTGCAGGATCAGCAGCGAGGCCATCCCGGCGTCGATGTGCCAGAACGGCACCGGCCAGCGGGCCTCGTCGCGGTCGGCCCAGCCCTTGTCGGGCTCGGCATAGCGGTCGAGGTAGGCCGCCTTGCTCGAGCACGGGATGACGACCACCGGGGCCTGTCGCATCCCGGCGAGCCAGGCGTCCGGCTCCTCGTCCGGGTCGGTGGTCGCCGCCCAGAAGCGCTGCACGTCGGCGGGCTCGTCGAGGACCAAGAACCCCCATCCCTGGCTGAAGCCGGCGCTGGGCGCCCGGATGGCGTTGCCGAGAGCCCGCCTCACCGCGGCGGGGTCGACGGGCCGGTCGGCGTAGGTGCGGACCATGCGGCGTCGGCGGACGACCTCCTGGAACTCCACGCTCCGAGTATGGCCCGAGCCTCGTCGTGGCTGGTCGGGAGGCCTCAGCCGGCGACCGTCAGCCGCGCCGGCAGCTCGCCGTAGAGGGTGGTGCGCTGCCGCAACGGGCGCCCGGCCTCGCTGGCGATGTCGGCGAGGTCGGCGGGGGTGAGACCCTGGCCGTGGCTGGCGCCCGCGGCCCGGCTGATGTTCTCGTCCATCAGGGTGCCGCCGAGGTCGTCGACTCCGGCTGCCAACAGCTGTTGGGCGCCGACCCGACCGAGCTTCACCCACGAGGCCTGCACGTGGTCGATGTCGTGGGCGTAGGCGATCCGTGCCACCGCGTGGACCAGCACCGTCTCGCGCCAGGTGGGGCCGCGGCGGGCGGCCCGCTTGAGATAGACCGGCGAGGCCATGTGCACGAACGGGAGACCGACGAACTCGGTGAACCCGCCGGTCTCCCGCTGCAGTGACCGGGTGCGCAGCAGGTGCCGGACCCAGTGGGCGGGCCGCTCCACCGAGCCGAACATCATCGTCACGTTGCTCCGCAGCCCGATGCCATGGGCGACGCGATGCACCTCCAGCCACTCGTCGGTGGTGATCTTGTCGGGGCACAGCACGGCGCGGACCTCGTCGTCGAGGATCTCGGCCGCGGTGCCGGGCAGCGAGCGCAGCCCGGCCTCCTGCAGCCGCAGCAGGTAGCTCTCGAGGGGCTCCTGCAGCCTCCGCGAGCCCTCCATGACCTCCAGGGCCGTGAACCCATGGATGTGCATCTCCGGCACCCGCTCGCGGACGGCGCGCGTGACCTCCACGTAGAAGTTGCCGTCGAACCTCGGATGGATCCCGCCCTGGAGGCAGACCTCGGTCGCTCCCAGCGCCGCTGCCTCCTCGCTGCGGTCGGCGATCTCCTCCAGCGTGAGGAGGTACGGCGCCCCGCGGAGGTTGAGCGACAGCGGGCCCTTGGAGAACCCGCAGAACGTGCACTTGTAGGTGCACACGTTGGTGTAGTTGATGTTGCGGTTGACCACGAAGGTGACCTCGTCGCCGACCACGCGGCGTCGGATCTCGTCGGCCAGCTCCGCGACGGCCGCCACCTCGCCACCGCGGGCCGCGAACAGCGCCTCCAGCTCGTCGACCCCGGGGTCCTGCCCCCCGCGGACTCCCTCGAGGACCTCGCGGACCCGGCCGCGCACCGGTGCTCCCGAGCCAGGCAGCGGCGTCGGGTCGGTGCCGGCGCCGGAGAACCAGGCGGTCGACCGGCGCCCGACCTGCACCACCTCGGCGCCGGTGCCGACGTTGGCGGCGTCCTGGTGGCGCTCCGGCCAGAGCGCACCGGGGTCGTCGCGACCGAGGAGGTCGGCATCGGCGCGGTCGAGCACCGGGAAGCGCAGCACCGGATCCAGCCAGTGGTCGGCCCGGCCGGCGTACTCGGGATAGACGGTGAGTCGCGGCGCCAGCTGGTGACCGGCGGCCTCGGTCGCGGACCGCAGCACCTCGAGCGACGGCCAGGGGCGCTCCGGGTTGACATGGTCGGCCGTCACGGGCGAGACGCCGCCCCAGTCGTCGATGCCGGCCGCGATCAGGTCGGCCAGCTCGTCGGGCTCGGAGAGGTTGGGCGGAGCCTGCACGTGCACGTCGCCCGGCAGCACCAGCCGCGCGAGGGCGATCGCCCGGAGGTGGTCGTCGTGCGGGCAGGGCTCGACGTCGCGCATCGCCGTGCCCGGCTTGGGCAGGAAGTTCTGGACGATCACCTCCTGCACGTGCCCGTGGGTGCGGTGCGCCGCGGCGATCGCCTCCAGCGCCTCCACCCGGTCGGCCTCCGTCTCACCGATGCCGACGAGGACCCCGGTCGTGAAGGGAATCGCCAGCCGGCCGGCGGCGTCGAGGGTGGCCAGCCGGCGCTCCGGGGTCTTGTCGGGTGCGCCCCGGTGGGCGGCCAGGTCGGGGCGCAGGCTCTCGACCATCATCCCCTGCGAGGCGGACACCCGCCGGAGCGAGGCCAGGTCGGCGGCGGAGAGTGCGCCCGCGTTGGCGTGCGGCAGCAACCCGGTCTCCTCGAGCACCAGCGCCGCCGCCTCGGCCAGGTAGTCGACCGTCGAGCCGTGGCCGCGGTCGGCGAGCCAGGCGGCCGCCTCGGGGTAGCGGTGCTCGGGCGCCTCGCCGAGGGTGAACAGCGCCTCGTGGCAGCCGGCCGCCGCGCCCTGCTCGGCGATGGCGAGCACCTCGGCGAGCTCGAGGTACGGCGACCTGGCGGTGCGCGGCGACTCCGCGAACGTGCAGTAGCCGCACCGGTCGCGACACAGCGTGGTGAGCGGGATGAAGACCTTGGGCGAGTAGGTCACCCGCGTGCCGAACAGCTCGTCGCGCCGTGCGGCGGCACGGTCGAGCAAGGCCTGGGTGGGGAGGTCGGTGAGCGCCGTCATCGCCGCGTCCTGCCGGGGTGGTGGCTGCCGCATGTCGTCATGGTGGGACCAGCGTCTCATTCGGCTCCCAACGCCATCTCAACGCAGGCACAACGGCGAGACGGACGCCGGTGACCGCGCTCCCCGAGGTGTGATAGCCATCACCTATGAGTCGGACCGACCCGGAGCGTGGGCCCGACGCGCGGGCTCCGGTCGTTCTCGTCGTCGACGACGACGAGGCGATCCGCACCGTGGTGCGCTGGCAGCTCGACGACGCCGGCTTCCGGGTGGTGGAGGCCGACGACGGCCCGACCGCCCTGCGCCGGATCCAGGACGACCGGCCGACCCTGGTCATCCTCGACCTGTCGCTGCCCCGGCTCGGCGGCCTCGACGTGCTCCGGTCGGTGCGCGGCGGGCAGACCGGCCGGTCCGACCTGCCGATCATCGTGCTCTCCGGACGCAGCGGCGAGACCGACCGGATCGTGGGGCTCGACCTCGGGGCCGACGACTACCTCGTCAAGCCGTTCTCGCCCGGCGAGCTGGTCGCGCGGGTCCGGTCGGTGCTGCGACGCAGCTCCCCCGAGCTCGCCGGCGAGACCATCGTCGTGGGTTCCCTGCGCATCGAGCCGACGAGCCGACGGGTCCTGCGCGACGACAGGGAGGTCGAGCTGACCCCGAAGGAGTTCGACCTCCTGGCGTTCCTGGCCGCCCATCCGCGACACGTGTTCACCCGCAGCCAGCTGGTCGACCGGGTCTGGCACTCCTCCTCGGAGTGGCTGGGTGAGGCGACCGTCACCGAGCACGTCCACCGGCTGAGGCTCAAGCTCGAGCAGGACCCGTCCAAGCCGCAGCTGCTCCGCACCGTGCGCGGCGTGGGCTACCAGCTGATGGACTCCGCGTGAGCGCCGCCGAGGTCTCCGAGGTCGGCGACTGGCTGGGCCCGGAGGACGCCCGCGAGATGCTCGACCGCCAGACCCGCGTGCTGGAGCTGATCGCCGGCGCCGCCCCGCTGCCGGAGGTGCTCACCGAGATCCTCTCCTCCCTGGAGCACCTGATGGCCGACGGCCGCTGCTCGGTGCTGCTGCTCGACCGGGAGCAGGGCACCCTCCACCACGCGGCGGCGCCGTCCCTGCCCGAGGCGTACGTCGCTGCCATCGACGGGATGTCGATCGGCGAGGACGAGGGCTCCTGCGGGACCGCGGCAGCCCTCAACGAGTCGGTCGTCGCGGTCGACGTCCGCACCGACCCGCGCTGGGTCGACTTCCGCGAGGTCGCGGACGCCGCCGGACTGCGCAGCTGCTGGTCCACCCCGATCGACGGGCCCGACGGCCTCCCCGTGGGCACGTTCGCCGTCTACCACCTGCAGCCGCACCGCCCGAGTCGTCGTGAGCAGCTGCTCGTCGACCGCTTCACCCACCTCGCCTCGGTCGCCATCGACCACGCGGCCGCCGAGCGTGACCGGCGGGCGCGGCTGGAGGCCGAGACGGCGCGCCGGACGGCCGAGGAGCTGTCGCACGCCAAGTCCGAGCTGCTCGCCGCGGTCGGCCACGAGGCCCGGACACCGATCCAGGCCATCGTCGGCTTCGCCGAGCTGCTGGGCACGATGGAGCTCGACGACGAGCGCCGCCGTGAGGCACTGGCCCACATCGACGCCGCCGCCGGGCACGTGATGGACCTCCTTGCCGACGTCTTGGACCTCAGCCGGCTGGAGGCCAACGCCCTTCCCCTCAGCGTCGAGCCGGTGGCGCTGGGCGAGCTGGTCGACGAGGTCTTCGGTCTGCTGGCCGCGAAGGCCGCCGCGCGCGACTGCGTCCTCTCCCACTCGCTCGGGGACGAGAGAGTGCTCGCGGACCGGCGCCGGCTCCGTCAGGTGCTGCTCAACCTCGTGGGCAACGCCGTACGCCACGGGCGGATGGGCGGCCGGGTCGAGGTCGTCGCGCGACCGGCTGAGGACCCCACATCGGTGCTCGTCGCGGTCGTCGACGACGGGCCCGGCATCCCCGCCGACCTGCTCCCCCGGATCTTCACGCCTTTCGCCCTGGGCGGCGGCGCCGCCGGCGAACGCGAGGCCGGCCACGGTCGCGAGGCCGACGAGAGCATCGGCCTCGGCCTCGGGCTGGCCCACGGGCTCACCCAGGCGATGGGCGGCGACCTCACCGCCGAGAGCGGCGACGGCGGCACCACCATGCTGCTGCGCCTCGCCCGGGTGCCACGCGCCGGTTGACGCGGGGGTGGCCGACCGTCGCCAGCGCAACCCGACGGAGGACCTCGCTGGGACGTCAGGCGAAGTGGTCGCCGGGGCAGTCGTCCCGTATGACGTCCCCAGCAGCGTCATGCACAGTGGTCGCCCGGACGGCCCGAAAGGAATACGCCCGCGGACAGCTGCCCGACGTTTCCGTGCGATGCGCATGAGTCCGTGGCCCACAGTGGCCGGAAGGAGGCACCCCACGCGGCCTCCACCGGAGGGAAGAGCGACCAGGACGGCGACCTCTCGCAGGTCACTCCCCCGCGGCCGCCCAGCCGGTGATGCGGACGATGCGGCAGACCAGCACCCGGTGGAAGGGCTTGTCGGCGTACTCCGGGACGGTGCGGGCCAGCCGGTCGGCGAGGTCGTCGACGACGGAGGCGGGCGGGTCGGGGACGTGCTCGGTGTCGGCCCGCACCCACCACAGGCGCGACCAGTCCTCGGCGTCCCACCGCTCGACGAGCAGGGCACCGCGGGGGTCCGCCTCGAGGTTGTCCTCCCGCTGCAGCCGGGAGGAGGCCTTGGGCTTCACCTTGTCGATCGGTACGCCGAGGTGCCCGTCGTCGCTGACGGCAAAGACGACCGGCTGCGGGTCGGGGCCGCGGCGCGGGTGCAGCGTGCAGAAGACGCCGTGCACCTCCCGGGTCAGGCGAGCGCGCGCCTCGTCCTCGGTCAGCCTCATGCTGGCTCCTCACGGTCGTCGGTGGCGGGCGTACCCCCTCAGCCTCGCCGATCGAGACGTGTCAGACCATCACGCGTTCCTCAACGCTGACGGGCACGCCTTGACCGGAGGCAGGACGCCCGCGAGGTTGGCGGCATGAACCTCGCCAGCTGGGTCGAGCGCAACGGGCGCCGGCTCCGGGACCGGCCCGCCCTCGCCGAGGGCGCCCAGGTGCACGCCACCTGGGCCGAGCTCGCCGCGCGGGTGGCCGGCGCCGCGGCCGGGATGCGCGAGGCGCTGTCGCTGCAGCCCGGCGACCGGCTCGCGATCGTGATGCGCAACCGGCCGGAGTACCTCGAGGCGCAGCTCGCCGCCTGGCACGCCGGGCTGGTCGCCGTCCCGGTCAACGCGCGGCTGCACCGCGAGGAGATCGCCTACATCCTCGACCACAGCGGCACCAGGACGGTGGTGACGGACGAGGAGCACGCGGAGGACGTCGGCTCGCTGCTCGACACGGTGCCGTCGCTGCAGACGGTCGTGCTGGCGCCCAGTGCCGAGTGGGACCGCCTCACCGGGGTCCCGCCGATGCCGCTGACCGACCGCGGACCGGACGATCCTGCCTGGCTCTTCTACACCAGCGGCACGACGGGGCGGCCGAAGGGCGCGACGCTCACCCAGCGCAACCTGCTGATGGCCTCGCTCAGCTACTTCGCCGACATCGACCCGGTGGCGGCGACCGACAGCGTGCTGCACGCCGCGCCCCTCTCCCACGGCGCCGGTCTCTACGGTCTGCCGCACATGGCCAAGGGCGCCGTCAGCGTGATCCCCGCCTCCGGCGCGCTCGACGGCGCCGAGCTGCTGGACCTGCTGGGCCACTGGCCCGGCATGTCCTTCTTCGCCGCCCCGATCATGGTCAAGCGGCTGGCCGCCGACCCGGCGCTGCGCGAGGCCGACCTCTCGGGGCTCAAGACGATCATCTACGGCGGCGCGCCGATGTACCTCGCCGACCTCGAGGAGGCGCTGACGACCTTCGGCCCACGGCTGGCCCAGATCTACGGCCAGGGCGAGACGCCGATGACGATCACCGGGCTGTCCAAGGCCGACCACGCCGACCGCGAGCACCCGCGCTGGCGCGAGCGCATGCAGAGCGTCGGCTTCCCCCGCACCGACGTGGAGGTGCGGGTGGCCGGCCAGGACGACCGGCAGCTGCCGCCGGGCGAGGTCGGCGAGGTGCTGGTGCGCGGCTCGGTCGTGATGGCGGGTTACTGGGACCAGCCGGAGGCGACGGCGGAGACCCTGCGTGGCGGCTGGCTGCACACCGGCGACATGGGGAGCTTGGACGAGGACGGCTTCCTCACGCTGCACGACCGGTCCAAGGACCTCATCATCAGCGGCGGGATGAACATCTACCCGCGCGAGGTGGAGGAGGCGCTGCTCTGCCACCCGGGCGTGGCGGCCGCCGCGGTCGTGGGCCGGCCCGACCCGGAGTGGGGAGAGGCGGTCGTGGCGTTCGTCGTACCGGCCGAGGGGGCGGACCCGTCGGACGAGGCGCTCGACCGCACCTGCCTGGACCGGATCGCCCGCTTCAAGCGACCCAAGGAGTACCACCGGGTCGCCGCGCTGCCGACGAACAACTACGGCAAGGTGCTCAAGCGCGAGCTGCGCGAGCGCCTGCGCTGACCCGCGACAGGCGCCCTCATCCCACGCGACATGCCCGTGATGGCCGCGCGACATGCGCCCTCTGGTGACGCGACATGCGTGATGTGGCTCGCGCGCAGCGTTGAGCAAACCATGAGCACGGGAAACCTTGTGGCCGGTGGAGCCGACTGGTGAGGTACGTCACAAGGGCCAGATCGAGTGGCGAGGACCCTCGGCCGACCCCGACCACCATCGCTCCCCGAGGAGATGTCTGACCGATGAAGCTCGCTCTCTACCTCCCCACCTTCCGCAACCACGTGACCGTGCAGGAGCTGGCCGACCTCACTGACCTGGCGGAGGAGCTCGACTTCGACTCCGTCTGGACCCTGGACCGGGTCGTCGTGCCGGAGGCCTCCGACCGCGGCGAGCTGCAGTACTCCTTCGGCATGATGAAGGAGTTTCCGACGCAGCTCCCCGTGGAGTCTCGCGGCCAGTGGTTCCAGGGCTGGCCCCTCCTGCCCTGGCTCGCCGCCCGCACCGAGAAGCTCCGCATCGGGATGAGCATCACCAACACCCCCTTCCGAGGCCCAGGTGTGTTCGCCGCGGAGTGCGCGACGATCGACCAGCTGTCGAACGGCCGGCTGAATGTCGGGATCGGCTCGGGCTGGATGCCCGAGGAGTTCGCCGCCGCCAGCGCCGCCGACAAGTTCCCCCGTCGGCACGCTCACGTGCGCGAGACCATCGAGATCTGCAAGGGCATCTGGACCAACGAGCTGTTCGAGTACCACGGCGAGTTCGCCGACTTCGAGCCGTGCGGCTTCGGCCACAAGCCGGTCCAGGACCCCCACCCGCCGATCTACTTCAGCGGGCTGCGCGACCCCAAGCGCTCGGCCACCCGGGTGGCGAAGTACGGCCTCGCCGGCTGGATCGGCATCCAGGACACCCCGCGTGAGCTCACCGAGTGGCGGGCGGCGATCGCCGGCGAGCTCGAGGAGCTGGGCAGGTCGATCGACGACCTCGACATGTGCAGCATGATCTGGTTCACGATCACCGACGAGGACGTCGACCAGACCGACAACGGCAAGGTGTCCAACATCCTGGTCGGCAGCGAGCGGCAGATCACCGACATGCTCAAGCGCTACCAGGAGGCCGGGCTCACGATGCCGCTGCTGTGGCCGCCGTTCGCCGACGTGCCGGTGTCGAAGACGCTCGACGACCTCAAGCGGCTCAAGAACGACATCATGCCGAAGGTGGAGGCCGGCTAGGGATGGTCGGCGTTCGGGGCCAGCGCGTCGAGCACGCGCTCGGCCTCGGCCAAGGCCTCAACGGGGTCGACCTCGGGCGAGCCGACCCGCGGGGAGAAGTTCAGGTCGAGGAACACCTCGGTCACCCCGCGCGCGCGGAGCGCCGCGAGGTCCTCGAGGATCTGGTCGCGAGTGCCGCGAAGCGGACGGCGCTCCGGCCCGGGGTCGGCGTCGACCAGCTCGACCAGGCCGCGCACCAGGAAGCGCAGCGCATCGGGGTCGCGCCCCGCCTCACGGGCGCCGTCGCGGACCAGCTGCATCGACTCGCCGATCCGGGTGAGGTCCTGGCGGCTGCTGCTGATCCAGCCCTGGGCCAGCCGCCCGGCGCGGCGCAGGGCCGGGGCCGCGGCGCCTCCGAGGAGCAGCGGGGGATGCGGCCGCTGCACCGGCGCGATGCCGAGCCGCGAGCGCGGGACCGTGTAGAACTCCCCGTCGAACTCCGTCGGGTCCTGCGTCCACAGCGCCTCCAGGCAGCGGAGGTACTCCTCCATCCGGGCGCCGCGTCGAGCGAACGGGACTCCCGCGGCGGCGTACTCCTCGGGCATCCAGCCGATGCCGAGGCCGACGGTCAGCCGGCCCGCGGTGAGGTGGTCCAGAGTGACCATCGCCTTCGCGAGCACCGCCGGCGGCACGAACGGCGCACACAGGGTGGCGGTGCCCAGGCCGATCCGCTCGGTGTGCCCCGCCACGTAGGCCAGCGGCAGCACGGCGTCGTGGACGGCCTGGTACGCCGGCGCGTCGGCGGGCCGGTTCGCCGGGTTGCCGACGGCGTCGTGCGACGCAGCGCTTCCGCCGACGGGCACGAGCACCCGCTGAAAGGTCCACAGCGAGGCATAGCCGAGCGACTCGGCGCGTTGGGCGACATGGATCATGCTGCTCGGGGTGGCCCAGCTTCCCGACACCGGCAGGCCGAAACCCAGCAGCGGAAGATCGCTCACCGTCCCAGCATGCCAGCCCCGCCCGCGACCGCCTCCGGCGAGAAGGACATCATCTGCTCATGAACACCCCCGGTCTCAAGGTCGGCTACAAGGCCTCCGCCGAGCAGTTCGGCCCCCGCGAGCTCGTCGAGCTCGGGGTCCGCGCGGAGGAGGTCGGCCTCGACAGCGTGATGGTCAGCGACCACCTCCAGCCCTGGCGACACGAGGGGGGTCACGCGCCGTACGCCCTGGCCGCCCTGACGGCCATCGGCGAGCGCACCGAGCGGGTCCAGCTCGGCACCAGCGTGTTGACGCCGACGTTCCGCTACAACCCGGCCGTGCTGGCCCAGCAGCTCGCCACGATGGCGCTGCTCGCCCCTGGGCGGGTGATCGTCGGCGTCGGCAGCGGCGAGGCCCTCAACGAGATCGCGGTCGGGCTCGCGGAGTGGCCCGAGTTCAAGGAGCGCTGGGCCCGGCTGCGCGAGTCGGTGCGGCTGATGCGCGCGCTGTGGCAGGGCGAGCGGGTCACCTTCGACGGCGACTACTACCGCACCGTCGACGCCACGATCTACGACCGGCCTGACGGTGGCGTCCCGATCTACATCGCCGCCGGCGGCCCCCAGATGGCGACGTACGCCGGCCGCGTCGGCGACGGCTTCATCTGCACCAGCGGCAAGGGCATGGACCTCTACACCGAGAAGCTGCTCCCCGCTGTGGAGGCCGGGCTCGAGGCCGGCAGGCGCGCGTCGGGAGACATCGTCCGGATGATCGAGATCAAGCTGTCCTACGCCCCGACCCGCGAGGAAGCGCTGGAGAACACCCGCTTCTGGGCGCCGCTGTCGCTGAGCGCGGAGGAGAAGCACCGCCTCTCCGACCCCCAGGAGATGTCCGCGGCCGCCGACCGGCTCCCGATCGAGCAGGTCGCGTCGCGGTGGATCGTCGAGACGACACCCGAGGCCGTCGTCGACGCGGTGCGGCCTTATGTCGAGGCCGGGTTCGACCACCTGGTCTTCCACGCGCCGGGGCACGACCAGGAGCGGTTCCTGTCGGCCTTCGGGGCTGAGGTGCTGCCGCTGCTGCGAGCGCTCTAGCCCCTCCCAGCGCCAGCGGTCGTCGTTCGTCGCCCCGGGCGCGGGAGCGGGTGACAGCCCCGGCAGCCCGCTAGTCTCCCCGAGGGGGTGGACCGTGGTCACCAGGAATGAGATCCGAGCCGGCGGTGCGCTGGTCGGCGACGCGCTGGGTGGTGGCGTGCGCGCCATCCGTCACGTCCACGCAGCCATTGCCGACCGGGTCTTCGAGGCGCTGACCCCGGGAGCGTCGCCGGTGCGCCTGGTGCACGACGCGGTCACCGCGGCGACGTACGGCACCGTGCAGGTGGCGCACCTGGCGACTCCGCGGATCGGGGCCATGGCCGCGGCCGCCTTCAGCACCGACCAGGGGTCCGCGGGCGGCAGCAGACCCGCAGCACGGCTCGCGCTCGGGACGCTCAACGGACTCTGGGGTGACCGGGTGGAGCGCCGCTACAGCGCCCTGGCCACACCGATGGCCCTCAGGTCCGACGGTGCCGACGTCGCGCTCACCTCCACGGACGTCGCACGGACCTATCCGCAGGCCACCAAGCGCGTGGCGGTGTTCGTGCACGGCCTGTGCGAGCACGAGCGGAGCTGGTGGCACCGGGCCGAGCGTCACCACGGCGACCCGGCGGTCAGCTACGGCACCCTGCTGCGCGACGAGCATGGCTTCACCCCGGTCTACCTCCGCTACAACACCGGCCGCTGCATCGCCGACAACGCACGCTCGCTCTCGGACCTCCTGGAGGAGCTCGTGGAGCTGTGGCCGGTGCCGGTCGAGGAGATGGTGCTCATCGGGCACTCCATGGGCGGTCTGGTCATCCGTGGCGCCTGCCACACCGGAGCCGAGGCGGGCCGCTCCTGGCCCGCCCCGGTCCGCCATGTCTTCTGCCTCGGCACCCCGCACCTCGGCGCACGGCTCGAGCAGGGCGTGGAGGCCCTCGCCGTCGCTCTGGGCCGACTTCCCGAGACCCGTCCTGCCGCGGGGTTCCTGGACACCCGGAGCGCCGGGGTCAAGGACCTGCGCCACGGCGCGTGCGTGGCGGACGACGCGCACGGTCACGACCCCGGGCGCTTCGTGCGACGACGTCGTGAGGAGGTCCCCTTCCTGGAGCATGCGTCCTACTACTTCATCGCCGCCACCGTGACCCGCGACCCCGGCCATCCGGCCGCTGCCTGGGTGGGGGACCTCATCGTCCACCCACCGAGCGCATCCGGCCGCGACCGGGACAGGCAGGTGCCCTTCCCGGCGGAGAACGGCGCACACCTCGGCGGCATGAACCACCTGGACCTGCTGAACCACCCGGCCGTCTACGCCCAGCTCGCGGCGTGGGTGGGCGGTGCCGCTGACCAGCGGGTGGGGTGGAGCGGGGGGGGGTTCGAACGGCTCGGCTTCTCGGTCCTGAGTGCCACACCCCGAACCCCGCCGAGCGGGGCGGGGGGGTAGGGGCGCAGGTCCTCCCCTCGCACACCTCCGCCAGATGACTCTCCCCGAGGGCACGTGCTGACCATGCTCACCTCGGCAACCGAGGGCGCGGCCAGGCGGGCCCGACACCAGTCGGGCACCCCCGGCCCACCGCGCTCGCGCGAGATCCCACCGGACCGGACGTCGCGTTGACGGATCCGCGACCGGTGTGTGCAAGATCGGCCCCAAAGAACCTGCTGGGTCCCGCCTGACGGCTGTCCCGGGATCTCGTCGTGTCATGAAAGGTCGTCGCGTGTCTGTCTTCCTGCATCGACTCGGCGGGCTCCTGGGCCGCCACGCCGCCCTCGTGGTGGTCGGCTGGGTCCTGATCTTCGGTGCTGTGGTCGGCTTGTCAGGAGTGCTCGGCGACGACTATGACGACGCCTTCTCGATCCCCGGTACCGAGTCGCAGCAGGGCCAGGACATCGTGCTCGACCGCTTCGACCAGAGCGGGACGACGGCGTCGGTCGTGTTGACAGCGGACAGCGGCAAGATCACCGGATCGGCCAACGCCCAGAACGTCAAGAAGGTGGCCGAAGCCATCAACGCGGTCCCCGGCGTCTCCATGAGCAACCCGCTCGGACCGCCACCCGGCCAGAAGAAGCCGACCCTGTCGTCCGACGGCAGCTCCACGCTCGGGACCGCGCTCTTCGACGACGTGATCCCGTCCGACAAGACCCTCGAGGAGGTGCAGAAGGCGGGAGAGCCGCCGGCCGACTCCGGCCTCACCACCTCGGTCGGTGGAGACGCCTACAAGGCCACCGACCCACCCAGCAGGATCCCGGAGCTGATCGGACTCCTCATCTCCTTCGTGATCCTCGCCGTCACCTTCGCCTCGCTGCTGGCCGCGGGGATGCCGATCGTGTCGGCGCTGATCGGGGTGGGAGCGACGATCGGCTCGCTCGTCGTGATCTCCAACGTCGTCACGGTCAACAGCTCCTCGCCCAACCTCGCCGAGATGCTCGGGCTCGCGGTGGGCATCGACTACGCACTCTTCCTGCTGTCCCGCTACCGACGTCAGCTGACCGAGCCCGAGATCACTCCTGTGGTGGCGATGTCCCGGGCCATGGCGACCGCCGGCAGCGCCGTGGTCTTCGCCGGGACGACCGTGATCATCGCGCTGACCGGCCTTGCGGTGGCGCGGATCCCGGTGCTGACCGTGATGGGGCTCGGTGCGGCGGGCGCTGTCGCGATCGCCGTGGTCGTGGCACTCACCCTGGTGCCCTCGATCGCGTTGGCATCACTGCGTGAGGCGCCGAAAGACGCCCCCGTCTGGTGCTGGTCCGGGAGTTGGGAGGTCCTGCTCGTCGTCTACGTGCGGTCCCGGGCGCCGACCGCGCGACGGAAGAGGCGCTGCACATCGGCGACGACGTGGTTGTGGTTCGGTCCGGCGTGGAAGCAAGGCCCCACGTAGGCGTGGAGCAGGAACTCGACGACGGTCGCGACGTCCAGGCTGTCCAGATTGAACTCTCCCGCTGCGGTGCCCCCGGCCAGCAGGCCGGTGAGCACCTCGCGTGCTTCCTCGAGGGGTTCATCGCTCTCGGTCGAGACCGTGTGGAAGACCGCGTGATACAGCGACTGGTTCTCCAGCTCGAATCGGATCCAGTGGGCGACGACCGCGTCGAGTCGCTCGGCCCACGGCACCGCCTCGTCCGCCGCTGCGGCCCGGGGCTGCTCCATCATGTCAGCCCACACCCGTGCCTGCAGCCCGGCGATCAGCTCGCTACGAGAGGCGAAGTGCAGATAGATCGCGCCCTTGGCGACACCGGCCTCGGCGGCGACCTGGGCGATCGAGGTGCCCTCGATTCCTTCGCGGACTGCCAGTGCGGCAGCGGCGTTGAGGATCTGCCGGCGGCGTACCTCCGCGGGTAGATAGCGCGGCTCGGCACCCGTGGTCGCGGTCGTGTTCATCGCGAGCGATGCTACCGACTTGACCCGACGACTGACCAGGGGTCAGTATATGACCACAAGTCACTGACCGTCAGTCACTCCGTAGAGGACGTGTGCATGCTGTCTCCACCCGCCCGCCTTGTCGCCCGAAGCCGACTCGTTTGGCATATCGCCGGGTCGCTGAAGGACTTCTGGTCCTCTGACCTCAACCGCGCCACCGTCGGCCTGGTCGATCCACGACCCGGTGAGCTCCTGGTCGACCTCGGCGCCGGCTTGGGACCGGCCAGCGTCGAGGCCGTCGGGCACATCGGACTGACCGGCGGCGTCATCGCGGTGGACCCGTCCCGGACCATGCGCGCGGTGCTGCGGCTACGCCGCCTCTCGCACCGCGGCCTCCGCCGCATCGAGATCGCGGACGGGGCCGCGGAGTCCCTGCCGGTCGAGGCCGGCTCGATCGACGCATTGTGGGCGGTCAATGCCACCCACCACTTCACCGCCCTGGACCGCTTCGCCACAGAGCTGTCCCGCGCGCTCCGGCCGGGCGGCCGCGTCGTACTGGTGGAAGAAGACCTGAATCACCCTGACCACCCCTTCACGCAGGCCGCCGGCCCGGGGCGCCACGGACCGCACGCCATCGATGTCGATGCGCTCCTGGAGCTCTTCACCGGGGCCGGTCTCACCGACGCCACGTCGGTGTACCGCGCCCTCGCCGGCGTCCCGGCCACGGTCATCACCGCGACCAAGCCGGCATGAAGGACCGCACCCGCCGGTTCTGGGACAGCTTCAACCAGCACCCGGGCGACCGCCACCGCTTGTTCACTGCCGTTGCCGACGCCTTCGACATCTCGACCGCCCTCTACCCCGGGTGCTACGTCGACATCACGCCGTCCTTCGTCCTCGAAACGGTCACCTACCTCGACGTCGACCGCCGCGCGGCACGGTTCTTCGCCGACACCGCCGGCGTCGATGAGCTCATCGCCGGTCACCGCGACGACGGCGAACCCGCCGATTGGAGCTTTCTCCCAGCTGACTACACCTCCGGGCTCACCCTGCCCGAGCAGCACTACGACCTGCTGATCTCGCTCTACGCCGGGTTCGTCTCCGAGCACTGCAGCCGCCACCTGCGCCCGGGCGGGCTGTTGTTGGTCAGCCCCAGTCACGGAGACGCCGCCATGGCCAGCCTCGACCGTCGCTACCGGCTCGTCGCCGCGATCACGTCTCGCGACGGCAAGTACACCGTGCGGCGCGAGGACCTCAACACGTACCTGGTCCCAAAGCGAGACACCGAGATCACTCGAGAAACCCTGCACGCCAGCAACCGGGGCATCGCCTACACCAGGCCCGCATTCGCCTATGTGTTTGAGACGGGCTCCCGCTCGGCTTGACCGCCCAGCCTCACGGTTCCGGGAGCGCGCGAGACGAGGATGCCGAGCCGGGGGTTGTCGAGAAATGCGCCGACAATGAGCTGGTCCCACCGGGGATCGCTGTTCGGGACCACGCCGGCGTACGAGCCGGATGCGCTCGATCCATAGCGGTAGGCTGGAGGCCCATTGCCGCCAACGTCAGGACGACCATGTCCGTATGGTTCGAGGGTGAGAGCCGAATCGACTGCGACATCGAGCGGGTCAAGAGCGCTGTCGCCGACTACGGGGCAACGATCGCGGGCGTGGTGGGGCAGATGCCGGGGATCACCGAGGTGGAGCTTGTCGAGGAGGGGCCCGACTGTGTCACCCTCCAGACCAACGAGGGGCTGATGAAGCGGACCAGGATCGCCAGGCGGGTCGAGCCGGACATGGTGGTCGTCGACTGCGACGAGGAGTTCGAGGCAGGGTCAAGGGTCACCGCCACCTCGCACTTCCGCAACGAGTTCACCGCCAGCGGAGCCGGCGTGGTCCACCGGGCCGTCGTTAGTGATGTCCAGGCGCCCGGATTGCTGGGGTTCTTCTACCGCAGGTTCGGCAGCCGCAGCATGGGGAAGGCGTTCCTCTCGTCGTACAAGGGGTACCTAGAGCTCCTTCCCGGCACCGACTGACCACAGGCGTGGCGCCCCCGCAGCAGGCACCTTCAACGGACTCGCCACGGACCAGGGGGCCGAGTGATGGCTGGTTGTCCCGGAAGGCCAGTCCGGTGACATGCACCGGGGACGGGTCCCTATCCGGAGGCCAGTGCGCTCCCCCGCTCCGGGGCACCGGCGACCGATCAGAATCAGCCCGGCAAGATGCTCCGCAGCCGGCCGGTCAATGTCCGCCGCACCCCTGCCAAGTGCGTCGGCCGGGCTCGTCTCCGTCAGTTCGGCGTCCGCGTCAAGAACCGAGGACCGCTGGCTAGAGGCTCGGACTATGCCCATGCGCCTGTTCCGCGAGCCTCGACAGTTCCCTCCCGGCGGGCGCGGAGCGCGTCTGCGTCTCTCTACCTACGCCCGCCGATGTCTCCAGGGTGCGGACGGCTTGTGTGGCCGGCTCTGGCGGTTCGCTCGTCGCTCGGAGCACACGAGCGGCATCTGAGGGCGGCAGGGTGTCGAACTCGCGAAGGAGTTGCTCGGCGGCCTGTGCTCGCGCCCGCAACTGCGCCGTGCGGCGTCGGACGTCGGCAGCCCGGCGATTGCCGAGGTGCTGTCGACGACTGTCTGCTCGCACGTGCTCCTGGTTGGTGTCGATCAGCGCCAGCCGGTCGACCGCACCTGCCTTGTCGCGGCCGGCGGCGAGGACGCTCGGATGATCGTCAGCGGCCAGATCGGCTGCGTGCTGGGCCCAGCGGATGCGGTCGGCCCCTGGGGCCGGCGCGGTTCCCCAGCGAGCGGCGACCGCAGCGGTAAGCGTGTCGTGATCGTTCGACCTCTGTTGAGCAGCGTGTTCCGCGGCGCGGCGTCCGAATCTGCCTGAGTGGCGGGCTGCTGCGTTGGCCTCATACATGCGGCTCGCAGCGTCTGCGATGGCGTCGGCCGCATGGGCAGCCTGTTCCAGCAGGTCCGCGTGGACCGCGGCACGAATGGCCTCCTCGGTTGCTTTCGCTGAGGCAACCGCATTCTCGTAGGGTGCACGGTTTCGCTGCTGCTCGCTGTCCAGGGCGGCGAGAGCCGCGAGGGCGCTCTCCCAGCGGTTGGCCTCGGCGTTGGCGCGGTCGATGTCGGCACCAAGTCGGGCGCGTTCGGACGCGACGTAATCGAGGTCGGCGTCGATGGTGGAAGGTGCGACGAGCCCGGCAACAGCTTCGCGCGCCGTCCGTGCCGCATTCTCGAGACCGCGATCTGCACGGTCCCGTTCCATCGCGGAGGCGAACTGCTCGCGTGCCCCTTCGATGTCGGCCGCGACGACGTGGAGCAGGTTGGCCTCGCGGCCGCGCGTCATACCGACGTAGATGCCGGCAGCGTCCAGGCCCACACTCTCGAAGGTTTCGCTGGTTGGGCTGTTGACGATGGCATGGGCCGTCTCGCTGGTCGCGCCCTGGACGCCATAGGCGGTTGAGGCGTATGCAAGGTGGACATGCTCGGCGACATAGGCGGCCGGGAGGCGTTTGCTCGTTGGATGACCAACCGCGCCTGCTGGCAGGACCCAGACGTCACCTGCGTCGTCGGCCTGCTGGACGATCCAGGTCTGCCGGTTGGCAACCCCCAGTGCGTTGTCGTTGCGACGGGTCATGACGAGGTCGCCGGGCCCGACCGGCAAGCCGTCGGACCCTACGGCGGCGGTGACGTCGGGGATTTCACCGCGGGCGACGCGCGCCTGGCGGATCGCGGCATTTGCCTCTCTGGCCTGATCATTGGTCGCGACGGTGACGGCATCACCGGGTCGCGTGATGCCTGCCAGCGCCGCATGCATGGCTTCGGTCGACTCGTGGAGCCGCACGAGGCCGAAGTGCTGCAGGCGATCGAAGAGTTGCTCGGCACGCTTGCCGTCGCGCAGGTCGAGGGTGAAGGCCGCGTAGGTCGGATCTGCGAAGCGATGGATGCCGGTCAGGTCATGGACCTCGAGTCCAGACGCACTGGCGAGGTCAGCCGCGATGTCGAGGACGCCACCTCGGCCCACTGCTGGCAGCTGGGCGCGATCACCGACCAAGGCGATGCTCGCGCCGGTCTCGGCCGCGACGATCAGGAGGGCGGTGGCGGTGTCCTGGTCGAGCATGCCTGCTTCGTCAACGACGATCCGCTCCGTCGCACACAGCCTTCCGCGTGTGGGTGGGCCGGCATAGACGGCAGCGGTCACCGGGTCGGATTCGCCGGGCTTGAGGCGGCGCCAAACGCCGTCGTTGTCCCAGCGCCACCCGTAGGCGTGGACCAGTGCGGCCACAGAGTCGGTGGGTACGCCGAGTTCCTGGGCGGCGACAGCGGCGGCCTTCTTCGTCGGAGTCACTATCCGCGTAGGTCGCCCCTGAGCCTCGGCCGCAGCGATGGCGGCGCCGAGCATGGTGGTCTTTCCTGCGCCCGCCGCGCCCTCGACGATGACCAGCGGGGTTGTCGACGCGATCGCGGCCGCGGCCTGGGCCTGATCGGTGTCCAGTCCACGTTCTGTTGCGAGCCGTTCGGCGGCCTCTGCGTCCGCGGATGCCAGCGCATCCATCTCGCCCCCCGCGGGCCCGCTCGTTTCGACACGGGCGCCGATCAAGTCACGCAAGGTCTGCTCTGCCGCGACGACGCTGATCGTGGTGAGGTGGGCGACCTGCTCGGGGTGGGCCATCGTGGGCGGCAGCACCGAGAGGCAGTCCGATGCGGCGAGGTTCGTCGCGAGGGTGATCAGGTTGCGTAGATCGCCACCGGTCGCGGTGATGCCGGCCTCGGTGACCATGTGCGTGACGTGCATCTGGATGTCGTGGATCGTCCACGTCGATGCCGACGCGGCGCAGCGGTCGAGCGCCCGAGCCGCGAGCTCCTCCACACTCAGGTCATCGATGCCGACGGGCGCTGGCGAGCGGACTGAGCAGAACCGTGGATCTGTCCGATAGCCAGCGGCCGCCAGTTCGCGGCGCCAGCCCTCCTCGCAACCGAGCCCCTCAGGGGCCGGCTTCTTGTGCGGTCGTTGGTGATCCCAGGCGCGGGCGAGCATCCTGGCTCGCACGACCGGCCCGGGCTGCTCGCCGGGATGGGCGTCCTCCCATGCAGCATCCAGGACGGCGAGATTGTGCTCGACCTGGGCGGCGCGCTTCGACAGCACCACGTTGTACTGCTCGAATTCGACGACCTCGCCGGTGACGTGGTTGAGGCTCAACCCGTGGGCGGCGAGCACGCGCGTCAGCTCGGGGTGGGCGGCGATGACTGCGGTTCCGAGCGCCCGGATCGCGCCCTGCTGTTTGAACAGCGCAGCCGTGTCGAGGCCGCGCCACTTCCCGGCCGCGAAGACACGGGTGCCGATCTGGAAGTGGATGTGGCGATGCGGGTCCCCCGCCCGAGAGGTCTTGTGGACGACCGCCACGGTCTCGAGCTGGTCCACACCGACGACCTCTTGGAGCCCACGCGGACCGACGCGGGTCACCGAGTGCGGGGCCAACCATGAACGGATCTCCGCGACCGCGTCCGCCTGCGCGCGATCGAGCGCTTCGGAGACATCGGGATGCAACGCGGCGGCGATCGAGAGCGACTTCGGAGCGTTGATCACCATCTCGGCGAACCGCGGCGACCCCCGCCTCGCACCCGCATGCCTCCGCTCCCCCGGCACCGTCGCCTCGCTCTGACTGGGAAGCCGAGGTGTGCCCCGGGTCGCTCCCGTGAACGGGTTGCGCCAATCCACCCAGTCCGCGTACTGCTCCGGCGTGAACACGCCCTCCGCCGTCACATGGCCGCCACGGTCGAGGACAGCGAACTCCGCCAACGCCGTCCCCGCCCCCAAGTAGTACTCATCAGCGGTCGAGCGGTCCGACTCCAGGTAGCGGCGTGCGGCACCACCGGTGCCGCGGAACAGGATGACGCCACCCTTCACGCCCGAGCCTCCCAACAGATCCAACATCGCGTGTATCTGCGCGTGCATGCGCTGATACCGAAGGTAGCATACGTCCATCGGTTTGGGATGGAAGGAGCCGAGGACGGGAGAGGCAAGGGAGGGCGAGCGGGGAGCAGAGGAGGGGCGATCGGTGGAGGGCGGCAGAGAGGGGCGAATGAAGCGAGAGGGAAGGCCGAGGTGAGGGATTAGAGGCGAGGCAGGCAGAGCAGGTCAGCCGGCGCGGCCGCGACGCCCGGGGGGCAGCAGGCCACGGTTCCGGGCCTTTGCCACCCATCCCTGCGCTGTTGTCAGCGCTACCCCGTTGATCTCGGCCATCGTCGCCGTCGGGTTGCGATCACCCTGCTTGGCCAGCTGCCCGTGCTGGAGGGCCACGCGCTCATAGAAGTCCGGGTCGGTCTTGCCGGTGCCGGCTAGTGGCTTGAGGAGGGCGCGGCGGGCGACCTTCGCGCCCGAGGGCAGGACGATCCTGTTGCCGGTCAGAGTCTCGGTGGACTTCATCGCGAAGAGGCGCTTGTTGATCGAGGTCTCGATGTGCGCGGTCGGCAGCTCGCGCAGTAGTCGCGAGGTGATCGGATCGCCCGGGACCCGCGGCAGATAGACCACGCCGGTGATGCGCACCTCCTCCGGGACCGCGAACGCCTGGCGTTGCAGTCGGAGGTAGACACGGGTCCCCGAGTCGACGTGCTCGACGCAGCGCCACAGCCCTTCGGCCGACTCGTTCACCATCGCGTCCTCGTCAGCGTCAGGAGCCGTCGACGCCCGCGCGGAGTCGTCGTACCCGAGGACCTCGTCGATCCGTGCACTCTCGTCAGTCGAGCGATGCCCCGGGAAAACCGTCGGCAGATGCCACCCCGGAGGCATGTCCGCGGGCGTCAGCAGGCCATCAGCGTCCTGCTGGGCGTACGGGGGGTCCTCGGGATACCTCATGGCTCCGAACCTATCGAGAATCAGCCCCAATGTCAGGTGCTTGCATTTCCACGCGAAGCTAGGCACAATCGAATGGTTCGGCAAAACCACGCGCAAGGGCGGCGATGATGGCGAGAGCTACACGATGAGGAAGCGCGACAAGGCGAGCAGCGCGGCAGCCCCGGAGGACGACGCGACGCGTGGCGCGGAGTTCCTGATGTCCGAGGAGGTCGCGCAGTGGCTGCGGGTCTCCCAAGCGACACTGTGTCGTTGGCGTCAGTCGGGCTGCGGGCCACGCGTGACGTGGATGTCGCGGACCTGCCCGCGCTATCGGCGCTCCGACGTCGAGAGCTGGTTGGAGAAGGTCTCGGCGTGAGCATCTCGAAGACCCCGAACGGCCGCTTCCGCGCCCGGCTGAAGAGCGGGCGGGTCAATGTGGCCAGCAAGGTCTTCGACACCAAGCGGGAGGCAACGGCCTGGCTCGCTCGCGAGCGCGCCGCGTTGGCAGGCGGGGTCGATCCCCGAGCCGGCAAGGAGCGGGTCAGAGACGCGGTGCAGCGCTGGCTCGTCATCCGGTCGACGACGGTCGCCCAGAAGACCTACCGCGCCGACCAGGACGTCGAGCGGCTGACCACGGCCAGCGTCCTCAACCTCCACCTCTCGGCCGTCTCGGGCCGGGAGGTCGCGCGCGTCTTCGAGCATTTGCTCGTGTCCGGGCTGGTCGAGTCCTCGGTCGTGCGCTATCGCGCGAGCCTGTCCTCCTTCTTCGGCTGGTGCGTGCGGGAGAAGCTGATCGCGACCAATCCCGTCACCGCCGTGCCTGTGCCGAGGAGCTCCGAGGAGCGCACCGAGATGAACCCGTTCACCGAGGACGAGCTCGAGACGGCGTACCGGGTTTGGCGCGAGCAGAACGCCCAGCTCGCGGACATCCTGCTCATTCTCGGCTGGACCGGTCTGCGCTGGGGCGAGGCCCGCGCGATGACCGTGGGCGACGTGATGGAGGTGCCGGCACCGGGCTTGATCGTTCGCCGATCAGCACCCGAAGGCATCGCCACCAAGGCCACCAAGAGCGGGCGATCGCGGCGCGTCCCGATCGCCAACCGCGTGCTCTCGATCGTCGAGCGGCTCAAGGCCGACAAGTTGCCGAGCGACCTGCTCCTCACCACCGACTCGGGCTCCCGGCTCCACCGCTCCGCCGTGCTCCGCACGATGAGGTGGGAACGGACCGGTCGGGGCCGCCGCCTCCACGACCTGCGACACACCGCAGCCTGCCTCTGGCTGGCGCGCGGTGTCGATGTCAGCACGGTCCAGAGCTGGATGGGCCATGCGTCGGTCGCGACGACGAATCTCTACCTGCACCACCTCGGCACCGGCGCCGATCTGGCTGGCCTGGAGCGCCTCAACAGAGCGCCGGGGGCCACCGGGGGGCCATCCGCCGGACGCGCAGGCGAGTGACAACGACGAAGCCCCCGGGCGATCCGTGCGTTTCCGCAGGTCACCCAAAGGGCTTCAATGGTGGAGCTGAGGGGATTCGAACCCCTGACCTTCTCATTGCGAACGAGACGCGCTACCAACTGCGCCACAGCCCCGGATGCGTCGGTCGACGCGAGGAGAAACGGTAGCACCAGCGCCGTCGGCGGACCGAATCGGTTCCGGCCACCGTCGCATGGGCTCAGCCGCGGTGCCGCAGCAGCACAGCGGTGAACTGCTGGGAGGCGCCCCACGGGGTGAGGTGGTCCTCGCCGGCGGTGTCGACCAGATCGAAGCCGGGGAACTCAGCGGCCAGCTCCTCGTGGGTGTAGCGCACGATCGGCAGGCCGCTGCAGGTGGTCGGGCCGTCGGGGCCGAACGTCGCCACGACCAGCCAGCCGCCGGGCTCCAGGCAGCGGGCGAGTGAGACGCGGTAGTCGTCGCGCTCCTCCTCGTCGATGAGGAAGTGGAAGACCGCCCGGTCGTGCCACAGGGCGTAGGTGCGGCCACGGTGGAGATCGAGCACATCGGCCACGTCGAGCACGACCGCATCGCCGGCCGGGCCGAGACGGTCACGGATCGTCTGCAGCGCCGTGGCCGACAGGTCCACCGCGGTGAGGTCGGTGTAGCCGCGCTCCACCAGGTGGTCGACCAACGTCGACCAGCCGGCGCCCACATCGATGATGCCGGCGCACTTGGCCACAGCGGCCGTGTCGACCAGACCGAGGGAGAGCTCGGGCACCGACTGCCACCAGGAGACGCCGTCGACATCCTTGCCCGTGTGGACGTTCTCCCAGTAGTCCTTGCGTGCGGCCGCATCCTCCGGCCGCACCACGCTGTCCGTCATGCTCGCCAATCTACCCCTGTCCGGACATTCTGTAGCCGGCCCCGTGACCGCCCGATCAGGCGACCGTAAGAACTCGGCAAGCCCACGACGGCTCAACTCGGCCTACGGTCGAGGACATGGACGATGCGAGCTCGGTGATCGGTCAGCAGGACACCCCCGTCGGCGAGGTGGGAGCGCTCGTCGACGGCGGCGACATGGACTGCGGCAGCGGGCTGCTGCTGCTGATCACCCGCGCGATGCGGCGGCTGGGCTCCGGCGAGGTGCTGGCCGTACGCAGCGCGGAGGTCAGCGTCGTCACCGACCTCCCCATCTGGGCCGACCTGGTCGGCCACGACGTCGCCGCGCAGGTCGCGGAGACCGAGGCCGGCCCGTGGTGGTTCGGCGTCCGCAAGGTCGGGGCCACGACGGCCCCCGGCTCGGTCTTCACCACCGGTGACCGAACCCCGATCGGCCACCGGATCTGGGTCTACACGAACTTCGACTGCAACCTGGCCTGCACCTACTGCTGCGCGGAGTCCTCGCCGCGCGCCCAGGCTCGGCGCTTCCCGGTCGACCTGGCGCGGACGGCGTACGACGAGTTCCGCGCGATGGGCGGCCGCGAGGTGATCCTCACCGGGGGGGAGCCCTTCATGCACCCGGACCTCGGTGAGCTGGTCGCGCTGGCTGAGGGGCTGGAACGGACCATCCTCACCAACGCCATGATCCTCGGCCGCGGCCGTCGCCGGGAGACGCTCGAGTCGCTCGACCGCGACGTGCTGCTGCAGGTCAGCCTCGACTCCGCCACGCCCGAGCTGCACGACCGGCAGCGCGGCGTCGGCTCCTGGGCCAAGGCCCTCGAGGGCATCGGGATGGCGCGCTCGCTCGGCTTCCGGGTGCGCGTCGCGGCGACGCTCTACGACGAGGATCCGGTCGGTGTCGAGGCGCTGCACCGCTGCCTCGACGACCACGGCATCGACCGCGAGGACCGGCTGATCCGGCCCGTGGCGCAGGAGGGATACGCCGAGCACGGGGTGCACGTCTCCCTCGACACCCTCGAGCCCGAGCCGACCCTGACGGTCGACGGAGCCTGGTGGCACCCGGTCGCGGTCACCAACCCGCACCTGCGGATCGCCGACGCACCGCTCCCCCTCAGCGAGGTGGTCGGCGTCGTCCGCGACACCGTCGCGGTGCAGGACGCCGCCGCCGCGAGCGGCCGGGAGGTGTTCCGCTGTGCCTGAGACCGCAAGGACCAGCCCCAGCATGGCGGACCGGGCCCGCGCGCTGGCCGCCTGGCTGCTCGCCCCCGCCACCGAGGAGGTGCCGCGTCACCATCAGCTCGCGAGCGCGGCGCTGCGCATCCTGCTCGGCCTGATGTGGCTCTACAACGTCGCCTGGAAGCGCGCGCCCGACTTCGGCCACGAGGCCGGCAACGGGCTGTACAAGTTCACCTCCTACGCCGTCAGCGACCCCGTCTTCCCGCCCTACTCCTGGGTGGTCGAGCACGTCGTGCTGAAGGCGTTCACGCCGTTCGGCTGGCTGGTGCTGGCGATGGAGACCCTGCTGGCCGTGCTGCTGCTGACCGGCGCCTGGGTGCGGGTCGCCGCGCTCGTCGGCATCGCCCAGTCGGTGGCGATCGGGCTGTCGGTGGCCTACGCCCCGCACGAGTGGCCCTGGTCCTACTGGCTGATGATCGGAGCGCACGTGGCGGTCCTCGGCTCGTCGGCCGGCCGCGTGCTCGCCGTCGACGCCGTGCGGGCCGGGCTCACCGACGGGCGCGTGCTGCGCCGGGTCTTCGGCGGAGTCGCCGCCGTCCTCGGCGTGGTTGCCGTCGTCACCTCCCTCGGCGACCCGCTCGCCGCCAGCGGCACCCGCTTCGGCTCGACGGCACTGTCGGTCAGCCTGGGTGAGTACAACCTGGTCGGTGGGCTCGTGCTGATGCTGGTCGGCCTCGGGCTGCTGACCGTCCCCGGGCGCACCGGTGGGTACGCCGTCTCCGGCCTCGCCGCCGTCGCGGCGCTCTCGCTCTACGCCCAGAACGGCTTCACCGACCCACTGCTCGGCGGGTCACCGACCGCCGCGGCGTTCTTCCTGTCCCTCGCGCTCGTCGCCCTGGCGCTCGCCCGCTGGCGCGACCCGGCGGCCGCCGACTGACCGCCCTCCCCACTCCCCGACCTCCCGAGCACCGCCACCGCCACCGCCGCCTCGCCGGCGGCGGCGGGACCGCTGGGCATCCCCGCGATCCCCGACCAGGACCCCGAGCTGTTCAACCGGCTCTACCCCACGCTCGCCGGGAGGTTCTCCGAAGCGACGGGGCTGGAGGGGCGGGCTGACCGGCGTCCAGGCCCGATCCCGGGTGCCCGGCGCGACGGCGATCGCGCAGCGCGACATCGACGTCGGGCCGGCTGATGCCGCAGCACTTCATGCAGGGGGCCGGCCTCAGCGAGTCTGTGTCGTTCGACGAGCGCGGCTGAGCGACCGGGGAGGATGACATCCCCGCGGCCACCCGGGCGGGCGCGAACGATGAGGACTCAGCCGGCGGCGCCGGCGGCGCGCTGCTCGCCGTCGGTGTCGCGACCAGCATCGCGCGCTCCGGACGCCCGGGCGGCGGCCGCCTCGGCGTCGGCACGCCGGGCCAGCGCCGTGTCGGCCTGGGTGTTGCCGGAGGTCCAGACCCCCTCGCTGCCGAGGTCGATGCCGTGCACGGTGCGCACGGCCGCCGGCTTGTCGACGTACGTCGGCAGGGTCACCGGCACCGGGTCCCACATGCCGGGCTCGGTGTCCGTCACGCGCGCGATCTCGGTGGTCTCGTCGAGGGCGAGCGCGGGGCTCGCCGGAGTCGCCTCGCCCTCCGCCAACGGCAGGGCCCGCGGCAAGCGGCGGCGAGCGGCCCGCTCGCCCTTCACCATCACCCGGCAGGCGACCAGCCAGGCGACCAGCAGGCCACCGGGGACGGCGGCGTACCACCAGCTGATCTGGCCTCCCGCCGCCACACCGGCGACGCCGGCCAGGGCGAGCAGCAGCAGCCCCAGGACCCGCCGCCGGCGCCGGGTCGCCCGCTGGGCGGCCTGACGCTGGCGGCGCGCCTGCACCGCACGGATCTCGACAGGAGAAGAGCCGGGAGCCGTCGGGGTGGGCGGACCCGTGACCGTGGCCACGGCCGTCGAGGCGCCCGCCACCCGGGTCGGGGTCGTGGTCGCGACCGGGCTGTTGCCCGACACCACGAGGGACGACGAGCGGGCACTGGTCGGCTCGCGCCGGGCCAGCACGCGCAGCCGGTCGGAGAACCGGTCGACGGCACGGTCGCGTGTCGCCTGCTCGTGGTGCTGGATCGCCTTGGGGATCAGGTAGATCGCCCAGGCGACGGCGACGCCGACGAAGAGGAGTACGTCCACATGCGGAATGCCCACGGAGCGCAGCCTAGGTTCGTGGACGCATCCTGAGGCGGATGTCAAGTGGTGTGTCGGGAAATCACTCCTGTGACTCGAGGGACCGCAGGTAGCGGGTGACCATCCCCTCCGGACACTCCTCGACGGTCACGGCGTAGAGCCGGTGGTCGCGCCAGGCCCCGTCGATGTGGAGGAAACGCGGCGCGTAGCCGACCTCGCGCAGCCCGAGCTTCTCGACCACCCGGAGCGAGTTGGTGTTCTCCGGGCGGATCGCCACCTCGATCCGGTGCAGCCCGCCGGCACCGAAGCAGTGGTCGATCGCCATCGCGACGGCCCGCGGCATCACCCCGCGACCGGCGTACACCCGGTCGATCCAGTAGCCGACCGACGCGAACTGCGCCGACCCCCGCACGATGTTGTTGACGCTCAGCTGGCCTGCGAAGGCGCCACCCACCTCGATCACGAACGGGTACGCCGTCCCGGCACGCGTGTGGCCGCGCAGGGTGCGCACCACCGCCCGGAAGCTGGCCGGCCGGGGGTCGCTGCCGGGCGGGACGGTCGCCTCCCAGGGGCGCAGCCACACGGCGCTACGCTCCCGGGCCGCCTGCCAGGCGGCGGCGTCGCGCATCTCGATCGGGCGCAGCCGGACGTCGCCGCTGGTCAGCACCGCCGGCCAACCGCGGGTCAATGGTCGCTCCCGGGGATCTGCTCCACGGCGTGGACCAGCCAGGGCTCGAGGACCGCCAGGCCGTCCTTCACGCCGCCTTTCGACCCCGGCAGGTTGACCACCAGGCAGCCGCCGGCGACCCCGGCCAGCCCGCGCGACAGCACCGCGGACGGCACCCCTTGGGCGACGCCGTGAGCCCGCACCGCCTCGGCGATTCCCGGGATCTCACGGTCGAGCAACGGCCGGGTCACCTCGGGCGTGAGGTCGGTCGGCGTCAGCCCGGTGCCGCCCGTCGTCAGCACCACCCGAGCACCCCCGGCGACGGCGGCGGCGATCGCGGCTCCGACCGGCTCACCGTCGGGCACCACCGCCGGCGGTGCGCACGAGAAGCCCAGCCGGGTGAGGAAGTCCTGGATCAGCGGCCCGGTCTCGTCGGCGTAGACCCCCGCAGCGGCCCGGTTGGAGGCCACCACGACGGCACCGGTCAGCCCTGCCACGGGGAGCCGCTCAGCCACGGGTCCAGTCCCCGGACTTGCCGCCCGTCTTCGACTCCACCCGGATGTCGGTGATCACCGCACCCTTGTCGACCGCCTTGACCATGTCGACGACGGTGAGCGCTGCGACGGACACCGCGGTCAGCGCCTCCATCTCGACGCCGGTGCGGTCGGCGGTCGAGACGGTGGCAGCGATCTCGACGCCTGCGTCGGCCACGGTGAGGTCGACCGTCACGGCGGAGAGGGCCAGCGGGTGGCACAACGGCACCAGTGAGGGCGTCTGCTTGGCTGCCATGATGCCGGCCACCCGCGCGACCGCGAGCGCGTCGCCCTTGGGCACGCCCTCGCCGCGCAGCAGCTCGACCACGCGCGGAGACACCAGTACTCGGCCGGTGGCCACCGCGGTGCGGGCGGTGACGGCCTTGCCGGAGACGTCGACCATCCGCGCGGCGCCCGACTCGTCGACGTGGGTGAGCCGGTCCATCAGAACTCCTCGTCGAGGCGCAGCACCTGCACCTGGTCGCCGGCCATCACGGAGGTCTGGTCCTCGGGAACCACGATCAGCGAGTCGGCGGTGGCCAGGTCGCCGATCAGGTGCGAGCCGTGGCCGCCGACGGGGGTGACGGTCCGGTTGGCGTAGGTCGCCCGCACGAGCTGCCGGCGCCCGGGCGGCGAGGAGAACGCCTTGGTGACCCGTGCCTCGGTGGTGGGCCGGACGTAGGGACGCAGTCCCATCATCTTGCGCAGCGCGGGGAGCACGAACATCTGGAAGGAGATGTAGGACGACACGGGATTGCCCGGCAGCGTGAAGATCGGGGTGTCGTCCTCCCCGACCGTGCCGAAGCCCTGGGGCTTGCCCGGCTGCATCTTCACCGGCCCGAACCACACCGAGCCCAACGGGGAGAGCGCCTCCTTGACGACGTCGAAGTCGCCCTGGGAGACCCCGCCGGACGTGACGACGAGGTCGGCCCGCACCAGCTGGTCGGAGAGCGCGTCCATGAAGGCGCGCGGGTCGTCGGGCACGATGCCGACCCGGTAGGCGATGGCGCCGGCCTCCCGAGCCGCGGCTGCCAGCAGGTAGGAGTTGCCGTCGTAGATCGCGTCGGGGGCGAGCGGAGTGCCGGCGTCGCGCAGCTCGGACCCGGTGGACAGCACCACGACGCGTGGTCGCGGTCGCACCCGGACGGTGCCGATGCCGACCGCGGCGAGCAGCCCGAGGTGGCGCGGACCGAGCACGGTGCCGGTCTCGACCAGCAGGTCGCCCGGCTTGACGTCCTCGCCGGCGGGCCGGATGTGGGCGCCGACGGCGGGGGCCTGGGTGATCTCCACCTGCGCCGCACCGCGGTCGGTCCACTCGTAGGGCACCACGGCGTCGCAGCCCTCCGGCACCGGGGCACCGGTCATGATCTTGGCGACCGTGCCGGGCGACAGCGCCAGCAGGGAGGCCTGGCCGGCACCGATCTCGCCCACGACCGGGAGCCGGACCGGCCCGTCCGGGGACGCGCCCTCGACGTCGGCGGCGACCACGGCGTAGCCGTCCATCGCGGAGTTGTCGAAGGTCGGCAGAGCGATGGGCGCGACGATGTCCTCGGCGACCGGGAGGCCGAGCGCGTCCATCAGCGGCTGCGGGAAGTGCGGCAGCTCCTCGATGGTGCCGAGCACGCGGTCGAGGAGCTCCTCGACGGCGATCGGCTCACCCATCGACGGCCTCGTCGACCAGATCCGAGGAGCTCAGCACCGTGCCCGGCGCGACGCGCTGGGCGCCGTCGGGTCGCTCCAGACTGACGTCGCCCACCACCCGCACGTCGCGGCCGAACGTCCAGTCGCCGTCGACGCGGAAGGCATCGGCGTCTCGCAGGGACGGCGCGCCGTCGGGGAAGCGTCGGTCGAACTCCTCCACGAGCTTGTAGATCTCGCCGTCGAGCTCGATGTAGGGAAGCTGGTCGGAGCGCCGGTCCATCACGAAGTCGCCACCGAGGTCGTAGACGTCGGAGCGCAGCAGGAGCAGGTCGTTGGTGGTCTTGACCGGGACGAAGCGGTTGCGGCCGACCTCGATGGTCTGAGCGCCCTCGAAGATCTCGATCGCCGCGCCCATCGCCGTCTCGATCTGGATCACCTTCGGCGTCGACGCGTCGCTCGGGTCGACGGTCTTGACGTTGCGGATCAGCGGCAGTCCGAGCACCCCGCGGCGCTCCTCCATCGTCGCCTTCATCGCCTGGAGGTCGAACCACAGGTTGTTGGTGGAGCAGTAGCGGTGCCGGTCGAGGTCGGCCAGAGCCTCCAGGTCCTCCGGCAGCGTCTGGGCGGTCTCGCGGAGCACGATCCGACCGTCGACCTTGCGGCGCGCGAAGTGGCCGCCCTTCTTGTCCGACGCGGTGCGGCGGACCGCCTCGATGGCGAACGGTGCGCCCGACGACACGAACCAGCCCGCCACCCGGGCGTCGGGCACGGCGCCGAGGTTGTCGGAGTTGGAGACGAAGACGTGGCGGTAGCCCGCCGCGAGCAGCCGGTCGAGCAGGCCGGTGCCGACCAGGGCGGTGTACAGGTCGCCGTGGCCGGGCGGGCACCACTCGAGGTCGGGCTCCTGCGGCCACGACACCGGCGACAGGTCCTTCTCCAGCAGCTTGGGCTCCTTGTTCTGCAGGAACTCCAGCGGCAGCCCCGCCACGGGGAGGTCCTCGTAGCGGGCCAGCGCCGCCATCGTGTCCTCGCTGGTGCGGAAGGAGTTCATGAAGATCAACGGCAGCGTGGCGTCGTACTGCTGACGGAGGTGCAGGGTCTGGCGGGCGATGATGTCGAGGAAGGAGAGCCCGCGGCGCACGCACAGCAGCGACTTGGCGCGGTCCATGCCCATGGACGTGCCGAGGCCGCCGTTGAGCTTGATCACCGCTGTCTGCCGCATCGCCTCCGCGGCCACCTCCGGGTCGACATGCGCGTCCGCGAGGAGCGGCATGTCGACGGGCTCGATCGACGACTCGGGGATCATCCCGGTCTCGCCGTGCTCGAGCAGTCGGTAGTAGTGCGCGAAGACCTCGACGGCGGCGGGATCGACCCCTGCCGCCAGCATCTTGTCCCGCGCTTGGTTCAAACCTGCACTACCCATGGCTCGATCGTAGGCTGGCTGCATGGACACGTCACAACCCGCCGTGGCAAAGACTGCGGTCCGTGACCGTCTGGAGACCTCGCGGAGGCGCCTCGGGCTGGCCGACGTAGGGCTGGCGGCGGAGCGGATCGCCGAGGCGCTGCTCGCCCACCCGGAGGTACGCCGGGCGGCCAGCGTGACGGCCTACGTCTCGGTGGGGCACGAGCCCGGCACCGGCGTGCTGCTCGACCGGCTGATCGACGCCGGCAAGCGAGTGCTGCTGCCGTTGACCGTCGGCAGCCTGGCGCGCGGCGACCTCGACCTCGACTGGGCGCCCTACCTCGGGCCCGGCTCCCTGGCCCCGGCGAGGTTCGGTCTCCTGGAGCCCGTGACCTCACCGCTCGGCGCCGACGCCGTCGCCACGCCCGACGCGGTGCTCGTGCCCGGGCTGGCGGTCTCGCCCCTCGGCATCCGGCTGGGCAAGGGGGGCGGCTGCTATGACAAGGCGCTGGCGAGGGTGCCGGTCGGCACGTTCACCTGTGTGCTGCTGTACGCCGACGAGGTGGGCGTCGACGTGCCCGTCGAGCCGCACGACCGCCCGGTGACGCACGCCGCCACCCCCGACGGCGTCATCTCGCTGCCGCTGACTCCTCCGGCGGCCGGAGGGTGAGCGTGTCCTTCCCGGCGGCGGTCACGGCCTCCTGCCTCCACGGCCACGGAAGCGTCTCGCCGGCGACGTAGAGGTCGGTCTGGTCGACGTAGTGGCTGCTGCCGGGGTGACCTGAGACGCCGGTGAGGTTGACCCAGCGCGAGTCGTCGAAGTCGGCCAGCGAGACCACCATCCGCATCGAGGGCGCGGCGGTCACGGTGTAGCCCTCGGCGGCGTCCCACGAGGTGGCCTCGACGATGCCGGCGCCGCCCGCGACGGGGTAGCCGGTCCGGTTGACCAGCGCCTCGACCAGGCCGATGCCCGACTCGCCGAGCGTGCCCTCGACCAGGTCGAGCCGGTGCACCTGTCCCCACGTCCACTCGTCGGGGTCGAGCGACTGCCGGCGTGTCAGCTCGTCGCGAGCGTCGCGCTGCGCCTGGCGCAGGATGTCGTCGCGGGTCTCGACCACGTCGTCGGTGGTGCGGTCGTCCCACCACGAGTCGGAGGGGCGGTCGAGCAGCCGGGTCACCACTGCGAACCAGCGGTCGCCGCCGTCTGGCCAGAGCGACTCGCGCATCTCGTCGTGGAAGGTCAGCCGAAGCAGGTTGGACCACACCGCGTTGTAGTAGGCCGCGGCGGCGCTGTCGGGGCCCTGCCGCCCGTCCCAGTCGCGGAGCAGGTCCTGCCCGTCGCGGAAGTACGCCGACCCGAGGTCGCCGGCGGCCAGGAGATGGGGCACCAGCGTCGCCGCCATCGGGTTGAGGTCGTCGAGCTGCAGCGCGGTCATGTCCGCCACGGTGGCGACGTCCCGCTGCTCCAGCAGGTCGCGGATGCGCTGCGAGCGATAGCCCTGGTCCCAGTCGCTGGTGAGGTGGTAGGGGTAGTCGGGCCCGGCCACCGCCTGGTTGGCCGTGACGATGAACCCTTCGGCGGGGTCGAGCACGTGCGGCAGCGCCTTGAAGGGCACCACGCGGTCCGTCCAGTCGTTGCGGGGCCGCCACCCCTCGACGGGCACCAGCCCCGTGTGCCACGGCCGGCGGATCGGGACCAGGCCGGGCGCCTGGTAGCCGATGTGCCCTTCCCGGTCGGCGTACACGAGGTTCTGGGCGGGCACGGCGAAGTCGCTCGCGGCCGCCCGGAACTCCTCCCAGGTCGACGCGCGGTCGATGGCCAGGATGGCGTCGGCGGTGGTCGACGGGGTGAGGGCGGTCCACGCCAGGGACACGGCGTAGTCGGGCGCCCCGAGCGGAGCCGCGTTGGCCCCCACGGTCGCGAGCTCCTGGGACACATCGGAGAGCAGCGGCCCGTGGTCGCTGGTCCGCACCCGCAGCTCGACGTCGTCGGCTCCGCGCACCCGGATCGTCTCGGTCCGCACGCGCAGCGGCCTCCAGGCCGAGCCGTGCCGCCAGGTGTCGCCGCGCACCTGCTCCAGATAGAGGTCGGTGACGTCGGGCCCGAGGTTGGTGAAGCCCCACGCGATGTCGGCGTTGTGGCCGATGATCACTCCGGGGACCCCGGAGAACGTGAAGCCGGCGACGTCCAGGGGGCAGTCGTCGTCGACCCGGCGGCAGTGCAGCCCCATCTGCATCCAGATGCCCGGCACGCTGACCCCGAGGTGCGGGTCGTTGGCCAGGATCGGCGACCCGGTCGCCGAGTGGGCGCCGTCGACCACCCACGAGTTGGAGCCCAGGCCGTCTCCGCGGCCGAGCAGCGCGGGCATCGCCTCGATCCCCCGCTGCAGCCGGCGCAGCTGGCGCAACGCGGCGCGCGGATACACCGGTCCGGCAGCCGCCGGCGAGTCGTCGACCGATGGGCCGTTCGGCTCGAAGACCCCGTCGACGACCGCACCCGAGGTGACGATCGGCTGGTGCTCCTCGAACGGGTAGGGCGGGTACAGCTCCGCGACCTGGGCCGGGGTGTGGTCCACGGCCGCCAGCGCCCGGGCGACCTCGTCCTCCATGTTGCCGCGCAGGTCCCACGCCATCGCCTTCAGCCAGGACAGCGAGTCGACGGGGGTCCACGGCTCGGGGGTGTAGCGGAGCCCGGAGAGCCCGAGGAGGGTGTACTGCACGGCGCGCTCGCTCGGCGACCGGAGGTCGAGGTAGGCGTTGACCCCGTCGGCGTAGGACTGAAGGGCGCGCCGGGTCTCCGGCGCCACCAGGGCCAGCTCCTGCTCGGCGACCCGTCGCCAGCCGAGGGTGCGGATGTACGTGTCGGTGTCGAGCGTCTGCTCCCCGAACAGCTCGGAGAGCCGGCCGGCGGTGACGTGCCGGCGCAGGTCCATCTCGAAGAACCGCTCCTGCGCCTGCACGAAGCCTTGGGCGAGCATCAGGTCGTGGAGGCTGTCGGCGTAGAGCTGCGGGATCCCGTGGTCGTCGCGGACCACCTCCACCGGTGCACCGAGGCCGGGCACGTCGATGGTGCCCGTCGTCTGCGGGAGCGGGCGACGCAGCGCCACCGTGCCGCCGACCATCGCCGTGACAAGGAGCAGCGCCAGACCCGCGGCGACGTACGCCGACCATCGGGCGAGCGCGGGCCAGCCGCGGAAGCGTCGCCACCAGCCGCTCCGGGACGGAGTGGACGTCCCCACCGACGCGGGGGTAGCCGCGGACGCCGGCTCGGGCGTCGCGGGCGGGGCGGTGCTCATGGTGCGCCCATTGTGCCCATCGAGCCGCCGACCTCGGCGGCGGGCTACACTTGGCACTCGCGGGTGGCGAGTGCCAACCGGGGGTCGCTAGGCCCCGAGCCGACCCGGAGAGGGAGGGGCGAGCGTGCCGACCTACCAGTACGCCTGCACCGTTTGCGGGCACGCCTTCGAGCAGGTGCAGAGCTTCCACGACGACGCGCTGACCCACTGTCCCGAGTGCGACGGCCGGCTGCGCAAGGTCTTCAACGCCGTCGGCGTGGTGTTCAAGGGCTCCGGCTTCTACCGCACCGACTCCCGCTCCGGCTCATCGTCCACGGTGCCGGCCGCCGGCTCGGGTGAGGGCTCCTCCTCCGGCTCGTCCGACTCCTCCTCCGACTCCTCCTCCGCCACGTCCGCCTCCTCCTCCGGCTCGTCGGGGTCCTCCGCCGCCTCCTCGTCGGGCGGCTCGGGCGGCTCGTCGACCAGCGCGGCGGGCGGCAGCGACTGACCGGTCGCCGGCGGGGCTGTGGAGAGCCACCGCGCGGCGCCGCGGGGCGTCGTACCGTCGCGGGGTGACCTCCCGCGACCCCGAGCCGTCCCTAGGTGGGATGCGCCGACGGGGCCAACGACTGGGCCAACGACTGGGCCGCCGACTGGGCCGACGGCTGCGGCGCGCGGTGCTGGCCCGGCGGCGCCTGCTGGCGGCCGCCTGTGCCGCCGTCGCCGTCGCCGCCTCCCTGCGGACGGTGGCTCCGCCCGCGCCGGCGCTCACGCCGGTGACGGTGGCCGCCCACGACCTGCTGGCGGGGGCCGTGCTCGAGGCCGACGACCTCGAGGTCGCGCGGCTGCCCGCCTCGGCGGTGCCGGCCGGCCCCGTCGCCGACGCGGTCGGCGCCACGCTCGCCTCGCCCCTGCGCCGGGGCGAGGTGGTGACCGACGTCCGCCTGGTCGGGCACCCGTCCGCGCAGCCGCCTCCCGGCCTGGTCGCCGCGCCGGTGCGGCTGCCCGACCCCGAGGCCGCGGCGCTGCTCCGGCCCGGCGACCGGATCGACCTGCTGGCGACCGACACGCGACGGGGCCGGAGCTGGGCGGTGGCCGAGGCGGCTCTCGTGCTGGCGGTTCCGCCGGCGGTCGAGGGGAGCACCGGCCCGCTCGGCGGGCGGGTGGTGCTGCTCGCCCTCCCCGCATCGAGCATCGAAGGAGTCGCCGCCGCGAGCGTCACGCAGTTCGTTGGTTGGGTCTACTCGGACTACGCTTGCTGCCCGCCCGTTCACTGACGGCTCCCTCGGGGGGCCGCCGACAAGGAGAACAACCCACATGAGTGGTTTCAAGAACTTCGTCCTGCGCGGCAATCTCGTCGACCTCGCGGTCGCCGTGATCATCGCCACCTCGTTCGGTGCGGTCGTCACGACCTTCACCGAGTGGCTGACCGCGCAGCTCGGCACCGCCGACGACCCGATGTTCAGCACCGAGACCGGCAGCTTCGGCAACTTCATGAACGCGGTGATCGCGTTCCTCATCCTGGCCGCCGTCGTCTACTTCTTCGTCGTGGTTCCCTACACCAAGGCCCGCGAGAAGTTCTTCCCCGCGGAGGCCTCCGGTCCCACCGAGGCGCAGCTGCTCACCGAGATCCGCGACTCGCTCGCCAAGTCCTGAGCCTCGGCTCACCCCGAAGGCCCGCCCAGGACACCGGGCGGGCCTTCGTCATGTCTCGGGTCCGCGGCCACCGGGTCGGCGTGAGCCGGCATCGTTGACTGCGAACCTGCTCTCCCAGCGCCCGACACGCGACACATCTGCAGTCAACTACCGCGGAACCCCAGGGCGCGGCTCAGCCGTGATGCGGCGGCACCTGCGCCCGCAGCCAGGCGTCGGAGGTGGACTCGCGCTCCGGCGGGGAGGGGCTGCGTTCATCGCCCGTGGTCTCGGGGAGCACGTCGCCGAAGACCTCCGCGAGCCGGCGCTGCCGCTCCCACGCGTCGGTGTCAGCGGCCTCGTCAGCGGCGAGCCCCTGCTCGTCCCCGACCGGCGACGGCGTCTGGCGGCCCTCGGGCCGTGGGTCCACGGTCATGTGCACAACCCCGCGGCGACGGCCGCCTCCTGCGCCGCATCGGTCGGCGTGGCCGACGGCGAGGCACTCGGGTCGTTCTTGTTCTTCTTGGCGCCCTCACCCGGCGGCTTCGCTGCCGAGATCGCGTCGACGGTGAGCCGACGGCTCAGCGGCTTGTCGGCGGCGATGCGACGCCACACCTTCTTCGCCTCGGGCGCCCACACCACGCGGTTGGGGTTCTGCGGGTCCCAGGTCCACGGGATGGTGAGGAACTGGACGTTGGACAGGTCGATGTCGCGGAACTCGATGCCGAGCTTCGCGATCTTGCCGAGGTTGGACAGCCCCGGGTCGACGGTCAGCGACTGTGTGGCGGCGTTGAGGAAGCCGTAGAGCCGGGTCGGGCTGGTGAGCGTGCCGGCGGAGACCACCTTGTTGGCCATCGACGCCGCGAAGGCCTGCTGCCGCTTCATCCGACCGATGTCGGACCCGTCGCCGACGGCGTACCGCTGCCGGACGTAGGACAGCGCCTCGCGGCCGGAGACCTCACGGGTGCCGGCCTCGAGGTAGATCCCGTGCGACCGGTCGTCGATCGTCTCGGGGATGCACACCTCGACGCCGCCGACGGCGTCCACCATGTCGCGGAAGCCGTTGAAGTCGACGGTGACGTAGTGGTCGAGCAGGACCCCGGTGAGCTGCTCGAACTGCTGGATGGTGCACGCCGGACCACCGAGGGCGAACGCGGCGTTCCACATCTGGTACGTCGCCGCAGGGATCGCGCCCTTGTCACACGCGGGCCGGTCGACCATCGAGTCCCGCGGGATGCTGATGCCGTAGGCGCGCTGCCGGTCCGCGGAGAGGTGAAGCAGGATCGTGGTGTCCGAGCCGCCCTCGCCGGTCTCGTTGTCGATCTGGTTGCCCTCGCCCTCGCGGGTGTCGGTGCCCATCACGAGCACGTTCAGCGGCTCTTTGGGACCCTCGACCTTCTTCTTCTCGGGTCGGTTCTGGAGGTCCGTGGTGTAGTCGGCGACGTTGAGGTTGCCCGACAGGTGGCGGAAGGAGTAGACGACCACCAGCCCGGTCACCATCGCCAACGCGACGGTCGTGACGGCGAGCACGCGCGCAACGGTGTGCCGCTTCTTGACCTTGCCCCGACGCTTCGGCTTGCCCTCCGCCCCCTGGGCGTCGTCGACGAGCTCGCCGGCGTCGTCGGGGCGCGCGGCACCGCCAGGCTGGTCGACGGCCGCGGCGTCGTCGACCCACGGCTCGTCGGGCATGGACGTGTTCCTCGGGTGCAGATCGGGGGTGGTTCGGGGGCGGTCGGCGAGCCGACCAGCCTCCATGATGCTGCCTCAACCTGAGAATCCCCAAAGCCGCGGCGGCGGCCCGGCGCCCCACAGGCGGGGAGCAGGACGCGGCCGCGTCGTGACAAGATTGCCGCCGGCCCCAGTAGCTCAGCGGATAGAGCAGCCGCCTCCTAAGCGAAAGGTCGCAGGTTCGACTCCTGCCTGGGGCACCGCTGCCAGGGGCTCACGCCTGACGCTCACCGAGGGCGACGACAATCAGTCGTTGCGCTCGTCGACGGCCTTCTTCACCAGCACCAGCGGCAGCAGCAGCGTCCCGATGAGCGAGACGACCCAGACGATCAGCGACGCCAGCACCCAGGTGGAAGCACCGTCGATGGTCAGCCCGTCCGACACCAGCCCGGTGATGATCAGCGCGCCCAGCGTCGCGATCAGGGCGACCCCGCCGCGCAGCGCCGGCATCTTGGTCATCGCCATCTGCGTCAGGAACGGCTGGGCGATGGCGTAGACCACGGTGAAGATCACGACGGCGATCACGAAGCCGGACGTCGTGAGCTCCATCTTGTCGAGCATCGTCGCGGCAACGACGAGACCGAGGGCGTTGGCAAGGAGGGAGACCAGAAGTCCCAGCAGGAGTCGCACCATGGCGGGAACGGTACCCCGTGGCGACCCCCTTCGTCACGGACGCGCGGCTGCTGCGCACCGACCGCATCGCCGCGGCGGCTCCTCACGTGAGCGCGCGGGGGCGGGCTCAGCCGGCGGACACCACCTCGAAGCCGATGCCGGCCGCCAGCAGCCGCTCGGTCAGCGCGTCGCCCATCGCCACCGCGGTGGTCACCTGCCCGGCGGTCTCGGGGTTGTCGTCGAAGGCCAGGGACAGCGCGGCCTCGGAGAGCATCTTGGAGGTCTCGCCATAGCCCGGGTCGCCACCGGACACCCGCGTGTGGACGGTCCGGTCGCCGCCTTCGGCGACGAAGTCGACGGTGAACCACGAGCGCGACCGCTGCCGCTCGTCGGGTCCGTCGCCCGGCTGGAGCCGCCGGCCCAGCAGGTCGCGCAGCGGACCCACCTGGGCTGCCAGGCCGACCGCGCCCACACCTGCCGCGCTGCTGACCGCCCACGGGAGCGACTCGAATCCGGCGAAGTGGGAGTAGCGGAAGTCGGGACCGTACGCCGGCAGCGCGCGGCCGCTGCGGGCCACGATCATCGGGTCGACCGTCGGCAGCGGGAGAAGCCAGTAGCCCAGCATCCCGTCGCGGTGCGGCGTGCCCTGGACGGCTCGGGAGGAGCGCCCGACGGGCCGCACCTCGACCCGGCGGCGCGCGGTCGAGGCCGCCTTCGACTGCCGCAGCCGCGACATCGCGGCGAGCGCCGTGTGGAAGGTGCCGCCGGAGGGGCGCCCGCCGGCGCGCACCACGCCGCGCATCGTGACCGGCACGTCGGCCGGCAGCTGCTGCACCGTGAAGTAGGCACCCAGGTCGTGCGGCACCGAGTCGAAGCCGCAGGCATGCACCAGCCGGGCGCCGGTGCGCTCGGCGGTGGCGTGGTGGGCGACGTACATCCGGTTGACGAACTCCGCCTCGCCGGTCAGGTCGAGGTAGTCGGTGCCGGCCTCGGCGCAAGCGCCGACCAGCGGCTCGCCGTACTCCAGGTAGGGGCCGACCGTCGTGGCCACCACCCGGGCGCGCGCGGCGACATCGGCGAGCGAGGCCGGGTCGGTCGCGTCGGCGGTCAGCAGCGGCAGGTCCGCGACCGCGTCGTCGAGCTCGGCGAGGCGGTCGCGCGTCTGGGCCAGCCGGGCGGGGTTGCGGCCGGCGATCGCCCAGCGGAGCCCGGGCGGGGCCTGACGGGCGAGGTACTCCGCCGTCAGGCCACCGGTGAAGCCGGTGGCCCCGAACAGGACCAGGTCGAGCTCTCGTTCGGTGCGGTTGCCAGCCATGGCGTCATCGTGTCACGGCGGCGGTGGCGGGATCAGACCGTGGGTCGCCCGAGCCAGGCCGGCCTCGAGGAACGCCGCCGGGATCGCCGGCTCGGTGATCGCGAGGCTGGCAAAGCCGTGCACGACGGCCCAGAGCGAGAATGCTGCGAGATTGACGTCGCCGACGGGGTGGCCGGCTGCCGAGGCGCGCTCCAGGTCGCGCACCAGGTCGCCCAGACCGGGGACCTCATGGAAGTCGGGAGGCCCCTGGCCTTCCTCGGGCTCGGGCGCGTCGGGGTCACTGAGCTCCAGCGGCGTCATGAACAGCACCCGGTAGGCCGCCGGATGCTCCTTGGCCCACCGGAGGTACGCCGCTCCCCGGGCGCGCAGGTCGGCGCGTGGGTCGTCGGTCGTGGGGGTCATCGCCTGGAGGTCGGCGGAGAACGCGGCGTACTGGTCGCGGCAGGCCTCCCAGAGCAGGTGCTCCTTGGTGGGGAAGTAGTAGTAGAGCGCGGGCGGCGAACAGCCGACAGCCGAGACCACGGCGTCGATCGAGACCAGGGCCGGGTCGAGTCGCTGGCGGAGCAGGGACGTGGTCGCCGCGAGAATCTCGGCCCGCAGCTGGCCGCGTGGGCGTCGGGCCACCGCGCCCTCCTCCGTTGCGCTCTGTAGTCAAACTAGATTAGTGTCACTATAGAACATCCGAAGTCATCCAGGAGCAGTCCGATGACACCACCCACCTTGCACGTGCAGGGCCTGCGCAAGTCGTTCGGCGAGCTGCAGGCGGTCGACGACCTGTCCTTCGAGGTCGCCCCCGGCGAGACCTTCGGGCTGCTCGGCCCCAACGGCGCCGGCAAGACCACCACCATCTCGATGATCTGCGGGCTGCTCGACCGCGATGCCGGTGAGGTGACGGTGGAGGGCACAGCGATCAGCCCGGGCAGCATCCACGGCCGGGAGCTGATCGGCTACGTCCCCCAGGAGATCGCCCTCTATCCCGAGCTCAGCGGCCGCGACAACCTCGCCTTCTTCGCCCGCCTCTACGGGTTGCGCGGCGCGGAGGCCGCGGGCCGCATCGCCGAGACGCTCGAGGTCGTGGGCCTCACCGACCGGGCGGGCGACCGGGTCAGCGACTACTCCGGCGGGATGCAGCGACGGCTCAACATCGCCGCCGGCATGCTGCACCAGCCACGGCTGCTGATCCTCGACGAGCCGACCGTCGGTATCGACCCGCAGAGCCGCAACGCCATCCTGGAGGCCGTGGCAGCGCTCGGGGAGTCGGGCATGAGCGTGCTCTACACCACCCACTACATGGAGGAGGCCGAGCGGCTGTGCCGCCGGGTCGGCATCGTCGACCACGGCCGGCTGCTGGCCCTCGGCACCCGCCGCGAGCTGGTGGCGCTGGTCGACCAGCACGACCGGATCACCCTCCGGCTGACCGGCCAGGCCGCGACCGCCGCCGCGTCCCTGGAGCAGCTGCCGGAGGTCCTCCAGGTGGCCGCCACCGACGACCAGACAATCGAGTGCATGTGCGCGACGGCGTCGTCACTGCTGCCGCGACTGGTCGGCGAGCTCGACCGCGCGGGCATCGGCATCGTCGACCTTCGGGTGGCCGAGCCGTCGTTGGACTCGGTGTTCCTGCACATCACCGGCACCGCCCTGAGGGACTGAGGGGCCGTGCCGAATCCACTGGGGCACGTCTGGACACTGTTCTGGCGGGACTTCCGGGCCCGGCTGCGTGACCGCTCGGCGATCGTGCTGGCGATCCTGGCCCCGGCCGCGCTGATCACGGTGCTGTCCTTCATGGTGGCGGGGCCCGACGTGCAGCAGATCCCGGTCGGCATCGTGACCGCGGACGCGCCGGTCTCGACAGCCTTGGAGCAGGGGCCACTGGCGTCGCTGCAGGACGACGACACGCTCACCGTGACGGCCTACGACGACGAGGCGACGCTCCGGGCCGCCGTCACCGACGGCGACGTGGAAGCCGGGATCGTCGTGGCCGCCGACGGGCGCAGCGTCACCGTGCTCAGCGAACCGGGCTCGCCGGTCGCCGGCGCCATCGCCGAGGCCGTGAGCCGGTCGACCGCACTCACCGTGGACGGCGTCGGCCAGGCCGTGGTGGCCAGCCAGACCCTGGGCGGCTCGGGTGATCCGCAGGCGCTTGCCCAGCAGCTCGTCGAGGCGCCCTCCCCCGCCCAGGTGGTCGAGGCGACCGAAGGAGCCGACGCCATCGACCCGAAGACCCAGGTCGCCGCCGGGATGGCGACGTTCTTCCTGTTCTTCACCGTGCAGTTCGGCGTGCTGGGGCTGCTGGAGGAGCGCCGCGAGCGCACCCTCGCGCGGATCCTCGCCGCCCCGGTGGCGCCCTGGCAGGTGCTGATGAGCAAGATCCTGGTCAGCCTTGCCCTCGGGCTGGTCTCCATGGTGTTCATGGTCGGCTTCTCGAGCCTGCTGCTCGGGGCCGACTGGGGCAACCCGCTCGGTGTCGGCCTGCTGGTCCTCAGCGGCGTGCTGGCGGCCGTCGCGACGGTGAGCCTGGTTGCAGGGCTGGCCCGCAACCCGGAGCAGGCCGGGGCGATCCAGGCCATGGTCGCGCTCGTGCTCGGCATCCTCGGCGGCTCGTTCTTCTCGATGGCGCGCGTGGGCGGAGCGGCCTCGGTGGTCACCAAGCTGACCCCGCACTTCTGGTTCAACGAAGGGCTGGTGCGGATGACCGGCGGCCAGGGCTGGACGGCGGTGGCCGGGCCGGTGGGTGCCCTCCTGCTGTTCGCCGTCGTCGTCGGGGTCCCTGGGCTCGTGCTGGCCCGACGGACGGTCCGCCCATGAGCGCCACGACCGGCGACACCGTCGTCGCCCTCACCCGTGCCAACCTTCGCCGGCTGCTGGCCGACAGATCCAACCTGTTCTTCTACGTCGTGCTGCCGCTGCTGATCGTGTTCGCCCTGGGCGTGGCCATCGGAGGAAGCTCCGGCGACTCGCGGGTCGGCGTCGTCGACGCGACCCCGTCCACCCTGTCCCGCTCGGTCACCGAGCGGATGGAGGCGCTGCAGAACGTCGACCTCGTCCTGGTCGACTCGGCCGACGAGCTGCGCGACGACGTGGCCCGGCGCACCTTCGACGCCGGGTGGGTCGTCGAGTCCGACGGCGACGGGACGACGTTCCGCTGGCTGTCGCCCGGGGCCGGCCAGGACCTCGAGCTCCGGTCGGTCTTCGAGGCCACCGTCCAAGAGGCCGGGGTGCGCGCCCAGGTGGTCGCCGTGGTGGCGGCCGACACCGGCACCGACACCGGCACCGCGGAGACCGCGGTGACCGAGGCAGCCGGGGCAGTGCCACCGATCTCCGTGGACGTCGAGCAGCTCGGCGAGCCCGGGCAGGAGACGGCCGGGATCCAGGCGGTGCTGGCCGCCGGCCAGCTCACCCTCTTCATCTTCCTGACCTCACTCAACGGGGCGGTCTACCTGCTCACCACCCGGCAGCTCGGCGTCACCCGCCGGATGCGCGCCGGTCCGGCCACGGTGTCGGCCATCGTCGCCGGCGAGGCGCTCGCCCGGTTCGTCGTCGCGCTGGCGCAGGCCGCCATCGTGTTCTTCGGCAGCATGCTGCTCTTCGGTGTCGACTGGCATGCACCCGGTGCCGTCTGGGCGCTCTGCGTCGGCATGTCCCTGGTCGGCACGGGCGGGGCCATGCTGCTCGGCACCCTCGGCCGGAGTCCCCAGCAGGTGGGAGCCGTCGCCCTGCTCCTCTCCCTCGTGCTGGCCGCGCTCGGCGGGTCGATGCAGCCGCTGGAGTTCTTCCCCGACGCGCTGCGCCGGGTCGCCTTCTTCACCCCGCACGCCTGGATGAACGACGCGATGTGGCGGATCCTCGTGGACGGCGACGGCCTCGCCCAGGTCTGGCCCAACGTGCTGGTGCTGCTCGGCGCCGGCCTGGTCCTGCTGGCCGCCGCGTCGGCGGCCCTCGCCCGCTCGCTGCGGTGACCGCCCGGGAACCGGACGCCCGCCCGACCCGTCCCATCGGGGTCAGCACGACGACCCGAGGGGGAGGCCATGACGAGGCGATCGACAGCGACAGCGCGGGTGGGTCTCGCGACGACGGCACTGGCGGCGTCGTTCCTGACGGGGATGGCGGTCGCCGGCTCGACCGTACCTGCACCGATGGACGACCCGGTCCGGCTGGCCAACGCGGCCCTGCGGCCGGCGACGTCGTGCGAGGAGCTGCGGCAGTGGTACGTCGACCGTGCGCTGGAGCGAGTCACCGCGTGGGGGTGGGACGGCCCGATCGGCATCTACTACGCCGACGACGTCGGAGGCGTGGCTGAGAGCTCGGTCGCCGGCACGGCGCCGACCACGCGACTGCCTGGCACCCAGGAGGCCGGCAGCAGCCAGACGGGCACGAACGTCCAGGAGGCCGACGTCGACGAGCCCGACACGGTGAAGACGTCCGGTGACCTGCTGGTCACCGTCGACGGCCCCCGGCTGACGACGTACGACGTCTCCGGCGGCGAGCCGGTGATGCTGGGCAGCCTGGTGCTCCCCGGCGTGCAAGGCGCCGAGATCCTGCTGTCCGGCGACACCGTCGTCGCGGTCGGCCCGGAGCGGAGCCTGCCCACCCGCCGGCAGCTCCCGGGCCGGGTGTTCCCTCAGCTGCAGCGCGAGACCCGGGTCAGCGTGGTCGACGTGAGCGACCCGACGGCGCCGGTGGTGCGGGACAGCCGGGTCTTCGACGCGGAGACCGTGGCGGTCCGCCAGCACGGCGAGGTGGTGCGGGTCGTGCTCAGCTCCGGGCTGCCCGAGCTGCCGTTCGTGACGCCCTCCGACGGCAAGGGCTCGCAGATCGAGACCGAGCGGGAGGCGCTGGCGTACAACCGGCGGGTCGTCCGCGAGTCCACGATCGGCACCTGGCTGCCGACCGTGCGCGAGGGTTCGGCCGACCCCACGGACGCGGCCCCCGCGCTCGCCTGCACCGACGTCGCACTGCCCCGTGACGGGGCCACCTTCGGCACGCTCACGGTCGTGGCGTTCCACGCCGACGACCCCGCCGGCGCCGACACGACGGCAGTCGCCGGCGACGCGCAGACGGCGTACCTCTCGGGCGACCGGCTCTACCTCGCCAGCAGCCCCTGGAGCTTCGGCTGGTTCGGCCCGATGCCGGTGGAGTCCGGCGTGGTCGGCGCGGTGCCGAGCACGCTGGTGGCGCCGGACGACCAGGGGGTCACCCGGCTCTATGCCTTCGGACTCGACGACCTCGAGACCGACTACCTCGCCGCGGGCGAGGTCGAGGGTCAGGTCGCGGACCGGTGGGCGATGGACGCGGTCGACGGGACGCTGCGGCTGGCCGTGGGCCCGACCGTGGAGACCGGGAGCTTCAACTCCGTGGTCACCTTCGCCGAGCGCGGCGACCAGCTGGTCGAGATCGGCCGTCTCGACGCCCTGGGCGTGGGCGAGCAGATCAAGTCCGTGCGCTGGTTCGACGACCTGGCGGTGCTGGTGACCTTCCGGCAGACCGACCCGCTCTACGCCGTCGACCTGACCGACCCGGCGGCGCCGCGGCTGCTCGGCGAGCTCAAGATCCCCGGCTTCTCGGAGTACCTCCACCCGATCGGCGGCGAGCGGCTGCTCGGCCTCGGCCAGGACGCCAGCCTCCAGGGGACGGTCCGTGGCGCGCAGCTCGCGCTCTTCGACGTGGCCGACCTGACCGCGCCGCGGCGGGTCGACGTGGTGGGCTTCGGTCGGTCGTCGGCCGCCCTGGCGGGACAGGACCCGCGCCAGTTCACCTGGCTGCCCGACCGGGAGACGGCTCTCACCGTCGTCTCCGACTGGCGCACCGGCGTCGGCTCCGTGGTCGTGGCGACCGTCGCCGGCGACCGCCTGGACACCCGGACCGTGCCGGTCGAGGCCGGTCGCGACGTGACCCGGGTGCGGCTCGTGCCGCTCGCCGACGGCCGCGTGGTCCTCTGGACCGGCTCGCAGGTCTCCGTCTTCCCCCTCTGACCGCGACATGCGCGTCGTGGCCGCCCGACATGCGCGCTGTGGCTGCTCGACATGCGCCTGGCGGCTGCTCGAGTCCGGAGGTCCGCCTCGCGCGGCGGCGTACCCTCGTCGGCATGTGCCGCAACATCCGCCCTCTGCACAACTTCGCGCCCCCGGCGACGCACGACGAGGTGGCTGCCGCCGCGCTCCAGTACGTCCGCAAGGTGAGCGGCTCGACCAAGCCGTCGCTGGCCAACCAGCCGGCCTTCGACACCGCCGTCGCCGAGGTGGCGGCCGCTACCGAGCGGCTGCTGGACCAGCTGGTCACCTCGGCACCGCCGAAGGACCGCGAGGTCGAGGCGGCCAAGGCACGGGCCCGGGCCGAGGCCCGCTACGCGCGATGAGACACCCGTGACCCTCACGTCGTACGACGTCCAGGCAGCAGCACTGGACCTCCTGGCGCACCGCTCCCTGGTCGTGCTGACCGGGGCGGGGCTGTCGACCGACTCCGGCATCCCCGACTACCGCGGACCCAGCGGGCAGGGAAGAAGCAGGCCGGCCCAGCCGATGACCTACCAGGAGTTCGTCAGCGGACCGGCCGCTCAGCAGCGCTACTGGGCGCGCTCGCATCTCGGCTGGGCGCGGATGCACGGCGCCGACCCCAACCCCGGCCACCGGTCGCTGGCCGCCCTGGAGGAGCGGCCGGGCCGGCTCCGGCTGCTCATCACCCAGAACGTCGACGGGCTGCACGAGAGCGCCGGCAGCAGCCGCCTGGTGGCGCTGCACGGCCGGATCGCCGAGGTGGTCTGCCTGGGTTGTCGAGCGGTCACCCCGCGCGCAGGACTGCAGGAACGGATGAGCGCGCTCAACCCGGGGCACCTCGACCGCTGGGCCGCGACGGCGGCGCGGCCCGACGGCGACGTCGACCTGGAGGACACCGCCGGGTTCGTGGTCCCGGCATGCGAGGCGTGCGGCGGTGTCCTCAAGCCGCATGTGGTCTTCTTCGGCGAGAACGTCCCGGCCGACCGGGTGCAGCGATGCTACGACGCGGTCGACGCGCTGGCCGCCCCTGACGACGACGGCCCCGGGGCGCTGCTGGTCGCCGGCTCCTCACTGACGGTGATGAGCGGGCTGCGGTTCGTCCGCCGGGCAGCCACGCTGGGCGTGCCCGTGGTGATCGTCAACCGTGGCGCCACCCGGGGCGACGAGCTGGCGGCCCACCGCGTCGAGGTCGGCTGCTCGGAGTTCCTGTCGGCCCTGGTCGCGCGCCTCCGGGATCGTTGACTGCAGTGATGCTGTCTCCCCCGGGGTGTCACGACACTTCTGCAGTCAACCATCCCGACGCGACCGCTACCGGCCGTCAGAGGCGCTTGACGAAGATGTGCTCGGCGGCGGTGATGTCGATCTCGGCGGTCTCGCCGCCGGAGCCGACGAGGATGCCGTCCTCGGTGGCGCTGATCGCGACGTTCTTGTCGGGCAGGGCGCCGATCCGGCGCAGGGTGCCCATCAGCGCCTCGTCCTTCTGCATCTCCTCCGAGATCCGCCGCACCAGCACCCGCGCGCGCTGCGGCCCGGCCACCTCGGAGAGCGCCACCACGCCGTCCATGAACTCCTCGCCGACCTGGGTCTGACCCAGCTCGTCGAGCCCCGGGATCGGGTTGCCGTACGGCGACTCCGTGGGGTTGTCGAGCAGCTCCAGCAGCCGCCGCTCGACGTTCTCCGAGATGACGTGCTCCCATCGGCAGGCCTCGGCGTGGACCAGCTCCCAGTCGAGGCCGATCACGTCGGTGAGCAGCCGCTCGGCGAGCCGATGCTTGCGCATCACCCGGGTCGCGAGCCGCATCCCCTCGGCGGTGAGCTCCAGGTGGCGGTCGCCCTCGACCGTCACCAGGCCGTCGCGCTCCATCCGGGCCACCGTCTGCGAGACGGTCGGGCCGGACTGGTGCAGCCGCTCCGCGATCCGTGCGCGCAGCGGGACGATCCCCTCCTCGACCAGCTCGTAGATGGTCCGGAGGTACATCTCCGTGGTGTCGATCAGGTCGCTCACGCCGCACATTGTTGCTCATCGCCGGCCGCGGCGCAGACCGGCCACCCGGCGTACGCCGCCACCACGCCCCGGTCGACGGCCCGATCCGCGGCGCGCGAAGGCATCCCCCGACCCCCGGCAGGTACCGCCCCGGCACGGTCCGCGCGCGCCGACGATCCGCCGGCCCTGGCAGAGTATGCGGCGATGCCCTCCCCGACGCCCTCCGTGATGTGGTTCCGCCGCGACCTCCGGGTCGGCGACAACCCGGCGCTGCTGGAGGCATGCGCAGACGGCGGCGTGCTGCCGCTGTTCGTCGTCGACGAGTCCCTCTGGAAGCCCAGCGGCGGCCCGCGCCGGGCCTATCTCGCCGCCTCGTTGCGCGCCCTCGACGAGAGCCTGCGCACCCTCGGGGGCCGGCTGGTGGTCACCCACGGCGACCCCGTCGACCGCGTCGTCGCCGCCGCCCGCGAGGTCGACGCGCAGCGCGTCCACATCGCCGCCGACTACGGCCCCTACGGCCGCCGTCGCGACGAGGCGGTCGAACAGGCACTGGCCGAGCACGCCATCGAACTGGTCCGCACCGGCTCGCCGTACGCCGTCGCGCCGGGGCGGATACACAACCAGCAGGGCGACCCCTATCGCGTCTACACGCCGTTCTCGAAGGCCTGGGCGGCGCACGGCTGGCGCGGCCCGGTGGACCCGCCCGACCACGGCGACTGGCTCGGGCTCTCACGCTCCGGGCCGCTGCCCGACAGCGACCCGCCCGCCGAGATGGAGCTGCCGGAGGCCGGGGAGCAGGCTGCGCTGAAGCGCTGGCGCGAGTTCCTCGACACCAGGATCGACGGCTACGCCGACGACCGCAACCGCCCGGACCTCGATGGCACGTCCCGCCTGTCGGTGCACCTGAAGTGGGGCGAGATCCACCCGCGCACCCTGCTGGCCGACCTGGCCCCGAGGCGCTCGAAGGGAGCCGAGACCTTCCGCAAGGAGCTGGCCTGGCGGGAGTTCTACGCAGACGTGCTCTTCCACCGGCCCGACTCGGCGCGCGACTACCTGCGGCCGGAGTTCGCACGGATGGCCTACGACGAGCCTGGCGAGCAGCTGCACGCATGGAAGGACGGCCGCACCGGCTATCCCATCGTCGACGCCGGCATGCGTCAGCTGCGTGCCACCGGCTGGATGCACAACCGGGTGCGGATGATCGTGGCGTCGTTCCTGGTCAAGGACCTGCACGTCGAGTGGCAGCACGGCGCGCGCCACTTCATGGAGCACCTGGTCGACGGCGACCTGGCCTCCAACCAGCACGGCTGGCAGTGGGTGGCGGGCTCGGGCACCGACGCGGCGCCGTACTTCCGGATCTTCAACCCCACCACCCAGGGCCGCCGGTTCGACCCCGACGGCGCCTACGTGCGACGGTGGGTGCCGGAGCTTGCCGAGGCCGACGACCCTCACGAGCCGGGCGACATCGAGGGCTACCCCGACCCGATCGTCGTCCACGCCGAGGAGCGCGACGAGTCGCTGGCCCGCTACGAACGCATCAAGTCCTCGTCGAGCTGAGGAGCCGGACATGAAGGTTCTGCTGGTGCCCGAGCGCTACTGCGGGCCGCGCGGCTCCGGCAACGGCGGCTGGACCGCCGGCGCGATGGCGGCACTCGCGCTGGACGGGCCAGCCGGTGCGGTGGAGGTGACGCTGCGGCTGCCGCCTCCGCTGGAGCTGGCGATGCCGGTGGAGCCGGCTAGCGACCGGTTGGTCGCCCGCCTGGAGGACCGGGTCGTCGCCGAGGCGCGGGTCGTGGCCGACGAGCTGGTCGCCGTCGACCCGGTGGAGCCCGAGGTCGCCCGCGCCGCGGAGACGACGTACGCCGGCCTCCGCTCGCACCCGTTCCCCACCTGCTTCTCGTGCGGCGTCGACCGTGAGCCGGGCGACGGCCTGCGGATCTTCCCCGGGTTCGTCGGCGCCACCCGCGTGGCGGCCACCTGGACGCCGGCCGACTCGGTGGCCGACCCCGAACGGCCTGAGACCACGACGGTCCCGGTCGCCTGGGCGGCGCTGGACTGCGTCAGCGCCTGGGCCGCCGACATCGCCGACCGGCCGATGGTGCTCGGCCGGATCACCGCCTCGGTCGACGCCCGGCCGCACGTGGGAGACCGGCATGTCGTCGTCGGTGAGGTCCGCGGTATCCAGGGCCGCAAGACCCTCACCGCCGCCACGGTCTACGATCCCGACGGTCGCGTCGTCGGCCGCGCCGAGCACCTGTGGATCACGGTGGACCCCGAGGTCTTCCTGGCCGCCTCGCGCTGAGCCCTCACCGCCCCGCCCGCGACGCCTCACCGCACCATCCGCGACGCCTCACCGCACCATCCGCGACGCCTCACCGCACCATCCGCGACGCCTCGGCGGGTCTGGTTTGACGCACCGGGGACCTGTCCCGAAGGATGCTCGGGTGCCGAATGTGAACGATCCAATTCCGCCCGCCACCAGCCTCGAGGCCCCCGCCACACCCTGGTGGCGGCACGCGGTCGTCTATCAGATCTACGTGCGGTCCTTCGCCGACAGCGACGGCGACGGTGTCGGCGACCTGCCCGGCATCACCCAGCGCCTGCCCTACGTCCGCGACCTCGGGGCCGACGCGGTGTGGCTGACGCCCTTCTACACCTCTCCTCAGCATGACCACGGCTATGACGTCGCCGACTACCGCGACGTCGACCGGCTGTTCGGCACCCTCGACGACGCCGACCGGCTGATCGCCCGCGCCCACGAGCTGGGGCTCAAGGTCGTCGTCGACCTGGTGCCCAACCACACCTCCTGGGACCACGCGTGGTTCCGCGCGGCCCTGGCCGCCGAGCCGGGCTCGCCGGAGCGCGCGCGCTACCTCTTCCGCACCGGCCGCGGCGAGGCGGGCGAGCTGCCGCCCAACAACTGGCAGTCGGTCTTCGGAGGCGCCGGATGGACGCGCGTGGACGACACCGACCAGTGGTATCTCCACCTCTTCGACACCAGCCAGCCCGACCTCGACTGGCGCAACCCCGAGGTCAACGCGATGTTCCAGGACGTGCTGCGCTACTGGCTCGACCGCGGCGCCGACGGCTTCCGCATCGACGTCGCCCACGGCCTGCTCAAGGAGGAGAGCCTGCGCGACCAGGTGCACGAGGCGCCGTCCATCGCGGCCGCCGCGCAGCACGACGACCATGACGACCGCTTCCAGGTCGGCGCGCACGAGCCCGACGAGCCGATGTGGGACCAGCCGGAGGTGCACGACGTCTACCGCAGCTGGCACCCGATCCTCGAGGACTACGCCGCGATGGCGGTCGCCGAGGCCTGGACCCGCACCCCCGCGACGACCGCGGCCTACATCCGGCCCGACGAGCTGCAGCAGACCTTCAACTTCGCCTGGCTGCTCGCCGACTGGGACGCCACAGCGTTCCGCGAGGTCATCACGACGACGATCGAGGCCACCCGCGCCGTGGGCGCATGGCCGACCTGGGTGCTCAACAACCACGACGTCACCCGCAGCGTCACGCGGTACGGCGGCGGCGCGCGCGGGCTGGCCCGGGCCCGCGCCGCCACCCTGGCCACGCTGGCCCTGCCGGGGGCGGCGTACCTCTACCAGGGCGAGGAGCTCGGTCTCCCCGAGGTCGACGTGGCCCCGGAGCACCGCCAGGACCCGTTGTGGTTCCGCACCGGCAATCCCGGGCGCGACGGCTGTCGGGTCCCGATGCCGTGGGCCGGCAGCGCGCCGCCGTACTCCTTCGGGCCCGGCCCCGGCGCCCCGTGGATCCCGCAGCCGGCCGACTGGGGTGCCCTCACCGTCGAACGACAGGAGGGCGACCCGGACTCCACGTTGGAGCTCTACCGTCGGGCGCTCCTCCTGCGCCGCGAGTTCGCGACCGACCAGGCCGGTGCCGAGGTCGAGCTCCTCGACCTCGGGCCCCAGGTGCTGGCCTTCCGCCACGGCGGGCTCACCGCGGTCGTCAACTGCGGCACCACCCACGTGCCGCTCCCCGACGGCGAGCCGCTGCTCGCCAGCGGCCCGCTCGACGACCGACGGCTGCCTCCCGACACCAGCGCCTGGCTGCGCTGCTGAGCCCACGGCGCGGTCGCGCTCCCCGCCCGCCGACCGCGCCGTCAGGAGATCGGTCAGTCCGCGAGCGCCCGGTTGTAGCGCGCCAAGGAGTCGACCAGCGCACGCAGGTCGGCCTCGGTCCAGTCGGCGAGCCGGTCGGCCAGCAGCTGGCGGCGCTTGCCCGACACCTCGGCCATCGCCTCACGCGCGGCCGGGGTGACGCCGAGCAGCTGCGCCCTGCCGTCGTCGGGGTCGGGTCCCCGCTCGACGAGCCCGAGCCCGACGAGCTGCTGGATCTGCCGGCTGACCGCCCCCTTGTCGACGCCGAAGGTCTCGACGAGGGCGCTCGACCGGAGCGGACCGTGCTCGAGCAGCTGCCCGAGCAGGAGGTACGACGCCCCCGACAGCTCGGGGTGCACGGCGCGGGCCCGCTCACCGATCACCCGGCGTACCCGGTGGATCAGCACCCCGAGCTCACCCTCGAGCGCCGCCAGCACCTCGCCACGCCGCGTCATCGGGCACCGCCGGGCTGGTCGACGCCGAGCTCGGCCGACACCTCCGGCGCCAGCTCGTCGTCGTGCAGGATCGTGGTGCGAAGCGGCACCTCGCGGATGAGCAGCACGCAGCCGAGCGCGACCACGGCGAACGGCAGCGCGATCAGGAACAGGTCGCCGGTGGCGGCCCCGAAGGCGTGCTCGAAGAGCTGCCGCACGGGCTCGGGGAGCGTGGCCAGGTCGGGGATGGCGTGGCTCGCGTGGGCACCCGACTCCACACCCATCCGCTGCAGCCCCGAGGTCACCGTTGCGGCCACCCGGTGGCTGAGCACGGCACCGAGCGCGGAGACACCGATCGACCCGCCCATGGACCGGAAGAAGGTCACCACCGCACTCGCCGCCCCCATGTCGGCGTGCGCGGTGTTGTTCTGCACCGCCAGGACGAGGTTCTGCATGGTCGACCCGAGCCCGAGGCCGAGCACGGCCATGAAGACCCCGACCCGCCACAGGGCGGTGGTCTCGTCGATGGTGGCCAGTAGGGACATGCCGAGGATGACCAGCACCATCCCGCCGACCAGGAAGCGCTTCCAGCGGCCGGTGCGGGTGATGGTGCGGCCCGACACGATGCTGCTGACCAGCAGGCCGCCCACCATGCAGACCGACATCAGGCCGGCCTTGGTCGGCGACATGCCGCGGGCGAGCTGGAAGTACTGCGAGAGGTAGACCGTGGCGCCGAACATCGCGACGCCGACCAGCACCGAGGCTGCGGTGGCGAGCGCGGTGGTGCGGTCGCGGAACAGCCGCAGCGGGATCACCGGCTCCCGGGCGACCTTGGCCTCCACCACGATCGCGGCGGCCACCACGACGGCGCCCGCCCCGACCACGAGCAGGCTCGTCGGCGAAGCCCAGGCGAACTGGTTGCCGGCCAGCGAGACCCACACCAGCACCAGGCTCACCCCGCCCACCAGGAGCGTCGCGCCGAGGTAGTCGATGTGCACCTCTCGGCGGACCACGGGCAGGTGCAGCGTGCGCTGCAGCACCACGAAGGCGAGCGCGGCGACCGGCAGGCCGACGTAGAAGCACCAGCGCCAGCCGACGGTGTCGACGAGCACCCCGCCCACCAGCGGACCCGAGACCGTGGCGAGGGCGAAGGTGGCGCCGATGTAGCCGGCGTAGCGGCCTCGCTCACGCGGCGCGACCATGCTGGCGATCACCACCTGGACCAGGGCGGTGAGACCGCCCACGCCGAGGCCCTGCACCGCCCGGGCGCCGATCAGCACCTCCATCGAGGGCGCCGTCGCGGCGATCAGCGACCCGACCGAGTAGATCACCAGCGCCGACTGCACGAGCAGCTTCTTGGAGAACTGGTCGGCGAGCTTGCCCCAGATCGGCGTCGTCGCGGTCATCGTCAGCAGCGTCGCGACGACCACCCAGGTGTAGCCGGTCTGGCTACCGCCGAGATCGGCGACGATCCGTGGCAGAGCGTTGGACACGACGGTGCTCGAGAGCATCGCGACGAACATGGCGAGCAGCAGGCCGGTCAGCGCCTCGAGGACCTCGCGGTGGGACATCGGCGCCCCGGCGGTGGATGAGTCCACCGCTGCCGGGGAGGGGGGTGAAGTGGCGGTCACGTGGCCTCGGACTGAAGGAGGGGTCAACGGTTGTCGCCGACAACTTTATCTCCCATAGTTGTTGACGACAACTTGTTTCGGCCCGACTAGGCTGCGCTCGTGCCCGGTGCCGACGCCTCTCTCGGCCGGTCGGCGCGCCCGGAGGTGGTGGCGGCGCTGGGCAGCCCGGACCCCGCCCTGGTCGACCGGCTGGTCACAGGACTCGGCCGCGGAGCCGTCCCGACCCCGGTGGTCTCGACACCGCACCTGACGGCATGGGCGAGCGGGACCTTGACGCCGTGGAGTGCAGGCGAGCGCCGTGGGTGGACCTGGGCGGCCGCCGCCCCCGAAGAGGTGCCGACGTCGTGGGAGCGGGCGGCCGCCGTCGCGGCCGCCCCCGGTGTGGCCGTCGACCCCGACGGCGGGGTGGTGCACGCCGACGGCCTGGGCCTCCAGGACCTCTACGCGCGGCGGATCGGCACCGCGGTCTACCTCAGCACCCGCCTCCTGCCGCTGCTCGATCTCGACGACGGCCCCCTGACCCCTGACCTCGCAGCCTGGGGCGCCATCCTCACTGTCGGCGCTCCGGTCGGCGGCACGACGCCGTTCCGAGAGGTGCAGCGGCTCCTCGCGGGCGCCGCCTGGGAGGTGACCCGCGACGGCAGGCTGACCGAGCGGTCGGCCCGGCCGCTGTGGGACGACACCCCCGCGACACCGACGCCGCCCGCCGAGATGACCGAGCTGCTCACGGCAGCCGTCCCCGGTGGGGACGACCCCGTCGTCGTGACCCTGAGCGGCGGCTGGGACTCCCGGGTGCTCGCGTCCCTGGCACGGCGACGCGGCCACCCGGTGGAGGCCTGGACGACGTACCAGTACCACCCCAAGGAGAAGGACGTCGTCTGGGCCCAGCGGGTCGCCGCCTCCCTGGGCGTGCCGCAGCGGATGGTGCTGCCGCAGGGCCGCGACTGGGCGGCCCACCAGGCCGCGGCACGGCGGCGGCTGGAGTTCCAGAGCTGGATGCACACCTGGCTCCTCCCCCTGGCCGACGCCCTGCACGGGCAGCCGTTGCCGGTGCTCGACGGCGGCTACGGCGACGCCCTGCTGCGCGCCGACATCGCAGGCAGTGCCGCGGCGAGCGCCATTCCGTGGCCTCTCAACCTGTTCCAGGGCTCGGGAGGGCGCCGCCTGGACTTCCTGTCCGACGCAGCGTCGGACGACCTCCGGCAGGCGGCCTTCGCGGCCTACGCCGACCTGGCAGCGACCGTCGCCGACCACCCCAACCGGGAGACCCTGCTGCAGCTGCTGACCCGGCAGAACCGCGCGGTGACCATCGCGGCCCGGCTGCTGGTCGGCCCCGAGACCGAGGTGTGGATGCCCTTCACCCATCCCAGCGTGGTGCGGGCGGCGCTCTCGGTGCCGTTGGCCGACAAGCAGGGCCACGCCTACTACCGCGAGCTGCTGCGGACCGCGTGCGGCCCCGAGGGCGAGCTACGCTCCAGCAACCACCCCGGTGCCCGCCGCCAGAAGGTGCAGAACGCCTTCCTGGCACCGACTCTCGTGGGCTCGCTGATGGCGACCGTACGACGCAGCGACCGGGCGACGGCACTCCTGGGGCCGCTGCTGCGCGAGGCCGTGGCGGCCGACGATGTCGAGTCGCTGCGACGCCGGCTGCGACCGGTCGACGTGCTGGCCTGGGCGGCGCTGCTCGCCGACGTCGAGGAGCAGTACGCCGGCCGGCTGGAGTGGTCGGGCTGGCCCGGCGGGTGACCCCCTGCCTCCCGCTGCTGGCACGTGGGGCGAGCGACCCCCTTGGCAACGCAGCGACCCGCAGGCGTTGACGTCACGACGGGGTCGTGATGCCGTCCGGGGGACGTGCCCGGATCGCCTGCGGGTCGGGTGACTGCGATGGATTCGCCAGCGCGTGGCCCAGTCGAAGCTCGCGCACCGGCCGGATGCTGCTAGCGCGCAGCCACCTCACGCGTCCTTGAAGAATTCATTCCTCGGACCACCTCCTTTCCCGTGTGCGACCACCGTAGGCGCGGCGCGGCCCCCACTCAAGGGGCTTTTCTATTCAACCGAAGAGTTGATGACATCGTCGGCGACGCTGCCCGATCGGGGCACCCGCCCCGAGTCCCGACCAGCAGCAATGGCCAAGCCGCTGCCCCTTCCACGAGACCCGGCCGACGATCCCGTCGCAGGCCGGCAACGGCGGGCGGCCGACGTACAGTCGCTGCTCGACGACCCCGGGACGGCCCGCCTCACCCTGTCCACCCCGCACAGGGGCGACCAGGCGCTGCCCGAGGCGATCGACGGCTACTCCACCAGCGAGGTGCTGATGCACGCCTGGGACCTCTCGCGCGCGGCGGACCTGCCGGACCCGATCGACTGGGAGGTTGCCGAGGGGAGACCCGCGGGCATGACCGAGATCGAGTCGCTGCAGCGCTCCTCGGGGCAGTACGGACCGGCCCTCGCCGCACCCGAGGACGCCACCCCGGGCGACCGGCTGATGGCGTTCCTCGGTCGCGACGCGAGCCGCACGGCCTAGGCGACCGCCTCCTCGCCGGCCCCGGTGAACTGCGACCGGTAGAGCCGCGCGTACGCACCGTCGGCCGCCAGCAGCTCCTCGTGGGTGCCCTGCTCGACGATCGCGCCGTCCTCCATGACGAGGATCAGGTCGGCGTCGCGGATCGTGGAGAGCCGATGGGCGATCACGAAGGAGGTGCGGTCGCTGCGCAGCGCGTTCATCGCCTGCTGCAGCAGCAGCTCGGTGCGGGTGTCGACCGACGAGGTCGCCTCGTCGAGGATCAGCAGGGCCGGCTCGGACAGGAACGCCCGGGCGATCGTCACGAGCTGACGCTCGCCCGCCGAGAGGTTGGACCCCTCGTCGTCGATGACGGTCTCGTAGCCGTCGGGCAGGGAGTGCACGAACCGGTCCACGAACGTCGCCTGGGCGGCCGCGAGGATCTCCTCCTCGGTGGCGTCAGGGCGGCCGTAGGCGATGTTCTCGCGGATCGTGCCGGAGAACAGCCAGGTGTCCTGCAGCACCATGCCGATCCGGTCGCGCAGCACCGACCGCGGCATCGAGGCGATGTCGACGCCGTCCAGCGTGATCCGCCCGCCGTCGACCTCGTAGAACCGCATCACGAGGTTGACAAGAGTGGTCTTGCCCGCACCGGTCGGCCCCACGATGGCCACGGTGTGGCCCGGGTCGGCGACCAGGGAGAGGTCTCGGATCAGCGGCCGCTCGGGGTCGTAGGAGAACGAGACGTCCTCGAACCGCACCTCGCCCCGGCGTACGCCGGCGGCGGGGGCGCCGTCCAGCTCGGCCACCTCCTCGCGGGCGTCGAGGAGCTCGAAGACCCGCTCGGCCGAGGCGACCCCGGACTGGAGCAGGTTGGCCATCGAGGCGACCTGCGACAGCGGCTGGTTGAACTGGCGGGTGTACTGGATGAACGCCTGCACGTCGCCCAGGCTCATCGTCCCCGACGCCACGCGCATGCCGCCGAGCACCGCGATGATGACGTAGTTGAGGTTCCCGATGAAGAACATCACCGGCATGATCAGGCCGCTGACGAACTGGGCTCCGAAGGAGGCACGGAAGAGCTCGTCGTTCTCCTCGGCGAACACCCGCTCGACCTCGGCCTGACGGCCGAAGACCTTGACCAGTGCGTGGCCCGAGAACGTCTCCTCGACGTGCGCGTTGAGCACGCCGGTGCGCCGCCACTGCGAGACGAAGAGCCCCTGGGAGCGCTTCATGATCTGGCCGGCGAGCAGCATCGTCACCGGCACCGAGACCAGGGCGACCAGCGCCAGCAGCGGGCTGATCCACACCATCATCGAGATCACCGCCACCACCGTGAGCAGCGAGGTGAGCAGCTGGCTCATGGTCTGCTGCAGCGACTGGCTGATGTTGTCGATGTCGTTGGTCACCCGGGAGAGCAGCTCCCCGCGCGGCTGCTTGTCGAAGAACTGAAGCGGCAGCCGATGGATCTTGTGCTCGACCTCCTCGCGCATGTCGTAGACCGTGCGCTGGACGACGTCGTTGAGGAGGTAGCCCTGGAGCCAGCCCAGCAGCGAGGCCACCACGTAGATCCCGAGAACCCACCCGAGCACTGTCGCCACGGCGCCGAAGTCGACCCCGCGGCCGACCACGACGTCCATCGACGACACCATGTCTGCGTAGTTGCTCTCGCCGGCGGCACGCAGCTGCTCGACGACCTGGCTCTTGGGCGTCCCGTCGGCGAAGCCCGCGCTGGAGAGCATGGTGCCGACCAGGCCGGAGAAGATCAGGTCGGTGGCGTGGCCGAGCACCTTGGGGCCCAGCGCCATCAGGCTCACCGAGACCACGGCGAGCGCGACCACGGCGAACGCCTTGACCCGTGCGGGCGCCATCCGGCGCACGAGCCGCTTGGCCGAGGGCCAGAACTCCATCGCCTTCTGCCCGACCATGCCGCCACCGAAGGGCCCGCGCCCAGGTCCCGGACCGGCGGTGATGCGCTCGGTCTGCTTGAGCTCGCCGCCCCTGGCGGCGGCGGGTGTCTGCTCGCTCATGCCGCCTCCTCCGCGCTCAGCTGGGACGCCACGATCTCCTGGTAGGTCGCGTTGCCGGCCAACAGCTCGTCGTGGGTGCCCGCCCCCGCCACCGCCCCGTCCTCGAGGACCAGGATCAGGTCGGCGTCGCGGATCGTGGAGACGCGCTGCGCGACGATGAGCATCGTGGCGTCGGTGGTCACCGGCTTCAGCGCCGCCCGCAAGCGGGCGTCCGTCGCCAGGTCGAGGGCAGAGAAGGCGTCGTCGAACAGGTAGATCTCCGGGCGGCGTACGACGGCGCGCGCGATGGCCAGCCGCTGCCGCTGCCCGCCGGACACGTTGGTGCCGCCCTGGGTGATCGGCGCGTCGAGCTGGTCGGGCATCGCCCGCACGAAGCCGTCGGCCTGGGCGATCCGCAGGGCCTCCCACATTTCCTCGTCGGTGGCGTCAGGCTTGCCGTGCTGCAGGTTGCTGCGCACCGTCCCGGTGAACAGGAACGCCCTCTGCGGCACCAGGCCGACCGCCTGCCAGAGCACCTCCGGCGCGAGCCGGCGCACGTCCACCCCGTCGATACGGACCTCGCCGCCGGTGGCGTCGACGAGCCGCGGCACCAGGTTGACCAGCGAGGTCTTGCCGGCACCGGTGGAGCCGATCACCGCGACGGTCTGCCCCGGCTCGGCGCGGAAGGTGATGTCGTGCAGGACCGGATGATCCGCGCCCGGGTAGGCGAACGAGACGTGGTCGAGCTCGAGCGTGCCGGTCAGCCCGGCCGGCGCGATGGGGTCGTCGGGCAGCTTGACCGAGGACTCGGTGTCGAGCACCTCCATGATCCGGTCGGCGCTCACCGCGGACCGCGGCACCATCATCAGCATGAAGGTCGCCATCATCACCGACATCAGGATCTGCATGAGGTAGGCGAGGAACGCGGTCAGCGAGCCGACCTGCATCTCCCCGCTGTCGACACGGTGGCCGCCGAACCACAGCACTGCCACGCTGGAGACGTTGACCACCAGCATCACCAGCGGGAACATCGTGGCCATCCAGCGGCCGGTGGACAGCGCCACGTCGGTCAGCTCGGTGTTGGCCTTCGCGAAGCGATCGGTTTCCAGCGGCTCGCGCACGAAGGCGCGCACGACCCGCACCCCGGTGATCTGCTCGCGCAGGATCCGGTTGACCTCGTCGATCCGTCGCTGCATCTGGCGGAAGCCCGGCACCATCCGGCTCACCACGAAGCCCACGGCGAGGAAGAGCACCGGCACCACGACGGCGAACAGCCACGAGAGCCCCAGGTCCTGGCGCATCGCCATGATGATGCCGCCGACCATCATGATCGGCGCCGCGATCGCCATGGTGGCGCTCAGCTGGACCAGCATCTGCACCTGCTGGACGTCGTTGGTCGTGCGGGTGATCAGGCTGGGCGCGCCGAAGGTGTTGAGCTCACGCTGGCTGAACGTGCCGACGCGCTCGAACTGGGCGCGGCGGACGTCGCGCCCCAGGGCCATCGCGGTGCGCGCTCCGAAGTAGACCGCCCCCACCGAGCAGAGCACCTGCACCACGGAGATGGCGAGCATCTCCCCGCCGAGCCGCCAGATCGTGGCGGTGTCACCGACGGTGACGCCCTTGTCGATGATGTCGGCGTTGAGGCTGGGCAGGTAGAGCATCGCGACGGTGCTCACGAACTGGAGGGCCACCACGGCGGCCAGCCAGGAGCGGTACGGCGCCAGGTGGCGCCTCAGGAGTCGGATCAGCATCAGGCGTCCCTTGCAGGAGTCGAGGGGGTGGCGGTGGGCGGCGCGGCGGGCGGGCGGGCCACGCCGTAGAGCACGAGCGCGGCGACCTGCGGCGGGGAGAGGGGCGGCTCCTCGGCCATACCGGGGTGGTGGGCTCCGAAGACCAGGCTGCGCAGGGCCAGGGCGGCGGTGCGGGGCTCGACGGTGAGCTGGTGGGCGTACCTCTCGAAGACGAGGGTGAGCCGGTCGAGCAGCCGCTGGTTGGCCTCGACGATGAACGCCGGCGGCCCGTCGGGCATCTTGTCGTGAGCGTGGGAGGCCATCTGATGGCGGAGCACCATCAGGATCGTGCCGACCCGCCGCATGTTGCCCTGGAGCCGCTCGACGACACCGGTGAGCACCTTCAGCAGGTCGGGGTCGCCGGCGAGCGATCCGGCCGGGTCGACGCCCGGTGGCGGAGCGAGCACGTGCTCGGCCACGGCCCACAGCAGCGTGGTCTTGTCGTCGAAGACCCGGAAGATGGTGCCCTCGGCAACCCCTGCCGCCTGGGCGATCTCGCGAGTGGTCGGCATCGCCCCCGACTCGAGGATCAGGGGGACGACGGCCTCGACGATGGCGCGGCGCCGCTCGTCGGGCGTCATCGGGGTGGCTCGCGGGGTCACCCGCCCAGGGTAAATGAGTGAGTGCTCACTCACAAGCCCCGTCTTCCGCGACATGCCCGTGATGGCCCCCCGACATGCAGGTGGTGGCCCCCCGACATGCGCGCGGTGGCGGTGGGCGGGCTGTCCCGATGACCGAAGCCCGGAGACGGTGATCATCAGCAGCTCCCCACTGGTGGATTCGCGACCACGAGCCACATGTCGACCCGCCACCACCGGCATGTGGCGCGACCACGAGCCACATGTCGACCCGCCACCACCGGCATGTCGCGCCGCCACCACCGGCACGTGGCGCGACCACCACCGGCATGTGGGGTCAGGGAGCGAGGCGGTGGATGGTCCAGCCGGGGTCGGCCGCGGCGTCTTCCTCGGTGGGGGTGCGCCGGTAGACGAGGCGGTCGTGCATCCGCCCCGGTCGGCCCTGCCAGAACTCGAAGGACTCCGGCCGGACCCGGAAGCCGCCCCACTCGGGCGGCACCGGCACCTCACCCCCCTCACCGGACGCCCCCTCACCGGACGCCCCCTCACCGGAGGCCCCGCCGCCGGACCCGCCGGCGCCAGACGTGCCGTCACCGCCGCCGAAGCGCTCCTCCAGCGCGGCGTAGGAGGCCGCCAGCGCCTCGCGGCCGGCCACCTCCCGCGACTGCGGGGAGGCCCAGGCCCCGATCCGGGAGCGCCGCGGCCGCGTGGCGAAGTAGGCCGCCACCTCGTCCTCGGCAAGCATCGAGGCCGGCCCCTCCACCCGGATCTGCCGCTCGAGCGGGTGCCAGGGGAAGAGCAGCGCGCAGGCCGGGTTGGCCCGCAGCTCCTCCCCCTTGCGCGACCACAGGTTGGTGAAGAAGACGAAGCCCCCGGCCGAGACGCCCTTGAGCAGCACCATGCGCACCGACGGCACACCGTCGGGCGTCGCGGTGGCCACCACGATCGCGTTCGGCTCCGGCAGCTGGGCCGCGATGGCGTCGTTCATCCAGCGGTGGAACATCTCGAAGGGGTCGTCAGCGAGATCGGCCTCGGTCAACCCGCCGCGCGCGTAGTCCTCACGCAGCGCCGACCAGTCGTGTCGCTCTCCGTCGGTGCTCGCCATGTCCGCACCCTAGCCCGCGCCACTGCCCGCCTCCGCCGGGCGCTCCCTGGCGTGGGCTGCCGAAGGCACCGGGGCGACCCGGGTGCAGAATGCCCCCCATGACCGACGTACAACACGGCCTCGAAGGCGTCGTCGCGTTCGAGACGCAGATCGCCGAACCGGACAAGGAAGGGTCGGCTCTCCGCTATCGGGGCGTCGACATCGAGGAGCTCGCCGGTCGGGTGCCGTTCGAGAAGGTCTGGGGCCTCCTCGTCGACGGCGGCTACGAGCCGGGACTGCCCCCGGCCGAGCCCTACAACATCGCCATCCACACCGGCGACGTGCGGGCCGACGTGCAGGCGAGCGTCGCCATGCTGGCGCCGATGCTCGGCATGGGCCAGACCTACGACATCTCCGACGAGCAGGCCCGTCTGGACCTCTCCCGGGTGGCCGTCATGGTCCTCTCGTACGCCGCCCAGGCCGCGCGCGGCCTCGGCAGACCGGTCGTCACCCAGGCCGACGTCGACCAGGGCGCGACCCTCGCCGAGCGCTTCCTGATCCGGTGGCGCGGCGAGGCCGACCCGCGACACACGCAGGCGATCGACGCCTACTGGTCCTCTGCCGCGGAGCACGGCATGAACGCCTCGACCTTCACCGCACGGGTGATCACCTCCACCGGCGCCGACGTCGCCGCGGCGATGTCCGGCGCGATCGGCGCGATGAGCGGCCCGCTGCACGGCGGTGCCCCGTCACGGGTGCTGGGCATGATCGAGGAGGTCGAGCGGCGCGGCGCCGCCGAGCCGTACGTCAAGGAGCTGCTCGACAACGGCGAGCGGCTGATGGGTTTCGGCCACCGCGTCTACCGCGCCGAGGATCCGCGCGCTCGCGTGCTGCGGCGTACCGCTCGGGAGCTCGACGCCCCGCGCTACGAGGTGGCGGTCGCGCTGGAGCAGGCCGCGCTCGCCGAGCTACGCACCCGCCGTCCCGACCGCGTGCTCGAGACCAACGTGGAGTTCTGGGCGGCGATCGTCCTCGACTTCGCTGAGGTGCCGGCGCCGATGTTCACCTCGATGTTCACCTGTGCCCGGACCGCGGGCTGGTCGGCCCACATCATGGAGCAGAAGCGGACCGGCCGGCTGATCCGCCCGTCGGCGGTCTACGCCGGCCCGGCGTCGCGCCCCGCCGCGACGGTGGACGGGTGGCACGAGGCGTGGGCCGGCTGAGGCGGCCTACCAGAACGCCGATCCCCTAGGCTCCGGCCGTCGGGCCGCTGTTGCCCCACGAGACCGGCGCGGACCCGACTCGGTCGAGGAACGCGTCCATCCTGCGCACGTCGGTGGGACCGGCCCTGTCTCGGGTGGTGCTGGACGACGGTGGCGGACTCCCGCGCGAGGTCAGCGCGGCCGGTCGTCGAGGGAGCAGGCGGGCGTGCCTCCAGGCAACCGAGACCGGTTGTTGGCCACCCAGGTGTAGGCGCGTCGCGCGAGCGGGTCGAGAGCGCGCGAGCCGAGCACGACGCCCACCCCGCGCAACGGTGCCGACCCGGAGCGGAGGACGTCGGCCCAGGCCCGGTGGCCATAGCTCACCGACCCGTCACCGGCCACGAACGGCATCTCCCGCACCGCGCGCTCGGCGTCCACGCCGTGGGCCGCCAGGTCGGTCTCCTGGATCGCCGCGATGTCGACCCCGACGCCGAGCCGGGGCACCAGCAGCGCCGTGCGCGTGCAGAAACCGCAGTCGGCGTCGTAGAGCATCAGCGGGCGGGGCACTCCTCCACGTTACCCGGCGCCGGTTGCCGCGCCAGGCTGCGGGCGGAGCAGCTCACGGGTCAGGGAAGACGGTCGCCCAGTCGCGCGCCATGCTCACCGTCACCCACCCGAGCCGATCGGCCACGTCGGTGATCGGCTCGTCCTCGGCGAAGGTCTGGGCCCGGGACTCGTAGGCGTACTCGCGCTCGGCGTCGTCGTGGTCGACGAGGATCGCCAGGCCGGGACGGTCGCCGGCGCGGGCCCACTCCAGCATCTCCCGGTCTCCCCCGGAGTTGCCGGCCGCGACGAGCGGAGGGCGCCCCAGCTGGGTCTGGATCTGGGTCACCTTGGTGCCGCCCTCGTTGGCCAGGCCCATCAGCGACGTGGTCCGCCGCAGCAGCGGACGACCCTCCTCGTCGCGGGCGAGCTCGTAGCCGATCAGCGTCCCCACGACCAGCTCCGGCGGGACGCCGTAGAGCGGCTCGCTGACCCGCCGCACGAACTCCGTCCCACCACCGGTCACGATGCCGACGGTGAAGTCGAGGGCCCGGAGCTCGGCGAGCAGCTCGAGCATCGGCTGGTAGACCAGCCCGGACACAGGCACGCCGAGGTCGGGGTGCCGGTAGCGCTCGACGAAATCGTCGACGACCGCGGCGAACTCGCCCGGGGTCAGGCCGTCGAAGAGGGCCGCCAGAGCAACGGCGACCCGCTCGATGCCGAGCTCACCGATCGCAGCCGCATCGCCGCGCAGCACCGCAGCCAGCTCGGGACGTTCGGCGAGGGAGGGGTCGGCGGCCGCCCGGCTCCGGAGCGCGTCGACGAAGAAGTCGAGCTGGAGGTAGGCCGGTCGCTCACACCACAGGGTGCCGTCGTTGTCGAAGTAGGCGACCCGGTCGGCGACGGGGACGTCACCGAGCCGGTCGAGGTACCCGAGGACGGCGTCACGGACGGGCCCGGGCCGCCACGAGGGCAGTCGGTCGGTCATGGCGTCTCCGGCTCGGGTCGAGGAGCGCCCCAGGCACAGCGGAAGCCGACGTGGCTCATGCCGGTGTCGACCATCTGCGGACGTCGCGCGGCCGGGCGGTAGCGGCGGCAGTAGGTGTCGGCGCACAGGTGCGAGCCGCCCTTGACCACCTTGCGTGGGATGCGGAACTGCGGCTGGGCGGGGTCGAGACTGGCTTCCAGCGAGCCCCCGCGCGGGTTCTCGGGGATGCAGCAGGGCTTGTCCGCGTCGGCCGCGTGCTGGGCTGACCACCAGTCGTCGGTCCACTCCCACACGTTGCCGGCCATGTCGTGCAGACCGAACCCGTTGGCCGGGAAGATGCCGACCGGCGCGGTGCGGTCGAAGCCGCTCTCGCCGGTCGAGCGCCACGGGAAGTCGAGCCCGTCCCAGGTGTTGGCCATGATCCGCCCCTCGGGTCGGACGCTCGTCGCCCCAGGTGAACTCGGCGCCCTCCAGCCCCCCTCGCGCGGCGTACTCCCACTCGGCCTCGGTCGGGAGCCGTCGCACCCAGCCACTGGGCGTACGCCGCGGCGTCCTCGTGCGCGACGTGCACGACCGGGTGGTCGAGCAGGTCGCGAGCGTCGGATCCCCGACCCCACGGGTGCCGCCAGCACGCGCCGGGCGTCCAGCGTCCACCACTGGGAGAGGTGACGGAGGTCGACCGGTCCCGAGGTCGGGGTGAAGACCATGCGAGCCCGGCACGAGGTTCTCAGCCGGGGCACCCGGGAAGTCGGCGGGGTCGAGCGGTCGCTCGGCCACGGTGACGTAGCCGGTCGCGTCGACGAAGGCGGCGTACTGCCGGTTGGTGACCTCGAACCGGTCGATCCCGAACCCGTCGACCCGCACCCGATGGGTCGGCGCCTCCTCCGGGTAGTGCTCGTCGGAGCCCATCACGAATCGCCCGCCCTCGAGACAGGCGACCTCGTGCCCGTTCATGCGTCCCCCTGCGTGATCGGCCTGGTCCTGCACGGCCGGCTCACCCATCGACGATGTCACCCGGCTGCGACCTCACGAGCTGGCGGATGCCTGCCTGGAGCTTCTCCATCAGGTTGGCGATGGTGAACGTGGCCGGCTCCTGGCGGGGTGGGAACTCCACCAGCGTGCTCAGCATCCTGCGCGACGTAGGCCTGCACCGGGACCAGGATCCAGGCGCGGTCGAGCATCCAGTCGTAGTAGGTGTTGGACGTGATGTCGGCCCGCTCGAACGGGTCGGTGCGCAGGTTGAAGATCTTCGGGCACGCGGAGCTCGGTGAAGGGCTCGGCCCAGATCTGCAGGGTGCCGGTGGCGCGCTGCTCCAGGAACACGATCTTCCAGTTGTCGTAGCGGAGCGCGGTGAGGTCGCCGTCGTCGGAGACGTAGAAGAAGTGCTTGCGCGGGCTCTCGTCGGCCTGGCCGGTGATGTAGTCGAGCTGGTTGTGGCCGTCGAGGTGCACCTTGTACGTCGACCCGTTGAGGTCGGTGCCGGCCTTGAGCTGGTCGGCGATGTCGGCGTTGCCGGCGGCGGCGAGCAGCGTCACGAACCAGTCGTTGTGGCTGACGATCCCGTTGAGCACGGTGCCGGCCGGGATCCGCCCCGGCCAGCGGACCACCGCCGGGACGCGGTAGGCGCCCTCCCAGTTGGAGTTCTTCTCGTTGCGGAACGGCGTCATCCCGGCGTCGGGCCAGGTGTTCAGGTGCGGTCCGTTGTCGGTGGAGTACATGACGATGGTGTTGTCGGCGATGCCGAGGTCGTCCAGGGCGTCGAGCAGGTCACCGACGATGTCGTCGTGATAGCACATCACGTCGTGGTACTCCGACTGCCACCTGCCCGCTCGGCCACGGTCCTCGGGACGGGCGTGGGTGCGGAAGTGCATGTGGGTGCTGTTGAACCACAGGAAGAACGGGGAGTCGTCACCGGCCTTGCGCTGCATGAAGTCGATCGCCGCGTCGCGGAACTCCTCGTCGCAGGTCTCCATCCGCTTCTTGGTCAGCGGGCCGGTGTCCTCGATCCGCTGGGTTCCGTCGGGGTTGGCCCACGACCGGATCACGCCGCGCGGGCCGAAGCGCTCCCGGAACCCCGGGAACTCCTCCTCCGTCGGGTAGTCCTCCTCCTCCGGCTCCTCCTCGGCGTTGAGGTGGTAGAGGTTGCCGAAGAACTCGTCGAAGCCGTGCCGCGTCGGGAGGAACTCGTCGCGGTCGCCGAAGTGGTTCTTGCCGAACTGGCCGGTGGCGTAGCCCTCGGCCTTCAGCGCGGTCGCGATCGTCGGGTCCTCGTCGCGGTAGCCGATGTCGGCACCGGGCATGCCGACCTTGGTGAGACCGGTGCGGTAGGGGTTCTGCCCGCTGATGAAGGCCGCGCGTCCTGCCGTACAGCTCTGCTCGCCGTAGTAGTCGGTGAACCGGGCGCCCTCCTCGGCGATCCGGTCGATGTTGGGCGTGCGGTAGCCCATCAGCCCGTCGCTGTAGCAGCTGAGGTTGGTGATCCCGATGTCGTCGCCCCAGATGATCAGGATGTTGGGCTGGTCGGCCACGGTCTGCTCCTTATGGTCCTGCGGGGGGTGTCCCTCTCGTGCCACGCAGACTACCCAGGCTCGCGAGGCCCGCAACAGCGCCACGGCTTTGGCCTGGTCACCGCAACGGCTTGGCGTAGCAACGGTTCTGCGGCGACCAGGCGTAGTGGCCGAACCCGGGGATCACGGTGTAGCCCGCCGACTCGTAGAGGCCCATCGCCTCCGGCTGGGCGACACCGGTCTCGAGGATCATCGCCTCCGCTCCGGCCTCGCGCGCGGTGGCCTCCAGGTGGTCGAGCACCACCCGTCCGAGACCGCGCCGCCGGTGGCTGGGCGAGACGAACATCCGCTTCACCTCGGCCGCATCGCTGCTGCCGAAGACCTCGACGTCGCGGCGCCGGCGCCAGGCGCCCGTCGCCACCGGCAGGGGCTCGCCTGCTCCGATCGCCGGGTCGTAGACGACGAAGAACGCCCCGGACGGAGCGTCGAAGACCCCGGGCTCCAGCGGGGTGTGGTCGGGGCCGCCGTAGCGGACGACGTACTCCTCCTGCACCTCGGCGACCAGCCGTTGCGCGTCGGGGTGGGTGATCGGCAGCGGCCGGATCAGCCAGCCCGGGGCGGGGGTGGCGAGGGTGTCGTCCGCGGTGGTCACGGCGCCTCCCCCTTTCGCGTACGGGCGGGCCGGAGTGTCACAATAGTGCCGCCGACAGCGTCGTCAGGCACCCGACCAGAGTTCGTGAAAGGCTGCCCGATGAACGACGCCACGACAGGCGCCCTCCAGATCCCCGCCGACCTCACGCCCGCGGACGGGCGCTTCGGGGCCGGCCCGTCGAAGATCCAGCCCGAGCACCTCTCCGCGCTCGCGGCGACCGGCGACTCGCTGATGGGGACCTCGCACCGGCAGGCTCCGGTCAGGAACCTCGTCGGCCGCGTGCGCGACGGCGTGGCCTCGCTGTTCGGGCTCCCGGAGGGATACGAGGTGGTGCTCGGCAACGGCGGCGCGACGGCGTTCTGGGACATCGCGGCGTTCGGGCTGATCCGCGAGAAGAGCCAGCACCTGTCCTTCGGGGAGTTCTCGGCGAAGTTCGCGGCCTCCGCGGCGGCCGCACCCTGGCTCGCGGACCCGTCGGTGATCAGGGCCGAGCCTGGCTCGCGACCCGACGCCGTGGCCGAGGAGGGCGTCGACGTCTACGCCTGGGCACACAACGAGACCTCGACGGCCGTGATGGCGCCGGTCGTCCGTCCCGCCGGCACCGACGGAGCGCTCGTGCTCGTGGATGCGACCTCGGGCGCGGGCGGGCTGCCGGTGGACGTCGACCAGGTGGACGCCTACTACTTCGCGCCGCAGAAGTGCTTCGCCTCCGACGGTGGCCTCTGGCTGGCGCTGATGTCGCCCGCCGCACTCGATCGGGCGGCCGAGATCGCGGCGTCCGGGCGCTACGTGCCGGCGTTCTTCGACCTGCCGACGGCGATCGACAACTCCCGCAAGAACCAGACCTACAACACCCCCTCGGTCGCCACCCTCTTCCTGATGGCCGAGCAGCTGGACTGGATGCAGGCCCGGGGTGGCCTCGCCGGCATGGTGGAGCGGACCACCGCGTCCTCCGACGCGCTCTACGGCTGGGCCGAGAGGACGGCGTACACCACTCCGTACGTCGCCGACCCCAGCCATCGCTCGCTGGTGATCGGCACCATCGACTTCGACGACGCCATCGCGGCCGACGAGGTGGCGAAGGTGCTGCGCGCCAACGGCATCGTCGACACCGAGCCCTACCGCAAGCTCGGCCGCAACCAGCTGCGGGTCGCGATGTATCCCGCCGTCGACCCTGCCGACGTGGAGGCGCTGACCGCCTGCATCGACTGGGTCGTCGAGCGCCTCTGAGGGGAGGCGCTGGTTGCTGTTCGGACCGACACAGCAACGAACACCGCCCTGCCGCTGTCGTTCGTGACCGGACGGCAGGTCTGGTCAGCCGGCCAGCCGCGCCGCCACCAGGTCGTACGTCGGCCGGTCGAAGGCCACGATCCGCGCCTCCGCGACCCCCGAGGAGGTGCCCCGGAGCGTGTCGACCGCAGCGGCGACGGCGTCGTCCTTGGGCCACCCGTAGGCACCGGCGGACACCAGCGGGAACGCCACCGTGCGCGCGCCCAGCTCGTCGGCGACCGCCATCGCCCGGGAGTAGCACGAGGTGAGCAGCGAGCGATCGTTCTCGCCACGAGAGTGGTCGGGCCCCACGACGTGGATGACCCACCGTGCGGGCAGGTCGCCAGCCGTCGTCCACCCCGCGTCGCCTGTCGCGAGCCCTCGGGGGAAGCGCCGTCGGCAGTCCTCGAGCACCGCCGGGCCGCCGACCCGGTGGATGGCGCCGTCGACGCCGGCCCCGCCGCGCATCGCCCGGTTGGCGGCGTTGACCACCGCGTCGACCTCCTGCTGCGTCAGGTCCCCCTGGACCGCGGTGACCCTCGTCATGACCTGTCTCCCTTGTTCCGCCACCAGATCACGGCCCCCACCATCGCGAGCAGCACGCCCGCCGCGCCGAGCACCACGCCCGCGGTCGGCGACCTGCCCCACACCCTCCGCGGCTCGTCCTCGCGGGGCTCCGCGTCGGCCCCCACCCCAGCGCCGGTCGCCGCCGTGCCCTCTCCGTGATCCTCCGCCTCGGCCGACCCCGACCCCGACGCCGACGCCCCGCCCGCCAGTACGGAGACCAGCTCCGAAGGCAGGTCCACCTGCCACACCGGAGTGCCGACCCCTTCCGACGACACGAACACAGACCCCGACGGGGACACCGCGATCGCCTCCCCCTGCTGCTGGCTCGGCAGCTCGACGCTGCCCCGCAGCTCGAGCCCCGGAAAGGAGTAGACGAACGCCAGGCCGTAGCCACGCAGCAGCACGTGCTCGCCGTCGGGCCAGAACGCCCCGTCGGTCAACCCGGGACCCACCGACCCGACGAGCGTCAGCCGGTTGGGCCGGTCGCGCCGTAGCGGTGCCGGGGCGGCGTACACCTCACCGACCAGGCTCTTGGTCACGACGTACAGCCGCCCGGTGTCGGGGTGCCGCAGCAGCGTCTCGGCATCGTGGGCGCCGTCGGGATAGCGCAACACATACGTCGTGGGAGGTCTTCCGTCGAGCGGCACCCGGGTGACCGTCACCTGCGGCCGCGCCGCCAGGTTGTCGCCGATGTCGCCCACCCACACGCTGCCGTCCGGCCCCGGCGCCAGGCCCTCCACGTCGACCTGGCTGTCGGCCCACGGCACGACCCTCACCGTGGCGCCCGTCGCCGGGTCGGCGACGAAGAGCTCGGCGCTGTTGCCGGAGTCGTTGACCGTGACGAACCGGCCGTCGACCACCACCAGCCCGCTCGACTCCGTGATCGCGGGGTCCTGCCAGCGGAACACCGTTTCATCGGCGTAGGCCGGCGCGAGCAGGCCGAGGAGCAGCACCGCCGCGAGCGGCGCCACCACCACCACCAGCGCACCGGCCGAGACCCGCCCCGGCGGGCTCACCCCTCCGCCCCCGTCAGCTCGGCGAGCTTCGGGCGGACCCCCCATGCCGCAGTGAGGGCGTCGTAGTCCGCCCGCGCCGTCGGGGAACGGCCGCCCGTGCGCACGGCGCGGAGCAGCGTGTTGCGCGGGGTGTGCGCGCTGTCGACGAACTCCACCACGTCGACGCGATAGCCCGCGTCCCGCAGCAGGGCCGACCGCAGCGCGTCGGTCAGGGTGTCGGCGAACCTCTCGCGCAGGATGCCGTCGCGGGTCAGCAGAGAGCCCGGCGAGTCCGCGGGACGCTGCCGCAGCTGGGCGGCGATGTCGTGGTGGCAGCAGGGCGCGGCCAGCACCACGGAGGCCTGCCAGCCGAGCGCGCGGGCCAGCGCGTCGTCGGTGGCGGTGTCGCACGCGTGGAGCGCAAGCACCACCTCGGGCGCCGGGTCGAGCTCGACCTCGTCGATCCGGCCCACCACGAAGCGCGCCTCGGACTCCCCCAGCCCCAACCGGGCGGCGACCTGCTCGTTGTGGCGGCGCGACTGGTCCTTGGTGTCGACCCCGACCAGGCTCACCGGCAGCCCGCACAGCCCGGCCAGGAGGCGGTGAGCGGCGAAGGTGAGGTAGGCGTTGCCGCAGCCGAGGTCGACGACCCGTAGTGGCTCCGCCGGCGTCGGCGTGCGCAGGTGTCCCTTGGCCAGCGCGTCGGAGACCGTGGCGTCGAGCAGGCGCACCAGCTCCTCGACCTGGTGGTACTTGTCGCGGCGGGACGGCTTCACCCGTCCCTCGGGCGTGGCGATGCCGAGCGCCACCAGGAGCGGGTCGTCCTCGGCGACCAGCCGGGCCTTGTCGCGGTCGTGACCTCGCTCGGGCGGGGCCCCCTCACGCCCCTGGACGTGCACGCTCGCGGCGCCCTTCTTGGTCACGCGCAGCTGCAGCACCTCCGCGGTGGTCTCGACGTGCCAGTTGCCGAACGGCTCGGCGAGCAGCGCATCGACGGCCGCCGCGGCCGCCTCCGGGTCGTGGTTGGCGGTGTGTGCCCGGGTGGCGTCGTAGGTCGTCACCTGCAGCCGGCGCCCGGCCTTGAGGTCGACGTAGCGCAGCTCGGCGCGCCGGTGGGCGGGCGGGGCGCCACGGCGGCGGCCGGCCGCCACCGCGCCGACCAGGCCGTCGGTGTCCAGCAGCCGCCGGCGGACCTCGGCGAGAGCCTCGTCGAGGTCGGTCACGACAGCACCGAGCCGAGCACGACCAGCAACAAGAGCGCCGCCAGGGCCGCGGTGATGACCAGACGGCGGTGGCGGGGGTTCACCCGCTCACTTTACCGGCGGCCTGTCTCCGGTCCGGAGGCGCTCGGCGAGCAGCTCGGCCAGCGCCAGCGACGCTACGCCGGCCAGGTCGGCGAGCTGGTGGTGGCACGAGAAGCCGTCGGCCAGCACGACCGCGTCGGGGTGGGCCGCCACCGCCGGCAGCAGATGGGTCTTCGCCACCGCGACGGAGACGTCGTAGTGCTCGCGCTCCATCCCGAAGGCGCCCGCCAGCCCGCAGCAGCCCGGCACCCGCACGACCGTGGCCCCAGCCCGTCGCAGCAGCGCCTCGTCGGCCTCCCAGCCGAGCACCGACACGTGGTGGCAGTGCGGCTGGGCGACCACCGTGGTCCCCGACAGGTCCGGCGGCGACCAGTCGGCCCGGAGGAGGAGCTCGGCGAGGGTGGCGGCGGCGGCGCGCACGGTCGCGGCCCGCGGGTCGTCGGTGAGCTCGTCGAGGTCGGAGCGCAGCGAGGCCAGGCACGACGGCTCGAGCCCGAGCAGCGGGGTGCCGCCGGCGACGTAGGGGGCGAGCGTCGCCACCGCCTGCTGCGCGGTCGCTCGGGCCGTGTCGAGCTGGCCGGTGCTGAACCAGGTGAGCCCGCAGCAGGCCGCCTCCGGCAGCACCCGCGCCGTCAGCCCCGCGGCCGCGAGCACCTCCACCGCCGCGAGGGCGGGGCCGGGCCGCAGGTGGTCGGTGACCGTGTCCGCCCAGATCCACACGTCGGGAGCGTCGCGACCCGACACGGCCGCCTGGGAGCGCAGCGAGCGCGGCGCCGGAGCGGGCAGCCCCCGGTCGGGGTGCACCCCCGCAGCGGCCTTGACCGTCCGCGTCACCCCCGGCAGCCCGAGCAGCGGCCCGACGAGCCGTGATCCGGGCCCCAGCAGGCGCAGCCAGCGCGGCAGTGCGCCGAGCGTGCGGTGGCTACGGGGTCGCCGCCCGTGCTGGTAGGTCTGCGCGAGCACCTCGGCCTTGTAGGTCGCCATGTCCACGCCGGTGGGACAGTCGCGCCGACACCCCTTGCAGGCCAGACACAGATCCAGGGCCTCGTGGACCACCGGGTCGCCGAGCCCGCGCACCAACGAGCCGTCGAGCGCCTCCTGGAGCACCCGCGCCCGCCCGCGGGTGCTGTCCCGCTGCTCGCGGGTGGCGAGGTACGACGGGCACATCACCCCGTCGGGCGCCGCCACGCCCGGTGCGACACAGAGACCGACGCCGGTGCAGCGGTGCACGGCCTCGGAGAGCGAACCGCCGTCCGCGGCGAGCCGGAGCACCGTGGCCGGCTCGCGGCGAGGCCGGGCGGGCCACAGGTCGGCATCGAGGGGCGCCGGGTCGACCAGCACTCCCGGGTTGAGGACCCGGTCGGGGTCGCAGATCGCCTTGACCGCTCCGAACAGCCGCAGCGACGCGCCGTCGTACATCAGCGGGAGGAGCTCGGAACGAGCGCGCCCGTCGCCGTGCTCGCCCGACAGGCTCCCGCCGTAGTCCCGCAGCGCGCGGGCGGCGTCGACGGCGAACGCCCGCAGCCGGGCCGGCCCGTCGTCGGCGTCCAGCGGGAAGTCGATCCGGGCGTGCACGCAGCCGTCGCCGAAGTGGCCATAGGGCACCGTCGCCAGCCCGTGCTCGACCAGCAGGTCGTCGAAGCGACGCAGCCAGGCGCCCAGCCGATGCGGCGGCACGGCCGCGTCCTCCCATCCGGAGTACGCCGGCCGGTCCAGGCTGCGCGCGGCGAGGCCGGCCCCCGCCTCGCGCAGCCGCCACAGCGCGGCGGCCTCGGCCGGGTCGGCCACGCTCCGGTGGGCGAGCGCGCCCGCCGCCGCGGCCACCCGGTCGGCCGTGGCGGCGCACGCGGCCGACGTCTCTCCGGTGACCTCGACGAGGAGCCAGCCCGCGCCGCGGGGGAGGTCCGGCACCGGGCGGCCCGCCGCCAGCACCACGTCGACCAGCCGCGCGTCGAGGCCTTCGCAGGCGACCGGGCGCAGCGGCAGCAGGGCCGGCACCGCGTCGGCGGCCTCGGCCATCGACGGATAGCCGAGCACCACCAGCAACCGGTGCGGCGGGTCCTCGACCAGCCGCACGGTCGCGTCGAGCACCAGCCCGAGCGTCCCCTCCGACCCGACCAGGAACCGGTCCGCACGGCGCCCCCGTTCGGGGAGCAGGTGCTCCAAGGAGTAGCCGCTCACCTGCCGGGAGAACCGGCCGAAGGAGGTGCGCACCTGACCCAGGTGTGCGTCCACCAGTGCGCCGAGCGCCTGCTCGACCGCGCTGTCACCCGGCTCGGCGCCGAGGGAGACGACCTCGCCGGTGCCGAGCAGCACGGTCAGCTCCTCGACGTTGTCGGCGGTCCGGCCGTAGCCGAGCGCCCGGGAGCCACAGGCGTTGTTGCCGACCATGCCGCCGATGGTGCAGCGGGTGTGCGTGGAGGGGTCGGGCCCGAAGCGCAGCCCGTGGTCCAGCGCCCGTCGCTGCAGCGAGGCGTGCACGACGCCGGGCTCGACGCGCGCGGTCCGCCGTTCGGGGTCGAGGTCGAGCACGGCGTCGAGGTGGCGAGCGCAGTCGAGCACGATCCCAGGGCCGACCGCGTTGCCCGCGATGGAGGTGCCGGCGCCTCGTGCGGTCACCGGCACGCCCGCGGAGCGGGCGACCTGGAGGGTCGCCGCGACCTCGTCACGGTGGCGCGGCCGGACCACGACCTGCGGCACGACCCGATAGAGGGAGGCGTCGGTGGAGGCCAGCGCCCGCGCCAGCCGGGAGTCGTCGACGTCGGTGACCCCCGCGGCACGCAGCGTCCCCGCGAGGTCGGCCGAGTCCCGCCGTCCGGGGTCGGGTCGGCTCACCAGTTCTCCAGCGAGGCACCGATGATCTCGGTCAGCGCCTCCGACGTGACCTCCTTCGGCGCCGTCGCCAGCAGCCGCTGCTGGCGCAGCGAACCCTCGACCAGAGAGGTCACGTCGGCCTCGGAGTAGCCGACCGCGGCCAGCCCACGCGGCATCCCCACCTCGCGCATCAACCGGCGCAGCACCCCTGGCAGCAGGTCGGGCCCCTCCCCCACGACTCCCGGCTCGAGGAGCCGGGCCGCGGCCAGGTGCCGTGCCGGCGCGGCGTCGTAGGTCCAGGCGAAGGCGGCAGGCGCGGTGAGCGCCACGGCCATGCCGTGCGGCACCAGCGGCGCGCCGCCGGGGTAGCCGTCGGGGCGGAAGTGGCGGACCTGCCCGGCCACGGGGTAGGCGTTCGCGTGCGGCACGTGGACGCCCGCGTTGCCGAAGCCCAGCCCGGCGAAGGTCGCGGCCAGCGCCATCTGCTCCCGAGCAGCCCGGTCGGCTCCGTCGTGGACGGCTCGCCGGAACGCCTCCGCGACGAGACGCAGCGCACGCTCGGCCCAGGCGTCCGAGATCGGGTTGGCGCCGCAGTAGGGCACCCGCTCGTGGGGAGCCTTGGGGTCGAAGGAGGTGTAGGCCCGGGCGGTGTAGCTCTCCAGGGCGTGGCAGACGATGTCGAGGCCGGAGGCAGCCGTCACCGCCGCCGGCTGGGACATGGTCAGCAGCGGGTCGACGACCGCGAGCGTCGGCCGCAGGCGCGCATGGCTGATGCCGGTCTTGACCTTCAGGCTGAGCACGTCGAGGACGCAGATCGTGGTGCTCTCGCTGCCGGTGCCCGTGGTCGTCGGCACCGCCACCAGCGGGAGCAGCGGCCGCTCCGGGGCACGGGCCCGGCCGACCGGTGCGTTGAGGTAGTCCTCCAGCTCACCGTCGTTGGTGAGGAGCAGGTCGACCGCCTTGGCCGTGTCGATCGACGACCCGCCGCCGACGGCCACGACCGCGTCGAAGGGACCGGCGTCGCGCGCGAACGCCACGGCCGCCCGCATCGAGGCGTCGGTCGGCTCGACGTGCACGCCGTCGTACGTCGTCACGGCGAGGCCGTCGGCGCGCAGTCGGTCGGCGATCCGGTCGGGATGCCCAGCGGCTCGCACCCCGGCGTCGGTGACCAGCAGCACCCGCGTCGCCCCCAGCTGCCGCAGGTCGTGGCCCAGCTCCCCGGCCGCCCCCGGCCCGAACTTCAGTGCCGGCGAGGCATAGGTGAACACCGACTCGTTCGCCGCCCCCTCACTCATGCCGCCATCCTGCCCCACCGGTCGACGCGTTGAGCCGTCGGAACCTCAGCCGCAGCGCGGGACGGTGGTCACTCCAGACCCAGCAGCGTCCCAGCCTCGGCGAAGGCGTCGTCCGGCCGCATCACGTCGAGCAGCACGCCCTGCATGCCAAAGTCGACCCCACCCTGCACGTAGCGCGGGTTGTCATCGACGAAGACGAGATCCTCGGCGGGCAGCCCGACGGCCTCCACGACCAGCCGGTAGGCCTCCGGGTCGGGCTTGCGCACCCCCTGCTCGGTGGCGTCCCAGACCACGTCGAACAGCGGGAACCACTCCTGCTTCTCGACCCACTCGCGCCCCTGGAAGTCCATCAGCTCGTTGGTGAAGATCGCCGTGCGCACGCCGGCCGCCTGCGCGCGCCGTGCCAGGTCGACGCCCGCCGGCCGTGCCGGCTCGATCCCGGGCTGCTGGAACATCGCCCGCATCAGGTGCGGATGGCCGTGCAGCGGCGCTCCCTTGCGGACGGCCTCGTCGGCGTTGCCGAGCCAGTACTCCCGCTCCGTGAGCTCGCCGGCCAGGTGCCGCTCCCAGCGCGGGTCGTCGCCACCGTCGAACGGCCCCCTCCCGGGCACGGTGCGCGGCGGCAGGTCGTTGAGCCGCTCGAACTCGTCGGCGATCTCCCAGGCCGACTTCAGCAGCACCACACCGATGTCCAGCAGCAGCCCCATGGTCACGCGTTCGACCCTAGGGAGCACCCCACGCAGCGACGGGCCGGCGTCCCTCACGGTGGAACGCCGGTGAGGCCGTATCCTGCGAGTCATGCCGGCCCCACCGCCGTTCGCGCGAGGCGCCGTGCTTGCCGCTGCGACCGCGGTCGTCGTGGTGCTGACGCTGACCAGCACGCGCTACGGCTACCACCGCGACGAGCTGTACTTCAGGATGCTCCGGCCCGCCTGGGGGTACGTCGACCAGCCTCCGCTGGTGCCGCTGATCTCCAGCGCGCTGGGCGACCATCTCGCCCTGCTCCGGCTCCCAGCGACCCTCGTCGCGGCAGGGTCGGTCATCGTCATCGCGCTCCTCACCAGAGAGCTGGGCGGGTCGCCGCGGTGCCAGGCCTGGGCGGCCTGGGCGTACGCCGGCACGACGGCGCTCCTCGACTTCGGTCATCTCATGATCACGTCGACGTCGGACCTGCTGGTCTGGCCGCTGATCTGCCTGCTCGTCATCCGCGCCGAGCTTCGAGGCCAGCCCCGGCTGTGGCTCTGGGCGGGACTGGTGGCAGGGCTGGCGTCGTACAACAAGCTCCTGGTCGGGCTGCTCCTCCTCCTCATCTTTGTCGGCCTGGCCCTGTTCGGCCCACGCCGACGACTCGCCTCGCCGTACGTCCTCGGCGGGGGTCTGGTCGCCGCGGTCCTCGCCCTGCCGAACCTCGTCTACCAGCAGGTCAACGACTGGCCCCAGCTCGCCATGGGCGCCGCGCTCTCGGAGCAGAACAGCGGCGACGTTCGGGTGTTCATGTGGGTGTTCCTCGTCGTTGCGCTCGGGCCGCCGCTCGTGCCGGTCTGGCTCGCCGGCGCCCGACACCTGTGGCGACGTCGCGACGTGAGGTTCCTGGCCCCGGCCTTCGTCGGACTGGTGGTGTTCACCTTCCTCTCGGGCGCGCAGCCGCACTACCCGATGTTCCTGCTGGTCGTGCTGTTCGCCGCGGGTGTCGCCGAGCTCGGCGAAAGGCTGCTGCGGCCGGAGTGGTACGCCCTGGTCGCCCTCAACGCCACCGTCGCCGCCGTCGTGTCGCTGCCACTGCTGCCGCTCAGCGTGCTCGGCGCTACCCCGGTCCCGTCACTCAACCAGCCGGTCGGGGACACCGTCGGGTGGCCGGAGTACGCCGCGCAGGTGCAGGCGGCTTACGACAGCGTGGCGGACAAGGCTCCGGACGCCGTCGTGGTGGCCTCGAACTACGGCGAGGCGGGCGCCATCGACCGGTTCACCGACCTGCCGGTCTTCAGTGGTCACAACGCCCTCTACGACCAGGCACGCCCCGCGGAGAGCGCGACCACCGTGGTGTTCGTGGGCGGTCAGCTGGGATCTGCGGAGCCCCTCTTCGGCAGCTGCGAGACCGTCGACCGGCTCGACAACGAGGTCGCCGTGGACAACGAGGAGCAAGGTCAGCCGGTGGCCGTCTGCGAAGACCCCGTCGAGCCCTGGCCCGACCTCTGGCCGCGGCTGCGGCATCTGGACTGACCGGAGTCAGCCGGTCTGGGCGAGCGCAGAGCGGACGACGTCGTGCACGGGCACGGACCCGGAGACGATGTCGGCCAGCGGCACCCAGGCCGCGGCGTCGGTGGTGCCGTCGGCCTCGGCCCGCGGGACGGCACCCTCCGGCACGCGCGCGTCGAAGATCAGGCGGACGTTGTGGAAGTCCTCGTAGCGACCCGACGGGGAGGTGCCGGAGAAGTGCTCCTCGTGCGTCCCGAGCAGGCCACCGACCTCGCACTCCACCCCGCACTCCTCACGCACCTCGCGCTGCAGGGCCACCGTCGGGGACTCTCCGTGGTCGACGCCACCGCCCGGCAGGGTCCAGGCGCCGGTGTGGTAGCCGACGGCCGAGATGCGGGTCAGCAGCAGATCGTCGCCGCGACGGATCAGAGCGTTCACCGCGAGCCGCTGCTTGCGGAAGGGCTCGTGGTCGGCCATCGCCTCGCTGACCAACGCCGTCACCGGCACCCGGCCGCCGAGCACCTCGCTGACCGGGACCCACGCAGCCTCGATCGTCGAGCCGTCGACCTCGAGCACCTGCGGCTCGGGCGCGTCGGGCGGCACCCACGCCTCGAAGACCAGCCGCAGCGCCTGGTAGTCCTGGCGGCTGCCCTCGCGCCACAGGGTCGGCAGATGCGCTGAGTAGACCCGCGCCGTGTCGCCGACCAACGCATCGAGCCCGGTCTCCTCCTTGACCTCGCGGATCAGCGCGTCCCGCGGGTGCTCCCCGTGGTCGATGCCGCCTCCCGGCAGGGTCCAGAGCTCGGCTGCGGAGACCCGCGGCGCCAGCCGCGACAGCAGGACCAGCTCGTCCCCGTCATCGGCGGCGCGCAGGACAACGGCGTACGCCGCCACCCGCCGACGCTGGGGAAGGTTGGCCACCCAGCCAACCTAGCGGCCACGGCCAGGGCGATCGCGGAGGACACCGGGCCATCGGCCGTGCCAGGCTGAAGGGGCCATGACCACCGCCACGACCCGTCCGGGCGCCAAGCAACGCGACCCCTGGCTCGACAACGTCAAGATGGTGCTGGTCACCATCGTGGTGATCGGGCACATGCTGGTCGTCAGCCCCGGCAGCCGCACCCAGAGCTGGGTCTACGACTTCGTCTACTACTTCCACATCCCGGCGTTCGTGCTGCTCACCGGTTACCTCTCGCGGTCGTTCCGCTACTCGCGGCGGCATCTGCTGTCGGTGCTGACGACGCTGATCGTGCCGTACATCATCTTCTCGTGGCTGATGGTCTGGTGGCGCCACCTGGCCGGTGGCGAGGCCTTGCTGGACCCCATCTGGACCGACCCCCGGTGGCCGATGTGGTACCTCATCGTGACCGCGATGTGGCGGCTCGTCACCCCGGTCCTCGCGTGGCACTGGGCGATGGTGCCGGCCTCGGTGGGAGTCAGCCTGCTGGCTGGCCTGACCGACCTGGAGCTGTTCGACCTCAACCGCTTCCTGGGTTTCCTGCCCTTCTTCGTGATCGGCCTGCACCTCCGGCCCGAGCACCTGGCCCTGCTCCGTTCACCCCGTGCCACGGCGCCCGCCCTCATCGTGGTGGCGCTGACGTTCTGGCTGGCGAAGCACACCGACGACTACTGGAGCACCCAGTTCCTGTTCTTCCGCGCCGACTATGCCTCCCTCGACGCGACCTTCGGGGAAGGGGTGTGGATCCGGATCCGGCTGATCGTCGTCGCCGTGACCATGACGGCCGCCGTGCTGGCGTTGATCCCGCAGCGCCGCAGCTTCCTCACCCAGATGGGCACCTACAGCCTGGTCGTCTACCTGTGCCACGGGTTCCTCGTACGCGGGCTCGAGTACCGCGGCTGGGCCGACCTCCTCCCGGCCTCCCACCCCTGGGTCTGCATCGTCATCAACACCACGGTCGCGGTCGGCATCGCGTTCTTCCTCGCCTGGCGGCCGATCGCCGAGAGGCTGCTGTGGATCGTCGACCCGATCAACACGTTCCTCAAGCACCGGCGATCTCGCGCCGAGGCGTCGCAGCCGGCGCACTGAGGCGTCAGGAGAACGGCGGCCGCTCGTCGACCCGGATCGACCGGCGCCCGGCCCAGCGCCACACCCGGGCGGCGCGGTCACGGTCGTCGTCGGTGACCAGGTTGCCCATCCACCTCAGGGCGAGCGTCATCAGCCAGTCCGAGCGCATGCCCGCCGGCCCCAGGGTGGGCAGCAGTCGCGGCACGGTCACCAGCCCGGCCAGCCGGCGCGCGATCGAGAAGGACTCGCCGTAGTGCTCCGTCAGCAGCGCCGGCCAGACCGAGGAGAGGTCGCGGTCCCCCTCCGCGCACAGCTCGGCGACGAAACGACCGGTCTCCAGGCCGTAGTCGATGCCCTCGCCGTTGAGCGGGTTGACGCAGGCGGCCGCGTCTCCGATGAGCGCCCAGTTGGGGCCCGCGACGCCGGACACGGCGCCGCCCATGGGCAGCAGCGCCGACGTGGGCGCGCGCAGCTCGCCGGACAGGGCGAACTCCTCGCGACGCTCGTCGGCGTAGAACTGCATCAGCGGCCGCAGCGCCACGTTGGCCGGCCGCTTGGCGGTCGCCAGCGTGCCGACCCCGAGGTTCACCTCGCCCGTGCCGAGGGGGAACAGCCAGCCGTAGCCGGAGAGGATCTCACCATCGCTGCCCCGCAGCTCCAGGTGCGAGCTGATCCACGGATCGTCGCTCATCTCGGAGGTGACGTAGGAGCGCCCGGCCACGCCGTAGACCGTTTCGCGGTGCCACTCCCGACCGAGCATCTTGCCCACCGGCGACCGCACGCCGTCAGCGACGACGAGGCGTCGGCACGCGATCTCGAACCGCTCCCCGTCGGCGTCGAGCTCGACGCCGGCCACCCGCCCACCATCGCGGTGCACGCCGACCACACGAGCACCGTCGACCGCCGTCGCGCCGGCCTTGATCGCCGTCGTGCGCAGGTGGTCGTCGAGCTCGGTGCGCGCGACGGCCGACCCCCAGTCGGGCAGGGACCCGCCCGGCCACGGCAGCAGGAGGGTCTGACCGAACCCGTGCGCCCGCAGCCCCCGGTTGACCGTGTGAGCGCGCAGCCAGTCCTCCAGACCCAGCCGCTGCAGCTCGCCGATGGCCCGTGGGGTGAGCCCGTCGCCACAGGACTTGTCGCGAGGGAACACCGCAGCGTCCACCAGGACGGCGTCGAGCCCGAGCCGCGCCGCCCAGGCGGCCGCCGACGATCCGGCGGGGCCGGCGCCGACGACCAGGACGTCGGTCGACGTGGGACGAGTGGCGCTCACCCCACGATTCTCTCAGCCACCTGGCAACGGGTCGAAATCCCGCCGAGACGCCACCGGGCCGGGCCCGCCCGGAGGCGAGGCCCGGCCCGGTGGGCCGGTCAGGGACTCAGCTCTGGTAGGACCCGAAGTCGAAGTCGTCCAGGGCCACGGCCTGCGTGCCGGTGCCGAACTCGTAGTCGTAGGAGTCGTAGCCGGTGACGGCGTACGCCGCCGCGCGGGCCTCCTCGGTCGGCTCCACCCGGATGTTGCGGTAGCGCTCGAGGCCGGTGCCCGCCGGGATCAGCTTGCCGATGATGACGTTCTCCTTCAGGCCCAGGAGCGAGTCGGACCGGGCGTGGATCGCCGCGTCGGTGAGCACCCGGGTGGTCTCCTGGAAGGAGGCCGCCGAGAGCCACGACTCGGTCGCCAGCGAGGCCTTGGTGATGCCCATCAGCTCCGCACGACCGGAGGCCGGCTTGCCGCCCTCGGAGACCACCCGCCGGTTCTCCGCCTCGAACAGGAAGCGGTCGACGAGGTCCGACGGCAGCAGGTTGGTGTCGCCGGACTCGATGACCGTGACCCGCCGCAGCATCTGCCGCACGATGATCTCGATGTGCTTGTCGTGGATCGACACGCCCTGCGAGCGGTAGACCGCCTGCACCTCGTCGACCAGGTGCTGCTGGGCGCGGCGCACGCCGAGCACGCGCAGCACCTCCTTGCGGGTCGGGGGTGCCGACCGTCAGCATCTGGCCGACCTCGATCCGGTCGCCGTCGTGCACCAGCAGACGGGACCGCTTCGAGACGGGGTACTCCTGGACCTCGGAGCCGTCGTCGGGGGTGATGATCACCTTGCGAGCCTTGTCGGTCTCCTCGATCTCCACCCGGCCGGTGACCTCGGAGATGGGCGACAGACCCTTGGGCTGCCGCGCCTCGAACAGCTCGACCACACGCGGAAGACCCTGCGTGATGTCGTCGGCCGACGCCACACCACCGGTGTGGAAGGTACGCATGGTCAGCTGCGTGCCGGGCTCACCGATGGACTGGGCGGCGATGATGCCGACCGCCTCACCGATGTCGACCAGCTTGCCGGTGGCCAGCGAGCGGCCGTAGCACTTCGCGCAGGTGCCGGTGCGGGCGTCGCAGGTCAGCACGGAGCGGACCTTGACCTCCTCGATGCCGGCCGCGACCAGCTCGCCGATCTTCACGTCGCCGAGGTCCTCACCCGCGCCGGCGAGCACCTCGCCCGTCTCCGGGTGGGTGATCTGCTCGGCGGCGGTGCGGGCGTACGCCGCGGTCTCGGCGTTCTCGTCCTTGCGGACCACGCCGTCCTCACCCCGGACCCCGATGACCTTGGGCAGGCCACGCTCGGTGCCACAGTCGTCCTCACGGATGATGACGTCCTGCGACACGTCGACGAGCCGTCGGGTCAGGTAGCCCGAGTCGGCGGTCCGCAGCGCGGTGTCGGCCAGGCCCTTGCGGGCACCGTGGGTGGAGATGAAGTACTCCAGCACGGACAGGCCCTCGCGGAAGTTCGACTTGATCGGCCGCGGGATGATGTCGCCCTTCGGGTTGGCCACCAGTCCACGCATGGCCGCCACCTGACGGATCTGCATCATGTTTCCGGAGGCGCCCGAGTCGACCATCATGTAGATCGGGTTCGTGCGGTCGAAGTTGGCCTCCATGGCCCGCGCGACGTCGTTGGACGCCTGGGTCCAGATCTCGATGAGCTCCTGGCGGCGCTCCTCGTCGGTGACCAGGCCACGCTCGAACTGCTGCTGGACCTTGGTCGCCTGCGCCTCGTAGCCCTCGAGGATCGAGGCCTTCGAGTCCGGGGTCACCACGTCGTCGATCGACACGGTCACGCCCGAGCGGGTCGCCCAGTGGAAGCCGGCGTCCTTCAGAGCGTCGAGCGAGGCGGCCACCTCGACCTTGGTGTAGCGCTCGGCCAGGTCGTTGACGATCGCGCCCAGCGCCTTCTTGCCCACCTCGTAGTTCACGAAGGGGTAGTCGGCGGGCAGGGTGTCGTTGAACAGCGCCCGACCCAGCGTGGTGTCGAGCGTCAGCGAGCGACCCTCCTCCCAGTCGTCGCCGAAGTCCAGCGGCGGCACCACGTCGGCGAAGCGGATCTTCACCCGACTCTGCAGCGTGATCTCGCCGCGGTCGAAGGCCATGATCGCCTCGGCCGAGGACGAGAACGCCCGACCCTCGCCCCGCTCGCCGTCACGGTCGGTGGTGAGGAAGAACAGGCCGATGATCATGTCCTGCGTCGGCATGGTCACCGGACGGCCGTCGGACGGCTTGAGGATGTTGTTGGTCGACAGCATCAGGATCCGGGCCTCGGCCTGCGCCTCGGCAGACAGCGGCAGGTGCACCGCCATCTGGTCGCCGTCGAAGTCGGCGTTGAACGCCGTGCAGACGAGCGGGTGGATCTGGATGGCCTTGCCCTCGATCAGCTGGGGCTCGAAGGCCTGGATGCCGAGACGGTGCAGCGTGGGCGCACGGTTGAGCAGCACGGGGTGCTCGGTGATGACCTCTTCGAGGACGTCCCACACCACGGCGTAGCGGGAGAGACCAGAGGTCGCCCGCTCCACCATCCGCTTGGCGGACTTGATGTTCTGGCTGTGCGACAGGTCGACCAGGCGCTTCATCACGAACGGCTTGAACAGCTCGAGCGCCATCTGCTTGGGCAGACCGCACTGGTGCAGCTTGAGCTGCGGGCCCGACACGATGACCGAGCGGCCGGAGTAGTCGACACGCTTGCCCAGGAGGTTCTGCCGGAAGCGGCCCTGCTTGCCCTTGAGCATGTCGGACAGCGACTTCAGCGGCCGGTTGCCCGGCCCGGTGACGGGGCGACCGCGACGGCCGTTGTCGAACAGCGAGTCGACGGCCTCCTGCAGCATCCGCTTCTCGTTGTTGACGATGATCTCGGGCGCGCCGAGGTCGAGCAGCCGCTTGAGCCTGTTGTTGCGGTTGATGACCCGGCGGTAGAGGTCGTTGAGGTCGGAGGTGGCGAACCGGCCACCGTCGAGCTGCACCATCGGGCGCAGGTCCGGCGGGATCACCGGGACGGCGTCGAGGACCATGCCCTGCGGCTTGTTGTCGGTCTTGCGGAAGGCGTCGACGACCTTGAGCCGCTTGAGGGCCCGGACCTTGCGCTGACCCTTGCCGGTGGCGATGGTCTCGCGCAGCGACTCGACCTCCCCCTCGACATCGAAGTCCTCGAGGCGCCTCTGGATCGCCGTGGCGCCCATGTGGCCCTCGAAGTACTTGCCGAACCAGTTCTTCATCTCGCGGTAGAGCAGCTCGTCGCCCATGAGGTCCTGGACCTTGAGCGCCTTGAAGGTCTCCCAGACCTCCTCGAGCCGGTCGAGCTCGCGCTGCGCCCGGTCGCGGATCTGCTTCATCTCGCGCTCGGCGCCGTCGCGGACCTTGCGCTTGGCGTCGGACTTGGCACCCTCGGCCTCGAGGGCGGCCATGTCCTCCTCGAGCTTCTTGGCGCGCTCCTCGAGCTGGCCGTCGCGACGCTTCTCGAGGCGCTCGCGCTCCAGACCGACCTTGTTCTCCAGGGAGGACAGGTCGCGGTGACGGGCGTCCTCGTCGACGGCGGTGATCATGTAGGCCGCGAAGTAGATGACCTTCTCGAGGTCCTTCGGCGCCAGGTCGAGCAGGTAGCCGAGCCGGCTGGGCACGCCCTTGAAGTACCAGATGTGGGTGACCGGAGCGGCGAGCTCGATGTGGCCCATCCGCTCGCGGCGCACCTTGGAGCGGGTCACCTCGACGCCGCAGCGCTCGCAGATGATGCCCTTGAAGCGCACCCGCTTGTACTTGCCGCAGTAGCACTCCCAGTCCCGGGTGGGACCGAAGATCTTCTCGCAGAAGAGGCCGTCGCGCTCGGGCTTGAGGGTGCGGTAGTTGATGGTCTCCGGCTTCTTGACCTCACCGTGGCTCCACTGACGGATGTCGTCAGCGGTGGCCAGGCCGATCTGAAGCTGGTCGAAGAAGTTCACGTCGAGCACGATGGCTGCAATCCTTCGTTCGGTTCGAAAGTTCTGTTGAGGCTGGAGTGACCGAAGGCCCCCTCCCGCGGTTTCGAGACGGCCGCTGCGCGACCTCCCCACCCCGCGGGAGGGACGGCTTTCAGACTTCTTCGACGCTGCTGGGCTCGCGGCGAGACAGGTCGATGCCGAGCTCCTCGGCCGCCCGGAAGACGTCTTCCTCGGCGTCCTTCATCTCGATCGGCGTGCCGTCCTGGGACAGCACCTCGACGTTGAGGCAGAGCGACTGCATCTCCTTGATGAGCACCTTGAAGGACTCGGGGATGCCCGAGTCCGGGATGTTCTCGCCCTTCACGATGGCCTCGTAGACCTTCACCCGCCCAGGCACGTCGTCGGACTTGATCGTGAGCAGCTCCTGGAGGGCGTAGGCGGCGCCGTACGCCTCCATGGCCCAGACCTCCATCTCACCGAACCGCTGGCCGCCGAACTGGGCCTTACCGCCCAGGGGCTGCTGCGTGATCATGGAGTAGGGGCCGGTCGAGCGCGCGTGGATCTTGTCGTCGACGAGGTGGTGCAGCTTGAGGATGTACATGTAGCCGACCGAGACCGGGTCGGGGAACGGGTCACCGGAGCGCCCGTCGAACAGGTGGGTCTTGCCGCTCTCGTCGATCAGGCGGTCGCCGTCACGGTTGGGGAGCGTGGACCCGAGCAGCCCGGTGATCTCGTCTTCCTTGGCGCCGTCGAAGACCGGCGTCGCGACCAGGGTGTCGGGCTCGGCCTTGTCGACGCCGATCTCGATCAGTCGCTTCTTCCAGTCCTGCGGACCCTGGTCGCCGTGGAGGTTGAGGTCCCAGCCCTGCTTGGCCAGCCAGCCCAGGTGGAGCTCGAGGATCTGGCCGATGTTCATCCGCCGCGGCACACCCAGCGGGTTGAGCACCACGTCGACCGGGGTGCCGTCCTCCATGAAGGGCATGTCCTCGATCGGCAGGATCTTCGCGATGACGCCCTTGTTGCCGTGGCGGCCCGCGAGCTTGTCACCGACGGAGATCTTGCGCTTCTGGGCGACGTAGACCCGCACCAGCTGGTTGACGCCCGGGGGCAGCTCGTCGCCGTCCTCGCGGTTGAACTCGCGGACGCCGATGACCGTGCCGGACTCGCCGTGCGGGACCTTCATCGAGGTGTCGCGCACCTCGCGCGCCTTCTCGCCGAAGATCGCGCGGAGCAGCCGCTCCTCGGGGGTCAGCTCGGTCTCGCCCTTGGGGGTCACCTTGCCGACGAGGATGTCACCGGTGGTGACCTCCGCACCCACCCGGACGATGCCCCGCTCGTCGAGGTCGGCCAGCAGGTCGTCGCCGACGTTGGGGATGTCGCGGGTGATCTCCTCCGGACCCAGCTTGGTGTCGCGGGCGTCGACCTCGTGCTCCTCGATGTGGATCGAGGTGAGGAGGTCCTCCTGCACGAGGCGCTGCGACAGGATGATCGCGTCCTCGTAGTTGTGGCCCTGCCACGGCATGAACGCGACCAGCAGGTTGGCACCCAGCGCCATCTCGGCGTCGTCGGTGCACGGCCCGTCGGCGATCGGCGAGCCGACCTCGAGCCGGTCGCCCTCGCGCACGATCGGCCGCTGGTTGATGCAGGTGCCCTGGTTGGAGCGGCGGAACTTCGCCAGCCGGTACGTCGTGTAGGTGCCGTCGTCGTTGGTCACCTCGACCACGTCGGCGGAGACGTCCTTGACCACACCGGCCTTGTCGGCCACGACCACGTCACCGGCGTCGACGGCGGCGCGGTACTCGATGCCGGTGCCGACCAGCGGGGCGTCGCTCTTGATGAGCGGGACCGCCTGCCGCTGCATGTTGGCGCCCATGAGCGCCCGGTTGGCGTCGTCGTGCTCGAGGAAGGGGATCAGCGCCGTCGCGACCGACACCATCTGGCGCGGCGAGACGTCGATGTAGTCGACCTCGGCCGCGGGGACGGCGTCGACCTCACCGTTGCGCATCCGGACCAGCACGCGCTCCTCGGTGAACTTGCCGTTCTTGTCCAGGCCGGCGTTGGCCTGGGCGATGACGAAGCGGTCCTCGTCGTCGGCGGTGAGGTAGTCGATCTGCGTGGTGACCTTGCCCTTCTCGACCTTGCGGTAGGGCGTCTCCACGAAACCGAACGGGTTGATCCGGCCGTAGGAGGCCAGCGACCCGATCAGACCGATGTTGGGGCCCTCGGGCGTCTCGATCGGGCACATCCGGCCGTAGTGGCTGTGGTGGACGTCGCGGACCTCCATGCCGGCGCGGTCACGGGACAGACCGCCCGGGCCGAGCGCAGACAGGCGGCGCTTGTGCGTCAGCCCCGCGATCGGGTTGGTCTGGTCCATGAACTGGCTCAGCTGGGAGGTGCCGAAGAACTCCTTCAGCGCCGCCACCACCGGGCGGATGTTGATCAGCGACTGGGGCGTGATCGCCTCGACGTCCTGGGTGGTCATCCGCTCGCGGACGACCCGCTCCATCCGGGCCAGCCCGGTGCGCAGCTGGTTCTGGATGAGCTCGCCCACGGTGCGCATCCGGCGGTTGCCGAAGTGGTCGATGTCGTCGGCCGAGACCGGGACCGGTCCGGCCGGCATCTCCAGATCCTCGCGGCCGTCGTGCAGCGCGACGATGAACCTGATCGCGGCGACGATGTCGTCGACGGTCAGCGTCTGCTGGTCGAACGCCTCGGTGAGACCCAGCTTCTTGTTGATCTTGTAGCGGCCGACCTTGGCCAGGTCGTAGCGCTTGGGGTTGAAGTAGTAGTTGGTCAGCAGCGTCTGCGCGGCCTCCCGCGTCGGCGGCTCGCCCGGGCGCAGCTTGCGGTAGATGTCGAGCAGCGCGTCGTCCTCGCCCTGGGTGTGGTCCTTCTCCAGGGTGAGCATCATCGACTCGTAGTCGCCGAACTCCTCGCGGATCTGCTCGTTGGTCCAGCCGAGGGCCTTGAGCAGCACCGTGACGTTCTGCTTGCGCTTGCGGTCGAGGCGGACGCCGACCATGTCGCGCTTGTCGATCTCGAACTCGAGCCAGGCGCCCCGCGAGGGGATGACCTTGGCGGTGAAGACGTCCTTGTCGGAGGTCTTGTCGGCGGAGCGCTCGAAGTAGACGCCCGGCGAGCGGACGAGCTGGGAGACCACGACGCGCTCGGTGCCGTTGATGATGAAGGTGCCCTTGGGGGTCATCAGCGGGAAGTCGCCCATGAAGACCGTCTGGCCCTTGATCTCACCGGTGTCGTTGTTGGTGAACTCGGCGGAGACGTAGAGCGGGGCGGAGTAGGTGAAGTCCTTCTCCTTGCACTCCTCCACGGTGTACTTCGGGTCGTAGAAGACCGGGCTCTCGAAGGACAGCGACATCGTCTCGGAGAAGTCCTCGATCGGGGAGATCTCCTCGAAGATCTCCTGGAGACCGGACTTGCGAGACACGTCCTCACCGGCCGCCTCACGGTCGGCGACAACGGCCTGCCAGGCATCGTTGCCGACCAACCAGTTGAAGCTGTCGGTCTGGAGGGAGAGAAGCTGCGGGAGCTCGAGAGGCTCGGAGATCTTTGCGAAAGAGATGCGGCGGGAGTGACCAGAAGTGGTGCGCGCGGCCAAGAGGTGTCCTTTGAAGGTCGCTCTGGGAGATCGCCCGCTCACCACCATGACGGCCACCGGGCAGGCCGAAGAGCATTTGAGAGAGGGCGCGAACGATCATGGTAACCCAGAGCAGGGCACGCTTCAACACCGGAGTCAAGGGGCCTCGCGCCGAAACGCTGACCGACCTCCCGCCGGATGCCCAGAATGATGCGGTGTCGAGGACCTCAGGTCAAGCAGATCCGCACAATGTCGGCCACGCCGTGACCTGTCCGTGACCTGAAAGCGCTTCCGCCACGCTCAGCCGGCGACGTGGGAGTCGGCGACGACGAGCGCCCGGTCGAGGATGTCCAGACCGCGGTGCGCGTCCTCGTCGGCGATGGTCAGCGGAGGCACGACGTGGATCCGGTTGAAGTTCACAAACGGCAGCAGCCCCTCCGCCTTGGCGGCCGCGACCGTGGCGTTGACGGCCTCCGAGGTGCCGCCGTACGGCGCCAGCGGCTCGCGCGTCTCGGGATCCTTGACCAGCTCGACGGCCCAGAAGGCCCCCAGTCCGCGCACCTCGCCCACCGACGGGTGCGCCTCGGCGATCTTGGCCAGCCGCGGGCCGAACACCTCCTCGCCGAGCCTCGCCGCGTTCTCGACCATGCCCTCCTCACGCATCGCCTCGATGGTGGCCACCGCAGCGGCGCACGCCAGCGGGTGACCGGAGTAGGTCAGTCCGCCGGGGTAGGCGCGGTCGTCGAAGGTCGCCGCGATCGGGCCGGTGATGACGACGCCGCCGAGCGGGACGTAGCCGGAGTTGACTCCCTTGGCGAAGGTCACCAGGTCGGGCGCCACGTCGTAGTGCTGGAAGGAGAACCAGCGGCCGCTGCGCCCGAAGCCGGCCATCACCTCGTCGGCGATGTAGGCGATGCCGTGCCGGTCGCAGATCTCGCGGACACCCGCGAGGTAGCCCGGGGGCGGCACCATGATGCCCGCCGTCCCCGGGATGCTCTCGAGGATGATCGCGGCGATGTTGCCGGGGCCCTCCAGAGCCACGACCTGCTCGAGGTGCTCGAGGGCGCGGGCGCACTCCTCCTCCTCGGTGGTCGCGTGGAAGGCGCTGCGGTAGAGGAACGGGCCGAAGAAGTGGACGGTGCCGGCCGAACCGTTGTCGCTGGCCCACCGGCGCGGGTCGCCGGTCACGTTGACCGCGAGGTGGGTGCCGCCGTGGTAGGAGCGGTAGGTCGAGAGCACCTTGGTCCGGCCGGTGTGCAACCGGGCCATCCGGATGGCGTGCTCGACGGCGTCGGCGCCGCCGTTGGTGAAGAAGACCTTCTCGAACGTCTCGCCGGCCAGTCCGGTGATCAGCCGGGCGGCCTCCGAGCGTGCCGCGTTGGCGAACTGCGGCGCGATCGTGCAGAGCTTCGCGGCCTGCTCCTGGATCGCCGCGACGACCGCCGGGTGCTGGTGGCCGATGTTGGTGAACACCAGCTGCGAGGTGAAGTCGAGGTAGTCCTTGCCCTGGTCGTCCCAGACCGTGGACCCCTCGGCCCGGGTGATCACCATCGGGCTGATCTGGGCCTGAGCGGACCAGGAGTGGAAGACGTGCTGGCGGTCGAGCTCGTAGGCGCGGCTCTCGTCGATCATGGGGCCATCCTGCCGCACCGCGTCCGGCTTCGGAACGCCCCCCATAGCTGGTTGCGCGAGGGCCGGCCACCCGGTCGGGTGGCCGCCCCTCGGCGGTGTCTGCGGGTCTGCTCCGCGGACGGGTGTCTCACGGGGAGACGGGCGACGTCACTTGACGGTGACGGTGGCGCCGGCGCCCTCCAGGGACTCCTTGGCCTTGTCGGCGGCGTCCTTGGCCACGCCCTCGAGGACGGGCTTCGGAGCGGCCTCGACCAGGTCCTTGGCCTCCTTCAGGCCGAGGGAGGTCAGGGCGCGCACCTCCTTGATGACGTTGATCTTCTTGTCGCCGGCGGCCTCGAGGATCACGTCGAACGCGTCCTGCTCGGCAGCGTCGCCGGCGCCGGCGTCGCCACCCGCGGCAGCGGGGGCAGCGGCGGCAACAGCAACCGGGGCGGCGGCGGTGACGCCGAAGGTCTCCTCGAACTGCTTGACGAACTCGCTCAGCTCGATGAGGGTCATCTCCTTGAACGCGTCGAGCAGCTCGTCGGTGGTGAGCTTCGCCATGGTGGCGTTTCCTTCCGTTCGGTGGTGCGACGCGGAGCGCCGTACCGGGGTGTTCTCAGGTGGTGGTCCGGGGCCCGGTCAGGCCTCGGTGGGCTCCTCGGCAGCCGCGGGGGCGGCCTCGTCGGCAGCGGCCTCGGGGGCCTCCGCCTCGGGGGCGACCTCCTCGGCAGCGGCCTCGGCGGACTCCGCGGCGGGAGCCTCCTCGGCAGCAGCCTCAAGAGCTTCCTCGGCAGGAGCCTGGGCGGCACCAGCACCACCTGCGAGGATCGAGGGGTCCTGCTCGGCCTTGGCCTGCAGCGCACCCGCGAGACGGGCGGCCTGGGCGATCGGCGCGTTGAGCAGGTAGACGGCCTGGGAGAGCGAGGCCAGCATCGCGCCGGCCAGCTTGCCCATCAGCACCTCGCGCGACTCGAGGTCGGCCAGCTTGGCGATCTCCTTCGCGTCGAGGGGCTTGCCGTCGAGGAATCCGCCCTTGATGACAAGGGTCGGGTTCGCCTTGGCAAAGTCACGCAGTCCCTTGGCCGCCTCGACGACATCGCCGTTGATGAAGGCGATGGCGGTCGGGCCGTTGAGCAGGTCGTCGATGCCCTCGACGCCCGCCTCCTTGGCGGCCAGCTTGGTCAGCGTGTTCTTGACCACGGCGTAGTTGGCGTTCTCGCCGAGAGAGCGCCGCAGTTCCTGCAGCTGCTTCACGGTGAGACCGCGGTACTCGGTCAGCACGGCACCGCTCGCGGCGCTGAACGACTCAGCGATCTCCGCGACGGCGGTGGCCTTCTCCTCCCGCGCCATGGTTCTCCTTCCAGACCGAGACGACGGGGTCGCCACGGTCAACGTGGTCGAGACCTCCGGCCCTCCGGAAAAGACGAACGCCCCGGGCACAGGGCCCAGGGCGCGGGATCGGACGTGGCGGGCACGTCTCGGTGTAGCACTCTGTCACCTGCGCGGGCCGTCCGCTCTCGCGGCACCTTCGACCGTCCTGCGGGCAGGACGACGACCGGCGGTCTCTGGCTTCAGCCGCTGACTGTACGCCGTCCGGCCGGCGTACCTCAAATCGGGAGCCGCGTCCGAAGCGGGCCTCGCCGGGAGGTGATCGAGACCAACGACGGGTTTCGCCGTTCCCCGGCGACGCCTGGTCCAGTCATGTTGCAATGCTGGGCGTGGATCTCGACCTGAGCTCGCTGACGACCGTCCTCAACGACGTCGACGCGCGGCTACGCGCGGAGACCGGTCCGGCCCGGATGTGGCCGACCGGGTTCTCGGCGTTGGACGAGGTCCTCAGCGGCGGGCTCCGTGGCGGCAACCTGATCCTGCTCACCGGCGCGCAGGGTCTCGGAAAGACGACGATGGCCGTGCAGATGTCCCGCAACGCCGCCCGGTCCGGCCGCCACGTCCTCTACTTCTGCTACGAGCACGACGCGCAGTCGGTCCTCGAGCGGGTCCTCGCCCTCGAGATCGGTGAGCAGAACGACCCACAGTCCGCGGACCTGGTGCGGGTCCGGCAGGCCTTCGAGGGCGTCGACCACGGCTTCGGCGGGCTCGCGGAGCGGATGACCGACGTCCGGGGCGCGATCCCCGCGCTGGGCCGGATCATGGAGTACGCCGACCGGCTCCACGTCCACAACTCCAGCGGCAACACGACCACGATGACCGTGATCACCAACGCCGTCGAGCAGGTGTGGCGGCAGACCGGCGAGGCGCCGATGGTCGTCGTCGACTACCTGCAGAAGGTGAGGCTCGACGGCGGCTCCGACGTCGAGGCCGAGCGGGTCACCGTCGTCGTGGAGGGCCTGAAGGACCTCTCCCTCGACGCGAAGGTGCCGGTGCTGGCGATCGTCGCCGCCGACAAGGAGGGCCTCGAGACGGGCAAGCGGCTGCGCGCCCAGCACCTGCGCGGCTCGACCGCGCTGGCCTACGAGGCCGACGTGCTGCTCGTGCTCGCGCACAAGTACCAGATCATCGCCCGCCACCACCTCGTCTTCGACTCCGGCGCCGCCGAGCGCTGGAAGGACTGGGCCGTCGTGTCGGTCGAGAAGAACCGCAACGGCCGCGACGGCGTCGACCTGGAGTTCCGCAAGCGCTTCGACCAGTCGCGCTACGAGCAGGACGGGTCCATGGTCGCCGAGAAGCTGGTCGACGAGCGGTTGTACGTCGAGTAGCGGCACCACAGACGCGCGAGGGCCCGCCCGGATCACTCCGGGCGGGCCCTCGTCACGTCACGCCAGCGGTCAGGCGCTCGCCTCGTCCTCGCCGGCCGCGCTGCGGATCCGGTTGGGGTCGATCTGGACGCCGGGGCCCATCGTCGTGGAGAGCGTCACCTTCTTGACGTAGCGGCCCTTGGAGCTCGCGGGCTTCAGCCGCAGCACCTCCTCGAGCGCGGCGGCGTAGTTCTCCGCCAGCGCCGCCTCGTCGAAGGAGGCCTTGCCGATGATGAAGTGCAGGTTGGCGTGCCGGTCGACGCGGAACTCGATCTTGCCGCCCTTGATGTCGTTCACTGCCTTGGCCGGGTCGGGCGTCACGGTGCCGGTCTTCGGGTTCGGCATCAGGCCGCGGGGGCCGAGCACACGGCCGAGCCGGCCCACCTTGCCCATCATGTCGGGGGTCGCGACGACGGCGTCGAAGTCAAGCCAGCCGCCGGCGACCTTCTCGATCAGCTCGTCTCCGCCGACCACGTCGGCGCCGGCCTCACGGGCGGCGTCGGCCTTCTCGCCGTTGGCGAAGACCAGGACCTTGGCGGTCTTGCCGGTGCCGTGCGGGAGGTTGACGGTGCCGCGCACCATCTGGTCGGCCTTGCGGGGGTCGACGCCGAGCCGCATCACGACGTCGACGGTCTCGTCGAACTTCTTCTTCGACGAGCCCTTGGCGATCTTGATCGCCGCGAGCGGGCTGTGGAGCTCGTTCTTGTCGAACGTCGCCTCGGCCTCGCGGTAAGCCTTGCTGCGCTGCATGTCTGGTCTCTTTCTTCGGTGTCGTTGCCAGTGATGGCCAGTTGTGGTGGAGCGGGCCAGCGCGGCCCTGCCACAGCGGTACGACGTCCGCGGGGGACGGCGTACGGGGAGGAGGTGTCAGTCGACGGTGACGCCCATGGAGCGGGCGGTGCCCTCGACGATCTTCATCGCGGCCTCGACGTCGTTGGCGTTGAGGTCGGGCATCTTGGTCTGGGCGATCTCGCGCACCTGGTCCTTGGTCAGCTTGCCGACCTTCTCCTTGTGCGGGACGCCGGAGCCCTTCTGGAGACCGGCGGCCTTCTTGATCAGCTCCGCGGCCGGCGGGGTCTTGGTGATGAAGTCGAACGAGCGGTCTTCATAGATCGTGATCTCGACCGGGATCACGTTGCCCCGCATGGACTCGGTCTGCGCGTTGTAGGCCTTGCAGAAGTCCATGATGTTGACGCCGTGCGGACCGAGGGCGGTACCGACCGGCGGCGCCGGGGTGGCGGCCCCGGCCTGCAGCTGGACCTTCACCAGCGCAGCGATCTTCTTCTTGGGAGGCATCTCTCTTCAGGGTCCTTCTCTTGGATATGTCGTGGTCCGACGAGCCGGGCTCCCGCGGGAGCGGCGACTCTGCCACCTGGTGGTGAGCCGGCTCAGACCCTCTGGATCTGGCTGAAGCTCAGCTCGACCGGAGTCTCCCGGCCGAAGATCTCGACGAGGGCCTTGACCCTCTGGGACTCCGCGTTGATCTCGGTGATCGTCGCGTGCAGCGTGGCGAACGGCCCGTCGACGACCATCACAGAGTCGGACACGGAGAAGTCGGCCACCTCGACCGGCTTCTTGGCGGATCCGCCACCGGAGGACCCCCGGCCCGCGGCGGCAGCCGCGGCCTCGGCCTCGATGACGACGCTGGGCGCGAGCCAGTTCTCGACCTCGTCGAGGGTCAGCGGCACCGGCTGGTGGCTGTGTCCGACGAAGCCGGTCACCGACGGGGTGTGCCGGACCGCGGCCCACGACTCGTCGGTCATGTCCATGCGGACCAGCACGTAGCCGGCGTAGCGGGTGCGCTTGACCATCTTGCGCTGGCCGTTGCGGATCTCCGCGACCTCCTCGGAGGGGACCACGATCTCGTGGATGTAGTCCTCCATGTTGAGGGAGTGGATGCGGTTCTCGAGGTTGGCCTTCACCCGGTTCTCCATGCCGGAGTAGGTGTGCACGACGAACCAGTCGCCGAACTTGTTGCGGAGCTCCTCGCGGAAGGCCTCCAACGGGTCGACGGCCTCGGCCTCGACCGGCTCACCCTCCCCGGCCCCGTCGTCCCCGGCCTCGTCGTCGGCGCTGTCGTCCGCCGGCGCCTCGTCCGCCGGCGCCTCGTCCGTCGGCACGTCGTCCGCCGGGGCCTCGTCGACGGGAGGCTCCTCCACGGGGGCCTCCTCCACCGGGGGCCTCCTCCACGGGGGCCTCCTCGACAGAGGCCTCCTCCACGGGGACCTCCGGCCTCCTCCACGGGGGCCTCCTCGACAGAGGCCTCCTCCACGGGGACCTCCGCCATCGGGGCCTCCTCCACGGGGGCCTCCTCGACGGGGACCTCCGCCATCGGGGCCTCCTCCACGGGGGCCTCCTCGACCGGGGGCTCCCCGGCCTGAGCCTCGACCTCGGGGGTCTCGGTCTCGAACTGCTCCGACACGTGCTGCTCCGTCGCTTCGTTGGTCATCTGGGGGATCTTCCTCGCCTGTCGCGGACCGCGGGCGCGGCCGCTCAGCCCTTGCCGGCGAACACGGCGAACACGAGCTTGCCGAAGCCCAGGTCCAGCGCCGACACCAGCGTCATCATCACCAGGACGAACACCATGACGACGATGAAGTACGTCACCAGCTGGTCCTGCGTCGGCCAGACCACCTTGCGCAGCTCGGCGACGACCTGGCGGTAGAAGGTCGCCGGGCTGGTGCGCTCGGTGTTCGGCGAGGCACCGCTGCTCGTGCGGTTCTCCGACACGTCTGCCACCTTCTGTCCTGGTTCGTGCTGAATCGTGTGCAGGCCCGCCGTGCTGGCTGGCCGCGTTGGCTGGTCTGTCAGGCCCGCTGCCGCGGGCTTCGCAGGGCACGAGGGACTTGAACCCCCAACCTTCGGTTTTGGAGACCGATGCTCTGCCAGTTGAGCTAGTGCCCTCCGGGGAACTCCGCCGCACCGACCCCGCCCGAGCGGATCGGGGAGAGGGCAGCACGAAGCATGTGGAGAACCACCAAACGTGGAGTCTACGGGCAAGGGGGAGGTGGCGTCCAAACGCACTCCGAGCAGCGCCGCCCCCCGCGACCGCTCCCGGCGCCCCTACGATGGGGCCATGAGCACCCCCGCCTCGACCAGCCCCCGCGACCGTCGCGTCTCCCGGCGCCTCGGTGCCATCGCCGAGTCCGCGACGCTCAAGGTCGACGCCAAGGCCAAGGCGCTCAAGGCCGAGGGGAGGCCGGTCATCGGCTTCGGGGCGGGCGAGCCCGACTTCCCGACGCCGGGCTACGTCGTGGAGGCGGCCGTCGCCGCCTGTCGCGACCCCAAGAACCACCGCTACACCCCCGCGGGCGGGCTCCCCGAGCTGAAGAAGGCGATCGCCGAGAAGACGCTGCGCGACAGCGGCTATGCGGTGGAGCCGAGCCAGGTGCTGGTCACCAACGGCGGCAAGCAGGCGATCTACGCCGCGTTCGCCGCCATGCTCGACCCGGGCGACGAGGTGATCCTGCCCGCGCCCTACTGGACGACGTACCCCGAGGCGATCGCGCTCGCCGGTGGCGTCTCGGTGGAGGTGCTGGCCGACGAGACCCAGGACTACAAGGTCACCGTCGAGCAGCTCGAGGCGGCGCGCACCGCCCAGACCAAGGTGCTGCTGTTCGTCTCGCCGTCCAACCCGACCGGCTCGGTCTACACCGCCGACGAGATCCGAGAGATCGGCCGCTGGGTCGAGGACCACGACCTGTGGGTCCTGACCGACGAGATCTACGAGCACCTCGTCTATGACGGCGTGGAGACCGGGTCGATGCCGGTGCTCTGCCCGTTCCTGGCCGACCACTGCGTCGTCGTCAACGGGGTGGCCAAGACCTACGCCATGACCGGCTGGCGGGTCGGCTGGATGATCGGCCCCACCGACCTGGTCAAGGCCGCCACCAACCTGCAGTCCCACGCGACGTCCAACGTCTCCAACGTCGCCCAGCGCGCGGCGCTCGCTGCCGTCGAGGGCGACCTCACGGCGGTCGAGGAGATGAAGACCGCCTTCGACCGGCGGCGCCGCACCATCGTCGAGATGCTGAACGCGATCGACGGAGTCCTGTGCCCCACACCGCACGGCGCGTTCTACGCCTACCCCTCGGTGAAGGGTCTGCTCGGCAGGGACTACCCCACCACCGACGGGTCGGTGCGCATCGACACCTCCGCCGAGCTGGCCGAGTACATCCTCGACCGGGCCGAGGTCGCGGTCGTGCCGGGTGAGGCCTTCGGGTCACCGGGCTACCTGCGACTCTCCTACGCCCTCGGTGACGACGACCTCGCCGAGGGCATCGGTCGGCTGCAGAAGCTCTTCGCTTGAGCCGCGAGCCGGCGCGGCACCGTCCGCTGGCGACGCTGCCCAAGGCGCACCTGCACCTGCACTTCACAGGGTCGATGCGGCACGAGACGCTGCTGGAGCTCGCCGAGCGCGACGGCATCGTGCTGCCCGACGCGCTGGTCTCGGAGTGGCCCCCGCAGCTGTCGGCCACCGACGAGAAGGGCTGGTTCCGCTTCCAGCGGCTCTACGACGTGGCCCGATCGGTGCTCCGCACCGAGGACGACGTACGCCGGCTGGTGCTGGAGGCGGCCGAGGACGACGTGCGCGACGGGGGACGGTGGCTGGAGATCCAGGTCGACCCCAGCGGCTATGCCGCCCGCTTCGGCGGGATCACGCCGTTCACCGAGCTGGTGCTCGACTGCGTTCGCGACGCCTCCGAACGCACCGGGCTCGGGATGGCCGCAGTGATCGCCGCCAACCGCACCCGCCACCCGCTCGACGCCCGCACCCTGGCTCGCCTGGCCGCGCAGTACGCCGGCCGCGGGGTGGTCGGCTTCGGGCTGTCCAACGACGAGCGGCGCGGGAGCACGTCCGACTTCGCGCCGGCGTTCCGCATCGCCCGACGAGCCGATCTGATGCTGGCCCCCCACGGAGGCGAGCTGCGCGGCCCCGACCACGTGCAGGTGTGCCTCGACGAGCTGCACGCCGACCGCCTGGGGCACGGAGTGCGCTCCGCGGAGGACCCGGCCGTGCTGGACCGGATCGTCGCGGACGGGGTGGCGCTCGAGGTGTGCCCGGTCTCCAACGTCTCGCTCGGCGTCTATCCCGACCTGACCTCGGTGCCGCTGCCGACCCTGTTGGAGGCCGGCGCCACCGTCGCCCTCGGGGCCGACGACCCGCTGCTGTTCGGGTCGAGGCTGGCTGGTCAGTACACCACCATGCGGGCCGCCCACGACCTCTCCGACGAGCAGCTGGCGGAGCTGGCCCGGATGTCCTTCCGTGCCTCGCGGGCCCCCGAGTCGGACCGACGCGCGTGGCTCGCCGAGGTGGATGCGTGGCTGGCAGCCCCCGAGGCTGGCACGATGAGCGCGTGACGCCCGACGAGCCGACCAACCTGCCCGAGGAGTTCCTCAAGGACCGCCCCGACGAGACGCGTCCGATGTCGGCCGGCGAGCCGGCCCCGGAGCCGCCGTACGGCCACGCGGGTGGGCAGCCCGCCGAACCGGCGCCGCCCTACGGGGAGGCGTACGGCGGCGCGGCCTACGGGCAGCAGCAGGGCTACGGCCAACCGCCCTACGGGCAGCCGCCCTACGGGCAACAGGGCTACGGGCAACAGGGCTACGGGCAACAGCCGGTCTACGGCTACCCCGGAGCCGGGTACCCCGCGATGCCCCGGCTGAGCGACCACCCCAAGGCGACGCAGGCGATGGTGCTCGGGCTGATCGGGCTGATCGGCGGCTTCGTGTGCGGGCTGCCCCTCCTGCTCTCACCCTTCGCCTGGTTCGTGGGGGCGCGCACCAAGCGCGAGATCGACGCCTCCGGCGGGATGCTGGCCGGCCGCGACAAAGCCATGGTCGGCATGGTCACCGGCATCATCGGCACCGTGCTGCTCACGCTCGCCGTGCTGTTCATCCTCTTCATCGTCGGGATCGCCGTCGTCGCACCGGCCGACGGCCCCACGACCTTCGAGGGCGGCTACTGAGCGAGCCGGCTCAGAGCTCCACGCCGACCAGCACCGGCTCCGGCACCAGCCGAACGTCGTACGCCGCCGCCACGCCGTCGCGGATCTCGCGGGCGAGAGCAAGCAGGTCGGCGGTGGTGGCGGAGCCGCGGTTGGTGAGCGCCAGCGTGTGCTTGGTCGACAGTGACGCTCGCCCACCTCCGTAGCCCTTGGTGAACCCGGCGTGCTCGATCAGCCAGGCGGCGCTGGTCTTGACGCTGCCGTCGGGCTGCTCCCAGCGGGGCGCGTCGGCGGGCATCCGCGCGGCGTCGGCCGGCGAGAGCACCGGGTTGGTGAAGAACGAGCCGGCGCTCCAGGTGTCGTGGTCGGCCGGGTCGAGCACCATGCCCTTGCCGGCGCGCAGGTCCAGCACCACGTCGCGCACGTCGGTCATCGGTGCCCGCTCGCCGACCTCGACGCCGAGCCGGCGGGCAAGCTCGGCATAGCCCACCGGCGCCGAGAGCGACCCCATCCGCAGGTGGAAGGACACCTCCAGGACGAGGAAGCGCCCCGGCTCCGCCTTGAAGCGGCTGTGCCGGTAGGAGAAGCCGCAGTCGGCCACCGCGAAGGTGCGCTGGGCGCGGTCACGTCGGTCCCAGGTGCGCACCGAGGCGATGGTCTGGGCGACCTCCTGGCCGTAGGCGCCGACGTTCTGGATCGGGGTCGCGCCCACCGAGCCGGGGATGCCTGAGAGCGCCTCCACGCCGACCCAGCCCGACGCGACGCAGCGCGCGACCAGGGCGTCCCACGACTCCCCGGCTGCGACCCGGAGCACCACTCCCCCGCAGACGGCACCGTCGTCGCAGTCGTCGATGTCGGGGGCCACCCCGGAAGTGGCGACGTGGACGACGACCCCGTCGAAGCCCTCGTCCGCGACGACGACGTTGCTGCCGCCGGCCAGCACCAGCACCGGCCGTCCCGCGGCGTCGGCGTCGGCGACGGCGCGGACCAGCGCCTCCTCGGTGGTCGCCTCGACCCAGGTGGCGGCGGGTCCGCCCAGCCGCAGCGTGGTGTGGTCGCCGAGCAGCACGGCGCCACGGCGGGGCTCAGCCACGCACCACGGCCTTCGGCATGCCGAGGACCTTCTGCCCCTCGCAGGTCACCGCGAGCGCGATGGTCGCCAGCCCCTCGGCGACGGTCTTGACGGTGCCCGCGACCACGACCTCGACCCCGTCGTCGTCATCGGGCACCACCACGGGGTTGGTGAACTTGCAGCCGAGCTCGACGACCTCGGCTCCGTCGGTCCAGGTCGCGACCGCACGGGCGGCCAGTGCCATGGTGAACATGCCGTGGGCGATCACGCCCGGCAGGCCGACGGAGGTGGCGACCCGGTCGGACCAGTGGATCGGGTTGAAGTCGCCGCTGGCGCCGGCGTATCGCACCAGGTCGGAGCGGCGCACGGCGTAGGTCTGCGGGTCCAGCGCCTGGCCCGCCTCGAGCGCGCTCACGCCTCCGCCCCCCGGTGCACCAGCGTGGCGATCGTCGTGCAGACCAGCGCGCCGTGGGCGTCGGTGACCAGGCTGCGGGTGCCGATGATGTCGTTGCCACCGATCTGCCGCAGCGAGGCAACGGCCAGCGTCGCGGAGAGCACGTCGCCGGGCCGCACCGGCCGCTCGTAGGCGAAACGCTGCTCGCCGTGCACGATCCGGAACAGGTCGATGCTCTCGGCCTCGAGGAAGGAGTTCATCGCCTCGAAGGCCAGCACGATCGGGAACGTCGCCGGCACCGGCCCACCGTCGTACGTCGTCCCGGTCGCGGTCGCGAACTCGCGGACCTTCTCCTCCGACACGGCATAAGGCCGGGTGGGCGGGAACTCCTTGCCCACCAGGGACTCGTCGATCGCCATGGGCCCAACCTAGCCCGCGAGCGCGAGCGGCCGCACGCTAGCGTCGCGGCCATGGAGCATCGACGACTGGGCCGGACCGGGCGGGACGTGAGCGTGGTGGGGCTGGGCTGCTGGCAGCTCGGCGCGGACTGGGGCGAGGTCCGCGAGGACACCGCCCGAGGGATTCTGGAGGCCGCCGCCGACAGTGGAGTCACGTTCTACGACACCGCCGACGTCTACGGCGACGGTCGATCCGAGCGGCTCGTGGGGCGCTTCCTGGCCGACCGCGGTGGTGCGGGCTCCGGGTTCACCGTCGCCACCAAGATGGGGCGCCGCGCCGACCCGCACGTCCCCGAGATGTTCACCCTCGACCACTTCCGGGCGTGGACCGACCGCTCGCGGGAGAACCTCGGCGTCGACACCCTGGACCTGGTGCAGCTGCACTGCCCCCCGACCGAGGTGCTGCACCGCGAGGCGACCTACGACGCGTGCGACCGGCTGGTCGAGGAGGGCCGGACGGCGGCGTACGGCGTCTCGGTAGAGACCGTCGGGGAGGCGCTGAGCGCCATCGCCCGGCCGCACGTGGCGAGCATCCAGATCATCCTCAACATCTTCCGCCGCAAGCCGCTGGCGGAGGTGCTGCCCGCCGCCGCGGACGCCGGCGTCGGCATCATCGCGCGGGTGCCGCTGGCCAGCGGCCTGCTCAGCGGCAAGTACGACGCCTCCACGACGTTCGCGGCCGACGACCACCGCAGCTACAACCGGCAGGGCGAGGCGTTCGACGTCGGCGAGACGTTCTCCGGCGTGCCCTACGACGTGGGTGTCGCCGCCGCCCAGGAGGTGGCCGCGCTCACGCCGGAGGGCGCCACCACCGCTCAGCTGGCGCTGCGCTGGATCATCGACCAGCCCGGCGTCACCGCGGTGATCCCCGGGGCGAGCAAGCCCGAGCAGGCGCGCGGCAACGCCGCGGCCGCCGGCCTCGACCCGGTCGGCGCCGAGACGGCAGCCGCGCTGGAGCGGATCTACGACGAGCGCATCCGGGAGCACGTGCACGCCCGCTGGTGAGCGGGTGGGGCGGCCGGCCGCCCTATCCGGGCACCGGACCGGAGCGGGGTCAGTCCGCTCGGTGGACGGTCCTCATCGGCAGCCAACCCTCGCTGCCGGCAGCGGACCGGCACCAGAGCCAGCCGCTGTCGGCGTCCTGCGCGAGGACCTCCAAGGTCTCGCCGGCCTCGGTCGGCAGCTCGGTCGTGTCGTAGGCCGTCGTCACGACCGCCGAGCCAGAGGGTGCGGACAGGTGCCGGGCGGGCATCCAGCCCTGCCCGTGTGCCGCCACGACGAAGACGAACTCCGGCCACTCCGTGTCGCGGTCGCCGACCTGCACCGGCTGCCCGGGTTCCAGCCGCAGCGGCGGTCGCTCCGGGATGACATGGGCAGTCACGGCGGTCACGCGATGCATCGGCCCATCGTGCCAGGCGACACCTGTGGCCGGACGCCACGACCGGGACACCCGGGGTCCCCAGACGGCGACCGGACGACGACGGCCCCGCCCGGTGTCCCGGGCGGGGCCGTCGCGATGTCCGAGCGGGCCGTCAGCGGGTCTCGCGGTGCGGCGTGTGCTTGCGGCAGCGCGGGCAGAACTTCGCCAGCTCCATGCGGTCGGGGTTGTTGCGACGGTTCTTCTTGGTGATGTAGTTGCGCTCCTTGCAGTCGGTGCAGGCGAGCGTGATCTTGGGGCGAACGTCGGAGCTCTTGCTGGCCACGGTGGGTCCTTCTTGGTCGTCGTACGAAAAGGGCTGAGAGCCCTGCAGTCATGCGTCGTAGCGGGGGCGGGACTCGAACCCGCGACACCACGATTATGAGCCGTGTGCTCTAACCACCTGAGCTACCCCGCCGCCGGGTCCGGTCCCCCGCCGAGCGTACGACGAAGCCCCGACCCCGAGCCCCTTTACGGAATCGAACCGTAGACCTACTCCTTACCATGGAGTCGCTCTGCCGACTGAGCTAAAGGGGCAAACGACTCGCAAGGATACACAGCCCCGGGCGCGCGTGAGAAATCGGCCGAGCCACGCTCAGGAGGGGTCCGCTCAGTCCTGGATCCGCCGCCACGGGCGGGCCTGCTCGAGCTCGTAGGCCAGCTCCAGCAGGGTCGCCTCGCGGCCGACTCCCGTGCTCATCATCAGCCCCAGAGGCAACCCCGCGGGATCGGTGCCGAGCGGCAGGGAGACCGCCGGCTCACCGGTCGCGTTCTGGTACGGCGTGAAGGCCACCCACTCCAGCAGCCGCTCCATCACCGTCTCGTAGTCCTGCGTCGGGTCGAGATGCCCCACCCGCGGCGTGGGGGTGGCAAGCGTCGGGGAGAGGACGACGTCGACGTCGGTGTAGAAGTCGGCCGAGAGGGTGGCGAGTCGGCGAAGCCGGCGGACGGCCCCCGGATAGCGGGGCAGGTTGGCACCGCAGTGCTTCGCGAGGCCGGCGGAGAGGTTGTCGACCTTGGTGCGGTCCCAGGTGCGGCCGAAGGTCATCCGCCCGCTGCGCAGCAGATAGAACGCGAGGAAGGACCAGTAGAGCAGGAAGTCGTCGACGAAGCCCTCCGGCACCGGCGGCGCCATCTCCTCGACCTGGTGGCCGAGCTCCTCGAGCAGTGCCGCCACCTTCATCGTCTCCTCCACCACCGCGGGGTCGGTCGCGGCGAACGGCGCCTCGGGATAGACCGCGACTCGCAGCCGTCGCCGCGCCGGGCGGGTGATGTCGCCCACGGGCGGCAGCGTGACGTTGCGGTAGACCCGCTCGGACTCGCGCAGGAACGCCGCCGTGTCGCGTACCGACCGCGTCACGACCCCGTCGGCGACGATCTTGATCGGCATCTGCCCCATCGCCTTGTCCAGCGCCAGCCGGCCGCGGCTGGGCTTGAGCCCGACCAGCCCGTTGACGGCCGCCGGGATCCGGATCGAGCCGCCGCCGTCGTTGGCGTGGGCGAGGGGCACCGCGCCGGCGGCGACCAGCGCGGCGGAGCCGCTGGAGGAGGCGCCGGCGGTGTGCTCGACGTGCCAGGGGTTGCGGACCGCGCCGAGCCGGGGATGCTCGGCCGCGGCCGAGAAGCCGAACTCCGACAGCTGGGTCTTGCCCAGCGGGATCAGACCGGTGGCGAGGTACATCCGCGCGAACTCGCCGTCGACGGGACGCGGCGGGCAGACGAACGCGTCCGATCCGTGCTGGCTCGGCATCCCCGCCACGTCGACGTTGTCCTTCACGAAGGTCGGCACGCCGGCGAAGAAGCCACCGCGCGGGTCGACGGCCTCGCTGCGCGCCCGCTCGTAGGCCCGGTGGGCCACGGCGTTGAGCCGCCCGTTGACCTGCTCGGTGCGGGCGATCGCCGCCTCCACGACCTCGGGGATCGACACCCGCCCCGCATGGAGCTCGGCCACCAGCCCCACCGCGTCGTGGTCGGCCAGGGCGTCGTCGGTGAAGGCATGCACGCGGGTCATGCCTGGCAAGGCTAGTGAGCCGGGCCGCTCCTGTCAGCGGCGGGCGCGTGTCGTCGGCCCCGGCGTCGCGTCGGTCTCTGCCCGGCAGTGGCAGCCGGCCAGGTGGTCGTCGACCAGGCCGATCGCCTGCATCAGGGCATACATCGTCGTGGGGCCGACGAAGGCGAAGCCCCGCTTCTTCAGCGCCTTCGACAGCGCCGTGGACTCGGGCGTCACCGCCGGCACGTCGGCGAAGGACCGCGGGGCCGGCCCCGGGTCGGGCGCGAAGGAGAGCACCAGCGCCTCCAGCCCCTCGGCCTCCCGGAGAGCCACCGTGGCCTGGGCGTTGGTGATCGCGGCGTCGATCTTCGCGCGGTTGCGGACGATGCCCGCATCGTCCATCAGCCTGGCCCGGTCTGAGTCGTCGTAGGCCGCGACGGTGTCGGCGTCGAAGCCCGCGAACGCCGCCCGGAAGGCCGGCCGCTTGCGCAGGATCGTCAGCCAGGACAACCCGGACTGGAACGCCTCGAGGGTGAGCCGCTCGAGGTAGGCGGCCTCGCCGTGGACACGGACACCCCACTCGGTGTCGTGGTAGGCGGCGTAGTCGGGGGTGCTCGCCCCCCAGCCGCAGCGAGCCAGCCCATCGTCGCCGACGACCAGGTCGCTCATGTCGTGTCCTCCTCAGGCTCGTCGTCACGGGGAGCCTGCACGACGGCACCGACGTCGACCAGCCGCGCGACCTCCTCTGCGGCATAGCCCAGCTCGGCGAGCACGGCGGTGGTGTCGGCCCCGACGACCCGGGGCACGGTCGGGTCGAGGCCCGGGGTGCGGGAGAAGCGCGGCGCCACCCGCGGCTCGGCGCCGCCGGGCACGTCGACGAAGACGCCACGAGCCCTCAGGTGCGGGTGGTGCGGCGCCTCGGCGAGCGAGAGCACCGGGGTCACGCAGGCGTCGCTGCCGTCGAAGACCGCCATCCAGTGGTCGCGGTTGCGCTCGGCGAAGCGGCCGGCGATGGCGGCGCGATGCTGCGGCCAGGCCTCGACGGCGTACTGCCCTTCGGGGAGGTCGAGCCCGAGCCCGGCGAGCAGAGCGCCATAGAACTGCGGCTCCAGCGCCCCGACCGCCACGAAGGCGCCGTCGGCGCAGGCGTAGGTGTCGTAGAACGGGGCGCCCCCGTCCAGCAGGTTGGCCTCGCGACGGTCCTGCCAGAGGCCGGCAGCGTGCAGGCTGTAGACCATCGTCATCAGCGACGCGGCTCCGTCGACCATCGCGGCGTCGACGACCTGGCCCTGGCCGCTGCGCTCGCGCTCGAGGAGGGCGGCGAGGACACCCATCACGAGATAGAGCGTGCCGCCGCCGAAGTCGGCGACCAGGTTGACCGCTTGCCGCGGCTTGCCCGCCTCGCCGCTGGCATGCAGCGCCCCGGACAGCGCGGCGTAGTTGAGGTCGTGCCCGGCGGTCTGAGCGAGCGGCCCCTCCTGCCCCCAGCCGGTGATCCGGCCGTAGACCAGCCGCGGGTTGCGGGCGAGGCAGACGTCGGGGCCGAGCCCGACCCGCTCGGCCGTGCCTGGCCGCATCCCTTCGACCAGCACGTCGGCGCGCTCGACCAGCCGCAGCACGACCTCGCCGCCCTCGGGGTGCTTGAGGTCGACCGCAACGTTGGCGCGGCTGCGGCGTAGCCCGGCGACCGGCACCAGCCCGGCCTCGGCTCCCGCGGGTCGCTCCACGCGGATCACCCGGGCGCCGAGCTCGGCGAGCAGCGTGGCCGCGAACGGGCCGGGGCCGATGCCGGCGAGCTCGACAACGGTGAGACCTGCGAGCGGGCCGCCGGTGGCTGCGGTCACCGGCGGCCCTTGAGCCGCACGTGCGGAAGGTCGGGAGCAGGGATCGGTGACAGCGGGTGGCCGGTGTTGCCGAAGCGGCCGTCGGCGACCTGCCGCCCGTCGCCGACGATCTCGCCGTCTCGGGTGATCTGCGCCTGCCAGGCCTCGCGGAACTCGACGATCTCCTCGTGGCTGCGGCCGACGAAGTTCCACCACATCACGATCTCCTCCTCGAACGGCTCGCCGCCGAGCAGCACCACCCGGGTGCGGCTCGGCCCCGCGGTCAGGCGCAGCGTGAGCCGGCCGGGGTCGGCGTACGCCAGCTCCCGCTCGGCCACCTCCCGCCCCTCGAACACCGCCGACCCGGTGTCCACGAGCAGGGCGTGCTCATGGCTCTCCTCGACGTCGAGCTCCACCGACGTGCCCGGCTCGAGCAGCAGCTCGGCGCCGAGCAGCGGGGTGGCCGTCTGCACCGGTGAGGTGTGACCGAGCAGCGACCCCAGGAACACCCGCGCCGTCACCCCCGCGCGCCTCACCCTCGGAGGTGCGTAGTGCTCCAGCCCCGGCCGCCCGAAGCGCGCCCGCTCGGGCAGCGCGACCCACAGCTGGACGCCGTGAAGCAGGCGGGTGCGCGGGGTGGAGACCTCGGTGTGGCTGATGCCGCGGCCAGCGGTCATCAGGTTGAGCTCGCCGGGCAGCACCATGGCGGTGTTGCCGACGCTGTCGCGGTGCTCGACCTCGCCGGCGAACAGCCAGCTCACCGTCTGCAGGCCGGTGTGCGGATGAGGTGCGACCTCCATGCCGCCGGTCTCGCCCACGTCGTCGGGGCCGTAGTGGTCGAGGAAGCACCAGGCGCCGACCAGGGCGCGACCGCGCGCCGGCAGGGTACGCCGCACCCGCATCGCCCGCAGTCCACCCAGCGGCACCTCGCGCGGCTCGATCAGCTCCGGGGCGGTGGTCATGGGTCCATCATGATGGGTCGGTCCAGCACCGCGCCCGTGATCGGGGCAGGAAGTTCCCTGCTGGAAGCGGAGCCGCCAGGCGCTGTCCCAGGAGAGGGCGCGCAGCGTGCCCGATAGGCGATGAGCAAACGGAGCGCGCCACCAGCCGATCGGCTACAGGACGGTTTCACCGTCGCTGCGAGGTGGTGCACGCCGCCCACTATGGGCCACCTTGTGGATCGTCCAGCACCGCATTCGACCCGACTGATATCATCTGATATCTGGAGGTGGTCGAGATGGCTGACGTGTTGATCAGAGACGTGCCTGAGGCGGTGTTGGCCGGGGTCGATGCGCATGCGGCTCGGTTGGGGCTTTCGCGGGTGGAGTACATCCGTAGACGCCTGGCTGCTGACGCGGCCACATCGAGCGCACCGGTCTCCCCGGGCGACCTCCGGGCCTTTGCGGACAGGTTCGCTGATTTGGCAGACCCAGACGTCATGGGTCCGGCGTGGCAGTGACCGAATGGCTGATTGACAAATCGGCCCTGGTCCGCCTTGGCGACAGTCCCGACGCTGGGGAGTGGGCGGGTCGGATCGAACGGGGATTGGTCCGGATCACCACCGTGACCAGGCTCGAGATCGGCTACTCGGCGCGCAGCGCAGAGGACGCCCATTCGGTGTTCACCAGTCCACCGGTCTCGGCGATGCCTGTGGAGTACCTCACCCCGGCGATCGAGGACCGGGCGGTACAGCTGCAGCTGCTGTTGGCCGGCAAAGGCCAGCACCGTGCACCGTCGATCCCCGACCTGCTCATCGCCGCCACCGCCGAACTGGCCGGGCTCACGGTGTTGCACCTGGACAAGGACTACGAACTGATCGCGAGCATCACCGGCCAGGCCATCGAGCGACTGCGCACCGACTGAACCCTCCCCCGCTCGGTCTGCCAGTGCCTGGCGTGCCGCGAACGGTCACCTGTTCGCTCGACTCCCCCGCGCACACACCAGCCGTCTGCTCGCGATGAAACGTGCGTCTAACCGCCGCCTGTCGACGTACCCGGTCAGCGACGTCGATAGATGTCGCGTCGATGCCCGAGTGCCACGACCAGGACGAGGAGGATGTTGTCGTTGATCTTGTAGACGATGCGATAGTCGCCTGTGCGGACGCGCCATTCTCCCTCCCCGCCGACCAGCTTCTTCGCACCGCTTGGCCGGGGCTCGTCGGCCAGCAGCTCGATCGCCGCCTGGACCCTGCGTCGCGCCGCCGGGTCCAGCTTCCGCAGCTGGCGGATCGCAGCCGGAGCGACCTCGACTTGGTAGGTCATGCCAAGCCGAGGTCGGCCTTGACCTGCTCCCAGGGGATGGCCGACTCCCCCTGGTCCAGCTCGGCCCGGGCCGCCGCTGCGGCCTCGACGTCGGCCAGGTCCTCCGCAGCTGCGATGAGCCGGTCCAGGTCGTCGGCGTCGATGACTGCGGCCACGCGCTGGCCGCGCCGGGTCAGGTAGACCGGGTCGTGCTCCACGCGGGCGGTGTCGACCACATCGGCCAGACGGGCGCGAGCATCGCTGACGGTGATCTCACTCATGAAACCACTGTACGCCTAAATCGCTGAATTGTACGTTTTCGCGGTGCTTCGGCCGCGAACGCACGTCGCTGGCGCTCTCGACCTGCCCCCTTTCGCCTCGAAGGCGGCCAGTGTCCTACCTCCGCGAGTCGGCGCGTCTATCGCACTCACATGCCGAGAGTCTGGCGTCCGCGGGCCCGCTTGTCGTCGGCGTCGACGCGCCGCCTGAGCGCGCCCCGATTCGGGCGGCACATCACCGCCTTGGCTCAACGGCGGCGCGAGCCGACGGTCGTCAGGCTCACGCCGCAAGAGGGGCCCAGCGCGTCGGTCCCAACAGCCCCTCTTTGCGGGCGACGATAGCCGCCAGCCCGATGGTCGCAAACGCGGCGAGCACGTTGATCGCCAGCATGGAGATGCTCTTGACGAGTACGAACGTCCCGAGCGTCTGTGACTGCAGCAGCCACAGCATCGCGGTCGCCTTCGCGAGCCCGAGCACCCCCCACATCATCGTCAGGTTCCGGAAGAGACGTCGCACACGCGGGCGCGCCGCCAGTTCGTGGTCCATCGGGTAGAAGTCACCAGCGAGCCGCTCCACCATCGGGCGTGCGCTCGCGAGGGAGAGCAGGAACAGCACGGCAACGACTCCGTCGCTGATGATCGGCTGGAGGAAGTACAGCCACGGGCTGTCCGCGACGACAGACAGCGCGGTCCGACCCGTCAAGAGGAGCGCCGCGAGGATCAGCAGACCCGACGTACGCCGCTTGGTCACGGCCCGCCACGCGATGGCGCCGTAGGACCACACGAGTGCAGCAACGATCGCGATCCATACGTCGGCGAGCACGAAGAAGCCGTAGAAGAGCACCGCCGGGACGACCACCGCGATCACCAAGCTCAGGGAGACGCGCTGGATCACGGCCACCAGGCCGGGACGGTGCGGCGCTCTGGGGCCCGGCTCAGGGGGCGGAGCGACCTTGGTCAACACGTGGTGGGAAGTCAAGGGTGCCGGTTCTGCCGGCCGGATGGCCGGGCGAGTGAGCCTATCGCCGTGAAATGACGACGTGAACTCGGCGCCTGCGGGTTCCTCGGCCCTGCCAGGGTACGCCGCGTTCAGCAATGAGTGCGACGGCCAGGTGCTCGCCAGGCGGCAAGGGTGCGAGCAGGCGCTCGCAGATGGCGGCGATCCGTGCGGTGAGTCCTACCGCCGGGCGACGCGAGCGCACGAGCGGTAGCCCGGTGGCGGAGTCCCGAGAGACCCGTCCGGTGGCGTGCCCGGCGAAGAGCTCACCGCGGCGCGTGGCCCAGGCGAGGCGCTCGCTCCGCCCGTGCCTACTCCTCGACCACCCGGAGTCGCACGTCGACGGAGTCGCCGTCGGCGATGTCCTCGGCGAGACGCACGGCCTTCTTGACCGGCAGCACGAAGCCGCCGCTGGCGGCGTCGGGGAAGACCGACGTCGCGAAAACCGTCTGGCCGATCCTCGCCTCGACGCGGACCGAGCCAAAGCCGCGCGGCTCGCCGGCCACGAGCCGGATCTCGTCGGCCACGTCGACCGGCACACTGACGAAGTGCCAGGCGGCGGGGCCGTCGTACTCCCACAGCGCGGCGGTGAAGCGGAGGTCCACCCGCCCATCATGGCGCTCGGCACGGACACCGGGGACGCCCCGGCTCTCACACGCCCTCGCGGTCGGAGAAGCCGGGGTGCACGAACGGCTCCCCGCGCTTCATCGTCTCGATCGCGCCGGGGTGCACCCGGCGCAGATGGTCGAGCGCGCGCCGGCGGTAGCGCACGATCTGCACGCCCCCGAAGAGCCAGAAGAGGTACTGCGTGGCCATGGCGAGCTTGAAGTCGGTGAGGTCGTAGGCCGCCACGCCGCCGGGCTCGCGCAGGTCGAGCACCAGGCCGACCAGCGCCATCGTGAGCAGCGAGGCCACGAAGCCACCGATGTTGACGACCCCGTTGGCCCGGCCGCCCACCTCGGCCGGAGTGAAGGTGCGCGCCAGGTCGAAGCCCACCATCGACGCCGGCCCGCCGACGGCCATCGTGCACACCAGCACCATCAGCAGCCACAGCGGCGCCACACCCGGCCAGGCCAGCACGGCGGTCCACGCCGTCGCGATCGCCACGACCACGCCGAGCACGATCCGGGACCGATAGAAGGGGAACCGCGCGACGACCGCGCCCATCACCAGCCCGGAGACGACCACCCAGCCGGTCATCAGCATCAGCAGCAGCCCTGCCGCGCGGGGGCTCAGCCCCTCGCCTCGGACGAGGAACGGATAGCCCCACAGCATCCCGAACACGGTGACGGAGAACTGCGACGTGAAGTGCGACCACATCCCGAGCCGGGTGCCCGGGTTGCCCCAGACGCTGCGCAGCGACCGAGCCAGGGCCCGCATCTTGACCTTGACCACCTCGCTGCTGCGATAGGGCGAGTCCTTGACCAGCAGCGCGACCGCCACCATCAACACGAGGCCGACCGACGACGCGAACGCGAAGGTGCGCGTCCAGCCGAGGGTGTGCAGCGCCCAGGCCAGCGGTCCGGCCGCAGCGATGGCGCCGAGCTGGCCGACCTGACCGGTGAGCTGGGTCACCATCGGCGCCTGGCGGACCAGGAACCACGCCGTGACCAGTCGGAGCACGCTGACGAAGATCATCGCGTCGCCGCCGCCCAGGACTGCTCGCGCCGCCACCGCGCCGGGAAACGAGGTCGCGAAGGCGAAGGCCATCTGGCCGAGGGTCATCAGCACCAGGCCGACGAGCAGCATCCGCTTGGCGCCGTAACGGTCGAGCAGCAGTCCCACCGGGATCTGCATGCCGGCATAGACGACGAGCTGCAGGACCGTGAAGAAGGCCAGCTCGGTCGCCGAGACCTGGAAGCGCTCGGCCGCAAGCAGTCCGGCGACGCCCAGGGAGCTGCGGTGGAAGACCGCGAGGACGTAGACGCTCAGCGCCACCAGCCAGATCGCCCACGCGCGGCGCCGGCCGATGTCGTGGATCTGCTCGGCCGGCACGCGCCCAGCGTAGGGCGCGCCCCGCCCGGTGCCGCGGCGCAGGCAGTAGCGTCGCCTCCATGCGCTCTCGGCTCGCCCTGCTGGTCCTGGTCTCGCTCGCCCTGCTGGCTCCCCCCGCGACCGCGGCCCCGGTCGTGGCCCCGATGACCCCGGCGGCACCGGCGGCGGCGGCGCTGGCGCCCACGGTGACGGCCGACCCGGTGGCCACCGGGCTGCGGATGCCGACCGACGTGGCCGGCCCGCCGGGCTCGTCGGACCTCTACGTCACCCAGAAGTGCGGCGGCATCCGGGTGCTCACCGGTGGGGAGCTGCGGCGGGTCGGAGGCCTGTCGAGCCGGGTCGACTGCACCGGCGAGCGCGGGCTGCTCGCGATCGCGTTCCACCCCGACTTCGCCACCAACCACTGGGCCTTCGTCTACTACACCCGCCGCGACTCCGGCGACATCCAGCTGGCCCGGGTCACGATCCGCAACAAGAAGGTCGTCGCGGGCAGCTTCCGCAAGGTCCTGCGCATCCGCCACCGCCAGGCGACCAACCACAACGGCGGCGACCTCGCCTTCGACCACCGCGGCCGGCTGTTCGTCGCCACGGGCGACGGCGGCGGCGGGGGCAACGAGTTCGGACACGCCCAGGACCGGCGGTCCCTGCTCGGCAAGATCCTGCGGATCAACGTCAGCCGCGGACTGCCCTACACGATCCCCGCCGGCAACCCGCTCCTCAGGAAGAAGGGGCGCCCGGAGATCTGGGCGATCGGCATGCGCAACCCCTGGCGGATGGCCTTCGACCGGCCGACCACGTCGCTGTGGATCGGCGACGTCGGGCAGAGCCTCGTCGAGGAGGTCGACACGATGAGCGTGACCGGCGCCCGACTGCTCAACGGCGGCTGGTCGCGCTACGAGGGCAGGCGGGTCTACGACGCCGGCGAGCGGCTGCGCGGCGGCATGCTCGTGAAGCCGGTCAAGACCTACCGCCACCCCACCGGGATCAGCATCATCGGCGGCGCGGTCTACCGCGGCTCGGTGTCGGCCGCGCTCCAGGGCTACTACGTCTACGGCGACCTGAACGGCTGGATCGCCGGGTTCGACATCGCCGACAGGAGCCAGACGTTCACGCTCACCCCCGGCTCCACGCTGCTCACCATCTCCGAGTCCGGGGACGGGGAGCTGTACGCCGGCTACGCGGACGGCACGCTCTACCACCTGGTCGCACCGCCCACCTGACGGATGCCGACCGCTCACGGAGGACCACCGCTACGCGACGACCTGGGCGCCCCGGTGGCGCCGTCCGGGCCCGCCCAGCGCGTCGTCTCGCTGGTGCCGTCGCTCACCGAGGCGCTGGCCGGCACGTGTCCCGAGCGGCTGGTCGGCGCCACCGACTGGTGCACCCATCCCGCGCACCTGGACGTCAGCCGGGTGCGCGGCACCAAGAACGCCGACCGGGCGGCGATCCTCGCGCTCCGGCCGGACCTCGTCGTCGCCAACCAGGAGGAGAACCGCGAGCTCGACGTGCGGCGGCTGCGCGAGGCGGGCGTCCCCGTGTGGGTGACCCGGATCGAGTCGGTGCCCGAGGCGCTGGCGTCGATGCTCCGGCTCCTCACCGAAGGGCTGGCGCTCGACCCACCGGCCTGGCTGGTGGAGGCGGAGCGGCTGTGGGCCGGCCCGGTGCCGGCGGCCGTCGCGCGCGTCGCCGTACCGGTCTGGCGAGACCCATGGATGGTCGTCGGCCGCGACACGTTCACCGGGGACCTGCTGGCTCGCCTGGGCCTCGCCAACGCCTACGCCGACGCGGCCGAGCGCTACCCGACCGTCGACGTGGCCGAGCTCGACGCGGCGGGTCACGACCTGGTGCTGCTGCCGGACGAGCCCTACGTGTTCACCGCCGACGACGGCCCCGAGGCCTTCCCCCGCACCCCGACGAGGCTGGTCGGCGGGCGGCTGCTGACGTGGTACGGCCCGTCGCTGGTAGAGGCACGGCGGGCGCTGGCCGCGCTGGTCGAGCCGTAGCCTTGCGCCATGGCACCCGACCTCGACCCGATCGCCGAGGCCCACCGTCAATGGCGGGAGCACGGCTGGGACGACGCAGCCGACGGCATGGCGATGGTGACGTCGGTGGTGCGGGTCCACCAGCTGCTGATGGAGCGGATCGACGCCGTGCTGCGCCCCCGCGGCCTCACCTTCGCGCGCTACGAGGTGCTTCAGCTGCTGACCTTCACCCGCAACGGACGGCTGTCGATGACGCGGATGGGGTCCCTGCTGCAGGTGCATCCCACCAGCGTGAGCAGCGCCGTCGAACGACTGGTCGCGCAGGGGTACGTCGAGCGGCAGCGCTCCGAGCGCGACGGCCGGGTGATCCTGGCGGTGCTCACCGACGCCGGTCGGTCGGTCGCCGACGCCGCCACCGACGAGCTCAACGATGCCGTCTTCACCACCCCCGGACTGGCCGGCGCCGACCTGGGCCGGCTCACCGCGCTCCTGGGCAGGGTCCGCGCCGCGGGCGGCGACACCGTGGAGAGCTGACGCCCGGCCGAGCGGGAGCGGTCAGTCGCCCTCGGAGTACTTCGCCCGCTTCACCACGAGGGGGTCGGGCGCGTAGACGACGTCGTGGTCCTTGTCCTCGTAGTCGAACTGGTGCAGGAAGGCGCGCATCGCGTTGATCCGGGCGCGCTTCTTGTCGTTGCTCTTCACCTGCATCCACGGCGCGCGCTTCTTGTCGGTGTTGGTGATCATCGCCTCCTTGGCCTCGGTGTAGTCCTCCCAGCGGTCGAGGCTCTCGAGGTCCATCGGCGACAGCTTCCACCGGCGCACGGGGTCGATCTGGCGGATCGCGAAGCGGGTGCGCTGCTCGCTGCGCGTCACCGAGAACCAGAGCTTGGTCACCGTGGTCCCGGAGTCGACCAGCATCCGCTCGAACATCGGCGCCTGCGCCATGAACGTGTCGTACTGCTCGTCGGAGCAGAAGCCCATCACCCGCTCGACGCCGGCGCGGTTGTACCAGGAGCGGTCGAAGAGCACGATCTCGCCGGCGGTGGGCAGGTGCTGGACGTAGCGCTGGAAGTACCACTGCCCCTGCTCGGTGCTGGTGGGCTTGGTCAGCGCGACCACCCGGGCGCCGCGCGGGTTGAGATGCTCCATGAAGCGCTTGATCGTGCCGCCCTTGCCGGCCGCGTCGCGGCCCTCGAAGACGAGCACGTGCTTGGCCCCGCTGTCCTCCGACCAGTACTGGAACTTCAGCAGCTCCACCTGGAGGCGGTACTTCTCCTCCTCGTAGGTCTCGCGGTCGATCAGCTCGTCGTAGGGGTAGTCCTCCTGCCACGTCTCCACCGCACTCCCGTCGGGAGCAATCAGCGTCGGATCCTCACCCCGGCTGCCGTGGACGGTGTAGCCCTCCACTCGAAGGTGGTCGATGTACTCGCGAAGGTTCATCTGCTGCGCCATGCACTGTTCCTAGCGGATCGGGGTGAACGGCGGAAGACCGGGGCTCTCGCTACGGTGGAAGCAAGACGTGGGCACCACCACAGGAGGAGCCATGACCGTTGCCGCCGACACCACCCGCCTCCCCGACCTCACCGCTGGCGAGCTCGCGCAGATCGACGCCTGGTGGCGGGCCAACAACTACCTCACCGTCGGGCAGATCTACCTCCAGGCCAACCCGCTGCTGCGGGAGACCGCTGACGTCCGAGCAGATCAAGCCGCGGCTGCTGGGCCACTGGGGCACCAGCCCCGGACTGTCGTTCGTCTACGCCCACGCCTCACGGCTGATCCAGCACACCGGGCAGCAGATGATCTACCTCGCCGGGCCCGGTCACGGCGGCCCGGCGCTGGTCGCGGCCAGCTATCTCGAGGGCACCTACACCGAGCGCTTCCCGGAGGTCACCACCGACGCCGACGGCATGCGTCTGCTCTTCCGGCGGTTCTCCGCCCCGGGTGGCATCCCCTCGCACGTGTCCGTCACGACCCCGGGCTCGATCCACGAGGGCGGCGAGCTGGGATACGTGCTCGACGCACGCGTTCGGTGCCGTGCTGGACAACCCCGACCTGATCGCGCTCGCCGTCGTGGGCGACGGCGAGGCCGAGACCGGACCGCTGGAGGGCTCGTGGAAGGGCGTCTCGTTCCTCAATCCCGCGCGCGACGGCGCGGTGCTGCCGGTGCTCCATCTCAACGGCGCCAAGATCGCCGGGCCCACCGTGCTGGGCCGCAAGGACCCTGCCGAGGTGCGCTCGCTGCTCGAGGGCCACGGCTACGACGTGCTCGAGGTGGAGGGGTCGGACCTGCCGGGCATGCACGAGCGCTTCGCGGCGACGCTCGCGACGGCGTACCACCGGATCCAGGAGATCCAGCACGCCGCCCGCACCGGCAGCTGGGACGGCCGTCGCCCCCGCTGGCCGCTGATCGTGCTTCGCTCCCTCAAGGGCTGGACCGGTCCACACTCCGTGGACGGTGTCGTGACCGAGGGGACCTGGCGCTCCCACCAGGTGCCGCTCTCGGGAGTCCGGGGCAACCCCGAGCACCTGGCGATCCTCGAGGAGTGGATGCGGTCCTACCGCCCCGAGGAGCTCTTCGACGACCTCGGGCGACCCGTCGACCTGGTGCTGGCGGCCAACCCCGAAGGAGAGGCGCGCATGTCGGCCAGCCCGCACGCCAACGGCGGCCTGCCTCACCCGCGATCTCGACATCCCCGACTTCCGCTCCTACGCCGTCGACGTGCCGTCACCGGCGACCGTGCGCGCCGAGTCGACCCGCAAGCTGGGCGAGCTGATGCGCGACCTCTACGCCGGCAACCCCGACCGGTTCCGGCTGTTCTGTCCCGACGAGACCAACTCCAACCGGCTCGGCGCTGTGTTCGAGGTCTCGGACCGGGCGTTCGCCGAACGGGTGACCGACGACGACGTGTCGATCTCCCGCGATGGCCGAGTGATGGAGGTGCTGTCCGAGCACAACTGCCACGGGTGGCTGGAGGGCTACACCCTGACCGGTCGGCACGGCTGGTTCGCGACGTACGAGGCGTTCGCCATGGTGAGCGCGTCGATGACGATCCAGCACGCCAAGTGGCTGCAGGAGGCCGAGCGGCTCGAGTGGCGGGCGAAGGTGCCCAGCCTCAACGTGCTGCTCACCTCGACGGCCTGGCGCAACGACCACAACGGCTTCAGCCACCAGGGGCCCGGCCTCATCCAGAACGTGCTCAACATCCGGGGCACGATCGGCCGGATCTACCTCCCGCCGGACGCCAACTGCCTGCTCTCGGTGGCCGACCACTGCCTGCGGTCGCGCTCCTACGTCAACCTCGTCGTGATCGACAAGCAGCCGCAGCCGCAGTGGCTCACCATCGAGGAGGCCGAGCGGCACTGCGCCCGCGGCGCAGGGGTCTGGGAGTGGGCGGGCACCGACGACGGGTCCCGCGACCCCGACATCGTCCTGGCGTGCGCCGGGGACGTCGTCACCCAGGAGACGGTCGCGGCGGCACAGATCCTCAAGGAGAAGACGCCGCAGCTGCGGACCCGCGTGGTCAACGTGGTCGACCTGATGACCCTGACCCGGCCCCGGGACCACCCGCACGGGATGAGCGAGACGCTCTTCAACGAGCTGTTCACCGACAGCGTCGACGTCGTCTTCGCGTTCCACGGCTACCCGGGTGCGGTGCACCAGCTGATGCACGGCCGGCCGGACGCCGACCGCTTCCGCGCCCGCGGCTTCGTGGAGGAGGGCACCACCACCACGCCGTTCGATATGGTCGTGCGCAACCGGGTCTCCCGCTATCACCTGGTGATGGACGCCCTCAACAACGCGCAGAGGACGCCGCCCGGCGCCGCGGATCTGAAGGCGTGGTGCGAGGCGAAGATCGCCGCCCACGAGGACTATGTCGTCGAGCACCTCGAGGACATGCCGGAGGTCCGTGACTGGACGCTGGACCGGCCCATCGAGGAGGTGTGAGCGGCGCACCGGGGTCGCCCGCGCCGGGCGGGATGGTGCTGGGCGTCAACTGCGGCAGCTCCACCCTCAAGGCGGCGCTGGTCGACCCGGTGTCGGGCCAGCGGCACCTGACGGCGTACGCCGAGACCGCGTCGCGGCGGCTCGCGGTGCACCGTGGCGACGCGCACGAGGAGCAGCCGGTCGACGGCGACGACCAGGTGGCCCTGGTCGGCGCGCTCGTGGCAGCGCTCAACCAGGACGAGCGGCGTGGCCTCGTCGCGGTGGCCCATCGGCTGGTGCACGGCGGTGCCCTGGTGCGCGACCACGCCGTCGTGGACGACCGGGTGCGAGTCGCGCTGGGAGCGGCGGCCGAGCTGGCTCCCCTGCACGTGCCCGCGGCCCTGCGGGCGATGGACGCGGCGCGCGCGGCGCTCCCGGACGTGCCGCATGTGGCCACCCTCGACACGGCCTTCCATCGCGGGCTGCCGGAGGTGGCCTTCCGCTACGCCGTCCCGGCGCAGTGGTACGCCGACCTCGGCGTGCGCCGCTACGGCTTCCACGGACTCAGCCACCAGTCGGTCTCGGAGCAGGCGACGGACCGGCTCGGCCGACCACCGGGCTCGCTCCGGCTGGTGACGCTCCACCTGGGCAACGGCTCCAGCGTGGCCGCGGTCCGCGGCGGGGTCTCGGTGGACACCACGATGGGGTTCACCCCGCTGGAGGGTCTGGTCATGGGCACCCGCAGCGGCGACCTGGACCCGGGCGTGCTGGGCTTCGTCGCCGAGCGGACCGGCGCGGGGCTGGCCGAGCTGCTCCATACGCTGAACCACGAGTCGGGGCTGCTCGGGCTCTCGGAGCTGAGCCACGACGTGCGGGTGCTGACCGAAGCAGAGGCGACCGGGTCCGCCTCCGCGGCAGTGGCGCTGGACGTCTGCTGCTACCGCGCCGCGAAGGCGGTGGCCGCGATGGTCGTACCCCTGGGCGGGCTGGACGCCCTGGTGTTCACCGGAGGGGTGGGCGAGCACTCCGCCCGGGTCCGCGCCGGCGTCGTCGGCTGGCTGGAGCACCTGGGGCTGACCGTCGACCAGGAGCTCAACGCCGAGCACGGGGCCGGGACCGACGGGCGCGTCAGCCCGGTCGGCGACGGCGCGCCCTCGGTGTGGGTCGTCGCCACCGACGAGGAGCTGGTGATGGCCCGCGCCGCTGCCTCGCTGGTGGCCGGAGGGAGGACGACTCGCCAGAATTACTAGGACGTCCTAGTATTAGTGGCATGCCCTCCTCGTCGCTCCACGTCCCCACGCACCCGGTGCGGTTCGTCACCGCGGCGAGCCTGTTCGACGGCCACGACGCCTCGATCAACATCATGCGGCGGATCCTGCAGAGCCAGGGCGCGGAGGTGATCCACCTCGGCCACAACCGCTCGGTGCAGGAGGTGGTCGACGCAGCGCTCGAGGAAGACGTGCAGGGCGTCGCTGTGTCGTCGTACCAGGGCGGGCACGTGGAGTACTTCACCTACCTCTCCGAGCGGCTCGCCGAAGCGGGCGCCGGCCACGTCAAGGTGTTCGGCGGCGGCGGCGGCGTGATCGTGCCCGACGAGATCGCGCGGCTGCGCGAGGGCGGCGTCACGATCTTCTCCCCCGAGGACGGCCAGCGGCTGGGCCTGGCGGCCATGGTCAACACGATGATCGAGGCCTGCGACATCGACCTCTGGGAGGCGGGTGCCGTCACCGCCGAGCAGGTGCTCACCGGCGACCGCGCGGCCCTGGCCCGGGCGATCACCGGCGCGGAGCTGGGCCGGCTCGGCGACGCCTTCCTCGACGACGTACGCCGCGCGGCCGCGACGCGCCCCGCGCCCGTGCTCGGCCTCACCGGCACCGGTGGCTCAGGCAAGTCCAGCCTCACCGACGAGCTGGTCCGCCGCTTCCGCACCGACCAGCAGGACAAGCTCCGCATCGCCGTCATCGCCATCGACCCGACGCGCCGCAAGGGTGGCGGCGCGCTGCTGGGCGACCGGATCCGGATGAACTCACTCGACGGCGACCGGGCGCTCTTCCGCAGCCTCGCCACCCGTGGGGCGCACGAGCTGCCCGACTGCCTGGACGACGTGATCGCCCTGATGCGCGCGGCCGGCCACGACCTGGTCATCGTGGAGACCCCCGGCATCGGCCAGGGCGACGCCGCCATCGTCCCGCACGTCGACGTGAGCCTCTATGTGATGACACCGGAGTACGGCGCCGCCTCGCAGCTGGAGAAGATCGACATGCTCGACTTCGCCGACGTCGTCGCCATCAACAAGTTCGAGCGGCGCGGCGCCGCCGACGCGATGCGCGACGTGGGCCGCCAGCTGGTCCGCAACCGCGAGGCCTTCGGCAGGCTGCCCGAGGACATGCCGGTGTTCGGCACGTCAGCGGCGACCTTCAACGACGACGGCGTCACCGCGCTCTACCAGCACCTGCGCGGGCTCCTCGACAACCACGGGCTGGTCGCCGACGACGGGGTGCTCCCCCGCGTCGACGTGCGTCACTCCTCCGGCATCACCGAGGTGGTGCCGCCCACGCGGGTCCGCTACCTCGCCGAGATCGCCGAGACCGTGCGGGGCTACCACGCCGCCACCACGGCCCACGCCGAGCAGGCGCGGCGGGTGCAGCGGCTGGAGGCGGTCGCGAGCGAGCTGACCGACGGCGATGCCGGAGACGTGCCCGCGCTGCTGGACCGGGCCCGGGCCGACCTCGACCCTGGGACCGCGGAGCTGCTCGACCGGTGGCCGTCGATGGTGGAGGCCTACTCCGGCGACGAGCAGGTCGTCATGGTCCGCGGCCGCGAGATCCACACGCCCCTCACCCGCGAGACGCTGGCGGGGTCGACGATCCGCCGCGTCGCGCTGCCGGCGTACGCCGACCATGGCGAGCTGGTCTCCTTCCTCCGCCGGGAGAGCCTGCCCGGCCACTTCCCCTTCACCGCCGGTGTCTTCGCGTTCAAGCGCGACACCGAGGACCCGGCCCGGATGTTCGCCGGCGAGGGCGACCCGTTCCGCACCAACCGCCGCTTCATGCTCCTCTCGGAGCACTCCGAGGCCAAGCGTCTCTCCACGGCGTTCGACTCGGTGACGCTCTACGGCCGCGACCCCGACCCGCGCCCCGACATCTACGGCAAGGTCGGCACCTCCGGAGTCTCCGTCGCGACGCTCGACGACATGAAGGCGCTCTACGACGGCTTCGACCTGGTCTCGCCGACCACCTCGGTGTCGATGACGATCAACGGGCCGGCGCCGACGGTGCTGGCGTTCTTCCTCAACACCGTCATCGACCAGCAGGTCGACGCGTTCCGCGAGCGCGAGGCTCGCGAGCCCAGCACCGTCGAGCGCGCCGAGCTGACGGCACACGCCCTGAGAGAGGTCCGCGGCACCGTGCAGGCCGACATCCTCAAGGAGGACCAGGGCCAGAACACCTGCCTGTTCTCGACCGACTTCTCGCTGCAAGATGATGGGCGACATCCAGGAGTGGTTCATCGAGCAGGGGATGCGCAACTTCTACTCGGTGTCGATCTCCGGCTACCACATCGCCGAGGCCGGGGCGAACCCGATCAGCCAGCTGGCGTTCACCCTTGCCAACGGCTTCACCTACGTCGAGTCCTACCTCGCCCGCGGCATGGACATCGACGACTTCGCGCCGAACCTGTCGTTCTTCTTCTCCAACGGGATGGATCCGGAGTACGCCGTGATCGGCCGCGTCGCTCGCCGGATCTGGGCGGTCGCGATGCGCGACCGGTACGGCGCCTCAGAGCGGTCGCAGAAGCTGAAGTACCACGTCCAGACCTCGGGGCGGTCCCTGCACGCGCAGGAGATGGACTTCAACGACATCCGCACCACGCTGCAGGCGCTGATCGCGATCTACGACAACGCCAACTCGCTGCACACCAACGCCTTCGACGAGGCGGTGACGACCCCGTCTGCGGAGTCGGTGCGCCGCGCGCTGGCGATCCAGCTGATCATCAACCGCGAGTGGGGCCTGGCGATGAACGAGAACCCCCTCCAGGGGTCGTTCATCATCGACCAGCTCACCGACCTGGTCGAGGAGGCGGTGCTCACCGAGTTCGACCGGATCACCGAGCGCGGCGGCGTGCTCGGCGCCATGGAGACCGGCTACCAGCGCGGCCGGATCCAGGACGAGTCGATGCTCTACGAGCAGCGCAAGCACGACGGGTCGCTGCCGATCATCGGGGTCAACACGTTCCTCGCCGAGCAGCGCGAGGACGAGCACGTCGTCGAGCTCGCCCGGGCGACCGAGGAGGAGAAGGCCTCCCAGCTCGCCCGGGTCCGCGACTTCCGCGAGAACCACCGCCCGGAGGCAGAGGCCGCGCTGGCTCGCCTCAAGGACGCCGCCACCGCCGGCGACAACGTCTTCGCCGTCCTGATGGACGCCGCCCGCGTCTGCTCGCTCGGCCAGGTCACCGAGGCGTTCTTCGAGGTCGGGCGGGGCCTACCGGCGCAACGTCTGAGCGACTGGCTAGGGTGAGCGCGTGGCGATCAGCCTCTATGTCGCCTCCGTCGAAGGCGAGACCGGCAAGTCCGCCGTAGCGCTGGGGCTCCTCGACGCGCTGTCCCGGCGAGCCGAGCGCGTGGGCGTGTTCCGCCCCATCGTGCGCGACGACGACGGCGAGCGCGACTTCGTCCTCGACCTGCTGACCTCCCAGGATGCCGTCACCCTGTCCTACGACGACTGCGCGGGCCTCACCTACGACGAGGTGCACGCCGACCCGACCGGCGCCCTGGACAGGATCGTCGAGCGCTACCACCACGTGGCCGAGCGGTGCGACGCGGTGGTCGTCGTCGGCAGCGACTACACCGACGTCGGCGCGCCCACCGAGTTCTCCTACAACGCCCGTATCGCGGCCAACCTGGGTGCGCTGGTGCTGCTCGTGCTGAACGGCCACGGTCGGTCGCGCCCGGAGCTCGAGGCGATCGCCGACCTCGCCTCGGCAGAGCTGCGCGCCCAGCACGGGACGCTGTTCGCGATCATCGCCAACCGGGTGGACGATGACGACATCGTCGCGGACCCGGCACCGCTCTCCTCGCCCGGGGTCCCGGCCTACGCGATCCCGGAGGAGCCGTTGCTCGGCGCCCCCTCGGTCGCCGACCTCATGGCGGCCGTCGACGGCACGCTGGTGCGTGGCGATCCCACCCTCCTGAAGCGTGAGGCAACCGGTCTCGTCGTCGCGGCGATGACGCTCCCGCACGTGCTCGACCACGTCTCCGAGGGCGCCGTGGTCATCACTCCCGGCGATCGCCCCGAGGTGGTCGTGGGGGTGCTGATGGCGCACCACTCGGCGAGCTTCCCCCAGGTCTCGTGCATCGTCCTCAACGGCGGCTTCGAGCTGCCGAGGCAGATCACCCGACTCCTCGAGAGCACCGGGGCGGCCCTCCCGATCATCGCGACGAGCCACGACACCCACGAGACCTCCGCCCGGCTGACGGCCGTCCGAGGTCGCCTGGCCGCCGACTCGCCGCGCAAGACCGGCGCCGCCCTGGCCCTGTTCGCCGAGCACGTCGACGCCGAGAGCCTGCTCGACGGTTTGGAGCTGGCTCGGACCTCTGTCGTCACGCCGCTGATGTTCGAGCACCAGCTCCTCGACGGCGCCATGGTCGACCGGCGGCACATCGTGCTACCGGAGGGAGCCGACGAGCGCATCCTCCTGGCCGCCGACACCCTCTTGCGCCGCGGAGTCGCCGAGCTGACCCTGCTGGGCGACCCGATCCGGATCACCGCGGCTGCGGCGGACGCAGGCGTGGACCTCTCGAAGGCGACGCTCGTGAGTCCCCACGACGAGGAGCTGGTCGAACGCTTCGCCGAGGAGTACCACCGGCGGCGTCGGCACAAGGGCATCGACCTCGACGAGGCCCGGGCGATGGTCACCGACGTCTCCACCTTCGGCACCATGATGGTCGAGCTCGGGCTTGCCGACGGCATGGTCAGCGGCGCCGCCCACACGACCGCCGAGACCATCCGACCGGCCCTGGAGATCATCAAGACCCTGCCTTCTGTCTCCGTCGTCTCCTCAGTGTTCTTCATGTGCCTGCAGCACCAGGTGCTGGTCTACGGCGACTGCGCCGTCAACCCCGACCCGACCGCGGAGCAGCTGGCGGACATCGCGATCTCCTCCGCAGCGACCGCGTCCGCCTTCGGCATCGAGCCGCGGGTCGCGATGCTGTCGTACTCCACCGGAACCTCCGGGAGCGGGGCCGACGTCGAGAAGGTGTCCAGGGCGACGGCCCTGGTCAAGGAGCGGGCGCCGCAGTTGCTGGTAGAGGGCCCTATCCAGTACGACGCCGCCATCGACGCAGCCGTCGCTCGCACCAAGCTGCCCGAGTCCAAGGTCGCGGGCCGGGCGAACGCGTTCATCTTCCCGGACCTCAACACCGGCAACAACACTTACAAGGCGGTCCAGCGCTCGGCAGGCGCCGTGGCGATCGGGCCGGTCCTCCAGGGGCTCCGGAAGCCCGTCAACGACCTGTCGAGGGGGGCCACCGTCCGCGACATCGTGAACACCGTGGCGATCACCGCGATCCAGGCTCAGCATCGGGAGCGTCGATGAGCAGCCACGTCCTGGTCGCCAACTCGCTCTACCATGCCTCGGGTGAGTGAGTCGGCGTCGTCACCGAACCCTGTCATCGTCCTCGTCTCGGGTGAGGACACCGAGCGTCTCCGCACGGTGCTCAAGAGATACGCCGACGAGTACGACCTGCGCACTGCCGCCTCCAGCACGGAGGCGGCGCAGGTCGCCGACGACGTCGTCGCCGCCGGCGGCCAGGTGGCGATGTTCGTGTCCGACGACGTGCTCCCCGACGAAGACGTCCGCGCCGCCTGTGCGCGGTGGCGCACCAGCGTCCCCACCGCCCGCCGGGTCATCCTGGCCCCGCTCCGGCGGTTCGTCGACAGGGCGAAGGAGATGCGTGCCGAGCTGTCGAAAGGGACCTTCGACTCCTACCTGATCCTTCCGCAGGGCATCCGTGACGAAGAGTTCCACAACGCCCTGACCGACCTGCTGTCGGACTGGGGCTCCACCGTGGCACGGCCCGAGGTGGTGCGGATCCGGCTGGTCGCCGAGCCCGGCGACCAGCTGATCCACGGCGCGCGGGACCTGCTCGACCGGATGAACCTCGCCAGCAGCCTCCACCCGCCAGACTCCGAGACCGGTCGGTTGGCGGTGGAGCAAGCGCCGGAGGGGGCGGAGCCGCCGCTGCTCTGGACGGCCTTCCACGACCCGGTGCCGATCCGGTCGCTCCGCGACGTGGCCGCAGCCATCCCTCGGACGATGACCGAGACCTCGTTCGAGGGGGTCGCGGAGCTCGCCATCGTCGGCGCCGGGCCGGCAGGGCTGGCTGCCGCCGTCTACGGCTCCTCGGAGGGGCTCTCGACGGTCGTGCTCGAGGCGGCGGCGATCGGGGGCCAGGCCGGCACCAGCTCGATGATCCGCAACTACCTGGGCTTCCAGCAGGGGATCTCCGGCATGCGGCTGGCGCACCGCGCCCGCAACCAGGCCCAGAGGTTCGGCACCCGCTTCTACACCGGCTGGGAGGTCGAAGAGCTCGTCCCCGGCGGCGAGGTCCACACCCTGCAGACGACCTCGGGCGAGGTGCGGGCGCGGGCGGTGGTGATCGCCTCGGGAGTGCGCTACCGCCAGCTGGGGGTCGCGCCGATCGAGTCGCTGGTCGGACGCGGCGTCTCCTACGGCGCCGCCATGGGCGCCGCGCGCGAGATGGAGGACCGGGACGTCGTCGTGGTCGGTGGGGGCAACTCGGCCGGCCAGGCGGCACTCCACCTGGCCCGCTTCGCACGGTCGGTCACGATCATGGTCCGGCGTCCCGGCCTGGCCGAGACCATGTCGCACTACCTCGTCACCGAGATCGAGAACTCCCACCGGGTGTCGGTCGAGCCGCTCAGCCAGGTCGTCGACGGCGGCGGCACCGGCCGCCTCGAATGGCTCACCACCGAGCGCACCGACACCGGCGAGCGCCGTACCCGCGAGGCGCACGGGCTCTTCCTCCTGCTCGGTGCCAGCCCGCACGTCGACTGGCTTCCGCGCGAGGTCGCCGTCGACGCCCACGGGTTCGTGCTCACCGGCCGCGAGGTCCCCCAGGACACCTGGTCGGACGGCGTGCCCCCCGCCAACCTGGCCACCACGGTGCCGGGCGTGTTCGCCATCGGCGACGTCCGCTCAGGCTCGATGAAGCGGGTCGCAGCCGCCAGCGGCGAGGGCTCGTCGGCGGTGCCGCTCGTCCACGCCTACCTCGCTGGGCGGTCACGTCTGGCATAGGTGCCCCGTCGGAGGGCGACGGCCCTGTCCTACGGCCGACCGGGGTCCACCAGGGTGCGGACCTGGGCCACCATCGGCCAGGCACCGGCGGTCGTGTTGGCGATCACCGTCCACGTGAGCTCGCGCCTGGGCACGTGCTCGGAGTAGAACGACACCCCGGCGTCGGACCCGACGAGAGCCACCCCGTCGTCGCCCGGGTCCAGCCAGACTCCCAGCCCGTAGCGCGCCGGCTCGTCCCCGTCCACCGAGCTGCGCGATGTCACCATCTCGCTCACCCACTGCCGCGTCACGATCCGTCCCCCCATGAAGCCCGCCCACAGCCGGTGCACGTCGTCGACCGTCGTGAAGGCCCCGCCGTCGCCGCTGCCGCGCACGGGCAGGTGGAGGACGTTCGTCCGCAGGCCGTCGGACTCCAGATACCCGCGTGCAACACCACCGGGGAGCTCGTCGGACCGCAGGTACGCCGTCGCGGTCATCCCCGCCGGTCGACACACGCGATCCTCGACGAGCCGGTGGAACGGTCGACCGCTCGCCCTCTCGGTGAGCAGCGCCAGAACGACATACCCGCTGTTGCAGTAGGAGAAGGTGGCGTCCGGTGCGAACTTCTGTGGAAACCCCGCCAGCGCCGGCAGGTAGTCCCCGGTCTCCAGCAGCCTGTGCACCGGCACCGTCATCACGTAGTCGTTCGGGCCGATGTCCGAGTCCTCGTCGATGTAGTCACCGATCCCGGAGCGGTGCGCCAGCAGATGCTCCACCGTGACCGTGTCCTCGATCTCGGGGAGGTCGTCGCCGAGCAGCGACCGGGCCGTGGTGTCGAGCGCCAGGATCTCGTCCGCGACCAGGCTCACGACGACAAGCGCGGTGAACCCCTTCGACCCGCTGGCCATCGCGAAACGCGTCGTCGGCGTGTTCGCCACCCCGAGCGCCCGGTCGGCCTCACCGAAGGCCCGGACGTACGTCGGCCGGTCCCGGCGGTCGACCCGGACCACACCGGAGAACCGGTGCTCGACCGCCCAGGACCCGACCGCTTCGGCCAACACGCCGTCGACGCTAGCCCCGTCGGGCGACGCGGGGCGAGCGGTTTTCCGTCGATGCTCAGGCGCGGCGCGGGAACTGCGTGAAGTCGGGCTTCCGCTTCTCCTTGAACGCCTCGCGGCCCTCCTGCGCCTCGGCCTGGCCGTAGAACAGCAGGTTGGCGTCGTGGGCGAGCTGCTGGATGCCGGCGTAGCCGTCCTCGTGGGCGTGGAAGGACAGCTTGGAGAGCCGCAGCGCCCAGGGGGAGAGGGCCAGCATCTCGCGGCACCATCTCACGGTCTCGGCCTCGAGGTCGGCGAGAGGGACCACGGTGTTGACCAGCCCCATCGACAGCGCCTCCTGGGCGTCGTACTGCCGGCAGAGCATCCAGATCTCCTTGGCCTTCTTGGGCCCGACCAGGTCGGAGAGGATCGAGGCTCCGTAGCCGCCGTCGAAGGACCCGACCTTGGGTCCCACCTGCCCGAAGCGCGCGTTGTCGGCGGCGATCGTCAGGTCGCAGACCAGGTGGAGCACGTGACCGCCCCCGATCGCCCAGCCCGCCACCATCGCCACGATCGGCTTGGGGCAGCGACGCATGGCGACGTGCAGGTCCGTGACGTGGAAGCGGCCGGTGGCGGCCTCGTCGGTCTGGTAGCCCGAGTCGCCGCGCACCCGCTGGTCGCCGCCCGAGCAGAACGCCTTCTCCCCCGCGCCGGTCAGGATGATCACGCCGACGGACTCGTCCTCGCGGGCGGTCATCAGGGCGTCGGACACCTCGATCAGCGTCTGCGGACGGAAGGCGTTGTGCACCTCGGGCCGGTTGATGGTGATCTTGGCGATGCCGTCGGACGTCGTCTCGTAGACGATGTCGGTGTAGTCGCCGGAGGCCTGCCAGTCGGTCGCGGGGTCGGTCATGGTGGCCATTGTGCCGGGCCGGCGTCCTACTCGAGCCGGGTCCCCTCCAGGGAGGCCAGCTGGTCGACCAGCCGCTCGGTGTCGCCTTCCGTCCAGCCCGGCGGCGGCAGGATCTGCGCCCACGCACGCGCGGGCTCCTGGCCGAACTCGTGGCCCTGACCGGCCGGCACGCTGTTCGCCACCATCTGGTCCGCGGCGAGCTGGAGCATGGTGACCACGGGGACCCAGCGGATGTCGTCGGACACGTCACGGCCCCGCGGCTCGGTGAGCCAGTCGGGTCGCTCCAGGGCGAGCGACCAGTCCCACCAGGTGATCGGGTCGTTGGGGTGCTGGAGGTAGCCGACTCTGGGCGCCTCCCAGTCACCGAGGGTGGTCCAGTCGGTCGCCTGGTCGGCGAAGCGGACGGTCGCACCCTCGTCGTAGACCGGCAGCACCTCGGGCGAACCCGGCTCGCGCTCGGCGGTGAACCTGCCCCAGAGCCGGTTGCCGTTGGGCGGACCCACGAACAGCGCGCCGTCGGTGCGGTTGGCGAGGTCCTGCGCCCCGCTGAACGCCGCCTCGCCGCCGAAGGTGCCCAGGCTCTCCCCGCTGACCACGAGAAGAGGTCGGCCCTCGACGGGCAGGGCGCTCCACCGTGCATAGACCGCGTCGAAGAGCAGGCGGCCCGCGTCCTGCGCCCGGTCGCCGTCGAGCAGGAAGGACATCCAGCTGGGGAGGTAGGAGTACTGCATGCTCACGGTGGCCGTGTCGCCGGCCCACATGTACTCCAGCGCCTGAGCCTGGTTCTCGTTGACCCAGCCGCGGCCGGTGCCCGTGACGACGTTCAGCACCGCCCGGTCGAAGCCCCCGGTGCGCTCCAGCTCCTCGACCGCCTGCTGCGCCTCGTCGGCGAGGTCCCCCACATCGAGGCCGGGCGAGGCGCCCACATAGGCCCGCACCGGCTGGGTGGCCCCGCCGCCGGTGAAGGCCGCTATGTCGTCGGCTGTGGGCGTGTTGGCGACGAAGACGCGGCCCTGCCGTCCGAGCGAGGCCCAGCTCTGAGCCGAGGCGGGGCCGGCCGAGACCGAGTCGATGGTGGGCGTCGCGGTGTCGGAGGTGTACTCGTCGTTGACGGCCAGGAACGCCGCGTCGAGGGCATCGACGGCGCGACCGCTGAGCGGTCCGGTGACGACGGCCCAGACCAGCCACCCGACCAGGATTCCCCCGGCGACCAGCGCCACCCGCTCGGGCAGCACCCGGCCGATCTGGCGAGCGGTCCACCGCCCGAGCGCCTTGAGCCTGCGAGCCACCACCAGCACGACGATGAAGACCACCAGTCCGAGCAGCACCATCAGCCCGTCGGCCAGGAGGCCGTCGCGGTCGACGCCGACCGCATCCCGGAGCTGGTCGTCCCAACGGTGTGACCGGACCAGCATCGCCGCGGTGCCGAGCCCGCCGATGATCCCGACCGCCTGCCAGGTACGCCGGCGCGCCGGGCCGACGAGCCGGACCCCGCTGCTGCGCAGCATCCACCCGAGCAGGGAGCCGGCGGCGTACCCGAGAGCAGCCGAGACCGCGGACACAAGAGCCTGGAAGACCGGGCCGAGCGGCAGCAGCGAGGGGGTCAGGGACGCCCACAGCGCGAGCAACGACCCCACCGTGGGCGCCAGCGGAGCCCGGGCCTGGGCCACTCCCCAGACCCGGCTTCGTGACCACGCCACCGCCCCGGCGGGAGCGCGCCCCTGGCCGGAATCCTGCACGACGAGAGTGTCTCACCACGGACGGGTCGCCTCGGAGCCGGTATCTTGCCGCCATGAGCGCCGCGCCATCGAGTGGCTGGTTCCGCTTCCGCCCGGGGGACGTCGTGCGCGCCCTGCTGGGCCTCGTCGGCGCCGCGCTGGGGCTGCTGGTCGCCTCGTGGCTGGTGCCACGCTTCGAGATCGACGGGCCGGTCCAGGCCTTCGTGGTGGCGGTCAACGTCGCCGTCTGGGGCTTCCTGCTGCGACCGGTGCTGGTGCACCTCTCCGTCTTCTTCGGGTGGGCCGGCGCCGTGTTCGTCGGCCTCTTCGGGCAGGCGACGATCATCTGGCTCGCGACGCTCGACCTCGAGGACACCCGCACCTCCACCGTCCTCGGCGCCGTCCTGGCTTCATGGGTGGTCGCCGGGGTCAGCATGGCCTTCTCCTGGATCGCCACGGCCGGGACCGAGGACGCCGTCACCGCCAAGCTGCTGCGCCGTGCGACGCGGAGGCCCGTCACGGTGGACGACCCGGACGTGCCTGGCATCGTCTTCGTCCAGATGGACGGCGTGCCCTTCCCCGTCCTCGACTGGAGCGTCCGCGCCGGCACGCTCCCCACGCTGTCGCGCTGGATCCGCAGCGGCTCGCACCACATGGCCGAGTGGCGACCCAAGCTCCCAGCCACCACACCGGCCAGCCAGATGGGCATCCTGCACGGCACCATCGACGGCATCCCCGCGTTCCGCTGGGTCGACCGCGACGAGAGCAAGGTGTATGTCGCCAACAAGCCGGCCGACGCGGCGCTGATCGAGGCCCGACACTCCGACGGCACCGGGCTGCTTGCCGACGACGGGGTCTCGGTGAGCAACCTGTTCACCGGCGACGCGCCGACGGCGTACGCCACCATGAGCGCGGTCAGCCGCACCCAGGAGACGCGCGAGACCCGGCTCACCCTGGCCGGCTTCCTGGCCAGCCCGCAGGGCCTGGCGCGCTCGATCCCACGGATGGTCGGCGAGATGGCCCGCGAGCGCTTCCAGTCCCGGCGCGCCATCCGCCGCGACATCCGCCCCCGCGTCCATCGCGGCTGGGGCTTCGTCGCCGAGCGCGCCGCCCTTGCCGGCGTGCTGCGCGACCTCAACACCTCGCTGGTCGCCGAGGCCATGCTCAAGGGACGCCGCTCGGTCTACGTCGACTACGTCGACTACGACGCGATCGCCCACCACGCCGGCACCCTCCGGCCCGAGTCACTGGAAGCGCTGGTGGCCATCGACGAGGTGCTGGCCCGGCTGGAGAAGGTCGCCCGGGTGGCGCCGCGGCGCTACCACCTGGTGGTCCTCAGCGACCACGGCCAGTCGCAGGGCACGATCTTCGCCGAGCGCTACGGCGAGGACCTGTCGGAGGTCGTGTCCCGGCTGGCCGACGCAGCGGCCGTCGACGCCAGCGTCAACGCCGAGGGCTCCGGCGCCCTGCACTCCATGCTCGCCTCCTCCAGCGACGGCGAGACGGTGCTCGGACGGGCCCTGGCGCGCACCACCGAGCGGGTCGCTGCCCGCACCTTCGCCGACAGCGACGAGGCCGCCGCCACCGAGAAGGCGGCCGGCGACGGCGGGGCCGACCGCTTCCTGGTCTTCGGCTCCGGCAACCTCGGGCTGATCTACGTCGCGGGCTCGGCGCACCGGCTGACCCTCCAGGAGCTCACCGACCGCTACCCCGCCCTGGTGCCGGGGCTGGTCGCCCACCCCGGCGTCGGCTTCGTGGTGGTGGACACCGAGGAGCACGGCCCCGTGGTGCTCGGCCGCGGCGGCGAGCACCGAGTGCGCGACGGGGTGGTGACCGGCGACGACCCGCTCGCGGCGTACGGCGACCATGCGGCGGAGTTCGTGCTGCGAGCGGCGAGCATGCCCGAGGCCCCGGACATCTACGCCAACAGCATCATCGACGAGATGGGCGAGGTGGCCGCGTTCGAGGGGCTGGTCAGCTGCCACGGCGGTCTCGGCGGCTGGCAGGACCGCGCCATGGTCGTCTGGCCCGACGAGCTGCCGGCCCCCGACGGCATGGTGGTCGGCGCCGACGCGCTGCACCACGTGCTGGTCGGCTGGCTGGAGCATCTGGGCCAGCGCACCGACATCCCGCGCCGGGGCGCTGCCCCCGAGAGCCATACCGCCGGGTGAGACGACGAAGGGCAGGCCCGGCGGGGCCCGCCCTTCGTACGCGTGGCAGGTGCAGGATTCGAACCTGCGTAGGCTAAAGCCGACGGATTTACAGTCCGCTCCCATTGGCCGCTCGGGCAACCTGCCTGGCGCCTCCCCGGGTGTGAGCCCGGCGGAGCAAGAGGAAACAATAGCGGAGCCCGCTCGCCTCACGAAAACCGCAGCCGAGCCCCGCAGCACCCGCACCACAGCATCCAGGAAGGCACCCACCATGGCCGACTCGTCGTTCGACATCGTCAGCAAGATCGACCGCCAGGAGGTCGACAACGCCCTCGGACAGACCGCCCGTGAGGTGGCCACCCGCTTCGACTTCAAGGGCACCGGCGCCTCCATCGAGTGGCAGGGAGAGCAGGCCATCGAGATCACCGCGTCCGCCGACGACCGCGCCCGGGCGGTGCTCGACGTCTTCCAGCAGAAGCTCATCAAGCGTGGACAGAGCCTGAAGATCCTCGACGCCGCCGAGCCGCGGCAGTCGGGCCAGCAGTCCAAGATCGGCATCACCCTCAAGGAGGGCATCAGCTCCGAGAACGCCAAGAAGATCTCCAAGCTGATCCGCGACGACGGCCCCAAGGGCGTCAAGGCACAGATCCAGGGCGACGAGCTGCGGGTGTCGAGCAAGAAGCGCGACGACCTGCAGGCCGTGATCGCGCTGGTGAAGGCGCAGGACTACGACTTCGCCGTGCAGTTCACCAACTACCGCTGAATCGCTGCATTTGCCCAGGTCAGAGGCCTAACGGGTGCCGGGAGTCCGCGCAGAGTCCGCAGGATTATCGTCGTTCTCGGCGAAGACCACCGCCATCAAGTCAGCAGCAGCGTTGCGGGTGCGATCCTCAGCCTTGGGCCAGAGGTGGCTGTAGGTGTTCAGCGTGATCGACGGCGAGGAGTGCCCGAGAGCGTGCTGGACGGTGACGACGTCGCAACCGGCGGCGATCAGGCCCGAGGCGTAGAAGTGCCGCAGGTCGTGCAGGGTGAACTCGTCCATGCCGACCTGCTGACGAATCCGGCGCCATTGATTGCCGGCGCTGTTGCGGTTGTAGACGTAGCCGCGCAGCGAGAACAGGTAGCCGTCCTCGCCGTGAGGCGCAAAGTGCTCGACGTGCCGTGACAGCAGCGTGACGAGGTCGTCCGGGAGGTAGACGACGCGGGCGGATTCGTACTTCGGTGACGTCTCGGCGGTGCGGCTGTTGACCTGCCCCTGGATCTGCCGCTCGACGGTCAGCGTGCGGCGGAGGAAGTTGACGTCGCCGAGCTGCAGGCCGGCGACCTCCCCCAACCGCAAGCCGGCGAAGGCGCACACAGCGATGAACGCCCGGAACTCGGTCGGCGCGACCGCCAGCGCCTGTGCCACCTGTTCGGGCGTGGGGATCCGCATCTTGGTCTCGGCTTTGGGGACTCTTGGCGGCGTGATCGCGACGGTCGGATCATGGCCAATCAGCCGCGCCCGTACCGCGGCCGCGAAGCACATCCGGACGTAGTTGAAGCGTGTCCGGCGCGTCGAGGCAGCGAGACCCCGCTTCCGCTTTGGGCCGGGCAGCCGCTGCGACTTCATCCATTGCCGGACGTGGTTCTCGGTCACGGAGCGGATCGGCACGTTGGCGAAGCCGATCGAGGAAAGCACCTGGTCGGCGCTGGCTGCAGTACCGGCAGCCCAGTCCTGCGCCGCCGCCCACTGGCTCCACCATTGCGCGAAGGTGATCTTGCCAGCGGCCGGATCGATCCAGTCGCCGCGAACGATTCCTGCTGTCGCCTGGTCCAACCACCGCTGCGCATCGACCTTCCTTAGAAAGTGACGGGCGTGCTCGACGCCGGCCTCGTCGCGGTAGCGGGCCCGGTAACGCTCGGAGGTAACAAGCTTCTGCCTCCCAGACTTCTCATCGACAACTGTGCGCGTCGTAGTGCGCTTGGAGATACTGGCCATGCCCCATCATGCGCCCGGCCCCGACATACTCCCAGCAGAGATGTTGCTCACCGTACGGATGAGATTGACTGTCGTTGGTCACCGTCGGGCACCTAGCGTGATCGCCAGAGGCTTGTGGCAATGAATGGTCGTGCGAGCTACGGCTCGAACGCATCTGCAGCACGCTATCTCCCGTCTTCGCGCGCCTCACGCGCAAGGCGCTGACTCGGAACTATGGTGGGAACACCTGTTCGAGGAGGTGCGCCATCGCTGACTGTCCGTAATGTGGCGACTGCCTACGGCACCACCGCGGCCTTCGTCGTGCAAGCATTCGGTCCTCTCGGCTTCGTCGGGCTCACTCCGGAGTCGCCAGTAACCGACGGCGCCGTCAACGCGTTCGAGAAGGCGTACGGCGCCAAGAGGCCCGAGCGGCTCGGGCCGAGGGTGCGGGCACAGCCGACGCGGGATCGCCCCGGAAGCCGCGTCGAACACGTCATGCGCATCGCCCACGCCCAGATCACCGGCAGGAGACTGTACGGCTTCTTTTGAGCAGATCCTGTTGGAAGACCCTGGCCCTGTCCACGCGATCGACGCAGCGGGGACGTGGGAGGGCGACCCTTGGCGCGGCCGAGTCGTGCCGGGCGAGCACCGCTTCTACGGCGACGGGGCCGGCACCGGGCCGACGGCCGCGTGCGGCTGGCCCACATGCGCGCCGTCCTCGGCGACAAGTTTGTGCCGTCCGACGACCCAGAGCGTTCCAACCAGTGCGCTCGATGCGCTGCGATTGTTGCGAACGGCGCGGGCTTCCGGGACTGGCCCGGCTACGCACGTGGGGCGTACTTCTGCGAGCGTTACCTCCGCCTTCGAATCGACGGCAAGCTCGCCGTCAAAGACTGCCGACTGCGTGACTCCCACGACGGTCCGCACCGCGCCAGCGACGGGGCCGAGTGGACGGTCGGCGTGGACGACTACGTACCCGCCTCGCACGAACTCGACAGCCGGATCACGGAAGCCTCCTGAAGGCTCGCCGCCCGAGCCAGTGGAGACCCCATCGGACGCAGGGTCAAGAAGCGCCGGGCGGCCGTTGGCGAGCGCCCGGCGCCCGGTACCGGAAGGATTGTCCGCATCGAGCTGCGCCCGGTGCTGGCGCGATCTAACACAGTGGTTTGGTCGTTCCCGCGATGGCCCCGGGTCTCCCTCGGCGCCGTCGCCTCGTCGGGGATGAAAGACCATCGTCCGGGCCGTTCAACCGACTCGTTGGCGACTGGGTTGAGGCTGGACACCTCCGACGTGGGCCGGACGGCTATCTACGTGCGATGAGGGCGTCGACGGCGACGTCGCGCCCGCTGGAGCGGGAGTTCGAGCGGGGCAGGACGGTCAGCACCAGGCTGTGCGTGCCCTTGCCGAGTCCTGTCACGTCGATCGCCGTGCGGGCGTGGCGGGTGGGCCGGTAGAGATCGACGACCCGGGTCCGTCCGTCGACCACCACGCGGGCCCGGCCGGCGGCTGGCGCGGTCGCGGTCAGCCAGGTCAGGCTGCGGCCGGTGAAGGTGTGCCGCATCGTCGCCCCGGGAGTCGCGGTCAGACGCAAGGACCCACCCCGCGCCGCGGCAGTGGTGACGCCGTTCCACGCGTTGTAGCGAATCGTGGGTGAGGACTCCTGGGTGAGGCCGTCGCCGACACGGTAGGAGAACCCGTCGACCGCGACCCAGTTGCCCTTCGACGAGGGTCCCTTGGTGCCGAGGACCTGGACCTGCACGGTGTGCCGCCGCCGGCTGAGTTGGTCGAAGGAGACTGCTCGGGAGGCGCGGGAGCGGCTGTAGAGGTTGAACGTCCCCCTCGGCTTGCCGTCGATGACGACGCGGGCCTTGCCCTGGTTGGGTCCCTGGTGGGTGAGCCAGGTGAGCTTGGGCACCTTCGGCGTCACGAACGTCGCCACGTCGCCGCGGCGCTTGCTGGCGCGGTAGGCGCCGCCGATCGCGGTCCTGTCGAACACCCCGCGCCAACCGTCGTACCTCACGGCGACGTCGCTGTCCTGACGGACTCCGGGCCCGTCGCCGGCGTTGAGTCTCGCCGTGGCATAGCCGCACGGGTTGCCGCATGACGTGGTCCGCGCGGCTGATGGGCGGGCGACCGCACCGGCGGCGGTCAGCGAGCCGACCATGAACACGCTGGCGCTGTCGCGGCTGACCGCCAGAGCGGCTCCCGTGCTGTCGGGGTACGTCGTCACCCACCGTTGCTCGCCGGTCGCGGCGTCGTAGGACACCACGGGGGAATCGGCACGGGAGATCTCGCAACCGGCGTAGCAGGGCATCGACTCCTGCCCGGTCACGATCACCGATGCTCCGTCCGGGCTCATCGCGAGGTCGGCCAGATAGCCGCGACCGCCCCCGTCGAACCGCGAGACCCACTGCTTCCCGTGACCGCCGGTCGCCCTCACCGCGACGGTGGTGAACTCACAGGCCCGCTCCTCGCGGCAGTCGTCTCCTGCCAGGAACACCGTGGAGCTGTCCGGGCTCACCTCGACCTCGACCGTGTTGTCGCCGGAGCCGGTGTGGATGTCGTCGACCGCGGCCGACCACAGCTTCTCGCCCGTGGTGGTGTCGACCGCGGCCACGCCGGCCTGGTGCAGCCCGAGCGGTCCGTGGCCGACGAGAGGCGTACCCGGCTGCATACAGTGTCCGGCCGTCGGGACCCAGGGCCACGTCGGTGAGTGAACCGCAGATCCGGCCCTGCTGGAGGACTCGGTGCGTGGTCGACCACACCGGCGTCGCGTCACCGACATCGAACGCCTCCAGGAGGAACCCGCCGGTGCCGAAGCAGGTGTCACTTCCGGGAGGTGCCGGGTTAGCGACGACCACGACACCGTCACCGGTCACCGCCAGACCACCACGGTTGTGGCCCGAGGCCTTGGCGCCGGTGACCCGCCACCGCTGCTCGCCGGAGGCAGCCTCGTAGGCGACCAGCTCACTGGTCTCGTCGCCGTCGCTGGAGGCCACAAACACCCCAGAGCCGTCGGGGCTCACCTCGATCGCGGTGGGACCGCCCCAGGCGCGGTCGAGCCGCGCGGCCCACAGCCGCTCACCGGTCTGGGTGTCGTAGGCCAGCGTCGTGGTCCCGTCGAAGCGGGTGGAGGTGCAGCCGGGGCCGCACTGGCCGTAGCCGCTCACGAACAACCTCGACCCGTCGGGGCTCAACGCCATCACGTCTCCCGCCCCCGACTCCCCCGTCGCGGTCTCCGGGAAGCTCGCCGCCCACCGCCGGGCACCCGTCGAGGCGCTGTAGGCCAACGTCGCGAAGCGACCAGACGGACCGAACACCGACCGCCCCGTCACGAACACCGTCGCACCGTCCGGACTCACCTCAACGGCGTTCGACGACGCAGGGGATCCCTCCCGGAAGGTCGACGTCCACCGCTGCGTGCCCCCCGAGGGGGGAGCAGCCAGGACCACTGACTGGACGGCAAGCAAGGCTGCACCCGCCACAGCGGCTCCCCCGAGAAGAGTTCGCACGTTCGAGTCTCCTGACGATCTGGATTCCGACGAGCGCACGCTACCGCCGCACGAGGCCTCGCGCTGACGAATCGGCAGACCGGATCTCCCGCTCGAGGCACACGTCTGGGCATGCCGGCACCGCGTGGGCTTGCGCTCTGGGTGCTCTCCAGCCTCCCAGTTTGGTTCAAATTGGTCGAGAGTGTCCAAGTCCCCCTCGCTACTTACTACGATCAGCCACGCTCGAGCTTCGTCAACCAAGTAGTGATGCTCCGGTATCTCAAGCAGTGCAGCCACCACTGCCCGAGCGTCCTCGACCGGAAAACGCACACCGAAGGGCGAAAGACTGTCGCCAACATGCTCGACGTACTTGCCGGGCGCTGCCCTTCGCAGGATCTCTTGAGTAGCCAAACTTGCGAGTTCGGAATCCTCAGTCAAGTGACGGTGCGTGTGTTCGCCCCGCACCGACCCCCCAGTCCACTTTTGAACCGCTCTGCGGAAGAGTTCCGAGCCACTCAAAAAGATCATACATCTCGATGCGATCCAGCCCTGCAAGCGGCTGCTTTCCGTATGCTTCGATCTCCCAATAGTCCTTTGCCATGATCAACACCCAAACTGGCCCTGGATTCTGCTTACGGTCCTGGCCGTTGCATCGAATTTGAAGTGGGGACCCTTCTCCTTGCCGTTCCACACGTTGATGTGAGCACCACTCCGATCGTCGTACTCCACTCGGAATCCCACCTTGCCGTCGGTCGTCTGCATTCCGATCGCCCTCCCTCTCGTCTGTCCCAAGCGCCCAATCGTGCGACGATCTGCTCGGAAGCCGCGCTCCTCCAGCCAGGCCAAGGCTTCCCGCATTGCCTGGTTGTAGTCATCGTTGTGCACAAGAACCGGATTGGCCCCCACAAAAAAGGTATGTAGATCCTCAATGGTGAGGTTGTAGGCAACCAGGTCGCGCTTCGACACCAGCGTTTCAGAGATGCGCCTCCTAACGCCATCAGACCCGAGCAGCACATCTCCCCGCTGCAGATCTATCGCGTCCACCCATGCGCGATCACTGTCCACTGTTCGGCCCCAGTTCTCTGGTCCAGAAGTTGTGAGAGTTTCTGGATTCGGCCAGCGCTGTCAGGGTCGCGCTAGCCATCGGCGACTGGTCCACTTCGGGTGGCGGTAGCGACTCTCATCTCCTACCACCTCTCGTCACGGGCAACTCGCTTCCTCGAGCATCTTCGCGTACGCCGCCGGGGTTAGGCCGCCGGAGCTTGCGATGCGGCCGGACGGTGTTGTACTTGATCAGCCACTCATCGATGACGTGCTGGACCTCGAGCACGGAGTGGTAGACCTCGTGGCCGAAGAGCTCGCGCTCCATCGTGCCGTTGAACCGCTCGGTGTAGCCGTTTTGCCAGGGACTGGCCTTGGCGATGAACACCCCGCGGACCTCCTGGGTGCCCAGCCAGTCCAGCAGGGTGTCGGCGATGAACTCGCGCCCGTTGTCGGCCCGGATCAATGTCGGCTCGCCGTGGCGTGCGAACAGCTTGGCCAGGTGCGCCTGGACGCTCTTCGCGCCGATGCTGCGTGCCGCGTGGGAGCCGAGGCCGACGCGGGTGAACTTCGTTCCATCACGTTGAGCACCCGGATCGGGCGGCCGTCACTGGTCCGACGCTTAGCAAATGGTG
>CAWKBY010000002.1:0-1855411 GCA_963848025.1 uncultured Actinomycetota bacterium
GAGTCAAGCCAGGGTATCAGGCCGGGCATTGGAGATGATCGTGGCGGAACGGCAAAACCGGTTCCAAAATGCACAGTCTTCATGGGCAAGCCCCGTGCAGCTATCAGCGCCGTGGGCGAGTGGTTGGCAACGAGCAGGTCCGGCTTTAACAGTTCGAACAGGTTGCGCCAGGCCTTGCAGGCGCCCGGCAAGCCATTCTCGACCAGGTAACCCACGCCCATAAGGACTTCTGCGTAATTGAGCGTGGTGGAAGGTTTTCGGGCAGGCTTTGGCAGCAACGGCGCCTGGAAAACCGGAATCGAGTGGTGCGACAGCATCCGATCCGCGAGATGAAGGGATTTCACGACACAGGTCACGTTATGGCCGCCCTGGCTGAGGTTCACGGCAAGTTCGGAAACGTACCTGATGTGTCCCATGCCGGAGCCCATCTCCCAGGCAAAAACTATACGTGCCACTGACTGCTCCCCTGCCGGATCAATATACGTCCTTCATTGGAAATACTCCGCCAGGGGTTCCAGCGCAGGATTTGCCCGAACCAGCTGTTCCGCCCAGTGCATGCTTCGTGTCACACGCTTTTGATGACCGGCCCTCGCCTTGTCCAGTTTGCGGCGACGGTCTTCAGCGGTGAACGGCTGCCCGGGCAATTTGGAGTATTGCATGGAGATCCCGGTGTATTGATTTTGAACGGTTTCCCCGGGAACATCCAGATTGAGAAAATCAGTGATGGCAGACAAGTGGGTATGCGGATCCTGCAGAAATACGTCGAAGTCAATCATTTGAGTTCTTTCCGGGTGATCTCCTCGTGCACGGGTCAGGTAATACATGCTGGTCATCCATGAAATCACGGCCAGTTGCTCCGCGGCCAACCGGGCATTGTAAAGTTTCGGAGTGCCGGGCATCGCCATCCAGTCAAGCATGCGTTCACGTGACTGAACCAGCAGGTCAAATACCCCGGGCTTCGAGTCCACACGTCCCGCCACGTGGCGCTCCAGGGTTTGATGGAGCAGCAGCGCCCGGGAGTCGGCGGCGCTTTCCATCAGGGGCCGGACCAGGTTGTTACAGGTGCTGGTCGCTTTGACGACGGGGCGTTGCCCGGCGTGAAAATTCCGGGATATCGCGCTGATGATGGTGTCTTGCAGTTCCTTGAAACTGCGCTCCGTGAACAGGGAGACCGGGTGCCCCAACTCCCGCTCGAGGTTCGAAAGTGAGTTGAGCGTTCTCGGTTCGCGGAGCGGCAGGGTGAGTCCGGAAAAATCCAGCGCCCTGGATAAAAGCGTCGAGCCGCAGTGTCCGGTGTGAAAAATAAACGTGAGCGGGCTTTGGCGTTGCCCATTGGCCAGGAACACGCGCTTGATGTTCGCAATACTGACAGCCAGCCGCTGGTTCCCGGAAGACTTGATTCGACTGTCGAGAAAAACCGAGTCCCGGTAATCGGACTCGGTCATGGCGCAAAGTTCGAAAGCTCGCCTGTTGACGTGGAAATCAAACAGGTGCCAGCCAGCATCCTTGATCAAGCTGGCCGGGTCTGGCCGGGCAGGCTCTTTCACATTAAACTCCATCGGCAGAAGAATACGCAGTTGCGGAATTCACAGTCTGCGCGTTAGCCGGTATGTTCTTACAGAACCTCACCCCGGGCAAGCCGGGAATCAAACCTGTTGACGGCTATCAGGACAATCGTATTGAGACTCACCTGCAATTGCAAAATTATTCTGCTATAGTTTTCGCGACGCCCCTGCAAAGAACAGATTACTAACAAACGAAGTCATTGCAACAACCATAGGGAGCGTTTCCGTGTAATTGAACATCACTGGCCAGTGAACACGGGGATTTATTACAATCTGAGAGGAGAGCCTTAACCATGGAAAAGAAAATATTATCCGGTGCAATTGTGTCTGCGTTAGCCATGTCCGTGGCCATGCCTGCCGATGCCGCCAAGAAAAATGTCAAGCCAGGTCTCGATAACCCGCTTGAAGATCCAGCGTGCTCATACGACGAGTTTGATTTTACTGCCAGTTGGCATGACCCCAACGAGGCGTCGGAAAGTGACACAAAATACGGCGGCGAAATTGAATTCGACACCACGCTTTTCGCTTCCTGTGATTTTACCGGGACCGCGGCCGAGGGTACCGAAGCGGCGGAGAAGGCAAGCTTCAGCTACAGCGAATCTGCGATCGTCGATATTGATCTCAGCCGCGATGAATCAGATCCTTTCTTCTATACCTGCGATGAGGGCGCAGAGGAAGGATCACTTGATTGCATGGCCTCAGTAAGCTGGGAAGACGTGCAGAGCGCCGCCGACTCAGCTGCGGAAGGTAGGTATGGCGATTTGGAGCAAGAATGTAGCGCTAACGTTGAGGTGTGCACTTCAGGTGAATGGGTGTGTAATGATGTTTATGGATACTTCGCAAATAACTGCGTTGAAATGAGGGCATGTGCATCGGAGGAAACCCAACCCTTTGCGAATCCGATTCGGTTGAGGAAACATACCCGGCAGTGCTCTCGTGCCTTAAAGGACCTGAAGGAACTCTATTGGGCCCATCCCCGGAATGGCAATGCGTTGAAACTACACCAAAGAACGTGCCCGGTAATTTCCTGGTCGAGGCTTCCTTTAACGAAGACAGTGGTTACTTCAGCGTCAAGGAAATGAACCCGGGTAAGGGCAAGGGCAGGCAGAACTACGAAAAGGTAGGCGCAACTTGCGATGATGCAACGCCGTAGCGCCGGCCGTTAGTCGTTTAACCGCAAGAAGAGGCCCCAAGGTGACGGGGCCTCTTCTATTTATAACCAGCCAGCGCCGCATTTGAAACAGGGAAATGGCACGCCCGATTGACTTCAACTGCGGGCCTGTGCTTCCCTAGCGTCAACTCACCGAAAGCATGGAGCCGGCGCATGAAACAGATTCCGTTCCACCCCAAGAAAAGTATCATTCCCGCCTTCATGACGCCCATCGGCACGTTCAAGGTTCCGGGTGCTGAAGAGCTCAACCCGGCGCTGGAAAGCGAGATTCTGAGAAAAATGAAATCCGAATCCGGTCAGACCCGCAGCAATGTGGGTGGTTGGCACTCTGATGATGACCTGTTCAAGTGGTCGCCTCCTGCCTTCCAGGAATTTGGCGAGTGGGTAAATTCGGCGGTGGTTCGCATGGTGTCGACTGCCTCCGCGACCAAGCGATTCAAGTGCCAGCTGAACCTGTCTGGCTGGGCCAATGTCAACGGGCCGGGACAGTACAACGCCAACCATAACCACCCGGGTTGTATCTGGTCCGGGGTTTATTACGTGCGCGTGGAAGACAATAAAGATGATCCCTTACCCAATGCGGGACATCTCCAGTTCTATGATCCCAGGGGCAGCATCAATATGATCCAGCACCCGGGCAAAAACATGTTTGGCCACGTGGTGAACATCCGGCCCAGCGCAGGATTGCTGGTGGTGTTCCCCGCCTGGCTGTACCACAGCGTCAACCCATTCTTGAATGATGTTCAACGCATCTCGATTGCGTTCAATGCCCAGGTTCGTTCGTTCGAAGTGATCGAGGAAAGTACCGCGGAACCCTCAGAGTTGTACCGGTGCAGACGGTGGATGCGCCCGGGAACGAAGTCCCGAAAAAAGCCGCGCGAAAAAAAGCCGCTCGTAAAAAAAGCGTTACAAAAAAATAGCGCGGAAACGGGTTAGCCGGAAAGCCTGCGCAAACACACCATCAGGATGAAGTCTGCTTGCCGGGCGTCGTTTCAGAATCCGCGTGGAACGCGCACATTGCGGTCTTGATCATTTCCCGCGGAATGTTCATCAGGATGCCGGTTGCGATCGCCTGCAGGGCATTTTCAATATTAAACTCGGCCAGGCCGCTCAGCGTCGCGGGAATCTCATCCAGTCGCATCAGTTTTGTCGTTTTGCCCCGGTCATTGATGAGCACTCCGGCGTCAGCTGAACCCTGCTCGGCAGTCACGTAAACCATATTTTCGATATCGTCATGCCGGATCTCTGGTATGGACCGCGTGGCAGAGGTCAGAGCGACCCGTGTTGCGGTGACCTGCTGTAAAATTGTAGCGGTATTTGGATCATCGGCATTAAGAACAACGCCATCGCGCGCCCTGCGCGGCACCGCGCCCTGGATATCAGCCAGTTGCTCAACGGTCTCCCAGCCAGGCTGCAGATGGTCGGCAGTCACATTGGTGAGAACCCCGATGGTGCACTGGTCGAAAGGAAAGCCGACTCTTTTCAGGTGACTGAGGTCGTACGCCATCACGGCCAGTTCAACCCTGCGGTTGCGAATTTGACCGTGAAACATCTTGCGCAGGTGATCCTTGTCCTGGTTGGACTTCGTCTTCTCGCCATCCAGGTAAAACCCATCAGAACAGTTCAGGCCGGTCTTGAATCCGGACTCGCGCATGATGGCGTCAATCATGCGCGAGGTGGTCGTTTTGCCATGGGTTCCGGCGATCGCGATCACCGGTATTCGAGCCGGCGTGTCATTCGGGTACAGCCAGCGCAGATAGCCCTTCACCATCGGCCCCCAGAGCTTTGACCGCTTCTTCAGAATCCGGTCCAGGTCCGGCGCCACATCAAGATCAACGACAGCGCCGCCCGTATCTTCCAGCGGTTTCGTAACGTCTGGTGTGACCACGGTCATGACCAGCATGCCGACCTCCAGCTGGCGGGCGATGTTTTCGGCCAGCGCGGAAATTTCACTGGCTGCTTTTACTTTGGTTGCGGCAGACAAGTTGGCCCCCAATAGTCCGACAGCTTTGCCATTGCTCACCAGTATTTTCCAGGCCTTGCCCCTGACATGCCGCTCGACCATGAAGCGTCGCGAAACGTTTTGCGCTTTGCTGAGCGCCCGCATCAGCTGGTCAACATTACGCACGTTGAGCGTGACGCCTTCACCCCTTGCCCGCCTGGCCGGCTTCAGAACCACGGGGTAACCCAGCTTTTCCGTGGCCTGAACCGCCTGTAACAATGTATAGCCGCCAGGCGGCTCGCGACCGTCAAAAGGCACTCGGGCTCCGAGTTTCACCAACAGGCGTCCAATGCTGGGCCGGTCACGAAGAAAGAGATTTGCTTTGCCGGCACGATCCATGCACAAAGTGCCATCGATGACGTGCCGGTGTATGCCCTGGCCCAACAGCAAACCCCCGTTGATACTGACCCGGGAAGCATCCCGCCGGGGATGAAAAGGCGGCTGGTCCAGCCTCACGCAAGGCACGTCAGCCTGCTGTGCGGCCCCTGATCAACGAGCGGGTTTCCAGCGGCATGGTCGCGGCGGAAAACCTGGCGCGAAACTTGTCGATCATGACGCTGACCGGCTTGGTATTGCGCGTCCACTCGGCAGTTAATTTGAGTTCCGGAAACACCTGTTGAAGAAGGTACAGGCTGATGCGACCCGCTGAACGCCCTGCAACTGCGTCCTCCGTTTCAAACACCGCTCGCACCCAGGCTTGCTCCCGTCTTACCAGTCTCCTGGCACGGCTTACTTTGTGCCCTGCATGGCGTTGCAGGGCAATGGCCGTAGAATTAAGCAGAAAGGCGAAGCGAGAGCGTGGATTTTTTGGCAGTGGCCGGTGCAGTCCTTCCAGATGCCTGGGCTCTATACCGTTCTTCTCGAGCAAATCAACCAGGTCGGCCTGCATGGTTTGGGCGCTTTCGAGCAGGGCCTCCCGTTCCACACGACTGAGCCAGACCAGCCATTCACAGCCGGCGAAGTCGGTCAGCCAGTTGGGGCCATGAAACTGAAAAGTACGAAACCGCATATGCCGAGGGGTGCAGACCAGGGAAGCCGGGTATCGGGTATCTTCACGTTTATCCGCTTGAAGTTCAACCGGCCCGGACATCCAGCCATCAATCTGAATACACTGCCTCGGGCGAGTAACACAGGTGACAGTGGCGCAACGCCACGACATTTCATACACTGATCGCCTTATTTGAAGGAGTCAACCGATGCACGCTCACTTTCTGGCAGGTATTTTGATCCTGGCCAACCTGGTATTTTTGAGTCCCTGCTCCTTCGGCGCAGACTCCGGGGACGAAATATCCGAGATCAGGCAGGAACTTGAAAAACTTCGGGAAGGCCAGAAGCGGCTGGAGAAAGAGCTTGCGGAGTTGCGCAAACTGGTAGCCAAGGGTCAAAAGAAACCTTCCACGAGGCCGCCATTTGAGCCTCAGGACCTGACCGTTGGCCCATCTGCAACCCTTGGCGAGATGAGCGCACCGGTAACCATTTTCAACTACAGTGACTTCCAGTGCCCATACTGCCAGCGGTACGCCCATGATGTACTGCCCCACTTGCTCAGCCAGTATGTGGAGCAGGGGAAAGTTCGCCTGGTCATGCGCGAAAACCCCATAACCCAGATCCACCCCCGCGCCATGCCGGCAGCAGTTGCAGCAGTGTGCGCCGGTGAGCAGGGCCGGTACCAGGGAATGTATGACTTACTATTTACCGATCGCAAAAAGCTTTCAGACGAAGACATCCAATCCCATGCCTTGAATCTTGAACTCGATATGGCTGCATTCAATTCCTGCCTGCAGGACGGGGCGGCGGCGGCGAAACAAGTGAACGCCGATGTTCAGGAAGCTAAAAAACTGGGGGTTTCCGGCACTCCGGGCTTCATCATTGGAAGAACCGATCCGGATAATCCAGATCTTGTACATGTAAATGAATATCTGAGGGGAGCCAGGCCCTATCCACACTTCCAGTCTGCCATTGATGAACAGCTGAGAGACATAAACAAAGCAAACGCCGAATGAATTGAGAGATTCGAATCTACCCTCTCTCCCTGATAGTTGCAGGATGATATGCTAATTCGCCAGCAGCCGGCCCGGTTCAAGGCTTTGGATTGGGACTCCAGGTGGTGCCCAGGAGGCGTTGCGTGTCTCTCTACACGCAAACTAATCAGTCGCGTAGCGACACCATGACTTTTTGCCCCTTGACATCAAGTTCCGGGGATTGGTTAGAATGTAAGCCATGCTCCAAAACCGACTAATCGGAATCATGCAGCGCGAGTTGGAGTCCCAGAAACTCAAACTCTCGCAATCCTGTTCGCAACAAATCGAACAATTAGTGGGTTATGGTATGCAGCGAATGCGATCCAGTAATGCTCTGGATAATGCAGCCCATATTCTGCAGGCGGAGCGGAACCTGAAATTTCTGATCAGATATTTATGTGATTATGCCCGGGATGTGGGAACTTTTCCGCAGTTGAATGATTCGGACTTCAATGCCGCATTGCTTGTCAGCCCTGCCTTTTGGCCGTATTGCAGTTCAACATAGATCCGCTTGAAGAACAGACTGCTGCCCATTACTCCAGAATAACCATTGTTCCAATGTACGATTCTGACCGATCGGGGAAGTTGAAGCTCGTGATGAAGCATGGGGCTTGTGGTCGTGAGCGACCATGTGATGCTTTCATCGGATGAGAGTATCTTCGGATAGCCGAAGTCCAGTCTGTCAATAGGTGAATTTTCAACCCGCTGATCGCAGAATTACAAGCCGTCGATCAAGAGTACGCTCTCATTTTCTGAAACGTGAAAGCCGAAGTGCCGGTAAAAAGAGATGGCAGCCTCGTCGTTGTTGTAAACCGCCAGTTTGCAGTACGTCGCGCCCCAGCTTCGGGACCGTTCGATCATCGATTCCAGCAGGCGCCGGCCCAGCCCTGAACCCCGCGCTTCGTCCGAGACGTACAGGTCCTGCACGTAAATGCCGGGCGTGCCCCGCCAGGTGGAAAACTCCCTGAAATACAGGGCCAGGCCAACGGGCCGGACTACCTTGCCAGGCGATCAGGGTCTCGAAGAAGGGGGTTTCGGAAAATCCGTAACGCAGAATGTCTCCGGGTTTGCGCTTGACCGCGCCTTCCATGCCCATGCCCTGTTCAAGCTCGGTCAGTAAGCGGTGGATGACCGGAACATCTTCAGCGCTGGCTCGCCGGATATCAATGGTCTCCATGTTGCGGTTGGCCCCCTAAAAAGCGGTCTGCTCGCCGCCTTTCAGATGCAGGCGGGCCCGGGCTTCGTCCGCCGTGGCGATTTCCAGGCCCAGTTCTTCCAGGATTCGCCGAATCTTCCTCACCTGCTCGGCGTTGCTCGGAGGCCAGTTTGCCGGGGCTGATGGTCAGGCTGTCTTCCAGGCCGACGCGGACGTTGCCGCCCATCACCGCGCCCATGGTTGCCAGCGGCATTTGTGCGCCACCGGCCCCGAGAACGGAGAATTCGTACTGATCGCCCAGCAGGCGATCGGCGGTGTTCTTCATCACCATCAGGTTTTCCGGCGAGGCGCCGATCCCGCCGAGCACACCGAGGACGAACTGCACGTAGAGCGGGGCCTGGATTTTGCTCTTGCGCACATACCAGGCCAGGGTTTCGATCTGCCCCACGTCATAGCACTCGAATTCAAAACGCGCCCCTTTCTGGTCGCCCAGGTCCGCAAGGATGGTGTCGATATCGTCAAAGGTATTGGTGAACGGCACCCGGCGGGTGGCATCCAGCAATTGCGGCTCCCAATCGTGCTTCCAGTCGCTGTAACGGTCCTTCAGTGGAAAAATGCCGAAATTCATCGTACCCATGTTCAGCGAGCACATCTCCGGTTCCGCGTCACGCGCCGGCGCCAGCCGTTCATCCAGTGACATCAGCGAACTGCCGCCGGTCGAAATGTTGAGCACCGCATCACATTCCGACTTGATGCGCGGAAGAAACGCCCGGAAGTGGTCCGGATCGGCGCTGGGCTTCCCGGTGGCCGGGTCGCGGGCATGCAGGTGAATGATGGCAGCCCCGGCCCTGGCGGCCTCGATGGAGTCACGGGCAATTTCATCTGCGGTATGGGCAGATGCGGGCTCATCGTGGGTGTGTGGATTGAGCCGGTGACGGCGCAGGTGATGATGATGCTTCGGGCCATGTGCTTCCTGTCTGACAATCTGGCTTAATGGGCATGTCACCAAGCGGTGATCTGTTGGTATTCTACACGCAGCTATCCCGTCATCGAATCATCCGGATGCGAGATCGGCGAAAGCACGGAGAAAGTGATTTGAAAATCTCAAACACCTGGAGCCCTTCCGCCCCGTCCCGGCTGTTCTACCAAACCCGCCAGAGGCGTCCCCTGCTCGACCGGGCGGAAGGCGTCTACCTGTGGGACCGTAGCGGCAAACGCTACCTGGACGGTTGCAGCGGGGCCATGGTCTCAAACATCGGCCACAGCAATCCGCGCGTGCTGGAGGCCATGCGGCTGCAGTTGGAGCGCTCGACATTTGGTTACCGCCTGCATTTTGAAAATGAACCGGCCGAGCGCCTGGCGGCGCAGATTGCCGATCTCTGCCCCGCAGGGCATGACCGCGTATTCTTCGTTTCGGGCGGCTCGGAGGCCGTCGAAAGTTGCCTGAAACTGGCGCGCCAGTATCGCTTTCGTCACCGGCCAGGAATCACGTTGGCAGGTCATCTCGCGCAACCCTTCCTACCATGGCTGCACGCTGGGCGCGCTGGCGATTACGGGCTACCGCCCACTCACCGATCCCTTTCTGCCGATGATGCAGCGTATGCCGTCGGTGCCGGCGCCCCGCTGCTATCTCGATCGCGACTCGCTGACCGATGCACAGCGCGGCATCCGCTATGCAGACATGCTGCGCGACAAGATCATCGAACTGGGCCCGGAAACCGTGCTGGCATTCATCATGGAACCGGTCGGCGGCGCCTCCACCGGCGCGCTGGTCGCGCCGGACAGTTACTACACCCGCGTCCGCGAGATCTGCGACGAATTCGGTGTCTTGCTGATTTACGACGAAGTCATGAGCGGCGCCGGCCGGACCGGCCGCTACCTGGCCGCCGAACACTGGGGGATCAAGCCGGATATCATCGCGCTGGCCAAGGGCCTGGCAGCGGGCTATGCCCCGCTGGGCGCCATGCTGGCCGATAACCGGATCATCGACCCGGTGCTCAATTCCGGCGGCTTTCAGCACGGCTTTACCTATGCGGGCAACCCGCTGGCCTGCGCCGCCGGCCTCGCGGTGACGCAGGAGATCCTCGAGCAGGGCCTGATGGAACAGGCCGCGTCTACGGGCGAGCTGCTGAAACGCGAACTGGAAGGGCTGATGGCCGACTACCCGTTCATCGGCGATGTCCGCGGAAAAGGCCTGTTGCTGGCTTTCGAACTGGTCGAAAGCCGGGAAACCATGAAGCCCCTGCCGGCCGGGCTCAACGCTTACGCGCGCCTGGTGGAACTGGCCTATGAGCGCGGCCTGATCATCTATTCCCGGCGCACGCGCGATGGTCTCGAAGGCGATCATTTCATGGTGTGCCCGCCGATGATCACCACCCCGGAGCATGTGTCGGAAATCATCGGCACGCTGAGGGACAGCCTGGATGCCTTGCGGGCAGAGCTGGGACTGGCCGGAGCCGGCGGATGAAAGTCGTTTACCACCCGGATCAGAAGCAACATTACCCGAAACAATTCCTGGTCAATGGCTGTTTCCAGCCCAACCCCGAAATGCCGGAACGCCTGGACCGGCTGCTGGAAGGTGCGCTGGCGGCCGGCTGCACGCCTGAAACGCCTTCCCGGCAGAGCATGCAGCTTATCGAGGCGGTTCACAGTCCGGCCTACCTGAAGTTTCTCGAACATGCCCATGAGCGCTGGATGCATATCGCCGGGGCGAGCGACGCGGTCACCCCGAACATCCACCCGGACAGCCGCGACGTGGGTTATCCCGGCTTCGGTGGTAGCGCAAGCCGGCTATCACATGTCAGACGCGTCGGCGCCGATCTCGGACGGGACCTGGAACAGTGTCTGCTGGAGCGCCTGGACGGCGGCACATGCGGCCGGCCTGGTCCTTGAGGGCGAACAGTGTGCCTACGCGCTGTGCCGGCCACCGGGCCACCACGCCTTCAGTGACATGGCCGGCGGGTTTTGTTACCTGAACAATACGGCCATCGGTGCGCAGATGCTGCGCGGGTCACATGAGCGTATCGCCATCCTGGACGTTGACCTGCACCACGGCAATGGTACCCAGTCGATTTTTTACGCCCGTAACGATGTGTTGACCGTTTCCATCCATGCCGATCCGCAGCGGTTTTATCCCTTTTTCTGGGGCTACGCCGACGAGCAGGGCAAGGGTGAAGGGTCGGGGTATAACCTGAATCTGCCGTTGCCACGCGGGTCCGGCGACGCGGAGTTCATGGCTGCGCTGGAGATTGCGCTGGAACGTATCCGGGAATTTTCGCCCGGCGCCCTGGTGATCGCGCTGGGCCTCGATGCCTTCGAAGGCGATCCGTTCGGCGGCCTCAGGGTTTCCACCGGCGGATTCCACGCCATCGCAGGCAGGATCGCGACCAGGCTGCGCCTGCCCACCCTGATCGTCCAGGAGGGCGGCTACCTGTGTGATGAACTGGGCGAAAACCTCAAGCAGTTTCTGCAAGGCTTCCAGGATGGCTAGGAATCATCGCCGGTCGACGTTTTTGCCGGGGCTCGTGATGTTCACCGCCCTGCTATTCCCGGGCCTGGCGGCCGCTTACCTTGACCTGGCGGCGGCCGGCGTTGAACAACTGGACAACGGCCTGACCGTGATCGTGCTGGAGGACCCGTCATTTCCGGTGGTCAGCGTCCAGATGCTTTACCGGTCCGGCGCCGTCGATGAAGTCAGCGGGAAAACCGGCCTGGCGCATTTCCTGGAGCACATGGCGTTTCGCGATTCCGAAAATTTTCCGGATACCGGACTGGTCAGTTCCATTTACGCCGTGGGCGGGGAGTGGCACGGTTACACCTGGCTGGATCAGACGACTTATTTCGCAACCGTTCCGGCAAGCGGAACTCGGCCTGTTGTTGCGGATCGAGGCGGACCGCATGGCCCGGCTTGAAATTCCAGCCGCCATGGTGGAAGCAGAGGCCGGCGCCATTCTGTCCGAGATGCACGGCTACGAAAACGACCCCGCCACCGTGCTGCAGGATTATGTGCTTTACCTGACGTTCCTGGCGCACCCGTATCGCAACAACACGATCGGCTGGGAAAGTGACGTGCTGGGCATCACGCACCAGGACCTGGTCGAGTTTTACCAGGGGCACTACCGGCCCGGAAATGCGGTACTCGCGGTCGTGGGCGATGTGCAGAAGGACGATGTCATGCAGCAGGTCCGGCGCCTTTTCGGCCCGTTGAATGACCGGCCGGCGCCAGCGGTGCAATACACCCCGGAACCGGCGCAAACAGGCCAGCGGCGGGTATTGATCCACGGTGACCTGGATCGAAAGTACTTCAAGATCGCCTACCGCGCACCGTCCGTAAGCAATCCCGGATATGCGGCCTTTCTGCTCACCCAGGAGCTGTTGTCCGGCGGGTCGGGTATCAGCTTTTTGCAGAATGACTGGGGCACACCCGCGCGCCCCGGTTCTGCGCTGGCCGGAATCACCGAAGACCTGGCCACCTGGTTTCCTCCCTCGGAGCAGGATTACGTCTTCACCATCAGCGGCAGCCTGCCTGCGGACGGCGACGAAGCGGCGGTCGAAGACTCGATTGAGGCGGGCATTGGCGCCATGCGCGAGCAATTCCGCACCCATGCAAAGGGCGCCGGCGAGGCCCTGGAGCAAGCCCGGGCACGCGTGCTGCGGGAACTGACTTTCGATGTACAGACGACCGAAGACGCCGCGCACCAACTCGCGTTTTTCGCCGGCCTGGGCGCGCTGGAAGTCTTGACCGGCCTGCCCCGGGACTTGAGCGCGGTTTCGATGGCCGACATCAGCGCGATCCTGGACCGTTACCTGGTCAAAGATCGCAGCGTGGTCGGGTGGTACCTGCCCGCGAGCCCGGAAAGCCCGGGCAGCCTCCTGGCCGAACCGAACGGGACCCCGGCCCGCCAACAGGCTGACCGGGCGACGGCGCCAGCGCAAAAAGAACCGGTTGCGCCGGCCATCCATGCAAGCCTGGCCAACGGGACACCGGTCATCATCCAGCGTTCCACTGTTTCCCGCACGGCCGTGCTCGCTGTCGTCGTGCCACGGGCCGGCTATTCATTGCCGGCGGGAGTGACCTCGAGCGAGCCGGCCCGGGGACTCGTTTCGCTGAATTTTGAATTATTGCCTGCCGAGGTCGGTCCCGCCATTGCCCGCGTGCGCGGAAATCCTCGACTCAGCGGATCCGGAGCCCGCAAGCAGGGAGCCGGATGCCGCCGACCCGGATTCACTGTTCAAATACTACCTGGAGAACCTGCTGGGTGACCGGCAAGCTGGCGAAACGGAACCGGGGGGTAGCCCCCTGTTGCTGGTGGTCAGTGGCGACATCGAACCGGAGAATGTGCTGCGGCAGCTTGAGGCCGGTTTCGGCGATCTGCCCGCACGCACCTGGCGGGTTCCCGCTGTAGTCGTGCCCCCCTTGCCTGTTGAAGTGGAAGCACGCGTGCTCTACCCCGTCGCCCAGGAGCGGCTCGGCTACGTCGTGCGTGTTCCCGGGCCGCGCCAGCAGACGGCCGCCGCGTGGCAGCTTGCGCTTTATATCCTGAGCCACGGTTACGAAGGCCGGCTCGGTAAAGAAGCCATCAGCCGGCAGGGCCTGGTTTATTACATCGACAGCGCCTACCAGACGGATGGCGGGAATGACTGGATCACGCTCAGCATGGGGGTGGACCCGGATAAACTGCCGGCCATGAAGCGGCTGTTAAAAGAGGAACTGGCGCGCTTGCTGGAGGAACCGCCTTCCGGGGCGGAAATAGATGAAGCAAAGGCTCACCTGCTGGGCCGCCACGCCAGCGCGTCCCAGAGCAACGCAGAACTGGCGGACAGCCTGACCAGGCAGTGGATCCGGAATCGCGATGCGGCGGGCCGGGATGAATGGGCGCAACAGCTTGATGCCGTGCAACGCGAGGACATCCTGGATTTACTGCCTGAATTCACGCGGGGTTCGATCATTGAAATCCGCAATCCGGACCCGTAGGAGCGAATTTATTCGCGAATCATTTTCAGAATTTCAATCGCGAATAAATTCGCTCCTACGCTGCCGGAGTTTCTTCTTCCAGCGGTGTGATCTTGAAATTGGTGATGCCGTAAATGATGGCGATCATCGGGTTCATCAGGTTGAGGAAAGCATAAGGGGCGTAGGCCAGCGTCGGAACGCCCAGCGTGGCCGCCATGAAGGCCCCGCAGGTATTCCAAGGCACCAGGGCAGAGGTCATCGTGCCGGCGTCTTCCAGCGTGCGCGACAGGTTTTGCGGCGCCAGGCCGCGGCGGGCGAATTCGGCCCGGTACATGCGGCCCGGTAGAACGATCGCAATGTACTGGTCAGCGGCAATGATATTCATGCCGATCGACGTCGCCACCGTGGTCGCAATCAGAGAGCCGGTACCGCGGACGCCCTTCAGCAGGAAGTCGACAATACGTTGCAACAGCCCGGTATGCTCCATCACGCCGCCAAAACACATGGCCGACATGATCAGCCAGATCGTGTTGAGCATGCTGGACATGCCGCCGCGTGAAAGCAGTTCATCGAGCGATGCGTTGCCGGTTTCAATCCGGAACCCGTCGGCCAGGGCCATAAACAGGGCTTTGATACTCGCGGTCCAGCCCGACAGGCTTCCATCGGGGCTGCCAAAGGCCCGCACCAGGTCGGGCTGCCAGATCAGTGCAACCACGCAGCCCGACAGCGCCCCGACGGCGATGGTCGGAAGTGCGGAAACTTTGCGCATGGCCAGGGTCAGCAGCAGGGCCAGCGGCAAAATGGTCGGCCAGGCGATGGTGTAGTTGGCGGCCAGGATGTTACGCGCTGCGTCGATGCTCTCGGCCGGTGCCTGCACGGTGTCGCTGTTCCAGCCGATCACGGAATAAAGGATCAATGAAATCAGGAACGAAGGTGTGGTGGTCCACGCCATGTGCCGGATGTGAACGAACAGGTCGGTACCGACCATGGCCGGCGCCAGGTTGGTGGTGTCTGAAAGCGGTGACATCTTGTCGCCAAAATATGCGCCGGAAATGATCGCCCCGGCCGTGATCGGCAGCGACAGGCCCATGATTTGCGCAATGCCTACCAGCGCCAGGCCAACCGTGCCCGCCGTGGTCCAGGAACTGCCGATCGACACCGCCACCAGCGCGCAAATGATCAGCGCGGCCGGGTAAAACCAGGAGGGGTCGAGAATCCCCAGCCCGAAATAGATCACGGTCGGCGCCGTGCCGGCCAGCATCCAGCTGCCAATCAGTGAACCGACTGCGAGCAGGATCAGGCAGGCTTTCAGGGCCAGCGAAATCCCTTCCACCATGGCCCGTTCCATGTCATCCCAGCTTTCCCCCAGGTACAGGCCCACCAGGGAAGCGACGCCGGCCGCCAACAACAGGGCGATCTGGTTGGGTCCGTAAGAGGAATCGCTATGAAAAAGGCCGACCGAACCGGCCAGCATGGTCATCAGGAACAGCAATGGCAGCAGCGCCAGCCACAGCGGGATCGTGTCCTTGGCGGGGTCTTTCAGGAGCCCGCACCCAGCACGGTGTGTCCGCGGGCTATGGCCATCGCGCCACTGCGTACGACGGTCAGGATTTCAGAGCAGTCAGCCACCCGGGCAATGAAATCGTCGAGTTGCTCACTGGAGGCGGTCATCTCGAGCGTATAGGATTCCGGGCTGTCGTCCAGCACCCGGGCGCCCGAGGACTCGATCATTTCCGGCAAGTTGCATTCGCCATTCAATGGGGCCATGACCTTGATCAAAAGTAACTCGGTTTCGATGTGGTCATCCAGCGTCATATCGGCGATGTTTACCACGTCGACCAGTTTCAGCAGTTGCTGGTTAATCTGGTGGATGACGTCATCGGACCCCTTGGTAACCAGCGTCAGGCGGGAAATATCAGAATCTTCGGTGGCCGCGACGTTAAGGGATTCGATGTTATAGCCACGCGTCGAAAACAGGGCGGCAACCCGGGAAAGGGCACCGGCTTCGTTCTGTAAAAGTAATGAGATGATATGGCGCATAGAGATTGTAATGTTGGCGCAGAATGACGGCTATTGCAATGGATGATCAGTTATCAGACACTTCCAACTATCATGACGCAAGCAGCTAAAAAATTAACCGGTGCAAGCCATCCGCTCGCAGGTCAGATAATGACCGGCGCCGAAATGATCGTCCAGATACTGGCAGACCAGGGAGTAGACGTGATTTTCGGCTACAGTGGCGGCGCCATTCTGCCGACCTACGATGCGGTGTTCCGCTACAACGAGGAACATACCGGCGAGGACGGTGCTGAACCCATGCCCCTGATCGTCCCGGCCAACGAACAGGGCGCCGGGTTCATGGCGGCAGGTTACGCACGCGCCAGCGGCAGGGTGGGCGTTGTCATGGTGACCTCCGGCCCGGGGGCCACCAACACCGTGACCCCGGTTCGGGATAGCATGGCCGATTCCACGCCTATCGTGGTGATTTGCGGGCAGGTTCCCACCCACGCGATCGGCACCGATGCCTTCCAGGAAGCGCCGGTCAGCAGTTGTCTTGGGCCGGTTGCCAAGCATACGTTTCTGGTCACTGATCCGGAGAAACTCGAGTCTACTGTCCGCACGGCGTTCGAAATCGCCCGTACCGGCAGGCCGGGACCGGTGGTCATTGATTTGCCCAAGGATGTGCAGAACTGGACCGGAACCTTCAAAGGCGCCGGATTGCTGGCCGTTCCGGGTTACCGGCAACGGCTACACGCGGCGCGGGACAATCACCTGGATGACAGGAAGTGCGCGTCCTTTTTCGGCATGCTGGAGGCTTCAAAACGCCCGTTGATTTATGCCGGCGGCGGCGTCATTAACGGCGACGCGACGGAAGAGTTGAGACAACTGGCTGATCACTTTGGCATTCCTGTCACCACCACGCTGATGGGCATCGGTGCGGTTGATACCACGCAGCCGCTGTCGCTTCACATGCTGGGCATGCACGGCCTGGCCAGCGCCAACTACGCCGTCGATGACTGTGACTTTTTGATTGCAGTCGGTGCGCGCTTCGACGACCGGGTAGCCGGCGTCCCGGACAAATTTGCGCCGAATGCCGTCAACATCGCCCAGTTCGATATCGATCCCTCGGAAATCGGCAAAGTAAAGGCGGTTGGCTGGTCACACGTAGGGGTACTCAAGACGGATCTGCAGGCCATATACGAGTATGGCGTGCGGCACCGGGTTGTTCTCAATTTCAGTCGCTGGCACGATGAAGTGATCGCGCTGAAAAAGACATATGGGCTCAATTACGACCGTGAAAGTGAAATGATCCAGCCTTACGCGGTGATCGAGGAAATCAATAAAATCACCGGTGGCGATGCGATCATCACGACCGGAGTGGGGCAGCACCAGATGTGGGCAGCCCAGTATTTCGACTTCAAGCACGCCCGCCTGTGGCTCACATCGGGAAGCATGGGCACGATGGGGTTTGGTTTGCCGGCGGCGATAGGCGCCCAGTTTGCCGCCCGCGATCACCTGGTCATCGACGTTGACGGGGATGCGAGTATTCGCATGAACCTGGGTGAGCTTGAAACCGCCACGACCTACGGGCTTCCCGTGAAAGTCCTTGTAATGAACAATTACGGCGACGGCATGGTCAGGCAGTGGCAGAAACTGTTCTACGAGGGGCGCATGTCCGCCAGCGACAAGTCGTTGCGCAGCAAGGACTTTGTCAAGACGGCCGAGGCTGACGGGTTTCAGTACGCGGTGCGTCTGGATGACCGAAAGAACCTGGAACGGACAGTCGCCGAGTGGCTGGCTTTTCCCGGTCCCGCTTTCCTCGAGGTGATCATCGATCCGGATGCCGGCGTCTACCCGATGGTGGGACCGGGTCTGTCCTACGACCAGATGATCACCGGCGATTTCATACCGTGCAGGGTCAAGACCAGCGAAGAGGACATCGACGGTTCATCCATGTTCTAGGGCACAAAGTGTTCGAATCGTTCGTCCCCGGTGCTCGCGTCCTTGCCGTAGATATCCACGTAGTCGATGCTGATTAACAAGCCGTGCTTGTGGGCCATGATGTAAATCCTGTCGAGATAGGAAGGCGCCCCGTCAATGGTGGTTTTTGCGCGGTAGACATCGCCATCACGAACCACCGCGATGTCGCGGTCAATGTCGACTGCCATCTTCATGGAGACGGTATCGGTGACCGGATCGTAGTGGGCGTGAAAACCGAAGGCGAATGTACGCTGTACCCAGGAAAGTTCACGGACCTCGCCTTCATCAGCCAGGCGAATCCAATAGGCAACCACGGGAGTTTTTGCGTCGAGCATCCCGTCCGCCCCGATCTGCGCGTCATACTGAATGATATTGGCATTCTTGCTTCTTTCGATTTTGAACAGGGGTTCGCGGCGCAAGGAATCGCTGCACAACGCCGTTGAAACGAAAAAAGAGCAGGGTCAGGGTCAGGGTCAGGGAAGTGGTCAGGTTTGGGGGAGTATAGGACATTTAAACGCTATATTGCCGGAATTCCACATGTATTAAACGTCATATTGCGTCAGCACCTCGGTCAATTCACTGTGACATCTTGCTCCGGTTGAACGGTAAAAGAGCAGAATCGAGTTTTCACCACTTAACGGGTGACAAAATTCCTGGTGAATTGACCGAAGTGCTGACGTAATGCGCTGTTTAATATATATAGATTTATGGCAATATAGTTTTAATGCTTCCTCGTATAGACGCCCCCTTTGTCAACTTGAACGCCCCGGTGGTTTCTCGGAGCAGGTTTTAACCTTGGACTGATATCCTCGTATTCGCGTGCTGGTTAACGCATTAAGATTCGTCCATTTCGGGGTTACCACAACCTATCCCCAGGGGCTGGTGGTTCTATGGAAGAACTCGTGGACTTCCCGATCTCTGGCTTAACCTCCGGATCCGTCAGGGATTCAAGTTTCTGACAACTGGTGCGGGCTGGTACCCGGGTTCAGGCCGCCACCGCATTGAGTGACTCCCAGACAAAGCCGACCATCTCGCGCGCGCAGGCCACTTTCACCTTGTTCGGGTGTTTGCCGGCCAACAACAGGCGGTTGCCCTTCTTGTTCAGCCGCCGCAGACAGCGATCGGCGATGTCGATCAACTCGGGCGACGTGCCTTGCGCCGGGCTTTCAGGTCCTTGCCGATTCTGTTGCTGTCGATAACCACGTTGATTGGCTTCAACGAACGCCGTGCGCAGGTAGCGATTGCCCTGCTTGGTAATCCCCATCCGGTTGTGTTTACCGCCAGAGGAGTACTCCCGCACATCCATGCCGATCCACGACATCAACTGTCGTGGGTGAGCAAATCGCTGGATGTCACCGATCTCGGTGATCATCGTCAGACGCAAAGACATTCTTGATGCCTTTGTAGCAGGTCAGCGACTGAACGGCCGCCCGGTACCGCGGCGTGTCCGCCAGCTCCTCGATGTGTTGACCATACTCCGCCAGCACCTCGTCCAGTCGCCCTGATCTGGCGCAACAGCAATGTCCAGGTTGACCTTGAGGCTGCCGGATAGATCCATCGATGGTCCGTCGCAGCCAGGCAGTAGTGATGTTTGGTCCAGTGGCTCTTGTTGCCGGTCTGGGCTTTGTAGTGCAGAGCCGTTGCGACGTAACACCGAGTGCAGATGCTTGCGCAGCTGGTGTGCGCTGTAGCAACGACTTTCTGACGCGAGCGCAGCAGATCCCGGTCCTGTTCCTGCTCGGCATCCGGTGGCTGCACGATGGTCAACAGATCATTGGCGTAGAACTGCGCCAGGTGACCCGCATCGATGCGGTCGGTCTTGACGGCTTTGCCGCGCGGAGCTGGGAATGCTGCTGGGAGAGACGATGTCACAGTGAACAGCCGTGGGAACGCAGATCACGTTGCAGGCAGATAGCCGACGTAGGATGCTTCGTAGCACAGCTGGATCTAGCAGCCCTGGAAATGTCGATGCATCTTGTCCAGCTGGGTGAGCAGACCTTTCAGCGTGGGCCGGCACCTGAAATCAATGACTTCACCGGTCTCTTTGTTGAAGGCCGAGCCGTGGTACTGGGTATCATCGACATCGAGGCCGACGTGGAGTATGTTCTGGTTCATAGACGTCTCCTTTTCTCACGAGGTCAAGTGGTACCGTTCCACTTGTTAAGGTATGCATCTATGATGATAGTCCTCGGTTCTCGTGAATGAGGGGGCGTCTATATCTTCTATACTCTACAACGAGTCTGGAATTTTGCAGGACAACCCGTTCGAGGTGTTGGACATTCAGGGCGTCGGCCAACTGATCGACATGGCTGTGTATCGCGGTAGACAGCAACGCAAAGATCTGAAAATCGGTATTTGCGGTGAGCAGGGTGGTCATCCCGAGTCGATTCGCTTCTGTCATCACGTCGGTCTCGACTATGTTTCGTGTTCTGGACCGCGGGTTCCGATCGCGAGGCTGGCGGCGGCGAACGCGAAGTTGCGTGAGAAGGAGTTCGCCGAGATCGAGTGTAGTGAACGCAATGAATCAAGTCGCGAACAAGTTGGGTCGCTCAACCATTCCTGCCACCCGCGCTGAGCGTCCGCTTTGCCTGAAAGTGGCCGCTCGAGTGTCTGCTTTAAGGAAGTGGTGACGGTCTGCAAACGGCCAGAAGGAGACGCTCGAAAAGGCCGAATCAAGTGGTCCGAGTCGACCGCGTACGTTGGTGCGGGGCAGGAATACGAGTAGGATCAACAGATGAGACCTCTTGTTGTTGATCCGAGAAAGTGCAGATCCAATAGCGAGTATCGAATTTCCGTCGCAACGCAGAAAACTAATAGACCTTGATTCTTTCATTCACCACACTTGTTTGGGTCAGCTTCTTGCTGTTAATCGCCGTCGTCGTCTCATTGGACCTCGGGATTTTTCACAAAAAGGCGCACGTCGTTACCCTGCCGGAAGCGCTAGGGTGGACCGCGGTGTGGGTTACTCTCGCGCTGATCTTCAACATTGCTATTTACTACCTCTACGAACTCAACCCATCCGGTTGGGATATGGACACGGAACGACTGACCGGCGCGGAGGCCGCACTTCAGTATTTCACGGGTTACCTGGTCGAAAAGTCACTGTCTGTCGACAATATCTTCGTCATCGCGATGGTGTTCGCGCATTTCCAGGTGCCACTCGCGCAACAGCATCGAGTTCTTTTCTGGGGGATTCTTGGTGCTGTTATCTTGCGCGGCATCATGATCTTCGGAGGTGTTGCAGTAATCGAGCGGTTTGACTGGGTTGTCTACCTGCTTGGAGCACTGCTGTTATATTCTGCCGCGAGCATGCTTGTCGTGCGGCACGACAACGCCGGGCTAGAGGAAAATGCAGTTGTTCGGCTGGTGCGACGTATTTATCCGGTAACGACAGAGTTTCATGACAGTCGCTTCTTCGTTCAGCTCAATGGTGTACGAACTGCGACTCCGCTTTTTCTCGCACTAGTTCTTGTTGAAACAAGCGATGTTATGTTCGCTATCGACTCGATTCCGGCCATCTTCGCGATCACACGAGATCCGTTCATAATCTTTACATCAAACGTGTTCGCTATTCTCGGTTTGCGATCCTTGTACTTCGTTTTGGCGGGACTCATGGAAAAGTTCCGTTACCTGAAGATGAGCTTGGTTTTTCTGCTTGCATTCATCGGCGTCAAAATGATTTTGATTCATCACTACCCGATTCCGACTTTAGTATCACTGGCAATTATCGCTGGTATCTTGTCGGTGGGAGTTATCGCGTCGATGAAGTCTGTACAAGACGGTGCTGCACTACTGTCGCCGCTGGCCGACGAACTTGAGAATCTGGTCATTACCTCGTATAGGCAAGCTCGAAAAGCTGTCATTCTGCTATTGGGTTCTTCGGTTCTGTTGATTGGAGTTGCGATGATCCTTCTACCCGGTCCTGCGCTCCTGGTGATTCCGCTTGGTCTTTCGATTCTTGCGGTGGAGTTTGCGTGGGCACGACGTTGGCTGCGTCAGATCAAAATGCAGATTAAAGACGGGCAGAAGATGGTCGGCAACGTTCTTGGGCATGGTCGCCGACCGGGACCTAAGCAATAGACGCCTTTGGAGATCAGTCAATTGTCGTGGGTACGGTCCGTCCCCCGACGCTGGCGCGCTCGCCGCGCCAACATATTGAGGCTTTCGACCAGCACCGAAAAGGCCATTGCTGCGTATATGTAACCTTTTGCAATCGGAGCACCGAATCCGTCCGCAACCAGTGTCGTACCTATCAGCAGCAAGAAGGCTAGTGCAAGCATGAGGACCGTTGGATTGTTGTGAACAAATTTCGCCAACGGATCTGCGGCTAGAAGCATGGTCAATGAAACGGGGTCGGATCCAATTCTAGCGTTAATTGGATCCGACCCCTTTACACCCTTTACAGTCGGCCAATAACAGTCGATCGCCAGCGCTCTCGGATCAGTTCAATTGCGCAGCTTGCCAGATTGTCCATGCGCCAATCAGCAGAAAGCCAATTCCTGCGACATACGAAAGATGTTTTGGACCGACATATTGAGAGATAACGCCGCCGGGCTATCACACCTATGGCAGACGCAACGATCAGGGCTGCGGAAGCGCCAACAAATACCGCGAACAGTTTATCAGGCGATTTTGATGCAAAGAGAAGCGTAGCAAGTTGCGTTTTATCGCCAAGTTCGGCAAGAAATACTATCCCAAAAACCGTAGCTAATGTCTTCAAGTCCACGTCATGACTCCTTGGGGCAATGCTTAGATAATGTATCGGCGCAATTAATCGTAATTGAATTACTGCTAGAGCCGTTGGTGAGCCTGGATGTAAATCCTGTCGAGGAACGATTCCGCCCCGTTTATCGTGGTTTTTGCACGGTAGACATCGCCATCGCGAACCACCGTGATGTCGCGGTCAATGTCGACTGCCATCTTCATGGAGACGGTATCGGTGACCGGATCGTAGTGGGCGTGAAAACCGAAGGCGAATGTACGCTGTACCCAGGAAAGTTCACGGACCTCGCCTTCATCAGCCAGGCGAATCCAATAGGCAACCACGGGAGTTTTTGCGTCGAGCATCCCGTCCGCCCCGATCTGCGCATCATACTGAATGATATTGGCATTCTTGCTTCTTTCGATTTTGAACAGGGGTTCGCGGCGCAAGGAATCGCTGCACAACGCCATTGAAACAAAAAACAGGGTCAGGGTCAGAGTCAGGGAAGTGGTCAGGTTTGTTATGAATTGCTTCATTGCGGTTGAAAGGAACCTCTGATCACACTGCACGGGCGCGACGGAGTCTTCGCAAGCTGCTCCGGCGTTCGACCCGAAGTATAGATTGATATGTAGCCGCCCGCCAAATCCGGTTTGCGATTGTTGAATATGAATTCAGCTGCAATACTATGACGGAATTTTCGATTCCGGTGAGTCATCGTATGCAACCTGATCCATGTCGGTAGTCACCATAGTTTTTATCATTTACCTGGCGGTGCTGGCTGGCCTGGCACTGTGGAGCCGCCAGGAAACCCATTCCATGAGCGGTTATTTCATTGCCGGCAAGAAACTACCCCCCTGGGTGGTTGCTTTCAGCACCAACGCCACCGGAGAGAGCGGCTGGCTGCTCCTGGGCCTCACAGGCATGGGTTACGCGGTCGGGGCGCAGGCATTCTGGGTGGTGGCAGGTGAAGTGGTTGGCATCTCCCTGGCCTGGTTGCTGTTGGCCCGCCGGATTAAACGCATGTCTGATGAATCCGACTCCATCACCATTCCCGATGTGCTGGCTGCCCGCTTTGATGACCGCAAGCAATTGCTCAGAAAAGTCAGCGTGCTCATCATCCTGGTGATGGTAGGCGCCTATGTCGCGGCGCAAATGGTGGCGACCGGTAAAGCATTTGACGGTTTCACGAACCTGGACTATTCAAGCGGCGTGCTGGTGGGTGCGACCGTCATCATTCTCTACACCCTGGTGGGCGGCTACAAGGCGGTTGCCTGGACCGACCTGTTCCAGGGCATCCTGATGTTGCTGGGGCTGATCGTTTTGCCCCTGATTGCGATTGACGCCGCCGGGGGCTGGTCTTCGGTGCTGGCAAATCTTTCGGGCCAGGATCCAGGGCTGCTGAGTCCCTGGGGCCCCGAGGGAAAAAGCATGGCCGCGATGGTGGGTATACTCAGTTTCCTTGCGGTTGGCTTGCCCTTTATGGGTGTGCCCCAGCTCATGGTGCGTTTCATGTCCGCCCGGTCCGAAAAGAGCCTGGTGCCCGCCATGGCGATTTCTGTGGTCGTGATCCTTTTGTTTGATCTCGGTGCGGTGTCGACCGGTATGGCAGGCCGCGCTCTGTTTCCCGGCCTGGAAGACCCGGAAAGCATCCTGCCCGTTATTTCCACCGCCATCCTCCACCCGGTGCTTGGCGGCATCATGATGGTCGTCGTGCTGGCTGCCATCATGTCCACCGTGGACAGCCTGTTGATTCTCGCATCAAGCGCCGTAGTGCGCGACTATTGGCAGCAGATCCGGGGCTCGAAGCTGAGTGACAGCGCATTGGCCAATCGCGGAAAACTGGTCACCGTGGCGGTCGGCGTGATCGGTATCGTTTTTGCGCTGTATCAGACCCCGCTGATTTTCTGGTTTGTGCTGTTTGCCTGGTCAGGCCTGGGGGCGGCTTTCGGGCCGGTTTTGCTGTGCGCCGCATGGTTTCCCGGAACAAACCTGAAGGGGGCACTGGCTGGAATGCTGGGCGGTTTCTTCACGACCGTGGCGTGGGTGCTTTGGCTAAAACCGTATTTCTACGACCTGCTCGAAGTGATACCGGGGTTCCTGGTCGGTCTTGCACTGACCATCATCACCAGCAAGGTGACGGCTGAAAGAGGTTCTGAATGAAAAGAAGAAAATTTCAAGAATATCCCGGCACGGATGACTATCGTTGGTGGAAACCTTGTGTATGAAGCCTGATAATTTCAGCGTAGTCTGGGCTGACCCCCGGTATGGAGCCAAATGGTGAACACACTTAAAACAACATTATTCATCCTGCTTTTGGCGCTGGCCGGAATACAGCCCGGAGACGCGCGTGCTTCGAGCTTTGCCAACCTCAAGGGAGACCCGCAACTGCGTTCAGCTTCCGCGCTCGTCATCGATGCCGGCGGCAACGTCATCTATGGCAAGGATGTCGACGCCGTCCGTCCGATCGCATCCATCACCAAGCTGATGACCGCGATGGTGATTCTGGATTCGGGTGTTGACCTGGATGAGAAAATCACGGTCGACCAAAGCCGATCGCGACACGGTTCAGCTCACCGGTTCCCGCCTCGAGCCCGGCGCCACGCTGTCCCGGCGCGACATGTTACTGATCGCGATCATGTCCTCTGAAAACCGGGCGGCCACTGCGTTGGGCAGAACCTACCCGGGCGGAACCAGGGCGTTCGTGGAGGCGCTGAACAAAAAGGCAGCCGGGCTTGGCATGAGTTCCAGCCGCTTTGCCGATCCGGCTGGATTGAAACCGGAAAACCTGTCCACTGCCGGCGACCTGGCCAAAATGGTTACGGCCGCCGACGGTTATCCGCTGATCCGGCAGGCCAGCACGACGCAGCGAATGGAAGTCCGGCCCTATGCAAAACGGGGTCCGCTGACTTACAACAACACCAACCGCCTGTTGAAGAACCCGAACTGGGACATCGATCTGAGTAAAACCGGCTACATCAACGAAGCGGGGCGTTGCCTGGTCATGCAAGCCACCATTGAAGGCGCGTCCGTATCCATTGTCCTGTTGAACTCATTCGGGAAACTGACGCCATTCGGGGATTCAAACCGCCTGCGCAAGTGGATGCTGGCGCAAAAATAGCGCATATTGATTGAGTCAAAATGACATTCAATCCGGAATTAACAGAACTCACGACGGCGGGCACGGACGCTGCAATCGCAGTAATCTCACTGGGTTGCCTGCTGGTACTCAGCCGATATCGGTCGGAGCACCGGTGGCGTGTGGGAATCTGGAGTTGGATTTTCGGACTCCTGGCGGTTGCTTCTGTACTGGGCGCCATCGCGCACGGGCTGGAACTCACTTCAACAACGCAAGAGTGGTTGTGGCGGCCGCTGTTTTTGTCTCTGGGCCTTGTCGTGGCACTGTTTGTGGTCGGGGGCGTGTTCGACTTCAAGGGTAAGCCTGCGGCGCGAATCTCTCTGATTCCGATGCTGGGCCTGGCGCTGGGTTTCTTCGCGGTCACACAGATCGCATCAGGTACATTTCTGATCTTTGTTGCCTACGAAGCCGTTGCGATGCTTGCCGTCCTTGGCATGTACCTGTTACTTGCGCTGAAGGGCCAACTCAGGGGCGCAGCCGTCATTGCGACAGGCATCGTGCTAAACATCGTGGCCGCGGGCATTCAGGCGAGCGAAACGGTTTCCCTGACTATCGGCGTGCCATTTGACCATAACGGCGTGTTCCACCTTGTCCAGATAGTGGCGCTGGTGGTACTCACTCTGGGTCTCGTGCGGGGTATGCCCGGCGCAAGTGGTAATGGCCTCCCGGATTGATCATCAAGCCATTTTGGCAACTTTTTTGAACACGATCCCGGGAAAAAACCGCTTCAGCCACAGCGCTTTCATTTCCGCGCCCTCGCCGACCGCAATTTCCGGCGTGCCTTTGCGGAAGCCTTCCATGATGACCTGCGCGCAACGCGTCACGTCCATGCCGTTGGCGATATTGCTGTCGGTCTTGCCGAAGGTGCTGCCGTCCCCGGTGATTGAGTTGACCGCGATGTTCGTGTTGATGTACCCCGGCGTGATCGTGGTAATCCGGATGCCGCTTTTGGCTGTCTCGGCTCTGAGTGCGTCATAAAAACCCATAACCGCGTGCTTGGCGGCGCAGTAACCGGTGCGCCGGGCGACGCCGATCTTACCGGCAACCGATGAAGTGATGGCGATGTGCCCGCTGCCTTGTTCAACATCAATGGGAGTACGGCCTTGGTCAGCGCGATCTGGCCCAGTACATCAACTTCAAATATTTTCCGGTAAACCGCCATGTCGGTATCGATGCACAGCGAGCGTTGCGAAATCCCCGCATTGTTGATCAGCATGTCGATTCGGCCAAAGGCGTCATAAACGGCATCTACGGCTACCGGAATGGATTCGAAATCCGTGACATCCAGGGGCAGCACCAGGACATTGCCGGCTGGCAGACCCTGACCAATGCAGGCATCGCGCACCCGGTTAAGTTCGTCAATTCTTCTCGCAGAGAGCACGATTTTTGCTCCCTGCGCCGCGAATTGCAGGGCCAGCGCCTCACCGATTCCCGATGAGCCACCGGTAATCCACACCGTCTTGTTTTTGAACATGATCCTGCTCCGCCGCCGATGACTTTGATTCTTTATGATACCGCCTTCCGTATAATGAAAGCTTCAAACCCGAAACAGAAAGGCTGCCAGGCTCATGTCCTATTCCGTCCCCGATATCTGTGACGAATTCATCGATGAAATCTCGGTCCTGGAACCCCTGTTTGCCGATTTTGGCGGAAAGGAAAAGTTCAGCGGCGAAATCGTCACCATCAAGTGTTTCGAAGACAATTCGCTGGTGGGCGATGCAGTGAAGTCACCGGGCGAAGGCCGGGTGCTGGTGGTTGATGGCGGCGGATCTTTGCGCCACGCTCTGCTCGGCGACCTGCTGGCTGCGGCGGCCGTCCAGAACGGCTGGCAGGGATTGCTGATCAATGGCTGTGTGCGCGATGTCGAGATACTCGAATCGATTGATCTTGGCGTGAAAGCTTTGAATATTCACCCGGTAAAAACCGAAAAGCACGGAGAAGGCAGGCTGAACATCAACGTGACCTTTGCAGGCGCCACGATCAGGCCGGGAAGCTGGCTTTATGCGGACGCCAACGGCGTGGTTGTCGCCGCGCGAAACCTCGAACTGGATTTCTGAACCGGCTGGAACGATGCAAATTATGCTGACTGAACCGACTGTGCCCGTTTCCACACCGGAAGATACCCGGGGAACTGAAGACCTGATCCGGTTGGGAATCGATATCGAACCCTACCTGCCGGACGCGGCGGTTCCCGCCTGGAATTTCCTGCAGGACTACCCCCTGTTGTTTTTGGTTCTGATGTTTGCCATTGGTTATTTTGCAGGCAAAGGCCTGCAATGGTTGCTGCGCTTTGCTTTTGCCCAGGCAGCGAAAAGAACGGGATCAATCCTGGACGATAAACTGATCCGGCACCTGACGGCTCCGGTGGTGCAAACCGCGGTCATTCTCTCCCTGGTCGCGGTGGAAACAGCGCTTGAAGTTAACGATACATTGCGCTGGTACCTGGTCAGGCTGCTTTTCACCCTGCTGCTGTTTTTGTGGGGCCGGGCCTGGTTCAAGGCAACCAAGCTCGGCATGACCCTGCTCTACACGCACAAGGAACACCTTGAACTGCTTCCAGCCGCGAACCCGGCCCCTGTTCGAGATGAGCATCAAGGTCTTGCTGCTCGGCATTTTTCTGTGGGTATTCCTGGCGCTGTGGGGTATCGATGGAACGGCGTGGCTGGCATCTGCCGGTGTGATTGGTATCGCGGTGGGTTTCGCTGCCCAGGATACGCTGGCCAACCTGATTTCCGGGGTGTCAATCATAGCGGACGCACCCTACAAAATCGGTGATTTTATCGTGCTGGATACCGGTGAACGCGGCGTGGTAACCGAAGTAGGCCTTCGGTCTACCCGCCTGATGACGCTGGCTGACGTGGAGATCTCGATACCCAATGCCGTGATGGGAAATGCAAAAATTACCAACGAAAGCGGCGGGCCTGCCGTCGAGCACCGGATCGGAATTCCCGTTGGTGTTGCCTACGGGACGCCAACGGCAAAAGTCATCGAAGTGTTGGAGCAGATTGCGCACGACAGCGATTTGATTGTGGATCATCCGCCGCCCCGTGCGCGGATGCGGGCTTTCGGCCAAAGTTCCCTGGATTTTGAATTGCTGGGCTGGATCAGGAATCCCCAGTTGAGAGGCCTGGCAATCCACAATGTGCTGATCGAAATTGACCGGCGTTTTCGCGAGGAAGGTATCCAGATTCCGTTCCCGCAACGGGATGTGTACCTGAAAACTCCAGGCGATGCCATGGATTCCACGGAATAAGGCGGCAGGCAAACAAGTATCTACTGAACCAGGTACTTCTGAAGAAAAAGAATAGCTGCCTGTTCATAGACATCGATGTTTTCTTTGCGGCTGTAACCGTGGCCTTCATTAAGGGCTTCGATGAACCAGACGGGCCGCTCGCGCTCGCGCATCGCCTCGACGATCTGTTCGGATTCGCTGGGCGGAACACGCGGGTCGTTACGGCCCTGGACCACCAGCAGCGGAATGTCGATTTTTTCAACGTTTTTGTGCGGGCTGATCTCCTCGAGGAATAAGCGCATCTCGGGATCGCGTTCGTCGCCGTACTCCTGGCGGCGCAATTCCCGCCGGTAATCCTCGGTATTTTCGAGAAAGGTCACAAAATTACTGATTCCGACCACATCGATCCCTGCCCTGAGACGGTCGCTGTAGCGAACGGCGGATGCCAGTACGATATAGCCCCCGTAGCTGGCGCCGTAGATGGCGACGCGGCTTGCATCAAGATCGGGCTGGATTGCGATCCAGTCCAGCAGGGCGCCAATGTCCTTGACCGCGTCCTGCCGCTTGTCGCCATCGTCGAGGGAGAGGTACTCGGCATCATATCCGCTGGACCCCCGGATATTTGGCGCGATAATCGCAGCTCCCAATTCGTCGACCCACATCTGGATCGTACTGCTGAACATCGGTCTGTACTGGCTTTCAGGACCGCCGTGAACGTAAATGACCACCGGATGCGGCCCTCTGGTTTTGGGGCGGTACACAAATGCCGGCACGGTTCGTTGTTCTTCACCCTTGAGGTCGAAGGTCGGGTAACGGACCAGGTCCGGTTCGACAAAAGACCGGGTGTCCAGCCCGCCCACTTCGCTGAACGTCCAGCGAACCAGGGATTTGGATTTTTTCGGCGACTTGGCCAGGTTCAGGACGTAAACGTCACTGGGTGTCTGGGCCGTGTTCAGGCTCATCCCGAGTTGGCGGTTGTCCGGGCTGAACTTGATGCCTGAAATGATTCCCACCGGTATTTTTCGGACCGGCGCATATTGCCAGGTCCTGGTATCAAACAGGTAAAGGCGGCTCATGCCTTCCTCGTTGGTGCTGAATGCGCCGCGATTGCCGTTATCGCTGATGGCGAATTCGGTAACGTCCCATGGAATCCCCGCTGTCAGGTATACCGGGGGATTCGGCCGGGTCAAGCGACTTCCAGGCCAACTCCGCGGCATGGCCGCGGGCATTGGTGATGTAATAGAACCCGTCACCTTTCCGGTCGAAACAGACGGCGCGATTGGCGGTTCGGATAATCCGGGCTGCCGGCAAGCAGTTGCAGTTCACGGTCCTTGAGGCCAAGCACATAAATCCGCGAATCGTTGACCGTTAGCGCCTGCTGCACCAGGAGGTGTTTTCCGTCCCTGCTGAAATCAGCGGGGCCAAACCATGAACCGGCCGGGGCCTCCAGCAACAATTCCTCGCTTCCCGGCCGGTCCGGGTCCATGATCCAAATGTCGTTGCTGCGCCCGTTACGCCGGGTCGACTGGAACGCCAGGCGCTGACCATCCCGGCTCCAACGCAACAGGCGGTTGCGGTACTCTCCATTGCTCAATCGCGTCATGGAGGCGTTTTCGGGGTTGTACAGGTAAACCTGGTCCCGTTCGCCGCCACCCTGGTCCATGGTCAGTGCCAGCTCATATCCATCGTCCCGGCGCAGCACCTGTCCGACGGGCTCCCTGAACCAGGTAACCTGCACCCGGGCACCCCCGGCGGCGTTGACTCTTGTGAACCTGGTTGATGTCTCCGAACCGGGTGCGGATATAAATGCCCTTGCTGTCCCTGGTCCAGTCAAGGAAAGTGGCCGAGCGAACATTCTGATACTGGTTGAGCCGGTCGACCAGGGCGGTCGGAATGGCCGGCACATCCTGCAGGATCAGCTGCCCATTGTTCGTCGTCCAGCTGCGAGCACCTCGCCGCTGGCTGACGCCATCGGCAGCAGGGCCAGAATGAACCAAATAAAAGCTGATTTCACGGTCGACCTTGTTTTTGGGAGCCACCACTATAATCCATACTGGTGACATCCATAAATAGAGCGTTCAGGTTGATAAGGCTATACTGTGCGGCTGTAGCCCTTTGAGATTCGCGTGAAGCAATGAGCAAGCCCCTTCATATCGTTATCCTGGCCGCCGGCGAAGGGACCCGGATGAAGATCCAGCCTGCCAAAAATGCTGCAAACGGTGGCTGGCCGGCCGATGTTGATGCACCTCCTGGATACCGCGATTTCCCTGCAGCCGGAACAGGTCCACGTGGTCGTCGGCAGCGGCGCAGAGCAGGTCATGGAGGCGTGCAAAGACTACGCGGTTAAATGGGTACACCAGGCCGAGCGGCGCGGCACCGGCCACGCGGTGATGGCGGCCATGCCGGGAATACCCGACGAAGCGGCGGTGCTGGTTTTGCTGGGTGACCATCCCCTGATTCCCGCGGCCTTGCTGTCGGAATTGACGGTTGAAGAGAACCTGCCATTGGCCCTTCTGACCATGGAGCTCGATGACCCTACCGGATATGGCCGTATCCTGCGCGACCCGGGCGGCAACATCATCGGTGTCGTGGAGCACCACGACGCGGCGCCCCATCAGCATGAAATCAAGGAAGTGAATACCGGCATCATCATGGTCGATTCGACGAAGCTGCGCGGGTGGCTGGGCCGCCTGGAATGCGACAACAGCAAGCAGGAATATTATCTGCCGGATATCTTTGCGATGGCGAGGGCGGAGAGTGGCGAGGTGCACGGCGTCATTGCGCGGGATTTCCATGATCTGCAAGGCGCCAACGACCGGCGCCAACTGGCCGCGCTGGAAAAGCGCTACCGGCAGCGAAGGGCTGTGGAGCTTTTGGATGCGGGGATCCAGCTGATCGACCCGGACCGGCTGGATGTTGACGGGCCCGTGCGCGCCGGGCTGGATGTGTGCATCGACATCAATGTCGTCCTCAAAGGCGAAAACCGCCTGGGCGACGGCGTTTACATCGGGCCCGGGTGTGTGCTGACAAACTGTGACCTCGCAGCGGGCACCACGGTCCATCCGCACAGCGTGCTCGACGGTGTGACGACGACGGGGGCCTGCGACATCGGCCCGTTCGCCCGCCTGCGGCCCGGAACGGTACTCGCGGAAGGTTGCCGCGTGGGTAACTTCGTCGAGACCAAGAACGCGAAACTGGGCGAGGGCAGCAAGGCCAGCCACCTGAGCTACCTGGGCGATACCACGATCGGCAGCCGCGTGAATATCGGCGCGGGAACCATCACCTGCAATTATGACGGCGCCAACAAGCACCAGACGGTCATCGAAGACGATGTCTTCATCGGGTCGGATACCCAGCTGGTTGCGCCGGTAACGGTTGGCCGGGGCGCGACGATCGGCGCCGGTTCAACGGTGACCAAAAATGCGCCTGCCGGTGGCCTGACGGTCAGCCGTTCAAGGCAGACGAACATCGCGGACTGGAAACGTCCGGTTAAGAACAAGGAAAAATAGAGCATGTGCGGCATCGTAGCGGCCTCCACCCATCGCAACGTCAGTGAAATCCTGATTTCCGGGCTCCGCGCCCTCGAATACCGCGGCTATGATTCCGCCGGCATCGCGATACAGCACGATGGTGTTCTGAGCCTTCAGCGAACCAAGGGCAAAGTTCGGGACCTGGAGGCATTGCTGGAGCGAAGCACCGATTACCGGCCTGTGTGGCATCGCGCATACAAGGTGGGCGACCCACGGGGTTCCCAGCACCATCAATGCGCATCCGCACGTTTCGAAGCGGACGATTGCCCTGGTGCACAACGGCATCATCGAAAACCATGATGAATTGCGGGCGGAACTGCAGGCTGCGGGCTATGAATTCAGTTCCGAAACCGATACCGAAGTGATGGTTCACCTGGTGCATCACCTGGTGGCCGCAGGGTAACGACCTGTTCGAAGCCGTCCGCAAAGCGGTGAAACGGATCAGGGGCGCTTATGCGATCGCCGTGGTCAGACGCCGAAGGAGCCGGGTGTGATTGTCGGTGCACGCTCGGGCAGCCCGCTGGTGCTGGGTATCGGTTTCCAGGAGCATTACCTGGCTTCGGATGTCCACCCCCTGTTGGCAGTGACCAATCGTTTCGTTTACCTGGAAGAAGGTGATGTGGCCCGCTTGAGCACCGACGGTTATGAGATTCGTGACCGGGATGACCAGGCGGTTGATCGTCCCGTGAGAGAGGCTGACCTGGTTGCCGATGCCACTTCGCGCGGTAACTTTCGCCATTTCATGCAGAAAGAAATTTTCGAGCAACCCGAAGCGGTTGCCGCAACGCTGGAGGGGCGGATCGGTGCAGACCATGTGCTGCCAAATATATTTGGCGTCGGTGCAGATGACGATCCTCAGGCAGGTCAAGCAGGTTCATATTGTCGCCTGCGGCACCAGCTATCACGCCGGGCTGGTCGCCCGTTACCAACTGGAAGAACTGGCCGGCATTCCGTGCATGGTCGAAGTCGCCAGTGAATACCGGTACCGCAATCCGGTCGTCCCGGAAAACACCCTGTTCGTGGCCATTTCCCAGTCCGGTGAAACGGCGGATACCCTGGCGGCTCTCCGTCATGCCAAGGTATCGGGCTACCTCGCCACGCTGGTCATCTGCAACGCCCCGGAAAGTTCCATCGTCAGAGAAGCGGACCTGGTGCTGATGACGCGCGCCGGAATGGAAATCGGCGTGGCTTCAACCAAGGCGTTCACGACACAGTTGGTTGCGCTGCAATTGCTGGTGCTGGAACTGGCGCAACTTTCAGGCCGGACTGAAGCATCAGAGGTGGCCCGGTGGACCCGGGAATTACACAGGCTCCCACGGTTGATCCGCGGCGCACTGGAACTGGATGGCCGGATTGAGTTGCTCGCAGAGCAATTCGTGGAAAAACACCACGCATTGTTCCTGGGCAGGGGCAGTTATTATCCGATTGCAATGGAGGGTGCGCTGAAACTGAAAGAAATCTCCTACATTCATGCAGAGGCCTATCCGGCGGGCGAACTCAAGCACGGACCGCTGGCGCTGGTCGACCATGACATGCCGGTCGTGGCCGTTGCGCCGAATAACCGCTTGCTGGAAAAACTCATCAGCAACATCGAAGAAGTCCGCGCCAGGGGCGGCGAAATGTTCGTGATCGCCGACGCCAACGCGGTTGGCAGCCTGAAAGAACGGCATGGGCAGATCATCGAACTGGATACCGGCGGGCAACTGCTGGCACCGGTTGTTCTGACCATTCCGCTGCAATTGCTCGCTTACCACGTAGCCGTTTTGCGCGGTACGGACGTGGACCAGCCTAGAAACCTGGCCAAATCAGTGACGGTGGAATAGTTCTGCGGGTAATTGCCAATCCAGGTAGTGTTAAAAAGGTTCCATAAATGAATCCATGGCTCCTGCTCATCATTGTCTGCATCGCCATCGTGCTGGCCTTGTGGATACCCAGGCTGCGGCTGCAGCGGGCGTTAAATGCGCCCTTCCCGCCGCAATGGGATTCCATCCTGGAAGAAAATGTCGAGGTTTATCACAAGCTGCCGTTGCCTTTGCGCGCTCAGCTTCAACGGCTGATCCGGCAATTCCTGCACGAGAAGTATTTCACCGGCGCTGCCGGCCTGGAGATCACCGACGAGATACGGGTCACGATCGCGGCAGAAGCCTGCATGTTGGTTTTGAATCGTTCATCAGGTGTTTATCCCGGGCTGCGTTATATCATCGTTTATCCCACGGGCTTTATCGTCGAGCGCAGCCGCCCGAGTGAGGCCGGCGTGGTCGAGTTGGCCGCCCACAACCTGCTGGGTGAATCCTGGCACAACGGCAAGGTGATCCTGGCGTGGGATTCCGTATTGCGGGGCGCGCGCGATTTCAGCGATGGCCAAAACGTCGTGCTGCATGAATTCGCCCACCAGCTGGACAATGAAAACGGCAGCACCGATGGGGCGCCGCTACTCGCCAATGCGTCCAGTTACCGCAGTTGGGCCAGGGCGCTTAGCGAGGAATTTTCGGAATTGCAGGACGACACCCGCCACGGCCGCCGTTCCCTGATGGATCATTACGGGGCCACCAACCCGGCGGAATTCTTCGCCGTGGCGACCGAAACATTTTTTGAAAAGCCCCGGCAGATGGCGTTGAATCATGCCGAGCTTTTCAGCGTCCTCAAGGACTACTACCGTATCGATCCCGGTGACTGGCAGGAGCAATGATCAAGCGCAGGCGACGCATCGACGACGAGGCGGAAATCAACATCACTCCGATGTTGGACATCGTCTTCATCATGCTTATTTTCTTTATCGTTACGACCTCTTTTGTGAAAGAAAAAGGCCTTGAGGTGTCGCGCCCGACCAATACGCCGGCGAAGGAAACCAGCCAGGACAAAGGCCCCATTGTCGTTCGTATCGACAGCAGCAGCCTGATCAGCGTGAAAGGCCGGGTGCTTGAACCGGGCGCGGTCCGGGCCAACCTGGAACGGGAAAAAGCTGAAAAGCCCGGGTCACCCCTGATTATTGTCGCTCACCCCGATGCCGACACAGAGGCGTTGGTGGTCATCCTGGATGCCGCGGAAGCCGTGGGTATCGAATCCGTTAACGTGGCGACCGGTTCACAGTAATGCCGGTGCGCCCGCGCGATCCGGTGTTTGTTCAGGAAAACCGGCGGGCGATTTCGTCCTCGACCGGCAGTTTCGGGGGCAGTTGCAGATAAAAGCCGGTTTCCGCCAGCTTTTCTAGCACTTTTCCAACGTCCACCCGGGCCAACTTCCGGTCAGCGGACAAGTTCAGGTGCATCACCAGGGCCGGCGCACCGAAGCTCTGCTGCAATTCTGCCGGCAGGTCATCAAAATCCAACTCATCGCTGAGGTACAGGTAGGTCTCGGCTTTCTTGTCGGAGCGATAAACTTTGCAAAATGTCATGACGGGTATTTTGTCAGATGAGAGTGCCGTTGCAAGCCCGTTTAGTGTTTAATTACCCGATGGGAACATTTCGCTTCAAGGCGTTCATCAGTTACAGCCACCGGGACAAGGACTGGAGCGCCTGGATTCAACGGGCGCTCGAAGCTTACCGCGTACCGCGGCGACTGGTCGGGTCGGAGGGCGAATTCGGTCTGGTTCCCCGGCGCCTGACGCCAGTGTTCCTTGATCGTGAGGAACTGTCATCAGGCTCTGACCTGAGTGCAAAGGTCAGGGAGTGTCTTGATGCCTCCGAGTCCCTTATCGTGGTCTGTTCACCGGCGTCGGCTCAATCCATTTGGGTGAACGAGGAAATCCGGTACTTCAGAAGTTGTGGCCGGGAAGACCGTATTTTCGCACTCATCGTCGATGGCGATCCGCAGTCGTCGAACCCGGATGAACAGTGTTTTCCGCCCGCGCTGACCACGGATACGGATGGCACTACCCGTGAGCCCCTCGCTGCAGACGCCAGGAAATGGGCGGATGGGAAGTTGCTGGCCAAACTCAAGATCATCTCCGGAATTCTTGGCATCCGGCTGGATGAACTGCGGCGTCGCGACATGCAAAGACGGCATCGCTTGTGGATGGCATCTGCCGGCGCTGCGATGGCAGTCGCACTTGTCATGACGGTCCTGGCGGTCATTGCGATAACCGCCCGGAATGCCGCTGAGAACCGGCGTGAGCACGCGGAAGACCTGGTTGGCTACATGGTGGGCGATCTCAAGACCAAGCTGGACGAGGTGGGGCGCCTGGACATTCTGGAGGGCATGGGAAGCCAGGTCAGTGATTATCTGGGTACCCTTGATGCGGCGGAATTGACCGACGAATCTTTGACCCAGCAGGCGCAGGTCTGGCAACAACTCGGGGAGGTCAGCAAAGACCAGGGAGATTTGACCAAGGCGCTCAAGTCTTTCGGCACATCAAGGGACATCCTGGCCGAGTTGCACCGGCGAAACCCCGAAAACGCCGAATTGCTTTTTGACCTGGGAAATGCAGAGTTCTGGGTGGGCTATGTTCACTTGAATGCCGGCGAGTTTGATACAGCAGAACAGTCCTTCAACCTGTACCTGGAATATGCCGAACAGTTGGTCGTGATGGAGCCCGAAAATCCGAAATGGCTGATGGAAAAATCTTATGCCTACAGCAATTTGGCGGCCCTGATTGTAGAACGCGGCGGCTCTGACACCGAAGGCGCCCTGGCAGACATCAAGACCGCCGTGGAAATAAACCAGCAAGTCCTGGAAATGGAACCCGATAACCCGGTTTACCAGGCCGAGCTTGGCACTGCGCTGGCCTGGCTGGCAGATACCCAGTTGATGGTCTGCGATCTCGGCGGAGCACTGATTTCCCGCCAGGAAAGCGTCGCGGTTGCGCAAAGGCAGGCCGAAGGGGATCCGGGCAACGCCACGTTGAAAAGAGATTATGGCGGGGCCTTGACGGGTCTCGCCAACGTGGCCAGCCAGGTGGGATTGACCGACATGGCGGTAGAGAATTTTGGCAAGGCAAAAGAAATATTTGGCCAAATGTCCATTTTTGAGCCGAGTAACCTGAACAACCGGTATTCTTATCTGATGCGGGAGGCCTGGAGAGCTGACCTGCTGGCCGGGTCAGGCCATATGGAAGAGGCGCTTGACCAAATGGCGGCTATCAGGGATCCGCTGCTCGAAGTGCTGGAAACGGAATCCTACGCGAACCTGAGGAGAAATACCGAGTGGTTGCAGTTCCTCATTATCTGGTCGGACATGAAATGGAGAGCGGGAATGCAGGATGATGCACGAGCCCTGACGTCGGAAGCCGTTGCCCACCTTGAAAGGCTGATCGCAGGGGACAATGAAAAAGCGTCTTATATGCCGGAACTCCTCAACACCCGTTACCTGTACTGGCAACAGCGCGGAGAAGATTTGTTTGATGAGCCGGCTTTTTCCGGAATTGAAGTCCGTTTCGACTCCAAAGACAGGAGTTGCCTGGCGCAGGCAGACCTGTTCAAGCAGGCTATACTGTTGGGTAATCTGGATACGGCACAGGAGTTGACAACCGGGCTACTGGTAAAGGGATACTATGAGCCGGGATTTATCCGGACTTGCCGACAATACAATTTGTGCGAATAAGCAATACAACCATTGACTGGAGATTCGAAAATGACCAAATTTAAAAAAACCACGTTTCATGGCGCCGTGTTTTTTCTTGCACTGTGTTCGACATCGTTGGCGCTGGGCGCAGTAAACGTCGACCTGGAAGTTCAGAACGGCGCCCTGGTGGTGACCGGGAACAACGCCCAATGCCCCGATGGGCCAATTGACTGCATCGAAGTCAAACCCGGAACCCAGCCTCACCTGTTTTTCAGTCTGAAAGACGCTTGCTCATCAACAGCAAACTACAAGCTCACGAAATTCCGTATTGCCGAGCATGACAAGCAGTGGCCAAGTTCCGAGAACCCTCTGAGCGCACAGATTGCCGATGATTTCTGTGCCGATGCGAACACCGGTTATATTCATTTCATGAACTGCAACAATGATCTGAAGGACAAGAAGATGAAGATCAAGGATCACAATCGCTCCGCGACCTCCGTTTATTACGAAGTCACTGCGGCCAATTGCAGCAACCCGGAACAGGAAATTTACCTGGATCCAAGGATCGATAATGGGGGCGGCAACTAACGCCTGCGAGCTGATGCAACTCGTCGTCGGTGTAACCGGTCACCGCGACCTGGTTGAAGAAGAACAACCCGCACTCGAGTCCCGGGTGCGGGCACTTTTTACCGGTTTGTCCGAACGCTATCCCGACCTTGATCTTGAACTGCTGACCGCCCTGGCAAAAGGGGCTGATCGGCTGGTAGCGCGGGTGGCGGCTGAACTCGGTATTCCTGTTGTAGCGGTACTGCCGATGCAGCAGGCCGATTATGAAAAGGATTTCGAAACCGACGATGGCCTGGCTGAATTCCGAACCTTGCTGGCAGGTGCAGCACGGATCATCGAGCTTCCTTCCGGGCGATCGTCCCATTGGCCGGGATAGCCAGTACGCGCAAATGGGCCTGTTCATATCAAACCATTGCCAGATCCTGCTGGCCTTGTGGGACGGCAAGCCTAGTGGCGCCGTGGGCGGCACGGCACATGTCGTTAATTATCACCTGACCGGTGTCATGGACGGGTTCGAAGGCGAGCTTTCCCCGGCCAGCCTGCTGGCTGAAAATGAAAACGACCTGGTGCACCATATTGTTTGTTCCAGGGACCGTCAGGGAGGTGAGCCTGCCGAAGGATTGTCCGCCTTTGAAGCCTGCTGGTTCAGTAGCCGCAACGATGGCGAGCGAACCGCAGACATGCCGGAAGCCTACCGCTTGCAGCTGGACCGCTTGCAGCGATTTGCCCGGGACTGGAAGGAGAAGGAGAACGCGCTTTCTTTTCGCAGTGCCAGCCTGCTGGAAGAGACCGGCGGACTGGATGTGCCGGCCGGCGCAATCCAGACGGATGAACTGTTCCAGGCTGCGGACAGTCTTGCCATTCACTATCAGCAACGTGTTAACAGCAGCCTGAGAGGCCTTGCACATCCTGGCTATCCTGATGGGCCTGGTGTTCCTGATTTACACAGAATTCAATGCCCCCGGCTACATGGTATTGGCCTTCCTGGGCTTGTTTTTCGCCGGCGTGGTCGTGCATCTCATCGGCAGCAACCGGGAGTGGCATCGTAAATACCTGGACTACCGGGCATTGGCCGAAGGTTTGAGGGTGCAGTTGTATTGGAACCTGTCCGGGGTCGTGGACGCGTCGTCGGCCGGTTTTGCCTACGATAATTTTCTGCAGACGCAGGATGTCGACCTCGGATGGATACGCCACGTCATGCGCCAGGCAAGCATCAACCGGGTCCGCGGCAAGACGGCTGACCCGGCCTGGGTAAAATGGGTGATCGAGGAATGGATCGGAGAACCCGTTCGCGGCACGGGTCAACTGGCCTGGTATTCGCGCAAACAGATGTACAACACCTCGCGTTTTCGCCGTACCCAGATTCTGGGCAACCTGTGTCTGTGGACGGGAATCACGGTCGCCGTGCTGTTGTATGCTGCTGGATAACGATGGAAGTGGCCCACAACGGCAGGGATTACTGGTCCTGATGGGCGTTCTGCCCCTGGTCGCCGGTATCTGGGACGCGTATTCACACAAGAAAGCGGAAAAAGAACTGATCAAGCAGTACGGGTTTATGAGCCGGGTATTTCAGAAAGCCCGCAAACTGGTGGACAATTCCGACGATATCGCGTTCCAGAGACAGGTTTTGAAGGCGCTGGGCCAGGCTGCGCTGGACGAAGGCGCCGAGTGGCTCCTGATGCACCGTGAGCGTCCCCTGGAGCACGGCAGGCTGTAGGAGCGAATTTATTCGCGATTGGTTTCAAACATAAAAACGATCGCGATTAAAATCGCTCCTACGAAAACCAATCGCGAATAAATTCGCTCCTACAATTCCGGAATGACCAGCTTTTGCCCGGGGAAAATTTTGTCCGGGTTTTCCAGCAAATCGGTGTTGGCTTCAAAAATTTTCATATACTTTGAGCCGTTACCGTACATTTCCTGGGCAATTTTCCACAGGGTGTCGCCGGACTGAACGGTATAGGTCCTCGGGCCATCTCCATCTTCAGCCGCGGAAGTTTCACCCGTTGTAACGGTTCCGGGTCCATCCGGGGCGGTAACGGGTGCTGGAACGGCTACGGTCATGTTGTCTTGCACAGTGGAAATCCCCGGTGTGCGGGCAAGGACATCCAGGATTTTCTGGCGGTCGGCTTCAGCAGATATTTCTCCGGATACGGAAATGCTGCCAGGGCTGAAACCGAATTTCAGTTTGCCCGGGTCAAGTCCCGCGTCACGAAGCATCTGGCTTGGGCCAACCACCACATCTGTTTCAGTGTCGGCCTTGCTTCCAAAAGCGTTTTTAATCGATTCAAAAATACCCATGCCTGTCTCCCTTTGGTTTGGGAGCCACGCCTTGTATGTGGCTCCCAAACCAGTATACAGGCAGATGAAAAATTAGCGATTCATCCGTTGATCGATCAACTGCTTGACGACTTCCGGTTCAGCCAGGGTCGAGGTATCCCCCAGGTTTCCGTAGTCGTTGGCCGCGATCTTGCGCAGAATCCGCCGCATGATCTTGCCTGAACGGGTTTTTGGCAGCCCCGGCGCCCATTGCAACAAGTCAGGAGTCGCAATCGGTCCGATTTCTTTTCTGACCCATTGGCGCAGCTCGGCCCGGAGTTCTTCGGTGGGCTCGATACCCTTGACCAGGGTGACGTAGGCATAAATTCCTTCACCCTTGATCTCGTGCGGATAGCCGACCACGGCAGCCTCGGCCACGGCTACGTGCGCGACCAGTGCGCTTTCGATTTCAGCGGTGCCCAGGCGGTGTCCCGAAACATTGAGCACATCGTCGACACGGCCGGTTATCCAGTAATAACCGTCCTCATCCCGGCGGGCGCCGTCCCCGGTAAAGTAGGCGCCGGGTATGGTCGCGAAATAGGTATCCACAAAACGCTGGTGATCACCGTAAACGGTACGCATTTGCCCCGGCCAGCTGTCTTTGATGACCAGCAGGCCCGAAGCAGCACCCTGTTCCGGCAAGGGCACGCCCTTTTCGTCGAACAGCGCGGGCATGATGCCCGGCAGTGGATTCGTGGCCGAGCCCGGTTTGAGGTCGGTAGCGCCGGGTAGCGGACTGATCAGGATGCCGCCGGTTTCTGTCTGCCACCAGGTATCCACGATCGGGCAGCGTCCTTCGCCGACCACGTTGTAGTACCAATCCCAGGCTTCCGGATTGATGGGTTCTCCCACCGTTCCCAGCAGGCGCAGGGATTTCCGCGAAGTTGATTTGACCGGGCCCTCGCCTTCGCGCATCAGCGCGCGGATCGCCGTCGGTGCCGTGTAGCAGATGTTAACCTGGTGTTTGTCGCAAACTTGCCAGAAGCGACTGGGGCTCGGGTAATTTGGTACGCCTTCGAACATCAGGGAAATGGCTCCGTTAGCCAATGGTCCGTACACGATGTAGCTGTGTCCCGTCACCCAGCCGACGTCCGCCGTACACCAGTAGATGTCACCATCGTGGTAATCAAATACGATTTCATGCGTATACGAGGCATAGACCATGTAACCGCCGGTGGTATGCAACACGCCCTTGGGCTTGCCGGTAGACCCGGAGGTATAGAGGATGAACAGCGGGTCCTCGGCGTTCATTTCTTCGACCGGGCATTCGTCACTAACCTTGGCTTCTTCTTCGTGGTACCAGTAATCCCGGCCTTCAGTCCAGTTGACCTCGCCGCCGGTGTTGCGAACCACGATGACGGTTTTGAGGCAATCGGTCACACCCGGCCGGGTGCAGGCCGCGTCGACATTGGCTTTGAGCGGGATGGCGCGGCCGCCGCGCATCCCCTGGTCGGCCGTGATGATTGCATTGGAATCGCAGTCGATGATCCGGCCGGCGAGAGCGTCCGGGGAAAAGCCCCCGAATACGATGGAGTGGACTGCGCCGATCCGCGCACAGGCCAGCATGGCAACAGCGGCTTCCGGAATCATCGGCATGTAAATCGTGACGCGGTCGCCTTTTTTTACACCCCGTGCTTTCAACACGTTAGCCATGTGGCAAACACGCTTATGCAGTTGCCTGTAGGTAATGTGGGCGTCACGCGCCGGATCGTCCCCCTCCCAGATGATGGCTGTCTGGTCACCGCGTGTTTCGAGATGACGATCGACGCAGTTGTAACAGGCGTTCAGAACCCCGTCCTCAAACCAGCGGATGTGCAAATCTGCACGGTCAAAGGAAACGTCCTTGATTCGGGTCGGGAATTTTATCCAATCCAGGCGCCTGGCCGTCTCGGCCCAAAAGGCTTCGTTATTCTCGATAGACTCCCGGTATTCATGCTCATAGGCGTTCTTGTCGAGGTGTGCTCTGTTTTTGAAAGATTCCGGTACGGGATATAAATTGCTCATTTTTTTGCACCTTCTGGTGTTTACGATGGACATATTCTAGCGGCACAATCGGGCTGTTTTCATGTCCTTGATCAGTTTTATGTCATTCCTTGGCCCACTGCAGCGAGCCTCCATTATAATCACAGACTCCTGTTTTGTGCTGGTGACCTGCAATGCGTCATTTTGGATTGATGGCAGTTATTGTGCTGCTGCTTGTATCAACGCTTCCTTCCGCGTGGGCTGAAGAAGCTGACGGTCACCCGAAAATCGGCCTGGTACTAAGTGGCGGCGGCGCCCGCGGCGGAGCCCACGTGGGTGTGCTCAAAGCGCTCGAAGAACTTGGAATAACCGTTGACTACATTGCCGGTACCAGCATGGGCGCAATTATCGGCGGTCTTTATGCATCCGGTTACACGGCGGATGAGATCGAGTTGGTTCTGATTGAAACGGACTGGAAAACTGCGTTGACGGACGCCCCGGCGCGCAGGGACCGCACCATGAGGAAGAAAGAGCTGGAAGCCCAGTTCCTGATTCCTTACCGCCTGGGATTCAACAAGGGCAAAATACAATTGCCCCTGGGTGCTATCGAGGGGCAGCACCTGGACCAGATTTTACAGGAACTCTTCCTGCCGGTGATCGGCACCCATGATTTTGACCGGCTTCCGATTCCTTTCCGTGCCGTGGCCACCGACCTGGTAACCGGAGAGGCCGTGGTGCTCTCTTCCGGCAGTCTGCCGGACGCCGTACGTGCGAGTATGTCCGTGCCGGCGGTTTTTGCCCCGGTCAGGATCAATCGGCGGCTGTTGGTCGATGGGGGCATGGCGAACAACCTTCCCGTGAATGTGGTGCGTGAAATGGGCGCGGATATCGTGATCGCCGTGGATATCTCCAGCCCGTTGCTGACCGAGGAGCAGCTTACTTCGGTACTCAGCGTCACTGAGCAACTGACCAATTTCCTGACCCGCAAAACCGCCGATGAGCAAATTGCGTCGCTGGGGCCGGAAGACATTCTCATCTTACCTGAGCTCGAAGGCTTCAGTTCCTCGGACTTTGAAGGCGCCGAATCCATCGTTCCCCTGGGGTACGATGCGACCTTATTGAAGAAGGACCAACTGGCCAACCTGGCGGGCCTGACCATCCAGGAAACTGTCGCGCTGGACCAGGCAGAAGCAGCTGAATACATCGTCGAATTCGTTGTACTCGAAAACGGATCGGTACTGAACGACGCGCTGATTGAATCCCGGCTTGACGTTGAATTGGGCCAGCCCCTCGACCTGGTGACATTGAACAAAAGCATGGACAGGATCTATGGCCTGGATGTATTTGAATCGGTGACCTATAGCATGGTCAAAAATGACCTGGGCCAGCAGGGCATAGTCGTGAACGCTGTTCCGCGCGACTGGGGGCCGAACTACCTGCAATTCGGCCTGGAACTGGCCAGTGATTTTTCCGCAGATTCAAGTTTTACGCTGGGTGCCGCCTACACGCGTAATGCACTCAACAGCCTCGGGGGAGAGTTGCGCGTTGTCGCTTCAATTGGGCGCGTGGATGAAATCAGCTTTGATTTTTACCAGCCGATAGACACCGGGGCCAATTGGTTCGTAGAGCCCCAGGTTTATTGGCGCAGGCAGAATTACAATCTGTGGCTGCAAAACACCAATATCGCCGAGTTTGAAATCTCCGGGGTCGGCATCGATTTCGGAATCGGCCGCAACCTGAGCACGACGGATCGTTTGATCCTCAATTACGAATATGGCAGGGGTGACGCGGATCTCATCACCGGCGACCTGTGGTTCCCGATCGACGACAAGGTCAGAATCGGCGAGCTTGATTTCAGCTACCTGCACGACAGCCTGGACAATGTATGGTTTCCGACTTCCGGTATGCGGCATCGCCTGGATTACCGCTATGCGACTCGCGGACTGGGTTCGTCAACCAACTTTCAGCAGGCCATTGCTATCGGCAGTTTTGCGTTCTCGCATGAAAAGAACACGTTCCTGCTCAATTACCAGGGGGGGTACAGCTTCGATGACCGGTCGCCGGTTGAGCGCTGGTTCCAGCTCGGTGGCCTGGGCCGGCTTTCAGGCCTGGTACCCAGTCAGCTGACCGGACGGAATATCGCCCTTTCTACCCTGGCTTACTACCGCAGACTCAACGAGATGGACCTCTTCAGGGCTTATGCCGGCTTCACGCTGGAGGCCGGGAATGTCTGGGATCGAAATCAGGATATCAGTTTCGGAGACCTGCGCTATTCGGCCAGCGTCTTCGTTGGCGCGGATACGCCGATCGGCCCGGTTTACTTTGCCGTGGGGCATAACGATGGTGGCGACAACGCGGTTTATTTCTACGTGGGTAATCCCTTTACCTCGAATCGTTTTGATTAATGCCGCTCAACATCCTATGATCAGTGAAGCTACATCATACTTTTTACAGGAGAATCAAGAATGTCAGTTGCAAGAGTTACCGAAATCATTTCTTCCTCGAAAGAGTCGTTTGAAGACGCTACCCGGCAGGGGCTGAAGCGCGCCGGCAAAACCCTGAAAAACGTGCGGGGCGCATGGGTGGAAGGACAGAAAGTATCCTGCGATGCGCAGGGCCACGTCACAGAATTCCGGGTGATTCTGAAAGTTACATTTGTCCTGGAAGACTAGGGTGCATATGGCATGGTGGGGTCAGAGTAGGTAACCTACTCTGACCCCGTTCTGGCAAAAACCGGGAAATCAGCGTTTCCAGGTCATACCCGGCCGCCACCCCCACTTGTAGAGCAGGCCTGCGCCGAAAATCATGCCGCCAAGGTGGGCAAAATGCGCAATGCCCGGCATTGACCGGGAAAGGCCAAGCATCAGCTCGATGCCGCCGTAAATCAGCACAAACCACTTGGCCGAGATGGGAACCGGAAGGAACATCAGGAAAATCTTGTTGTCGGGCCACATGACGCCATAGGCCAACAGGAGGCCGAAAACCCCACCCGATGCACCGATGGTCGGGTACATTCCGCCTTCGATTACCTGGACCAATAACTGCATAACGGCCGCGCCCACGACACAGGCGCCATAGAAGGTCAGAAACCGCTGGCTGCCCCAGGAGCGTTCCAGCGGCGTGCCAAACATCCAGACGGCAAACATGTTGAAGAATAAATGATTGAAGCTGCCGTGCAGGAACGCGTAACTGACGACCTGCCAGGGCGAGAAAAATCCACTGTCCAGCGGCCAGAGGGCCAGGCCTGGCGGTTGAAAACCGGTAAGAAACACCACGGCGCAGATCACTATTATGCCAATCGAGACCGGCGTGTCCGACAACAGCGATGCGCCAAAAGAATTCTGACGTTGGTTCAAGCTTACCCTCCTCTGCTTCAGGTTCATATTACAATAGGTGCACTCTGAACACCCGTCCTCGTGATGAGGCGAATATGGAACCGGAAAATGAAAACACCAGTGAGTACTCCGCCAGGCGGAGTGAAGCGGGTCACAGTTTACGCGTCTTCAAGCAACGGCCTGGCGGATAGCTATTATGATGCAGCAGCGCGCCTTGGCACTGTCCTGGGCCAGGCCGGCGTTGAGATTGTTTACGGTGGCGGCGGCGTGGGGCTCATGCGCTCGATGGCTGATCATGCACTGGCCGCGGGCGCACATGTCCATGGAGTGATTCCGCATTTTCTCAACACGGTGGAGCACGGCCATAAAACCCTCAGCCGGCTCGAGGTTGTCAGCGATATGCGCGAAAGAAAGCACCGCATGCTGGTTAATTCCGATGCGGTGGTGTCATTACCGGGCGGCAGCGGCACATTCGAGGAAGTTTTCGAGGTCCTGACCCTGAAGCGCCTGGGGAATTTCCTGGGCCCTGTTGTACTGGTGAACACCAATCGCTATTTTGACCGCCTGGTCGGCCTGCTTGAATACAGCGTGAAAGAGCGCTTCATGTCCGGAAAGCACCTGGAAATGTGGACTGTTGTCGATGAACCGGAAGCCGTTTTTGAAGCCATGCATTCCGCCAGCAAGTGGGGCAGTGAAGCAATGGAATACGCAGCAGTAAGGAAATAGGCGATGCCTGATAACATATTTGATCATTCCCGGGCCTCTTCATTCTCCCGGGGGATAGCCTGGTTGGTACAAAGCCTTGCGTTGCTGCGGATGCAGTCGGGGCGGCTTCTGCTGATCGCGGTGTTCATGCAGGTGATTCTGGGTCTGACCCAGCTGCCTTTGATCGGGATGCTGATCATGATATCCGTGCCTGCACTCAGCGCCGGGATACTCGAAGCCTTTGATGTCACGAGCCGCGGTGGCCGCCCCGGCCTGAACCTGTTGTTCAAGCCGTTGACCTCAGGTACACACACGGGCCGGCTGTTTCTGATGGGCTTGCTGGTGTTCGCCGTGGGTATCCTCAGCATTTCACTGATGCTGTCGGGCAGTGAAGAACTGCTTGATCCCGAGATGGTTTCCCGCATCGAGCAGGGAGATATCAACGCCCTGACAGAACTGGACCAGGGATCGCTGGGAAAAATGGTCATGGCTTTCCTGGTGGGTATCGCAATCAGTGGAACCCTGAGTTATTTCACGATTCCCCTGATCTGGTTTGGCGATCGCAGCCTGGGGCCGGCGCTGGCTGAAGGAATCAAGGCCCTGATCGTGCACTGGAGGCCTTTCCTGACGCTGGCCCTGGGCCTGTTCCTGATCAGTATCCCGGTTATTGTCGTGGCCGGGTTAATGATCCGGATGGCCGCTTCCGGAGGGCTGATATCCGTCATCGTGATGGCCGGTATGATGATTCTGCTACTGGCCTTTCAGATGCTGCTGTTTGCAAGCCAGTACTGTGCGTTTCGGGATATTTTCGGGATCGGAGAGCATTCCGGGCCATCCTCGAAGGAAGACGACGGTCAATTGGTGGCCTGATCTCCAGGCTCATCATCGCCGGCTTCAGCTTTAGTGGTCCGGCGGTCAGGCAGCAAGACCCATGACATCAGGATGCCGATTTCGAACAGCAGCCACATGGGCAGGGCGAGCAAAGTCTGCGAAATAACATCCGGCGGGGTGAGCAGCATTCCCATCGCGAAAGCGCCGACGACGACATAGGCCCGCGCTTTTTTGAGCTTGTCGATGGTCGTGATCCCGGTAGCCACCAGGATGATGGTCGCTACCGGAACTTCAAACGTGATGCCAAAAGCCAGAAACAGGGTCATCACGAAATCCAGGTATTTGCTGATGTCCGTCATGACCGTGACGCCTTCGGGAGCGACGCGGGTAAAAAAACCGAACACCAGTGGGAAGACGACGAAATAGGCAAAAGCACAACCGGCGTAGAAGAGTAACACCGCTGAATACAGCAGGGGGCGGGCCAGTCGCTTTTCCTGGCGGTACAAAGCGGGCGCCACAAACGCCCAGAGTTGATACAGCACCACGGGGATGGACAGGATCAGCGCCAGCAGCATGGCGAGCTTGAAGGGCGTCAGGAAAGGCGAGGCGACGTCGATCGCGATCATGCTGCTGCCTTCCGGCAGAACCGCGGTCAGCGGGGCCGCGAGGAGCGCATACAATTTGCGTGAAAACGGCAGCAGGCAGAGCAGCACAACCAGCACGGCAAGGCTGGCCTTGAGCAGCCGGCCACGCAATTCCACGAGATGTTCCAGGAAGCTCAGTTCCTGGTCATTGGGGTTAACTTCCGTCATCGGTGTCGCCCGGTTTCTGGGCGGAGTCGGGTTTCGCAGGGTCGAAATTCCGGATGGAGTTGGCGCTTGATTTAACCTGGTCCACGGTGGACTTGATTTCTTTCTCGAAATGCTTGAGTGGCGCCTTGAGTTCTTCGGCCCTCATTTCCGCGTCGATAGAGCGCTTGAGATTCATCCAGCTGCTGCGGGCTTTGCGCGCCAGGCCGCCAAGGGTGCGGGCTACCCGTGGCAGCCTTTCCGGACCCAGCACGAGAAGCCCGATCGAGGGACAGCAGTAAAATCTCCGCGAAACCGACGTCAAACATGCGGTTGGATTAGCTTGAGGATGGCTTGCTTTTGGCTGAGTCTTCGGAGGCCGTTTCGCTCCGGTTTTCCGACGCTATCTTGTCCGGTTCCAGTTTTTCTTCATTCCCGTCCCCGGGATCTTCCATGCCTTTGCGAAAGCCCTTGACGGCTGCGCCGAGATCTCCGCCCATGTTTCGCAAGCGCTTGGTGCCAAAGACCAGGACGACGATGAGCAGCAAAATCAATAACTGCCACATGCTGATTCCACCAATACCCATGGTTGTGCTCCGTGATTCAGATTAGGAGAAGTTTAACGCAAACTAGTGTACTGCATCGCGCTGAATGTGCCATGTGTGCGATGCAGTACACTGGAAGCTGATGATCAAGCAATCCGTCTTACTGAAATCAGCCCTGTCAGCAACATCAGTGCTGAAATCAAGACCAGGCCATAAGGGATTGAGGGTGGGGATGCCTTCAAAAAACACGGTGTTCGTAACATCGCAGCTGCGCTTGGCATCGCCCAGCGTGATGGAAACAGGAGCTGAGCAGGTGCTTTCCGACTCGATGGCGCTGGCCTGCACTGTTCTCTTCTGTCCAGCACTGCGTTTCACCGTTAAAGTCGGGATAAAGCGTTGCTACCTGGCTGGCGGGGTTGCCATCAAAATCCCACGACCATCGCATGATCTTGCCGGATGATTCACCATCACCGTCAAAAACATTAGAACAGTACAGCTGATTTCGGCATTATCGTTAAGGTACGGTTTCTGAGCGCTCGTACAGCCACTCCTTGGTGACGGTTAATCTCCACCGGATCAACCCGGTTGCGAACCAGGCAAGAACCCGACTCTCCGGGCCGTACCGACTGGAACACGCAGGGACCGGCCCCTTCGCCGGTGGAACAGGTCGCATCGGATTCGCATTCATATTCCGGCGTGTAGCCCGAATACCGGTGCTTCGGTGATTCTACATTCCACCGCGCCGGTGGGTAAATTTCCCACATTGAAAGCGACCTGGTAGGGCCCGAATCCATCTTCTTCGGGAATGATCGTTTTGCTTGAATTGAATACCGTGCCGCTGGTGCACTGGAAGTTAATCGTGACCGGGGTGATGTTGTTGCCGTCAGCGAACTGTTTTTGCACGACAAACGTGGCATAGTCGCCGGGGACGACGACATTACAACCGCCCGGTGGGGCAATGGCCAGGCTTTCGAATCCCTGTTCGCTGGTCAGGCTGATCTGTTCGGCTGTCGGAGGCGTGTTTCCGAGATTGATTCGCATGACCTGGCTTGACTGGGTGGGGCTTCTGTCGGTTATCGCCCAGAGCTGGCCTGCATCGTCAAACCCCAGCCCGGCTTCTGCATAGTCGGCGTAAGCGCCTCCAAGCTCGCCGAGATCGGTGGCCACGCCGGTCGCCGGATTGATGCGGTAGAGATGGGGTTTACCCGCGGCGTTTACGCCAAGCGCGCCATTGCTCAATCCATAGAGCTGTGTTGGATTGCCATAGGCAGCGGCGGTGAGGCGGCGGTTTGTGAAACGCACGTAGCCCAGCGATTCGTCTGATCGGAGAGATCATCATGAGACAACAGCTTCGACGATGTGCGATTGCCGCAGGGTTCACAGTTGTCGCTCTCGCGCTTCCACGACCGTCCGCCGCGAGTCCGATAACTTACACCTTCGCTGGCGCGTCAGTGACTACGTCCCTCAACCCGCTCGTGTCGGTCTGGGCACAAGGAACTCTCGTCGTGACGCTCGACCCGGCTTCGAACATTTGCCAGCCTCCGCACTACTGCTACGGAGACCCAAGGATGGGCGCATATTTCTTTACCGCGTACTTCCAGACAGCAGGCCTCTCTTTGGTCGGGGGCTTAGCGTTTGCCGTGAATTGGACCGGGAACTACAGCTTATAACTCCCTGGAGACCTCTGGTAACTCACCGAACGGGGCAGTTACTTTGCCGGGCAGGCAGATCGACATCTTCCGCCATGCCCTTTCTCAGCAGTTTCGGTCGCAGTTACGACCACTCAGGACTACGGTCTTTATCAGCAGTACATCATGGTCCAGGGCAGCAACCCTGAGGTCATCCCCGAACCCTCCACCTGGCTCCTGCTCGGTACCGGCCTGGTCGCTCCACCTCTGCCCCGTGCCCCTCGGCGGGCCAGGGTCGCGACGGGTCCTCGTCGGCGTAGGGGTGCGGCGCGCCGCGCTCGGGCTTGTCGCGCCACGGGGGAGCCGGCTCCCCCCACCCCTCCAGCAGCTCACGGACCACGCGCTGGTAGTCCGAGGGCCCGAACGGGGTGGTCCGCGCGCTCCAGCAGTACGACGTCACCTCGAGGCGGTGGGCGGACCTGGTGAAGGCGACGTAGCCCAGGCGGAGCTCCTCGGTGCGGTCGTGGGCCCGGGTGTCGGCGCGGTAGCGGTCGAGTGCGGCCTTGTCGTGCCCCGCGAGCTGTGGAAGGTCGCGAGCGTCGCCGCGCAGCGGCGCGGGCAGGACGGCCGGCGAGGACGTCCACAGCGTGCGTGACCGGTTGCTCGGGAAGCGGGTGTCGCACACGCCGACCAGGAAGACGGAGGCCCACTCGAGGCCCTTGGCCCGGTGGACCGTCAGCAGCTTGACCGAGTCGGCCTCGGTCGGCGTGGCCACGTCGAGGCCGTTGCCCTGGTCGTCCTCGGCGGTGAGGTAGGACAGCAGCGCAGCCAGGCTCACCTCGCCGTCGACCGCCTGGAAGTCGGCCACGGCCCGCACGAACAGGTCGAGGTTGTCGCGCCGCGCCGGGGCGGCCGAGGACACCGCCGAGGCGAGCTCGACGTCGACACCGGTGGTGTCGATGATGCGACGGACGATGTCGAGCAGCGGCTCGCCGGCGTGCGACCTCAGGTGGCGCAGCTCGCGCGCCAGCAGCGTGAACCGCTCGCGCGCCTCCGGTGAGTAGGGCCGGTCACCGGGGTCGCTCAGCGCGTCGTCGAGGCAGGAGATCTCGGCCGGGTCGATGCCGTCCGCGATCGCGACGAGATGGTCGCGCAGCGAGCCGGGGTCCTCACCTCTCCCCTGCCTGCCGGCCAGCTCGGCGGCCCTTCCGCTGAGCAGTCCCAGGTCGCGCGGCCCGATCGCCCAGCGGGGGCCGGTCAGCAGGGTGAGCAGGGCGGCGTTGGCGGTCACGTCGCTCATCAGCCGCAGCGTCGCCACCACCTCGGCCACCTCGGGCAGCCGCAGCAGCCCCGACAGCCCGACGATCTCGACCGGCACGTCGGCCGCCGTCAGCGCGTCGAACACCTCCGCCGCGTGGGCGTTGTCACGGGTGAGCACCCCGATGTCGGACCAGGCCCCGGGCGCACCCTCGTGTGCCGCACGCACCCCCTCGACCAGGGCGGCCAGCTCGTCGCGGTGGGTCTCGTGGACGGCCACCGTCACGGTGCCGTCGGCGGCACCGGGCTTGGGCTCGAGCGGGGCGATCGCCTGGCTCTGGGCGTAGAGCGGCGCGGCCAGCCGGTTGGCGGCCTCCAGGATCCGACGGTCCGAGCGGCGGTTGACCGTCAGAGGGTAGGTCGGGACGGCGCCGCCGACGGCCGGGAACATCGTGGGGAAGTCGAGGATGTTGGACGCCGACGCGCCCCGCCAGCCGTAGATCGCCTGGTTGGGGTCGCCGACGGCGGTCACGGCGTGGCCGCGACCCGCGGCCGCGTCGGGACCGGAGAAGAGGCGGGAGAGCATGATCGCCTGGGCGACGGAGGTGTCCTGGTATTCGTCCAGGAGCACCACCCGGAACTTCTCCCGCTCCGCGGCCCCGACGTCGGGCTGGGTGGTGGCCAGGTCGGCACCGAGCTCGATCTGGTCGGAGAAGTCCATCAGCCCGAGCTCGGCCTTGAGCCGGCGGTAGGCGGCGACCAGCCCCAGCAGCTCGCGTCGTCGGTCGATCGCGCTGAGGGCGGCGCGGACCGGCTCGAGATAGGTCTTGCGGGTCTTGCCGGCCAGCTCCTCGGCCTCGGCGCGCAGGAAGCCGGCCCGCTGCTCGTCGTCGAAGGCCAGCACCTCCTCGGGAGCCACGAGGTGCTCGCTCATGGCGGAGTCGAGCGCCAGGAGGTTCTGGATGGCCGTCTCGGCGTGGTCGGTCAGCAGCGCCACCTGAGCGTCGTAGCGGTCGACCACGCGGGCGCCCAGCTGGTAGCGGGCGGCGTCGGTGATGACGCGCGTGTCGGGCTCGTGGCCGATCCGCAGGCCGTGCTCGGTCAGCAGCGCGGCGGCGTAGGCGTGGTAGGTCAGCACGGTGGGCTCCACGGCGTCGTCGACGTCAGCATCGGCCTCGCAGCTCGACGGGCCGAGCGCCCCCGCTGCCGTGAGCTGGGCGCGGATCCGGGTCCGCAGCTCGCTGGCCGCCTTGGTCGTGAAGGTCAGACCGAGCACCTGGTCGGGGCGCACCTGCCGGGTCAGCACGAGATAGACCACCCGAGCGGCCATCAGCGTGGTCTTGCCCGACCCGGCGCCGGCGATCACGACGGCCGGCTCCAGGGGGGCGGAGATGGCCGCCCACTGCTGAGGGCTGGCGACCCAGTCGACGCCCATGGCCTCGGCCAGCTCCTCCGGCGACCCGAGCCGGCGCCCGGGCCCGAGCACGCCACTCATCGTGTCACCACGTGCCCGGCGCTCTGGGCGGGGCAGATCGGCTCGAAGGGGCAGTCACGGCACTGCGGGCCGACGACTGCCGGAAAGCGCTCGGTGCGGAGCAGGGACGCCGCGCGGGTCAGCTGGTCCCGCAGGTCGGCCCGCTCGGGGCCTTCGTCGGCCTGCACGCCCTGGCTCTGCACGGTGGCCGCTGGGCCACCGTCGGTCAGCCCGAGCTGCACCAGCTCGGCGCCTCCGGCGCGGACGGGGCCCTCCAGGCCGGCCAGGCCCTCCACGCCGTCGACGGCGCCATGGTCGACGGCCAGCTGATAGAGACCCAGCTGGAGATTGGTCGCGAGCGACTTGTCGGTGGGCTTGCTGCGGGTGGTCTTGAGGTCGACCACCACGACCCGGCCGTCGGCGCCGAGCTCCAGCCGGTCGGCGTAGCCGGCGAGCCGGACCTGCTCGCCCCCCGGCAGGTCGAGCACGGCGCGGAACTCCTGCTCCACCCCGACCACCGGTCGGGGGTCGGCGGTGTGCCAGGCCAGGAACCGCCCCAGGGCGGCTCGCACCCGCTCGAGCTCGCGGACCCGGGCCCAGGGGGTGCGGAACTCCATCCGGTCCCACACCGGCTCGACGTGCTCCATCAGCGCCTCGACCCCGGCCTCGTCGGAGGTGACCTCCAGCTCGCCGGTCGCCACCCGCTGCGCGATGGCGTGCACGATCTCGCCGAGGTTGGCCGACTGGTGCGCCCGGGTCACCCCGCCTGCCTCGCGCGACAGGAACCACTGCGTCGGACAGGTCGCGAGCCCGTCGAGCAGGCTGGCCGAGACCGGGACCGGCTGCTCGGGGTCGCGCAGCGGGTGGTCGGCGCGGGTGGCCGCGCGGGTGCCCCACCAGGTGGCGGGGTCGGCCATCGGGGCGACCAACCGGTCGCCCACGTGCTCGCGCGCGAGTCCGGCCAGCCGGCGGGCGGCCGCCTGACGCAGAACCGGCTCGGTGGCCGGGTCGGCCGCCGCCCGTCGCAGCTCGCTGACCAGCCCGGCGAGCGACAGCGTGCGCAACGGGCGGCCCCGGACATGATCGACAACGACGCCCAGCTCGGCGAGGAACCGCGAGGGCTGGTCGCCGTCGTCCTCGGAGGACACCACCGCCGTGACCATCAGCCGCTCGCGGGCGCGGGTGCAGGCGACGTAGAACAGCCGCCGCTCCTCCACCAGCATCTCCAGCGGGGTCGTGGGCGGCACCAGGCCGTCGCTCCCGATCCGGTCGGCGCCGAGCAGGGTGGCCCGTCGCCGCAGGTCGGGCCACTCGTCCTGCTGCACGTGGGCGACCACCACGAGCCGCCACTCGAGCCCCTTGGCACGGTGAGCGGTGAGCAGCCGCACCGCCGAGCCCCGGGCGCCGCGCTCGGCGAGGGTGTCGGCCGGGATCTGCTGGGCCATCAGGGTCGCCAGGAACTCGCGGGCGCCGACCCGGTCACGGGTCTCCTCAGCCCGTGCCGCGGCGTCGAACAGCGCGCACACCGAGTCGAGGTCGCGGTGCGCCCGGCGGGCGGTCCCGCCCCCGAGCTCGACCGCCCGGCGGAGCCGGCCCGGCCACGGCGTGCCGGCCCAGAGGGTCCACAGCAGCTCCTCGGCGGTCGCCCCGTCCTGCGCCTGGGCGTGGGTGCGGGCGACCAGCTCGGCCACGGCACGGGCGCGCCCCACCTCGGGCCCGGCCAGGCCGTCGAGGACCGTCGGGTCGAGCACGACCTGCCGCACCAGCTCGCGGGAGCGCTCCGGCGTGCGGCCCTCGGCAGCGGCCGCCTCCTTCTCCCGGTGCCGCAGCTGTCGCGCGAGCCGGCGGACGTCGCCCGCGTCGAGGCCGCCCAGCGGTCCGGTGAGCAGCGCCTCGGCCCGGGCGGCGTCGACGTGGTCGACGTGCCCCGGGTCGTCGTGCCCCGGGTCGTCGTGATCGAGGTTGAGCACCACCCGGAGCGCGTCGATGAGCGGCAGCGCCGCCGGGTCGCGCACCAGCGGCAGCTCGTCGCTGGCCACCTCGACCGGCACCCCGGCCGCCCCGAGCGCCCGGCGCAGCGGCGGGATCGTGTGACGCCCCGACCGCACCAGGACCGCCATGTCGGACCAGTCGACGTCGTCCTCGAGGTGGGCGCGACGCAGCAGGTCGGCGAGATGCTCGGCCTCGGCACGGTCGCTGTCGAAGGTGCGCACGACCACCCGGCCGGCTTCGGGCGCCTCCGCCCTTGGCTCCAGGAACGCCGCGCGGGCGCCCTCGGGGATGGTGCCCGGGAGCCCGATCCGCCGGGCCACCCGCTGGGCGGCGGTGAGCAGCCGTGGCCCGAACCGGCGGGTGGTGCCCAGCGAGACCACGTCGGCCGAGGAGCCGTCGGACCGCGGGAACTGCGCCGGGAAGTCGAGGATCCCGCGCACCTCGGCGCCACGGAAGGCATAGATGGACTGGTGCGGGTCGCCGACCACGACCAGGTCGCGGCCGTCGCCGGCGAGCGCGCGCAGCAGCGCCACCTGCCCGGAGTCGGTGTCTTGGTACTCGTCGACGAAGACGTGCCGCAGCTCGGCGCGGAGCTCGTCGCGGTGCACGGTGGCCTCGATCGTGGCGCGCCGGATCAGGTCGGCGTAGTCGACGGCGCTCCGGTCGTCGAGAATCGTGAGGTACTGCTCGAGGAAGGCGCCGGCGGCCACGAGCTCCGGCACGTCCTCACGCTCCCCCACCCGGCGCAGCGCCTCTCCGTCGAGGCCCTTCTCGCGCGCCCTCGCGAGCACCGCGTGCACCTCGCGCGCGAAGCCCCGGGTGCCGACGGCATGGCGGTAGCGCTCGGGCCAGCGCACCGCCTCGGGGTGGCCGGTGAGCAGCTCGCGGAGGACGACGTCCTGCTCGGGGGCCGACAGCAGCCGCAGCGGGCCGACGTAGAGCTCGGCCGGTGCGTAGCGCCGGATCAGGCCGTAGGCGAACGAGTGGAACGTCAGCCCGATGCCGGCGGTGGTGGTGCGCCCCACGCGCGCCGCCACCCGGTCGCGGAGCTGCTCGGCCGCCTTGCGCGAGAACGTCAGGGCCAGCACCTGGTCGGGGTGCGCGCCGCGGCCCTCGATGCGCTCGGCGATGGCCTCGACCAGGGTGGTGGTCTTGCCCGTCCCCGGCCCGGCGAGCACCAGCAGCGGGCCGCCAGGGTGCTCGACGACGCGCCGCTGGTCGGCGTCGAGCTCGACCGGCGGCCCGGCGGGCGCCGGCCGCACCAGGTGGTACGCCGGCCCGGCCGGGCTCGCGTCGCGGGTCGTCGGGCGCATGCGCACAGCCAACCATCCGGGGCTGACAGCCAACGGATAGCGTGCGGACATGCAGTCCGAAGCCGTGCCGGAGGGCCCCCTCGGCGACGTGCTCGTCGTCGACCTCACCCGGGCCCTGGCCGGCCCGCACGCCGCGATGCTGCTGGGCGATCTCGGCGCCCGGGTCATCAAGGTGGAGGCCGCGGCGGGCGACGACACCCGAGCGTGGGGCCCGCCCTGGGCGGAGACACCGGCGGGCGAGGCGGGTCCCCGCGACTCGACGTACTTCCTGTCGGCCAACCGCAACAAGGAGTCGATCGTCCTCGACCTCAAGGACGACCACGACCGGACGCTGCTGGAGCGGCTGGTGATGCGAGCCGACGTGCTGCTGGAGAACTTCCGCGCCGGCGTGATGGAGCGCCTCGGCCTCGGCGTCGACCGGCTCCACGAGCTCAACCCGGGTCTCGTCGTCGGGTCGATCACCGGTTTCGGCCACGACGGCCCCGAGGCTCAGCGAGGAGGCTACGACCAGATCGCACAGGGCGAGGGCGGGCTGATGAGCGTCACCGGCACCGACGAGCCCACCAAGGTGGGCGTGCCGATCGCCGACCTGCTCGCCGGCCTGCACCTCGCCTACGGCATCGCGGCGGCGCTGCACGAGCGGGACCGCACCGGCCGCGGGCGGGTCGTCCGCACGTCGCTGCTCGCCTCGGTCGTCGGCGTGCACGCCTTCCAGGGGACCCGCTGGACCGTCGGCGGCGAGGTGCCCGGCCTGGCGGGCTCCCACCACTCCGCCATCGCGCCCTACGGCCCGTTCGCGGCCGCCGACGGCCCGCTACAGGTGGCGGTGGCCTCGGAGGGGCTGTGGAGGCGGTTCGCGGGCGTGCTCGGCCTCGACCCGGAGCAGGAGCGGTTCGCCACCAACCAGCAGCGCGTCGCCCACCATGCGGAGCTGGTCACCGCGGTGGAGGAGGCACTCGCCGCCCGCCCCACCGAGGAGTGGCGCGAGCTGCTGCACGAGGCCGGGGTGCCGGTCGGGCGGGTCCGCAGCATCGAGGACGTCTACGCCTGGGAGCAGACGCGCAGCCAGGGGCTGCTCCTCGACGTCGACCACCCGGCGTACGGCCTCCTGTCACTGCCCGGCTCCGCGCTGCGCTTCGACGACCAGCCGCACTCCGGCGGCCGCAGCAGGCACCTGCCGCCACCGCTGCTCGACCAGCACGGTGAGGCCCTACGAGCCTGGCTGGAGGACTGAGCCGCCACGCGCGCCGGTCAGGCGGTCCAGCCGTCGATGTGAGGTTTGGATGGTCTCTGCCTATGCTGGCGACCTAGAGATGCCAGGGGCTCGGGCCGGCATGCAGAGATCCGAATCCGGAACGGGGGCATGGGGCCCGTGGGACTGATCCCGAGAATCACGACGTCACCGTCGGCCGCAGCATCCAGGCGCGCCACCAGACTCACCGGCACGCCCGACGTCGTCCGTCGGGCACTCGCCCGCGTCGCGCTCGTCGCGGCGGCGGCTCTGGCCGTCTCGACCCTGGTGGTGCCGGCGCAGCCCGCAGCGGCCGCCCCGCAGCGCTGCCGGGCGATCATCCATCGCGCCTACCACAGCGGCGTCGACGAGGAGCAGCCCGCGGGCATCAGGGCATCGGCCCGATGGGGCTGGGGAGCCGAGCTCGACCTGCGGGTCACCACGGACGGCAAGGTCGTGCTGGTCCACGACGACACCCTCAAGCGGATCACCGGCGGAACGGACCAGCGCGCCACCGAGGACCTCACCTACGCCGAGGTCACCGCGATCCCGCTCAAGAAGGGCGGCCGGGTGCTGGGACTGTGGAAGGCCCTCCGGATCGCCCGCAAGGCCAACGCCAAGCTGATGTTGGAGATCAAGCGCTACCACCAGCACCAGGAGGCCTGGGACTCCGCCGGCCTGGGTTACCTCGCGAGGGCGGTGCGCACGACCGGCATGACCGACCAGGTCTACGTGGGCGGCAGTGGGGACACGGCGTTCCAGGCAGTCGCCCCCGAGCTCCGGTCCTTCCACCGCACCGTGCCGCGCGACCCGGCCGACGCCGAGTCGCTGGCCGCGATGGCGACGCTGATCCAGCTGGACTCCACCCGCTACGACGCCCAGCTGGTCACCGACCTGCGCGCGCTCGGCGCCAAGGTGGCCAGCCGCAACGCGCAGACCATCGCCGCCGTCCAGGCGGCACACGCGGTGGGACTGCGCACCATGCAGACCAACAAGGGCTACGTCGTCAAGAAGGGCTGCGCCTCGGCGCCGTGAGCCACGACCTTCTCCGGTGCGCGGCCCCCTCGGGTGCCCGTCCGGGATCGGCGCTACGGTGAGCGCATGACCTCCCCGGCCGATCTGCTGGTCCTCAACCGTGTCGACCTGGAGCGGCTCGGGCTGACCTGGGACGAGATCATCGACGTCCTCGACGACGCGTTCCTGCAGAAGTCGCGAGGCCAGGTGCAGAATCCTCCCAAGCCCAAGGTGGTCCCGCGCGAGGACGCCTTCGTCAACGCCATGCCGGCCTACCTCGCTGGCTCCGACGCCCTCGGCATCAAGTGGGTGTCCGGCCACGAGCGCAACCACGCCCGCGGGCTCCCCTACATCTTCGGCTCGCTGGTGATGAACGACGCGGACACCGGCCGGCCCCTCGCGCTCATCGACGGTGGCTGGGTCACCGAGATGCGCACCCCGGGCGTGTCGGGGGTGACCATGCGACACGTGCCCGGACCGGTGCGCCGGATCGGCATCGTCGGCTGCGGGGTGCAGGGTCGTCGGCACCTCGAGGTGACCCTTGCGGTGCATCCGGAGGTGGAGGAGGTGCTGGCCTACGACCACAAGCGGGAGCACGCCGAGCAGGTGTTCGCCATCGCCGGCGACCGACGCACCACCTTTGTCGAGGTGCCCGACGCGGCCCTCGACGGCGTCGACGTCGCGATGACCTGCATCACCCGGCCGCTGGACCCCAAGACCGACGCCTCCGGCACCGCCGACGACGCGCTGCTGCTGCCCGTCGACTACGACGACGCGATGGCGGCGGCAGCGTTCACCGACGCGGCGGTGTTCGTCGTCGACGACCACGACCAGTACGCCGCCGTCGCCGCGCGCGGGCACTACTTCCAGGGGTTGCCGCCCCCGGCGGCCGAGCTCGCCGGCGTCGTCGCCGGGCACGTCGAGGTCCCTCACCACGGGCGCCGGATGTTCCTCAACATGGGCATCGCCATGGACGACGTCGCCCTGGGCCAGCTGCTCCTCGCCCGTGCCGAGGAGCGTGGCATCGGGCAGCGGGTGACCTTCCCCTGACCCTGCTGCGGCAGGAGCCGTCACCGACCACCGGCCACTCTCAGCGTCGTTCCCGTGACGTACTCCCCGGGAGACCCCAGGGTCGCGGCCCCCGAGGACACGTTGACGATGACGCCACCGCTCCCACCCTTCGCCCTGCTCATCAGCTGCACCGCTCGGCGGGCACACAGCAGCGAGGCGGTCAGGTTGAGGTCGACGGTGCGCCGGACCGTGTCGGCGTCGGTCTCGGCCAGCGGCCCGATGTGGTACGTCGCGCCGGCGTTGTTCACCAGGCCGGTCACCCGGCCGAGACCGGCTGCGGTGGCGAAGAGCGTCTCGATCCCCTCATCGGTGGTGACGTCGCAGCGCACGGCGCGGCACCTCACCCCGTGGCGGCACACTGCGTACGTCGTCTCCGCGGCCGCAGCACCGATGCCGCGCGTGCCTCCGGTGATCACGGTCAGCCGCTCCGTCATGGTCGCAGCCAACCACACCCGCAGCCGGCCCAGGGATCGCCACGGACGGGTCAGAGGTCCGGTGGCCGGTCGTTGTAGACGCCGGCGGGCTCCTGCCCGCTCAGCTCCTGGATCGCGGCCATGACCTCGTCGGTGGCCTCACGACGGGCCCTGCCCGGCGCCGCCCCGTCGAACCGGCCACGGAAGTCGATCGGCTCGCCGAAGGAGATCGTCACCCTGGCCAGCCGTGGCAGCCGAGCGCCCACCGGCTGCAGGTCCTGGGTGCCGCGCACGCCGACCGGCACGACCGGGCAGCCCGCAGTCAGCGCGAGATGGGCGACGCCGGTGCGCCCGCGGTAGAGCCGCCCGTCGCGCGAGCGGGTGCCCTCGGGGTAGATCCCGAAGGCCTCTCCCCTGCCCAGCACCTCGAGCGCGGTGCCGAGGCTGTCCATCGCCGCCTTGGTGTCGTCACGGTCGACCGGCAGCATGCCCAGCCCGCCGAACCAGGCACGCGACAGCGCGCCACGGACGCCGGAGCCGGTGAAGTAGTCGGCCTTGGCGAGGAACACCACCTTGCGCGGCACCACCACCGGGATCACCACGCTGTCGGCGAAGCTGAGGTGGTTGCTGGCCAGGATCACCGGCCCCGTGTCGGGCACCCGGTCGAGACCACGCACGTCGGGTCGCCAGATGGTCTTCACCACCGGCGGGATGACCGCGTGCGCAGCGCCATAGAGCATGAGGCCATTGTGGCGCAGCGCCGGGTCGGCGGCGTCGGCGTCCCCCCCCGGCATGGACAGCCGCGACGCGCGCCGGGAGCCGAGAAAGGTGAAGGGCCCTCGTGAGTATGAGTCACAAGGGCCCTTCGGGTGGCGGGGACCGGTCGGGGCAAGCCCCGGCCGTTCCCTACCGGTGGGCTTCGGCGCTTGCGCACCTCCACCCGGTTGACCGGATCGTGGTGACGCCTCCGGTCGACGACCCTTCGGCTCCGGTCCCAGCGACGTCGTCACCCTGCCGCTGCCGCGAGTTGCCCCGCGGTATGGACCCTCGTCTCCGAGTCATCCCGCTCTCCCCGGAGGGAGTGCGTGAGGAAAGTTCTATGTCGTGAACGCCCAGGCGCACAAGGGGTTTCGCGACATTTCTTCGGACAACTTCTCACCCTCGGCGTGTCGTCCACAGAAGCCACTCACTCCTCCACAGGTGGACCGCTCCTGTCCACAGCGGAGGGCCTCCCCTGTGGAGGACCACCGGAGTAGGTTCGGGCCATGCGCGCCGTCGTCTACACCGAGACCGGGGGCCCGGAGGTCCTGCAGCTCGTCGAGCGGGAGGTGCCCTCGCCCGGCCCGGGCGAGGTGCGGGTGCGGCTCCAGGTCGCCGGGGTCAACCCCACGGACTGGAAGGTCCGCACCGGCCTCACCGCACCGATGACGCGGCCGGAGGTGGTCCCCGGTCAGGACGGCGCCGGGGTCGTCGACGCCATCGGCGAGGGCGTCGCCGGACTGGAGCCGGGTCAGCGCGTGTGGGTCTGGCTGGCCGGCGGCACCGCCCGCGAGTACGCCGCGCTGCCGCGGCGCCACGTGCGCCCGCTCCCCGACGGCGTCCCTCTCGACGTCGGCGTCGCCCTGGGAGTCCCGGCGATCACCGCCCACCGCTGCCTCACGGTGGCCGAGGACGGCCCGCGACGGCTCGGCCCCGGCGCCCTCGCGGGTCGCACGGTGCTCGTCGCCGGCGGGGCCGGGGCCGTCGGCCACGCGGCGATCGAGCTGGCGCGGTGGGCCGGCGCCACGGTCCTGTCCACCGTCAGCAGCCCGGAGAAGGCCGCGCTCGCCGACGCGGCCGGCGCCCACCACGTCGTCGACTACCGCGCCCACGACGCCACCGCCCGGATCCGTGAGCTCGCCCCCGACGGTGTCGACCTCGTCGTCGAGGTCGCCCCCGCGGCCAACGCCGCGCTGGACGCGGCGGTGGTCGCCCCGCATGCCACCATCGCGGTCTACGCCAACGACGCCCCGACGGCGGCGATCCCGGTGCGCGCGCACATGACCACCAACACGCGCTACCAGTTCGTGCTGCTCTACACCGTCCCTGACGCCGCCGTCGACGACGCGGTCTCGGCGCTCGACGAGGCGCTGGCCGACGGCGCCCTGCGGGCAGGCGAGGCCGCGGGGCTGCCGCTGCACCGCTTCCCACTCGCGGAGACCGCGGCCGCCCACGAGGCTGTCGAGGCCGGCGCCGTCGGCAAGGTCGTCATCGACCTCTGAGACGGCTCAGTACGACGGCTGGCTGGGGTCGATCTGGTTGACCCACGCCACCACGCCGCCGCCGACGTGCACGGCGTCGTCGTAGCCCGCGCCCTTGAGCACGGCGAGGGCCTCCGCGGAGCGCACGCCGGACTTGCAGTGCAGCACGACCTGGGTGCCGGAGTCGACCGAGGGCAGCTGCGCGAGCGCCTTGCCGTTGAGGAAGTCCCCCTTGGGGATCAGCAACGCGCCGGGAATCCGGTTGATCTCCCACTCGTTGGGCTCGCGCACGTCGATGAGCACGAAGTCGCGCGAGCCCTCCTCGCGCTCCTTGAGCATGTGCTCGAGCTGGACCACCGAGATCGTGTGCCCGGCCGCGGCGTCGGCGGCCTCGTCGGAGATCGCGCCGCAGAAGCTCTCGTAGTCGATGAGCCCGGTGACCGTCGGGTGGTCCCCGCACAGGGCACAGCTCGGGTCCTTGCGGACCTTCAGCTTGCGGTACTCCATCTCGAGGGCGTCGTAGATCATCAGCTTGCCGACCAGCGGCTCGCCCACCCCGGTGAGCAGCTTGATCGCCTCGTTGACCTGGATCGAGCCGATGGAGGCGCACAGCACCCCGAGGACGCCGCCCTCGGCGCAGGAGGGCACCATGCCGGGCGGGGGCGGCTCGGGGTAGAGGCAGCGGTAGCACGGGGCATCGGCACTGGAGCCGTCGGCCAGCGTGGCCGTCGGCCAGAACGCGGAGGCCTGGCCGTCGAAGCGGTAGATCGACCCCCAGACGTAGGGGATGCCGAGGAAGTACGCCGCGTCGTTGACCAGGTAGCGCGTGGCGAAGTTGTCGGTGCCGTCGACGATCAGGTCGTAGCCCTCGAAGATGCCCATCACGTTGTCGTTGTCGAGGCGCTCGTTGTGCACCACCACCGTCACCAGCGGGTTGATCTCCGCCACCGAGTCACGCGCCGACTCCGCCTTGGGCCGTCCGATGTCGGCCTGGCCGTGGATGATCTGGCGTTGCAGGTTGGACTCGTCGACCTCGTCGAACTCCGCGACGCCGATCGTGCCGACACCGGCCGCGGCGAGGTACATCAGCGCCGGGCTTCCCAGCCCACCGGCGCCGATCACCAGCACCTTGGCGTTCTTCAGCCGCTTCTGGCCGGTCATGCCCACGTCGGGGATGATCAGGTGCCGGCTGTAGCGGCGGACCTCGTCGATGGTCAGCTCGTCGGCCGGCTCCACCAGCGGGGGAAAGCTCACGGGTGCTCCTCAAGATCGGGTGCGACGTGCTGGGCTAAACGCCGTCAGCGCCGCCGATGTTCCCCATCGTCGGGGGCCGTCTCTGTCCCTGGACGGGGAGTCCGCGATCCGGACGCCCCCACCGGGGCGCCGCGAGGCGCGGCGTACTCGGCGGTAGGCTGCGTGCGCCCGGCCCGGACGACCGACCGTGCCCACGACCTGCAGGAGAGCCCGACCGTGACCGCGACCCGGCCTGACGACACGTCCCGGCCGCGCGGCGGCCGGATGCCCCGCCGTGAGCGGCGCACGCAGCTGCTCGGCTCCGCCCTGCAGGTGTTCGTGGCGCAGGGCTACCACGCCGCAGCCATGGACGAGATCGCGGAGCGTGCCGGGGTCTCCAAGCCGGTGCTGTACCAGCACTTCCCGGGCAAGCTCGAGCTCTACCTCGCGCTGCTCGACGCCTCGTGCGACACGATCATCGACAACTGCCGCCAGGCCCTCGCGTCGACCCAGGACAACAAGCAGCGGGTGGCGGCGACCATCGACGCGTTCTACGGCTACGTCGCCAGCGAGAGCGGCGCGTTCCGGCTGGTCTTCGAGTCCGACCTCACCAACGAGCCGGCCGTTCGCGCCCAGCTCGAGCGAGTGACCAACGACTGCGCGGACATGATCGCCCACGTCATCCGCGACGACACCGGCCTGCCCGACGAAGCGTCACGTCTGCTCGCCGTGTCGCTGGTCGGCATGGCCCAGGTGAGCTCCCGGTTCTGGCTTGCCGAGGGGTCCGAGGTGCCCCGCAGCGAGGCGGTCGCTCTGGTCGCCGGGCTGGCCTGGCGCGGCATCCGCGGCTACCCCCTCACCGACGAGCATTGACCGGTGGGGGAGACTGAGCGCATGGAGGTCAAGATCGGCGTGCTGCACGCCCCCCGTGAGCTCACTGTGGAGACCGACGACAGCGCGGAGACGGTCGTGAAGGCCGTGGCCGATGCCGTCGCCTCCGGTGGCGTGCTCTCGCTCGTCGACGGCAAGGGCCGCCGCGTGGTGGTCCCGGCCGACCGGCTGGCCTACGTCGAGATCGGCGGCGGCGTCTCCGGGCACGTCGGGTTCCGCTCCTGAGTTTCGGGTCGCCGCGAACGGGTACCCCCTCGACGCGCCGACGCAGCAGGGTCCCGGGTCACCCTGGTCCCTGCCGTCTCGGGGCATGATGTGGACGACCTCCCCGACGTTCGGGGACCTACCCGCGAGGGAACAAGGAGTAACAATGGGCTGGATCGGCGTACTGATCGGCGGCATCATCATCGGACTGCTCGGCAAGTTCGTGGCCCCTGGTGACCGCGACAACATCCCCCTGTGGCTGACCGTGATCTGCGGCATCGGCGGCGTCCTGATCGGCTACGGCCTGTTCGGCGGCACCAACGGTTTCGACTGGATCGCGTTCTTCGCGGCGATCGCTCTGGCCGCGGTCTTCGTGATGGTCGCGGCCGCGGTCACGGGTCGCAGCAAGGTCTGAGCGAGACCTCACGCGACGAGCCCCCACGACCTTCGGGTCGTGGGGGCTCGTGCCGTTGTCAGCCTGTCGCTCAGGGGTCCAGACCGAGGGCGGCCATCCGCTCGGCGTGGCGCTCGGTGAGGCGGCTGAACATGCGGCCGATCGCCGCCAGGTCCATGCCGGGCCGGTCCACCCCGCCGGCGAGCAGCGCGGTCAGCGCGTCGCGCTCGGCGGCGACCCGCTGAGCCTGGGAGAGCGCCTCGCCCATCAGCCGTCGACCCCACAGGGCGAGCCGGCCGGCCAACCGCGGGTCGGCGGCGATCGCGGTCCGCACCCGGTCGACCACGAAGTCGGCATGCCCCACGTCCTGCATCGCCGCGACCACGAGCTCACGGGTCTGGGCGTCCAGGGCCGCCGCGATCTCGCGGTAGAAGTCGGCGGCGAGACCGTCGCCGACGTAGGCCTTGATCAGGCCTTCGTACCAGTCCGCCGGCGCGGTGTGCCCGTGGAAGTCGTCGATCGCCCGCTGGAACGGCGCCATCGCGTCGGTGACCTGGCCGCCGAGCGCCTCGATCCGCTCGCGCAGAGCGGCGAGGTGGCCGAACTCCGCCGCCGCCATACCGGCCATCGCCAGCTTGTCCTCCAGCGTCGGCGCCATGCTGGCGTCCTCGGCCAGCCGTTCGAACGCCGACAGCTCGCCGTAGGCGATCACGCCCAGGAGGTCGACCACGGCGGCCCGGTAGGCCGGGTCCGCGAGCGGCCCGGAGGTCAGCGACCCGGACCGGGCGGCGGCAGAGCTCTCCGGAGGCGTCGATGCGGGCACAGCCGCACCCTACCGATACGATGAAGGCTCAGGTCCGCCGTCCACCCGGCCGGCAGACCGGTGAGCAGCCACCGCACGCACCGCTGGTCGTCGCGTCGCTGCGCCGCTCGCCACGCATGTGCGCGGCAGGCCCTTGACGTCGGTACGCCTCTCCTGAGGCGTCGATCGCTCGTGAGGAGTCCGCCGCACGGCGACTCCACGACGACGAAAGCGACAAGACCATCACCACGTTCCGTGAGCTCGGGGTTCTGCCCGACATCTGCGACGCGCTCGAGCGCGGCGGCATCACCACCCCGTTCCCCATCCAGGAGATGACGCTCTCGGTGGCCCTGATGGGCACCGACCTCATCGGCCAGGCCCGCACCGGCACCGGCAAGACGCTGGCGTTCGGCATCCCCGTGCTGCAGCGCAGCGTCGCCCCCCACGACCGCGACTACGCCGACCTTCCCGAGGGCAAGCCGCAGGCCCTCATCGTGGCCCCCACCCGCGAGCTCGCGCTCCAGGTGAGTGGCGACCTGGCGCTGGCGGGCGCCGACCGCGGCATGCGCGTCCTCACCGTCTACGGCGGGGTGCCCTACGACCCCCAGCTCGACGCCCTCAGCACAGGTGTCGAGATCGTGGTCGGCACCCCCGGCCGGCTGATCGACCTGGCCAACCGCCGGGCGCTCGACCTCTCGCACGTGCACGCGCTGGTGCTCGACGAGGCCGACGAGATGCTGGACCTCGGGTTCCTGCCCGATGTGGAGCGGCTGATCTCCATGACGCCCGAGACCCGGCAGACGATGCTGTTCTCGGCCACCATGCCGGGCGCCATCGTCGCGCTGGCGCGCACCCACATGCGGCACCCGATGAACATCCGCGCGGAGTCCAGCGAGGACAGCCAGATGGTGCCGGCCACGGCGCAGTTCATCTACCAGGCCCACGACCTAGACAAGCCGGAGATCGTCTCCCGGATCCTGCAGGCCGACGACGCGACCAAGGCGATCATCTTCACCCGCACCAAGCGCCAGGCACAGCGGGTCGCCGATGACCTGGCGGAGCGTGGCTTCAAGGCCTCCCCGCTGCACGGCGACATGGCCCAGGTGGCCAGGGAGAAGGCACTCGCGAGGTTCCGCGAGGACAAGATCCAGGCGCTGGTCGCGACGGACGTCGCCGCCCGCGGGATCGACGTCGCCGGTGTCTCCCACGTCATCAACTACGTCTGCCCCGAGGACGACAAGACCTACGTGCACCGGATCGGCCGCACCGGCCGGGCGGGCGCCACCGGGACGGCCGTGACCTTCGTCGACTGGGCCGACACGACCCGCTGGAAGGTCATCAACAAGGCGCTGGGGCTGCCGTTCGACGAGCCCCAGGAGACCTACTCGACCTCCGAGCACCTCTTCCACGACCTGGCCATCGCCGCCGGCACCGCGGGTCGGCTGGTCCCGCCCGCGCCGCGCGAGGACAAGCGCCGCGACGACGCCCCCGGCAGGGGCGGGCCGCGCGCCGACAAGCCCAGGGAAAGGCCGGCGCGCGACCGCCAGCGCACCCGCTCCCGGAGCGGTCGCCCCGTCGACGGTGCCGGCGAGGCAGGCGGCACGGCATCGGGTGGCTCCAGCCGGCCCACGGGCGACGGCGAGAGCGGACCGTCGCGCAACCGGCGTCGGCGGCGCCGCCGCTCGGGTGGCTCCGGCGGGCAGTCCGGAGAGAACGCCCCCACCTCCACCGAGCCGGCCTGACGCTCGGCCCGACGCTGGTCCGGTCGCTCAGGCAGTCACGACGACGGTGGTGCCCAGCGGGGCGAACCGCCACAGCGCCCGCGCGTCCGCCGGACGCTGGCGGATGCAGCCGTGCGACTGCGGAGTGCCGAGCTGTGCGACCGTCTGCACCAGCTGACCATCGGCGACAGGGATGTCGTGGAAGCCGATGGCCGCCCGCTGCCCGCGCGCGAAGCGGACGAACCACTTCATGCTGCCCGAGTCGTCGATGCCCCAGGCCCGCTCGGAGCGTGAGTAGACCTCATAGCTGCCCGGGTCCAGGTTGTCGAAGACGCTGCCCGAGACGAGGTAGGTCCGCTTGACCTTCTGTCGTCCGCTGACCAGCCACACCCGCTGCCGGCTCTCCGAGAACACCACCCGGCGGCCCTGACCGGAGTCGCCCGGCAGGGACTCATCCAGCGAGGACTCCTCCGGCATCGTCTCCTCGGGCAGCTTCAGCGCCGAGCCCTCCGCGACGCTCGCGTCCTGGGGAGCCACCGGGGCCTCCGTCCGCGCGCCGCCCGCCGTGACCTCGTCGTAGGCCACCTGCCGCAGCGCATCGCTGGAGGCGGCCACACCTCCGGCCTGCCAGTGGGCCGACGATGGCAGCGCCCCGAGCCCACCCAGCACCGCCACCGTCGTCACTCCGGCCGCCAGGACGGCGAAGACGCCCCTCGAGACCTGCCGTGCGGGCGCGCGCCGGTGCCGGGCGTCGTTCACCGCCGACCCTTCGACGAACCACCCTGGGGGCGCCGGGACCGGGCGACCAGCGCCTCGGCGACCTCGCGGTAGGCCCGGGCACCCTTGCTGCTGCGGCTGGTGCGCAGGATCGAGCGCCCTGCCGCCGGAGCCTCTGCGAAGCGAATGGTCTTGGGGATGGGTGGCTCCACCACGTCGAGGTCGTAGGTCTCGGAGATGGTCTCCAGCACCCGTCGGGCGTGGTTGGTGCGCCCGTCGTAGAGCGTGGGCAGCACCCCCCACACCTCGAGGTCGCGGTTGGTGAACCGGCGTACGTCGTGCACCGTGTCGAGCAGCTGGCCGACCCCACGGTGCGACAGCGTCTCGCACTGCAGGGGCACCAGCACCGCCCGCGACGCGGTCAGGGCGGCCACGGTCAGGATGCCCAGCGACGGCGGGCAGTCGAGCAGCACCCAGTCGTAGTCGTCGTCCTGGTCGGCCGCCAGGTCCTCCAGCGCAGAGGAGAGCGCGTGCTCGCGGCCGGTGCGGGTGAGCAGGTCGGCCTCGGCGCGGGCGAGCTCGATGGTGGCCGGCACCAGGTCGACCCCGTCCTCGGTCGCCACGACGACCTCACGCAGCGGCAGCCCCTTGGTGAGCACGTGGTGAAGCGAGAGCTCGAGATCTTCGGGGTCGATCCCGAGCGAGAAGGTCAGGCAGGCCTGCGGGTCGAGGTCGACGAGCAGCACCCGATGGCCCAGGTCGGCGAGCGCTGCACCGAGCGAGGCGACCGTGGTCGTCTTGGCCACGCCGCCCTTCTGGTTGGCGATGGCGAGGGTGAGGGTCATCGCACACCATCATGCCCGACCCACCCTGCCCACACGCACTCCGACCTGCTTTGCTGGACGGCATGTCGGACGCCTCTTCCTCCTCCCCCGCCGTTCCCTCCTCCGTCCGACCCGGACGGAGGGTCGCCCTGGTCACCGGCGGCACCGCCGGGATCGGCCACGAGTTCGCCCGTCAGCTGGCCGACCGAGGCCACGACCTGGTGCTGGTGGCCCGCGACGCCGCTCGGCTCGACGATGTGGCGCAGGAGCTGGCCGGGGCCTACGGCGTCGCGGTGGAGACCCTGGTGGCCGACCTGACCGACCGGCCCCAGCTGGCCGAGGTCGAGCGCCGGCTGGCCGACCCGGACCGGCCCGTCGACCTGCTCGTCAACAACGCCGGCTTCGCCCTGAAGCGCCCCTTCCTCGCCAACGACGTCGACGACGAGCAGGCGATGCACGACGTCCTGGTCACGGCCGTGATGAGGCTCTCCCACGCGGCCCTCGGCCCGATGGTCGGACGCGGCAGCGGTGGGGTGATCAACGTGTCCAGCGTGGCGGCGTTCCTCCCCCGCGGCACGTACTCCGCGGCGAAGGCGTGGGTCAACAGCTTCGGCGAGTGGGCCGCCGAGGAGTACCGCTCCCAGGGCATCACCGTCACCACGCTGTGTCCCGGCTTCACCCGCACCGAGTTCCACGAGCGGATGGGCGTCTCCCGGGCCAGCGCGCCGGAGTTCCTCTGGCTGGACGCCGACTTCCTCGTGGCGCAGGCGCTCGCCGACTTCGACAAGGGCAAGGTGCTGTCGGTGCCGGGGGCGTCCTACAAGGCGATCGCCGGCGCCAGCCGTGCCATCCCTCGCGGGGTGCTGCAGCGCTTCCAGCGGCTCGGTCGCCGCTGACCCCGGCCCCGCACGACGGTTCCCGGCCATGGGACCACCTCGCTTGCCGACGTCACGGTGCGCGACCTGACCCGCGCCCTCGCCGGCCCGCGGTCAGCCGAGGTCGACGATGGCGGCCACCGGGCCGCCGCCGTCGGGACCTTGATGCGCCGCCGACACCGAGACGAAGACCGCCGGGTCGCCGGTGACGGCCGCGGTGACTCCGCCCACGCACGCCTTGATCTGGCGATGCCAGTGCACGTCGGAGTCGTCCAGCATGGCGTTGCGCCGACCCCGCACCTGGCCGTCCTGCGAGACCTCGCACTTGAGGAACACATTGACCAGCCGGCCGTCCAGGTCGGTGTGGTGGGGCCTCCCCGGCAGGTCCAGCCCGGCGTCGCGGATCGCCTCCCAGATCCCGTCCTGGTCGAGGGCGTCCTTCATCACCGAGTGCCCGATCCGGTAGCGGCCGCCCACTCCGGTCGCGTTGCCCACCACCACGACCTGCGCCTGGTCGAGCTCGACCCCGGAGGAGCAGGAGGACACCGCCGAGTAGAGGTCGCGACGGTGCATGACGTCCTCGTCGGAGGGCATCTCGATCTCCCCCAGTGCGACCGCGATACCGAGGGCGGTGGTGCCGTTGGAGAGGTCCATCGACTCGTGGGTGTGCTCGGTCCACACGGTCTCGCCCCGGCTCTTGGCGTCGCGGATGGTGTGGATCGTCAGCAGCGGTGTCTTGGTCTGGACGTAGTGGACGTCGGCCGGGTCGGTGATGCCGGCCCTCTCCATGGCCACGCGTACCGCGGCGGCGACCTTGGCGATCATCGGCGTCCGCCCGATCTCCTCGGGGAGCAGCGGCTCACTCATCGCGAAGCCCACGGTCAGCCGCAGCTCCTGACGGCTCGGGTCGTCCGCGGGGACCTCGGTGGTCGCGAAGACGGTGGCGTGCGGGCTGAGCACACCGTCGGTGCCGCCGGACCAGACGATCGGGACCCCCTGCACCTGTTCCGCCGGCGCCCCCTTGGCGACCAGGGCCTCGCGGAAGGCGCGGTCGGCGATGATCCGGGTGTAGTCGTTGACCCCGCCGTTGCCCTCGGTCTTGCCGATCACGGCGATCACCCGGTCGGCCTGCATCACTCCCCCGTCGATGAGCCTCGTCAGCTCCGAGGCGTCGGCCACGGAGTGGATGGGCACCTTGCGCACCTCGATGGCGGACGGCGTCGGCGTCGGGGAGGTCATGGGTCTTCCTTTCAGGTGGGGGTGACGATGGTGCCGGCCGTGCCGGAGACGGCACGGCCGATGCTGGTGAGGTCGGTGATCACGCCGGGTCGACCGGTCCGCTCGACGAAGCGACAGACCGCGTCGACCTTGGGTCCCATCGAGCCTCCGGCGAAGTGCCCCGCTGCGGCGTGGGCCCGCATGGTGGCGACGTCGACCCTGTGGATCTCCTCGGCCTCGGGCGTGCCGAAGTGGAGGACGGCGTGGGGCACGTCGGTGGCGATGACGAGCAGGTCCGCCTCCACGGCGCGGGCGAGGATCTCGGCACCGAGGTCCTTGTCGATGACTGCCTCCACGCCCTCCAGCCCGCCGTCGGCCCCCCGAGCGGTCGGGATGCCCCCGCCGCCGTTGGCTACCACGACGTAGCCCGCCTCGAGCAGGGTGACCACCGCCGGGGCGTCCAGCACCTCCAGCGGGGCCGGCGAGGGCACCATCCGCCGCCAGCCGCGGTCGCCGCGGTCCTCCCAGGTCTCGCCGTGCTCGCTCATCCGCTGCGCCTCCTCGGCCGGCACGTAGCGCCCGATCGGCTTGCTGGGACGGGAGAAGGCGGGGTCGTCGGGGTCCACCAAGGTCCGGGTGACCAGCGCAGCCATCGGCCGGCTCAGCCCTCGGGCCGCGAGCGACCGGTCGAGCGCGTTCAGCAGGGCCCCGCCCAAGGTGCCCTGGGTCTGGGCGCCGCACCAGTCCAGCGGCACGGGCGGGACGACGTCTGCCGCGAGCTGGTTCTTCACCAGGAGGTTGCCCACCTGGGGGCCGTTGCCATGGGTGACGACGACATCCTCGCCCCGCGCGACCAGCTCGCCGACCGCCTCCATCGCCACCCGGGCCGCCGCGATCTGGTCCTCGGGGCGGGCCCGGCCGTCGGGGGCCGTCATCGCGTTGCCGCCCAGCGCGAGCAGGATCCTCATCGCTGGCCACCTCGGTGGTCCACAGGCGCCGAGGTCGCGCCGCCGGACAGGATGGCGTAGCCCGGTCCACGGTCGAAGAACGCCTCGGACCGGGGCCCCCGCGAGGCACGCTCGGCCGCCGTCGCAGCGGCATCGTGCCCCAGGTCGTCGCCCTGGACCGACCCGGTGAGCACCACGCCGTAGTCGGCGAACGCGGACGCCGGTGACACCTTGCGCCACCGGACGTCGCGCACCACGCGCGAAGGGTCGCGCTCCCGCGGGTCACCCCACCCGCCGCCGCCGGTGGTGCGGATCCGGATCAGCTCGCCGGCCCGCACCGGCTCGGCGTCGGCCAGGGCGTCGACCTCGCGCTCGCCCGGGCCGCCGGGGTCGATGGTCACCTGGAAGGGACGGCCTGCACGGCCGCCGTTGACCCCCCAGCAGGAGAGGATCGACCGGTCGGCGATGGACATGAAGTGGGCGTCCCTGAGCATCCGGATCTGCTTCTCGTAGCCGAGCCCGCCCCGGAATCGACCGGCGCCACCGGAGTCGACAGCCAGCCCGAGCGACTCCACGATGAAGGGGAAGCGGGCCTCGGTGAACTCCGTGGGCAGGTTGCGCGAGTCCGGCACCACGTGGATGGTGTCCTCGCCGTCGGCGTAGTAGCGGCCGCCGGACCCGCCGCCGAGCACCTCGCGCATCAGGTAGGGACGACCCTCGAGGTCGTCGCCGTAGACGCCGGTGTAGCGGATCGTCTCCTGGTCGGCCGGCATCCGGCCGTCGACGGCCTTGGCGAGGACACCGGCGAGGACGCCCAGCAGTCGCAGGATCACGAAGGTGCGGGCGTTGGTCGGCGCCGGGAAGACCGGGGTCAGCAGGGTGCCGGGCGGCGGGAAGCGCAGCTCGAGCAGCGGCACCACGCCCTCGTTGACGTCGAGCTCGGCCATCCGCTCCGGGGTGTCGGCCAGGTTGCGCAGGATCGGCGCCAGCCACTTCTTGAGGAAGACCCCGTCGGAGTAGTCGCCGCAGTGGTTGATCGGACCGCGCGCCTGTGGGCCGGTGCCCGCGAAGTCGAGGACCAGCCGTTCGCCGCCGGGGTCGTCGGCCGGAGTGCGGGTCAGCGTGATGCGCTGGGTGTGCAGCCGTGGCTCGTCGACGCCGTCGTGCTCGGCGTAGTCCTCCCAGGCCCAGGTGCCGACCGGGATCTTGGCGAGGATCTCGCGCCGGTAGGTCTGCGTCGACCGGTCGATCACGGCGTCGAAGCACTGCTCGACGGTGTCGACGCCGTAGCGGTCGACGAGGTCGCCCAGGCGGCGGGCGCCCATCAGACAGGCGGAGCACTCGGCGTCGAGATCGGCGGCGAGCGACTCCGGCATCCGCGAGTTGCGGGTCATGATGGTCAGCGCCGACCGCACGGGCACGCCGGCGTCCCACAGCTTGATCGGGGGAACCATCAGGCCCTCCTCGAACACCGAGGTCGCGTGCGAGGGCATCGACCCTGGCACCGCGCCGCCGATGTCGTCGTGGTGGCCGAAGGCCTGCACGAAGGCGACCACGCAACGCTCCTCTGCCGGGCCGGCGAACACCGGCACGGTGACGCACAGGTCGGGGAGGTGTCCGATGCCGCCCTCGGAGAGGTAGACGTCGTTGTGGAAGTAGACATCGCCCTCGCGCATCGACTCGATCGGGAAGTCACGGGCCACCGGGTGCACCAGGGCGGAGTAGGAGCGACCGGTCAGCTTGCGCAGCAGACGGTCGTGGATCCCGGCTCGGAAGTCGTGGGCGTCGCGGATCATCGGCGACCGGCTGGTGCGCGCGATCGCGGTCTCCACCTCGCGCTCGACCGCGGCGAGCGAACCCTGCACGATCTCCACCAGGACCGGGTCGGCGCTGCGGCCCGCGTCGGGGGTGAGCGTGCCGAAGGGGAAGGCGGTCGGCACCCGTCGCGACCCGGTCTCGACCGGGAGGTCGGCGCTCATGGGCGGCTCCTGGTCACGAGGAGGTTGGCGTGCTCGTCGACCCGGGCGGTGAAGCCCGGGTGCACGGGCACGGTCGACCCGAACTCCTCGACCACCACCGGCCCCTCGAGCATGTGCCCGGCCGCCAGGTCGGGCCGCCAGAAGACGGGGGTGTCGACGAAGCCGTCGGCAGGGTCGAAGCACACCGGCCGCCGGCCCGTGGGCGTCGGCGCCTCCGCCGTTGAGGCGGCCGACGGGATCGCCGGCCTGCGGATGGGCCCGATCCCGGACACCCGGAGGTTGACGACCTCGACCGGCTGGCTGGGGTCATCGGCGAAGTCGTAGCCGTAGAGCGCGCGGTGCTGGGCATGGAACCGCGCGGCCACGACGGCGACGGCCTCCCGGGTGACCGGGCCGTCGGGCACGGGCACCCGCACCTCGAAGGCCTGCCCGAAGTAGCGCACGTCGGCCGTCCTCGCGAACACGTGGTCGTCCGGGGCGAAGCCCTCCGTCCGGAGCGCTGCGGCGGCGCGGGCGGTGAGCGCGTCGTACTCCGTCTCCAGCAGGGTCGGGTCCAGCCGCCCCTCCAGGGCGACGTGGGTCTGCACGTAGTCGTTCTTCACGTCGACGGTCAGCAGGCCGAACGCCGAGACGTTGCCGGGGTTGGGCGGCACGAGCACGGTCGGGACACCGAGGATGTCCATCAGCCGGCACAGCAGCAACGACCCCGACCCGCCGAACGTGGTGAGGGCGAAGTCCCGCACGTCCAGGCCTCGCTTGACCGTCACCTGACGCAGCGCGTTCGCCTGGTTCCACGCCGAGATCTCGAGGATCCCGACCGCGCACTCCTCCTGCCCGAGGCCGAGCCGTTCGGCGAGTGCCGCGACGCCCTCGGCAGCGGCTGCCCGATCCAGGCCGATCTCGCCGCCCAGCAGATGGGGTGGGATCCGGCCGAGCACGACGTGGGCGTCGGTGATCGTGACCTCCGAGCCGCCCTGGCCGTAGCAGATGGGACCCGGGTCGGCACCGGCCGACCGCGGCCCCACCTTGAGCGTGCCCTCGGTCGAGAGCCAGGCGATCGAGCCACCGCCGGCGCCCACCGTGACCACGTCGATCATCGGGATCTTCGACGGGTAGACGCCGACGCTGCCCTCCGTCGTCAGCGTCGGCTCGCCGTCGATGACGACCGACACGTCGGTCGACGTGCCACCGCCGTCGCAGGTGAGCACCTTGTCGAAGCCCGCCACCTGGGCGATCAGGGCAGCACCGAGGGCTCCGGCCGCCGGGCCGGACAGCACGGTGGTGATGGGTTGGTGGACCACCTCGTCGGCAGAGAGCACGCCGCCGTTGGACTTCATGACGTAGAACGGCAGCTCGCGGCCGCTCCCGGTCGCGAGCCGCTCCTTGATGTTGGCCACGTAGCCCGACAGCCGGGGCTTCACCGCGGCGTCGACCAGCGTGGTCATCGCGCGTTCGTACTCGCGGTACTCCCGCAGCACGCCGCTGGAGATCGACACCACGGCCGTCGGGTGCTCCTCGCGGAGGATCTGCCGCATGCGCTCCTCGTGGTCCGGGTTGGCGTAGGCGTGCAGGAAGCACACGCCGAGGGTGTCGACCCCCTGGGCGGCGAACCATCGCGCGATCTGGCGCGCACCCTCCTCGTCGAAGGGGCGGAGCTCCTGCCCGGTGGCGTCCAGCCGACCACCGACGCCGCGCACCAGGTCGCGGGGGACGATGCGGTCGGGCTTGACCCAGAAGTAGGAGTTGCCATAGCCGTCGGGCACCGACTGCCGGGCGATCTCGAGCATCGCCTCGTGGCCGGCGGTGGTCACGAAGCCCAGGCGGTCGACCTTGCCCTCGAGCAGCTGGTTGGTCGCGACGGTCGTGCCGTGGCTGACCGCGACCACGTCGTCGTAGCCCGCGCCGGCCAGCTGTAGGACCTTGTCGATGCCCGCCAGGAAGCCGTCGGCGGGGTTCGCCGGCGTGCTGGGGGTCTTGGTCGTGACCAGCTCGCCGGAGTCCTCGTCGAAGGCGACGACGTCGGTGAACGTGCCCCCGGTGTCGATCCCGATCCTGATCAGCCGAACCATGCGTCACATTCAAGTGAGCCCAACGGCCATGCGACGACGGCACAACCTGCCGAGGCCCGGACGCGCCGTCGTCAGAAGTTGCCCCTCGAGGACGGGCTGCTCACCCCGCCTGCAGCGTCTCGAACGCGCGGGCGACCTCCAGCAGCCGAAGGTCCGCGCCGTGCGGCGCCACCAGCTGCACACCGACCGGGAGCCCGTCGCGGGTCCTGCCTGCCGGCACCGAGATCGCCGGACAACCGGTGACGGTGATGAGGTAGGCCGACCGCATCCAGTCGAGGTAGTCCGTCATCGGCGTCTCGTTGATCGCGTTGGGGAACTCCTGCTCCGCGGGGAAGGGCGGCACCTGCGACACCGGCAGCAGCAGGATGTCGTGGTCGCGGAAGAACAGCCGCATCGTCTCCCCCAGGGCCGTGCGCTGCTGGTAGGCACGGGCGACGTCGGCACCGGTGAGGGAGGCACCGGCTCGGATGTTGTCGGCCAGCGACGCCTTCAGCTCGTCGGGATGCTCGGCCAGCAACGCGCCGTAGCGGGCCTGGAAGTGCCAGGCCCGCAGCGTCCGGAACGTGTCGTCGGCCAGGGCCAGGTCGGGGTGGGCCGCGCTCACCCGGGCGCCGGCCGCGGCCAGGGCACGACCCGCCGCCTCGACCACTGCCGCCACCTCGTGGTCGGTCTCGAAGGCTCCTCCGAGGTCCACGGTCGAGGCCACCCGCACGCCGGCCAGCGGGGCGACGCCCGGCGCGGCGAAGCTCGACCCGGGTTCGCCGAGGGCCAGCGGCGCCCGGGGGTCGGGGCCGGCCACCACCGACAGCAGCAGGGCCAGGTCGGCGACGTTACGAGCCAGCGGCCCGCCCACCGACGTGGTCTCCCAGTGGTTGGCCTGCGGCCACTCCGGGACCCGGCCGAGGCTGGGCCGCAGCCCCACCACCCCGCAGAACGACGCCGGGTTGCGCAGCGACCCGCCCATGTCCGAGCCGTCCGCGAGCGGGACCATGCCCGCCGCAAGGGCGCAGGCCGCGCCGCCGCTGGAGCCTCCGGCGGTCCGGGTCGGGTCGACCGGGTTGAGGGTGGTGCCGAACACCCGGTTGAAGGTGTGCGACCCGGCCGCCAGCTCCGGAACGTTGGTGCGCCCGAGGGGGACGACGCCGGCACGCCGGATCCGCTCGACGATCAGCTCGTCCTGGTCGGGCACATGGTCGGCGAAGATCGTCGAGCCGTAGGTCGTCCGCCAGCCGGCCACCCGATGGGTGTCCTTGAACGCGAAGGGAAGGCCGTGCAGCGGGCCGACCCGGGCGCCGCTGGCCGTGGCCTCGTCGGCCGCGGCCGCGCCGGCCCTGGCCCGCTCCTCGTCGAGCGACACGACGGCGTTGAGCCGGGGGTTGCGCTCCGCGATCCGGGTCAGGTGGAGCTCGAGCAGCTCGCGGGCCGAGATCCGGCGGCTCCCCAGCGCTGCCAGCTGGGCGCGGGCGCTCTCGTCGACCGAGAGACCCCCGGCGGCGTCGGTCACCGGCGGCGCCCCAGGATGCCGCCGAGGACGACCCCGGCCAGCGCCAGCGCCCCACCGACGGCCACTCCCAGCACGAACGACCGATCGCCGAGCGGCAGCGTTCCCGCCGGTGCCGCCGGCGCGGCGTAGACCGCCCGGCCCTCCGCAGCCGGTGCCACGGCCGGCGGGACGGGGAGCCCACCCACGAGCACGCTCTCCACGTTGCCGAAGAACTCCGCGGCCATCCGCCGAGAGACGCTGCTCAGCATCCGCTGGCCGACACCGCCGACCATGCCGCCGACGACGGCGTCGGCGTCGTAGGACAGCACCGTCTCCGCGCCCCGACCCTCGAAGGTCACCGCCACGGTGGCGTCGATCGTGCCCGGGGCCCCCGCCCCCTGCAGCCGCATGGCGAGGGAGTCGTGGGGCTTGAGGTCGGCCAGGCTGCAGGAGCCGGTGTAGGTGCCCTTGATGGCGGCGACGCCCGCGGTGACCGTCATGGCGTAGTCGTGGTCCCCCGTCGACTCCAGCTGCTCGCAGCCCGGGATGGTGGCCACCAGCACGCGCGGGTCGAGCAGTGCCTCCCAGACCTGCTCGACCGGTGCGGCGATGGTGTTCTGACCGGTGAACCTCATGGCGCCTCCTGCGGGCCGGCCGCCGACCGCAGCTCGAACAGCTGGGAGGGCGAGATCGGCATGGCGGTGATCACCATGCCGGGTCGACGCTGCCGCTCCGCGTCCTCGACAGCGGCGGCGATCGCGGCGGAGCCGGGGATCACCCCAGCCTCGCCGGCGCCCTTGATGCCGAGCGGGTTGAGCGGCGACAGGGTCTCCAGGTGGTCGATGTCGATCGAGCGCCGGCACCTCGGTGACGTAGGGCATCAGGAAGTCCATGAACGACGCGTTGAGCAGCTGCCCGGAGTCGTCGTAGGCGATGCGCTCGTAGAGCGCCCCCGCCACCCCCTGGGCCACTCCCCCGTGGATCTGGCCCTCGACGATCATCGGGTTCACCAGCCGCCCGCAGTCGTGGACCACGGCGTACGTCAGGATCCTGATCTCGGCGGTGACGGGGTCGGTCTCGACGATGACGGCGTGCATCCCCGAGGCGAACGTCGACCGCTGGGGGCTGTAGTAGTCGCTTGCCCTCCAGGCCCGGCTCGTCGTCCTCCGCCACCGGGGGCCTCCCGGGGTCGCCGACGCTGAACTGGGTGGCCGCCTTCGACGCCTCGTCGAAGGCGTAGCGCAGCGGGTTGGCCAGCACCGCCACCGTGCCGAGGTCGATCGTCGCCCCGGGCGTCCCCCTGACGCGCACGACGCCGTCGACGATCTCGAGGTCGTCGACCGCGGCCTCCAGGGCGTCGGCGGCGATGCGCAGGGCCTTCGCCTTGGCCTGCTTCGCCGCGAGGTGCACCGCCGAGCCGCTCATCACCGCCGCGCGCGAGGCGAAGGTGCCCACGGCGTAAGGCATCCGGCGGGTGTCGCCGGTGGTGACCTCGACGTCCTCGAAGCGGACGCCGAGCTCGTCGGCGACGATCTGCGCGAAGGCCGTCTGGTGCCCCTGCCCCTGGGTGGTGAGCCCGGTGGCGACCTTGACCTTGCCCGGACGTCTCGACGTGCACGTGCGCGCCCTCGTAGGGGCCGACGCCGGTGCCCTCGACGTAGCAGGCCAGGCCGAGGCCGACCTGACGGCCCTGAGCGGCCATCTCGGCCTGGAAGGCACCGAACTCGTCCCAGCCGACGAGCGCCTTGATCTTCTCGAGCAGGGCCGGGTAGTCGCCCGAGTCGTACTCCAGCTCCCGACCGTCCTGGAAGACCAGACCGTGGTCGTAGGGGAACTCGTCGGGCTGGATGAAGTTGGCCGCCCGCACCAGCGTGCGGTCGTGGCCCAGGCGCGTCCGCGATGGCGTCCATCGTCCGCTCCATGACGAAGCACCCCTGCGGACGGCCGGCGCCGCGGTAGGGCGTGACGATGACGGTGTTGGTGTAGAGCGAGTCGAACCGCACGCGGTAGGCGCCCGGCTTGTAGGGGCCGAGGAGCTGGGTGGAGGTGATGATCGGCACGATCAGGCCGTACGGCGTGTAGGCCCCGTTGTCGTGCCAGAACTGCACGTCGAGCCCCAGGACCCGGCCCTCGTCGTCGAACCCGACCTCGACGTGGTGGCGCTGGCCCCGCTCGTGCGCCGAGGCGATGAAGTGCTCGCGCCGGTCCTCGGTGAACTTGACCGGCCGGCCCGAGCAGCCTGGCGGCGAGCGGGACGAGCAGCTCCTCGGGCCAGGGGTGGTTGATCTTCACCCCGAAGCCGCCGCCGACGTCGGGTGTGATCACGTCGACGGCGACCAGGTCCAGGCCGAGGCGCGAAGCGATCGCCGCGCGTACCCCGGTGGAGGTCTGCGTCGACGACCAGACCTGTAGGCGGCCGTTGTCGACGTCCCAGCGGGCCACGACCCCGCGGCCCTCCAGCGGCATCGACGCGCTGCGCTCGATCTCGAGGTCCAGCGACAGCCGGTGCGGCGCGGCCTCGATCGCGGCGACGGCGTCGCCGTGGGACTGCTCCGACCGGGCGGCGACGTTGCCGGGCACGTCGTCGTGGACGAGGTGGACGGCGGCCCTGGCGGCCTCGACGCCGACCACCGGCGGCAGCAGCTCGTAGTCGACCTTGATCCGCGCGACGGCGTCCTCGGCGAGGTAGCGGTCGTCGGCGACCACGAACGCGATCGCCTCACCGACGTGGTTGACCTCGTCCTTGGCCAGGGCGTGCTGGGTGCGGCCGCGGGTCAGGTCGGGGTGCGGGATCAGCAGCGGAAGCGGCTCGGCCATCGCGCCTTCGAGGTCGTCGTAGGTCCACACCGCGTGCACCCCCTCGCAGTCGAGCACCGCGTCGACGTCGATGGACACGATGCGCGCGTGGGCGTGCGGGCTGCGCAGCACCGCCGCGTGCAGGGCGTCGCGACCCACGTCGTCGACGTAGCGGCCGGCGCCGCGCACGAACCGCTCGTCCTCGACCCGCTGGACCGGGCTCCCGACCATCCGGGTCGTCATCGGCCCACCTCCTCGGGGTCGGGCTCTGCGCCGACGCCGGTGTCCCGGGCGGCGAGCGCGGCGCCGAGCTCGGCGGCGCGGTGCACGGCCTTGAGGATGTTCTGGTAGCCGGTGCAGCGGCAGAGGTTGCCGCCGATCATCTCGCGGGCCTCCTCGTCCGAGGGGTCCGGGTTGTCCGCCAGGCCGGCGGTGATGGTGGTGAGGAAGCCGGGCGTGCAGAACCCGCACTGCAGCCCGTGGCACTCCCGGAACGCCTGCTGCACAGGGCTCAGGGCGCCGTCGGCCGGCGCCAGGCCCTCGACCGTCGTCACCTCGCTGCCGGGCACCGATACGGCGAGCACCAGGCAGCTGCGCACCGGACGGCCGTCGACCAGGACGGTGCACGAGCCGCACACGCCGTGCTCGCAGCCGACGTGGGTGCCGGTCAGCCCCAGGTCGTGTCGAAGGGCGTCGGACAGCAGCCGGCGCGCCGGCACCTCGAGGTCGCGGTCGACACCGTTGACCCGCAGCCGCACTCGGGAACCTCGCCTCGGTCATCGCGCGTCCTCCGCCCGGCGGCAGGCGTCGTCGATAGGCCGCCGTGACGACCCGGGCCGTCAGCACCCGGACCAGCTGGGCGCGGTAGGCCGCGGTCGCGTGGAGGTCGCTCTCGGGCGTGAGCACGGCGAGGGCGGCCTCCGCGCCGTCGGCCAGCGCCTGCGGGGTGACCCGCCCGCCGAGCGCCTCGGTCAGGTCGACGACCGTCGGGACGTCGCAGACCGACAGGTAGCCCACCCGGGCGGAGGCCACCCGGTCGCCGAGGGCTCCGTCGGCGCGCTGCTCCACCGTGACCAGGGCGCCGACGCCCACGACGGCGTAGTCACCGTGGCGGCGGGCGATCTCCTCGAAGGCCACGCCGCTGCCGCGACCGAGCGCCGGGAACCACGCCTCCAGGGCGATCTCGTCGCCGGCGAGACTGGTCTCCAGGGGGCCGAGGTAGAGCTCGGCGGCCGGGATGGTGCGCCGTCCCACCGGGCCGGCGACGCCGAGCGTCCCCTCGAGCAGGCGCAGCACCATCGGCATCTCGGCGGCGGCGTCGGCGTGCACCAGCGACCCCACCGTGGTCCCCCGGTTGCGGATGGTGCCGTGGGCCACCTGGGCCAGGGCGCTGGCGACCAGCGGCTGCACCCGGCGTACGTCGGCGTCCGCGAGGACGTCGGCATGCCGAGCCAGTGCCCCCACCCGCACCCCTTCCTCGTCGACGCGCACGTGGTCGAGCCCGGCCAGGCCGTTGATGTCGACCAGCAACGGCGGCGCGGCGAGCCGCATCGAGAGCAGCGGGACCAGGCTCTGGCCGCCGGCCAGGACCTTGGCCCCAGGCTGCGCGGCCAGCGCGTGGACGGCCTCCTCCACGGTCGCTGGCCGGGCATAGTCGAACGGTGCCGGCTTCACCTGACGCAGGCTCCCACGATCAGTCCTCGTGCGATAGTGCCTGCGTCACGTGTCGGGTGTCCTGACCGCGCCGGCCGTTGACCATGTGGAAGTAGACGATCACCAACAGCGTGCCGAGCGCGATACCACCGAGCTCGAAGTCGCCCCCGAACGTCAGCGTGACCCCGCCGATGCCGGCGATCAGGCCCGCGGCCAGCCCGACCATGTTGACCGGGTCGCCGAAGTCGACGTGGTTCTCGACCCAGATCTTGGCCCCGACCAGCCCGATCATGCCGTAGAGCACGACGGTGATCCCGCCGAGCACGCCGCCAGGCGTCGCGTTGACGATCGCACCGAACTTCGGGCAGAGCCCGAGCAGGATCGCCACCAGGGCGGCGACGTAGTAGGCGGCGGTGGAGTAGACGCGGGTGGCGCCCATGACACCGATGTTCTCGGCGTACGTCGTTGTCGGCGAGCCGCCGAACGCGCTGGCGAAGGCGGTCGCCACGCCGTCGGCCCCGATCGCGCGGCCCATGTAGGGGTCCAGGTCGAGCTTGGTCATCTCGGCGACCGCCTTGACGTGGCCGGTGTTCTCCGCGACAAGGGCGATCACGCCCGGCAGCACCAGGAGGATGGCGGTGAGGGAGAACGAGGGGCCGTGCACCACGGACACGCCGTCGGCCAGCTCACCGCTCGGGAAGCCGATCCAGTCGGCGGCGGAGACGCCGGCCCAGGAGACCCGGTCGTGCTCGACGGCGTCGGGACCGGTCGGGAGCACCGAGGTGATCGGGCCGAGGACCTGGTCGGCAACCGCCGACAGCACATAGCCGAAGATCAGCGCGAGGAAGACCGCGATCCGCGACCAGAAGCCCGGGAGGACCACCGCGGCGAACACCATGAAGGTCGCGGTGAGCAGCGCGACCCACTGGTCCTGCGGCCAGTAGATGCCGGCCCGTTGCCGGAGTCCAGGGCGCGGATCGCGGCGACGCTGGCCACGAAGGACGCGCTCGTGCCCAGATAGCTCGGCACCTTGTTCTGCACGATGAGCAGGAACAAGATCGTGCACAGCCCCGAGAACATGATGGCGAGGTTGGGGTCGAGCCCCATCACCAGCGGGAACACGAACGTGGCGCCGAACATCGCCACGACGTGCTGGGCGCCGAGCCCCACCGTCTTGCCCCACGGGAGTCGCTGGTGGGGAGCGACGGGCTCGCCGGGAGCCGGGTCTACGACCTCCCACGTGAACATCGACATGCTTCAGCCCTCCTCGGTGACGTCCCCGTGGCCCCCAACGTAGTGAGACCTGAGTCACACCCTCACTAGCGTTTGTCGTTGAAACGACCGGGGGTCGCGCTGGCGGAAGTTGCCCGGTGCTGCCGGACCCCGGACCGGCCCGGCGTTCACCGGGAGAGGACCTCCAGCACGTTCAGCGCGACGGCCACGTCGAGACGCAGGTGGGGGTCGGAGCTGATCGGCCCCAGCAGGCGTTCGAGCTTGCCGACGCGGTAGCGCATCGTGTTGTAGTGGAAGAACTGCGTACGCGCGGCCTCGGCGACGTTGAAGTTGGTGTCGAGCAGGACCTGCAGCGTCTCGCGCAGGCTGGCCGCCTCCTCGGTCGGCTCGGCGAGGTCTCCCAGCACGTCGTGGACGAAGGATCGCAGCTCCTCCAGGTCGGGCACCATGGCGATCAGCCGGTGCAGCCCCAGCCCGTCGAAGAACGTCGTCGTGCCCGGGCCGCGCAGGCGGCGCCCCACCTCGACCGCGCGCCGCGCCTGGGAGTAGCTCTCCGGCAGACCAGGCACGCCGGACGCCGCCCGGCCCACCCCGACCGAGAACGACCGCCGCCCGCCACCCTTGTCGCCGGCGACGACGTGCACCATCCGTCGGACGAGCGTGTCGGCCGTGTCGGCGGCGTCGGCCGGCAGCACCGCGACGACCTCGGAGCCGAAGTCCGCGACCGGCAGGGCCGGGTCGATGCTCTCGGCCACGCGCCGCCAGCCGTTGGCGAAGCGCTCCTGCCACTGCCGCTGCTCCTCGAGGCTGGGGGCGTCCTCGTGGGCGGGCGCGGGATCGAGCTGGGCCACCAGCACCGCCGTCGGCCCGCTGAGCTGCCAGCCGAACGCGAGCACGTGCTCCCGGACGAACTCCGGGCTGCCCGCCCGGTCGAGGAAGACGTCGCGCAGGAAGTCGCCGCGGTACTTGTTCTCCACCGCCGAGACCGCCTCGTCACGGGTGATCGAGAGCGCGATGGTCGTGGCGACCCGACGGAGCGCGACGAGCTCGGCGTCCGACAGCGCTCGACCGGAGACGGCGACGAGGTGCCCGAGGGGTTGCTGCGGCGAGGCCACCGGGCGCCGATGCAGCCACGTGCCGGTCAGCGGGGGGTCCGACGCGGGGCAGTCCTCGCGCAGGAACTCCACCCGGACCCGGCCGGTCTCGTCGACCAGCTCCTCGTCGACCAGCCGCCCCCGGGTGGTGGCGCTCAGGTGTGCCGCGCGCTCCCTCCCGTCGGTGGTGGTCACCACCACCTCCACCTCGAGGGCGCTCCCCACCGAGCCGATCAGCACCGACAGGTCGTCTCCGGCCAGCACCAGCTGCGCCAGCTCCTCAGCCAGGACCTCCACCGCCGCCGGCGGTGCTGCCGGGGAGGCGGCTATCAACTCTTGCCCAGCCTCGTGGACACCCTTGGCAATGCTCGCCATTCGGCGCACGATACCCCGGCCGTTAGCGTCCGGTGAATGGCCTCGACGCTGTCCGCCCTGCCGCGGCGGCCGCACTCTGCTCCCGACCCTGCCGCGACGGTGGTGCCCGGCGCGGCCGGGGCGAGGGTCCGGGACCGGCTGGCCGCACCTGCGACGGGCACGGTGCTCCACGCCGGGGAGCACGCGATCTATGCGGGCGTCGGCGACCACGTCGTCGGCGTCGTGTCACGACGCGGCAGCCTGGTGACGGCTGCCATCGGCACCACCCTGCCTCGGCTGCCCCCGGTGCCGGTGGGGTCACCGGTGGCCCTCAGCGACGGCCTGCTTCGGCTCGCCGGTCTGGTCGTCACCGTGACCCGGGTCCTGCCCACCCGCGCCCCGGAGATCTCCGACCCGGCTCGGGCCGCGCGGCTGCTCGACCTCGCTTGCAGCGAGCCGACCGGCGACACGCTGCGCGACCTGGCCGCCCGCGGTCAGCTGCCGGAGCGCGGCCTGGCGCTCCTCGCCGCCGGCCGGCCCGGGGCGGTCGGCCTCCTGCTGGGTCGCGGAGACGGGCTGACGCCGGTGGGCGACGACGTGCTCGTCGGCTGGCTAGCCGTCGCCGCGACGGCCCGCGACCGGTCCTCGGTCGCCACGGCGGTCGCCCGCGGGGCGAGCCGCACCACCCCGCTCTCGGCAGCCCTGCTGGCCGACGCCGTCGGCGGCGACGTCATGCCCGAGCTGCGCGACCTGCTGCTGGCGCTCGGCTCGGGGCGCGAGGTCGGGCCGGCCGTCGAGGCCCTGCGCGCGGTCGGGCACACCTCCGGTGCCGGGATGCTGCTGGGCGCCCGCCTCGCTCTGCCCGGCCCGCTCGTTGCCGGGGGGCCTCGATGACGCACGAGCACGTCGAGCTCCGCTCCGGCGCCTACGCCGACAGCGTGGCCCTGCTCCAGGTCAGCCGGGACGTCGCGGCCGTGACCGGGGTCGTGGCCGCTCAAGTCGCCATGGCCACCGACCTCAACGTCGAGGTCATCGGCGGCATGGGGTTCGACGTTGCCTCCGCCTCGCCCACCGACATGGTGGTCGCGCTTCGCGTCGAGGACCGGTCGGTGCTGTCGGAGGCACTGGCGGCGGTGGACGCGGCACTGGCGGCGGTGGGCCGCGGCTCGACCGACGACGAGGTCGTCGAGCCGCCCCGCACGACGGCGTCCGCCCTGCGCCGCGTCGGCGGGGGCCTGGCCCTGGTGTCGGTGCCCGGCGAGCACGCTCTGGTCGAGGCGATGGATGCGCTCGAGGCAGGGTCCGACGTGATGGTGTTCAGCGACAACGTGCCGCTGGAGCAGGAGGTCGTCCTCAAGCGGATCGCGGCCGACCGCGGCCTGCTCGTGATGGGACCCGACTGCGGCACCGCGGTCGTCGGTGGAGTGGGGCTGGGCTTCGCCAACGTGGTCGAACCCGGGCCCGTCGGCCTGGTCGCCGCCTCCGGGACCGGGGCCCAGCAGGTGCTGGCCCTGCTCGACGCGGCGGGCCTCGGCGTCTCGGCCGTGCTGGGGGTCGGGGGCCGGGACCTGTCCGCCGAGGTCGGCGGCCTGTCCACGACGACGGCGCTGGCCAGGCTCGACGCCGACCCTTCGGTCGAGCACATCCTGGTCGTGTCCAAGCCGCCCGCCGAGGCTGTCGCCTCCGCGGTCGAGGAGTACGCCGCCGGGCTGGCCACGCCGGTCCGCTTCGCGCTGCTCGGGCCCGGCCGGCCCGACCTGACCGCTCAGGTCGAGGCGCTCCTCGGCGACCTCGGGGTGGCCGTGCCGACCTGGCCGACCTGGGGCGGGCCCGCCGTCGCGACCACGGGGGGAGCGCTGCGAGGGCTGTTCGTCGGCGGCACCCTCTGCGACGAGGCGATGCTGCTGGCCTCGGACAGCCTCGGCCCGGTGCGCAGCAACATCCCCCTGTCCCCCGACCTCGCGGTCGACGCCGACCTGCATGCCCCGGGGCACCTCATGATCGACTTCGGCGACGACACCCTCACCCGGGGGCGCGCGCACCCGATGATCGACCCGACGCTCCGCCTGGAGCACCTCGCTCGCCTGGCGGCGGACCCCGACACTGCGGTCCTGCTGCTCGACCTCGTGCTCGGTCACGGCGCGCACCCGGACCCTGCGGCAAGCCTGGCTCCCGCGATCCGCTCGGCGCGCGTCGCCCGCGCCCTGCCCGTGGTGGTCTCGTGCGTCGGCACGGCCGGCGACCCCCAGGGGCTCCTCCGCCAAGCCACGGCCCTCGCCGAGGCCGGCGCCGAGGTCCACCTCTCCAACGCCCTGGCCACCCGCCGGGCGGTCCTCCTGGCGGCTGGAGCGGCCCGATGAGCGCGCCGGCCCTCCCCAGCCGGCCCCCCACCGCGGTCGTCTCGACCGGGGCCGACCTGTTCGCGGCAGCGGTCGCCGAGCAGGCCGTCGCCGTCGAGCGGGTCGACTGGCGGCCGCCGATGCCGGGCACCGCCGACGACCTCGCGACGGTCGCCGCCGACCCGCTGCGGGCCGAGGCGAACGCCCGCGCCCTGGAGCGGATGCTCGCCGTCCAGGCGTCGCTGGTCGCGGTCGCGCCTGCCGCGGAGGTGCTGGGCCTGCAGCGCGGGGAGTTCCTCCACGCCGGGCCGCCGCTGGACTGGGCCCGCGCGTCGGGTCCGATGCGGGGCGCGCTCATGGGCGCGGCCGCGTTCGAGGGCCTGGTCGAGGACCCCGAGGACGCCGTGCCGCTCTTCGAGGCGGGCACCGAGGTGTCGCTGGAGCCCTGCCACCACCGCGGGGCCGTGGGTCCGATGGCCGGTGTCGTCACCCCGTCGATGTGGATGTTCGTGCTGGAGGACCAGGCAACCGGCCGGCGTACCTTCTGCTCGCTCAACGAGGGCCTCGGCAAGGTGCTGCGCTACGGCGCCTACGCACCTGAGGTGCTGGAGCGTCTGTCGTGGATGCGCGACGTCCTCGGACCGCTGCTGGCCGAGGCGGTCGCCGCGGCCGGGCCGGTGGACGCGACCGCGATCCTGGGACAGATGCTGCAGATGGGCGACGAGGCCCACAACCGCAACCGTGCGGGCTCCCTGATGCTGCTGCGCGACCTCGGCCCGGCGCTGGTCCGGTCCTCGCACCGGCCCGAGGACGTGGCCGAGGTGCTCGCCTTCGCGGGCGGCAACGACCACTTCTTCCTCAACGTCGCCATGCCCGCCTGCAAGCTCGCACTCGACGCGGGCCGGGACGTCGCGGGCAGCACCCTCGTCGTCGCGATGGCCCGCAACGGCACCGACTTCGGCATCCAGGTGTCCGGCACCGGCGACGAGTGGTTCACCGGCCCGGCCCAGCTCGCCGACGGCCTGTATCTCGGTGACTTCGGGCCCGACGACGCCAACCCCGACATCGGTGACTCCGCGATCACCGAGACCGCGGGACTGGGGGGCTTCGCGATGGCCGCGGCTCCGGCGATCGTGCGCTTGGTGGGGGGCACCGTGCCCGACGCCCTGGCCACCAGCCGCCGGATGAGGGAGATCACCCTGGGCGAGAACCCTCGGTGGCCGATCCCGGTGCTGGACTTCCGCGGCACCGCCACCGGGATCGACGTGACCGCCGTGTGCCGCACCGGCATCCTGCCCCAGATCAACACCGGCATGGCCGGCCGGCGAGCCGGGGTGGGCCAGGTGGGGGCGGGCCTGGTGACGCCTCCGGCGTCGGTCTTCCCGGCGGCGCTGGGCGCGCTGGCGGCGGGTGCCCGCGGCCGGGCGACCAGGCCCTGATCAGCCCTCGCCGGCGACGAAAGCGCGCACGGAGTCAGCGATCAGCTGGACCGCGATGGCTGACAGCAGCAGACCGGCGATCCGGGTCACCAGGAGGACGCCGCTCTCCCGCAACAGCCGGAGGATCGGCAGCGAGAAGCGCATCGCCAGCCACAGCGCGAGGTGGACCAGCACCACCCCGAGGGCCACGGCCGAGAAGCCCGGCCAGGAGTCGACCTGCTGCGAGAACAACATGGTGGCCACGATCGCGCCCGGCCCGGCCAGCAGCGGGGTCCCGAGCGGCACGAGCGCCACGTTGGTCCCCGCGGCCGCCGTCTGCTCCTGCTCGTTGCCGGTCAGCAGCTCCAGCGCGACCAGCAGGAGGAGCAGCCCGCCGGCGCCCTGGAGCGCGGGCAGCGAGATCCCGAGGTAGGACAGGATCTGCTGGCCGAAGAAGGCGAAGACCGTGATCACGAAGAACGACACCGCGACCGCCTGCCAGGCCGCCCGCCGGGCCGTCGCCCGCGAGCGGCCGGAGGTCAACGACAGGAAGATCGGGACCGTGCCGACAGGGTCCATGATGACGAACAGGGTCACGAACGTCTCGGTCAGCAGCACCCCGTCGATCACGAGCGCAGCCTAGTGCCGCCGGTCGCTCACCAGACCGGCGCCGGGCCCCCGAACTCCAGCTCCACGAGCGCCGGCCCGTCCATCGCGACGTCGCGCAGCAGCGGGTCCTCGCCGAGCAGCAGCATCGCCGAGGCGGGGCGTAGCACCAGCCAGAGCCACCGGCCGTGCGCCTCGCCCAGCACGACCGAGCGGTCGAAGTCGGGGTCGGCGGTGCTGGTGGAGACCGGCCAGAGCGCTACCGGGTGCCCATCGAGCCGGACGTGCGCCACGGACGGGCCCTGGCCCACCTCGGGACCCGGGTCCCCGCCGAGCCCCGCCAGCCGCGCGCCCAGACCGGTGGCCGGCTCTTCGGCCACGACGACCAGGTCGACCGGTCCGTCGAGCTCGCTGCTGCCGGAGCAGCAGGTCATCGTGGCACGGGCGCCGCGCGGCCCGGCGACGTAGGCGAAGTCGCTCACCCGCCAGCCTGCTGCGACGGGCCACGGGAGGTACGTCGGGAAGCCGTCGGCGGCCAGCAGGTGCACGGCGAAGGCGTCGTACGACGGCGCGACGGCGCGCCACAGCGCCGGCACCGGCCCGTGCACCGGACAGGCGACGGTGCCCTCGACGCCACCCAGGCTCACCGGCTCGGCGCAGCGCGGACAGCCGGGCAGGAGCCTCGGGGCGGCCTCGTCGCCGGGGGTCACCCGGCCAGCGTCGCCCTCGCGCGACGACCCGTCAAGCGACCGCGTCACACTCAGGCGTTCCAGCGGAGCACGACCGGCGTCTCCCGCTCGAATCCGAGCACCGACAGCGTCGCGGTGTCCAGGCGCAGCAGCCGCCCCTCGCTCACCGGCAGGCCCAGCCAGCGCGCCGCCAACGCCCGCAGCGCGTGCCCGTGGGAGAACACCAGCACGTCGCCGCGCGCCTCGCTGGCTCGCGCCACCACCCGGTCGAGCCGCTCGGTCACCTCGGCCGCGCTCTCCCCACCGGGGCAGGGCTGGGTCCACACCGTCCAGCCCGGCGCCGACTCCCGGATCTGCTCCGCGGTGAGCCCCTCGTAGTCGCCGAACCCCCATTCGACGAGGTCGTCGCAGACCTCGGCGTCGGGGAAGCCGGCCAGCCCGGCGGTCACCCGGGCCCGCTGCCGGGGCGAGGTGAGCACCAGCTCGTAGGGCCGGTCCAGGGCGCTGGCCAGCTCGCGCGCGGTCTCCTCCCCCGTGGGCGTGAGCGCCAGGTCGGTCACCGACGTGTGCCGCCGCGCGGTGCTCCACTCGGTCTCGCCGTGACGCACCAGCCACAGCCTGGTCGGGGACTCCTCCTGCTGTGACATGACCCGAGTCTGCCAGGATGCGACGCCATGGTCCCTGCGCCGCCGACTGATCGTGGAACGCCTCCGTCGACCGTCCCTCCGGAGCTCGCCCGTCCGCGGGCGGCCACGGCCGCGGCGTTCGCGACCCAGGGCCTGGTCTTCATCACGCTGACCACCCGACTGCCGGCCGTGCAGCGGGACTTCGACCTGGGCGAGCTCGCGCTGGCCCTGGTGCTGCTGGTGGTGGTGGTGCTGGCCGGCGTCGGCTCCGTGGTCGCCGAGCGCCTCTCGACGACCCGGTCCAGCGCCGTGCTGCTCCGGGCGGGCCTGGCGACGATGGCCGTGGCGGTCCCGCTGCTGGTGCTGGCGCCGGTGTTCTGGCTGTTCGTGGTCGGCATGGCGGCGTACGGCCTCACGGTCGGCATCGTCGACGCCACCACCAACATGCAGGGCGTCGCCCTCGAGCACCGCAGCGGTCGCCCCCTGCTGCCGTCGTTGCACGGCTTCTGGACGCTGGGCGGCGTGATCGGCGCAGCGCTGGCGCTGGGCATGGGCGACCTGCCGCGGGAGACCTCGGTGTGGGTGGCGGTGGTGCCCGCCGTCGTGGCGTTCGCGCCGTTCCTGCCCCGCGACGACGGGCCGCCTGCCACCGAGGTCCCGGGCGTGCCGTGGCGGCCGATCGTGATGGTGGGCCTGGGACTGGTGCTCTTCTACATGGTCGACACGGCCGCGGCGACCTGGGGGCCGACCTACCTCGACGACACCTTCGCGACGCCCGCGCGGCTGGTGGCGCTGGCCACCTTCCCGTACCTGGTGGCCAGCGGGCTGGTCCGGCTGGCCGGCGACGGCCTGGTGGCTCGGTTCGGGCCCGCGCCCGTGCTCAGGGTCGGCGCCGTCGTCGCCAGCGCGGCACTGGCGGTCGTGACCTTCGCTCCCACCTGGCCGGTCGCGGTCGTGGGCTTCACGCTGCTGGGCGCCGGCACCGCGGTGATCGCGCCGCTCAGCTTCTCGGCGGCCGCCCGGATCGCCGGCGACGACGACCTGAGCCCCGCCGCACGCCAGGCTCGGGTGGACGCCGTGATCGCTCGCTTCAACCAGTTCAACTACGTCGGCGCGCTGCTCGGCAGCGTGATGACGGGCGTCGTCGGCGCCGGCAGCCTGCGCTACGGCTTCGCCGTGCCGATGGTGCTGATCCTGGGTCTGCTCCCGCTGGCACGCTTCTTCGCGCCGCCCCGCTGACACGCGGAGACGGGTCAGGACGTCGTGCCCGGCCAGAACTTGTCGGGCTGCGGCACCGGTCGGCCCGGCTGCTCGCCGCCCCGGGCGTCGAGATAGCTCTGCTTGGGCACCATCACCTTGCGTCGGAAGATGCACACGACCTTGCCGTCCTGGTTGTAGCCGATCGTCTCCACGTGCACGACCCCGCGGTCGTCCTTGCTCGTCGACTCCCACTTGTCGAGCACGGTGGTCTGCCCATAGAGCGTGTCGCCGTGGAACGTCGGCGCGACGTGGCGCAGCGACTCGATCTCCAGGTTGGCGATCGCCTTCCCGGAGACGTCCGGCACGGACATGCCCAGCAGCAGCGAGTAGACGTAGTTGCCGACCACGACGTTCTGGCCGAACTGGGTGGTCTCCCCGGCGTAGTGGCTGTCCAGGTGGAGCGGGTGGTGGTTCATGGTGAGCAGGCAGAACAAGTGGTCGTCGTACTCCGTGACCGTCTTTCCGGGCCAGTGCTGGTACGTCGCGCCGACCTCGAACTCCTCATAGCTCCGGCCGAACTGCATCGTCGCCTCCTCCTCAGCCCTTGAGCCGGTAGTCCTCGAGCAGGCGGCGCCCGATGATCATCCGCTGGATGTCGGCCGTGCCCTCTCCGATCAGCAGCATCGGCGCCTCGCGGTAGAGCCGCTCGATCTCGTACTCCTTGGAGAAGCCGTAGCCGCCGTGGATCCGGAAGGAGTCCTCGACCACCTGCGAGCAGTACTCGCTGGCGAGGTACTTCGCCATGCCCGCCTCGAGGTCGTTGCGCTCCCCGGAGTCCTTGGTGCGCGCCGCGCGGACCATCATCTGGTGCGCCGCCTCGATCTTGGTGGCCATCTCGGCCAGCCGGAACAGCACCGCCTGGTGCTCCGCGATCTTCTTCCCGAAGGTCTCGCGCTGCTGGGCGTACGCGACGCCGAGCTCGAACGCCCTGTTGGCGACGCCGCAGCCGCGCGCGGCGACGTTGACGCGGCCGACCTCGACGCCGTCCATCATCTGGTAGAAGCCCTTGCCGGGGGCCTCGCCGAGGATCTGGTCGGCACCGATGACGTGGCCCTCGAAGACCATCTCGGTGGTGTCGACTCCCTTGTAGCCCATCTTCTCGATCTTGCCCGGGATCGTGACGCCGGGCGCGGTCTCGCCGAAGCCGGGCTCCTTCTCGACCAGGAACGTCGTCATGTTGCGGTAGACGCTGTCGGCGCCCTCGTCGGTCTTGACCAGGACGGCGACCAGGTTGGCCGAGCCGCCGTTGGTCAGCCACATCTTCTGGCCGGTGATGGTGTAGCCGCCGTCGTCGCCTCGGGTGGCCTTGGTCGTGATGGCGGCGACGTCGGAGCCGCACCCGGGCTCGGACATCGAGAAGGCGCCGCGCACCTCGCCGGTGGCCATCCGCGGGAGGTACCGCTGCCGCTGCTCATCGGTGCCGTGCTGCTGGAGCAGGTAGGCGACGATGAAGTGGGTGTTGATGATGCCGGAGACGCTCATCCAGCCGCGGGCGATCTCCTCCACCACCAGGGCGTAGGTCAGCAGCGACTCACCGAGGCCGCCGTACTCCTCGGGGATCATCAGCCCGAAGACACCCAGCTCCTTGAGCCCCTCCACGATCTCGGTCGGGTACTCGTCGCGGTGCTCGAGCTCGGTGGCGACCGGCAGGATCTCCTTGTCGACGAAGGAGCGGACGGCGTCGAGGATGTCTCGCTGGTCCTCGGTGAGACCCTCGGTCTGGCACAGGCGACCCATGGATGGTCCTTTCGGGCGGCGTCGGAGTCGCCGTCAGTATGGCCACCGGTCGAGCCTCGAGGCGACCAGGTGTGACCAATTCGTCGTGGCCCGGAGGCCTGGCTCGCTCGGGTAGGATCGGGCCGGCAGCTCGGCGACCAGAGGAGGGGGATGGGCACGCACGCGGCACCGCCCCAGCCTGAGCCTCGCCGACTTCGCAACCAGCAGCGGATCCGGGCGTCCCGTCGCGCCGGCCTCCTCGTAGCCGTGCCCGCCGCGCTGATCACCGTCGGCCTCTACGGCAGCAACGTGCTGGCGCCGGCCAGCTCGGGCACCGACCCCGCCGGTTCCGAGGCGGCAGCACCGGTGTCCCCCACCCCTTCCGACAGCGTGCCCGCGACCGCTGGGGCCGCCGACGGCTCCGGCCCCGTGGTGGCCTCGTCCGCCGCCCCGCTGGCACGCAAGGCGTCCCAGCGGTTCCGCATCGTCAAGCCCGTCATCCTGGAGGAGAAGCCGGTCATCCCGGAGGGCTTCGTCCGGCTGCCGGCGGGCTCGACCAGCCCGACGCAGTTCACGGTGACCTCCTTCAACGTGCTGGGTGCCAGCCACACCACCGGGGGCGGACGCAGGGGCTTCGGCAGCGCGGCGGCGCGGATGCGCACGACGGTCGGGCTGTTCCGCTACCACAACGTCAGCGTCGCCGGGCTGCAGGAGTTCCAGGCCAGCCAGCTGGGCATGTTCACCTCCCTGACCGGCGGCTCCTTCGGCGTCTACCCCGGGATGTCGTTGGGCAGCCAGCCGGTCCAGAACTCCATCGTCTGGCGCAAGGCCGACTGGTCGCTGGTGCGGGCCCAGAGCACCCCCATCCCCTACTTCCGGCGGCGGGTGCCGATGCCGCAGGTCCTGCTCCGCAACAACCGCACGGGACGCGAGGTGTGGTTCGCCAACTTCCACAACCCGGCCGACAAGTACGGACCGGCCCAGGGGGCGCGCAACACCGCCACCGCCATCGAGGCCTCCCTGGTGCGGAGCTTCGTCGCCGGCGGGCACCCGGTGATCGTCACCGGCGACATGAACGAGCGGGAGAGCTTCTTCTGCCGGATCAGCGCCGCCGCGCCGCTCCACGGCGCCAACGGCGCCTACCGCAGCGGCTCGAGCTGCCGCAACGCCTCACGCACCGCGGTCGACTGGATCCTCGGCACCACCACGGTGCAGTTCTCCAGCTACGCCCTCGACGAGTCGACGGTCTCGCGGAGGATCAGCGACCACTACATGATCCGCGCCGGCGTCACCCTGCCGCCGCTGGGCGACAACAAGGCATGCATCCCCGCCCCGAAGGACAAGGCGTTCATCTGGTGCCCACCCGGCGGGTGAGGCACCGCCCGCAGGCTGGGACCTAGGGCATCCCCAGCGGCTTGGTGGCGAAGCTGTGCGTCGCCCGACGCCAGACGAAGTTGAAGTGGTCGACGTACTTGCGGTAGACCCGTGCGCGGTCGATCTCGAGGATCAGCTCGTCGTTGAGGAACGAGATGCCCGACCAGTTCTCCGAGCCCGTCCACACCTTCTTGACCGGCTTGCCGCCGATGTTGCCGTTGACGGCCACGATCTTCAGGTGGGAGTAGAAGTTCGCCCGGCGGACGGCCTTGGGGTCGTCGGGGTCGATCGGCGGGTAGTCCCAGTCGGCACTGCGCACGGCAATGTTGCGCTGCTTGAGGATCTTGAGCACCGCGCCGCCCATGGCGCTGCCGATGATCGCAATGTTGCACCTGCGGCGCTTCAGGTCCCTGATCTGCTCGGCGAGCCACTTGCCGCGCTCCTGGTTCCAGCCGTACATCAGGATCCGGATCACGGTGCGGCCGTTCTTGCCGGTGCCCGGCAGGGCCTTGCAGCGGATCTCCTTGAGCCGCTTCATCACCGGGTCCTTGTCGGGTCCCGGGATCTTCGCCGCAGCGACGTCGGTGATGTCGGCCTCGTCGACGGCGTCGGCCTTGGTCGCGTCCGCCTGGGTCTTGTAGTACTGGCCCGCGAAGTCGCCGCTGCTGAAGTAGACCCACCGCGGCGAGACGCGCTTGTCCCACTTCATCTGGTTGAAGACCTTCTTGAAGGTGTCGAAGATCTTCTGGTTGCCGTTGATGGTGAAGAGGTCGTTCCACTGCAGGCGCACGGCACGGTTGGTCATGTTGTGCGAGCCGGTCATGATGACGTTGTTGGCAGCACCGGTCCTGCTGAAGGAGTAGACCTTCAGGTGCAGGTTGCCCGGCCCCCCGCGGCAGGATCCCTTGCAGATCCGCACGAAGCTCTTGCGGCCCGCCCTCTTGCCGAGCACCCTCTGCAGCCGCAGCGTCTGCTTGGAGGTCCAGTTGTCGTTGAGCAGCATCTGGATGCGCACGCCGCGGCGGTGGGCCTTCAGCAGCGCGTCGAGGACCGACTGGCGGTCGAAGGAGTAGGCCGCGATCCGGATGTACTCACCCTTGGGGGTGTGGTTGATCGCCGCGACGATGCGCGACATCAGCTTGGCCTTCTCGCCGATCCGCCCCAGCGGGTTGTTGAAGGCCGCGCCCTGCGCGGGCCGCCATCCCTTCTTCCTCGCCGCCGGTGCCTGCGCGGCCGCGGTGGCCGAGACCGCCGTGGCAGCCGTGGCCGCGGAGACCGTCGACGACATCGCCCGGGCCGGCGCGGCCGGTGCGAGACCGATCGCGAGAGTCAGCGCCACGGCGCTGCTCAGCAGGGTCTTGCGGAGCATGGTGGGATCCCCCCGGATGGTCGGTCACGACATACGGTCGGCCACTCTACCCAAGGCGGCGCGGAGAACCGAACGCTCGACGCAACAGACCGGTCGGCGAGCCGCGGCGTCTGCTGGCACGTGACCGGCGGGTCCGCAGCTTCTCCATATCGTCGGTCAGCATCCGGGCCAGCGCGAGCACGGCGGACTCGGCCACCTGCTGGTGGGTGACCTTGCCCTCGTCGGTGAAGGCATCGTCGCGCGGCATCAGGTCGTCGAGGTCTCCCTCCACCTGATAGCCCCCGGCCGCGATGGCGTCCACGTAGCGTTGGGAGACCTCCTTGGTCCACTCCTCGAGCTCTCGCGGCACCCGGATCCGCTCGCCCTTCTGCTTGCCGAGCACGCGCACCGCGAAGTAGCGCTTGCCGATGTCGCCGTAGAGCTCGCGGGCCTGCAGCTCCGGGTCGAGGGCGGCGTTGACCCGCCGGAGCACCTCCGCTTGGACCCGACCCACGGACTCGTTGCTGCGCTGCACCTCGCGGTCCAACGGCGCCGGGTCGATCTCGACCACCCGGCAGAACCGGTGGAGCAGCTCCTCGTGCGGCGCGCCGGGCGGCGGGACAAGCACGAGGTGGATCCGGTCGGCCGGGACGTACTGGACCCACCGGTCGAGGATGGCGGCCACGTCCTTGGAGGACCAGTAGCGGTTGGCGATCTCCCCCTCGGTCCGGCGCAGCCGCCGGAGATACGAACCGAAGGTCAGCGACATGCCGGCCTGCAGCGTCTGCTGCCAGGCCGAGGGGATCTGCCGCCCCAGGTCGCGCAGGGTGATGACGAGATGGACCTCGCGACCCGAGCAGGCAGCGAGCAGGTTCTCGATCTGCTCGGGGGTCGCCGGTGCGAGCGACTCCTCAGTGATCAGCACCCGGTCGCCGGTCGCGGCGGCGATCTGACCGGGGAGCCGGTCGAGCGCCGTGGCCACCTCCGGCGGGTCGGCGTCGGGCTTGTAGCGGTCGCGGACCTGCAGCATCAGGTGGAACGTCTCGCGCTTGGACCCCGGGACCATGTCGAGGCCCTGGCGGTGGAGCTCCTCGACGTTCTGCCACATCACCGTCTGGAGGTAGGACGTGCCCGTCTTCAGCAGGCCGATGTGCAAGAAGAGCCGGGGCTGGAGCATGGGCGGCATCCTAACGACCCTTGGGCGCGTCGGAGCCGCCGCCGGGGCGGACCCGGTCGAGGGCCCGCGCGAGCCGCGACGGGGCCGTCGGCTCGACGGCCGTCGCCTCCTCGAGCCGCCGTTCCGCCGTGGCCAGTGACTTCTTGAGCGAGGTGTTGTTGCGGCGGATGACCCGCATCTCCTGCATCAGCGTCGCGATGGTGTCGAGCGAGGCGTCGAAGAGCTCGTCCTGGCTGACGTCGTCGGGGTGACGCAGGGCGCCCGGGGCGGCGCTCACCCGGAGCCGCTCGAGGTCGCCGACGACGTCGTACGCCGCCCGCTCGATCTCCGCGATCCCGTCGTCGGCCCGGGCCGCGAGCTCGCTGACCCGCGCGTCGGAGGGCAGGAAGCGCTCGTCCGAGCGCGGCACCAGGATCCGGTGAGCGAGGTAGCCGCGGATCCAGACGCCGCGGTCGAGCGCGCTGCCGAACCCGCTGAGGTAGGGGCTCACCCGACGGAGCAGCTCGGCCTCCACCAGACCGAGCGAGGTGTTCTCCTTGGCGCGGTCGAAGGAGAAGCCGGTGGCGTCGGCGCCCAACAGCTCGGCGAACTGGAGCATCAGCGTCTCGCGGGGGGCGTCGCGCTCGGGCAGCACCAGCACGTGCACCCGCTCGGGGGGCAGGGTGCTGCCCCACCGCCGCAGGACACCCGGCAGGTCGAGCGCCGCCCACCCCCACTCGTCGCCGGGCTCCGCGCTGGTGGGGAACTCCTCGAGCCTCGCCTCGAAGCCGTGCTTGATGTACTCCTGCCAGTAGGAGCTGAGCACCGTGAGCAGGTCACGCGCGGTGACGATGACGTGCGTCTCCGCCGGCGCCACCGCCGCCAGCGCCTGTTGCGCCTGCTCGGCGCTGGCGCTGCCGAAGAACTCGTGGCTGACCAGCCCATCGCCCTCCCAGTCGGCCAGCTGCTCGACCACGCGGCCCCAGGCGCCTTCGGCCTCGGGGCTACGCTGCGCGAGCCCGGGGCGTTCCCGGACCGACAGTGAGGCCCACAGGTGCTCGCGCGGGCCTCCGGGGTAGAGGACGCCCTGCTCGGCAAGTGCCTGGCGGTTGGTCCACAGCACCGACTGGATGTAGGTGGTGCCCGTCTTGGGCAGCCCGACGTGGAAGAACACGCGGCGCGCCATGGCTCAGAGGGACTTCTGGTACCGCTCGAGCATCTCGGCCACCTTCGCGTCGTCGCGTTGGGCGACCGGGAGCAGCAGCTCGGTGACCAGGTCGGTCAGCTCTGCCAGCCGGATGTTGAGGGAGCGGCACTCCTGCACCTCGTCCTCGAGACGCTTCACCCGGCGGCGCAGGTCGACCACGCTGGTCGCGGCGACCTTCTCGCCGACCGTCCGCGCGCTCTTGCCGAGCGTGTCCTTCACCGCCACGTCGCCACCATCCGACAGATCCGGGAGGGCACCTCGACGGCCTTCCCGCCAACGGGTGTCGAGGCTAGCAGCACCTCGCGGGCCGTCACGGTCGCGCCGGCAGCCTCCAGCTCGGCGGCGATCTTGTCGGGCTGGCGGACCTTGACCCGTAGTCGCCGGGCCAGCCGGTCGCGCCCCCGCCGGCACACGAACTCCAGCCATACCTCGCCGCCGTCGCGCAGCAGCATGTCGCACAAGCGGTAGAGGTGGCGCCGGCCCGGACGATCCACGGCATCGACGAGATGGCGGCCGAGGAGCACCGTGGGGCCGGGCACCCGCGCCAGCAGGGCGCCGGTCGACAGCACCGATCGCAGCTCGTGCAGGTTGAGGGCGGCGAAGTGGACGGTGGCGTCGTCCGGCTGGGCCGCCTGCGCGGCGGCGAACGCCTTGGGCACGTGGTCGAGCCCCCACACGGTCGCGCCCTGGGAGGCGAGCCACACGGCGTCGACGCCGTGGCCGCAGCCGAGGTCGACGTACGTCGCGTCGGTGCCGTGCGCCGCGAAGGCGGCCCGCGCCAGGTCGGACGGCTCCCACGAGGCCGGCTCGGGGGCGCGGGCGTAGTAGCCGTCCCAGAGCGGTCGCTGCGGGCGGATGCCGCGGAACCAGCCGTTGAGCCGGCGGTAGGTCGAGGCCGGCGTCTCGAACTTGTACGCCGGGTCGGGGGTGCGCCACGACGGGCCGTAGGTGGCGACCAGCAGCCGGTCGGGGTCGGCCGGGACGGGAAGCTCCCGGCCCTCGAGGGTGGCGGTGCCCAGCGGGTAGATCCACGACCGGTCGAAGGGGGCGCGGATCTCGCCCATGAGGTAGAGGTGCCCGTCGCGCAGGAAGCCACCGAAGACGTCGAGACCCCGCGCGGAGCCGTCGGCCTCGGTCACCACGACCTTGAACGCCGCACCGGAGTAGCGCTGGGTGACGTAGCCCATCTCCGCCAGCCGGGCCTGCAGCCGGAAGGACTCCCGCATCACGTCGACCGGCTCGGTGTGCTGGCTGACGTAGCCGAGGTCGGCATCGCTGTCGTGGCCGATCAACCGCCCCTCGCGGACCGCGCCGAGCAGGGTGCCGTAGGCGAGGAAGGCGTCGATCCCGGCCCGACCGAGCGCCGCGAGCACCTCCTCCACGGCGTCCAGCAGCGGGGCGACGTGGGCCGCGCTGCGGTTCTCGAACGTCTTCACCAGACGCCCGGTCTTGTCGGTCGCCAGCGGGTTGCCGTCCCGGTCGACGACCTCGACCCGGCCCTGGCCGTCGCCGAAGCGGTGCTCCTCGTCGTAGAGCACCTCACCTGTCTCGTGGACGACCACACTCACTCTGGCGGAGCCGTCGAGGAAGCGCCTCATCCCCTTCGGCCAGGCCACGAACGTGCCCTCGCCCTCGTCCTCGCCGTCGCGGTGCAGCCACAGCGACCAGATCCGGCGGCCGTCGAAGAGCACGTCGAGCACGAGCTCCTCGCGGGAGCGGGCGTGCAGGCCGTCCGGCCCGATGCGCACCGTGCGGGAGCGCGCGGAGGTGCTCACCGGGGCTGCTCCCGTCGGTCGGAGGGCTGGACGACGGTCATGCTAGCGCTCCCTCGCCGCGTGGGCCGGAGCCGCCGTCGGCGCGCTCCCGACGCCGTCCCGCATCGCCCCAATCGTCACAAGGGCCTCACAAGTCACGAAAATTCGCGTACGCTGCACACGGTCCCCACCGCCGGGTGAGGGTGTCGAGGACACCCCGGCTGCTCACCGCGCCCCCGGCTGCTTCCCCCGAAGGAGGGTCACGTCCATGCCTGCCGTCCGCGTGCCTGCCCGTCAGGCGGTGGCCCTGGTCGCCGCCGCCGCGGTCGTGGCCGCCGGAGTCGCCTGGCTCGGCCAGGCCACCGACGACGCCGACGCACCCGCCGCGCAGCCGCCCGCCCTCACGCCCGCCGCGAGCCAGGCGTCGTTCCGGGTGGGCTCCTTCAACGTGCTCGGCGCGAGCCATACCGACCCCGGCGGGGACCGGCCCACGTTCGGCGGCTACCAGAAGCGGCTGCGGCTCGCGCTCCGCGCGATCCGCGAGGAGACGGTCTCGGTCGTGGGCCTCCAGGAGTTCCAGGCCAAGCAGGCCGACTACTTCGACGAGATCGCCGGCTCGGACTTCCGGATCTTCCCGGGAACGTCGATCAACCGTCGCGCCAGCGTGCACAACTCGATCATCTGGCGGCGGGACACCTGGAAGCTCCTGGAACAGCGCACCATCCGGATCCCCTACTTCAAGGGTGACGAGCTCCTGATGCCCTACGTGCTGCTCGAGAGCAAGGTCACCGGGCAGCGGGCGTGGTTCTTCAACACCCACAACCCGGCCAACACGCACGGCGACGCCTGGACGTGGCGCAAGGAGGGGTTCCGCCGCGAGGCGGAGCTGGTCGCCGAGCTGCGGGCCGCCGACCCGGCCATCCCGATCATCGTGACCGGCGACAAGAACGAGCGCGAGAAGTACTTCTGCTACATCACCCCGCGATCCGAGCTGCACTCGGCCAGCGGCGGCCTCCACGACGGCGCCTGCCGGCCACCCGCCCGACCGCAGCCCGTCGACTGGCTGATGGGCACCTCCGACGTGCGGTGGAGCAGCTACGTCGCCCGGCGCGACTGGGTCGTGAAGAAGGCCACCGACCACCCGCTGGTGGTCGCCGAGGCCTCGGTCGCACCCCGCGAGACGCCGTACGCCGACCGGGTGGTCGTCGTCGACGTCGAAGGGCTCACCGTCGGCAGCATCCGGCGCCTCGGCGCCGGGGGCGCGCCGACCCTGTACCGGCTGATGGCCGAGGGCGCCTCGACCCTCAACGCCCGTACTCTCGCCGAACGCACCTCGCGCGACGCCAACGTCGCGGCGATGCTGACCGGTCGCCGGGTCACACCGGCCAAGGCCGGCCACGGCGTCGACTGGGACGACACCTGGGACCGCACCGTGCACGCCGCCGCCGGCCGCTACCTCTCCAGCGTCTACGACCTGGTGCACAACTACGCCTACCGCACCGCGCTCGTGACCCGCGACAACCTCCGGCTGGTCGACCGGAGCTGGGACGCCGACAACGGCGGTCGCGACCCCTACGGCGTCGACAACGGCCGCGACAAGATCGCCGACTACGTCGGCGACCGCAACGACGCCGGAGCGATGAGCGACCTGCTCGGTCGCCTGGGCGGCAAGAAGCCGCCGACGCTGAGCTTCCTCCACCTGTCGGCCACCCACAGGGTCGGCGTCCGGGAGGGTTTCACCAGCGCCGACTACGACGCCTCGGTGGCCCAGGCCGACGCCCGCCTCGGGCAGCTGCTGGCCAGCATCGAGGACAGCCCGACGCTGGCCGGGCGGACGCTCGTCGTCGTGACCTCCGACCACGGCGGCTCCCAGACGTTGGGCAAGAACACCCGGGCGCTGCCCAACATCCGGGTGCCGTTCCTGGCCTGGGGACCCGGGGTGGCGGTCGGCGCCGACCTCTACGACCTCAACCCGCATCTGAAGGACCCCGCCGGGCTGTGGAAGGGGTACGGCGGCCGGCAACCGGTCCGCACCGCCCACGTCGCCGCGGTCGTGACCAAGGCCCTCGGCCTGCCACCGGTGCCCGGGGGGACACTCGACCCCGGTCGTGGCTTCACGGTCTTCGCCCCTTCTCAGTAGCGTTCTCCCCGTGACCACCTCACCCACCCGCGTCTACGTCGCCCGGCTCGTCGGGCTGCCGGTCTTCGACCCGCGCGGCGAGCAGGTCGGGAAGGTGCGCGACGTGGTCGTCTCCGTCCGCTCCGACGCGCACCAGCCGCGGGCCCTGGGCCTGGTGGTCGAGGTGTTCGGCAGGCGGCGCATCTTCGTGCCGATGACGCGGGTGACCAACATCGACAGCGGCCAGGTCTACACCACCGGGGTGATCAACCTGCGCCGCTTCGAGCAGCGGCCCACGGAGACGCTGGTGATGGGCGAGATGCTCGACCGTCAGGTGGTCATCCGCGACACCGCGACCCGCGGCGCGATCTACGACGTCGCCCTCGAGCAGAGCCGCAACCGCGACTGGCTGATCAGCCGGCTGGCGGTCCAGGAGCCGGGGCGCGGGCTGCGTCGCCGGGGGCAGACCCATGTGGTGGAGTGGAACGCCGTCGTCGGGCTGGCCAGTCCCGAGGAGCGCCAGGGCGCCACCCAGCTCGTCGCGGCGCTCAACGAGATGCGTCCCGCCGACGCCGCGAGCGCGCTGCGCGACCTGCCGACCGAACGGCGTACCGCCGTGGTGGCGGAGCTCGACGACGAGCGGCTCGCCGAGGTGCTCGAGGAGATGCCCGACGAGGACCAGGTGGAGATCGTGAGCCACCTGGAGCCGGAACGTGCCGCCGACATCCTCGAGGAGATGTCGGCCGACGACGCCGCCGACCTGATCGCCGACCTGCCTCCCGAGCAGGCCCGCCGGCTGCTGGAGCTGATGGAGCCGGAGGAGGCGGAGGACGTCAAGCGGCTCATGGTCTACGACGAGGAGACCGCCGGCGGCATGATGACGCCCGAGCCGGTGATCCTGCCGCCCGACGCCACCATCGCCGAGGCGCTGGCCCACGTCCGTCGCGAGGAGCTGCCCACGTCGCTGGCGGCACAGGTCTACGTCTGCCGGCCTCCCCTCGAGACGCCGACCGGCAAGCTGCTGGGACTGGCCCACATCCAGCGACTGCTCCGGGAGCCCCCCAGTGAGCTGGTCGCGGGCGTGCTCGACCAGGAGACGACCTACATCCACCCCGAGGCGACCCTGCTGGAGGTCGCGGCGCACGTCGCGTTCTACAACCTCACCGCCGCTCCGGTCGTCGACGACCAGGGACGGCTGCTGGGCGTGGTGACCGTCGACGACCTGCTCGACCACATGTTGCCCGACGGCTGGCGCGACCAGGCTCGCGCCGACGTCATCGACGAGCACCGCGGCGGAGCGAGAGGGGTCCTGCGATGAGCGAGCCCCGCTCCGGTCGCGGTCGTCTCGACACCCCGCGCGAGACGCGCCGGCTGGCCCTGCGTCGCCCCGACCCCGAGGCCGACACCATCGGCGTGTTCGCCGAGGGCTTCGCCCGCTACATGGGCACCGCCCGCTTCTTGTTCTGGATGACGGTCTTCGTCGGCGTCTGGGTCGGCTGGAACAGCCTGGCGCCCGCGAGCCTGACGTTCGACCGCTTCCCCTTCATCTTCCTGACGCTGATGCTCTCGCTGCAGGCGTCGTACGCCGCCCCGCTGATCCTGCTCGCGCAGAACCGGCAGGAGACCCGCGACAAGGTGATCGCCGAGCAGGACCGGCAGGCCAACACGCGGGCGCACGCCGACATGGAGTACCTCGCCCGCGAGGTGGCGTCGCTGCGGATGGCGGTCGGCGAGGTCGCGACCCGCGACTTCCTGCGCTCGGAGCTGCGGTCGCTGGCCGGCGAGCTCGAGGAGCGCCTCGCGGGGTCCGACCGCGACGACCCAGCCGACGCCCCCTCGAACGACCACTCCTGAGGGACACCCGTACTCTTGGACATCATGAGCACCCCCTCCCTCGAGCAGGCCCATCCCGCGATCTGGGCGGCGCTGGCCACCGTCATCGACCCCGAGATCAAGCGACCGGTCACCGAGCTCGGCATGGTCGACGCGATCGAGCGGACCGACGACGGGTCGGTGGCCGTCCACGTGCTGCTGACCGTGGCCGGCTGCCCGATGCGCGACGCGATCACTCGTGACGTGACGGCGGCGGTCGGCAAGGTCGAGGGCGTCACCGGCGTGTCCGTGACGATGGGCGTGATGACCGACGAGCAGCGCTCCGCGCTGCAGTCCACGCTGCGCGGCGGTCAGCCGGCCAAGGAGATCCCGTTCGCCCAGGCCGACTCGCTGACCCGGGTGATCGCCGTCGCCTCCGGCAAGGGTGGGGTGGGCAAGTCCTCGGTCACCGTCAACCTCGCCCTCGCGATGGCGGCCCAGGGGCGCAGGGTCGGCGTCGTCGACGCAGACATCTACGGCCACTCGGTGCCCGCCATGCTCGGCATCGCCGACTCCCGGCCCACCCAGGTCGAGGAGATGATCATGCCGGTGCCGACGCCGTCGGGCGTCTCGGTGATCTCCATCGGCATGCTCAAGCCGCGGCGCGACCAGGTCGTCGCCTGGCGCGGCCCGATGCTCGACCGGGCGCTGGTGCAGATGCTCAGCGACGTCTTCTGGGGCGACCTCGACGTGCTGCTCCTCGACCTGCCGCCCGGCACCGGCGACATCGCCCTCTCGCTCGGGCAGCATCTCCCCAACGCCGAGGTGGTCGTGGTGACCACCCCGCAGGAGGCCGCGGCCGAGGTGGCCGAGCGGGCCGGCACGATGGCCTCGATGATGCATCAGCGGGTGGTCGGGGTCGTGGAGAACATGAGCTTCCTCCCCTGCCCCCACTGCGGTCCCGAGCACCGTCTGGAGATCTTCGGCTCCGGGGGCGGCGACCGAGTGGCGGCCACCCTCTCCGAGCGCTTCGGCTACGACGTCCCCGTGCTCGGCCAGGTGCCGCTCGACACCTCGCTGCGCGAGGGCGGCGACGCCGGCAAGCCGATCGTCGAGTCCGACCCCACCGCACCCGCCGCCGTCGAGCTGACCCGAGTGGCGTCAGCGCTGACCGAGAAGGGGCGCGGCCTGGCCGGTCGCCAGCTCGGCCTGACCCCGACCAGCAAGCTCTAGAATCCCCGCCATGTTCGGGGTCGGCCTGCCGGAGCTCGCGGTGATCGCGTTCGTCGCCGTGCTCGTCGTCGGCCCCGAGAAGCTGCCCGACCTCGCCCGGCAGGCGGGGCGGATGCTGCGTCAGCTGCGCACTCTCGCCAACGTCGCCCGCGACGAGCTCCGTGAGGAGCTCGGCTCGGAGTACGCCGACCTCGAGCTGCGCGACCTCGACCCGCGCGAGATCGTGCGCAAGCACGTGATCGAGGCGATGGAGGAGGAGGACGAGCCGGCGCCCAGCCGGCCCCGCGAGAAGCCCCTCCAGGCCGGCGAGCTGCCGCCGTACGACGTGGACGCGACCTAGCAGCACCGGCAGGTCAGTCCCGGCTGGCCACGGCGGCCACCGCGGCGAAGGACATCAGCTGGACCCGCCCCACCTCGGGGCGTACCTCGACGAAGTCGGCGCCGACCCGCGCCAGCACACCCTCGTGGCGGGCACCGTCGCGGCGGTGGACCACGCAGCGCGCCTCCGCGGCCGCGAGGCCTCGGAGCGTGGAGCCGACCCCGAGGCGGGTCAGCGGCGACCAGGCCGCCTCCGGGACGGCGCGCTCCGAGGCGCCCCGGACCGCGGCGACGGCCTCGGCGAGGACGATCCAGTCGGTCCCGAGCGAGCGCACCAGGCACCAGCCCTCCCCCAGCCGCTCGAGCCGACCGGTGACCGCCCCGACGCCGACCACGTCGAGGGCGACCTCGTGCTCGAGGGAGGCCATCAGCCGGCTGGCCAGCGTGACTGAGGCGTACTCCGCCCGGCTGCGATCGGCGAGCTCGGCGGCGCGCTCCTCGCCGTAGAGCGCCTCCGCCTGGCGCTCGAGGTCGGCGAAGAGCGAGGCGAGCTCGTCGTCCCAGGCCATGGCAGGAGCCTGCCATCCCCCGGGATGCGCCCCGACGGCGGCCCGGGCGCCTGTGGAGGAGTCGTTGACGAACGACATCAGTCACCCTTGAATAGACGCAAATGTACGTAAACGTAAGGACATTGCGCATGCGGATCCGGCGGGGGTGGCTCCTGTGGGCGGCGGCGAGCTGCCTGCTGGCCGCCCTGCCGCCGCAGCTCGCCCCCGAGCTGGCGCTGCTCACCTCCGCGCTCGACCCTGCCTCGACCCTCGACCTGGTGGCGCTGGTGCGGGGGCTGGCCGCCGTGCTGCTGCTCGGCTGCGGCCTGTGGTGGTGGGCGGCGACGACGGCCGTGCTGGTGGCCGCCGGACGCGGGCGCCGGGCCCGCCCACGCGGCTGCCCCCGGTGGGTGCACCGAGCCGTGCTGGGCGCGCTCGGAGCCGCTCTCACCGGCGGCCTCGCGACGCCCGCCCTGGCGTTCGACGGCTCGGGCGCGCCGAGCGACCCCGTGACGGTGGTGCGCGGGCTGCCCTACCCCGACCGGGCCGAGGGAGGAGTCTCTCGACCGGTGCTGGCGAGGACGGCGACGCCGACCCGCCCACAGCACCTGGTGGTCCCCGGCGACACATTGTGGGCGATCGCCGCCCGTGACCTCTCCCCCGACGCCTCGCCGGCCGACATCACCGACCGCTGGCAGCAGATCTACCGGCTCAACCGGGCCGCGGTCGGCCCCGACCCCGACCTGCTCGTCCCCGGCACCTCACTGGAGCTGCCGTCCCCTCGAGAGGAGACCCGATGACCAGCCTGCATCGGCACCCCGACGCGGTGCCGCTCGCCAGCGTGCAGGGCACGCTCGCCCTCGACCTGGTGCCGGCCTACGACCCGCCCCCGGCCCCGGGGCTCAGCCCCGGACGCCCGGGCGGCGATGTCGTGTCCATCGAGGCCGGCCACCGCCGCCGGGTCGAGCAGTGGGCCCACCGCTACGCGCAGGCGGTCGTCGAGATCGTGGCCGGCGACCGGCCGGCGGGGCAGCTGGTGCGATGGACCGCCCCGGCCGTCCACGCCGACCTGGTCCGGCGGGCCCTGCTGGTCGCCCGGGCCGGTGGCCACCGGCCCGGCGGCGGCCGCACCGGCCAGGTCGTGCGGCCGCAGGTGCAGGGCGTGCGGAGCTGCTTCGTGACCGACACGCGGGTCGAGGTCAGCATCCACGTCCGCCACGGCGAGCGCTCGCGGGCGATCGCCGCCCGCTTCGAGCTGGTCGACGCCCGCTGGCTGTGCACAGCGCTGCAGTTCGCCTGAGCGTTCGGGGGCTGCGGTCCGCTCAGCCGTTGACCCGCGCGGTGAGTCCGGTCGGGCCCCCGGGCGCACCATGGCAGCGCTTGAACTTCTTGCCGGAGCCGCACGGGCAGAGCTGGTTGCGCCCGACGTTGGCGTACTCGTCGTCGGCGTTGGACACCGTGCCACCGGTCACCTCGACCTCGCCGTCCTCCGACGGGGCGGAGTAGGACAGGTTCTGCGGCTGCTGGGGCGCCTGCAGTCCCTTGGCCTGGATGACGGGGGCATCCTTGGCGGCGTCGCGGGCCGCGTCCATCGCCGCGGGCGCCGAGACCACGTCGAACATGCCGGCGTCCTCGATCTCGACCGGGGCGGGCTCCTCCTCGACCTGCACCTCGAGGTTGAACAGGAAGCCGACGGACTCCTCCGCGATGCCGTCCATCATCGCGGCGAACATGTCGAAGCCCTCGCGTTGGTACTCCACCAGGGGGTCGCGCTGGCTGTAGGCCCGCAGGTAGATGCCCTCGCGGAGATAGTCCATCTCGTAGAGGTGCTCGCGCCACTTGCGGTCCAGCACCGAGAGGATCACCCGGCGCTCGAGCTCGCGCATCACCTCGGCGCCGATCTCGTCCTCACGGCGGGCGTACGCCGCCTGCGCGTCGGCCTGCAGCAGCTCGACCAGCTCGTCGCGGTCCATGCCCTCGCGTCCGCCGGCCTCCTCCTCGAGCCGCGCGTGCTCGAGGGAGACCGGGTAGAGCTGCTTGAGGGCCACCCAGAGCGCGTCGAGGTCCCACTCCTCGGGGTAGTCCTCGGTGGCGGACATGACGTAGCCCCGGATGACGTCATCGATGAAGCTGTGCACCTGCTCCTGCAGGTCGGCGCCCTCCAGCACCCGGCGGCGCTCGGCGTAGATCACCTCACGCTGGCGGTTCATCACGTCGTCGTACTTCAAGACGTTCTTGCGGGACTCGAAGTTCTGCGACTCGACCTGGCCCTGGGCGCTGGCGATCGCGTTGGTGACCCGCTTGTTCTCGATCGGCACGTCGTCGGGGACCTTGAGGACGGTCAGCACGCGGTCGACCCAGTCGGACTTGAACAGCCGCATCAGCTCGTCCTGCAGGGACAGGTAGAACCGCGACTCGCCCGGGTCTCCCTGCCGGCCGGAGCGGCCGCGCAGCTGGTTGTCGATGCGGCGCGACTCGTGGCGCTCGGTGCCGATGACGTAGAGCCCGCCGGCCTCGCGCACGGCGTCGTGCTCGGCGGCGACCTGCTCGTTGACCCGCTCGACGGTGTCGGCCCAGGCGGACTCGTACTCCTCCGGGGTCTCCTGCGGGTCGAGTCCCTTCTTGCGCAGCTCCTGGTCGGCCAGGAAGTCGACGGAGCCGCCGAGCATGATGTCGGTGCCTCGTCCGGCCATGTTGGTGGCGACGGTGACCGCGCCCTTGTGGCCCGCGAGTGCAACGACCTTCGCCTCGTCGGCGTGCTGCTTGGCGTTGAGCACGGTGTGCGGGATGCTGCGCTTGGTGAGCAGGCTGGCGAGATGCTCGGACTTCTCCACCGACACGGTGCCGACCAGGACCGGCTGGCCCTTGCGGTGCCGCTCCTCGATGTCGGCGACGACGGCGTCGTACTTCGCGTCCTCGGTGCGGTAGACCAGGTCGGGCTGGTCCATGCGCTGCATCGGCTTGTTGGTCGGGATCTGGACCACGCCGAGCTTGTAGATCTTGTCGAACTCGCTGGCCTCGGTCATCGCCGTGCCGGTCATGCCGGCGAGCTTTTCGTAGAGGCGGAAGTAGTTCTGCAGGGTGACGGTGGCGAGGGTCTGGTACTCCTCGCGGACCTGCACGCCCTCCTTGGCCTCGATGGCCTGGTGCAGGCCGTCGTTGTAGCGCCGTCCCGCCAGCATCCGGCCGGTGTGCTCGTCGACGATGAGCACCTCGCCCTCCATGACGACGTACTCCTTGTCGTTGCGGAAGAGCTCCTTGGCCTTGATGGAGTTGTTGAGGAACGAGATCAGCGGCGTGTTGACCGAGTCGTAGAGGTTGTCGATGCCGAGGTAGTCCTCGACCTTGGTGATGCCCGGCTCGAGCACCGAGATGGTGCGCTTCTTCTCGTCGACCTCGTAGTCGACGTCGTTGACCAGGGTCTTGGCGATGGTGGCGAACTCGGCGTACCACCGCACCTCGTCCTGGGTGGGGCCGCTGATGATCAGCGGCGTCCGCGCCTCGTCGATCAGGATCGAGTCGACCTCGTCGACGATGGCGTAGTGGTGGCCACGCTGCACGCACTCCTCGATGGAGCTGGCCATGTTGTCTCGGAGGTAGTCGAAGCCCAGCTCGTTGTTGGTGCCGTAGGTGACGTCGCAGTTGTAGGCCTCACGACGCTCGTCGGGCTTCATCGACGGCAGGATGACGCCGGTGGTGAGGCCGAGGAAGTGGTAGATGCGGCCCATCCACTCGGCGTGGTACTTCGCGAGGTAGTCGTTGACGGTGACGACGTGGACGCCCCGCCCGGTCAGCGCGTTGAGGTAGGTCGCGAGGGTGGCGACCAGCGTCTTGCCCTCACCGGTGCGCATCTCGGCGATGTTGCCGAGGTGGAGCGCAGCGCCGCCCGTCAGCTGGACGTCGAAGTGGCGCTGCCCGATGACCCGTTTGGCAGCCTCGCGGACGGTCGCGAACGCCTCCGGCATCAGGTCGTCGAGCGTCTCGCCCTTCTCCAGCCGCTCCTTGAACTCCACCGTCATCGACCGGAGCTCCTCGTCGCTCATGGCGACGAAGTCGTCCTCGATCGCATTGACGGCCCTGGCGACCGCCTCGAGCTGGCGCAGGATCTTGCCCTCGCCGATGCGGAGGATCTTGTCGAAGATGGCTGGCACGGGCGATGGCTCCTGGGGCGTGGCAGGTGAGCGCGGCCGGTGGGCAGCGCCTTCGCCATGCTACCCACGCGGGCCAGGACGCGGGGAATCAAGCGACACCCCGTCGGTCCCGCCGATGGCGTCCGCCAGCCCGGGCATCGTGCCGAGGTCGTCGGCGACGGCGCGCACCCACGTCGCACTGAGGTGCTGGCCGTCGTGGTAGGTCACGACGTCGTCGACGACGAACGGGCACCGACCCGCAGCACAGACCAGCCGGTTCACGGCGACGTACCTCGCCCCTGCGGAGCGGGCGCCGTCCCGCACCCCCCTGTTGACCGATCGGATGTGGCTGTTCACGGGGCGGGTGCAGTCGGCCATCGTGGCGCCTACGGCGAGCAGGCAGGCGGCGGGGTCGACCGCCAGCAGCGAGACGTCGCCGAGCACACGCACCACGGGCCCGAGCGCCTCCGTCTCGCGCACGAAACCCGCGACGGCCTCCGACCAGGCGGCCCGGTCGGGGCGGCCGCCGAGCAGCCGGTGGGGGTAGGCACGCGAGGCGACCAGCACCAGGTCGGGGTGGAGGGCGGTGATCTGCTCCTGGACCCAGGCATGCTGCCGCTCGCACTCGGGGAACGGCGGCCCGTCGAGGTCGAGGAGCATGGGCAGGTCGTACGGCGTGCACCCGAACTTCACCAGCGGCACCACCTCGAAGCCGTCGCGCGCCCCCAGCACCTCCAGCGCCGGCACCCACATGTAGGCGTGCGAGTCGCCGACCACCACGACGCGGCGCTGGGCGCCCACCGTGCCGATCGGGCACAGGCCGTGGCCGACCTCCGGGTCCCCAGCCACACAGGCGGCGCCGTACGCCGGCCGGTCGCGGTCGAGATCGGTCAGGTCGTTGCGCACGGGGAACGGGATCGGCGCCCCGACGGCGGCCCGGTCGAGCGCCGCGGCGATCAGGTCGTGCACGCGACGGCCGTTGGGCGCCGTTCGCAGCTCCAGTGGCACCGAGGCCGGGTCGAAGGCCGCTGCGGCCACGGCCAGCCGGTCCGTCGCGCGCTCGACCTGCAGGTGAACCCCGACCACCGTGGCCGCCGTGGCCGCGAGCGCCAACGGCCAGAGCGCCAGCGAGCGTCGCGTCGGGCGCCACCAGCGACCACCGCGGAAGGGCGCCTCCACGAAGCGGTGGCTGAGGACCGCCAGCACGGTGGCGGTGACAACGAGCAGTGAGCCGCCGAGCACCGGGGCGAGGTCGAGCAGCGGGGCGCCGAGCAGCAGCACCGGCCAGTGCCACAGGTAGAGCGAGTAGGACAGGTCGCCCAGCCACACCATCGGCCGCGTCGTCAGCAGTCGGGCCGGTCCGGTCGCGTCGGGGACACCCGCCGCGAGCACGGCAGCGGTGCCGAGCACCGCAGGCAGCGCCGCCCACCCCGGGAAGGAGCGGTCCGGGCCGAGGAGGACGGCCGACCCCGCGACCGCCGTCAGGCCCGCGGCGGCCAGGGTGGCGCGGAATTCCCGATGCAAGCGGGACAGCCGGTCGACCAGCACCGCTAGCAGAGCGCCCAGGGCAAGCTCCCAGGCTCGGGCCGGGGCGGAGAAGTACGCCGCCCCGGGCGCCTGGTCCAGGAGCCGGAGCGACCACGCGAACGACCCCACCGCGACCGCGAGCAGGGCGAGGGCCAGCGCCGCACGTCGCGCTCCCCGGCGGGCGAGGAGCGCCACGAGCAGCGCCACCAGCAGTGGCCAGACGACGTAGAACTGCTCCTCGACCGCCAGCGACCAGTAGTGCTGGAGCGGCGACGGGGCGGCGTCGGCGAAGTAGTCGGTGCCCTCGCGGGCGAAGCGCACGTTGGCGGCGAACACCGCGGACCACGCCGCGTCGTCGGCGACCCGCATCGCCCGGGTGAGCGGCAGCAGGGCGGCTCCGGCGACGACGGTGGCGACCAGGGTCACGGTCGCCGCCGGCAGGATCCGCCGGGCGCGCCGCGCGTAGAACGCCGGGATGTCGATGCGGCCGGTCCGCTCGGCCTCGCGGAGAAGCAGGGAGGTGATGAGGAACCCGGAGACGACGAAGAAGACGTCGACGCCGACGTACCCGCCTGCGACCAGCGCGACTCCCGCGTGGTCGAGGACGACGAGCCCGACCGCCACGGCCCGCAGGCCCTGGATGTCGAGCCGGGCCGCCGCCCTCGACTCCCCCACTGTTCCCCCCACGTCGGTGAGATGTCCGCGTGGGCGGTTTGGTTGTGGGATCGTGCGGGCATGTCATCGGAGTCGCCCGCGTTCGTCGAGGACGTTGCCGCTCCGCGGGGGCCTCGTCCGGTGACGGTGACCCTGGCCGGGTGGGTCACGATCGTGTGCGCCGGAGCCGCCAGCGCGATCAGTCTCTGGACGGCCATCGCCTTCCTCGATCCCGGGAACTGGTGGGAAGGCGGGGACTGGGGCTTCATGTTCGGCTACGGCATCATGGCCGCGATCTGGGGCCTGGGCTCGGCGGTCTGCGGCGCCCTGCTGCTCCGCGGGTGGCAGGCGGCCTGGACCCTGGTGGTGGTCGGCGCCGGCGGGGCGACGTTGGCGCTGGGATGGGGCGTACTCGTGGGGGCCTGGGCCCTCCTGGTGGGCGCGGTGCCCGCCGCCCTGGTCGTCGTCCTGCTGTTCACGCGCTCGGCGCGGGCGTGGTTCCCCGAGCTCTTCTACGCCCGCTGAGACCCGGGCCGGGTCGGCTGTCAGGCCTCGGCGTGCTCGACGGGCGCCAGCAGGGGTGCGACGCCGCCCAGGCGGCGGCGGAAGCGGACGTGCTCGGCGCGCCGGTCGAGAGCGTCCCAGAGGGTGCGGTGGGCGGCCCACGGCAGCGGCTCGGCGCCGCGCCGCCAGCTGTCGCCGAAGGAGATCCAGACGGGGACCCAGTGCTCGGCCAGGTCCCAGGAGCCCTGAGCGGCCATCACCAGCCGCCGGCGGATCTGGAACGCCTCCCGAGGACCGTCGGCGCAGATCGGCGAGCTGTGCACCGGCCAGACCCGGAGGTCCAGCGCCATCAGCTCCAGCTCGAGCTCGGCGAGCGCGCAAGGGTGTACCAGCACGGTGGCGACGTTCTCGTGAGGGCGTCTCACGCACCGCACGCTAGGTCACGACTGCGACATCCGCCAAGGGTCCCGCCCGCGGTGGCTGCTCGGCCGGTCAGTCGATCTCTTCGCCGGCCAGCGCCTTGGCGGCCAGCCGCTCCTCCTCGCTGACCTCCCACACCTCCCAGGCGGCGTGCGCAGCGAGCAGCAGGATGAAGCAGCCGAGCAGCAAGTCGGGCCAACCGGAGTCGGTGCCGAGGGTGACCCCGGCCATCGCGATGATGGCGACGTTGACGAGGACGTCGTTGCGCGCGGAGAGGAAGGCCGCCCGGCTCAGGGACCCGCCATGGCGACGGACCCGGGCGAGGAGCCAGGCGCTGGTGCCGTTGACCGCGATCGCACCGAGCGACGCGAGCACGACCGGCACCACCAGGGGCGGCACCGGGTCGGCGAAGCGCTGCACGGCCTCAAAGCCCGCCACGGCGGCCGGCCCGAGGATCACCGCGGCCATCGCCTTGCCCATCACCGCCCGCCGGGCCAGCGGCCAACCGAGGGCCACGAAGATCAGCAGGTTGATCGCCGTGTCCTCCAGGAAATCCACGCTGTCGGCCAGCAGCGACACGGAGCCGGCGACGAGTGCGACCGAGAACTCGACGAAGAAGTAGCCGAGGTTCAGCAGCGCGACGACCAGGACGACCCGGCGCAGCTCGCGGGGGTCGAGGTCCACGGCACCACGTTAGCCTCGGCATGCAGCCGAGACGCGCGGGGACGCCGTACGACGAGTTCCTGGCGGCCGCCGACGGCGCCGCCGTGCTACGCCCCGACGTCGACGCCGAGCTGGCGCGTGAGCTGATGCGAGGACCCGGGCGCGGCGGTGCGCGCACGGGCGCACGCGGTGCTCGGGCACGCAGGGCTGCACGACCCGGAGTCGGTGTCGCGGTCGTGCCTCCGCGCCGCCGCGATGCTGCAGCTCTGACGGCGCCTCCGCTCCTCAGGCCGCGAGCAGCTTCCCGATGTCGGCGCTGGTGGCGCGCCTTGGTCGTCGCTGCCCGGGTGGGTCGGGGGCTCGGCTGGTGTGGCGGTGTCCGGTGGGGGTGATCACGATGACTTCGTGGGGGCCTGCTCGGGTGCCGTCGTTGGTGACCCTGGACCGCCAGCGGTTGGCTTCCTTCGCCTGGTTGCAGGCCTCGCACAGGCCCTGGCCGTTGGCCAGGCTGGTGGGCCCGCCGCCGGCGGCGGGCTGGATGTGGTCGGTGTGCCGGATCGGGGCGTCGCACCACGGGGTGCGGCAGGTCTGATCGCGGGTCGCGATCAACGCCGCCAGCCCGGCCGGGAAGCAGCGGGCCGTCGAATCCGCGGCGACCAGCTGCCCGGTGGTGGGGCTGGTGTAGAGCCGGCGCAGCCAGACGCGGTCCGCGGCCCGGACCAGGTCACGGGCAACCTGGGCGGGCACCGGCCCGTATCCGGCCACCTGGGCGGGCTCGACGTCGCCGGCGAGCAGGGTGCGGTCGGTCATCACCAGCCCGATCGAGACCGGCACCGCGGCGGCGGTGGTCTGGCTGGTGACCCGCTCCACCAGTGTGTCGGCCATCACCTGCCCCCGGGTCCGCTGGTCACCCGATGAGCGAGCGTGGTCGGCGGCGCGGGTGAGCGCGGCGTAGCAGGCTACTCCCTCGGCGACCGGGAGCAGCGCGGTCAGCCACACCATCGTGTCCGGGGCGGGGCGCAGCGAGACCCGGCGCTCCCTGGTGGCGTACGCCGCTCGCTGGGCGACCGCGTGCGGGTCCAGCCGGCAGGCCACCGTCGCGGCCTCGGCAGCCAGGCGGCGGTTGCCCAGCGTGGCCACCCGGGCGACGTCGCCGCAGACCTGCGCATCCACGCGGGCCCGGTCCTCCCGGGTCAGGCAGGCGGTCTCCTTGACCATCAGCTGCGCCCGGTGCTCCGAGATCGCGCCAGCAGTGAGGGCGGCCAGGGTGTGGGGCATCTCGCCCACCAGCGCGGTGGCCATCCCGACCAGGGTGTTCCCGCGATGCGGAGACTCCCGCCGGGCCAGCGCCACCTGCGCCGCGACCCCCTTCCCGACGTCTGGTCGGGGCACGCCGGCGGTCTCTTGCTCGGCACGCTGGGAGGCCACGAACGCTGCGGTGATCCGGGCCTGCGCGGCCGCCGCCGCGGCCTTCAGCACCTCCAACGCCAGCAGCTGCTCGACCCGCTCGGCGTCGCTCACGGCCTCATCCATCCTGGCCAGTCCCCCAGCCCACGACCGCACCCCCGACGCGCCCACGGCCCCCTCCGCGCCGCTGCCGGCGGAAGAGGGACCGAGGGGATCTGGCAGATCGAACATATGTTCGATTCTATTGATCTTCTCGACCGCGGTCAAGGCCCCGGGGTGATCTGTGGACGACCGTCCCGACCGCCCTGACATGCCGATGAGCGGGCATCGCTTCATTGCTATGTCGTCGGCACTGGCCGCATCGACCTGACTGCGACAATGACGCCAACGCCCAGCATGAGAAGCGCGAGGACGCCGCTGCCAACAGCGGCGTTGAACCTCGTTGTGTTGGCGGAGTAGCACTCGGCTGCAACCTCGTCGAAGTAGGTGCCGGAGTGCTCACCGCCCGGTCCATCACGGTTGTCGTTGAGTCCGGCGTCCCACGGAGCGATGCTGCAGCCAACCTCGCCCGCCGGTCCGCTATCGCCGAGGTCCGATGCGCTGACGTTCACTGTTGGGTTGTCGAACCACAGGAACAGACCGACCAGCAGCAACAGGCAGGCCCCCAGGAGGCACGCCATCGAAATGCGACGAGATCGCATAGCCGGACCCTACGTCGCCAGAGAGGCATAGACAGCCCGCGCCACAGCTCCGCCCGCACGCTTCTGCCGCATGTCGGACGGGCGTGAGGCCCGCAAGGCTCCGGCCTGGCCTGTATTCCGGAGCGGTGCCCAAGACCCTGGGCTCGGTCAGCGAATCGCCTCTGGTATCCCGAAACGGGACGGCCCTTCCCGAGCCTCACGCGGTGCCAAGTCTAGATCGTCTCGTGCCGCACACAGCGCTACTCGACGGAGTTCCAGGCGCGCTCGAACTCATCGGCAGCGACCGACCAGCGCGTCCAGTCCTCCACCTCGTCGAGCCGAGCCCGCCCAAGACCACCAGCCGAGTCCTCTTCATGACCCGGGCCGTACTTCAAGGTTGGTCCGGTGTCGTAGACCTCGATTTGTCGAGTCGGCCAGCCATCCTCACCAACTTCGAAGTACCAAGTACTGGCACCCCACGCGTCGCGCTCATCGCCTCGAGACTCATCCCAGCGGCGTTTGAAGTACCGGTTCGCCACAGCCGCAAGCCTCTCACCTTGGCGTGCGCTGCGTGCACGGATCTGCCGCATAGCGTGCGCACGCGGCCATGCGGATCTGCCGGAGTCGTCCGTATCCGGGTGACGCTCCGCGCGGGAGACCGCCGGCATGACAACCGTGTCCGCCCGGTTGCGGCGACGTTTCGCCCGCGACTTCCCAGAGCCGAGTTCCGCCGCGGAGGTCGTTCGCCTCCTGGCGACGGTTTCGGACTCGGAGCGAGTCCAAACCGCGATCGTCCTGGCGGCGAACGGCGACGTCGAGGAGCTCACGCGTGGGACTGAGCTCGCCGCGGTCGATTGGCGAGACGTCCTGATGAATGGTGATCTGGCGCACAACGATTGGCCACGCATCCTGGACAGGGAACTCGGGCCGCCTCCCGCATCCGGATCAGCCGCCGGTCGCGCAAACTCGAGTCGGTCCTCATGCGGATCGCTCGTACAGTCCTGCCATGGACCCTCTCGACGAACTACCACCCGAGTCACGGCGAGAGGTCGCCTCCGCTGTCTCAACCGCGATCGGTGTGAGCGCTGACGATGCAGAGACGATCATCCGTGCCTCTGAGCCCCTGTGGGACGCCATGGAGGAGGTCGGCGGGCTCGTCGACGCTTGGGGCGGCGGCGAGTTCTGCCACCTGCTCCCGAAGATGCTCGCCGTGATCGGGTCCGGCGCTGTCTGATGGAACGTGCCGTGCCTCGCCACGCGATCGACTGGAGCAGACCCCTTCCGGTGGGGCCTGCTGACGGCCTCCGACGACGAGGCGACTTGGGAGGTGCCCGCCGACATGCCCCTGGGTCCGGTGCGGGCGACCCCGACGGCGCGCGGGTCGTGGACGTGCGGGCGGGGCCGCTGCGCGTCAAGGTGAGCCTGTTCCCGCCCCGCGACGCCGATCACGTCGTCCTGCGCCTGACCGAGACCACCTAGGCCCGCGGCCGTCACAGCACCGCAGCAGCCAGCGCAGGAGCCAGGTCGCCCCGCGGCTCGACGACGACGTCGGAGAGCCCCAACCAGCCGGCCAGCCGCCACAGCTCGGCGGCCAGCTCGTCGGGGGTGTCGGCGGGCGCCGAGGGCTCGGCGTACGCTCCGCGCACCAGCAGCACCCCCGCCGCCCGGTCCGCCTTGAGGTCGACCCTGGCGACCAGGGAGTCGCCGAGCAGGAAGGGCAGCACGTAGTAGCCGTGCACCCGCTTCTCCGGCGGGGTGTAGATCTCGATGCGGTAGAAGAAGTCGAAGAGCGCCTCGGTGCGCGCCCGCTCCCAGACCACCGGGTCGAACGGGCTCAGCAGCGTGCGCGCCCGGACCCTGCGGGGGCGCGCCGCCTCCGCCCAGAGGTACGCCGGCCGAGACCAGCCCTGCACCCGGGCTGGCAGCAGCTCGCCGGACTCGACGAGCGCGGCGGCGGCCGCCGTCGTGTCGGCGACCGACATCCGGTAGTAGTCGGCGAGGTCGCGGGCCGTGGCGACGCCGTGGGAGCGGGCCGCCCTCCGCACCAGCTCGACGTGGGCGTCGGCGAGCGACGGCGTCGGCAGCGCCAGCACCGAGGCGGGCAGCACCCGCTCGGGGAGGTCGTAGAGGATCTCGAACTGCGAGTTGCGCCCGGCGATGGCGAGCTCCCCCGACATGTAGAGATAGTCGAGCACCCGCCGGGTCGCCGACCAGTTCCAGCCCCAGTGCTCCTTGCTCCGCGGCAGCCCGTCGTCGAGGTCGCGGGCGGTCGAAGCGCCGACCTCGCGCACCTCCGCAACCAGGTTGCGCTCCAGCTCGGCGTCCTCGGAGACGAATCCCCACTTGCCGCGGCGGGCGCGGTAGTGGTCCATCCGGTGCCGCATCACCGGCCACAGGTCGACCGGCATCAGCGACTGGACGTGGGCCCAGTACTCCACGAGCCGGCGCGGGCGGCGCGCCGAGGCGCGGGTGAGCAGCGAGACGTCGTAGGGCCCCATCCGCGAGTAGAGCGGCATGTAGTGCGCACGCTGGAGCACGTTGACCGAGTCGACCTGGAGCACGCCGGTGCGCTCGACGGTGCGCGACAGGGTGCGCATCGTCGGGGCGGCGTGCGGCCGGTCGCTGAACCCCTGGGCGCCCAGCGCGACGCGACGCGCCTGGGCCAGGGACAGCTCGACCGGCACGGAGGTGACGCGGCTCAGGGGATGTCGAGCAGCTTCTCGCGGACGGCGTACATGACCGCCTCCATCCGCGAGTGGAGCTGGAGCTTCTCGAGGATGTTGCGTACGTGGTTCTTGACGGTGTTCTCGGAGATGAAGAGCACCTTGGCGATCTCCCGGTTGTTCATCCCCTTGGCCACCAGCCGCAGCACCTCGAGCTCGCGGTCGGTCAGCCGCAGTCCCGGCACGCTGTCACGGTCGGGCTTGCTCATCTGCTTGAACTCGTCGATCAGCTTGACCGCCATCGACGGGCTGATCAGCGACTGACCGTCGGCCACCACGCGCACGGCCTGGGCGACCTCCTCGATGGAGGAGTCCTTGAGCAGGTAGCCCGACGCGCCGCCCTTGACCGCCTCGTAGAGGTCGGCCTCCTCGTCGGAGACGGTGAGCATGATGATCTTGGCCGACGGCACCGCCTCCTTGATCTGGGTGCATGCCTCGATGCCGGTGCGCTTGGGCATCCGCACGTCGAGCAGCACCACGTCGGGCATCGTGCTCACCGCGAGCTGGGTGCCCTCCACGCCGTCGCCGGCCTCACCGACCACCTCGATGCCGTCCTCGGCCACCAGCAGCATCGTGATGCCACGCCGGAACAGCTCCTGGTCATCGACGACGAGCACACGGATCGGGTCGGCCTGCCCGCTGTCGGGGTCGCTGGTCGCTGGGCTCACGGGTGAATCATGACAGACCCGGCGCGGCCACGGCCGTCAACGCCCCTCCAGGTCGAGAGAGATCACGCCGTAGTCGTAGGCGTGGCGCCGGTAGACCACCGAGGGCCGCTCGGACTCCTTGTCCACGAAGAGGTAGAAGTCGTGGCCGACCAGCTCCATCTCGTAGAGCGCCTGGTCGAGGGTCATCGGCACCGCCGCGTGGCTCTTCTCGCGCACCACCAGCGGTCCGTCGCCGGTCACGGTGATCGGGCCGACCTGACGCTCGAACTCGACCTCGCTCTCGTCGGTCTGCCCCTCGAGGTCGGTCATCGCAGCCAGCGCCTGTCCCACCGGCAGCCGCTGCTGGCGCTCGCGCACCCGACGGTCAGCCGCGCGGCGCATCTGCGAGGTCATCTTGTCCAGCGCCAGGTCGAGCGCGGCCATCTTGTCGGTGGCAGCGGCCTCGGCGCGGATCACCGGACCGCGGGACACGGCGGTCAGCTCGACGCGCACCGCACGGTCGTGCTGCCGCGGGTTGCGCTCCTGCTCCACCTCGACGTCGACGCGCACGATGTGGTGGTCATGCTTCTCCAGCCTGGACAGCTTCTCGGCGACATGACTGCGGAACCGGTCCGACACCTCGCAGTGCCGACTCTTGACCACAACCTCCATGTGAACCTCCTGGTGTCTCCGCTGGGAACGGGACGGCACCCCCACTCCGCGGGCGTACGACGACGCGCGCGGACGAGGTCCGTCATGGAAAAGGAGCCGCCCGGGCCGAGGGCCCCCGCGGCGCAGGTGCCGGGCGCCACCGCCGCGCCTCGACCCGTGCTCATACTCCGACGCTAACCCCTGGGCGGTCGCGGCGAAAGCAGAACCCCGGTGATGGACCACCTATCGGTCATCCCGGCCGGCGCCTCCTTGTGGCCGCCACGACGGCCACCGCAGCCACCGGAAGGCCGACCGCCTCCAGCGCTCGCTGGCCCTCGCGGGCGGTGGCCCCGGTGGTGATGACGTCGTCGCAGAGGACCACGCGCGGGAGCCCCGCACCGCCCCTGCCCCGACCGACGGCCCGCGCCGCCCGACCGAGCCGCTCCGGCGGCACCCACAGCGAGTGGTGCAGGTTGGCGGCCCGTTGCGCGGCGTCCAGACCGGCCTGGTCGACCACCCCGGGTCGAGTCGCGAGCAGCCGGGCCATGGCGGCGTCGCGGCCGTGGCGGCGCAGCTGCCGGGCGGCGGCCTCGACCAGCGCCGCCGTTGCGTCGTGGCCACGCTCGCGGACCACCGCGGGCCGGGACGGCGCCGGCACCAACAGCACTCCGCCCCTCGGCACCGCGGCGGCCACCGCGAGGGCGAGCAGCTCGCCCAGCACACCGCCGAGGGCGAGCTGCCTGCGCTCCTTGTGGCCGAGCACCATCGCCTGCAGGGTGGCGGCGTAGTCGCCGACGGCCCAGGGCGGCACCAGCCCGGGAGGGGTCGGCTGCGGCCACGCCGGCCGCGGTTCGCGCGGGAGCCAGGACCGGCACTCCGCGCAGAGCACCCGCCCGGGCCGCTCGCATCCGCAGCACCGGCCTCCGAGCAGCAGGTCGCGAGCGGCGTCGACGAGCGTGGTCATCGACCGAGTCAAGCCGCAAGGCCTCCCGCCGCACGGCTGCGCCCGTGCCGTGGGGGACAGCTGCGACCGCCGCTGCGCCTGTGGACGACCTCCGGGCCGCCTCAGCCGGCGTAGGTCAGGGTGGACAGGTCGACGCCCTTGAGGCTGTCGACGTACTCCACGCCCGAGGAGTCGACGACGCTCGGCCTGCGGACCGACACGGCGTACCACGGCTCGCCCACGACCGGCGAGCCCGCCAGCCACCGCCGGTTGCCGCTCACGACGCTTCCACCCGGCAGCCCGCTGGAGGGCGAGCCGTCGACCGGCAGCGCACGGACCTCCTGGATGCCGGGGGTGATCGGAGCCAGCACCAGCAACGCGGTCGGCGAGCTCCACGACAGGTCGCGGACGCGGGTCGCCAGCTGGTCGCCGAAGGGCAGCGTACGCGCCGGCGTCGCACTCAGCAGCCCGCTCGTGTCCACCTGGATCCGGCTCTGCTTCAGGTCGTCGCGGGTCTCACCCACCAGCACCGCCACGAAGCGGGTGCCGTCGCGAGACACCTGGAACGCCCGCACCCGGCCACCGGAGATGCCCGGGATCTCGACCGACCGCAGTCGCCCCTTCACCAGCACCGACACCACCGCGCCATCGGCCCGTCGGTCCACCAGCCACAGTCGGCCGGCGAGATCCCAGCTCGGCGGAAGCAGGTCGTTGGCTCTCGAGGCCACTTCCCGGACCGTCGCCGACCCTTCGGCCTCGAGCGCCCCGACCAGCACCCGGTCGCCGTCGGTGCCGACGCCCGCCACGCGCGCCCCCCGCGGGTCGACCGCCACCGAGCGCAGCCCCTGCGCCTCCCGACCGAACGGTCCGGACACCGGCCGCAGCTCGTCCGGCGTGCCGGAGGCCAGGCGGCCGTCGCGCAGCGCGAACGGGACGGTGGGCGCCGAGGTGCCGGTCGGGTCGAACTCCGCCCCCTGGTCGATCGGCACCACGTCGACCGGGCCGTCCTCCAGCCGCAACGGCTCGTCGTTGAAGGTCACCGACAGGGAGAAGATCCCGGGCACCTGGCGCAGCGTCCAGGTGAGCTGGGCGAGCATCAGCTCGGTGTCCCGGGCGTTCTGCTGACCCGGGTCGCCCTCCAGCGCGATCTCGGCCCGGCCACGGTCGCCGACGGTGACCGGTCGGACCGTCGTCCCGGGTGGGAAGAAGCCCCGCTCGACCCGCGCCAGGTCGGCGCTCGGACCGGCCACGAGGTCACGGACGAGGTACGTCGCCAACTGGTCGCCCTTGGGCAGGTAGACCGGCTCGGGGACGAGCACCTGGCCGGTGGGGTCGAAGAAGTAGATCGAGAACTGGCTGAACCGCTGGGCGAACCAGGCGTCTCGGACGATCAGCGCGTTGGGTGCCTCGGCGATGCGCCACTCGCCGTCCTCGCGCACCATGGGGAAGTCGAGCTGCCCCTGGGGCGCGGTCAACGGGCCCAGCCAGCTGCCCCGTTCGTCGAGCCGGCCGGCCTCCTCGAGATCGATGGTGACGTTGGTGGTGCTGCCCCGGGGGGCGGATCGGGTGTCGTAGACGATGGTCGCGAGCGCCGGGTCCCAGGCCGCGGACGCCTCCTCGGACAGGAACTCCTGGGCCACCGTGGTCGACAGCGGGGAGGCCTCCATCGCGTCGAGGAAGTGGACGACGATGTCGCGCGCGCTCTCCCCCGGCTGGGGCGGCCGCACCACGATGTCGGCGGGGGCCTCGGCCTCCTCCGCGCCCGCGTCGTCGACCTCCCTCACCGGTCCGGCGCTCGGCATCGACAGGCAGCCGGTCAGCACGGCGGCCACGCCCAGGGCGGTCAGCGCGCGCAGCCACGTCACGGGGGGCCTCACACCGCCACCTCCGCGTCCTCCGGCACCAGCGGCAGCGGGCTGTGCCGCAGCTCGTCGCCCACCCGCCGCGGCAGGGTGAGCCGGAACTGCGAACCACCGCCGGGGGCTCCCCAGGCCTGCAGCCAGCCGCCGTGCAGGTGGGTGTCCTCCAGGGCGATCGAGAGGCCGAGGCCAGTGCCGCCGCTGGTGCGGGCGCGGGCGGGGTCGGCCCGCCAGAACCGGTTGAAGACCATGGCGGACTCCCCCGGTGACAGCCCGACACCGTGGTCGCGCACCGCGATCGCGGCGGCCAGGTCGTCGTGGGCCACCCTGACCACCACGTCGTGGGACTCCGCGTGGTCGATGGCGTTGGTGACGAGGTTGCGGACGATCCGCTCCACCCGGCGTACGTCGGCCTCGGCGAGGCACGGCTCGGGCGGGGCCTCGACGAGCACCCGCACCCCTCGCTGGTCGGCGAGCATGCGTGTCGAGGCGACCACTCGCTGCGTCACGTCGGTGAGGTTGACGTCCTCGGTCTCCAGGGCCGCGGCGCCGGCGTCGAAGCGGCTGATCTCCAGCAGGTCGGCGAGCAGCTGCTCGAAGCGGTCGAGCTCGGTCTGCAGCAGCTCGGCGGCGCGCGCCGTCGCGGGGTCGAAGCGGGAACGCGCGTCGTGCAGGACGTCGCTGGCCATGCGCACCGTCGTCAGCGGGGTGCGCAGCTCGTGGGACACGTCGGAGACGAACCGCCGCTGCACCCGGCTCAGCTCCTCCAGCAGACGGATCTGGCGCTGCAGGTTGGCGGCCATCTGGTTGAACGAGGTGGCCAACCGGGCCAGGTCGTCCTCCCCGCGCACCCGCAGCCGCTCCTGCAGCTGGCCGGCGGCCAGCCGCTCGGCGACTCGCCGCGCCATCCGGATCGGCGTCACGACCTGGCGGGTCACCAGCCAGGTGAGGATGGCCACCAGGACCAGCAGCAGCAGTCCGGCGGTCAGCATCGCGCGGGTCACCAGCGCCAGGGTCGCTTGCTCGTCCTGCAGCGGGAAGAGGTAGTAGAGCGTGTAGGCGCCGCTGTCGGCGGGCAGCCGGACCCGGGAGCCGACGATGACGCCCGGGGCATCGGGCTGCCCCTGTCGGCTGATCGTGGTGTAGGTCCACGCGGTGGTTCCCGAGGTCGCGAAGTGCTGCACCAGGGAGGCCGGCAGGCTCTGGTCGAGGTCGAGTCCGGGCGTGGAGTAGGTCTGCAGCGGCAGCCCGGTGCCGTCGCCGACGCCCGGGGCGGCCAGCACGACGTCGAAGCCGCGCACGCGGCCGCGCTCGAGGATCGGGTCGAAGAGCTCGCGTCGTTGGCTCGCGGCGTCGACGTTGGTGCCGGGGACGCTCTGCAGGCGGGCACGCGCGGCCGCGCTCTCGGCGCTGGCCTCGGCGACCACCGCCTTGACCCGCTGGTCGAGCAGCCCGTCGCGGGTCTGCTGGAGCAGGACCCACCCCACGCCGGTCGACACCAGGGCCGACAGGATCACGGTGCTGGCCACCACGCGAGCAGCGATCGAGCGACGCCAGAACGTCAGCCATCGCGTCGCGGCCTGAGGAAGGAGGGGACCCACCATCGGCCTACGCCGAGCCGGCCTTGTAGCCGACACCCCTGACAGTCACCACGATCTCGGGCGTCTCGGGGTCGTGCTCGACCTTGGAGCGGAGCCGCTGCACGTGCACGTTGACCAGGCGGGTGTCGGCCGAGTGGCGGTAGCCCCAGACCTGCTCGAGCAACACCTCGCGGGTGAAGACCTGCCAGGGCTTGCGGGCCAGGCAGACCAGCAGGTCGAACTCCAGCGGCGTGAGGTTGACCGGCTCGTCGGCGCGGGTCACGGAGTGCCCGGCGACGTCGATCAGCAGGTCGCCGACCTTGAGCATGTCGGCGCCGTGCTCGGGCAGCCGGCGGACGCGAGCGCGGACGCGGGCGACCAGCTCCTTGGGTTTGAACGGCTTGACGATGTAGTCGTCGGCGCCCGACTCGAGGCCGACGACCACGTCGAGGGTGTCGCCCTTGGCCGTCAGCATCACGATCGGCACGCCGGACTCCGCGCGGATCTCCTTGCAGACGTCGATGCCGTCCTTGCCGGGCAGCATCAGGTCGAGCAGCACGAGGTCGGGGTGGTAGTCGTGGAACGCCGCCAGGGCTTCGTCGCCTCGGGCGCAGACCTGCGAGTCGAAGCCTTCCTGGCGCAGCACGATCCCGAGCATCTCGGCGAGAGAGGCGTCGTCGTCGACGACGAGGATCCGGCCCCGCGAGGCGGGGTCGGCGGCTGGCGGCGTGGAGCCCTCGGTCATGGCCTCAAGTGTGCCAGTCGCCGGGTCGGCGACGCGGCTCCCCGGCTCAGTAGCGGTACTGCTCGGGCTTGTAGGGCCCTTCCACCGGGACGCCGAGGTACGACGCCTGGCCGTCGGTCAGCTCGGTGAGCTTGACCCCGAGCGACGACAGGTGCAGCCGCGCGACCTCCTCGTCGAGGTGCTTGGGCAGCACGTAGACGCCGACGGGGTAGTCCTCGGTCTTGGTGAAAAGCTCGATCTGCGCCAGCACCTGGTTGGTGAAGGAGTTGGACATCACGAACGACGGGTGGCCGGTCGCGTTGCCGAGGTTCATCAGCCGCCCCTCGGACAGCACGATCACGCCGTTGCCCTCGGGGAAGGTGAACAGGTCCACCTGCGGCTTGACCGTCGTGCGGACGACGTCTGGCCACGACTCCAGCCCGGCCATGTCGATCTCGTTGTCGAAGTGGCCGATGTTGGCGACGATCGCCTGGTGCTTCATCCGGCTCATCTGGTCGGCGGTGACCACGTCGCGGTTGCCGGTGGCGGTGACGATGATGTCGGCACTCGGGAGGATGTCCTCCAGCGTGGTGACCTGGTAGCCGTCCATCGCGGCCTGCAGCGCGCAGATCGGGTCGATCTCCGTGATGACGACGCGAGCGCCCTGGCCGCGCAGCGAGTCGGCGCAGCCCTTGCCCACGTCGCCGTAGCCACACACCACGGCGACCTTGCCGCCGATCAGCACGTCGGTGGCGCGGTTGAGACCGTCGATGAGCGAGTGGCGGCAGCCGTACTTGTTGTCGAACTTGGACTTGGTGACCGAGTCGTTGACGTTGATGGCGGGGAAGAGGAGCGCGCCTTCCCTCATCATCTCGTAGAGACGGTGGACGCCGGTGGTGGTCTCCTCGGTCACGCCCTTGATCTCGTTGGCGGCCTTGGTCCAGCGGTCGGCGGACTCGGCGAGCGACTGCGCGACGACCGAGAACACGATGCGCTGCTCCGCCGACGTGGCGCTGGCCGGGTCGGGCGCGACACCGGTCTTCTCGGCCTCGACCCCGAGGTGCACGAGCATGGTCGCGTCGCCGCCGTCGTCGAGGATCATGTTGGGCCGGATCTCGGCGCCGTCGGCGCCCGTGCCCCAGTTGAGGATCTGCTGGGTGCACCACCAGTACTCCTCCAGGGTCTCGCCCTTCCAGGCGAAGACCGGCACGCCGGCCGGCGCCTCCGGGGTGCCCTCGGGCCCGACCGCGACCGCGGCGGCCGCGTGGTCCTGGGTGGAGAAGATGTTGCAGGAGGCCCAGCGCACCTCGGCGCCGAGCGCCACGAGGGTCTCGATCAGCACGGCCGTCTGCACGGTCATGTGCAGCGAGCCGGCGATCCGCGCGCCGGCGAGCGGCCGGGTGTCGGAGTAGCGCGCCCGCATCGCCATGAGGCCGGGCATCTCGTGCTCGGCGAGGGTGATCTCGGTCCGACCGAAGTCGGCGAGGCTGAGGTCGGCGACCTTGAAGTTCATGCGGGCCAGATTAGCGCCGGAGTGGGTGCGGGGAAGAATCGTCGCGAGGGGCTCAGTGCACCTCGGACTGCTCCTGGTCGGCGCCATGTCCACGCCCCGGCAGCAGATGCATCACCGCGACGACGACCGCACCGACCAGCAGCCCGAAGAGGGCAGAGGCGGCGGTCTGGGTCAGCCAGCCCAGCACCCCGCCGAGGACCGACACGCTGTCGTGGGCCGCCTCTTCGAGGTGGTGCACCAGGTCGTAGGGCGCCTGCCAGCCGAGCTCGTCGAGGCCGTTGAGCAGGATGTGACCTCCCACCCAGATCATCGCGGCCACGCCGACCACCGAGATGGTGGCCAGCACCCGGGGCATCGCCTTGACCATGGCCACACCGACCCGCTGGGCCAACGCCGAGTCGCGCTCGGCGAGGTGCAGCCCGACGTCGTCCATCTTCACGATCAGCGCGACCACGCCGTAGACCAGTGCGGTGATGACCAGCGCCACGACGACGAGGATCGCCGCCCGCGCCACGAAGGGCTCGTCGGACACCTCGTTGAGGGCGATCACCATGATCTCGGCCGACAGGATCAGATCGGTGCGGATCGCCCCGCTGATCATCTTCTGCTCGGCCTCGGGGCCTCGCTCGACCGCGAGGGCGCCCGTGTCGGCGTGGTGGCCGCGCAGCCGCTCCCAGATCTTCTCGGCGCCCTCGAAGCACAGATAGGTGCCGCCGGCCATCAGGATCGGCGTGAGCAACCAGGGCAGGAACTCGCTGAGCAGCATCGCGGCCGGCAGGATGATCAGCAGCTTGTTGCGCACCGACCCCCGCGCGATCTTCTTCACGATCGGCAGCTCGCGCTCGGCGGCAACCCCGTGGACGTACTGCGGCGTGACCGCGGTGTCGTCGACCACCACACCCGCGGCCTTCGCGCTCGCACGGCCGGCAGCGGCACCCACGTCGTCGAGCGACGCCGCCGCCATCCGCGCCAGCGTGGCGATGTCGTCGAGCAGGCCGAACAGCCCTGCGCTCATCGGCCTTCGCTCCCGTCGTCGACGGCGCCGTCCACCAGGCCCAGCCGGAGGTACTCCGCGGCGTAGAGACCGGTGAGCACCAGCGAGGCGTAGCGCGCCACCTCGGTCGTGGCGTCGGTGGTCACGGTCTCGACCCGGATGCCACGCTCGGTGGCGACGGCCTGCAGCCGGCCGCGCTGCTCGCGGACCACCGCCTCCTCGGCCCCGTCGTCGAGCACGAGCAGGAGCGGCCGCGGGGCGGGCGCCCCGTCGGCGAAGGGGTCGTCGAAGACGTCGCGTCGGCGGGCCGCCTCGATCACGGGCAGCAGGTGCTCGGCGTCGCCGGCGATCGCGGACCGGCCGCTGGCACGCCGGATCGACTCCGCCACCCGGCGGGCGGCGCGGGCGGCGAGCACCGACCCGCCCCACACCACCGGACTGGTGTCGGCCAGCGCGATGGCCAGCATCTTGGCCGGGTTGACGGCGAGGTCGCGGAAGGGCGAGCAGGCGGCGGCCACCTCGTCGAGGGCGCGGGCCACGCTCTCGGCGTCGGCGTCCGGGCCCAGGCCGACCCGGTCGAGGTAGTCGAGCATCACCACGGCGGTGGCCAGCTGGTCACCGGTGGCGGTCGGCAGCACGGTGGACCACTTGCCCTCGGCGTGGTCGGCCACCATCGAGCGCGGCGGGCAGGCCACCACCACCTGGCAGCCGCGCCGCACGGCCTCGGCCGCCGCGGACGCCGCGCCGGTATCGGCTCCGGCCGGCGCCAGCACCACGACCAGGTCCATGCTCCCGGCCCAGCCCGGCAGACCCGCGGTGGGCCAGGCGACGAACGGCACCGGGCACCACGGCTCGAGGACGGCGCGCAGCAGCCGCGAGTCCGGCCCGGCCGCGACCACGGCGCGGGGGCGCCCCTGCTCCAGGGCGCGAGAGACTCCCTCGTGGATCGCCTCCTCTGCGTCGGTCGCCTCACGTCGCACGCGCGCCCCGGCCTCGGCGATCCGGCGCAGCACCGGGTCACCGGCCTCCAGGACGGCGGCGTCGTCGAGCCGCGACTCGTCGAACCAGCTCATCAGGCGGGACGCCGAGCCTCGTCGACGAGCAGCACCGGGATGTCGTCACGGACCGGATAGGCCAGCCCGCAGTCGCCGCAGACCAGCTCCTCGCCCGTCGGCGACAAGGGCCCGTGGCAGTCGGGGCACACGATGATCTCGAGCAGCGTCGGGTCGAGGTTCATGGCGGCAGCCTAGTCGGCGGCAGCGCGGCGGTCAGTCCGTGGTCAGCACCCGCAGGTGACCCCGGCGCGCGACCTCGCGTCCGGTCTCCGCCGCCGGACGCACGGCGGGCTCGGGAACGGGCGCGGGACGGGCGGCCTCGCGCACGGCATCAGCCAGCGCCAGCAGGTCGTCACTGCTCGGGCCGGCCAGCGACGGGTCGGGGGCGAGCCGCATCACCTCCCAGCCGAGCGGCGCGGACAGCCGCTCGCTGTGGGCCTCGCACAGGTCGTAGGCGTGCGGCTCGGCATGGAGCGCGAGAGGTCCCAGGACGGCCGTCTGGTCGGCGTAGACATAGGTGAGGGTCGCGACCGCGGGGCGGGCGCAGGCAGTGCGCGAGCAGCGACGGGTGGGACTCACGGGGTGACCGTACCCGGGGCCGGCACCGGTCCGGATTAGGCTCGCGGTGTGGAGCAGCCGGTGTCGGCGGGGGTCGACCTCGCCGTCGCGACCGCCGAGACCGGGGGATGCGCGGCCCGGGCGTGCTGCCCCTCCGTCCCGGCACACCCGAGACCCGCACACCGGCCGAGCGCTTCGACGACCTGGTGCTGGCCGCGGTCGCGGACCTCGAGCAGCGCTGGGCCGACCGCCTCGGCCTGGTGGAGTACGCCGTCGAGGAGGTGCCGACGCTCGCCGACGACTGGACCCCGGCCAGCGTGCCGCTCTCGGCGCTGGTGCGCGGAGCCGGCGCCGACGCCACCCGCGTCGTGCTCTTCCGGCGCCCGCTCGAGCACCGGGCCGAGACCCACCAGGAGCTGCAGGCCCTGGTGCTCACGGTGCTCGTGGAACAGATCGCCGAGCTGCTCGGGATGCCTCCCGAGGACGTGCATCCGGGCTACGTGGCGGAGTAGCCCTCAGCGGTCGGCGGGCCGGACGGCCGGAACCAGCCCCACCTCGGCCGGGGACAGGAACGGCAGCACGACGGCGCCCTCACCCTCCACGAGCACGGCGGCCGAGAGGGTGGTCCGGGCGACGACGAGCGTGGCGACGACGGCGCGGCGCGGCACCTCGACCGCGAACGCCCGCCCGGGGGTGACCTCGACCTGCTCCTCCCCCTGCGCGTCGCCGTCGGCGCCACGGAACGTCAGCGTCGCCAGCCCCGTGGTCGTGGCGCCCGCCAGCAGCACGGTGCGGTCGCCCGACGGCAGCAGGACCGACGCGCTGTCACCCGTCGCCGGCGCGTTCTGGGCGACCGCCAGGTCGCCGCCCACCAGAGAGGTGAGGGTCGCCGTCACCGGCTGGCTCGCCTCCACCTGCACGCCCACCGTTCCCCGGCGGACCTCGCGGGCCAGGATCTTGTCGAGATGGACGTTGACCAGCGAGCCGGGGCGCACCTGCACCTGCTTGAGGTCGGCGGGGGCGAAGGTGCTCTCCTCGGTGACCAGCTTCAGCGACACCCGGGCCTGGTCCTCGCCGGGGTTGGTCAGGGTCAGCGTGCGCGTCCCGCGGCCGCCGGGGAGCCCGAGCAGCAGCGCCCGGGCCGCCGGCTCGGCCTGCGGCGCCAGCCAGTCGACACTGCGGGAGCCGGACCCGATCCGCGCGAACCGGTCGCGCACGGTGGCCGAGAGGCGGCCGCGGGTGACGGAGAGGTGGATGCCCACGTCGCCGCGGCGGGGCACCTGCTGCGCCAGGTCGACGACGTACGTCGTCCGGCCAGGGACCCGGACCCCGAGCAGCTCGGGCACGTCGGCCGGGCCCTGTCGAGTGAGGACGGAGACGTCGACGACCGCGGCTCCGACATCGGGGTTCTGCAGCTCGAGCACCGACGCGTGCTCGGCGCGCGCCCCGAGTCCGGTGAACCACGTCTCGGGCGCCGGCGCCGGGCAGACCACGCCGGCCAGCCGGCCGCTGGCCAGCCGGGTGGCCAGCAGGCCGGGGGCCAGCTCGTCGCGGCCGGTCACCAGCGTCGCGCCGCCGTCACGAACCGTGGCCGTCGTCGCCGGCCGCGAGCGAGAGCGCCTCGGGCTCGACCTCCTCCACGTCGAGTCGGCGCAGCTCCAGCTCGCCGGCGGCGTCGTCCCGCGCGTTGGCGACGAGCAGCCGGCCCTGGGCCGGGGCCCGGGGGCAGCCTCGGTCGGCTCGGGTCAGCGGCGCGTCGGCGGGGGGGCCGGGCTCGGCCACGACGTGCGGCTGCCGCAGGCCGAAGCGCGACCGCTGCGGTCAGTGCCGGCACCAGCACCGCCAGCACGAGCAGGGGATGGAGCCCGCGGGCCCGGTCGGTCCGCCGGCGGCCGGGAGACGTGGTGCCGCTCATCGCGCGCCCCTGCGGCTCGGGCCGCTCAGCACGAGCGCCACCAGGACGGCCGCGCCCTGCAGCCACAGCAGCACGGTGCGCAGCGTGGAGTCGGGGCCTCGCAGGGCTGCGTCGTCGAGCGTCCGCTCGACCTGCCAGGCGCGGGTCGACCTGTCCTCGGCGCTGGCCTGGGTGAGGCCCGGAGTGGCGTCGAGGCTGGCCGCGACCCGGCCATCGGCCGGCGGCCGCAGCAGGATGTACTCGATCGCCCTGCTCGCTCAGCCGGTTGGTCAGTGTGGTGGTGGGGCTGGCCAGCAGGCTCTGCAGCGTGTCGGTGAAGCCCCGGTCCTCGGGGGTGAGGGCCAGGATCTCGTCCTCACCGAGGGTGGTGCCGTCCCCGCGGCGCAGGGTGTAGCTCAGGCCGTCCTCCACGCTGCCCTCGAGGATCAGCACGCCGTGGGCCGCGCCCAGCAGCGAGCTCTGTGCCATGTAGGCGGGGATCCCGTCGTCGGGTTGGGTGGTGTAGGCGTCGTGGCCGCCGACGGCGTACCAGGCGAGGCCGGCGACGGGCAGCGCCGCGGCCACGGCGCCCACGAGCGCGGCCACGGCGCGGCCGGGCACCCCCGGGACCAGCGACGCCACCGCGGGCAGTCCGACGACGGCCGCGGTCACCCACGCCCCCGCCAGCACGACGGCGAAGACACCGACGCCGGCCCAGGCGCCGCGGGCGTCGAGGCCGAGCGGCACCTGCGAGACGACGGCGGCCGTGGTGACAGCGAGCAGCGCCGACCAGCCAGCAGGCGAGCGCCGCGACCCGGGATGCCGCCGGCAGCAGGGCGAGCAGCGCGAGGCCGAGCAGCGCCGCGCCCCAGGCGACGGGGATCCCGAGATCGGTGGCCCGACCCAGCAGCAGCTCGAGCGGAGCAGGGCGTCGCCGACGGCGGCCGGCCGGTCTCCAGCAGCAGCCCGCCGGCCGGCCCGCGCAGCAGCAGCGGCAGCACCCAGGGCGCCAGCAGCACCGGCACCGACCCGAGGGCGGCCAGCGGCGGCCCCACCACCGAGCGGTCGCGAAGGGCGGCGGGGCTGATCCGCCAGACCGCCAGCAGGGCGAGGGCACCGATCAGCACCCCGAGCCACCACAGCGAGGGGGTGAACGCCGTCGCCACGGCCAGCAGGAGGCCCGTCCGCCACGCGGCTCGCCAGCGGCGGTCGGACTCGGGGTCGGCGAAGCCGAGTGCGGCGTGCGCCAGCCACGGGAGCAGCACCGCCGTCACCACGGTGCCGAGCCGGCCGTCGCCCCAGGCGCCGCTGGTCACCGGCACCAGGGCATAGGTCGCGGCGCCGGCGAGCAGCACCCACCGGGACACCCCGCGGGGATGCACCAGCCGGCCGACGACCCGCAGGAAGCGCCAGGCACCCCACAGGGTGAGCGGCACCGCCAGCCCGAGGACCAGCGTCACCGCGAGGCTCGGGCTCCCGCCCAGGAGCGTGGCGAGGCCCGCCAGCACCGGGAGGTACGCCGGCGCCGGGACGTCGGTCCCGCTGCCCAGCGCGTGCCAGTGCTCGGTGTGGAGCCCCCACCAGTCGGAGACCCGCTGCGGCGCCGGGCTGAGCGCGCCACCGGTGACGGCACCGAGCACCGGCCGGGCACCGGCCAGCGAGACCAGCACGAAGACGGACAGCAGCACCGCGCGGGGGTTGGTGAGGAAGCGGACGGCCCAGCCGCTGTCCTCGATCAGCTCGTCGTCGTCCTCGGTCCGGGGAGCGCGCGCGGGTAGGCCCTGCTCCGCCAGCGCCGCCGCCCGGCGCCGCTCGGCAACGTCCTGCGCCTGGTGGGTCGTCGCGACGGCGATGTCGCTGACGAAGTCCAGCCCGTGGCGGTAGGGCACCCACGGCGGCGCCAGCAGCGCCCGCACCCGGGACCGGTCGCCCTCGCCCAGGGCCGCGCGGGCCCGGCGCGCGCGTCGGACCTGGCCCGGCCGTGCGTAGAGCGAGACCAGTGCGGCGAGCTCGTCGCCGGCCTCGCGGCCGGAGCGCACCAGGAGGTAGCCGACGGCGCGCAGCACCGACCCCAGCGCCAGTCGGACCACCAGGAACGGCAGCGCGACCGCGCGGGCGTTGGCGAGCAGCGTGTAGAGCGCGGCGCGCCGCTCCTGGTAGTGGGTGTGCCGTCCGGTGAGCTCGGTGCGCCGGACGCCGCGGTGCGCGGCCTCGGCGTGGAAGACCACCGCCTGAGGCACCACCAGGGTCCGGTGGCCCGCGGCGGCGGCGCGCCACCCGAAGTCGACGTCGTTGCCGAAGATCGGCAGGTTGCGGTCGAACCCGTCGAGCCGCTCGAGCACCTCGCGGCGGACCAGCATCCCCGCAGTGTTGACCGCGAGCACCTCGCGGACCTCGTCGTGCTGGCCCTGGTCGTACTCCCCTCGCTCGAGGCCGGTCTCCCGGCGGCCGGTGCCGGAGATCGTGACGCCGACCTCGAGCAGGCGGCGCAGCGACGGCCACTCGCGCAGCTTGGGCCCGAGGACGTCGACGTCCCCGTGCGCCTCCGCGGCGGCCATCAGGTGCTGCAGCGCGGTGGGGTCGGGGTTGGCGTCGTCGTGGAGGATCCAGAACCACTCGTGGTCGCCGGAGGCCTCCGCCGCCATCGCGACCGCGTCGCCGAACGAGGTGCCCGGGTTGGCATAGAGCACGCACTCGCGCGGCAGCGCCCGGGTCAGCAGCGAGACGGTCTCATCGGAGGAGCCGGTGTCGACCGCGACGATCCGGTCGACCGGCCGGGTCTGCCCCTGCAGACCGGCCAGAACGGTGGCGAGCCAGCGGGCGCCGTCGTGGCAGACCAGGAGCGCCGTGACTGTCACCGGGGCAGCCTACAGAGGGCTGCCGCCAGGTCAGACGGCGCGCTTCTTGAGCTTGCGACGCTCGCGCTCGGACAGCCCGCCCCAGATGCCGAAGCGCTCGTCGTTCATCAGGGCGTACTCGAGGCAGTCGCCACGAACGTCGCAGGTCAGGCACACCTTCTTGGCCTCACGCGTCGACCCGCCCTTCTCGGGGAAGAACGCCTCGGGGTCGGTCTGCGCGCACAGCGCGCGCTCCTGCCAACCGAACTCCTCGGCGTCCGGTTCGAGCAGAAATAGCTCTCTCACTGGTTCTCGCCCTTTCGACCCTGTGGCGGCGGGTGCCCCCGCCCGGCCCCACGCTCGGCCCGGGGAAGACTGGACCAGTCGCGGAAAACACACTGTGGGAATTACATGCCTGTCGTACCACCAAAGTCAAGCCCGGAAATGGTAGAGCGGTCGACTGGTCCAGTCCGGGGTCTCGCGCTCGGGCGCCGGGGAGCGTCCCCGACGGCCCCGGTCGGGCGCCCCGCTGGGGGCGTACGGCAGGCTACGCGCATGGCTGTTGATCCCCCGCCCTGGCGATCCCTCACCGTGCTCTCCGGCGGCGTCGGCGGCGCACGGTTCGTGCAGGGACTGCTCCACGGCATCGCCACCGGCCAGCTCCCCGGCGTCGCCGCCGACGCCGAGGTCACGGTCATCGCCAACACCGCCGACGACCTGTGGATCCACGGGCTCAAGGTGTGCCCCGACCTCGACACGGTGATGTACACCCTGGGCGACGGCATCGACGTCGAGCGAGGCTGGGGCCGCCGCGAGGAGACGTGGAGCGTCCGCGACGAGCTCACGGCGTACGCCGTCGAGCCGACGTGGTTCGGTCTGGGCGACCGCGACCTCGCCACCCACCTGGTGCGCACCGAGATGCTCGACGCGGGCTACCCGCTGTCTCAGGTCACCGAGGCGCTGTGCCGGCGCTGGCGGCCGGGGGTCCGGCTGCTGCCGATGAGCGACGACCGGGTCGAGACCCACGTCGCCATCACCGACGCCGACAGTCCGAGCGGCCGGCGGGTGGTGCACTTCCAGGAGTACTGGGTGCGGCTGCGCGCGGCGGTGCCGGTCGAGGGGGTGCTGGCCGTCGGTCAGGACGCCTCCCGGCCGGCGCCCGGTGTCGTCGAGGGGATCGCGCAGGCCGACGTGGTGCTGCTGCCGCCGTCCAACCCGGTCGTGTCGGTCGGCACCATCCTGGGCGTGCCCGGCATCCGCGAGGCGGTGGCCGGCACGGCGGCCCCGGTGGTCGGCCTGTCGCCCATCGTCGCGGGTCACCACGTGCGCGGCATGGCCGAGCAGCTGCTCACCGCGCTGGGGGTGCCGGTCTCCGCCGCCGGCGTGGCCGGCCACTACGGCCCCCGAGCCACGGGAGGTGTCCTCGACGGCTGGCTGGTCGACGACGCCGACGCCGGGCTCGTGGCCGGCATCGAGGCGGGGGGCGTACGCTGCCGGGCCGTGCCGCTGATGATGACCGACCACCAGGCCACGGCGACGATGGCGGCCGAGGCGGTGACGCTCGCCCGAGAGGTCGGGTCGGGGCGGTCGGCGTGAGCGAGCTGCACCTCATCGCTCCCGACGGCGCGCCGGAGATCGAGGCCGGCGCCGACCTGGCGGCGGTGCTGACCTCGCTGGTGAGCCTCGTCGACGGCGACATCGTCGTCGTCACCAGCAAGGTGGTCGCCAAGGCCGAGGGCCGCGTCACGTCCCGGAGCCGAGACGAGGTGGTCGCCGCCGAGACCGCCCGGGTGGTCGCCCGCCGGGGGTCGCTGACGATCGCCCGCACCCGGCTGGGCGTGACGCTGGCCGCGGCCGGCGTCGACCAGTCCCACGTCGTCGCGGGTCACGTCGTCCCGCTCCCCCAGGACCCCGACGCATCGGCGCGGCGGCTGCGCGAGGCGCTGCACGCGACGACCGGCGCCACCGTCGGCGTGCTGGTCACCGACACCGCCGGGCGCGCGTGGCGCACCGGTCAGACGGACCTCGCGATCGGCGCGGCCGGGGTGCGCGTGCTCGAGTCGTTCGTCGGGCGGCACGACGACCACGGCCACGAGCTGCGGGTCACCGAGCCGGCCGTGGCCGACGAGATCGCCGGTGCGGCGGAGCTGGCGCAGGGCAAGCTCGGCGGTCGGCCGTTCGCGGTGCTGCGCGGCCGGGGGGACCTCGTGCTCCCGGCCGATGAGGACGGCCCCGGTGCGGTGGCGCTGGTCCGGCCCGAGGCCGACGACCTGTTCGGCCTCGGGGCACGAGAGGCCGTGGTGCGGGCTCTGGTCGGGGAGGCCGGCGACCGGCCGGCGTACGGCGCGAGCGCGGAGCGCGAGGAGCTGGAGGAGGCGCTTCGCGAGGTGTTCGGCCCCTACGCCGTCGACCCGACCCGGCCGGAGCTGACGGTGCGCGGAGCGCCTGCGGTGGTGGCCGCGCTGGCGTTCGCGCACGGGTGGACGGCCACCTCCCGGGAGGTCGACGGCGGGCCGGACGGCACTCCCGAAGTGTGCGTGCTGCGACCAGCGGGTCCGTAGACTGCACCGCAACCAGGCGGCCGCCCCGCGGTCGTCTCCGCCACTCCCTGACCCTGAGGAGCGACCACTCGTGGCCAAGTCGTCCAGCGCCGACCGACGCGCCCGCGCCCAGCAGGCCCAGGCCGCGCAGAGCCGCTCGGGTGCGCGCAGCTATCTGATCGTCGGGGTGTCGGCGCTGGTGGCCCTGGCCCTGGTCGGCAGCACCCTGTGGTTCAGCAGCGCCGTGCCCTACGTCTCCCAGCAGTGGTGGGACAACCGCGAGTTCCGCGCGCTGAGCGTCGAGGACATCGGCGCTCCGGCCTCCGACTGCGGCGAGATCACCTCCAAGCCGGCCGAGGGCAACAACGACCACGTGGCCGAGGGCACCCCGCTCACCTACCCCGACGCTCCGCCCGCCTTCGGCACCCACTGGGGCGTCTGGGAGGAGATGGAACGCAAGTTCTACACCGCCGCCGACCGTCCGGAGCTCGGCAAGCTGGTGCACAACCTGGAGCACGGCTACACCCTGATGTGGTACGACGACACGGTCGCCGGAGACGCCGCGCAGCTGGCCGACGTCGAGGCGATCGCCGAGAAGTACACCGGCACCGACAACTTCCGGCTGAAGTTCAAGGCGGTCCCGTGGACCGCCGAGGACGGCGACCCGTTCCCCGACGGCCAGCACATCGCGCTCACCCACTGGACCAACGGCGGCGTGGGCCAGGACGCCACCGGCAACCAGGAGGGCGTCTGGCAGTACTGCTCGGCCCCCAGTGGCGCGGCGCTGAAGGACTTCATGGAGAAGTACCCCTACCTCGACTCCCCCGAGCCGAACGCGATGTGAGCGCAGCGTGACCACCTTCGGCACGCTGCTCGACCGCCACCTGCGCGACGCCCCGTCGCGACCCCTCGTGACGGCGTACGACACGGGGGCGCGCACCGAGCTGTCGGTGACGACCTACGCCAACTGGGTCGCCAAGACCGCCTCGCTTCTCGTCGACGAGCTCGACCTCCAGCGCGGCGACCGGCTGCGGCTCGACCTGCCGACCCACTGGCTGGGGCCGGTGCTGCTGGGCGCGGCGTGGCGGTGCGGACTCCAGGTGACCTGGGGCGACGACGCCGAGGCCGTGGTGTGCGGCCCGGCCGGGCTGCCCACCTGGGCGGAGCGCGCGAACGAGCGGGTGGTGCTGGCCACCGCACTCGACCCGCTCGGGCAGCGCTTCGCCGACGGCGTCCCCGTCGGCGTCCACGACCTGGGCGTGGAGGTGTGGTCGCAGCCGGACGCGTTCGTGCCCTGGGACCCCCCGGCCGACAGCGACCTCGCCCTGCCCGGCCTCGACCACGAGACGCTGTGGCTCGACGCGGCGGCAGGCGCGCTGCTCCACGACGGCGGCCGGCTGCTCACCACCCACAACCCTGCTGCTGCCGACGGCTGGCGCGCGTTCGCCGAGCCGTTCGCCCGCGGTGGCTCGCTCGTCCTCGCCAGCCCGGACGCCGACCTCGACCAGCTGGCCCGCAGCGAGCGGGCGACCGACCGCTGGGTGTAGCCGTCAGCCGGCGAGGTCGTAGCCGCCGAAGCCCGACCCGAGGTAGATCCGCGACCGGAACCCCGTGCTGGTGCCGGGTAGCAGGTAGAGGTCGCCGCTGGCCTTCTCGCGCACCAGCAGGTCGGCGTGACCGTTGCGCTGGGCGTCGCCGACCCCGAGCACCCAGTTGTACGGCGACAGGTCGAGGCCGAAGGTGCGCACCTGGCTGACCAGGCCTCCCGGGCCGTTGCCGGGGTAGAGCTTCAGCGTCCGCCCCTTGCGGATGAGGCTGTCGGGGGCGCCGTCGCCGTTCCACCGACCCACGCCGACCTGCTTGCCGGCGCTGATGCGGCTGTAGGCCACATAGCTCCCGCGGAGCCCGTCGAGCCCGGCGCCGGGGTAGATCCGCATCGCGCCGCCGCGGGGCTGCCCCATCAGGTCGGGGTAGCCGTCGCCGGTCATGTCGCCGACGGCGGCGAGCAGCTGGACCTGCCCGAAACCGGTGCCGATCTGCTGGGAGCCGCCGAACCGGCCGTTGCCCTTGCCGCGCCGTAGGTAGAGGTTGCCGTCGCTGCCGTTGCGGACCACGATGTCCCCGAACCCGTCGCGGTCCCAGTCGCCCACGTTGAGCAGCGTGGTGGCCTTGGCCAGCCGCATCCCGGTGGCGATCGGCGCACCGGTCTCGAAGGTGCCGGCGTGCTTCATCAGCACGTAGCGGCCCTGCTTGCGCCCCACGGCGTCGATCTGCACGGTGCCGCTCAGGTCGGCGGCGCTCAGGTCGGCCACTCCCTTGAACCGCATCACGGTCCCGACCGGCCTGCCGTAGGTGCCGTCGGCCTGCCCGGGCAGGATCGTGCCCGCGCCGTTGCTCGAGTCGCGGACCAGCAGGTCGGGCCGCCCGTCACGGGTCAGGTCGCCGAAGCCGAGCAGCGCGTTGACGGTCGAGCGGTTGCCGGGGAGCTCACGGGCGGTGCCGAACCGACCGCGCCCGTCGCCCGGCAGCAGCCACAGCGCGCCGTCGGCCTTGGCCACCAGGTCGGCGTTGCCGTCGCCGTCGAGGTCGCCGGCCCCGGACAGGAGGCTGTAGCCGCTCCAGTCGCCGCCGACGCCCACGCGGGTGAAGCGCCCCTGCCCATCGCCGCGGTAGAAGTTCGCCACTCCGTTGGAGGTGTTGCGCGCGACCAGGTCGTTGCGGCCGTCGCCGTCGAGGTCTCCGGGCGCCGTGACCAGGTCACGGCCGCCGAAGAGCCGGTTGCGGCGTACGGCGTCACCGAAGGCCCCGGAACGGTCCCCGGGCAGCACGGCGAGCCGGCCGGACCCGTCGAGCACGGCAAGGTCGCCGACTCCGTCACCGGTGAGGTCGGGCGACGCCACGACGCTCCTCGGCGCGGCGCCGAGCCTCGACGCCGACAGCGCGTCGATGGCGACCGGCGAGCGGAACCTCGTCGTGCCGCCGGTCGGCAGCACGAACACCCGTCCGTCCGAGGCGCGGCGCACCACGATGTCCGGGAACGACGACGAGGCGAGGTTGGTCACCCGGTTGCGTCCCGACCAGCTCTGCTGGTCGCCCTTGGCGTAGCCGCGGATGGTGGGCAGCTTGGCGTAGAGGTAGCGCCCGGGACAGGCCGTGGATGCGGCGTCGCGGTGGCCGTTGATGGCCTGGAAGACGGTCCGGCCGACCTGCTGCCTGGTGGAGGAGGCGTCGATGCCGTGGAGGCTGAGCTTCCAGGCGAAGAGCCGCCCATAGGCGCGGAGCACCGCGTCGGTCGGCCGCGCGGTCTCGTAGTTGCCGATCGCCGACATCGCGAACGCGTAGTCGTTGTAGCCGAGGGTGTGTGCGCCGACGACCGGCCGGTCGACGCCGCCGTAGCGCCCCTCCCAGATCCGGCCGAACCGGTCGACGAGGAAGTTGTAGCCGATGTCGCTCCAGCCGCGCGACCGCGTGTGGTAGGCGTAGATGCCGCGGATGATCGCCGGCACCTGCGCGCGGGTGTAGCTGTTGGCGTTGACCGTGTGGTGGACGAAGCCAGCGTGCACCTCGAAGTAGTGCAGCGCCGACTTCTCTCGCATCGACTCGTCCGCCCCCCATTGGGCGCGAGAGAAGATCTTCGGTTTGGGCGTGTACGCCGTGGCCTGCAGCGCCACCGCCCCCTCGTCCTGGCCGTCGCCGGTCGTCTTCGTCGGCTCCTCGTCCGCCACCGGGTCCCCGGGCGTCGCCGTGGACGGCGCGTCGAGCGTGGCGGTGTCGATGGCGGGGACCTCGCGACGGCTGTCGGTCGCGGTGCCGGGGTCGATGACCGCGAGCCTCATGTCGGGCGGGGTGGCGCCCGCGGCGGCGTCCACCCGCACCTGCACGTCGTCGACCTCACCGACCAGCAGCGGGTCGGTGCCCGGACGGGCGCGTCGAGCCTCCTCGCTGCCCGGGTCCGGCCCGTGCTCGGGGTCGTAGTCCAGCTGGGTCCAGCCCGACCAGCTCTCGTCGGTCCGGGTGCGGACGCTGATGCTCAGGGCGGCGGGGTCCGGCGCGTCTCCCGCCCACGAGACGCCGACGGCGCCGTAGCCGTGCACCTGCTCCGGGGTGCCGACCAGGCGGACCCGCCCGTCGGCGCGGGCCGTGCGCGAGAGCAGGCCGTCGGCGGCCGCGCGAGCGCCGGTCGGGGGGGTGAGCGCCACCTCGCGGACCACGGGGTCGACGACCTCGGTCGGGACGGTCGCGGAGAGCCGCGCCGCGTGCTTCCCGGGCCCGGCCCCCGGCGTCGTGCCGGCCGGCCGGCCGTCGTGCCCGACGACGTCGAGGCTGATCACACTGGCGGCAGGCGTCAGCACCGCGAGGACGACGGCCAGCGCCAACAGCTGCTGACAGGCGGTGACAAAGCGGGCCTGACCGGGGGGCATTCGAGAACTCTCCGTGCGGGGGAAGACGTCACAGGAGTTTCAAGATTCACACCAGTCACAGGGGTCTGCAAGGGAAACCGAGTAACTACAAACCTGTAATTTCCAGCCGACACGCCGACGCGAACGGACTTTCTCGCAGTCTGGTCAGACGTCGGCGCCGAGCTCGTCGTCGGTGGTGTCGTCGCCGTCGTCGTACTTCACGAAGCGGATGCCCTCGTCGACGTCGCCGTCGAAGCCCACCCGACCGTTCTCGAGCACGATCACGCGGTCGCACATCTTTCGGATCGAGGCGGCGGCATGGCTCACGTAGACCAGGGTGCGCCCGCTCTCGCGCACCTCCTGCATCCGCTGCAGGCACTTGCGCTTGAAGGGTCGGTCCCCCACCGCGAGCACCTCGTCAGCGAGGAAGATGTCGGAGTCGACGTGGATCGCGATGGCGAACCCGAGCCGGGCAGACTGCCCCGAGCTGTAGTGGCCGACCTGACCGTCGAGGTGCTTGCCGAGCCCCGAGAACTCCACGATCGAGTCCAGCTTGCGGGTGGTCTCCTGCTCCGACATGCCGAGGATGGCAGCGTTGAGCCAGAGGTTCTCCCAGCCGGACAGCTGGGGATGGAAGCCTGCGCCGGTGGCGATCAGCCCCGCGATCCGCCCCCGGGCGAGGACGTCGCCGGAGTCAGGCTTCATCACGCCGTTGATGATCTTCAGCAGCGTCGACTTGCCCGACCCGTTGAGCCCCATCAGGCCCACCGACTCGCCCTGCTGGATCGTGAAGGAGACGCCGTCGAGGGCCTTGAAGGAGTTGCTCAGCTCCTGTCGGCGCAGCGCAGCCACCGACATCTGCTTGAGCGTGCGGTGGTAACGGATGGTGAACGACTTCGTGACGTCGTCCACGACGATCGACTCGACCATCTCAGAGGCGCTCCGGGATCTTCTTCTCCAGCCGGCTGAAGACCAGCTGCGCGACGACCAGCGCCACCAGCGCGGCGCCGAGGTGGTAGAAGCCGTAGCGGAACAGGTGATCGGGCAGGTGCTCCGCCGCCGTCGCCGCAGGGTCGGGCGCCGAGCCCACCCAGAAGGCGCGCTGGAACAGCAGCACCGCCTCGGCCATCGGGTTGTAGAGGTAGTACTGCGCGAGGTCGCCGAAGCGCTCGGTCACCAGGCTGAAGGGATAGATCATCGGCACGCTGAACGTCACGAACTGGGTCAGCGTCTGCACGACGTTGCTGAAGTCGCGGAAGTAGACGTTGGCCACGCTGAACAGCAGCGCCATGCCGGTGCCGAGCACCATCACGATCGAGAAGCCCAACAGCGCAGCGCCCATGCCGGCCCAGTCGGGACGCCACCCCTTCGACGCGGTGAAGGCGACCAGCAGCAGCAGGGCAGGGAACACGTGGTAGGCCGACACCAGCATCGACGCCACCGGGAACATCTCGCGGGGCACCGCCATCTTCTGGACGACGCCGCGGTTGCGCACGATCGAGCGGGTGCCGGACTGGAAGGTCTCGGTGAAGTAGTGGACCAGCACCAGCCCCGCGAAGACGTGGATGGCGAAGTTGGGGATGTTGGCGCCACGGCCGATCATGATCTGGAAGAGGAAGTAGTACATCGCCAGCTTCACGGCCGGCTGGATGTAGGACCACAGCATGCCCAGCACCGAGCCGGAGTAGCGCGCCGAGATCTCCCGCCGCACCAGCAGCTTGAGCAGGTAGCGCCGGCGGAAGACCTCGAAGAGCCCCGTCGTCGCCGACGGCGCCACCAGCGGGGCGGCCCCCGGGGGTCCGCCCGCCAGCGTGCCCCCGGTGGCACTAGTCATCGCTCTGCTCCGCCCATGGACGGAAGGTCTCCTCCCACGCCTCGGGTGAGGTGATGTCGCCGAGCGCCGAGCGGTACTCCTCCGCGAGCCGCGGCCACTCGCGGTGGAACCGCTGATGGATCTCCACCGTGCGGCGCATCAGGTCGCGGAAGGTGTCGGGGTCGCGACGGTAGAGGGCGGCGGCGGTGCCGTCGTTCATCGACACCACGGCCGAGTCGAAGCGGGCCAGGCGGTACCACGTGGCGTCCATCGCGGTGAGGTCGGTCTCGGGGAACTCCCGGGACATCTCGCGCACCGGGCGCAGCTGGCGCAGCGGCGCGAGGCCGGCGGTGATCATCTGGGAGAGCCGGCCCGGGATCTCGACGTCGTCCTTGCCCTTCTTGGGCGGCTTCTCGCGACGCACCGGCGGCAGCGACTCACGGTCGGCCTTGAGCTGCATGTCACTGAACTCGCCCATCAGCGCGCGCACCTCGGCGAGCTTGGCGGGCAGCTGGCCGTGCAGGGAGTAGGGACCGGCCAACACGTCCTCGAGCGCCTGGTGCCGCATCTCCACGGTGGCGTACTGCATCGAGACGAGGTGCTTGACCTGGTGGTTGAACGACTCGCGCACCATCCGGCCGCCGCGAGGGTACGTCGAGTGGAGCAGCGCCGCGACGAACCGGTTGCGCTGGTGGAAGTAGGCCTGCCAGTCGAGCCCGTCGTTCTTGTCGGTCCACGGGATGTGCCAGACCGCGGCACCGGGCAACGACACCGTCGGGAAGCCGGCCGCCTTGGCCCGCAGCCCGAACTCGCTGTCGTCCCACTTGATGAACAGCGGCAGCGACAGCCCGATCTGCTCCAGCACCACGCGCGGGATCAGGCACATGAACCAGCCGTTGTAGTCGACGTCGGCACGCTTGTGCAGCCAGCGGGCCGACCGCAGGTTGCGGGCGGCGAAGTCCCAGTCGCTGTAGCCGTCGAGCCGGGTCATCCACCAGAACCGCCACGGCTGGACGACCTCGCCGAAGCTGTGCAGCCGGGCCCGCGAGTAGAGGTTGAACATGTGGCCGCCGACGATCGTCGGGCGGCGGGCGAGGTCGCCGAAGGTGACGGCGCGGATCACGCCCTCGGGCTCGCAGACGACATCGTCGTCCATCATCAGGGCGTACGTCGCCGTGCCCTTGCGCACCGACTCCATCTGCCCGCGGGCATAGCCGCCCGAGCCGCCCAGGTTGCCCTGCTCGATGACCCGCAGGCGGGCGCCGAGCGCCTTCTCGGCCTTCGGGAAGAACTCCGAGTCGCGCATCAGCTGGGTGCCCTGCTCCATGACCAGCACCTGGTCGAGGTAGGGCTGCAGCTCCTCGGTGTCGGCGAGCTGGCCGACCAGCTTGGCCACGAAGTCGGGGCGGTTCATCGTGGTGATGCAGATGTCGACGGTGCCGTGCGCGGCGCGGTCCTCGGGCACGTCCGCCGTCCACTCCGCCGAGCGGACGACGACGTCCTCGTCACCGGCCACGACGTCGTACCAGTACCACCCGCCGTCGATGAAGGGCTTGAGCGACAGCTCGAAGGTGAACCGGCCGGAGGACTCGTCGCCGGTGGTCGCGGCCTCGACGCGCTGGGAGTGGCCGCGCGCCATGGACTTGTAGACCACGACGGTTGCGCCGCGGCCCTCGACCTCGACGGTGAGGGTGACCTCGTCGACGATCGTCCAGCGCCGCCAGTAGCTCGCCGGGAAGGCGTTGAAATAGGTGCCGAACGACAGCTTGTCGCCGGACCGCACCCGGATCGCCGTGCGCGACTCGATCTGGTCGGGGTGGATGGACTCCCCCGTCGAGGTCTTCTGCCGGATGGCGGCGTTGTTGAGGTCCTTGGCCCCGCGGTTGCCGCCGATGGTGTAGCGGTCGGCGTCGAGGTTGATCTCCTCGGGGTCGACGTAGAGCGGCAGCACGTCGAGGTCGCGGTCGAGCGGGAAGATCTGGCGCTGCAGCAGCCGGGTGGTCATGCGTCGACTCCTCCGCTCGTCAGGTCCGCGCCGTCGGCGAAGTGCGGGCGCAGCTTGTTGTCGTACATCGACAGCGCCGAGCCGATGGCCATGTGCATGTCGAGATACTTGTAGGTGCCCAGCCGGCCGCCGAAGATCACCATCGGCTCGGCCTTCGCGAGCTCGCGGTAGCGCAGCAGCTTCTCCCGGTCGGCCGGGGTGTTGATCGGGTAGTACGGCTCGTCGCCCTCCTCGGCGAAGCGGCTGTACTCGTGGACGATCACGGTCTTGCCGGGCAGGTGGGTGCGCTCGGGGTGGAAGTGCTTGAACTCGTGGATGCGCGTGAAGGGCACGTCGCCGTCGTTGTAGTTCATCACCGAGGTGCCCTGGAAGTCGTCGGTCTCCACGACCGAGCGCTCGAGGTCGACGGTGCGCCAGGAGAGGCGGCCCTCGCTGTTGCCGAAGTACTCGTCGACGGGGCCGGTGTAGACGATCGGGACCTTGCCCCGGTAGTCGTCGGCCACGGAGAAGAAGTCGGTGTCGAGCCGCACCTCGATGTTGGGGTGGTCGGCCATCCGCGACAGCCACGCGGTGTAGCCGTCCGTGGGGAGCCCCTCGTAGGTGTCGTTGAAGTAGCGGTTGTCGAAGGTGTAGCGCACCGGCAGCCGGGTGATGATGTCGGGCGACAGCTCCGTCGGGTCGGTCTGCCACTGCTTGGCGGTGTAGCCCTTGACGAACGCCTCGTAGAGCGGCCGCCCGATCAGCGAGATCGCCTTCTCCTCGAGGTTGGCCGCACTCGCCGTGTCGATCTCGCTCGCCTGCTCAGCGATCAGTGCGCGCGCCTCCTCGGGGGTGAACGAGCGCCCGAAGAACTGGTTGAGCAGCCCGAGGTTCATCGGGAAGGAGTAGACCTGCCCCTGGTACTTCGCGAACACGCGGTGCTGGTAGCCGCTGAAGGTGGTGAAGCGGTTGACGTAGTCCCACACCCGCTTGTTGGAGGTGTGGAAGAGGTGGGCGCCGTAGACGTGGACCTCGATGCCGGTCTCCGGGTCGACCTCGCTGTAGGCGTTGCCGCCGAGGTGCGAGCGGCGCTCCAGGACCAGGACCTTGAGTCCGAGGTCGCTCGCGCAGCGCTCCGCGATGGTCAGACCGAAGAGTCCGGAGCCGACGACGACGAGATCGGGAAGCTCGGACGTGCTCACGGGAAAGGGACTCCTGGTGGTTGAAGAAGCGGCGGCAAGTCTAGCGGCGACCCGGTGCGCTCCCCGCATCGCGACCCATCCCCCGCGCGTCACGGATGGCGCGGGTCACGTTGCTCGCCTCGGCCCGGCCACCGCGCAGCGGGCTGAGCGCGACGACCGCCGCGGCGATGGCGTAGGGCTTCGCCCGGACCAGGGCGTTCTCTCCGTGCCGGAAGTGCACCACGAACAGGTTGCGGTACATGTAGTAGCCCTTCCAGGTGTCCAGGGCGTGCTGCTGGTCGAAGTCCAGCAGACGCACCAGCACCGCGTCGCGGATCGCCCAGATCCGGAAACCCGCGTGCCGGGCCCGGACGGCGAAGTCGACGTCGTCGTAGAAGATGAAGTACGCCGGGTCGGGCAGCCCGATCACGTCGATGACCCGCCGGTGCACCATGAAGCCCTCGAAGGCGACGTTCTCGATCTCGACCCGCTCGGGCATCTTCGCGCGCTCGCCGTAGACGCCCTCCACCGAGGCTCGCTTGGGCCGGATCGCGTGCGGGCGGCGCAGGTCGAAGTGCACGGCAGCCTTCTCGACGAGCGTGCCTCGGCGGTCCTCACGGACCGCCATCAGGCAGGACTCGTCGTGGCTCATCAGCACCTCCAGGCAGGTGGGTGCCGGCACCACGTCGTCGTCCATCAACCAGATCCGGTCGTGGCCGGCGGCGTAGGCCTGCTCCACGCCCTGATGGAAGCCGCCGGCGCCACCGAGGTTCTCGTCGTTGTGGGTCACCGTGAGCGGCAGGTCGGTGCGCGCCTGCAGGACCGCGCGGGTGTCGTCGGCAGAGGCGTTGTCGATGACGAACACGGCGTCCGGCGGGTGCGTCTGGGCGGCCAGCCCGTCGAGCATCCGCGGCAGCAGGTCGGCCCGGTTGTAGGTCACGACGACGACCGCGACCGACTCACGGCTGCTCACGGCAGGAACCTCTCGTGCCCGGTGAAGTCGCCGCGCAGCCCGTCGCGCATCGCGCGCACGCTGAGCCGCAGCCGCTCGGCGTCGGGGCGGGTCAGGGTGTAGAACCACACCGTCTTGGCGACGAACGCGGCGGCGTGCGCGTTGCCGCGGTAGCGGCGCAGGTTGACCAGGTTGTTGCGGGCCATGCAGTAGGCCTTGAGGTCGCTCGGGCTGTGGTTGTAGGTCGCCCGGCCGAACGCCATCCGGGTGCCGAGGTCGCCGACCGCCGGGTGGCGCACCACGGCGTCGACGACGGTGGCGACCCGGGCTCCGGCCTCCTCGGCACGCAGGCGGTACTCGTGGTCGTCACCCCAGATGAAGAAGTCGCCTCGCACCGATCCGATCCGAGCCACCAGCTCACGGGTGACCAGCACGCCGTTGAACGGGATCACCACGTCGCGAATCAGCCCGTCGCGGGCGGCACGGCGTACGTCGGACAGCCGGTGCACCACCGTGGAACGGCCGGGGAGCCGGATCGGGAAGACGAGCCGGTCGGGCCGGTCCTCGTCGACCACCAGCGGACCCCAGAAGTCGAGCCCACCATCGTGCTGGAGCAGCAGGTCGAGGCAGTCGCGGTCGGGCAGCCCGTCGTCGTCCATCAGCCAGAGCAGGTCGGCCCCGCGCTCGACCGCCGCGTCGACCCCGGCACGGAAGCCACCGGCGCCGCCGGTGTTGTGCTCGAGCAGCAGGGGAACGACCGTGCCGAACGGGTCCAGCTCGGCCAGCCACTCGCGGGTTCCGTCGGTGGAGGCGTTGTCGACGACGACCACCTCGTGGATCCGCGGGACCGACGCCAGCCGCTCGAGCAGCCGCCGCAGCAGCGCGAGCCTGTTGAAGGTGACCACGACGGCGACGATCCGCGGCGCGGGCAGGCTCGCGGCGGCGTCGGTCACGAGCGTCACCCTACGGGCGGACCGGTCAGCAGGAGGCAGCGAGGTCGTCGGACTGGTTGGCGGCGTAGCCCTCCTGCAGCGAGCCCAGCGAGCCACCGGTGGTCGCACCGGATCGGGCCTTCTCGCGCGCCTTCTTCGACGCCTGCGGAGCATCGCCCTCGGAGCGGTCGATGGCATCCTTGATCGTCGTCTGGATGACGTCGATGTCGGGGTCTCCGGTGTTGATCAGCGGCGGCACCAGCGAGACGGTGGCGATCTTCTGGCTCTTCGCCTTCAGCGCCAGCTGGACGAACCGGTCGAGCTCGGAGCGCGGCACGTCGGTCGAGATCATCGCCGAGCTCGCCTTGGCGATCTGCTCGAAGTTGCGGACGGCGGTCTGGGGGCTGACCTGGTGCAGCATCGCGTTCATCACGCACTTCTGTCGGGCCATCCGGGAGTAGTCGTCCGAGCCCTCGCGAGCGCGCGCGAACCACAGCGTGTCGTGGCCGTTGAGCACTCGCACCCCGGGCTCGAGGTAGCCCGTGACGTCGCTGCCCAGGCCGCCGACCGGGATCCGGTCGCGGATCCGCAGCTTGACACCGCCGACCGCGTCGACCAGGTCCTTGAAGCCCTCGAGGTTGACCATCGCCCAGTAGTTGACCTCCAGCCCGGTGATGCCCTCGATCGCCATGATGGTGGCGTCCACTCCCGGGGTCTTGGACTTCTTGAACAGCTGGGGGTGGTCGCCGGCCCAGGTGCTGACCGAGTTGAGGTAGCAGTAGGGCTCGCAGCCGGCGCCGGAGAAGCCGCGCGGGAACTGCTTGTCCAGCACCGAGCCCTCCGCGAAGGGGAAGCGCGACATGTTGCGCGGCAGTCCGATCAGCACGGTCTGGCCGGTAGCGGCGTCGATGCTCGCGACCGTCATCGAGTCGGGGCGCAGCCCCCAGCGGCCGGCGCCGGAGTCACCGCCGAGCAGCAGCACGTTGAAACGGCCCTCGTGGGCGCCGGTCGCCGTGCCGTTGCCGAACATGGTGATGATGAAGTCGCGCTGGACACCGACCAGGTGGGCGCCGAACAGCAGCGTGCCGGCCACCGTGAGCGACAGGAAGCCGTTGAGGCCGACCACGGCGAGGCGGTGGTTCTGGCGCAGGGTGAGCGGCTGGCCGAGCCGCCAGGCGTCGACGAACAGCGCCGCCCAGGCCAGCGCGCCGGCGATGAGCAGCATCCGCAGGAGGAGCAGCAGCGTCGGCTGCAGCGCGAGCGAGAGCAGCGCCTCACGGTTCCACAGGAGCAGCGCTGCGATGACGCCGCCGAGGCCGAGCAGCCCGACCCAGGTCGCCATCGCGATCCGCGCGATCCTGCGGTCCCCGGCCACCAGCTGGGCGGTGCCCGGCCAGACCAGCGTCATCAGCATCAGCGTGACCGCCCGACGGAAGCGGACGCGGGCGGCGCGGTCGGCGTGGGCCACGCGCGCCGTGGCGGCGGGAGGTACGGCGGCCCGGTGGGCCGACGACCCGGGGGAAGGACGGGTCGGCATGGTTCCCTCTCGGAGTGGAAGGCGGGCTCGAGATGCCTGGCTCGGATGGTGCTCTCGGTGACTGCCAGTATCACCAGTCACACCCGCCACACCGTGGTACGACGCGCCGCAACCGTCGCACCAGCCCCACGGTGCGCTCGCGTCACAGCGCTCAGGGAATCGGCTCCGCTGGAGGCCACCCGCTACCGTCGTGGCCATGACCGACGGCCCTCGACCCCGCAGGGGCGGCGCCCCCGCCGAGGGGACGCCGGAGTACGACTGGCTCTACGGCTCCCAGCAGCCGCAGCCCGCCGATGCCACCCGCCGGATGCCCACGGTGCCCCGGGGGACCGACGACCGGACCCAGCCGCTCCGCACCTCGGTGAGCGGCGACGGAGCGGCCCCTCCGCGGCGGCCGACGTCTCGCCCCACGCCTCCGCCGGTGTCGCCCCCGCCTGGGTCCTCGGCGGGCTCGACGAAGCCCCGTCGCTCCCGCACGCGCTGGGTCCTGACCACGCTGCTGGTGGCCTGGCTGGCGTTCCTGGTGGCGGTGCCGCTGTGGGCGTGGAGCAAGATCGACAAGGTCGACGCGGCGCCCGCCGGCGACCGGCCCGCGGAGCAGCCCGGGACGACGTACCTCCTGGTCGGCAGCGACTCGCGCGCCGGCCTGTCGGGGGCGGAGCGCAAGGAGCTCGGCACCGGCGGCGCCACCGGGCAGCGCACCGACACGATCATGCTGCTGCACATCGGCTCGGGCCCCAACCTGCTGATGTCGATCCCGCGCGACAGCCTGGTCGAGGTGCCGGGGCAGGGGCGCACCAAGATCAACGCGGCGTACGCCTTCGGCGGCCCGGAGCTGCTGGTGCAGACGATCGAGCAGAACACCGGCATCCGGGTCGACCACTACGTCGAGATCGGCTTCGGCGGCTTCGTCAACGTCGTCGACGCCGTGGGTGGCATCGAGATCTGCCCGAAGGAGGCCATGAAGGACCCGCTGGCCAACCTCGACATCGACAAGGGTTGCCAGGAGGCCGACGGCGTCACCGCACTGGGCTACGCACGCTCGCGGCACACCTCCGCCCTCGGCGACATCGACCGGGCCCAGCACCAGCGCGAGGTCGTGTCCGCCGTGGGCTCGGCGGCGGTCTCGCCGTGGTCGGTGCTCAACCCGGTGCGCTACTTCCGGCTCAGCTCCTCCGGCGCCGACTCCCTGAGCATCAGCGAGGGCACCGGGCCGATCGCGCTCGGCCGCTTCGCGTGGGCGATGACCCACGTGTCCGGCGACTCCGGCCTGACCTGCGGCGTCCCGATCGCCAACCTGTCGGTGGAGTGGGACCCCGAGCGCTCCCAAGAGATGTTCCAGCGCATCATCAAGGACCAGACCGGCCGGATCGGCAAGGGCCTCTGCTCGCCGTCCGGGCTGGCCGACCAGTAGGTCCGGCTAGCGCCCCAGCCGCAGCACGTCGAGCAGCTGTCGGGCGGCGCTCCCACCGGCCTCGAGGGCAGCGCTCACGGCGGTCGGCACGTCGAGGTCGGCCGCGAGGGCGGCGAGCACCTCGTCACGGCCCGCGTCTGCGTTGCCAGGGTCGCGAGCAGCCGCGCGGAGCCGCTCGAGGAGCGCCGCGGTGGGCTCGAGCGCGGCCGGGTCGAACGTCCAGGCCTGTGCCCACGACCGGTTGAGCAGCAGCAGCCGCAGCACCGAGCCGGGGACGTCGGTGAGGACGTCGCGGACCAGCACCAGGTTGCCGGTGGACTTCGCCATCTTGGCGCCGTCGAACCCGACCGTGCCGACGTGCAGCTGGCGGCGGGCGAACGGCGCGACACCGGTGGCCGCCTCGGTGATCGCGGCCTGGTAGGCGTGGTGCGGGAAGCCCAGGTCGGCGCCACCGACCAGCACGTCGACCGAGGAGCCGAAGACGCTGGTCGCCATCGCGGCGCACTCGACGTGCCAGGCCGGGCGGCCCCAGCCCCACGGCGACGGCCAGGCCGGGTCGTCCTCCCCCGAGGGCTTCCACAACGGCACGTCCCAGGGCGACTCGCGGCCGTCGTCGGCACGGTCGCCGAACTCCGCGAAGGCAGCCAGCGCCTCCTGCTCGCTCAACCCGCCGCGGTCCAGGTCGTCGGGAGCCCGGAAGAACACGGTCTCGCCCAGCTGGTAGGCCCGGCCGAGCGTGAGGAGCGCGTCGACCAGCTGGATCACCTGGCTCACGTGCGCGCGGGCGTGCGGGGTCATGTCGGGGCGGGCCACGCCGAGCGCCTTCATGTCCCGGTCGAACATGAACTCCTGGGTCACCGCCAGCTCGTCGTAGTGCCGGTGGTGGCTGGTGGCCGCCCGGGTGAGCACGTCGTCGACGTCGGTGACGTTGCGGCTCGAGACGGTGGTGACGTGGAGCGCGCGGGCCACCGAGACCAGCACATCGGCCCAGACGAACGTCGCGGCATGCCCGACGTGGGTGACGTCATAGGGCGTGATCCCGCAGGTGTAGACGCGCAACGTGCCGGCCAGCGGCGTCGGCTCGCCGGCGAGCACCAGGTCGGCGGCGCGGGGCCCCCTCGACGCGGGCAGGTCGTAGCGCCCCGCCGTCCCCATGACCCCCGACGTGCTCACAGCCATGACCTGATCATGCCGTACGACGGTCTGCCGCGACGCGGGTGCCCGGCGCTCGTCCGCCCGGTCTCGGCTCCGAGAGCGAGCGTCGTACGCTCGGTGGGGCGGGCGGAGGATCGCCCGTCCGAGCGCCATAGGACATCATCGATGGGGGAGCACCCGGCCCTCGTGCGGCCGGACCGCGGGGAGTGCGCACCCTGGAGACGAGACCGTGACGACACGACCAGGCACGACGACGAAGGGAAGCGGCGAGTGGCCGGCGAGGTGGCGACGACGCGGGCGCGCGGGCCGGTGCGCGCCGTGACGGCGGTCCTCGCGCTGCTGCTGGCGGGCGCCGCCGTGGGCTACTACCAGCGCGCGGACTCCGCGGCCGAGCTGCGGGCGCGGGACGCCGCGAGCGGCGCACCGGACGGCGAGCAGGCTGCCCCGCGAGAGCCGGGCACCCCCTCGACGGAGGACACCGGCGCGGTCACGTCGGGGCCTGGGGTGACCCGCCCGGGCATCCTGCTGCGAGTGACGCCGGTGCCCGGTGGCGCGCTCGAGGTCGCCGAGACGGTGCGGCTGCGCGCCCCCGTCGACCGGATCCGCCTGCGGGCGCCGCGCCTGGGGCGGGCCGGCGGCGGCTTCGCCGAGCTCACCCCCGTCGCGACGTCGGTCCAGCTCTCCCTCGGCGACCGACCGGCCGAGGTGCCCCAGGAGGTCGGCGACGACCCGACCCAGGTCTACCTGCCGGTGGGCACGACGGCCTACACCGTGCGCTACCTGCTGGAGGGCACCACCGTCCGGAGCGTGCCCTCGACGACGGGGCGGGCCTTGATCGGCGTCGGGCCGCTCTCGCAGGCCGGGCCGGCGGGCCGGGTCAACCTGGTGGCCTCGGGCCCGGAGGTGCTCAACCTGACCTGTCCGCTGCTCGAGGGCAACGGCGCCGCCTGCGGCACGCCCGCCGACGACGGCTTCCAGCTGGGGGCACCGCTGCCGGGGCGCAGCGCGCTGGTCCTGGTCCAGGTCGACCTCCCGGAGCCGTGAGCCGATGAGCACCCTGCACGCTGCCGGCCTGGTGCTGGCCGCCGGGCTGCCGGCCTTCTGGGCCACGACGCATCCCGCCGGGGCCCGCGACCCGCGGCTGCGCCGGCTGCTGCTGGTCGGCGCGGCCGTCAGTGCCGTCGCGGCAGTGGCGGGGCCACTCCTCCGCTGGGCCGACGCCGACCGCCCCCTGACCCAGGTGCTGTCGCGGGAGGCGGGCGCGGCCGTGCTGCTCGAGCTCGCGCTGCTGGTGCTGCTGGTCGGCTTCGCCGCCGACCTGGCGGCCGAGCCCGAGTCGGGCCGGAGCCGAGTGGTCGCCGGCGGCCTGGCAGTCGGCCTGGCGGCCGCCGTCGCGGCCCAGTCGGCCGCCCAGGCGGCGACATCGGGCCACGGCTCCGTCGTGACCTGGCTGCTGCTCACCCTGCACCTCGCTGCCATGGCGACCTGGGTCGGCGGGTTCGCGGCGCTGCTCACGCTGGCCCTGCGCCGCGACCGCGTCCACGAGCTCGACGACCCGGTACTGCGGTTCCTGCCGGTCTCCTACGCCTGCCTGGGGGTGCTCGCCGTCAGCGGCGCCGTGCACGCACTGGTCGTCGCGGGCGGTCCGGGCGCCCTCCGCGACACGGCGTACGCCGGCTGGCTGCTGTTCAAAGTCGGGCTGGTCCTCGTGATGGTCGTCGTGGGCAGCAGCGCCCGCAGCTATGCCCTGGACGTGGCCTTCCGCCGCTCCGTGGCGCCCGCACCGGCGGCCCCGACGGTCACGGTGCGCGCCTTCACCGTCACGCTGGCCATCGAGCTCGTGACCGCGGCGCTGGTGCTGGGGGCGACGGCGTTCCTCGTCGCAGCGGCGCCGCTCTAGCCCAGCTCGGACTGGATGCCGGCCAGCAGCTGGCGCGCCATCACGATCCGCTGCACCTGGTTGGTGCCCTCGTAGATCTGGGTGATCTTGGCGTCGCGCATCATCCGCTCGACCGGGTAGTCGCGGGTGTAGCCGTAGCCGCCGAGCACCTGCACCGCGTCGGTGGTGACCTCCATCGCGACGTCGGAGGCGAAGCACTTGGCGGCCGCGCCGAAGAACGTCAGGTCGCGGTCACCGCGCTCGGAGCGCCCGGCCGCGGCGTACGTCAGCTGGCGGGCGGCCTCGACCTTCATGCCCATGTCGGCGAGCAGGAACTGCAGGCCCTGGAAGTCGGCGATCGGCTTGCCGAACTGCCGGCGCTCCTGGGCGTAGCCGAGGGCGAAGTCGAGCGCGCCCTGAGCGACGCCGACGGCCTGGGCGGCGATGGTGATCCGCGTGTGGTCGAGGGTCTTCATGGCGGTCTCGAAGCCGGTGCCCTCAGCGCCGATCATCCGGTCGACGGGGATGCGCACCTGGTCGAAGTAGACCTCGCGGGTCGGGGAGCCCTTGATGCCGAGCTTCTTCTCCGGGGCACCGAACGAGACGCCCTCGTCGGACTTCTCGACCACGAACGCGGAGATGCCGCGGGCGCGGGCGTCGGGGTCGGTGACCGCCATGACGGTGTAGTAGTCGGAGACACCCGCGTTGGTGATCCAGCGCTTCACGCCGTCGAGCACGTAGTGGTCGCCGTCGCGGACGGCGCGCGTCTTCATGGCGACCGCGTCGGAGCCGGCGTCGGGCTCGGACAGGCAGTAGGAGAAGCCGCCCTCGCCGGTGGCCAGCTTGGTGAGGTAGTGCTTCTTGAGCTCCTCGGAGCCGGCGATCATCACCGGCAGGCTGCCGAGCTTGTTGACGGCCGGGATCAGCGAGGAGCTCACGCAGGCGCGGGCGACCTCCTCGATGACGAGGACGGTGGCCAGCGCGTCGGCACCCGCGCCGCCGTACTCCTCCGGCACGTGGGGGGCGTGGAAGTCGCTGGCCAGCAGCGCCGCGGCTGCCTCGTGCGGGTAGCGCGCCTCCTCGTCGACGGCGGCGGCGTGCGGAGCCACCTTGGCGTCGCAGACGGCGCGCACCGCCTCGCGGATGGCCTGGTGCTCCTCGGACAGGGCGAACATCGGCTGATCGTCGGTCACGGGGCCAGTCTAGGAAGGGTTAACGAGTGTTCACCACGGCTAGAGTCGTGGACATGGTCACACCGGGGGGCACACCGACCGACGGCGTGGCACGCTCGTGGCGCGACCCCGAGGCGGTCGCGCTGATGCTCGACGAGTGCGACACCTGGGCGGTGGTGGGCCTGTCCGGCAACCCGGCGCGGACGGCGTACACCATCGCCGAGCTGCTGCAGGACCGCGGCAAGCGGATCGTGCCGATCCACCCCGACGCGCCGACCGTCCTCGGCGAGCAGGGCTATGCCACCCTCGCCGACGTGCCGTTCGCGGTCGACGCCGTCGATGTGTTCCGGCGCTCGGAGTTCGCCGGGGAGTTCGCCGACCAGGCGGTGGCCATCGGTGCCCGCGGCGTGTGGATGCAGCTCGGCGTCGTCGACACCGACGCCTTCGCCCGCACCTGGGCCGCCGGCGTGCCGATGGTGATGGACACCTGCCCGGCCATCGAGTGGGCGCGGCGCCGATGAGCGGCCGGCGGCTGCTCGGCAACGTCGTGCTGGTGGCGTGCGTGCTGCTGCTCGTCGTCGCCGGCCTGTGGGCGTGGGGCCTGGTGCGCGACGACCGGCCGACGTACGCCGTCGACACCCCCCTCGACGAGCAGTGTGACGAGGTGCCTGACGGCGCCCAGCGACTGGTGCTCGAGGCGGACGACGGGTTCCGGCTCGGCGCGGCGACGGTGGGCCCTGCGGGGAGACGAGGTCTGGTGCTGCGGCAGGGAGCCGGCCAGACGATCTGCGAGTGGCTACCCCTCGCGGGCCGGATCGCCGAGGACACCGGCTCCCGGGTGCTGCTCTTCGACCGTCGCGGCCGGGGCTCCTCCCCCGGTGACGGCGACCTGACCGCCGAGCCCGGCGACATCGTGGCGGCGGTCGACCGGCTCCGCTCGCAGGGTGTCCGCCGGGTCGGGCTGATGGCGTCGTCGATGGGCAACTCGGTGACCTTCGCGGCGCTCGACGAGCTCGACCGGCCGACCTGCGTGCTGGTGTCGGTGTCGCCGGTGCTCGTCAGCTCCGACGCCAAGGGCACGGTCGACGGCAGTGGCCTGGTCGACCTGCCCACCAACGTGTGGGTGGTCACCGAGTCCGGCAACACCTCGGTGGCGTCGTACGCCGACTCCGTGGTCGAGGCCTCCGGCACCGACCACCTGCTCGAGATCGACACCGACGACCACTCCTTCGGGCTGATCCGCGAGCATCCGGAGGCCGCCGACTTCGTCGTGGAGGCGGTCGCCTCGTGTCGGTAGGCGCTCCCGGTCGCGACCTCCGAGTGCCGCCGGGACCGGGGTTGCCCGACGGCCTGCTGGTGCCGGCCGTCGAGCTCGTCGAGCGCTTCTCCCGCTCGTCGGGCCCCGGTGGCCAGTCGGTCAACACCACCGACTCGCGCGTCGAGCTGGAGCTCGACGTCGCCGCGTCCTCCACGCTCACCGAGGCCCAGCGGGCACGTGCCCTGGTCCGCCTCGTCGCGCGGCTCACCGACGGGCGGCTCGTCGTGGTCGCCTCCGAGCACCGCTCACAGCACCGCAACCGGGTAGCTGCCCGCGAGCGCCTCGCCGAGCTGCTGCGTGCCGCGCTCGCACCACCACCGCCCGTCCGTCGCGCCACCCGTCCGTCCCGCGGAGCGCGCGAACGGCGGCTCGCGGGCAAGCGGCACCGGGCCGAGACGAAGGCCCTGCGGCGCAAGGGCGGCTGGGACTGAGCGGCTGTGGACCGCGGCGTGGCGTTGCCAGGACCAGGTTCCGGACGTGGCTGTCAGCGGCAGACCCGGACACCGAGACAGACGAGCAAGGCATCGACGGGTTGCATGCTGACGTCGTGTGACGGGCGTCTCGAGGACACAGCCGGCTCGACGGGTCCGGCTCGTTGCCCGCCCGACTCAGCCGCGCGTCGTCCCCTCGACGAGCTTGTTGCCGTCCCTGGTCGGTCCGGCTCGGTGGCTGCGCATCCGAACGCCGGCAATCACGTACATCACGCCGCCGATCATGACCGGCAGCCCGGCCGCAAGGGTGGAGACCGCCGGACCAACCGCGCCCACCAGGAGCGGTAGAGCCGGGACGAGAGTGACCACCAGCATCGCCACACCCGCGGTCAGCGTCTGTTCGTCGTGACGCCCCAGGAACGCCAGCGCGGTGCCCAGCACCATCGCGAGGATCGCCCCGACGGGGCCGACGCCGTCTTGGAAGTCTCGCCAGCCGGTGGTGTCGACCACACCCCACATGCCGAACAGGACAGGCAGCACGGACAGGCCCAGGAGCAGCGGGCGCGCCACGGCGGGCCTGAGCAGTGCGAGCCCGATCAACACCCCCAGAGGCACCGCCCACGAAGCGATGTATGCAACCGCACCCCAACCGCCGGGATCCTGCATGGTCTCACCGAGCAGGAACAGGAACCACAGCGACATCAGCACGGTGGTGAACCAGAACGAGAACGACTTGAGCCTCAACTGGACACGCATCCGAATCATCTTCTTCGTTGCGAAGGTAGAAGCGACGACCGGGCCATGCGACCCCATCCCTTCTCCTTCCGACGGTAGTCCGGTCCGGAAGCACAGGCCAGGTGATGTCCCACACACGTCCCGGCCTCGACCGCCCTCGCTACCGGCACACTGCGACGCCCCCCGGACATCGGCTGCGCGCAACTACCCGCGGCGGAGTCGGGCGAGCGTAGCCGCCCTCAATGCGGCAGATCCGGCTATACCCCTAGGGCTGCCGAGCGCCGTAGGCGACCTCTGAGATTGAGCGCAGTCGCGAGCAGGAGTGCGATCAACAGCAGCATCGGTCGGAACCATGAGCGCGGCGTGATCGCCCGAGATACGCGGCTCCACAATCGAGTACCGAAGTCGACCTTGCCGCGCATCAGGCAATCGACCTGGTCCCCGCCAGGGCCCTCGATCTGGACCCCGCCCAACCACCCGATACCCATGTACGCCGGGATCACGGCAAGGGCGCCAATCAGCGCCAGGAGTCGTTCACGCCGACTCCTACCGAGGACACCCGTAAGCACGGCAAGAGCAACGATGGCCAGCCCAACAAAGGCGACGTCCCAGATTCCTTCGACCCCCCACCGTCCGGTGATGGGTGAGTACGCGTCCACCGACATGAGCGAAGGGTAAGGCAACCCTCCGAGCGGGGTGCCCTGATCTCGGCATAGTTGCGCCCTGGTCGCGGCAGAAGAGTGCGCTGGGGGACTACGCCATGGACGCGGCACGGCGCCGACAGTCATCCTTGCTCTATGGGTGGTGCGCGCACACGCGGCGGCGATGGTCGCCAGCACTCTGCTGCTCTGCCACGCGCGTACCCGGACCCGGAAGGGCAACCCGATCCGCACAGGACCAAGACGTTCGCTCTTGAGGTCGACGGCGAACAGTTCGCCGTTCGCCTGGTGGTGAACGCTGCGACCGGCTACACGGACACGGGCTACACGTGGCTGAGCGGTCCGAACAAGGGATACGGGTTCGCCATCGGTGGGCCGCCAAACCCGTCACTGGAGGACCACCGGCAGAGGATCCGGGAGTTCCTCGCCATGGTGGACCCCACCACGGGCTTCATCGAGGATGACTGGACGCCATCCTCTCAGAGCCGTCGGAGGCATCTGGAGCGCGCGCGCTCACTCGGCATGATCGCGCTCGACCAGCGGCAGATCCGGACGTTGCCCGAGTCGCATCAGGAAGGTGAACTCCAGAAGCCGCCGTCTCGCTCGGTGATCGCCGACACCGTCTGGCCCACCCGGGCGGTCCACTCCTCGATGTAAGTGGTCTCTTCCGGCCCGTCGACAGGTCTTGCCAGCCATTCGCGGGCCGCTCGCCGCAATGCCGCATGTGCATCTTCGATCGGGGTCTTGCCCGTGTCGTACAGGTCTTCGAGGTCGGCCCAGGCGACGAAGACCTGACCACCGTGGGGACCCCACTCCACGTAGTCCAGCATCGACCCACGCATCCGAGCGACTTCGTCATAGGCGTGCCACGGGTCATCCGTCGTGATGATGGCTCGCACAAACGGGTCCATGACGTCGCGAAAGAACACCGTCTGCCGAACGACGTCGGTGTCTCCAGCCATCACAACAGCCTAGGGCGTCCCCACCCGCTCATCGGCAGAGTTGCGCAGGCTATGCGGCATGACAGTGCGGCGAGTACCAGGGCGGAGACCTCTTGAGCATCGAACCTTCTGGTCAGACCACTCGGAGTTGCCCCGCCTCGTCCCGGTATGGAGAAGGAAGGAAGCCTCGCTGAGACGGCTCTGGGCGCTCGACCGCTGACGAAGAAGCAGTCGCCACAGGGTGCGGTCTGGCATATCCTGGGTTCACGGCCGGTTGGTCGTCGCCGTACGGCGCCGGACGTGGAGCGAGAATGGACTCCGAGGCGCGTCAGTTGGCCTGGACGGCGGTCCGCACTCCCCGTTGCGCCGCTCGGCGGCGCCGTCGACAGTGGGCGCGCGAGCTCGCCGAGTACCGCACCGCAGCCGAGCGTGAGGACCTGCTGGCATCAATCGAGCGATGCTCAAGCCCTGGACGTGAGGAGGCTTGTGAGGAGGTTCGACGGCTGCTCACGGCGACTCCCCTGCGGGCCAAGCTGGAAGCGGTGCCGTACCACCTGCACCGCTGAGCGTTCGCACTGGCGCGGCCGGTGCCCTCTTGGAGCGCCGCCGACAGGGGCATCCGGACATCGGCACGACCGGCGCCCTCGCAGCGGCCTAGCGTGCACTTAGGTCCCTGTCGCCACGCCTATCAGGATGTAGCAACCGGGCGATGACGCGATCAGTTCTCGACGCCGGAGAACAAAGTGGTCAGGTCAAGGCTGGGAACGTGACGCTGAGAGGCGAGGGAGACATACCGTCTCGCCAGGACGTCCTTGGCGAACCCCAGGACAGTACCCACGAGACCGAGTGCTTCGGCGAGCTCGTCGGCGCGCATGGCTGCAACCACGCGTCTCCACATCGTCTCCTCCATGACGTTGAATGCCGTCTGGACCTCAGCTATCCCGAACCCGGTTTCGAATCGCTGATCGGCAACTGCCTCGGCGTAGCGGGCAACCGGCTTGGCCTTCACCCCGTTTCGTGGACACCGGGTTATGCGGCTTGAAGTTCTGCCGCGGGCTGGATGCAGTGTTGCAGTTCGAACTCAACGGGGCTGATCTGGCCGATCGAGGAGTGTCGCCGTCGACGGTTGTAACGGTCCTCGATCCAGGCGCCGACGGCCTGGGCTGCGCCGGCCTTGGTGGGCCACACGCGGCGGTAGTAGAACTCGGTCTTCAGCGTTGCGAAGAACGATTCGGCCATCGCGTTGTCCCAGCAGACTCCGGTCCGGCCCATCGACCGGGTGATGCCGTTGTGGGCCGCGAACTGGGTGATCTGGTCCGAGGCGTATTGGGTTCCTCGGTCGGCGTGAAAGATCACTTGGGATGGTCGTTCGCCGCGCAGGGCGATGGCCATCTTCAAAGCGTCTTCGACCAGATCGGTGCGCATGTGATCAGCGATTGCCCACCCGATCACCCGCCGCGAGTGCGCGTCGATCACGGTCGCCAGGTATAGCCAGCCTTCCCAGGTCCTCAGGTAGCTGATGTCACCGATCCAGACGGCGTTCAGTACGCCGGTGTCCCACTGCCGCTTCACCGCATCGGGCGGGTAGGTGTCGCTGCTGTCGGTCACCGTTGTCGTCTTCCACCGCTTGGGGCAGATCCCGCGCAGCCCGAGCTTGCGCATCGTCTTCGCGACGGTCTTGCGGGAGATGGTCTCGCCGTCCTCGCGGAGGTCGACCAGGATCCGGGGTGCTCCGGAGACCTCGTCAGAGTCCCCGTGGAACCAGGTCACCTTGGCCTCGATCCGCTCAGCGCGAACCGCCCGCTTCGAGGGCGGGCGCTTGGCCCAGGCGTAGTACCCGGACCTCGAGACCTCCAGCAGCCGCGCCATCCGGGAGATCGTGTGGTTGCTCTTCTCCGCGTGCATCAGTTCGAACGCTTCACGTTCGTATCCGAGGCTTCCTGGGCGAAGAAGAGAGACGCTTTTTTCAGGAACGCCCGGTCCAACTTCAGTTCGGAGTTCTCCTTGCGCAGCCGAGCCAGCTCGGCTCGCTCAGTCTCGCTCAACGCGCCGTCACCATCGTCCTGGCGCTCCTTGAACACCTTGACCCACCGGCCCAGGGTTGACTCCTGGATACCGAGCTCGCGAGCGACCACAGCAACCCTCCGGCCAGTGTTGATCACCAACTTCACGGCCTCGTCCTTGTACTCCGGACTGAACTCCCGACGCTGTCTTCCCATGATGCAGATCCTCTCTTACGAGGTGTCCACCATCAGGGGTCAAGGCCAGCTCAAGCTGGCGGTCCCGGAGAGCGGGGACCACCATGTCGAACAACTCGGCGAGACGCTCGCGGGTGAATTCCGCTCCGGAGCGCTCGTAGTGAGCTGGGTGAGACCGGCTCAGTCCCGCAAAGGCCTCGTCCAGCACCTCTGCACGCTGCTGTGCCAAGAGATCTTGGACCGCCATACTCCCGCCTTCCTCTTCGACCTGGTTACACCTTGCATCGTGGCATGAGACACATGGGCGAGGTCGGCCGCCCCGCAGCGGACTCCGTGAACTACACCGCTTTCGGTTCCATGCGAAGGAGCGAGACGCACGAGCATGCACCTCCACCGACGGCACCGGGCACCACCCGCACATGGGCAGGGACCGGGGACTGCCCCATCGTCTACCAGCGCATGCTCGACGACGCCATCCAGGGCGCGAGGACGCGCCACCCACCAGCCAGAGCCCGCCCTACCCAAGGTGTCTTGACACAGAGGGGCGCCAGAGTCGGGTCTGTCCGACTATCGGTGTAAGTGGCGGTTTCCATGGTTAGAGGTTCTCCGGTGCTGGCATGCGGTCGGCGAAGGTGATGGCGAAGGCGTTGAGGGCTGGCTTCCACCGCATGGTCCATCGTGTCTGACCGGTGCCCTTGGGGTCCAGCGACCTGGTGACCATGTAGAGGCACTTCATCGCGGCCTGCTCGGTCGGAAAGTGGCCCCGCACCGTGACCGCGCGGCGGTAGCGGGCGTTCAACGACTCGATCGCGTTCGTCGAGCACAGGACCTTGCGGATCTCGGCGTCGTAGTCGAGGAACGGGGTGAACTGCTCCCAGGCTGAGCGCCATAGGCCGCTGATCGCGGGGTAGGGCTTGCCCCACTTCTCATCGAACTCCTCGAAGGCCCGCCAGGCCGCGTCCCGGGTCGGGGCGCCGTAGATCGGTTTCAGATCGGTCGCGATCTGTCCCCAGTACCGCTTCGAGGCGTAGCGGAAGGTGTTGCGGATCAGGTGGATCACACAGGTCTGCACGATCGCCTGGCCGTACACGGCCCCCACGGAGTCGGGCAGGCCCTTGAGGCCGTCACAGATCACGAAGAAGATGTCCTCCACACCGCGGTTCTTCAACTCGGTCAACACCTGGAGCCAGAACTTCGCCGACTCCCCACCACCGGTGCCGGCCCAGATGCCGAGAATGTCCTTGTGCCCGGCCAGGTCGACCCCGATGGCGGCGTAGATCGGACGGTTCCCGACCTGGCCGTCGCGGATCTTGACGTAGATCGCGTCGATGAACACCGCGGCGTAGACCTTCTCCAACGGCCTCGAGGTCCACTCGGCCATCTCGGCCACAACCTTGTCGGTGATCCGCGAGATCGTGTCCTTCGACAACGAGGCCCCGTAGATCTCGGCGAAGTGGGCGCTGATCTCCCCAGTCGTCAGGCCCTTGGCTGAGAGTGACAACACGATCGTGTCGACATCACCGAGCCGTCGTTGGCGCTTGGCCACGATCACCGGACTGAAGGTGCCATCACGATCACGCGGGACGGTGATCTCGATCGGCCCGACGTTGTCGGTCAGCACCGTCTTGGTCCGCACCCCGTTGCGGGAGTTCCCGCCATTGCGGCCGAAGGCCTCGTGCTTGTCATAGCCCAGGTGCTCAGACATCTCCTCGTCCAGAGCGGTCTCGATCACCGTCTTGGTCAACGCCTTCAACATCCCGTCCGGCCCGGTCAACGCGACCCCACGTGCTCGTGCGCTGCGGACCAGCTCCCGAGCGATCTCGAGCTCCTCAAGTGACGGCTCAGCGCCTACCTGAGTGTCGAGATCCTGCTCGGTTACTTCGTCTGGCGGTGACACCGCCGCATCCTCTGGTGGGCTCACAGAACTCAGTGTTTCGGTCATCGTGACTCCATCCCGCCAACCAACCGGTCAGCGTGTCGAGCCACTTACACCGTTTGTCGGACAGTCCCCCAGAGTCGTGCGCTTCCCTGACCCGGACATGCCTGTCGCCCCGCCGGCCCGGGAGTCTCGGCGGGGTGTGGGGCGGGGTGGCTACTGGTCGGGCGGGTCGGCCGGGCATGCCGTGTGGTCGGACGCACCGCCGGGGTCGACGGTTCGAGGGCAGGCCGGACCGATCGGTCCACCCACCGGGGTGACGTCCCGGGTCCCCGTCGCGTCGATGACCAGGTGGTAGCCATGCGGGGTGGTCCAGGCGTAGACCCCTGGTTCGATGATCCGGTAGCGCCACGGTGTGTGGGTCTTCAACCGATGGTGCCACGACACAGCGGGGCGGTGTTGCACGAACAGGTCGGACCGCGGGCCGGGTCGGTCGGGTCGTCGGGGATCGCGTGGTCGTGGTCGCAGCCCCGAGCCGGCCTGGTTCAGTAGGAGAACACACAGTGCCCGTCGCGCAGGTCGACCAGCTCCTTGAGCCGGCCGGGCAGCTCGTACTGGTCCACCCGGACGTGGCCGTTCAGGTCGACGATGGGCTTGACGGTGACCACGGCGTCGGGGTGGCCCACCCAGGTCGGGATCGTCTCGACGTCGACCGGGGTGCGGGTGTTCTCACACCGACCCACCGGGCTCGACCCGGGTCCGGTGATCTGGGTCAGGGCGGCATCGGAGACGTGCACGAACAGGGTCACCGGCCGCCGCCGACGCCGGGCGCCCTTCGACCGCGGCCGCGTCGGCGTCGTCGGAGGCCGGACTGTCGTAGGAGAGGGCCAGCTGGTGCCGGGACATGTCTCCCAGGGCGGTGGCCCGGCGAGCATCCAACGGCTCAGCCGAGCCAGCGACCTTGAGCTGCTCTGCACCGGCCGCGAGGGCCTGGTCGAGGTGCAGGGCGTCGGCCAGGTCCAGCTCCCCGGTGACGGCGACGGCGCCGGTGAAGGACACCTGGTCGGTGTGCACCGCGACGTGTCGGGTGTCGGGCACCTCCGGGGACGGTTCTCCACACCAGCCGCGCGACCTCCGCAACCAGCGGGGCCGCGCGGTCCTCAACCAGCGGACGCCAGCGCCAGCACGGCATACCCGAAGCCGTCGACCACCAGCGTCTCGCCGTCGACGGCCACCCCGGAGCCCCACACCACCGATGCCCCGGCAGCCTCGGGCACCACCACCGAAGCGCCCTCACGCCGCGGGTTGACCACGACCAGGTGCGAGTCGCCGCGCAGCCAGGCGAAGGGATACCGGCCAGCGACGACCCGGGTCGAGGCGCCACCCTGCAAGGCCGGCGTCGCGCGGCGCAGCGCCAGCAGCTCGCGCACCAACGTCAGCGTCGAGCCTGGTACGCCGTCCTGGCCGGCCACCGTCGGCCGGTCCGAGGCAGGATCGACGGGAAGGTACAGCGCGGCGGGATCGGCGGTGGAGAAGCCGGCATTGGGCGAGGAGTCCCACTGCATCGGGGTGCGGCAGCCGGCGCGGTTGTAGAGCGGGTTGCAGACCGCACCCTCGACGTCGGGCAGTGCCGGGCAGGTAGCGCATCCCGATCTCGTCGCCGTAGTAGAGGCACGGCACGGTGCCGAACGTGCACAGGAAGGTGAACGCCGCCCCGAGCTGCTCCGGCCCCCGGGACCCGCACCGCAGCCGGGAGAAATCGTGGTCGGCCGTGGCCAGCAGCACGAGACGGTCGGGGTCGGCCTGGCGGGCCCGCTCCCACGCCTCGAGGAAGACCTCCGTGCTGCCCTGCCCCGCGGCGTCGAAGAACGGGTCGACAGACCCCTGGAAGGGCAGCGTCCCTGCCCCGCCGTTGTCGAAGAGGCTCGCGTGCGCCGCCCAGATCACCAGCTCGAAGTCGGCGTCGAAGGCCAGCCGCTCACCGGTGCGCGGCTCGGTGCCCTCGGGGAGCAGCACGGCGTCGGGGTGCGCCGTGTCGAGCCACTCCCGCAGCTCGCGCCAGACGGCGGTGGACGCGGCGAGCCCGCCGTCGATCTCGTAGTCCTTGACCAGGGAGAAGGCCATGTCGACCCGGAAGCCCGCCACGCCCTTCGACAACCAGAAGTCCAGGATCTCCCGCAGCGCCTCGACGTTGCGGCGCGGCCCGGGCGCGTCCATGGCATCCATCCAGGGCAGCGCGGGGTCGGGGTGCAGCCAGCCGAAGCTGAGCGCCGGCTGCTCGTCGTAGAAGTTGCGGAGGTACCACCCCGGGCGGGGCCCGGGCGACGGCACCCACGACGGGGTGCCCGGCAGGTCGACCGCCCAGCCCTGCTCGGGCAGCTCCTCGGTCCAGATGTAGCGGTCACCCTCCGGGCTGGGCCTCGAGGCGTGCAGCTCGGCCTGGAACCACGGGTGCTCGATCGAGGTGTGCCCGACGACGAGGTCGAGCAGCACCCGGATCCCGCGCTCGCCCGCGAGCCGGACCAGCTCCTCCAGGTCGTCGTTGGTGCCGTAGCGCGGCGCGATCGCGAGGTAGTCGGACACGTCGTAGCCCGCGTCGACGAAGGGCGAGGCGAAGCAGGGGTTGAACCAGATCGCGTCGACGCCCAGTGAGGCGATGTGGTCGAGCCGGTCGATCACCCCGCGCAGGTCGCCGATGCCGTCGCCGTCGCTGTCGGCGAAGGACTGCGGGTAGATCTCGTAGAGGACGGCGTTGCGCAACCACTCGGGGGCCATCAACGACTCCTCAGAACCCGACCTTGCCGCCGCCCGCCTCCCGGCGTACGACGTCGCCCTTGGCCTGCGCGGACTCCTTCAGCGAGGCCTGGAACTCCTCCATCCGCGCCCGCAGCCGGGCATCGGAGGCGGCGAGGATCCGCACCGCCAGCAGTCCAGCGTTGCGGGCGCCGCCGATCGCGACCGTCGCCACGGGAACCCCGGCCGGCATCTGCACGATGGAGAGCAGGGAGTCGAGCCCGTCGAGCGTCCGCAGCGGGACCGGCACGCCGATCACCGGCAGTGGGGTGACGGCCGCCAGCATGCCCGGCAGGTGCGCCGCTCCCCCGGCGCCGGCGATGAGCACCGACAGCCCCCGGCCGGCCGCATCCTTGCCGTAGGCGAGCATCTCCTCGGGCATCCGGTGGGCCGAGAGGACGTCGGCCTCGTAGGCCACGTCGAACTCCCGCAGCGCCTCCGCGGCCGCCTGCATCACCGGCCAGTCGGAGTCGGACCCCATCACGATGCCGACCCGGGCCGCGCCCGTCGATGCGGTCGTCGGTGCGTCACTCACTGTGGTCTCCCAGCTCTCCGGCGAACCACGCGGCGGCGTGCCGCGCGCGCTCGAGGCAGTCGTCGAGATCGTCACCATAGGCGTTCACGTGGCCCACCTTGCGGCCCGGCCGCAGGGACTTGCCGTAGAGGTGCACGCGCAGCCGCGGATCGCGGGCCAGCGCGTGCGGGTAGCCGTCGAAGAGCCGCCCGGTGTCGTGCTGCCCACCCAGGATGTTGACCATCACCGTCCACGTCTCCCGAGGCGCCGGCGAGCCCAGCGGCAGGTCCATCACCGCACGCAGGTGGTTCTCGAACTGCGAGGTCACCGCGCCGTCCTGGCTCCAGTGCCCCGTGTTGTGCGGACGCATCGCCAGCTCGTTGACCAGCACCCGCCCATCGACGGTCTCGAACAGCTCCACCGCAAGGATGCCGGTCACCCCCAGCTCGCCGGCCACCCGCAGCGCCAGCTCCTGCGCCGCCGTGGCGAGCACCGGATCGAGGCCGGGGGCCGGGGCGACGACCTCGCGGCAGATGCCGTCGACCTGCAGCGTCGCGACGACGGGGTAGGCCGCCGCCTGGCCACTGGGCGCGCGCGCCACGATCGCCGACAGCTCACGTCGGAACTCGACGTACTCCTCCGCCAGCAGGGGTACGCCGGTCTCGGCGGCCACCCGGAGCGGCTCGGCGCACTCCTGGGGCGACCGGACCAGCCACACGCCCTTGCCGTCGTAGCCGCCGCGCGTCGTCTTGAGCACGCACGGGAAGCCGAAACCGGCCGCCTCCTCCGCCGACGACACGACCGACCAGCGCGGGCAGGGCACCCCGAGCTCGGTCAGCCGGGCCCGCATCACGGCCTTGTCCTGCGCGTGCACCAGCGCCTCGGGGCCGGGGCGCACGGCGATGCCGTCCGACTCCAGCGCGTGCAGGTGGTCGGTCGGCACATGCTCGTGGTCGAAGGTCACCACGGCACAGCCCTCGACGACGTCGCGCAGGGTGGGCAGGTCGCGGTAGTCGCCGACCAGGTGGTCGGGGATGACCTGCGCTGCGGAGACGCCCTCGGCCTCGGCGAGCAGTCGCAGCGGCAGGCCGAGCGCGATCGCCGGCTGGGCCATCATCCGGGCCAGCTGGCCGCCCCCGATGACGGCGAGCGTCGGGGCGTCGGCGGAGGCACTCACAAGGCGCGAGCCTAGCCGCCCGGCAGTGAGGCGCCGGATCAGGCCACGGAGTGGTTGCGGCCCTCGTCGGGCCCGGACCGCTCGAAGCGGAGACCCTTGCCCCGGACGGTGGTGATCAGCACCGGGTTGCGGGGGTCGTCGCCCAGCTTGCGGCGGACCCAACCGAGGTGCACGTCGATGGTCTTCGAGGAGGTCCAGAAGGTCGTGTGCCAGACGTCGCGCATGAGCTCGTCGCGGGACACCACCTGTCCCGCTCGCACGATCAGCGCGTGCACCAGGTCGAACTCCTTGCGGGACAGGGTGATCTCACGATCCCCTCTCCACACGCGGCGCTCAGCCGGGTCGAGGCGCACATCTTGGACTGTCAACACGTACGGAACCGTAGGTAAAGGCGGACGCGCACGCGTCGGAAACGGGGAAACTGGCCCCGATTCCGGGGGTGATTCTGGCCTCATGGGCCGCCTGCGTCCAGACCGGTCTAGTGCGGTCCAGACAGCTGCCCGGACGGCGTCGGTGGCCCCGACGGCCTCACCGGCGACTCAGTCGCGGCGCCGCACCGTGATCGGCTCCAGCACCCCGAACCCGCGCACCGGGCGGGCGGGGAGCGGTCGGGTGGAGAACCGGTCCTCCGGCAGCAGCTCGGCGGTGGCGCGGTCGACGATGACCCGGTTGCGGCGGGCCACCGCGGTGAGCCGGGCGGCGAGGTTGACCGGCCGGCCGAAGACGTCGCCCATCCGCATCACCACCGAGCCGCTGGCCAGCCCGACGCGGACATCGGGCATCTGCGAGTCGCGGCCGACCACCGCGATCACCTGCTCCGCGGTCTCCAGGGCCCGCACCGCGTCGTCGTTCACGAAGAGCACGGAGTCGCCGATGCTCTTGATCATCCGCCCGCGGTGGGCCGCGATGACGTCGGCGCAGCGGGTCTCGAAGACCTCCACGAGGTCACCGATCCGGTTCCCGTCGAGCTGGTTGGAGAGCGCCGTGAAGGCCACGATGTCGACGAAGCCGACCGTGACCTCGATCGTGTGCAGGTCCTCGTCGGTCGAGCCGAGCGCCTCGACCCTGGAGGCGGCGGCCGCGAGGTGGCGCCGGAAGGCGTAGACCAGCAGCCGCTCGAACGCCGGCTGCACCTGGTCGACCATGCGCAACGCCGTGGTCACCCGGCTGCCGGTGGCGTCGTCGGAGGCCTCGATCTGCTCGATCCGCTGCACCACGTTGGCCACCTCCCAGTCGGCCAGCCGGGCCATCGTCTGCCCGAGGGCCCGGGTCAGGTTGACGACGGTGTCGTCGTCGAGAGCCCCTGCGTCGACCACCGCGCTCACCTCACGCAGGGCCTGCGCGTCGGCGACGGTGAACGCCCGCTCGCCGGCGTACTCGGGGAAGCCGAGGGCCCGCCACAGCCGCCGCGCCCGGTCGACGTCGACGCCGGCCTCCTCGGCCACCTCGAGCGCGTCGAGCGCGGGCGCCTCCCCGAGGATCGCTTGCTCGAGCAGCTCGGGGGCGCCGGGCTCCTGGTCAGGCTCCTTCATCGGAGTGCGTCTCGTGCAGCAGGACGTTGAGCCGTCGCTGCGTGTCCTCGACCTGCGGGATGTCGTGGAGGAGCACCCGGCCATGGGTGCTGGCGTCGCTGATGATGAGCGTGCCGCAGCCGAGCATCCGGTCGAGCAGGCCCATCTCGTAGGCCACGTCGGAGATCCGCGCCAGCGGGATGTCGTGGCCGCGTCGGGTCACGATGCCGGTGCGGGTGATCAGCCGCCGGTCGGTGATCGTGTAGCTCGCGGTCAGCCATTCCAGGAAGGGCCGCAGCACGACCCATGCCAGCAGCAGCGCCACCACGACCCAGAGACCGGTCGAGGCGCTGCCCGAGACGAACGTCGTCTCCGAGAACGCCGCGGCGGCCAGGATCAGCAGGCCGCTCAGCATCGGCAGGATCAGCGCCTTGGCGTGCGTGCGGGTGTCGATGACGACGGACTCGCCGTCGTTGAGGAGCTGGGGGTTGATCGCCACAGAGGTGATCCTCTCACCCTTCGACGCGTCTGACGTGCACCACGTCACCGGCGTTCACGGTGACCACACCGGCGCTGCTCCGCACCAGCAGCCCCCCGGCTGCGGAGAGACCGGCCCCCTCCCCCTCGAGCACGCCACCGCCCGGGAGCGCCACCCGCACCTGCTGGCCCCGGACGGTCGGGCACAGCTCGGTGTACGCCGCCCGCAGCGCGGCCACGCCGCCTGCCCCCGACCAGCCGGCGTACTCTCGGCCAAGACCGTGCAGCAGCCGCCCGAGCAGCTCTGTGCGGTCGACCTCGACGCCCTCGACCGCCAGCGAGGTGGCCGCCTCGATCGGCAGCTCCTCGGCGGCCTGTGACACGTTGAGCCCGATGCCGAGTACCACGGCGGGGCCGGTCGGCGTCTCGATCCGCTCCATCAGCAGCCCGGCGAGCTTGCGGTCGCCGACGAGCACGTCGTTGGGCCACTTCAGGTCGGCATGGACGCCGCGCTCCCGCAGCACCGAGGCGACGGCCACCCCGGCGAGCAGCGGCAGCCAGGTCCAGGATGCGACGTCACCGTCGGGGCGCAGCAGCACCGAGAAGGTCAGTGCCGCTCGGGGCGGCGTCTCCCAGCGTCGGTCCAGCCGGCCCCGGCCGGCCTGCTGATGCTCCGCGACGACGACGAGCCCCTCGCGCTCACCGGTGACGGCGCGCGCGGTCACCTCGGCGTTGGTGGATCCGGTGACCGCCACCACCACCACGCGGAACGGTGGCGACTCCGGGTCGCCGGGCCGCACGTTCGTCGACAGTTCCCGCAGCCTCGTCGCGTCCAACGGGGGCCGCGCGCCCAGATGATCGGTCATGCGCACTAGATTGGCCGATGCCCGACGAGCAGGCCAGCACGAGGAGGCCCCGCGTGACCGCACAGCCGCATCCCGACGAGACGCCCGCCCAGGACCTGCTGACGACGGCCGGCAAGCTGGCCCAGAAGGAGCAGCGGCTGGACGAGGCGGTGCGGATCGCCGACGAGCGCGCCAAGGAGAAGCAGCACGCCAAGGGGCGCAAGTCGGCCCGCGAGCGGATCCTCATGCTCTTCGACGAGGGCTCGTTCGTCGAGATGGACGAGCTGGCCCGGCACCGGTCGACCAACTTCGGTCTCGAGAAGAAGCGCCCCTACGGCGACGGGGTGATCACCGGCTTCGGCACCATCGACGGCCGCCAGGTGTGTGTGTTCAGCCAGGACTTCTCGATCTTCGGCGGGTCGCTGGGGCAGGTCTACGGCGAGAAGATCTGCAAGGTGATGGACCTGGCCATCAAGACCGGCTGCCCGATCATCGGCATCAACGAGGGGGCGGGCGCGCGGATCCAGGAGGGCGTGGTCTCGCTCGGCCTCTACGGCGAGATCTTCAAGCGCAACGTGCACGCCTCCGGCGTGATCCCGCAGATCTCGCTGATCATGGGCAACTGCGCGGGCGGCCACGTCTACTCCCCCGCCGTCACCGACTTCACGATCATGGTCGACCAGACCTCGGCGATGTTCATCACCGGCCCCGACGTGATCAAGACCGTCACCGGCGAGGACGTCACGATGGAGGAGCTGGGCGGCGCCCGGGCGCACAACACCAAGTCGGGCAACAGCCACTACCTGGCCTCCGACGAGGACGACGCGCTCGACTACGTCAAGGCCCTGCTGTCCTACCTCCCGCAGAACAACCTCGACGAGCCGGTCGTCTACGACGACCCGGCCGACCTGGACAACACCGACCTCGACCGCTCGCTCGACACGATCATCCCCGACTCGCCCAACCAGCCCTACGACATGCACGAGATCGTCGGGGCGGTCCTCGACGACCAGGAGTTCCTCGAGGTGCAGGCGCTGTTCGCGCCCAACATCGTCGTCGGCTTCGGCCGGGTCGAGGGGCGACCGGTGGGGGTCGTCGCCAACCAGCCGATGCAGCTGGCCGGCACCCTCGACATCGACGCCTCCGAGAAGGCCGCCCGCTTCGTCCGGTTCTGCGACGCCTTCAACCTGCCGGTGCTGACGTTCGTCGACGTGCCCGGCTTCCTGCCCGGCACCGACCAGGAGTGGGACGGCATCATCCGGCGCGGCGCCAAGCTGATCTACGCCTACTCCGAGGCGACCGTCCCGCTGGTCACGATCATCACCCGCAAGGCCTACGGCGGCGCCTACGACGTGATGGGCTCCAAGCATCTCGGCGCCGACATGAACCTCGCCTGGCCCACCGCGCAGATCGCGGTGATGGGCGCCCAGGGGGCGGTCAACATCCTCTACCGCCACGAGCTGAAGGCGGCCGAGGACCCCGAGGCGCTGCGGGCCGAGCTGATCGAGGACTACGAGACGAAGCTCGCCAACCCCTACGAGGCGGCAGAGCGGCTCTACATCGACGGCGTCATCTCCCCGCGCAACACCCGCGCGCGAGGTCGTCAAGGCGCTGCGAGTGCTGCGCACCAAGCGCGCCTCGCTGCCCGCCAAGAAGCACGGGAACATCCCGCTGTGAGCGGGGAGAGGAGGACACCTCAGCTGACCGTTGTCTCCACGGACGCGTCTCCCGAGGAGGTAGCCGCCCTCGTCGTCGCCCTGGCAGCCGTCCAGCCCACCGCACCTCCCCCACCGAAGCCCCGCTCCCGCTGGGCCGACCCGTCACGCATGATGCGCCACCGGTTGGCGCCCGGGCACGGCGGCTGGCGAGTCAGCGGGCTGCCCCGCTGACCCGCCCGTGGAGGCCAGACTCAGCCCTTCACTGCCCCCTGCATCACGCCGGCCACCAGCTGTCGTCCCGCGAGGAAGAACAATGCGACCAGCGGCAGAGCGGCAAGGGTCACGCCCGCCAGGATCAGCGAGTAGTCCTTGAAGTAGGACGCCTGGAGCAGCTGGATGCTGACCGGGAGGGTGCGGGTTCGACGAGCCCAGCACGATGAACGGCCAGAAGAACGACGTCCAGGAGCCGATGAACGTGAAGAGGCCGAGCATCGCGGCTGCCGGCCGAGCGGCGGGGAGCACCACGTGCCAGAAGGTCCGCAGCATCGAGCAACCGTCGACCCGGGCGGCCTCCACGAGCTCGTAGGGCAGCGCACCCTTCGAGGTACTGCGTCATCCAGAACACGCCGAAGGCGGTGACCAGGCCCGGCACGATGACGGCCGACAGCTGCCCGGTCCAGCCAAGACGGGACATCAGGATGAACAGCGGCACGACGCTCAGCTGGGTGGGGATAGCCATGGTCGCCACCACGAACACGAGCAGCGGTCCGTCGCCCTCGGAACGTCAGCTTGGAGAAGCTGAAACCTGCGAGCGTGGCAAACAGCACCACCGACACCGCCGTCAACGTGGACACGAGCACGCTGTTCCACACCGACTGCCAGAACTTGATGTCAGCCGACATCACCCGGCTGGCGTTCTCGGTGAACCGCCCCTGCGGAATCAGCGAGGGGATCGGGTCCTTCGCGATCGACGCCGCGTCTGAGGACCCGAGCAGGAACGAGTAGTACAGCGGGTAGGCCGACAGCAGCAGCACTCCGCCAAGGACGACATAGGTCACCCAGCCTGGCCGCGGATCTCCGCCGCCGCCCCGACGCCGGCGCTCCCGGCGGGCCATGGCACGGGCCGCTCCGGGTCCCGCAATGCCCTTCGCCACCTGGGTCGAGCTCATGCCACCGCCCCGTCTTCTGCTTCTGGTTCTGCTTCGCTTCTTGGCGGACGCGGTCCCCTCCTGCGACGAGATCCGCCGCGTCAGCAGGAAGTTGACCGCTCCGACGGCGATGATGATCAGGAAGAGCATCCACGAGACCGCCGCCGCGCGGCCGAAGCTCTTCTGCGGACCCCAACCGAGCTCGTAGATGTACATCGTCATGGTCATCCACTGGCGGTTGGACCCTCCGAGACCGGTCTGGTCGAAGACCCGCGGCTCGTCGAAGATCTGCAGCCCGCCGATGGTGGCGGTGATCACCACGAAGATGAGGGTCGGACGCAGCATCGGCACCGTGATCCGCCAGAACTGTTGCCAGCGGTCGGCACCGTCCAGGAGCCCCGCCTCGTACAGTTCGCGGGGGATCGCCTGCATCGCCGCGAGGAAGATCAGCGTCACGTACCCGGTCCAGCGGAAGTTGACCATGGTGGCGATCGCGACGTGGCTCTCGAGCACACCGGAGTGCCAGGCAACGGGGTCGATCCCGACCAGGCCCAGCAGTCCGTTGAACAACCCTGACCGATCGGCGAACATCTTGGAAAAGATCACGCCGACCGCGACCGGAGCAACCACGAACGGAAGCAGCACGCCCATCCGCCAGAACGTCTTGGCACGGATGTTCTGGTTGAGGACGGCGGCAAGCCCGAGGGCCGCCAGCGTCTGCGTGACACCCGAGATCAGGAAGATGCTGAAGGTGTTGCGCAGCCCTATCCAGAAGTTCGGCTGCTGAACCGCCTGGACGTAGTTGTCCAGGCCGACGAACTCACCCTTCCCTCCGATCAGGTTCCAGTCGTGCAGCGACACCCAGAAGGTGTACAGCAGAGGAAAGAGCCCGACCAGCGCGAAGAGTGCGAAGAACGGGGAGACGAACAGGTAGGGCGAGATCTTCGCATCCAGGTTGCGCAGCCAGATGCGGAAGGGAGACGGCTCTGCGGCCTTCAGCCCAGGGGTCATCGTTCGGGTGTCAGCCATGGCTGGTCACCAATCTCGGCTCGGCGGCGCCGTTGGCCGGGCCGGCATGCCGCCGGCCCGGCCAACGGTGTCAGCCGCCGAGCGCCTTCACGTCGGACTCGAACTTCTGCCACGACTCGTCCGGTGTTGCGGACTTGTCGATGTCGACCCGAGAGATCGCCTGCTGCATGGCGTCGTTGATCCCGGAGTAGAGCGGGCCCTTGAACGTCACCACGGTCACCGCGGCGGCCCGGTCGCTGAAGATCTGACCCGTCGCCGCGTCGTCGAAGAACGGGTTGGTCACGTCCAGCAGGTCAGGAGAGGACAGGGCCTCGATCTGGCTCGGGAAGGTGCCCTTGGACTTGAAGGCCTTGATCTGCTGCTCGGGGGCGGTCAGCCAGGCGGCCAGCGCCTTGGCCTCCTCGGGATGCTCCGACTGGGTGGGCACGGTCAGGAACGAGCCACCCCAGTTCCCTCCGCCACCGGGGAAGGTGTTGGCGATGTCCCAGCCCTTCACGCCCGCGGCGTTGCCCTCGATGACGCCGAGCATCCAGCTCGGGCACATCATGGTCGCGAACCCGTCGCTCTGGAAGGAGCTGGTCCAGTCGTCGCTCCACTGCGGCAGGTTCGCCGAGAGGCCCTCCTCGGATGCCGCGAGCACCTGGTCGTACAGGGCGCGCACCTCCGGGTTGCTCGTCGCCACCACGTTGCCGTCGGCGTCCTCGTAGGGGTACTCCACCTGCTGGATCATCGCGTTGAAGACCGCCCCCGACGACTCCATCCACGGAACGTCGGACTTCGCCATGAACTGGCGCCCGGCCGCGAAGTAGTCGTCCCAGGTACTGCCCAGCATCTCGGCCACCTGGTCCCGGTCCGTGGGCATCCCGGCCTTCTTGAAGAGGTCGGCGCGATAGCAGACCGCCTCGGGACCGATGTCGGTGCCATAGCCGATGAGCTTGCCGTCCGAGGTCGTGGCCTGGGCGGTCTTCCAGTCCAGCCAGCGGCCCTCGACGTCGGACGAGGCGAGGTCGACGAACTTGTCGGGGTACTGCATCAGCTCGGGGAGCCAGTCGACCTCGACGGCCTCGATGTCGGAGAGCCCCGAACCAGCGGCGAGCCGCGTGTTGATGTTGTCCCGGGCCTCCTGGGAGGTAGCTGCCTTCTTCTGCTCCACCGTGATGTTCGGGTTCTCGGCCATGTACTCCTTGATCAGGTCCTCGTAGCCGAACTCGTTGAACGTCGCCACGGTGAGCGTCACCTTGCCGTCCCCGGAGTCACTGCTCTCGCTGTCGTCTGAGCCGCAACCAGCGACCAGCGACAGGCTGAGGGCGAGCATTCCGAGACCGACACCTCGCGCGATCCGCATTGCATTTCCTCTCGGTAGCAGACTCAACGACGCTTCGACCGCCGAGCACGAGAGAGCGCTCTCTCGCGGGGCACACCTGACGCAGTCGCAGAGCGCTGTCAAGAGGTGACCCTCGCACCGTTTCGCTCGCAAAAACAGACGGTTTCGCTCGCGAAAACAGAGATTCGCACCTCGCCGGCCTCGAGGGGCTTGCGTTTCCTCGACGCAATCGGCCCAATGATGGTGCCCTATGTCAGAGAGCGCTCTCTACCAAACCCGTCACGACGTGGCGCAGATCGATGGTATCCCTCACCACCGCATCGCGGGATGCGACCTGCTCGATCCGTTCCTGACGAGTCTCGGTGACAACAGGTGACTTCTGGGCCTTCTTCTCCAGCACCGGGGCACTCACCGCGCGGTCGGCGGTCGCCCGACCATGCGCTGTTTCCCTACCGGACCGAAGACCAGCTCGTCGAGCGCGAGGGACGAGCCGGCGGCTGGACCCACCTCACGGTGTCGCGGGGCGGACGGCGGCACGCGAGCCGTGGCAGTGTTCGGGCCGGACTGCGCGGGCTCCTCGACGGCGCCGGTCCGATCGCGCGCTCCCTGCTCGGGGACTCGATCGCGTTCGAGGAGCACGATGCCGATCTGGGGCTCACGGTTCGCGTCCGGTGGGAGGTGGCCAACCGCTTCGGCTTGGTGCGGCACACCACCCTCGAGGTCGCTGGGCGGGGCGGCGCCGGTGACGGCGCATGTCCGGGACGGTCTGCTGAACCTGCTTCCGCCGGGTGTCACCGCGCGCACTCAGCGCGAGAAGAGCGTCCTGCTGGACGCCTACAAGCTGACCGAGCTGGACCAGCGGCGCGGCCTGGCCGTGGACCCGGCTCAACTCCGGGCTGACCGACCTCGCCGAACCCCGGGAGTCGCTGCTTGCCACGACGGTGTGGAGGCACGGCTTCGCAGAGGGCGACCTGCAACTCGCGTTGGACCCCGCTCGCCAGTAGCCGAGGACCGGACGGCCTCCTCCGAACGCGGGGGGAACGGGCAGCGTTCCTCGTGAGCGGCGCCTGCGAGTCGAGGCACGGTGCACCCCGGACCTGGTCGCTGGTGGCCGACGTCGACCGAGATGCCGCCGAGGTCGCCACCCTGCGGGAGGAGCTGGCGGACCCCGGCAGTCTGTGGAACCGGGTGGAGCAGGACGTCCGCGAGGGTCGGGAGGCGCTGCAGAACCTGGGCGGCGGCGTCGACGGCCTTCAGCGACCGGATCGCCCGCCGCTTCCGCACACCAGACGTCGTCGGCGCTGTTCAACGCCATGCGAGGCGGTGCACCGGCAAGCGCAGGTCGAATCGACCTCGATGACCTGGCCGCCTTCCTGCGAGCGACGCAACCGACGGGTGGCCGACCAGCTCGCGCCGGTCGTCGCCGCCCTCGGGGACGACGCCACCGTCACCGACCTGGGAGCCTGCGCCGCAGACCTCGAAGACCGTGATCAACGACGGCTGCTCATGTCCTACCTTCCGCTGGCCTACTCGAGACGTCACGGCGACCCCAGCCGGCCGTGGAACTGGTTCGAGATCCTCGTCGAGGACGAGCACGGGAACCCCCGGCTTCGGTACGAGGGCAACTGGCGCGACATCTTCCAGAACTGGGAGGCGCTCGCCTACTCCTACCCCGAGCTGCTGCCCGCGATGACCCGCATCTTCCTGGACGCCACCACCGTGGACGGCTACAACCCCTACCGGGTCTCCACCGACGGCGTGGACTGGGAGGTGCCCGATCCCGACGATCCTTGGTCCAACATCGGCTACTGGAGCGACCACCAGATCGTGTACCTGCTGCGTCTGCTCCAGGCCTCGGTCGACCTCCGGGGGACGCACGTGGACATCAGCGGACCGCGCGACCACGTCTACGCCGACGTCCCGTACCGGATCGCCGACCACGCATCGCTCCTGCGGGATCCTCGCAACTCGATCACCTTCGACAGCGACGCCCATGAGGCGGCGCTGGCACGCGAGAGCGCCGTCGGAGCAGACGGGCGTCTGCTGCACGATGACCGCGGCCACCTGGTCCGGGCGTCGGCCGACGAGAAGCTGCTCGTGCTGCTGGGGGCGAAGCTCGTCAACCTGGTCCCCGGAGGCGGCATCTGGATGAACACCCAGCGGCCGGAGTGGAACGACGCCAACAACGCGCTCGCCGGGTACGGCGTCTCGGTGGTCACCGCAGCGCAGCTGCTCGAGCTTTGTCTCCCATCTGGAGGACAGGTTCTCCGGACCCGATTCGTCGGAAGCGCTAGAGGTTCTCCGCCCAGTCGCCGAACTCGTCGTCGCACTCCGAGCGACGCTCGAGGACATGGCGTCCGACTGCGGGCGTCCCGACCACGCCCGAGATGCGTGCTCCGTCATGAGCCGGCTCGGCGAGATCGGATCGCGCTATCGAGCCGTCGTGTACGAGTCGGTTCCGTCGGAGGTGATGCGTCTCGAGTCCGGTGAGGTGCAGGGTCTGCTGCGGGCGGCCGAGGTCTGTCTCCGAGATGCGCTGGACGCGGCACGGACCGACGGGGGCCTGTTCACGTCGTACTACACGTGGTCACGCGGAGCCGCCGGGGATCGAGCTGCATCCACTCGGCGACATGCTGGAGGGGCAAGTGGCGGTCCTGGCCAGCGGCTACCTGAGCGCCGACGAGGCGGTCGCGCTCGTGGACGCGCTGCGGCGCAGCCCCCTGTACTGCCCGGACCGCCGAAGCTATCTGCTCTACCCGGACCAGGAGGTTGCGGGTTTCCTGGATCGCAACCGGCTCGCCGACGGCGCGCTGGACAGGCCGCACCTTTGCTGGGCCGGCTCGTGTCCGAGGGAGATCGACGTCTGGTGGTTCGGGGATCGGACGGCGTGCTGCGTTTCGCCGGCGGGCTGGCCAACGCCGAGGACGTGCGAGCGTGCGCTCGACTCGCTGGCCGGCGAGGCGCGCTGGTCGGAGGCCGTGACCGCCGAGCAGCGGGCGTGCGATCGCGGGGTTGTTTGAAGAGACGTTCCAGCACGCGCGCTTCACCGGACGGGCGACGACCTTCTTCGGCTACGAAGGGCTGGGCAGCGTCTACTGGCACATGGTCTCCAAGCTTCTCCTGGCCGGGCACGAGGCTCTCCAGCGGGCTCGTGACGACGGCGGCGCCCCGGCAGGTCCAGGACGCGCTCCTCGGCGCCCTCGAGGACATCCGCTCCGGCCTCGGGCACGCCAAGACGCCCGAGGAGTTCGGCGCCTTCCCCACCGACGCCTACTCCCACACCCCTCGCGGTCGCGGTGCCCGCCAGCCCGGCATGACGGGTCAGGTCAAGGAGGACCTGCTGATCCGTTGGCACGAGCTCGGGCTGCGCTGGCGGGGCGGCGAGCTCGCCCTGCGGCCGGACCTCGTGGCCGACAGGGAGTGGCTGTCGGAGCCCGGCGAGTTGGAGTACGTCGACGTCGCGGGGCGCCTCCGCCAGGTGCCGCTGGGCGCCGACACGCTCGCCCTGACCTGGTGCCAGACGCCCCTCGTCTACCACCGCGACGGTCCGCGCGAGGTGCGGATGACCGGGACTGTACCACCGGATCGTGCCGGGGTGGACCCTCCCGGCTCGTCGTGTCAGGAGCTCATGGCACGCACCGGGTCGATCACCAGGATCGACGTGTACGGCGGCGCTCGCCCGGCCCTTGAGGTGCCGGCCCTCTGGGCCGAACCACCGACCCCTGCGTCGCGAGCGGCACCAGGCGGCTGACCCGGCAAGGCGGAGTGCCGAAGGCGGTCCGGACGCCCGTCGAGGTGCGGCAACCCGGCAGGGGCGCCCGGAGGGTGCCGCGAGCACCCAAGGTATCCGTGGATCCAGCTGAGGGTGCCTAGGTTCACCGGGTGAAGAGGCCACCGTCGAGGCCGCGACACCTCCGCGGGCCCGGGTCAGTCCCGCTCGAAGGCGCCGCTGTCGGGTCCGGCACCGGGCGGGCCACCCCTCGCTGGTCGATGGCGGGCGCCTGCGCCGACAGAGCCGCGTCGATCGCGGCGCTTCCGGCGAGGAGAGCGTGCGTCCAGGTGGGCCCACCGTTGTCGGCGAAGGGGTCCGAGGCCGGCATCGGCCGTCTGCACGTCGTCGGCCCCTGGCCGCACAGCTCCCGTCACCGAGCAGGTTGCCCCCGCCCGAGGTGAGCGACACCGCGCCCGCGCCGAACGGCGCGAGGAAGCACTGGTCGCCGGAGTTGCCCGCCACGATGCTGTTGCCGTTCTCCAGGGACGCGGCGGAGTCGCCGAAGGTCCCGACGAACAGCCCACCGGCGGTGCCGGCAGGGGCGTCGTTGTCGGTGATCGTCGAGCTGCCGCACCACCGCGTGCGCCGTCGGTGACGAACAGCGCGCCGCCGTGCCAGCCGGTCGCGGTGTTGCCGCTGATGGTGGAGTTGTCGATCTCGAGGTCGCCGAGCGATCCGCAGCCCACCGCCGACGTCCCCCGTGACGTTGCCGCTCACGGTGCTGCGGACCAGCCGCGGTGGTGGTGTTGAGGAATGAGTAGATCCCGCCGCCGGACCAGTCGGCGGCGTTGTCGGCCACCGTGCTGTCGACCAGCGTCAGCGCAGGCGCCGTCACCGTTGTAGATGCCGCCACCGCCCTGCCAGAAGTCGCCGGCGTCGGTCGTGGTCGTGTTGCCGGTGACGGTGACGTGGTCCAGTCTCAGCGTGCCGTTGTTCAGCACTCCTCCCGCCAGCTGGTAGCCATAGCCATGGGTGAGGAGAGGTGGCTTCACGGTGACATTCGACACGCCACCGGGACGACGAGCACGCGGTCCCCCGCCGCCGTCCAGGGTCACGTCCGCCGCTGCGCCGGCGTCGATCGTCACGTCGTATGCCGGCGCCAGCGGCCCGTTGAGCGCGGACCGTGCTGCCCGGCCAGCGCAGGGTCGACAGGATCGTCCCGCCCTCGGCGACCTCCTCGAGAGCCTCCCGCAGGCGACCCGGACCGCTGTTCGCCGAGGAGGTGACGGTCGACCTCGGCCGGCTTCGGACGCCGGTCGAGGATCACCTGGTCGAGCCGCAGGGTGCCCTGTCGTCGTACCACCCTCGGGGAGCTCGGAACCCGTAGCCCCAGACCGAGTCGAGCCCGAGGCCGTCGTCGGGGGCGCACCTGCCGGCTGGTCGTCGCTGCGCTCGAAGGCGTCGAACGGCACCGTGACGCGCCGCCAGCCGGCCTCGGAGTCGGTGAAGGTCGCCTCGAAGCGCTCGGCGGTGTCAGGGCCCTGGTAGACCCGCACGTAGTCGACCAGCATCGACGCCGGCGTCGTCAGGTCCTCGCCCACCGGGCCGCCGAAGTTGCCGCCGACGGCGACGTTGAGGAGCAGGAACACCGGGTCGTTGAACACCCACTCGCGCGGGCTCACGTCGGCAGGCTCGGCCTGGTGGTAGAGGCGTCCGTCGACGTACCACCGGATCAGGTCGGGCTCCCACTCGACGGAGTAGGTGTGGAAGTCGTCCTCGACGGGCGCACCGAAGTCGTAGATGCCGCCGTAGCTCTCGCCGCCGGCGTAGCCGGGCCCGTGGATCGTCCCGAAGATCTCGTCGGGCAGACGTCCGACGTACTCCATGAAGTCGATCTCACCGGTCTGCGGCCACTGGACGACGTCGATGTCGGTGCCCAGGCTCCAGAACGCCGGCCAGATGCCGGTGCCGCCGGGCACCCTGATCCGGGACTCGATGCGTCCGTAGGCGAACTCGGCCTTGTTCCACGACGTGAGCCGAGCGGAGGTGTACTCACAAGGGCCGTAGTAGCACTCGCGGGCGCCGTCGGCGCGGTCGAGGGTGACGCGCGAGATGACCGTCGCCGTCCATCGCGGCGTTCGCCGGGTCGTCGGTGTAGAACTCCAGCTCGTCGTTGCCCCAGCCGTTCTTGCCGTCGGGCGTGACGTCGCCGATCTCGTAGTTCCACACGTCCGGGTCCGGTGGTGTGCCGGCGGCGGCGTCGAACTCCTGCGACCAGGCGAGGTCCCATCCCTGGGGACCGGGGTCGGGCGCGCGGTTGTCCTGGAGCGTCACGACCACGTCGTCGCCGCTGCCGGTGCCTTCGTACCAGAAGGACAGCCCGGCTCGCTGGGACCAGTCCTGGTCCAGGGCGAACTCCCGACCGAACGAGGTAGGCTCGCCGCCGGCGACGATCGACGTGCCGTCGCGAAGCTCTCCGGTGAAGGCCGGGGACCCGCCGTGACAGCCGCCGCCCATCTCGCGCGTCCGGAAGTGGAAGACCAGGTCCGGGCGGCCGTCCCGGTTGATGTCCGCGACATGACGGACAGGAGTCCGGTGGCGCCCCCTGCGATGGGTCTCCGAAGCACGCCCGTAGCGCACGGTGGTGTGGTCGACCTCGGTGGCGTCGAACTCCGCGGTGCTCAGCAGGACCACGGTGAGAACGCCGTTGCCGCGGCAGCGGCGGCCCTTGCCCTGGCCCTTGACGTCGATGTCCACCGCCACCGGGGTGGTGACCTCCAGGACGGCCTCGACCTGATCCTGCTCCGGCCTGGCGAGGTCACCGGAGCGCTGCACGTCGGTGGCCTCGAGCGACACGCCGTCGCCGCCCCAGAGGATAGGCCCCGCGTTCGAAGTCGTCGACCAGCAGTGGGTCGCGCTGGTCGTTGTCGGCGATGAACACCGAGCCCTGCACGGAGGTGTCGCTGGGACCGCCGGGTGCCACGCCGTCGAAGTCGACCAGCCGAACCACGATGCGCTCGTCGCCCTCCCACTTGGTGTCGTCGAAGGTCTCGAGCGGGAAGGACTGCTCGGCAGGGCCGCCCTTGACGAAGGTCAGCGTGCCCGACGTGGGGGTGTACTCACGGTCGGCGATCGCGATCGAGCCCTCGACCTCGGTGCGGTAGCCGACCGAGACCTCGTCGGGGTCGGCGTCTCCCAGCGGCCGGCTCAGCGAGACCACGACGTCGCCGGTGGTGCCCTCCTCGACGCGCTGGTTGGTGCGGCCGAAGCGCACGCGCAGCGGTGGCACCTCGCCGACGCCGTAGAGCGCGACGTCGTCGACGTAGAAGGTGCGCGGACCTCCGGTGCCGAGCACGCCGATGGCGTAGCCGTGCGACGGCGTCCAGGCCGAGCCCGTCGTTGGGCGCCCCGTTGCCGATCTCCTTGCGGGTGAGGCTGGAGAAGGGGAGCTCGAGCAGCCGCCACCCGTCGACATCGTCGACGAACTCGGTGGTCCACCGTTCGGCATCGTCCACGCTCGAGCCGGGGTTCCGGTTGTCCAGCAGGTCCAGGAACATGCTGCTGCCCGAGCCCGTACCGTAGAACCAGAGACGGACGCCGGCGCTGCGCGACCAGTTCTGGGTGACCCAGGTGCCGGCGTCGTCGGAGAAGGCATGGACGACCCCGGCATAGCTGCTCGAGTCGACGTCGAGCTGGAGCACGGCGTTCGGCCCCGACGCGGACGGCAGGTCGGGGGCGGTCTGACTGCGGTCGATGGCGATGGTCGCGCCCGCTCCCTGGAACGTGGAGAAGCCGGTGCTGACGCCCTGGTCGTCGCCGCTCGGCAGCGGCGACTCGAAGTCGTCGATGATCTGGTAGCCGAGCGCGACGTCGTCGAAGGCCACGGTGCCCGAGCCCTGGGGCAAGCACGACGGCCCACGACCAGACCTCGGTGAGCCCGAGCCCGTCGTCGGGGGCACCGGCGGGCTGGAAGTCGGAGGCACGGGTGAAGTCCGAGAAGGGGATGGTCAGCCGGCGCCAGCCGGCGCTGGAGTCGGCGAAGGTGTAGTCGAAGCGCTCGGCAGTGTCGGTGGCCGGGTCCGACCGGTTGTCGGCGATCTCGACCTGGTAGCTCAGACCCGCTCCCCGTGCCGAGGAACCACAGCTGACGGCGCCGTAGGAGCTCCAGTCGTCCGGTCCTCCCGGCGCGAGGTCCTGCCCGAAGCCGCCGAAGTCGCCCACCGTGAAGTCGACGGACGAGGATGCCGTTGTCGCCCTGCTGGCCCGGCCGCGCGCGCGGGTCGTCGGCGGGAACCACCGTCGGCTCGGCGGTCACCCCCGACGCGGCTCCCTGGTAGACGAAGAAGTCGGGAGGCGAGCCGGCCTCGAAGTCGGCGAGCAGGCCAGCCGAACCCGGGCGGCATGGCCGCCGGTGGGGGCGACGCCGAGCAGGACGCTGCCGCCACGAGAGTGGCCGACCACCGCTGCGATCCTCCGGAAGGTGCCTGTCGAGGCCATCGTGTCCCCTCGGTTCGGCCACCAGCAGAGAGCGCTCTCCAGCCAGCCTCGAGGCTGTGGCGCGCGATGTCAACGGCGGCCTAGGCCGATTCGCGCTGCACCAGCTCCACGCGGCAGAACGACGCCTCCGTCATCGGCCTGGGCAACGCGACCGGCTGGATCGGGTCCTGCCAACGGCCGAGCAGTCGCTTGACGAGGTACCGCCCCTGGGCGACGGTGTGCTGCCGGATCGTCGTCAGACGCTGGCGACGTGGCGGAGGCCAGCGCGATGTCGTCGTAGCCCACGACGGCGACGTCCTCGGGCACCCGCCGCCCGGACTGACGAAGGACCTTGAGCGCGTCCAGGGCCATCAGATCCGATGCCACGAAGACGCCGTCCAGAGCCGGGTCCCTCGCGAGCAGCTCTTCCATCGCGGCAGCACCGGAGGGGCCGGTGAAGCTTGCCGTAGGCGATGCGCCTGCTGCGGAAGTCGCGACCCATCCCGCGCTTGAACCCAGCCAGCCGGTCGATGCCCGCACACATGTCCTGCGGGCCCGCTATCGTGCCGATCCGCGAGCGTCCTAGTCGCCGAAGATGGCGGGCGGCGATGGCGCCGCCCTCGGTGTTGTCGTTGTCGACGTAGGGCACCAGCAGCGACGGATCGAGGGGACGACCGCCGATCACCACGCGGAATGCCACCGGCCACGAGCTGAGAGGCGATGTGGTGACCGCCGTGCTCGGAGATGAGCAGGACCCCGTCGCAGTGGTCCGACAAGCAGATACGACGCGACATCGGCGAGCTGCCGGTCACTCTGGTCATGCTCAGCGTCACTGGATCCCGCGACGCTGAGCTCGTGACTCACCCCTCTCACGATGCCGCTGAAGAACGGGTCGCCGAAGACCGGTCGTCGGACTCCTCGGCCACGAGGGCGACGGTGTTCGTTCGCTGCGTCATGAGGCTGCGGGCAGCTTGGTTGGGCACGTAGTCGAGCTCGCGGACCGCGTCTTCCACGAGCGCCACCAGCCGAGGATCCACGGTCTCCTGCGCCGTTGACGACGCGGGAGACCGTTGCTCGGGACACCCCCGCGCGCGCGGCAACATCTTCGAGAGTGGGGCGAGACCCGCGACGCATGCCCGTCTCTTCTCCTCAGCTCCCGGTCGGACGGCCACGGCCAGCTCGTCGACACCCAACACCTCATTGTCGCCTATGCGAGGGCAACCTGCACCCAGCGGGCGGGCCTTCCACCAGCGATTCCGAGCCTCACGCCGTGGCCGACCCGAGAACGCCCCCTCTAGAGTCGGGGCGTGACCACAGCCGGTTCCCGACCCACGTCCCGTCGACGCGATCTGTGACCAGTACGTCGAGGACCTCGCCGCCCACGACCCGCTCGCGGCGACCTACGCCGGCATCGCCGGCCACGACCACGAGCTGCCCGACCTCTCCCCGGCGGGCTGGGAGGCCGGGGAGGAGCTGACCCGGGCGGCGATCGCGGCCGCCCGCGCGGCCACCCCGACCGACGAGCGGGAGCGGGTCGCGCAGGAGGCGTTCCTCGAGCGGCTCGGCCTGGAGCAGGAGCTCGCCGAGGGAGGCTTCCAGCGGTCCGACTTCAGCGTGATCAGCAGCGGGCTGCACGCGCTGCGCGAGGCGTTCGACCTGATGCCCACCGAGGGCGAGGAGGCGTGGAGCAACATCGACGCGCGGCTCGTCGGGATCCCGGCGACGCTCGCGGGCTACCGCGCCACGCTGCTCGAGGAGGCGAGCAAGGGCCGCGTCTCCGCCGCGCGCCAGTACACCGAGGTGGCCGGGCAGGTCCGCAACTGGACCGGCCAGCAGGGCGACGCGGGCGACCTCTTCGCCGCTCTGGTGGCCGACGCGGACGTGCCGGAGACGCTCGGCGCCCAGCTGCGCGCGCACGCGGCCGACGCGTCTGCGGCGTACGCCGACTTCGGCGGCTTCCTGACCGAGGAGATGGCACCGCGCGGGCGGGAGACCGAGGCCGTCGGGCGGGAGCACTACGCCCTCGCCTCGCGCTACTTCCTCGGCGCCGAGGTCGACCTCGAGGAGACCTACGCCTGGGGCTGGCAGGAGCTCAAGCGGCTCGAGGACGACATGACCGCCACCGCCCAGCGGATCGTGCCGGGCGCCGCCGCGGCGACGGCTCTGGACGAGGCGGTCGCTGCGCTCGACGCCGACCCGTCGCGGCGCATCGTGGGCAAGGAGGCGTTCCGCGACTGGATGCAGCAGCTTGCCGACCGCACCGTGGCCGAGATGGCCGACGTGCACTTCGACATCCCCGAGCCGGTCCGCCGGATCGAGTGCTGCCTGGCACCGACCAACGACGGGGGCATCTACTACACCGGGCCGTCGGAGGACTTCAGCCGACCCGGTCGGATGTGGTGGGCGGTGCCCGACGGCATCACCACGTTCTCGCCCTGGCGGGAGGTCACGACCGTCTACCACGAGGGTGTGCCCGGCCATCACCTCCAGGTCGCCCAGACGGCCTACCGCAGCGAGAGCCTCAACCGCTGGCAGCGGCTGCTGTGCTGGGTGAGCGGGCACGGCGAGGGCTGGGCACTCTACGCCGAGCGGCTGATGGACGAGCTGGGCTACCTCGCCGACCCTGCCGACCGGCTGGGCATGCTCGACGGCCAGACCTTCCGCGCCGCGCGCGTCGTGGTCGACATCGGCATGCACCTGGAGCTGGAGATCCCCCGCGACAACCCGTTCGGCTTCCACCCCGGCGAGCGCTGGACCCCGGCGCTCGGGCTGGAGTTCATGCGGCAGCACTGCCGGATGGATGACGCCTTCATCGTGTTCGAGGTCAACCGCTATCTCGGCTGGCCGGGGCAGGCCCCGTCCTACAAGGTAGGCGAGCGGATCTGGCTGGACGCCCGCGCCGACGCGCAGGCCCGGCAGGGGACGTCGTTCGACCTCAAGGCGTTCCACCGGGCGGCCCTCGACCTCGGCTCGCTGGGTCTCGACCCCCTGCGCGCTGCCCTGGGTCGCCTGTGAGCGGGCCTGGGGTCGGGTCCGTGGTCGGTGAGGTGCAGCCGCGCGCGACGCTGGTGCTGGCCTCGGCCTCCCCAGCCCGGCTGGCGACCCTCCGCAGTGCCGGAGTCGAGCCGGTGGTGGTCGTCTCCGGCGTCGACGAGTCGCAGCTCGACGGGCTCCCGCCGGCGGAGCTGGCGCTGCAGCTGGCGGAGCTGAAGGCCGCAGCGGTGTCGACCCGCGACGACCTCCCTCCGGCCGCCGTGGTCCTGGGCTGTGACTCGGTGCTGGAGCTCGACGGCCAGGCGCTCGGCAAGCCCGACGACGCAGCGGACGCCGTACGCCGCTGGCAGGCCATGCGCGGACGCGCCGGCGTGCTCCACACCGGCCACTGCCTCACCGACGTGGCGTCCGGCCGGGTCGCAGCGGCGACCGCGTCCACGACCGTGCACTTCGCGGAGGTGACCGACGCCGAGATCGAGGCCTACGTCGCGACCGGCGAGCCGCTGGTCGTCGCGGGCGCGTTCACCGTCGACGGTCTCGGCGGGGCGTTCGTGACCGGCCTCGAGGGCGACTACCACAACGTCGTGGGCGTCAGCCTCCCGCTGGTGCGGGACCTGCTGGGCGAGCTGGGACACGCATGGATCGACCTCTGGCCCTGACCCCGAGGGGCAGGACCAGAGGTCGCGTCGTCTCAGGCCGCGGCGGACAGCCGGGCCGGCGTGGCGGTGCGCGCGGCCACGTAGGCCCGTAGCCACATCACGTCGCTGATGGCGGCGTCGGTCAGCGCCGAGCGCAGCGTGGCGCCGGCGCGGTTCGCCAGGGTGGTGAGCACCCGGGTGTCGGCGCGGAGCGGGGCGACCGCGGCCGGCAGACCCTTCTCCTCGATCTGCATCGCGAGCTCGTCGACGGTGGGCTCCCGGAAGGTCTCGTTCATGGCGATCCCCCTCTCGTTCGTGTGCGGTGACCAGGGCCTCTGGAGGGCCCTGGTCGGGATGGTGACACCAGCGTAGGAAACAAAGTCGATCACGTCCAACGATGGAACTTTCTTATATCCATCAGGTATGCTGATGAACATGGCCAGCCTTCGAGACGTCGACTTCCGCCAGCTCGTGGCCCTGCGGGAGGTGGCGCGTGAGCGCTCCTTCGGCCGGGCCGCGCAGGTGCTCGGCTATACCCAGTCTGCCGTCAGCCAGCAGATCGCCTCGCTGGAGCGCCTGCTGGGCGGCCCCGTCTTCGACCGCCCCGGCGGGCCCAAGCCGGTCGAGCTCACCCCGCTCGGCACGCTGGTGCTCGGCCATGCCGACACGCTGCTGGCGCACGTCGCCGCGGCCGACGCCGAGCTGCGCGCGTTCGCCCGCGGCCAGCACGGCAGCCTGTCCGTGGGCACCTTCCAGAGCGTGTCGGTGCAGCTGCTGCCGCAGATCGTCAGCAGGTTCCGGCCCCAGCACAGCGGCATCGACCTGCGCCTGCAGGAGTCCGACGACCTCGACGAGCTGGTCGACGAGCTCCAGGACGGCCGGCTCGACCTGTCGTTCGTCGTGGTGACCGACGACGTCGACGGCCTCGAGGTCCTCGAGCTCTTCGACGACCCGTTCGTGCTGGTCAGCCCGCCGGGCGAGGTCGCCGAGGGTGACACCATCCAGCTCGACCAGCTGCCCGAGCTCACCATGATCGGGGAGTTCGACACCCCCTGTCAGCGCCAGCTCGACGCCGACCTGCGACGGGCCGGGGTCAGCGACCTCAACGTGGTCTTCCGCAGCACCGACAACGGCGCGATCCAGGCGATGGTGCGTGCCGGCGTCGGCCACGCGCTGATGCCTTCGCTGGCGGTCGACGCCGATGACCCCGCGGTCCGCATGCAGCGCATGGATCCCTACCTCCCGCCGCGAACGATCGGGCTGGCCTGGCGGGCGCATCGCAGCATGTCCCCGGCCGCTGCCGAGTTCGTCGACATCGCCCGCCAGGCCGGCCTGACGATGCAGGAGCGCCAGAGCCAGCTCGAGCCCGCCGGCTGACCGGCCGGTCTCCCGCTGCGAGGCTCAGTCCTCGGCCAGCTCGTCCTCGGCCGCCTCGTCCTCGGGCCACGCGTGAGCCGTGCGCTCCAGCAGCGTGGCCGGCAGACCGGGCTGCTCCGGGTGCCGGAAGACCCAGGTGCGGTAGAGGTAGAAGCGCGCCGCCGTGCCGAGCCCCAGGCCGACCACGTTGGCCGAGAGGTTGTCCGAGAACGGGTCGTCGAGCCCCAGCACGTTGCGGGAGACCCACAGGCAGGCCACCGGTAGCCCCATCGTCGCCACGTTGATCGCGACGAACGCCGTCCGCCCACCGTCGGCTCCCACCGGCTGACGGTGCTTGAACGCCCAGGAGCGGGTGCCGCGATAGCTCACTCCCATCCCGACCAGGTTGGCGATCACGAACGCCGAGATCGGCCGGTCGGCCATCAACGGCTCGTAGGCCGTGCTGAAGCCGTGCACGAGGAAGTTGAAGAGCACCAGCGACACTACGGTCGCCACTCCCCCGACGGCCAGGAACTTGCTGACCTCGGCCGCCAGTCGGTGCCAGCGCGTCCCCATGGGGTGCCACCCTAGACGCCCGGTCCACGGCGGGTCGTGCGGCCCGCCCACGGGCGGCGACCTACTCGACCGGGAGGCCGAGTCCGCGCGCGATCAGCATCCGCTGCACCTCCGAGGTGCCTTCGCCGATCTCGAGCACCTTGGCGTCGCGGTAGAAGCGCGCCACGGCGTACTCCTCCATGAAGCCGTAGCCACCGAAGACCTGGGTGGCGATGCGGGTGGCCGTCACCGCCGACTCGGTGGCGTGGAGCTTGGCGACCGCGGCCGCCTGCTTGAACTGCTGGGGACCCGGGCCGCGCCCGGCGACCATGGCGTCCTTCATCGCGGCGGCGCGGTAGGTCAGCAACCGGGCCGCGTCGAGCATCACCTGGAGGTCGGCGACCTGGAAGGCGAGCCCCTGCTTGCGGCCGATCGGCACGCCGAAGGTCTGCCGCTCGCCGGCGTACGCGACGCTCAGGTCGAGCATCGCCTGCAGGCAGCCCACCGCGAGGGCGGCGATCGCCACCCGCCCGTCGTCGAGGGTGGCGAGGAACTGCGCGTAGCCGCGCCCGCGCTCGCCGAGCAGGTTGCCCTCGGGCACCCGGCAGTCGGTGAAGGTGAGCGGGTGGGTGTCGGAGGCGTGCCAGCCGAGCTTGTCGTAGGCCGGCTCGGCGACGAACCCGGGCGTGCCGGACGGCACGATGATCGTGGAGATCTCCGGGCGCTCGCGCCCCTCGTCGCCGACCCGGGTGCCCGTGCGGGCGGTGACCGTGACCAGGCTGGTGATCGACGAGCCGGAGTTGGTGATGAACTGCTTGTCGCCGTTGATGACCCACTCGTCGCCGTCGAGGTCGGCGCGGGTGCGAGTCGCACCGGCGTCGGAGCCGGCGCCGGCCTCGGTGAGCCCGAAGCCCGCGAGCGCACGGCCGGCCACCAGGTCGGGCAGCCACGTCTGACGTTGCTCGTCGGAGCCGAAGGTGAGGATCGGGTTGATGCCGAGCCCGACCGCGGCCTCGAGCGTGATGCCCATGCTCTGGTCGACGCGGCCGATCTCCTCGATGGCCAGGCACAGGGAGGTGAACCCGCCGTCGTCGCCCTCGAGCCCCGCGCCGCCGTACTCCTCGGGGGCGGTGAGCCCGAACAGCCCCAGCTCGCCCATCTGCTGCACCAGGTCGACCGGGAAGTGGTGCTCGCGGTCCCACCGCGCGGCATGCGGCGCGATCTCGGCCTCGGCGAACTCGCGCACCACGCGGCGGAAGTCCTCGTGCTCCTTCGACAGCTCCCAGCTCATGGATGTCATGCTAGCCGACGTGGTTAGCGATTGTTAACCTCAGCGCTCCAGTGCGCCGGCCGTGTCAGCCGCGCCGGGACTCCGGTCGCCGCGTCGCCGCGCGCGGCGGTGACCTGTGGCTGGGTGAGGAAGAGCGTCGTCGACAGGTCGCTCCCCCTGACATCGGCGTCGCGGAGGTCCGCCCCGAGCAGGTCGGCATGATGCAGGTCGCGGTCTCGGAGGTCGGCCGCCATCAACAGCGTCCCGCGGTACGACGGCCCGCCGAGCTCCGTGGCGACCCGGCCGAAGACCGCGCCCGCGCGCGCCCGCCACGGGTCCACGTCGAGAGCCGCCAGGGCCCGCGGCGGGGCCTCCCCGAGCGCCGCCAGCTCCGCGGCCAGGGCGGTGGCCTCTGCCTCCGCCGTGGTGGCCGCGCACGCGGGGTCGCCGAGCAGGAAGCGCATCTCGTGGAGCTGGCGCAGGACGGAGAAGACCGCCCGCCGCTCGGCCGGGTCGACGTCGCGCACACCGTCGTAGGTCTGCTGCACGACGTGCTGGCCCGCGCCGAAGCAGTCGAAGGTCACGCAGCCGAGCCACCCGTCCTCCCAGAGCCGCTCGTGGATCGAGCAGCGATGGTCGGCGGCGACGTGGCGACACGGTGAGTCGTCGGGCTTGTCCTCCGGGAACTCCCGGCCGCGGCTGAAGGGCAGCGCGCAGCACAGCGCTGCGCAGCGCGCACAGTCGGGGGCCAGCACGGTCACGCTGCCGGACGCTACCGGGGCGCACGACGAGGCGCTCGACCGTTCGCCGCCCGGAAGGGACATGTGATCGAGCCGACGCCGTCACCGGCTGGCCCGGGCCGCACCGGGCGATACGCTGCGGCTCGGGTGCGCCACGGCGTACCTCTGTCAGGTGTTGCCAGCCAGCAGGAGGTCGGGTGCCCGTGAGCCAGGGGCTGCAGAAGGTCCTCGTCGCCAACCGCGGCGAGATCGCGGTGCGGGTGATCCGGGCGTGCCGAGACGCCGGCATCGGCAGCGTGGCGGTCTACGCCGACCCCGACCGCGACGCGATCTTCGCGGGGATGGCTGACGAGGCCTACGCCTTGGGCGGCGCCACCCCGGCCGAGACCTACCTCGACATCGACAAGATCCTCGACGTCGCGAAGCGCTCCGGCGCCGACTCCGTGCACCCCGGCTACGGCTTCCTCGCCGAGAACGCCGGCTTCGCGCAGGCGGTGATCGACGCCGGGCTGATCTGGATCGGCCCGCCGCCGGCCGCGATCGAGAAGCTGGGCGACAAGGTGCAGGCCCGTCACATCGCCCAGAAGGTCGGCGCCCCGCAGGTCGTCGGCACCTCCGACCCGGTGGAGAGCGCCGACGAGGTCATCGCCTTCGCGCAGGAGCACGGCCTGCCGATCGCGATCAAGGCCGCCTTCGGCGGCGGTGGGCGCGGCCTCAAGGTCGCCCGCAGAGCTCGACGAGGTCGCCGAGCTCTACGACTCCGCGGTCCGCGAGGCCGTGACCGCGTTCGGTCGCGGCGAGTGCTTCGTCGAGCAGTACCTCGACCACCCGCGCCACGTCGAGACCCAGTGCCTCGCCGACCAGCACGGCAACGTGGTCGTGGTCTCGACGCGGGACTGCTCCCTCCAGCGGCGCCACCAGAAGCTCGTGGAGGAGGCGCCCGCGCCGTTCCTCACCGACGCGCAGGTCGAGCAGCTCTACGCCGCGTCCAAGGCGATCCTGCGCGAGGCGGGCTACGTCGGCGCCGGCACGTGCGAGTTCCTGGTCGGCAAGGACGGCACCATCTCCTTCCTCGAGGTCAACACCCGGCTCCAGGTCGAGCACCCGGTCTCGGAGGAGGTCACCGGTCTCGACCTGGTGCGCGAGATGTTCCGGATCGCCGCCGGCGAGGAGCTGGGCTACGACGACCCGCCGGTCTCGGGGCACTCCATCGAGTTCCGCATCAACGCCGAGGACGCCGGCCGCGGCTTCATGCCCGCCCCCGGCACGCTCACCCGCTGGTCGCCGCCCGAGCGGGCCCGGCGTCCGGGTCGACGGCGGCTACGAGGCCGGCCAGACCATCCCCGGCGCCTTCGACTCCCTCATCGCCAAGCTCGTCGTCACCGGCCGCGACCGCACCCAGGCGCTGGAGCGCTCACGTCGCGCGCTGGCGGAGTTCGAGGTCGACGGCATGCCGACGGTGATCCCGTTCCACCGCGCGGTGGTCGTCGACCCCGCGTTCGTCGGCGACGGCGAGCGCTTCGACGTCTTCACGCTCGTGGATCGAGACGCGAGTTCGACAACCAGATCGCGCCGTACGCCGGCGAGCACGGCGAGCCCGACGACGAGGGCGAGCGGCAGCGGGTCGTGGTGGAGGTCGGCGGCCGCCGTCTCGAGGTGGTGCTGCCGGCTGGCCTCGGAGGTGGCGTCGCCGCATCCGCCGGCCCGAAGAAGCCGGCCCGTCGCTCCGGCAGCAGGACCGCCGCCGCGGCCTCCGGCGACGCGGTGACCTCACCGATGCAGGGCACGATCGTGAAGGTGGCGGTCGCCGAGGGCGACGTGGTGGCCGAGGGCGACGTGATCGTGGTGCTCGAGGCGATGAAGATGGAGCAGCCGCTCAAGGCCCACAAGGCCGGCACCGTCACCGGCCTGTCCGCCGAGGTCGGCGCCACCGTGACCAACGGCGCCGTCGTCTGCGAGCTCAAGGACTGAGGCGCCGGCGCCGCCGGGGGCGCGCGTCCCCGGGCGCTGTCGTCTCAGGGTGGACCCGGTGTGACGCGGGCCACAGCCGGCCCCGACTAACCTCGGCGCATGTTCTCCAAGGTGCTGGTGGCCAACCGCGGCGAGATCGCGGTCCGGGCGTTCCGTGCGGCCTACGAGGTCGGGGCGTCCACCGTCGCGGTCTTCCCCTGGGAGGACCGCTGGTCCGAGCACCGGATGAAGGCCGACGAGGCGTTCGAGATCGGTGAGCGCGGCCACCCGGTGCGGGCCTACCTCGACCCCGACGGCATCGTCGCCACCGCGGTCCGGGCGGGGGCCGACGCGGTCTACCCGGGCTACGGCTTCCTGTCCGAGAACCCGGCGCTCGCCGAGGCCTGCGCCGCAGCGGGGATCACCTTCGTGGGTCCGCCGGCCGAGGTGCTGACGCTCACCGGCAACAAGGCCCGGGCGATCACGGCGGCCAAGGAGGCGGGGATCCCCACGCTGGCGAGCGTGCCGCCGTCGACCGACGTCGACGCGCTGGTCACGGCGGCAGCGGAGATCGCGTTCCCGCTGTTCGTCAAGGCCGTCGCCGGCGGCGGCGGGCGCGGCATGCGCCGCGTCGACGAGCCGAGCCGGCTCCGCGAGGCCGTCGAGGCGTGCATGCGCGAGGGCGAGGGTGCCTTCGGTGACCCGACGGTCTTCATCGAGCAGGCCGTTGTCGAGCCGCGGCACATCGAGGTGCAGATCCTCGCCGACGGCGAGGGCAACGTGATCCACCTCTTCGAGCGCGACTGCTCGCTGCAGCGCCGGCACCAGAAGGTCATCGAGATCGCCCCGGCCCCCCACCTCGACCCCGACCTCCGGAGGAGCATCTGCGCCGACGCGGTGCGCTTCGCCGAGGCGATCGGCTACGTCAACGCCGGCACGGTGGAGTTCCTGCTCGACCCCGACGGCAACTACGTCTTCATCGAGATGAACCCCCGCATCCAGGTCGAGCACACGGTCACCGAGGAGGTCACCGACGTCGACCTGGTGCAGTCGCAGCTGCGGATCGCCGCGGGCGACACGCTGGCCGACCTGGGCCTGTCGCAGGACTCCGTGACACTGCGCGGGGCGGCGATGCAGTGTCGGATCACCACCGAGGACCCCGCCAACGGGTTCCGACCCGACACGGGCAAGATCACGACGTACCGCTCCCCCGGCGGAGCCGGCGTCCGTCTCGACGGCGGCACGACGTACACCGGGGCCGAGGTGTCGGCGCACTTCGACTCGATGCTGGCCAAGCTGACCTGCCGCGGGCGCAGCTTCCCCATGGCCGTGGAGAAGGCTCGGCGGGCGCTCGCGGAGTTCCGGATCCAGGGCGTGTCCACCAACATCCCCTTCCTCCAGGCGGTGCTCGACGACCCCGACTTCGCCGCCGGCGGCGTCACCACGTCGTTCATCGACACCCACCCCCACCTGCTCACCGCGCGGGCGCTGCGCGACCCGGGGGCGCGGCTCATCCAGTACCTCGCCGACGTGACGGTCAACCAGCCGCACGGCGCCGCCCCGGTCAGCGTCGACGCGCGCACCAAGCTGCCCCACGTCGACCTCGCCACGGCGGCTCCCGACGGCAGTCGGCAGCAGCTGCTCCGGCTCGGCCCGGAGGGTTTCGCCCGGGCCCTGCGGGAGCAGACCCAGGTGGCGGTCACCGACACGACGTTCCGCGACGCCCACCAGAGCCTGCTGGCCACGCGGGTCCGCACCCGCGACCTGCTGCAGGTCGCGGGTCACGTCGCCCGCACCACGCCCGAGCTGTGGTCGCTGGAGTGCTGGGGCGGGGCGACGTACGACGTCGCGCTGCGCTTCCTCCACGAGGACCCGTGGGAGCGGCTGGCCTCGCTGCGCGAGGCGGTGCCCAACATCTGCCTGCAGATGCTGCTGCGCGGCCGCAACACGGTCGGCTACACGCCGTACCCCACGGCGGTGACCGACGCCTTCGTCGAGGAGGCGGCGGCCACGGGCATCGACGTCTTCCGGATCTTCGACGCGCTCAACGACGTCGAGCAGATGCGGCCGGCGATCGAGGCGGTGCGCGCGACCGGCACCGCCGTGGCCGAGGTGGCGCTGTGCTACACCAGCGACCTCTCAGACCCTGGCGAGCGGCTCTACACCCTCGACTACTACCTGCGCCTGGCCGAACAGATCGTCGAGGCCGGCGCCCACATCATCGCGATCAAGGACATGGCCGGGCTGCTCCGCGCACCGGCCGCGCGACCGGCTGGTGACCGCCCTGCGCGAGCGCTTCGACCTGCCGGTGCACCTGCACACCCACGACACCCCCGGCGGCCAGCTCGCGACCTTGCTCGCGGCGACCGCCGCGGGCGTCGACGCGGTCGACGCCGCCACCGCCTCCATGGCCGGCACCACCTCGCAGCCCGCTCTGTCCGCACTGGTGTCGGCCACCGACCACAGCGACCGCGGAGACCGGGCTCGACCTCGAGGCCGTGTGCGCGCTGGAGCCCTACTGGGAGGCGACAAGCGCGGGTCTACGCGCCGTTCGAGTCGGCGTTGCCGTCCCCGACGGGACGGGTCTACCGGCACGAGATCCCCGGCGGGCAGCTGTCGAACCTGCGGCAGCAGGCGATCGCCCTCGGGCTCGGCGAGAAGTTCGAGCAGATCGAGGACATGTACGCCGCCGCCAACGACATCCTCGGCAACATCGTGAAGGTCACGCCGTCCTCCAAGGTGGTCGGCGACCTGGCGCTGCACCTCGTCGCGGTCGGCGCCGATCCTGCGGAGTTCGCCGAGGACCCGGGCCGGTTCGACATCCCCGACTCGGTGATCGGCTTCCTCTCCGGCGAGCTGGGCGAGCCGCCCGGCGGGTGGCCCGAGCCGTTCCGCTCCAAGGCGCTGGCCGGGCGCACCTGGAAGCAGCCCGCCGCCGGTCTCACCGACGACCAGGCCGCCGGCCTGGACCCGGCCGGCGGCGAGCGTCGGCAGACGCTCAACGAGCTGCTGTTCCCCGGCCCCACCCGCGAGTACGCCACCGCCCAGGAGCAGTACGGCGACCTGTCGGTGCTGCCGACGGTCGACTACCTCTATGGGCTGGTCCAGGGCGAGGAGCACCGCGTCGACTTCGCCGAGGGGCAGAGCATCCTGGTGGGCCTGCAGGCGGTCAGCGAGCCAGACGAGCGGGGCTACCGCACCGTGCTGTGCACGCTCGACGGCCAGCTCAAGCCGGTGGCGGTGCGCGATCGCAGCGTGGCGTCGGAGGTGGCCACTGCTGAGAAGGCCGACCCGACCGACCCGGGCCAGGTCGGCGCGCCGTTCCAGGGCTCGGTGACCGTGGTCGTCGAGGAGGGCGCCCAGGTAGCCGCCGGCGACACGATCGCGACCATCGAGGCGATGAAGATGGAGGCCTCGATCACCGCTCCCCGCGACGGCACCGTGTCCCGCCTCCCGTTCACCGGCACCCGCCCCGTCGAGGGTGGGGACCTGGTGGCCGTCCTCGGTTGACCCGTGGACCTCAGCGGATGCGGAAGGTGAACCAGCTCGACCGCAGTCCGAACAGCGATCGCACGGCGTCCCCACTCAGCATGCGCTGACCCTTGCCGCCGACGAAGGTCACCGAGACCACGCGGCCGCCCCAGTCGCCGTTGCCGTCGCGCTGGTTGACCGTGATCTTCTTCAGGTTGCCGATCGCGGGCAGCTTCTGCTCCACCGCGGCGTCGGAGAGCGTGACGGTCCAGTCGTGGACGGGGTTGCCCGACCAGCCGTCGTACGGGTCCGGCTGCGCGCCGAGGTAGGGCATCGACCCTGCCGCGGTCCAGCCGCCCGAGCTCGCCGAGAACTGCGTGAACGCCGGCTCCCCCGACGCCGTCGACGAGCACGTCCCGCGCGGTGGCGGCGACGGCGTCGTCGGACGCGGGGTGCTCGGCGGAGACGCCGCCGTACACCTGGCAGGAGGAGGTGTCGCAGATCTGGTAGTGCCCGGCCCGCGGGTGCGCCCGCTCGTACGCCGCGTAGGTGCGCGCCGCCACCGCCTGCGTGCGGACCGCCTCGACGGACCACAGGGCCGGCATCTCCAGCGGGACCACGCCTCGCAGGTAGTTCTCGAGCGTCAGCACGTTGACCGTGTCGCGGGCCGCCGACCCCGGCGTGGGAGAGGCCGAGCGCAGCCGGCCGCGGTAGGCCTTCGTCGCCCCGCCCGGCAGCTGCAGCCGGACCGGCCGGCCGCCGGCGTAGAACTCCGCATCGCCCGCCAGCACCGTCCAGCGGCGCCACTTGTTCGTCCGGTAGGACACCACGGTGGTGGTCCCCGTGCCCGCCTTGAGTCGCCACGTGGTCGCGCCGTTCGCGGGCAGCCGCGACTGCTGGCCGGTGACGACGTCCTTGACCTTGAGCCCGCGGCGCGCGCGCACCACCACGTCGTCGGTGGTGTCGGCGGTGACGAGCACCTTCACCTGGCCCCCGACGCTCCCCCAGCTGGTGCCGGGGTAGTAGAACTCCGCGATCTGGTCGTAGGTCAGCCCCTCGCGCGCGGCCCCCTCGGCGCCGTACTGCGACAGCCCGTGGCCGTGCCCGTAGCCGTGCCCCTTGATCACCACGGTCGCCGCCCGCGGCACCGCCCACGAGTCCGCCGCCGCGGACGGTGCGGCGGGCACCAGCACCAGCGCGGCCGCGAGGCCTGTCACCAGCCCGGCCGCCGAGGCACCCGTGCGCCGTCGCGTGGCCGAGGTTCGGGGGTCGGGGCGGGACATGGCGGGGCTTCCGGTCGGGGTCGGCGGGGACCTCGATCGCACCATGCGGGCCGGCGACCCCGCAGCGGATCGACCGAACTACCCGGTTGTCATTCGTGACGCGTGGGGGTCATCCGCCCGCTGGCTAGGCTCGAGGACATGACATGGGTGCTGCTCCTCGTCGTGGTCCTCGTGGCCGTCGCGCTCTGGCAGCGCGGCCGGCAGCGCGCCGAGCAGCAGCGCCTGGAGCAGGCCGAGCAGCTGGGCCGCCTCACCGCCGTCACCGAGGAGGACGTCACCCGCTTCGGTGAGGAGCTCACGGGACTCCACGTCGACACGATGACCGCTCAGCTCGACACGGCCGGCACCCAGGACTACCAGCGGGCCCTCGACGCCTACGAGCACGCCAAGGCGCTGCTGACCGACGTCCGCCGTCCCGACGACGTCTCCCCGGTGACGCGGACGCTGGAGGACGGTCGCTACGCCCTGGCCTGTGTGCGCGCGCGGGTGGCGGGCGAGGCGCTCCCCCAGCGACGCCCGCCGTGCTTCTTCAACCCTGCCCACGGCCCCGCGCAGATCGAGGTCGCCTGGGCGCCACCGGGTGGCGCGGAGCGCGACGTCCCCGTCTGCCTGGCGGACGCGGACCGGCTGGCCCAGGGCGCCGAGCCCGACACCCGCCAGGTGCGTCGCGGCAACCAGATGGTGCCGTGGTACGCCGGCGGGCCGGGCTACGCGCCCTACGCCGGCGGCTACTACGGCGGCTGGACGGCCAACGGGCTGTTCGCCGGCGTGCTGCTCGGCTCGCTGCTGTCGGGTGGCGGGGGCGGCTACGACGCCGGCTTCGCCGACGGGCCCGGCGACATCGGCGGCGGCGACGTCGGCGGCGACGTCGGCGGCGACGTCGCGGGCGACTTCGGGGGCGACTTCGGGGGCGACTTCGGGGGCTTCTGAGCCGTGACGCTCAGACCCGGTGCAGCCGCCGGGCCGCCTCGGCGACCGACCCGCTCATCGACGGGTAGACCGTGAACGCCTGCGCCAGCTGGTCGGCGGTCAGCGACTCGGCCACCGCCACCGAGACGGCGTGGATCAGCTCCGAGGCCCGCGGCGCCACGACCACGCCGCCCACCACGATGCCGGTGCCGGGCCGGCAGAAGAGCTTCACGAACCCGTCGTGCACGCCCTGCATCTTGGCGCGCGCGTTGCCCGACAGCGGCAGCATGACCGACTCCGCCCGGATCTCACCAGCGTCGACCGCGGTCTGCGACCAGCCGACGGTGGCGATCTCGGGGGCGGTGAAGACGTTGGCCGAGACCTTCTTGAGGTCCAGTGGCATCACGGCGTCGCCGAGCAGGTGCCACATCGCGATCCGGCCCTGCATCGCGGCGACGCTGGCCAGCATGAAGACCCCGGTGCAGTCGCCGGCGGCGTAGACCCCGCGCGCCGACGTCCGCGACACCCGGTCGACGCTGACGAAGCCGCCGTCGTCGACCGCGACCCCGGCCTCCGCCAGCCCGAGGTCGACGGTGTTGGGCACCGACCCCAGCGCGAGGATGCAGTGCGACCCCTCGACGGTGCGGCCATCGGTGAGCGTGACGGTCACGGTGTCGCCGTCGCGGGTCACCGACTCCATCCGGGACTGGCCGAGGACGTGCATGCCGCGGCGGGTCAGCACGTCCTCGAGCACCCGCGACGCGTCGGCGTCCTCGCCCGGCAGCACCCGGTCGCGCGAGGAGACCAGGGTGACCTCGATGCCGAGCGAGAGGTACGCCGAGGCGAACTCCGCGCCGGTGACCCCGGAGCCGACGACGACCAGGTGCGTCGGCTGCTCGGTGAGGTCATAGACCTGCTCCCAGGTGAGGATCCGCTCCCCGTCGGGTTGAGCGCCGGGCAGCGTGCGGGGCGCGGCACCGGTCGCGAGGAGCACCCCGTCGGCCGCCAGCGTCTCCTGGCGGCCCTCGGCGAGGTCGACGACGACCCGCTGGGGCCCGTCGAGCCGCCCGCGGCCGCGCAGCACCCGCACACCGTCGCGCTCCAGCCGGGCCGCGATGTCGGCGGACTGGTCGGCCGCCAGCTGCTTGACCCGGGTGTTGACCAGCGCCAGGTCGACCGACAGCTCGGTCGCGACATCCCCCCGGTGGTCGCTGAAGGTCACCCCCAGCTCGGCGGCGTCGGCCATGTCGGCCATCAGCTCCGCCGTGGCGATCAGCGTCTTGCTGGGCACGCAGTCGGTGAGCACCGCCGAGCCACCGATGCCGTCGGAGTCGACGACGGTGACCTCCGCACCCAGCTGCGCGGCCACGTGGGCGGCCTCGTAGCCGCCGGGGCCGCCCCCGACGATGACGACCCGGTCCATGCGGCGCTCCTAGAGGTTGATCATGTGGCCGGCGATGCCCTCGACGGCCTCCTTGACCGCCTCCGACAGCGTCGGGTGGGCGAACACGTTGCGGGCCACCTCGTCGGCGGTGAGGTCGAACCGCTGGGCCAGGGTCAGCACCGGCAGCAGCTCGGTCACGTCGGGCCCGATCATGTGGGCCCCCAGGATCTCGTTGTAGGTCGCGTCGGCGACGACCTTGACGAAGCCCACCGCGTCGCCCAGGCCCTGGGCCTTGCCGTTGGCGGCGAACGGGAAGCTCGCCGTCTTGACGTCGTACCCCCGCTCCTTGGCCTGCTCCTCGGAGAGGCCGAAGGAGCCGATCTGCGGCTGGCAGTACGTCGCCCGCGGGATCATGTCGAAGTCGATCTCCATCGTCTCCGCATCGGCGATCGTCTCGGCGGCCACGACCCCCATCGCCTCGGCCACGTGGGCGAGCATCATCTTGCCGGTGACGTCGCCGATCGCGTAGACGTGCGGCACGTTGGTGCGGCCGCGCCCGTCGACCGCGATGGCTCCGCGCTCGGTGGTCTCGACGCCGGTGTTCTCCAGGCCGTAGCCGTCGAGCCGCGGAGCGAAGCCGAACGCCGCCAGGAACTTGTCGGCCTCGAGCACCTGCTCGTCGCCGCCGCCCGCGGGCGCCACGGTCACCCGCACGCCGGAGCCGGTGTCCTCGACACCCTTCACGGCGGTGCTCGTCATCACCTTCACGCCGAGCTTCTTGTAGTGCTTGGCGAGCTCCTTGGAGACCTCGGCGTCCTCGGTCGGGACCATCCGGTCGAGGAACTCCACGATGGTCACGTCGACGCCGAAGTTCTTCATCACGTAGGCGAACTCGACGCCGATCGCGCCCGACCCGCCGATGATGATCGAGCCCGGGAGGTTCTCGTCGAGGATCTGCTCCTCGTAGGTCACCACGTTGTCGCTCAGCTCGACGCCCGGCACCAGCCGGACCGTGGCGCCGGTGGCGATGATCAGGTCGTCGCAGGTGTGCTCGGTGTCCTGGCCGTCCTTGCCCCGCACGGTGAGCGTGGTCGGCGAGGTGAGGTGTCCCCAGCCGTCGATCTCGGTGATCTTGTTCTTCTTCATCAGGAAGTGGACGCCCTTGACGATGCCGTCGGACACCGTGCGGCTGCGCGCATGGGTCGGTCCGAACGACATCGAAACCTCGCCCTCGATGCCGTACTTGTCCTTCTCGTGGGCGAGCACGTGGGCCAGCTCGGCGTTCTTGAGCAACGCCTTCGACGGGATGCAGCCGACGTTGAGGCAGACTCCTCCCCAGTACTTCTCCTCCACGACCGCCACGCTCTTGCCGAGCTGAGCGGCGCGGATGGCGGCGACGTAGCCGCCGGGGCCGGCACCGAGGACCAGGATGTCGTAGTGGCTCACCCGGCCAAGCCTAGGGGACTGCGCGGCGGAGCCCCCGCTCGGGCGCTGGCGTGACTACCCTGACGTCGTGACCCTGTACGCCGCCTACGGGAGCAACCTGGATCCCGCGCGCATGGGTGACCGCTGCCCGCACTCGCCGCTGCACGCCACCGGGTGGCTCACCGGGTGGCGGCTGACGTTCGGCGGCGAGGAGCACGGCTGGGACGGCGCCATCGCCACGATCGTCGAGGATCCGCTCGAGCAGGTCTACGTCGCGGTCTACGACGTCACGCCCGAGGACGAGACGGTCCTCGACACCCTCGAGCAGGCCGACCAGGGGCTGTTCTTCAAGGCCCGGGTGCGAGTGAAGACGCTCGAGGGGGAGCTGGTCGTGTGGGCCTACGTCCTCGACGCCTACGAAGGCGGCCTCCCCTCCGCGTCGTACCTCGGCATGCTCGCCGACGCCGCCGAGGCCGCCGATGCTCCCGCCGACTACGTCGCTGCCCTGCGCCGGCGGCCGTGTCGGTCCGTGGGGCTGTAGGGCCTCACCCGCGCGCCGCGAGCCGGAGCCCGGCGTCCCAGCCGGGCGCTCGACCTCGGGGCGGCGGTCGCACCGGGCCGAGGTCGAGGCCGGCAGTCGCCAGCGACCACGAGACCACCGAGTTGGAGTTCCACATCTCGCCGAGCCCGAGCTCGTCGCGGCCCCAGGTGGGCAGCGGCACCCGGGCCACCTGGGCCAGCACCCGCTCCGCCACGTCGCCGTCGTGGGTCAGCACGACCGGGCTGGCGACGGCGTACTCCAGATCGGGGATCGTCCCGTCGGGCCAGCGGCGCACCTCGTAGCGAAACCATCGGGAGCGTCCCAGCCATCGCAGCCCCACCGGTCCGCCGCCCACGACGCCCCGGTCACCGGGAGGGCCCGACCACTCGGGCGCCACCTCCACGACGTACGCGCCCGCGTCGACGCCCACGGTCAGCCCGGCGTGGAAGAGGTCGCAGCGTGCGCGCCGTTGCAGGCGCGCGGACACGGCCTCGAAGACCAACCCGTTGAACCGCACGCTGTGGCCGCCTAGGCCGCGGTGTGGCAGACCGCCTCGACGTTGTTGCCGTCGGGATCGCGCACGAAGGCCCCGAAGTAGCCCGGGTGGTACTCCGGCCACAGGCGTGGCTCGTGCAGCGACTCGGCGCCCGCCTCCAGCGCTGCGGCGTGGAACGCCCGCACGGTCTCCTCGTCGGGCGCGCGGAACGCGACGTGCACCTCGCGGTTGGGGCCGATGCCCTCGAACGTCGAGATCCAGAAGTCGGGGGTCTCGGAGCCGTAGCCGATCGCGACCCCGACGTCCATGAGCCGGTGCTGGCCCAGGACCCCGAGGACCTTGTCGTAGAACGCCCCTGCCGCCGGCAGGTCGGCGCAGTTGATGCCGAAGTGGTCGATCATGAGCCCATTCTTGCCGCTGCCGCCGACAGCACCGACCGCACTAGAGTCGCGCCCATGAACGAACCCTCCCCGACCGAGCTGGCCGCCGCCGCGGCCGAGCGGCTGCGCGAGCTGACCGGAGTCGAGCGCCACGACGTGGCGATGGTGCTGGGGTCCGGCTGGCTGCCGGCCGTCGACGCGCTCGGCGAGCCCACGGCCGAGATCGCGACCACCGACCTGCCCGGCTTCACCCCCGCGGCGGTCGCGGGCCACGCCGGCAGGATCCGCAGCATCCGCTCCGGCGAGAGGCAGCTCCTGGTCTTCCTCTCCCGGACGCACTTCTACGAGGGCCACGGCGTCGCCGCGGTGGTGCACGGGGTCCGGACGGCCGCCGCGGCCGGCTGCGGCACGATCGTGCTCACCAACGGCTGCGGCGGGCTGAAGGAGACCTGGCAGCCCGGCACACCGGTGCTGATCAGCGACCACGTCAACCTCACCGCGACCTCGCCGATCCAGGGGGCCCACTTCGTCGACCTGACCGACCTCTACTCCCCGCGACTGCGCGCGCTCTGCCGCGAGGTCGACCCGAGCCTCGACGAGGGCGTCTACGTCCAGTTCCCCGGCCCGCACTACGAGACGCCGGCCGAGATCCGGATGGTGCGCGCGATCGGCGGCGACCTGGTCGGCATGAGCACGACGCTCGAGGCGATCGCGGCCAGGGAGGCCGGGATGGAGGTCCTGGGCATCTCCCTGGTCACCAACCTGGCTGCCGGCATCAGCGGTGAGCCGCTGAACCACGACGAGGTGCTCGAGGCCGGCCGCGCGGCGGCCACCCGGATGGGCGACCTGCTCGGCCGGGTCGTCCCGAGGATCTGACGTGCGGATCGGCCCGACGCCGCGGATGCGGCGTACGTGGCTGGGCCCTTCCAGTCGCCGGCGACGCACCGGCCGGCCCTGCGCGAGGGCGAGGCGCGTTAGCGTGCGTCCATGACCGATGATCTCGCCCTGCTGCTCGACCGCGCCCGCGCCTGGGCCGCCGACGACCCCGACCCGGCCACGCGGGCCGAGCTCACGGGCGTGGTCGCCGCGGTGCAGGCGGGTGACGTCGATGCCGCCGAGGACCTGGCCGACCGGTTCGCCGGCACGTTGGCGTTCGGGACCGCGGGGCTCCGCGGCGCGCTCGGCGCGGGGCCGAACCGGATGAACAGCGCCGTCGTGCTCCGTGCGGCGGCCGGGCTCGCGGCGTACCTCCGCGACCAGGGGTCGCCCGCGGGCAGCCGCGTCGTGATCGGCTACGACGCCCGCCACAACTCCGACGTCTTCGCCCGCGACACCGCCGAGGTGATGACCGGTGCGGGGTTCGCGGCGCTGCTCCTGCCCCGCCCGCTGCCGACTCCCCTGCTGGCGTTCGCGATCCGCGAGCTGGGCTGCGTCGCCGGCGTCATGGTGACCGCGAGCCACAACCCGCCGCAGGACAACGGCTACAAGGTCTATCTCGGCGACGGCAGCCAGATCGTGCCGCCGGCCGACCGCGAGATCGCCGCCCGGATCGAGGCGATCGGCGCGGTGGCCGACCTCGCGCGCGGCGGCGCCGGACAGGTGCTCGGCGAGGAGGTCGTCGACTCCTACCTCGACACCGTGGCCGACCTGGCCGAGGACGGTCCTCGCGACCTCGAGCTCGTCTACACCCCGCTCCACGGGGTGGGCAACGACGCGGTGCTCCAGGTGCTGGAGACCGCCGGGTTCCGGGCTCCGCACGTGGTGCCGGCACAGGCCGAGCCCGACCCGACGTTCCCGACCGTGGCCTTCCCCAACCCCGAGGAGCCGGGAGCGATGGACCTGGCGATGGAGCTCGCCGACCAGGTGCGCGCCGACCTCGTGGTGGCCAACGACCCCGACGCCGACCGGTGCGCCGTCGCGGTCCACGGACCGCACGGCTGGCGGATGCTGCGCGGCGACGAGGTCGGCGCCTTGCTGGCCCACCACCTGCTGGAGCGCGGAGCGCACGGCGTCTACGCGACGACCATCGTGTCCTCGACGCTGCTGGGCAAGATGGCCGCCGCCGCTGGTGAGGGCTACGCCGAGACGCTCACCGGCTTCAAGTGGATCGGCCGGGTCGACGGGCTGGCGTTCGGCTACGAGGAGGCGTTGGGCTACTGCTGCGACCCCGAGCACGTGCGCGACAAGGACGGCGTCTCCGCGCTGCTGCTGCTCTGCGAGCTGGCCGCCCGCACCAAGGCCGAGGGACGCACGCTGGTGGACCTGCTCGACGACCTGGCGCGCCGGCACGGGCTGCACGCCACCGACCAGCTGTCGGTGCGGGTCAGCGACGTGTCACTGATCGCCGCCGCCATGCAGGGACTGCGCTCGTCGCCGCCGGCCTCGCTCGGCGGCCTCCCCGTGGAGGGGGTCGACGACCTGGCGGCGGGCTCGGCCGAGCTGCCACCCACCGACGGGCTGCGCTTCCGGCTCGCCGACGGCGCCCGCGTCGTGGTGCGGCCGAGCGGCACCGAGCCCAAGCTGAAGTGCTACCTCGAGGTCGTCGTCGCTCCCGACGACGGTCCCGACGGCGTCGACGCCGCCCGGATCTCCGCGATCGGCCGGCTCGATGCGATCACGGCCGACCTGCGCGGGGCCCTCACGATCTGAGCGGCGACCGGAGGGGTCCTCAGGCGAACAGCGAGACCACCAGAGCCAGGGCCGCGAGGGAGAGCCCCACGATCTCCGGCCACGCCGGCTCCACCCGGACAGCGGGAGGAGCCTCGCCGCCCGTGGGGGTGTCGCCCGCGCGCCTCGCCGCCGCCTGCTGGTTGCGGATCGCCTCGGCTCGCTGTTGCCGGATGCGCTCCTCGACGAAGTCGGCGTACGGCATCGCGTGGGAGACCGTCGGCTCGCCGCTGTCCCGGAGAGCCGACCCGCCAGGGCGCGCCTCCCGCACCACCCTGCGCAGGGGCTTGCCGACCGCGGGTGAGACGTAGCGCCGTCCGCCCGCCCAGACGGCGAGCACCTGGGTCAGCGCCAGGCGGTCGATCGCCACCAGCGGCAGATGAACGGTGCGCAGCACCTGACGAACCACGAGGGTGTCCTCGGTCAGCCCCACCCGGGGCCGCAGCAGCAGCGCCCAGCAGACGACAGCGGCCAGGGCGGTGCCGGCGCCGTAACTCAGCGTCCGCTCGTCGTGGGTGTCGACCACGATCAGCACCAGCACGCCGGCAGCGACGACGAGGCCAGTCGTGCCGACGAAACGGCCGCTGGTGGGATGGAACCACTCGGGCTGGTCGCCCATCTTCCCTCCATGGATTGCCTGCGCCTCGTCGGGCAACCCTATGCTGGGTCGGGTGACAGCCACGCCCAGCACCACCGTCGCTGCGGGCGCCCCCAGCGGGAGCCTGCCCGACTTCTCCGACCTCACCAGCTCCGACGCCACGCTGCGTCGCTTCCTCCACGGCCTCCCCGGGGTCGACCAGGTCGGCGCCGAGGCCCGGGCCGCCGGCCTCGGCACCCGGTCGATCAAGACCGATGCGAAGCAGTTCGCGATCGACCTGGCGATCCGGATGGTCGACCTGACCACCCTGGAGGGCCAGGACACCCCCGGCAAGGTCCGCGCGCTGTCCACCAAGGCGATGCGGCCCGACCCCGCCGACCCGAGCTGCCCGCAGGTCGCGGCGGTCTGCGTCTATCCCGACATGGTCGGCGTCGCGAAGGAGACCCTCGGGGACAGCGGCGTCAACGTGGCCGCCGTCGCCACCGCCTTCCCCAGCGGCCGCGCGGCGCTCGACATCAAGCTCGCCGACACCCGCGACGCTGTCGACGCGGGCGCCGACGAGATCGACATGGTGATCGACCGCGGCGCCTTCCTGACCGGCCGCTACCGCCAGGTCTACGACGAGATCGTGGCGGTGCGCGAGGCCTGCGCCCGGTCCGACGGCTCCCGCGCCCACCTCAAGGTCATCTTCGAGACCGGCGAGCTGCAGACCTACGACAACGTACGCCGCGCCTCGTGGCTGGCGATGATGGCCGGCGCCGACTTCATCAAGACCTCCACCGGCAAGATCCAGCCGGCCGCCACCCTGCCGGTCACCCTGGTGATGCTGGAGGCGGTCCGCGACTTCCGCGAGTCCACCGGCCGGATGGTCGGCGTCAAGCCGGCCGGCGGGATCCGCACCTCCAAGGACGCCATCAAGTACCTCGTGATGGTCAACGAGGTCGCCGGCGAGGACTGGCTGTCTCCCGACTGGTTCCGGTTCGGCGCGTCCTCGCTGCTCAACGACCTGCTGATGCAGCGCACCAAGATGCTCACCGGTCGCTACTCCGGCCCCGACTACTTCACCCTGGACTGAGCCATGGCCACCACCACCTCCACGAGCGACTCCCGCTTCACCTACGCCCCCGCCCCCGAGTCGCGGGCGGTCGTCGACCTCAAGCCGTCGTACGGCCTGTTCGTCGACGGCGAGTTCGTCGACGGCCGCGGCCGCTCCTTCAAGACGATCAGCCCGGCCACCGAGGAGGTGCTCGCCGAGGTCGCGGAGGCCGACGAGGCCGACGTCGACGCCGCCGTCCGGGCCGCCCGCCGCGCCCACACGCGGGTCTGGGGGCGGATGCCGGGCAAGGAGCGGGCGAAGTACCTCTTCCGGATCGCCCGGATCATCCAGGAGCGCTCCCGCGAGCTGGCGGTGCTGGAGTCGCTCGACAACGGCAAGCCGATCCGCGAGTCCCGCGACGTCGACGTGCCCGATCGCCGCGGCCCACTTCTTCTACTACGCCGGCTGGGCCGACAAGCTCGAGTACGCCGGCTACGGCGACCACGCCCGCTCGGCGTGGCCGGCCAGGTCATCCCGTGGAACTTCCCGCTGCTGATGCTGGCCTGGAAGGTCGCCCCGGCACTCGCCTGCGGCAACACCGTCGTGCTCAAGCCGGCCGAGACCACACCGCTGACGGCGCTGCTGTTCGCGGAGATCTGCCAGCAGGCCGACCTGCCGCCGGGCGTGGTCAACATCGTCACCGGCGCCGGGGCGACCGGCGCGGCCGCTCGTCTCCCACCCGGACGTCGACAAGGTCGCCTTCACCGGCTCCACCGAGGTCGGCAAGCGCGATCGCCAAGGCTGTCGCCGGCACCCGCAAGAAGGCTCACCCTCGAGCTCGGCGGCAAGGCCGCCAACATCGTCTTCGACGACGCCCCGATCGACCAGGCCGTCGAGGGCATCGTCGACGGGATCTTCTTCAACCAGGGCCACGTCTGCTGCGCCGGCTCGCGGCTGCTCGTCCAGGAGAGCGTCTACGACGACCTGCTCGACGCGGCTCAAGCGCCGGATGTCGACGCTGCGCGTCGGCGACCCGCTCGACAAGAACACCGACGTCGGCGCGATCAACTCGCGGCGAGCAGCTGCAGCGGATCCGCGAGCTGTCCGAGGTGGGCGACGCCGAGGGCGCGGAGCGCTGGGACGGCGGCCTGCGACCTGCCGACCACCGGCTTCTGGTTCCCGCCCACGCTCTTCACCGGCGTCTCCCAGGCGCACCGCATCGCGCGGGAGGAGATCTTCGGCCCGGTGCTGTCGGTGCTGACCTTCCGCACCCCGCACGAGGCGGTCGAGAAGGCCAACAACACGCCCTACGGTCTCTCGGCCGGCATCTGGACCGACAAGGGCAGCCGGATCCTCGTGGATGGCCGACCAGCTGCGCGCCGGCGTGGTGTGGGCCAACACGTTCAACAAGTTCGACCCCACCAGCCCGTTCGGCGGCTACAAGGAGTCCGGCTACGGTCGCGAGGGCGGCCGGCACGGGCTGGAGGCTTACCTGCGATGACGCCCAGCACGACAACGGGGACCGCCAAGACCGCGGCCCGGATCGACGTCCGCAAGACCTACAAGCTCTACATCGGCGGGGCGTTCCCCCGCTCGGAGTCGGGCTACTCCTACGAGGTGACCGACAGCCGCGGCCGCTTCCTCGCCAACGCCGCTCTGGCCTCGCGCAAGGACGCGCGCGACGCCGTCGTGGCCGCCCGCAAGGCGTTCCCCGGCTGGGCCGGCCGCGACGGCCTACAACCGGGGGCAGGTGCTCTACCGCGTCGCCGAGGTGATGGAGGACCGGCGTCCGCAGTTCGTCGACGCGGTCCGCAGGGCCGAGGGGCTCACCGCCGCGCGGGCCGAGACCACGCTCGACGCGGCCATCGACCGGTTGGTCTGGTACGCCGGCTGGGCCGACAAGGTCGCCCAGGTGGTCGGCAGCGCCAACCCGGTCGCCGGGCCCGTACTTCAACCTGTCCAGCCCCGAGCCGACCGGGGTGGTGGCGGTGCTGGCGCCCGAGCAGTCGTCGCTGCTCGGCCTCGTGTCGGTGCTCGCGCCGGTGGTCGTCGACCGGCAACACCGCGGTGCTGGTGACCTCGGAGTCGCGGCCGCTGCCCGCGGTCACGCTGGCCGAGGTGCTGGCGACCTCCGACGTGCCGGGCGGCGTGGTCAACATCCTCACCGGCGGGTACGCCGGCCGCCGGCGCCGTGGCTGGCCTCCCACATGGACGTCAACGCGATCGACCTGACCGGCGCCACGGGCGACCCCGAGGGCGCGACCGCGATGGAGCGGGCAGCGGCGGAGAACCTCAAGCGGGTGCTGCGAGCGCCCGACGCCGAGCCCGACTGGACCGACGACCCCGGCCTGGGCCGGATGACGGCGTTCCTGGAGACCAAGACCGTCTGGCACCCGAAGGGCATCTGAACCCGGGAGGCCGCGGCCAGGGGTCCTGCTCAGCGGCTCGAGATCGCCTGGTTGAAGACGGTCTGGATGTCGGCGGGGTCCTCGGCGCGGAACGCCTCGCCGCCGGTGACCTTCGAGATGCGCTGCAGCGCGCGGAAGTCGGCGTCGGCGCTGATCGCCAGGCCGATGATCCGCACGGGCCGCTGCGGGTCGCGCAGCTCCTCCAGCCGGTCGAGCAGCTCGCGGCGCGAGATCGAGCCGGGGTCGTCGTTGGCGCCGTCGGTGAGGAGGATGACCGAGTTGGCGTAGGCCGCGTCGTAGTCGCGCACCGCCTGCTGGTAGGCCGCCAGCGTGGTGTCGTAGAGCCCGGTGCCGCCGGTGGTGAGGTCGGGCAGCTCGGCCGCCCGCGCCTGGAGCAGCTCACGCTGGGTGGCGCCGTCGACGGCCTCGTCGAGTCGCCGCGTGGGCTCCATGACACGCCAGTCCTGACCGGGGCCGCCGAGGTCGATCGAGAATGCCCACAGTCCCACCCGGGCGCCGTCGGGGAAGACGCCCAGGGCGGCGGAGACGACCGCAGAGGCGAGCTGAGCCCGGGTCTGGGCGCCCTCGAGGAAGTCCATGGACCCGGAGACGTCGAAGACGCCCAGCACGCTGGAGGGCACGCTGAGGACCTCCCAGGTGCGCAGGTCGGCCAGCACCTCCTCGGTCGGCGGGGACGGGAGCAGGTCGACACGGCGACCGCTGCGGGAGACCACCATCGAGCCGTCGCCGCGCCGCAGCTGTGCGTCGGCCAGTCCCTGCTGACCCGGGTCGGAGGCGAACCATGCGGCGACGTCCTCGGCAGCCTGCGTGACGGCGACATCGGCGTCGGCGGCGGTGACCAGGGAGTACTCCAGCAACGGCGCGCCGGTCTCGGGCGTCACCGTGCGGATCAGGTCGTTGCCCGGGCGGGACGCGAGATAGCTCTGCTCCGACGTCACGACGACGCGCGTCGAGCTGGCGGTGAGCGTGTCGAGGGAGGTGTCGGCGGTGACGTCGTCGGCGCGGAGCTCGGCGTAGCCCTGGGCCAGCGGCACCAACAGCTGGCGGGTCTCCTCGTCGCTGCGGCCGACCGTGTCCTCCTCGGCGCGGGGAGCTGCCAGCGCCAGGGCACCGACCGGGTCGGCGGCCGGGTCGGGCATCGCTACGACGCCGGTGGCCAGCTCGTCGCCCCAGGTGGCAGCGGTGTCGGCGGCCGGACCGCCCACCAGCAGCACCGGAGTACTCGCGACCGCCGGGGACACGACCGTGGTCGCCACGCCCACCTCGTCGAGCCCCGCGAGCGACCAGGGGGCGTCGGTCACCCAGAGGTCGGGAAGCGAGCCGCCGTCGCCGGCCGCGGCCACGACGTCCGCCGACGCCGCGGTCTCCACGCTGACGGTCCGGCAGCCGTCGGAGAGCTCGGTGCCTGCCGTCTGGGTCACCTCGGCGAGGCTGGGCGGCACCGTCAGCGTCAGCTCCTGCGCCGTGCACGTCGCCGCGTCGCCCTGGTCCGACCGGGGGCCCGTCCACCAGACTCCCACCGACACCCCGGCGGCCAGCAGGCCGACCAGCGCGACCAGGACCGGGCCTCGCCGGGAGCTGTGCTGCGCAGCGTGCGTCCCGCTCTGCACGGGTCGTGTCTCCTCCCGAGTCGCTCCACCCTGCCCCCGCAGGGGACCCTAGCGCAGTCGCCCGAGCCTCGACCCGGGCCCTGCGGAGGGCACCCGCCGTCGGGCAGAATGTGCCGGTGCCCGCCCACGTGATCGTCCTCGCCGGCCCGTCCGGGGCCGGCAAGTCGCACCTCGCAGCGCGGCTCGGGCTGCCCGTGCTCCGCCTGGACGACTTCTACCGCAGCGGCTCCGACCCCGCCTTGCCGCTGATCACCGAGGGAGCCAATGCGGGTCTGGTCGACTGGGACCACCCCGATGCCTGGCTCCCCCACGACGCGCTGGCGGCCGTCGACGAGCTGTGCGCCCACGGGCGGACCGAGGTCCCGATCTACGAGCTCGCCCGCAACGGGCGGTGCGGCACCCGGGTGCTGGAGCTCGACGGCTCGGGGCACTTCGTCGCAGAGGGGATCTTCGCGCACGAGATCGTGGCCGAGCTCCGAGATCGGCAGCTCCTCGCGGCGGCGTACTGCGTGACGCAGCAGCGGCTCCTCACCTTCGGAAGGCGGCTCGTGCGCGACCTGCGGGAGCGCCGCAAGCCGCCCCTGGTGCTGGTCCGCAGGGGACTGGCCCTGATGCGAGACCAGGGGGACGTGGTGGAGCGAGCCAGACGCGCCGGGTGCGAGGTGGTGTCCTGGGACGAGGCCTTCCAACGACTGCAGGCGGTGACGACATGAGACTCGGGGGCGCGTCGTCCGGCCGGCTGCTGGAGGACTCGCTCCAGCAGCCCAACACCGTCTCCTGCGGGGCGGCCTCCCTGGTCGTCGCGCAGGCCGTCCGCGACGAGGCGTTCGCTCAAGTGGTCCTGGCGGGTGCGCCGACGGTCGCCGGCCACGACGCTGCGAGCACGGTGGCCGAGCGCTTCCGGTCGGCGACCCTCGACATGCACCGACGGGTGACCGGGCCGATCGACATCGCCGGTCGCCTCCAGCTGCCCTGGCCGCCCAGGCTCGGCACTCCGCCCTGGGCGGTCGCCCACCAGCTGTCCGTCGACGGAGCGCGCTACCGCTCCCGTCTCGCGCTGTCCGGGCTGCCCGCCGCGGAGATCCGCTCCGCGCTCGCCCGCGGCCTCCCGGTGCCGGCGTACGTCGGCAACGTGTGGTCGCCGCGGCACGTCGTCCTCGTCGTGGGCACGATCGACGACGGTGGGCTCGAGGTCTACGACCCCGGCCCGGGCCGCGTGGTCTCGCTCTCCGCGGCCCAGCTGCGCCAGGGGTCGCTGCCGTTCGGTCGCTGGAGTCGTGCGTGGTTCGTGGTGCTCCCGGGCGGATGACCCTGTCGCGGCCCTGCTCCCCACCAGCGGACCGCGGGCTCCATGCTCGTGCACGCCATGAGGCAGATCCGCATGGCCGCCTGAGCACGCTAGGCGGCAGATCAGTGCGTGTCGGGTCAGTCTGGCTGGAAGATGACGCGCTCTGTGGCTGGAGTCCCGTGCATCACGAAGTGCCGCACCGCCTCGATGGCGTGTGCGATCGGCACCTGCCAGTCACTTGGTGCCTCCGACCATGACCCGAAGTGGTCGTAGACCAGCAGACCGCCGGAACCGTCCCCGACTGAGTGGCAGCTGCCTCCGAGCGAGTCGGTCCAGACGAGGATTGCTCTGTCGCCGTCGGTTCCTAGCGTGACCGCCGACCCGTCGTCCCGGATCACCTCGGCTGCCGGGTGGCCACGGCCAGAAGAGCGGCTCACGACCTCTTCGATGAGGTCCGCCACTTGCCAAGTTGGGCCCGATCGAACGTTCCGTGACGACCTCCTCGACAGGCTCGAATACCCACGTCCGGATCATGTGCTGGACTTTCTCAGACCCGTGCTTCCAACGCACGCTCATCGACAGCGCGCCGACGGGCGGCAGGACACGTGTTCGGACCGCCGCTATGGGTACCCCAGTGGCGCATGCCCGGTGTGGCTGGTATCTAGCGATACCATTCGAGTCATGGCGATGACACTGCGGCTGACTGAAGCAGATGACCGGCTGTTGACTGAGAGAGCGCGCAGCGAGGGCCGCAGCAAGCAGGAGTTGGCCCGCGAGGCGATCCACGCCTACCTGACAGACCAAGTCCGACGCCTGGAGGACCTCGAGGACGAACTGGCGCTGGCCCGCTACCAGTTGCGGCAGCAGCTGGGGGAGGTCACCTACGTCTCTCAAGCCGAGGCCAGGTCTGCCCTGGGGCTGCCTCCGTCAACGCCTCGGAGCGCGAGCGCTTGACCTACGAGATCGCCTGGGCTGACGAGGCCTTCGCTGCCGCCCAGGCATTCATGGCCGACGACCCCGCCGGGCTGGCGACCGTGTTCGACACCGTGGACGACCTGGCCACGATCCCGCGCCCGACAGCAGCCATACCGTGGGGTAGCACCGGCATCCTCCGACTGCGGATCGGCCGGTACCGCGTTCTGTATGAGATCAGCGATCGGCTTATCCGGATCGACGTCATCCACCTGGGCCGAAGCAGCTGAACTCCCAAACGCGCCACAGGACTCGACGATCACGCTGACCGCTCCATAGCCCACTGATCTCGGCTGCCATGTCCGCGCGCTTCGAAACGGGTCTCGGACATGCCGGTGGCCCCGCCGGCCCGGGGGTCTCGGCGGGGTGTGGGGCGGGGTGGCTACTGGTCGGGTGGGTCGACCAGCCGAAGGCAGGCCGGCGACGTCGGAACCTCGGGCGGTGTGACGTCGCGGGTGCCCGCATGGTCGACGACGAGGCGGTAGCCGTGCGGGGTGGTCCAGGCGTAGACCCCTGGCTCGATGACCTGGTAGCGCCACGGCGTATGGGTCTTCAACCGGTGATGCCCGCGACACAGCGGGGCGGTGTTGCACGAACAGGTCGGGCCTCGGGCCGGGTCGGTCGGGTCGTAGGGGATCGCGTGGTCGTGGTCGCAGCCCCGAGCTGGCCTGGTGCAGTAGGGGAACACGCAGTGCCCGTCGCGCAGGTCGACCAGCTCCTTGAGCCGGTCGGGCAGCTCGTACTGGTCCACCCGGACATGGCCGTTCAGGTCGACGATCGGCTTGACGGTGACCACGGCGTCGGGATGGCCACACCAGCCCCGGATCGTCTCCACGTCGACCGGGCTGCGGGTGTTCTCACACCGCCCCACCGGGCTCGCACCGGTCAGGGCGTCCTCGGCCAGGTGCAGGTAGAGCGTGACCGGCCGCACCGGCGACGTCGCCGTGATCGTGGTCGTGGCGTGTCTGACGAGGCCGGGTCGGCCTGCTCGAACGACAGCGCCAGCTGCTGGCGGGACATCTCCCCCAGGGCGGTGGCCCGGCGGGCGTCCAGCGACTCAGCCGAGCCGGCGACCTTCAGCTGCTCCGCACCGGCCGCCGAGGGCCTGGTCCAGGTGCAGGGCGTCGGCCAGGTCGAGCTCACCGGTGACGGCGACGGTGCCGGTGAAGGACACCTGGTCGGTGTGCACCGCGACGTGTCGGGTGTCGGGCACCTCCGGGGACGGGTTCTCCGGGTCCTCCCGCTCGAGTCCCTCGACCCTGATCCTGGCCTCCAGGACCAGGTGGTCCAGCTGGGTGAGCGACACCCGCCCGGTGACGGCGGCGACCTGACGGTCCACGAACCCCGCCGCCTCGCGTGACAGGGCCACGGTCTGCTCGGCGACCCGGCGGGCCCGCCACACCGGGACCCGGCCCTCCTGCACCAACGCCCACAGCGCCGGGAGCCGCCAGGCCAGCTCGAGGGCGTGCCCGATCAGCCGACGCCCCGCATCGGTGGTGAGCCCGACCGCGGTCGCGAACTCCCCGATCGCGTACTCCCCGATCGGAGGGGCACCCTCACCCGCCAACGGGATCGCGTTGCCGCCCTGCCACCACACCCCACCAACCCCGTCGACCGGCTCATGCATCGCCGCCCACTCCACCGCCGACGCCAGCAGCCCGGCCTCACCCCACACCACCGCCCGCCGATGGTTGCGCGCAGCCGACAGCACCGCCTCCGGCGACCCCGGGATCGGGACCCCCGCGTCATGGTCGGCTGCTGTGCCCATACCCCCACCCAAGCACCCGCCACCGACAGTCCGGCCTGGTCAGAGGCCCCTGGTCCCGGATGAGGAGACAGTTTGTGAAGAAACTTTCGAGAGGCCCGGGACAGCCCCGGAGGGCGGGCCCCGAGATCGCCGCTACGCGCCGTCCTCCACCGGCACGGCCCACCCCGAGCAGACCCGGCACCCCGCCGGCAGACAGATCCAGACACCGCCGGGCGCCGTTGCTGCCGACCACCGCAACCACCGCCCGCCCACACCGCCACCCGCGAGCCCGGTCTCGGGCCGCGCTGCGCGCGCCCTCCACCAGCGGATCTCAGCCGGCACCCAGGGCGGCATACCCTGGCTTGACCACCTCGTCGATGATGGCGAGCCGCTCGTCGAAGGGCAGGAACGACGACTTCATCGCGTTGATGGTGAACCACCGCAGGTCGGCGAGCGAGTAGCCGAAGGCGTCGACCAGGGCCGTCATCTCGTCGGTCATCGAGGTCCCCGACATCAGCCGGTTGTCGGTGTTGACGGTGACCCGGAAGCGCAACGCGGCGAGCAGCCCGATCGGGTGCTCGGCGATCGAGGAGGCCGCCCCGGTCTGCACGTTGGACGAGGGGCACATCTCGAGCGGGATCCGCGCGTCGCGGACGTACGCCGCCAGCCGGCCGAGCGTGGCCACCCCGTCGTCGTCGACGGCGATGTCGTCGACGATGCGCACGCCGTGACCGAGTCGGTCGGTGCCGCACCACTGGATGGCCTCCCAGATCGACGGCAGCCCGAAGGCCTCGCCGGCGTGGATGGTGAAGTGGGCGTTCTCGCGGTGGAGGTACTCGAAGGCGTCGAGGTGCCGGGTGGGCGGGAACCCCGCCTCCGCTCCCGCGATGTCGAAGCCGACCACGCCGCGGTCGCGCCACGCCACGGCCAGCTCGGCCACCTCGCGCGAGCGCGCCTGGTGCCGCATCGCCGTGAGCAGCTGTCGCACCACGATCCGACCGCCCGACGCGGCCTCGCCCTCCTCCAGGCCCTCCTGCACGGCGTCGACGACCTCGTCCATGGTGAGCCCGCCCGCGACGTGCTGCTCGGGGGCGTAGCGGATCTCGGCGTAGACGACCCCGTCGGCCGCGAGGTCCTCGACGCACTCGCGCGCCACGCGCTGCAGCGCGGCCGCGGTCTGCATCACCGCGACGGTGTGGTCGAAGGTCTCCAGGTAGCGCACCAGCGAGCCGCTGTCTGCCGACTCGACGAACCACCGGCCGAGCGCGTCGGCGTCGGTCGGCGGGAAGCTCGTGGCGGCACTCCCGCGCCAGCTCCACGATGGTCTGCGGCCGCAGCCCACCGTCGAGGTGGTCGTGCAGCAGCACCTTGGGCGCGCGGCGTACCTCGTCGCGGCCGGGCCGTGCGGGCGCGGTAGTTTCGGCGTCGGTCTGAACGGAGTCGGGCATGGCGCCATCCTGGCACCCGTCGGGCCCGACCCGCCCATCCCTGCCCCGCCCACCGAGGAGAGAGCCCATGCGGACGTTCACCACCGTCGACGAGCTCACCGCCGCCGTCGGCCACCCCGTCGGCAGCTCCGACTGGCTGCTGGTCGACCAGGAGCGGGTCGACGCCTTCGCCGACGCCACCGACGACCACCAGTGGATCCACGTCGACCGTGAGCGCGCCGCGGCGAGCCCGTTCGGCGGCACCATCGCCCACGGCTACCTCACGCTGTCCCTGCTGCCCATGCTCGGCGCCCAGATCTTCAGCCTCGACACCCCCGGCGCCAAGCTCAACTACGGCGTCAACAAGGTCCGCTTCCCCGCCCCGCTCACGGTCGGCAAGCGGGTCCGCGCACACGCGAGCGTGGCCGGCGTCGCCGAGCTGCCGGCCGGCACCCAGCTCACCCTCGGCTGGACCGTCGAGATCGAGGACGAGCCCAAGCCCGCCTGTGTCGCCGAGACCGTGGTCCTGCTGCTGGGCTGAGAGGCCGCCCGACGGCCTCAGGCGATCCGGTCGATCACCAGCGGCTCGGGCGTGTACGCCGACCGGTCGGCCGCCACGTCGAAGCCACCTTCGAGCGACGCCAGCGCGCGCTCGAAGCGCTCCGGCTCGTCGGTGAGCAGGGTGAGCAGCGGCTCGCCCTCGACCACCTCGTCGCCGGGCCGCGCGTGCCAGACCACGCCGGCGCCGGCCTGCACCGGGTCCTCCTTGCGGGCCCGGCCGGCTCCCAGCCGCCAGGCGGCCATCCCGACCGCCATCGCGTCGAGCCGCGTGAGCACCCCCGACGAGGGAGCCGTCACGACGTGCTGTTCCCGCGCGGTGGGCAGCGCGGCGTCGGGGTCGCCGCCCTGGGCACGCACCATCGCCTTCCAGGCGTCCATCGCGGAGCCGTCGGCGAGCCGGTCGGCCGGGTCGACGTCGTCACGACCCGCGCCTGCGAGCATCTCGCGGGCCAGGGCAAGGGTCAGCTCCACCACGTCGGCCGGCCCGCCCCCGGCGAGCACCTCGACCGACTCGGCGACCTCGACCGCGTTGCCGGCGGTGAAGCCGAGCGGCGTCGACATGTCGGTGAGCAGCGCGACGGTGCGGACGCCGGCCCCGGTGCCGAGCGCGACCATCGTCCTCGCCAGCTCGCGCGCCCGCTCGGCGTCCTTCATGAACGCACCGGTGCCGACCTTGACGTCGAGCACCAGCGAGCCGGTCCCCTCGGCGATCTTCTTCGACATGATCGACGACGCGATCAGCGGGATCGCCTCGACCGTGCCGGTCACGTCCCGCAGCGCGTAGAGCTTCTTGTCGGCGGGCGCGAGGCCGGTGCCCGCGGCGCAGACCACCGCGCCGACCGACTCCAGCTGGTCGAGCATCTCCTCGTTGCTCAGCGAGGCGCGCCAGCCGGGGATCGACTCCAGCTTGTCGAGCGTGCCGCCGGTGTGGCCGAGGCCGCGACCCGACAGCTGGGGCACGGCCACCCCGCACGCGGCCACCAGCGGCGCCAGCGGCAGCGTGATCTTGTCGCCCACGCCCCCGGTGGAGTGCTTGTCGGCGGTCGGCCGGGACAGCCCTGAGAAGTCCATCCGCTCCCCCGAGCGGATCATGGCGTCGGTCCAGCGGGCGATCTCGCGGCGGGTCATGCCGTTGAGCAGGATCGCCATCGCCAGCGAGGACATCTGCTCGTCGGCGACCTCGCCCCGGGTGTAGGCGTCGATCACCCAGTCGATCTGGCTGTCGCTGAGCTCGGCTCGGTCGCGCTTGGCGATGATCACCTCGACGGCGTCGTGCTGCATGGCCACACCCTGCCGCGCCGCGGCCGGCGGTGGCAATTCACCTCGCGGGTCACCCCGCGGGCGGGCGCGGCGCCGCTCCGTCGACCAGGTCGTCGGGCCCGAACGCGTCGGGCAGCACCTCGGCCATCGTCCGGAGTCCGGAGACGGTCCACATCTCCAGCCCGGGGCCGCCGTGCTCGAAGAGCAGCTGCCGGCAGCGTCCGCAGGGCATGATCACCTCGCCGCCACCGTTGACACACACGAAGTGGGTCAGCCGGCCGCCCCCGGTGGCGTGCAGCTGCGACACCACCCCGCACTCGGCGCAGAGCACCACGCCGTACGCCGCGTTCTCGACGTTGCAGCCGACCAGCACCCGGCCGTCGTCGGCGAGCGCCGCCGCGCCGACCCGGAACCGGGAGTACGGCGCGTAGGCCCGCTCGGACACCGCGACCGCCGCCTGCTTGAGTTCTTCCCACTGAGCCTGCTCCACGCAGCAACTATCGCTCATCGGGCCCCGGGAGGTATCAAATCCATACCGGATCGGGGCTGAAGGGCACCCCGAGGTGCGGAACCCGGGGGTGACGGGGCAGGATGCGTTCCGAAAGCACGTTCCGTCGCGGGACAGCACGTCCCGGAGGGACAGCACAACCATGGAGGCATTTGTGAGCATGAAGAAGAGGGCTGTCGCGGCCGGTATCGCGACCGCGCTGGTGGCCGCCCTGGCCGCTTGCGGCGACGCGCCCGAGGAAGACACCAGCGGCAGCGACAGCAGCGCCAGCGAGGCGGCGCCCGACTTCCTGCCCTGCATCGTCTCCGACGCGGGCGGCTTCGACGACAAGTCGTTCAACCAGCTGTCCTTCGAGGGCGCCCAACAGGCCGCCGACGAGCTCGGTGTCGATCTGAAGTCCGTCGAGTCGAACAGCCAGAACGACTTCGCTCCCAACCTCGAGAGCCTCGTGGCCGAGGGGTGCGACTCGATCGTCACTGTCGGCTTCGCACTGGCCGCGGCCACCAAGGAGTCCGCCGCCGCCAACCCCGACATCAAGTACATCCTGATCGACGACTCGGCCGACGGCGGCGACGACGGGCAGACCTTCGACGGCCAGGCCGACGAGCCCAACATCAAGCCGCTGCTCTACAACACCGCCGAGGCAGCGTTCCTGGCCGGCTACGCCGCCGCCGACTTCACCACGACCGGCACGGTCGGCACCTACGGTGGCGCGCCGTACCCGACGGTGACCATCTTCATGGACGGGTTCCGCCAGGGCGTGCAGTACTACTCCAAGGAGAAGGGCAAGAAGGTCAAGGTCGTCGGCTGGGACGGCAAGAACGGCTCCTTCACCGGCGGCTTCGAGGCCAACGAGGCGGCGACCAACACCGCCAGGCAGATCCTCCAGCAGGACGCCGACGTGATCCTGCCGGTCGGTGGCCCGATCTACCAGGGCGCGATCACCGCGATCCAGGACTCCGGCAAGGACGCCGCCATGCTCGGTGTGGACGCCGACCTGTTCGAGACCGACCCGAACACCCAGCCCTACGTCATGACGTCGATCCTGAAGAACATGAAGGTCTCGACCTACGAGGCGATCATGTCTGCGGGCCAGGACCCCGAGAACTTCGACTTCAGCCCCTACATCGGGACCCTGGAGAACGACGGGGTGGGCGTCGCGCCGTTCCACAACTTCGAGTCGAAGGTCAACCCGGACCTCGCCGCTGAGCTCGACACGATCAAGGCCGGCATCATCGACGGCTCGATCAAGGTCAACTCCTACCTCGCCGGCTGAAATAGCTGATGATGCGTAGCTGACCAACCCGCAGGGGGAGGCCGACGTCTGTCGGTCTCCCCCTTCGGCGTCTCCCCCTCGGCCACGACCCGCCCCACGATCTCGGCGTAGGCCCTTCCCACCACAGCCCCACGCCCCCCTAGGATGCGATGCCATGAGACTCGTGCTGCGAGACATCACCAAGCGCTTCGGCAGCATGGTGGCCAACGACCGGATCTCCCTGACGGTCGAGCCGGGGGAGATCCACTGCCTCCTCGGCGAGAACGGCGCCGGCAAGTCGACGCTGATGAACGTGCTCTACGGCCTCTACCACGCCGACGAGGGCGAGATCGAGATCGACGGCGAGGTGCGCCGCTTCACCGGTCCCGGCGACGCGATGGCCGCCGGCATCGGCATGGTCCACCAGCACTTCATGCTGATCCCGGTCTTCACGCGTCGCCGAGAACGTCATGCTCGGCAACGAGTCGACGACCGGGCCGATCGGGACCCTCGACCTGGACGCCGCTCGCGAGCGGGTCACCGAGATCTCCGAGCGCTTCGGCTTCCACGTCGACCCCGACGCCCTCGTCGAGGACCTCCCGGTCGGCGTGCAGCAGCGCGTCGAGATCATCAAGGCCCTCAGCCGCGACGCCGAGCTCCTCGTCTTCGACGAGCCCACCGCGGTGCTCACCCCGCAGGAGACCGACGAGCTGATGGAGATCATGCGCCAGCTCAAGGACAGCGGGCAAGGCGATCGTCTTCATCACCCACAAGCTCCGCGAGGTACGCGAGGTCGCCGACCGGATCACGGTCATCCGGCTCGGCAAGGTCGTCGGCGAGGCCGAGCCGACCGCCTCCAACGCCGAGCTCGCCTCGATGATGGTCGGACGGCCGGTGGAGCTGGTGGTCCACAAGGGCGAGCCCGACCTCGGCGACGACGCCCTGGTGGTCGACAACCTGCGGGTGATCGATCACGACCGGCCGCGTCCACGTCGACGGTCTGAGCTTCACCATCCGCGCCGGCGAGGTGCTGGCGGTCGCCGGTGTCCAGGGCAACGGGCAGACCGAGCTCACCGAGGCGTTGATGGGTCTGCAGCAGCATGTCTCGGGGTCGATCCGGCTCGACGGCCAGGAGCTGGTCGGGCGGTCGGTCCGCCGGGTGCTCGACGCCGACGTCGGCTTCATCCCCGAGGACCGTCAGGTGGACGGGCTGGTGGGCGACTTCACCTTCGCCGAGAATCTCATGCTCAACCGCAGCTTCGAGCCACCGTTCGTCCAGCATGGCGCCCTGATGCATCAGCAGGCTGCGCGAGTTCGCCAAGGAGAAGCTCGACCGAGTACGACGTGCGCGCCCGCGACATCGACGCCCTGGCCGGCAACCTCTCCGGCGGCAACCAGCAGAAGGTCGTGGTCGCCCGCGAGCTCTCGCGCGACCTCAAGCTCCTCGTGGCCGCTCAGCCCACCCGCGGGGTCGACGTGGGGTCGATCGAGTTCATCCACAAGCGGATCGTGGCGACGCGCGACGCCGGCGTCCCCGTGCTCGCTGGTCTCCACCGAGCTCGACGAGGTGGTTGCCCTCGCCGACCGGATCATGGTGCTCTACCGCGGCCGCATCGTCGGCATCGTGCCGGCCGACACCCCCCGGCAGACGCTGGGCCTGATGATGACCGGAGAACGCCCGAAGGATGTGGTCGCGTGAGTGACACGATGACCGACGAGCAGCCCACGCCGCCCCCTGCCGAGGACGAGGTCGAGCAGCCGAGCGCCTCGCACAGCATGCTCTACCGCATCGTCGCCGGCGACGCCCTGGCCGGTGTGCTCGCGGTCTTCTTGGCGTTCCTGGTCGGATCGGTGATGATCGCAGCGACCGACCCCGGCGTCCGAGAGGCCGCGAGCTACATCTTCGCCCGCCCGAGCGACTTCCTCCAAGCGGTCTGGGAGGCCGTCTGGGGGGCCTACACCGCCATGTTCCGGGGAGCCGTGTTCAACAACCGGGTCGACGACTTCCAGACACAGATCCGCCCCCTCACCGAGAGCCTGAAGTACGCCGCGCCGCTGATCCTCGCCGGACTCGGCGTGGGGGTGGGCTTCCAGGCCGCCCTGTTCAACATCGGCGGCCGCGGCCAGATGCTGCTGGCCGGCGCCGCCGCCGGCTGGGTGGGCTTCGCCCTCGACCTGCCGCTCGCGATCCACCTGCCGCTCGCGATCATCGCGGGCATGATCGCCGGCGGCCTCTGGGGAGGCATCGCCGGTCTGCTCAAGGCGCGCACCGGAGCCCACGAGGTGATCGTGACGATCATGCTCAACTACGTCGCCTACTACCTGGTGCTCTACGCCCTCTCGCGTCCAGTTCCTGCTGCAGGCGCCCGGTTCGAACAATCCCCAGTCGCAGCCGATGAAGCAGTCCGCGACCCTGCCCGACGTGCTCGGCGACCGGTTCAACCTGCACTTCGGCATCATCCTGGCGCTCATCGCCGTCGCCGCCGTCTGGTGGCTGCTCAACCGCTCTGCCCTGGGCTATCGGATCCGCGCGGTGGGGGGAAACCCCCACGCGGCCGCGGCGGCGGGCATCAGCGTCGGACGCATCTACACCACCGTCTTCTTCATCGCCGGCGCGCTGGTCGGGCTGGCGGGCGTGAACCAGGTGCTCGGCACCGTGACCAGCGGCGTCACGCCCGACCTCGACGCGGGCATCGGCTTCGACGCGATCACCGTTGCCCTGCTCGGCCGCTCGCGACCCGTGGGCATCCTGCTGGCGGGGCTGCTGTTCGGTGGCTTCAAGGCCGGCGGCTTCACGATGCAGGCGTCGGAGGACATCTCGGTCGACCTGGTGCTGGTGGTCCAGTCCCTCATCGTGCTGTTCCTGGCCGCCCCGCCACTGGTGCGGGCGATCTTCCGGCTGCCCAACAAGGAGGTCGCGTGAGCACCACGGCGGAAAGCCCAGCAGCCCCCGTCGAGGCCGACCGCGTGACGGTGGTCTCACGCAAGACCCCGGTCATCCTGGCCGTTCTCGTGGTCGGCTTCGCCGTGGCCCTGCTGTTCTCCGACACGACGGGCGACACGACGTTCCGGGTCGCGAGCCGCAACGACTTCTTCCAGATCCCCGACATCACCGTGCCCGGCCGGGCGACAGCGTGGGTGATGCTGGCCGGCTGCGCCGCACTGACCGGCGAGTCGTTCCGCCGACTCCTGGCGAGCCAGCGGACCCCCCTGTGGCTGGTCGCGAGCTACGCCCTGCTCTGGATGACCGGGTTCCTCAGCTGGGCCGCCATCGGAGGCCGGGTCCCGGTGGTCGGGCTGTTCGGCGGCGCGGTGGCGCTGGCCGTGCCCCTGGTCTTCGGGGCCCTCGGCGGCGTGCTCGGAGAGCGCGCGGGCGTGGTCAACATCGCGATCGAGGCCCAGCTGCTCTTCGGCGCGTTCGCGGCCGCGGTCACGGGATCGATGACCGGCAACCCATGGGCGGGCGTCGTCGCGGCAGCGGTCGCGGGTCTCCTCGTCGCCTCCGTGCTCGGGCTGTTCGCGATCGGCTACTTCGTCGACCAGATCATCGTCGGCGTCGTGCTGAACGTGCTCGTGATCGGGCTGACCAACTTCCTGTTCCGCCAGGTGCTCACACCCAACGCCGACACGCTGAACTCCCCCGAGCGCCTCAGCGTGGTGCCGATCCCGCTGTTGGGGCAGATCCCGCTGGTCGGCCCGGTGCTCTTCCGGCAGACCCCGCTGGTCTACCTCCTCTACGCCATCGTGGCGCTCGTCGCCTTCGCGCTCTACCGCACCCGGTGGGGACTCCGCGTCCGGGCCGTCGGCGAGCATCCCAAGGCGGCCGACACGGTCGGCATCAAGGTCAACCGCACCCGCTGGCGCACCGTGCTGCTGGCCGGGGCGGTCGCCGGCCTCGGTGGCGCCTACTTCAGCCTGGTGGCTGTGTCCGGCTTCAACCGGGAGATGACCGGCGGCGCCGGGTTCATCGCACTGGCCGCCGTCATCTTCGGCAAGTGGGACCCGATCCGAGCGGCCCTCGCGGCGCTGCTGTTCGGGTTCGCGTCCAACCTGCAGGGCGTGCTGTCGGTGATCGGGTCCCCGGTGCCCAGCCAGTTCATGCTGATGCTGCCCTACATCGTGACGATCTTCGCCGTCGCGGGACTGGTCGGCCGGTCCCGGCCGCCGGCCGCGGACGGCATCGCCTACCAGTCGCAGTAGCCGCTCAGACCCGGGAGGCGGCCACGAGGGCAGCACCGGCGAGGATCCGGGCACCGATCACGATCGCGCCCTCGTCGATGCGAAGGTTGCCCTGGTGCAGGTCGTACGTCGGCCCGCCGGGCGTCCGGGTGCCGAGCCGTGCCATCGCCCCGGGGACGCGCTCGAGGAACCAGCCGAAGTCCTCGCCACCCAGGCTCTGTGAGGTCGCGACGTGGCCCTGCTCGCCGACGACCTCCTCGACGGCCCGGCCCAGCAGCAGCGTGGAGTAGTGCTCGTTGACGACGGGCGGCACGCCGCGGTGGTAGACGACGTCGGCCGCGACGCCGTAGGGCGCCACGATGTGACCCACCTGCTCGCGCACGAGCTGCTCGGCGTCGGCCCACGCCACGGCGTCGAGCATCCGGATGGTGCCGGCGACCCGCCCCTGCGCGGGGATCACGTTGGGCGCTGCGCCGGCAGAGACGATGCCCCAGGAGACGCTGACGCCGGCCCGCGGGTCCAGCCGTCGCGACAGGATCGCCGGCAGCTCGGTGACCAGCTTGGCCAGGGCGAACGTGAGGTCCTCGGTCAGATGAGGCCGTGAGGTGTGCCCGCCCTTGCCGGTCAGGGTGACGTCGATGGAGTCAGCGGCGCCGGTGAGCGGCCCCTCGCGGAGGCCGACGGTGCCGACGTCGATGCTCGGGTCGCAGTGGAGTCCGAAGACCCGCGCCACGTCGTCCAGCGCGCCCGCGTGCATCATCTCCAGGGCCCCGCCCGGCATGATCTCCTCGGCCGGTTGGAACAACAGCCGGTAGCGGCCGGGAGCCAGCCCCGCGGCGTGCGCCTCGGCCAGTGCGATGCCCGCGCCGATGAGGGCGGTGGTGTGCACGTCGTGCCCGCAGGCGTGGGCCACGCCGGGCACGACGCTGGACCACGGGTCGCCGGTGGTGTCGGGCACCGGGAGCGCGTCGAGGTCGGCGCGCAGCGCCACCACCGGCCCCTCGGTGCCGAGATCGGCGACCAGGCCACTGCCCTTCAGCCGGCTCACCCGCCAGCCCACCTCGGCCACCCGCGCGGCGGCGATCTCGGTCGTCCGGTGCTCCGACCACGACAGCTCCGGGTGGGCGTGCAGGTCACGCCGCAGGTCGATGAGATCGTCGCGGTGCTTGTCGACGACCTCCTCGACCAGCTCGCGAAGCGGGGGTGGGGGCGAGGGGGGACATCAGCCAAACCCTAGTTCAGCCCGCGCGGTCACGGCACGGGAGTCTCGGGTTCCGCCGGCTCCTCGGGCGTGCCGGCCGTGTCGTCGTACGCCGCGAGGAGACGGTCGGCGGCTTCCGACGCCGGCATCTCGCCGGCCAGGACGGCCGCTCGGATCCCGTCACGGACCGCCGCCACGCCGGGCGAGGCCGTGAGCCGGCGGGCCAGCTCGTCGCGGACCAGCGCCCAGGTGAAGTCCAGCTGCTGGGCCGCGCGCCGGCGCGACAGCCCGTCGGCCCCCAGGTGCTCGCGGTGGGCCAGCACCTGCTCCCAGAGGTCCTCGACGCCGCGGTCCTCCAGAGCGGAGCAGGTGAGCACCGGGGTCACCCAGGCGGGCGCGTCGCGGTCGTCGTGGTGGTGCACCAGCCGCAGCGCCCCGGAGAGCTCGCGCGCGGCCGACCTCGCCTCCAGCTCCCGGTCGCCGTCGGCCTTGTTGACCGCGATCACGTCTGCCAGCTCGAGCACGCCCTTCTTGATGCCCTGCAGCTGGTCGCCGGTGCGGGCCAGGGTGAGGAAGCAGAACGTGTCGACCATGCCCGCCACGGTGACCTCGGACTGGCCGACGCCGACCGTCTCGACCAGCACCACGTCGTAGCCCGCCGCCTCGAGCACCAGCATCGCCTGCTGGGTGGCCCGGGCGACCCCGCCGAGGGTGCCCGCCGTCGGCGAGGGACGGACGTAGGCGTCGGGGTCGGCGGCCAGCCGCGACATCCGGGTCTTGTCGCCGAGCACCGAGCCGCCGGTGCGGGTCGACGACGGGTCGACCGCGAGCACGCCCGACGCGGTGGCCCTGGCCGGTGAGCATCGTGCCGAGCACCTCGATGAACGTCGACTTGCCGACGCCTGGCACCCCGGAGATGCCGACCCGCGCCGCCGGGGTGGCCGGGGCCGGCAGCCGGCGGAGCAGCTCGCGGGCCGCCCGCCGGTGGTCGTCACGGGTCGACTCGACCAGGGTGATGGCCCGGGCGACGGCCGCACGCCTGCCGGAGACGACGCCCTCGACCAGCTCGTCGAGGTCGGGGACAGCCATCCGGGCTCAGGCTCGCTGCGCCCGCAGCGCGGCGAGCAGGTCGATCGCGGAGCGGGTGATGACGGTGCCGGGCAGGAAGACCGCCGCGGCGCCCATCTCCCGGAGCGTGGCCACGTCGTCGGGCGGGATCACGCCGCCGATCACCACCATGATGTCGGGCCGACCGAGGTCGGCCAGCGCCTGCTTCAGCGCCGGCAGCAACGTCAGGTGACCGGCGGCCAGCGAGCTGACGCCGACGATGTGGACGTCGTTGTCGACGGCCTGCTGGGCGACCTCTTCCGGGGTGGAGAAGAGCGGGCCGACGTCGACGTCGAAGCCGAGGTCGGCGAACGCGGTGACGACGACCTTCTGGCCGCGGTCGTGGCCGTCCTGGCCCATCTTGGCGACCAGGATCCGCGGGCGGCGGCCCTCCTCGGCCTCGAACGCAGCGGTCTCGCGCAGCACCTCGGCGACGTCGGTGTCGGAGCTGTCGTCGCCGTCGGCGGCCGTGGAGCGGTACACCCCCGAGATGGTACGGATCACGGCCTGGTGGCGCCCGTAGACCTTCTCCAGCGCCTCGGAGATCTCCCCCACCGTCGCCTTGGCGCGAGCCGCCTCGACAGCCAGGGCCAGCAGGTTGCCGTCGAGCGTGCCGTCGCGGGACGGCTCGCGGCCGGCGGCCGCCGTGAGGGCCTCGAGCGAACGGCGTAGCTCGTCGTCGTCGCGCTCGGCACGCAGCCGCTCCAGCTTGGCGATCTGCTGGCGGTAGACCTCGTCGTTGTCGACCTTGAGCACGTCGAGCCGCTCCTCGTGGTCGACGCGGTAGGTGTTGACGCCGATCACCGCCTGCTTCCCCGCGTCGATCCGGGCCTGGGTGCGGGCCGCGGCCTCCTCGATGCGCATCTTGGGCAGACCCTGCTCGATGGCCTTGGCCATGCCGCCGGCGTCCTCGGCCTCCTGGATGTGTGCCCAGGCCCGCTCGGCGAGGTCGTGGGTGAGCCGCTCGACGTAGAAGCTGCCCGCCCAGGGGTCGATGGTGTGGGTGGTGCCGCTCTCCTGCTGCAGCAGCAGCTGGGTGTTGCGGGCGATGCGGGCGGAGAAGTCGGTCGGCAGTGCGATCGCCTCGTCGAGCGCGTTGGTGTGCAGGGACTGGGTGTGCCCCTGGGTGGCCGCCATCGCCTCGATGCAGGTGCGGGCCGCGTTGTTGAACACGTCCTGGGCGGTCAGCGACCAGCCGCTGGTCTGGCTGTGGGTGCGCAGCGAGAGGGACTTGGGGTTGGTCGGGTCGAACTGCCGCACCAGCCGCGCCCACAGGGCCCGAGCGGCGCGCATCTTGGCCACCTCCATGAAGAAGTTCATGCCGATCGCCCAGAAGAAGCTGAGCCGCGGCGCGAAAGCGTCGATGTCGAGGCCGGCGTCGAGGCCCGCGCGGATGTACTCCACCCCGTCGGCCAGCGTGTAGGCGAGCTCGAGGTCGGCGGTCGCCCCGGCCTCCTGCATGTGGTAGCCGGAGATGGAGATGGAGTTGAACCGGGGCATCCGCGCGGCGGTGTAGGCGAAGATGTCGGAGATGATCCGCATGCTGGGCGCCGGCGGGTAGATGTAGGTGTTGCGGACCATGAACTCCTTGAGGATGTCGTTCTGGATGGTCCCGGCCAGCTGGTCGGGCTTCACACCCTGCTCCTCGGCCGCCACGATGTAGAGCGCCATGATCGGCAGCACGGCGCCGTTCATCGTCATGCTGACGCTCATCTGGTCCAGCGGGATCCCGTCGAAGAGTGTCCGCGCGTCGTAGATGGAGTCGATGGCCACCCCGGCCATGCCGACGTCGCCGCGCACCCGGGGGTGGTCGGAGTCGTAGCCGCGGTGGGTCGCCAGGTCGAACGCGACGCTGAGGCCCTTCTGGCCGGCCGCCAGGTTGCGCCGGTAGAAGGCGTTCGACTCCTCGGCGGTCGAGAAGCCGGCGTACTGCCGGATGGTCCAGGGCCGGGTGGTGTACATCGTCGGGTAGGGCCCGCGCAGGAACGGGCTCAGCCCCGGCCAGGTGTCGAGCGCGTCGAGGCCCGCCAGGTGCTCCGGGCCGTAGGCCGGCAGGATGTCGATGCCCTCCGGGCTGTGCCAGGGGGTGCCGTCGACCGGGGCCCCCTGGTCGCTGGCCGCCTCCTCGGCCGACCCTCCGACCAGCGGAAGGTCGGCGAAGCTCTCGGGGATGCTCATCGGGCCGCCTCCAGGGTCTCGCGGGTGCGGGTCAGGAACGCGACGGCGTCCTCGCCGACCGCGCAGAAGTCGTCGACCAGGTCGGGCGGGACGCTCGAGTCGCCCGGTCTGCCGGCGAGCACCACCCGGGCGGCGCCGGCGTCCCTCAGCGCGGCGACCAGCGGCGCGCCCCACTCGGCGTACGTCGCGTCCGGGCCGGCCAGGCAGACGACCGGCTGCCCGGCGTAGGCCGTGAGCACGTCGTCGACCCCCGCCGTCGCCCCGGCGGCCTCGACGCCCACGCCACCGGCGGCGAGCAGGTTGGTGGCGAACAGCGCGCGCGGCGAGTGGGCCGCGATCGACCCCATCGTCGCCAGGAACACCGGCACGCCGGCAGGTGCGTCGCGCATCGCTTCGTACGCCGCGCCGTAGCGCCGCACCGGATCGGGGGACCCCGGCCGCTCGGGCAGGGTCTCGGCGAGGTTGGGGAACTCGCTGACACCGGTCAACGGGCGCTTCCGGGTCGCCACCTCGCGCTCGCGGCGGGCGACCACCTGGTCGATCCGCGACCGCAGCGACCCGTCGGCCCAGGCCGACGCGACGCCACCAGCCGCCTCGATCCGCTGCAGCTCGGCCCAGGCCGCCTGGGCGAGGTCGTCGGTGAGCCGCTCGACGGCGTACGCCCCGCCGGCGGGGTCGGCGACCGCCGCGACGTGCGACTCGGCGACCAGCAGCGAGGAGATGTTGCGCGCCAGCCTCCGGCCGACCGCATCCGGCTCACCCAGCGCACTGTCGAACGGCAGCACCGTCACCGCGTCCGCTCCGCCGACGCCCGCCGCGAACGCCGCGACGGTGGTGCGCAGCAGGTTGACGTAGGGGTCGTAGCGGCTCATCATCGGCCGGCTCGTCACCGCGTGCTGGCGCTGGCCGGCACCGGACACTCCCGACAGCTCCACCAGCCGCGCCCAGCAGCGCCTCGCGGCCCGGAGCTTGGCGATCGAGAGAAACTGCTCGCCGGTCACGGCGTAGCGGAACTCCAGCAGCCCCACCGCCTGCTCCACGCCGATCCCGGCCCGCCCCAGCGCCCGCAGGTACGCCGCCCCGGCTGCGAGCGTGTAGCCCAGCTCCTGGGCGTCGGACGCCCCGAGGTCGTGGACGACCGTGCCGTCGACGACCAGCGCCCCGATCCCCGCTGGCCCGGTGACCGCCGCGACATCGGCGACCACGGTGTCGACCTCCCCGGCCTCGCCACCACCGCGGAGCACGGCGCCCAGCGGGTCGGCGCCGGCGGAGGTGCCCGCCGCCGGGGTGACCCCGGTCGTCTCCAGCCAGGCCGCCAGCGACCGGGCGGCGCCGACCGGGTCGTCGGGCGCGTCCACCACGACGGGCGCCAGGTCGACCAGCACCCCGTCGAGCCGGGCCGCCAGTGCCTCCGGGGACACCGGGCCGTCCAGCCGCAGCCACACCGAGGTGGCGCCGTGGTCAAGCTCGTCGAGCACCTGCGCAGGGTCGGCGGCCCGGCTCGCCACCCGGATGTCCCACGGGCCCTGCCGGGTGGGTCGGCCACGGGTCGCCATCGCCTCGAGGTCCTCCGGCGCCCCGATCGGCGGGACGGCCACTCCGTCGAGCGTGTGGCGGGTCAGCTTCTCCCACACGGCGCTGTCGGGGTCGTCGGGCCCGAGCCGGCGGGTCTTGCGGAGCATCGCCGCCGCGGCGGCCTCCCAGGCCGCGCGGTCGAAGCGGTCCGCCTCGGAGGAGAGCGCGAGCGATCCGTCAGCAGCGGTGTCCATGAGTCGCAGACTAGTAGGGCCGGTGGGCCCCCTCAGACGGGCGTCCGCCCGTCGTTGTCCTTGTTGCGCAGCCCGATCTTGTTGCCCAGCCACACCAGTGGGTCGAACTTCGCGTCCACGACGCGCTCCTTCATCGGGATGATCGCGTTGTCGGTGATCTTGATGTTCTCGGGACACACCTCGGTGCAGCACTTGGTGATGTTGCACAGCCCGAGGCCGGCGGCGCCCTGAGCGAGCTCGCGCCGATCGTGGGTGTCCAGCGGGTGCATGTCGAGCTCGGCGTAGCGCAGGAAGAACCTCGGTCCGGCGAAGTCGGGCTTGTTCTCCTCGTGGTCGCGCACCACGTGGCAGGTGTCCTGGCACAGGAAGCACTCGATGCACTTGCGGAACTCCTGGCCGCGTTCGACATCGACCTGCATCATCCGGCGCTTGCCGTCGTCGTCGCGCGGCGGTGGGGCGAACGACGGGAGCTGGCGGGCCTTCTCGTAGTTGAACGACACGTCGGTCACCAGGTCGCGGATCACCGGGAACCCCCGCATCGGCGTCACGGTGAGCGTCTCGGCCGGGTCGAAGTCCGACAGCCGGGTCATGCACATCAGCCGGGGCCTGCCGTTGACCTCCGCCGAGCAGGAGCCGCACTTGCCGGCCTTGCAGTTCCATCGGACGGCCAGGTCGCCCACCTGGGTCGCCTGCAGGCGGTGGATGGCGTCGAGGACGACCTCGCCCTCCTCGACCGCGACGGTGTAGTCGCCCAGGTCGCCACCCTCGGTGTCGCCGCGCCAGACGCGCATCTTCAGGTCGTAGCCCATGTCCGTCCCCTCACGTGGTCTCGAAGAACGTCTTCAGCTCGTCGGGCATGACGGGCAGTGGCTGCTCGGACAGGTCGACCCCGGTGCCGGCGGCGTCGAGGCGCAGCGCGAGGTTCTTGGTGCCCCACTCGGCGTCGGTGGCCGGGAAGTCGTCGCGGGTGTGCCCGCCGCGCGACTCCTGCCGGGCCAGCGCCGCCTTGGCGATGCACTCCGACACCAGCAGCATGTTGCGCAGGTCGAGAGCGAGATGCCAGCCAGGGTTGTACTGCCGGTGCCCCTCGACCGAGAGCTGCTGCGCGCGCTGCTTGAACACCTCGATCTGCTCCAGAGCCGCCTCCAGCTCGGACCCGTGGCGGATGATGCCGACCAGGTCGTTCATCGACTGCTGGAGGTCGTGCTGGATGGTGTAGGGGTTCTCACCGCCCTCCTCGGCGAACGGGCGCAGCGCGTCGGCCTCGGCCGCGCTCACCGCCGCCTCGTCGACGGCCGGCCGGGCCTCGCCCAGCCCGCCGGCGTACGCCGCCGCGGCCTCGCCGGCCCGTCGACCGAAGACCAGCAGGTCCGACAGCGAGTTGCCGCCGAGCCGGTTGGACCCGTGCATGCCGCCGGAGCACTCCCCGACGGCGTAGAGGCCGTGGACCGCCGAGAGCTCGGTGTCCGCGTCGACCTCGATCCCGCCCATGACGTAGTGGCAGGTCGGGCCGATCTCCATCGGCTCGGCGGTGATGTCGACGTCGGCCAGCTCCTTGAACTGGTGATACATCGACGGGAGCCGCTTGCGGATGAACTCCGGGGAGCGCCGCGAGGCGATGTCGAGGTAGATCCCGCCGTGCGGTGAGCCGCGGCCGGCCTTGATCTCGCTGTTGATCGCCCGCGCCACCTCGTCACGGGGCAGCAGCTCGGGCGGTCGGCGGTTGTTGGCCTTGTCGTCGTACCACCGGTCGGCCTCCTCGACCGTGTCGGCGGTCTCGGCCCTGAAGAACTCGGGGATGTAGTCGAACATGAACCGCTGGCCTTCGGAGTTCTTCAGGATCCCGCCGTCGCCGCGCACCGACTCCGTCACCAGCAGCCCCTTCACCGACGGCGGCCAGACCATGCCGGTCGGGTGGAACTGGACGAACTCCATGTTGATCAGCGAGGCCCCTGCCCGCAGCGCCAGCGCATGCCCGTCTCCGGTGTACTCCCAGGAGTTGGAGGTCACCTTGTAGGACTTGCCGATGCCGCCGGTGGCCAGCACCACGCTCGGCGCTTCGAACACCACGAAGCGGCCGGTCTCACGCCAGTAGCCGAAGGCACCGGAGACCCGGCCCTGGCCGTCGGGTCCGTCGTCCCTCAGCAGGTCGGTGACCGTGCACTCCATGAAGACGTCGATGTCCAGCGCCACGGCGCGCTGCTGGAGCGTGCGGATCATCTCCAGTCCGGTGCGGTCGCCGACGTGGGCCAGCCGGGCGTACCGATGGCCGCCGAAGTCACGCTGCGAGATCAACCCGTCGTCGGTGCGGTCGAACAACGCACCCCAGTCCTCGAGCTCGAGCACCCGCTCCGGCGCCTCCTGGGCGTGCAGCTGGGCCATCCGCCAGTTGTTGAGCATCTTCCCGCCACGCATGGTGTCGCGGAAGTGCACCTCCCAGTTGTCCTCCGGCCAGCGGTTGCCCATCGCGGCGGCGATGCCGCCCTCGGCCATCACGGTGTGCGCCTTGCCGAGCAGCGACTTGCAGACGATGGCGGTGCGGGCGCCCGCGTCATGGGCCGCGATCGCGGCACGCAGGCCGGCGCCACCGGCGCCGATCACCACGACGTCGTAGCGGTGCCGCTCCAGACCGCGCCCCTCGGCCTCCTCGGGGGTCATCCGGTTGCCGGTCATCGGGTGGCGACCGGTCTGTGCCTCGCTCATCAGAAGAACCTCAGGTCGGTGATGCGGTCGGTGGCGAGCAGGTAGACGTAGAAGTCGACAGCGGCCACGGAGAACAGGGAGTACCACGCCCAGGTGCTGTGCCGGGCGTTGAGCCGCGACACCCAGGTCCACATCCGGTAGCGGACCGGGTGCTTGCTGAAGGTGCGCAGCCGACCGCCCACGATGTGCCGGCACGAGTGGCACGACAGCGTGTAGAGCCAGATCAGCACCGAGTTGGCGACGAAGAGCAACGTGCCCAGCCCCATGTGGATGCCCGGTTCCTCGCCCTCCATCGGGCCGAAGGCCAGGATCGTCTCGAAGGTGAGGAAGGCGGCGACCACCATGGCGCCGTACCAGAAGTAGCGGTGGACGTTCTGCATGATCAGTGGCAGCCGGGTCTCCCCGGAGTACGACGCGTGCGGCTCGGCGACGGCGCAGGCGGGCGGCGAGAGCCAGAACGCGCGGTAGTAGGCCTTGCGGTAGTAGTAGCAGGTCATCCGGAAGCCCAGCGGGAAGATCAGGATCACCAGCGCCGGCGAGAGCTGCCACCACTGGAAGAGCACCGGCAACGCCGTCTTGTCGGTGCAGTCAGCGGTGATGCACGGGGAGAAGAACGGCGACATGTAGGGCTCGACGAAGAAGTCGCGCCCCAGGAACGCGCGGTAGGTGGCGAAGAGAACGAAGCCGCTGAACACCACGAAGGTGAACAGCGGCTCCAGCCACCACCGGTCGGTGCGCAGCGTCTTGTCGGGGATGCTGGCTCTCGTCGGTCCGGTCACTCCTGACGCCACCACAAACCTCCTGTGCGACCCGTCGTCGGGCGGTCCTCCGGTCGCGGTGGCCCCGAGTCTTACCCGCCGAGGCGCGGTTGTGAAGGGGGGCGCGCCGATCCGGGTGGCGGCGGTGTCGTCCGCCACGGCCGCACGGTTGCCGACCGGCCACATGCGATATCTCACGCGACCCGTCCTCGGACGACGACCCGCGGACGCGCTAGCCTGCGGCTTGTGTCAACGCCCACCACGCATCCGAGCAACCAGCCGTCGCTGGTCACAGGGGCTCGTGCCGCGCGGACCACGATCGCCCTGAAGATCGCGATGGCCGGCAGCGGCCTGATCTTCGTCGGCTTCGTCCTGCTGCACATGTACGGCAACCTGCACGCCTTCGCCGGCCACGACGCCTTCAACGAGTACGCCGAGCACCTACGCACCCTCGGGGAGCCGATGCTCCCGTACACCGGCGCGCTCTGGATCATCCGCCTCGTGCTGATCGGGAGCTTCGCCATCCACGTCGCCTCGGCGTTCACGCTGTGGCGCCGTGCGGGCCGCGCCCGGCAGACGAAGTACGCGATGAAGAAGCGCACCGGCGCGACCTACGCCAGCCTGCTGATGCGCTGGGGAGGGGTCACGCTGCTGCTGTTCATCATCTGGCACCTGCTGAACTTCACCGTCGGCAAGGTCAACGTGGCGGGCGGGCCGACCAACGACCCCTACAACCTGCTGGTCGACAGCTTCAGCACCTGGTGGCTGACGCTGATCTACCTCGCGGCGATGGCCATGCTCGGCGCCCACCTGCACCACGGCATCTGGAGCGCGATGCAGACCCTCGGCTGGACCAGCACCGCCCGGGCCCGGTCGACCGCCAAGGCCGTCGGCCTGACGCTGGCCCTGATCATCACCATCGGCTTCTCCCTGGTCCCCGTCGCCGTCCTGGCCGGCGTCATCACGAAGTGAGGATCCCTTCATGACCGACATGCCCGACACCACCACGGTGCACGAGCCGTCGCAGGTCGCGGAGGGAGCGGAGATCTCTGACGACGCGGCCGGCTACTACACCGCCGGCGAGCCGCTGCAGGACACCAAGGCGCCCGACGGGCCGATCGACGAGCGCTGGAACACCCGCCAGTTCGAGGCCCGGATCGCCAACCCCGCCAACCGGCGCCGGCTCTCGGTGATCGTGGTCGGCACCGGGCTCGCCGGCGCCTCGGCCGCCGCCACGCTCGGCGAGGCGGGCTACGTCGTGAAGTCCTTCTGCTACCAGGACTCCCCGCGCCGGGCCCACTCGATCGCCGCCCAGGGCGGCATCAACGCCGCCAAGAACTACAAGGGCGACGGCGACTCGGTCTACCGCCTGTTCTACGACACCATCAAGGGCGGCGACTACCGCTCGCGCGAGTCCAACGTCTACCGCCTGGCTCAGGTCAGCGTGAACATCATCGACCAGTGCGTCGCGCAGGGCGTCCCGTTCGCCCGCGAGTACGGCGGCCTGCTCGACAACCGCTCCTTCGGCGGCGTCCAGGTGTCCCGCACGTTCTACGCCCGCGGCCAGACCGGCCAGCAGCTGTTGATCGGCGCCTACCAGGCGCTGGAGCGGCAGGTCGCCGCCGGCACGGTCAAGACCTACACCCGACACGAGATGCTCGAGCTGGTCGTCGTCGACGGCCGCGCCCGCGGCATCATCGTGCGCGACCTGGTCACCGGCGAGATCGAGACCTACTTCGCCGACGTCGTGGTGCTGGCCAGCGGCGGCTACGGCAACGTCTTCTTCCTCTCCACCAACGCGATGGGCTGCAACGTCACCGCCAGCTGGCGGGCGCACCGCAAGGGCGCCTACATGGCCAACCCCTGCTACACCCAGATCCACCCGACGTGCATCCCGGTCTCCGGGGAGCACCAGTCCAAGCTGACGCTGATGTCGGAGTCGCTGCGCAACGACGGCCGGATCTGGGTGCCGAAGAACAAGGCCGACTGCACCAAGGACCCCCGCGAGATCCCCGAGGAGGACCGCGACTACTACCTGGAGCGGATCTACCCCGCCTTCGGCAACCTGGTGCCGCGCGACATCGCGTCGCGGCAGGCGAAGAACATGTGCGACGAGGGTCGCGGCGTGGGGCCCGAGGTGGACGGCGTACGCCGCGGGGTCTACCTCGACTTCGCCGACGCGATCGAGCGGCTCGGCCGGGACGCCATCGAGGAGAAGTACGGCAACCTCTTCGACATGTACGCCCGGATCACCGGCGAGGACCCCTACTCGGTGCCGATGCGGATCTACCCGGCCGTGCACTACGTGATGGGTGGTCTCTGGGTCGACTACGACCTCCAGTCGACCATCCCGGGCCTGTTCGTGACCGGCGAGGCGAACTTCTCCGACCACGGTGCCAACCGCCTCGGCGCCTCCGCGCTCATGCAGGGGCTGGCCGACGGCTACTTCGTGCTGCCCAACACCATCCGCGACTACCTCGCCGACGGCCCGTTCGACCGGATCCCCGAAGACCACCCCGCGGTCGTCGAGGCCCAGCAGTCGGTGCAGGGTCGGGTCGAGAAGCTCCTCAGCGTCAACGGCACCCGCAGCGTCGACTCCTACCACCGCGAGCTCGGCAACATCATGTGGGAGTACTGCGGCATGGAGCGCACCGCCGAGGGGTTGCGCAAGGCGATCGAGCTGATCCAGACGCTGCGTGAGGACTTCTGGCGCAACGTGCGGGTGCTCGGCAGCGCCGAGAGCCTCAACCAGTCGCTGGAGAAGGCCGGTCGGGTGGCCGACTTCTTCGAGCTCGGCGAGCTGATGTGCGTCGACGCCCTCAACCGCCGCGAGTCCTGCGGTGGCCACTTCCGGGGCGAGTCGCAGACCGAGGACGGCGAGGCGCTGCGCCATGACGACCAGTACGCCTACGTGGCTGCCTGGGAGTGGACCGGCGAGGAAGAACGCCCGGTCCTGCACAAGGAGGAGCTGACCTACGAGTTCGTCGAGATGAAGCAGCGGAGCTACAAGTGAGCCAGACGATGAACCTCACCCTCAAGATCTGGCGCCAGGCCGACGCCGACAGCCGGGGGGCGATGCACACCTACCAGCTCGACGGCGTCTCCCCGGACATGTCGTTCCTGGAGATGCTCGACGTCCTCAACGAGAGGCTCAACGCCGAGGGCGAGGAGCCGATCGCGTTCGACTCCGACTGCCGCGAGGGCATCTGCGGCATGTGCGGGCTGATGATCAACGGCGACGCCCACGGCCCGGAGGTCACCACGACCTGCCAGCTGCACATGAGGTCGTTCTCCGACGGCGAGACGATCACCATCGAGCCGTGGCGGGCCAGCGCCTTCCCGGTGCTCAAGGACCTCTGCGTCGACCGGCGGGCCTTCGACAGGATCATCCAGGCCGGCGGCTACATCTCGGTCAACACCGGGGCCGCGCCCGACGCCCACGCCACGCCGGTGCCGAAGGACAACGCCGACCGCGCCTTCGACGCCGCCACCTGCATCGGCTGCGGCGCCTGCGTGGCCGCCTGCCCCAACGGCTCCGCCTCACTGTTCCTGGGCGCCAAGATCACCCATCTGGGCGAGCTGCCGCAGGGCCAGGCCGAGCGCTGGTCGCGGGTCGCCTCCATGGTCGGCCAGCACGACCACGAGGGCTTCGGTGGCTGCACCAACATCGGCCAGTGCTCCGCTGCCTGCCCCAAGGAGATCCCGCTCGACGTGATCTCCCAGCTCAACCACGACCTCCGGTCGTCGCTGCGCCACGGCCACTGACCCTCGGAGCACCGGCAGGTGACCGCCGAGGCCGCGAACCGTGCTAGCCGGCCCGGAGCGCCAGCAGCTCCAGGAGCGGGGTGTAGCGCCACACGTCGTTGTCGACCCGGGTGTAGTTGAACGGGTCGGAGAAGTCGAAGGTCTCCCGATCGCCGCCGAAGGTGTACACCGACCGAATCCCCCGCGGGCCGGGCGCCACCACGGCATCGAAGTCGTACTTGACGTCGGCAGACGAGGTCGCGTTCCACGGCGCGCCCGGGGTCCGGTACCAGCGACGTCCGGTCAGGCTGACCCACACGTCGCGAGGGTTCTCAGGTTGGCCGAATCCGCCGAAGCACACCAACGCAGGCCGCACCGTCACGCATTGGTGCCCAGGGCGAGGAGACCAGCCGGCATCCCCGGTCGTGAGGGACCAGTGCCTCCCATCACGGGTCCGCCACACGTCGTTGAAGTACGGCTGCGGCACCTCGGGCGTGGGCAGGAACCCCCGCTCGCCGCCGAGCAGGTAGAGCCAGCCGCCTTTGACGGCGGTCGCTGCGCCGGCACGCTCGATCCAGGGCGCATGCTGGGTCACCAGCTCCCAGTCGGTGCCGTCCGAAGACCTCCAGACATCGTTGAAGTACACCCTCGGAGGCGCACCTCCAGGACCGATCACCGCGGAGTCATCGTTCACCGATCCACCGAAGACATAGATCTTGCCGTGGAGGACGGCGGCGCTCAGACCCGCCCGACCGGCCCACGGCGCAGCCGCGGTGAGACGCTCCCAGTGCGAGCCGTCCGTCGACTTCCAGACGTCGTTGAAGAAGTCAGAGCAAGACGGCGGCGGTGGCACCCCAGGTGCGGGCGACTCGCAGTCGGTGCGGAAGTTCTGTCCGCCCAGCACGTACATCGCCTTGCCCAGAGTCACGGCCTGGAAGTACGCCCGAGCCGGCCAGTGCGAGTCGTCGTCGGCCGCGATCTGTGACCAGGAGCCACCGTTGTCGTCACTGCTCCACACGTCGGCATGCAGCTGGCTCGCACCAAACGCCGGCGGGTTGGACTGGAACGGGTCGAGCGGGGTCCTCCCACCCAGGACGTACATCCGTCCGTGCAGCCGCACCGCCTGCAGACCTGCACGCGCCTGCCACGGGGACGAGACAGAGACCTGGGTCCACGGCGCGGGCACGGCTCGAGCACCCACCCCAGCGGAGGACTGCGACGTTCCGACCACGGATGACATCAGGATCGCCAAGGCGGCTGCGGGCCCCCAGATGCGCTTCATCGAACCTCCAGAAGAGGGGACGGCCCCCGGATGCCGCTTGATTCCTGGAACCTAACACCGGCATCGGATCGGCGACCAGATCCGAGGTGGGCAGTGCCACGACGAGCGGGGCGGTGCCCTTTCGTGCCGCGCCTGGTCACGGTGCCCGGCTGCAGACCGGCAGGGACCCACACCCGCCGTGTTCAGCGGTCGCGGAAGCGGCGGCGGGCGACGAGCGCGGCGACCGCGCCGACACCCGCTCCGCCGAGGAAGACCTTGGCGCGCCCACCAGGGGCGGCCGTCCCGGTGGCCTCGTCTCGGCGGGAGCGCTCGATCCGCTCGGGCGGCTCAGGTGACTGGCCGTTCTCCGGTGCGGGTCCGTCGGTCTCCGCCACGGGGTTCGCGGTGGCGGCCCAGGCGGCGCCGTAGAGGAGGATCCGCGAGAAGTAGTTGATCCACACCAGCAGGATCAGCGCGATCCCGAAGACCTGGAACGCCTCCTGGTTGCTGGTGGCCTGGAGGAGGTACGTCGACGCCCACTTCAGCGCCTCGAAGCCGACGGCCGCGAGCAGCGCACCACCGGCAAGGGTGCGGACCGGCACTCGCGGGTGCGCCAGCAGCCAGAACAGCCCCAGGAACAACCCGGTCGACACGGCGAGACCCAGCAGGACGCTGACCAGCGTCAGCACCCGCGAGGAGCTGCCCGGCCAGTGCAGCCAGCCCAGCAGGTCCTCGGAGAAGCCCGCCACCAGTCCGGAGAGGGACACGCTGACGAGCAGGGCCAGCCCCAGCACCACCAGCGTGAGCAGGTCGCGCGCCTTGCCGAGCACGAAGTTGGGGCGGGCCTCCTGCGGCCTCTCGAAGACCGACATCAGGGCGGTGCGCAGGGCGGACAGCCAGCCGAGGCCGGCGTACGTCACACCGGCCAGACCGATCAGGCCGACCGTCGTCGCGTTGTCCTGGATCGACTGCAGCGAGATCTGGTTGGATCCGGAGCCGACCAGCCCGGGCAGCGCCTCGTTGATGAGGGTCTCGAGGTTGTCCTGCGCCTCCGGCCACACCCGCGCGATGTAGCCGACCGCGAAGAAGGCCAGCGCCAGGATCGGGAAGAAGGACAGGAAGCCGTAGTAGGTCACCCCGCCGGCCTGCACCGACCCGTTGACGGCGGTGACCCGCTGCTGCATCCGCAGCCCGTGGGCCAGGCCCGGGATCCGCTCCCGGGCCGCGCCGGCCATGGCCTTGAGCCGGGCCCCGAGGGAGGGCTCCTCCGCCATCAGGCCTCCCCCGCCAGCCGGAACTCGCGGGTCGGCCGCCAGCCCTCGTCCTCGTCGTGGAGGTAGAGGTGGAACGCGGTCGCGTCGAAGACACACTCGAAGTCGGCGAGGTCGTCGAACGCCCGGTCGAGGACGTCGTCGGGCAGGTGGTGGGCGACAGTGACATGTGGGTGGTAAGGGAACTGCAGCTCGACCGCGAGCGGCCCCTGCCGGACCAGGTCGGCGAGCTGCTCGCACGCGGAGATGCCCTCCGCGAGGGTCACGAAGACCACCGGGGACACCGGGCGGAAGCTGCCGGTGCCGCGCAGGTGCACCTCGAACGGCGCCACCGCGGCGGCTGCGTCGCGCAGGTGGTCCTCGACCGCGTCGAGGTCCTCGACGCCGAGCTCGACCGGCGGGATCAGGGTGATGTGGGTCGGGATCTGGGTAGCCGTCAGGTCTCCCACGGACATGCGGTAGTGCTGGAGGTCCCGGGCCCAGGGCTCCGGGATCGCCACGGCAACACCGATCGTCGGCACGTCTCGACCCTAGCCGGTGGTCAGGGTGCGACCCGCGACGCGAAGCCGACGCGGTCGTAGACGTCTCGTAGGGTCGCCTCGGCCACGGCTCCGGCCCGCGCAGCGCCGTCGTCGAGCACGCGCGCCAGCTCGGCGCGGTCCTCCATCAGCTCCAGCGTGCGGTCGCGGAACGGCGTCACGAACTCCACCACCTGCTCGGCGAGGTCCTTCTTCAGGTCGCCGTAGCCCTTGCCGGCGTACGCCGCCTCGAGGTCGGGGACACTGCGCCCCGACAGCGCGGAGTAGATCGTGAGCAGGTTGGAGACGCCTGCCTTGGTCTCGGGGTCGAACCGGATCTCGGTGTCGGAGTCGGTGACCGCGGATCTGATCTTCTTCGCGCTGACCCGCGGGTCGTCGAGCATCTCGATGATGCCGCTGGGCGAGGACGCCGACTTCGACATCTTGGCCTCGGGCTCCTGCAGGTCGGTGATCTTGGCGGTCGCTTTGAGGATGTAGGGCTCGGGCAGCCGGAACGTCTTCTTGTAGCGGTGGTTGAACCGCTGCGCCAGGTCACGGGTGAGCTCGAGGTGCTGTCGCTGGTCCTCGCCGACCGGCACGAAGTGGGGCCGGTAGAGCAGGATGTCGGCCGCCTGGAGGATCGGGTAGGTGAAGAGGCCGACGCTGGAGGCTCCTTCGCCTCCTTTGGCGGACTTGTCCTTGAACTGCGTCATCCGACGGGCTTCGCCGAACCCGGTGAGGCACTGCAGCACCCACCCCAGCTGGGCGTGCGCCGGCACCTGGCTCTGCACGAAGATCGCCGAGCGCTGCGGGTCGATGCCCATCGCGATCAGCTGGGCGGCAGCGCGCAGGGTGCGGTCGCGGAGCACCTTCGGGTCCTGCTCGACGGTGATGGCGTGCAGGTCGGCGATGAAGAAGAACGGCTGGTAGTCCTCCTGCAGGTCCACCCACTGCCGCAGCGCCCCGAGGTAGTTGCCGAAGTGGAAGGAGTCGGCGGTCGGCTGGATCCCGCTCAGCACCCGCGGGCGCGCCGCCCCGGTGGCCGCCTGAGCCACGGCGGTCTGCGTCTCGGGCGAGCTCCCGGGCAGCGTCGACACGTCGGAGATGGGGGTGGGCATGGGCGGCATTCTGTCACCGCGCGGAGCCGGTCCGCGCACCCGGCCCCCGGCGGTCCAGCCGGCCGGAGACCGCCAGGATGCCGAGGCCTCCGAGCGAGAGGAGCGCCCCCACGAGCGCCGGCGCGCGGTAGCCGTAGCCCGCGGCGAGCACCAGCCCGCCGAGCCAGGCCCCGAGCGCGTTGGCGATGTTCAGCGACGCGTGGTTCATCGCTGCGCCCAAGGTGCGGGCGTCGTCGGCCACGTGCATCAGCCGCAGCTGCAGGTTGACGACCAGCACCGACGCGAGGGTGGTCACCAGGAACGCGACGGGGAGCAGCCACCAGCCGTACGGGGCCACGGCAGCGAAGACCAGCAGGATGACCACCATGCCGACGGCGGAGCCGAGCAGCGACCGGAGCACCGACCAGTCGGCGAGCTCACCCGCCAGCCAGGTACCGGCCACCATGCCGAGCCCGAGGACCAGCAGGAACACCGGCACCGCGCGGCTGGGCAGTCCGCCGAGCTCGGTCACCGTGGGGGCGATGTAGGAGTAGACGGCGAACATCCCGCCGAAGCCGATCGCACCGGCGAGCAGCGTGAGCCACACCTGGCCGGACCGCAGCGCGGACAGCTCTCGACGACCCGTCGCCTCCGGGTCTCCGGCCGCGGCGGGGACGACCGACAGCACCGCCAGGGCGGTCACCGCGGAGAGCACGGCCACCGTCACGAAGGCCGACCGCCAGCCGAGATGCTGGCCGAGCCAGGTGACGGCCGGCACACCGAGCACGTTGGCCACCGACAACCCCAGCATCACCGACGCCACGGCACGCCCCTTGCGTCCCGGAGGAGCCAGGTCGGCGGCGACCAGCGAGGCCACGCCGAAGTAGGCACCGTGCGGCAGCCCGTCGAGGAAGCGCGTCGTCACCATCCAGGGAAACGTGACGGCGACTGCGGTCAGCAGGTTGAAGAGCCCGTAGCCGACCATCAGGCCCACCAGCAGCCCGCGCCGCGGCAGGCGCGCACCGAACAGGACGACGAGCGGGACGCCGACGACCACCCCCAGGGCGTACGCCGAGATCGCGTGACCGCCCCGCGGGATCGAGACGCCCAACCCGTCGGCGATCTCCGGCAGCAGCCCCATCGTGACGAACTCGGTCGTGCCGATGGTGAAGCCACCGAGGGCCAGCGCCAGGATGGGGAGCCCGGCGCCGCGTCCGCGCGAGCGCGGTAGGTCGACACGTGGCGCAGGCGTGGCCTCCACTAGGTGCCGAGCGTCTCCAGCGCCGCGTTGAAGGTCGCCGACGGGCGCATCACGGCCGAGGCCAAGGCGTCGTCGGGGCGGTAGTAGCCGCCGATGTCGGCCGGGGAGCCCTGGACGGCGAGCAGCTCGGCGTCGATCGTCTCGGCGTTCTCGCGCAGCTGGGCCGCCAGCGGGGCGAACGCCGCCGCGAGCTCGGCGTCGTCGCTCTGCGCCGCCAGCTCCTCGGCCCAGAAGAGCGCCAGCCAGAAGTGCGAGCCCCGGTTGTCGATCTGCCCGAGCCGGCGGGCCGGCGACTTGTTCTCGTCGAGAAGGGTGCCGGTCGCCCGGTCGAGGGTGTCGGCGAGCACCTGCGCGCGCGGGTTGTCGTTGGCGACGGCGTAGTGCTCGAGGCTGGCCGCGAGCGCGAAGAACTCGCCCAGGCTGTCCCAGCGCAGGTAGTTCTCCTTGACCAGCTGCTGCACGTGCTTGGGCGCCGACCCGCCGGCACCGGTCTCGAACAGCCCGCCGCCGTTCATCAGCGGCACGACCGAGAGCATCTTGGCGCGAGGTGCCGAGCTCGAGGATCGGGAACAGGTCGGTGTTGTAGTCGCGCAGCACGTTGCCGGTCACCGAGATGGTGTCCTCGCCCCGCCGGATCCGCTCCAGGGAGTACGCCGTCGCGTCGGCCGGCGCCATGATCTCGATGGTGAGTCCGTCGGTGTCGTGCTCGGTGAGGTACTCGCGCACCTTGGCGATGAGGTTGGCGTCGTGGGCCCGGTGCTCGTCGAGCCAGAACACCGCCGGGTCGCCGAGTGCCCGGGCCCGGGTGACGGCGAGCTTGACCCAGTCGCGGATCGGGGCGTCCTTGGTCTGGCAGGCCCGCCAGATGTCGCCTGCGGCCACCTGGTGCTCCAGCAGCGTCCGACCCGCCGAGGTCACCACGCGCACCGAGCCGGACGCGGGGATCTCGAAGGTCTTGTCGTGGGAGCCGTACTCCTCGGCCGCCTTGGCCATCAGGCCGACGTTGGGCACCGAGCCCATCGTCGCCGGGTCGAAGGCGCCGTGCGCGCGGCAGTCCTCGATCACGGCCTGGTAGACGCCGGCGTAGGAGGAGTCGGGGATCACCGCGAGGGTGTCGGCCTCCTCGCCGTCGGGGCCCCACATGTGGCCCGAGGTGCGGATCATCGCGGGCATCGAGGCGTCGACGATGACGTCGGACGGCACGTGCAGGTTGGTGATGCCGCGGTCGGAGTCGACCATGGCGAGCTCCGGACCGTCGGCGAGACCGGCGGCGACGGCGGCCTTGATGGCCTCGCCCTCGGGCAGCGACTCGACGCCGGCGAGCAGCGCACCGAGACCGTCGTTGGCCGAGAGGCCAGCGGCGGCCAGTGCGTCGCCGTACTCGGTCGAAGACCTCGGGGAAGAACGCCCGGACCACGTGGCCGAAGATGATCGGGTCGGAGACCTTCATCATCGTGGCCTTGAGGTGGACCGAGAAGAGCACGCCCTCGGCCTTGGCGCGGGCGACCTGCTCGGCGAGGAACGCGTCGAGCGCGGCGGCGTTCATGAACGTGCCGTCGACGACCTCGCCCGCGAGCACCGGCACCGACTCCTTGAGCACGGTGACGCTGCCGTCGTCGGCGACGTGCTCGATACGCAGGGTGTCGTCGGAGGCCACCACCACCGACTTCTCGTTGGAGAAGAAGTCGTCGTGCCCCATCGTGGCCACGTTGGTCTGACAGTCGCTCGACCAGGCACCCATCGAGTGCGGGTGGGACCGGGCGTAGTTCTTGACCGACGCCGGGGCGCGGCGGTCGGAGTTGCCCTCGCGCAGCACCGGGTTGACCGCGGAGCCCATGACCTTGTCGTAGCGGGCGCGGACGTCGCGCTCCTCGTCGGTGGTGGGGTGGTCGGGGTAGTCGGGCAGGTCATAGCCCTGCTGCCGGAGCTCGGCGACGGCGGCCTTGAGCTGCGGGATCGAGGCGGAGATGTTGGGCAGCTTGATGATGTTGGCCTCGGGCCGCGTGGCCAGCTCACCGAGCTCGGCCAGCGCGTCGCCGACCTGCTGCTCCGCGGTCAGCCGGTCGGGGAACCGGGCAAGGATCCGGCCGGCGAGCGAGATGTCGCGGGTCACGACGTCGATGCCGGCCTGGGCGGCGTACGCCCGCACGATCGGCAGGAGGGAGTACGTCGCGAGGAGGGGCGCCTCATCGGTGTGGGTGTAGATGATCTGCTTGCCGTCCGATGCGTTCGTCACGCCTGGGACGCTAACGGGGGCTCAGCCCGGCGGCAACAGCGGGGGTCGGCTTCGGTCAACCCGGCCGAGCGGGGTCGCTCGCCGGGTTAGAGTGCTGGCGCCCTGCACCCCCAACGACCCACCGCCACGCGAAGGAGACCGCCCGATGTCCGAGGCTCCGTCTCCGCTGCCGCGGCTGGTCGCCGAGGCCCTCGGCACCGCCGTGCTGGTGCTGCTGGGCGTCGGCGCCGCCGTGATGACGGGGGGCGACGTCGTGGCCACGGCGCTGGCCTTCGGTCTGGCCCTGCTGGTGATGGTCGCCGCCGTCGGACACGTCTCGGGCGGCCACTTCAACCCCGCCGTGACGCTGGGCGCGGCGCTCGCGGGGCGCATCTCCTGGCGCGACACGGCGCTCTACTGGCCCGCGCAGGTGATCGGCGGCCTCGCCGGCGGGCTCACCGTGTGGGTGCTGCTCCGGGGCTTCCCTGGCTTCGGCCCCGAGCTCACCATCGGCCAGAACGCCTTCGGCGAGCAGTCGGCCGCCGGCTACGCCTGGTGGGCGGCGCTGCTGCTGGAGCTGGTGATGACCGCGCTGCTCGTCACGGTCGTGCTGGGGGCCACCGATCAGCGCCAGCCGCATCCTGGCCTCGCGCCGGTGGCCATCGGCCTGGCGCTGACGGGCATCCACCTCGCCTCGATCCCCGCCACCGGCACCTCGGTCAACCCCGCCCGCTCGATCGGCGCCAACGTCTTCGCCGGCACCGACGCGATCGTCCAGCTCTGGCTGTTCGTGCTGGCGCCGATGCTCGGCGGCCTGGTCGCCGGCCTGCTCTACCCGAGGCTGCTCGGTGGGGGCGCACGCCGCCCGGCGGCGGCGTCCGAGGATGCCGCCCCCTCCGCGACACCGGGGTCGGCCACAGCGACCACCGCCGCCCCGGCCGCACTGCCTGCATGGCCGCAGAGCTGGCCCGACCCCGGTCCGCCCCGCGAGTGGGGCGACCCCGCCAGCGCCGACGACGCGCCGCCGTGGCGGCCGCCCGCCGGTGCGGTCGGCGACGTGTCGCCCGCAGCACGCGAGCCGGCTCCCGGCGAGGCCGGCTTCCCGCCTGCGCCCAACGAGCCCTACTGGTCGCAGCAGCTCTCCCGCGAGTGGGGCAGCCTCCCCGACCTCGAGGCCCTCAGCGACGTCGGCGGCCTGGAGCGGGACGACACCGGCGGGCACGACCCCGACGACGACGGTCGAACCCAGATGCGTCCCAACGACGCCGGCTGATCCCGCCGCCGGGCCGGCGCGGCACCTCGGGTCAGGGCCCCGGCGAGACGAACCGGCCGGCTCAGCCGGTCGGCGCCAGCCGGCCCGAGATCGGGGTCAGGTCGTACATCTCGAAGGTGTCGATGACCTCGCTCATGTCGGTGTCCTCTCCGTGGTCCTGACGTCCCGCCTCGGTGGCCAGGTAGTCGTAGAGGTCGGCCCGCGCGCCGAAGGTGACCCACACGACCACCGTGTTGCGCTCGCGGTCCACGCTGACCTGGCGCGCCAGCAGCCCCGGAACCTTGCCCTCCATGAGCTCGCTGGGACGCCGCGCCAGCTCGACCAGGTCGTCGAGGCGCCCGGGCTTGGCGGTGGAGACGCTGACGAAGGTGTAGGTCGGTTCGGTCATGAGGCTTCCTCCCGTGGTGTCGGATCCACCAGGCGGTGGACCAGTGCGATGGCTCGGTGCGCGTCTTCGGGATCGGCGGCGAGGGCGAGGCCGAGGATCAGCCGGGCATCGGCCTCGGGCGACAGGTCGCGGCGGAAGGCGCCGCTGTCGCCCCCGTCCGCGAGCGTCTGTGCGAGGAGCCCGCGGATCCGGTTCTCGTGACTGCTCAGCACCTCCCGGGCGGCAGGCGGCAGGGCCGCCCGAAGCGCCGTCGTCGCCGTGGCGTGGTCGACGGCTCCGGCCACCATCCCGAGCAGGAGGTCGAGCCGAGCGGCGGGATCGGGCTCACGCCCCACGGCGTCGGCCACCAGGTCGTCGTGCGAGGCGACGAGGTCGGCGACGCCGGCCAGCACCGCGTCGATGTCGCCGTAGTAGCGGTAGAGCGTGGGCCGGGAGACGTCGGCCGCCTCGGCGACCGCGGCCATGCTGAGGGCTCCGGCGCCGCGCTCGGTGAGCAGCCCGAGAGCGGCAGCCGCGATCGCTCGGCCCTGATCGGTCCGATGCTGCAGGCGGGCGTGGGTCCAGCTGTCACCCATGACCTGAGCCATTACTAGCTGTCATACTCACGATACAGAGTGTATCAGGCGTCGCGTCGCCCGGTCCTCAGGGCCCCCCTCCCTCAACCTTGGAGGCCGGGCACCCCAGTGACTTCGGCGAGCTCCATGCCACCGGCGCCGGCCTCGACCGACAGCAGGCCGACGCCGGGGGCGTAGGACATCGCGCCCTCGGTGGACCCGGCGGTGAAGGTCAGCACGACCACGTTGGTCCAGGACTCCCCCGCGGCGCCCAGAGTCGCATCGACCGCCTCGACCCTGGCCCGCAGCTGCACCCCCTCGGGCACCCGCTCCACCCAGAAGCCGTCCCCCACCCGGGGCGCGGCCGGCATCGCGAGCCCGGCCTCGGCGCCGCCCTCCCCCGCACGCCAGCTCGCGGGGACGACCGGCTGCCCCGAACGCTCCACCTCGCGGCCGAAGATCCACACGTTGCCGGACCGGTCCTGGGCGTACCAGGACCGGCTGCGGGCCACCTGGCGCCCGGCGTCGTCGCGACTGACCTCGACCACCTGGGTGGTCGGCACCCCCGCCACGTCGGGCCCGGCGCCGGTGACCCGGTGGGTCACCTCGACGACGGGGTCGTCGGGCTCCTGACGCACGGCGTAGGTCCACCGCGCGTCCGTGGGCAGCGGGAACCAGGGGTTGTCGACCGCCGCCACGAAGTCGGCGGGGTCGGGGTCCGGCGTCGGGATCGTCAGCTCGTCGACGCCGGACGGGCCGATGGTCCCCGGGGCGCCACCACAGCCCGCCGTGAACAGGAGCAGCCCGCTCGCGATCAGGGCGCCGACAAGACGGCGTACGCCGGTGCGCAGCATGCCGCCCAGCATGCCCGAGAGGCCGAGGGAGACCGCCCACCTGCCGTCCGACACGCGCGCCGTCGCTGCTAGCGTCGAGCCGTACCCCCCGCGCACCCGAGGAGTCCTGTCGTGAGCACCAGCCCCGTCAAGGTCGCCGTCACCGGCGCCGCCGGCCAGATCGGCTACAGCCTGCTGTTTCGCCTCGCGAGCGGCGCTCTCCTGGGCCCCGACCGGCCCATCGAGCTGCGGCTGCTCGAGATCGAGCCGGCGCTCCCGGCGCTCGAGGGCGTGGTCATGGAGCTCGACGACTGCGCCTTCCCCACGCTGTCGGGCGTCCAGATCGGGTCCGACCCGACCACCGTGTTCGACGGCGTCAACCTGGCCCTGCTGGTGGGCGCGCGGCCCCGCGGCCCGGGCATGGAGCGCAGCGACCTGCTGGAGGCCAACGGCGCGATCTTCACCGCCCAGGGCAAGGCGCTCAACGAGGTGGCCGCCGCCGACGTGCGGGTGGGCGTCACCGGCAACCCCGCCAACACCAACGCCCTGATCGCGATGACCAACGCCCCCGACATCCCGCGCGAGAGGTTCTCGGCGCTGACCCGGCTCGACCACAACCGCGCCATCTCCCAGCTCGCTGCCAAGGCCGGTGCTCCGGTCACCGACATCACCAAGATGACGATCTGGGGCAACCACTCCGCCACGCAGTACCCCGACGTCTTCCACGCCGAGATCGCCGGCCGCAACGCCGCCGAGGTGGTCGACGACCAGGCCTGGATCGCCGACGAGTTCATCCCGACCGTCGCCCAACGCGGGGCCGCGATCATCGCCGCCCGTGGGTCCTCTTCCGCCGCGTCCGCGGCGTCGGCCACCATCGACGCCGCCCGCGACTGGCTGCAGGGCAGCCCCGAAGGTGACTGGGTGTCGATGGCGGTGGTCTCCGACGGGTCCTACGGCGTCCCCGAGGGCCTCCTCTCGTCGTTCCCCGTGGTCACCCGCGATGGCGAGTGGGAGATCGTCCAGGGCCTGGAGATCAACGACTTCTCGCGCGAGCGGATCGACAGGACCACCGGCGAGCTGGCCGAGGAGCGCGCGGCCGTCACCACCCTTGGCCTGATCTGAGGGGCCTGATCTGAGGGGCCTGATCTGAGGGGCCTGATCTGAGGGGCGACCCTCAGCCCGGCTGGTTCGGGATCGAGGACGCCAGCACCAGGAGGACGGCCCCGAGACCGCTGAGGGTGGCCACGTCGACCAGGCGGTGGCGCACGGCGAGCATGCCCGCGTCGTCAGCGCGGAGCACCGCACGCGCCGCGGCGGCGGTGAGCAGTGCGGCGGCCAGCATCCGCACGCCGCCCCGCCAGGAACCGCTCGCGGCGACACCGATGCCGACCAGCGCCAGCACGAGAACCAGCAGGTAGACCATCCCGCCGATCGTGGACGGGTAGCGCCTCGAGTCCGGCTCGCCGGGGTGGCCGTCCTGGCCCTCGACCAGCCGCTCTGCGGAGACCGGCGGTACGTCGTCGGGCTCGGGCAGCTCGCCACCGTGGCCGTCGTGGCCCTCGGGCTGCCCGTCGGGGGCCGTCACGACGGGAGGGACCCGCCCTCGAGCGACTGCTCGGCGATGGCGACGATGTTGGCCAGCAGCATGGCCCGGGTCATCGGGCCCACCCCGCCCGGGTTGGGCGAGACCCAGGCCGCCACGTCCCACACGCCGTCGGCGACGTCGCCGGCGAGCTTGCCGTCGACCCGGGACACCCCGACGTCGAGCACGGCCGCCCCCGGCTTGACCATGTCACCGGCGATGATGCCGGGGACCCCGGCGGCGGCCACCACGATGTCGGCCTGACGGACGTGGGCGGCCAGGTCGACGGTGCCGGTGTGGCACAGCGTCACCGTGGCGTTCTCCGAGCGACGGGTCAGCAGCAGGCCCAGCGGCCGGCCCACCGTGACCCCGCGGCCCACGACCACGACGTCGGCGCCGGCGATCGGCACGTCGTGGCGGCGCAGCAGCTCGACGATGCCGGCCGGCGTGCACGGCAGCGGAGCGGGGTGTCCGAGCACCAGCCAACCGAGGTTGGTGGGGTGCAGCCCGTCGGCGTCCTTGGCCGGGTCGATGAGGCCGAGCACGCGGTTCTCGTCGCGGCCCCGCGGGAGCGGCAGCTGGACGATGTAGCCGGTGCAGGCGGGGTCGGCGTTGAGCCCGGTGACGGCCTCCTCGATCTCGGCCTGGGTGGCCACCTCCGGCAGGTCGACGCGGATCGACTCGATGCCGACCTCGGCGCAGTCCTTGTGCTTGCCGTTGACGTACCACCGCGAGCCGGGGTCGTCACCGACCAGCACCGTGCCGAGCCCCGGCGTCACGCCACGCTCCCGCAAGGCCGCCACCCGGACCTTCAGCTCGTCCTTGATCGCCGCCGCCGTCGCCGTGCCGTCCAGTCGCTGCGCAGTCACACCCCGCATCCTAGAGACGAGCCGAGGACGCGGCCGGGCGGGCTGGGGATAGTTGACTGCAGAAGTGTCGTGACACGCTGGCGCCGACCGCATTCGTGCAGTCAACGATCACCGCCTCCACGAGCGCAGAGGTCCGGGGTGGTCAGTGGAAGAAGTGCCGCGCACCGGAGAAGTACATGCTCAGCCCCGCGGCCTGGGCCGCCGCGACGACCTCCTCGTCGCGCACCGAGCCACCGGGCTGGACCACGGCACGGACGCCGGCGTCGATCAGGATCTGCAGCCCGTCGGCGAAGGGGAAGAACGCGTCGGAGGCGGCGACCGACCCGGCGGCCCGCTCCCCCGCGCGCTCGACCGCCAGTCGGCAGGAGTCGACCCGGTTGACCTGACCCATCCCGACGCCGACCGAGGCGCCGCCCGAGGCGAGCAGGATCGCGTTGGACTTCACCGAGCGGCACGCCCGCCAGGCGAAGGCGAGGTCGGCGAGGGTGTCCTCCGACGCCGGCCCACCGGCGGCCAGCGTCCACCCGGTGGGGTCGTCGCCCTCGGCCTGCAGCGCGTCGCGGACCTGCATCAGCAGCCCGCCGGAGATCGGTCGGGTCTCCACGCCCCCGGCACGCATCGGCGCGCACTCCAGGAGCCGGATGTTCTTCTTCGCCGCAAGGATCTCCACCGCACCGTCGTCGAAGCCGGGCGCCACGACGACCTCGGTGAACACCTCCGCGACCTGCTCGGCCATCGCGACCGACACCGGTACGTTGGCGGCGATCACCCCGCCGAAGGCCGACACCGGGTCGCAGGCGTGAGCCTTGCGGTGCGCCTCGGCGACGTCGGCCCCGACGGCGATGCCACACGGGTTGGCGTGCTTGATGACCGCGACGGCCGGCGCGGCGAAGTCGTACGCCGACCGACGGGCCGCGTCGGCGTCGACGTAGTTGTTGTAGGACATCTCCTTGCCGTGCAGCTGTCGGGCCTGCGCCAGCCCCGGCGACGGCGCGAACCCGTCGGTGTAGAGCGCGGCCGGCTGGTGCGGGTTCTCGCCATAGCGCAGCACCGCCGCCTTCTCCCAGGTCCCCCCGACCCAGGCCGGGAAGCCGGAGCCCTCCGAGGAGTCGGTCAGCACGCTGCCCATCCACGAGGCGACGTGGACGTCGTACGTCGCCGTGTGCACGAAGGCCTCGGCCGCCAGCGCCTGCCGCTGCGGCCAGGGTGAAGCCGCCGGCACCGATCGCGGCGAGCACCTCGGCGTAGCGGTCGGGCGAGGTGACGATCGCGACGGACGGGTGGTTCTTGGCCGCCGCTCGCACCATCGAGGGGCCGCCGATGTCGATCTGCTCCACGCACTCGTCGGGGCCGGCACCCGACAGCACGGTCTGGGTGAACGGGTAGAGGTTCGACACGACCAGGTCGAACGGCTCGACCCCGAGGTCGGCCAGCTGGGCGACATGGGTCTCGAGCCGCCGGTCGGCGAGGATGCCCGCATGCACCCGGGGGTGCAGCGTCTTGACCCGCCCGTCGAGGCACTCGGGGAAGCCGGTGAGGTCCTCGACCCTGGTCACCGGCACGCCGAGCCCGTCGATGAGGGCGGCCGAGCCCCCGGTCGACACCAGCGCGACGCCGGCCCCGTGCAGCCCGCGCACGAGCTCCTCCAGCCCCGACTTGTCGTAGACGGACACCAGCGCCCGCCTGATCGGGATCCGCCCCGCGGCGTCGTTCATCGACCGAACCTGACCTTCCTGTCATCGACGGTGTAGCCCTCGCGGGCCATCCGGCCCACAGCGTCGACGAGCATGGCGCGCTCGGCGACCTTGATCCGTTCGTGCAGCGACGCCACGGTGTCGTCCGGCTCGACCGGCACGGCGGCCTGGGCGACGATCGGCCCGGTGTCGACGCCGGCGTCGACCAGGAACAGCGTCGCTCCGGTGACCTTCACACCGTGAGCGAGGGCGTCGCCCGCGCCGTGCATCCCGGGGAACGACGGCAACAGCGCAGGGTGGGTGTTGACGACCCGGCCGGCGAACGCGGCCAGGAAGTCGTCGCCGACCAGCTTCATGAAGCCGGCCAGCACCACCAGGTCGGGGTCGAACCGCATCACGATGTCGCGCACCGCCCGGTCCCATCCCTCGCGGGTCTCGAAGGAGGAGACCTCTCGCACGAAGGTCGGGATCGCGAGCCGCTCGGCGCGGGCCAGTCCCTCGATGCCGTCGCGGTCGGCGCCGACGGCCACCACCTGGGCGCCGTACGCCGAGTCACGGCAGGCGTCGAGCAGCGCCTGCAGGTTGGTGCCGGAGCCGGACACCAGCACGACCAGTCGGGCAGGGCCGGAGCCGGTCGCGGGGAGCACGCGCCGCAGTGTAGCGAGGGCCGGCGCCGCCGCCGACCGGGTCAGTCGCCCGTGGACAGGCGTCCGCGCCGGCGCTGCCAGGCGGTGGCCAGCAGCCCACCGACCAGGCCGCCGATCCCGAAGGCGGCCACGGCGTAGACCAGCGAGGAGGAGGCGAACGGCGCCACGTGCTGCAGCCGCCCGGGTCCGGCGGCTCCCCCGGCCAGCCGCGCGAGCAGTGCGAACGCCAGGGCCGCCACGACCCCGCCGGCGCAGCCACGCAGCGCTCCTTGGTCCCACCGCAGCGTCGGGTGCCGCCGCTGGGCACTCATCACGGCGAGGGCGGCCACGACGGGTGGCACGCCGAGGAGGTACGCCGTCCAGGCGGCCGGGGTGCCGTCGTCGGGCAGCGCCGCCAGCAGCGGGAGGAGCGGGAGTGGGCCCAGGACCACAGCGGTCGGCGTGACGAGCGTGCCGGCGCCCACGGTGAAGCCGGCGCCGAGGAGGTAGGACCCGGCGAAGGCGAGGGCGTTGGGGAGGAGCACCAGTGAGGCAACCGTCATCGAGACGGCCCCCGACGGCGAGGTCTGCAGCTGGGACATGACGTTGGCGGCCGCCGGCCAGTCGAGGGCCAGTGAGACCAGGAGCACCGCCAGTGCGGTCGCGAGGAACCACCGCAGCACAGCCAGCGCCGCGGCCGCGGTCGCCGGCACCGAGGCGGGCATCGTCGCGACCCAGACCGGCAGCCGGCCCGAGCCCGTCGCGACCGCCGGCCCGCCGACGAGGACGGCCAGCAGCAGCGCCCCGGCGACCGCCCGGCCTCCGCTGGGCGCGGCGGCGTCGCCGGCCGCGGCCAGTAGCGCCGCGGTGACGGCGTAGCCGCCCGCGAAGAGCAGCGTCGCCCCGGGCACGGTCCAGTCGCGCTCACCATCGGCGATCCGGTCGGCGTCGGGGCCGTGGCCGGACACGGCGTCGCCGAGCCGGTGGCCGACCCGCCAGAGGGCCCAGGCGGACAGCAGCGTCAGCCCCAGGGGCAGCACGGAGATCGTCACCCCCTGCACCTGGAACCCGCTGCCGTGCGCGGCCAGCCAGGCCAGCGCACCCACCCGCAGCGCGTCGCGAGGCGCGCCGTGGCTGCCGCCGTCGGCGAGGTACCACCCGGCCAGGCAGGCGGTCACCAGCAGGAGCAGGGCCGCCAGCGCAGCGACCACCCCGGCCAGTGGAGCCACCAGCCACAGCGGCCGCCGGTGCCGCAGCTCGACAGCCCGGCCGCGGGTGGTCCGGCCGCGGCTGGTCTGGGCATCGGCGGACGGGATCAGCGAGGTCATGACCCGTCCATCATCACCGCCGTCGGCCGCTCGCCCGCGGTCCCACGCCGAGCGCGACGAACGCCACGGGCGGACGTCCGGACCGATGTGCGCCCCGTGGGCCGCTCGCGTACCGTGGTTGGGCCATGGTGGACACCGCTGACTTCGACGACCTCTACGCCGACGCGCGTGAGCGGCTGCTCCACCAGTGCTACGCGCTGACCGGCGACCTCCCGGCCTCCCAGGCCGCGGTGAAGGACGGCTTCGTCGCCGCCTGGCACCACTGGCGCAAGGTCGCCCGCACCGGCGACCCCGAGCGATGGGTCCGTCCCGTGGCCTGGGCGCATGCCCAACGGCGCTCCAACGCCAGGGTCTTCCACCGCGACCGCAGCGAGGACCCCGAGATCGCGGCCACCCTCGACGCTCTGGCCAAGCTGACCTCGGGCCAGCGGCGGGTGCTGCTGCTCTCAAGCCTCACCCGCAGCTCGATGGAGGAGCTGGCCAGGGAGGCCGGGCTGCCTCGCGAGGCGGCCGAGCGCGAGCTCCAGGCCGCCACCGCCACGTTCACGCTCCACCGCGACGTCGAGTCCGGCATGGTGCGCCTGCACCTCGAGGCCCTCCGGAAGCGCCTGGGTGACGTCGTGTGGCCGCGGGTGACCATCATCCGGCGCCAGGGCACGGCCCGCAGGCGCGGCTACACCGTCGCCGGTGTGGCGGCGGTGGTCGCGCTGGTCATCGGCAGCGGCGCCGCCGTGGGCTACGACGGCCATGCCCGCCCGACGCTGGCCCACGAGCGCGAGGCACTGGTGCCCACCCCCGTTCAGGTCACGGAGCCGCCACCCCCGCCGCCCGAGCTCGACCCCGACGGCCTGCTCGCCGCCTCCCAGCTTCGTCGGCTCTCGCCCGACGTGACCTGGCGCGTCACGGACACCTCGAAGAACATCCAAGGCGACGGTCTGGTGCTGCCATGTCAGCAGGCGCGTTTCGCCGACCCGAAGGCCACGGGCGCGATGGTCCGCACGTTCGCTCCCGCCCGTCGCAAGCGGACCGACTGGGCGGCCTACCAGCTCTCCGAGCTCTCGCGCAGCACCCCCGCGGCCAAGCGCACCTTCGAGACCAGCCTGGCGTGGTACGCCGGCTGCGGCGCCGACCAGGTCCAGCTGCTCCAGACGCGGGAGGTCGAAGGCGTCGGCGACCAGGCCGCCCTGGTCGTGCTGCGGAGCTGGGCCCGGCCGCGCTCGACGATGACGGTCGGCGTGGCCCGTACCGGCCAGGTCACCACCACGACGATGAGCTCCGGCCCGGGCGACGGGCGGCTGTCACCCCGCGGTCTCCAGAACCGCGCGTCGCTGCTGGCTGCGGCGGTCAACGACATGTGCGGCTCGCCCGGCACGGACACCTGCGCCGGCCCGCCGCGTCTGCGGGTGCGGCCGCCGTACCCCGTCGGGCTGGTGCCGGGCATGCTCAGCGGCGTCGATCTGCCGCCGGTGACGGGCGTCGACAGCCCCTGGGTGGGCACCGACCCCCAGAAGGCGCTGGTCAACACGGCCGCCACGCAGTGCGACCTGACCGACTTCAACCGCAAGCCGGTGACGAGTGCCTGGACCCGCACCTTCCTGTTCCCCCAGGAGAAGCTGCCGGACACGTTCGGACTCACCGAGACCGTCGGCACGGTCGCCCCGCGACCCGGCGCCGCCTTCGTCGACGCCGTGCGCAAGCAGATGTCCACCTGCGAGGACCGCAACCTCGGCACCCAGGTGAGCAAGGTCGCCGACCGCAGCTCCCGCACGGGCGACTTCGCGGTGTGGACGGTCACCGTCGAGGTGTCCGACCAGCGCACGGTGACCTACCAGATGGGCGTGGTGCGCTCCGGCGCCGCCGTGGCGCAGGTCGGCTTCACCCCCACCCAGGGCGTGCAGATGTCCGGCGGCGACTTCCTGGCCCTGGTCGAGCGTGCCCAGCAGCGGCTGGCCAACCTTCCGAAGCCGAAGAGCTCCAACAGGTCCGAGAAGGCCAAGAACGACTGAGCCCCGGAGCAAGGCCCCGGGGCTCGGGTCACGGACCGAGCGACGTTCCTCTCAGCGCGAGCCGAGCACGTCGCGCAACAGCTGCGCGGTCTCCGAGGGGGTCTTGCCGACCTTGACGCCGACCGCCTCGAGCGCCTCCTTCTTGGCCTGGGCGGTGCCCGAGGACCCGGAGACGATGGCGCCGGCGTGGCCCATGGTCTTGCCCTCCGGAGCGGTGAAGCCTGCGACGTAGCCGACGACCGGCTTGGTCACGTGGTCCTTGATGTAGGCCGCCGCGCGCTCCTCGGCGTCACCGCCGATCTCGCCGATCATCACGATGGCCACGGTGTCCGGGTCGTTCTCGAAGGCCTCGAGGCAGTCGATGTGGGTGGTGCCGATGATCGGGTCACCGCCGATGCCGACCGCCGACGAGAAGCCGTACTCCGACAGCTCGTACATCATCTGGTAGGTCAGCGTGCCGGACTTCGACACCAGCCCGACCGGGCCGGAGCCAGCGATGGTGGCCGGGATGATGCCGGCGTTGGACTGGCCGGGGCTGATCAGACCGGGGCAGTTGGGCCCGATGATGCGGGTGCCCTTCTCCTGGGCGTACGCACGGAACTCGGCGGTGTCGTGCACCGGCACGCCCTCGGTGATCACCACCACCAGCGGCATGCCGGCGTCGACGGCCTCGACGACCGCAGCCGACGTGTGACGCCGGCGGCACGAAGACCACCGACACGTCGGCTCCGGTCTGCGCCATGGAGTCGGCGACGCTGCCGAACACCGGCAGGTCGTGGCCGCCGATGGTGACGGTCTCCCCCGCCTTCCGCGGGTTGACCCCACCGACGATGGTGGTGCCGGAGGCGAGCATCCGGGTGGTGTGCTTCATGCCCTCCGAGCCGGTCATGCCCTGGACGACGACCTTGCTGTTCTCGGTCAGGAAGATGGCCATGTCTGTTGTCTCTTCTCCTTGTCGTCCCGGCTCAGGCGCCGGCGGCGTGGGCGAGCTCGGCGGCCTTGTCGGCCGCACCGTCCATGGTGTCCACGATCGTCACCAGCGGGTGGGCCGCCTCGGCGAGGATCCGGTGGCCCTCCTCGACGTTGTTGCCGTCGAGCCGGACCACCAACGGCTTGTCGGCCTCCGTCGCCCAGCATCTCCAGCGCGTGCACGATGCCGTTGGCGACCGCGTCGCAGGCGGTGATGCCGCCGAAGACGTTGACGAACACCGACCGCACCTGCGGGTCGCCCAGGATGATGTGCAGCCCGTTGGCCATCACCTCGGCGCTGGCGCCGCCACCGATGTCGAGGAAGTTGGCCGGCTTGACGCCGCCGTGCCGCTCCCCGGCGTAGGCCACGACGTCGAGGGTGGACATCACCAGGCCGGCGCCGTTGCCGATGATCCCGACCGCGCCGTCGAGCTTGACGTAGTTGAGGTCCTTCTCCTTCGCCATCAGCTCCAGCGGGTCCTCCTCGTCGCGGAGCTCGAACCCGGCGTGGTCCTCGTGGCGGAAGTCGGCGTTGGCGTCGAGGGTGACCTTGCCGTCGAGCGCCTCCAGCGACCCGTCGCCCAGCCGCACCAGCGGGTTGACCTCGACCAGCGTGGCGTCCTCCTTCGACGAAGACGTCCCACAACCGCTGGATGACCTGCTTGGCCTCGTCGGCCACGTCGGCAGCGAACCCGGTGGCCGCGACGATCTCCTCGGCCTTGGCGTCGTCGACGCCGACCAACGGGTCGATCGAGACCTTCGCGACCGCGTCGGGGTTCTCCACCGCCGTCACCTCGATCTCCACCCCACCCTCGGTCGAGGCGATGCAGAGGTAGTCACGGTTGGCCCGGTCGACGAGGAAGGAGAAGTAGTACTCCTCCGCAATGTCGGCCGCAGGCGCGACGAGGGCGCGGTGCACGGTGTGGCCCTTGATGTCCATCCCGAGGATCTCGCCCGCCTTCGCGACCGCGTCCTGGGCGTCGTGGGCCAGCTTGACGCCGCCGGCCTTGCCGCGGCCACCGGTCTTCACCTGCGCCTTGACGACCACCTTGCCGCCGCTCGTCGCACCCTCGGCCTCGGCCGCCGCCGCGGCCGCGGCCGGCTCGGTGATGACGGTGCCTACCGTCACCGGCACTCCATGCCTCGCGAAGAGCTCCTTCGCCTGGTACTCCATCAGATCCACGGGCCACGTCCTTGAGTCGGGGTCTTCCGGCACCCTAGCCGCGACGGCACCGGCCCGACCATGCCGGGGCCGACCGCTCAGCGCACATGACGACCGTTTGTGAGGCAGAACACCCCCGGGCCTGCGGGAGACGCCGCGCCAGCGGGGCAGCGGCGCCGAAATCGGGCGATTGTGCCATTCGCCAGCGCGCAGCGCAGCGGTTTTGCACACTGAACGGGACGCCGAGTTTCCGGCGCCGTGACCTTTCCGTTACAGTCTGGGGTCGTTGTCCCGTCCCCCCGAGCTAGGAACAACATCTATGGGTAGCCATCGTGCTGACCGCCGCGCGCCGCGCCGCCGGTCCTCGGGCTCCCCGACCCCTGCTCCGGACCTCTCCTCCGAGGTCGTACCCACCAGCACCGCGGGCAAACGCCGCGCCGCGTCGCACGCCGGCTCGCGAGGGCCGCTCTTCCCGCTGCTGCCGTCGGCCCCGGTGCTGGCCGGCGTCGCCGTGCTGGCGGCCTCGGTGGGCGGCGCCGTCGTGTCGACCGGGCACCAGCCCGGCGTTGACACCGTGGTGGCCACGGCCGCCTCGTCGTCGCTGAGCGGTCCCGGAGCCCTGGCCGGCACCAGCAAGGCCGCCGACGCCAACCTGGTCGACGGCCGCACCACGGTCGTCAGCCGAAGTGGGTCACGCGAGGCCACCACGGAGGGCACCGCCACCAAGCTGGTCGAGAAGGCCGAGGATGCCGCCAAGGCTCGCGACCAGGCCCTCGCCGCGCTCGGCGAGGCCGCCGAGAAGCAGTCGGCCCGGATCAAGGCCAACCTGTGGGTGACGCCGCTGGCGAGCTACCGCCTGTCGGCCGGGTTCGGCCAGACGAGCTATCTGTGGTCGTCGGTGCACACCGGCCTCGACCTCTCCGCTCCCTCGGGCACGCCGATCCTCAGCGCCGCCCGCGGAGTCGTCACCGAGGTCGGCTACGACGGCTCCTACGGCAACAAGACCGTCGTCACGCTCGAGGACGGCACCGAGCTGTGGTACTGCCACCAGACGTCGTACGCCGTCTCCGTCGGCGAGACGGTGACGCCCGGCGAGGTCATCGGCTACGTCGGCTCGACGGGCAACACCACCGGCCCGCACCTCCACATCGAGGTGCGCCCCGGCGCCGGCGACCCGGTCGACCCCTACGCCGCCTTCCAGGCGCACGGCATCACGCTCTGACCTCGCGCCGGGTGATCGTTCAGCCTGGGTCCACCGACCCCGCTCAGAGCTTCTCCACCGGCGCGTAGCGCAGCAACAGCCGCCGCACGCCCTCGGAGCCGAAGTCGATCGAGGCGACCGTCTTGTCGCCGCTGCCCTCGAGCGTGACCACCGTGCCCATCCCCATCGACGGATGAAGCACCCGGTCGCCGGGCTGCAGCGACGGGATGTCGCGGCTGGCCTTGGACTTGCTCTGCGCATCGAGCCGCACCGCGGCGGAGGAGAAGTTGCGGCGCCCGGCGGCCGTGGGCGCCCCCAGGCCGGTGGCGGCGCGGGACCCCGAGGCGACGTCGGGACGGCCCCAGCCGGTCTGCGCGGACTCCTCGCGGCGCCAGTCGAGCAGGTCGACAGGAAGCTCGGAGAGGAACCGTGAGGCCGGGTTGTGCATCGGCGCGCCCCAGGCCGAGCGGAGCAGCGCCCGGGAGACGTAGAGCCGCTGCTGGGCGCGGGTCACGCCGACATAGGCGAGCCGGCGCTCCTCCTCCAGCTCGGGCTGGTCGCCGAGCGAGCGCGAGTGAGGGAAGACACCGTCCTCGAGCCCCGTCAGGAACACGACGGGGAACTCCAGACCCTTGGCGGTGTGCAGCGTCATCAGCGTGACCACGCCACCGTCGTCGCCGCCGGGCGCGTCGGGGATCTGGTCGGAGTCGGCGACCAGCGCCACCCGCTCCAGGAAGTCGCCGAGCCCGGGGGCGACCAGGCCGGCGTCGACGTCGGCGGGGTCGGCGGACGGACCGGCGACCGGGTCGTCGGAGAACTCCCGGGCGACGGCCACGAGCTCGGCGAGGTTCTCGACCCTGGTGGCGTCCTGTGGGTCCTCGGACGCCTCCAGCTCGGCGAGGTAGCCGGACCGCTCCAGGACGGTCTCCACGATCACGTCGGGGCGCTCATCGGCGGCGACCATCGACTGGAGCTCCTCGAGCATCGCCACGAAGGGGGCGATCGACCGCAGCGAGCGGGTGGCCAGGCCGGGAGCCTCCTCCGCTCGGCGCAGCGCCTCCCAGAAGGTCAGCCCCTCGCGGTCGGCGTAGGCCGCGACGGCGGCCTCGGCGCGGTCGCCGATGCCGCGCCGCGGGGTGTTGAGGATGCGGCGCAGCGAGATCTCGTCGTCGGGGTTGGCGAGGGTGCGGAGGTAGGCCAGCACGTCGCGGACCTCGCGGCGCTCGTAGAAGCGGACCCCGCCGACCACCTTGTAGGGCAGCCCGACCCGGATGAAGACCTCCTCGAACACCCGGGACTGGGCGTTGGTGCGATAGAAGACGGCGACGTCGGCGGCCTTCGTGGCGCCGGTGTCGGTCAGCCGGTCGATCTCCTCGGCGACGAACCTCGCCTCGTCGTGCTGGTCGTCGGCGACGTACCCGACGATCGGCTCGCCGGCGCCGGCGTCCGACCAGAGCCGCTTGGGCTTGCGGCCGGTGTTGCGCTCGATGACGGCGTTGGCGGCGTTGAGGATGGTCTGGGTGGAGCGGTAGTTCTGCTCCAGCAGGATCGAGGTGGCGTCGGGGAAGTCCTGCTCGAAGTCGAGGATGTTGCGGATGTTGGCCCCGCGGAAGGCGTAGATCGACTGGTCGGCGTCGCCGACCACCATCAGCTCGCTCGGCTCGACCCGGTCGGCGGGCTCCCCCGCAGCCGGGCCGGAGGCGTCGAGCAGCGTCTCCTCGAAGGAGTCGGCGCAGAGCTGGTGGATCAGGGCGTACTGCGCGTGGTTGGTGTCTTGGTACTCGTCGACGAGCACGTGCCGGAACCGGCGGCGGTAGGTCTCGCGAACCTCGGGGTAGAGCTGGAACAGGTGGACCGTCGACATGATGAGGTCGTCGAAGTCGAGGGCGTTGGCCTCGCGGAGCCGGCGTTGGTAGAGCGCGTAGGCCGCGGCGCAGGTCTCCTCGAAGTGGTTGCGGGCGTCCTTGGCGGCGTCCTCGTGGTCGCGCAGCTCGTTCTTCTGGTCCGAGACCCAGTGGAGCACGGCGGCCGGCTGGTAGCGCCGCGGGTCGACGTCGAGGTCGCGCAGCACGAGCGTCATCAGCCGCTTGGAGTCGGCGGCGTCGTAGATCGAGAAGCTGGACTTGAGCCCGAGCTTGTCGATCTCCTTGCGGAGGATGCGGACGCAGGCGGAGTGGAACGTCGAGACCCACATCAGCCGGGCCCGCCGGCCGACCAGCGCCTCGACCCGCTCCTTCATCTCGTTGGCGGCCTTGTTGGTGAACGTGATCGCCAGGATCGAGCCCGGGTGGGCGTTCCGCTCGGCGATCAGCCAGGCGATCCGCCGGGTGAGCACCCGCGTCTTGCCGGAGCCGGCGCCGGCCACCACGAGCAGCGGGGCCCCGGCGTGCACGACGGCCGCCCGCTGCGGCTCGTTGAGCCCCTCGAGCAGCTCGGTGGCGCTCGGGGTGGCGCGGGCCGGGGTGGGGTCCTCGACGACCAGGCCGGGGATCGGAAAGGCGTCGCTCATGTCGGGGCCAGCCTACGGGGCCGCGGCGACACGGCCGGTGGGTCAGGAGCCGGTCCAGAAGATGGCGACCGCCATGTTGCCGAGGGTGAGCGCCATCAGCCCCCAGAACAACCCGTCGGGGATCCGCTCCTTGCGCATGTTGGCCATCACCAGGACGAGCACCACCAGCCCCACGCCGAACTTCACCGCGATCTTGGCGTGGTTGACGGGCTCGTCGCCCCCCTCGAGCACGCCGACCACGAACAGCCCGGCCAGGAAGGCCAGCCCGATCCCGTCGCGCATCGCGGCATTGACCGACTTCGTGGGCTCACGCATCTGCACCACCATGCCGCCGAGCAGCGCGGCCCAGCCGACGAAGTGGAGGAAGACCAGCACATGCTCGAGAAGCTCCATGGCGGTCAGGCTAGCCGTAGCGGCGGCGCCCTCCGCAGGCGGCGTGCCGGGGTACGCGGGATTCAGAGCAGGCGCCGGTCCGACGCCCACCGGGTCAGCTCGTACCGCGAGGAGAGCTGCAGCTTGCGGAGCACCGACGACATGTGGGTCTCGACGGTCTTGATGGAGATGAACAGCTCCTTGGCCACCTCCTTGTAGGCGTAGCCGCGGGCGATCAGCCGCATCACCTCGCGCTCCCGCTCGGTGAGCCGGTCGAGGTCCTCGTCGACCGCCGACACCTCGATCGAGCCGGCGAACGCGTCGAGCACGAAGCCCGCGAGCCGAGGGGAGAACACCGCGTCGCCGTCGGCGACCCTCCGGATCGCGGCGACCAGCTCGGGGCCGGTGATGGTCTTGGTGACATAGCCGCGGGCACCGCCGCGGATGGTGCCGATGACGTCCTCGGCGGCGTCACTGACCGAGAGCGCGAGGTAGCGAGCCTCGGGCGACGGCGCCCGGCGCATGACCTCCACGCCTCCGCCGCCGGGCAGGTGGACGTCGAGCAGCACCACGTCGGGGTGCTCGGCGGCGATCGCCGCCACCGCCTCCCCGACGTCGCCGGCCTCGGCCACCACGTCGACGGCGTCGCCCAGCTCGGCGCGCACCCCGCGCCGGAACATGGCGTGGTCGTCGACGATCACCACGCGGACGCGGTTCTGCTCGCTCATGGCTGCTTCCCTTCTGACTGCTCCCCCTGGTGGGGTACGTCGGCCGGTCCGGCCTCGTCGAGCTCCAGGCTGAGCCGGACCTCGGTGCCCTCACCGGGAGCGGAGCGGAGCCGGGCGGTGCCGCCGTGGCGCTCCATCCGGTCGATGATGCTGTGTCGCACGCCGAGCCGGTCGTCGGGGATGTCGTCGGGGTCGAAACCGGCGCCGCGGTCGCGCACGAAGACCTCGAGCGAGGAGCCGATCACCTCGGCGTAGACGTCGACCCGGCCGGTGCCGGCGTGCTTGGCGGCGTTGGTGACCGCCTCGCGGGTGGCGTTGACGACGGGCCGCACCGCCTCGCTCATCGGGCAGTCGCCGACGGTGACGACGTCGACGGTGACGCCGTGGGCGTCCTCGACCTCGGCACCCACGCCACGCAGCGCCGAGGCCAGGCTGCGCTCGTCGGTCGACTCGCCGGAGTAGAGCCACGACCGCAGGTCGCGCTCCTGGGCGCGCGCCAGGCGGGCCACCATCGGCCCGTCCGCGGCGTTCTTCTGGATCAGCGCCAACGTCTGCAGCACGGAGTCGTGGAGATGGGCGGCGACGTCGGCCCGCTCCTGCGACCGGACCCGCTCCGCCCGCTCCGCGGTCAGGTCGGAGGCGAGCCGGAAGACCCACGGTCCGACGACGATCGCCAGCCCGACGATACCCAGCAGCGCCGCCACCGTGATGTCGCGAGCGACGCCGAGGTCACCGGCGTGCAGGGAGAAGATCACGACCGCGAACAGCACCAGCCCGATCCCCGCGGCCACTCGCGCGTACGCCGCCCACCCGCCGCTGCCGAACACCGCCCGGAACGGGTCGATCCGGCCTCCGGTGTCGAGCCACCGCTCGCGCTGCACCTCGTCGGCCTGCCGCCACAGCAACGCGATCCCGACCAGGCCGAGCACCATCGGCCAGAAGACGGCGCCGGCGCCCAGCACCGCCTCCACGAGGAACAGCACGCCGACGCCCAGCGCCGCCAGCGCGACCCACGGCCCCACGTCGGTGATCCGTCGCACCCGGCCGGGGCGCTTGCCGGTGCGGCTGGCGCTCTCCAGCCCGGGGGCGTCCTCGTGGAACGCCGCGTCGCTGGGCAGCACCATCCACAGGCCCGCGTAGAACGCGATGCCGAGGCCGCCGAGCACCGTCGCGACGACGAAGCCGCCCCGCACCCACAGCACCGGAAGCCCCAGATGACGTGCCAGCCCGGAGGCGACCCCACCGACGACCAACCGCTGGCTGTCGCGGTAGGCACGTCGGTACTCCCGCGGCGCTGGCGCCTGCGGTGGCACCTGGGAGGGCATGGTCGTCGTCATCTCCTCCTCATCGTCACACAGCGAGGACCCTCCGACCATGAGGCGTCACCCCGACCCGACCCTGAGGAAAGGTCAGGGTCACCGGGTACGAACCAGGGTGGTCCCCGATGGTCCGAGACGCGGCCGGGGAGCAGAGTGGAGTCATGACCACCCCACCTCTCGAGCCTCCCGCCTCCAGCCCCGGCGACGGCCCCGACAGCGGACCCGAGCCCGGCACCGCTGGTCAGCCCACCGGCGGCGACCCCGGCCGCGGTCCCCGGGTCACCACGCAGCAGATGCGCGACGTGACCCGACTGCGCCGCACCGTGCTCGGCGACCGCTGGATCGGCGGTGTGGCCGGCGGCCTGGCCCGGCACGTCGACGTCGACCCAGTGATCGTGCGGGTCGCGTTCGTGGTGCTGGCGCTGTTCGGCGGCTCCGGCGTGCTGTTGTACGGCGCCCTGTGGCTGCTGCTGCCCGAGGACGGCGCCGACTCGGCCGTGATCAAGCTCGACGAGCGCAGCCGCGGCGTCGCCCTCGTGGGTGTCGGCGTCGTGGCGGCCCTGGCGCTGCTCGGCACCTGGTCCGACGCCCGCTGGGTCTCATGGCCGCTGGCGGTGGTGGCGCTGGTCGTGCTGCTCGTCGCCTCGTCGCGTGAGCGCCGGCCCGTGGCGTACCCCCCCGGCTATCCCGTCCCGCCGCCCGGCACCCCTGCCGCGGCCCCACCCCCTCCGGCGTACGCCGGACCGTCACCTTCTGGAGCACCGATGACCACCACCCCCACCACCGACGCACCTGCGGGTGCCCCGGTCGCGACGGCAACGACCGTGCTGCCGCCCGCGCCGCCGTTCCCCCCGAGCGGCACCGGCTGGGCCCCGCAGCCGCCGCCCCCGCCGATCCGCGACCCGCGCCGCAGTGGGCCTCTGCTGGTGTGGTTCACGCTGGCGCTGATGGCCCTCGGCGTGGGCATCCTGGGCATGGTCGACGTCGCAGGCTCCGACATCCCGGCCTCGGCGTACCCCGCGCTCACGACGGCGATCGCCGCGGTGATGCTGCTGGTCGGCGCGTTCTACGGCCGGGCGGGGGGCATCATCCTCCTCGGCCTGGTCTCGGCGACCGTGCTGGCGGCCACCTCGATCGGCGAGCGGATCGAGACCGAGCAGAGCGTCGTGCGTCCGACGGTGGCCAGCGAGCTCGACGCGACCTACTCGCAGGGCGCCGGTGAGCTGATCTACGACTTCAGCGACGTGCGCGACCTCGCGGCGCTGGACGGCCGCACCATCACCCTCGAGCAGGGGGTAGGCCGGATCGAGGTGATCGTGCCCCCGGGTGTCGACGTGGTGACCACCACGAGCGTCGGCGCCGGCAGCGCGCAGGTCTTCGACACCTCCCGCGACGGGCTGGGCCTGGACTTCACCACCCGGCACGACGTCGCCGACGAGGTCGCCACCGTCAACCTCGACGTGCAGCTCGGCCTCGGCGAGGTCGTCGTCCAGGTCGACCCGACCGCCCCGATCCCCGCTGAGGAGACCCGATGAACACCGACGCCACCGCCGACGCCCCCGCCCGCGAGCGCGGGTTCCACCCGGCTCACGTCGGCCACCTGGTCATGGGCCTCGCCTTCCTCGGGCTGGTCGCCATCTGGGCCGCCGTCCAGAGCGACTGGGTCGCCACCAACGACGTCCGCTGGCTGCTGCCGCTGCCGTGGGTGTTCGCCGGCGGGGCAGGACTCCTCGCCGCGGTCTTCTCCGGTCGCCGCCGGGCCCACCCCCAGACGACGGTCGGCTACTCCGCACCGGCCTACCACCCCGAGGAGTCGGCGTACACCGTCGACGAGCCGGCCACCGACGACCACCACGATCTCCCCGAGGAGGAGCGATGACCCAGTCCGCCGAGAACCCCACCACCCCGCCCGTCCAGAACCCCCCGATCCAGAGCCCCGCCGGCAAGCGCCTGGTGCGTCGGTCCGACGACAAGATGGTCGCCGGCGTGTGCTCCGGCGTCGCCGACTACCTCGGTGTCGACGTCACCCTGGTGCGCGTGCTGACCGTGCTCGGCGCCGTGTTCGGCCTCGGGTCCCTGGTCGTCGCCTACGTGGTGATGTGGGTGCTGGTCCCCGAGGAGTGAGGGCGCATCCGAGAGAGGGGCCGCGACCGGGGGTCGCGGCCCCTCGGCATGCCCGGACTCCCCCGCGACAGGCGCCACACGGCACGATGGGCCCATGACGCTCTCCCTGGGATCGCTGGTGACCGAGCCGGCTCTGGACCGGACCGACCTGCTGGCCCCCAGCGTGGCGGCGGCGCTGAGCGCCTGGTCGGGGGCCACCGACGTCGGCGTGGTGGAGATCGACCCCACCCTCGCCGACACCGCGGCGCTCTGCGAAGCGGCCGGCCTGCCGCTGGAGGCGAGCGCCAACTGCGTCGTGGTGATGGGCCGACGCGACGGCGAGGAGCGGGTGGCCGCCTGCGTCGTCGCCGCCGACACCCGGGCCGACGTCAACACCACGGTCCGCAAGCTGCTCGACGTGCGCAAGGCGTCGTTCCTCCCCATGGAGCGGGCGGTCGAGGAGTCGGGCATGGAGTACGGCGGCATCACCCCGCTCGGCCTGCCGGCCGGCTGGCGGGTGCTCGTCGATGCGCGGCTGCACGACGCGCCGGTGGCGGTCATCGGCTCCGGCGTACGCCGTTCCAAGCTCCTGCTGCCCGGCCCGGCGCTGACCCGGCTTCCGGGCGCCGAGGTGGTCGAAGGGCTGGGGCGCTGACCGCCCGGGAACCGGTCAGCCGACGCCCACCGCGCGCCAGGCGCCGCGGACGATCTGCGCGGCGCCCTTGGGCACGACCCCCGCCTTGACCAGGATCCGTGCCGAGTCGGCCACCTGGTCCGCGGCCTGCGCGAAGGTGCTGTTCGGCTTGAGGAAGTGCAGCGCGTGGTACCAGATCCGCGCCGCGGTCACCGTGTCACCGATCTCGGTGGCCGCGAGGTAGAACGCGCGGTTGGGGATGCCCGAGTTGATGTGCACGCCGCCGTTGTCGGCGCTGCCGGTATAGCGGTCGGCGTAGCGGGCCGGCTGAGGATCGGTGCCCAGGATCGGGTTGTCGTAGGCCGTCCCCGGGTTGCGCATCGAGCGGAGAGCCTCACCGAACAGGTCCGGGCCCATGATCTCGTCGCCGATCAGCCAGTCGGCGTCGGCGGGGTGCTCCCCGTCGGCCCACTGCGTGACGGCGGTCCCGAACACGTCGCTGAAGTGCTCGTTGAGGGCGCCCGACTCGTTCTTGTAGATCAGGCCCGACGCGAACTGCGTGACGCCGTGCGCGAGCTCGTGAGCCACCACGTCGAGCGATCGGGCGAAGCCCGAGAAGATGACGCCGTCGCCGTCGCCGAAGGTCATCTCGTCGCCGTCCCAGAAGGCGTTGTTGTAGCTGGTCGAGAAGTGCACGTTGAGCACGAGGTCGAGGAAGCGGTTGTCGATCGAGTCCCGGTTGAGGACCTGCTTGTAGAACGACCGCACCTGGCCGGCGTTGTCGTAGGCGTTGATGACGTCGGCGTCCGTGGTCTCCGGCGCGCCCTCGGGGCGCACCAGCGTCACCCGCTGGTTGGCCGTGTGGCCGGAGTCGTAGACCTCGCGGCGCGAGGTGCCGGTCGGCGCCGGCGCGAGACCCTGGCCGGCCGCGTCCGCGGCCTTGATCGAGTCGGCGCGGCGCTTGCGAGCCGCGTCGGCGAGCGTCTTCTGGCTCTTGTCGGACGCCGAGCCGTCGACGTTCTTGGCCACCTCCGACTGGACGTACGGCGGCACGAAGAAGCAGATGGTGCGCGAGTTCATCGGTTCCCCCCTTGGGGCGGCCGAGTGTCGCCCTCGAAGGAGAGGACCGTGCGGACGCCTTCGAGATACGTGAGCACGGGCCGAGACGTCAGGGGGCGTAGGACTCCTGCGGAAGCTCGAACCACAGCAGCTCGTCGAAGTCGTCGCTGACGTGGGCGGCGGTGAGGTCGGGAGGCGTGGCGGCGGCAAGGATCTGCCGGCCCAGGTCGAGGTAGCCCGCCAGCGCCGCCACCGGCGCGGTGGTGCCGTGGCGGGGGTAGGTCATGGCACCCGAGTCGTCGTAGGTCACGTCGGAGAGCCGGAGCGGTGGCTCGACGGTGCCGCCACGGTGGTGCCACAGGCCGGTGGCCGGGTCGAAGCGGTAGTCGCCGAGCAGCCGCCATCCGTCCCGAGCGACCAGCCGCACCGCCTCCACGAGGTAGGAGAAGACCTCCTCGTCGATGAAGTAGTTGAAGTTGACTCGCACCCAGCCGGGCTTGATGCCCTCGCAGCCGACGGCGATCTCCGACTCGTACTCGTGGGAGCGCTCGATGTCGATGCCGAGCAGGCGGTGTCCGTAGGGGCCGGCGCAGGAGCAGCCGCCACGCGTCTGGATGCCGAAGAGGTCGTTGAGCAGCGCGACCACGAAGTTGTGGTGCAGTCGGCGGCCCGTCGGCCCGCGCACCACGAACGACACGATCGACAGCCGGCGCGCCTCGAGGTTGCCGAGCACCTGCAGCGAGGGCTCCTCCGCCCAGGCGGCCAGCGCGCGGCGCAGCATGTCCTCCTCGTGGGCCTGGATCGTGTCGACGCCGACCGCCTCCTTGAGCTGGAAGACCAGCCCGGCCCGGATCGACTCCACGATGGCGGGCGTGCCGCCCTCCTCGCGGTGGGCCGGATCGTCGAGGTAGCGGTGGTCGGTCGGGTTGACGTAGGCCACCGTGCCTCCGCCGGTGACCACCGGGACCCGGTTGGTCAGCAGCTCACGGCGTATCACCAGCACGCCGGGGGTCCCGGGGCCGCCGATGAACTTGTGCGGCGACAGGACCACGGCGTCCTTGCGTGCCGAGACGGGCTGCTCGGTGGGGCTCATCTCGATCCGGACGTACGGCGCCGCGGCGGCGAAGTCCCACAGGGAGAGCGCGCCGTGCTCGTGGAGCAACGCGGCGACACCGTAGGTGTCGGAGACGATGCCGGTCACGTTGCTGGCGGCCGAGAAGGACCCGATCAGCAGGGGCCGGTCGGCGTACCTCTCCAGCTCGGTGCGCAGCACTGCCTGGTCGATGTGGCCGTCGGCGTCCTCGGGGATCGTGACCACGTCGGCGATCGACTCCCGCCACGGCAGCTCGTTGGAGTGGTGCTCGAAAGGCCCCACGAAGACCACCGGTCGGCGCTCGGGAGGGATGGCCGCCGCGAGGTGGTAGCGATCCTCCAGCGCGGAGGGGATCCGCAGCCCGAGGATCCCGACCAGCTTGTCGATCGCCCCGGTGCTGCCCGAGCCGCAGAAGATCACCACCGTCTCGTCGTCACCACCGACGGCCTCGTGGATCACTCGCCGCGCGTCCTCGCGCAGCCGCGTGGTCTGCAGGCCCGTGCCGCTGGCCTCGGTGTGGGTGTTGGCGTAACGGGGCAGCACCTCCTCGCGGAGGAAGTCCTCCAGGAAGCCCAACGCCCGGCCGGAGGCGGTGTAGTCGGCGTAGGTCACCCGACGCGGACCGTAGGGCCCGTCCATCACCTGGTCGTCCCCGATGACGGCGTCTCTGATCCGTGCCACCAGCGCGGCGTTGCGCTCTTCCACGGCAGCCACTGTAGGCCGGTCGAAACCTGGTCGCGACGGCGACCGGGCCAGCCGTACATTCGGGCAGGTGCGGCCACTCCCTCTCGACCACCCCGGAGTGGCTGACGCCCGGTCGCCGGGTCGCTTCCTGTGGTGGCTGGCGCTCGGTCAGTGGCGCACGCTCGTGATGGGGATGGTCTTCGGCATCATCTGGATGAGCAGCCAGGCGGTGCTGCCGGCGCTGCTCGGCCGCGCGATCGACCAGGGCGTCGCCGCGAAGGACACCTCGGCGCTGGTGACCTGGGCAGGGCTGATGCTGGCGGTCGGACTGGTGCAGGCGGTCAGCGGCATCCTCCGGCACCGCTTCGCCGTCACCAACTGGCTCACCGCGGCCTACCGCACCGTCCAGCTGGTCGGCCGCCAGTCGGTCGACCTCGGCGCCACGCTCCCCCGCCGGGTCTCGACCGGCGAGGTGGTGGCGATCGGCACCTCGGACCTGTCGCACCTGGGCCAGGTCATGGACGTGTCGGCGCGCTTCGCCGGCGCCGTGGTGTCGTTCCTGCTGGTCTCGGCGATCCTGCTGTCCACCTCGGTCACGCTCGGCCTGGTCGTCCTGGTCGGGGTCCCCCTGCTGATGGTGGCCGTCGGCCCGCTGCTGGCGCCGCTGCAACGGCGGAGCGCCGACCAGCGCCACCTGATGGGTGACCTCGCGAACACCGCCGGCGACATCGTCGGTGGCCTGCGGGTGCTGCGCGGCATCGGCGGCGAGGAGGTGTTCTGGGGGCGCTACCGCCGCGAGTCCCAGCAGGTCCGCCGGGCGGGCGTCGCGGTGGCGCGGCTGCAGTCGGTGCTCGACGCGCTCCAGGTGCTGCTGCCCGGCGTCTTCGTGGTCGTGGTCGTCTGGCTCGGCGCCCGCGCGGCGGTCCGCGGGCAGATCACCCCGGGTGAGCTGGTGGCGTTCTACGGCTACTCCGCGTTCCTGATGATCCCGCTGCGCACCGCGACGGAGTACGCCAACAAGCTGATCCGCGGCCGTGTGTCCGCCAAGCGGGTCTGCCACGTGCTCGCCCTCAGCTCCGAGTACGCCGACCCGGTCGCGCCGCTGCCCGCCCCGCCACCCGGCAGCGAGCTGGCCGACCGGCGCAGCGGCCTGGTCGTGGCGCCCGGCCGGGTCACCGCGCTGGTGAGCGACGACCCCGACGAGACCGCCACCCTCGCCGACCGGCTCGGCATGGTCGCTCCCGAGCCGGACGACGACGTGACCTGGGGAGGTGTCCCACTCACCGCCTTGGCGCGCGCCGACGTGCGGCACCGGATCGTGGTCTCCGACACCGGGTCCTCGCTGTTCTCGGGCCCGCTCGCCGAACGCCTCGGGGTGCGAGAGGGCGGCGACCTGCACGCGGCCCTGGCCGCGGCCTCCGCGCAGGACATCCTGGTCGGGCTGCCCGACGGTCTGGACACCGTGGTCACCGAGCGCGGCCGCTCCTTCTCCGGTGGCCAGCGCCAGCGGCTGGTGCTGGCCCGCGCGCTCGCGCTCGACCCCGAGGTGCTGGTGCTGGTGGAGCCGACCTCCGCGGTCGACGCGCACACCGAGGCACAGATCGCGTCGCGGCTGGTGGCTGTCCGCAGCGGCCACACCACGGTGGTGGTGACCACCAGCCCGCTGCTGCTCGACGAGGTCGACCAGGTGGCGTTCGTCCAGGGCGGGCGGGTGGTGGCCACCGGCGCCCACGAGGACCTGCTCGCCCGCGTGCCGGCCTACCGCTCGGTGGTCCTCCGCACGGTCGAGGCGGCCCCATGAGCACCGCGCTCCCCGTCTCTGACACCCCCGCCGCCCGCCGCTACGTGCGCCAGGTCGCCCGCCGTCACCCCCGGATGCTCTGGTCGACGCTCGCGCTGCACGCACTGGCGGCCCTGGCCGCCCTCGCCGTGCCGAGGCTGCTCGGCGACCTGGTGCAGGCCGTCGCGGAGGGCACCACGCTCGCCCACGTGGACAGGGTCGTCCTGCTGCTGGCGGGGTTCCTCGCCCTGCAGACGGTGCTCACCCGCTATGCGCGGTACCTCTCCCAGGCGCTCGGCGAGCAGGTGCTGGCCGAGCTGCGCGAGGACTTCGTCGGCCACGTGCTCACCCTGCCGATCGGCACCGTCGAGTCGGCCGGCTCCGGCGACCTCCAGGCCCGGGCCAACCGCGACGTCGACCAGCTCGGTTGGTCGGTGCGCTACGCGCTGCCCGAGTGGACGATCGCCATGGTCACGGCGGTGCTGACGTTCGCGGCCGCGCTCAGCGTGGGCTGGTGGGTGCTCCTCCCGTGCCTGCTCGGGGTGCCCCCGCTCGTCATCGGGCTGCGGTGGTACCTCGCCCGCGCCAAGGACGGCTACCTCCGCGAGACCGCGTCGTACTCGCGGATCACCGCGACCCTGAGCGAGACCGTCGAGGGTGCCCGCACCGTCGAGTCGCTGGGTCTCCAGGCCGAGCAGGTACGCCGGCTCGACGACGACATCCGCGAGTCCTATGCGGCGGAGCGCTACACGCTCTACCTGCGCACGGTGTTCTTCCCCAGCATGGAGCTGTCCTATCTCATCCCCACCGTGCTCACCCTGCTCCTCGGGGGCTGGCTCTACATCCAGGGTCAGGCGTCGCTCGGCGACGTCACCGCCGCGACGCTCTACGTGCAGATGCTGATCGACCCGGTCGACCGGGTGGTCTCGATCCTCGACGAGCTGCAGCTCGGCGCCGCCTCGCTGTCGCGGCTGCTCGGCGTCGGCCAGGTGCCCGACGACCGCGTGGCCACCGAGGAGGAGCCCGCCGACGAGCATCTCGAGGCCCGCGACGTGCGCTTCGCCTACGTCGAGGGGCGCGAGGTGCTGCACGGGGTGACGCTCGACGTCGGCGTCGGCGAGCGGGTCGCGATGGTCGGCCCGTCGGGGGCCGGCAAGTCCACCCTGGGGCGGCTGCTGGCCGGCATCCACCCGCCCGACGCGGGGTCGGTGACCGTGGGCGGGGTACCCCTGGTGGCGCTACCGCTGGGCGACCTGCGCGGGCATGTGGCCCTGGTCACCCAGGAGCACCACGTCTTCGTCGGCACCGTGCGCGAGAACCTCGCGCTCGCGGCGAAGCCCGGCGCCGGTGACGACGACATCCGCCGGGCGCTCGACGCCGTCGACGCCCTGCCCTGGGTCGACTCCCTCCCTGACGGCCTGGACACGGTCGTCGGCTCCGGAGGGCGCGCGGTGACCGCCGCTCAGGCGCAGCAGATCGCGCTCGCCCGGCTGGTCCTCGCCGACCCGCACACGCTGGTGCTCGACGAGGCCACGTCACTGCTCGACCCTCGCGCGGCTCGGCACCTGGAGCGCTCACTGGCCGCCGTGCTGGAGGGGCGGACCGTGATCGCCATCGCGCACCGGTTGTTCTCCGCCCACGACGCCGACCGGGTCGCGGTGGTCGAGCACGGCCGGATCACCGAGCTCGGTTCGCACGACGAGCTGGTCGCCGCCGGCGGCGCCTACGCCGCGCTCTGGGACTCCTGGAACGGCCACCAGCAGCTGGCCCCGGGAGATGGTCGGGAAAGCGGAGAATCGCGCACGCGTCGGCTATCGTGAGGGGTGCCGGCCCGGCGGTCAGTGTCGACTGCCCGAGGCCGCTTCTGCTGTCCGCTGCCGAAACACCGTGGGAGTCACGCATGCGTCTGGGGACGCTCGCCCGCACGGGCGCCGGGCTGCTCGCCGCGGGGTGCCTGATGGCGCTGGCGGCACCGCAGACCCAGACCCAGGCCCGCGAGGAGCTCCCCGACGAGCGGCCCAACATCATCCTGATCAGCACCGACGACCAGACGACCTACGACATGCAGTGGATGCCGATCACCCAGCGGCTCATCGGCGACCACGGCATCGACTTCAGCGACGGGCTCTCCCCCCACTCCCTGTGCTGCCCCGCGCGGGCCGAGATCGTCACCGGCCAGTACGGCCAGAACAACGGCGTCCACCACAACACCGGTCCCAACGGGGGCTACCACGCGCTGATCGACCGCGACAACACGATCGGCCGCTGGCTGCACGATGCCGGCTACCAGACCGGCATGGCCGGCAAGTACATGAACGGATACAACGAGCAGTACGACGCCCCCGAGGGCTGGGACCACTGGAACCCCTACATCGGCGGCACCGACTTCATGACGACGCGGTTCTACAACGACGGCGACCCGGTCGTCCGGCGCGGCTACGTCGACGACATCACCAACGACTACGTCCGGTCCTACATCGACGGCTTCGACCGCGACCGGCCGTTCTTCGCATGGATCTCCAACTATGCTCCCCACCGCGCCAAGAAGCGCTCCGGCGAGGAGGAGTACTCCGTCCCGGCGCCGCGCTTCCGCGGCACCCTGACCGACGCGCGGCTGCCCGCCCTCGACAAGGCCTCCTTCAACGAGGACGACGTCTCCGACCAGCCCCGCGAGGCGCGCGGTCCCAAGCTGTCGGCGCAGGAGATGCAGAATCGGTTCATCTCCCGGATCGAGGCGCTGCAGGCAGCCGACGAGAACGTCCAGGAGCTGGTCGACCACCTCGACGAGCTCGGCGAGCTCGACAACACCTACATCTTCTTCGTCTCCGACAACGGCTACCTGCTCGGCGAGCACCGGCTGTCGCACAAGAACTACATCTTCCGGGAGTCGATGGCGATCCCGTTCCAGGTGCGCCTCCCCACCGCCACCGACGGTGCGGAGTCGCGGATGCCGGTGGCGCTGGCCGACCTGGCCCCGACGATCAGCGAGCTGGCCGGGGCGACGCCGGAGCGCCTGGTCGACGGCGTGTCCTTCGCCCCGCTGCTGCGCGGCCAGCCGATGACCTGGCGCGACACCCAGCTCATCCAGACCGGCATGGCCCGGCCGGCGTTCGAGAGCTGGCGGATCCGCGGCGCTCGCACCGACCGCTACACCTACGGCCTCGACGTCACCAACGGCTTCGAGCAGCTCTACGACCGGGTGCGCGACCCCGACGAGATCACCAACCTCGCCGACGACGCGCGCTACCGCCCGGTGCTTGCGGAGATGCGTCGGCGGATGGAGGCGCTGCGCGACTGCGAGGGCGCCTCCTGCTCCCGCAGCTTCGGCTCGGTTCCCGACCCGGGCTGACCCGACCCCCAGGTGACCCGGTGCTAGCGTCGCCGCCGTGAAGCTGTTCCACCCGCTGATGTATGCCGGCAACCCACGCGAGGCTGCCGACCAGGTCTCCGCCCTCGAGCGGGCCGGTCTCGACGGCGTCTGGGTGGCGGAGGCCTACGGCTTCGACGGCCCGACACTGATGGGCTACCTCGCGGCGAAGACGGAGCGGCTCGAGATCGGCTCGGGCATCCTCAACATCTACTCCCGCACCCCGGCCGCCCTGCTGCAGACCGTCGCCGGGCTCGACAACGTCTCGAGCGGCCGCGCGATCCTTGGCCTGGGGGCCTCCGGACCGCAGGTGATCGAGGGCTTCCACGGGGTGCCGTACGACAAGCCGCTGGCCCGCACCCGGGAGATCGTCGACCTGGTGCGCCGCGGCCTGCGCCGCGAGACGCTCACCAACGACGGCCTCTACCCCCTCCCCCTGACCCGTGAGCAGGGCGCCGCCACCGGGCTCGGCAAGCCGCTGAAGCTCCTCACCCGCCCCGAGCGCGACCGGGTCCCGATCTTCCTCGCCACCCTCACCCCCACGAGCGTGGAGCAGACCGCCGAGATCGCCGACGGCTGGATGCCGCACCTGTTCCACCCCGAGCGCGCGCCGCAGGTGTGGGACGCGGCGCTGGCCGCCGGCCGGGCGAAGCGGTCGCCGGACCTGGGGCCGCTGCAGGTGAGCGCGGGCGGCATGCTGGCGATCGGCGAGGGCCCGGAGACCACGCAGCTCCTCGACCTGGTCCGACCCCTCTTCGCGCTGTACGTCGGCGGCATGGGCGCCCGGGGCAGGAACTTCTACAACGACGTCGCGAAGGCCTTCGGCTACGAGCGCGAGGCCCAGGAGATCCAGGACCTCTACCTCGACGGCAAGCACCGAGACGCCGCCGCGGCGGTGCCCTCCGACTGGCTGGAGGCCGCGAACCTGGTCGGCCCGGCGTCGTACGTCGCCGAGCGGGTGGCCGCCTTCCGGGAGGCCGGCGTCACCCACCTCTCGGTCAGCCCGGTCGGGGAGGACCCCGCCGGCCTCGTTGCCCAGGTGAAGGAGATGGTGTCGTGACCGCCGCCCCCCGTCCGCCCCGGTCGGTGTTCGAGCCCGAGCACGAGGCGTTCCGCGCCACCGTGGGAGCGTTCCTCGACCGCGAGGTGGTGCCGCACCACGACCGCTGGGAGAAGGCCGGCATCGTCGACCGCGAGGTCTGGGCCAAGGCCGGCGCCCAGGGGCTGCTCGGTCTCCAGCTGCCGGAGCGCCTCGGCGGTGGTGGGGTCGACGACTTCCGCTTCCACGCGGTGATCGCCGAGGAGATGGTGCCGCGGGGCATCCACGGCTGCGCGTTCCCCCTCTTCAACGACATGATCGCGCCGTACTTCCTGCAGAGCGCCAGCGACGAGCAGGCGGAGCGGTGGTTCCCCGGGCTGTGCTCCGGCGAGCTGATCGCGGCGATCGCGATGACCGAGCCCGGCGCCGGCTCCGACCTGCAGGGCATCCGCACCACCGCGGTCGACCAGGGGGACCACTACCTCCTCAACGGCCAGAAGACCTTCATCTCCAACGGCATCCTGGCCGACCTGGTCGTGGTCGTGGCGCGCACCGACCCCGACGCCGGTCACGCCGGCATCTCGCTGCTGGTCGTGGAGCGCGACATGGAGGGCTTCGAGCGCGGCCGCAACCTCGACAAGATCGGCCAGCACGCCCAGGACACCGCCGAGCTGTCGTTCACCGACGTCCGGGTGCCGAAGGGCAACCTGCTCGGCCAGGAAGGCACCGGCTTCGCCCAGCTGATGACCAACCTGTCACAGGAGCGGTTGTCGATGGCCGTCTCCGCCGCCTCGGCGTGTGAGTGGGTGCTCGACGAGTCGGTGTCCTACGCCCGCGACCGGCAGGCCTTCGGCCGGCCGATCGGCCGCTTCCAGCACAACCGGTTCCTGCTCGCCGAGATGGCGACCGAGGCGCGGATCGCGCGGGTGTTCGTCGACGACTGCCTGGCCAAGCACGTGCGCGGCGAGCTCGACGCGGCCACCGCGTCGATGGCGAAGTGGTGGACCACCGAGCTCCAGGTGAAGCTCGTCGACCGCGGCCTGCAGCTGCACGGCGGCTACGGCTACATGACGGAGTACCCCATCGCTCGGGCCTACCTCGACTCCCGGGTACAGACGATCTACGGCGGCACCACGGAGATCCAGAAGGAGATCATCGGCCGCTCCCTGGGGCTGTGACGGCGCCGGGCGCGCACCGGCTGCCGGACGTCACCGTGTCAGATCCGCCACGGTGGCGCGCAGCGCCTCCTCCCAAGCAGTGGCCCGGACGCCGAAGGTCTCCTCGGCATCGGTGGAGTCCAGCACGAAGGGACGCTCGAACTGGTGCTCGGTCTCGTCGAGCTCCCGCACGACCGGCATCACTCGCGCAGCGCGCTTGAGCAGCCGCGGCAGCCTCGTGACGGCAGGTGCCGGCAGACCCTGGAGGGCAGCGACATCGCCGGCCACCTGTCGTAGCGTGCGGGGCGGCTCGGTCGGGACGTGCCAGGCACGCCCCCAGGACCGGTCGTCGGTCGCGAGCACGGCGGCGAAGCGGCCGATGTCGGGGAGGTAGGTCCACGAGTGCGGCACGTCGGGACCGCCCTCGATCAGCCAGCTGCGCTTGCCTCTGGCCGCGCGGCTGATGACGAACTGGTTGAGGATGCTGGCGCCGGCGCTGGAGCCTGGGCCGAAGTAGTCCGAGGCACGCAGCTCCGTCGCCCGCACCCGCCCGGCCTCGTGCGCCGCCAGCGCATCCGCCCACATGCCAGCGCGGACCCGCCCCTTGGCGCCGTTCGGTGCGACCCGAGTCTGCTCGGTCATGGGGGCGTCGACCCGTCCGTAGAGGTAGAGGTTGGACACCGTGACCAGCCCCGCGCCGGCGCGCTCGGCCGCGGCCAGCAGCGCTCGCGCCACCGGCGGCCAGTCGCGTTCCCACGTGTGGTACTGCCGGGGGTTCATGGCGTTGAGGATCGCGGTCGCCCCCTCGGCGGCCCGCTCCAGGCCCGCCGCGTCCGCCGCGTCCGCCGCCAGCGGGCGGACCCCGGCGATCTCCGGGTCGGCGCCGCTGCGGGTCACCATCGTCACCTCGTGGCCCCGCTCGGCCAGCGCCGAGGCAGCCCCTCGGCCGATGCCACCGGCACCCATCACCACGAAACGTGTCATGTCAGTCTCCTTGCGAGCAGTGCTCTTGTCTGAGACCAGTGCACACGCTTTCCTGCGCAGTGTCAAGAGCACCGCTCTGTTTTGTGCTTGCTGCTCGCGAAATGTGGCAGGATGGCGGACATGCCCCCAGCAGCCGGCATCCGCGCCCGCAACCGCGCCGCCCTCGAGGCAGAGATCCAGGCCGTCGCCGGCCGGCATCTGGCGGCCTACGGCGCCGCGGCGCTCTCGCTGCGGGCCATCGCCCGCGAGATGGGCATGGCCTCGTCGGCGATCTACCGATATGTCGAGAGCCGTGACGAGCTGCTCACCCGCCTCATCATCGCGGCCTACGACGGCCTCGCCGACGCCGTCGAGGCTGATCTGGCCGACGCGGGCGACGTGCCGCCGATGGAGCGGTTCCGCATCGTCTCTCGCGGCATCCGACGCTGGGCGGTCGAGCATCCCCACGAGTTCGCACTGATCTACGGCTCCCCCGTGCCCGGCTACCACGCCCCGGTGGAGCGGACACAGGAGGCCGGGACCCGGATCCCCCGGCTGCTGATGGCGACGCTTGCGGGGAGGGAGCAGACGTCCTCACCCACGGAGGAGGCGGCGCTGGGTCAGATGGCGGCGCACCCGATCGTCGCGCCGTACGGCATCGACCCCGCCACCCTGCACCGCGGCCTCGCCGCCTGGACCCTGGTGCTCGGGGCGGTGACCGCCGAGCTCTTCGAGCAGCTGGGCCGGGACGCGATCTCGGACCACGAGCTGTTCTTCGAGCTGATCCTCGACGACGCCGAGCGGCTCGTCGTCGGCTGACGCCCCGACGGAGCCCGGATCCAGGCTCAGCGCAGGCCGACCTGCTCGCAGCGGCGGAGCACGGGTCCGGCGCAGAGCTCCTCCGGGTCGACGACGCCGTCGCGGATCACGGTGTCGGCGAGGTTGTCGAGGGTGACCACCTGGGGACGGAAGACGTAGGCCGGCACGCCCTCGACCGGTGTGGTCTCGGTGGGCGTGCCGCCGGTGACCAGGGTGACGGCGATGTCGGCGGCCTGCTCGGCCTCGCGCGGGAACGACTTGTAGACGGTGAGCGTCTGGCGGCCCGTGACCAGCCGCCGGAGCGCGTCGAGGTTGGCGTCCTGGCCGGTGATCACCGGCCAGTCGGCGACCGGCACCTGGGCCCGGGTGAGCACCTGCGCCACGCCGGTCGCCTGGGTGTCGTTCGCGACCACGATCGCGTCGAGGGTCCGCGGAGGGTGGCGTCGGAGCTGGGCCTCGACCCACGCCTGCGCCTCGTCGGCCGACCAGGTCGCCGGGTCCTTCTCGGCGACGATCTGCACGCCCGCCTCGTCGAAGACCTCGTGGACGGCGCTCTTCATGGCCACCCCGTTGGCGTCGGTCTGGGCGCCGTTGAGGAGCAGCACCGAGGCGCCCCTGCCCACCCGGCGTACGACGGCGCGCGCGGCGAGGGTGCCGGTCGCGGAGGCGTTGTAGGACACGAAGTAGTCAGCGCCCGCCACGAAGCGGTCGTAGGCGACGACCGGCACGTCGCCGGCGCGCACCACCAGGTCCTCGCCCTCCTCGGCGGTGACGGCGTTGAGGACGACGACGTCGGCGCCCTGGTCGAGCACCTCGTCGAGCTGGCGTCGCTGCATCTCGGGGTCGCCGGCGGCGTTGCGGGTGACGTACTCGCAGTCGGGGCAGGTGAGGTCGACCCGGTCGCGGAACGCCGGCTCGTCGGCCGTGGCCCACCGAGGAGAGCTGTTGCTGGCCAGCAGGAACGCGATCAGCGTCGGGTCCGGCGGCGCCGAGCACGCGGCGAGGCCGCTCAGAGGGACGGCCGCGAGCACGAGTGACACGAGCAGGCGGCGCATGCCGCCAACCCTAGGTGACGCCCTTCAGCGGCGAAGGTCAGCGGAAGGCGGCGTGGCCGGTGAGTGCCTGCCCCAGCACCAGCGTGTGCATCTCGACGGTGCCTTCGTAGGTCAGGACCGACTCGAGGTTGTTGGCGTGCCGGATCACGGGGTACTCCAACGAGATGCCGTTGGCGCCCAGGATGGTGCGGGCGGTGCGGCAGATCTCGAGCGCCTCGCGGACGTTGTTGAGCTTGCCGATGCTGACCTGCTCGGGCCGCAGCCGACCGGCGTCCTTGCGACGCCCCAGGTGCAGCGCCAGCAGCTGACCCTTGACCAGCTCGAGGGTCATGTCGGCGAGCTTGGCCTGCGTCAGCTGGAAGGCCGCGATCGGCTTGCCGAACTGCTCGCGCTGGCCGGCGTACGCCAGCGCTGCCTGGAGCGAGGAGCGGGCGGCGCCCAGCGCCCCCCAGACGATGCCGTAGCGGGCCTCGTTGAGGCACGACAGCGGGCCCTTCAGGCCGCGGGCCTCCGGCAGGAGCGCGTCGGCCGGGAGGCGTACGCCGTCCAGCACCAGCTCGCTGGTGACCGACGCGCGCAGCGACATCTTGTGCTTGATCTCGGGGGCGGAGAACCCCGGGAGGCCGGTCGGCACCACGAACCCCCGGATGCCGTCGTCGGCACCCCCGTCGTCCACCCGGGCCCACACGACCGCGACGTCGGCGATCGAGCCGTTGGTGATCCACATCTTGCGGCCGTCGAGCACCCAGTCGGAGCCGTCGCGCACCGCCCGGGTGCGCATGCCCGCAGGGTCGGAGCCGTGGTCGGGCTCGGTCAGCCCGAAGCAGCCGATCGCCTCACCGGCCGCCATCCGGGGCAGCCACTCCTGCTTCTGCTCCTCGGAGCCGAAGCGCCAGATCGCGTACATCGCCAGCGATCCCTGCACCGACACCATCGAGCGCACGCCCGAGTCGCAGGCCTCCAGCTCCAGACACGCGAGCCCGTAGTCGACCGACGACATCCCCGCACAGCCGTAGCCCTCCAGGTGCATCCCGAGCAGCCCCATCTCGCCGAACGCCTTGACCAGCCCGCGGGGGTCGTCGATGCGGCCGTCCTCGAACCAGCCCGCAACGGAGGGCTCGGCCACCTGGGCCACCAGCTGACGCACCGAGGACCGGACGTCCTTCTCCTCCTGGCTCAGCAGGTCGTCGATGCCCGCCGGGTCGGCAGGGTCGAAAGCGGGCAGGGGTGGCGTGGCGCTCATGGGTCCTCCTTCTCCTGATGCGCAGACTAGGGCCTCGGCCGGTGCGACGATCAGCCGAGCCGGCTCGTCAGGCCGGCCCAGGCCGCGTCCGGGAGGTGCTGCCTCAGCCAGGCCGGGGCCAGGTCCTGATCTCCCGCCAGCCAGCGACGGAGCGCCTCGTGGGCGGTGCCCAACGTGGCCACCTCCAGCTGGACGACGCTCCACCTCGGCAGCTCGCCGCGCGCCACGAACCCGGCCGCGTGCCTGACGACCGGCTCCAGCGCGGCGGCCTTGGCCGCTGCCAGGTCGGCCTTGCCCTGCTCACCGAGGCTGTGCTCCACCGCCATCGCCTGGTAGAGGAACCTCGCCCGGACAGGGTGGGACTCGACCCAGTCCAGATGGGTGAGGACCAGTCCGTGGACGAGCTCCTCCCCGGTGCGGGCCTGCGCCGACGACCGCGCCAGCGCCGCGAAGAGCTCCTCGAAGATGTCGATGAGGAGGGCCAGGACGACCGCGTCGCGGTTGCCCACCAGGTGGTAGACCGACGACGGGCTGGCGCCGGCCTCCCGGCGGATGTCCTCGATCCCGACGCCGAGCAGCCCCTGGGCGTCGAAGCACCGCAGCGCCGCGGCCAGGATCTCTTCGCGTCGCCGAGCCCCGTCGCTGCGACGCTCACCCGTTCCGACCACGTCCCGAGCCTAGCCCTCTAGTTGGAAGGATCTTCCAATTTGCCCCTCCCCGCCGTAGCGTGTCCCCATGGACTGGGTGGTCACCGGGGCGTCCCGCGGCATCGGGCAGGCCCTGGTCGCCCGCCTGCTCGCACAGGTGCCACCACCGGACCGCGTGGTGCTGGTCGCCCGGTCGGGAGGAACCCTCGAGCAGACAGCGGCAGCGCATCCCGGCGTCGTGGTGCCCCGGCCCTGCGACCTCACCCGGCTCGACGAGGTCGAGCGCCTGGGGACGCAGCTCGCCGCCGAGCTCGGCGACGAGGTCACCGTCGTGCACAACGCCGGGATCTGGCCCAGCCGGCGGCACACCGTGGGCGGCGTGGAGGCGTCCTTCGCGCTGAACGCCCTGGCCCCCCTCAGGCTGCAGGCCGACCTCGCCCGGCAGGGAAGCCTGCGTCGGGCGCTGCTCGTCGGAGCCGGGCTGATGGTCAAGGGGAGGTTCGACGAGGCCCGGACGCCGCCCGGCGAGGACTTCTCCGCCCTCCGGACCTACTGCACCACCAAGCTCGTCGGAGCGGTCGGCCTGCGCGAGTGGGCACGGACGCACCCGGACGTGGACGTCGCCGTCGTGCACCCTGGCGTCGCCGACACCGACCTGGGCTCTCGAGGCGGGCCGCTCGGCATGGTCCTGCGTCAGGTCAAGCGGCGGTGGGACTCGCCCGACGACCTGGCCGCAGTCCTCGCCGACGTGCTTGCCATCGAGCGCTGGGCGCCGTCCCCGGGTGAGGCCGCGTGGTTCTTCGAGCGGGAGCCCATGACCTGGCCCAGCGAGGCCGACGCCGCCGCAGACGGCGTCCGTCGTGACCTGCGGCGGCGGGGGCTGCTGCCGGCCGGGTGAGCCGATCTCACTCCCACTCATTCGCCTCTGGCGAGCATCCGGGCATCGACGACTCGGCACGACTGGGTGGTGCCCTCCGTGCCGTCCGTCGTGAGGGCGTAGGGGCCTCTCGATGACGTGTCGTCGGTGGTGGGCCCGGATCCCGATGCCCCGCCCGCCCTGGTCGGGCTGCGGGCCGACGCTTCCTGCCGGGCCGTGCTGGGCTGGCGCTTGGTCTGGCGCTCCCGTCGAGGCCGCCCGGCTTCCGGTCGGGTGCCGCGACTAGACCAGTCCGGGTCGATCCGGTCCGAGATCCCGGTTTCGCCGCCGGGGCGGGCGATCCGCGCTTCGATGGCGCCCAAGCAACCACGGTTGCCGCGCAGGAACCCCCCGACCTGCACCAGGAGGACCCCCATGAAGCTCAGACTCCACTCCCGGTATGCCACGGCACGCCGTGCTCCCGTGGCGAGGCATCGCGCCGACACGGACTGCTCGAGCCGGGTCAGGACCTCGCGTCGCTCGCTGACGATGACCGGCGGCGTGGCGGCGCTCGCCTTCGTGCTGCCGCCGGCCTTCGCCGTCACCACCACTCTCGCAGCTCCCCACGTGGCCGACAGCCCGGGCACAGAGCTCGTGGTCAACGGCGGCTTCGAGGACGGGACGACCGGCTGGCGCACCAACCGCTCCGGCCAGCAGCTGAGCACCTCCCTCCCAGCGGCCAGCGGCCAGGCGGCAGGACGGCTGAGCGTCACCACCAAGAAGGCCGGCAGGGCCGTGGCCAACGACCGCCAACCGACCATCGCGTCGACGATGTCGGGGAAGACCTACACCGTCACCGCCTACGTCCGATCGACGGGCCGAGATGTCACCGGCGCGCTCCGCATACGGGAAGTGTCCCCGTCAGGTGTCCAGGTTGCCTCCCGAGCAACTGCCTTCCTTGCCACCGCCGGCGCATGGTCACTCGTCGAGCTCACCTACACCACCGCGAGCACGGGAGCCGTGATCGACCTCAACGTACTCGGCAAGGACGTCTCCTCCGATGTCGCGTTGCTGATCGACACTGTCTCGATGGTCGCGGTCACGACCAAGCCACCAACCAGCCCGGCGCCCACCCCCACCCCGACGCCCACGCCCACCCCGACGCCCACCCCGACGCCCACGCCCACCCCGACGCCCACCCCGACGCCCACCCCGACCCCGACCCCACCCACAACCACGTGCGTGAGCGACGCGATGGGGATCCCGGCTCCGGGCTCGACGTACCTCGGGGCGGCCGTCAGTGGAAACACCAGCCTGGCCACCCGAGAGGCGCAACTGGGCCGCCACCTGTCGTTGCACAGGATGTACTACCGGTCGACGCAGATCGACCGCGCGGTCACGGACGCCACGGCGGACCTGGCTGCGGGCCGGCTGCCCTGGATCAGCTTCAAGGCCCCGTTGACCTGGGGCGAGATGGCGGCCGGAAACGGGAACGCCTGGGCCACCCAGCTGGCCGACGCGCTGAAGACGGTGCCCGGTCCCGTGTGGCTCGCGATCCATCACGAGCCCGAGAACGACGGCGACATGGCGCTATGGACGGCGATGCAAGCCCAGATCGCGCCCATCGTTCACGCCCGCACCGACAACGTGGCCTACTCGGTGATCTACAGCGGCTGGAACACCTTCGGCGGCGGCAACAACACCGTCGCGACGAAGTGGCCCGGTGACGCGAACGTCGACATTCTCGCTATCGACGCCTACAACGACTACGGCGCCGTGCGCAACGGCGTCGAGGGCACCAAGGTGCTCGACCTGTCGACGTACTACGCCAAGATGGCCGCCTGGTCGCAGGAGCACGGCACCGCCTGGGCGATCGGGGAGACCGGCCAGACCGCCAAGGCGGCCGCCATCGACCCGACCTGGTTGGACCGGACCTACCACGACATGGTGGCGATGGGCGGCGCTGGGCTGTCGTACTACGACTCCTCGGCCAACTCCGTGGCCGACTGGACGCTCGACGACCCGGTCAAGTTCAGCCGGTATCAGGGCCTCCAACCGGAATCGCCTACCGTCTGCTGAGCGGGGCGCCCTACTCCCACTCGATCGTGCCCGGCGGCTTCGACGTCACGTCGAGCACCACCCGGTTGACCTCGCGCACCTCGTTGGTGATCCGGGTCGAGATCCGCTCCAGGACGTCGTAGGGGATGCGCGCCCAGTCGGCGGTCATGGCGTCCTCGGAGGTGACCGGGCGCAGCACGATCGGATGGCCGTAGGTGCGGCCGTCACCCTGCACACCCACGGAGCGGACGTCGGCCAGCAGCACCACGGGCAGCTGCCAGATGTCGCGGTCGAGACCGGCGCGGGTCAGCTCCTCACGGGCGATCGCGTCCGCGTCGCGCAGGATCTCCAGCCGCTCGTGGGTGACCTCGCCGATGATCCGGATTCCCAGCCCGGGGCCGGGGAAGGGGTGCCGCCAGACGATCTCCGACGGCAGGCCGAGCTGCTCGCCGACGAGGCGCACCTCGTCCTTGAAGAGTGCCCGCAGCGGCTCGACGAGGGCGAACTCCAGGTCGTCGGGCAGCCCGCCGACGTTGTGGTGGGACTTGATGGTGGAGGTGCCGGCGCCGCCGCCGGACTCCACGACGTCGGGGTAGAGCGTGCCCTGCACCAGGAAGCCGACCGCGCCACCATCACTGGCCTGCTGGACGAGCACCTCGGCCTCGGCGGCCTCGAAGACGCGGATGAACTCGCGGCCGATGATCCTGCGCTTCTCCTCCGGCTCGGTGACGCCGGCGAGCGCGTCGAGGAAGCGCTTCTGCGCGTCCACCACGTGCAGCGAGACGCCCGTGGCGGCGACGAAGTCGCGCTCGACCTGCTCGGCCTCGCCCTTGCGCAGCAGGCCGTGGTCGACGAAGACGCAGGTGAGCCGCTCGCCGATGGCGCGCTGCACGATGGCGGCGGCCACGGCAGAGTCGACGCCACCGGAGAGGCCACAGATCGCCCGACCCTCCTCGCCGATCTGCTCCTGGATGCGGGCGATCTGCTCCTCGACGATGTTGACCATCGTCCAGGTCTGGCGGCAGCCGGCGATGTCGTGCAGGAAGTGCTCCAGCACCCGCTGGCCGTGCTCGGTGTGCAGCACCTCCGGGTGCCACTGCACGCCGGCCAGCCTCCGGTCGAGGTCCTCGAACGCCGCCACCGGCGTCGCGTCGGTCGTCGCCAGCACGGTGAACCCGGGCGGCGCGGCCGCGACCGAGTCGCCGTGGGACATCCACACCTTGTGCTCGGCGGGCATCTCCGCCAGCAGCACGCCGGGCTCGCCGACACGGACCTGGGTCCGGCCGTACTCGCGCGCGCCGGTCTGGGCGACCGTGCCGCCGAGGCCCTGGGCCATCAGCTGGAAGCCGTAGCACATGCCGAACACGGGTACGCCGGCATCGAAGACCGCAGCGTCGACCGCCGGCGCTCCCGGCTCGTAGACCGACGAGGGGCCGCCGGAGAGGATGATCGCCCGCGGCCGACGCTCGAGCATCTCCGCGATCGGCATCGTGTGCGGCACGATCTCGGAGTAGACCCTCGCCTCGCGGACGCGCCGCGCGATCAGCTGGGCGTACTGCGCTCCGAAGTCGACCACCAGGACCAGGTCGTGCGCCACCTCTTGCACTCGCGCGGCCTCTCTTCTCGCAGGCGTCGATGAGGGCCTGAGTCTATCCCTGCGGGCCCGCCGGCCCGGCCTCGGTGTCGCGCACGCGACACGTCCCTCGCCGACGACGTGACGTCGCTCTCCGGCTGCGTGCGGCGGCCGTCACGGCGAGCCGCCGCGCGTCAGCGTAGCCTCGAGGCGGCCCCAGGAGGCAGAGCGATGAACGCCACCCACACCCCCATCCGTCAGGCTGCCGACCACTTCCTGGAGAGCAGGAGGATCGCCGTCACCGGTGTCTCGCGCGACCCGGCGGGCCACGGCAGCAACGCCGTCTACACCTTCCTGCGCGACCAGGGCTACCAGGTCTTCGCCGTCAACCCGAACGCGACGGAGGTCGAGGGCGACCCGACGTTCCCCGACGTGCAGGCCATCCCCGGCGGGGTGGACGCGGTCGTGGTCGGCACCCGGCCCGACCACGCGTGGGGCACGGTGCGCGAGTGCGTCGAGCTGGGCATCGACCAGGTCTGGATGCACCGCGCCTTCGGCAAGGGCAGCGTGTCCGACACCGCGACGGCGTACGGCCGCGAGCACGGCCTGACCGTGATCGACGGCGGCTGCCCGCTGATGTTCGCCGCGGCCGGCGACCAGGCCCACCGCGGCCTGTGCCGCGTGCTCACCTGGACCGGCAAGGTGCCGCGCCGGGTCTGAGCGGGCCCGGCGGTCAGGACACCTCGAGGATCGGCAGTCGCAGGGCGCCGGGGGCGTCGGCGGGCACCACCGGGGAGCGCGGGGCGACCGGGTCGAGCGGGGCGTAGGCCCCGCCGATGGCGGGCCGCGGGTCGGGTTCGCCCTTGTTGGGCCAGAACGCCATCGCCCGCTCTGCCTGGGCGGTGATCGTCAGGGACGGGTTGACGCCGAGGTTGGCCGACACGGCGGCACCGTCGACGACGTGCAGCCCGTCGTGGCCGAAGACCCGCTGCCAGCCGTCGACCACTCCGGACTCGGCGTCGGCGCCGATCACGCAGCCGCCGAGGAAGTGCGCGGTCAGCGGGCGATGGAAAGGCTCGCCGATCGTGCCGCCCGGCCAGCCGCCGATGATCCGCGCCATCGCCCGCACCGCGCGGTGCCCGACCGGGATCCAGGTGGGGTTGGGCTCACCGTGCCCCTGCCGGGAGGTCAGCACCCGGCGCCCGGTGGCCCGGGAGCGCTTGGTGTAGGTGGTGATCGAGTTGTCCCGGCTCTGCATCACCAGCGCGATGACCGAGCGCTCCGACCAGTGCCTCATGTCGTAGAGGTCGACCAGGTCGCGCCGCTGCCGCCACATCTCGCGAGCCCACGTGCGCCACCGCGGCCCGGGAGCGTCGCCGTCGGCCAGTGCCGTCTGGAGGAACGCCATCAGGTTGCTGCCCCTGCCGTAGCGCACCGGCTCGATGTGGGTGTCCTCGTCGGGGTGGAACGACGACGTGATGGCGACGCCGGCGGAGTAGTCCGTGGTCGAGCCCTTCGGTGCCACCGCCCCGAGCAGCGACTCGGAGTTGGTGCGCGACAGGTGCCCGAGCCGCCGCGACAGCCGGGGCAGGGAGCCCTCGTCCTTCATCGCGTGCAGCAGCCGCTGGGTGCCCAGCGCCGAGGCGGCGAACACCACCTGGTCGGCGGTCAGCACCCGACCGGAAGCCCGCCGGCGACCGGCCAGCGAGGTCGTCGGCCGCACGTGGACGGCGTACCCGCCGGTGGTGCGGGGCACCACCCGGGTGGCCGTCGTCAGCGGCAGGATCTCCGCTCCGGCCGCCTCGGCGAGGTGGAGGTAGTTCTTGACCAGGGTGTTCTTGGCGTTGTGCCGGCACCCGGTCATGCACTCGCCGCAGTTGCGGCAGGGGTTGCGGTCGGGGCCGACGCCACCGAAGAAGGGGTCGTCGACGGAGTCCTCGGGCTGCTCCCCCGGCCCCCCGAAGAAGACACCGACCGGCGCGTGGTGGAACGTCTCACCCACGCCCATCTCCTCGGCGACCTGGCGCATGACCTCGTCGGACGGCGTGTGCACGGGGTTGTCCACCACGCCGAGCATCCGCTTCGCCTGGTCGAAGTAGGGCGCCAGCTCGGCGCGCCAGTCGGCAACGTCGCGCCACTGCGGGTCGTCGTAGAACGCGGGCAGCGGCTCGTAGAGCGTGTTGGCGTAGACCAGGCTGCCGCCGCCGACCCCCGCACCGGACAGGATCATGCAGTCGCGGAGCATGTCGATCCGCTGGATGCCGAGGCAGCCGACCTCGGGCCGGAACAGGAACCGCCGGGTGTCGAACGAGGTGGCGGGGAAGTCGTCGTCGGCGAAGCGGGCACCGGCCTCGAGCACCCCGACCCGGTAGCCCTTCTCCGTCAGCCGGAGCGCGGCCACCGAGCCGCCGAAGCCCGAGCCGACGACGAGCACGTCGTAGTCGCTCATGGTCGGCCCGCCTCAGCCGGCACGGCCGAGCTTGTGGGACAGCCGCAGGTAGCCGGTCATCACCTTGGCGTAGGCCTCGTCGGACATGCCCAGCATCGGGGACAGTCGCAGCAGCCGCTGGGTGGCGACGGTCTGCGCCTCGGTGAAGCGCAGGATGCCCTCGGCGCCCTGGCGGCGCCCGAGACCCGAGCGGCGCATCCCTCCCATCGGGGCGTCGATGCTGCCGAACGTCGCGCCGAACGCCTCGTTGATGTTGACCGAGCCGCAGCGGACCTGCGCTGCCAGCGCGCGGGCGCGGGGGCCGTCCTGGCTGTAGATCGAGGCGTTGAGGCCGTAGTCGCCGTCATTGGCGCGGGCGACCGCCTCGGCCTCGTCGTGGAAGCGGTAGACCGATACCACGGGCCCGAACGTCTCGTCGCCGAAGCAGGCCATCGCCGGGGTGACGCCCTCCAGGATCGTCGGCTCGAAGAACGTCGGGCTCAGGTCGGGCCGCGCCTTGCCGCCGGTGAGCACACGGGCACCTCGGGCGACCGCGTCGTCGACGTGCGCCTGGACCGCCTCGAGCTGGCGCTGCGAGACCAGCGGTCCCATGTCGACGCCCCACTCCAGCGAGGCGCCCAGCGACAGCGCCTCGGTGCGCGCGACGAACCGCTCGAGGAAGCGGTCGTAGACCTGGTCGGCGACATACATCCGCTCGGTCGAGACGCACAGCTGACCGGCGTTGGAGAAGCAGGCGCGTACGGCGCCCTCGGCGGCACGCTCGATATCGGCGTCGCGGAGCACCAGGATCGGGTTCTTGCCACCCAGCTCGAGCGAGCAGCCGACCAGCCGCTCGGCGCATGCCCTCGCGATGGTGCGTCCGGTCGCGGTGGAGCCGGTGAAGCCGACGTAGTCGGCGTGCCGGATCAGCTCCGGGCCCACCTCCGCGCCGGGGCCGGCCACCACCTGCCAGAGGTCCGGCGGCAGGCCGGCCTCCTCGAGCAGCTCGGCGCCGAGCAGGGCGGTCAGCATGGTCTGGTGGTCGGGCTTCGTGACGACGGCGTTGCCCGCGAGCAGCGCGGGGAGGCCGTCGGACATGGCGAGGGTGAAGGGGTAGTTCCAGGGGGCGATGATGCCGACCACGCCCTTCGCCACACGGTTGACCTCGACCCGGCTCAGCACCGGCATCACGCCGGTGCGGCGGGAGGTCGTGAGATGACGGCGCGCGGTGCGGGCGTAGTAGCGGGCGGTCAGTGCGACGTGCAACGGCTCGTCGAAGGCGTGCTTGCGCGACTTGCCGGACTCCCAGACGATCAGGTCGAGGATCTCGTCGAGACGGTCGAGCACGAGGTCGTGCAGGCGCAGCAGCACCTCCGCGCGGGTGTCGAGGTCGGTCTCGGCCCAGGCGCGCTGCGCTCGGCGGGCACGCGCGAAGGCGGCGTCGACGTCGCCAGGGGTCGACTGGGGGATGTGAGCCAGCGGCTGGTCGTTGAGCGGCGAGCGCACCTCGGCGGTCTCGCCGGAGGTCGCCGCGACCCTGCCGGTGAGCGCCGCGGTGTAGGACCGGTCGAGGGCATAGGTCGCGGTCGGGTCGTGCTCCGGGTCGCGGGGGCCGACAGCCGGGTCGGCGGGGTGGTGCGAGGTCATGGGACGAGCCTAGGCCAGCCCCGGAGGGCGGGCTACCCCTCGGTAGCCTCTGGCTTCCCGTTAGACGGTGTCGACGATCTCGGGGGCGGACACCCGCGCCTCGTCGGCCTCCTGGTCGGTCATCTTCAGCTGGCTCTGCCGCTCGGCCTCGACCCGACGCAGGTAGTGGTCCACCTCCTCGTCGACGCGGGCGGCGTCCCACCCCAGCGGGCCGGCCATCAGCTCGGCGGTCGGGCGGGCCGCGGCCACACCGCGGTCGAAGGTCTCGATCGAGATCCGGGTGCGACGCGCGAGCACGTCGTCGAGGTGGCGCGCGCCCTCATGGGTCACGGCGTAGACGATCTCCGCCGACAGGTAGTCCTCGGCCCCCGGCAGCGGGTCGGCCAACGCGGGCCGCTCCCGGATCAGGTCGAGCACCTCGTCGACCCCGCCACCGAAGCGACCGAGGAGATGGTCGATCACCCCCACCGGCACCCCGCTCTTGCGCGACAGCATCACCCTCTGGTTGGTGCGTGTCTCGAAGCCGTGCGACCCCACCAGCGGCACCCGGTCGGTGATCGACTCCCGGGTGGTCGTCGCCGTCAGGTGGCGCAGCGTGGGGACCGCGGCGTCAACGGCGTCCTTGGCCATCACGCGGTACGTCGTCAGCTTCCCGCCGGCGATCATCACCAGGCCCGGCACCGGGGTGACCACCGTGTGCTCGCGGGAGATCTTCGACGTCGAGTCGTCCTCGCCCTTCAGCAGCGGACGCAGGCCGGCGTAGACGCCCTCGACGTCGTCGTGGTCCAACGGATCCTTGAGGATCGTGTTGACGTGGGTCAGCAGGTAGTCGATGTCGGCAAGGCTGGCAGCAGGGTGAGCCTTGTCGAGGTCCCAGGCGGTGTCGGTCGTGCCGATGATCCAGTGCCGCCCCCACGGGATCACGAACAGCACGGACTTCTCGGTCTTGGTGATGAACCCAGCCTCGGAACGGATCCGGTCACGCGGCACCACCAGGTGGATCCCCTTCGACGCCTGCACGTTCAGCGACCCCCGGCCACCCACCAGCTCCTGGATCTCATCAGTCCACACCCCAGCGGCGTTGACCACCACCCGCGCCCGCACCTCGAAGTCGGTGTCGGTCTCCAGGTCACGCGCCCGCACCCCCACCACCCGTTCCCCCTCACGCAGGAACCCGGTGACCTTGGTGCGGGTGGCCACATGCGCGCCATGGGACTGCGCAGTGCGCGCGATCGCCAACACCCACCGGGCGTCGTCGACCTGGCAGTCGTAGTAGCGGATCGCCCCGACCATCTCGTCGGTCTTCAGGTCCGGCGCGATCCGGGCCACCTGCTTGCGGAACAGGTGACGGTGCCTGGGCACCCCCATGTCGTACTTCCCGGCCATGGCCATGCCGTCGTACAACAGCAACCCCGCACCCACATAGGGCCGCTCCCAGCTGTGCAGCAGCGGGTAGAGGAACGGCACCGGCCGCACCAGGTGCGGCGCCAGACGCGTCAGATGCAGACCACGCTCCTCCAGCGCCTCCCGGACCAGCCCGAAGTCGAACATCTCGAGGTACCGCAACCCGCCGTGGACCAGCTTGGAGCTGCGCGACGACGTCCCCGACGCCAGATCACGCTGCTCCACCACAGCCGTCGACAACCCACGCGTCACCGCATCCAGCGCCACCCCCGCACCCACGATGCCGCCCCCCACCACCAGCAGGTCCAGCTCGGCCCCGGGCTGCGCAGTCCCACGGAGGGCATCGAGCGCGTCGTCACGGGCGGCCGGGCTCAGGGCGCTGCTCTGTGTCATGTCGCCATTGTGCCCAACGCAGCGAGCCGACGGATGGCGGGTCCAGCGGCCATGATGGGTCCGTGGACGAGCAGGTGGCGTTGTACGACGACGCGGGGCGCCCGGTCGGTGCGGCGCCGCGGTCGCGGATGCGCGCGGAGAACCTCCACCACGCCGCGACCGCGGTGGTGGTGCTCGACCCGCGCGGGCGCGTGTATGTGCACCGCCGCACCGAGACCAAGGACGTCTATCCCGGCCGGCACGACTTCGCCGCGGGAGGCGTCATCGCCGCCGGCGAGGAGCCGTACGCCGCCGCCCTCCGCGAGCTGGCCGAGGAGCTCGGGATCACCGGGGTGGCCCTGGAGCCACTCGAGGGGGGCGACTACCGCGACGACCGGACGTCGTACCACGCGTTCTGCTACACCGCGACCTGGGACGGGCCGGTGACCTGGCAGCCGGAGGAGGTCGCCTGGGGCGACTGGCTGCCTCCGAGCGAGCTGGTCGCGTGGGTGGAGCGGGAGCCGGCGACCTTCATGCCCGACACCGTGGCGCTGCTGCTGGGGTGGGTGCGGGGGCTGCCGGAGTCTCCGAACAACCCGTGACTCGTGTGACAGCGGGCTACCCCACCACCACCTCGATCCTCTGGAACTCCTTGAGGTCGGTGTAGCCGGTCATCGCCATCGCCCGGCGCAGCGCACCGATGAGGTTCATCGTGCCGTCCGCCACCCGAGAGGGGCCGAACAGGATCTCCTCCATCGTGCCGACCGGCTCGAAGGCCACCCGTTCGCCGCGAGGCAGGTCGCGGTGGTGGGCCTCGCCGCCCCAGTGGAAGCCGCGGCCCGGCGCGTCGGAGGCGCGGGCGAACGGCGAGCCGACCATCACGGCGTCGGCGCCGCAGGCGATCGCCTTCGCGATGTCGCCGGAGCGACCGATCGAGCCGTCGGCGATGACGTGGACGTAGCGGCCACCGGACTCGTCGAGGTAGTCGCGCCGCGCCGCGGCGACGTCGGCGACCGACGAGGCCATCGGCACCGCGATGCCGAGCACGCTGCGCGTGGTGTGGGCGGCGCCACCGCCGAAGCCGACGAGGACACCGGCCGCGCCGGTGCGCATCAGGTGCAGTGCGGCCTGATGGGTGGCGCAGCCGCCGACGATCACCGGCACGTCGAGCTCGTAGATGAACTCCTTGAGGTTGAGCGGCTCGGCCTGACTCGAGACGTGCTCGGCCGACACCGTGGTGCCGCGGATGACGAACATGTCGACGCCGGCGTCCACGACGGCCTTGGCGAACTCCTTGGTGCGCTGCGGGGACAGCGAGCCGGCCACGGTCACGCCCGCGTCACGGACCTCGCGCAGCCGCTCGGTGATCAGCTCGGGGTCGATCGGCGCGCTGTAGATCTCCTGCAGCCGCGCCGTGGCGTCGGTGCCCTCCAGACCGGCCACCTCTTCGAGCAGCGGCTCGGGGTCGTCGTACCGCGTCCAGAGACCCTCGAGGTTGAGCACCCCCAGGCCTCCGTGGCGCCCGAAGGCGATCGCGGTCGCGGGCGACATCACCGAGTCCATCGGCGCGGCCAGGATCGGCAGGTCGAAGCGGTAGGCGTCGATCTGCCAGGCGACGCTCACCTCCTCGGGGTCGCGGGTCCGGCGGCTGGGCACGATGGCGATGTCGTCGAACGCATACGCCCGGCGGGCGCGCTTGGCCCTGCCGATCTCGATGTCGGTCACAGGGGAAGGCTATCGAGTGCCGGCGCCGGGACCGGTCGGGCCCGCCCGGCTCCTCGGCTACCCAGCCGCCCGGCAGACTGTGGCACATGATCTCCGTCGACCTCGCCCACTCCCTGCGCGAGGCGGGCCTGGCCTGGACGCCGACCAAGGGCGACCGCTTCGTCATCCCCGAGCGCGACCTCGACGACCAGGTGTTCGTCGTCAGCGACATGGTGATCGAGCGCTTCGAGCCGCCGAGCGGCGGTGAGCTGCTGGCGTTCAACGGCACCACGGAGTGGGCGCTGGACAGCCTGGAGTCGGGAGAGGCGCTCTGGCTGCCGCGCGAGGACCAGCTCCGCGAGGCCCTCGCCGAGGCGTTCGTCTCGCTGGAGCGGCTGCCCGGCGACCCGCCCGGGTACGCCGTCACGGCGACCACCGCCCGCGGCGCCCGCCGGCACGTCGACGTCGACCCCGAGTCGGCCTACGCCCGCGCGCTGCTGGACCTCCTGCGGCGCTGACCGGCGTCTCGGTCGGATACGGGTCAGTGCGACGTGCTGGGTACGCCGCACCGACCGCTGTCGGCAACCCGCGGACAACCGACCCGGCATCGGCGACGCTGGAGCCATGAGCCGTCGACCGCTGCCCGTCCTCGTCGTCTCGGTCATCCTCGTCCTGACGGGTGTGCTCGCGGCGGCGGCCGGACTGCTGGGCAGCTGGATCTCTTCCTGCTGCGGCTCGCGGGAGCCCGGCACAACGACGCCTCTGTGGGTCGGGCTCGGCCTGGCCGCGGCGCTGATCTGGGCCGGGGCCGGGCTGCTGTCTGCTCAGACGACCCGGTGGCGGCTGCTGCTGCTGACCGCGCCCGCCCCGCTGGTCTGCCTCGGCGCCTCCCCCTCGTCGTCGGACCTCGCCGCCCTGGCCGTGCCGGTCTCCCTGGCGTGGGCTTGGCTGGCCTTCCTGCTCACGAGGCCGACGTTCACCGGTTGGCTGGCCGCACCCGCCCGCAGGGGTTCCTCCGCTGCCTGACGCTCAGCGCCCCGTGTAGTTGGGCGCCTCGACGGTCATCTCGACCCCGTGCGGGTGGCTCTCGTTGAGCGAGGCGGAGGTGATCCGGACGAAGCGACCCTTCTCCTGCAGCTCCGCGACGGTGCGCGCGCCGACGTAGAACATCGACTGGTTGAGCCCACCGATCAGCTGGTGGGCGACGGCGGCCAGCGGCCCACGGTAGGCCACCTGTCCCTCGATCCCCTCCGGCACGATCTTGTCGTCGCTGGTGACCTCGGCCTGGAAGTAGCGGTCCTTGGAGTAGGACTTCTTGCCACGGCTCGACATCGCACCCAGGGAGCCCATGCCGCGGTAGGACTTGTACTGCTTGCCGTTGACGAACACCAGCTCGCCGGGCGACTCCTCGCAACCGGCGAGCAGCGAGCCGACCATCACCGCGTCGGCGCCGGCGACGATCGCCTTGGCGATCTCGCCGGAGTGCTTCATGCCACCGTCGGCGATGACGGGCACGCCCGCCGGTCGCGCCGCGAGGGAGGCCTCGTAGACAGCGGTCACCTGGGGCACGCCGACGCCGGTGACGATCCGCGTCGTGCAGATCGAGCCCGGTCCGACGCCGACCTTGACGGCGTCGGAGCCCGCATCGACGAAGGCCTGCGCGCCGGCACGCGTGGCGACGTTGCCACCGATCACCTGCACGTGCCTGGTCGCCGGGTCTGTCTTGAGGCGCCGCACCATGTCGAGCAGCAGCCTGACGTGCCCATGGGCGGTGTCGGCCACCAGGACATCGACGCCGGCCTCGATCAGCCGGGTCGCCCGCTCCCAGGCGTCGCCGAAGTAGCCGATCGCCGCGCCGACCATGAGCCGGCCGTCACCGTCGTACGACGCGTGCGGGAACTGCTCGCCCTTGACGAAGTCCTTGACCGTGATCAGCCCCGCCAGCCGGCCGGCCTCGTCGACGAGCGGGAGCCGCTCGCGCTTGTTCTGCCGGAGCATCGTGATCGCGTCCTCGCGGGAGATGCCCTCCGGCGCGGTGAACAGCGGCATCGGGGTCATCACCTCGTCGACCTTGGTGGTGGCCCACTCTGCGACAGGGGTGAACCGCAGGTCGCGGTTGGTGATGATGCCGATCAGCCGGTGGTCGGTGTCGACGACGGGGAGGCCGGAGATGCGGTACTCCCCCGCGAGCTGGTCGAGCTGCTCCAGCGTCGCGTCGGGCCCGATGGTCACGGGGTTGGAGATGATGCCGGTCTGGGTGCGCTTGACCAGGTCGACCTGGTAGGCCTGGTCGTCGATCGACAGGTTGCGGTGGAGCACGCCCAGTCCGCCCTGGCGGGCCATCGCGATCGCCATCCGCGACTCGGTGACGGTGTCCATCGCCGCGGAGACCAACGGCACCTTGAGGGTGACCTCGCGGGTCAGTCGAGTGGTGGTGTCGATGTCGGTCGGCGCCAGGTCGGTGTCGCCGGGGAGCAGGAGGACGTCGTCGTAGGTGAGCCCGAGGGCAGCGAACTTGTCGGGCACGTCCTGCTGGCTCTCGCCCCACTCACTCATGGACGGATCCTACCGGCGCCTCCCGCACCCGCGGACCTCCGGGGCGCGCCGTGGAACGTGGCCGGGCACCGGCCCGGACCAGCCGGGAGCCGGCCTCAGCGGGCGCCGGCGAAGTCGCGCACGGGGGCTCGCACCGTGAGCCGCTCGGCGGACATCCGGATCCGACCGCGCAGCCCGGCGGCCAGCACCAGCGGCAGGACCGCCTGGTTGTCGGCGCGGGTGTTCATCACGATCTCGGAGGCGCCGTCCAGGGCCGCCAGCCGGGACGCCTCCACCAGGAGGCGGGTGCCGATGCCGCGCCGTTGCCAGGCGGGGTCGACCTCGAGCACGAGCTCACGGACGCCCTCCTCGCCGGCCTCCGGCCGGAGCTGGGCGATACCCACCGTCGTCCCGTCGACCGCGGCCGAGACGGCGCCGTCACCGACGACGTACGTCGGCGTCGCGGCGCTGCCCAACCGCCGCGCGGCCGCCGGTGTCGGCTGCTCGTGGCGGGACCGGGAGAGCACGTCGGTGACGAGATCGGCCATCGCGGCCCCGCGCGCGTGCTCGGTCGGGGTGAAGGGCGCCTGGCGGCGCACCTGCACCTGCACGTCGCCCACCGACATCTCCATGACGTCCTGGGTCGGGCTTCGGTCCCCCGGGGCCGGGTCGGCCTCGGCGTCGAAGAGCGTCGCGACGATCTCGGGGAACGACGCCGGCTGGGTCAGGATCGACCGGGCGGCCTGGACGTAGCGGGTCGGCTGGTCGACCAGCGCCGCCTCCGAGCACAGGGTGGCAGACACCCGGCCGCCGCCGGAGCGCTGCACAAGCCTCTCGATCTCCTCCTCTCCCCAGTCGCTGGGGGTGCGGAGCACGAGCTCGTCGGTGACCGCCTCCACGCCGGGAAAGATCTGCAGGCCGAGGATGTTGACGTCGGCCCGGCCACACTGCTCGGCCAGCCGGGCCAGCGAGCCGGGACGGTCGGGCATGGTGGTGCGGACGCGCCAGAGCATCGGCGGCCCCCTCTCGCAGTCGTGTGGACGAGGTCCAGGGTCCACCGCCGTGGTTTCCGGTCAGGGTCGGCCGTGTTTCGGCGGGGAAAAATCCGGCCGGCAGCGCCCGAGAAGCACGAGACCGCCGCCGCCCCGGAGGGCGGCGGCGGCTCGGTGTGTCAAGAACGACGCCTCAGCGCGCCGTCTGCGACGCCTCGGCGTCAGTGGCCGTGACCGTGACCGTGGCCGTGACCGCCGGCGTCGGACTCGTCCTCGTCCTCGGGCTTCTCCACGATCAGAGTCTCGGTCGTGAGCAGCATGCCCGCGATCGAGGTGGCGTTGACCAGCGCGGAGCGGGTGACCTTGACCGGGTCGAGGACGCCCTGGGCGACCAGGTCGCCGTACTCGTTGGTGGCCGCGTTGTAGCCCGTGCCCGGGCCGGCCTCGCGGACCTTGGTGACGATGACGTAGCCGTTGTCGCCACCGTTCTCCGCGATCCAGCGCAGCGGCTCGTCGACGGCCTTGCGCACGATGCGCACGCCCATCGCCTCGTCGCCGGTGAGGCCGAGGTCACCGTCGAGGACCGAGCCGGCGTGGATGAGAGCGGAGCCGCCGCCGGCGACGATGCCCTCCTCGATCGCCGCGCGGGTCGCCGAGACGGCGTCCTCGATGCGGTGCTTCTTCTCCTTGAGCTCGACCTCGGTGGCCGCGCCGACCTTGATCACGCACACGCCGCCGGCCAGCTTGGCGAGCCGCTCCTGGAGCTTCTCGCGGTCCCAGTCGGAGTCGGTGGTCTCGATCTCGGCCTTGATCTGGTTGACCCGACCCTCGACCTCGGCCGTGTCGCCACCACCGTCGACGATGGTGGTGGCGTCCTTGGTGACCACGACGCGGCGAGCCGTGCCGAGCACCTCGAGGCCGACCTGGTCGAGCTTGAGCCCGACCTCGGGGGCGACGACCTGGCCACCGGTCAGGGTCGCGATGTCCTGCATCATCGCCTTGCGGCGGTCACCGAACGCCGGGGACTTCACCGCCACGGCGGTGAACGTGCCGCGGATCTTGTTGACCACCAGGGTCGACAGCGCCTCGCCGTCGACGTCCTCGGCGAGGATGAACAGCGGCTTGCCGGCCGCGATGACCTTCTCCAGCAGCGGGAGCAGGTCGGCGACCGAGGAGATCTTGCCCTGGTGGAGCAGGACGTAGGGGTCGTCGATGACGGCCTCCATGCTCTCCGGGTCGGTCACGAAGTACGCCGAGATGTAGCCCTTGTCGAACTGCATGCCCTCGGTGAACTCCAGCTCGGTGCCCATGGTGTTGGACTCCTCGACGGTGATCACGCCGTCCTTGCCGACCTTGTCGAAGGCCTGCGCCAGCAGGTCACCGATCACGCTGTCGCGCGAGGAGATCGTGGCCACCGAGGCCATGTCCTCGCGCGTCTCGACCTCACGGGCCGACTCGCGCAGGGCGTCGCTGACGGCCTCCGCGGCGGCGTCCATGCCCCGCTTGAGGCCCATCGGGTTGATGCCCGCGGCCACGGCCCGCAGGCCCTCGTGCACCATCGCCTGCGCCAGCACGGTGGCGGTGGTGGTGCCGTCACCCGCGACGTCGTTGGTCTTGGTGGCGACCTCCTTGGTGAGCTGCGCACCCAGGTTCTCGAACGGGTCGTCGAGCTCGATCTCCCGAGCCACGGTGACACCGTCGTTGGTGATGGTGGGGACGCCCCACTTCTTGTCCAGCACGACGTAGCGGCCCTTGGGGCCGAGCGTCACCTTGACGGTGTTGGCCAGGGCGTCGACGCCCCGCTCGAGCGACCGTCGTGCGTCCTCGTCGAACTCCAGGATCTTGGGCATGTCACATGGCCTTTCTGAGACTCAGGGTTGATCTGGCGCCCGGCTGGCAAGACGGGCGAGCGAAGGCGACCTTGAAGGCGCGGCGGTCGCGAGCGAGCCCCACGCCGCCAGCCGGGATGCCAGGTCAGCTCTGGACGACGGCGAGAACGTCGCGGGCGGAGAGGATGAGGTACTCGTCGCCGGCGTACTTGACCTCGGTGCCGCCGTACTTGCTGTAGATGACCTTGTCACCGACGGCCACGTCGAGCGGGACGCGGTTGCCGTTGTCGTCGATGCGACCGGGCCCGATGGCCAGGACCTCGCCCTCCTGGGGCTTCTCCTTGGCGGTGTCGGGGATGACCAGCCCCGAGGCGGTGGTCTGCTCGGCGTCGAGAGGCTTGACGACGATCCGGTCCTCGAGAGGCTTGATGTTGATCGACACGAGTGATCGACCTCCACTTTCCACTAGGTATGTGTTCTGGCTGGATGTCGGGCGAGGCGCCCGGCACACGATGGTTCTGTGCAACGTCTGGGCTTGCGGGGAGGTACGCCGTCGCGGGGGTCGCACCGACTCGCAAGCGCTGGCACCCTCAGTGCGAGAGTGCCAAGTCAGACGTTAGCACTCACCCCCAGTGAGTGCCAGAAGGGCCTACCCGAAGGGTGGGCGGCCGGCCGCGAGGAGGCGGCCACGGCCGTCGCCGGCGTCGGCCCAGGGGCCGGAGAGGGCCACGACGGCGAGGGCGGAGGTCGGCATCGAGGTCCACGTCCCCGTCAGCCGCTCGACCAGCTCCTCCAGGGCCGGGTTGTGGCCGACCAGCGCCGCGGTGGCGACCTCCCCGGGCAGCCGGCGGACGACGCGCAGCAGCGGGTCGGCGCCGAACGAGTAGGCGTCCTCCTCCACCCGCACCGGCGGAGCGGCGGGCAGCTCTGCGGCGACCAGCTCCCAGGTGGTGCGCGCTCGCTGCGCGGGCGAGACCACCGCCAGGTCGATGTCGGGCAGGTGCGCCGCCAGCCACCGCCCCGACTCCGGAGCCTGCCGCCGGCCCCGGTCACCCACCGGCCGCTCGTGGTCGGGGTGCGCGCCCGACCAGTCGGACTTGGCGTGCCGCACCAGCACCAGCGTGTGGGTCATCCGCCCATCCTGCCCGGCGCCCGCTCCGCCGCGCACCCACGGTGCGCAAGGATGCACGCGTGGACCTCGCGACCTTCCGCTGGCTGCTGACCTCCGACGGTCAGCAGCTGCTGCTCACCGCAGCCCAGGCCTACGCCGATGCAGACGGTGACCCGGTCCGGGCTGCGGCGCAGGTCCGCCGCTCGGAGAACGATGCCGACCGGGCCGCCGCCGCGCTGACCCAGGTGGAGCTCCGGGTCAAGGCCGTGGCGAAGCTCGGGGACGAGGCGCTGCGGCTCTACTTCACCCCCGACGCCCTGGAGCAGGCGACCCGGCGGCGGGTCGCCGACCACCGTGCGGCCCGGGTGGCCGCTGCCGAGCCCGGCTCCGTGGTCGACCTCGGCTGCGGGGTGGGCGCCGACCTGATGGCCTTCGCGCGGGCCGGTCTCACCGCCGCCGGCGTCGAGCTCGACCCGGTGCGCGCGGCCATCGCCGAGGCCAACCTCGCGGCGCTCGGGCTTCCGGGCGCGGTCGCCGTGGCCGACGCCACGGGCGTCGACGTCGACGGCTTCGGCGCGGCCTTCGCCGACCCGGCCCGCCGCACCGGCCGCGGGCGCAGCTTCGACGCCGCCGACTGGTCGCCGCCGTGGACCTGGGTCGAGCGGCTGCTGCACGGCCGGGCCGTGGTCAAGGCCGCGCCCGGCCTCCCGCACGACCTGGTGCCCGAGGGGGTCGAGGCGGAGTGGGTCAGCGAGCTCGGCGAGGTCAAGGAGGCCGTGCTGTGGTCGCCGTACCTCGCGACGACGCGGCGCCGCGCCACCGTCCTCGCCCACGCCGGGCTGGCCACTCTCACCGACGAGGACGACCCCTACGACGGCCGCGAGCGACCGGTCCGCGACCTGGGCGACTACCTCTACGAGCCCGACGGCGCCGTGATCCGGGCCGGGCTGGTGACGGCCGTCGCCGCGGGCGTCGACGGCGGACTGCTCGACGAGCACATCGCCTACGTCACCTCCGACGCCTCCTTCCGCACGCCGTTCGCGCGCGGCTACCGCGTGGTGGAGACGCTGCCGTACCGGGAGAAGCATCTGCGGTCGGCTCTCCAGCAGCGCGGCATCGGCACGCTCACCATCAAGAAGCGCGGCGTCGACATCGACCCCGCGGCGCTGCGCAAGCGGCTGCACCTCGCCGGCGACGACGAGGCGACGCTCGTGCTGACCCGGATCGGCGGCCACGGCGCGGCGCTGCTGGTGAAGCCGTTCTGACCGAGCAAGGATGGAGACGGGAGCAACCTCCTGCGCCCCGTTGGCGTCTCATCGGCAGCACATCACGACGGGGGAACCACGATGACGACCACGACCAGCACCTTCGGTGCCCGCCGCGCGACCCTGGCCGCGGCCGCGGCCCTGCTGGCTCTCACCGGCTGCGGCAGCGACACCACCGCGCCCGACACGGCGTCCACAGGATCGCCGAGCGTCTCGCCGGACACACCCAGCGAGACTCCGTCCCCGGATGCGCCGCCCGACCAGCGGCTGTTGGACGTCAGCGGCCTCGGGCAGGGCGACGCACCCGGCCTGGCCTACGCGGAGCTGGCCTGGGAGGACGGCTTCCCGCGTGGAGGAACCATCCACGCACCCGACGGTCGCGAGGTTCCGCTCCCACCGTACGGAGTCAGCGAGTTCGTCCCGTTCGGCGACGGGTGGATGGTGGTCGTCATCGACCAGGACACCGGCCGGGAGTCGCTGGTCTCGATGTCGTCCGACGGTGAGTACGACGGCCGCACGCGCGTGTCGGGTGGCTTCGCCGTCTCCTCCGACGGTGGCACCCTCGCGTGGACCGCCCCCGACGGCACCGTCATGACTGCCGACCGCACCGGTGAGCGCCGGACCCTCGGCTCGGTGGGAGCCAAGGGCCCCTACCGCACGGTCGGCATCATCGGCGACGACTGCGGACCCTCCCGGTCGGAGGACGCCTCCTGCACGGTGGTCGTCGACACCGTCGGGCGCAGGTACGGCGCCTTCGCCGTCACCTCACTGGGCGACGTGACGACGATCGACGGCCTGCGCACCGCGACCACCGTCTCCGGCACCCGCGTGGGCGGGGTCTACTCGGTCGACGACCTGGCTCCCAGCAGCTGCAGCCGGATGGTCGACCGCCCGTCGTCCCAGGTCCTCTGGGAGACCTGCGACTACACCCTCGACGTGGTCGACCCCGACGGAAAGACGCTCGTCGGACTGCCGTCGTACCTCGACGGCTTCGGGCCCAACACCCTCGCCCTGGTGTCGATGAGCGACGGCTCGACGCTGCAGTCGTGGACCAGCGGGCGCGACTCGGCGACGTTCTTCGATCAGGTCTGGGAGGACGGCTCCCACCTGCTGATACGCACCTACCAGGCCGGAGAGTGGGCGGTGGTCCGGGTCGGGCTCGACGGCTCCCTCGAGTACGCCGTGGCGCCCGTCCCGGGCGAGGACCTGTCCTCGCCGCTCCTCCTGCAGACCCGCTGACCCCGACGGTCAGGGGCCCAGCAGCGCCTTCTCGGCACCGATCGTCGTGTCGTCGCCGTGCCCGGTGTGGACGACGGTCTCGTCGGGCAGCGCGAAGAGCCGCGTGCGGATCGACCTCTCGATCGTCGGCCGGTCGCTGAACGACCGACCGGTCGCCCCGGGGCCACCCCGGAAGAGCGTGTCGCCGGTGAAGACGCAGCCGTGGTCGGCGGCGTACAGGCAGACCGCGCCCGGGGGCGTGACCCGGGGTGTGCAGCACCTCGAGCGTCATGCCGCCCACCTCGATCGTCTGACCGTCGGCCAGGTCGACGTCCCACAGCTGGTCGGGGTGGGTGAGCTCCCAGACCGGCTGGTCGTCGGGGTGCAGCAGGATCGGCGCCCCGGTGGCCTCGCGCAGCGCCGGAGCGACCCGCACATGGTCGTCGTGCGCGTGGGTGCACACGATCGCCTTCACCGTGCGCGAGCCGACGACGGCGAGGATCGTCTCCACGTCGTGCGGGGCGTCGATGACCACGCACTCGGCGTCGTCACCGACCACCCAGACGTTGTTGTCGACGTCGAAGGTCTCGCCGTCCAGGGCGAAGGTGCCCGAGGTGACCGTGTGGTCGATCCGCCCGGGCGGGCAGGCGGCCGCCTCGGTCACAGGATCACCACCGAGCGCAGCACGTCGCCGTGGTGCATCTTCTCGAACGCCGCCTCCACGTCGCCGAGCCCGATCTCCTCCGACACGAACGCGTCGAGGTCGAGCCGGCCCTGCTGGTAGAGGTCGACCAGCATCGGGAAGTCGCGGGAGGGCAGGCAGTCGCCGTACCAGCTGGACTTCAGCGCCCCGCCGCGGCCGAACACGTCGATCAGCGGGATGTCGGGGATCCTCATGTCCGGCGTCGGCACGCCGACCAGGACGACGCGTGCCGGCCAGGTCGCGGGCGTAGAAGCGCCTGCTTCCAGGTCTCCGGACGGCCGACGGCGTCGATGACCACGTCGGCGCCGTTGCCCTCCGTGAGGCCCTGGATCGCCTCGACCGGGTCGGCTTCCCTGGCTGTTGACGGTGTCGGTGGCGCCCATGCCGCGCGCCCACTCGAGCTTGCGGTCGTCGATGTCGACGGCGATGATCGCGGCTCGCGCCGGCGAGCGCGGACCCGGCGATCGCGGCCATGCCGACGCCGCCGCAGCCGATGACGGCGACGGACCTCGCCGCGGCCGACGTTGCCGGTGTTGATCGCCGCGCCGAGGCCCGCCATCACGCCGCAGCCGAGCAGACCGACGGCCGCGGGACGGGCCGCGGCGTCGACCTTGGTGCACTGCCCGGCGGCGACCAGGGTCTTCTCGGCGAAGGCGCCGATGCCGAGCGCCGGCGAGAGCTCGGTGCCGTCCTCGAGGGTCATCTTCTGGGTGGCGTTGTGCGTGGCGAAGCAGTACCACGGCTCGCCACGCAGGCAGGCCCGGCAGCTGCCGCACACCGCCCGCCAGTTGAGGATCACGAAGTCGCCCGGCGCGACGGTCGGTGACACCTTCGCCGACCGACTCCACGACGCCCGCGGCCTCGTGACCGAGCAGGAACGGGAAGTCGTCGTTGATGCCGCCCTCGCGGTAGTGCAGGTCGGTGTGGCAGACGCCGCAGGCCTGGATCTGCACCACCGCCTCGCCCGGGCCGGGGTCGGGCACGTTGATCGTCTCGACGGTGACCGGCGCGCCCTTGCTGCGCGCGATGACGGCCTGGACCTGCTGCATCGGCACTCCCTCTGGTCGACCGCGACGCCCGGTGGCGCCAGGCACGGCTCGTGGTGCGAAGACTCGCAAGGCCGAGGCCGGGTTGGCAACCGGTTGCCCGCGGCGGCCGCCGGACACGCCGAAACAAATGCAACCCGGCGGTGCGGCTTCTCGTCTTGTGCTCGTCAGGATGGGAGAACACCGATGCACACGATCGCCGACCCGGGGGTCACACCGATGGCGTCTCAGAGCAGAGACGAGGCCTTCACCGAGTTCCTGCAGGCCCGTCAGCCGGCCCTGCTGCGGACGGCGTACCTGCTCACCGGCGACCTCGCCGGCGCCGAGGACCTGCTGCAGACCTCGCTGGCCAAGCTCTACCTCGCGTGGGACAAGGTCCAGAGACGCGACTCCGTCGAGGGCTACCTCCGGCGGATCATGGTCAACGAGAACAACTCGCTGTGGCGCCGGCCCTTCAAGAGGCGCGAGGTCGTCACCGAGGAGGTCCCCGAGCACGGCCGTGGTGTCACCGACGTGTACGACGACGGCGATGGCGCCCGGCTGTGGAGCTTCGTGCAGACCCTCCCGCGGCGTCAGCGCGCCGTGATCGTGCTCCGCTACTACGAGCAGCTGAGCGAGGCCGAGATCGCCGACGCTCTGGGCTGCTCCGTCGGCACCGTGAAGTCGCAGGCCAGCCGAGCGCTGGCCTCCTTGCGCGAGCGTGCCCCCGAGTCGTTGAACCCCCGCCACACCGACTCCCAGGAGGAGAACCGATGAACAGCATGACGCCGTTCGAGGACGAGGTCCTCGCTCGCGCGCTGCGCGGGCAGGTGGACGGGCTCGCCGAGGCGCCGTTCACCGTCGACGACATCGCCGGCCGAGCCGGCCGGATCCAGCGCAACCGCCGGGCCACCGCTGCCGCCGGGGTGGCCGCCGCCGTAGCAGCGATCGCGCTCCCGGCCACGCTGATGTCGGGTGGCGTGCTCGACCGCTCCGACGCGCCGCCGGTCGCCACGCAGGCGCCGTCGCCGGCTCCCTCCGTGGCCGCCGGTGACCTGAGGCTCGACCTGGCCGATCTGCCCCGCGGGGCAGCGCCGCGGCTCGGCTACGCCACGCTGGACTACGGCCGGGACGGGCAGGCGAGCGGCGGCATCCTCCACGCACCCGATGGCTCCACGATGGACCTGCCCTCGCTCCAGCTCAACGCGGTGGTGCACCAGGGCGACGCCTGGGTCGCGTCGATGTTCGATCCCGACGCCGAGAACCAACAGGTCTTCGTCCTGGAGGCACCGGGGGGCAACCGCCGTGCGGCCCAGCTCATCGGAGCCGAGGGGAGTCTGGCCGCCAACGCGGACGGCAGCCTGGCCGGCTGGGTCGGCCCCGACGACGGCGTCTTGGTGCGGCGCGAGGGCGCCGGCGCCACCGACGAGGTCGGCCGGGTGCCAGGGGTGACCCGGGTCGTCGCCGTCGTGGGCGACACCTGCGACCAGACGCGCGGCTGTGCCATCGTGCTGGCCGCGGGCGACGAGTCGTCGGCCACGGTCCTGTGGGCCGGGGGCGAGGCTGAGCAGCTGCCTGGACCCTTCACCCCGACGACGGCGAGCCTGACCCGGATCGGCGGCGTCGTCTCCTTCGACGAGCGGGAGCCGGGCAGCTGCAGCGAGCTTCGCGACCTCGGCAGCGGCGAGACGCTGTGGGAGACCTGCGACCACCAGCTCGGCCCGATCTCACCCGACGGCTCGCAGCTGATCGGGCTGCCGTCCTACGCCGATGGGTTCGGGACGGCGTCGGTGCCGATCCTGGACGCGGCCACGGGCGACCTGCTCCGCAGCTGGGACCTGCGCACGTCCACCGACACGCTCGCGGGCATCACCCAGCTGCGGTGGGAGGACACCTCACACGTGCTCCTCGAGGTCTACGCCGACGGCGCCTGGAGCGTCGTGCGCGTCAGCATGGACGGGACCGCCGAGATCGCGTTGCCGCCGGTGAAGGCGCCCGACTGGGAGCCTGCCTACCTCGTCGAGACGCGCTGAGGGCCGTCACGCCACCACGGTGGTGATCGGCTGCGAGGAGTCGGCCGGGAGGTCGAGCGCCGACGGCGCTCGACCTCTTGCGACCAGCTCGGAGCCGAGGGCGGCGATCATGGCGCCGTTGTCGGTGCACAGGCCCGGCCGGGGGACACGCACGCGGATCCCGAGCCGTGCCGCGCGCTCCTCCGCCATCGCCCGCAGCCGGCTGTTGGCCGCCACGCCACCGCCGATGAGCAGGTCGTCGATGCCCTGGTCGCTCGCCGCGTCGAGCGCCTTGCGCACCAGCACGTCGCAGACGGCCTCCTGGAACGACGCGGCGACGTCGGCGACGGGCACCGGCTCGCCGGCGCGCTCCCGGGCCTCGATCCAGCGGGCGACCGCGGTCTTGAGCCCGGAGAAGGAGAAGTCGAAGCGGTGTCGCTCCAGGTCGCGGCGGGAGGTCAGCCCGCGGGGGAACTCGACGTACGCCGCGTCACCGTCGCGTGCCGCGCGATCGACGTGCGGACCGCCGGGGAACGGCAGGCCGAGCAGCCGCGCCACCTTGTCGAAGGCCTCCCCCGCCGCGTCGTCGATGGTCGCCCCCAGCGGCTCCACACCCACCGTGACGTCCTCGACCCGGAGCAGGCTCGAGTGGCCGCCCGAGACGAGCAGCGCCAGGCACGGCTCGGGCAGCGGGCCGTGCTCCAGCTGGTCGACGGCGACGTGGCCGGCCAGATGGTTGACGCCGTAGATCGGCTTGCCGAGCCCCAGCGCCAGCGCCTTGGCCGCGGCAACCCCGACCAGCAGCGCGCCGGCCAGCCCCGGCCCGCTGGTGACCGCAACCGCATCGAGGTCGTCCAGCCGGATGCCGGCGGTCTCGGTGGCGCGCTCCAGCATGGGCACCATCGCCTCCAGATGGGCCCGGCTGGCGACCTCGGGCACCACACCGCCGAAGCGGGCGTGCTCGTCGACGCTGCTGGCGACGGCATCGGCGAGCAGCGTCCGCCCCCGGACGATGCCGACGCCGGTCTCGTCGCAGGAGGTCTCGATGCCGAGCACCAGGGGGCCGTCGTCCACGGAGGTCATGGTGCCAGGTCCGCCCGCGCGTCGGCGCGGCAGACTGAGCGGCGTGGCCGACCCCCTCGACTCCCCCGCCGCGCTCGCGGCGGCCCTCGGCGCCATCGGCTGCGTGGCGCCCGAGGCGGAGGCGTCGCTGCTCTGGGTGCAGACCCGGTCGCCGGCGGCGCTGGCCGCCCTGGTAGCGCGGCGCGGCCAGGGGGTGCCGCTCGAGGTCCTGCTCGGGTACGCCGACTTCGGCGGTGTCCGCGTGGCCGTGGAGCCCGGGGTGTTCCTCCCGCGACCGCGCAGCGAGCTGCTGGCCCGGGTGGCGGTCGGCGCCGCTCGGGCCCGCCCACGCCCGGTGGTCGCCGACGTCTGCTGCGGGTCGGGTGCCCTGGCGGCGGTCCTCGCCGCGGCGCTGCCGAGCGCCCGCGTGGTGGCCTCCGACCTCGACCCCGCCGCCGTCTCCTGCGCGGCGGCCAACGGGGCGGCGTATGGCTTCGAGGTGGTCGCCGGCGACCTCTGCGCGGCGCTCCCGGCCGACCTGCTGGGCCGGGTCGACGTGGTGGTCGCCAACGTGCCGCACGTGCCCACCGCCGAGCTGCCGCTGATGCCGCGCGACACCCGCGCCCACGAGCCCGCGCTGGCGCACGACGGCGGTGCCGACGGGCTCGACGTGCTCCGCCGGCTGGCTGACCAGGCGGTGGCGTGGCTGGCACCGGAGGGCTCGCTCCTCGTCGAGGTCGCCGACCGCCAGGTCGAGGCGGCCGGCGCGGCGCTGGCCCAGCGCGGGTTCGGCGTCACGACCGAGCGCGACCCGGAGGAGAGGACATCGGTGCTGGTGGCTCAGAGTTCCCGCGCCAGCACGAGCGCGTCGGCCCCGGAGCGGTAGTAGCGCGGTCGCCGGTCGATCTCGGCGAACCCGGCGGCGCGGTAGAGCGCGAGCGCCGCCTCGTTGTCTGCGGCGACCTCGAGCAGCATCCGTGCGGCGCCGGCCCGCTTCGCCTCCAGCATCGCGGCGGCCATCAGCGCGGTCGCCCCACCCGCGCGCTGGCGGTCCGGGCGGACCCCGATCCGCAACAGGTCGGCGGTGTCTGCGACCAGCGTCGTCACGACATAGCCCACCAGACCCTCGTCGACGTTGACCTGGAAGCACCGTCCAGGGCCTGCGAGCTCCGCCAGCAGCTGCGCCTCGCTCCACTCGTCGGCCCCGAACAGCCCCTCCTCCAGCGCACGGAGGCCGGCCAGGTCCTCGACCGTCGCGGGCCGGATCACGAGACCCGCTTGGGACGGTGCGGCTCGGCCGCGTCGGGCCGGCGGAGGTAGAGCGGCTCGGGCGGCAGTGGCTCGCCGCCCCCGGCCAGCGTGGCAGCCACGATGCGGGCCAGCCATCCCGCGCTCGGGAGCAGCGGCGGCCGCCCGTCGGGGAACGCCTGCGGATAGAGCTCAGCACCCGGCCCGACCACCGGCCCGTCGGTCGCGACGTCGGCAGGCCGCGCCACCTCGGGACCGTCGAGCCGTCGCCCGGAGCCGTCGTACGTCGCGAGGTAGACCTCCTTGCGCCGCGCGTCGGTCGCGACGGTGAAGTCCGCGTCGACCGTGCCGGTCGCCACCGCCTCAGCGGCCAACGCGTCGAGCGTGCAGACCCCGTGGACGGGGATGCCGAGCACGTAGCCCAGCGTCCGCGCCGTCACCAGACCGACCCGGAGCCCGGTGAACGGCCCGGGCCCGACGCCCACGGCGATCCCGGTCAGCGACGAGCGCTCGACCCCCGCGTCGGCGAGCACCCGCTCGATCAGCGGCGCGAGCTGCTCGCCGTGCCGCATCGACTGCTCCGACCGCCGCTCGGCCAGCGCGGTCGCCCCGTCGGCGACGGCCACGGTCACCTGGGGGGTCGCGGTGTCGAAGGCCAGCAGCACGATCAGAGGGTAGCCGCGGCCGAGCCCGGGCAGACCCCGCGACCCGCACCGGCCGCCGCGTGGCGCGCCCTCAGCCCACCCAGCGCGGCCCGAAGCCCCGCACGGCGACGCGCCGCGGGTCGACCAGGTCGACCGGGTCGTGCTCGGCGGCGCCGCCCTCACCCTGCGCCCGGTCGATCCGGACCTCCAGCCACGAGTCGGACAACGCCTCTGCCAGCCCGTCGCCCCACTCGACCACCGTGACGGCGTCGTCGAGCGAGGCGTCGAGGTCGAGGTCGTCGAGCTCGGCGAGCCCGCCGAGGCGGTAGGCGTCGACATGCACCAGCTCCGGGCCATCGACCAGCGAGGGGTGGACCCGCGCGATCACGAACGTCGGTGAGGTCACCTCGCCGCGCACGCCCAGTCCCTCGCCGAGCCCCTGGGTCAGCGTGGTCTTGCCAGCCCCCAGCCCTCCGACCAGCACCACGAGGTCGCCGCGGCGCAGCCGGCCGGCGAGCCCGGCGCCCAGCGTGCGCATCGCCGCGCCGTCGACAGCGGTGGTGCGGGTGACCAGTCGCCGGCGCAGCTCGACGTACGGCGTGTCCCGGGCGACCTCCGCGAAGCCCCGGTCGTGCCAGAAGGCGACCGTGGTGGGCAGCTCCTCGCGGGCCAGCACCGCCACCTGGTCGTGCGTGACCGCGTCGAGCGCCGCCACGACCAGGGACCGCGCGACCCCGTGCCGCCGAGCCCCGGGCACGACCCCGAACCGCCGGAGGTAGGTCACGTCGTCCCTCGGGTCCAGCAGCACGGCCCCCGCGGGGACGCCGTCGACCGTCGCCAGCAGCCCGCCGCCGGCCTCCAGCGCCGCCGCGATCGTGGCCTCGGTCTCCTCCAGGGCGTCCGCGGGTGGGTCCAGCGCCGGGCGGGACCCGAAGGCCTCCGCGACCACCGCCAGCACCTCCGCGGCAGCCTCGGGGCCGACGCGGCGCACTGCCGTCGTCATCCGGCGGCCGCCGTGTCGGCGGCGACCGAGACCAGCTGGGTGAGCTCGGCATTGACCTCGTCGGGCCGCTCCAGGATCACCATGTGGCCGGCGCCGTCGCACTCCAGCAGGTCGGAGCCGTGGATCCGGGCGTGCAGCTTGCGGGCGTGCCCGATCGAGGTGATCTTGTCGCCGGTGCCGCCGATGATCGCGGTCGGTACGGTGGCGAGCACCGAGCAGGAGTCCCAGACATCGAGCGCCGCGAAGGCCGGGTAGAAGTCAGCGACCACGTCGAACGGCGTCTGGTTGAGCATGTCGTAGACGAACTCCACCAGCTCGCCGGGCACCTCCGGACCGAAGGCGTAGGCGTCGGTGATCGTCAGGGCGAGGTCGTGCCCGCGGTTGCGCAGCGAGTCGACGGCCCGGTGGCCACGCGACAGCGCGCCCACCACCCGGGTGACGAGACCGCTGCCGACGCCGGCAGGCAGCATCGGGAACAGGATCCGGCCGGGGTCCAGGCCGCCAGCTGTCGTGGACAGCAGGGAGACGCCCACCACCTTGGTGCCGAAGAGCTCGGGGTGCTGCTCCGCGAGCTGCATGATCGTCATGCCACCCATGGAGTGGCCGACCAGCACCACCGGGTCGTCGTGGGTCAGGTCGTCGAGCACCCGCTTGAGGTCGCGGCCCAGCTGGTCGAGGGTGGCGTCCTCGCTCGGCGACCGACCGGACCGCCCGTGTGATCGCTGGTCCCAGAACACCATGCGCACCAGGCCCTGGAACGCCGCGCGCTGGTAGTGCCAGCAGTCCAGGTTGAGGGCGTAGCCGTGGCAGAACACGATGGTCAGCGGGCGAGCGCCCTGGTTGGGGCGGCGGCCGGAGGAGTGCGGGTCGATCGGCTCCACCTCGGCGTGCAGGGGCACGCCGTCGTCGGCGACCACCGTGATCGGCGCGGAGTGCAGCGAGCCGTAGGAGACCGTGTCGTCGATGTCGCGGGCGAGCCGCATCCGTCGCTGCTGGGCCGCCCGCACCGCACCGCCGGCGACGGCGACGCCCGCGGCTCCGGCGGCCGCCCCCAGGGCGACCCCCAGCACCTTGCCCGTGACGCCCACTCAGTCCTCCTCGCCGACGTGACGGCGGCGCAGCCGGCCGCCGATCCTGCTCACGATCTCGTAGCTGATCGTGCCGCATGCCTCCGCCCAGTCCTGCGCGGTGGGCTCCCCGCGCGTGCCGGGACCGAACAGCACGACCGGCTCCCCCGGCTCAGGGAGGGCACCGTCGAGGTCGACGACGAACTGGTCCATGCAGACCCGGCCGCGGATCGGGCGCCGTCGTCCGGCGACCCACACCTCAGCCCGACCGCTGGCATGGCGCGGCACCCCGTCGGCGTACCCGATCGGCACCAGGCCGACGGTGGTGTCGCGGTCGGCGACCCAGGTGTGGCCGTAGGACACCCCCTCGCCGGCGCGGACCGGCTTCGCCATCACCAGCGGCACCTGCACCGTCATCGCCGGCACCAGCCCGAGGTCGGGGGTGTGCCCCGGGGCCGGGTCGAGGCCGTACGCCGCCAGCCCGACGCGCGCCAGGTCGAGCCGGGCCTCGGGCCACAGCAGCGCCCCCGCCGAGTTGGCCAGGTGACGCAGCCCCGGACCGACACCGGCCACGCGCGACCGCTCGACGGCCTCGTCGAGGCGCTGCCGCTGCCGCTCGGTAGCGGGGTGCGCCGGTTCGTCGGCGCAGGCGAGGTGCGACCACACACCGGTCACGACCAGCCGGCCGGCGTCCTGTCCCGCTCGCGCGGCCTCGAGGAGCTCCGGCCAGTCGTCGAGCGTGCAGCCGCCGCGGGAGAGGCCGGTGTCGACCTTCAGCTGCACCCGCGCCGGGCGGCCCGCCCGCGCGGCGGCCTGCTCGACCAGCGCCAGCTCCCGCACGGAGTAGGCCGTCACCTCGAGGTCGGCTGCGAGAGCCTCGTCGTAGCGCTCGCCCCCCGGCAGGTCCAGCCAGGTCAGGATCGGGCCGATGTCTCCGGCCGCCCGCAGATCCAGACCCTCCGCGACCGTGGCGGCGCCGAGCCAGTCGGCTCCCGCCTGCCGAGCCGCGCGACCCACGGGCACGGCCCCATGGCCGTAGCCGTCGGCCTTGACGACCACCATCAGCCCTGCAGGGGCGACCAGCTCACGGAGCAGGCGCACGTTGTGGCGGACCGCATCGAGGTCGACCACGATCTCGGCGGCCGTGACCCCGGGTTCCATGCCCCGATTGTCCCATCCGTCCGCGGGGTCAGCTGAGCAGGTCGCCGATCACGACCGGCAGAGCGGCAGCGACGTCGCCCGCCACCAGCGGGCCGCCCGCCCCGGCCAGCCGCGCCGCAGCGCCATGCAGCCAGGCACCGACCGACGCGGCGTCGAAGGGCTCGAGGCCGGCCGCCAGCAGTGCTCCGACCACCCCGGCGAGCACGTCGCCCGAGCCGGCGGTGGCCAGCCAGGGCACTCCGGTGACGTTGGCCCGGACCCGCCCCGAGGGCTCCGCGACCAGCGTGCGGCGTCCCTTCAGCAGCACCACGGCGTCGAAGCGCCGGGCCGTCTCGCGGGCGTGCAGGAGCGGCGCCGCCTCGACCGCCTCGCGCGGCACGTCGAGCAGCCGGGAGAGCTCGCCCGCGTGCGGTGTCAGGACCACGGGCGGCCCCGGCTCGACGGGCATCCTCGCCAGCGCGTCGGCGTCCACCACCACGGGCACGCCGTCGGCCAGGCACTCTCGCAGCGCCGCGCCCGCGTCGTCGCCGCCACCGCACCCGGTGACCCACGCCTGCACCCGGCCCGGTCCCACGGACTCGGGATGAGCCCGGCGCACGTCGTCCGCGGCACCGCCGTCGTAGCGCACCATGCCGGCGAGACCGCAGCTCGCTCCGGCCACCGACAGCACTGCGGCGCCGGGGTACCGCGCCGACCCGGTGCGCAGACCCACCACCCCCCGGGAGTACTTGTGGCCGGCCGGCCCCGGGCGCGGCAGCAGTCCTGCGACGTCGTCGGCCTGCAGCGCCTCCACCTGTGCCGACGGCAGCGTGAGCCCGATGTCGACCAGCTCCACCGCGCCGCAGGCCCGCGCCGCCGGGTCGACCAGATGAGCCACCTTGTGGGTGCCGAACGTGACGGTCACGTCCGCCACGACGTGCGGGCCATCGACCTCGCCCGAGTCGACCCCGACGCCGCTCGGCACGTCGACCGCAACCACGGGGACGCCCTCGACAGCGGCCACCGCGGCCGCCGCGTCAGGCCGCAACGCGCCCGCGGCACCGATCCCGACGATGCCGTCGACCACCACGTCGGGAGGGCTCGCGTCGGCCACCTCGACCACCCGACCGCCGGCGCCGCGCAGCGCCGCCAGACCCGCGGGATGGGCCTGGTCGGGAGCCAGCAGCACCGCCTCGACCGCACACCCGCGCCGACGCAGGAGGGCGCCGGCGTAGAGCGCGTCGCCGCCGTTGTTGCCGGCGCCGACGAGCAGCAGCACCCGGCGGCCGTACGCCGACCCCAGCAGCTCGATCACCGACGCCGCGAGGCCCGCCGCCGCCTGTGCCATCAGCGCGCCGTCGGGCATCTCCGCCATCCGGGTCGCCTCGGACTCCCGGACCTGCTGCACCGTGTGGGCACTGCGCATGCCGCGACCCTACGCCCGCGACTCCCCGGCCGGCAGCCGGGCTCAGCTCTCCAGGACCACGACCGCGGAGGCGATGCCGGCGTCGTGCGAGAGCGAGACGTGCACGTGCACCGCCCCCAGGGCCGCCGCCCGCTCGGCGACCGTGCCGGACATCTCGAAGCGCGGGTCACCGGAGTCCTCCGACACGATCTCCGCGTCGTGCCAGGCGAGCCCGGCGGGTGCCCCCAGCGCCTTGGCCAGCGCCTCTTTGGCGGCGAAGCGGGCCGCCAGCGAGTTGATCGGCTTAGCCGCCTCGGACGTGGTGAAGAGCCGCTCGCGCAGCCCCGGGGTGCGCTCCAGCGCCTCCTCGAAGCGGCTCACGTCCACCACGTCGATGCCGACGCCCACGATGGCCATCCGGTCGCCGGGCTACTCGACCGTGACGGACTTGGCGAGGTTGCGCGGCTGGTCGACGTCGTGGCCCAGCAGGGTCGCGAGCTCGCAGGCGAACAGCTGCAGCGGGAGCACCGCCAGCAGTGGCTGGAGCAACGTCGACACGCGAGGCAACCGGAGCATCTCGTCGGCGTACGCCACCACGGACTCGTCGTCCTCCTCCGCGAGGACGATGGTGCGGGCGCCACGGGCGCGGATCTCCTGGATCGCGCTCACCATCTTGTCGTGCAGGAAGTCGCGCCCCTGCGGCGGCACCACGCAGAAGACCGGCAGGCCGGGCTCGATCAGGGCGATCGGGCCGTGCTTGAGCTCGCCCGCGGCGAACCCCTCGGCGTGGATGTAGGCGAGCTCCTTGAGCTTGAGAGCGCCCTCGAGCGCCACGGGATAGCCCGCGTGGCGGCCCAGGAACAGCACCGAGCGGGAGTCGCGCATCCGCGCGGCGAGGGCGTAGATCCCCTCCGCCCCGTCGAGCACCCGCTGCACCGCCGCCGGCATGGCCTCCAGCTCGGCGGTGACCGTGCCGATCTCGTCACCGAACATGCTGCCCCGCACCTGGGCGAGGTAGAGGCCGAGCAGGTAGTTGGCGATCAGCTGGGTGGTGAACCCCTTGGTCGAGGCCACCCCGATCTCCGGACCGGCGTGGGTGTAGATCACCGCGTCGGACTCGCGCGGGATGGTCGAGCCGTTGGTGTTGCAGATCGCCAGGACCTTGGAGTGCTGCTCACGCGCGTGGCGGATCGCCATCAAGGTGTCGGCGGTCTCGCCGGACTGGCTGATCGCCACCACCAGCGTGGTGCGGGTCAGGATCGGGTCGCGGTAGCGGAACTCGTGGGACAGCTCGACCTCGCACGGGATGCGGGTCCAGTGCTCGATGGCGTACTTCGCGACCAGGCCGGCGTAGAACGCCGTCCCACAGCCGACGATGATGATCTTGTCGATCGACCGCAGCTCGTCGACCGACATCCGCACCTCGTCGAGCTGCAGCTTGCCGTCGGCGTCGCGGCGACCGAGCAGGGCGTCGGCGACAGCATGCGGCTGCTCGAAGATCTCCTTGCGCATGAACCAGTCGAAGCCGCCCTTCTCAGCGGCCGAGAGGTCCCAGTCGACGTGGTAGGGCTTGCCCTCGGCGGCGTCGCCCTCGAACGTCGAGACGGCCACGCCGTCGCGGGTCAGGGTGACCACCTGGTCCTGGCCCAGCTCCAGGGCGTCGCGGGTGTGCTCGATGAACGCCGCCACGTCGGAGCCGAGGAAGTTCTCGCCCTCGCCGAGCCCCACCACGAGCGGGGAGTTGCGGCGCGCGGCGACCACCCGGTCGGGGTCGGTGGCGTCGACGGCGACCAGCGTGAAGGCGCCGGCGAGCCGGCGGCAGACCCGCTGCATGGCGGTCGTCAGGTCGGCGCCGCCCTCGACCTCGAGCTCGAGCAGGTGGGCGGCCACCTCGGTGTCGGTGTCGGAGCGCATCTCATGGCCGGCGGCCTCGAGCTCGGCGCGCAGCTCGGCGAAGTTCTCGATGATGCCGTTGTGGATCAGCGCCACCCGGCCGTCCCGGCCGAGGTGGGGGTGCGCGTTGCGGTCGGTCGGCGCGCCGTGGGTGGCCCACCGGGTGTGTCCGATGCCGGTCGTCGACGGCGGCAGCGGATGCTCGTCGAGGGCCTTCTCGAGGTTGCCCAGCTTGCCGGCCCGCTTGTCGGAGACCAGCCTGTCGTCGTGCACGAGGGCGATCCCCGCGGAGTCGTAGCCGCGGTACTCCAGCCTCCGCAGCCCCTCGATCACCACGCCCTGGGCCTGCTGAGGGCCGACGTACCCGACGATTCCGCACATGGCGGCGAGTCTAGTCGCGCCCGGGCCACTCCCCGCGCCGACCGGGCGACCCTGCAACAATGCTCCGCATGGCAGGCCCGGGCGCGGACAACGGGCGCGAGCCGTCGCCGTACGTCGAGCTGGAGCGGGCCGCCTGGGCAGCGCTCAGCCAGACCACCGGCAGCCCGCTCAGCCCCGAGGAGATCACCCGCCTGCGCGGCCTCGGCGACGCCCTCGACATCGACGAGGTGGAGCAGGTCTACCTGCCGCTGTCGCGGCTGCTGAGCCTCTACGTCGAGTCTGCCGGCCGGCTGCACCGCGATCAGGAGTCGTTCCTGCACCGCCCCCACCCCCCACGCACGCCGTTCGTGATCGGGCTGGCCGGATCCGTCGCGGTCGGCAAGTCGACGACGGCGCGGGTGCTGCAGCAGATGCTCGCCCACTGGCCCGAGCATCCGCACGTCGCCCTGGTGACCACCGACGGCTTCCTGCTGCCCAACGCCGAGCTGGAGCGGCGCGGGATCATGCACCGCAAGGGCTTCCCGGAGTCCTACGACCGGCGAGGGCTGCTGCGGTTCGTCGTCGACATCAAGTCGGGGCGCGACGAGGTGCTGGCGCCGCGCTACTCCCACCTGGTCTATGACGTCGTGCCCGACGACCCGGTCGTCATCCAGCGGCCCGACATCGTCATCGTCGAGGGGCTCAACGTGCTCCAGCCCGCGCGGGGCGGCCCCGACAGCCGCAGCAGCCTGGCGGTGAGCGACTTCTTCGACTTCTCGGTCTACGTCGACGCCGCGACGTCCGACATCCGCCGGTGGTACGTCGACCGGTTCCAGCGGCTGCGCGAGACGGCGTTCCGCGACCCGGCGTCGTACTTCGCGAAGTACGCCTCGCTGACCGAGCAGGAGGCCGTCGCCGAGGCCGGCCGGATCTGGGACGGCATCAACGGTCCCAACCTGGCGCAGAACATCGCCCCGACCCGGTCAAGGGCCACCCTCGTGCTGCGCAAGGACGCCGACCACTCGGTGCGTTACGTCCGGGTGCGCAAGCTCTGATCTCGCAGGCGACGGCCCAGCCCGTCGGGCAGGGGCTCGACCGGCGCGGCCCGGCCGAGCATGGAGCCGGGGAAGCCGAGCGCCTTGCTGGGCAGTGGCCGGTCGGTCTGGTGCAGCCACTCGTCGAAGAAGACGGTGAGGTCCTTGCTCGTCTTCCGCTGCGCCAGCGCCTCGAACGCGGCGACGCTGCCGTTGCCGTGCTTCCGCTGGCGGGCCCAGGTGCGCAGGATCGTGTCGTGCGTGGCCGCCCCGACCTTGTTGCGCAACGCCTGCATCGCCATCGCGCCCCGGTCGTAGACCGCCGCGTCGAAGACCGAGGCCGGGCCCGGGTCGGCGATGCTGAGCCGCCAGAACGCGCCGTCGCCGCGGTAGTAGCGGTAGTAGTCGCGGAAGACGCGGTTGGGTGAGATGCCCCGCTCGTGCTGCAGCCACAGCCAGCTCGACCAGGTCGCGAAGCCCTCGTTGATCCAGATGTCGCGCCACTGGGCGATGCTCACGGAGTCGCCCCACCACATGTGCGCCAGCTCGTGCGCCACCACCTCGGTGTTGACGCCGGAGGCTCCCGACCCGAAGAAGACCTTGGAGTAGATCGGGCGGGTCTGGTTCTCCAGGGAGAACGGGAACGACGCGTTGCCGATGATGCCGCCGGTGGTCGAGAACGGGTAGGGCCCGAACCTGCGCGAGAAGAAGTCGACGATCGCGGGGGTCTTCTTGAGGCTGAGGACCGCGGCCTTGCGCTGGCCCTTCGACATCCGGTTGGTGACGGCGTTGAGCCACGGGACGCCGTTCGCCGTGCGCCCACGGGAGATCTGGTAGTCGCCGATGACCACGGTGGCGAGGTAGGTCGCCATCGGCTCCGGGCTCGTCCAGTGCCAGCGCTTCTTGGCGCCCCTCTTCTTGACGCCGCGGAGCTCGCCGTTGCTGATGACCTTCTTGGTGCCCTTCGTGGTGACGTAGAGGTCGACCGTCGCCTTGTCGCTGGGGTGGTCGTTGGACGGGAACCACACCGACGCGACCTCCGGCTCCCCCGCCGCGATCGCGCCGTCGCTGGTGAGGAACCAGCCGCCGCCCAGGCTGCTGCTGGCCGCCTGCGCCGGCTTGCCGGCGTACGTCACCCGGACGGCGAAGATGTCACCCTGGGAGATCGGCGAGACCGGCGTCACGACCAGCTCGCGACCGGACTGGGTGAACGTCGCGGCCGCGCCGTCGACAGTGACGCTCCGGGCGCGCAGCTCGAGGTCGAGGTTGAACGTGGAGAGGTCCTGCGTGGCCGTCGCCTTGACCGTCGTGTCGCCCTTGAGCGTGCGGGTCACGACGCCGTAGTCGACGCGGACGGTGTAGCGCGCCACGTCGTAGCCGCCGTTGCCGTAGCCCGGGAAGTAGGGGTCGCCCGCACCGCCCGCCCCCGGCGCCGGCTCCGCATGGGCCGCCGTCGGCAGGCTCAGCGCCGCGGCCGCCGCCAGCGCGGCCAGACGGGTCGTCGTGCGGCGTGGCATCGGCGGTCCCTCCCCCGTGGATGTCGACGTGTGTGGCCAGGCGTGGCGCTCGCTGCTTCAGCCACCCGCTGACTCTACGTCGTGGATCGCCGCCACGCCGTGTCGTCGCTCGCTGCGAAGGCCGTGCGGCGGCCGTCTCGAGATCGGATTCGCGGGCGGCGCACGGCGGTCGGTGGTTGTGGTGGTCGGCTGCGATCCTCTCGAAAGTTTCTTCACAAACCGTCTCATCATCCGGGGCCGGGGGCCTCTGAGCAGGCCGGACTGTCGGTGGCGAGTGCTTGGGTGGGGGTATGAGCTCAGCAGCCGATCACCGTGGAGAGGTCCCGGTTCCGGGGTCTCCCGATGGGGTGTTGGCTGACGGCCGGGGTGGAGTGGGCGGCGTTGCACGAGCCGACCGGCACCGGTGATGCGGCCTACTGGTGGGAGGCGGGTCGGGTGGTCCCGTTGGCTGGTGAGGGAGCGCCGGAGATCGCGGAGTACGCGATCGGGGAGTTCGCTGCCGCTCTCGGGGTGTCGACCGAGGCGGGTCGCCGGTTGATCGGGCATGGTCTGGAGGTCGCCTGGCGCCTCCCGAACCTCTGGAAGCAGCTGCAGGCCGGCCGGGTGCCGGCCTGGCGAGCCACGCGCGTGGCCGACGCCACGGTCACGTTGAGCCGGGCGGCGGCGGGGTTCGTGGACCGTCAGGTCGCCGCGGTGGCGGGCCGGGTGTCGTTGCCGCAGCTGGACCACCTGGTCCTGGAGGCCAAGATCAGGGTCGAGGGACTCGAGCGGGAGGACCCCGAGAACCCGTCCCCGGAGGTGCCCGACACCCGACACGTCGCGGTGCACACCGACCAGGTGCCCTTCACCGGCACCGTCGCGGTCACCGGCGAGCTCGACCTCGCCGACGCCCTCCACCTCGACCAGGCCCTGGTGGCCGGTGCGGAGCAGCGCAAGGTCGCCGGGTCGGCCGTGGTCACCGTCACACCGGTCATCGACCTGAACGGCCACGTCCGGGTGGACCAGGACGAGCTGCCCGACCGGCTCAAAGAGATGATCGACCTGCGCGACGGCCACTGTGTGTTCCCCTCCTGCACGAGGCCCGCTCGGGGCTGCGACCACGACCACGCCATCCCCTACGACCCCGCCGACCCGGCCCGCGGCCCGACCTGTTCGTGCAACACCGCGCCGCTGTGTCGCAGCCATCACCGGTTGAAGACCCACACGCCGTGGCGCTACCAGGTCATCGAACCAGGCGTGTACGCCTGGACCACCCCCCACGGCTACCACCTCGTCGTCGACCACACCGGCACCCGCGACGCCACCCCGCCCGACGCCCCGACCCGGGCCGCATGCCTGCGGCCGGTCGAGGACCCGGGCGACCCACCCGACCAGTAGCCACCCCGCCCCACACCCCGCCGAGGCCCCGGGCCGGCGGGGCCACCGGTACGTCCCGGCGGCGATTCGGGGCGCACCGAGGTCAGCGCGTGTCCTACCGCCCAGAAGGACGCGGCATCAACTCCGGGGCGCTTCAGGTGAGATTGGGATCTCTGCTGGGCGGTGCCGCCAGCCGCTCTGCCGGCGCCGAACAGGATGCAGCATGGTTGAGTGCCCTTACGGACCTCCCAGCCCGGTTCCCCGGCCCGCCGACGGATCTCGTCGTGGTCCATCGGGCCTCCGTGCGCCTTGTCCAACGTGTGTCCGCTTCGCCCGCGACACTCGGCGCCGGACAGCGAGAGGGGCCGAGCCATGACGGCCCGACCCCTCCGCGTTCAGCGGTTCACGGCTTCACTTCACGGCGTTCAGCGCGTTCACGTTGCCCGCGCCGTAGAAGCTGTTGCGCTGCCCTCCCGAGCAGGTCGCCTGGTACTGCGGCAGGTTCGGGCGCGGGTCGTACACGCCCTCGGGGCACGGCAGCGGGGTCGCCGTGCGCTCGAGGAACGACGCGAGCTGGCCCGCCTTCATGTCCGGGTGCGCCGAGAGCGCAAGCGCCGCGACGCCGGCGGCGTGCGGACCGGCCATCGACGTGCCCTGCGAGTAGCCCCATCCGCCGGGCACCGTGGAGAGTACGGCGTCGGAGATCGTGGACTTCGTCCAGTCGCGCCACCGGGTGTCGCCGCCGGGTGCCGTCACGTCGACGACGCCCTGGCCGAAGGAGGAGTAGTAGCTCTTCAGCTCACCGGGGCCGACTGCAGAGACCGTCACCACGCCCGGCGCCTCGGCCGGGAGGTCGCGGCACGCACCGGTGATGGTGCGGTCCTCGACCGGGTAGCTGCCGTCGTTCGGACTGCCCGAGTCGGTGAACTTGTGCTGCAGGTCGACGTTGCTGTTGCCGGCTGACGCGATGGTCAGCGTGCCCTTCGACTGCGAGTAGCTCAATGCGCGCTGCACGGCCTGCCAGACGGGGCGCTGGCGCGGGTCGTTGACGCAGTTGAACTCCCACGGGTCGATGAAGTAGCTGTTGTTCGTGATCGGCATGCCGTGGTCGGCCGCCCAGATGTAGGCGCAGAGCGCCGCCTCGGGATAGATGTAGCCGTCGTCGTTCACGACCTTGACCGAGGCGACCTTCACGCCCGGAGCGACGCCCGCGATGCCGACGCCGTTGATCGCGGCCGCGATCGTGCCGGCCACGTGCGTGCCGTGCGACGACGTCGTCGGGCTCCAGGCGGCCACACTCGTGTCGACGACTCCGCCCACGCACGAGGCGCTGAGGTCCTGGCGCACCTGCGTCACGAGGTCGGGGTGCGTGGCGTCGATACCGGAGTCGAGCACGCCGACGACGACCGACGGGTCACCCGTCGTGATGGCGTGGGCTGCCGGCACGTCGATCTGCTCCATGTCCCACTGGTAGCCCCAGAGGGGCTCCGCCGTTGGGTCGCCGGTCGCCTCGAACGTGGACTCGTCGACCGCCGCCACGACTTCGTCGTCGATCAGGGTCGTGCCGAGGCCGTCGGTCGAGGCGACCGACTCGACACCCTTGCCGGCTACCTTGCTCGTGAAGGAAGCGCTCGTCGAGCGGGCAATGAGCACGCCGATCTGGTCGTAGGTGGCGACGACGGTGCCGCCCGCTGACGCGACGCGGGCCGCGGCGGCCTTCGTGGTCGCGCCCTTGGGGGCGAGCACCATGTAGGTGCTCTCCGGCCCGGCGGTCGCACCAGGGGCCGACGCGGTGATCACGAGGCCGACGGCAAGTGCCGCTGCGAATGCCGCGGCGGCCATCTTGTGGTGTGCCATGCAGTTCTCCGTTCGATTGAGGTCCCACCGCGAACGGATCGGACCGGCGTGCCGACGTGTCCCGTGCATACGGCATCAGCAGCAGAGTCCGCGGCCCATCGGTGCCGGGACTGTAGTGGACGCAGGCGACTGTGTGCCAGACCCAGGTGTCCCGCGCCGGTTGATCTGGGACAACGAGCCCGGGATCGGTCGAGGGCAGCGCCGCGCGGAAGGTGTTGCGGCGTTCATGGGAACGCGGGCTATGCGATCCCAGGGATGGCGAGCCCTCGGCGCCGCACCGGCCCGGTTCTTCTGACGGCGACAGCCGCAGCATGGCAGCATCGAGGGATGTCCCAGCTCCCCCCGGCCGCGTGGTATGCCGACCCCGACGGCGGACCAGGGATGCGGTACTGGGACGGCCGGCGCTGGACCGAACACCGAACTGCGCCCGCCCAGCCGGCGGCAGCATCCCCAGCCAGTCAGACACAGCCAACGCCCGGCCACATGGGACAACCCCCACGACAGCCGAGCTGGCCGATGCGGCACAAGATCCTGTCCGCGGTCATCGCCGTCGTGTTGGCATTCACCGGCCTCGGCATCCTCGGCGCGCTGCTCGAAGATCCACCGGACACCACGCCCACGGCTGCCCAAGACACCGACACCACCAGCCCAGCGCCGACCCCGGTCCCGGAGTCCCCATCGGCCAGCGAGTCGCCCAGCGCGTCACCAACCCCCAAGCCGGAGAAGACCTACCGGGTAGTCAAGGTGGTCGACGGCGACACCATCAACCTGACCAACGGCAAGACCGTCCGCCTGATCGGCATGGACAGCCCCGAGGTAGGCGAGTGCGGACACGACAAGGCCACCGCGAACCTCGAGCGTCTCATCCTCGGCAAGAAGGTCGTCCTGACCAAGGCACGCGGAGAGAATCGCGACCGGTACGACCGCCTCCTGCGCTACGTCGACGTCAACGGCAAGGACGCCGGCCTGAGCCAGATCCGCAAGGGCCTGGCAATCGCCCGCTACGACTCCCGTGACGGCTACGGAGAGCACCCCCGGGAGGCCAAGTATGTCAAGGCCGACAAGCGCTCCCCGGACATCAAGTGCCCCAAGCCGCAGCCGTTGGTCGGCCCGACGCAACCCTCCAACTGCGAACCTGGCTACGCCCCCTGCGTCCCGACCTACCCGCCGGACGTGAACTGTGACGACGTGACCGGGCCCATCACAGTGACCGGGCCCGACCCTCACGAGCTCGACGCCGACGGGGACGGTGTGGCCTGCGAGCCGTGACCGGCCTCAGTCACCTGGGGCGGAGCGAGACCTTTGAACCCGCCCGATCATGGGGCCGGTGGTCATTGGCGTCTCCTTGTCTGGGCCACGTCGTGGGACAGGTGGGCCACCTGTTCAGTCAATGCCGACAACGCGCTCGGCGGGGTCCGCCGGTCGTCGAGCGCGTCAGCCAACGCCCGAAGAGCCAGCGCGGTCCACTCGTTGACATCGCGGCCCGCCATGAGCGCCTCGGCCTCGCAGCGGATCGGGCCCCACGTCTTCAACCGAGTGTCGACGACGCTTGAAAACGAGGCCATAGCGACGGGCGAAAACGAGGCCACCCAGACAGATTGGATGGGTGATCTCAGTGAAGGATTGGGCTTTGATCCGGCGGCTGGTTGCGGACGGTGTTCCGCAGCGGCAGGTCGCACGGGATCTGGGTATCGGTAGGTCGACGGTTGAGCGTGCGCTGGCCTCGGAGCGGCCGCCGAAGTACGAGCGACCGCCGGTGCCGACCTCGTTCGAACCGTTCGAGCCGCTGGTGCGAGCGTTGCTCAAGACGACGCCGGACATGCCGGCGACGGTGATCGCAGAGCGGGTCGGCTGGACAGGGTCGATCAGCTGGTTCCGCGACCACGTACGGCGGCTTCGTCCTGAGCATCGACCGGTCGACCCCTCGGACCGGCTGACCTGGCTGCCGGGTGACGCAGCGCAGTGCGACCTGTGGTTCCCGCCGAAGCAGATCCCGCTCGAGGACGGCTCGAAGACGCTGCTGCCGGTCATGGTGATCACCGCCGCGCACTCGCGGTTCATGGTCGGCCAGATGATCCCGACCCGGCACACCCAGGACCTGCTGCTGGGGATGTGGGAGCTGCTGCAGCAGCTCGGTCGTGTCCCGCGCCGCTTGATCTGGGACAACGAGTCCGGCATCGGTCGCGGCAAGCGGCACGCCGAAGGCGTCGGTGCGTTCACCGGCACCTTGGCGACCACGCTGCAGCGATTGAAGCCGTACGACCCGGAGTCCAAGGGAGTCGTCGAGCGACGCAACGGGTTCTTCGAGACCTCCTTCATGCCCGGTCGTGACTTCGCGTCGCCGGCCGACTTCAACACCCAGTTCGCCGAATGGCTGGGACTCGCGAACGCCCGGATCGTGCGCACCATCAAGACTCGCCCAGTCGACCGGCTCGATGCCGATCGGGCAGCGATGCTGCCGCTGCCACCCGTCGCACCCGTGGTTGGGTGGGTCAACCGGGTCAGGCTGGGCCGCGACTACTACGTCCGCGTCGACAGCAGCGACTACTCCGTCGACCCCACGGTGATCGGCCGGTTCGTCGACGTGACCGCGAACCTGGCCAGGGTCGAAGTGCGCCACGAGGGGCGCCTCGTCGCTACCCATCAGCGTGTCTGGGCGCGCGGCATGACCATCACCGACCCCGCACACGTCGCTGCGGCGAAGGTGCTGCGCGAGGAGTTCCAGCGACCCCGCCCAGCCGTCGATCCACACGAGGGGCTCGCCCGGGACCTGGCCGACTACGACCGCGCCTTCGGCGTCATCGACGCCACCCTGACCGACAGTGAGGTTGCCTGATGACGACGAGCAGCAAGAAGACCAACAGCGACGCAGGCGAAGCGCTCAAGCAGCTGACCTACCTGGCGGGCGCGTTGAAGGCGCCCCGCATCACCGAAGCAGCCGGCCGGCTGGCCGACCATGCGCGTGACGCCGGGTGGACCCACGAGGAGTACCTCGCCGCCGTCCTGGACCGTGAGGTCGCAGCACGGAACGCATCCGGTGCCCAACTCCGGATCCGGGCCGCCGGGTTCGGTTCCCGCAAGACGATCGAGGAGTTCGACTGGGACGCCCAACCAGCTGTCCGTCAGCAGATCGCCGCCCTCGCATCGGGCGGGTTCCTCACCGAAGCACGCAACGTCGTGCTGCTCGGCCCGCCCGGCACCGGCAAAACCCACCTGGCTACCGGCCTGGGCATCGCCGCCGCCCACCACGGCCATCGGGTCCTCTTCGCCACCGCGACCGAGTGGGTCACCCGACTCACCGACGCCCACCGCGCCGGACGGCTCCCCGCCGAGCTGACCCGACTACGCCGCTACGGGCTGATCATCGTCGACGAGGTCGGCTACCTGCCCTTCGAGCAGGACGCCGCGAACCTGTTCTTCCAGCTCGTGTCCAGCCGCTACGAACACGCCTCGCTGATCCTCACCAGCAACCTTCCCTTCAGCGGCTGGGGCGGTGTGTTCGGCGACCAGGCCGTGGCCGCGGCGATGATCGACCGCGTCGTCCACCACGCCGACGTCCTAACTCTGAAGGGGGCCAGTTACCGGCTACGCAACCGCGGGATCGACACCCTGCCCAGCATCAGAACCCAAGACACGGCAGACTAGAAGGCACGAACCGGTGGCCTCGTATTCGAGCGTCGGATCGGCCTCATTTTCGAGCGTTGCCGACACCGAGGCACCGCAGGGGCCGGCACTGCACCCCGCCACGACCGAGACCGGCACGCAGGCGAGCAAACCGGACCCGCGACGACACCGTCATGAACGGGCCGCCGCAGGAGGCACAGACGACCTCCCGTGGCATCACGACGGCTCTCACCGGCAGCAGCCAGGTACTCCTCTTCGTCCGCGAGCAACAGCGCGACGAGCTCGGTACGTCGCCCTCCCTGTTCCTCGGGCGGGGGGACTACGTCAGCCACCTGGGCAGCCGGCCGATCTCCATTGCCTGGCGGCTGGAGCACGCGATGCCGAGTGAGGAGTTCGACGCTGCATCGGTGGCTGCGGTGTGAGGTACCAGGGTCCTCGCGCACCTCTTCGCCGTGGTCGCGGGTGCAGCGTTGAGAGCAGGGCCGGCCGCGTAGCCGATCGACCGATCGGCAGCTCGCAGCAGATGCCTCGCAGCGCGGGCAGAGGGCGCGGTCGGTACGCCGTGCTCGGGGGCATCAGGCACGCCGCGAAACGTCGTCGGGGCGAAGGCCAGCAGCCCGGCCGGGTGGCCGCGCGCCGTCAGCGCTGCACCTGCCCCGGGAGGACGTAGTCGTAGGTGCGGCGGAGCACCCTGGTCCGCAGGAACCGGTCCATCCGGCGCAGGCGAAGGTAGAGCGCGAGCAGGTCGGCGTCCTTGCGGTAGTAGCGCTCGACGTCGTCGGCTGTCACCGGGCCATGCGGTCCAGGCAGGTCCTCCTGGGCCAGCCAGTCGTTGACCACGGCGATGCCCAGGGGCAGCCGTGCCGCCGCCCCCTCCTTGTGGAAGTTGCCCAGCATGTCCAGGGCGACGGTCCGCGGGACGAAGTAGTCGTCGAGGTACGCCTCGACGAGCCGCTTCCGACGGTAGTACGCCCGGATGCCCGGGGGCACCGGGGCGAGCAGAACCTCGACGTCCAAGGCGTGGGCGCTGCCCCCGCGGCGAACGAACGGCGTCCCGACGTCGATGAGGACGGGGTCGGTGGCTGCGGGGTCCGGGGAGAAGGACCAGTTCGACAGCTGTGCGTCCAGGGCCACCTCGGCGCCGTGGGTTGCCGCCGAGTGGCGGGCCACCTTCGCGACGACGGCAAGCGCTGATCCGATGGCCGGGCGCAGGGTGTCGTCGGCGGCGGTGACCAGCAGCCGGTGGCCCAGGGAGTCGGCGGGCAGCCGCGGTTGGAGGAGGTAGACGACCGGGGAGCGGCCCTGACGGCTCACAGTCACGACCTCGGTCGAGGCGACGCTGACCCCTGCACGTGCGAGCTGCGAGAGGTAGCCCCCGACGAGCTCGACGTAGGTGGCGGCGGAGGTCTCGTCCGCGAAGCCTGACATCCGCTTGCAGACGAGCCCCGGCAGCTCCGGGACGGCCAGGGCGACGGAGATCTCGCCATACCCGAGCACGCTCACGCCGCCGCGCTCAGGCGCGCCGGGGTCGAGCGATCGCTCCGTGTGTTCGAGGGCCTCCTGCCGGTCAAGGCGCTCCGGCAGGGTCATCCGCGCGACTCCCGCCCGCGCAGGGCCTCGAGCTGGGTCGCGAGCTCGGGAGACTCGAGAAGCCCGCTCGTGAGGAGGTGGTCGATCGCACCGCCGAGACGGGCCAGCACCTCGGCCGCCTCCTCATCGGCGAGGAGCAGGCCGGGCTTGAACTGGAGCACCGAGCGGTCGAAGTCGGCGAACATCGCCCAGACACCGGCCTCATGGAGGACCCGGGTCATGATCAGGCCGCCCATCGGGTGGGCGAAGCGGAGCCCGATGACGAGTCCGGCCCGCCGTACCTCGATGAGCCACTCTGGGTGCCGGGCCGCGAGGTCGCCGAGGCCGCCCGCGAAGGTCTCGACGAGGGCGTCTACGCGTTCGCGGGTCGAGGGGCGGGTCGTGACGTCGAGGACCGCGCGGGCGACCCGACACCCGATCTCGGAGCCCCCGAACGTCGACACGTTGGCCCAGCCGTCGTCCTCGAGCCAGGCTCCAGCCCTCTCCGAGAGCATGGTGGCCGCCATCGGATAGAGCCCCCCGGAGAGACCCTTGCCCGTGACAAGGACGTCCGGGACGACCCCCTCGCGCTCCACCGCCCACAGCGGCCCGGTCCGGCCGAGTCCGGTCTGCACCTCGTCGGCGACATAGAGCGCACCGTGGGCGTCGCACAGCTCGCGCACTCCGGCGAGATAGCCCGGCGACGGCATCGGGAAGCCGAGAGTCGCCGGAATGGTCTCGAGCACGACGGCGGCGGTCGGTGCCGCGGCGAGGGCCCGCTCGATCGCGGACAGGTCGTCGAACGGCACCTGGACGAAGTCGTCCTCCCGCCCGGTCGAGAGGAAGGCCTCGGCGGCGTGACGGTCGCCGGCGGCGAGGGCCAGCCCGGTGTGTCCGTGGTAGGAGCCGGCGATCGACACGACCCGGCGCCTGCCGGTGGCCCGACGGGCCGACTTCAGCGCCAGGTCGACGGCTTCGCCGCCACCGCTGGAGAACACCGCGTACCGGGCGCCCGGTGTGAGCCCGACGAGCTGCTCGGCCAGGAATGCCCGCTCGACGCTCGGGAAGTGGTGGTTGCCGATGTCGAGCCGGTCGAGGGCCGTCACGAGCGTCTCGACGAGCTCGGGGTTGCGATGGCCGAGGTTGAAGACGCCTCCGTTGAGGTGGAGGTCCCACCACGCCCGGCCGTCGACGTCGTGGATCCGGTACCCCTCGCGCCGCCCCATGACGATGCCACCGCCGAGCGCCCGGAACGTGCGGACCCGGTCCGGGCAGAGGTACCGCTCCGCGAGCGCCAGCACCTCGTCACGGTCCGGCTTGCTCCCGCCGCTGACGGTTCTCGACGACGTCGTCATGGCCCCAGTATCGATCCGGTCGCCCGCGTCACAGACAGCGGGACGGATCCCGATGCATGATGACCGCATGTGCGACACCTTCGTGGTCCTGCGCGAGGCCGCGGCCGGCGGCGGGGTGCTGCTCGCGAAGAACAGCGACCGCGAGCCGAACGAAGCCCACGAGGTGGTATTCGTCCCGGCGGCCGACCACGGGCCATCGGCCGACGTGCGGTGCACGTATCTCTCGGTGCCGCAGGTCCGGCGGACCCACGCGGTGCTCCTCGGCAAGCCGTACTGGATCTGGGGCGCCGAGATGGGTGCGAACGAGCACGGGGTCGTGATCGGCAACGAGGCGGTCTTCACCCGCGTCCCCCACGAGAAGGAGCCGGGGCTGATCGGGATGGACCTGCTGCGTCTCGGGCTGGAGCGGAGTGAGTCCGCCGAGGAGGCGGTCGGGGTCATCACCGAGCTCCTCGAGCGGCACGGTCAGGGTGGCGACTGCGGGCACGAGCACCCGATGCGCTACCACAACGGATTCATCGTCGCGGACAGGGACGAGGCGTGGGTGCTCGAGACGGCGGGACGCGACTGGGCCACCCGCCGTGTCCAGGGCGCGGCGTCGATCTCGAACGCCATCACCACCGGCAACGCGTTCGACCGGGCCTCGGGGGGGCTGGTCTCGCACGCGGTGGCCAAGGGCTGGGCGGACGGGCGGTCGGACTTCGACTTCGGGGCGGCCTACAGCGACCGTGTCTATACGAGGTTCAGCGAAGCACGCGTGCGCCAGTGCCGAACCTCCGACGCGCTCGCCGCGGGATCGGGACGGATGGACGTGACCCGGGCGTGGGCGATGCTCGGCGACCACGGGGCCCGGGCCGACGGCCACCCGTCGTGGAGCCCGCTGGACCACGCCGGGGGTGGGCTGCTCGGCCAGACCGTCTGCGCCCACGCGGGGTTCGGGCCGGTTCGTGTCTCCCAGACGACGGGCTCCTGGGTCTCCGACCTCGCCCCGGCGGACGGGTCGGCCCCCGACACCCACTGGGTGACCGGGACGTCCGCGCCGTGTCTCTCGGTCCGCGTTCCGCTCTGGTTCGATGCCCTCGTCGCCGCGGGAATGCCCGACACCGGCCCTGCGCCCGGTCGCACCTACACCCCGGGCTCACTGTGGTGGGACCACGAGGACCTGCACCGCACCGTCCTGCGGGACTACCCGAGGCTGCGCCGCCTGTTCGCCGAGGAACGCGCGGACCTCCAGGCCCATGTCGACACTCTCGCGGCGCAGGCGGCCGGGGGGTCGTTGGAGGACCGGGTCGCGTGCTCGAAGGAAGCCGTCGCCGCGGTGCGGGCTGCAACCACGCGCTGGCGCGACCAGGTCGCCGCAGCGGCGCCGCGCCGCGGGGGCCGCAGCCTCTACCAGCGCACGTGGCGCCGCTTCGACCGCTCGTGCGGCAGGACCGTCACTCCTGGCCCTCGGTGAGGCCTCGTGATGACGTTCTCGTGGGTGAGAGCGGGTGACGCGGACGGGCTGGCCTGCAGCCGGGAGGAGGCCAACGGCGTGAGCCTGGCCCGTTGGTCAGACCGCGTGAGGCCCGGGACCGGTGCGGACGACTGCCGCTGAGAAGGCGCGTCCCACCGCCGCCTGGGCACGCACCCTCATCGCGAACAGAGCTGAGGACTACGCGTTCATCGACGGGTCGAGGTCGGCGTAGCGGGGAAACCACGGCCGCCCCTCCTCCAGCTGGGCGGCAAGGCGGAGCAGGAGGCCGTCTGAGGCAAGCGGGCCGACGAACTGGACGCCCAGCGGAAGCCCAGCGGCGGTCCAGTGGAGAGGGACGGAGATCGCGGGTCGGCCGGTGATGTTGGCCAGCTGGGTGTAGGGCACCCAGCCCAGGTTGTCGGTGATGAGCTGGTCGAGGATGCCGGTGGCGTTGAGGAGCTTGCCCGCGCGCACCTTGGCGACGATCCGCGAGGCACGTTGCAGCATCGGCGGTGTGTCGACGGAACCCACCTCGAGGGGGGGCTTGGCCAGGGTCGGAGTGAGCAACAGGTCGAAGCGCTGGTGGAAGTCGTCGAGGTTGCGGATGTGCGTGTTGACGTTCTCCAGCGCGCCGAAGAGCGCGCCGACGCCGGCGGCCCGCCCGATCTCGGCCACCGCGAGGGTGTCAGCGGCGAAGGCGCTGTCGGGCGAGCCAAGTCGTGCCTTGATCGAGCTGATCTGGCCGTAGAGCTGTGCGAACCAGATGCTCAGGAAGTCACGCGCGAGCGCCTCGTCGTCGTGTGGCGGCTCGACGGCCTCGACCTCGTGCCCGAGCTCGGTCAGGAGAGCAGCCGCACCCTCCACCGCGGCGACCGCCTCCGGATCCGGGCTGGGGTTGATGGCCGAGGAGACGGTGTAGCCGATCCGCAAGCGCGCCGGGGGTTGGTCCAGCTGCGGGAGAAAGGGGTCGGGCGTCGCGGCGACGTAGGCCGCGTAGCGAGCGGGCGCACCGACGATCGCGTCGAGCAGGCCGGCACTGTCCCGGACGGTGCGGGAGACCACTCCCTGAGTGACCATGCCGAACATCGGCTCACTGCCTTGGGGGCCGTACGGCGTGAGCCCTCGGCTGAGCTTGAGACCGACCAGACCGTTGCAGGCCGCGGGGATGCGGACCGACCCGCCGCCGTCGTTCGCGCCTGCCGCGGGGACGATCCCCGCCGCAACAGCGGCACCGGAGCCGCCCGACGAGCCGCCCGGGGTGTGGGCCAGGTTCCAGGGATTGCGGGCCCGACCCAGGAGCTCGTCCTCGGTGATGCCCTTCGCGCCGAGCTCGGGGGTGTTGGTCTTCCCGAACACGACCAGACCGGCGTCGAGGAAGCGCTGGGTGACCAGCGCGTGCTCCTCGGCCACGTCGTTCGCCAGCGCGCGCGAGCCACTGGTGGTGGGGAAGCCGGCGTACTCCTGGATGAGGTCCTTGACCAGGAAGGGCACACCGGCGAAGGGTCCCGCCAACGTCTCGGCGGCCCGGGCGTCGGCGACCTCGTCCAGCCTCCTGACGACCGCATTGATCTTCGGGTTGACCTGATCAGTGCGCTGCCGCGCGAGCGCCAGCAGCTCTGCAGCGGTGACCTGCTTGTCAGCGACCAGGGCAGCCAGGGCGGTGGCGTCGGAGCTCAGGTACTCGTCGAGATGCACGGGGCGATTGTATGAGGGCGCAGCCCTTGGCGTGAGGGATCGACCCACCAACGATCACCGGCCATCACCACCAGCCGAGTCGTTGCCGCTTCTTCGCGTCGACCGCCTCGTCCCTGAGGATGCCGCCTCGGTGCAGCGCAGCCAGGTGACGGAGCCCGCTCGTGCGCGACCGGGATGGTCGACCACGAGCCGACTCATCACCGACGGCGGCCACGTCCATCCAGCCGCGTACCGTCCCAGGTCGACGCGGCAGTGGCGCGCGAGCGACTGGTGTGGGGAAACCGCGAACCCCTAGACGGATGGAGTGGTCGAGGCCAGAAGGTGCCGCGCCCGGCGACCAAGGTCGCTCAGGTCCACCCGTCCCGCGTCGGCCGCAGCTGCCAGGCGAGCGGCCAGGTCCAGTGCCTCGTCGAGATCTGGCCCGGCGATAGCGGACTCCTGGCCCATGTCGCGAAGAATGGTGACCTCGGTTCGGGAGGCGACCAACGGGTCGGCGACTCCGTCGATCCAGACTCGGGTGCGCCGGCCGTCGCCGCGTTCCTCGCCGGTGATCCGCTCGAGAGCGAAGATGCTGTCCGCACGCGCGAACTTGCCAAAGCCCAAAGCCACCATGCGGGAGTCCGATGCCACGTGGCCATCTTGACACTGTCCATCGACACTTAGTCCTGTGCCTGACTGCACCCGTTGGCGCGGCGTCCGTCCGCCTCACATCGCCGCGTAGCACGCTTGCGGATCAGCCGCAGAGCGCGCGACTGCATCGCCTCCGCTCAACCTCCTCAAGACCCACTCCCGGCGAGATGCGTCCATGCCCAGCCGACGAGCACCGCGAAGGTCGCCCGGCGGCACGAAGACCCGGCAGAACGGAGGTCGCGCCTCATCAGAGCGAGAGCTGCGCCCGCACGACCTCGGCCAGCCGCTCGGCGACGCCGCGGGCCTCGTCGTCGGTGGGGGCCTCGACCATCACCCGCACCAGCGACTCCGTGCCCGACGGACGGAGCAGGATGCGGCCGCGGTCACCCAGAGCGGCCTCCTCCTCTGCCACGGCGGCGGCGAGGACGGCGTCCTCGTCGGCGCGGGACTTGTCGACGCCGGCGACGTTGACCAGCACCTGCGGGAGGCGGGTCATCACCGAGGCGAGCGACCGCAGCGAGTGGCCGGTGGTGGCCATCCGCTCGAGCACCTGGATGGCGGTGAGGATGCCGTCGCCGGTGGTGGCGAAGTCGGACATGATGACGTGGCCCGACTGCTCGCCACCGAGGGAGTAGCCGGAGACCTTCATCGCCTCGAGCACGTAGCGGTCGCCCACCTTGGTGCGGCGTACGTCGACCTCGTGCTCGCGCATCGCCTGCACGAAGCCGAGGTTGCTCATCACCGTGGCCACCACGGTGTCCTTGACCAGCCGGCCCTGCTCCTTCATCGACAGCGCGAGGATCGCCAGGATCTGGTCGCCGTCGACGACGGTGCCCTCGTGGTCGACCGCCAGGCAGCGGTCGGCATCGCCGTCGAGGGCGAATCCCACGTCGGCGCCGTCCTTGATGACCGCGGCCTGCAGCGACTCCAGGTGGGTCGACCCGCAGCCGTGGTTGATGTTGAGCCCGTCGGGGATCGCGTGGATGGCGGTGACGTCGGCGCCGGCGTCGGCGAGGGCCCGCGGACCCGCGTCCCACGCGGCACCTTCGGCGCAGTCGACGACGACGCGGAGGCCGGCCAGCGGATGGTCGATGGTCCGCACCAGATGGGCGGCGTACTCCTCGACCGCGGTCTCGTGGGTGTCGACACGGCCGACACCATCACCGACCGGCCGCCGCCACTCCTCGCGCATCCGCCGCTCGATGGCGACCTCGACGGCGTCGTCGAGCTTGTGGCCGCCCCGGGCCAGGAACTTGATGCCGTTGTCGGGCATCGGGTTGTGCGAGGCCGAGAGCATCACGCCCAGGTCGGCGCCGAGGGTGCCGGTCAGGTGGGCGACACCGGGGGTCGGCAGGACGCCGAGCAGCAGCACGTCGACCCCGGCCGACGCCAGGCCCGCCACGACCGCCGCCTCCAGGAACTGCCCGGAGACGCGGGTGTCGCGGCCGACCACGGCCAGCGGCCGATGGCCGGCGAACTCCCCTCGGTCGCCCAGCACGTGGGCGGCGGCGACAGAAAGGTCCAGGGCCAGCTCAGCGGTGAGCTCACCGTTGGCCAGGCCCCGGACCCCGTCCGTGCCGAACAGGCGCGCCACGTCGACGCCCTCCTGCGATCAGCGCTTGCTGTACTGAGGCGCCTTGCGGGCCTTCTTGAGACCGGCCTTCTTGCGCTCGACCGCGCGGGCGTCGCGAGTGAGCAGCCCGGCCTTCTTGAGCGTCGCCCGGTTGGCCTCGGCGTCGATGTCGTTGAGCGCACGGGCCACGCCCAGGCGCAGCGCACCGGCCTGGCCGGTGATGCCGCCACCGTGGATGCGGGCGATCACGTCGAAGCGGCCCTCCAGGCCGAGGGCCGCGAACGGCTCGCTGACGACCTGCTGGTGCAGCTTGTTGGGGAAGTAGGAGTCCAGCGCGCGGCCGTTGATCCGCCAGTTGCCGGAGCCCGGGACGATCCGGACGCGGGCCACGGCCTCCTTGCGGCGGCCGGTGGCCGCGGCGGGGGCGATGGTGGCGGGCTTGGCGAGGCTGTCCGCGGATGCGGAGCTCTCGGAGGTGTAGGCGACCCCCTCCTCGTTGACCTCGAAGGTCTCCTCAGCGGCGGCGTTCATGTCGTTGCTCATCTCGGTCACTGATCGAAGTCCTTACTGGGAGACCCGGGAGATCTCGAACGGGGTGGCCTGCTGGGCCGCGTGCGGGTGGTCGGGGCCGGCGTAGACCTTGAGCTTCTTCAGCATCTGGCGGCCGAGCTTGTTCTTGGGGAGCATCCCCCACACGGCCTTCTCGATGGCCTTGCGCGGGTCCTTCTCCAGCAGCTCGCCGAAGGGCGTGGCGGAGAGACCACCCGGGTAGCCGGAGTGACGGTAGGCCATCTTCGTGACCTTCTTGTTGCTGGACAGGGAGACCTTGTCGGCATTGACGACGATGACGAAGTCACCGGTGTCGACATGGGGGGCGAAGATCGGCTTGTGCTTGCCGCGGAGCAGGTTCGCGACCTGCACGGCGAGTCGGCCGAGGCGGACGTCGGTGGCGTCGATGACGAGCCACTCGCGCGTGATGTCGCCAGACTTCGGGCTGTACGTGCGCACGGTTGAGCCTCACTTGTTCGTCGGGCCCGGCCAGGCGGTTGCACCGACCGGATGATGGTGCCGCGACCTCTGACGAACACTGCCCGGCTTCTCTTCATCCGGGTCTGCACCGCACGCTCACCAGGAGGCGCCGGCGCGGCAGGAGTCGCGACCGCTCAGACTACCGGCGGCCCGCGCGGGGGGTCAAAACGGCAGCGCCGCTCGCCGCACGAGGCGTCCACCTGCCGAGTCCCGGGTTCGCACGCCTCCCGGGCCGGGTCTAGGTTAGGGGTCGATGACCTCGACTCACGAAGGAGCCGACGTGACCGACGTACCGGCTGCCGGCACCTCCTCGCTCACCGTCCGCGACAACCGGACCGGCCAGGAGTACGACGTCCCGATCGTCGATGGCGCCATCAAGGCCGCCGACCTCGGCGCGATCCGCCCCGACAACGACCAGCCCGGGCTCGCGGTCTACGACCCGGGCTTCGTCAACACCGCCTCGTGTCGCTCCGCGGTGACCTACATCGACGGTGAGAAGGGGGTCCTGGAGTACCGCGGCTACCCCATCGAGCAGCTCGCGGAGAAGTCGAACTTCCTCGAGGTCGCCTATCTGCTGATCAACGGCACACTGCCCACCAAGGAGCAGTACGACGAGTGGGTGCACCACATCACCTACCACACGTTCGTGCACGAGAACGTCAAGAGCTTCATGCAGGGCTTCCGCTACGACGCCCACCCGATGGGCATGGTGATGGCCTCCGTCGGTGCGCTGTCGACGTTCTACCCCGACGCCCGCAACATCTCCGACCCCCACTCCCGCGAGATCCAGATCATCCGGATGATCGCGAAGATGCCGACCCTCGGCGCCTGGGCCTTCCGGCATGCGCAGGGCAAGCCCTACGTCTATCCCGACAACGACCTCGGCTACACCGCCAACTTCCTCTCGATGCTGTTCAAGATGAGCGAGCAGAAGTTCGAGGCCGACGAGCGTCTGGTCAAGGCCCTCGACGTGCTGTTCATCCTGCACGCCGACCACGAACAGAACTGCTCGACCAACGCCGTCCGCTCGGTCGGCTCCAGCCAGGTCGACCCCTACTCCGCGGTCGCCGCGGGTGTCGCCGCGCTGTTCGGGCCGCTCCACGGCGGCGCCAACGAGGCCGTGCTGCGGATGCTGCGTCGGATCGGCTCGCTCGACAACGTCCCCGCCTTCATCGAAGGCGTCAAGGACGGCAACGAGCGGCTGATGGGCTTCGGCCACCGCGTCTACAAGAACTACGACCCGCGCGCCACGATCATCAAGAAGGCCTGCGACGACGTGTTCGAGGTGACCGGGGTCAACCCGCTCCTCAAGATCGCCCAGGAGCTGGAGAAGATCGCGCTCGAGGACGAGTACTTCGTCTCGCGCAAGCTCTACCCCAACGTCGACTTCTACTCCGGCCTCATCTACGAGGCGTTCCAGTTCCCGCCGGAGATGTTCACCGTGCTGTTCGCCATCGGCCGCACCCCCGGCTGGCTGGCGCAGTGGGTGGAGCTGGTGCAGGACAAGGAGCAGAAGATCGCCCGGCCGAAGCAGATCTACACCGGCGACCGGCGGCTCGACTTCACCCCTGCCTCCGAGCGCTGGGGCTGAGACCGCCCCTCCGCCGGGGCGAGCCCCAGCGGGGTAGGTGCGAGGTCTCGACCGAGGCCGGTTGGTACGACGTACCGTAGGCGTCGACCGCCAGCCAGGAGATCGCATGACCGACCAGCCCCGGACCACGCGCCGCGGCCTGCTCGGGTACGCCGGTGCGGGAGGCCTCGGCGTGGCCGCCGGTGCGCTGGCGGCGACGCGGCTCGGGGAGGCCGCCGAGGCCGGATCGCAGCCGACCGTGCCGGGCACGATCAGCCCCTACGGCGCGCACCAGCCGGGCGTCACGGCCGCGACCCCGCGCGCCAACCGGGTGGTGGCACTGGACCTGCGTGACGACGTCGACGCCGGCGCCCTGGGCCGGCTGATGCGGCTGTGGAGCGGCAGCATCGCCGCCGCCGCGCTCGGGCGCCCCGCTCCCGCCGACACCGCCCGCGACCTGGCCCAGGCCAACGTCGACCTGACGGTGACCGTGGGCTGGGGCTACGACCTGTTCGACCAGGTGGGGCTGGCCGACGCGCGGCCGGCCGCGCTGGTGAAGGTGCCGGCCTTTGGCCACGACCGGCTCGAGAGGCGCTGGTCGGGCGGCGACCTGATGCTGCTGGTCGGCGCGGCCGACGACACCACCGTGGCCCACGTGCTGCGCCGGCTGCTGCTCGACGCCGAGCCGTTCGCCACGCTGCGCTGGGAGCAGGACGGCTCCTGGCGCGGGCTCGACGCCGACCAGGCCCCGACCACCGGTCGCAACCTCTTCGGGCAGGTCGACGGCACCGGCAACCTGCTTCCCGACGACCCGCTGTTCGACTCCACCGTGTGGACCAAGACGCCCGACTGGTTCGCCGGGGGCACGACGCTCGTGGTGCGCCGGATCTCGATGAACCTCGACGAGTGGGACACCCTCACCCGCGCCGAGCAGGAGGCCTCGGTCGGCCGTGACCTCGGCGTCGGCGCACCGCTCACCGGCACCGCCGAGCGCGACGACCCCGACTTCGCCGCCGAGGAGAGCGGCCGTCCGGTGATCGCCGCCGACGCCCACCTGCGGCTGTCCCACCCCGACCAGAACGGCGGGGCCCGGATCCTGCGGCGCGGCCTCAACTACACGTCGTACGACGCCTCGAGGGGCAAGCGCGACGCCGGCCTGGTGTTCTGCTCCTTCCAGGCCGACCTGGGCGCCCAGTTCGTGCCGATCCAGCGGCGGCTCGACGAGGGCGACGCCCTCAACGAGTGGACCGCCGCCATCGGCAGCGCGGAGTTCGCCATCCTCCCCGGCTTCGCCGAGGGCGGCTGGCTCGGCGACACGCTCCTCACCTGACCCGACCCGTCGCAGGCGGCTCGGTGAGGCGTCGACAACGGGGATGACCATCGTGGGCCCGGGCTGCCAGACTCCTGCCATGACCGCCACCGCGACCGAGCTGTCCGCCGCCCTCGACCACCTGCGCGCCGCGCCGACCACGGAGGGCACCCTCGCCCTCGTCGTCCGCCGACCCGACGTCGACGCCCGCGAGATCCTCGCCGTGGGTCGGCTCGACCCCGAGGACGGCCTGGTGGGCGACAACTGGCTCTCGCGCGCCACCTCCTACGCAGTCGCCGAGGGCCGCCACCTGGAGGCCCAGCTCAACGTGATGAGCGCCCGGATGGTCGCCCTGCTGGCCGACTCCCCCCAGGAGCAGGCGCTGGCCGGCGACCAGCTCTTCGTCGACCTCGACATCTCCCACGCCAACCTGCCCACGGGCTCGCGGCTCGCGATCGGCGACCCCGACGGCGACGGCGCGGTCATCGAGGTGACCAAGAAGCCCCACAACGGCTGTGCGAAGTTCACCGCACGGTTCGGCGACGACGCCGTCGCGTTCGTCAACTCCGAGGAGGGCAAGGAGCTGCGCCTGCGCGGGTTCAACGCCCGCGTGGTGCAGGCCGGGACCGTCCGACCCGGGGACCCGGTGCGCAAGCTCTGAGCGAAGCCTGCCGCCGAGTTCTTCTCAGGAGCCCAGCCAGGTCTCAGAAACTTCACAGCGAAGCCCGCCAGGCTCTGAGGCATGGAGCAACAACCAGGCACCCCCGATCCCTCCCGGTCCGAGGACCCCGCACCCTGGGCGCGCGACGACACCGCACCCTGGGCCACGATGACCGACGACCCCGCCGGCTCGCGCGAGCCGACGACACCTCTGCCTCCGCCGGGTCTCGGCGTCTACGGTCCCCCGCCGGCAGACGCCAGCCCGGCGACGCCGCCCACGGAGCGGCCACGACGGGGGGCCTTCGCCGCGACAGTGGTGGCGGCCTCCCTGTTGGTCGGCGGCGGCGCCGGGGTGGCTGGTGCGGCGCTGTGGGACGCGAACCAGGAGAACCCTTCCTCGTCCGCGTCCGCAGCCCGCACCACCACCCCCGTCATCGACCAGGGCGACACCGCTCCGGCGCAGGGGTCGGTCGAGCAGGTGGCGGCCGCCGTGCTGCCATCGGTGGTCAAGATCGACGTGTCCGGTCAGCAGGGCGCCGGCTCCGGCTCGGGCATCATCCTCAGCACTGACGGACAGATCCTCACCAACAACCACGTGGTGGAGGTCGCCGGCGACGGCGGCAGCATTCGCGTCGCCTTCGACGACGGCAGCTACGCCGACGCCCGCGTGCTCGGCACGGACCCGCTCACCGACACCGCGGTCATCCAGGCCGAAGGGGTCTCCGGCCTGACCGCGGCGACCATCGGCCAGTCCGCGAACCTCGACGTCGGTCAGGAGGTCGTCGCGATCGGGTCGCCGTTCGGCCTGGAGTCCACCGTCACGAGCGGGATCGTCAGCGCGCTCAACCGCCCGGTCAACGTCGGGACGGACGGCCAGGGCGGTTCGACGACGTACCCCGCCATCCAGACCGACGCGGCCATCAACCCCGGCAACAGTGGGGGGCCGCTGGTCGACATGACCGGGGCGGTCGTGGGCATCAACTCCTCGATCCGGACAGCGTCCAGCGGGGCCATCGGCGCCGAGTCGGGCTCGATCGGGCTCGGCTTCTCCATCCCGATCGACGAGGTGATGCCGATCATCGACCAGATGATCAACGGCGAGACCCCGACCCACGCCCGGATCGGCATCGGTGTGGGCCCGCTGTCGGGCAGCAACGCCGACCTCGTCGACGGAGCCCAGGTCAGCCAGGTCAACCCCGGCTCCCCAGCCGAGAAGGCAGGCCTCCGGGACGGCGACGTGATCACCCAGGTCGACGGCACACTGATCACCGGCCCCGACTCCCTGGTCGCCACCGTCCGGTCCTACCGGCCCGGCGACAAGGTCGAGGTGACGTGGTCGCGCGGCGGCCAGACCCAGACCGCCACGGTGACGCTGGAGTCGGACGCCACGACGTCCTGACGACGGCCGCCGGGCCCAGACGTCCGGCCGGGGGTGGCTCGGTGCCTGCCGCCCTCGGCCGGCGACCATGACGTCGTACGCCGACGCGTGGCAGCCGGCTCAGCGCGCTCGCTGCACCCGTCCCTCGGTCCACACCGGACCGTCGCTCTCGTAGACCTCGCCGCCCGAGCCGAACACCAGGAACCGGTCGAAGCCGCGCGCGAACCACCGGTCGTGGGTGACGGCCAGCACGGTGCCCTCGAAGGCCTCCAACCCGTCCTCGAGGGCCTCGGCCGACTCGACGTCGAGGTTGTCGGTGGGCTCGTCGAGCAGCAGCAGGGTGGCCCCGGAGAGCTCGAGCAGCAGGATCTGGAAGCGCGCCTGCTGGCCGCCCGAGAGCGACTCGAAGCGCTGCTCGGCGGCTCCGCTCAGCTCATAGCGGTCGAGCACCCGGCTGGCCTGTTCCCGACCCATGCCGTCGCGGTGATGGTCGCCGCGGTGGAGGATCTCCAGCAGCGTGCGGCCGACGAGCTCGGGATGCTCGTGGGTCTGCACGAACCAGCCGGGCCGGACGCGGGCGCCGAGACGGGCACGACCGTCGTGGTCGACCGGCGCGATCGAGGCCTCGCCGACAGGCTGGTGCTCGACGTCGGGGTCGGAGCCGCCGCCGGCCAGCAGCCGCAGGAAGTGCGACTTGCCCGACCCGTTGGAGCCGAGCACGGCGACCCGCTCGCCGTACCAGACCTCGAGGTCGAAGGCCTGCATCAGACCGGTCAGCTCGAGCCGCTCACAGACCACGGCGCGCTTGCCGGTGCGACCGCCCTTCAGGCGCATCCGCACCTGCTGCTCGCGGGGCTGCTCCGTCGGCGGGCCCGCCTCCTCGAACTTGCGGAGCCGGGTCTGCGCCGCCTGGTAGCGGCTGGCCATGTCGGAGTTGTAGGCGGCCTTCTGCTTGTACATCAGCATCTGCGCGCGCAGCTTGGCGTGCTCCTCGTCCCAGCGGCGACGCAGCTCCTCGAAGCGGGCGAAGCGGTCGCGCCGCGCCTGGTGGTAGGACGCGAAGCCGCCCGGATGGGTCCACACCCGGTTGCCCGCACTGCCCAGCTCCACGGTGACGATGCGCGTCGCGGTGTTTGCCAGCAGCTCACGGTCGTGGGAGATGAACATGATCGTCTTCTCCGACTCCCGGATCCGCTCCTCGAGCCAGATCTTGCCGGGGACGTCGAGGTAGTTGTCGGGCTCGTCGAGCAGGAGCACCTCGTCGGGCCCGCGCAGGAGGTACTCCAGCACCAGTCGCTTCTGCTCGCCACCCGAGAGCGTGCGCAGGCTGCGATGCCGGGCGCGGTCGAACGGGACTCCCATCGCCGCAGTCGTGCACACGTCCCAGGTCACCTCGAGGTCGTAGCCCCCCGCGTCGGCGTACTCCGCCAGCGCGCCGGCGTAGCGCATCTGGGTCGCCTCGTCGTCGACCTCCATCAGCGCCAGCTCGCAGGCGTCGACCGCGGCGTGCGCGCTCTGGACGCGCGCAGGGGCCACCGAGAGCAGCAGATCGGCGACCGTCGGGTCGTCCACCGCTGGTGGAGGAGCGCCCGCAGGGCGCTTCTCGACACCGGCTCCCACCACGCCGTGCCCCACGAACTGGCGCATCACCCCGAGGCCGCCGGACCGCGTGACCGCGCCCGCATGGGGGACCAGGTCGCCGGTGACGATCCGCAGCAGCGTCGTCTTGCCCGCGCCGTTGGCACCGACCAGGGCGACCTTGGCGCCCTCGCCCACCCGGAACGACACGTCGTCGAGCAGCACCCTCCCGTCGGGCAGCTCGAAGCGCACCCCGGCGACGTCCACGTGACCCACGGGAGGCCATTCTCCGGCACGCCGGCCGGTCACCGCATCCCGTTAAGGCCGCCGGCTCGACCTGCTCTGCGTCTCAGTGATCCCTCAGCGAACCGACAGGGCGACCCGCACGCGCTCACAGGCTGCGCACAGGGAACCGGCAGAGCGTGGTGCCAACGCCCCAGAAAGCAGGCATCCGATGAAACCCCTCCCCGCACCCCAGCCCCCCGCCCGGGCGGCCCAGCGGCGCCGCACCCAGCGTCGGCGTGCCAAGGCCGTCACCGGCGCGATCGTCGCCGGCGCGCTGGCGACCTCCGCGGGCGCCACCGTCTTCCTGGCGTGGCCGGGCTTCGACACGAGCGCCGCGGCGAGCGAGTCGTCCAGCAGGTCATCGAGCCAGTCCTCCAGCCATGGCACCGGCATCTCGGCCGGCAGGACCGGCGGTAGCCACGCCACGAGCAAGGGGTCGTGACCATGCCCACCGATACCGGCACCACCTGGGCGAGCGCCGACTGGGATCTCTGGTCGACCAGCGCCCGGCTGGTCGTCACCCGGCCCGACGTGCTGCCCGCCGCCCTCGAGACCGTCGAGTCGATCCTGGCCGACGTCGAGCTGGCGGCCAGCCGGTTCCGCCCCGACTCCGAGGTACGCCGGCTCCGGCCCGGCCACCCGACCGCGCTGTCCCCCGTCCTTGCCGACCTGGTCTCCGAGGCGGTCGCCGCCGCCCGGAGGACCGGCGGCGCGGTCGACCCGACGGTGGGCGGCACCCTCAGCGACCTGGGCTACGACCGTGACCTCACCCTGCTGGACCTGACCGGCGACCGCCCGGTGGCACGGGTGCGCCGCACCCCCGGTTGGCGCAGCCTCGCCTTCGACGGCGAGCGGCTCACCCTCCCGCTCGGTGCCGAGCTCGACCTCGGCGCGACCGCCAAGGCCGTGGCCGCGGACCGCTGCGCCACCGCCGTCCACCAGCGGCTCGGCACGGGGGTGCTCGTCAGCCTCGGCGGCGACCTCGCCACCGCGGGCCCAGCCCCCGACGCGGCGTGGGAGGTGCTCGTCCAGGACACCGAGGACGACCCGGCCGCCCACATCGCCCTCGACCCAGGGACGGCGCTGGCGACCTCCAGCACCGTGCGCCGGACCTGGCGACGGGACGGGCAGACCGCCCACCACGTGGTGGACCCCACCACCTCACGGCCGGCCCGCACGCCGTGGCGCACCGTGAGCGTGGTGGGGGCCACCTGCGCCGAGGCCAACGCCGTCGCCACCGCCACTCTGGCCAAGGGTCCCGACGGCGCTGCCTGGCTGGCCGCGCAGGGGCTCCCTGCCCGCCTGGTCGATCACGACCACCGGGTCCGGCTGCTCGGCGGCTGGCCGCAGGAGGTCGCGGCATGAGCGAGGCACTCTGGGCGCTCGGCCGCGGCACCGGCGTCGTCGCACTGGTGATGTTCACGCTGTCCCTGGTCCTCGGCATCGTCGCGCGCTCGGGCAGGCCGCTGCCGGGGCTCGGCCGTTTCGGCGCCGCCGACCTCCACCGCACCACCGCTCTGACGGGCACCGGCCTGGTGCTCGCCCACGTGGTCAGCCTCTTCTTCGACCCCTACGCCCAGCTGCGGCTGGTCGACGCCGTGGTCCCCTTCGTCGGCACCTTCAGACCCGTCTGGCAGGGTCTGGGCACGCTCGCCTTCGACGTGCTCGCCGTCGTCACGGCCGTCAGCCTGCTGCGACACCGGGTGGGCCCCCGGGTGTTCAAGGCGGTCCACTGGGCGACCTACCTCCTCTGGCCGATGGCCCTGCTGCACGCCCTGGGCAACGGCACCGACGCCTCGTCGCCGTGGATGATCGGCACCGCGGTCGTGTCCGTGGCGGCGGTGGCCTCGGCGGTGGTGTGGCGGATCACCCCGTCGTACGCCGGCCGCGGCTGGCGCCGCACGCCCCGGACCGTGGCCGGCCGCTCGACGGCGGGGAGGCTCGGATGACCGTCCTGGACCCCCCGCTCACCGCCCAGCGGCTGCTGGCTCCGGGACCGTTCGGCCCGCTCCCCGACCTGTCCCGGCCGGAGCTGCTGCGCCTGGCCGAGGAGACCGGGCTGACCGGCCGCGGAGGCGCCGGGTTCCCCTCGGCCATCAAGCTCCGCTCGATCACCGAGGCCGGCCGCGCGCCGGTCGTCGTGGGCAACGGCATGGAGGGCGAGCCGCTCAGCCACAAGGACGCTCTGCTGCTCACCCGGTCCCCCCACCTGGTCCTCGACGGTCTCGAGCTGGTCTCTCGCGCCCTGGGCGCGCGTCGGACGGTCCTCGCCGTCGGGCCCGAGATCGACCCCCGGCCGGCGCAGGCGGCAGCCCGTCGACGAGGCATCGAGGTCCACCACCTGGCCGGCGGCTTCGTGGCGGGCCAGGAGACGGCGCTGCTCAACCAGCTGGAGGGCAGGGCCCCCGTGCCGCGCGACCCCCTCACCCGGGTCACCACCCGAGGCCTCGACGGCAGGCCGACCCTGGTCTCCAACGTCGAGACACTCGCCCACCTCGCGTTGGCCGCCCGCTTCGGCGCGGGCTGGTTCCGGGCGGTCGGGCTTCCCGACGACCCCGGCACGTCGTTGGTCACCATCACGGGCGCGGTCGACCACGAAGGCGTCGTCGAGATCGCCCGCGGGACCACTCTCGCCGACGTGATCGCCCCCGCCATCCCCCATCCGGGAGTGCAGGCGGTGCTGGTCGGCGGCTACCACGGCGCCTGGGTGCCGGCGACCGACGTCCACGTGCGGCTCACCAAGACCGACCTGGCCCCCTACGGCGCATCGGTCGGCGCGGGCATCGTGCACGTGCTGGCCAACGACGCCTGCCCGCTTCGCGCGGCGGCCGACATGACGTCATACCTCGCCGGCGAGTCCGCGGCCCAGTGTGGCCCCTGCCTCAACGGGCTCCCGCGCATCGCGGACTCCCTCGATCGGCTGGCGCACGGCTCCCGGGACGCGCGGCTGCCGTCGGAGATCGAGCGGCTGCGGGGGCTGGTGGTGGGTCGCGGCGCCTGCGCCCACCCCGACGGCACCGCTCGGCTGGTCGCGTCGACGATGAGGGTCTTCGACGCCCACGTGGCGGCCCACCTCTCCGGCTGGTGCCCCACCACCCTGACCGGGGGTCCGCGATGAGCCGCCTCCATGTCGACTGGACCCGCTGCGACGGCCACGGCTCGTGCGCAGAGCTGCTGCCCGAGCTCTTCTCGGTCGACGACTGGGGCTTCCCGGTCTCGCGCACCGGCGACCGCGACCCGGAGGTCCCGCCGTCCCTGCGCGAGTACGCCGACCACGCGGTGCGCTCCTGCCCCCTGATGGCCCTCCGGGTGGTGGCAGCCGGCTGAACCGACGGTTATGGTGTGGCCCTCTCGTCACACCCGAACCGAAGGAAGTCGATGCGACCCCTCACTCTTGTCCGCGTAGGAGCGCTCGCCGCCACAGCCGTCCTGATCGGCAGCGGCACGACCGGGGCCGCGCCCACCGCCGCGGCCAAGACCTCGAGCGCCGGCGTGGAGGACTGCACGCCCAGCGCCGCACGTCAGAAGCCGGGCGCCACCGCGAAGGAGCCGAAGCTCTACCCCGCCAAGGACGCCAAGAAGTACGGCGTCATCAAGGACGCGCCGCGGATGGCCAACGGCTCGGTGACGATCGAGACGGTGTTCCACGTGGTCACCGAGGAGCCGCTCAGCGCCGCCGAGCGGGCCCGCAAGGAGCAGATGATCGCCGACCAGGTGACGGTGCTCAACGACTCGTTCTCCGGCGCCACCGCGGCCGACGCGTCGGACTCGCCGTTCCGGTTCGCGCTGACCGACACCACCTACACCGTCAACCCGGCCTGGGCCCACGTCGCACCGGGCAAGGTCGAGCGAGACATGAAGCGGGCCCTGCACGTGGGCGACTCCGAGACGCTCAACGTCTACGTCGCCGACATCGGCGGCGGGCTGCTGGGCTGGGCCTACTTCCCGAAGGACTACAACAACGGTCGGGACTTCATCGACGGTGTGGTCATCCTCGACGAGTCGATGCCGGGCGGCACCGTCGAGCCCTACAACCAGGGCGACACGCTCACCCACGAGGTCGGGCACTGGATGATGCTCGAGCACACCTTCGCCGGCGGTTGCTCGGCCAGCGGCGACGGTGTCGCCGACACCCCGCGCGAGGCCTACCCGCAGTTCTACTGCGACCCGGAGAACCCCGACACCTGCCGGGCTCCCGGCCTCGACCCGGTCCACAACTTCATGGACTACACCGAGGACTTCTGCATGGACCACTTCACCGCGGGCCAGGCGGAGCGGATGAACGACGCCTGGATCGCGTTCCGCCAGGGTGGCAACGGCTGACCTGACGGCGCGACCTCACCGACCGGTCGCACGCCGGCGCCCGGGACCCCCGGCGTCGGGGTGCGGCCGGTCTGTCGTGGGGCGGGTCAGTCGTCGGCGTGGTCGTAGACCACCTCGGCCGACGTCGCCCAGAGGTTGACACCGGACTCCACGGCGTCCCGGTCGATCACTGCCAGCTCCTCGTCGGTGAGCGGCGGGAAGCTCAGCGCGTCGAGGTTGGTGTCGAGCTGCTCCACCGACGATGCGCCGATCACCGCCGAGGTCACCCGGCGGTCGCGCAGCGCCCACTGCAGGGCGAGCTGCGCGAGCGTCTGGCCACGGGCGGCGGCGACCTCGTGCAGGCGGCGGACCCGCGCGAGGACGTCGTCGTCGATGCCGGTGAGCGACGAGCCGTCGCGGGCCGCCCGTGAGTCCTCGGGGATGCCCTGGAGGTAGCGGTCGGTGAGCAGCCCCTGGGCGAGCGCGGTGAACACGATGCAGCCCATACCCTGGGTCTCGAGCTCGTCGAGCAGGCCGTCCTCGATCCACCGGTTGAACATGGAGTACGACGGCTGGTGGATGACCAGCGGCGTGCCCAGGTCGCGGGCGATGGTGGCCGCCTCGCGGGTCCGCTGTGGGGAGTACGACGAGATGCCGACGTAGAGCGCCCGGCCGGAACGCACCGCGTGGTCGAGGGCCCCGATCGTCTCCTCGAGCGGGGTCTGGGGGTCGTAGCGGTGGCTGTAGAAGATGTCGACGTAGTCGAGGCCCATCCGGCGCAGCGACTGGTCGAGCGAGGCGAGGACGTACTTCCGGGAGCCGCCGCCCTGGCCGTAGGGGCCCGGCCACATGTCGTAGCCGGCCTTGGTGGAGATGACGAGCTCGTCGCGGTAGGGCGCGAAGTCGTCGCGCAGGTAGCGGCCGACGTTCTCCTCCGCCCGGCCGTAGGGCGGCCCGTAGTTGTTGGCCAGGTCGAGGTGCGTCATGCCCCGGTCGAAGGCCCGCCGCAGGATCGCCCGTTGGGTCTCCTCCGGCCGGTCGGTGCCGAAGTTCTGCCACAGGCCGAGGGAGAGCGCGGGCAGCTGCAGCCCGCTCCGGCCGGAGAACCGGTAGTCCATCGTGTCGTAGCGTCCCGGAGCCGCGTGGTACGTCATGTCCCCATCCTGCCGGGTCGCTAGCCTCGGGGCATGGAGCTGCGCCGGGTGGACCCGCTGTCCCGCAAGAGTGGTGTCCAGCGGCAGTGGGAGCGGCTGGCGCGGACGTCGTTCGGCCGGTGGTACGGCATCCACCTGGCCTCCCCCGTCGACGCCGCCCTGCTTCGCGCCAGCGGCGGCCGGCTGCGTCTGGTGGGCCACCTGCCGACCGCCACCCTGACGACGACCGGCGCGCGGTCGGGACAGCCGCGCGAGGTCCCGGTGCTCTACTTCCACGACGGCGACGACGTCATCGTGGTCGCCTCGAGCTTCGGCCGCGACCGACACCCGGCGTGGTACCACAACCTCGTGGCGCACCCGGACTGCCGCCTCAACGGCCTGGGGTTCACCGCGGACGAGGTCATCGACGCCGACGACTACGAGCGGCTCTTCGGGCTCGCGGAGAGCGTCTACGGCGGGTACGCCGACTACCGCGCGCGCACCGAGGCGATCGGCCGCCGCATCCCCGTGCTGCGGCTCAGCCGGTCCTGACGGTCACCCGCCGGGCTCGCCGGCCCGGCGGCTCTCGAGCACCCGGAAGCCCTTGGCCGAGGCGAGGCGGCGCGTCGGCCAGCCCTGTTCTCCGAGCCAACGCTGCAGTGAGTCCGCCCCCAGGTTCTTGCCCACGACCAGCACCGCACGACCGCCCGGTGCGAGCCGCGGCAGCCAGGTCAGCAGCAGGGAGTGCAGCGCCTGCTTGCCGATCCGGATCGGCGGGTTGGACCAGATCTCGTCGTACACCTCGTCGGCCGCGACCTCGTCAGGGAGCAGCGCCCGGTAGCGCTCGGCCACGCCCAGCCGAACGGCGTTCTCGCGGGCGAGCAGCAGCGCGCGCTCGTTGACGTCCACGCCGGTGACGGCGGCGTCCGGCACCACCGTCGCGAGCGCCAGGCCGATCACCCCCCAGCCGCAGCCGAGGTCGAGGATCCGCCCGGCCGCCGGCGGCTCGGTCTCGCGGACCAGCACCGCCGTGCCGGGGTCGAGACGGCCGCGCGAGAACACCCCGGAGCCGCTGTCGAGCTCGAGCTCGCGGCCCCATACGGTGCAGCGGACCCGGGTCCGCTCGAAGGGGGTCTGCGGGTCGGCCGAGAAGTAGTGGTCGTCGGTCACGGCTGCTCCAGGGTCCGCATCCGCCGGGCCCCAGCCGCCCGCGCGGCCAGCTCGTCGTCGGCGGGGTAGCCGACCTCCTCCAGCACCAGCCCGTGCGGCGGCACCACCGTGACCGCAGGATCGCGGACCCCGGCCCGCAGCACCTCACCCGGCCAGGCCTCGGAGCGGCGAGCCTCGCCGACGGCGAGCAGGCAGCCCATCAGCGACCGCACCATGTGATGGCAGAACGCATCGGCCCGCACGGTGGCCACGGCCAGCCCGCGAGGGTCGCGCTCCCAGTCCAGGGCGAGCAGCGTCCGCACCGTGGTGGCCCCCTCGCGCCGTTTGCAGAACGCCGCGAAGTCGTGCTCGCCGCGCAGCGCGGAGGCGGCGCGGTTCATCGCCGCCAGGTCGAGCGGCCGCCGCCAAGCCAGCACGTGGCCCCGGGTCAGCGGGTCGACACCCTCGCGGTCGGCGACCCGGTAGGCGTAGCGCCGCCAGACCGCCGAGAAGCGGGCGTCGAAGCCCTCCGGCGCCTCGACCACCCGGGAGACGCGCACGTCGTCCGGGAGCACCCCGTTGAGCCGCCGCGCCAGCGTCGCCGGCGGTGTCAGCTCCGATCGCCCCGCCGCCGCCGCCAGGACGTCCTCTGCCACGTCGAGGTGACACACCTGCCCACGCGCATGCACGCCGGTGTCGGTGCGGCCCGCACACGTCACCGAGGCCATGGGGAGCCGCAGCACGGTGGCCAGCGCGGCCTCCAGCTCACCCTGAACGGTGCGGAGACCCGGCTGGGCGGCCCAGCCGTGGAAACCGGCGCCGTCATAGCCCAGGTCGATCCGGATCCGCACCCGCCCATCCTGCCAGCCGGGGCACGGAGGCCTCCGTCAGGTCAGCGGAGCTCGGCGCGGTGCGGCGGGTCGGCACCGGGCCGCGACACGGTCACGGCGGCGGCGCGGACGGCGTACCCGACGAGGTCGCTCCAGACGTCGCCGGCCAGGGACCCGAGCGTCTCTCGGTGCTCGGCACCGGCCAGCCCGCGCTCCCAGAGCGCGTCGAGGAGGGCGGCGCCGAAGGTGTCGCCGGCACCGATCGTGTCGGCCACCGACACCGAGACGGCGGGGACGGTGCCCTCCTCGCCGCGGGTGAACCAGTCGGCCCCGTCACCGCCGCGGGTCACGATGACCACCGCCGGCCCCAGAGCCAGCAGGGACCGGGCGGCGTCGGCCACGCAGTGGTCGGGATAGAGCGCCTCCAGGTCCTCGTCGGAGGCCTTGAGCACGTCGGTCTGCGCGGCCAGCTGCTCCACCTTGGCCACCACGTCGGGACCGGTGCCGGTGACGGCCGGGCGGGCGTTGACGTCATAGCTCACCAGCGCCCGCGACCGTTGGGCGACGACCGTCGCCAACACCTCCTCGGCCCCCGGCGACACCACCGCCGCCAGCGAGCTGGTGTGCAGCACCACAGGCTCGACCTCGGCGGGCAGCGCCAGCTGGTTGAGGTGCCAGCTGATGTCGAAGACGTACGACGCGCCGCCGTCGGGGCCGATGGTCGCCACCGCGGAGGACGAGTGGTCGATGGCGGACGGGTCACTGGCCAGGCTGACGTCGGCAGCCTCCAGATGGCGACTCAGCAGCTGCCCGTAGTGGTCGCCCGCGACGAAGCAGGTGTGAAGCCAGACCGGGCGGCCGAGCCTGCTCAGGGCCACCGCCGCGTTGGCCGCGCTTCCGCCGGGGAACTCGGTCACGCTCCCGTCGCTGCGGTGCACGACGTCGACGAGGGCCTCTCCCACCACCAGTGCCACGGGCTGCATGGGAGAAGTCTGGCGCATGGAGCCCGGATCCTCGACCGGCGCCTCACCGGGCGGGCCGGGATGCAGACGCGCGACGGCCCCGCGCCGACCGGGGTCGGGGCGGGGCCGTCGGGCAGTCGTCGACCTGGGTCAGTCGTCCTTGGACTCGTCGTCCTTGGACTCGTCGTCGGTGGACTCTGCGGCGGTCTCCGCCTCGGTGTCCGCGTCGGCCTCGGCCTGCTCGACCTCGGGAGCCTCGGCAGCCTCTGCCTCGGGGGCCTCCTCGACCGGCTCCTCCACGGTCTCCTCGACCGGCGCGGGCGCGGGCGTCGGGGCCGGGGCCGGGGCCTTCTTCTTGCCCTGGGAGGGCTTGGGAGCGTAGGGCTCGGTCACCAGCGCGATCACCGCCATCGGGGCGTTGTCACCCTTGCGGGGCCCGATCTTGGTGATCCGGGTGTAGCCACCCGGCCGGTCGGCGAACATCTCCGCGATCTCGGTGGACAGCCGGTGGGCGACGGTGTTGTCGCGGCGCGGCACGCCGAGGTCCTTGGTGTAGAGCACGGCCTCGATCTGGCGGCGGTTGTGCAAGCCGCCCTTCTTGGCCTTGGTGATGAGCTTCTCGGCGTAGGGCCGCAGCATCCGGGCGCGGGTCTCGGTCGTGGTGATCGAGCCGTGCTCGAACAGCGCCGTCGCGAGGTTGCGCAGCATCAGGCGCTGGTGGGCCGGGCTGCCGCCGAGGCGGGGACCCTTCTTCGGGGTGGGCATCGCTTCTCTCGTTTCTCTCGAGCCGTGTCAGGTACTCGAGTAGAGGTGGATCAGGGTCAGTACTGCTCGTCCTCGACGAACGCGTCGTCGTCATCGTCGCTGTAGGCGGCGAGCACGGCGTTGGGGTCGAAGCCGGGGCCGCTGTCCTTCAGCGAGAGGCCCATCTCGTGGAGCTTGGCCTTGACCTCGTCGATGGACTTGGCGCCGAAGTTGCGGATGTCGAGCAGGTCCTGCTCCGAGCGCGAGATCAGCTCGCCCACGGTGTGGATGCCTTCGCGCTTGAGGCAGTTGTAGGACCGCACGGTCAGCTGCAGGTCCTCGACCGGCAGCGCCAGGTCGGCGGCGAGCTGCTCGTCGACCGGCGACGGGCCGATGTCGATGCCCTCGGCCTCGACGTTGAGCTCACGGGCCAGCCCGAACAGCTCGACCAGCGTCTTGCCCGCCGAGGCGATCGCGTCGCGCGGCCGGATCGACGGCTTGGTCTCGATGTCGATGACCAGCTTGTCGAAGTCGGTGCGCTGCTCGACTCGGGTGGCCTCGACCTTGTAGGTGACCTTCAGGACCGGGCTGTAGATCGAGTCGACCGGCATCCGGCCGATCTCGTTGTCGGCGCCCTTGTTCTGGACCGCCGAGACGTAGCCACGGCCACGCTCGACCACGAGCTCCATCTCCAGCTTGCCCTTGTCGGACAGCGTGGCGATCTTCAGGTCGGGGTTGTGAACCTCCACCCCGGCGGGCGGGGCGATGTCGGCGGCGGTGACGTCACCGGCGCCGGACTTGCGGAGGTACATGGTCACGGGCTCGTCGTGCTCGGAGGAGACGACCAGGCCCTTGAGGTTGAGGATCACCTCGGTCACGTCCTCCTTGACGCCCTCGATGGTCGAGAACTCGTGGAGCACGTTGTCGACCTTGATGCTGGTCACCGACGCCCCCGGGATGGAGCTGAGGAGGGTACGGCGCAGCGAGTTGCCGAGCGTGTAGCCGAAGCCGGGCTCCAGCGGCTCGATGACGAACCGCGAGCGGAACTCGTCGACGGACTCTTCCGACAGGGTCGGACGCTGAGCGATAAGCACTGTTTCTGTCCTTTCCGGGCCGCCCACCATTTGACGGACCCGAACTGCGCGGCGGGAATTCTGTGGTGGTGCCCCCTCCCGGCCCAGGGCCGAGAACCCCAGGCGGGTCGGGGGCACACGGGGGGACAAGCCCCCCGTGCGTTACTTCTTGGAGTAGTACTCGACGATCAGCTGCTCCTGGACGGGGATGTCGATCTGCTCCCGCGTCGGGACCTGGTGGACCAGGACCCGCATCCGCGACGGCAGCACCTGCATCCAGGCGGGGACGACGCGCTCGCCGTGGGTCTCGCGAGCCACGATGAACGGCGTCATCTCCAGCGACTTCTCCCGCACGTCGACGATGTCGTACTGGGTCACCTGGAAGGACGGGATGTCGACCTTCTTGCCGTTGACCAGGAAGTGCCCGTGGGTCACCAGCTGCCGGGCGTGCCGGCGGGTGCGCGCGAAGCCCGCGCGGTAGACCACGTTGTCGAGGCGGCACTCGAGCAGCTGCAGCAGGTTGTCACCGGTCTTGCCCTGGCGTCTCGACGCCTCGGTGTAGTAGCGGTGGAACTGCTTCTCGAGCACGCCGTAGGTGTAGCGAGCCTTCTGCTTCTCACGAAGCTGGAGGAGGTACTCGCTCTCCTTGATGCGGCCGCGGCCGTGCTGGCCGGGCGGGTAGGGACGACGCTCGTACGCCGCGTCGCCGCCGACCAGGTCGACGCCGAGACGGCGCGACTTCTTCGTCATGGGGCCGGTGTAGCGGGCCATGTCAGTGGTTCTCCTTCAACAAGTCCGAAAAGGGGGTTCGCCAGGCTGCGTCCGAAGCGAGCGGGTCAGACCCGACGACGCTTCGGGGGACGGCAGCCGTTGTGGGGCGTGGGCGTGACGTCCTGGATGGTGCCGACCTCGAGGCCGATCGCACCCAGGGAGCGGATCGCGGTCTCGCGGCCCGAGCCCGGGCCCTTGACGAAGACGTCGATCTTCTTCATGCCGTGCTCCATCGCCCGGCGACCGGCCGCCTCGGCGGCCATCTGCGCGGCGAACGGGGTGGACTTGCGGGAACCCTTGAAGCCGACGGTGCCGGCAGAGGCCCACGAGATCACCGCACCAGTGGGGTCGGTGATCGTGACGATGGTGTTGTTGAACGTGCTCTTGATGTGGGCTTCGCCCTGGGCGACGTTCTTCTTCTCCTTGCGGCGCACCTTCTTGGCGCCTGCAGCCTGACGGCTCTTGGGAGGCATACGGTCTTCTCTCCTGAGGTTCTGGTCGAAGCAGTGTCGGTGGAAGGCGATCAGCGGGCGCGGGCGCCGCGGATCACTTGGCCTTCTTCTTGCCGGCAACCGTGCGCTTGGGACCCTTGCGGGTGCGCGCGTTGGTCTTGGTGCGCTGACCGCGGACCGGGAGGCCCTGACGGTGGCGGCGACCCTGGTAGCTGCCGATCTCGATCTTGCGACGGATGTCGGCCTGCACCTCTCGACGGAGGTCGCCCTCGGTCTTGAAGTTGGACTCGATCGCGTCGCGGAGCTTGACCAGCTCCTCGTCACCCAGCTGGTGGACGCGGAGGTCCGGGCTGACGCCGGTGACGGCGAGCAGCTGCTGGGCGCGGGTACGGCCGATGCCGTAGATGTAGGTGAGTGCGACCTCGATGCGCTTGTCACGCGGGAGGTCCACACCAACGAGGCGTGCCATGTGGCTGTGTCCTTTGCGGTGTTGCGGTGGTGTCGGTCGTGTCGCGTCCCTCCCGCCTCGGGTGGGCTCCGGCCGTCCGCTCCGGAGGTGGTTCACCGGGGTGTCCCGGCTAAGCGACCACGATGGGGTGTTCAGTTGTCGGCGCAGCTGCGGGCGTCAGCCCTGGCGCTGCTTGTGACGCGGGTTCTCGCAGATCACCATGACGCGGCCGTGGCGACGGATCACCTTGCACTTGTCACAGATCGGCTTGACGCTCGGCTTGACCTTCACGGGGAGGGCCCTTTCTGATGGCGGCAGGACTCACTTGTAGCGGTAGACGATGCGACCCCGGGTGAGGTCGTACGGCGAGAGCTCCACCACCACGCGGTCCTCGGGGAGGATCCGGATGTAGTGCTGGCGCATCTTGCCGCTGATGTGGGCGAGAACCTTGTGCCCGTTGCTGAGCTCGACCCGGAACATGGCGTTCGGGAGCGCCTCGACGACGGTGCCCTCGATCTCGATCACGCCTTCTTTCTTCGGCATGTCCTCCACAATCTGTTGCGCTGGCTTGTCTACCGGTCGGCCCGGGAACCTCTCCCCGGCAGTGCCGGTGAGTGGACCTCGTCGGGTGGTCCCATGGTCCTCATCCCGCGCACACGACGAACCCTCCCCTGACGGGACGGGCACGAGGTGATCCGGGCAGCCGCGAGGCACCACGAAACGCAACCCACGTTGGGCCGACACGCCAGTTTAGGGGCGTTGGACAAGAAATCCCTAATCGGGCTCGCGCCCCGCCCCGCCGCCCGGCGGCGTCAGGAGACGCTCGAGTCCCCGCCGCGGAACGACGCCAGGCTGACCCGCGCCCACCACCGCCGCCAGCGGCCCACCGCGGCCGACATCGCCCGCCGCTCCTCGGAGACCGAGCCCCAGAACTCCCGCGCCTGCTGGGCCTCCGGCACCGTCGGTCCGAAGACGTGCGCGTCGGCCTGACGGGCCAGCGCCACGGCGCTCGGGGAGTCGACGGACGAGGACTGCTCCCGCCTGGTCAGTGACGCCCCGACCGGCACGGCCTGCCCCAGGTCGCGAGCGTGGTCGACGAGCTCACGCCAGGCCCCGACCACGCGGGCAGAGGCGGTGCCGGACGTGCGCCGACGCGAACGACGCCAGGCCTTGACCAGCACGATGCTCGCGAGCAGCGAGCCCACCGCCAGGAGCGGGACCCCGCCGAGCAGGAGCGTCCACACCAGCCAGCGGGGCAGTCCCGGGTCCGGCGCAGGACGGTCCGGGGTGTCCTGGCCCTTGCGTGCCCGCAGCTGGGTGTCGGTCTGGTCCTGGATCACCGACGGGGGCGGGATCGGGGCGGCGGGTGGCACGTTGGCGCCGGCGCGGTTGCGGTCGGACTCCGGAGGCAGCTTGGCCGGGCGCTCGTCGCCCATGAACTCCTCGGTCGGCATCGTCCGCCACGAGCCGTCGGCGGCACGGATCTCCACCCACGCGGACACGTCGCTGCCCCGGACCACGCCCCCGGGGGGCACCACGGCCCCCATCACGACCCGCGCGGGGACCTCGACCCGGTTGGCCAGCAGCGCCATCGCGGCCGCGTACTGCTCGTCGTTGCCGGCCATGATCCGCGCGTTGGCGAAACCGTCGAGCAACCGCCCGAGGTAGTGGCCCGCGGGGTAGATCTTCTCCGCCTGGACGACGCCGTCGGTGTACTTCCCCTCGTCGCGGAGGTGGTGGGCCAGGGCGTAGACGGCTGCCATCGGGCTGTCCTCCCCCTCGGCCCACTCGCGGGCCTGGGTGTCGAGGAACGCCGCGGCGTCGTAGGCCGGCCCGACAGCGCCCGCCGGCAGCGTCTTCGGGGTCAGCGTGTCGTCGGGGATGACCGCGTCGAAGGTGTAGCGGTCGCCCGGTCGGACGCCGCTCGGGACCACGGCCGTCGAGGCGGCCAGGTTGTAGCGGAAGCTCTCGGCCTTGGCCGCGGTGTCGCCCTCGGTGAAGCGCAGGGTCTGCAGGGCTCCCACGACCGGTAGCCAGACCCCGTCGTAGCCCTCGTCGACCGTCACGCTGACGCTGACCCGGTCGCCCTCGACCGGGTTGGCGATGGTCGAGGAGACCCGCTGGTAGGTGTCGTCGACGACGCCGGGGATCGCGTTGTTGGACGCGCCCCAGACGACGCCGTCATAGCTGTCGAGCGTGGCGAACCGCACCCGGGTGCCGGTCGGCACGCCCTCCACGGTGAACAGGTCCTTGGTGTAGAGGTTCTCCGGGTCGGGCCGCTGCTTCATGTCGACGTAGCGGCGGAACGACGCCAGCGGCGAGGGATACTGCCCGATGTCGAAGGGCGGCACCACGTGGTCGCGGAGCACCAGCCGCTCGTCCTCCGTCCCCGACGACGCCGCGGTCGCCAGCGGCATCGCCACCAGGGCGGCGAGGCCGATCAGCGTGGCACCCGCGACCAGTCGCGAGCCCCGGCCGGCGTGACCCTGGACGGCGCCGGCCGCGGCGACGTTGCGCACCGCCAGCCATCCGAGCGCGGCGGCGGCGAAGATGCCGCCCTGGACCCAGAGCGACTGCGGGCTGTGCGAGCCGAGCAGGATCACCAGCGCCAGCAGCGCAGCTGCCGGGACCAGGGGCAGTGCGGTGCGCAGCCAGGCCGGGCCGACACCGACGCCCGCGAGCATCACCCCGAGCACACCGGACAGCAGGCCGAGCAGCCACGGCAGCACGAGCAGGGGGCCGGCGCCGTCGACCGGCGGCAGGGTCGTGAGCAGGTCCTTCCAGCCGAACAGCGCCTGGTCGGTCAGGGCCCCCCAGGTGCGCGGGGCCGGCAGCACCAGGCCCTCGGAGCGCAGCGTCAGCACTCCGCCCAGCAGGTAGAACAGCCCGGCCGCCAGCAGCACCGGGGCGACCAGGGGCCAGCCCAGCCGGCGCGCCAGCCAGGCCACCCCGGCGCCGAGCACGAGACCCACGACTCCGACGACCAGGAAGTCCCAGCCGGTGTAGCTCGGCGCGAGTCCGGCGAGGGCGGCGGTGCCGAGCGTCAGGACGAAGCCCACGTCGACCAGAGCCTGGTGGTCGGCCTGGCCCTCGGTCCCCTGGGGATGGGCGTCGCTCATCGCACGCTCCACCGCAGCAGGGCCGGGAGATCCGGCTTGCGCGACATGTGCAGCACCGGCATCCCGTCGACCTCGGTGGCCCGGCTCGGCGCCGAGGTGTCGACGATCAAGGCGATCCGACGGACCTCCGGCCCGAAAGCAGCACCGGCCCGCGCGATGACCTCGAAGGCCGCCGGGGCCCCGGTGACCAGGAAGAGGAGGCTGGTGTCGGCGGCCATCGCCTGGGCCCGGCGCGCCGAGGCAACCAGTCCGGTGCGGCCGAGGTCGGCCCGGCAGATCGCGTCGAGCGCGAGGTGCCCGTCGTTGCCGGTGGCCGCCTGGTCGCCGCACATGAACGAGGTCTCGAAGTCGTCGAGGATCGCGCGCACGGCCAGCGACGCGGCCACCGACATCGCCGTCTCGAAGTCCTCGGGGTCGGCCCAGGCCTCAGGGGCGTCGTCCACCACCACGGTGGCGTGGCTGCGGCGGGTGTCGAGGTACTCGCGGACGAGGAGCTCGGTCTGGCCGGCCATGCCCATCGCCTTCGCGGAGGAGCGCCAGTGCACGTGCCGCAGCTCGTCGCCGGGGACGTACTCGCGCAGCGTGTGGAAGGCCAGGTCGCTCTGGGACACCGCGTCGATCGGCACGCCCTCGAGATCTCGCAGCAGCCCGGCTCCCAGCGAGCTCAGCGGCAGCATGAGGGGGCGGACCAGCACCTCCTGGGCCTTGGCCCAGGGCAGGTCGCGCGAGAAGACGCCCAGCGGGTCGCCGCGACGGGTCTTCACCGGCCCTACCCGGATGACGCCACGCCGCTCGGTGCGGATCGTGAACGACTCCTCGTGCGAGGCGCCGGTGGCGAGCAACGGGACGCCGTACCGATGGTCGGCGGCGCCGACCGGCAGCAGCAGGAGCGTCGGCAGCAGCCGGCCGGTGGCGACGTTGGTGACGCGGATGTCGCCGGCCACGGTGTCCCCCGCGATCACCCGCAGCGGCTCGAGCCGCAGCTGCACGTCGACCCGGGTGCGGCCGAAGAGGAAGGGGAAGGTCAGCGCGAGCAGCACCAGGCAGGCGGTCGCCAGCACGGCCAGCTCGGCCCACCCGGTCAGCCCGGCGCCGACGAGGCCGACCACGCCCAGCGCGAGCAGTGTCCAGCCCAACGGCCGGACCATGCGTACGCCGGACCGCAGCCGGCGCCACAGCTTGCGGCGCATCGCGACCTCAGGCCACCCGGTCGGTCGGCGGCGCCACGGAGTCCAGCAGCCGCGACACGATCCCCTCGACGGACACGCCGGTGAACTGCGCCTCCGCGTCGAGCAGGATCCGGTGGGCGAGCACCGGCTCGGCGAGCGCCTTGATGTCGTCGGGCACCACGTGGTCGCGGCCGTCAGCGGCGGCCCAGGTCTTGGTGACCCGGATGAACGCCAGGCAGCCGCGCGCGGAGATCCCGAGCTTGACGTGCGGCAGCCGCCGCGACTCCTCCGCGAGCTCGGCGACGTAGGCGACGATGGCCGGGTCGACGTAGACGTCGTCGGCGAGTCGGCTCATCTGGGCGATCGTCTCGGCGGTGATCACCGGCTTGACCAGGGCGGCGCGGTCGCGCACCTTCGCCTCGTTGAGCAGCTCGACGGTGGCCGCCCGGTCGGGGTAGCCCAGCGCGGTCTTCATCAGGAACCGGTCGAGCTGTGCCTCCGGCAGCCGGTACGTGCCGGCCTGCTCGATCGGGTTCTGGGTGGCGATCACCATGAACGGGCGGCCCACCGAGTGCGGCTCACCGTCGACGGTGACCCGCCCCTCCTCCATCACCTCGAGCAGCGCCGACTGCGTCTTCGGCGAGGCGCGGTTGATCTCGTCGGCGAGCACGATGGAGTGGAACACCGGCCCGGGGTGGAACTCGAAGACGCTCTTGTGCTGGTCGTAGACCGTGACGCCCGTGACGTCTGAGGGCAGCAGGTCGGGCGTGAACTGGATCCGGGCGTGGCTGCCCTGGACGGTGTTGGCCAGGGACCGGGCGAGCATCGTCTTGCCGGTGCCCGGGAAGTCCTCGAGCAGGACGTGGCCCTCGGACAGCAGGCAGGTCAGGGTCAGCCGCACGACGTGGCGCTTGCCGAGCACGGCGAGCCCCATGTTGTCGGTCAGCTTGTCGAAGGTCTTCTGGAACCAGCCGGCCTGTTCGGGGGAGATGGTCATCGGGTCACTTTCGTCACGGGTGGGGCCAGGCTACGACGGCCATGTGTAGTCCACGCTCTTTCGTACCGAGTTGTCGGCGTTGCGGCACGAGACCGAGATGTCGACGCCGGCCCTGCCGAAGTAGAGACTCGTCTCCTCCCAGGTCTGCCCGCTCCAGGGCCCCCAGTCGGTCGGGCCGAAGCCCTGTCGGCTGACGGTGCAGGTGACCGGGCCGAAGAAGTTGGCGACCCGGATCGCGATGAAGCCGCAGGAGGCGTCGGTGCAGTCGGCGCCGCCGTCGCCGGACGGGTGACAGGGACCCCGGCCGCTGGCGGGGTCGTCGCTGCACTTGGCGTAGCGGTCGACGTCGACCACCGGCGGCGGCGGGTCGGGGGTGGTGACCGACGCCTGCCTCTGCACCGGGCCGCGGCCGCGCGCAGCGTCGCTCACCACGACCGTGATGGTCTCGGTCGCCGCGTAGCCGAGGTCGAGCTGCGGGATGGTCCGGTCGGTCTCGTCGGCACCGAGGTTGAACTGCTGGGACGCCCGCCCGCTGCCCGAGAAGCTGACGTCGACGCGCACCGGCGCGCCGTTGGGGGCCACGGTGATCGCCCAGCCGACGTTGACGCCTGAGCCGGTGCGGCTGATCGAGATACCCGCTGCCGCCAGCGGGCCGTAGGTGCGCACCGACTGTGGGCCCGAGAGTGTGCACCTGCCGTCCTCGTTGCAGACCCGCAACGCGACATCGAAGGCCCGGCTGTTGCTCGGCACCGAGAACTTCCGGCTCGTCGCGCCGGTCGCGGCGAACCCGTCACCCGGCTTGTCGTCGACGACGATCTGCACGATCGAGTCGCGCCCGCGGGAGTTGGGCACCGTGAACGACGCCTGCGCCTCGTTGTCCTTGCCGGTCGGCTGCAGGGACCAGGCCCCCCAGTCCATCGGCTTGGCCACCGCGAGCCACGTCTCCGTGGAGCTCACCGGCCCGATGCCGTCCTCGCCGCTCACCGGCTGCACCTGGAAGTCGTAGCGGCTGCCGTCGTAGCGCACGTTGGAGATCACGCACTGGGTCGCCGGGATGCGGTTGCACGACGCGAGCGGCAGCCCGTTGCGCAGCACGATGTAGGTCACCGCGGCCCCGCCGTTGGCGGGCACGGTGTCCCAGGACAGCGTGAGCGTGGTGGTCGACCCCGACGAGGCCAGCTCGTCGATCGTGAGGTTCTTCGGCTTGCCGATCGGGCCCTCGGAGTGGAACGGTCCGCCTCGGACCTCCGGCCCCCAGCCCTGTGCGTTGTGGGCCCGGACCGTGAAGACGTAGTCCTTGCCGTTGGTGAGGCCGTTGGCCACCACCGAGGTCTTGGCGGTCGTCATCACCCGGCCCTGCCAGGTGACCTTGTAGAGGTCGACCTTGGAGGTCCTCTTCGTCGGCGGGTCCCAGCTCAGCGTCAGCACGTGGCTGCCGGTCTTGCTCTGCCGGATGTTGCTGACCGGGCCGGGCTTCTCGTCGGGCTGGGCGGGCCGCGACGCCGGGCTCCAGTCGGACCAGCCGATCGCGTTGCGGGCGCGCACGGTGAAGGTGTAGCTCTCACCGTTGGTCAGTCCCGTCATGTCGCAGGTCGTGGACGGGCACGAGGTGGTCGCGCCGTTGCTCGCCCGCAGCTCGTAGAGGTCGATGGGCGCGCCGTTGGCGGTCGGCGCCTGCCAGGACAGCCGCACCGACTGGGACAGCGAGCTGAGCCCGGGAACCGGGGCCTTGGGGGCGTCGGGCACGCCCAGCATCTCCAGGCTGAGCACGTTGGCGGCCTGGCGGTCGGTGTCGTCGGTCGCCACGTCGCTCATCACGACCCGGAAGCGCGCCTCCCCACCCGCCTTGCTGCCCGCCGCGATGCGCACCGTCGAGCCACCCGCCGGGCGCACCGTCACCTCGCCGCCGGCCAGCTCGGTCACGCGGACCACGGTCGGCACCGGGCGGGGCAGGCTCGAGCTGAGGTAGGCCCCGAGGTCGACGGTGCGCGACTCGCCGGCCCGCAGGTCGGTGATCAGGATCGGCGCAAGCACCGGCGCCGGCGCCTTGACGACCCGCACCCGCAGCTCGCCCGGGTCGCTGGCGCCTGCCTGCACCTGCAGCACCGCCTCGGTGCCGGCGCGCACGCCACCGGCCGCCCGGAGCACCACCGGCATGGCGGTGGGGTCGACGATGTCGAGCCCGTCGGTCGCCTTGCGCCAGCTCGACGTGTAGGCCAGGTCGGCGAGGCCGTCGGGGTCGGGCGTCCAGACGTTGCACAGGGTCGCGATGTCGAGCGAGACCTCGCCGCCCTGGGGCACCTCGATGACGTCGGTCGGGCAGGTCAGGATCGGCTTGTTCTGCCCGACCTGCACCGGGATGCTGAGCCAGGCGCGCGGAGCATCGGGGTCGTTCTGGTCGGTGCCGGCGATGACCTCGAAGGACACCGCGCCCGGCCCCTGGTAGGTCTTCCCCGCGCTCACGTTGACGGTCGACCCGCCGACGGCGACCGCGTTGACCCCGCCGCGCGGAGCACCCGTGACGGCCTCACCGGCCGCGAGACGCAGGGGCAGCCCGGAGGGGCTCACGACGTAGTCGTCGAGCCGGACCCGCACCGACCCCCCGGGCGCCAGCTTGATCAGCCCGTTGGTCTTGACGAACGGCAGGTTGCCGCTGCGAGGCGGGACGTAGAGCTGCGCCACGGCCGCCCCACCGTCGCCGTCCACGACCCGGAACGGCACCACCAGCGGCAGGTCGCCGCGGGCGAGAGTGATCTTGCCGTCGTTGACCGTCGCGGTGACGCCCGCCGGGGCGTAGACGTCGGTCACCCGCAGCGCGTCCGACGGGCCGTCGGGGTCGTAGGCCGACCTCAGCACGTCGACCTTGAGCGCGGGCGAGTCGTTGCTGGCGCCGTAGGCGTCGAAGACCACGGGCGGGTTGTTGTAGGGCGTGGTGGTGCGCAGCGTGATGGTGGACTGCGACGTCGCCAGCCCGTTGGACAGGCGGTAGACGACCTCGAGGGTCCGGCCGTCGGCGTCGGCGGGGGCCTGCATGGTGACGGGGCCGGTCGGCGACTCGAGCCGCACGCCCTCCGGCGGGTCGACCAGCTCCAGCGTCGGGCTGTCGCCCGGCGCGATGACGTCGTTGGCCGTCGGCGTGACCGTCGCCAGCCGACCCGGCTCGACGGTGATCGTGTCGGGCACGGCCAGCGGGGGCTGCGGCGGGCCGGCGGGCGCCACGGCCACCCGCACGGTGCCGGAGGCCTGGAGCCCGCCGTCGTCGGTGAGCAGGTAGTCGAACTCGTCGGTGCCGAAGACGTCGGGGAAGGCTTGGTACTCGATGGTGTTGGCGCCCAGCTTGGTCACGCGTCCCAGCAGCGGCGCCGAGCCGAGCCCCACGAGGCTGACCGGGTCGCCGTCGGGGTCGATGCCCGAGCCGGGAAGCTTGATGACCACCGCGCCACCGGCGACGGTGCGTGCCTCCAGCACCGGCGGCTCCGGCGGGTTGTTCTCGGCCGCGGCCGGGACGACCGAGATCCTGACCTGTCCGGGGCTGGAGTCGCCGGCGGTGTTGGCGGCGACGTAGGTGAGGTCGAAGGTGGTCGGCTCGGTGAGCTTGGCCGGGGCGACGAACCGGACCAGGCGGCCGGCGACGGTGGCGATGCCGGTCATCCGGGTGCTGCCGTCGGCCCCGACGACCGACAGCTGGCCGGCCTTCTCCCCCACCACGTCGGCGACCAGCGTGAGCGCGTCGCCGGAGGGGCTGTAGTCGTTGTCCAGCACGGGCACCGTGACGCTGGCGCCGGCGCGCACGGTGACCTCGTCGTCGGAGGTCACCGGGGCGTTGTCGTCGGGCGCCGGGCGCTGGGTCACGGTCACCTCGCCGACGACCGAGGCGCTGCCGTTGCTGACGGAGTAACGGACGATCTGCGGACCGCGGAGCTGCCCCTGCCGGGCGCTCACCCGCACCCAGCGGCCGTCGATGATCGCCACGTCGACCAGCTCGTCCTGCAGGGCCCAGGCGCGCTGCACCACGAGCAGGCCTCCGCCCGGGTCCTGGTCGTTGGCGAGGACGTCGGCGATGCCGGGTGCCGTGCCGTAGAGCGTGAGCGAGTCGGGCATCGCCACCGGCCGGCGGCGCTCGCGCGGCCGGACGTCGACCCGGATCTTGCCCTGCGCCAGCGGAGCGGTGCCATAGGCCACGTCGTAGTCGAGCGTGTAGGTCTTGGGTGCGCTGGCGCGGAAGGAGACCGTGCCGTTGCTGAGGTCGGTGCGGACCTGGGCACCGCCGGCCCCGGCGACCTTGCCGGCCAGCTGGAGCTGGGCGCGGGGGTCGAGCGGGTCGGAGCCCGGCATATCGTTGGCGAGGGGGCGCAGCGTCACCCAGCGGCCGGCCTCGACGGAGGTGATGTCGGGCTCGGCCACGGCCGCGACCGCCTGGTCGCGCTCGGGGTCCTGGACGACGAAGGCGAGGTCGGTGGGCACCGGCTCGGAGCGGCCGTCGCTGACGGCGTATCGCACGGTGACCTTGCCGGGCTTGGGGGGCGCGGTGAACCGGAGCCGACCGGTCGCGGTCGTGCGCGCCAGCGCCCCGGCCGCCTCTCCGGTGACCGTGGCGGAGGCAAGCGAGAGCGCGTCGCCGTCGCTGACGTCGCGCCACTCGGGCAGCACCGGCAGCTCGAGCGATCCCCCCGCGGGCACCGACCAGGGCTTCGGCCGGTAGCCGTCGCGCAGGGTGGGCGGCCGGTTGGCACCGTCGCGGCGGGTGGAGACGGTCACCCGCGCGTGGGCGGACACCTCACGGCCGTCGTCGATGAAGTACTCGAAGCTGGTGGGGGTGGTGGTGCCGGGCGGCAGCTTGAGCTGGACGGTCTGGCCGTCGGGGCCGATGGACAGCTTGGCGCCGTTGCGGCTGATCGGCTCCACCGACCGGATCGCCAGCACCCGGCCCACCGGGGCCGAGTCGTTGTCGAGGGGATAGAGCGTGGTGGTGCGGCCGGCGCGGGCCCCGAAGGTGTCGGGCTCGGCCTTGGGCGGCCGGCGGTCGCCGTCGCTGCTCTTCTTGGTGTCCTTGTCGTCGCTGTCGTCGTTGTCCTTCTGGTTGAACGCCGGCCAGTCGTCGAGCGTGCGGGGCTGGTCGCTGTCGATGTTCCAGACCCTGCCGGAGAACCGGTCGTTGAGCACGATCTGGCCCCGGTTGACGCGGAAGACCAGGTCGTTGGCCTCGCCCTGCAGGAACGCCGCCCGCACCGGGTCGGTGCCGCACTGCGTCACGACGATGCCCCGCCCGCCGGACCAGGCGCCGTAGACACAGGCGCCGAGACGGACCGGCAAGGTGGGCCGGCCACTGGCGCCGGAGTAGACGGTCCTCAGGCCGCCGGTGGCGAGGTCGACAGAGACCAGCGCCGCCGGCGTCGCCACGAGCACGGCGTCGGCCTGCGGCCCGGGCGCCTGCAGCACCGCCCCGTCGCCCAGCACGGCGCGCATCCGGCCCTGGGCCACGAGCGTGCCGGTGTCGCCGTCGAGCACGACGGGCACCTCCCCCACCGCGGTCAGCGACAGCGCATCGCCGACCGGCTCATCGAGCTGGGCCTGGGTGGCCGCCGCGAAGCCGTCGCCGGCCGGGGCGAGGCGGGTCAGTGTGTCGTCGGCACCGGCCACCAGCACCGTCCCCGACTGGGTGACGGCGAGCGAGGCGGGCGTCTCCACCGACGCCAGCGGGCTGGCGTCGGTGCCGACACGATCGAGCTGGGGCGCGGCCAGCTCCGGGTCGACACGCTGGGCACGCACGGCGCCCGTGCCGGCGTCGAGCACCGCGAGCGACCCACCCGCCAGCTGCACCGAGGCGTAGCGCGGCAGCGGCGCCCCGGCCTCCTCGGCCGCGGTGGCCGTCGCCGGGTCGAGCGGACGGAGCCGCCGGCCGGTGCCCTCGACCCCGACGACGACGGCGTCCTCCTGCACCAGGTCGAGCTCGTCTCCGAGGGTGGCGAAGGTGGAGGCGTCCTGCTGGCCGATCGGCTTGTTGATCCGGCCGTAGTAGCCGCTGCTGGAGTTGGTGACCCAGATGCCGCCGTCATTGAGCTCGGCGCGGTGGGAGTCGTAGCCTCGCGCCTGGACGGCGTAGACAACCGCCCCACTGGCTGTCGCCAGCAGGGTGAGGTTGGCGATCACGCCGACGGTACGTCGGCGCCACGCTCTGCCGCGACCCGTCATCTGCTCCCCGTAGGCACCCAGGAACCTCCCGTGCGAGGGTAAAGAGCACGGAGCCCAGGAACAAGTTGAGCAAATCATGACGTAAGCCCCTGGGTCGGTGAACAATGGGCATCGTCGTCGGTGGTCTGGACCGGTGTCGGGGCCTCCGGACGACGCCGGGGAAGCCAGTCGAGAGGACGTGTTCGTGGACACCAGCTACGTTGCTGGGACGGGCCTGCTGCTCACCAGGAGCCGCCGCTGGCTGCTCCTCGACGACGACCCGCCGCGGGACCGGGTCGAGGAGTGGTGGGACCTGCTCGGAGCCTCCGGATCGGTCCGCGACCAGCTGGTCGCCTCCCTGGAGGTGGTCTACCCGCTGCACGAGGTGTCGCTCGTGCTGGTCGACCTCGACGACTCCGCGCCGGCACTCACCTGGGGAAGCGGGAGGGTCGACGCCGACGCGTCCGGTCAGCGGCTCAGCGTGGGCCTCGCCGGCAAGGGCAAGTCGCTCCCCCTGCTGGCCGGGGTGGTCCCGGCCGCGACGGTCGACGTCCGCGTGTCCTCCTTCGGTGTCAGTGGGGCGCTGATCGACGGGATCCCCGCCGACATCCTCGAGAGCAGCACCTCCAGCCCACCACCGACGCGACCGATGTTCCGCCCGGCCGACGCGCGTGACGACGAGGTGGAGATCACCGTCCCCCGGCGGGTCTCCGACGTGCTGGGTGGACCCCAGGTCGCCGACGACACCGCCGAGCCGGTGGCCACCTCCGACCTCAGTGAGCACCTGCGTCAGTCGAGCCAGGAGACGGTGCTCGCCGTGCAGTGCCCGCACGGCCACGTCACCCCCGCCTACACGCCGACCTGCCGGATCTGCAACGCCACGGTCGAGCCGCAGGAGCCGCGCAGCATCCCGCGGCCCAACCTGGGCGGCCTGCGGCTGCCCAGCGGCGAGCTGGTGCCCCTCGACCGTGGGGTGGTGTTCGGGCGCAAGCCCACACCGGTGGCCGGCAGCAACGACTGGCCGCACCTGGTGCACCTTCCGCAGGACTCCGCCTACGTCTCACGGATGCACCTGCAGATCGAGCTCGACGGCTGGCTGGTGCTGGCGCGCGACCTCGGCTCGCGAGGCGGCACGACCTTGCGCATCCCGGGCCGGCTGCCCCAGCGGATCCGCGCCCACGAGCGCTACGTCCTGGAGCCCGGCCACGCCCTCGACCTCGCCGACACCTACGAGATCACCTACGAGGTATCCCCGTGAGCGCTCCCCGGATCCCGGGGTATCGCCACATCGACCACCTGGGGAGCGGCGGCTTCGCGGACGTCTTCCTCTACGAGCAGGAGTGGCCCAGGCAACGCGTCGCGATCAAGGTCGTGCGCCCCGACGTACCCCTGAACGCGCGGGAGAAGTCGATGTTCACCAGCGAGGCCAACGCCATGGCGCGCCTCGCGGACCACCCCTACATCGTGACCGTGATGACGGCCGGGGAGACCGAGAACGGTCGCCCCTACCTGGTGATGCGGTTCTGCCCGCCTCCCGACCTCGGAGTGCGGGTGCGCGCCAACCCGATGCCGGTGGCCGAGGCGATCAGCACGGGCATCAAGCTGGCCAGCGCCATCGAGACGGCGCACCGCTCGGGCATCCTGCATCGCGACATCAAGCCCAGCAACGTGCTGGTGACCAGCTACTCCGAGCCGGCCCTGACGGACTTCGGCATCGCCGGGGGCATCCACGAGGTGGACGGCGACACCGACGTCCGGATCTCCTACCCCTGGTCGCCCCCCGAGATGCTCGACGGCACCTCGAACGGGTCGGTCGTCTCCGACGTCTACTCGCTGGGTGCGACCATCTGGCACCTCCTGGTCGGCCGGTCGCCGTTCTCGATCCCCGGTGGCGACAACTCGACGCGGGCCCTGAGCGCCCGGATCCTGCACACCGACCCGCCGGCGACGCGCCGCCCCGACGCGCCGCCCGGGCTCGACCGTCTCCTCCAGCAGTGTCTGGCCAAGGACCCCTCGCACCGGCCGCAGTCCGCCCTCGAGCTGGCCCGCAGCCTGCAGCGGATCGAGGCGACCGCCGGCTTCCCGCGCACGGCGATCGCGGTCGAGGCCGACCTCCCCGGCACGCCGGTGCGCGACTTCCACCTCGACTCCGACCACGACGCCACCCGTCTCAAGCCGCCGACCATCGTGTCCGGCTCGGCTCCACGCACGGCCTCTCCGACGGTCGAGGTGCCCGGCGCGGAGGCGCCCGCGCCCCGAGTCTCGGCGACGGTGTGGGCCGTGGTCGGGACGGTCGTACTGGCGCTCGCCGGTGGTCTGCTGATGTTCAGCCTCGGCCGTGGCGACGCCGGTGAGACGCCCGGCGCCGACCTCTCGCCCTCGCGCCCGCCGAGCACTCCGTCGAGCATCGACCCCGGCCTGGTCGCCGAGCCCGTGCTCCGCGCGTCGCGCAACGGCGGCGACGTGTTGATCTCCTGGGCCGCCAGCGACGGCGGCCAGCCGGGCGACACCTGGCAGTGGCGGCGCACCGACACCGGCGAGGGCGAGCGCACCGGGGAGGAGTCGGTGTCGCTGCGGAGCAAGGATCAGGTGTGCGTGCAGGTGCGGCTGATCCGCGACGGCTCTCAGTCGGCGTGGTTCGACCGGTGCGTGGACTGACACCGTCACCGAAGGGGCGCGACCCCTGCGCCTGGATCCACCCTCACAGTGCCTGGCGCTGCCGCACCCGGCGGTCGTGCACCAGGCTCGCGGCCGCCGTCACCGCCAGGGTGGCGACGATCGTCACCAGCGAGGCCCAGATCGGGATCTCTGGAGCCCAGTCGACGGGCTCCCCTCCGTTGATGAAGGGCAGCTCGTTCTCGTGCAGCGCGTGCAGGATCAGCTTGACGCCGATGAAGAACAGCAGGAACGAGAGCCCGTAGGCGAGATAGACCAGGCGCTGCAGCAGCCCGCCGATGAGGAAGTAGAGCTGCCGCAACCCCATCAGGGCGAAGACGTTGGCGGTGAAGACGAGGTAGGGCTCACGGGTGAGTCCGTAGATGGCCGGGATCGAGTCGAGCGCGAACAGCAGGTCGGTCATGCCGAGCGCCAGGATCACCAGGAACATCGGGGTCATCACCCGCTGGCCGCCCACCCGCTCGAAGAGCTTGGTGCCGTGCCACTGCTCGCTGACGCGGAAGTGCCGGCGGACGTAGCGGACCAGCCTCGGCTCGTCGTACTGCTGCTCCTCCTCGGCGCCCTCACGGGCCAGCGAGATCGCTGTCCACACCAGGAACAGCCCGAACAGGTAGAAGACCCAGCTGAACTGGTTGATCGCCGCCGCACCGACCGCGATGAAGATGCCGCGGAAGAGCAACGCCAGGATGATCCCGACAAGCAGCGCTGTCTGCTGCAGCTCGCGGGGCACCGCAAACCTGCTCATGATGATGATGAAGATGAACAGGTTGTCCACCGACAGGGAGTACTCCGTGAGCCAACCGGCGAAGAACTCCCCTCCGTAGCGTGGTCCGCTGACGACGTAGACGCCGATGCCGAAGAGCACGGCCAGCGACAGGTAGAACGCGAGGTGCCGCGACACCTCGCGGGTGCTGGGCTCGTGCGGCCGGCGGCCGATGACGAGGACGTCGACCAGGAGCGCCGCGAGCGTGACCACCAGGGTCGCCACCCAGACGGTCGTGGTGACGTGCATGCTCACCGACCACCGAAGGGGACGCCCAGGGCGGCCAGCCGGGCCTCGCCGCCGTCGAGGGCGGTGAGCACCCATGCCCCGTCGGGGGTGAGCGCGAAGCTGTGCTCGGCGTGGGCCGCCCAGCTGCCGTCGTCGGTGACCACGGTCCAGTCGTCGTCGAGCGTGCTGGTCTCGTGGGTGCCGACGGTGACCATCGGCTCGACGGCGAGCGCGATGCCGGGCACGAGCTTGGGCCCGCGGCCGGGGCGGCCGAAGTTGGGCACGTTGGGCGGCTGGTGCATGGCCGTGCCGATGCCGTGGCCGGTGTAGTCCTCGAGGATGCCGTAGCCGCCTTGGGACCGGACGTGCCTCTCCACCGCGTGGGAGATGTCGGTGACCCGTCCGCCGATCCGCGCCGCCGCGATGCCGTGCCACAGCGCGTCCTCGGTGACCTCCAGCAGCCGGGTCAGCTCGAGCGACACCTCGCCCACCGCGACGGTGAACGCCGCGTCGCCGTGCCAGCCGTCGACGATCGCCCCGCAGTCGATCGAGACCAGGTCTCCCTCAGCGATCACGCGGTCGCCGGGGATGCCGTGCACGACCTCGTCGTTGACCGAGGCGCAGATCGAGGCAGGGAAGCCGTGGTAGCCCAAGAAGGACGGGGTGGCACCGGCGGACCGGATGGCGTCCTCGGCGATCGCGTCGAGCTCACCCGTGGTCACTCCCGGGGCGATCGCGGCGCGCACCCGCTGGAGAGTCTCGGCCACCACCAGCCCCGCGCGGCGCATCACGTCGAGCTGGTCGGCCGTCTTGATCTCGATCCCGCGGTCGCGCAGACCCATCTGCCGCCGGTCAGCTCTCGGGGACGACGTCCAGCGCCGCGAAGATGCGCTGGGTCACCTCGTCCACCTCACCGAGCCCGTCGACCTCGACCAGGGCGCCTCGCTTGCGGTAGACGTCGATCAGCGGCGCCGTCTGGTCGGCGTAGACCTCCTGGCGGCGCCGGATGACGTCCTCGGTGTCGTCGGCGCGGCCCTCGGTCTGGGCCCGCTGCAGCAGCCGCTGCACGATCTCCTCCTGGTCGACGGTCAGCACGACCACGGCGTCGAGGCGGTGGCCGGTGTCGGCGACCATGCCGTCCAGCTCCTCGACCTGGGCGAGGGTGCGGGGGTAGCCGTCGAGCAGGAAGCCTGGCTCGGCGTCGGGCTCGGCGATCCGGTCACGGACCATCGCGTTGGTCACCTCGTCGGGGACGTAGTCGCCCGCGTCCATGTACTTCTTCGCCTCGATGCCCAGCGGCGTGCCCTGGGAGACGTTGGCGCGGAAGATGTCGCCGGTCGAGATGGCCGGGATCGAGAAGTGGTCGGCGACGAACGCCGCCTGGGTGCCCTTGCCGGCACCGGGCGGACCCATGATGAGAAGGCGCATTAACGGAGGAACCCTTCGTAGTTGCGCTGCTGGAGCTGGCTCTCGATCTGCTTCACCGTGTCGAGCGCGACGCCGACCATGATCAGGATCGACGTGCCGCCGAAGGGGAAGTTCTGGTTGGCGTTGATGAGGGCGAAGGCGATCAGCGGGATCAGCGAGATGATGCCGAGGTAGAGCGAGCCGGGCAGCGTGATGCGGGACAGCACGTAGGCCAGGTAGTCCTCGGTCGGCTTGCCCGCCCGGATCCCGGGGATGAAGCCGCCGTACTTCTTCATGTTGTCCGCGACTTCCTCCGGGTTGAAGGTGATCGAGACGTAGAAGTAGGTGAAGAAGATGATCAGCGCGAAGAACAGCGCCATGTAGAGCGGGTGGCTGCCGCGGACCAGGTAGTCGTTGACCCAGGCCACCCAGGCGGAGTCGTTGTTCTGGTTGAACTGCGCCGCCAGCGCGGGGAGGTACATCAGGGAGGAGGCGAAGATGACGGGGATGATGCCCGCCTGGTTGACCTTCAGCGGGATGTAGGTCGAGCTGCCGCCGAACATCTTGCGGCCCACCATCCGCCGGGCGTACTGGACGGGGATGCGGCGCTGGCCCTGCTCCATGAAGATGACGGCCGCGACCACCACCAGACCGACGACCAGGACGATGCCGAAGACCCACCAGCCGCGGGAGATGCGGACCGCCCACATGGAGGATGGGAAGCCCGAGATGACCTGGGTGAAGATCAGCAGCGACATGCCGTTGCCGACGCCGCGCTCGGTGATCAGCTCACCGAACCACATGATCACCGCGGTGCCGGCGGTCATCGTCACGACCAAGACGAGGAACGAGGCGATGCCGCTGTCGTAGAGCAGGTCGAGGTTGCACCCCTGGATCAGGTTGCCCTGGGTGCGCGCCAGCGCCACGATGCCGCTCGCCTGCAGCACTGCCAGGCCCAGGGTCAGGTAGCGGGTGTACTGGGTGATCTTGGTCTGGCCCGCCTGGCCCTCCTTCTTGAGGGCCTCCAGCCGCGGGATCACCACCACCAGCAGCTGCAGGATGATCGACGCGGTGATGTAGGGCATGATGCCGAGCGCGAAGATCGTCAGCTGCAGCAGCGCTCCACCGGAGAACAGGTTGATCAGGCTGTAGAGGCTGTTGTCGCCGACGCCGGCGAGACAGGACTGCACGTTGCGGACGTTGACCCCGGGAGCCGGGACCTGCGAACCGAGCCGGAAGATCGTGATGATGAACAGCACGAACAGCAACTTGCGTCGCAGGTCCGGTGTCCGGAAAGCGTTGGCGAACGCGCCTAGCACGACATCCTCTTTCTTGGCTCTTGCTCGCGGCTGAGGCCTGCGGCGGCACCGGTGCCGACCCGTCCCAGGGCCGGTTCCGAGCCGCCGGCGGGAACGCCGGGAAGCCTAACAGGCACCCCGACGCTCCTCGTCGGGAGCGCCGACGGGCGCGGCCGCCGAAAGCGGTGGCTTCCGGTGGCTCGCGCCCGGGCCGCTCTCAACGGACGGTGACGGTGCCGCCCGCGGCCTCGATCTTGTCCTTGGCGGATGCGGAGAACGCGTCAACGGTGACCTGCACGGCCACGGACAGGTCGCCCTGGCCCAGCACCTTGACGGGCTGTCCCTTGCGCACCGCTCCACGCTCGACCAGCTCCTCGACGGTGACCTCGCCGCCGTCGGGGAACAGCTGACCGATGCGGTCCAGGTTGACCACCTGGAACTCCACCTTGAAGGGGTTCTTGAACCCCTTGAGCTTGGGGAGCCGCATGTGGATCGGCATCTGGCCACCCTCGAAGGCGGCAGGGATCTGGTTGCGGGCCTTGCTGCCCTTGGTGCCGCGGCCGGCGGTCTTGCCCTTGGATGCCTCGCCACGACCCACACGGGTCTTGCTGGTCTTGGCTCCGGGCGCCGGGCGCAGGTGATGAAGCTTGAGCGTCATCTCACTCGACCTCCTCGACCGTCACCAGGTGACGGACGGTCTGGACCATGCCCCGGATCTCCGGGCGGTCCTCCTTGACGACCACGTCGCCGATCCGCTTCAGGCCGAGCGAGCGCAGCGTGTCGCGCTGGTTGGCCTTGCAGCCGATCGATGACTTCTTCTGCTGGACCTTGAGCTGCGTCATCAGGACGCACCCCCGGAGGACGCCGCGGCGACCGCCGCGGCCTTCTCGGCGGCCTTGGCCTTCAGGAGGGCGGCCGGGGCCACGCGCTCCACGGGCAGCCCACGACGAGCGGCCACGGCCTCGGGCTCCTCCAGCATCCGCAGCGCCTCGACGGTCGCGTGGACGATGTTGATCTGGTTGGACGAACCGAGCGACTTGCTCAGCACGTCGTGGATGCCGGCGCACTCCAGGACCGCACGCACCGGGCCACCGGCGATGACGCCGGTACCAGGGGCGGCAGGGCGCAGCAGGACCACGCCGGCGGCCTTCTCGCCCTGCACGGGGTGCGGGATGGTGCCCTGGATCCGGGGGACCCGGAAGAAGCTCTTCTTGGCCTCCTCGACGCCCTTGGCGATCGCGGCCGGCACCTCCTTGGCCTTGCCGTAGCCGACGCCGACCATGCCGTCACCGTCACCGACGACGACCAGGGCGGTGAAGCTGAAGCGCCGGCCACCCTTGACCACCTTGGCGACACGGTTGATCGCGACGACGCGCTCGATGTAGGTGCTCTTCTCGGCCTGGCGCCGGTCATCCCGACCACGACGGTCGGAACGCTCGCCACCCGAGCGCTGTCCGCGCTGGGCTCCGCTCATGAGTCTTCCTCTTCTTTCGTCTTTGACCCGGGGGGCATGGGGTGTCCCCGCGGGTCAGAAGGACAGTCCGCCCTCACGGGCGGCGTCGGCGAGGGCCGCGATGCGGCCGTGGTACTTGTTGCCGGCGCGGTCGAAGACCACGCCCTGGATGCCGGCCGCCTGGGCGCGGGCGGCGACGAGCTCGCCGACCTTCTTGGCCTTCGCGGTCTTGTCGCCGGACACACCCCGGACCTCGGCCTCCATCGAGGAGGCCGAGGCCAGCGTCTTGCCGACGGTGTCGTCGACGACCTGCACGCTGATGTGCTTGGCCGAACGGGTGACGACCAGTCGCGGCCGGGCCGGCGTACCGGCGAGGCCCTTGCGGCCACGGAGCTGACGGCGCAGACGTGACTGCACGCGACCAGCGGTGTGCTTGCGGTGCTTGAGGGACACGGCCATGGGTTACTTACCAGCCTTTCCGACCTTGCGGCGGATGTGCTCGCCCGCGTAGCGCACGCCCTTGCCCTTGTAGGGCTCAGGCTTGCGCAGCTTGCGGATGTTGGCGGCGACCTCGCCGACCAGCTGCTTGTCGATGCCCTCCACGCCCAGCTTCGTCGGGCTCTCCACCGTGAAGGTGATGCCGTCGGGAGCGTGGAAGGTGATCGGGTGGGAGTAGCCCAGCTGGAACTCCAGCTGGTTCGGGCCCTTCGACAGCACGCGGTAGCCGACGCCGACGATCTCGAGCTTCTTCTCGTAGCCGTCGGTGACACCGACGACCATGTTGTTGATGAGGGTCCGGGTCAGCCCGTGCAGCGAGCGGCTCTTGCGCTCGTCGTCGGGACGCGAGACCTCCAACACGCCCGCGTCACCCTTCTCGACGGTGATGGGCGCGGCGACGGTGTGGCTCAGGGTCCCCTTGGGGCCCTTGACCGTCACGGTGTGCTCCTCGATGGCGACGTCAACGCCCGAGGGGACCGCGATGGGCAGCCTGCCAATACGCGACATGCTTGTTGTCTCCTTCGCAGCTCTCGGTCACCAGACGTAGGCGAGGACTTCTCCGCCCACGCCCTTCTGGTTGGCCTGACGGTCGGTCAGCAGGCCCTGGCTCGTCGAGATGATCGCGACGCCCAGACCGCCCAGCACCCTCGGGAGACCCGTGTGCTTGGCGTAGACCCGCAGGCCCGGCTTGCTGATGCGGCGCACCCCGGCGATCGAACGCTCTCGGTTGCGGCCGTACTTGAGGGTGATGGACAGCGTCTTGCCCACGGCCGGTGAGCCGTCGGCAGCAGCGTTGTCCGCCACGTCGAAGGAGGTGATGTAACCCTCCTGCTTGAGAATCTCGGCGACGCCCACCTTGAGCTTGCTGTAGGGCATCGACACCGAGTCGTGGTACGCCTGGTTGGCGTTGCGCAGACGCGTGAGCATGTCCGCGATCGGGTCGGTCATCGTCATGGTTGGTGTGTGTCTCTTTCTGCTGCGGTTTCCGACGGCTCGTCCGGCCGGCGGACCTTCAGCGGTTTGGTGGTGTCGTGTGTCACCAGGAGGACTTGGTGACGCCGGGCAGCTCGCCGCGGTGTGCCATCTCCCGCAGGCAGATCCGACACAGGCCGAACTTGCGGTAGACCGCCTTGGGGCGGCCGCAGCGCTGGCAGCGGGTGTAGCCGCGCACCGCGAACTTGGGCTTGCGAGCGGCCTTGACCTTCAGAGCAGTCTTCGCCATGTCAGTTCTCCTTGAACGGGAAGCCGAGCTGCTTGAGCAGCGCGCGGCCCTGGTCGTCGTCGGTGGCCGTGGTCACGACGGTGATGTCCATGCCGCGCTGGCGATCGACACGGTCCTGGTCGATCTCGTGGAACATCACCTGCTCGGTGAGACCGAAGGTGTAGTTGCCCTTGCCGTCGAACTGCCGCGGCGACAGGCCACGGAAGTCACGGATACGCGGAAGCGCCAGGCTCAGCAGCCGGTCGAGGAACTCCCACATCCGGTCGCCGCGCAGCGTGACGTGCGCGCCGATCGGCATGCCCTCGCGCAGCTTGAACTGCGCGATGGACTTGCGGGCCTTGGTGACGGCAGGCTTCTGGCCGGTGATCGCGGTGAGGTCGCGGATAGCGCCCTCGATCAGCTTGGAGTCGCGAGCAGCCTCGCCCACGCCCATGTTGACCACGATCTTCACCAGGCCGGGGGTCTGCATCACGTTGCCGATGCCGAACTCCTCGCGCAGCGCCGGCGCGATCTCCTCGCGGTAGCGCGTCTTGAGGCGCGGAATCGACCGAGTCTCGGTGGCGGTCTCACTCATCTCAGATGTCCTTCCCGGTCTTCCGCGACACGCGGACACTGCGGAACCCGGCGTACTGCGAGCCGTCGGGGCGCTTCTTGAGCACCTCGTCGCGACGGAAGCCGACGCGGGTCACGCCCTTGCCCTCGACCAGCATCACGTTGGACACGTGGATCGGAGCCTCGGTGGTGATGATGCCGCCGGTGTTGCCGGCGCGACCGCCCTGGTCGATCACCTTGGTGTGCCGCTTGATGCGGTTGACGCCCTCGACGATCACCCGCTGCTCCTCGCGGAGCACCTGGATGACCTTGCCCTCGGCGCCCTTGTCCTTGCCGGCGATCACCTTGACGGTGTCGCCCTTCTTGATCTTCATGCCCTTGGCCATGCTCAGAGCACCTCCGGTGCGAGCGAGATGATCTTCATGAACTTCTTGTCGCGCAGCTCGCGACCCACCGGGCCGAAGATGCGCGTGCCGCGCGGCTCGCCGTCGCTCTTGAGGATCACCGCCGCGTTCTCGTCGAAGCGGATGTACGAGCCGTCCGGGCGGCGACGCTCCTTGGCGGTGCGCACGACGACGGCCTTCACGACGTCGCCCTTCTTGACGTTTCCGCCGGGGATCGCGTCCTTGACGGTGGCGACGATGGTGTCGCCGATCCCGGCGTAGCGACGGCCGGAACCGCCGAGAACACGGATGCACAAGATCTCCTTGGCACCGGTGTTGTCGGCGACCTTCAGTCGCGACTCCTGCTGAATCATCAGTCTCTCCTGGTTGTCGTGCCGGTTCTCGGAGCCTCAGCGGGCGCCGAGCCTGGCCGAACGAATGGTTACTTCGCGCGCTCGAGGATCTCGACCACGCGCCACCGCTTGGTGGCGGACAGCGGCCGGGTCTCCATGACCAGGACGCGGTCACCCACGTGGGCGTCGTTCTGCTCGTCGTGGGCCTTCAGCCGGGACGTGCGCCGCATCACCTTGCCGTAGAGGGCGTGCTTGACGCGGTCCTCGACGGACACGACGACGGTCTTGTCCATCTTGTCGCTGACCACGACGCCCTCGCGCTGCTTGCGGGCGTTCCGCTGGACGGTCTCCTGCTGCTCGCTCATGCGTCAGCGCCCTCCTCGTTGGCACCCGGCGCCACGCGGATCCCGAGCTCACGCTCGCGGACCACGGTGTAGATCCGGGCAATGTCCTTCTTGACGGTGCGGAGCCGACCATGGCTCTCCAGCTGGCCGGTGGCCGCCTGGAAGCGCAGGTTGAACAGCTCCTCCTTGGCTTCGCGGAGGCGGGCCTCCAGGTCGACGCTGTTGAGCTCGTCGAGCTCGTGGGCACCGAGCGTGCCTGCCATCAGAACTCACCTGCCTCACGGGAGACGAACCGGCACTTCATGGGGAGCTTGTGCATCGCGCGGCGCATCGCCTCGCGGGCGACCTCCTCGGACACACCGGACAGCTCGAACATGACGCGGCCGGGCTTGACGTTGGCGATCCACCACTCGGGCGAGCCCTTGCCCGAGCCCATCCGGGTCTCGGCGGGCTTCTTGGTCAGCGGGCGGTCGGGGTAGATGTTGATCCACACCTTGCCGCCACGCTTGATGTGACGGGTCATGGCGATACGAGCGGACTCGATCTGCCGGTTGGTGACGTAGTGCCCCTCCACGGCCTGGATGCCGAAGTCGCCGAAGGCGAGCCTCGTGCCGCCCTTGGCGGCGCCCGTGCGCTTGGGGTGGTGCTGCTTGCGGTGCTTGACGCGTCGCGGCATCAACATGACGCTCAGCCCTCCTGTCCGGTCGCGGCCGGTGCCTCGGCGGGCGCCGCGGCAGCAGCGTCGGGAGCCGGGGTCTCGGTAGGAGCGTCGGTGGTCTCCTGGCGGGGACCGCGCGAGCCACGGCTCGGCCGGTCGCCGCCGCGACCCGAACGGCCGCCGCGACCCGGCGCGCCGGCGCGGGCAGCGGCCTGCGCCTGACGCTCGGCGCGGGTGCCGGCGACCTCGCCCTTGTAGATCCAGACCTTCACGCCGATCCGGCCGAAGGTCGTGCGGGCCTCATAGAAGCCGTAGTCGATGTCGGCACGCAGCGTGTGCAGCGGCACCCGACCCTCGCGGTAGAACTCGGTGCGGGACATCTCGGCGCCGTTGAGGCGACCGGAGCACTGGATCCGGATGCCCTTGGCGCCCGAACGCATCGAGGACTGCATCGCCTTGCGCATCGCCCGACGGAACTGCACACGGCCGGACAGCTGCTCGGCCACGCCCTGGGCCACCAGCTGGGCGTCGACCTCGGGGTTCTTGACCTCGAGGATGTTGAGCTGGACCTGCTTGCCGGTGAGCTTCTCGAGCTCACCGCGCAGCCGGTCCGCCTCGGCGCCGCGGCGGCCGATGACGATGCCCGGGCGGGCGGTGTGGATGTCCACCCGCACCCGGTCGCGAGTCCGCTCGATCTCGACCTTGGAGATGCCGGCGCGCTCCATCCCCTTGCTCAGGAGCCTGCGGATGGCGACGTCCTCACCGACGTAGCTCTTGTAGAGCTTGTCGGCGTACCAACGGCTCTTGTGGTCGGTGGAGATGCCCAGGCGGAAGCCGTTCGGGTTGATCTTCTGGCCCATCAGGCGCCCCGTCCCTTCTTCTGGTTCTTGCCGGAGTTGCGCTGCGCCGCCAGCACGTCGGCCGGCTGGACGACCAGGGTGATGTGGCTGGTGCGCTTGTTGATGCGGGTGGCCCGGCCCTGGGCACGCGGCCGCCAGCGCTTCATCGTGGGACCCTCGTCGACCATCGCGACCGACACGACCAGGGCGTTGCGGTCGAGGTCCTCGGTGCCCTCTGCGTTGGCGACGGCGCTCTCCAGCACCTTGTAGACGGTCTCGGCGGCCGCCTGCGGCGCGAAGGCCAGCAGCGACAGCGCGTCGTCCACCGGCAGACCGCGCACCAGGTCGACGACCCGACGGGCCTTCATCGGCGTGATCCGCACGAAGCGTGCGCTTGCGAAGGCTCCCGGCTGGTCGCCGAGCAGCGACTCGCGGCGGGCGCTGGTGCGCCGGCGCTCGGTAACGCTCATTGCTCGTTCTCTCCAGTTCCTGTGGCTTCAGGCTCGCCCCGCGTTAGCGGCGGCGACCCTTCCGGTCGTCCTTCACGTGCCCGCGGTAGGTGCGGGTCGGCGCGAACTCTCCCAGCTTGTGACCGACCATGGAGTCGGTCACGAACACCGGGACGTGCTTGCGGCCGTCGTGCACGGCGATCGTGTGACCGATCATGGCCGGCACGATCATCGAGCGCCGTGACCAGGTCTTGATGACGTTGTGCGAACCCTTGTCGTTCTCGGCGTCCACCTTCTTCATCAGGTGGTCGTCGACGAACGGGCCCTTCTTCAGGCTGCGAGGCATGTCAGCTCTTCCCTTGTCCTCAGCGCTTCTTGCCGGTCTTGCGGCGGCGGATGATCTGGGCGTCGGAGGCCTTGCGCTTGCGCGTCCGGCCCTCCGGCTTGCCCCACGGGGACACCGGGTGGCGGCCACCCGAGGTCTTGCCCTCGCCACCACCGTGCGGGTGGTCGACGGGGTTCATCACGACACCACGGACGGTCGGGCGCTTGCCCTTCCAACGCATCCGGCCGGCCTTGCCCCAGTTGATGTTGGACTGCTCGGCGTTGCCGACCTCGCCGACCGACGCGCGGCAGCGGACGTCGACGAAGCGCATCTCGCCCGAGGGCATCCGCAGCGTGGCGCGCGAGCCCTCCTTGGCGACCAGCTGGGCGCTGTTGCCGGCGGAGCGGGCGATCTTGGCCCCACCGCCCGGACGCAGCTCCACGCAGTGCACGGTGGTGCCCACGGGGATGTTGCGCAGCGGGAGGTTGTTGCCGGGCTTGATGTCGGCGCCGGGGCCGGACTCGACCGCAGTGCCCTGGGTCAGATCCTTCGGGGCGACGATGTAGCGCTTCTCGCCGTCGGCGTAGTGCAGCAGCGCGATGCGCGCGGTGCGGTTGGGGTCGTACTCGATGTGCGCGACCTTGGCGGGGACGCCGTCCTTGTCGTAGCGACGGAAGTCGATGACCCGGTAGGCACGCTTGTGGCCGCCGCCCTGGTGCCGGGTGGTGATCCGGCCCTGGTTGTTGCGACCGCCCTTCTTGGGCAGCGGACGGGTCAGCGACTTCTCCGGCGTGGTGCGGGTGACCTCGACGAAGTCGGCGACCGACGAGCCGCGACGGCCCGGGGTGGTCGGCTTGTACTTGCGGATTGCCATGGTTGTCTCGTCCTCTCTCCGGGTCCGGTCAGGAGACCGGGCCTCCGAAGATGTCGATGCGGTGGCCCTCGGCGAGGCTGACGATGGCGCGCTTGGTGTCCTTGCGCTTGCCGAGCCCGTTGCGGGTGCGGCGCGTCTTGCCCGGCCGGTTCAGCGTGTTGACCGAGGTGACCTTGACGTTGAACACGCTCTCGACCGCGATCTTGATCTCGGTCTTGTTGGCGTCGGGGCGCACCAGGAAGGTGTACTTGTTGGCGTCGAGAAGGCCATAGCTCTTCTCCGACACCACCGGGGCGATCAGGATGTCGCGCGGGTCCTTGTGCAGGGTGCTCACTTGTCAGCCTCCTCGTCTGCGGCCGCGTCCGAGCCGCCACCGGCACGCTTGAAGCCCGCGGCCTCGGCGTCCTCGGCGGACTTGAACCAGAACTCGGCCTCGGTGGCGTCGTACCAGCGACCGCCGGGCTCGTGGTAGAGACCCGAGTCGGCGTTGCCCTTGATGTCGTAGCCCTTGGGGGCCTTGCCGCTCTTGAGCGGAGCCTTGGCGCGGGCCGGCATCGCCGGCGCCTCGTCGGCGGCAGCGGCGTCGTCGGACGCGTCGGCGTCGGACACGTCGGCGTCGGACACGTCGGCGAGGGCCGCCGTCGGTGCAGCCTCGGCCTTCGCAGGCTTCTCCGCCTTCGCAGGCTTCTCCGCCTTCGCAGGCTTCTCCGCCTTCGCGGGCTGCTCGGGGGCCGGCACCTCATCTGCGGCCGTGGTCTTGCCCCGAGCCACGGATCCGACGAACGCGTCGTAGGCACCCTTGGTGAACACCACGTCGTCGCTGGCCAGCACGTCGTAGGTGTTGAGCTGGTCGACGGCGACGATGTGGACCTCGGCCGCGTTGCGCAGCGAGAGCCAGGTCAGCGCGTCGGTGCGCTCGAGAACCACGAGGAAGCGCGCTCGGTCGGCGACGCCGGACAGCGCGGCGAGCGCGGACCTGGTCGACGGCTTCTCGCCGGAGACGAGGGACTCCACGACGTGCACCCGGCCGTTCCGGGCCCGGTCGGAGAGCGCGCCACGGAGGGCGGCGACCTTCATCTTCTTGGGCGTGCGCTGGTCGTAGCTGCGCGGCTGCGGGCCGTGGACCACGCCACCGCCGGCGAACTGCGGTGCACGGATCGAGCCCTGACGTGCCCGGCCGGTGCCCTTCTGCTTGTAGGGCTTGCGGCCACCGCCGCGGACCTCTCCGCGCGTCTTGGTGGCGTGGCTGCCCTGGCGCGCGGCGGCCTGCTGGGCAACGACCACCTGGTGGATCAGGGGGACGTTGACCTTGACGTCGAAGATGTCGGCAGGCAGCTCGACCTTGAGGATGTTGGTGCTCACTGGTCCTCCCCAGACTTCTTGGCGGCGGAGCGCAGCACCACGAGGCCACCCTTGGGGCCAGGGATCGCGCCCTTGACCAGGATGAGGCCCTTGTCGGCGACCACACCGTGGACGACGAGGTTCTGCACGGTCACCGTGTCGTTGCCCATCCGGCCGGCCATCCGGGTGCCCTTGAAGACACGGCCGGGAGTGGCGCAGGCACCGATGGAGCCGGGCTTGCGGTGGTTGCGGTGGGCGCCATGGGACGCGCCGACACCGGAGAAGCCGTGACGCTTCATCACGCCGGCAAAGCCCTTGCCCTTGCTGGTGCCGGTGACGTCGATCTCCTCACCGGCGCCGAAGATCTCCGGGGAGAGCTCCTGCCCTACGGTGTAGGTCGCCGCGTCGGCGGTACGGATCTCGACGAGGTGGCGGCGCGGCGTCACGCCGGCCTTGGCGAAGTGGCCGGTCGTCGGCTTGTTGACCTTGCGGGCCTCGATCTCGCCGTAGCCGACCTGGATGGCGTCGTAGCCATCGGTCTCGGGGTGGCGGACCTGCGTCACCACGTTGGTGCTGGCCGCGATCACGGTCACGGGGACGACGCGGTTGTTCTCGTCCCACAGCTGGGTCATGCCGAGCTTGGTGCCCAGCAGGCCCTTCACGTTGCGTTCCCTGGTCATGTCAACCTCAGAGCTTGATCTCGATGTCGACGCCGGCGGGCAGGTCGAGGCGCATCAGCGAGTCGACGGTCTTCGGCGTGGGGTCGATGATGTCGATGAGACGCTTGTGCGTGCGCATCTCGAAGTGCTCGCGGGAGTCCTTGTACTTGTGCGGCGAGCGGATGACGCAGTAGACGTTCTTCTCGGTCGGCAGCGGCACCGGGCCGGCGACCTTGGCACCCGTGCGGGTGACCGTGTCCACGATCTTGCGCGCCGAGGTGTCGATCACCTCGTGGTCATAGGCCTTGAGCCTGATGCGGATCTTCTGTCCCGCCATCTGTCTCTCTCGTCCGTTCGGGTCGTGCCCCGGGAGGGGCACCGCGTGCTCTGCTGTCTCGAGGGTCCTCGGGTGAGGACTCCCCGCCCTGCTCCGCCACCCGCTCCATGCCGACCCCCGCGGTCGGGCGTGTCGCGTCATTTCGACGCACCACGAACCAGCGCGGGGAATCGCTTGTCGCTGTGGGTGACACCCGACGGGGCCGTCGGGATGATCGGGTCTCCAGGTGCGGTGCGGCCAGACGCCACCACCGAATCCACTCAGCCGGGCGGTGCAGTGCCCGGAGGAAGACACGATTCAGTAGTCAAGGTAGGTCGCACCCCGGCAACCCGCCGGAGCAACCTGACTATCTTGGCAGAGAACGGCAGTTGCGCAAAATCCGAGGGTCCGACCTGACAGGATGGCCCGGCAAGACGGTCGGGGCGGCCCGCACGAACGCTCCCCGCGAGCCGCCGACCGGTCGCCGAGAGCGTCAGGGGGAACAAGGATGTCGGGGACCCAGGACCCGTACGCCGCGTCCCCCGATGCGCCTCCGCCGCCGGGCTGGCAACCGCCGTCGGCCCCGCCTGCCCCTCCCCCGGGCTGGTCGCCGCCACCTCCGGGTGCCACCTCCCGGGATGCCACCTCCTGGAATGCCGCCGGGTCCGGGGTGGGGCTCGTCGCCGGGCCCGACGCCGATGGCCGGCCCACCGCCCGGCTGGGGCGCTGCCCACAAGCCGGGTGCCGTACCGCTGCGGCCGCTCACCCTGGGCGACATCTACGGGGCGGCGTTCAAGATCATCCGGGTGAACCCGTCGGCCACCGTGGGCTCGGCCGTGCTGGTCGCCACGTTCAGCATGCTGCTGCCGGTGCTGGCCACCGCGGCGCTGGCGCTGCTGACCGACTTCACACTGCTCGACCCGGCGGTGATCGACACCGCCGACCCTGACGGCCTCACCTCCACCACCGACGTCGTCGCCGCCGCGACGCCGGCGGTGCTGCTGCTCACCGGGTCGCTGCTGTCGGCGTTCGGGCTGATCTTCGTCACCGGCATGGTCACGCAGGTGACTGCGGCCGCAGCCGTCGGCCGCCGGATGTCCCTCGGCGAGGCTTGGGCCGGCACGCACGGCCGCCGCTGGCGGCTGGTCGGACTGTCGCTGACGCTGGGCCTGATGTGGCTCGTGCTCTTCGCCGCCTACGCCCTGCTCGTGGTGATCCCGGTGTTCAACGGCGGCGACGTCGGCACCATCCTCGCGCTGTTCTTCGGGCTGCTGCTGCTCTTCGTCCCTCTCTGGGTGTTCGTCTGGGTCCGTGTCAGCTATCTCGCCGTCCCTCCGCTGATGCTCGAGGGCGCCGGCGTCTTCGGCGCCATCGGCCGGGGGTGGTCGCTGACCCGTCGGCAGTTCTGGCGGACGTTCGGCATCGCGCTGCTGACGGTCCTCGTCACCGGCGTCGCCAGCAACGTGCTCAGCCTCCCTCTCGGCCTGGTCGGCGGCATCGCCGCGGCGGCCGTCCCGGACCCGCAGACGGCAGTCCTGGTCTCGGTCGCCGTCCAGGCACTGGCGTCGGTGCTGGCCTCAGCGTTCACTGCGCCCTTCAGCGCCGCGGTCGCCTGCCTGCAGTACGTCGACCAGCGCATCCGCAAGGAGGCCTACGACATGGAGCTGCTCGCCCAGGCGGGGGTCCTGTCTCGGTGACCTTGCGGTTCGCGGACCCACCCCTGACGCCGTCTCCCGACGAGGCGCGCGGCTGGATGCGCCGTGAGCTGCTCGACCCGGAGTACCAGCGCGAGGGCATCCTGGAGCGGGCGTGGGCCTGGATCCAGGAGGCCCTCGGCCGCGCGGTCGAGGGCGCGTCGTCGATGGGCCCGCTGGTGACGCTGCTCTCGCTGCTGGTCTTCGCGCTGCTGACCCTGGCGCTGGTCCTGCTGCTCAGCCAGGCCCGCACCAACCGCCGCGCGGCTCGCGGCGCGCGGCCGGTGCTCGACGACCTCACCGTCAGCGCCGCCGCGCTGGAGCGCCGGGCCCGGCAGGCGTTGCTGGAGGAGCGCTACGACGACGCCGTGGTCGACGGATTCCGGGCGCTCACCGCCGCACAGGTGGAGCGCGGGCGGCTCGACGACCTCCCTGCGGCCACGGCCCACGAGGTCGCCAGCGCGCTGGAGTCGGCGTTCCCAGACCGTCGTGCGGACGTCGAGCGGGCAGCGCTGCTCTTCGACCTCGTCCTGTACGGCGACCGTCGTGCCGAGCGCGACCAGGCGGCCGCGGTGCTCGCCCTCGTCGACGACCTGGCGGCCGTCCGATGAGCACCACCACCGCGACCAGTCGGCGCTACCGCACGCCGCTGCTGATCTCGCTCGTGGTGCTCGCGAGCGTCGCGGCGTTCGCCCTGCTGGGCGGCCGCGCGGCGACCAGCGCCTCGCTCGACCCCGACAACCCCGACCGAGCGGGCGCCCAGGCGCTGCGCCGCGTGCTCGAGCAGCAGGGGGTCGACGTGGCCGTGGTCCGCTCTGCGGCCGCGTTCGACGAGCAGCCCCTCGACGCCGGCACCACGGTGCTGGTCACCTCGAGCGAGCAGCTCGGGGGCAGCCTGGCCGAGCGGTTGCGCGAGCGCAGCCGGCCCGGGACCCTCGTCGTCGCCGAGCCGGGGCCGGCGGTCGCCCGGGCGCTGGGCGTCGAGGAGGGCCTGCCGAGCTATCTCGGCGAGGGCCTGCCAGCCTCGTGCGACGACCCGGTGTTCGCCGAGCTCCGCATCGACGGACTCCAGGGGACGGCCTACCCCACTCCCCAGGGGTGCTTCCCCGGTGACGGTGGCTTCCTGCTGGCCCAGCCCGAGCGCGGGCTGACCCTGCTCGGCGCGTCGGTGATCCTCACCAACGGGGCCATCACCGACGCCGACAACGCCGCCGTCGCGCTGCGGCTCCTGGGCGGGCGGGAGCGGCTGGTGTGGTACGTCCCCGACCCCGCCGACGTGGCCGCCGGCGACGCCCTGGGCGTCGGCGAGCTGGTGCCCGACTGGGTCGAGCCGGGGCTCTGGCTGCTCTGCCTCGTCATCGTCGGCACGATGCTGTGGCGCGGTCGCCGACTCGGCCCGCTGGTGTCCGAGCCGCTGCCGGTGACGGTGTCCGCGATCGAGTCCACGCAGAGCCACGGACGGCTCTATCGCAAGAGCCGCGACCGCCCGCACGCCGCGGCCGTCCTGCGCGAGGCGAGCCGCAGCCGGCTCACCGAGCAGCTCGCACTCCCGGGTGGCACCGACCCCGCCACGCTGACCCGGGTGCTGGCCGCCAGGCTCGGCCGGCCGCTGCCCGAGCTCGACGCCCTGCTCTTCCCCACCGCCCCACCCCCCACCACCGACCGCGACCTGGTCGAGCTGGCCACCCGGCTCACCGCGCTCGAGAGAGAGGTACGCCGCCCATGAGCGACCCCACCCCCACCCCGGCCCCAGCACCGGCGGCCGCCGCCGGCCCCGCCGCAGACCCGGCCCGGGAGCGGCTGGCCGCCGTCCGCACCGAGGTGGCCAAGGTGGTGGTCGGCCAGGACGCCGCAGTCTCCGGGCTGCTGGTCGCCCTGCTCTGCGGTGGCCACGTGCTGCTGGAGGGCGTCCCAGGCGTGGCGAAGACCCTGCTGGTGCGCACCCTGGCGGCCTCGCTGTCGGTGGAGTCGACGCGGGTGCAGTTCACCCCCGACCTGATGCCCGGCGACATCACCGGGTCGATGGTGATCGACTCCCACCGTGGCGAGCTCTCCTTCCGTCAGGGGCCGCTGTTCACCAACCTGCTGCTGGCCGACGAGGTCAACCGCACCCCACCCAAGACCCAGTCGGCGCTGCTGGAGGCGATGGAGGAGGGTCGGGTCTCCGTCGACGGGGTGACCCGCGACCTGCCGCGGCCGTTCCTGGTCGCGGCCACCCAGAACCCGGTCGAGTACGAAGGCACCTACCCCCTCCCCGAGGCACAGCTCGACCGGTTCCTGCTCAAGCTGACGCTGCCGGTGCCGCCGCGCGACCAGGAGATGGAGATCCTCCGCCGGCACGCCGCCGGCTTCGACCCCCGCGACATCGCGGCGGCCGGCGTCCGCGCGGTCGCGGGGCCGGCCGACATCGCCGACGGCCAGGCCGCCGCGCGGGCGGTCCAGGTGTCACCCGAGGTGACGGCCTACGTCGTCGACCTGGCGCGCGCGACCCGGGAGTCGCCCTCGCTGAGCCTCGGGGTCAGCCCTCGCGGGGCGACCGCGCTGCTGCGGGCGAGCCAGGCCTGGGCCTGGCTGGTCGGGCGCGACTTCGTCACGCCCGACGACGTCAAGGCGCTGGCCCAGGCGACCCTGGCCCACCGGCTCGGGCTGCGGCCGGAGGCGGAGCTGGAGGGGGTCGAGGTAGGCCAGGTGCTGTCCTCCGCGCTGGCGGCGGTGCCGGTGCCGCGATGAGCCCCGCCACGACGACCCAGCCCCGACCGGGCGGGTGGCGCTGATGGCGATCACCGGTCGGGTCCCGCTGCTGCTCCTGCTCGGTCTGGTGCCGGTCGCGCTCCGGCCGAGCCTCGGCACCGTGTGGATGTGGCTGCTGGTCGTCTCGCTGCTGGTGCTCCTCGACCTGGCGCTCGCCCCGCGGCCGACCACGGTGGCGCTGACCAGGCGACCGCCGGCCACGGTCCGGCTGGGTGACCCCTCGCGCAGCGACCTGGTGGTGAAGAACACCGGCCGGCGCCGGGTCGCCGGGCTGCTGAGGGACGCCTGGCAGCCGACCGCCGGAGCGACCGACAACCGACACCGGCTGCGGCTGAGCCCGGGTGACGGCGCGCTCGTGTCGACGCCGTTGCTCCCGCGACGCCGCGGCGACCTCCGGGCGGCGGGCGTCACCCTGCGCTGCCGCGGACCACTCGGCCTGGCCGCTCGTCAGACGACGGTGGACCTGCCGGGGCGGGTGCGCGCACTGCCGGCGTTCGAGTCACGCAAGCACCTCCCCTCCCGGCTGGCCCGGCTGCGCGAGCTCGATGGGCGCGCAGCCGTCCGGGTGCGCGGCCAGGGCACCGAGTTCGACTCGCTGCGCGAGTACGTCCGGGGCGACGACGTCCGGTCGATCGACTGGCGAGCCTCGGCGCGCAGCCGGTCGGTGGTGGTGCGCACCTGGCAGCCCGAGCGGGACCGGCGGGTGGTGCTGGTGCTCGACACCTCTCGTGTCTCGGCGGGCCGGGTGGCCGACGTCCCACGGCTGGACTCGGCCATGGACGCCGCCCTGCTGCTGGCCGCCCTGGCCGCGCGTGCCGGAGACCGCGTCGACTTCCTTGCGGGGGACCGCACCGTGCGGGCCCGGTTGCGGTCGGCGGGAGCCCGCGACATCGCCGCCCGGCTGCAGGACGCGATGGCCGACCTCGAGCCGGTGATCGCCGAGGCCGACTGGAGCGGGCTCGCCGGCGCGGTGGCGGGGCTGGGGCGACAGCGCGCCCTCCTGGTGCTGCTCACCCCGCTGGAGCCCGCGGCGATCGAGGAGAGCCTGCTTCCGGTGCTGCCTGCGCTGACCCGCCACCACCAGGTGGTGCTGGCCTCGGTGCGCGACCCCGCGCTGGCGGCTCTGGCCGACGCCCGCCGGACCGTCACCGACGTGTACGCCGCCGCGGCCGCCGAGCGGGCCCTGGCCCGGCGACGGCACACCGTCGACCTGCTCGCGGCCCTGGGGGTGTCTGTCGTCGACGCCGACGCCGAGCAGCTGCCGCCGGCGCTCGCCGACCACTACCTCGCGCTCAAGGCCGCTGGTCGGCTCTAGCCGGCTCAGGCCGCAGTCGCGACCCTGTCCTCCAGCAGTGAAGCGTCCAGGTCACCGCTCTCGCCCCGGTGGTACGCCGCCCGGCCCAGGATGAACACGTAGCCCAGGAAGGCCGCCTCGGCCACGATGCCGATGCCGACTCTCGCCCAGGTGGGCAGTGGGGACGGTGTCACGAAGCCCTCGATGACCCCGCTCACGAACAGCACGAGCACCAGCCCCAGCGCCACGGTGCCGGCGGTGCGCCCCTCGCGGGCGATGGCCCGCGCGCGCGGCAGGTCGCCCGGCGCGACCCACGACCAGAAGAGCCGGAACCCGACGCCGGCGGCGACGAAGACGGCGGTCAGCTCGAGGAGTCCGTGGGGCAGGATCAGCCCCCAGAAGTGGCCGCCGTGGCCGTGCCGGGTCATGACCGAGCCGATGATCGCCAGGTTGAGGACGTTCTGGAAGAGCACGTAGACGACCGGCAGCCCGAGCACGCCGAGCGCGAGGCACAGCGCCGCCACCCAGGCGTTGTTGACCCAGACCGACAGCGCGAAGTGCGAGGCGGCGAACTCGCTGTAGTAGCCCTCGACGTCCTCGTTGACCAGCTGGTCGACCTGCTCGGGAGTCAGCAGCGACTGTTCCACGGCAGGGTGCTGCAGCAGCCAGACGATGAGGACCGCCGTCACGGCGACGTTGGCGGCGAGCGTGCCGAGCCACCACCAGCGGAGCCGATAGAGCGCCGCCGGGAAGCGGGCGACCAGGAAGCGGCGCACCTCCGACCAGGCGGTGGTGCGAGTGCCGACCGCGCGGTTGCGGGCCCTCGCCAGCAGCGCGGACAGGTAGGCGATGACCGCCCCGTCGGGCGCCTGAGCGCGCACCACCGACAGCTGGGTGGCGACCGCCTGGTAGCGGTCGACGAGCTCGTCGGCCTCCGGACCCGTGAGGGAGCCGCGCGCGGTCAGCTCCTCGAGGCGCCGCCACTCGGGCAGGTGCGCCTGCACATACGCGTCCAGATCCACGAAGAGGAGCCTATGCTGGCCGGCGATGGCTGCCAGCGTTTCGGGGCCGACGGGCGCTCCCCACGGGCTGTCCGGCTACGCCTCGCTCACCGACGACGACCTCGTGACCGGCGAGGCCGTCGCGCTCGACCTGCCCGCGGCGAGCTTCGGGCACCGGATCGTCTCGGCGCTGATCGACGTCGCCATCACGGTGATCCTGCTCCTGCTCGCGATGTGGGTGGCGCTCAGCATCACGCTGCCCATCGACGAGGCGGTGCTCCGCATCGGGCTGATCGGCAGCCTGGTGGCGGTGCTGATCGGCTTCCCCACGACGATGGAGACGCTGACCCGCGGCCGCTCGCTGGGCAAGATGGCGATGGGGCTGCGCACGGTGCGCGACGACGGCGGCCCGATCAGCTTCCAGCACTCCTTCGTGCGGGCGCTGGTGGGGGTGGTCGAGATCTACGGCCTCAGCGGCTCGATCGCGCTGCTCTCCTCGATGCTCAACACCCGCGGCAAGCGCCTGGGCGACTTCGCCGCCGGCACCTATGTCGTGCGCGACCGGGTCGCGCTGCAGCTCGCTCCCCCGGTCATGGTGCCGTTCCCGCTCCGGGGGTGGGCTGCCACCGCGGACATCGCGGGTCTGCCGACCGGGCTCGCGCTGGCCGTCCGGCAGTTCCTGGCGCGGGCGCACGCCGTCGACCCCGAGGCCCGCCGGCGGCAGGCCGGGGCACTGGCCGAGCGGGTGCAGCAGTACGTCGCCCCGCCCCCGCCGCCCGGCACCCCGCCCGACGCGTTCCTGGCCGCCGTCGTCGGCGCCCGCCGCGAGCGCGACGCCCGACGGCTGGGACGCGAGGCCACCCTGCGCCACCGGCTGGCCACCCGCCGCTGACCGGTGTGGCGCGCAACGCACGGATCCCGTCGCCGTTGAGCGTCGCATCTGTCGAATCCGGTGCTCGCGCACTAGGTTGCTGCCATGATCGACCGCGACCGACTGGCCCGGCTTCGGGCCGACGAAGAGCAGCGCTTCGCAGACACCCACCCCCGCTCGGCGGAGCTCTCCGCCCAGGCGCGGCACAGCCTGCTCGGCGGGGTGCCGATGCCGTGGATGACGCGCTGGCCAGGGGCCTTCCCCGTCTTCTTCGAGACCGCCTCGGGGGCGCGCTTCACCGACGTCGACGGCCGCGAGTACGTCGACCTCTGCCTGGGCGACACCGGTGCGATGACCGGCCACGCGCTGCCGGCGGTGGCCGACGCCGTCGCCGCCCGGGCGCGCACCGGGATCACCACGATGCTGCCCTCACCGGACGCCGCCTGGGTCGGCGAGGAGCTCGCTCGGCGGTTCGGGCTGCCCCGGTGGCAGCTGGCGATGACGGCCACCGACGCCAACCGCTTCGTGCTGCGCTTCGCCCGCCACCTGACCGGCCGACCGCGGGTCGCGGTGATGGACTGGTGCTACCACGGCACCGTCGACGAGACCCTCGCGATCCTCGACAGCGACCGTGTGGTGGCGCGGCCGGGCGCGATGGGGCCGCCGGTGGACGTCGCCCTCACCACGGCAGTGGTGCCCTTCAATGACCTCGAGGCTCTCGACCGACGGCTCGCCGAAGGCGATGTGGCCGCGCTGCTGATGGAGCCGGCGCTGACCAACATCGGCATCGTGCTGCCCGACGAGGGGTACCTCGCGCAGGTCCGCGAGATCACGCGGCGACACGGCGTGCTGTGGGTGATCGACGAGACCCACACGCTGTGCGCCGGGCCCGGGGGCTGCACCGCCGCGTGGGGGCTGGCTCCCGACTTCGTGGTCGTCGGCAAGCCGATCGGCGGCGGTGTCCCCGCGGCGGCGTACGGCGCCAGCGCGGCGGTCGCCGAGCAGCTCGACGAGGCGATGTACGGCACCGAGATCGACGTCGCGGGCGTCGGTGGCACCCTCACCGGCAACGCCCTGGCGCTGGCGGCCGTGCGGTCCACCCTGTCGACCGCGCTGCGCGAGGAGGACTACGCCGTGGCGGTGCCGCTCGCGGAGCGGTTCGCCGCCGGCGTGGCCGGGGTGATCGAGCGGCGCGGACTGCCCTGGCACGTGCAGCGGCTGGGCTGCCGCGCGGAGTACTGGTTCTGCCCGCCCCCTCGCAACGGCGCCGACGCGGCCGCCGCGGTCGACGAGGACCTGGACTCCTTCATGCACCTGTGGGCCCTCAACCGCGGCATCCTGCTGACGCCGTTCCACAACATGGCGCTGTTCTCCCCCCATCACACCGAGGCCGACGTCGACCTGCACACCTCGGTGTTCGAGGCCGCCGTGGCGGCGCTGCTCGACGGCTGATCCCCTTGCCGTGCCCGCACCGCGGGTCTACCGTGAAGGAATGAGCGGGCTGCTCTTCGCGGGTGCCTGGCTCCTCGCTCCACTCCTGCCGTGGCGGCGCACAGCCAGGCTGTTGGCTCGCGCCTGGGAGCGCCTGACCGAGCGGCGGCGAGTCGCGCACGGCCGGCCGCTCGAACAGATCGCCGCCGACGCCCGGCGGCTCAGCGTGTGGTACCGCACCTGCCCACCCGGCCAGTCGTTCGCGAAGTACGAGGCCCACCGCCGGGCCTACGACGACGTCCTCGCGGAGGCGTGCGCCGCCCTGAGCATCGACCACCTGCTCGGCGTGCTCGAGCCGGGTGGCGAGCTGGACGCCGAGCGCTCCCGGGTCGAGGGTCGCCTGGAGTCCGCCGGTCTCGAGCTGGGGCTGCCGCTCTAGTCGGCGTGCGGTCGGTCGACGGCGTCGAGCCGCTGGTAGGCCAGGTCGACGATCGGGCGCCCGGCGGCGACCCCCTTGCGCTCGAACCTGGTGACCGGGCGCTCCGCCCAGCGCGGCACCACCCCACCCCGCACCCGCGGCTCCGCGTCGAGCAGCTGTCGCATCTGCTCGGCGTAGTCGGCCCAGTCGGTGGCGAGCCGCCACCAGGCACCCGGAGCGAGCCGGCCGGCCGCCACCGCGGCGAAGCGCTCCGAGACCAGCCGCCGCTTGTGGTGGCGCTTCTTGGGCCACGGGTCCGGGAAGAACGTCCACAGCTCGTGGAGCGAGCCCTCGTCGAGGAGATGCTGCAGGGCCCAGACGGCGTCGACCGAGCAGAGCCGCACGTTGGTGATGCCTGCGTCAGCCAGCCGTTCCAGGGTCGAGGCCACCCCCGGCCGCCACACCTCGAAGGCCAGCACGTTCGCGTCGGGGCGCGCAGCCGCCAGCGCGGCGGTCGCCTCGCCGACCCCGGACCCGATCTCGACCACCAGCGGCGCCTCGCGGCCGAACCTGGACGCCCACGTGAAGCCGGGCTCCTCGACCGACTCGTCGGGAACCACCCAGTCGGCGCGGTGCGCCTCCCAGGCTGCGACCTGACGCGGGCTCAGCCGGCTGCCGCGGCGGGCATAGCTCAGCACCTCACGGACCGGGCGCCCCTCGTCGGTGAGGCGAGGGTGCGGCCGGGCGGGTCGCGAGGTCAGCGGGTCCCTCAGCCGGTCGTGGAGGTGGTGGCCGCCAGGCCGAACACGACGAGGGCGAAGATGATGACCAGGATGCTCAACGCCAGCAGCGCCGTGCTGACGATCCCGAGGATGCGGCCGATGTTGGCCTGGTCGCGGCCGGCGTACGCCCCTCCCGAGGCGTCGATCTCGGCCACCACCCGGTTGCCCATCGTCCAGGCGAACGGGCCGAGGATCTGGCAGAGCACCAGCCCCAGGATGCCGAGGATCAGCACCGTCATCGCCTGCGGATGGTTGGGCGCCGGCTGGTACGACGGCGGCGGAGGCGCGCTGTAGCTCATGGGTCAACCCTAGGGCAGAAACACCTCTCGGCCCCGGACCTGGGTCCGGGGCCGAGATGGTTTCTCAGGCTGTTGCTACGCGGGGGCGGAGCCCCCGTGGGTCACTTCGTGATCTTCGTGACCCGGCCGGCGCCGACGGTGCGACCGCCCTCGCGGATCGCGAAGCGCAGGCCCTCGTCCATGGCGATGGGCTGGATCAGCTCCACGGCCATCTCGGTGTTGTCGCCGGGCATGACCATCTCGGTGCCCTCGGGCAGCGTGACGACGCCGGTGACGTCCGTGGTCCGGAAGTAGAACTGCGGACGGTAGTTGTTGAAGAACGGCGTGTGACGGCCGCCCTCCTCCTTCGAGAGGATGTAGACGGAGGCCTCGAAGTTGGTGTGCGGGGTCGTGGTGCCCGGCTTGATGACGACCATGCCGCGCTCCACGTCCTCGCGCTTGGTGCCGCGGAGCAGCAGTCCGACGTTCTCGCCGGCCTGGCCCTCGTCGAGCAGCTTGCGGAACATCTCGACGCCGGTGACGGTCGACTTCTGTGCAGTCTCTCGGATGCCGACGATCTCGACCTCCTCGCCGACCTTGACCACGCCACGCTCGATGCGGCCCGTGATCACGGTGCCGCGGCCGGTGATGGTGAAGACGTCCTCGACGGGCATCAGGAACGGCTTGTCGGTCTCACGGACAGGGGTCGGGATGTAGTCGTCCACGGCCTGCATCAGCTCAGCCACCGACTCGCCCCACTTGGCGTCGCCGTTGAGGGCCGGGAAGGCCGCCACGCGCACCACGGGGATGTCGTCGCCCGGGAACTCGTACTCCGAGAGGAGCTCGCGCACCTCCATCTCGACGAGCTCGATGAGCTCCTCGTCGTCGACCATGTCGCACTTGTTGAGCGCCACGACCAGCGACGGCACGCCGACCTGACGGGCCAGCAGCACGTGCTCCTTGGTCTGCGGCATCGGGCCGTCGGTGGCGGCGACCACGAGGATCGCGCCGTCCATCTGGGCCGCGCCGGTGATCATGTTCTTGATGTAGTCGGCGTGACCAGGGCAGTCGACGTGCGCGTAGTGGCGCGCCTCGGTCTGGTACTCGACGTGAGCGATCGAGATCGTGATGCCGCGCTGCCGCTCTTCGGGAGCCTTGTCGATCTCGTCGAACGGCGTGAACGGGTTCAGGTCGGGGTACTTGTCGTGCAGCACCTTCGTGATCGCTGCGGTCAGCGTCGTCTTGCCGTGGTCGATGTGACCGATCGTGCCGATGTTGACGTGCGGCTTGGTCCGCTCGAACTTCGCCTTAGCCACTGGGGGCTCCTCCTGGTTGATTGCTGATCTGACTCGTTGTTGTGATGATGACCGCTCGTGGCATCCCCTGGGGGTCCACGGGGGGCTAGCCCCCCGTGTGCTACTCGCCGCGGACCTTCTTGATGATCTCGTCGGCGATGCTCTGCGGAACCTCGGCGTACGAGTCGAACTCCATCGAGTACGACGCCTGGCCGGAGGTCTTGGACCTCAGGTCGCCAACGTACCCGAACATCTCTGACAGCGGCACCAGCGCGTTGATGACCATGTCACCGTGACGCTCCTCCTGTGCCTGGATCTGACCACGCCGGCTGTTGATGTCGCCGATCACGGTGCCGAGGAACGGCTCCGGTGTGATCACCTCGACGGCGAACATCGGCTCCAGCAGCACGGGCTTGGCCATGCGCGCCGCCTCCTTGAACGCGGCGGATCCCGCGATCTTGAAGGCGAGCTCGGAGGAGTCGACGTCGTGGTAGGCGCCGTCCTCCAGGGTGACCTTGACGTCGACCATGTGGTATCCGGCGAGCACGCCGAACTCCATGGCGTCCTGGGCACCCTGGTCGACCGACGGGATGTACTCGCGCGGCACGCGGCCTCCGGTCACGTTGTTGACGAACTCGTAGCCGGCGCCGGTGCCGCTCTCGGGGTCGAGGTTGGGGCCGATCGTGATGACGACCTTCGCGAACTGGCCCGAGCCACCCGTCTGCTTCTTGTGGGTGTAGCTGTGGTTGGCCACCTCCCGGCGGACGGTCTCGCGGTAGGCCACCTGTGGCTTGCCGACGGTCGCCTCGACGCGGAACTCGCGCTTCATCCGGTCGACGAGGATCTCCAGGTGCAGCTCGCCCATGCCGGCGATGATCGTCTGGCCGGTCTCCTCGTCGGACTTGACCGTGAAGGTCGGGTCCTCGTCGGACAGCCGCTGGATCGCGGTGCTGAGCTTCTCCTGGTCACTCTTGGTCTTGGGCTCGATGGCCACCTCGATCACCGGCGCCGGGAAGCTCATCGACTCCAGGACGACGGGGTTCTGGATGTCGCACAGCGTGTGACCGGTCTTGGTGTCCTTCAGGCCCATCACCGCCACGATCTGGCCGGCGCCGACCGACGCGATCTCCTCACGCTTGTTGGCGTGCATCTGGTAGACCTTGCCGATCCGCTCCTTGCGGCCCGTCACGGAGTTGACGACCGTCGAGCCGGCCTCGAGCTTGCCTGAGTAAACCCGGACGTAGATCAGCTTGCCGAGGTGGGGGTCCGAGGCGATCTTGTAGGCCAGGCCGGCGAACGGCTGGTCGTCGGACGGCTTGCGCTCGACCTTCGCCTCCTCGTCGTTGACCTGGTGGCCGACGATGGCGTCGATGTCGAGGGGGCTCGGCAGGTACTTCACCACGGCGTCGAGCAGGGGCTGGACGCCCTTGTTCTTGAACGCCGTGCCGCACAGCACCGGGTTGACCAGGTCGGCCAGGGTGGCGCGGCGGATGCCGTCCTCGAGCTCCTCGACGGAGATGTCCTCGCCCTCGAGGTACTTCTCCATGATGGCGTCGTCGGCCTCGGCCAGCGTCTCGAGCAGCTTCTCGCGGTAGTCGGCAGCCTGGGCCTGCATCGACTCCGGGATCTCCTCGACCTCGTAGTCCTCGCCCATCTTGGTCTCGCCCCGCCAGGTCAGCGCACGCATGCTCACCAGGTCGACGACACCGAGGAAGTCGGCCTCGGCGCCGATCGGGAGCTGCAGCACCAGCGGCGTGGAGTTGAGGCGCTCGACCATCATGTCGACGCAGCGGAAGAAGTCCGCGCCCGGTGCGGTCGAGCTTGTTGACGAAGCACATCCGGGGCACGGCGTACTTGTTGGCCTGGCGCCAGACCGTCATCGTCTGCGGCTCCACGCCGGCCACTCCGTCGAAGACGGCGACCGCGCCGTCGAGGACGCGCAGCGAGCGCTCCACCTCGGCGGTGAAGTCCACGTGGCCCGGGGTGTCGATGATGTTGATCTGGTGCTTGTTCCACCAGCAGGTCGTCGCGGCCGACGTGATGGTGATGCCGCGCTCCTGCTCCTGCTCCATCCAGTCCATCGTGGCCGCGCCCTCGTGGACCTCACCGATCTTGTAGGTGATGCCGGTGTAGAAAAGGATGCGCTCGGTGGTGGTGGTCTTGCCGGCGTCGATGTGCGCCATGATGCCGATGTTGCGGACCTTGGTGAGGTCCGTGGTGATGTCAACGGCCACTGAAAGTCACAGTTCCTTTGGTCGAGAGTCTGCCCGCGGGGCGAGAGCCGCCACGGGGGCCGGCGGCCCCCGCGACGGGGAGGCTCACCAGCGGTAGTGGGCGAAGGCCTTGTTGGACTCGGCCATCTTGTGGGTGTCCTCGCGCTTCTTCACCGCGGCACCGAGGCCGTTGGAGGCGTCGAGGATCTCGTTCATCAGGCGCTCCGACATCGTCTTCTCGCGACGGTCACGCGCGTAGCCGACGAGCCAGCGCAGCGCGAGGGTCGTGCTGCGGTTGGGCTTGACCTCGATGGGCACCTGGTAGGTCGCACCACCGACGCGGCGGGACTTGACCTCGATGGCGGGCTTGACGTTGTCGAGCGCGCGCTTGAGCGTGACCACCGGGTCGGTGCCGGTCTTCTCGCGGCACCCCTCCAGGGCGGTGTAGACGATGCGCTGGGCGACCTGCTTCTTGCCGTCGCGCAGCACCTTGCTCACCAGCTGCGTGACGACCTGCGAGCCGTAGACCGGGTCGACATCGAGCGGACGCTTCGGGGCGGGTCCCTTGCGCGGCATCAGCTCTTCTCCTTCTTCGCGCCGTAGCGGCTGCGGGCCTGCTTGCGACCCTTCACGCCCTGGGTGTCGAGGCTGCCGCGGATGATCTTGTAGCGGACCCCGGGGAGGTCCTTCACCCGGCCGCCACGCACGAGCACGATCGAGTGCTCCTGCAGGTTGTGGCCGACGCCGGGGATGTACGCCGTGACCTCGACGCCGCTGGACAGACGCACGCGGGCGACCTTGCGCAGGGCGGAGTTCGGCTTCTTGGGAGTCGTGGTGTAGACGCGGGTACAGACACCGCGTCGCTGGGGCGAACCCTTCAGGGCAGGCGTCTTGTTCTTCGACACCTTGTCCTGGCGGCCCTTGCGGACCAACTGCTGGATGGTGGGCACCGGGTGGTTCCCTCTCTGTCTGATCTCACGGCCCGGCGCGGTGCCGGGCTCGGGGGTCGTGCGGTGGATCTGTGCCGTGACCATGCGAAACCTGCGTCGGGTGGGCCCCAGGGCCCAGACTCCCGCACGCGGGCGCGCGCAACGGCCTGGACGTGCCAGACACAAGGGTCGAGGCTACTCCTCGGCCCAGGCGGGGGTCAAAACGCGACGAGGGGCCCGCTGGTGGGCCAGATAGAGCGCCGCGGACGCCGCCACACCCAGCATCGTGAGCGCGCCGCCCCCGAGCAGCGTCCAGCGTGCACCGAAGGTCTCCCCGACCCAGCCGATCACCGGCGCCCCGACCGGCGTGCCCCCCATGAAGATCATCATGTAGAGCGCCATCACCCGCCCGCGCATCCCCGGCGCGGTGTGCAGCTGCATGAACGCGTTGGCGCTGGTGATCATCGTCAGCGCGGTCAGGCCGAGCAACGGGACGATCGCGGCGTAGACGGCGTACGAGGGGGCGAGACCGGCCACCACCTCGATGGCTCCGAAGATGAGGGCCGCGCCGACCACCACCCGGTGCCGGACCCGCTCGCGGCGCGCGGCCACCAGGGCCCCCGTCAGCGAGCCGACCGCCATGAACGTGCCGAGCAGGCCGTAGGCCGTCGGTCCGCGCCCGAACACCTCGGTCGCCATCAGCGCTGAGGTCATCTGGAAGTTCAGCCCGAAGGTGCCGGTGACGCCGACGATGCCGAGGATCAGCAGCAGGTCGGGGCGTCCACGGACGTAGGCGATGCCCTCGCGGATGGCGCCCGGGGTGCGGGGAGACGGCTCCGGGCTGTCGAGGAGGGTGGGGTCCAGGCGACGCAGCGCGGCGATCGGGGCGGCGTACGACACGGCGTTGAGCAGGATCACCCACCCGGTGCCGAGGGCGCCGCCGCCGAAGGCCGCGATCAGCAGGCCGGCCAGCGCGGGACCGACGATCCGGGCCGCGTTGAACGAGGCGGAGTTGAGGCCGACGGCGTTGGAGACGTCGTCGGGCCCGACGATCTCGGACACGAACGACTGTCGGGCCGGCGCGTCGAAGGCCGCGGCGGTGCCGAGCACGAAGGCGAGCACGTAGACATGCCAGATCTGGACCGTGCCGGTGACGGTGAGCAGTCCGAGCAGAGCGGCGGGCAGCGCCATGCCGATGTTGGTCAGCTGCAGCAGGCGGCGCTTGGGCATCCGGTCGGCGACCAGTCCGGCCACCGGCGCGAACAGCAGGAACGGCAGGAACTGCAGGCCGGTGGTGATGCCGATGGCGGTGCCCGAGTTGGCGGTCAGCTGGAGGACCAGCCAGTCCTGGGCGACGCGCTGCATCCAGGTGCCGGTGTTGGAGACGACGCCACCGGCGGCGTAGAGGCGGTAGTTCGCGTTGGCCAGCGAACGGAAGGTGGGGCTCACGAAGTCCTTTGCTCGGGTGCGGTCGGGTGGGGCGAGGATCGGGAAGGTGGGTCGGGGGTGGTCAGTCGAGGGCGGCCAGGCGGTCGAGCAGCGGGGCAGCCGCGCGGAGCACGGCTCGCTCCTCGGGGTCCAGGCCGGCCAGCCGCCGGGCCAGCCATGCGTCGCGACGCCGGCGGTCGGCCAGGAGGGTGTCGGTGCCGGACTGGGTCAGGGAGACCAGCTGCACCCGCCCGTCAGACTCGCTGCTGCGGCGGCGTACATAGCCGTCGGCCTTCAGGCAGCCCACCGTCCGGGTCATCGACGGCGGCTGGACCCGCTCGTGCGCCGCCAGGTCGCCCAGGGTCATCTCCCCGTGCCGATGGAGCGTGCCGAGCACGGTCATCTGGCTGAGGCTGAGCGGGTTGTCGGGATGGCGCTCCACCGCCAGGCGGCGACGCAGGCGCATCACGGACAGCCGGAGCTCCGACGCCAGTCCGGCATCGGTGCGGGCAACGGTCTCGACAGTCGACATGATGTCGACGGTAACTCGTTACCTAGCCTAACTATTCCCCGACGCACGTCGACCTGAGCCGGTGACGGATCGGGTCAGGCGATCCAGCCGGTGATCGGGTTGATCGCGAAGAAGACCACGAAGAGGGCGGCGACGACCCACATCAGGCCGTGGATCTGCGAGGCCTTGCCCCTGACGAGCTTGATGAGGACGTAGGCCAGGAAGCCGGCCCCGATGCCGACGGTGATCGAGTAGGTGAACGGCATCAGCACGATCGTCAGGAACGCCGGGATCGCGATCTCGACGTCGTCCCAGTCGATGCCCTTGACCTGCTGCATCATCAGGAAGCCCACCAGCACCAGCGCCGGCACCGCGGCCTCGCTGGGGATGATCGCCACCAGCGGCGCGAAGAAGATCGTCAGCAGGAACAGCAGCCCGGTCACCACGGAGGCCAGCCCGGTGCGGGCGCCCTCCCCGACGCCCGAGGCGGACTCGATGTACGACGTGTTGGACGACACGCCGGCAGCGCCGCCGGCGGCAGCCGCGATGGAGTCGACGACCAGGATGCGCTGGGTGTTCGGCGGCGTGCCCTCCCGGTCGAGGAGGCCGGCCTCCGCGCCGATCGCCGTCATCGTGCCCATCGTGTCGAAGAAGTCGGCCAGCAGGAGGGTGAAGACGAGGAGCAGCGCGCCGATGACCCCGAACTTCTCGGCCGAGAAGCTGCCGAACAGGCTGAACTCCCCGAGCGTGCCGAAGTCGGGCCTGTCGACGATGCTGTCGGGCCACGCGGGCACGGTGAGCCCCCAGCCCTTCGGGTTGAACGCGCCGTCATCGCCGACCATCGGGCCGACCTTGGCCACCGCCTCGACGACGATCGCGAGCACCGTGGTGACGACGATGGACAGGAAGATCGCTCCACGCACGCGGCGCACCCACAGGGCCACGACGAGCATCAGACCGAGGGCGAAGACCAGGACCGGCCAGCCCTGCAGCTCACCGCCGAAGCCGAGCTGGACCGGCACGCTGGTGTTGGCCTCGTCGGGCTGCCGGCGCACGAAGCCTGCGTCGACGAAGCCGATGAGCGCGATGAAGAGACCGATGCCGACCGAGATGGCGACCTTGAGCTGGGCCGGCACGGCGTGGAACACCGCCGTGCGGAAGCCGGTCAGCACCAGCGCCAGGATGATCAGGCCCTCGAGGACCACCAGCCCCATGGCGTCGGCCCAGCTGGCCTGCGTGGCGATCGCGAACGCCACGAACGCGTTGAGCCCGAGCCCCGTCGCCAGCGCCAACGGGTAGTTGGCGACCGCGCCCATCAGGATCGTCATGAGGCCCGCGACGAGAGCCGTGCCCGCCGCGATGGCCGGGAGGTTGGGCGCGGCGCCCCCGCCGAGGAACTGTCCGTCGCCGTCCTGGACGAAGCCCAGGATGATCGGGTTGAGCACCACGATGTAGGCCATCGTGAAGAACGTGACGATGCCGCCGCGGATCTCGCGCTCGACGGTCGAGCCGCGCTCGCTGATCTTGAAGAAGCCGTCGAGGCCGCGGCCCTTCGGGCCGGTCTCCTTGCCGAGTGGGCTGCCGCTGACCCCCTGGACGGGGCGGTGACGCTGAGGTCGCTTCTGGTTGCTCACGGCGCGCAGTCTGGCAGAGCCGAGAGGGGAGCGGCGCGACGGGTTCTCGCCGCGGACACCCGTGTCGTACGTTGAACCCGTGGACCCGCGAGACCAGCAGCCGACCAAGCACGAGATCGGCAAGCGCACCTACCTCGTGGCCGATGTCGACCCGCTCGACGTCGACGGGGTGCGCACCGTCGCGGTCGGCTGCGCCCTGTGGGTGGTGGCGTTCCTCGGCCTGCTCCCGTTCTACGGGCAGCTGCAGGACTCCGGGCGCGGCTGGTGGATCTGGACCTGTCTCGCGGGACTCGGCCTGGGGCTCTTCGGCTGGGAGTACACCCGGCGACGTCGACAGCAGCGCGCCCGCGGGCCGCGGCCGAGCCCCGGTGGGCGCCGACGAGCCTGAGGAGGCCGAGCCGGCTCGCTCAGAACGGCTCGAGGTCGCCGACGGTGTCGAAGACGTGGTCGGGCATCGGCTGGGGACGCTGCCGCTTGGTGAGCGTCACCTCGGAGTGCGCGCCGCAGCCGTGGTCGAAGGACACGACCTGGCCGTCGTCGTTGGCGCTGCCGTTGGCGCACACCCCGAACATCTCCGACAGCGGGCCGGCCAGGCGCAGCAGGAACCCACAGGTGGTGCACTGCTGTGGCGCCGCCTGGGCCAGCGCCGAGCCTGGCCCCGCGTTGCCGTCGTACCACCGCTCGGCGGCCTGGTCGCGACCCTCCAGGGACAGGGTCCGGACCCGTCCCAGGAAGAGCTCGGAGGCGACCGCCTTGGCCTGGGCGCGGTCGTCGGGGGTCAGCGGGTCGTCGCCGAAGGAGTACGTCGGCACGAGACGCGGGTCGTCCTCCTCGACGGGCAGCAGGTCGCCTGGCGAGAGGTCGCCCGGTTGGACCCGCTCGCGGTAGGGCACCCACGGAGGAGCCACGATCGCGTCGTCGCCGGGGATCAGCACCACCTCGTCGACCGTGACGTGCTTGGCCCGGCTCGCCCGCACGACCGTCACCGACCAGCGCCAGCCGCGGTAGCCGGCGCGCTCGCAGGCGAACAGGTGAGTGACGACGCGGTCGCCTTCAGCCCGGGCGCCGAGGTGTTCCCCCACGTCGGCCGGTGCGACCTCGGTCAGCAGCGCGGCGCGCGCCTCGTCGGCAGCAGCCGCCGCGGCGGCATCGAGCTTGGTGGTCACGGTGGCAGGCACGCAGGCCATGATGACGCATCGGCCCGGCGCATGTCAGACCGAGCCCACACCAGGCAGGATGGGAGCATGACCTCGTCCCGCTCCGGCCGCCCCCCGGAGGGCGCCGCGGAGGGAGGCTCCGAGCACCCCGCAGACAGCGGCGACGGTGGTCCGGGCGCCGACGGAGGCGACATCCACGTCGGCCTCGGCCGCACGGAGTCGGGCCGCGGCCAGACCACGCATGCCCTCGGCGCAGGTGCCCGCGCGACCGCCCGCAGGGTCGGCGGGATGGCGCGCGCCACGGGGCGGTTCGGCGGCTACACCTACCGCCAGGCGCGGCGCGCAGCCCACGCCGAAGGGGCCGGCGACTCGGGTCTGTCACGGCTGATCGAGATGCACTCCTTCAACACCGCCGGCGACGCGGCCGTGGCGGTGTCCCTCGCCGGGACGCTGTTCTTCCAGGTGCCGACCGGAGAGGCGCGCGGCCAGGTGGCGCTCTTCCTCGGGCTGACCATGCTGCCGTTCGCGATCGTCGCGCCCCTGATCGGGCCGTTCCTCGACCGCTTCAGCCACGGCCGCCGGTGGGCCATCGGGGCGACGCTGGCACTGCGGGCGTTCTTCGCCTGGAGCCTCGCGACGTCGGTCGCCACCGAGTCACGCTGGATGTTCCCGGCGGCGCTCGGGACGCTGGTCGCCTCGAAGGCCTACACCGTCACCCGCGCGGCCGCCGTGCCCCGTCTGCTGCCCGACTCCCTCACGCTCGTCAAGGCCAACGGAAGGGTCCTGCTGGCGGGGGTGATCGGCGCTGCCATCTCTGCCCCGATCGCGGCGCTCGCCAGCCTGGTGGGCCCGGAGTGGTCGTTGCGCTACGCCTTCGTGCTCTTCGTGATCGCCACCGTGCTCGCGATCCTGCTGCCCTCACGGGTGGACTCCAGCCTCGGCGAGGGAACGATGACGCTGACCGGCGACACCGGCACCTCGAGCAGCGGGCGGGTGCGGATGAGGATCCCCGGGTCCGTCGCCTTCGCCCTGCGCGCCAACCTCGGCCCCCGCTTCCTCTCGGGCTTCCTGACGATGTTCATGGCGTTCCTGCTCCGCGAGGTGCCGATCGGTGGCTGGCGGCCCGAGGTGCTGCTCGGGCTCGTCATCGGCGCCGCCGGGATCGGCAACACGCTCGGCATCGCCGCGGCCTCCATGCTCAAGAGAGTCAACCAACGGCTCACCGTCGTGTTGGCGCTGCTGGCCGGCGCGGTGATGTCCACCCTCGCGGCGCTGCTGTACGGCGTCGTCACGGTGGTGCTGCTCGGGCTGACCGCCGGCCTCGCCCAGTCCCTGGCGAAGCTGTCGCTCGACTCCCTCATCCAGCAGGACGTGCCCGAACGGGTGCGCACCAGCGCGCTGGCCCGCTCGGACACCACGCTGCAGCTGGCCTGGGTGATCGGCGGCTTCATCGGCATCGGCATGCCGCTCATCCCTCAGCTCGGCCTGGGCGTGGCCGCGGGGGCGCTCAGCGCCTGGCTGGTGTTCGTGCTGGCCACCCGGCCCGGACGCCGGCCGGCGTCGGACATCTAGCCCTCACAGCTCCAGCTCGTCGGCGAGCGCGCGCAGCAGCTTGGCGGTGGGCCGGGCCGTCTTGGCCTCGGGGTGGCGCCCGTGACGGTAGGTCTCCCCCACCCCGTCGAGCAGCCGGATCAGGTCCTCCACGATGGGGACCATCTCCTCGGGCTTCTTGCGACGGGCGCTGGCGCGGTTGCGCTGCACCGAGACCGGCGAGTCGAGGACGCGCAGCGACAGCGCCTGGTCGCCGCGCCGGCCCTGGGCGATGCCGAACTCGACGCGGGTGCCGGGCTTGAGGACGGTCATCCCGTCGGGAAGCGCGTCGGCGTGGACGTAGACGTCGGGCCCGCTCTCCTGGGAGAGGAACCCGAAGCCCTTCTCGGCGTCGAACCACTTCACCTTGCCAGTGGGCACGGCTGGACCATCCTTGCTGTCTCGATCACGGTGCGCGGCCGGCGTACGCCGGTGCAGCTCAAGCCTAGGGACCAACCCCGAGGCGCTGCCAACTCATTCCCCGGCAGCCGCCCCGGCCGCCTCCCTCGCGACGTAGCCGTCGAGCCAGCCCGGGAACGCCGCGAGGTCGTCGAGGACGACGTGGGTGCCGGCGGCGACCAGCTCCTCGCGGGTGCACCCGCCGGTGAGCACCGACACGCTGAGCACCCCGGCAGCGAGGGCGCCCTCGACGTCGTGGACGTGGTCGCCGACGTACATCTGCGCGCCTTCGCGGCGCAGCACGTCGGCCTTGCCGACGCCCCACACCCACCCCTCCAGGTGGTCGACGTCGAGGCCGAGGTGGTCGAGGTGGAGCTGGGCGTTGCGCGGGAACTTGCCGGTCACGACGACCACCCGACCACGGTGGCGACGAACGGCGTCGACCGCGTCGCGCGCCCCGGGCAGCAGCGGCACCGGGTGCACGGCGTGGTCGGGATAGATCTCGCGGAAGCGGTCACCCGCCGGCGCCACATCGGCCGGCTCGAGGTGGTCGGCGAGCAGGTGGTCCAGCGGCGGCCCGAGACGGGTGGTCATGTCGGCCGCCGGGAAGTCGACCCCGAGCTCGGCACCCAGGGCCGTCAGCGCCGCCACGAACCCGGGCACCGTGTCGATCAGCGTCATGTCGAGGTCGAAGCCGACGACGAGGGGCGCTGCGGGCGTGGTCACGCAGCCGAGCGTACGTCGGCCCGCCGACGTCGCTGTCGCACGGTGGCCCGGCGGCTACGCCAGCCCGAGGGCCTTCGCCGACTCCTCGCGCATCTGCACCTTGCGGATCTTGCCGGTGACGGTCATCGGGAACTCCTCGACCACGATGACGTAGCGCGGGATCTTGTAGTGCGCCAACCGACCGGTCGCGAAGGCCCGCACCTCATCGGCGTCGAGTGGGTCCCGGTCGGCCCGCATCCTGACCCAGGCGCACAGCTCCTCGCCGTACTTCTCGTCCGGGACGCCGACCACCTGCACGTCCTCGATGTCGGGGTGGCCGTAGAGGAACTCCTCCACCTCCTTGGGGTAGATGTTCTCCCCGCCCCGGATGACCATGTCCTTGATCCGGCCGACGATCTGGCAGTAGCCGTCCTCGCGCATCACCGCGAGGTCGCCGGTGTGCATCCAGCCCTCGGCGTCGATCGCCTCGGCGGTCTTCTCGGGGTCGTCCCAGTAGCCGAGCATCACCGAGTAGCCACGGGTACAGAACTCCCCCGTCTCCCCTCGCTCCACGGTCTCGCCGGTCACCGGGTCGATGATCTTGACCTCCACGTGGGGATGCACCCGGCCGATCGTGGCGGTCCGGCGGTCGAGGTCGTCGTCGCTGCGGGTCTGCGCCGACACCGGCGACGTCTCGGTCATGCCGTAGGCGATGGCCACCTGGCTCATGTGCATGTCGTCGATGCAGCGCTTCATCACCTCGACCGGGCAGATCGCGCCGGCCATCACCCCGGTGCGCAGCGTCGAGAGGTCGTAGGAAGCGAAGTCGGGGGCGTGCTGCATCGCGATGAACATCGTCGGGACGCCGTACACCCCGGTGCACCGCTCCTGCTGGATCGCCTGGAGCGTGGTCGCAGGGTCGAAGCCGGGGGCGGGGATCACGATCGTCGCTCCGTGGGTGACGCACCCGAGGTTGCCCATCACCATCCCGAAGCAGTGGTAGAAGGGCACCGGCACCGCCAGCCGGTCCCGCTCCGAGAAGCCGATCAGCTCGGTGGTGACGTAGCCGTTGTTGAGGATGTTGCGGTGCGAGAGCGTGGCGCCCTTGGGATAGCCCGTCGTGCCGGAGGTGTACTGGATGTTGATCGGGTCGGTCGGGCTGAGCCCGGTCATCCGCTCGGCCACCGCCTCCGCCGGCACGTCCGCGCCGTCGGCGAGCAGGCCCGCCCAGTCATCGGTGTCGAGGTAGACCACCCGGTCCAGGGTGCGGCACCGCTCCCGGGTCTCCTCCACCATCGCGCGGTAGTCGCTGGTCTTGAAGCTGCTGGCCGCGACCAGCATCCGCAGGCCCGACTGGTTGACGGCGTAGGCGAGCTCGTGGGTGCGGTAGGCCGGGTTGACGTTGACCAGGATCGCTCCGACCTTCGCCGTCGCGAGCTGCGTGAGCACCCACTCCGCGCAGTTCGGGGCCCAGATCCCCACGCGGTCGCCGACGGCGATCCCCGCCCCGACCAGGCCTCGCGCGAGGGCGTCGACGTCGCGGTCCAGCTCGGCGTAGGTCCAGCGGCGACCGGTGGCGCACTCGACCAGGGCCTCCCGGTCGGGATGGGTGGCGACGGTGCGCGCGAGGTTGGCCCCGATCGTCTCGTCCAGCAGGGGCGGGGAGGTCTCGCCGGCGGCGTAGGAGTCCATGTCCGGCGACGCTAGCCCTCACAGCGACGCTCCACCAGAGCCCAGCGCCACACCGGATCCGGGGGGTGCGCCGCCACGGCAGCAGCCGGCCCGCAGAATGGCACCTTGCCGCAGCCAGGCGCCATCCCGGGGCCGGGCACAGAGAGGAGGAACCCCCCATGCGCGTCAGCCGTTCGGCGACGCCCACCCGCGCACGTCGCCGAAGAGGGGCGTACGAGGTCCGCGCACGGCGCGCCGCCGCCCTCGCCCTGACCGGGGTGGTGCTGGCCTCGCCGGCCGCGCACGCCGACGGTGGGATCGACGTGGACTCCACCAGCCGCTACGTCCTCCGGTCCAAGCAGGAGGTGGTCCGGGCCACGATGACGGTCACGGTGCGCAACGAGCGGCCGAGCGTCCGGACCGGCTCCTCCGTGCAGTACTTCTATCTGCCCGCCCTCACCATCCCCGTGCCCGCCGAGGCGGCGGAGCTGACCGCCGTGTCCAACGGGGCGCCGCTGTCGGTCACCCGAGCGGCCACCAAGGACCCGAGCACCGCGCTCGCGACGATCCGCTTTCCCTCGAACCTGCTCTACGGGCAGAGCCGCACCGTCACGGTGACGTTCGTCCTCGAGGGCGAGAAGCCGCGCTCGAAGAACCAGACCCGGGTCGGGCCCGGCTACGCGACCTTCGCGGTCTACGGCCCCGGCGACGCCGGCCAGAACACCGTCGAGGTGGTGCTGCCGGCGTCGATGAGCTTCGACGCGACGACCGATGCGTTCACCGCCGACGAGGGCAGCACGACCAGCACCTACACCGCGACCACGAACACCGAGAGCTCCGGCTTCTGGGCCGTCGTCTCGGCCCGCGACCCCGACATCGCGAGGACCAAGAAGGTGGAGGTGGGCGGCCAGGACGTGGAGGTGCTGGCCTACCGAGACGACAAGAGGTGGCTCCGGTTCGTCTCGTCGCGGATGACCAAGGGGGTGCCGGTGCTCGAGGAGCTCGTCGGCACACCCTGGCCCGGCGGGCTGACGACCGTCCGCGAGGACCGCTCGGTCAACGTCCGAGGCTACGACGGCTGGTTCGACAGCCGAGAGGACGAGATCGTCATCGGCGAGGAGCTCGACCAGGAGCTGCTCTACCACGAGCTCCTGCACGCCTGGGCCTCGCCGAGCTCCTTCGTGGAGCGGTGGCTCTACGAGGGGATCGCTCAGGACCTCGCCGCCCGCGCGGTCACGGCGATCGGGGACAGGCCGGGCCGGCCGAAGCCGGTGTCGGCGGTAGGCGGGCAGGCCCTCCCGCTCAACTCCTGGGACGCCGACCCGGGCGGTCGCGCCCAGCCGTCCGACGGCTACGGCTACCCCGCGTCGTACCTCGCGGTGACGACGCTGCTGGACGGCACGGACGACGACGCCCGGGCCTCGGTCCTCGCCGCCGCCGTCGCGGGTGACAGCGCCTACGCCGTCTCGGGCGAGCCGCGGCTCGCCGCCGGCCGCACCGGGTGGCAACGCTTCCTCGACCTGGTGGAGGTCGTCGGCCACAACGACCGGGCGCCCCAGACGTTCAAGAAGTGGGTGCTGACCACCCCGGAGCGCCGGAAGCTCAAGGACCGCCGTCGCTCGCTCGCGGGATACCGGGCCGTCGACCGGGCCGATGGTGCGTTCGTGCCGCCGCTCGGGCTGCGCGTGGCGATGACCGACTGGGACTTCGATGAGGCGCAGGAGGTCCTCGGACAGGTCGCGGACCTCGGTCCGGCGGTGGTGGAGGTCCAGGAGGCCGCCGAGCGCCACGGCACGGAGGTCCCGACGGAGGTGGTGGCGCTCTACCAGGACGCCGAAGGCACGGCGGCCTACGACGAGCTCTCCGACACCCTTCCGAGGGCAGCAGTCGCGGTCGACTCGGTCGGTGCGGCCGACGAGGCGGCTGCCGCCACGCGCAACCCGCTGGCGGCACTCGGTGCGCGGGCGCTCGGTCTCGACGACAAGGCCGCCGAGGCGGAACGGCTGCTCGCCGAGGGCGACCTCGACGGAGCGACCACCGCGGCCGACGAGGCGACGACCGCGGCCGGCAGGAGCACCCTGGTGGGGACCGCCATCGTCGTCGGCGGGCTCCTCCTGGTGGCCGGTCTCGCGCTGCTGGGTCGTGTCCTGCACCGCCGTCGCACCCGGCTCCGGAAGGCCAGGGGCGAGGCGGCCGCGCTGGCTCTGGCCGCCGAGGTGCGGCCCGGGTCGGCGGGACCGACCGACGGGCGGGGCGACGGGCCGGGAGAGGGGCCGGGAGAGGGACCCGAACAGCGGTAGGTTGGCCCCGTGGAGACCGCCGAGGTGCTGCGCCTCATGCAGGACGTCGCCGCGGAGGTCATCACGCCCCGCTTCAAGTCCCTGGGCTCCAGCCAGGTCCACGAGAAGAACCCCGGCGACCTGGTGACCATCGCCGACCACGAGGCCGAGGAGCAGATCACCGAGGCACTGCTGGCCGCCTACCCCGACGCGGTCGTGCTCGGCGAGGAGGCTGCCAGCGCCGACCCGACGCTGCTCGACCGGTTCGTCTCGGCGACGCACGCCTTCACGGTCGACCCGATCGACGGCACCAAGAACTTCGTGCACGGCAACCCCGACCACGCGGTCATGGTCGCCGAGCTGCGTCGACGGCGTCGTCGAGCGCAGCTGGATCTGGCAGCCGCAGCACCTCACGGCGTACGTCGCCGAGCGTGGGCGGGGCGCCTACCGCGACCGCATGCAGATCTTCCGCCCGACCCCCTCCCCGGCGCCGCGGGAGTGGCGTGGGGTGACTTCGCGACGAGCCTGGCTCAAGCGCGAGCTGCCCGGGCTGCGCCCGCTCGAGCTGACCTGGGTGTGCTGCGGCGTCGACTACCCGCAGCTCGTGCGTGGCTACGCCGACTTCGTGATCTACGCGCGGTCGCTCCCGTGGGACCACGCGCCGGGGTCGCTGCTGCTGACCGAGGCGGGCGGCTTCGTCGGCACCCTCGACGGGAAGCCGTACGACCCGCGGACGTCGACCGGGGGTCTGGTGGTCGCTGCCCGCCGAGGGGTCTACGACGAGGTCCTCCGGGTGCTCGACGACGACTGACGTGTGACGAACCGGTCACCCGCCAGCGGGTGCCGTCGACACGGCCGCGGGACTAGCGTGGCAACAACGGCGAGAAGGGAGGCGCCCGGTGGACCTCTCCACGACCTACCTCGGGCTGCCGCTGCGCAACCCACTGGTGGCTGCGCCGTCCCCGCTGCAGCAGACCCCGGGCGGCGTGGTCACCCTGGTCGACGCCGGTGTCGCGGCGGTAGTGCTGCACTCGCTCTTCGAGGAGCAGGTACGCCGCGAGCTCGACCCCGACTTCGAGCGAGACCAGTGGTTCACCAACCCGGCCGGTCCCGGCGCGCCGGCCCGCTACCTGGAGCTGATCGAGACGTCGGTCGACTCCGTGGACGTGCCTGTGATCGCCAGCCTCAACGGCACCGGCAGTGGGGAGTGGACCCGCTTCGCCCGACAGGCCGAGGACGCGGGCGCGGCCGCGGTGGAGCTCAACTTCTACGTCGTCCCCGGCCAGTTCCGGGGCCACGGCGAGGCGGTCGAGGACGCCGTGCTCGACCTGCTCACGGCGGTCCGGGAGGTCGTGTCGGTGCCGGTGGCCGTCAAGCTGCCGCCGTACTTCTCCTCTCTCAACGACCTGGCCGTCCGGCTGGTCGAGAAGGGAGCCGACGGGCTGGTGCTCTTCAACCGCTTCCTCCAGCCGAAGATCGACGTCGAAGCACAGACCGTGCAGCCGGTGATCGACCTGTCGACGCCGAGTGACGCCCGGCTGCCGCAGACCTGGATCGCCGTGCTGCGTGAGCAGATCGAGTGCTCGCTGGCCGGCACCGGCGGCGTCGAGACGGCCGACGACATCGCGGCCTATCTGCTGGCCGGTGCCGACGTCGTGCAGTGCGCGTCGGTGTTCCTCCGGCACGGCCGCGACCACGCGCGCACCCTGTTGGCCGACCTCGAGGCCTGGGGCGAGGCACGGGGCTACGCCTCGATCGGGGACGCGCGCGGGGCGCTGGCGGTGCCGTGGCGGGTGCCCAGCGAGCACTACGAGCGCGACGGCTACGTCAGCGCCCTTCAGATCGCCCGGCGCACCTACTGGTGGAAGTAGCGGGCTGCCGCGCCCCCACAAGCCCAGCGCTCCGGGTCGAGGTCAGCCCAGGGCGGCGGCGCCGGCCGTGGCGATCTCCTGATCCTGGTCCGCGGTGCCTCCGGAGACGCCGACGGCACCGACGGCGGCGCCGTCGACGGTCACCGGTACGCCACCGCCGAAGATCACCAGCCGGTCGCGGTGGACGATGCCCTCGCGCAGCGCCGGCTCGGCCTCGATCATCGCGAACCACCGGTCGGTCGGGATCCCGAGGAACGCCGCCACGGTGTAGGCCTTGTCTCGGGCGATCTCTGCCGACAGCAGGGCGGCGCCGTCCATCCGCGCGAAGGCGATCTCATGACCGGCCGCGTCGCACACCGACACGTTGACCGCGACCCCGAGCTCGCCGGCGCGGGCGAGCGCGGCGTCGAGCGCGACCCGCGCCCCCGCCAGGGTGAGCGAGGGGTGGACGGCGACGTGCTCCCCCACCGGTCATCCCTGCCGGTCGGCGGTCGCCGCGTCGATCTGCATGACGACCGCCTTGGGCTCGGTGAAGAACTCACGGCTGAAGGTGCCGCCCTCGCGGCCGACGCCCGAGTGCCCGACGCCACCGAACGGCGCCCGTAGGTCGCGGATGAAGAAGCAGTTGACCCAGACCGTGCCGACCCGCAGCCGGGCAGACACCCGGTGCGCCCGGTGCAGGTCCTCGGTGAACAGCTGCGCGTCCAGGCCGTACGGCGTGTCGTTGGCGAGCGTCACCGCCTCGTCCTCGGTCTCGAACGGCTCGACGATGGCCACCGGTCCGAAGATCTCCTCGCACAGATGGGGGCTGTCGGCCGGCATGTCGACGAGGACGGTCGGCCTGATCGACCAGCCGTCGCCGAGCCCGCCGGTGAGCATCCGGCCACCGACCTCCTCGGCGGTGTCGACGTAGCCCTTGACCTTCTCGTAGTGCTCCTGGCTGGCCAGCGGCCCGAACTCCGTCGCCGGATCGAGCGGGTCGCCGAAGCGCATCGCCTCGGCGGCGGCGACGAAGCGGGTGAGGAACTCCTCGTAGATCGGCCGCTGCACGAGCACTCGGCTGCCGGACAGGCAGATCTGGCCGGCGTTGCGGAAGATGGACTGGATCGACCACGACACCGCGTTGTCGAGGTCGGCGTCGGCGAAGACCAGGTTGGAGTTCTTGCCACCCATCTCGAGCGAGACCGGGACGAGGTTCTCGGCGGCGGCCCGGCTGATGATCGAACCGGTGCGCGACTCGCCGGTGAACGTGATCCGGTCGACCCGGGCGTCGCGGGTGAGCGCCTCGCCGACCGACGCCGGGCCGTAGCCGTGAACGACGTTGAAGACGCCCTCGGGAATGCCGGCCTCCAGCGCGAGGCGCGCCATGATCGTCGCGGAGACCGGGGTGTCCTCGGCCGGCTTGAGCACCACGGTGTTGCCCCACGCGAGCGCGGGCGCGACCTTCCACGACTCGAGCATCATCGGGAAGTTCCACGGTGCGATCGCCACGACCACGCCGGCGGGCTCGTAGCGGGTGTAGGCGTGGTGGCCGGAGTCCATCGGCAGCGTCTCGGCCATCGCCATCACCGCGTGGTCGGCGAAGAACCGGAAGTTCCACGCGGTGCGGGCAACGTCGTGGCGCACCTGGGCGGTCGGCTTGCCCATGTCGCGGGTGTCCGCCTCGCCGAGGTCGGCGCCGTGGGCCTCGATCAGGTCGGCGAACCGGTGCAGCAGCCGCTGCCGCTCGGCGTACCCCATCCGGGGCCAGGGGCCCTCGTCGAAGGCCACCCGCGCGGCGGTCACGGCAGCCTCGGCGTCGGCTGCCGTGCCGAGCGCCACGTCGGCCCACGGCTCGCGGGTCCACGGGTTGACGCTCGGGAAGCGCTGCCCGTCGGCCGACTCGACCTCCTTGCCGCCGATGACGTGGCCGAAGAAGGGCCGCTCGGCAGGTACGACGCTCATGAGGGGTCTCCTGTCCGGGAATCCGCTTCCCGCTCGGCGATGGTCACGCCGCCGGCGGACCAGTGGGTCGTGGGGACCTCGCGGAGCACCACGCGGATGCTCGCGACGGGGGCACCCACACTGTCGTGCACCGCCTGGGTGACCGCGGCCATCAGCCCGCGCAGCTGCTCGGGCGTGCGCCCCTCTGCCAGGGTGATCTCGACGAGCGGCACCTCACGCCTCCCCACACGAGAGCGCCACGTCGCCGAGCGTGGAGAAGCGGCAGACCACGGTCGAGCCGGGTGTGGCGAAGACCGCGTCGGTGATCCCACCGGTCAGCACGGTCCAGCCCGCCTCGATCGCGTGCCCGCGCCGGGACAGCTCGTTGACGGCCAGGGCCAGCGCCTCCGCGGGGTGCCCGAGCACGTCGGCGCCGGTGCCTTCGTAGACCAGCTCACCATCGACCTCGACCCGCACCGCCTCGGCGACCAGGTCGACGCCACCCGGGGCGATGCCGTCGGGCGAGACGACGTAGGCGCCCGACGAGGCGTTGTCCGCCACGACGTCACCGGCGGTGAACCGGAAGTCGCGGTAGCGGCTGTCGATCACCTCGGCCCCCGCGGACACGGTGGCGACGGCCGCCAGCGCCTGCTCGGCCGTCACGCCGGGGCCCTCGAGCCGCTCACCCATCACGAAGACGATCTCGGGCTCGACCCGCGGGTGGATCAGCGCCTGCTGCGGCACCGGGTCGCCCTCCTGCAGCACCATCGCATCGGTGAGCCAGGCCACCAGCGGGGTGTCGACACCCATCCGCTCCTGCTTGGCCCTGCTCGTCAGGCCCAGCTTGACCCCGGTCACGACCTCGCCACGGGCGAGGCGGCGGCGGAGGGTCTCGTCCTGGATGCGGTAGCCGGTCTCGAGGTCGAGCTCGGGCCACTCGTCGGTGAACTTGACCCGGTCACGTCGGCCGGCCTCGCAGGCGAGCAGCTCGGTCGCGACAGCATCTTCGGTCCAGGCCGTCACAGGCGTCTCCAGAGGGCGTCGGCGGGAGCGGCGGCACGTCTCTCCCGGGGTGCGCCTCAGGCTAGGACCGGCCCCGCCACCTTCCCCGACCCGTTCTTCTCTGCGGAACGGCTACCACGGGCCGGTGAGTGCCCGCGCGGCTGCCACCACCAGCTGCAGGTAGTGGCCACCCTGCTGCCGGAACGCCTCGGTGGGCCCGACCAGCGAGACGGCCGCGATCGCCTCCCCCGCTGGGCCGTGGAGCGGCGCGGCGCAGGAGGAGATGCCCACCCGGGCCTCGTCGTAGGACAGCGCCCCGTGCTGCCGACGGGTCTCCTCCAGCACCCGGTCGAACTCCTCCCCCGAGGTGAGCGTGGACGACGTCCGGGCCGGGAAGCCGAGCCGCCTCCGGGCGTCGGCGAAGGCCGGGTTGTAGGCGGCGATCGCCTTGCCCGAGCTCGTGGTGTGGGCGGGCAGACGCAACCCGGTCTGCTGCATCAGCGTCACCCCGAGCGTCGTCTCGAGACGCTCGGTGTAGAGCACGTCGCCCCCGTCAGGCACCGCCAGCTGCACGGTGAGGCCTGACCGACGGCGCAGCTCGGCCAGCACCGGAAGCGCGACCGCGCGCAGCCGGTTGCCGGTCATCGCCTGGTGGCCGAGCTCGTAGAGACGCATGCCGAGGCGGTAGTGACCGGTCTCGGGGTTCTGCTCCACCAGGCCGTGCCCCAGCAGCGTGGTCAGCAGCCGGTGAGCGCTGCTCTTCGCGACGCCCACCTCGCGGGCGACCGCCGACACCCCCAGCTCCTCGTGCGAGGCCAGCACGTCGAGGACGTCGAGCGCGGAGGCCACCGAGTGCAGCGTCCGGGCCACCTCACACCTCGCGCGAGACGCTCAGCTGCCGCAGCGACTGCCCACCTCGTGCCTCCACCGTCGGCCGGGGGCTCCTCAAGCCCGGGCGACCTGGATGGTCACGCCGTCACCCAGGTCGATGATGGCGCCGGGGACCAGCTGGACGGCGATGCCCGGCTGGAGGTCCTCCGGCGGCAGCCCCGGCTGCACCAGGACCGTGCCGTTGGTGGAGCCGAGGTCGGTCACCACCGCTGAGCCGTGGTCGGCGCCGACGCCCGGCCGCACCTCGAGGTGAGTCGCGGAGATCTCCTGGTGCGGGCTGGGGACGGGGACCAGCCGAGGCTGGTCGTGGGAACCGAACCGACGGACCTCGGGCGCCCGGCCCACGAGCACGGGTCGGTCGACGCCGACCTCGTCACCACTCGAGAACAGCAGGCGGGCCACCGCCGGTCCCGACTCGGGCTTCGCCTCGGGCGCGGCCTCGGACTCCGACTCACCGGCCGGGGACGGGTCTGCCTCCCGGCCACCGCGGGTCATCCCGTCGGGCTCGTCGGCCTCCTGCCGGGCCTCGGCGACCGGCCCGGTGAGCGGGTCGGTGAGGGGGTCGTCGAGGGAGTCGAGGGAAGAGTCGGGAGGGTAGGACGGCGCCATGGCGCCGAAGTTGCTCGCCGCCGGCTGCCAGGGCGACCGCTCGCCGTCCTCCTCGGGCTGATCGGGCGCCTCGTCCGCGACCGAACCCGGTGGCTCGTCGGGCACGTCGACGGACGACTCGTCCTCGACGGCCGGCACGTCGACGATGGTGTCGTCGAGGCCGTCCGCCGGGACCTCCTCGGCCGCCGCGTGCTCCGCACCCTCCACCGGGGGCTCGGGCCGGGCCCACGCGGACCGAGCCGGCTCGTCGGCGGGCGCCTCCTCCAGGGAGGTCTCCTCCGTCGAGGTCTCGTCGGTCGGGGTCTCGTCGGTCGGGGTCTGGTCGTTCGGGCCCTCGTCGTTCGGGCCCTCGTCGTTCGGGCCCTCGTCGTTCGGGCCCTCGTCGTTCGAGCCCTCGTCGGTCGGGCCGTCCGACTCGCCGCTCTCGGGCTCCTCACCCACCGCCTCCGAGGGCGAGGCCCACGAGACCGTCTCGACGTCCGACTCCTCGGCCGGCTGGTCCGTCGACTCGTCCGGCGCCGCATCGTCCGACTCCTCGCCGGTCGGCTCGGCGTCGGTCGCCTCGTCGCCGGCGGGGGGCTGGGACTCGGGCTCCGCGTCGGCCGGTGTGTCCTCGCCGGAGCCGGCAGACGACTCCTCCGCCACCGGCTCGTCCGTGGGTTCGGGCGACTCGCCGGGCTCGCTGTCGCCAGGCTCGGCTGCCTCGGCGCCCTCCGGCTCGGCGCCCTCCGGCTCGGCGCCCTCCGACTCGGCGCCCTCCGACTCGGCGCCCTCCGACTCGGCGCCCTCCGACTCGGCGTCGCTCTCGGTCTCGCTCCCGGCGGCGTCATCGTCGCCGCCCAGCAGCCGACCTCCGGCGAAGCCGGCGCCCACGCCCGTCGCGGCGGCGGCCAGGCCCAGCCCGAGCGGGTCGGCGTCGCGGTCAGACCCCTCGCCGGGGGCCTCGGCAGCAGTCTCCGAGGTGGCGTCGTCCGCATCGGCCTCGTCAGCGACCCCAGCCCCGATCGCCGCGTCGTCGGTGTCCTCGAGCCGGAACGGCGGCTGGTCGACCCGACCCAGCCGCACCAGGCCGTTCTCGATGAGCAGGTCCTCGCCCTCGTCCTCGTCGGTGGCTTCGACCTGCACGAACATCTGGGTGACTCCGACCAGCGAGCGCTCGACCCAGGTGGTGTCGGTGGCGCCCGCGAGCTCGACCATGTCGCCGTCGACCACGAACGCCGCGACCGCGGCACCCCGGAGCACGATCTTGGTCATCCCCGCGGCCTCGCTCACCAGCACGAAGCCGGGGAGGTCGCGGAGACCGGTGGCGAGCAGCCCGTCGAGCACCTCGTCGAAGCCCGCTCCCTCGTCGACGAGCTCCCAGAGAGCGGTGACGCGGTGCTTCTCCGACGGGGGCAGCAGCACCGACGCGTTGTCGCCGAAGATGCCGAACCAGCCGCCGGGACGGTAGGACCTGCGCCGGTCAACGTTCGTCATGGGGGGGTCACCTTTCACGGCTGGGCGTCCGGCAGAGCGCCCAGCTTGTCCTCGAGACTGGCCGACCGCGGCGGGGCACCGACAGCGGCTGGCCCCTATCCCACCACATCGACGACGACCGCGGTGGCGTTGTCGAGACCTCCGGCCCGGACGGCGTCCGCCACGAGTCGAGAGGCGGCCTCCTGGGGCTGCTCCTCCACCCCGAGCACGGCAGCGATCTGGTCGTCCTCGAGCATGCCGGTGACGCCGTCGGAGCACAGCAGCAGCCGGTCGCAACGGTCCAGGAGGAAGAAGTCGGGTTCCGCGGCATCGGGCCCGCCGAGCGCCCGGGTGACGACGTGACGCTCGGGGTGGGTGGCCATCTCGGCCACGGTGATCGCACCGGCGTCGACCAGCTCCTGGACCACCGAGTGGTCGACGCTGACCTGCTGCAGGGAGCCGTCGACGACCCGGTAGGCCCGCGAGTCACCGAGGTTGGCGACCAACCACCGGGCCGCGCCCTCGTCGTCGACCAGGACGGCGGCTACGGCCGTCGTACCGGCGAACCAGGAGGAGGCCCCCGCCCGCCGGTGCTCGTCGGCGAAGTCGTTGATGCGCTGCTGGGCCGCGACCAGCGCGTCGTAGACGGCCGACCGCGCCTCGTCGGGGGTGTAGGCCGTCGCGGCCAGACGGGCGAACTCCTCGACGACCAGCCGGCTGGCCACGTCTCCGCCGGAGTGGCCACCCATCCCGTCGGCCACGACGAAGACGGGCGGCGTGGCCAGGAACGAGTCCTCGTTGACGGTGCGGACCTGCCCCACGTCGGAGGAGGCACCATGACGCACCTCGGGATGGCTCATCCTCGTCCTTCGCTCGGGCCCCGTCCGGCGCCGGCCGGGTGCGGCCGGATGGGTCCACCCTGGGGCCCAGGTGGCGTCGGGGGCAAGCGGCTCGCCGGTGCCGCCGCCGTGTCGCCGGGAGACGCCGAGGGTGGACGCCCGCGACCTGGGTAGCGTAGGAGGGATGGCCGCCCCCACCCCGCCGAGGACGCTCGCCGACCAGCTCCGCCGCTGGTCCGACGAGCGCGTGGCCGCGCTGCTCCGGGAGCGCCCGGACCTGGTCTCCCCGACTCCGCAGGACTCCGCGCAGCTGGCCTCACGGGCCGCCGTCCGCTCCTCGCTGCTGCGCGCGATGGATGGGCTCACCCGGCTGGAGCTCGCCGTGCTCGAGGCGTTGGTGGTCGTCGGCCCATGCTCCCCGGTCGAGCTCGAGCACGTCGTCCACGCCGAGCCCGTGGCCACGCAGGCTGCCGTGGAGCGGCTCACCGGGCTGGCCCTGGCGTGGGTGTCTCCCGAGGGGCTCCGCGCGCTGACCGGCGTGGCCGACGGGCTCACCGGCACCGGCGCCATCGGGCGGCTTCGACCCCGCTCGGCCGACGCGGACGCCGACGCCGTCGCCACGCGCCTCGCCGCGACGTCCGACGACGCTCGCACACTGCTCGGCCACCTCGACGAGGCGGGAGGTGAGGGCATCTCCGCCGCCCGCACCCCGGTCGCGCCGGAGGAGGCGACCTCACCGGTCGAGGAGCTCCTCGCCCGCCGGCTGGTGGTTGCCAAACCGGGTGGGGTCGTCGTGGTCCCGGGCGAGGTTTCGCTCGCGCTGCGCGGCGGCCGGACCACCCCGGAGCCGGTCGATGCGGTGCCCGGGCTGGCCACCTCGGCGCGCGAGGCGTCGCTGGTCGAGCGGGCGGCGGCGGGCGCGGCGTTCGAGGCGGTGCGCCGCACGGAGCTGCTGCTCGACCGCTGGTCGACCGCGCCGCCGGCGGCGTTGCGCGGCGGCGGCCTCTCGGTCCGGGACCTCAAGGCGGCCGCCGGGCTGCTGCACGTGGAGGCGCGCGAGGCCGGGCTCCTGGTGGAGGTGGCGGCGGCCGCCGGGCTCCTCGCCACGGGCCCCGACCTCGGCGGCGACCCGGCCTGGCTCCCGACCGACGCCTACGACATCTGGTCGGGTCGACCGTTCGAGGATCGGTGGGTCGCGCTCGCGACGGCCTGGCTCGACACGACGCGGCTGCCGTCGCTGGTCGGCAGCAAGGACCGCCGCTCGGGCAAGGGGCTCAACGCGCTCGCCCCCGAGCTGTCGTCGATCTACGCCGCGGAGACTCGCCGGATGGCGCTGGACGTGCTGGCCGAGCTGCCGGAGGGCGAGGTGCTGGCCGTCGGCACCGGCGTCCCGACGCTGGTCGACAGGCTGGCCTGGCTGCGCCCGCGCCGACCGGCCTCGCGGGCCGATCTGGTGGCCTGGTCGCTCGACGAGTCGGCGATGCTGGGGGTGACGGGCCTCGGCGGTGTGCCGGCGTACGCCCGAGCGCTGATGGCCGGCGGTGGCGCTGCCGCCGCGCTGGCGCCGCTGCTGCCCGACCCGGTCGACCACGTGCTGCTCCAGGCCGACCTGACCGCGGTGGCACCGGGTCCGCTCGAGGCGTCGCTGGCGGCCCGGCTCCATGCGGTGGCCGACGTCGACTCGCGCGGCGGGGCCACCGTCTATCGCTTCACCGACCACTCCGTCCGCCGCGCGCTCGACCTCGGCTGGACGGCCGCGGAGGTGCACGACTTCGTCGGGGCGGTGTCGCGGACTCCGGTCCCGCAGCCGCTGACCTACCTCGTCGACGACGTGGCCCGCCGGTTCGGGACGCTGCGGGTGGGCGCCGTGGAGGCGTTCCTGCGCTCCGACGACGAGACCGCCTTGACCGAGCTGCTCCACCACCCCAAGGCCGGCTCCCTCGCGCTGCGCCGCCTCGCACCGACCGTGCTCGTCTCGACGCTGCCGGTCGACCTGCTGCTGCCCCGGCTGCGCGAGCTCGGCGCCGCCCCGGTGGTCGAGGCGGCCGACGGCTCGGTCCACATCGCCAGGCCCGACCGCCAGCGCGCCCGGGTGCCGCGGACCCGCCCACCCGGGCTGTCGGCCGCCAAGGCCACCGCCCACCTCACCGCGGTCGTCACCGCGATCCGTGCCGGCGACAAGGCCGCCGCCGCGCGGCCGTCGCGGGCGCCCGCCTCCTCCCCTGCCGAGGTCCTCGCGACGCTGCGCGAGGCGGCGCAGGCGCGGCGTACGGTCTGGATCGGATACGTCGACAACGCCGGCGCCACCGTCGAGCGGGTCATCGACCCGGTGGCCGTCGAGGGCGGCCAGCTCCGCGCCTTCGACCACCGCACCGACGACGAGCGCGTCTACGCCGTGCACCGGATCACCGGCGTCCGGGCCGTGCAGGCCGGCTGAGCGGCGCCGGGTCTTCGCCGGCAGGGGCCGGGGCCCAGGACGACGAGCCCACCCACCCCTGTCGGGGCGCCTCCGTAGACTCGCCGGGTGAGCAACGGCCCCCTGATCGTGCAGAGCGACAAGACCCTGCTGCTGGAGGTCGACCACCCCCAGGCCCAGGACTGCCGCAAGGCGATCGCGCCGTTCGCCGAGCTGGAGCGCAGCCCCGAGCACATCCACACCTACCGGCTGACCAACCTCGGCCTGTGGAACGCTCGGGCGGCCGGCCACGACGCCGAGCAGGTGGTCGACGCGCTGCTGACCTACAGCCGCTACGCCGTCCCGCACGCCCTGCTGGTCGACGTCGCCGAGACGATGGCCCGTTTCGGCCGGCTCCGGCTCGAGAAGCATCCGATGCACGGACTGGTCCTGGTCTCCTCGGACCGCCCCGTGCTCGAGGAGGTGCTGCGCGCCAAGAAGATCGCCGGCATGCTCGGTGAGCGCATCGACGGCGACACGGTCGTGGTGCACGGCTCGGAGCGCGGCAACCTCAAGCAGGCCCTGCTCAAGCTCGGCTGGCCGGCGGAGGACCTCGCCGGCTACGTCGACGGCGAGGCGCACCCGATCGAGCTGCGCGAGGAGGGCTGGGCGCTGCGCGACTACCAGCGCGAGGCCGCCGAGTCGTTCTGGCACGGCGGCTCCGGCGTGGTGGTGCTGCCCTGCGGCGCCGGCAAGACGATCGTCGGCGCCGCGGCGATGGCCACGGCGAAGGCGACCACGCTGATCCTGGTGACCAACACCGTCTCCGCCCGGCAGTGGAAGGACGAGCTGCTGCGACGCACCGACCTCACCGAGGACGAGATCGGCGAGTACTCCGGCGCCGTCAAGGAGATCCGCCCGGTCACGATCGCGACCTACCAGGTGATGACCACCCGCCGGAAGGGCGCCTACGCCCACCTCGAGCTGTTCGACGCCCGCGACTGGGGGCTGGTCATCTACGACGAGGTCCACCTGCTGCCGGCGCCGATCTTCCGGATGACCGCCGACCTCCAGGCCCGGCGACGGCTCGGGCTGACCGCCACCCTGGTGCGCGAGGACGGCCGCGAGGGCGACGTCTTCTCGCTGATCGGGCCCAAGCGCTACGACGCCCCGTGGAAGGACATCGAGGCGCAGGGCTGGATCGCCCCCGCCGACTGCATCGAGGTGCGGGTCACCCTCGACGAGGGCGAGCGGATCGCCTACGCCACGGCCGAGCCGGAGGAGCGCTACCGCCTGGCCTCGAGCACGCCCGCCAAGACCACGGTCGCCGAGGCCGCTGGTCGAGCGGCACCGGGGCGAGCCCACCCTGGTCATCGGTCAGTACCTCGACCAGCTCGACGAGATCGGCGCCGACCTCGATGCCCCGGTCATCACGGGCGAGACACCGGTCAAGGAGCGGCAGCGGCTCTTCGAGGCCTTCCGCTCCGGGGAGATCTCGCTGCTGGTGGTGTCCAAGGTCGCCAACTTCTCCATCGACCTGCCCGAGGCCACCGTCGCCATCCAGGTCTCGGGGTCCTTCGGCTCCCGCCAGGAGGAGGCCCAGCGGCTGGGCCGGCTGCTGCGCCCCAAGGCCGACGGACGCGCCGCGCGGTTCTACGCCGTCGTCGCGCGCGACACCGTCGACGCGGAGTTCGCCCAGCACCGCCAGCGGTTCCTCGCCGAGCAGGGCTACGCCTACACCATCACCGACGCCGACGAGCTGCTCGCCTGAGGCGTCCTCGCGTGGCCGACACGACCGCACCGCGGCGCTGGGGGTTGAACGACCGCCTAGGCTCGACCCCGTGACTCCCCAGGCCCTGCGCGACCGCGTCGGTGACGCGGTGTTCCGGCTCGTGGCCGGCCCGGAGGGCGAGGCCGAGCGGGCTCGCATCCACGGCACGCCGGGTCCCCGGTGGTTCAGCGAGGACAGCGCGATCGCTCGGGTCCACGGGGACGCCTCGATGTTCGTCGGGGGCCTGCGCGCGGTGCTGCTCCAGACGCTCCATCCGGCCGCGATGACCGCCGTGGCCGAGCACTCCGGCTACCAGGGCGACCTCTGGGGGCGGCTGGCCCGCACCAGCACGTTCCTGGCGACCACGACCTTCGGCCCGGTCGAGCACGCCGAGCGGGCGGTCGACGTCGTCCGCGCCGTGCACCGACGGGTCACCGGCACCCTCGCCGACGGGACGCCGTACGCCGCCGCCGACCCGCACCTCCTCCGCTGGGTGCACGTCGCGGAGATCGACAGCTTCCTGCTCGCCCACCAGGCCTACGGTCTCCGGCCGCTCGACGCCGCCGGCCGGGACCGCTACGTTGCCGAGGCCGGAGTCGTCGCAGCGCGGCTCGGCGTGGTCGAGCCGCCGCAGACCGAGGCGCAGCTGCGCGCCGACGTGGAGGCCTTCCGCGACGAGCTGCGCGCCATCCCTGCGGCCCACGAGGCCGTGCGGCACCTGCGCCACGACGCCCCGCTCCCGCTGCCCGGCAGGCCGGCGTACGCCGCGGTGTGGCTCGCTGCCATCGACCTGCTGCCGCCCTGGGCCCGCGACGAGCTCGGGCTGAGGCATCGGCCCCGGCTGGGTCCCCCGGCCGGCCGGCTCTCCACGGCCGCCGTCCGTTGGGCGCTGACCCCGGGGCAGCGGCGGACCCGCGACCTCGAGCGGGTCACCGGCGTCCGGGAGTCCTGAGACCGCCCTTCATCTGCCCGTGGCGCGACCACGGGACGCATGTCACGCCACCACAGTGCGCATGTGGGGGCACCACGGGGCACCTGTCGCGGGGACGGTCAGCACGCTCCGTCGTAGGTCCGCTTCCACATCTGCTTGGCGTCGATCGACTTGGCGTTGGGACGCTTGAGCGTGTAGTAGCGCACCCAGTCCATCTGCATCCACGACTCGTTCATCTGCGCGGCCGGGTCGCCGGCGATCACGAACTGCGGGCGGTACGTCACCCCGGCGAGGGCCTCGCTGCGGGTCTCGGTGCGCATCACCTTGGTGTCGACGAACCACGAGATGTGGTCGCGGGTGATCTCCACGGCGTAGGTGTGCCACGCCCGCGAGCGCAGGTCACGCTTGCGCGAGAAGCGGAGCTCGTTGTTGTCGAGGGTGCGGACGTAGCCACGCGCCCGGGCGTCACCCGGCACGTACGTCGCCAGCGTCACCTGGCTGCCCCCGCAGTGGTCACCGTCGGTGGGCACCAGCTGCCAGGTGAACCGGTAGGGCTGCCCGTCGGTCTTCTTCTCCACCGCGCGGACCCGCGCCTCCCAGCGGCCGTACTTCGCCGCCTGGTCGTCCGGCCAGACGGTGATCGACCCGGTGTCGGCGAAGGCCTTGATCGTGAGCATGCCGTTCTGCTGACCGACCTGCTTCGGCTTGTCCGACTGCCACCGCGCGCTGAACGGGTCGACCTCGAACTCGTCGCGCCACGCCTCGAGGCCCCACTTGAACACCTTGGCGGCGTTGGTGGGGTGCTGGCAGTAGCCGATGCAGGAGTCGGCGAAGACCGGGCGCATCTCGGCGTCCGACACGGGTGCCGTGGGTGTCGACAGACCGGCGGCCGCGAGGGCGGCGCCGGTCAGCAGGACGCCGCCGAGCAGGCTCGGCAGGAGGGGGCGACGGCGGGGGCTGGTCACCCCGGCAGGGTAGGGCGGTGGACCTGGGCGCCGTGGCGAAACCGGGGAATTGGCCGAGCGAGTGGCGCTCAACAGCCGTCGGGGTAGGTCTTCGCGCTCATCTGGGTGGCTCGCGTGGACTTCGCGTTCTTGCGCTCCAGCGAGTAGAAGCGCACCCAGTCCATCTGGAGCCAGGTCTCGCGCATCTCGGCACCCGGCACCCCGGTGAGCAGGAACTGCGGGCGCAGCCGCACGCCTGAGAGGGCGTCGGTGCGCCTCTCGGTGCGCAGCACCTTGGTGTCGCTGAACCACGAGACCCGCTTCGGGGTGATCTCGATGGCGTAGGTGTGCCACGCCAGGTTGCTCAGCCTGGTGGCCCGCCCGAAGCGGAACTCGTTGTCGGCCGGGGTGCGCACCCAGCCGCGGACCCGGTCGTCACCGACGCTGTACGTCGCCAGGGTCACCTCGCTGGCCCGGCAGCGGTCGTCGCCGGTCGGGGTGAGCATCCAGGTGGCGGCGTAGTGCTTGCCGGTGGCGCCGGGACGCTCGTGGATCCGCACCCGTGCCTCCCAGCGGCCGTAGCGCGCGGACTGGTTGCCCCAGGTGGTGATCTGCTGGAGGGACCCACCCGCCTTGATCGTCAACATCCCGCCCTTGCTGAGGATCCGCTTCGGACGGTCGGACCGCCACTTCTTGCGGTTGAGCTTCGCGACCTCGAACTCGTCGCCCCACTTCGGCGAGCCCCACTTGAACACCTTGGCGGCGTTGGTGGGGTGCCGGCAGTAGCCCGTGCAGGTGTAGCCGCCGGACGCCAGCCGCGGGGCGGCCTCCACCCTCTCGGGTGCACCGCGTGGCGCCGTCGGCGCCGCCACGACGACGCCGGAGAGCAGCACCCCGCCGAGCAGGGTCGACCACAGGGCATGACGCAAGGGGAAGGTCATCCCAGCAGGCTAGAGGGAACCACCCGGCGGCGTCAGGGGTTCCGAGGAATGGACGGCGGGTGCCGCCGCCGGCCAGCGCGAGCAGACGAGCACGGTCGTGGTGCTGACGGTGGCCGCGAGCACGGTCCCCCAGGCGAGGTCGACCGGCACCAGGGCCGCGGGGAAGTCCCGCAGGACGGCGAGGCTGGTGAGGTCCCAGGTGGCGTAGGTGACCAGCCCGAAGAACGCTCCGAGCGCCGCAGCCCGCCGCCAGGAGCGTGCGACCAGAGCCGGCTGGATCACGAAGACGACCAGCCCGGCGATGAACAGCCCATAGAAGGCGACGGCGGCGGCGACGTTCGGCGACTCACGCAGCAGGTCGCCGAGCAGGTCGTCGTAGACCGGCTGGGCGACCAGGCCGAGCCAGACCAGGTCGAGCAGACAGAAGACAGCCGTCGCGACGGCGTACTGCAGGAGCCAGGAGCGCATGTCACGATCCTCTCAGGGCACCAAAGCGCTTGAATGGGACGATGAGCGAGCCGGAGGACCACCTCGCCGGGCGGTGGCCGCTGGCCCGGTCCGAGACCGGCGACACCCTCCGCGACGCCCTGCTCGCGGCCTGGGGGTCACCCGACCGCGGCTACCACGACCGGCGACACCTGCGCGAGGTGCTCGACCGGCTCGACGAGCTCGGCGCCGCCGAGGTCGGGTTCCCCGAGGCACCGGTGCTGCTCGCGGCGTGGTTCCACGACGCGGTGTACGACGGTGCGCGCGACGCCGAGGAGCGCTCGGCGCGGTGGGCCGAGCAGGCCCTTCCCGGCCTGGTCCCCGGCGACGTGGTCGGCGAGACGGCCCGACTGGTCCGCCTCACCGAGGACCACCGGCCCGCTCCGGGCGACCTCGCCGGAGAGGCCCTGACCGACGCCGACCTGGCGATCCTGGCCAGCGACCCGGCCCGCTACGCCGACTACGCCGCCGGGGTGCGCCGGGAGTACGCCCAGGTCCCCGACGACGCGTTCGCCGCGGGCCGGGCGGGGATCCTGCGGTCGCTGCTGGCCAAGCCGACGCTGTTCCACACGGGGTACGCGCGCCGGCACTGGGAGCCGACCGCTCGGGCCAACGTCACCGCCGAGCTCGCCCGGCTGACCTGAGACCGGAGCGGTCAGGCCATCACCCCGACGGCCTTCTGCGTCAGTCCGGGGAAGACCTTCGTGCGCTGCGACTCCGAGAGCGCCTCGCGGGTCTTGATGACCTCCCACAGGACGTGCCGGTAGTCGTTGAGAAGAGGCACGTCGCCCTGGTTGAGCGAGGAGTCGGAGAGCGGGGCCCACGGGCCGCCGCGCACGTCACCGCCGTTGACCCCGGCCCCGAGCAGCAGCATCGCGTTGCCGTAGCCGTGGTCGACGCCGGCCTCGGACCCCGAGCCGTTCTGGGCGACCCGGCGGCCGAACTCGCTGATCGTCACCACGGTCACCCGGTTGGCATCGGCCCCCAGGTCGTCGAAGAACGCCTTCACGGCGACGGCGAAGTGATCGAGGTGGTCGTGCATCCAGCTGCCGGGCTGGGCGGCCCCGAGCCCGGTGTGCATGTCCCAGTCGCCGTAGTCGATGGAGACCATCTTGGCGCCGACCTTGGCCTTGATCAGGCGGGCGGTGTTGGACAGCACGCTCTTCAACGGCCCGTCGGGGTAGGCCGCGTCGTTGTTGGCCAGGTCCACGGCCGGGGCCAGCCGGTTGACCGACTCCAGCGCGGTCTGGAAACCGCGGTTCATCGACGAGCCCTTGCCACCCCAGATCTTCTTCTGGGACTTGGTGACCTGCGACTTCGACTCCAGCCAGGTGCCGATGGTCGGCACCTGGAAGTCGTCGACGGTGCGGGCCCCCAGGGCCGCGGCCGGGCCCGCGAGAGCCGTGGGCAGCATGCTGCTGCCGAGCTGGATCTGCTCCTCGGGCAGCGCGGCGCTGTCGAGCCCCGTCATCCGGTTGATCCAGCCGACCCGGGCGTTGGAGCCGGGGTTGGCCTCCTCCACCAGCTCCATGGCCTCGAAGTGGCTGCGGTTGGGCTGGGGCAGCCCGACGCCGTGCACGGCGCCGAAGCTGCCGGCGTTCCACATCGGGACCAGCGGGGCGAGGGCGGGGTGCAGGCCCCAGCTGCCGTTGCCGCCGACCAGGCGGTCCAGCGGCACCACCAGGTCGGGTCGCTTCTGGCTGAGGAAGGCGTGGTCGGCCTTCGGTACCACGATGGACAGGCCGTCGGAGCCGCCACGCATCGACAGCACGACGACGACGTTGCCGTCGGGCACGGCGGCGTACGACACCTGTCGGAAGGCGTCGCCGAAGAGGGTGCCGGCGGCGAGCGTGCCGGTGCCGGCAGCGACGCCCGCCAGCAGCCGGCGACGGCTCATCGAGAAGTCGGGGCAGCCGCAGCGCCCGGCGTCGGTCGCGGCGGGGGTGGTGGTCTCGGTCATCTCTGCAGTCCTCAGCGGGTCAGGTGGGCCGGCGTGCCGAGCAGGGCGATCAGGATCTGTTCGACCCTGCTCTCGTGGAGGTCGTCGGCGTCGACCTTGGTCGACAGCGAGATCCCGGTGCGCAGCGCGATGCCGTCCTTCATCCGTGGCGTCGCGGGGTCACCCAGCACCTTGATGCTCATGTGGTTGATCACCGAGCCGAAGCGAGCCGGCAGCGGACCGGTCCAGGCGGTGTGCTTCGGGCGCGTGGACTCCTCACGCGGCCACCAGCCGGCGCCCAGCGAGAGCTGGACGTCAAGGCTGTCGAGGGCGCGTCCGGGGCTGGCCCAGGCGGCGTTGACCTCGGGGAAGCCGTTGGGGGCCGGCCAGCCGTAGGGGGTCATCCCCTGGCCGTTGACGGTCCAGTAGAGCGCGCTGGCGAAGGAGTTGCCGTCCACCGGCCGGCCGGGCTTGATCTTCAGTGCCCGGATCGTGGCGATGGTCTCCTCCAGCGGCGAGCGCACCTTCTGGTTGGCCGAGCCGAGGAACTCCGGGTGGCTCACCATCGCCCGCAGCGTGGCCTTGATGTCGGTGCCGCTGCGGGTCCAGGCGGACGCCACGTGGTTGACGAGCCTCGCCGACGGGGTGTCGTGGACGAACTTCACGCACAGCCGGCGCGCGATCCGCTTGGCGGTCTTGGGGTGGCGGGCGAGGTAGCGGAGGTACTTCTCGGTGGCCTTCCGTCCGTCGGCGTTGCGGTTGCTGGACGAGAAGCCCATCACCTTGATGGTGCCGGTCCAGTGGTCGTCGGGCTCGTAGTACTTCTTGTACGTCGGCCACATGTCGACGCGGTAGCCGGTCAGCATCCGGCTCGACATCTTCACGTCGCGCTCGGAGTAGCCGGCCTCGACGCCCACGGTGTGCAGCTCGAGCAGCTCGCGCCCGAGGTTCTCGTTGGGGGCGTCCTTGGTGGAGAAGGCGTTGTCGAGAGAGAGCCCCATCGCCGGGTGGACGATCGCCTTGGCGAGCATGTCGTCGAACCGGCCGAGCGCGTGCGTGCGGATCAGCTTGTCGTAGTCGACCCGGCCGACCCAGGCGTAGTCGTCGCCGAGCGGCACGTGCAGCAGGTTGGACCAGAAGTCGACCATCACCTCGTGCAGCTGGCGGGAGGAGTAGACGCGCCGCATCATCGTCCAGCGGGCCAGGTCGGGCATCAGCTCCCAGGACGGCTTCGTGCCGTCCTCGTGGCGCTGGTAGAGCTTGCTCGGGGTGTACCACAGGTCGGGGTACCAGCCCTTGACCTTGTTGCCGCTCTTGTCGCTGAAGGAGCTCGGCTTCAGCTGCTTCTCGAACCAGGCTCGGCCGCCGCCGGCGCGACGGACCTGGTTGGCGAGCTGGGTGGTGTGTCCGAAGCTGAACCGGTTGACGAAGAGCCGGTCCTTGGCTCCGAGGGGGGTTGCTGCCACCGGGGTGCCTCCTCGGCGAGAGTAAAGGGCGCGGCGACCCTAGCGAAGATCACGAAAAGGTCACAACATGGGGTCGGCGGCCGATCGGGTTCTCGATGGTGACAGGACCCAGGGTCAGCCCGCAGGGGAAACGGCGAGATCCTGGGTCAGCCGTCCAGACCAGCCGTCGAGGACGGCCCGTCGGCCGAGGACCAGGCTGCGAGTGTCGTCGTCGTGGCCGACCGGCAGGTCGGCGACCACCGGGACCGCCAGCGGCGTCAGTCGGTCGCGCAGGAGGTCCCGCACCTGGGTCGGGTCGCCGCAGTCGGTGAACCGCCCCAGCGCGACCCCGCGGACTCCGTCCAGCCAGCCGCTGCGGAGCAGCTGGGTGAGCAGCCGGTCCAGCCGGTACGGCACCTCGTTGACGTCCTCGAGCAACGCCACCGAGTCGCGCGCCGGATGCACCCCAGGCGTGCCGGCGGAGGCGGCCAGCACGGCCAGGTTGCCGCCGACGAGCGGACCGGACGCCTCCCCGGGCAGGACCGGCGTGCCGGTCAGCGCCTCCACCCGGCCGTCGAAGAGCAGCCCCTGCAGGCTCGCCCGGGCGGCCTCGGAGACCAGGGGCAGCGTCGCCACGCCGGGGCCGTGGACGGTGGCCACGCCGAGCCTGGCCGCGAACGCCTGGTGGAGCGCGGTGACGTCGGAATAGCCCACCAGCCAGGCGGGCCCGGCCTGCCCCAGCGTGGGCCAGTCGAGCAGGTCGAGCAGCCGCTGCGAGCCGAACCCGCCCCGGGTCGCGAAGACCGCGCGCACCTCGCCGTCGGCCCAGGCCCCGGTCAGGCCTGCGGCTCGCCCCTCGTCGGAGCCGGCCAACCACCCCTGCCCCGCGGCCGGCATCCCCGGCAGCGCGTCGACGGCCAGCCCCCAGTCCTGCAGCACCGCGACCCCGGCGGCCAGCCGGTCGGGGTCGGCCGGCCCGGCCGGGGCCACGACCGCGACCCTGTCGCCAGGGCGGAGGGGGCGCGGCAGCACCAGGGTCCGACCAGGCCGTCGCGGTCGCAACGCGTCGCTCTTGCGGCGACGCAGCCCCGCGGCGTGCAGCCGGCGGACCAGGTCACGGGAGCTGATCGGTGTCGCCCCGGCGTCGACCACGCGTTGGTAGTGGTCGGCGGGGACGTCGTAGTGGTCACGGTCGAAGCCGCGGGCCGGGATCCCCACGGCGCGGGCGAAGGCGTGCAGCTCCCCGTACGACGTGTCGCTGGCCAGGTGCGACCAGAGCCGGCCGTAGCCGGCCGCCTGGGGTGGGTCGATCAGGATCATCCGCCGGCCCGGCCGGCGGCCCGGTCGACTGCGCTGTCGAGAAGCCTGCGCCACGAGCGCACCAGCGCTGCGTCGACGTAGGCCTTCACCGACCCGCCGGGCCGCGCCTGCTCGTCGACCTGGAGCTGGCGGACACCGGCGCCCACGAGCCACGGCACCTGCTCGGCGACCAGTCCGCCGCTGGGCATGAGCAGGGCCGCGATGGTGGGGCTGCCCTCGGCCAGCGCCAGCAGGTCCTCGTAGCCCTGAGAGAGCCCGCGGGGCGAGCCGCCCGAGCTGACCGCGCTGAGACCGGGGAGCCCGACCAGGCGGCGCCAGGACCGGCGTGCGTCGAGGCTGGCGTCGACGGCGCGGCTGAAGGTCCACGGCACGCCGGGCAGCGCGTCGGCCAGGGCGCGGCAGGTCTCCGCGTCGACCTCGAGGTCGGCGTCGAGGAAGCCGAAGCAGACCCCCTCGGCGCCGAGCGTGAGGTACTCCTCAGCGAGGCCGACCAGGCGGGTGAACTCGCCGCCCGTAGTCGTGTAGGTGTCGCCCAGACGCAGCAGCACCCGCACCGGCACCGGGCTCTCGCGCAGCACCGGCGACGCGGCCGCCAGGTCGGGCGAGGTGCCGACCTGCTCCCCCGGCTGCGGCACCGCGAGGAACAGCCGGTCCGCGCCGCCCTCGACCGCGCCGGCGACGTCGCGGTCGGAGGTGACGGCGACCTCCAGCAGGGCCCGGCTCATGGGCAGCACCCTAGTGGCGTGCCGTCTCGGCTTCGCGACCCGCGACGCAGAATAGGTGGCATGGACGAAGCCGTGCTGCACACCGCCCGCGCCGCCATCCTCGCCGACCTCCGGTCGAGGGGCCTGGAGGACGTGATGACGGTGTCGGCGCTGGAGGAGGCGATGTCGCAGCGACGCTGGTGGGCCGAGCAGTGGCCCGACGGGCTGCCCTACGTCGCCGGCCTGGTCGCGCAGGACGTCCAGGACGCCCTGCTGGACGCCGGGCGACGGTGGCCGCAGTGCCGGCAGTGTCCTGCCGAGGTGCCGACGCACACGCTGGCGATCGAGCCGGACCTCGGCGGGCCGGACCCCGTCTGGGTCTGCCAGGAGGCCGGGGCCGAGGTGCGTGCGCTCGGCGCGCTGGGATGACGAACCGCCCGCGGAGGGTGGCTGTCGCTGCCTGGTCGGCGTACGCCGGTCAGGCGTCGCAGCCGACCTGGACCCACATCGTGTAGCGGTCGCCGCGGTAGACCGTGCGCGAGACCTCCACCGCGACGTCGCCGCACAACGAGCGGCGGGCCACCCGCAGCACGGGGTCGCCTGCCTCGATCTCGAGCAGCTCGGCCTCGGCCTCGGTGGCGACGTCGGCGTTGACCGAGTCCTCCGCCCAGGTGGGCTGCAGCCCGCGTCGGCTGAGCGCGTCGAACAGGCCGGTGGGCATGTGCTTCTCGAGGAAGCCGGGCAGCAGCACCTCGTTGAGGTAGCAGTCCTGGAGGCACATCGGGGCGCCGTCGGCGCGCCGCAGGCGGCGCCAGTGCAGCACGGAGTCACCCTCGGTGATCCCGAGCGCACGAGCGACGCCCGGTCCGGCCTGCTCGAGGCGGGACAGCAGCGTCTGGGACTCCGGCTGGTAGCCGCGGCGCAGCATCTCCTCGGAGTAGCTCAGCGGACGGTCGGCACGGCGGCGCGGGCGAGCGACGAAGGTGCCCTTGCCGGGCATCCTCTCCAGCAGGCCCTCGCCGACCAGGGCGTCCATGGCCTGCCGCACCGTCATCCGGGCCACCCCGAACCTGGTGACCAGCTCCCGTTCGGACGGGGCCGGGTCACCGGGCTCGAGCCCTTCGACCAGTGAGCGGACGTACTCGCGCACCTGGACATGCTTGAGCTCGCGTCCTCGCGAAGTCAGCACATCGTCCACGGCCGGAACTGTAGGCGGGACAGGGGGCCCGTGTACGCGGAATGCGGGAACCCTTTACCTTTTCGCGGCCTCGTCCCACGGACCCGCGCGGCACCCGGTGACCCGGCTCACTCGGTCGCGATGGCCTGGAGAACATCGAGCTTCCCGGCCCGGCGGGCCGGGAAGACGGCCGCGAGCACCCCCACGACCACCGCGGCGACGGCGAACAGCGCAAGCTCGCCCACAGGGATGGCCAGCTCGGTCAGCCCGTCGTCCTCGAAGGCCTTCCACACCGCCAACCCGAAGAAAAGCCCCAGGGCCAGGCCCATCACGGTGCCGAGCAGCGACATCGCCACCGACTCGAGGGTGACCAGCCTCCGCAGCTGCGCGCGGGTCATGCCGACGGCGCGCAGCAGGCCGATCTCGCGGGTGCGCTCGATGATCGACAGGGCCAGGGTGTTGACGATGCCGAGCACGGCGATGATGAGGGCCAGCGCGAGCAGTCCGTAGATCATCAGCAGCCCCTGGTTCGCCTGGTCGTTCTGCTGCTGGATGAGCCCGGCGCGGTCGTTGACGGTGATCAGAGGGTTGTCTCCCACGGCCTGTTCGAGGGCGTCGATGTCGGCGGTGGGACCGGCGACGAAGACGGTGGCGTCCTCCTGGGGGAACCCGGCGTCGGCCAGGGTGTCGATCGTCGTCGCGGGCAGGGCCAGCAGCGGTGCCGACTCGATCACCGCGGCGACGTCGAAGGACACCTCGCCCTGGGCGAAGGTGTAGGTCACCTGGTCGCCCGGGTGCAGGTCGCGGCTCTCGGCGAAGGAGGAGTCGATGACCACTCTGCCGTCGGTGAGGTCGGCGAGGTCGCCCTCGACCACGTCGACCTTGACGACGGAGCCGAGCCCGTCCGGGTCGAGCCCGCCCAGGAGTCCGAAGTCGCCGTCGAGGGACCCGATGCCGTAGCGCTGCCGCATCACCTGGGTCACCCCGTCGACCTCCGCCACCCGGTCGGCGACGGCGGAGGAGAACGGCTGGTTGTTGACGTTGCCGATGACGAAGTCACCGGCGAAGGAGTCCTCGATCACCATCGAGGTGGTGGCCTTGCCCGAGTTGGCGAGGATGGCCACGGCGCTGGCCAGGGCCAGCCCGATCATCAGCGCCGAGGCGGTCGAGGTGGTGCGCCGGGGGTTGCGGCGGGTGTTCTCGCCGGCCAGTCGGCCGACGGTGCCGAAGAGCCCGCTGAAGATCCGGCGTACGACGTTCAGCAACGGTCGGCCCAGCACCGGTGAGGCGATCGAGGCGCCCAGGAGCACCGCGACGGCGCCGGCCAGCGTGATCCAACCCGCGCGAGGCACGTCGCCGAGCAGACCGAGCCCCATCAGCGCGACCCCGCCGGCGAGCAGCACCAGGCCGCCGAAGAAGCGGCGCATCAGCGACGACTCGGGCATCGCCACGGAGTCGCCGAGTGCCTGGACCGGGGAGATCCGCCGGGTGCGCCAGGCCGGGATCGCCGCCGCGAGGACGGTGACGAGCACCCCGATGACGTAGGACGCCAGCACGGTGACGGTGGTGACCACGAGGGACTGGCCGGCCAGGTCGAGACCGACGAACGAGAACAACCACTGCAGCCCCTTGGCCAGCACCAGCCCGAAGCCCAGACCCAGGGTCGACCCGATCAGTCCGAGCACCACCGCCTCTGCCACGACGGACGCGAACACCTGCCTGGTGGAGGCGCCCAGAGCCCGCAGCAGTGCGAGCTCGCGGCTGCGCTGGGCCAGCAGCATGGCAAAGGTGTTGACGATCAGGAACGCGCCCACGAACAGCGAGATCGCCGCGAAGACCAGCAGGAACGTGCGGATGAAGGTCAGCGCCTGGCCGAGACCCTCGGCGTTGTCGGCGGCCTCCTGCTCGCCGGTGACGGCGATGGTGTCGGCCGGCAGCGCCGCGGCCACGGTGTCACGCAGCTCGTCCTGGCTGACGCCCGGCTCGGCGGAGACCCAGAGGTCGTTGAACTCGTCGCGCCCCCCGAGAAAGAGCTTCTGGGCGGTCTGGGTGTCGAAGGCGGTCAGCGAGGCCCCCGCCAGCGTGCCGCCGTCGGCGAACTCGAAGGTGCCGACCAGGGTGGCCTCGATCTGGTCGCCGGCGCTCGAGGAGGTCACCAGCGGGACCTGGTCGCCGACGTCATAGCCGGCGCGGTCGGCGGTGCGGCTGTCGAGGGCGACCTCGCCCTCCCGCTCGGGGCCGCGCCCCTCGGCCAGGGTGACCACCGGCAGGCCGCCCTGGCCCGGGGCGTCGTTCCAGTTGAGGCCCAGCCCGGGGGCGCCCTGGCCGCCGACGGCCTTGCCGTCCTCACCGATCACGAACGTGCCCTGGTTGCTGACGTTGCCATCCACCCGGGCCACGCCCGGAAGCCCCTCCAGCTCGTCGATGAGCGAGGCCGGGACGGTCTTGTCGGTCGGCTGGCCGAACTCGCCGACCCCCGCCTCGTCGCGGACGATGACGTCGCCCACCGCGCGGCTGAAGATCTTGTCGAAGCCGGACTCCAACATGTCGGTGAAGACCAGGGACCCCGCGACGAAGCCGACCCCGAGCACGATGGCCGAGGTGCTGAGCAGGAGCCGGAGCTTGCGGTCGAGCAGGCTCTTGAACGCGACCTTGAGCATCAGTCGTTCACCGTCACCGGGGCCGTCATCCGCGTCATCACGTCGAGGACGACCTCGCGGGTCGGCCGGCGTACCTCGTCGACGACACGGCCGTCGGCCAGGAAGACCACCCGGTCGGTGTAGGCCGCCGCCACCGGGTCGTGGGTCACCATCACCACGGTCTGGCCGAAGTGGTCGACCGAGCGCCGCAGCAGCTGCAGCACCTCGGCGCCGGAATGGGAGTCGAGGTTGCCGGTGGGCTCGTCTGCGAAGACGATCATCGGCCGGCTGACCAGCGCCCGGGCGACCGCGACGCGCTGCTGCTGCCCGCCGGAGAGCTCGTTGGGCTTGTGGTCGAGCCGGTCGGCCAGCGCGACCGCGTTGATCACCGAGTCGCGCCACTGCTGGTCGGGCTTGCGTCCCGCCAGTGCCAGGGGCAGCGTGATGTTCTCCTCGGCGGTCAGGGTCGGCACCAGGTTGAACGCCTGGAAGACGAAGCCGATGTGGTCACGGCGCAGCTGGGTGAGGTCCTTGTCCTTCAGCCGGGTCAGTTCCTGATCGCCGATGAACACCTCGCCGCGGTCGGCCCGGTCGAGGGCCGCGCAGCAGTGCATCAGGGTCGACTTGCCGGACCCGCTGGGTCCCATGACGGCGGTGAACTCGCCGGCGTAGAGGTCGAGCGTCACGTCGTCGAGCGCGACCACCTGCGCGTCGCCGGTGCCGTAGGTCTTGGTCAGCCCGACCACCCGCGCGGCCGGCGTCAGCGGCGGCCCTGGGGTGTCGTCGTGGCCGGTGGGCGGGGTGGGCTGCGCGGGCGGGGTCGATGAGTTTCCTGCGTCGGCGGCGTGCGTCATGGCCACACTCTGACAAGTCTTCCCCCTCCGTGCCACCGGGCTCACCTGATCGTCACCCCGGGGCGACCCTGGGGTGACCCTGAAGGCTTCGCGCGTCCGGCGCCGTTTCCGCCCCTTGCGAGCCCCTCCAGTGGTCGAACATCTGTTCGATGATCGGGTAGTGTCGACCCCATGGACTTCCAGGCGACGCTCTTCGCCTCCGAGGCCGACGCCGGTCTCGGGCCGCTGGCGCCACTCGGCGGCGGTGTCGAACGGGTCCCACTGAGCCGGGGCGCCTGGGTCGACCTCCGCCCAGGATTCGTGCTGGACGCCGACGCCGTCTTCGCCACGATGCTCATCGACGTCCCGTGGCGGGCCGAGCAGCGGCCGATGTACGACCGCGTCGTCGACGTGCCACGCCTGGTGGCGACCTACCCCGAGGGTGCGGCCCTCCCCATCCGACGCTGGTCGCGGCCCGCGAGGCGTTGTCGGCGCACTATCGGCCCGAGCTCGGCGAGGGCTTCGTGACGGCCGGCTGCTGCTACTACCGCGACGGACGCGACTCCGTGGCATGGCACGGTGACCGGGTCGGACGCGGTCGCTCGCACGACACCATGGTCGCGATCGTCTCCCTGGGCGACCCTCGACGACTGGCCCTGCGGCCCCGCGGCGGCGGCGAGTCGCGGAGCTTCACCATGGGGCACGGCGACCTGCTCGTCATGGGCGGCTCGTGCCAGCGCACCTGGGACCACGCCGTCCCGAAGGTCGCATCTGCCGGCCCGCGGACGTCGGTGCAGTTCCGGCCGCGGCACGTCTTCTGACCGCTGCCACTGTCCACCAGTGGCAGCCCGCACACCCGGAAGATGTCGCTGTCCGGACCCGAACAGCAACCATCAGCAAGGCCCTCAGAACTGCACCTGGGGAGCCTCCTCGTGCCCGGAGGGGGCGTCATAGAACTTCCGGGCGCTCACGCCGGCCATGGCGGAGAAGAACATCCAGGGGATCGTCTGCACCAGCTTGTTCAGCGTGGCCACGGCGTCGTTGTAGTACTGCCGGGCGAAGGACAGCTGGTTCTCGGTGTCGGCCAGCTGCTTCTGGAGGTCCTGGAAGTTGGCGCTCGCCTTCAGGTCGGGGTAGGCCTCGGCGACGGCGTTGACCCGCACCAACGCCTGCTGCAGGGCGGCGTCGGCAGCGGCCTTCTCGGCGACGTCGCCGGAGGCGGCGGCGTGCTGGAGGCCGGCGCGGGCGGCGGTGACCGCCTCGAACACCTCCTTCTCGTGCGAGGCGTATCCCTTGACGGTCTCCACCAGGTTGGGGATCAGGTCCGCGCGCCTGGTCAGCTGGACGTCGATGCCGCCGAGCGCCTCCTGCGCGGCGATGTCGGCGGTCCGCAGCTTGTTGAAGCCGGTGATGGCGAAGGCGATCAGCCCGAGGACGAGCGCGCCCACCACGCCGAGTGCGATCAGCATGAGGTCTCCCTTTCTGACACCGGGTGGTCCCGGTGAACGTCATCGTGCCCGGCCGTGGCCGAAACCGCGAGCCGGCTCACCACGAACCGCCGCCTCCGCCGCCGCCGCCACCACCGCCGCCGCCACCCCCGCCCGAGGAGGACGACTGGCTCGCCTCGTACGACGAGATGGCCGAGCTCAGCGTCGAGGAGAAGTCGCCGACCATGGAGTCGACGCCGCCGCTCCAGCCGCCGGCGTACCCCCCGAGGTACGCCGGCGCCGGCGGCTCGCTGCCGGTCTCGACGCGGAACTTCTCGGCCCACTCCTCGGCACAGTCGAAGGCCACCGCCCAGGGGAGGTAGGACGTGTAGAGCTCCTCGCGACCGGAGAACCCGAAGCGCTCGATGCTCGACGGGGTCGAGAGCACTCGTCGGAAGCCACCGAGGCGCGACCACAGGTCCCGCCCGGCCCGGGTCCGGACCGTGCCGGCACCGGGCAGCACGAGCTCGGCCGCACCGATCGCGAACAGCCCCGGCACCAGCGCCATCGCCGTCATCGAGAACGGGTCGGCGATACACAGGTAGCCGGCCAGCACGGCCGCGCCGATCACCAGCAGCCCGCCGAGGGCCCCGGGCCCGCTCGGGACCACCAGTCCCTGCCGGGTCCCCCAGCTCTTCGTCGAGCTGGTCAGCTTCTCCAGCTGCTTCTGCAGCGCCTTGCCCGCCGTGAGGTCCTTGCGCCCCGCGGTGAACGCCGCCCCCGGTCCGGGGATCAGCCCGGCCACGGTCATCGTGACCTGGTCGAGGCCGCTCCAGCCGTCGTTGCCCCGTGCGTCGGCGATCGTCCAGCTCTTGCCGCTGCGCTCCAGCGACACCGCGCCGTGCTCGGCGGCCTGCAGCAGCGACGCCACGAACGAGCGCTTCCCGACCCGCTCGGTCAGGACGTAGACGCCCTGCGCCGGGCCGATCCCGTCGGGCGGGGCGTACTGCAGGGGGAACGGCGGCTTCGGCTCGCGCGTCCGGAGGCTGAGCACGAAGCCGGCCACCGCCGCCGCCAGCGCGGCCAGCAGCACCAGCGCGGCCAGCGGCAGCGACCGACCCAGCACCGGGTCCAGCCGCTGGGTCCAGGGCAGCACGTGGCCGGCGGGTGGGGTGGCGACGGGCAGGTCGGCCGTGATCGTGACGGGCGTCCGCGGCGGCAGCGGGCCAGCGCGGACGACCAGCGTCTGGGTGCCCTCGCCGCGCGGCGTGCACCCGTCGGTCGCGCCCCAGCCGACGGCGCAGCGCACGTCGCCCGCGGCGGCAGGCAGGCTCACGGTCAGCCGCGCGGACGTGATGGCCTGCTGCCAACCGCCCGGGATGAGGTTCCAGGTGAAGGTGCTGGTGCCGTCGGCGGGCCCCGGCAGCAGCACCCCGTCGATCCGGTAGCGCAGCTCGTAGACATGTGTCCCGGGCAGCAGGGTCACGTCGGCCGAGCCGATCTTCGCCACCACGTAGCGGCCGCTCTTCTCCGTCGACAGCTCCATCGGCTCCAGCGACCCGTCGCGGGTGACGGTGATGTCCTCCGGCACCCGACGCGCGTACAGGTCGTTGTCGTCGCGGGTGTCGAAGAAGCGGAAGATGCCGTGCTTGCCCCCGAACGGGAAGTCCACGGACAGCCGCTCGACGACGGCGAGGTTGCCCTCGCGGTCGAGGCTGAAGTCCGCGCGGTAGTCGCTGATCGTCGTCTCTTCGGCGGTCGGCGTCGGCGCCCGCTCCGGAGTCGGCGCGACCCGCACGAGCACGCCGAAGGCCAGCAGCACGAACGCGACCAGCCGCACCGCCCACCCCAGCATGCGGGGACTCTACTGCCGTTGCGTCAGTGCGGCATACCACTCCGCCGACCTCTTGGGCGTGCGCACCAGCGTGTCGTAGTCGATGTGCACCAGCCCGAACCGCTTGGCGTAGCCGAAGGCCCACTCGAAGTTGTCCATCAGCGACCAGGCGAAGTAGCCGCGCAGCGGCACCCCGCGCCCGATCGAGGCGGCGCAGGCGCGCAGGTGCGCCTCGAGGTACGCCGTCCGGTCGTCGTCGAGCACCCGACCGTCGGCCACGACGTCGTCGGGGTAGGCCGCGCCGTTCTCGGTCACGTAGAGCGGCACCGTCGGCGCCATCGCGTGCACCGCCTCGAGCACCTCCGACAGACCGGTGGCGTCCACCGGCCAGCCCATGTCGGTGACCGGGTAGCCGGGGTTGACGAACCGGACGTCGGTGGAACCCGGATAGGCCAGCTCGGCCCCGGGCTCGCCGCCGGCGGCCACCGTGTGCCGCGAGTAGTAGTTGATGCCGAGCGCGTCGAGCGGGGTGGAGGCGAGGGAGAGGTCCTCGTCGGGGGTCGGGCCGCGCAGGTCGTCGCCGATCCCGACCGCGTCGAGGTCGGCCAGCACGTCCTCGGGCCATCGGCCGTGCAGCAGGGGCTCGAGGAAGACCCGGTTGGACAGACCGTCCATCCGGCGGGCGGCGTCCTGGTCGGCCGGCTCGTCGCTGGCCGGGCTGACGGCGTAGAGGTTGACCGTGATGCCCAGCGACTCGGCCCCCGCCTCTCGCAGCGCTCGCGTGGCCAGCCCGTGGCCGACCAGCAGGTGGCGGACGGCGCGCAGCGAGGCGGCAGGGTCGCGGCGGCCGGGCGCGTGCACACCGCTGGCGTAGCCGAGGAACGACGAGACCCACGGCTCGTTGTGGGTGGTCCAGTAGCGCACCCGGTCCCCGAGCGCGTCGTGGACCACGCGCGCGTAGTCGGCGAAGCGCAGCGCGGTGTCGCGCTCCGGCCAGCCGCCGGCGTCCTCGAGGGGCTGGGGCAGGTCCCAGTGGTAGAGGGTGAGCCAGGGGGTGACGCCGGCGTCGAGCAGCTCGTCGACCAGCCGGGAGTAGAAGTCCAGCCCACGCTGCTCGACGGCGCCGGAGCCGGTGGGCTGCACCCGCGGCCAGGCGACGGAGAAGCGGTAGACGTCGAGGCCGAGCTCCTTCATCAGCGCGACGTCCTGCGGCATCCGGTGGTAGTGGTCGCAGGCGACGTCGCCGGTGTCGCCGCCCAGCACGGCACCCGGGGTGTGGCTGAAGGTGTCCCAGATGGAGACGCCCCGGCCGTCCTCGGTGGCCGCCCCCTCGATCTGGTACGCCGCCGTGGCAGCGCCCAGCCAGAAGTCGTCGGGAAGCCCGAGCGACGCGCGGCCGTCGAGGTTCGCGATCGTGGTCATCGTCCTCCTCCGGGGCGACGGGCCTCGATCCTCCGGGCGGGAGGCCCGGCCGGTCAAGGCGGCGGCCTCCGCGGCTCCCCCCCTCAGTCGACGGGGGTCAGGTGAGGCGTCGGATCAGCCACGAGAGGACGACCAGGGCGACCACCGCGCCGGCCACCGGCTTCCAGTACGTCTTCACCAGCACCGGCAGCACGGTCGAGCCCAGGTCGATCGACTCGTCCTGAGCAGGCGCTGCCCGGGGCGCGGCCGGCGGCGGCCCCGCGGCCGCGGGCGCCTCGGCCGGCGGAGCAGGCTCCGACGCCGCGGCTGTGCCGGGTGCCTTCGCCGGAGGGACCGCCTCGCCCTCGTCGAGGGCGAGGCGGTGCTCCAGACAGGACACGAACTGCCCCAGCAGCTTGTCGGAGACGTCCTGCATCACGCCTCGGCCGAACTGGGCGGGCTTGCCGGTGACCGCCAGGTCGGTCACGACCTGGACGTCGGTGGCCGACCCGCTGGGCTCCATGGTGAGGGTCACCACGGCACCCGCGGTGCCGTTGCCACGCTTGTCCTTGCCCTTCGCGTCGACCACGAAGCGGTGGGCGGCCTCGTCCTTCTCCACGAAGGTGCCCGCGCCGGTGTACTGCAGGGCGATCGGCCCCAGCTTGACCTTGACGGTGCCCCGGAAGCTGTCGCTCTCGGCCGAGGTCACCTGGGCACCCGGGAAGCACTCCGCCACCGACGCGATGTCGTTGAAGTGGGCCCAGGTCTCCTCGATCGAGGTGGGGACCGTGAACCGGTGGGTCAGCTCCATGCGGTCAGGCTCCCGCCGCCTTGAGCACGGCCCGCCGGGTGAGGACCCCCGCCAGGTGACGCCGGTAGTCGGCGTCGCCGTTGAGGTCGGAGGGCGGGTGAGTGCCCTCGGTGGCGCGCGCGGCCGCAGCCGCCACGCCGTCCTCGGTGGCGGCAGCGCCGACCAGCGCCTCCTCGACGCCTCGGCCCCGCAGCGGGGTCGAGCCCATGTTGGTCAGCGCGATCCGCGCCTCCGCGATGGTCCCGCCCTCGGTGCGAACCGCGGCCCCGACGGCGACGATCGGCCACTGGTGGGCGACCCGCACGAACTTCTCGTAGTGCGCCCCCCAGCCGGTGTGCTTCGGGACCCGGATCTCGGTCAGGATCTCGTCCTCACCCACGGCGGTCTCGAAGAGGTCGACGAAGAAGTCGTCGCCCGCCACGGTGCGGGTGCCACCCGAGCCGGCGATCACGAACTCCGCGCCCAGCGCCAGCGCGGGAGCACCCATGTCGCCCGCCGGGTCGGCGTGCGCGAGCGCACCCCCGAAGGTGCCCCGGTGCCGGATCTGCGGGTCGGCCACCTCGGCCGCGGCCTTGGACAGCAGCAGCGCGTGCTCCTTGACCAGGTCGCTGTCGCGCACCTCGTGGTGGGTGGTCATCGCACCGATCACCAGCGAGTCGCCCTCGTCGCGGATCCCTCGGAGGGAGTCGATGCGACCCAGGTCGATCACCATCTCGGGTGCGTTGAGTCGCATCCGGAGCACCGGCAGCAGGCTCTGCCCGCCGGCGATGATCTTGGCGTCGTCGCCGTGCTCGCTGAGCGCGGCCAGGGCGTCCTCGACGGACGTCGGAGCGACGTAGTCGAACTTGGCGGGGATCACTGGGCGCCTCCCTTGCTCTGGTTGATCGCCCTCCACACCCGTTCGGGCGTGGCCGGCATCCTGATGTCGTTGATCCCCATCGGCCGCAGCGCGTCGACGACCGCGTTGATCACCGCCGGTGTGGACGCGATCGTCCCTGCCTCGCCGACGCCCTTGGTGCCGAGCGTGTTGCTCGTCGCCGGGGTGACGGTGTGGTCGACCTGGAAGGAGATCGTGTCGGCCGCCGTCGGCAGCAGGTAGTCCACGAACGACCCGGACACCAGCGTGCCGGACTCGTCGTACACCGCCTCCTCCCAGAGCGCCTGGGCGATGCCCTGCACCAGGCCGCCATGCACCTGGCCCTCGACGATCAGGGGGTTGATGATGTTGCCGATGTCGTCACAGCAGACGTAGGAACGCATCGTCACCGCACCGGTCTCGGTGTCGACCTCCACGGCGCACAGGTGGGTCCCGTGCGGGTAGTTGAAGTTGACCGGGTCGAACGTCGCGTCGGCGTCGAGGCCCAGCTCCATGTCCTCGGGGTAGTTGTGCCCGGTGAACGTGGCCGTGGCCAGCTCGGCGATGCCGATGCCCTGGTCGGTGCCCTTGACCGCGAACCGCCCGGCGGCGAACTCCAGGTCGTCGACCGAGGCCTCGAGCAGGTGGGCCGCGAGCGGCCGGGCCTTCTCGACCACCTTGTCGGCCGCCCGCACCAGCGCCTCACCGCCGACGACCAGCGAGCGCGAGCCGTAGGTGTCGAGGCCGCGGGGGGCCACCTGGGTGTCGCCGTGCAGCACCTCGACGTCCTCGAAGGGGACGCCGAGCCGGTCGGCCACGATCTGGCTGAACGCCGTCTCGTGGCCCTGGCCGTGGGCACTGGCCCCGGTGATGACCTCGACCTTGCCCAGAGGCGTCATCCGCACGCTGGCGGCCTCCCAGCCGCCGGCGCCGTAGTCGAGGCTGCCGAGCACCCGGCTCGGCGCCAGGCCGCACATCTCGGTGAACGTCGAGACGCCCAGCCCGAGCTGCACCCTGTCACCGTTGGCGCGGCGCTCTGCCTGCTCGGCGCGCAGCGCGTCGTAGCCGAACATCTCCTTGGCGCGGGCGGTGGCGGCTTCGTAGTCGCCGGAGTCGTAGGTGAGCCCGGCCACCGTGGTGAACGGGAACTCCTCGTGCGTGATCCAGTTCTTCTCGCGGATCTCCAGCGGGTCCACCCCGACCTCGGCGGCGAGCTCGTCCATCAGCCGCTCGATGGCGTACGTCGCCTCCGGCCGGCCGGCGCCGCGGTAGGCGTCGGTCCAGGTCTTGTTGGTGAGGACCGTCTGCACCTGCCAGTGGTAGGCCGGGAACTTGTAGATCGCGTTGTACATGAACGCGCCGAGCACGGGGACCCCGCCGCCGACGAGCGAGACGTAGGCGCCGAGGTCGGCCAGCAGGTCGACCTTGAGCCCCGTGAGCATGCCGTCCTTGGTGGCCGACAGCGTGAGTCGCTGCCACTGGTCGCGGCCGTGGTGACCGCTCATCAGGGACTCGGACCTGGTCTCGGTGTACTTCACCGGCTTGGCCAGCCGTCTGGCCACCGCCCAGGCGATCCACTCCTCGGGTGTGGTCTGGAGCTTGCCGCCGAACCCGCCGCCGACGTCGGGTGCGATCACCCGGATCTTGGACTCGGGCACCCCGGTCGTCGCGGCCAGGGCGAAACGCAGGATGTGCGGGATCTGGGTGGCCGACCACATGGTCAGCTGCTCGCCGGTGGGGTCCACCACCACGGAGCGGGGCTCCATGAAGGCCGGGATCAGCCGCTGCTGGCGGTACTCCCGCTCGATGACGATGCCGTCCTCGCGGGCCTGGGCGATCGCCTCCTCGACGTCGCCGCCGGTGCCGGCCTCGGCGGAGTCGAAGACCCACAGGGCCGACTTGTTGGTGCCGAGGTCGGGGTGGGCGAGGACCTTGTCCTCGGCCGCCTCCTTGAGGTCCAGGGCTGCCGGGAGGTCGTCGTAGTCGACGTCGACGAGCTCGGCGGCGTCACGCGCCTCGGCCGCGGAGCGAGCCACGACCACGGCGACGATCTCGCCAGCGAAGGTGACCCGGTCGCTGGGCATCGGCAGGTGGCCAGGCGCCTTCTGGTCGGGGCTGATCGGCCAGGCGTTGATGCACACGCCCAGCTCGTCCCCGAAGTCGGCGCCGGTCAGCACCGCGACGACGTTGGTCGACTCCTTCGCCGCCGAGGTGTCGATCGAGGTGATCGTCGCGTGGGCGAACGGGCTGCGCACCATGGCCAGGTGCAGCATCCCTGGCAGGTTCATGTTGTCGGTCCAACGGGTGCGACCGGTGATCAGCCGCTGGTCCTCCTTGCGGCGTCGCGCCTGGCCGATCTCGGCGGCCGGGGCGTCCTGGGTGGCCGTCACTGGGCACCCCCCGCGGCGTGGAGGACCGACTTCACGATGTTGTGGTAGCCGGTGCAGCGACAGAGGTTGCCCTCGAGGCCCTCACGGACCTCCTGCTCGCTGGGGTCCGGGTTCTCGTTGAGCAGGTCGACGGACTGCATGATCATGCCGGGCGTGCAGAAGCCGCACTGGAGGCCATGGCACTCCCGGAAGGACTCCTGGACCCGGTGGAGCTCGCCGCCCTCGGCGAGGCCTTCGATGGTGACGACCTCGGCCCCGTCGGCCTGGACCGCCAAGACGTTGCAGGACTTCACGCTGCGCCCGTTGAGGTGGACGGTGCACGCGCCGCAGTTGCTGGTGTCGCAGCCGATGACGGTGCCGGTCTTGCCGAGCTTCTCGCGGAGGTACTGCACCAGCAGCATCCGCGGCTCGACGTCGTCGGAGACCTTCGCCCCGTCGACGGTGAGTTCGATCTTGGTCATGCTCTTCGCTCCCCTGTCCTCTCTGACAAGCAGTGGCCCATCACGCCTCCCGCCGTGGCCATGGCCCGCCTCCCGAGTGTGCGCGCGCACGACTGTGACGTGAGTCTCACCCGGACGCTAGACGCGCAAGGTTGGCGGACGGTTGGACCGCGACATGCCGGTCGTGGTCGCGCGAGATGTCGGTCGTGCTCGCGCGACGTGCGCCGCGCGCATGTCTCAGCGCTGGGCGGCGGCGAGCTTGCCCTTGAGGAGCGGGACGGCGGGATGCGCGGCGCCGCCGCCGGTGCGAGCCAGCCGTTCGAGGCACACCTCGACGACCTCGGTGTCGTAGGGCGCCAGCTCGGTGTAGCGCAGCGCAGCCGTCGGGTCCGGGTCGGCGAGCAGCGCCTCGCGGACGGCCACGGCGACGTACTCGGCGTACTCGGCGAGCGCCGGGGAGTTGCTGCCGGGCAGCAGGTCGCCGCCGTACGCCGCCACCGCGGCCGCCACCCGCCCCTGCTTGAGCAGGCCCAGCACGGCGTCGACGTCGGTGACCACCGGCAGGGTGAGGCGGTAGGGCCGGGAGGCCAGCTGGCCGCCGAGCGCGGAGCGAAGGTGGGACACCTCGGCCTTGAGCGTGGACAGCGTGACCGACTGGTCGCCGTAGACCAGCGCGTGCAGCTGCTCGAGCCCGAGCCCCTCGGGGTGCAGCGACAGCAACGCCAGGATCTCGGTCTGCCGCCGGTTGAGCAGCAGGCGTCGGCCGTCGAGCCGTGCCTCGGCGTTGCCGAGCAGCGTCAGCACCAGGCCGGGGTGCGCGGCGTCGTCGTCCTCGCCTGTCGCGAACCCGCTCGTTGCGGGCATCGCGGTCTCGATCAGCCGGGCCAGCACGCGGGCCGTCGCCAGCCCGATCGGGTGGGTGCGGTCCCAGGTCGTGGAGAGATCGACCACGCCCAGCTGGGCGCCGGTCGCCGGGTCGCAGACCGGCGCGGCCCAGCACACCCAGTTGTGCACGATCGAGGCGTAGTGCTCGGCACTGAAGACCATGGACGGCTTGCCCTCGCGGGAGGCGATCGCCAGCGCGTTGGTGCCGACCGAGGCCTCGTCCCAGCGGCCCCCGGGCACGAAGTTGACCGTCTCGGCCTTGCGACGCATCACCCGCCCGCCGTAGGTCCACAGGATGCGGGTCTTCTCGTCGGTGACGGCGAGCACCAGATCGCCGTCCTCGGCGGTACGCCGCAGCTCGGCCTCGACCCGCGCCACGGCCACCTGGAGCGGCGACTCGCGCCAGAACGCCGCGGTGGCGGCCTCGTCGGCGAGCGGCGCCTGGGTGACGTCGGGAGTGATCGCAGCCGAGGACATCGTCCAGGAGCGCAGGATCTCCGGGCGGACCAGCCCGGCCGCAGCGTCGCCGTGCTCCACGAACGACGACCAGGCCTGGACCGCCGCGAGGCGGCGCTCCTGCAGCTGGTGACGGCTGGCGGACAATCGTGCTCCCGGGTGCGGACGATCCCTGTAGTGACGCTGGTCACGGTAGCGCGCCTCGGCAACGACGACGAGGGGGTCGGGGCCTGAGGGCAGGCGGTCAGCGGGCGAGGTCGTGATGGATGCGGCCGCCCGTGGTCGCGAGGCTGCGTCCGCTGCCACCCCAGCGCTTGCCGATGATCTCGGCGGCGATCGACACGGCGGTCTCCTCGGGGGTGCGCGCGCCCAGGTCGAGACCGATCGGCGAGGACAGCCGGCCGAGCTCCTCCTCGGTCACGCCCGCCTCGCGGAGCCGGTCCAGCCGGTCGTCGTGGGTGCGCCGCGAGCCCATCGCGCCGACGTAGGCGACCTCGGGGAGGCGGAGCGCCACCTGCAGCACCGGCACGTCGAACTTCGGGTCGTGGGTGAGGACGCAGAGGACGGTGCGAGCGTCGATCCGGCCGGCCTCGACCTCCTCGGCGAGGTAGCGGTGCGGCCAGTCGACGACCACCTCGTCGGCGTCGGGGAAGCGACTGGTGGTGGCGAAGACCGGGCGGGCGTCGCACACGGTGACGTGGTAGCCGAGGAACGAGCCGACCCGGGCCACCGCGGCCGCGAAGTCGATGGCACCGAAGACCAGCATCCGCGGCTTGGGAGCGAACGCCCAGACGAAGACCTGCATGCCCTCGCCGCGCCGCTCGCCGTCGGGGCCGTAGGTCAGGGTCGCGTGGTGCCCGAGGGACAGCAGGCCCGAGGGCGTCGTCGCGGACGGCCTGGTCGGCGCGGTCGCTCCCGAAGGTGCCGCTGACGTCGGTCGTCGGGTCGCAGGACCAGGCGCCGACCGACCCGAGCCGGATCGGGGTGGGCGATGACGATCGCCAGCGCGACCGGGCGGCCGGCGTCGACGTCGTCGGCGATCTCGCCGAGCTCGGGGAACGTCTCCTGGTCGACCTTCTCGACGTAGACGTCGAGGATGCCGCCGCAGGTCAGCCCGACGGCGAAGGCGTCGTCGTCGGAGACGCCGTACCGCTCGAGGACGGGGGTGCCCGACTCCACCACCTGCTGGCCGAGCTCGTAGACCGCGCCCTCGACGCAGCCGCCGGACACCGAGCCGACGGCCTCGCCGCCCGGCCCGACCAGCATGGAGGCGCCGGCGGGGCGCGGGGCGCTCTGGAAGGTGGCCGACGACGGTGCCGACGCCGACCGTCTCGCCGGCTCGCCACCACTCCATCAGCTCGGGCAGCACGTCACGCACGGGAGATCACCTCGGTCAGCTCGTGGAAGGTCGCCAGGGAGTGCCCGGCGACGAAGTCGTCGACAGTGCGGCAGCGCGGCCAGCACCCCGGACTGCACCGGCTGGTAGCCGGCCTTGCCGCGGTGCGGGTTGACCCAGACGACGCGGTGCGCCATCCGGTGCAGGCGCGCCATCTGCTCGGCCAGCAGCGCGGGGTCGCCGCGCTCCCACCCGTCGCTGAACACAACGACAACGGCCCCGCGCGCCATTCCGCGCTGGCCCCAGCGGTCGTTGAAGGCCTTGAGGTTCTCGCCCAGGCGGGTGCCGCCCGCCCAGTCGGGTACGGCGTGGCCCGCGGCGACCAGCGCGCGTTCGGGGTCGCGATGGGTCAGCGCGCGGGTGACCCTGGTGAGCCGGGTGCCGGTGGTGAAGACCTCGACGCGCACCGCGGTCGCCGGTGACGACGTAGCGATGGGCCAGCCGCAGCAGCGCGTCGGCGTACTTGCTCATCGAGCCGGACACGTCGACCACCATCACGACCCGGCGCGGGCGGGTGCGGCGGCGGCGCCGGGCGATGTCGGCCGGCTCGCCCATCCTGCGCAGCGTCTGCCGCAGGGTGCGGCCGGCGTCGATGTCACCCCGCCGGAAGGGCGTACGGCGATGCGCGCGGCGTCGCGGGGACACCGGGCGCAGGGCGGTGAACATCGCCGCGAGGATGGCCTTCTGCGCTCCGCTGAGCTCGGCGATGTCGCGGTGTCGCAGCACCTCCCTGGCCGACGCCAGCGCCTGGACAGCATCTTCCTCGCCCTCGCCCGCGGCGGACTCCTGCTCGTCTTCGGGCAGCGGCGCGCTGACCAGCTCGGTCTGCCGGGTGCGCGGACGCTGGCGAGGCAGCCCCTCCTTCGCGAGGAACCACGCCTCGAAGACCTGGTCGTAGCGGTCGAGGTCGTCGGGGCAGGAGCACAAGCGTCGCCCGACCGGCCCAGTAGGTCGCCTGTCGGTCGCCCAGGCCCGACCAGCGCCGCCGCCTCCAGCCAGGCCCGCGAGCGGTCCAGCGTCACCGTCACGCCGGCTGCCCGGAGGGCGCGGGCGAAGCCGAGGAGGATCTCGTCGGGGGCGTGGATGCTTGCTGTCTTGACCCCGACTGCAGGTTCTCCGGCCTCAGACACGTCGTCTCCGCCCCTTCGCCGACCGTCGAGAAGACCTCAGACCGCCAGCAGGCGGTCGAGGGCGTGCTTGATCCGGTCGGTGTCCTCGCGGTACTTCACCACGGCTCCGAGGGTGGCAGCGGCCGTGTCGAGGTCGAGCTCGGTGGCGCCGAGCCGCTGCAGGGCGCGCACCCAGTCGAGCGTCTCGGCCACCCCCGGCGGCTTGAGCAGGTCGTCGCGGGCCCTCAGCCGCTGGGTCACCTCGACCACCTGGCGGGCCAGCGCCGCCGGCACCGACGGCTCGCGCGACCTGACGATCTCCACCTCGCGCTCGAGCCCGGGGTGGTCGATCCAGTGGTAGAGACAGCGCCGCTTCAGCGCGTCGTGCAGCTCCCTGGTGCGGTTGGAGGTGAGCACCACCACGGGTGGCCGAGCCGCGACGACGGTGCCGAGCTCGGGGATCGTCACCTGGTAGGTCGACAGCACCTCGAGCAGGAACGCCTCGAACTCGTCGTCGGCCCGGTCGACCTCGTCGATCAGCAGCACCGTCGGGGCCTCGCGCAGCGCCCGCAGCACCGGCCGCGCCAGCAGGAACCGCTCGTCGTACAGGCTCTTCTCGGTCTCCTCGATGTCGTCCTGGCCGGCACCGGTCCGACCCAGCGCCTCCAACGTCCGCAGGTGCAGGATCTGGCGCGGGAAGTCCCAGTCGTAGAGCGCCTGGGACGCGTCGATCCCCTCGTAGCACTGCAGCCGGATCAGCGAGCACCCCGACGAGGCGGCGAGCGCCTCCGCGAGCGACGTCTTGCCGGTGCCGGGCTCGCCCTCGAGCAGCAGCGGCCGTTGCATCGCCAGCCCCAGGAAGGTGATCGTCGACAGAGCGGTGTCCGCGAGGTAGCCCGTCGAGCCCAGCAGCTCGGCGACCTGCGCGGGCGAGCTGGGCGGCATGGCTGCGCCGCCCTCGGGCGCGCTCGGGCTCACGTCGGCCGACATGCGCTCAGGGTACGTCGCCCGGGTTGCCCGATGGTTGGCCCTCGCTCAGGCCTCGGGGGCCGATCCCGCGGGATGTCGGTCGACATCGTCGCCCGAGGCCAGGTCACCGCACTCCACCAGCAGCGGTGGATGCTCCGCGAGATAGCCCCGCGCTCCCTCGTCCCCAGCGGCCGAGCGCAGGGCGCCGGGCCAGTGGTGTCGTCCGAGCAGCACCGGGTGCCCCGGCACCCCGGCGTACGCCGCCCGGGCCAGCGCGTCGCGCGGGTCGTCGCCCGCCGCCGCGCGCCCGGCGTCGAGCACGCGCGCCACCACCTCCGGCCCGACATCGGGCAGGTCGACGAGGTGCAGCAGCGCCCCGTCCCCGTCGACCAGGAACCCGAGCCCGGCCCGGAGCGACGCTGACATCCCCCGGCTCCAGTCGGGAGCGAGGATCACGTCGACGGGGACGTCGGCCAGCAGCTCCCGCGCCTCGGCGGCCGCCGCGCCGAGCACGACCACGACCTGGTCGCAGCCGCCGTCGTCGAGCGCCGCGCACGACCGCAGCAGCCAGGAGGTGCCGTCGGCGTCGTGCATCAACGCCTTCGGGCGACCCATCCGTCGCCCTTCTCCCGCAGCGAGCAGGATGCCGATGACCGACCCGGCCGAGGAGGTGGACGATGTCATCGAGACGGCTCAGCCTCCGAAGGCCGTGGTGTAGAGGGTCGAGCGCTCACTGTCGAACGGCCCGCTGAAGCCGCACACCATCAGCTGTCCCGCGTTGGCGGCGAGCAGGTAGCGCTGGCCCTGCTGCAGGTCGGGCGCCCCGATGAGCGACTGCAGAGCGGCGGGCACCGCCGTCACGACCAGCTCGTCGGTGGGCGTGCCGGCGAACCACTGGTTGACGGTCAGCGTCACCTGGTCGCCCGTGACCTCGGTGACGGTGCCGTCCAGGGCGAGCTCGGCTCCGGCGAGCACCTCGGGGCTCGGCGGGACACATCGACCAGGCGCTGCGGCGGGCGCGGTGACCGTCGTCGCGGTCGGCTCGGGTGCGGCGACGGCGGGTTGCTGCGCCGGGGGCTCGACCCGCTGCGCCATCAGCGAGAACCCGGCGATAGCCACCATCGCCGCCGCTGCCGCCCCCGCCACCCACGGCAGCGCGCGCGACCACCGCGACCGGGGGGCCCCGACCGGTGCGCCGTTCGCTCCGCCGGCGGCGGCCGGCGTGGTCGTCGGCGCTGCCCCTGACGAAGAGGCCGCGGGCGAGTCGTGAGACGAGACGTGGTCCACGGGGTGCTTCATGACGTCCTCCAGCAGTCGGCTGACGCGCTCAGGCGCAGCGGGCGGGAGGGCAGCAGCGGGGTCGGCGGCGCGCATCCGGGCAAGCAGGTCGTCGTCCTGCTTCGCCTGCTTCGGTTGCTTCTTGCTGTCGGCCATCACTGCCTCCCTTCTGCTGGTTCATGTCCGGCATCGGCCGGATCCTTTCTCGAGTCGGCTCTCGCCGCCGCCAGCTCCTCGCGCAGCGCGGCCTTCGCCCGCGTCAGCCGGACGCTCACGGCGTTGGGGGTCACGTCGAGCACCTGGGCGATCTCGGCCGGGGCGAGCTGCTCCCACGCCCAGAGGCGGAGCAGCTCGACGTCCGCGTCGCGTAGCCGCCCCAGGGCCGCGTGCAGCTCGGGGTCGTCATCCTCGACCAGGGTCGCCTCCCGGGGCGGGTCCAGGGTGGCCACCTTGCCGGCGACGCGCCGTTGCCGCCGGGCGCTGCGCTCGGCGTTGGCGAGGCAGCGCCGTGCGACGGCGTAGGCCCACGGCCGGGCCCCGTCGCCGACCGGCACGTCGGTCAGCCGGCGCCAGCAGACCAGCATCGTCTCTGCGAGGACGTCCTCGGCGGTCTCTGCGTCGGTTCGCCGGAGGAGGTAGCGCCGCAGCGGCTCGACAAGGTCACGCGCCAGCAGCTCGAACCGAGCCGCCACCTCGGCGCTTTCGTCGTCGTGCTGGCTCATATCGCCCCCACCGTAACGCGCCGGGCGTCGACGACGGCCGCTATTCGGGGCGGTGCCCGGTCGTGAACCTCAGGTGCCAGGTCAGGGTGGGGCCGGATCCGAGGTCGGCCGTCGCCAGCAGCCGCGAGGCGGCAGCCAGCACCCCGGGAACCTCCTGCTCCGGCACATGAGCCCACATCGCGCGCTGGCCGGTCGACATCGAGAAGCGGCGCCAGGCCTCGACGTCGGGGAAGCGCACCTCGAAGGGCTCGAGGTGGTTGTCGAGGTCGACCGCGCCGGCCTCGCGCATCAGCGCGAGCATCCCGTCGTCACTGGCGAAGGGGCCTCGCGCACCCGACGTCCGGGCATCGAGCAGGCCCGGCGGCAGCCACGGGTCGAACAGCGCGTCCAGCGCGCGGGAGACATCGTCGAGCGGGCCGAACGTCGACACTGCCAGTCGGCCGCCGGGGCGCAGCCGTCCGAGCCACCCCTCCAGGGCGGTGGACGGATCCGGGAGGAAGAACAGCACCAGCGATGAGACCACCAGGTCGAAGCGCTCCTCGGTCTCGAGTCCGCTCGCATCGCCGACCTCGGCGATGGCGTGAGGCAGGTCGGCTCCGGCCAGGGCCGCGGCGGTGGCCGCCACCATCGCCGGCGAGATGTCGACGGCGAGGACCCGCCCCGACGGGCCCACGGCGGCGGCAAGCGGCAGCGTGGCGGCGCCCCGGCCGCAGCCGATGTCGAGCGCCCGCTCGCCGAGCCGGGGGTCCGCCAGCTCGACGAGCCGGCGAGCCACGGGCTCGAAGAACGGCACGCCGGTCTGGTCGTAGCTGTCGGCGAGGGAGTCGAAGAGCGCGGCCATGGGCGGCGGGGACGAAGGCGTCATCTGCGGAGTGTGAGGGCCACGGCGACGGCCCACAAGACACAACAGGGCCCCGCCGAAGCGGGGCCCTGTCGAGTGCTCTCAGCTGGCGTGGCTCAGAAGTCCATGCCGCCCATGCCGCCGTCGCCACCGGGCATGGCCGGAGCCTTCTCAGGCTTGTCGGCCACGACGGCCTCGGTGGTGAGGAACAGCGCGGCGATCGACGCGGCGTTCTGCAGCGCCGAGCGGGTCACCTTGGCGGGGTCGATGATGCCCTCGGCGATCATGTCGACGTACTCGCCGGTGGCCGCGTTGAGGCCGTGCCCGGTCTTCAGGCCACGCACCTTCTCCGCGATGACGCCGCCCTCGAGGCCGGCGTTGACCGCGATCTGCTTGAGAGGGGCCTCGGTCGCCTTGCGGACGATCGACGCGCCGACGGCCTCGTCACCGACGAGGTCGAGCTTCTCGAACGCCGCGTCGGCGGCCTGGATCAGCGCCACGCCACCGCCGGCGACGATGCCCTCCTCGACCGCGGCCTTCGCGTTGCGGACGGCGTCCTCGATGCGGTGCTTGCGCTCCTTGAGCTCGACCTCGGTGGCCGCTCCGACCTTGATGACGGCCACGCCGCCGGCCAGCTTGGCGAGCCGCTCCTGCAGCTTCTCGCGGTCGTAGTCGGAGTCGGACTTCTCGATCTCCGCGCGGATCTGGTTGACCCGGCCGGCGATCTGGTCGCCGTCACCGGAACCCTCGACGATCGTGGTCTCGTCCTTGGTGATGACGACCTTGCGGGCCTGGCCGAGCATCTCGATGCCGGTCGACTCGAGCTTGAGGCCGACCTCCTCGGAGATGACCTGGCCGCCGGTCAGGATCGCGATGTCCTGCAGCATGGCCTTGCGGCGGTCGCCGAAGCCCGGTGCCTTGACGGCGACGGACTTGAAGGTGCCGCGGATCTTGTTGACGACCAGGGTCGACAGCGCCTCGCCGTCGACGTCCTCGGCGAGGATCAGCAGCGGCTTGCCCGACTGCATGACCTTCTCCAGCAGCGGCAGCAGGTCCTTGACGGAGCTGACCTTCTGGTTGGCGATCAGGATGTAGGGGTCCTCCAGGACCGTCTCCATCCGCTCGGGGTCTGTGACGAAGTAGGCCGAGATGTAGCCCTTGTCGAACCGCATGCCCTCGGTCAGCTCGAGGTCCAGCCCGAAGGTGTTGGACTCCTCGACGGTGATGACGCCTTCCTTGCCGACCTTGTCCATCGCCTCGGCGATGATCTCGCCGACGGTCTCGTCGGCGGCGGAGATCGACGCGGTGGACGCGATCTGCTCCTTGGTCTCGACGTCCTTGGCCATCCCCAGCAGCTGCTCCGAGACGGCCTCGACGGCCTTCTCGATGCCGCGCTTGAGACCCATCGGGTTGGCGCCGGCGGCGACGTTGCGCAGGCCCTCACGGACCATCGCCTGGGCGAGCACCGTGGCGGTGGTGGTGCCGTCTCCGGCGACGTCGTCGGTCTTCTTGGCGACCTCCTTGACCAGCTCGGCGCCGATCTTCTCGTAGGGGTCCTCCAGCTCGATCTCCTTGGCGATCGAGACGCCGTCGTTGGTGATCGTGGGGGCGCCCCACTTCTTCTCGAGGACGACATTGCGGCCCTTGGGGCCGAGCGTGACCTTGACGGCGTCCGCGAGCGTGTTCATGCCACGCTCCAGGCCGCGCCGGGCCTCCTCGTTGAAAGCAATCAGCTTCGGCATGTTGTGCGCGATCCTTCGCTTCGACAAGTGTGTGGACGGCCCGGTCTGCTGCCCGCGACGGACGGCCCCCGCTGACCCGGCGGACCCTTCCCGCCGGCGCCTGGGACCTCAGCTCGCCGGTCCGTTGGTGTTGTCACTCTCATGGCGAGAGTGCCAATGCCATGTTTAGCACTCGACTGGTGAGAGTGCAAACGTCAGACGGTCGCACGGCACCCCGTCGATTTCGGCGTTCCTCGCGCGTCATCCAGGTGACAGACTCGATCCCGAGCCCAGGAGGAACCATGACCGAGTACGCCGTCCTCATCCCCGGCGACGAGACCGCGTGGGCCAGCGCCAGCGAGGCCGACCGGCGGACGATGTATGACCGGCACAACGCCTTCGCGGCGATGCTCGCCGAGCGTGGGCACACGATCACCGGCGGCGCGGAGCTCACCGCCTCGTCCACCGCTCGTCTGGTGCGCCGGGACGGCGAGAAGACGGTCGTGACCGACGGCCCCTTCGCCGAGACCACCGAGCAGCTGACCGGCTTCTACACCGTCCGGACCGACAACCTCGACGACCTGCTCGAGTGCGTCGGCTTCCTGGCCGGCGCGGATGGCCTGCTCGAGGTGCGCGCCTGCGTCGACCACTCCGTCGGTCAGGCCTGAGCAGATCGGGGGCTTCCTCGTGATCGACGTGGCCGACCTCGAGACCGCTGTGGAGCGGGCGGCCCTGCTGGCGACGCGGTTCACCCTCGAGGCACGCCCGGCGCCGGAGGTCGACCCCTGACCGTCGGCGACACGCTCGGAGACGTCGTCCGCGACGAGTGGGGCCGCCTCGTGGCCCTGCTCGTCGCTCAGTTCCGGCGCCTCGACCTCGCCGAGGACTCCCTCGCCGACGCCGTCGAGGCAGCTGCCCGCACCTGGCCACGCGACGGCATACCCGTCAACCCGCCCGCCTGGTTGCTCACCGCCGCCCGTCGGCGCGCCCTCGACCGGCTGCGCTCCGAGGCCACCGCCGTACGCCGGCTGCCCGAGCTCGCCGTCGAGAACCGGCTGCAGGAGGAGGTGCACCACGTCATGGCCGACCCGGCCCACTTCCCCGCGGCGGGCGGGCTCCCCGACGAACGCCTCCGACTCGTGCTGCTCTGCGCCCACCCCTCGCTGCCTCGGGAGGCCGCCGCGGCGCTGACGCTGCGTCTGGTGCTGGGCGTGCCCACCGCCGACATCGCCCGACTGTTCCTGGTGAGCACGCCGACGATGGCCGCCCGGCTGACCCGCGCGCGCAAGCGGCTCGCGGGGGCCCGTTTCGAGCTCCCCACCGGACCCGACCTCGAGGAACGGGTCGGCCTGGTCGCCGAGGTCGCCTACCTCGCGTTCACCGCCGGCTACGCCCCCGCGACCGGCCCCGAGGTGCTGCGCGCCGACCTCGCCGGGGAGGCGATCCGGCTCGTGCGCGTCGTCCGCGAGCTGCTCCCCGACCGGCCCGACCTCGAGGCCCTGCTCGCACTGATGCTGCTCCAGCACGCCCGCCGCGACGCCCGGGTCGACGCGGGGAGGCTGGTGCTGCTCCCCGACCAGGACCGCACCCGCTGGCATCTCGACGAGATCGACGAGGCGCTCACGCTGCTCCGACCGATGGCGACCTCCGCCGCGACGCCGTACCTCCTCCAGGCGCTGATCGCCGCCGAGCACGCGATCGCCCCGGCGCCGGAGATGACGGACTGGACCCGGATCGCGGACCGCTACGCCGAGCTGGAGCAGCTCACCGGCTCTCCCGTCGTGCGTCTCAACCGAGCCGTCGCGGTCGCGGAGGCCGACGGCGCCCTCGCCGGGCTGGCACTGCTCGCCGACCTGGAGCTGCCCGGCCACCGGCTGCCCGCGACCCGCGCCGAGCTGCTGGCTCGAGTGGGCCGCATCGACGACGCACGCGCCGCACTCGACGACGCCCTGCGGCGTTGCGACAACGAGGCCGAGGGCGCCCACCTCCGCGGGCGGCGCGCCGCACTCGGCGACTGACCCTCCCCCGCGAACCGTGTCGCCCACCTCACGCCTCGGTTGAGTGTCCGTGCGCATGCACGGAGTGCCCGCGCGGGCCACGATGGAGACATGACGACCTCTCTGACCTCCGCGTCGGCGACCCCTCTGCCGGCCGGGCGAACCGGCCGGGTCCCGATCACTCCCCGCAGCCTCGAGTGGCTGACCGGCGAGGTGGCGATCTGGCAGCGCGAGGGCCTGGTCTCGGAGGGACAGGCCCACCAGATCCTGGACCGCTACCACGCCTCCCGACGATTCAGCCTCGCCGCACTGGTGCTCACCCTCGGCGCCGCGTTCGTCGGCATCGGGCTGATCTGGCTGGTGGCGGCCAACCTCGACCGTCTTCCGCCGCTGACCCGCTTCGGCACCGTCGCGGCCCTCTGGGTGGCGATCACCGTGGGCGCCGAGGCGCTCGCAGCGCGTCGGGAGCATGCCGGCGGCATCGCGTCGCCGGTGGTCGGAGCCGCCCGGATCCTGGCCGCCCTCGCGTTCGGGGCGGTGGTCTTCCAGGCCGCGCAGAGTCTCCAGGTGCCGGCGTACGAACCCGGGCTCGTCGGCCTCTGGGCGCTCGGAGCGCTGCTCTACGCCTACCTCCTCGAGGCCCACGGGCCTCTGGTCGTGGGAACCGCCGCGGGCACCGTCTGGCTGGTCTGGGAGGTCCTGTGGGACGACCCGAGCGCCTTCGCGGTGGTGCTCGCGCTGGCCGTGGCCGCGGTGGCAGCGGTCTCGCTCGGCACCCTCCACGACCGGTGGCGCCCGAGCTTCGCCGTGCCGTGGCGCGAGCTCGGCACCGGCCTCGCGCTCGCCGCGCTCTTCGTCGCGGCGATCCCGATGGTCACCCTCGACGACTTCCGGTGGTCGCCGGTGCTGCTGGTCCTCACCGTCGTCGCCGGCGTGCTCGCCGCCGCTGCCGTCGCCGGTGCCCGCGGCTGGCGCCGTCTCGAGGCACTCGGGGCGGTCGGCATGGCCTTCGTGGCCTGGCTGCTCGTCGCCTGGGACACCGGTTCGGACACCAGCGACATCGACCTTGCCGACTGGGCCCAGGCCGCCGTCGCGATCGGTGTCTACCTCGCCGCTGCCGCCGGCGTCGCCGTGCTCGGAGTGCTGCGCGACTCGTGGCGGCTGACCGCGCTGGCCACGGCCGCCCTGGTCGTCTTCACCACCTTCCAGAGCTTTGCGGTCTTCGCCGCGATCCTGCCGGGCGCCTGGCTGTTCGTGGCGCTGGGCCTGGTGTTCCTGGCGACCGGCTACCTCTTCGACCGGGCGCGGCGCCGGCTGGCCGAGGAGCTGACCGAGGACCGCCCCGCCCCGCCCCTCGGGGAAGGAGACCCGTCATGACGCTCACGACCACCCGCTGGGTCAAGGTCGCCGCCCTGCTGATCGTGCAGCTGGCCCTCGTGGCCGTCGGTGTCGCCCCTCAGCTGTCCGCGCGGACGACCGGCGAGGAGTACCTCTTCCGGGTCCAGCCCTACGACCCGATCGACCCGTTCCGCGGCGCCTACGTCGACCTGACCTACCCCGACCTGTCCCTCCACACACCCGACGGCAGCGATCTCGCCGCCGACGGCGACACGGTCTACCTCGTGCTCCGCGATCGCAACGGCCTCTGGGTCGCCGACGAAGCGGTCGCGGAGCGGCCGGCGGACGGGCCGTACCTCGCCTGCGACAGCCACACGTGGCGCACCCGATGCGGGATCGAGAGCTACTTCCTGCCGCAGGACCAAGCCGCGGCGTTCGACGAGCTGGTCGGCTCGGGCAAGGCGGTGGCGCGGGTCCGCATCGACGGGCGCGGCCACGCCGCGCTGGTCGCGGTGGAGGAGCACTGAGCCCCGCCACCCGGCCCTGCTGGACAGGGCCCGTGGTCAGCCGCCGGCCACCGCCGGGATGACCGAGACCTGCGTGCCGTCGGGTGTCGCCGTGGCCAGGTCGTCGAGGAAGCGGACGTCGTCGTTGCCGACGTAGACGTTGACGAAACGGCGCAACGCACCGGATTCGTCGACCACCCGCGCCTTGATGCCGGGATGGGAGCGGTCGAGGTCGTCGAGCACCTCCGCCAGTGTCGCGCCATCGGCGGTGACCTCCGACGCGCCGCCGGTGTAGGTCCGCAGGATCGTCGGCACCCGCACGCTCACGCTCATGACCGCCAGCCTCTCAGGAGATGCCGGTCGCGGCGAACGCGGCGTACGACGCCTCGATCACCGCCGCCGGGCCGACCCGGTCGGAGACCGCATCGAGGGTCTTCAGACCCATGCCGGTGTTGATGACGACCGTCTCGAGCTCGGTGTCGAGCTGACCGGTCTCGACCAGCTTCTTCAGCACGCCGACGGTGGTGCCGCCGGCGGTCTCGGTGAAGATGCCCTCGGTGCGGGCCAGCAGGATGATGCCGTCGCGCACCTCCTCGTCGGAGATGTCCTCGACGGCGCCCCCGGTGCGGCGGCAGATGTCGAGCACGTACGGGCCGTCTGCCGGGTTGCCGATCGCCAGCGACTTGGCGATGGTGTCGGGCTTGACCGGCCGGACGATGTCGTGACCGTCCTTGTACGCCGCGGAGACGGGGCTGCAGCCGGTGGCCTGTGCGCCGTAGATCTTGTAGGGCTTGGCCTCGACCAGCCCCAGGGCGATCAGCTCCTGGAAGGCCTTGTCCACCTTGGTCAGCTGGCTGCCCGAGGCGACCGGGATGACGACCTGGTCGGGCAGTCGCCAGCCGAGCTGCTCGGCGATCTCGTAGCCCAGCGTCTTGGAGCCCTCGGCGTAGAACGGTCGGACGTTGACGTTGACGAACGCCCAGCCCTCCTCCTCGCCGGCGATCTCCGAGGCGAGGCGGTTGACGTCGTCGTAGGTGCCGTTCACGGCCACCAGCTGTTCGGTGTAGACCGCGGAGTTGACCTGCTTGGGGTGCTCGAGGTCGCTGGGGATGAAGACGACCGTCTTGATGCCGGCCCGGGCGCCGGCGGCGGCGACAGCGTTGGCGAGGTTGCCGGTCGAGGGGCAGGCGAACGTCGTCGCGCCGAGCTCGCGCGCCGCCGAGAGCGCACAGGCGACGACCCGGTCCTTGAAGGAGTGGGTCGGGTTGGTGGAGTCGTCCTTCACCCAGAGCTTGGCCAGCCCCAGCACTCCCGCCAGGTTGTCGGCCCGCAGCAGCCGGGTGAAGCCGGGCTCGGTGTTGGGGCTCTCGGTGATATCGGTGGGCACGGGCAGCAGCGCCTGGTAGCGCCAGATGTTGCGGGGGCCGGCCTCGATCTGCTCGCGGGTGACCGCCGGGAACTCGTAGGCGACCTCGAGAGGGCCGAAGCACTCGGGACAGGCGTAGTGCGGGCCCAGCTCCTGCAGGTGGCCGCACTCGCGGCACGACAGGCCGACGGCGTTGCCGAACGCGCCGGGGCGCAGCGCGCCCGGAGCGGGGGTGGCGGGGTCGGGGACGCCGACGGGCGACTCGAGACCCTCGGAACAGACACGCTCTGCCAGGGATGCGCTCATGGGGAGACCTCCTCCTCATCTCTCCCGAGGCGAAGGTCGCCGCAGGCCGGATTTGGCACCGTCTCCACGTCCGCCCGGTGATCCGGGCGGGAGGCTCGTGGCGGTTGCCGGGACGTCGTCGGGCCGTTCCCTCAGTCCCTCGTGATGAGCTGGGCCAAGCGTAGGCCCGCCGTCTCAGGATGCGAATCGACCATCCAGCATCCGGACACCGTCGCCGGGTCGAGTGGCTGCGCCCCGCCATGGTGGGATAGACGGCGTGGACGCCTCCGTCAGCAGCAGTTCCGACCGAGCCACCACGGGGCCGGCGCGGGCGGCGTACGACGCCCTGGTGGCCGTCGCCGACCGGGCCGTGATCGGCCTGGACATGGACGGCACCCTGTCACCGATCGTGGAGGACCCCGAGCTCGCCCACATCCACCCCGAGGCCCCCGACGTGCTGGTCGAGCTGGCCGAGGTGGTGCGCGCCGTGGCGATCATCACCGGACGCCCCGCCCGGCAGGCGCTGGCCCTCGGCGGCCTCGACGAGGTGGGCGACGCGATCGGCGGCCACGGACGCGAGCTCTACGTGCTCGGGCAGTACGGCCACGAGCGGTGGACCTCCTCAGAGCGCCGCGTGATCACGCCGCGCCCCCCGCACGGCCTCTCGACCTTCCTGCGAGAGCTGCCCCGGCTGCTGCGCGAGTCCGACGCGGCCGAGGCGCACGTCGAGGAGAAGGGGCTCGGGGTGGCGATCCACACCCGCCGCCTGCCCGACGCCGCCGCAGCGCAGGCGCGCCTGGTCGAGCCGGTGCGCCGAGCGGCCGAGCGACACGGCCTGGTCGTCGAGCCGGGTCGCAACGTCGTGGAGGTGCGCACCCCCGGGGTCGACAAGGGGACCGCGGTGCACCGGCTCGCCGAGGAGGTCGACGCGCGCGGCTTCCTCTTCGCCGGCGACGACCTGGGCGATCTCGAGGCCTTCGCCGCCGTGCGCGAGCTGAGCGACCAGGGCCTGGCGACGTACCTCGTCTGCTCGGCCTCCGACGAGGAGAGCGCCCTGCGCGACCGCGCGGACGAGGTGGTCTCCGGACCCGACGGCGTGCTGGCCTTCCTGCGCCGGCTCACCGCCGACATCCGGGCCGCGAGGAGCGTCGGCGACTAGCCCAGCGGACCGGTGAGGATCACCGTCAGCCGGTCGCCGCGCATCGGCTCGACGACGGGCAGCACCCGCGTGATCCCGAGGTCGAGCGCCAGCTGGCGGCCCTCAGCGCGCAGCCGAGAGGGGTAGTAGACGGTGGAGGCGGGGATGGTGCCGTACCAGTTGTCGGAGCCGACGACCTGCCAGCCGATCCCGCTCGCGCGGTTGGCGACGCTACCGGCCAGCCCCTGCTCGCCGGAGTTGTTGTAGACCTCGACCGGCACCGCGCCCCGGTCGACCACGGGCTTCTGCTTCTTCGGGTCGGGCTTGATGGTCGGCGCGGCGGACACCGACGGCGACGAGCTCGTGGGCAGCGCCACCTCGCGCTCGGCGGGCACCTGACCACGGGTGGCCACGAAGGCGATCGCGGCCATCGCGACCGCCAGGATGCTCAGCACGACCACGGGCGACGGGAACGCCGTCGCCAGGCCGCGCCCCCGCTGCGGCACGGCGACCTCAGATCTCGAAGCCGAGCCGGCGGGCGGAGCGCTGCCGCTGGCGGGTGGCGCGCAGCCGCCGCAACCGGCGCGACCAGCAGCGGGTCGGCCTCGAGCGCCTCGGGACGGTCGATGAGCGCGTTGAGGACCTGGTAGTAGCGCGTCGCGCTCATGTCGAACTGCTCGCGGACGGCGGTCTCCTTGGCGCCGGCGTACTTCCACCACTGCCGCTCGAACTCGAGGATGTCGCGGTCGCGGTCGCTCAGGCTCGGCTGGTCAACGGCTGGGCCGGTGAGGGCGTTCGCGGCGTCCATGTGGCTGGCTCCCCGTCGTGCGATGGTGGGTACGTCGACCCCCACTGTAGGCGACGAATCACAGTCGTGTCATTCGCTCGGCCGTTCGCTCCCGGCGCGTCGTCTCTCCCCGGCCGGCGCGACCCCACACCCGTAGGGTGATCACGTGACCGCGCTCACCACTGCCGACCTCGTCGTCGTCGCCAACCGGCTGCCCGTCGACCGGGTCGTCGAACCCGACGGGTCGGTCGGCTGGCGGCGCTCTCCCGGCGGCCTCGTCACCGCCCTGGAGCCGGTGATGCGCTCCCACGACGGCGCCTGGATCGGCTGGCCCGGGGGCACCGACGAGATCGCTCCGGAGCCGTTCGTCGAGGACGGCATGATGCTGGTCCCGGTGTCGCTCAGCGCGCAGGAGGTCGAGGAGTTCTACGAGGGCTTCTCCAACGGGACGCTGTGGCCGCTCTACCACGACCTGGTCGCCAAGCCCGAGTTCCACCGGGAGTGGTGGGACGCCTACGTCACGGTCAACGAGCGCTTCGCGCGGCGGGCCGCCGAGGTCGCCGCCGAGAACGCCGCGGTCTGGGTGCAGGACTACCAGCTGCAGCTGGTGCCGCAGATGCTGCGCGAGCTGCGACCGGACCTGCGGATCGGGTTCTACCTGCACATCCCGTTCCCGCCGACCGAGCTGTTCCAGCAGCTCCCCTGGCGCCGGCAGATCCTCGAGGGGCTGCTCGGGGTCGGACCTGATCGGCTTCCAGCTCGGCGGCGGCGCCGCCAACTTCGTTCGGCTGGTGCGGCAGCGGGTCGGCCACAAGACCCACCGCGACAGCGTGCACCTGCCCGACGGGCGCGTGGTGCACGCGGCGCCGTTCCCGATCTCGATCGACGCCCGCGGGTTCGAGGAGCTCGCCCGGTCGGCGCCGGTCGAGGCGCGCGCCCGCGAGATCCGCTCCCAGCTCGGCGACCCCGAGACGGTGTTCCTGGGCATCGACCGGCTCGACTACACCAAGGGCATCTACGCCCGGCTCCGGGCGTTCGGCGAGCTGCTGCGCGACAGCCGTCTGCACGTCGAGCAGGCGACGTTCGTGCAGGTGGCGACGCCGTCCCGGGAGCGGGTCGAGCAGTACCGCCAGCTCCGCGATGAGACCGACCGTCTCGTGGGCAGGATCAACGGCGACCACGGGCGGCTCGGCCACCCGGCGATCTCCTACCTGCACTCGTCCTACCCCCGCGAGGAGATGGCGGCGCTCTACCGCGCCGCAGACGTGATGGTGGTGACGCCGTACCGCGACGGGATGAACCTCGTCGCGAAGGAGTACGTCGCCTGCCGGCTCGAGGAGGACGGCGCGCTCGTGCTGTCGGAGTTCGCCGGCGCAGCCGACGAGCTGCGGCAGGCCTGGCTGGTCAACCCCTACGACCTCAACGGGATGAAGGACACCCTCGTCGAGGCCGCCACCGCCCCGCCGAAGGAGAAGCACCGCCGGATGCGGGCGATGAGGCGACAGGTGATGGAGAACGACGTCAGGCGCTGGGCGGACGCGTTCCTCGACGAGCTGCTCTACGACGGCGAGCACGACCCGAGCCTGCGCCCGCCCGTCCGTTTCTGACCGGGTCGCTAGATTCGTGGCATGGATCTGATCCCGAAGCCCGATCAGGTCATCGCGGCCGCCCAGAACCTCACCCACACGGTGCTGTACGGCGGCCTCGCCGACCTGCGACCGATGCCGCGGTCGATGATCGCCGAGGGTCCGCGCCGCGACGTCTACCACTACCGCCCCACGCCCGGCGCCGTCCCCGACGGCGACCCGATCCTGCTGGTGACGCCCCTGGCCGCGCCGTCCATCTGCTTCGACCTGCGCCGCGGCTGCTCCCTGGTGGAGCACCTCGTGCGCGGCGGGCACCCGACGTACCTCGTGGAGTACGGAGAGGTGTCGTTCAAGGACCGCAACTTGGGCATGGAGCACTGGATCGACACCGTCGTGCCGACCGCGATCCAGGAGGTGTCCGACCACGCGGGCGGGCGACCGGTGCACGTGGTCGGCTGGTCCCTGGGGGGGATCTTCGCACTGCTCACCGCAGCCGACCGTCCTGACCTGCCGATCGCGTCGGTGACCACGCTGGGAGCGCCCTTCGACGTGACGCAGGTGCCGATCGTCGCCCCACTGCGCCCGCTGCTCAACTTCACCGACGGGCGCGGCGCCATCACCGCGGCGTACCGTCTGCTGGGCGGGGCGCCCAAGCCCCTCGTGGGCTGGGCCTTCAACCTCGCCTCGGTGCAGAAGATGGTGACCAAGCCGCTCGCCATCGCGACGCACCTCGACGACGCCGACTACCTCGCCCAGCTTGAGGCGGTCGACCGGTTCAAAGCCAACATGATCGCCTATCCCGGGCGCACCTTCGGCCAGCTCTATCACCGGTTCGTCAAGGGCAACGCCCTCGTCGACGGGGCCTTCCGGCTGGGCGAGCGCACCATCGACCTGGCCAACCTGACCGCCCCTGTGCTGGTGTTCGCGGGCGCGACCGACGGGATCGCCCCCGCGGGGTCGGTGCGGGCGGTCCTCCCGCTGCTCACCGCCTCGCGGGAGGTGCGGTTCGAGATCGTGCCCGGCGGCCACCTCGGCATGCTGACCGGCCGGGCCGCACGCACCGGCACCTGGGCGGTGCTGGACGAGTGGGTGCGGCAGTGGAACGGCGCCCGGACGCCGACCGAGCCGTCCCCGGAGACCGCGCCGGCGGCCCGCAAGGCAACGCGGAGGTCGGCGGGCGCCAGGAAGACTGCCACGAGGACGGCGGCCAAGAAGACGGCAGCCAAGCGGGCGACGACCACGAAGGCCGCCACGAAGAAGGCCGCCAGCAAGAAGACGGCCACCAGGAAGACGGGGTCAGGGAAGACGACGGCCACCACGAAGGCGTCGACCAGCAAGGCGACCTCGAAGGCCGCCCCGGCGAGGCAGCGGACAGCGACGAGGACCCGGGCGACGAGCACCCCCGGCAAGAAGGCTCCGGGCAGGAGGAGCCCCGCAAAGAAGACTCCACCGCAGGAGTCCACCGCGGGGAAGGCGGAGGCCACGACGCAGCCGGCCGCGATCGGGGTCAACCCCCAGCGCCGCTACGGCTCCGGCTCGTCCCGCGCCCTCTCGGGCTGAGCACGCCGCGCAACGTCATCCGGATCGAGCGCTGACACGTTCTGTCCGTCTGACGCCCCCGCCAGCCTCTTGGGACGCAACATCCCGCACGTCGCAGGACCACGGGGCGCACGTCGCGTGACCACCGCGTGCCTCGCGTGCCACCACAACGGGCATGTCGTCGGTAGCCTGCGGCCATGCATGGGGACGGAACGCTCCCGCGGCGGGTGCGCATCGGCTACGGATCGGGGTCGGTGGCCACCGGGGCGTTCGGCACGGTGCCGGGGCTGATGCTGCTCCCCTACCTCACCGACAGCCTCGGGGATCGCCTCGCTCGCGGCGGGGCTGATCGTGTTCCTCCCCAAGGGCTGGGACGTGATCCTCAACCCGATCGCCGGCCGGATCAGCGACCGCACCGTCGACCCGCGCGGCCCGCGGCGCCCGTGGCTGCTGAGGGCCGGCATCGGCCTGGCGGTCGCGTTCGCGCTGATCTTCGCCGGTCCCGACACCGGTTCGCAGGTGACCGAGGCGGCGTGGGTCCTCGTCTTCTTCCTGGCCGCGGCGACGGCGTACGCGTTCTTCCAGGTGCCGTTCGTCGCGATGCCGGCCGAGATCACCTCGTCGTACGACGAGCGCACCCGGCTGATGACCTGGCGGGTGGCGCTGCTCGCGCTGACGATCATGATCGCGGGTGCCAGCGCGCCCCTGATCCGCGACCTCGTCGGCGGCCGCGCCGGCTATCGGGTGATGGGCGTGGCGATGGCGGCCCTGATCCTGGTCGGCGTGGTGAGCGCCTACCGCGGCACCCGCACGGCTCCCGTCGGCGCCGTCGAGCCGGGCCCGGGCAGCCTGCGCGACCAGCTGCGCATCGTGGCCACCTCCCCCGACTTCCGGGCCCTGTTGACGACGTTCGTCATCCAGGCGCTGGCCACCGGCAGCATGCTCGCCGGTGTCGACTACCTGGCCCGGCAGGTGCTCGGCGACACCGGTGCGAGCACCATCCTGTTCGTCTGCTTCGTCGGGCCCGGCGCTGGTGCTGACCCCGCTCTGGGCACGGGCGGGCGAGCGGCTCGACAAACGGCGCGGCTACGTGCTGGCGAGCCTGGTCTTCGCCGCCGGCGCCCTCCTGCTCACCACCGCGCGCGTGGCACCGCCGGTGGTGGTGTTCGCCGCCACCGCCCTGGTCGGCGTCGGGTACGCCGGCATCCAGGTCTTCCCACTGGCGATGCTCCCCGACGCCGCGGCCGTCGACGCGCGCCGCACCGGCTCCAACCGGGCCGGCGTCTACACCGGTGTCTGGACGGCCGGGGAGACGCTCGGTCTTGCGCTCGGCCCGGCGCTGTACGCCGTCGTGCTCACCCTGGGCGGCTACCGGTCGTCCACCTCCGGCGACGTCGCCCAGCCCGACTCGGCGCTCACCGCCATCGTGATCGGCTTCTCCCTCCTGCCGGCCGTGCTGACCCTGACCAGCCTGTGGTGGCTGCGCCGCTACTCCCTCGACGCCGACACGGTCGACGCCCTGGGCGACGACCGTCGCGGCCTGGCAGGCTGAACCCATGACCGACGTCCGCAGCCGCCTCGAGGAGCTCCGCGCCGCCGACCTGCCCGATCCACGGAGGGCGCACCCTCGCCTACGTCTACGACGCCGGGCTGCCCGAGCTCGACGCCCTGGCGCGCGACGCCGTCGCGTCGTTCGCCGGCGCCAACGGCCTCGACCCCACGGCCTTCCCCAGCCTGCTGACGATGGAGAACGAGCTGGTCGGCTTCGCCTGCGGGCTGGTCGACGCGCCGGACACCGCCGTCGGCACGGTCACCTCCGGCGGCACCGAGTCGTGCATGCTGGCCGTGCAGGCCGCCCGCGACGGCCGCCCCGACATCGCCCGACCCAACGTCGTGCTGCCGACGACGGGGCACGCGGCCTTCCGCAAGGCCGCGCACTACTTCGGCGTCGAGCTTCGCAGCGTGCCGGTGGGCGAGGACTTCCGCGCCGACCCGGAGGCGATGGCTGCGGCCATCGACGACGACACGGTGCTGGTGGTGGCCTCGGCGCCGTCCTACGCCCACGGCGTGATCGACCCGGTCACCGAGATCGCCGCTGCCGCGGCCGCCCGCGGCGTCCGCTGCCACGTCGATGCGTGCATCGGCGGCTGGGTGCTGCCGTACGCCACCCGGCTGGGGCGCGCGGTGCCACCGTGGACGTTCGCGGTCGAGGGCGTCACGTCGATCTCCGTCGACACCCACAAGTACGCCTACGCCCCCAAGGGCACCTCGCTCCTGCTGCACCGCACCCCCGATCTGCGCCGGTCGCAGTTCTTCGCCTCGGCCGACTGGCCCGGCTACACCATGCTCAACTCCACGATGCAGTCCACGAAGTCCGGCGGCCCGCTCGCCGGTGCCTGGACCGTGGTGCAGTCCCTCGGCGACGAGGGCTACCTCGACCTGGCGCGGCAGGCGTTCGAGGCGACCGACGCGATCGCGGCCGGTGTGGCGGCGACCGACGGGCTGCGCGTGCTCGTCGCCCCGGACTCCACGCTGGTCACGGTGGTCACCGACGAGACCTGTGACCCGTTCACGGTGGCCGACGAGATGAAGCAACGCGGGTGGTACCTCCAGCCGCAGCTCGCCTACGCCGGCTCCCCTGCCAACCTGCACCTCACCGTCAGCGCCGCCACGCTGGCGCACCTCGACGAGCTGCTCGCGTCGCTGCGCGAGGCCGTGGCGGCGGCGGTCGCGGCCGGCCCGGTGGCCGTGGACCCAGGCGTCGTGGCCTTCATCGAGGCACTCGACCCGGCGGCCCTCTCCGACGAGGACTTCGACGGGTTGCTCGTCGCCTCCGGGCTCGTCGCCGAGGGACAGGTCGGGCTGGCGCTGCCGGAGCGGATGGCCGAGGTCAACGCGATGCTCGACGCGGCGTCGTCGGCCATGCGAGAGGCGCTGCTGGTGGCCTTCCTCGACCGGCTCTCCCGGCCGGTGCGGCCCTCGTCGCCGTCGTGAGCACCCTGGCCGGCCTGGTCGAGAAGGGCTTGGTCGCCCCCGACTGGGCAGCGGCGCTGAGACCGGTCGACGACCGGATCGCCGCGATGGGGGCCTTCCTGCGCGAGGAGCTGTCCGCAGGGCGGCCCTACCTCCCGGTCGGCGACCACATCCTGCGGGCCTTCCAGCGCCCGCTGGCCGATGTCCGCGTCCTGGTGGTCGGCCAGGACCCCTACCCGACGCCCGGCCACCCGATCGGGCTGAGCTTCGCCGTCGCGCCCGACGTCCGGCCCCTGCCCGGGTCGCTGCGCAACATCTATCGCGAGCTCCACGACGACCTCGACGTGCAGCCGCCCGTCCACGGCGACCTCACCGCCTGGGCCGACCGTGGCGTGATGCTGCTCAACAGAGTCCTCACCGTCCGGCCCGGCGAGCCCGCGTCCCACCGCGGCCGTGGCTGGGAGGAGGTCACCCAGTGCGCGATCGAGGCTTTGGTCGACCGAGGCGGCCCGCTCGCCGTGATCCTCTGGGGCCGCGACGCCCAGTCCCTGAAGCCGATGCTGGCCGACGTCCCGTCGGTGGAGTCGGCCCACCCCTCGCCGCTGTCGGCCTCGCGCGGCTTCTTCGGATCCCGGCCGTTCTCCCGCGTCGACCGGATGCTCGTCGACCAGGGCGGTGAACCGCTCGACTGGACCCTGCCGGCCTCGGCTCCGCCCTCGGGCGCCGACGCGGACGGCCCCTAGGATCGACGCGTGATCGGCGACCGCTGGGGGGTGACGGACGCCGAGATGCGGCGGCCGTATCCCTGCGACGCCTTCGTGCCGGAGCCCGCCTGGCAGGCCTGGCGGGGCGTCAGCGTCGAGGCACCCGTGGACCACGTGTGGCGGTGGGTCAGGCAGATCAGGCTGGCGCCGTACTCCTATGACTGGGTCGACAACCTCGGCCGCCGCTCGCCCCGCGAGCTGCAGGACCTCGACGACCCCCGGGTCGGCGACCCGTTCACCGCCACCGGCGGCCGGCCGGTGGGCAGGGTCGTCGCGGTCGCGCCCGGGGAGCACCTCACGGCGACGATCATGGGCGTCCACATGTCCTACGTGATCGTCGACGGCGGCGAGCGCACCCGGCTGCTGCTCAAGCTCGCGTCCGGCACAGGACGGCGCCTCGGCCCGGTGTTCGCCCTGGGTGACCTCGTCATGGCGCGCAAGCAGCTGCTCACTGTCAAGCAGCTCGCGGAGGGTCGCTAGGCCGACCCGCCCGCGCCCACGGAGTCCCCTCGCCCGGCCCACTGCCGCGGGCGTAGGGGGACTCGCGCCCCGTTCGGACGCCGCAGGAGTCCCCGCACCACCGCGGGAGTGGGCCACTACCGGCGGTCCCCCCTGCGGGACGCAGTGGGAATAAAGTTGAAAGTGAAACTATTATGGTAGGCGTGACCATCGACTCCCGGATGCCGGCGCTCTATATCGGCCATGGCGCGCCACCACTGCTCGACGACCCGATCTGGTCGGGCCAGCTGGCCGCATGGGCCGCCGACCTGCCGCGTCCGACGGCGATCCTGATCGTCAGCGCCCACTGGGAGTCGGCGCCGCTGTCGCTGTCGGCCCAGGGCGTGCCGCTGGTCTACGACTTCGGCGGCTTCGCGCCGAGGTACTACCAGATGACCTACGACACCCCGGACGCGACGGCGCTCGCCGCTCGGGTGGCCGCGCTGATGCCCGATACCGAGCCGGTCCACCAGCACGCCGGCCGCGGGCTCGACCACGGCGCCTGGGTGCCGCTCAAGCTGATGTACCCCGACGCCGACATCCCGGTGCTGCAGATGTCGATGCCGACCCACGACCCCGCCCGGCTGATGGCCATCGGCGAGCGCCTGCGGCCGCTGCGCGATGAGGGCGTGCTGATCATCGGCTCCGGCTTCCTCACCCACGGGCTGCCGTTCCTCACCGACTGGCGCATCGACGCGGCCGCGCCCGGCTGGTCGGCCGACTTCGACGCGTGGGCCGGTGAGGCGCTCGCCCGCGGCGACGTCGACACCCTGGCCGACTACCGCTCGAAGGCCCCCGGCATGCCCTACGCCCACCCCACGGTGGAGCACTACACCCCGTTGTTCGTCACCCTCGGCGCCGCCACCACCCCCGACGAGCCGAGCCTCCAGGTCGTCGACGGCTTCTGGATGGGGCTGTCCAAGAGGTCGCTGCAGGTCGCCTGAGCACGCTCGGCCCGGTCCTGTCAGGATGGGCCCGTGCGCGTCCTGTCCATCCAGTCCCACGTCGCCTACGGTCACGTCGGCAACTCCGCCGCGGTCTTCCCGCTGCAGCGACTCGGCCACGAGGTGTGGCCGGTCCTGACGGTGAACTTCTCCAACCACACCGGGTACGGCGCCTGGGGCGGGCCGCTGATCGCCCCCGACGACGTGCGGGCGGTGATCGCGGGGATCGAGGACCGCGGCGCCCTCGACACCTGCGACGCCGTGCTCTCGGGCTACCAGGGCAGCCCGGCCATCGCCGAGGTCGTCCTTGACGCCGTCGCCCGGGTCAAGGCGGCCAACCCGCAGGCGACGTACACCTGCGACCCCGTGATGGGCAACGCCCGGTCCGGCTGCTTCGTCGACCCCGCGATCCCGCCGGTGATCCGGGAGCGGGTGATCCCGGCGGCCGATGTCGTGACCCCCAACCAGTTCGAGCTGGGCTTCCTCACCGACACCGATCCGCAGACGCTCGACGACGTGCTCGACGCCGCCGACCGCCTCCGGGAGCGTGGACCGCGCACGGTGCTGGTCACCTCCGTCGAGCGGCCCGACCGCCCCGTCGACACGATCGAGATGCTGGCCGTCACCGACGACGGCGCCTGGATCGCCCAGAGCCCGCTGCTGCCGATGAAGGCCAACGGCTCCGGCGACCTCACCGCGGCGCTCTTCACCGCCCACCTGCACGACACCGGCTCCCCTGCCGACGCGCTGGCCCGCACCATGTCGTCGGTCTACGCCGTCCTGCGCGCCACCCTCGACAGCGGCGAGCGCGAGCTCCGCCTGGTCGCGGCCCAGGAAGCCATCGCCCGGCCGAGCGGCGAGTTCGAGCCGCGGAGGCTGCGATGAGCGGCGGGCACCGCCTGACCAGGGCGGGGGTGGCCGCCGTCACCGCCCTCGCCGCGCTGGCGGGCGTGGTCCTCACGCCGACCGCAGCGGGCGCCGACACCGACGACGAGCAGGCCCTCGCCGAGAAGTACGCCCCCCTGGTCCGACTGGTGCCACAGGAGGTCGACTGCGGTCCCGGCGAGCCCTACCGCCCCGTCGCGGTCGACCCGCTCTTCAGCAACCCGGAGGTGGCCCTGCGAGGCCCCTGGGCGGTCGACAACCTGGTCGCCGTCGGGCCGAGCGAGAAGGACCTCTCTGCTCCGCTCTACGGATACGCGATGGACTTCCCGGGCAACCCGCTGCGCCCCGGCTGCGACTACGAGGAGTGGTTCAACCGGATCTGGGGCGGCACCCCCACCACGGTCTACGCCCACGTCGCCACGGAGGAGGCCGTCCCCGGGCGGCTCGCGCTGCAGTACTGGATGTACTACCCGTTCAACGACTTCAACAACAAGCACGAGAGCGACTGGGAGACGATCCAGCTGGAGTTCGACGTCGGCTCGGCGGCCGAGGCGCTCACCACCGCACCCGTCACCGTGCTCTACAGCCAGCACGAGGCGGGCGAGCAGGCGACCTGGGGGGACCCCAAGCTCAGCGTGAGCGACGGCACCCACCCCGAGGTCTTCGCCTCGGCAGGCTCGCACGCCAACCACTACGAGACGGGGCTCTTCCTGCTGCGTTCCACCAGCCAGGGCCTGGGCTGCGACTCGACCCTCGACGCCGCCCCGGGCGAGCTGCCCGTCGTGCTGACCATCCCCAGCGATCCTGCCGAGGCCGCCCGCCAGCTCCCGTGGACGGCCTACCAGGGTCAGTGGGGGGAGCAGTTCTCGCAAGCGTTCTACAGCGGCCCGGAGGGGCCGACCGCGAAGGACCGCTGGACCGAGCCCTTCACCGCGACCGAGCGGCGCAACGAGACCAGCTATCAGGTCCCCGGCGGCGACGTCTACGGCGTCAAGACCACCGACGTGTTCTGCTCGGTCGTGGAGCAGGGCTCGATTGTCTTCCGGCTGTTCACCAACAACCCGTTGGCCGTCCTCGTGGGCCTCGTCCTGGTCCTGGGACTGATCCTCTGGCTGGTGCGCCGCACGGCCTGGGGCTCGACCCGAGCTTTCCCCCTCGACGGGCTCCGGACGTTCGGGCAGATCCTCTCCGACGCCTGGGAGGCCTACCGCTCCCGGCTCCTGCTCTACGTCGGCATCGGCACACTGGGCGCGAGCGTGGCGCTGGGCCTGGCCCTCCTGCAGCAGGGACTCAGCGGCAGCGCTCTGACGAGCACGACCCCACCGCCCACCACAGGCTGGTCGACCGTCCTCGGGACCGTGGGGCCACTGCTCCAGGGCGCGGTCGCCCTGCTCAGCGCCACCGCGTGCGCGCAGACCATGGTCGATCGTGCCGCGGCCCGGCACGTCACGGTGCGCTCGGCGTTCCGCGAGGCAGCCCGGCACTACCACGTCGTGCTCCTGACCGCCGGCCTGGTGGTGGCCCTCGGCCTGGTCATGGCCCTGACCTTGGTGCTGGCGCCGCTGACGCTCGTGCTGGTCGTCGCGACCGCTCTGATCGTGCCCATCGTGGTGTTCGAGAGGCGGTCCGGCGCCGGGGCGTTGCGTCGCAGCGCCCACCTGGTCCGCGCCCAGAAGGCCAAGACCGCAGCCCTGGTGGCGTTCGGGGCGCTGATCGGCTCGATCGCCGGCGGCTTCGTCGGCGTCTTGATGCTCGCCCTCTTCCAGGTGCCCTTCGTGCTGGTCAACGCGATCCCAGGGGTCGTCGCCGCACTCATCGCACCGTGGTTCGCCATCGCGCTGGTCTACGCCTACCAGGACGCTCTGCTGCGGGAGACCCCGGTCGAGGAGAACACCGAGAGCGACACGGCCGGCACCCGCGGCTGAGCCGCCTGCGCGGACCGATCGGCTCCGAGCCGCGTGTCAGGATTGAACTGACGACCGTCCGCTTACAAGGCGGGTGCTCTACCACTGAGCTAACGCGGCGCGCCGGTCGCGGCGCAGGCCGCGCGGGCGGCGACCATGGTAGCCGCGCGGCGCCCCGGCAGCCGCCTCCGCGGTCCCGGCGTCCACCCCGCGCTGACGTCGCTCTGACGCCACGCTGAGGTGCGCACGGTCTGGTGGGGTCCTCGGCCGGCCACGAGGGTCGGCCCGACCAAGGAGGACTCTCATGAAGATCCCCATCGCCCTGGCTTCCCTGGTGGGAGCCGGGTTTCTCGTCCCGGCAGCCGTCACGACCGCCGAGGCGGCGCTCCCGCCCGGCTGCCACGCGCCCGGCGTCGTCCTCATCGGTGGCCCGGGCCCCGACGTCCTCGTCGGAGGCCCCGGCGCCGACGTCATCCGCGGACGGGGAGGCAACGACACCATCATCGGCGGCGGCGGAGCCGACGTGATCGACGCAGGCGGCGGCGACGACAAGGTGCGCGGCGGCGCCTGCGCGGACAAGATCCGCGGCGGCGCCGGCGACGACCGGCTCAGCGGCGGTTCGGGGCGCGACCGGCTCTGGGGCAACGGCGGCGTCGACGAGCTCGGTGGTGGCAGCGGCTTCGACCGCGGCAACGGCGGTGCGGGCAACGACACCTGCAGCTCGGTCGAGGTGGCGGTGCTCTGCTGACGGCGGGCCGTTCTCTCCTCCCCCAGCACGCCCGGGCCGGGCTCCCGAGAAGGCCCGGGCGTGCTCTCCTGCGCGTCCCGCGAGAGACTGGCCCGCATGGACCATCTCGCCGCGGACGACGTCAGCTCCTGGCCCGCCCTTCTCGAGCTGGCCCAGCGCTACGGTGTCGGCACGGAGTACTGGGACTGGCAGGGGCGGCACACCACGGTCTCCGTCGCCACGGTGACCGCCGTCCTCGGGGCGTTCGGCGTCGACGCCACCACCGACGAGGCCGTCGACGCGGCCCTGCGGCACAGCGACGAGCGGCCATGGCGCGAGGCCCTCCCCCCGGTGGTCGTGATGAGCCAGGGCACCACCGGCTCCGTGCTCGCCCACGTCGCCCACGGAGCGGCACTGCGGGTCGAGGTCCGCATCGAGGGCGGCGGCGTCGTCGACGCCCCCCAGGCCGAGCACAGCGTCGCGCCCCGTGAGGTCGACGGACGGCTCGTCGGCGAGGCCCGCTTCGAGCTGCCGGCGGAGCTACCGCTGGGCTACCACCGGATCCACGCCGTGAGCGCCGACAGCGAGGCGGACGCGCTGCTGGTCGTGGCGCCCGCTCGGCTCGACCTTCCCCCCGCTCTCGACCACCAGCAGTGGGGCCTCACGGCCCAGCTGTACGCCGCCCGGTCCCGGGCCTCCTGGGGCATCGGCGACTTCGCCGACCTGGCCACCCTCGCCGAGTGGGGAGCCAGCCTCGGTGCGGCGTTCGTCCTGGTCAACCCGCTGCACGCGGGTGAGCCGGTGCCGCCGCTGGAGCCGTCGCCGTACCTCCCCACCTCTCGCCGCTTCCTCAACCCGCTCTACGTCCGCGTGGAGGAGATCCCCGAGGCCAAGGGGCTGGCCACCACGCCCCAGGTGATCGTCGAGCGGCTGGCGGCCACCGCCCGCGAGGCGACCGACGGCGGCCTGATCGACCGCGACGTCGCCTGGCGGGCCAAGCTCGACGCGCTCGAGCTCGTCTTCACCGCCCCACGCAGCGCTGCCCGACAGCAGAGGCTCGACGCGTTCCTCGCCGAGCAGGGCGAGCCGTTGCAGCAGTTCGCCCTGTGGTGCGCGATCTCCGAGCTGTTCACCGAGACCGACGGGCCGGGAGCGCCCTGGCCGGCCTGGGCTCGTGACCCGCATTCCCCCGCGGTCGCCGAGCTGGCCGAGGACCTCGGCGACCGGGTCGACTTCTTCGCCTGGCTGCAGTGGATCGCCGACGAGCAGCTCGGGGCCGCCCAGGCAGCGGCGACGGCCGCCGGCATGTCCTTCGGCCTGGTCACCGACCTGGCCGTCGGGGTGCACCCGTCGGGCGCCGAGGTGTGGACGCTCGGCGACGCCCTCGCCACCGGTGTCACCGTCGGCGCCCCACCCGACGCGTTCAACCAGCGCGGCCAGGACTGGTCGCAGCCGCCGTGGCGGCCCGATCGACTCGCCGCGCTCGGCTACGCGCCGTACCGCGACATGCTGCGCACCGCCTTCCGGCACGCCGGTGGTCTGCGGATCGACCATGTGATGGGGCTGTTCCGGTTGTGGTGCATCCCGGTCGGCAACCCCCCGAGCGAGGGCGCCTACCTGCGCTACGACCACGAGGCGATGGTCTCGATCCTGCTGCTCGAGGCGCACCGCGCGAGGGCGTTCGTGGTCGGCGAGGACCTCGGCGTCGTGGAGCCGTTCGTGCGCGACTACCTCCGCGAGCGTGGGGTGCTCGGCACCTCCATCCTGTGGTTCGAATGGGAGGACGGCGCGCCCAAGCCGCCCGAGACCTATCGCGAGCTGTGCCTGGCGTCGGTCACCACCCACGACCTGCCGCCCACGGCCGGTTATCTCGCAAAGGAGCATGTGCACCTGCGCGAGCGGCTCGGGCTGCTCACCCGTTCCGTCGAGGAGGAGCTCGCCGTCGCCGAGCAGGAGCAGGAGGCCTTCCTGACGATGGCTCGCGAGCGAGGGCTGCTGCCCGACGAGGCCACCGGCGAGCAGACCGTGGAGGCGCTGCACGCGCTGCTCACCCGCGCCCCGTCGCTGCTGCTCGGCGTGGCCGTGCCCGACCTGGTCGGCGACCGGCGCACGCAGAACCAGCCCGGCACCAACCGCGAGTACCCCAACTGGTGCCAACCGCTCACCGGCGCGGACGGTCAGCCGGTGCTGTTGGAGGACCTGCCTCATCATCAGCTCGCCCGCCGGCTGGCCGGGCGCCTCCCCGGCGGCACCCCCGCCCCCTAGGCTTCCCCCGTGGCGCTACGCATCGCGGCGAGCCGGCCCGACCCGGCCATCATCACCCTCCCCTGGACGACCCCCCTGGAGGAGTGGGACGAGCAGTACGTCGTGCCGCTCCCGCGTGGCCTGTCGCGGCACACGGTGCGGATCGTGCGGCTGCGCGAGCAGGTCTACGCCGTCAAGGAGACGCAGGAGGAGATGGCCTGGCGGGAGTACCGCCTGCTGCGCGACCTGCAGCGGATCGGGCTGCCCGCCGTCGTGCCGCAGGCCGTGGTCACCGGTCGCCTCGACGCCGACCGCGAGCCGCTGCCCAGCGCCCTGGTCACCCGCCACCTGAGGTTCTCGCTGCCCTACCGCAGCCTGTTCACCCACGGCGTGCGGACGGAGCATCTCCCGTCGCTGGTCGACGCGATGGTGGTGCTGCTGGTGCGGCTGCACCTCGCCGGCTTCTTCTGGGGCGACGTGTCGCTGTCCAACGTGCTGTTCCGGCGCGATGCGGGTGCTTTCACTGCCTACCTCGTCGACGCCGAGACCGGCGAGATGCGGCCCTCCCTGTCCGCCGAGATGCGCGACCACGACCTCACCGTCGGCACCGAGAACATCTTCGCCGAGCTGCTCGACCTCCAGGCCTCCGACCAGGAGGTCTATGCCGAGGTCGAGGCCCACGACATGGTCGACATGCTGCGCGAGCGCTATGACGCGCTGTGGTCGGAGCTCACCGACGAGCAGCAGTTCTCCGCCGCCGAGATGTGGCGCATCGAGGAGCGGATCGAGCGGCTCAACGAGCTCGGCTTCGACGTCGACGAGCTCGACATCGTCACCGACCTCGACGGCGACCGGCTGGTGATCCGACCCAAGGTGGTCGAGCTGGGCCATCACCAGCGTGAGCTGCGCGACCTCACCGGCATGGCGGTGGAGGACAACCAGGCCCGCCGGCTGCTCAACGACCTCGCGGCCTTCACCGCCACCCACGACCTCGGCCGGGAGGACCGCGCCCTGGTCGCGGCGCGGTGGATGGCCGACATCTACGAGCCGGTGGCCCTGATGATCCCGCCCGACCTGAGGGGTCGGCTCGAGGCCGCGGAGTTCTACCACGAGGTGCTGGTCCATCGGTGGTACCTCTCCGAGCAGGCCGGCCAGGAGGTCGACATCTTCGACACCGCCCGCGACTACATCGCCCAGGTGCTCACCGCGAAGCCCGAGGAGGCGATCGCCGCCGAGTGACCGCGACATGCCGGTGGTGGTGGCCCGACATGCCGGTGGTGGTGGCCCGACATGCCGGTCACGGTGTGCCGACATGCGCCGTGCCTGCGTGGCGTCAGCGCAACAGGTCGCGCGCGATCACCATCCGCTGGATCTGGTTGGTGCCCTCGAAGATCTGGGTGACCTTGGCATCGCGGAAGAGCCGCTCCACCGGGTAGTCGCGGGTGTAGCCGTTGCCGCCGAGCACCTGCACCGCGTCAGTGGTGACCCGCATCGCCGCATCGGTGGCGGTCACCTTGGCGATGCTCGCCTGCCGGGTGAACGGCCGGCCGGCGTCCTTGAGCCGCGCCGCGTGGAGGTACGACGCCCGGGCGCGCTCGACGTCGGCGGCCATGTCGGCGAGCAGGAACTGCAGCCCCTGGAAGTCGCCGACCGGCCGGCCGAACTGCTCGCGCTCGCGGGCATAGGAGACCGCGTGCGCCAGCGCGGCCTGGGCGATGCCGGTGGCCACCGCGGCGATGCCGAGTCGGCCGGAGTCCAGCGCGCCGAGCGCGATCCGCATGCCCGCGCCCTCCTCGCCCAGGCGCTGGTCGACCGGGATCCGGGCTCCGTCGAGGAGCACTGGTGTGGTGACGTCGCAGTGCAGGCCCATCTTCTTCTCCGGCGGGCCGAACGTCAGCCCGTCGGTGTCGGCCGGCACGATGAACGACGACAGTCCGGAGCGGGCATCGTCGGAGGTGCGGGCGAAGAGGATGTAGTAGTCGGCGCACGACCCGTTGCTGATCCACTGCTTGGCGCCGGAGACGGCGTACTCCTCTCCGTCGAGGACCGCACGGGTGCGGATCGCGCTCACGTCGGAGCCGGCCTGCGGCTCCGAGAGGCAGTAGGCGCCGAGCCAGTCGCCCGACAGCATCTGGGGGAGCCAGGTGTCGCGCTGGCCGGTCGACCCGTGGGCGGCGACGACCGAAACGGTGAGGGTGTGCACCGAGAGCCCTACCCCTACGCTGGGCCAGGCCGCGGCCACCTCCTCGACGACCTGGAGGTAGACCTCGTAGGGCTGGGCACCACCGCCGTGCACTTCGGCGAACGGCAGCGACAGCAGGCCGGCGCGGCCGAGCACGCGATAGGCGTCGGCCGGGAAACCACCCGCCTCCTCCGCTTCGTGGACGTGCGGCTCGAGCTCCTTGGCGGCGATCTCGCAGGTCAGCTCGAGGAGAGCCTCGGCCTCCTCGGTGGGGAGCAGTCGTTCGACAGTGGTTGGCACCGTTCGATCCTAGGGCCGCGAGGTGGATCGGGGGGTGGGCGATGCCTTGGTCGCGGGGGTCGGCCGGGCCGCGTCGCCCGACGCCCCGTCGGAGGCAGGCTGGTCGGTCTCCGGCACGACCGGCGGCTCGGCGTAGGTCAGCGGGACGAAGTCACGCACCACGAACTGGCCGTCCGTGCGCAGCGCCACCGGCTGGATGCCGACCGGGCGGCCCTCGCGATAGGTGATCAGCGAGACCTCGGCCTGCCGGCGCAGCTTGCTGCCGACGGCCAGGGCATACGCCGCGCCGCCGGTCGTGCCGGTCGTGTAGCGCCAGCCGTCGAGCCCGTTGTAGCCGATCTCGTTGGTCGGCCCGACCTGGACGTGCAGGTGGCCGCCGATGACAAGGTCGGCGCAGCCTCGCCGCAGCGCCTCACTGCCCAGCGCCGCGTCGTGGACGAGCACGGTGTTGACCCGCTGCTCCTGCGCGCACACCTCGTCGGCGACCAGCGTGACCGTGTCGGCGAAGGACAGCCCCGGCTCGTCGCGCCAGTTGCCGAGGCCGCTGGAGCGAGGGTCGTCGATGCCCCAGACCACCGAGTCCCCCGGGCCGTCGACGGTGGAGGCCGCCGGGCGCGCCCAGCCGAGGTCACCGAGGTGTTCGCCCACGAAGCTGCCGTGGTCGTGGTTGCCGGTGACGGCCACCTTGTCGTAGCCGTCGAAGGCGGAGTCCAGAGAGTCGAGGCTGAACGCCTCCCACGACTCGCCCGCCGAGGTGTCGTCGCCGGCGTCGAAGACCCAGGTGGCCCCCGCTGCGTCGCCGATCGCGCGGGCGACCGCGTCCATCCCGATGTTGTCGTGTCGGTCGGAGACCAGGATCGCCACCGTCTCGTCGGGCTCGGGGCTGCGGAGCTCCAGGTCGGCAACGGCGGCCTCGGCGGCGGCGTACCAGGTCTTGCTGGAGCGGTAGGTCGAGATCGCACTGGTCAGCAGCCGCCGCGACTCGTCGCCGGTGACGTCGGTGCGGACCTGGACGCGGGACAGCTCCGAGGGCAGGGCGATGCCATCGCCGACGAAGTCCTGCAGGCTCGTCCACTCCCGGTCGGGCTGACCGGCGCCGCGCGAGGTGAGCCAGGGGACGGTGCCGACGCCGACGGCCACGACGAGCGCGGCCACACCGACCATGCCCACCGGCCGGCGCACGGCGTCGAGGAGCTCACGTCGGCGGGCGGCACCGAGCAGGAGCCACACCGCCACCGGAGCGGCGCCGACGAGGGCGCCGAGGAGAAGGGCGTCCACGGCCATGTCGACGCCGGCGTCCCGCACCCGCGCGAGCTGGGCCTCCGGCTGGGTGGCGATGAAGGCGTAGCGGCTGACCAGCTCGTCGAGGGTCCGCGACTGCGTCTTGCCGAGGGTGAGGTCGGCGCCCACTCCGGAGCCCGAGGGCAGGCGCAGGTCGGGCAGCAGCGGACCGGTGTGCAGCTCGATCTGCCCGCTGAGGGTGGGCCGTACCGCCGTCTCGTGGCTCGCGATGACCACCGTCCGGCTGGAGCCGAGGAAGATCGCCACGGAGGCTGCCGCCGTCACGACCAGCCAGACGAACGCCAGCAGGAGGGCGCGCACCGTCGCCCCGCCTGTGGGCCTTCGCAGCGGCATCTCCCCTGCATACCATCCCGTCGAAGCGCGACATGCGGGTGGTGGTGGCCCGACATGCGCGTTGCAGCGGCCCGACATGCGCGATGTGGCGGCCCGACCACGGCTCCGTCGTGACGCGGGGCGTGTGGGGCAGGCGCCCCCTGCGCGGGCCAGAAGCGGTGCACACCCTCACGGCGTACGCCGTTGTCCACACCGGGCGCCGACGGCGGCTGTCCGGGCGTGGTCACCACTCCACGATCGAGAGATGAGACTCCCCGAGCACCCTTACACCAGCGCCCAGGCAGCGGGTCTCGGCGTGACGCGCGCGCAGCTGCGGGCCATGGTTGCGAACGGTGAGGTGCGTCGCCTGATGCGCGGCGTTTATGCCCCCGCCTCGCTCGTCCCCACCGTCGACCTGAGGGTCCACGCCGCGGCGCTGGTGGTTCCGAGCCACTGCGTCGTCGTCGACAGGTCCGCTGCCTGGCTCCATGGGGTCGACTGCTGGCCGGCGGGCTGGCTCGATCTTCCGCCTCCGCTCGAGATCGTCTCGGCGAACCACGAGCCGAGCCGCCGGGCAGGACTGCTCGGTGGGCGACGCGAGCTGCACGAGGACGAAGTCATGGAGGCCGGGGGCGTCCGGCTCACCACGCCACTCCGGACGGCATGTGACTGTGCCAGGCTGCGGGGTCGCTGGGCCGCGCTGGCCGCGCTGGACGGTTTCATGCGAGTCCACGACATCTCCCACGAGCAGCTCGCCGCCGCGCTTCCCCGGTTCAAGGGGCGCCGGGGATGCATCCAGCTGCGGGAGCTGGCACCGCTGGCCTCGCCGTTGGCGGAGTCAGCCGCCGAGTCGTGGGTCCGCTTGGCCATCCACGACGCCGGCCTCCCACTCCCGACGCTGCAGCTGCCGCTCGACGTCCCCGGGTGGGGAGCCGTCCGGCTCGATCTCGCCTACCCTCGGCTGCGGATCGCCATCGAGTACGACGGCCTCGCCTTCCACTCCTCGCCGGAGCAACGGGCGCGAGACGCGGCGCGACGTCAGGCCCTGCGAGACAACGGGTGGCTGGTCATCGTCCTCACCCAGAGCGATCTTGCGGCTGGTCGCCTGGAAGGCGTGCTGGGCAGGCTCGGACGCGTGATCGAGGACCGGAGCCCGTCGAGGCGACGGGTCTACTCACGGCTGGCCGGCTAACGCCGCGTGACCAGGCCACGGGCCACCACCACCCACAGGTGGAGCGACCACCACCTGCATCTCGCGTCACCACCACCTGCATGTCGCGGTCAGGCGCGCGACCTCGCGACGGCGTACAGCGCGATGCCGGCGGCGACACCGGCGTTGAGGGACTCCAGCGACGACGACATCGGGATCGACACCAGCTGGTCGCAGGTATCGGCAACGAGCCGGGACAGGCCGTCGCCCTCCGAGCCGACCACCAGCACCAGCGGCCCGTCGCCCAGCTCGAAGTCCGGCAGCGACACCTCGCCCTCGGCCGCGAGGCCGACCACCATGCACCCGGCGTCCTGGTAGGCCTTCAACTGCCGCACCAGGTTGACCGTCTGGGCCACGGGCACCCGCGCGGCCGCGCCGGCCGAGGTCTTCCACGCCGAGGCCGTCATACCTGCGGCTCGCCGCTCCGGGATCACGACGCCGTGCGCCCCGAAGCCCGACGCCGACCGGATCGCAGCCCCCAGGTTGCGAGGATCGGTGATCGAGTCGAGCGCCACGATCAGCGGCGGCTCCTTCGCCTCGGCGGCCCGGGCCAGCAGGTCGTCGGGATGGGCGTACTCGTACGCCGGCAGCCGGGCCGCCACCCCCTGGTGGACGGCGCCCCCCGTCATCCGGTCGAGCTCGGCGCGCGGAACCTCGAGCAGCGAGAGCCCGCGGTCCGCGACGATGCGGAAGACCTCGCGCAGCCGGCCGTCCCGCTCCGCGCCCTCGGCGACGTAGATCGCGGTGACCGGCACCCCCTCGCGCAGCGCCTCGACCAGCGAGTTGCGCCCCGCGAGCCACTCGGCGTCGGACGTCTTCGAACCACGCCGCTGCGGACGCTTGGTGGCGTCACGTTCGGAGCGGGACTTGGCTTTCGCCGCCTTGTGATAGGGCCGGTCGACCGCCTTGGGGGTTGGCCCCTTGCCCTCCAGCCCGCGCCGCACCCGGCCGCCCGACCCCGCGGTCGGCTTCTTGGACGTCTTGCGGATCGCGCCCTTGCGCTGCGAGTTGCCGGCCATCAGGAGCCCCCGCCCACGGACCACTTCGGTCCGCTCGGCGTGTCCTCGATGACGACGCCGGCCGCACCAAGCCGGTCGCGGATCGCGTCGGCACGGGCAAAGTCCTTCGCCGCGCGCGCCTCGGCCCGCTCCTCGAGCAGCCCCGCCACCAGCTGGTCGACGACGCCGGCGAGCGCGTCGCCGCCCGTCGACGACGGCCCCCACGCCGGGTCGGCCGGGTCGAGGCCGAGGACGCCCAGCATCGCGCGCACCGCGGCGGCGTGCCGCCCGGCCTCGTCGGTCGCGCCCTCGGCCGCAAGCCGGTTGCCCTCGCGGACGCTGTCGTAGATCACGGCCACGGCCGCGGGCGTGCCGAGGTCGTCGTCCATCGCCGCGACGAACGCCCCCGGCAGCGCGCCGTCGCCGACGGCCGGCACCCGCTCCAGGAACCCCTCGATCCTCCGGAAACCGGCCGCCGCCTCCTCGAGCGCCTCGAAGGAGAACTCCACGTGCGAGCGGTAGTGCGCCGCCACGATGTAGAAACGCAGCTCGACGCCGCGCACCCGCTCGAGCACCGACGGGATCAGCAGCGAGTTGCCGAGCGACTTCGACATCTTCTCGCCGGCGGTGGTGATCCAGGCGTTATGCAGCCAGTACGCCGCGAACGGGCGGCCTGCCGCCTGCGACTGCGCCATCTCGTTCTCGTGGTGCGGGAAGCGCAGGTCGACGCCGCCGCCGTGGATGTCGAAGGCCGGTCCGAGGTACCTCCCCGCCATCGCCGAGCACTCGATGTGCCACCCCGGCCGCCCCGGTCCCCACGGCGAGGGCCACGACGCGGTCACCGGCTCCGACTCCTTCTTCCAGCCCTTCCACAGCGCGAAGTCGCGCGGGTCGTGCTTCCCGCGCGGGTCGGCGTCCTCGGCCGGCTCCATGTCGGCCACCCCCTGCCGGGTCAGCGAGCCGTACGCCGGCCACGAGTGCACGTCGAAGTACACGTCGCCAGACCCGTCGTCCGCGGCGTAGGCGTGGTCGCGCGCCACCAGCTCGCCGATCAGCTCGACGATCTCGGGGATGTGTCCGGTGGCCGCGGGCTCGTAGGTCGGCGGCAGCACGTTGATCGACGCCAACGCCTTGTCGAGCTCGCGATGCATGTCGTAGGCGAGGTTGAACCACGGTCGGCCCTGCTCGGCCGACTTCACCAGGATCTTGTCGTCGATGTCGGTGACGTTGCGGATGAACGTGACGTCGTAGCCGGTCGCGGTCAGCCAGCGTCGCAGCACGTCGAAGTTGACCGCAGACCGCACGTGGCCGACGTGCGGCTCGGACTGCACAGTCAGACCGCAGACGTAGATGCCGGCCTTCTCCTCCTCGAGAGGCACGAAGTCGCGGACCTCGCGAGTGGCGGTGTCATAGAGCCTGAGCGTCACAAGGCTGGAGTCTAGGGGCCGCGACCCCCGCGTCAGGACTCGGCGACGAAGTCGACGCTGTGCCAGCCGGTGGCGCCGTCGGGCACCACGTCGGCGCGGACGCCGGTCTGCACTACGCCGGACTTGTCCGTGGCCCGCACCTTCAGCTCGTGCCGCCCCGGCGTCACCGCCAGTGTGACCGCCCACTGCACCCAGGTGTCGTCACTGGGCGAGGAGGCGAGCACGGCCGGCCGCCATCCCCCGCCGTCGAGCTGGACCTCCACAGCCCGGATGCCGGTGTGCTGCGCCCACGCGGCTCCACCGACGCGGAGCGTGCCGGCGGGCACCCGGTCACCGGAGGCCGGGACGTCGATCCGCGACGCCATCTTGACCGGACCGCGCTCCGCCCATCCCCGATCGGTCCAGTACGCCGTGAAGTCGGCGAACCGGGTGACCTTCCAGTCGACCACCCACTTGCAGGCGGAGACGAAGCCATAGAGTCCCGGGACGATGGTGCGCACCGGGAAGCCGTGCTCGATCGGCAGTGGTTGACCGTTCATCGCCACCGCCAGCATCGCCTCCCGGTCGTCGGTGAGCGCTCCCAGAGGGGTCCCGCAGTTCCAGCCGTCCTGCGAGGTCTGCAGTACCGCATCCGCGCCCGGGCGTACGCCGGCCTCGGCGAGGAGGTCGGCCACCCGCACCCCGCTCCACCAGGCATTGCCGATCAGCGGCCCGCCGACCGGGTTGGAGACGCAGTTGAGCGTGATCCAGGCCTCCGTCGGCTGGCGGTCGAGCAGGTCCTGGTAGGTCACCACCACCTCACGGTCGACCATGCCGTGGATGCGCAGCTGCCAGGTGGCGGGGTCGACCGCCGGCGGCGAGATCACGGTGTGGATGGTGTAGAAGTCGGCGTTGTCGGTCTGCCAGGGGGCGACGCCACCCACATCGACGGCGGCGTCAAGAGGGACCTTGGGCATCGTGACGCCATCCAGCCGCAGCAGGTCACGCGCGGCCTCGACCCGCTCGCGGTCGCGGCCGAGCCAGCGGCCGGCGACCACCGCCACCACCGCGCCCGCGCCGACCGTCGACAGCCGGAGCAGGAAGGTCCGACGGTTGGTCCCGGCCTCCTCACCGCGGGTCGACAGAGGTGAGGCGGTCAGCGCGCCCACCAGCCAGGCGAAGACGAGCTGCCAGGTCAGATAGCCCACCAGCACCGGCAGCAGCCGCGTCGGCGTCGCCCCCTCGCTGGTCAGCACGGCCACCGCCCCGACAGCGGCCAGCAGCGTGAAGACCAGCGTCGCGAGCCACATCCGCACCTGGCCGAGGTAGCCCGCCAGCGCGAACCCACCCAGCAGCAGGAGCAGGATCGACCCGATCAGGAAGGGCTTGTCGTAGAACTGCAGCGTCTGGATCGCCTGCTCGGCGACCGCCCCCGGCGTGTTCCTGATGACCAGCTCGGCGACCGCGATCACGGGGCTCTCCCGGATCGAGAGGACGGCCGCGACGGCGGCGCTCGTGGCAAGCCCGGCCAGGCCGGCCACCAGGCCGGCCACCAGCCACGGGGTGCGTGTGCGAATCACCCACCGATTGTCTCTCGGGCATGATCGGGCTGTGAATGACAAAGCCCTTACGGCCCGGGTCGGCATCGGCACCGACGTGCACGTCCTGACGGACGGCGTAGCCCTGTGGCTGGCGGGCCTCCCCTGGCCCGACGAGCCACGTGGCCTCGCCGGTCACTCCGACGGCGATGTCGCGGCTCACGCGGCGTGCGACGCGCTGCTGTCCGCGGCCGGGCTGGGCGACCTGGGCTCGACCTTTGGCACCACCGACCCGGCGTGGGCCGGCGCCTCCGGCGTCAGCCTGCTGGCCGAGACCAGCCGTCGGGTCCGGTCCGCCGGGTTCGCGATCGGCAACGTCGCCGTGCAGGTGATCGGCAACGCGCCCCGGCTCGCCCCCCGCCGGGCCGAGGCGGAGGCCGCTCTGTCGGCTGCCGCCGGCGCTCCGGTCTCGGTGTCGGCAACCACGACCGACGGGCTGGGCCTCACCGGTCGCGGCGAGGGTGTCGCCGCCATCGCGACCGCGCTGGTCACCCGCGCCTGAGCCCGGACGGGCGCTCGCACCGCCACACCGCGCATCTCGCACCGCCACACCGCGCATGTCGCGAAGGGGGTTGCCAACAGTGACTGGCGTCACCTACTGTCTGAACGTACGTGATGACTATATGCACATTAGTGCAGATGGAGCGTGAACTCGATGACGGGATCCCCCCTTTCCACCGCGGATCGGGCCCGCGAGGCGCTGCGGACGATGTGGACGATCCGGCGCTTCGAGGAGGCCGTCGACGACCTGTTCGCCCGCGGCCTCATGCACGGCACCATGCACCTGTCGATCGGTCAGGAGGCCTCCGCCACCGGCGCCTGTCTCGCGCTGCGCGAGGACGACGCGATCACCTCGACCCACCGCGGCCATGGTCACTGCATCGGCAAGGGCGCCGATCTCGTCCGGATGATGGCCGAGCTCCTGGCGAAGGAGACGGGCTACTGCCGCGGTCGCGGCGGCTCGATGCACATCGCCGATGTCGCCACCGGCAACCTCGGCGCCAACGGCATCGTGGCGGGCGGGATCCCGATCGCCACCGGGGCGGCGCTGGCCTTCCAGCTGCGCGGCGAGGACCGCGTCGTCGCGTGCTTCTTCGGCGACGGCGCGACCAACGAGGGCGCCTTCCACGAGGCGGCCAACCTGGCGGCCATCTGGAAGCTGCCGGTGGTCTTCATCTGCGAGAACAACAAGTACGGCATGTCCTTCTCGACCGAGAAGTCGATCGCCATCGAGCACATCGCCGAGCGCGCCGCGGCGTACGGATTCCCCGGCGTCACCGTCGACGGCAACGACGTGGTGGCGGTCTACGAGGCCGTGCAGACCGCGGTCGACCGGGCGCGCGCCGGCGAAGGGCCCACGCTGGTGGAGTCGGTGACCTACCGATGGAAGGGCCACAGCAAGTCCGACAAGAACCTCTACCGCACCAAGGACGAGATCGCCGAGTGGCGGGCCGACGACCCCATCGTCGACTTCGAGCGGCAGGTCGTCCAGGCCGGGCTGCTCACCGACGAGGAGCTCGCCCAGGTCCGCGCCGAGGTGATGGAAGAGATGCGGGCCGCGGTCCGCGACGCGAACGCCGCTCCCGACGCCGACCCCGCAGACCTGCTCGACGCGGTCTTCGCCCGCGCCTGACCCCGAGGAGACCTACACCATGACGTCAGCGACCACCGAGCGGGTCATCAGCTACGCAGACGCCATCCGCGAGGCCATCGGCCAGGCCATGGAGGCCGACGACCGGGTGTTCATGCTCGGCGAGGACATCGGCGTCTACGGCGGCGCCTTCGGCGTCAGCGGGGACCTCTACCACCGCTTCGGCGCCGACCGGATCCGGGACACCCCGATCTCCGAGCTCGGCATCGTCGGCGCGGCGGTCGGGGCAGCGCTGGCCGGGATGCGACCGATCGTGGAGATCCAGTTCTCCGACTTCACCAACCAGGCGATGGACCAGATCGTCAACCAGGCCGCGAAGATCCACTTCATGCTGGGCGGCGCGGCCAGCGTGCCGATGGTGCTGCGTGCCCCCCTCGGCTCCGGCACCGGTGCCGCCGCCCAGCACAGCCAGAGCCTGGAGGCGTGGTTCGCCCACGTGCCCGGCCTGAAGGTGGTGATGCCGGCGACCGCCGCGGACGCCAAGGGTCTGCTGCTGGCCGCCATCGACGACCCCAACCCCGTGATCGTGCTGGAGCACAAGCTGCTCTACCGCACCTCGGGCCCGGTGCCCGAGGAGGCGACCCGCATCCCCCTGGGAGTCACCGCTCGCCGCCGCACCGGCACCGACCTGACCATCGTCGCCACCGGCGTCATGGTCTCGCGCTCCCTCGAGGCCGCAGCAACGCTCGCCGAGGAGGGCATCGACGTCTCGGTGCTCGACCCCCGCACGCTCACCCCGCTGGACGACGGCCCGATCCTCGAGGACGTGTCCCGCACCGGCCGGGTGCTGCTGGTGCAGGAGGCCCCCCAGCACGTGGGCTTCATGGCCGAGATCGCGGCCCGGATCAGCGAGTCCTCCGCGCTCTACCGTCTGCTCGCTCCGGTCAAGCGGCTGGCCGGCCTCGACGTTCCCATCCCCTACGCTCCCCACCTCGAGGCGGCCTGCGTCCCGCAGCTGCCCGACATCCTCGATGCCGCGCGCACCCTGGTGAAGGCGTCCTGATGGCCCGGCTTGCCATCCGCATGCCCAAGATGTCGATGACGATGACCGAGGGCGAGGTCGCCGAGTGGCACGTCTCCGTCGGTGACGAGATCGGGGTCGGCGACGTCGTCTGCGAGGTGATGACCGACAAGGTCGACATGGAGGTCGAGAGCACCGTCGGCGGCACCCTCGTCGAGATCGTCCACGAGTCCGGCATGGTCGACGTCGGCGAGCCGATCGGCTGGGTCGAGGGAGAGGATGACGGCGGCGGGTTCGGCGACCTGCTCAGCGCGCCTGAGCCCGAGCCCAAGCCTGAGCCCACGGTCGAGTCCGCGCTGCACGCCGAGCCCGCCTCGAGCACCCCGGAGGCCGGGCCTGCCCCGACCGCCGACAGCCGCCAGGGTCCGATCCCGGCGATCCCCCGGGCCCGCGGACTGGCCCGCGAGCACGGCCTCGACCTGGCCAGCGTCACGCCCAGCGGGCCCGACGGGCTGGTCACCGTCCCGGACGTCGAAGCCGCCGTCCGCGGCGCCGCGCCCGCCCCCGCGACCCCCACCCCGTCACCCGCACCCTCGGCTCCGGCAGCCGGCTCGGTCGACCGGCGGGCGGCGGTGCGCGGCATCGTCGCGCGCACCATGGAGCCCTCGGCGCTGATCCCTCAGTTCACCGTGTGGCGCGAGCTGCACCTCGACGCCGCAGACGCGGGGCGTCAGGGCGTCTCGTGGACCACAGTGCTGCTCCAGGCGTACGCCGCCGCGCTGCGCGGCGTCCCCGAGCTGCTGAGCCGGTGGGAGGGCGGCCGACCGGTGGACAGCGGGCCGCCGGCCGTCGCGTTGGCAGTGGCCACCGATCGTGGGCTGCTGGTGCCAGTGTTCGCCGAGCCCGACCGGACGCCTGCTGCGGACCTCGACGCGGAGATCCGCGAGGTGGTCGCTGCCGCGCAGCAGGGCAAGGTCGGCCCTCGCTACCTCGGCCTCGCCAACGGCTCGCTCTCCAACCTCGGGGGCCTCGGTGTCGACCGGTTCCAGGCGCTGCTGACGCCGCCGCAGGCGAGCGTGCTCTCGCTGGGCGCCATCGTCCGGCGCCCGGTGGCGGTCCCCGGCGGCCTCGGCACCGCGCTGACCGTTCACGGCGGCCTGACCGTCGACCACCGGGTCGCCGACGGCGTCCACGCCGCCCGGCTGCTGGCCGATCTCGCCGCGGCCCTGGCCCCAGTGGAGGGGCGGACCACGACGTGAGGTCGGTGGGAATCGCCGAGGCACAGCCCTTGACGTGACCCCGGTCACACCCTAGGTTTCGAACAAATGTGAACAACTTCTTCACGGAGGTGACAATGCCAGCCCCACGCGACCCCAGCACGCTGCTGGCTGCCGCGCGCCTCTACTACGTGGAGGAGCTGTCGCAGAAGGACGTCGCCAAGGCGCTCAGCACCAGCCGCTCGAACGTGTCACGGATGCTCAGCGAGGCCCAGCGCCTCGGCATGGTCGAGATCCGGGTGCTCGACCCTGCGGGCCGCAACCGGGAGCTGGAGACGGCGCTGCGCAAGCGCTTCGGCCTCCAGGACGTCCGGGTCGCCGAGCGCGGCACCGGCGGGGCCGACCGAGTCGTCGAGCAGGTCGGCACCCTCGCCGCCCAGCTGCTGCTGCAGCTGATCCAGGACGGCATGACGGTCGGGATGTCGTGGGGCAAGGCCCTGCAGGCCATGGTCTGGGCGACCGCCTCCGAGGCCGACTACAACGTGCACGTCGTGCAGCTCGTCGGCGGCATGTCCTCGATCAGCAACGAGATCAGCGGCCACGAGCTCGTGCGCGAGCTCGCGGCGCGACTGGGGTCGACCTACCGCTTCCTGCACTCCCCCGCCGTCTTCTCCACCTCGGCGGCACGCGACACGATGCTCGCCGAGCCGTCGGTGGCCAGTGCGCTGGAGGCGGCGCGCGCCGCCGAGCTGGCGTTCGTGGGCATCGGCACCCCCGGCCACGGCTCGTCGGCCGCGATCCTGGCCAGCCTCGACCTCTCCCCCGAGGAGGAGAAGGACCTCTGGCTGGCCGAGCCCGTCGGTGACGTGGCGGCGCGCTACTTCGACGCCCACGGGCGACCCATCCACGGCGCCGTCGAGGACCAGGTGCTGGGCATCTCTCTCACCGAGCTGAGCGAGATCCCCAACGTCGTCGGGGTGGCCTCGGGCCGCGCGAAGTCACCCGGCGTCCTCGGCGCCCTGCGCGGCAACCTGATCGACTCATTGGTGTGTGACGAGAGCCTGGCCCGGAGCGTGCTGAGCCGGGCAGCCGACTTCGGAGGCGATAACTGATGCTCGACATCCCGACCCCTGCCCTCATCCTCGCGGCCGTCGTGGCCGGCTGGATGGTGCAGTCCTACCTCGCCTACCGGCAGTCCCAGAGCTTCATGGCCGCCGTCCGCAGCCTGCGCACGAAGGGACTGGTCAGCATCGGCGTGGGCGGCAGGCGATACCTCGGCGGCCGCGCCTACATCGCGATCGCCGTCGACGACCACGGCAAGGTCGCCGACGCGCTGACGCTGTCCGGCCTCACCACCTTCGCCCGGGCCCACAAGGTCTCGGCCCTTCTCGGGGCAAAGGTCAACCAGCTCAAGGGAGACCGGGAGATCCCCGGGCTCAGCAAGCAGCAGCGCGAGGCGGCCCGCCAGGCGGCCACGCTGCTCAAGACGGCGACGCAGGAAGGGAGCGAGACACCGACGACGATCCCGACCTGACCCGAGGCCGCGCGCCGCCCGGGCTGCCACCCGACCGACGCACGACCTCCTCGCCGAGGCGGCCCGTCCGCTTCGCACCACACGCGATGCCAGGCAAGCATCAATCAGGGCCCTCATCGAGGGACCGACCCGACAAGGAGAAATCATGCCATTCACATCCATGGCAGCCGCATTGGCGACAGCCGCGGAGCCGACCGTCGAGGACCCCGGGGGCATCTGGGGAACGCTCGCCGGCTGGGCCGAGGCCTTCATCGGCACCTTCCAGGAGGGCGGCGCCTTCTTCACGGCGCTCTTCACCGGCATCCTGCCGACGCTGCTCGTGCTGCTCACCGCGGTCAACGCGCTGATCCGCTGGATCGGCCACGACAAGATCGACAAGCTCGGCGAGATGGCGGCCCGGCCCGGCATCCAGTACTACCCGGTCCGCTACCTCGTGCTCCCGGTGCTGTCGGTCTTCTTCCTGACCAACCCGATGGCCTACACCATGGGGCGGTTCCTCCCCGAGAAGTACAAGCCGGCCTTCTACGACTCCGCGGTGTCCTACGTGCACCCGATCACCGGCATCTTCCCGCACGCCAACCCCGGTGAGCTGTTCGTCTACCTCGGCATCGCGGCCGGGATCACCCAGCTCGGGCTCGGCCTGGGCGACCTCGCCCTGCGCTACCTGTTCGTCGGCATGGTCGTCATCCTGCTCCGCGGCATCGTCACGGAGTTCATCACGCTGCACATGATGGGACGCCGTGTCGGCGAAACCAGCGAGGGAGAGGTCACGGCATGAGCACCAACACCACCACCAGCACCCAGGGCGGCGGCGCGATGGCCGGGTTCAACAAGCTCCTGGTCGTGATCGGCCGCTCCGTCGGCGGCGTCGTGGGCACGCTCTACCAGGCCGGCCGCGACTCGGTCGACACGATCATCCGCAACATCCTGCCGTTCATGGCGTTCATCGCGGTGATCGTCGGCATCATCAACAAGACCGGCATCGGCGACGCGCTGGCGCACCTGATCGAGCCGCTGGCGGGCAGCCTGCCCGGCCTGCTCGCGATCAGCGTCTTCTGCGCGATCCCCGTGCTGTCTCCGCTGCTCGGCCCCGGCGCCGTCATCGCCCAGATCGTCGGCGTGCTCCTCGGCACCCGGATCGGCGCGGGCGACATCGACCCGCAGTACGCCCTGCCCGCGCTGTTCGCGATCAACCCTCAGGTCGGTTGCGACTTCATCCCCGTGGGTCTGGCGCTCGGCGAGGCCGAGCCGGAGACTGTCGAGATCGGTGTTCCTGCCGTGCTGATGTCTCGGTTGATCACGGGGCCGACCGCGGTCGTGATCGCCTGGCTGGCCAGCTTCGGTCTCTACTCGAACGCCTGACCCGACCGAGGACAAGGAGAAGACAGATGGCCGACTACAAGTCAGTCAAGGTGACCAAGGGACGCGGAGGCTGGGGTGGTCCGCTCACCATCAAGCCCTCCGCGGACCGTCCGCTGATCGCCTCGATCACCGGCGGCGGGATCCACCCCGTGGCTCAGAAGATCGCCGACCTGACCGGCGGCGAGGCCTTCGACGGGTTCTCCAGCTCGGCGCCGTTTGACAAGATCGCCTGCGCGGTCATCGACTGCGGTGGGACGGCGCGGGTCGGGGTCTACCCGATGAAGAAGGTCCCCACCGTCGACGTCCACGGCACGAGCCCGGCCGGACCACTGGCGATGTTCATCACCGAGGACCTGTTCGTCTCCGGTGTGAAGCCAGACGACGTGGCCGAAGCATGAGCGGCGCCGACTCGGTCTCGGTGTACGAGTCGGCGGTGACGCAGGTGGGCGGCCAGGTCGAGGCTTTCCTCGGCCATGGCCTGCTCATCTTCTTCGGCGCAGGGTCGCCTGCGGAGCTGCACGACATCTCCGTGCTGCACCAGGCGACCCTCGCCGAGGATGGCCCGCGCCCGGGCGACACGATCCATCTGGGGGACGACGTCTCCCTGGAGGTCCTCGCCGTCGGGCCGGTGGTCCGCGACAACCTGCTGAACCTCGGACACCTCGACCTGAAGGCCGATGGCCGCACCGAACCCAACCTCCCCGGCGACGTGTGCGTCCCGGTGGGCGACCTCCCGCTGCTCCAGCCCGGGGACGCCTTCCGGATCACCCGCGCCGCCGACCTGCCCACGAACGGGGATCCCTCATGAACTACCGGCAGCGGCTCCAGCAACGGATGGGCGACACCGGTCGCCCGCTCCGCGTCGGCCTGATCGGCGCCGGCCAGATGGGGCGCGGCTTCGCAGCCCAGCTCCTGAAGATGCCCGGCGTCTCGCTCGCCGCAGTGTTCGACGTCCAGCGCGACCGCGCGGTCGAGGCGTTCGAGCAGGCGGGCATCACGCCGTCGTCCGCGACCGACCCCGACCGGGCGGCGCGGGCGGTGGAGAACGGCGAGTCGGTGGCCATGGGCGGGGTCGAGGAGATCGGCGCCCTCCCGCTCGACATCGTGGTGGAGGCGACCGGCGTCCCCGATGTCGGAGCGCGGACCGCCATCGACGCCCTGGCCTCGGGCATGGACTACGCCACGCTCAACGTCGAGCAGGACGTGACCGTGGGTCGCTACATGCTGCGGCTGGCGGAGGAGTCCGGCAAGATCTACTCGGTCTGCCGCGGAGACGAGCCGGTGGAGACCAAGATCCTGGTCGACTTCGCGCGCGATCTGAGCTTCGAGGTCATCTGTGCCGGCAAGGGCAAGAACAACCCGCTCAACCCCTACGCCACACCCGACGACCTCGCCGCCGAGGCGGCCCGCAAGCAGATGAACCCGAAGATGCTCACCGAGTTCGTCGACGGCTCCAAGGCGATGATCGAGATGGCCGCGTTGGCCAACACGACCGGGCTGGAGATGAGCAGGCGCGGGATGTACGGCCCCGAGTCGACCGTCCCGACGCTGCACGACACGTTCGCCCTCCAGGAGGACGGCGGTGTCCTGGACCGACCCGGGGTCGTGGACTACTGCATCGGCCCGGTCTCCCCCGGCGTCTTCGTGGTGGTGCGCACCGACGACCCGTACGTGCAGCACGAGATGGCCTACCTCCAGATGGGCGACGGCCCCTACTTCTCGCTCTACCGCCCCTACCACCTGGCCTCGATCGAGGCTCCGCTCACGGTCTACGAGATCGCTCTCGACCGCCAGCCGAGCCTGACGTCGGAGCACTGGACCTCGGAGGTGGGCGCCGAGAGCAAGCGCCCGCTCCAGGCCGGGGAGCTCATCACCGGCATCGGCACCGACACGATCCGCGGCGTCGCCGACCCGGCCGACGACTTCGCCCGGGACAACGCCGTGCCCCTGGGCATCCTGGCCGGAGCCCGGCTGAAGCACGACGTGCCGGTCGACCACCTGCTGACCTACGACGACGTCGAGCTCGACGAGAGCTCTCTCATCGTCACCATGCGCCGCCACCAGGAGGCCCTGGCGCGCGGCGAGGAGGTCCCCAGCCTCAAGGAGCTCCAGGCATCGATCCATCGGTGAGCCACGGGGTCCGGGCAGGCCGCGGGCGGGCGCTACGCTCGCGGCGTGTCCGCACCCCCCGCCGCGCCGCGCACCGCACTGGTGATGCTGGCGGCCGGCGAGGGCAGCCGGGTCGGCCATGACAGCAACAAGGTGCTGCTGCCGCTCGCCGGTCGCCGGGTCTTCACCTGGGCGATCCGCTGGGCGACCCAGCTGCTGCACGTCACCCACATCGTGCTCGTCATCCGCGAGCAGGACCGCGACACCGTGACCGCCACGCTCGCCCGCGAGGTCGAGGACCCTCGGGTGGTCGTCGTGCGGGGCGGCGACAGCCGGCACGGGTCCGAGTGGGCCGCCCTGCTGGCACTCCGGCCGGCCATCGAGGCCGGCGACCTCGACGTCGTGGTCATCCACGACGCGGCTCGGCCGCTCGCGGGCACCGCGCTCTTCCAGCGCGTCATCGATGCGGCCGCCTCCCACGGTGGGGCGATCCCGGCGGTGACCCAGGGCTCCTTGATCGGCCTCGAGCACGATGCGGGGCCGCCGATGGCCGGTGTGGTGTCGGTGCAGACCCCCCAGGCGTTCGTCGCGGGCCCGCTGCTGACGGCGTACGCTGCTGCCGCCGAGGACGGCTTCGTGGGCACCGACACCGCCGCCTGCATGGAGCGCTACCACGACCTTCCGGTCCACTGGGTCGAGGGCGACGCGCGCAACATCAAGATCACCTTCCCCGAGGACCTGTTCCTGGCCGAGCGGCTGCTGGCCAAGGCCGACTTCGACCTGTCGGCACCCGAGCCGACAGCACGCAAGGGCCATCTCTGGGACCGGCTGCACCGAGGGGAGCACCGATGAGCGACGCCCGCGCCGAGCTCGCCTGCGAGACCTGCGAGCGGGTGACCGAGCACGAGCTGCACTACGCCGGCCGGCTGCTGGAGTCGGTCCGGTGCACCGAGTGCGGCAGCCACCTCGAGCTGTCCCAACGGGCGCTGCTGCCGGCGTACGTCCACGACCTGGAGCAGCGAGTCACCAGCAAGCCCCGCCGGCTGCTGCACCGGGCGACACGCGACCCGCGCGGCTTCTGGACCGGGCTGCCGCAGGCGTTGGCACGCCAGCCGGGCAAGTTCCTGCGCGAGTTCTGGGCGTTGGTACGCCGTTGAGCCGACCGCGCGCCGACCTCAGCCCGGGTGCCGGAGCTGGTGGGCCATCTCGTCGACGCACTCGAGCACGTGCACGGCGGCCTCGTCCTGCACCCGGCGGCCCAACGACGGGACCTTGACCAGGTCGACGGGCCCGTGGCTGCGCGCCCACGCCACGAGCGCGGCGAAGTCGTCGATCGGCGGCAGCCCCTGGGCCACCAACCGCGCAGACAGCAGGACCGGGGAGGTGACCACGGCCAGCCGGTCTCGGTCGACGGTGCCGACCACCCGGTCGCCCTCGACGTTCTTCACGGTGTCGGTGACCGGGCGGAAACCGGCGATGGATCGCGTCGGGTCGGTGCGGTGGGCCTCGCGCAGCTGCTCCAGGACCGAGGCAGGGGTCAGCGGGCAGAGCGGGTCGTGCAGCAGCACCGCACCGGTCTGCTCCGGCCACCATTGCGCGGCGCTCGTGACGAGCGTGCCGGCAGGCAGCTCGTCGGGGTCCGGCTCGTAGCCGTCGTCCACCAGCAGCACCGGCGGAGCGCCGAGCCGCGCGGCTGCGGCCAGCGCGTGGGCCACCAGCGGACGTCGGTGCAGCCGGGCGTAGGGCAGCCGACCCCGGCCGACCGCGACGACGGCGACCGCGAGCGTGTCCGTCGGCCTCGGGCTCACCGGGCGGTGGTGCCCGGACATGCCGATGCCCCCAGGATCACCCGGGGGCATCGGCGCGGAGAGTCGGGACCCGACTGGGTCACGAAGCGAGCACCTCGTCGAGGATCGCCTCGGCCTTGTCCTCGTTGGTGTGCTCGGCGAGCGCGAGCTCGGAGACCAGGATCTGCCGGGCCTTGGCCAGCATCCGCTTCTCGCCTGCGGACAGGCCGCGGTCACGCTCGCGGCGCCACAGGTCGCGGACGACCTCGGACACCTTCATCACGTCGCCGCTGTGCAGCTTCTCGAGGTTCGCCTTGTAGCGGCGCGACCAGTTCGTGGGCTCCTCCACGTGCGCGGCACGGAGCACGTCGAACACGCGGTCGAGGCCCTCCTTGTCGACCACGTCACGGACACCGACCAGGTCGAGGTTGCACGCGGGAACGCGCACGACCAGGTCCTGCTGAGCGACGATCCGAAGGACGAGGTATTCGCGGTCCTCACCCTTGATCTTCCTCATCTCGATGTCTTCGATGACGGCAGCGCCGTGGTTCGGGTAAACAACCGTTTCGCCGACGGTAAATGTCATATGTCAAGTACCCCTTCCTGGTGACCAGTCTAACACGTCGCCCGCGTCGCCCGGGAAGCGTTTGTGCAGGTCAGAGGGCATATCGGGGCTTGACAGCGCCGCCGTCTTATGCAGGTCCACCCCTCACCCGGACCGCGGGCGCCGCGGTCCGAACCGGCCGCTACGCTAGGCACGCACGCCCGCGGGGGCGGCGTCCGTGGTGCTGGGAGGCATGCACGGACCAGGGCCAGCGGCCGGTCAGCGGCCACCCGGAGCGAAGGTGAGGACGACATGCAGGTGCGACGCTCGACCGCGATGCTGGCAGGCATGCTCCTGCTCGCGGTCCCGGTCACGGCCTCCTGCGGCATCAACGGACGCGACGCCGCCACCAACCGCGACTACACCCCGGCCGCCGGCGCCAACGCCCGTGACGCCACGGTCGACGTGCTCGGCGCGGTCGTCGTGTCCGCGCAGCCGGGGTCGGGCACCTTCCTCGCGACGTTCGTCAACAACGACGCAGAGGTGGAGGCCCAGGTCACCGGCCTCGGCGCCGTCCCGGGCGGCAACGAGCTGACGGTCGGCGACTTCGCGGCCATCACCGTGCCCGCACGCGGGCTCGACAACCTCGCCGCCGAGGGCAGCGCGGGGATCCCGGTCTCCGGGGACTTCTCCGCGGGCGACTTCCTCGCCATGCAGATCACCCTCGGGACCGGCGAGACCGTCGAGATGAAGGTCCCCGTGGTGCCCGACGACGAGGAGTTCGCCAACGAGTTCCAGGGTCTCGACACCACCGGCGCGTCCTGACCCGGGTGCAGCATGACGACGGATCCCTACCGGAGGACGCGATGACCTACACGCTGGTCCTGCTCCGCCACGGCGAGAGCGAGTGGAACGCCAAGAACCTGTTCACCGGTTGGGTCGACGTCGACCTCACCGAGAAGGGCGCCGCCGAGGCCGTGAGAGGCGGCGAGCAGCTCACGGCCGCAGGCATCCTCCCCGACCTCGTCCACACCTCCCTGCAACGCCGGGCCATCACCACGGCGTGTCTGGCGCTGGACGCCGCCGACCGGCACTGGATCCCCGTGCGCCGATCGTGGCGCCTCAACGAGCGCCACTACGGCGCGCTCCAGGGCAAGGACAAGAAGCAGACGCTCGAGACGTACGGCGAGGAGCAGTTCATGCTCTGGCGCCGCAGCTTCGACGTCCCCCCGCCGCCGCTCGACGACGACGACGAGTTCTCCCAGGCCCACGACCCGCGCTACGCCGACCTCGGCGAGGACCTGCCGCGAGCGGAGTGCCTCAAGGACGTCATCTCCCGGATGCTGCCCTACTGGGAGTCAGGCATCGTGCCCGACCTGCGCGCGGGCAAGACCGTGCTGGTGGCCGCACACGGCAACAGCCTGCGCGCGGTGGTGAAGCACCTCGACAAGATCAGTGACGAGGACATCGCGGGCCTCAACATCCCCACGGGGATGCCGCTGGTCTACCGCCTCGACGACGCCCTCCAGCCCGTCCTGCCCGGCGGCGAGTACCTCGATCCCGAGGCCGCGGCGGCCGCGGCAGCCGCGGTGGCGAGCCAGGGACGCTGAGGCCCCGGGGGCCGGCTCAGCTCTCGGGCTGCTCGCCGGTGACGATGAAGACCACCCGGTTGGCCACGGTCACGGCGTGGTCGGCGATGCGCTCGTAGTAGCGGCCGAGCAACGCGATGTCGACGGCCGGCTCCACGCCGTGGGTCCAGCTGCCGCTCAGCACCTCGGTGAAGGTCTGTCGCCGGAGCCGATCCATCTCGTCGTCCATCGCCTCGAGCTCCTTGCACTCCTCGACGTCGCGGGTGGCGATGACGCGGGAGACGGCACCGACCATCTCCTTCGCGATCCGGCCCATCTCGGCCAGGGTCGGTCGCTCCGACTCCGGCACCGCGACCTCGGGGACGCGCAGGCGGGCGATCTTGGCGACGTGCACCGAGAGGTCACCCATCCGCTCCAGCTCGCTGACCATCCGCAGCGCCGCGACGAGCTTGCGCAGGTCGCCGGCGACCGGCTGCTGCAGCGACAGCATCGTGATCGCGTCGTTCTCGACCTTCTCCGCCGCCACGTCGATCTGGCTGTCCGCGCTGATCACCTGCTCCGCCGTGGTGGCGTCGCCGTCGAGCAAGGCGTTGGTGGCGTAGTGGACGGCGTTCTCCACCTCACGGGAGATCGCGGCCAGGTCGGCAAACAGGTCTTCGAGCTGCTCATGGAACGCTTCGCGCATGCCGCACAGCCTAGGGCGTGCAGGTGAACCACCGGCGTCGACCGGTGAACGGGGCATGAACACTGGGCGGTGCGGACGTCGCGGAGGCCGTGTTCGGGCGTCTCGCTGCGTACCATCGAGCACGTGAGCCCGACGACCCAGGCCGCCGTGGCTGCTCTCGTCGGTGCGCTCGTCGCAGCCGGCGCCTTCCTGGCGTGGTACGTCTCGGAGCGCCAGCTGCGGTCCGCCGCCCCGACCGAGCAGGCAGCCGTCCCGGCCGGCATCGCCAGCGTCCTCTCCGTGCTGCGCAGCAGCGCGGTGGTCGTCGACGCAGACGACGTCGTGCTCAAGGCCTCCGCGCCGGCCTACGCCCTCGGTCTGGTCAGCGGACGCGAGCTCTCGCAGCCCGAGCTCGCCGCCCTGGTCTCCGACGTCCGTCGGACCGGCGAGATCGAGCAGACCGAGCTGGTGCTGGCCTCCCCCAGCGGCTCCCCGCGACACGTCAGCGCCCGCGTGGCGCCGCTGGGCTCGCGCCAGGTGCTCGTGCTGGTGGAGGACCGCACTCGCGAGCGTCAGCTGGAGCGGATGCGCCGCGACTTCGTCGCCAACGTCAGCCACGAGCTGAAGACGCCCGTCGGTGCCATCCGGCTGCTTGCCGAGGCAGTGCAGGACGCCGCCGACGACCCCGACGCGGTGATCAGGTTCAGCGGCCGGATGCAGACCGAGAGCCAGCGGCTGACCCGGCTGGTGCAGCAGATCATCGACCTCTCCCGCCTCCAGAACGACGACCCGCTGGAGTCCACGGACGTGATCTCTGTCGACAAGGTGATCCACCATGCCGTCGACACGATCAGCACCGACGCGGAGGCCCGGCAGATCTCGGTCATCGTGACCGGCGAGACCGGCCTGACCATCCCGGGCAACCGCGAGCAGGTGGGCGCTGCCGTGAGCAACCTGGTCGCCAACGCCGCGGCCTACTCCCTGGAGGGCACCTCGGTCGTGGTCGAGCGCCAAGGCGGTGCCCGACGCCGTCGAGATCAGCGTGATCGACCAGGGCATCGGCATCCCCGCCGGCGAGCTGGAGCGCATCTTCGAGCGGTTCTACCGCGTCGACCCGGCCCGGCACCGCTCCACGGGCGGCACCGGCCTGGGTCTGTCGATCGTCAAGCACGTCGCCGCCATCCACGGCGGCGACGTCACCGTCTGGTCCGCGGAGGGCCAAGGGTCGACGTTCACCCTGACCTTCCCCACCCGCAACGACGAGGAGCCGACGTGACCCGAGTACTGGTGGTCGAGGACGAGGAGAGCTACAGCGACGCCCTCGGCTACCTGCTGCGCAAGGAGGGGTACGACGTGGCGATCGCCGCGACCGGCCCCGACGGGCTGGCGGAGTTCGACCGCTTCGGCCCCGACATCGTGCTGCTCGACCTGATGCTGCCCGGCCTGCCCGGCACGGAGGTGTGCCGCCAGATCCGCGCCGTCTCGCACGTGCCGGTGATCATGGTGAGCGCGAAGGACGAGGAGGTCGACAAGGTGGTCGGCCTCGAGCTCGGCGCCGACGACTACGTCACCAAGCCCTACTCCCCGCGCGAGCTGCTCGCCCGGATCCGCGCCGTGCTGCGCCGCGGCGGCGAGCCCGACCTGCTGCCGGACGTGCTCGAGATCGGGCCCGTCCGGATGGACGTCGAGCGGCACGTGGTCACCGTCCGCGGCGACGAGCAGCGGCTGCCGCTGAAGGAGTTCGAGCTGCTCGAGATGTTCCTCCGCAACCCTGGTCGGGTGCTCACCCGCGGGCAGCTGATCGACCGGGTGTGGGGCTCCAGCTACGTCGGCGACACCAAGACCCTCGACGTGCACGTGAAGCGGCTGCGCGCCAAGCTGGAGGAGGACCCCTCCACGCCCACCATGCTCGTCACCGTGCGGGGGCTCGGCTACAAGCTCGACACCCGAGGGTGACGCGTTGTCCGAAACCCGCGCGACCGGTGTCGGTCGGGTGCCCTAGGTTCGTGCCGTGACCAACTCCCGCGAGCCGGCGCCCGCCGGCACGCCACCGGTCCCCTCCCCGGCTGCGGGTCCCACCACGCCCTCGTGGCTGCCCCTCGCCGCAGTCGGCGTCACTCTCACCCTGTGGTCCTCGGCCTTCGTCGCGATCCGCTACCTCAGGGATGACTTCTCGGCCGGCTCCCTGTCCCTCGGGCGGCTGCTCATCGGGTCACTGGCCCTGGGCGCGGTGGCGCTCACCCGGCACCGCACGCGGATGAGCGGCCGCGACTGGCTGGCGGTCACCGCGGTCGGCGTCCTGTGGTTCGGCATCTACAACGTCGCCCTCAACGCCGGCGAGCAGCGGGTCGACGCCGGCACCGCCGTGATGCTGATCCAGGTCTCCCCGCTGCTGATCGCGCTGCTCGCAGCGGCGTTCCTCGGCGAGCGGTTCACCGCGCTCCTGGGCGCGGGGCTGGTGCTGGCGTTCGTCGGCGTCGTGATCATCGCGCTGGGCAGCAGCCGCAGCGGCGAGCACGACGTCGTGGGGGTCGCGCTGTGCCTGCTGTCGGCCCTGACCTACTCCATCGCCCTGGTCGCGCAGAAGCCCGTGGTCGGCCGGGTGCCGGCGCTCCAGGTCACCTGGCTCGCGTGCACCGTCGGCGCCGTGGTCTGCCTGCCGTTCCTCGGTGACCTGGTCGCCGACGTGCGCGCGGCGCCTGCTTCGTCGGTCTGGTGGGTCGTCTACCTCGGCGTGTTCCCGACGGCGATCGCCTTCACCACCTACGCCTATGCACTGCGACACATGGGCGCCGGCCAGCTCGGCGTCACGACCTACCTCGTCCCTCCGCTCACCATCGTGATGGGTCTGGTGTTCCTCGGCGAGGCGCCGCCGCCGCTCGCCTACGTCGGCGGCATCCTGGCCCTGGTGGGCGTGGCCATCGCCCGCCACCGGCCGAAGGGACCACGCCCATGACCGTCCTTGCGCAGGCGCTGGTGGCGCTGGTGGCGCTCCTGCACCTCGGGTTCCTGACGCTCGAGATGGTGCTGTGGACCAAGCCCGCCGGCCGGCAGGTCTTCGGCCTCACCCGTGACTTCGCCGAGCAGACCAAGGCGCTCGCGGCCAACCAGGGGCTCTACAACGGCTTCCTTGCCGCGGGACTCGTCTGGGGACTGGTCCGCGACGACACCCCCACCATGGTGTTCTTCCTGCTCTGCGTCGTGGTCGCCGGCGTCTTCGGCGCGATGACCGTGAGCCGCAGGATCCTGCTGGTTCAGGCGATCCCCGCTCTTGCCGCCCTCGTTGCGGTGCTGCTCGCCCGCTGAGCCGACTCCGGGGCCCGGCGAGCTCCTGCTCGAGGAGCTCGGCGCGTCGCGCGTCGTCGTCGCCGTCCTCGCGGGGCCAACCGTCCGGTGGTCGACCGGGCCCACTCGTTCGACGAGCTCCGCGAGGCCTACGCCTACGTCGACGGCGGCCGCAAGATCGGCAACCTGGTCGTCACGACGCAGGCGGGGAGGAACACCTGGCTGTCATGACTGCCCCGGCTCCGGATCCTCCGGCCCGTCGTCCTCCAGCCAGCCGCGGAACGCCTCGAGGTTGGCGGTGGACTCGCCGCGGTGGCGCCGCCATCGCCACTCGGCGCGGATGGAGGACTCGAAGCCGAGCTCGAGCAGGGTGTTGAACGAGTCGTCGGCGCTGGCCAGCAGTGCCCCCAGCAGGCGGTCGAGCTCGTCCTCGGTGACCGAGGTGAGCGGGACCCGGCCGGCGAGGTAGATGTCGCCGAGTCGGTCGACGGCGTAGGCCGTGCCGTAGGCGCGCAGGTTGCGCTCGAGCAGCCAGCGGTAGACCCGCTCGTGCCCCTCGTCTGGGTTGCGGCAGACGAAGGCCTGGGCGGCCACGTGGTGTCGGCCCACCTCCAGCCGCACCGGCGTCGAGAGCTTGGTGGTGCCGGGAAGGCCGAAGAAGAAGACGCCCTCCCGGGGCTCCTCGTAGTCCAGCTCCTGAGCAGCCAGGAAGCGTCGGATGGTCTCGACCGCGTGCGCTCTCGGGTCGGTCACACCAGCTCCGCGGCCATCATGTCGCGGGCCTGCTCGTAGACCGCCAGCGTCGCGTCGGCGGTGCGGTCCCAGGAGAACAGCGCCGCCTGCTCCAGCGCGCCGCGACCCAAGCGGTGGGCGAGACCGGGCTCGCGCAGCACCCGCTCCAGCGCATCAGCCCACCCCTCCGGGCCGTGGCCGTCGACGAGCAGCCCACTCACCCCGTCGCGGACGGCGGTGGTGAGGCCGCCCACGGCCGCGGCGACCACCGGCGTGCCGGTCGCCTGGGCCTCGACGGCCACCAGCCCGAACGACTCGTTGTAGGAGGGTACGGCGACCGCGTCCGCCGCGGCGTACCACCGCGCCAGGTCGTCCTGCCCCACCGGCGGCACGAAGCGCACCACGTCATCGAGCCCCAGCTCGCCGGCCAGCTGGGCCAGCGACTCGGGATGCTCCAGGCCGGTGCCCGACGGGCCCCCGACGACGGCGACGACCAACCGATCCCGCAGCGACGGGTCGCGCTGGAGCATCACGGCCGCCGCCCGGAGCAGCACGTCAGGGGCCTTCAGCGGCTGGATCCGGCCGGCGAAGAGCAGCACCTGGGCGTCCAAGGGCAGCCGGAGCCTGGCCCGGGCCAGCTCGGTGGACATCGGGGAGAAGACGCCGAGGTCGACCCCGGGATGCACGACCTCCACACGGCCCGCCGGGGCGTCGTACAGCTCGATGAGCTGCTTGGCCTCCAGGTCGGTGTTGGCGATCAGCATGTCGGCGGCGGCCACCACCTGCTGCTCGCCGATCTCGCGGATCACCGGGTCGGGAGTGTCGCCCTCGGCGAGGAAGGCGTTCTTGACCTTCGCCATGGTGTGCATCGAGTGGACCAGCGGCACGCCCCAGCGGTCGCGGGCCAACGCGCCCACCTGACCGGAGAGCCAGTAGTGCGAGTGCACCGCGTCGTAGTGCCCCTGCGGCTGCCCCGCCTCGGCACGCAGCACCTCGCGGGCGAAGATGCACATCTGGCCGGGGAGCTCGCCCTTCGGCAGACCCTCGAACGGGCCGGCCACCACATGCTTGACGAGCACCCCGGGGGCGGCCGCGGCCACCGGTGGGAGAGCCGAGGAGGTCGCCCGCGTGAAGACGTCGACCTCGACGCCCCGAGCGGCCAGCCGCCGGGCGAGCTCGATGACGTAGACGTTCATTCCGCCGGCGTCGCCCGTGCCGGGCTGGTCCAGCGGTGAGGTGTGCATGCTGACCATCGCGATGCGGTGCAGCGCAGAGCTCACTCGGTCACTCCTCACCTCGGTGCGCCTCGCTGCTGACAACCGTCGCGCCGACGCGGGCATTCCCCGGAAAGGTGCCCACCCGTCGGTCAGCCATGCGCTGCGTGCGCGCCGTGGTGGTGGTGCTCGCCGTGTCCTCGGCCGCGCCACCAGAGCACCATCGAGGCCAGCAGCGTCGCGCCCCCGAAGATCGCGTCGCCCAGCAGCCGGCCGGTGGCGGGGTAGAGCAGCGACAACGCCGTTGCCGCCAGCAGCACCACGCAGACCCCCACGACCAGCCGCAGCGCCAGCATCGACCGAGCGGTCAGACCGACCCCCGCGGCGAAGAGGGCCAGCACCAGCCAGGTGAGCCCTGCCCAGCGCAGCGCCGTACCGACCTGTCCGTCGGCGCCGACGACGTCGTAGAGATCGAGCGCGTAGCGAGCCACCCAGCACGCGCCACCGAGGATGCCGGAAAGGCAGGCGGGCGTGCGAGAGATCATCGTGGTCCTTGACGTGTCCGGCGACGGCCCGGCCGATGGGGGGCCGCGCCCGAGTCTGCCAGACTGCCTCTGTGCAGACCATCGGACTCGTGGGCGGGATGAGCTGGGAGAGCAGCGCGGTCTACTACCGCGACCTCAACCTGGGTGTGCAGCAGCGACTGGGCGGCCTGTCGTCTCCCACGCTGGTGCTGTCCACGGTCGACTTCGCCGAGCTCACCCACCTCGAGGACGACCAGCGGTGGGACCAGGTCGGCGAGCTCCTGGCCGAGGCCGGCCGCGGCGTCGAGCGGGCCGGAGCCGACTTCCTGATGCTGTGCACGACGACCTTCCACAAGGTCGCCGACCAGGTGCAGGACGCCGTCTCGATCCCGTTGCTGCACCTCGGCGACGTGGTGGCCGAGGCGTGCATGGCCCAGGGCGTCACCAAGGTCGGCCTGATCGGCACGACCGTTGCGATGTCGGACCCGTTCTTCGTCGACCGGCTGGCGCGCCACGGTGTCGAGACGATCGTGCCGCCGACCTCGGAGCACGACTGGGTCAACAGCGCGATCTACGACGAGCTCGTCCACGGACGGGTCGAGGACGCCACCCGCCGGCGCGTGGTCGGGCTCTCCGAGGAGCTCTGGGACCGCGGCGCCAAGGGGCTTCTCCTGGGCTGCACCGAGATCGAGCTGCTGATCGGGCAGGCGGACGTCGAGCTCCCGGTCTTCCCCTGCACCACGCTGCACGTCGAGGCGGCGCTCGACCGCGCTCTCGCCTGAGCCGGCGAGCATCCAGGCTCAGGCCAGCGAGCCCGGCTCGTCGGCCTCCAGCACGAGCGCGGCCAGCTCGCGCAGGTCGTCGCTGAGCTCCTGCTCGGGCACCTCCACCTCGGGGCAGCCAGGCAGGCAGAAGGTGTAGGTGAACATGTCGGGGTGCGGCAGCCCTCCCCGCGCGGTCGCCACGTCGACCCGGTCGACCAGCTCGCGCACCCGCCCGGCTCGCGCGTCGGCCGAGGTGAGGTCGACGCAGCCCGAGACGGTGCGGCCGACGAACCCCCCGGACCGCCGCACCTCGACCTGCTCCGACGGTGACGGGACGACCGGCGGCGCCTCGGCACCGCCGAGGCCGACGCCGACGGTCTGCCACGCGGCGGCCACGGCCCCGGCGTGCTCGCCGGCCATCGACACCGTCGCCGCGGCGAAGCCCGCGAAGTCGGTGGTCGGGCCGACGTCGGGGCCGGTCAGGGCGGCGTACCAGATCGCGCCCGCGCCCTCCCACGACCGCCCACCGATGGCCGTCGCCGCGAGATGGAAGGCGCGGTTGGGGATGCCGGAGTTGAGGTGGACCCCGCCGTTGTCGTCGGTGGTGTCGAGGTAGTCGTCCAGGTGCCCGACCTGCGGATCCCGCCCCAGCACCGGATCGTCGTAGGCCGTCCCCGGGGCGGCCATGTCGCGCAACGCGCGGGCGTTGACTCCGGGCAGGAAGAGCTCGGCGCCGATGAGCCAGTCGGCCTGGGTGACGTCCTGGCCGAGCATCCGCTGCTTGGCGCAGCTGGCGAAGACGTCGGACATCGACTCGTTGAGGGCCCCGGGCTGGTTGCGGTAGACCAGCCCGGCGGTGTGCTCGGTGACGGCATGGGTGAGCTCGTGACCGAGCACGTCGACCGGTTTGGTGAAGCGGTCGAAGATCCGCCCGTCGCCGTCACCGAACACCAGCTGGGCGCCGTTCCAGAACGCGTTGACGTAGTGGCGGCCGTAGTGGACCGTCATCACGACCTCGGCGCCGGCGTCGTCGAAGGAGTCGCGGCCGAAGACCTCGGCAAAGAGCGCCAGCGCCCCGGCGCCACCCACCGCAGCCTCGTCGACGGCCGGGTCGCCGCTCGCAGGCTCGCCCTCGCCGCGCACACGGGAACCGGGAAGAGAGGTGCCGTTGCGTGCGGTGTAGACCGTCCAGCCGCCCTCGGACGCCTGCGGGTGAGGGACGCCCGGCACGGCCGCCTCCGCGCGCTCGCTGCGGAACTGCTGGTCGACGACCAGCGACTCCTGGGCCGCCTCGACCGCGGCGGTCGGCGCGTCGACGCCCACCCCGGGAGCGGCCGCGATCTGCTGCAGGAGATAGGGCGGGACGAACGTGCAGCGGGTGGCGTGGGGGTCTCCGAGAGTCATGGTGCTGGTCTACCACTGGGGGCCGACGCCCACCATGGCTCACACCCGGTCGAAGTGCGCGACCACGCGCTGCTCGACTCCGTCGACGCTGACCCGGCCACCGTAGGGCAACAGCCACTGGGGGCAGGTGTGCCCGACATCCAGGTCGAGGACGACCACCATCTCGGGGTGGTACGCCGTCACGGCGCGCAGCACCGCCTCGCGCTGCTCGGCCCGGATCCGGTCGGCCTGCTCCGCCGAGGGCCGGTCCTCCCGCCCTCCGACGTGCGGACGGGCCCACAGCAGCGCCGGGCAGACCTCGAGGATGCCCCGCTCCCCCAGGTTGCGGACCATCCGGAAGACCTCCTCCGCCGGCGGCCGCTCCTCGCTGGGCTCCAGCAGCAGCACGCGGCCGGCGTACTCCTCGGCGGGACGCACCCAGCGAGACACCGCCAGGGTCCACTGCAGGATCTCGATGTTGCCGCCCCAGGTGCGGCCGGTGACGACCCGCTCCGGCCCGGCCCACGTCCATGGCCGAGCGGGCTCCGCCACCGGCCTGGCAGTGAGCACCTCAGGGCTCTCCCACGGCACGCCGATGTCCCAGGTGGCCTCGACCGGCCGCAGCTCCACGTCACCGCCGGCCAGCGCGGCGCGCAGCGACCGCAGGTGCCGGGCGTCGACCTCCGGCCCTGGCCCGAGGTGGACCTGGGTGGAGCCGCCGTGCACGCCCTCGACTCCGTGGAAGGCCAGCCAGGCGAGCAGGTTGGTGTTGTCGCTGTAGCCGAAGAACGGCTTGGGGTCTGCGGTCATCACAGCGGGGTCGAGGTGCCGCAGCACGGTGATCTGGTCGTCGCCGCCGATCGTGGCGAACACCGCCCGGATCTCGGGGTCGGCGAACGCTCGGTGCAGGTCGGCGGCGCGCTCCTCCGGCGTGGCCTCGCGACGCGTGGTGGCGTACTCCACCGGCACCAGCCCGAGCTCGTCGCGGATCCGAGCCAGCGCGCGCTCGTGGACCACGGGGAAGTACGCCGGTGCCGGCCACGACGGCGACAGCACCGCCACCCGGTCACCGGGGTGGACGGCGGGCAGTGGGCGCATCTCCATGGTGGCAATGCAAGCACGCCGGAGGGTGAGACCCGGCATGATTTCCGGCGGCGGGCGGCCAGGATGACACCGTGACCCTCGCCGACCTCAGCGTCCTCGACTGGGCGCTGCTGGCGACGGCGGCGGTGCTCGTGGGGACGGCGAAGACCGCCTTCGCCGGGCTCGGCTCGATCTCGGTGGCGATCTTCGCGGCGGTGCTGCCGGCGCGTGAGTCGACGGGCGCCCTGCTCCCGGTGCTGATCGTCGGCGACGTGCTCGCCCTGGCGGCGTACCGTCGCTCGGCCCACTGGCCGACGCTGCTCCGCCTCGCGGGCCCCGTCGTCGTGGGGGTGGCCGCCGGCGTCGCGTTCCTCGCCGTCAGCGACGACGCCGTCATCCGGCGCGCGATCGGGGCCATCCTGCTGTTGCTCGTGGCGGTGCACCTCTCCCTCCAGCGGTGGCGGCCGGACACCGAGCACCAGGGCCCGGCGGCTCACTGGGGCTATGGCTGGCTGGCCGGCTTCACCACGATGGTGGCCAACTCGGGCGGGCCGGTCACGTCGCTGTACCTGCTCGGCGCACGCCTCGACTAGCTGGCCTTCCTCGGCACGATCGCCTGGTTCTTCGCCGCCCTGGACCTCTTCAAGGTGCCGTTCTCGATCGGGCTGGGGCTGATCACACCGACTTCCCTGCTGCTCGACCTGGCGCTGGTGCCGGCCGTCGTCCTCGGCGCGCTGGTCGGACGGCGGGTGGTGCGGAGGATCGACCAGGAGGGCTTCGAGCGGGTGATCCTCGTGCTCACCGTCGTGGCGGCGGTCAACCTGCTCTGGTGAGGCTCAGCCGCGGCCACGCACGGCGTACGCCCGCGCGAGGAGGGTGATCGACCCGTCGTCTGAGTGCGCGAGCCGCGCCCGGAAGGCCGCCGCCAGCTCCGCTCGCTCGTCCTCCCCGAGACCGGCGACGTACGCCGGCGCCGGGCCTGCACCGCCGAGGAAAGGCCCCCAGACCTCATCGAAGTCGTCGACCGTGCGCCGGGCCTCGAGCGTGGTGCTGACCACGTCGACGAGACCGGCGGCCCGCCACAGGTCCTCCAGCCTCTCAGGGCCCCAGCCGCGGAATCTGGTGGCCTCGTGCAGGGGTGCGGCCGCTGCGTCCAGGCCCACCGCGGCCTCCCAGAACTCGTGGAGCAGCTGCATGCCGCCCGCGTAGTCCCAGACGTAGGCCCCCACCGCGCCGCCGCGGGCTGCCGCAGCCATGGCGCGGACGCCGGCGACCGGATCGGTCAGGAAGTTGAGCACCAGGCCGGACACGGCGACGTCGGCGCTCTCGGGCCGCAGCGTCGAGGCGTCTCCGACCTCGAACCTCGCGCGCGGGTCGGTCGTGTGCGCCTCCGCCCACGCCACGAAGTCGGGCGACGGGTCCACGCCGAGGACCCGCTGGGGGCCAGCACCGGCCAGCACCGAGGAGGAGAGAGCCCCCGTGCCGCAGCCGAGGTCGAGCCACCTCCGGCCGGGAGGCAGGTCGAGCCAGGCGACGAACAGGGGCGCGACCTCTCGGCTCCACCGCCCCATGAACGGGTCGTCCTGCCACGTCATGTGCGGAGAATAGGGGCTCCCCGAAGGCGTACGCCGCCCTGGAGCCGTCCAGCCGGTCGCGGGCGCCACGGAGGCTCTCGGCTGCGGTCATGCGGCCCTCGGGCGCGCGGCGCCACCCCATGCGACGCCGCGCGCCCGAGGGCCAGCGTGGCCGGCCTCAGGTGAGGACGAGCCCATCCTGCCGGTCGCGGTGCTGGACCTGCGGGTCGTCGAACCACGCCCCGCCCTCGGCGAGGTAGCGGAAGCGGTAGGCCCCACCCGGGGGCAGCGCGACCTTCACGCTCCGCGTGCCGTTGCTGCGACGCACCAAGGTGTGGACCCCCGGGGTCCAGTCGTTGAAGTCGCCCACCACGGACACCTTGCCCGGCGGCTCGGTCTCGGGCAGGACGAAGGTCACGTCGGCGCTGCCGGGCTTGCTCTGCTGCTTGATCATCGGCTCTCCTCTCCGAGAATTTTATCGATCCAATTCTCGCGTGCCGCGACGTCGCCCCACGGGGAGACGCCGAGGCGTGAGACGGCGCGCGGCTCAGCCGCAACCGCCGACGGTGACGGAGAAGTCGGTCTGCCAGCAACCTGGCTCGCTGGGCTGCTTCTCGACCAGTCGAGACCCGCTGAGCACCCAGCGCCGGACGTCCACCGTCGCCGGTCGCCGCGGCGACGCCTCGCGCGCCCGCCACGAGACGAAGATCCCCGGCGTCCAGCTGACCTGCCACGTCTCGTCGAGCGGTTGGCCCTCGCTGATGCTCGAGGAGAGATCGGCGGGGCTGCCGTCCTGCTTGACCGGGGTCACGGGCACCAGGCTGCGGTCCGCGGCCACCAGGAAGACGTCCCACCCGACGAACTCCCCCCCGCCGCCGGTCAGGACGATCTCCACCCGGCCGTCGCCGTCGAGGTCGTAGGGCGTGGCGAAGGACCGCTCCCACGCGTCGGGCAGCAAGGTGGAGGAGGTCTCCCCGTCGGCCCAGGCGACGCGGAGCTCCTGGTCACCGTCCTCGCCGACACCCGGCGCCAGCAGCTCGAGCCGCTCCTTGTCGCCGTCGCCGTCCAGGTCCAGGCTGGTCCGATCCATCACGATGGCCGGCGAGACCACGGTCGGCACCACCTGTGTGGCCGACGACTCGCGCAGCTCGCCGTCGGCGCAGTAGGTCGCCCGCACGGTAACCGTGTGGTCCCCCGGCCCGGACACCCTGACGCTGTAGGAGCTGCGCGGGTTCTTCCTCGGGAAGCGTGTGGAGTACGACGACACCTCACCACCGGGCTCGCAGCCGAGGTCGCCGGGATCCGGTGTCTCCGGCACGGGGTCACCGTCGACGGTGAGCTCCAGGGTGAACGGCCCGGCCGGGACCGAGCCGCCGCCGACGTTGTCGACGTAGGCCGACGACCGGCCGCTGACCGTGAAGCCGACGTTGAGGATCGTCGACGAGAACGCCTCGGCCTCGATGGTCACCGACTGGTCGAGGCTGGGCTGGGGCGCCGGCAGCGGCCTCTGGTCCTCCGAGGGCAGCAGCCTCCAGACGCCGACGCCGACGCCGAGCGCCAGGGCCGCGACAGCGGCGAGGCCGACCGTCGCCATCCGGCGCTGCCGCGCGACCCGCACCCGCCTGCGGATGTCGGGCATCCGGTCGCCGACCACCTCACGGTCAGCGAGGCCGGCGAGCCGGTCGAGCCCGTCGAGGACCGGGTCTCGATGTGCGGCGTTCATGACGCCTCCCCTTCGGCCTGCCCAAGCGCGGTGCGCAGGTGAGCGAGGCCCTTGCTCGTGTTGCTCTTCACCGTCCCGAGAGAACAGCCCATGATCGAGGCGGTCTCGGCCTCCGAGAGGTCACACCAGTGCCGCAGGACGACGGCGGCCCGCTGCCGGTCCGGCAGCCCCCGCAGCGCCAGCAGCAGCGCCTGGCTCTCGGCGACGTCGTGGCTGTGGTCACCCACGCCGCCCGGCTCCGGGACGGTGTCGGTGGCCCACTCGCGGTTCTTGTGCCGGCGCCACCACGAGATGCGCAGCGAGACCATCACCTTGCGCAGGTAGGCGTCGGGGGCGTCGTACCGACTGACCTTGCCCCACTTCGGGTAGAGTTTGGCGTACGCCGCCTGCAACAGGTCCTCGGCGGCGGCGAGGTCACCGGTCAGCAGGAACGCCAGCCGCTGGTGCCTGCGCTCGCTGGCGCGCACATAGGCCTCGAAGTCGACCAGCGGGTCGACCGCGGCCAGGCCGCCGCTCCCGCCGACCCCCGTATGGCTGTCCATGACTGCTGACACGCACCTTCGAGTCTCCGGGTTGCCCGACCTGGTCGAGTTTCTCCCGGGGCCGCCGGATTCGGGCGCCACGACACGACGCCGATAGACTCGGGGCCTGCCGCGGCGCGGAGCGATCCCCGCGGCGTCACCCACCCGTCGTACGCCGTGCGCGTGCGTCCCGCCAGCGAGGAACACCCATGCCCACCACCCGCACCGACCTGCGCAACGTCGCCATCGTGGCGCACGTCGACCACGGCAAGACCACCCTGGTCGACGCCATGCTGCACCAGGCAGGCGCGTTCTCCGCGCACCAGGAGGAGGTGGGCGTCGCCGACCGGGTGATGGACTCCGGCGACCTGGAGCGTGAGAAGGGCATCACGATCCTGGCCAAGAACACCGCCGTCTCCTACGCCGGTCCGGCCGCGCAGGAGCTCGCCGGCGGACCGGTGACGGTCAACATCATCGACACCCCCGGCCACGCCGACTTCGGCGGCGAGGTGGAGCGCGGCCTGTCGATGGTCGACGGCATCGTGCTGCTGGTCGACGCCTCGGAGGGGCCGCTGCCGCAGACCCGGTTCGTGCTGCGCAAGGCCCTCAACGCGGACATGCCGGTCGTGCTGGTGGTCAACAAGGTCGACCGGTCCGACGCGCGGATCTCCGAGGTCGTCGACGAGACCTACGAGCTCTTCCTCGACCTTCTCGACGAGCACCACAGCCAGGACGCTCTGGACTTCCCGGTCGTCTACGCCTCGGCCAAGGCCGGCCGCGCGTCGCTGGAGGTGCCGGACAACGGCGGGATGCCCGACTCCCCCGACCTCGAGCCGCTGTTCCGCACGATCCTGGAGACCATCCCGGCGCCGACGTTCGAGGAGGGTGCGCCGCTGCAGGCCCACGTCACCAACCTCGACGCCTCCCCGTTCCTCGGCCGGCTCGCGCTGGTGCGGGTCCATCAGGGCATCCTGCGGAAGGGGCAGAACGTCGCCTGGCTGCAGCGCGACGGCTCGCAGAAGACCGTGAAGATCTCCGAGCTGCTGATGACCAAGGCCTTGGAGCGCGTGCCGGCGACCGAGGTCGGGCCGGGCGACATCGCCGCCATCGCCGGCATCCCCGACATCACCATCGGTGAGACGCTCGCCGACCCGGACAACCCGGTCGCGCTGCCGCTGATCACCGTCGACGAGCCGGCGATCTCGATGACCATCGGCACCAACACCTCGCCCCTCGTCGGCCGGGTCAAGGGAGCGAAGGTGACCGCGCGGCTGGTCAAGGACCGTCTCGACCGCGAGCTGGTCGGCAACGTGTCGCTGCGCGTGCTGCCCACCGACCGCCCCGACGCCTGGGAGGTCCAGGGCCGCGGCGAGCTGGCGCTGGCCATTCTCGTCGAGCAGATGCGCCGCGAGGGCTACGAGCTGACGGTCGGGAAGCCGCAGGTCGTCACCCGTGAGGTCGACGGCAAGGTGCATGAGCCGATGGAGCGGCTGACCATCGACGCCCCGGAGGAGTACCTCGGCACGATCACCGAGCTGCTCGCGATGCGGAAGGGTCGGATGGTGCAGATGACCAACCACGGCACCGGTTGGGTCCGGATGGACTTCCTGGTGCCGTCGCGCGGCCTGATCGGCTTCCGCACCGAGTTCCTCACCGAGACCCGCGGCACGGGCATCGCCCACCACGTCTTCGAGAAGTACGAGCCGTGGGCCGGCGAGATCCGCTCCCGGGCCTCGGGCTCCCTGGTGGCCGACCGCGCCGGCGCCGCGACGGCGTACGCCATGACGAACCTGCAGGAGCGCGGGGTGATGTTCGTCGATCCGACCACCGAGGTCTACGAGGGCATGATCGTCGGCGAGAACTCCCGCGCCGACGACATGGACGTCAACATCACCAAGGAGAAGCAGCAGACCAACATCCGCTCCTCCACGGCCGACAACTTCGAGAAGCTGGTGCCGCCGCGCAAGCTGAGCCTCGAGCAGTGCCTGGAGTTCTGCCGCGAGGACGAGTGCGTCGAGGTCACCCCCGAGACCGTGCGCATCCGCAAGGTGGTCCTCGACCAGCACGACCGAGCCAAGATCACCGCGCGCGCCCGGCGCGCGCAGTAGCGACTGCCGGTCAGCACTCGGTCAACGGCTCCGGCCACGCGCTGTTGACCGCCACGCCGGTCCGGGCCACCCGCGCGAGGAACTTCTCGTGCTCGCCCAGGAGCCGGACACAGCCGTCGCGGCGGTTCACCAGCTCCTGGTGCCATGCGAGAACCTCCACGCTCGCGCACTCCCGACGCGCGTCACTCGCGATCTCGGACGCACCCGCCGCCGCCTCGCTCACCTGGCCGTAGAGGCTGATCCTGACCATCAGCGAGGCTCCGCCGTCGAGGGCGGGCAGGGCTCGCCCCCACAGCTTCCGGATCGGTGCGTAGGCCGTGTCGACGGCGGCGACGGCCCGCTCGCCGCAGGCGGTCAGCGCGCGCTCCTCGTCGGCACGCACCCGGTGGTCCACGGCGTACGCCGTCCCGCCGAGGCCGAGCGCCACCACGGCGACCCACGCCAGGCGTCGCCGTGACGGCCGCCGGGGCGGCGTCGCCTCGAGGACTTCCGCGGACGGCTGGGACACGCTCCGAGTGTCCCTTCCAGGTCAAGCGAGAAGGCGTAGTGTGCCGCTCTTCGTGGTCACCACCTCAGGGGAGGCGGCCTGTCTCGTGGCCGGCCAGCCCGCGTGACCGCTCAGCCGCGGTTGCGGGAGACCGCCTCGCGCACCAGCTCGACGAAGGCGCCTGCGTCGACGTCGTCGCCCTCGTGGAGGTCGAGGGCTCGCCGGGTGCCGGCGTCGAGGCTGGCGTTGAAGATGCCGGTCGGGTCCCCCAGCGACGCGCCCTTGGCGAAGGTCAGCTTCACCTTGTCGCGGTAGGTCTCGAGCGTGCACACCAGCCCGTCGCAGGAGAAGGTCGGGACGCCGTCGGGGTTCGACGGCTTGCGCCACTTGGCCTCCTCGACCATGTCGGCATCGGCCTCCATGAGGAGGGTGCGCATGCGCTCGACGGTCGCCTCTCGCCAGTCTCCGGTCACCAGGCGAGGGTAACGTCCGGACCCGGCCGTCAGCCCGAGGCCGTCATCGACGCCGCCACGAACGGCACAGGTGGCCTGTGAGATCGCAGACACGCCCCACCGTGGCCCTGTGAGCGAGGTGACAGCGGAGCTCGCCCGCGACCCTTCAGGCGGCGCGGGCGGCGTGGTTTGGTGGAGGTGACAGCTCCCGCGAGAGGGGACTTCCATGAAGATCGACGAGGTCTTGAGAACAGCCAAGGACGCGGTCACGGTCAAGCGCGTCTTCGGTGAGCCGTACGAGGCCGACGGCCTCACCGTCATCCCGGCCGCGGTGGTCGCCGGCGGCGGAGGCGGAGGATCCGGCGTCGACGAGAGGGGCCACGAAGGCGAAGGCGGTGGATTCGGCCTGGGCGGCCGACCGGCCGGCGCCTACGTCATCAAGAACGGCGACGTCCGCTGGCAGCCGGCCATCGACCCGAACCGGATCGCCGCCCTGGCCAGCCTCGTCGTCATCGTGTACCTGCTCAGCAGACCCCGGCTGGCCCGCGCCCGCGCGCGTATCGCGGACGCCTCGGTCTGACACCGACGCCACCCTGCACGACGCCGAGCCGGGCAAGGCCGCCTCACCCCAGCGGCGGCTCGGTCTTCGCGCGCACCTCGTCCTCGGTGACGCCGGGAGCCAGCTCGCGCAGCACGAGCCCGTGGGGCTCGATGTCGATGACCGCCAGGTCGGTGATGATCCGCTGGACCACCTCGCGCCCGGTCAGTGGCAGCGAGCACTCGTCGACGATCTTGTAGCTGCCGTCCTTGGCGACGTGCTCCATCAGCACGATCACCCGCTTGGCGCCATGGACCAGGTCCATCGCGCCACCCATGCCCTTGACCATCTTGCCGGGGATCATCCAGTTGGCGATGTCACCGCGAGCCGAGACCTGCATAGCGCCCAGGATCGCGGCGTCGATCTTGCCGCCGCGGATCATGCCGAACGAAGTCGCGGAGTCGAAGTACGACGCCCCACGGCGCACGGTCACGGTCTCCTTGCCGGCGTTGATCAGGTCGGGGTCGACGGCGTCGTCGGTCGGGTAGGCCCCGACACCGAGGATGCCGTTCTCGCTCTGGAGCACGAGCTCGACATCCTCGGACACGTAGTTGGGCACCAGCGTCGGCAGCCCGATGCCCAGGTTGACGTAGGAGCCGTCGGCCAGCTCGCTGGCGGCCCGTGCCGCCATCTGCTCACGCGTCCAGCTCATCGGGCCCCTCCCTCACGCACCGTGCGCTTCTCGATCTTCTTGTCCGCGGCCTGCTCAGGCGTCAGCGGCACCACGCGCTGGACGTAGACCCCGGGCGTGTGGATGGAGTCCGGGTCGAGCTCGCCGGGCTCCACCAGCTCCTCGACCTCGGCGATCGTGACCCGGCCGGCCATCGCGGCCAGCGGGTTGAAGTTGCGGCTGGACTTGTTGAAGACCAGGTTGCCGTGGCGGTCACCGCGCCAGGCTCGCACCAGCCCGAAGTCGCAGACGATCGCCTGCTCGAGGACGAACTCCCTCGGCCCCTCGGCGGTCTCGAAGGTGCGCACCTCCTTGGCCGGCGACGCGACGACGACGTTGCCGTGGTCGTCGTACTTCCAGGGGAGCCCGCCCTCGGCCACCTGGGTGCCGACGCCGGTGGCGGTGTAGAACGCCGGGATGCCGGAGCCGCCGGCGCGCAGCCGCTCGGCGAGGGTGCCCTGCGGGGTCAGCTCGACCTCGAGCTCGCCCGCGAGGTACTGCCGGGCGAACTCCTTGTTCTCCCCGACGTACGACGACACCATCCGGCGGATCCGCTTGTCGAAGAGCAGCACGCCCAAGCCCCACTCGTCGACACCGCAGTTGTTCGACACGGCGTCCAGATCGGTGACGCCGGCGTCGTGGATGGCCTGGATCAGCACCGACGGGATCCCGCACAGCCCGAAGCCACCCACCGCCAGCGACGACCCCGACGTGATGTCCGCGACCGCCTCGGCGGCCGACTCGACGACCTTGTCCATCGCTCCTCCTTCGCTGCCCGATGCCGGGCCTCTCCCGAGGCTAGTGGGAGAGCTCGCGCTCCGGCGCGCCGAGGCCCGGGTAGCCGGCGTACGCCGAGAGCGCGGGCTGGCCGCCGAGGTGGGCGTAGAGCACCCGCGAGCCGGCGGGGATCTCGCCGGAGTGGACCATGCCGATCAGGCCGGCCATCGACTTGCCCTCGTAGACGGGGTCGGTGAGCATCCCCTCGGTGCGCGCGGCGAGGTGGATCGCGTCGACGGTGGTCCTGTCGGGCAGGCCGTACGCCGGCCCGACGTAGCCGTCGACCAGGGTCAGCTCGTCGTCGCGGAGCGGGCGGCCGAGCCCGATCTTCTCGGCGGTCGCCGTGGCGATCCGCCAGACCTGGTCGCGGGTCTGGTCGAGCGTGCCGGAGGCGTCGATGCCGACCACCCGGCGTTCGGGCCGGTCCGACAGCGCGAACCCGGCGACCATGCCGGCGTGCGTGGAGCCGGTGACGGTGCACACGACGACGTGGTCGAAGAAGGTGTCGAGCTCGGCCTCCTGCGGCCTCGACCTCGACGGCCCAGTTGGCGAAGCCCATCCCGCCCAGCGGGTGGTCGGACGCGCCGGCCGGGATCGGGTAGGGCGTGCCGCCCGCCTCGACCACGGAGTCGATGGCGCGCCTCCACGAGTCGCGCATGCCGATGTCGAAGCCGGCCGGGTCGATCCGGATGTCGCCGCCCATGATCCGGGTGAGCTGGATGTTGCCGACCTTGTCGTAGACGACGTCGCTGTAGTCGACCCAGCCCTCCTGGACCGTGACGGCCTTCAGGCCGAGGTGGGCCGCCACGCCGGTGACCTGGCGGGTGTGGTTGGACTGGATGCCGCCGATCGAGACCAGCGTGTCGCAGCCGGTGTCGATCGCCTCGGCGGCGAGGTACTCCAGCTTGCGCACCTTGTTGCCGCCGAACGCGATGCCGGAGTTGCAGTCCTCGCGCTTGGCCCAGATCTCGACCTGGCCACCGAGCGCCTCCGACAGCCGCGGCAGCGGGTGGATCGGGGACGGGCCGAACAGCAGCTTCTCGCGGCGGAAGTCGGCCAGCGACGTGGCAGGGGCGGTCATGTCGGGACTCTAGCCACGTATCACCCTGCCCGGTGGACGGCTCCTCTCTGTCGAACCCCCGGTGCCGCGTCGCCCGGGAGACGCCCGGGCCGGGACCGGAGGGCAAGGGGGAACAACCATGCACGACCACGATCTCTTCGAGGCCGAGGCGTTCGCGCTGCCGAGCGACCTGGCCGACCTGACCGGTGCGCGCGAGGCGGCCGAGGACCGGTTCATGGATCGCGCCAACGTCGTCGGCGTCGGCATCGGCCACAAGATCAGCAACGGCGACGACACCGGCAAGCCCAGCGTCATGGTGCTCGTCAGCGAGAAGCTGCCCGAGTCGATGCTCGACTCGCGCGACAAGGTGTCCAAGACCGTCGAGAGCACGCCGACCGACGTGCTCGAGGTCGGTCACCTGCTCGCCGGGGGCGGCGCTGCAGCGACCGGAGCCCGCGGAGCTGTCCCGGGAGCTGCAGCAGGTCGACGCCCAGACGCTGGCCACGCGGGTGCGCCCGGTGCGGCCCGGCTACAGCGTCGGCCACTTCAAGATCACGGCAGGCACGATCGGGGCCGGCTGCTACGACCTGTCGCCGCTGCCGGGCAAGCCGACGCGCTACTACATCCTGAGCAACAACCACGTGCTGGCGAACAGCAACGCGGCCGCGCTCGGCGACCCGATCTACCAGCCCGGCCCGTTCGACGGCGGCGGCCCGGCCGACGCCATCGGCCGGCTCGCGCGGTACGTGCCGATCACGTTCGACGGCTCCTGCAACTACGTCGACGCCGCGATCGCCGAGGTGCCGTTCGACGCCATCGACCGCGACATCTACTGGAGCGGCTACCCGACGACGGCCGCCACCGGCGCCTCGGTCGGGCAGCTGGTGAAGAAGACCGGCCGGACGACGCACTTCACCACCGGCCGTGTGACCGCCGTCAACGCGACGGTCAACGTCGGGCTACGGCTCCGCCGGGGTGGCGAAGTTCTGCAACCAGATCATCACGACCGACATGTCCGCCGGCGGCGACAGCGGGTCGCTGGTGCTCGACTGGCAGAACCGTCCCGTCGGCCTGCTCTTCGCGGGCTCGTCGGTCGCCACGATCCTCAACCCGATCGCGGCGGTCCAGCTGGCGCTGCGGGTGCGCGTCTGGCCGTGAGCCGACGCTGACCGGCGACTGAGGACGGTCAGTCGGGCGCGGGCCGGGGCCGCTAGGCCTCCGGCTCGGCGTCGGCCTCGCCCGGGTCGTCGTACGCCTGCACGGGTCCGGTCTGCTCCGACCCGGATCGGCAGGCCGCCGACCGTCTCCGGCAGCTCGTCGGGGGACCCACTGGTGTAGACGACGACCAGCTGCTCGCCGGACTCGCTCCTCCCCGAGCCCGACCGCCTCGACACCGTGGCTGCCGACCCAGCCGGACGCCTCGGCGAGCGCGGCCTGCGCGTGGTCGTCGGGCCGGTCGGGCATCGCGTCGTGGAGGTCCCCGAGGAAGTCGTCGCTCATGTCGCGAGCGTACGCCGCCTCCTGGGCGCACCGGCAGGTCAGGAGGTGACCACCTCCAGCGGTCGCATCATGTCGTGGTCCTCGTGGGACAGGATGTGGCAGTGCCAGACGTAGACGCCGGGCACGTCCCAGCGCATCCGGATCCGGGTCACCTGACCGGGCAGCGCCGTCACCATGTCCTTCGGGCTCGCGGTGTAGTGGCCTTCGGCCGCCAGCGGCGTCGGATCGACCACGGTGGCGCCCATCCGCGCCCCGACGCCGACAGCGCCGTCGTGCTGGACGACCGGCTGTTCGATCAGGTCGGCGGTGAACGCCCGCCGGTCGAGCACCTCGAAGTGCACCTGGTGCAGATGCACCGGGTGGGCATCCATGGTGTTGTTGTAGATCTCCCACACCTCGGTGGTGTCGATCAGCGGGTTCTCCGTGATCGGCATGTGCCAGGGCAGCGTGCCGTCGACCGTGGCGCCCGAGGCGTCCAGCGTCGGCTCGGCGGTGCCGAGCATCGGCTGGAGCCGGCCGTACTCGTCGGTGCCCTCGAACAGCGCCAGCTTCCTGGTCCGGTGCACCGGCCCCGGCACTCCGGCGTACTCCCCGGGGTCGGTCTCGTCGAAAGCGTCGGGGATGGCGGCCCTCAGCCTCCTGGTGACGTCGAAGGCCATGATCCGGTCGGTTCGGCGGTCGGGGAAGAAGTCATCCGGGTCTCCGTCGAGGTCGCCACCGAACGGTGCGTCTGCCGAGGTGTTGGCGAGGACCACGCGCTTGCCTTGCAGGGCGCTGAAGTCCAGCACCAGATCCAGCCGCTCTCCCGGCCCGAGCAGGACGTGGTCGACCTGCTCCACCCTGCCCAGCCCCTGGTCGGAGCCGATGACGTGGAAGGGGATCGGCGCCGAGGCGGAGTCGAGCGAGGTGGCGCCCTCGTCGACGACCCGCAGCTCCAGGGCCACGAATCTCGAGTCGCAGCCGTTGAGCAGTCGGACGCGGTAGTGCCGAGGCTCGACCTCGGCCCGCGGCCACACCACGCCGTTGACGGTCATGATGTCGCCGAAGAACTCGGCCAGCGCGGACGGAATCGGGACCAGGTCCGGATCCACCCCTTCATCGGTGATGAAGTCGTCCCACGCGGGGTCGCCCGGGAACGCCGGGTAGAACAGCCGGCCGTTGTCTCGGAACATCCGGTCCTGGATGACGTAGGCGAGCTCGTGCGGGCCGTAGGGCAGACCGCGTGGGTTGTCCCGCCCTCCGGTGTCGACGTCGTCGCGGAGGAAGTACATCCCCGCCAGGCCGGCGTAGACGTTGAGCCGGGTCATGCCGAGGACATGGTCGTGGTACCAGAGGAAGCCGCCCTGCTGGTCGTTGTCGTAGATGTGGGTGCGCCCCGGGAAGCCCGGTCCGGTGACGCGGTAGCCGGGGCCGTAGAAGTACTCCGGGAACCCGTCCCAGTCGCTGCGGGTGTGGCCACCGTGCAGGTGGGTCGCGATCGGCACCCCGTCATCCACGATCGTGCGGTTGCCGTAGCCGGGCAGGGAGTACGCCCAGTGGCCGGAGGTGTCCACCGGGAGCAGGTGATCCTGCCCGAGCGGCAGGTTGTTGCGGAAGCGCGCGCGCACCTGTCGGTCCTTGCGCGCGACGAACGTGCGGCCCGGCCAGGAGTAGCCGTCGGCGTCACCGTAGGCGTAGACCGGCGTCGTCACCCGGGCGCCGGCGGCGTTGACCAGGCCCGTGCTGGCCCTCACTTGGCGCAACCGGACGTCGTACAGGTCGTAGCCCCGTTTGACCGTCGGCCGGAAGCGGAAGGCCGGCGACAGCGCGTCCGGGGCGTTGTACTGGAACAGAGGCTGGCCGGCCGGGTCTGCGAGACCGGCGGCGAGAGGCTCGGCGAAGGCACGGCCCCATCCACCGAGAGCGTGGTAGGCGACTGCCGCGGACCCCGCCCCAAGGGAGGTCCGGAGCAACGCACGACGGGTCATTTCGTAGGCTGCCATGCCTCCCGAGGCTAGGGAGACCTCTACTACCGACAGTAGTAACATGACGGGCTCGTCATCGGCCTGTCACGATCAGGTCATCTTCTCGGCCGACGGCTGGGGCTAGGTTCGACGGATGACGAACCGACTGGTGGGGGTGTACGACGCCGACGGCGGCCTGCTCGGCGAGGCGGCGTACATCTGGGGCAAGCTGCGCGGCACCCGCCACTGCGCGCTCTGCGACATCACGCACTCACCCCTCCGCCGCAAGCCGGCCTGGGACGCGATGGTCGCCCGGCTCGGGGTGCCGTTCGAGCTGCTGCACCTCAACGAGCTGAGTCCCGAGTTGGCGGACGCCGTCCAGACATCCGGCGCTCCCGTGATCCTGGTCGAGGACTCGTCCGGCCTGCAGGTGCTCTTCACCGGAGACGAGCTGGACACGCTGGGTGGATCAATCGACGCCCTGGAAGCCGCCCTCGGTCAGCGGCTCGGCAGCCGCTGACCCTGAGCGCTCCGGGGCGCAAGGAAGCGGCAAGGTAGCTGACTTCCTCCGCCACGACCTCACGGGTCACTTCGGCCTGGAACCACGGCACCGACGACCATAACCATCGAGTGAGCCTCCGCGTCAGGGGGCCAGCCGAGCAACACCATCCGCTCCTCGACATGGCCGCGTGCGCACGCTACGCGGCATATCCGCATGGCCGCGTGCGCACGCTATGCGGCATGACCGGATGGCCGCAGGGGCGTTCACTCCTGGAAGGAGGAGCGCCGCATCTCTGTGGTGGGGCGACGCTCGGATGGTGCGGCAGGCGTAGTCGACCCCAGTTCCCAAGCCGTCGCGACAGCAGACAAGATCAGGCAGAGGATGCCGACGACGTAACTGCCAGTGAGTATCTGGACGTTGGCCTGGCCGTCGTAGGTGATCGCGGATCCGCCTCGCAAGAGAGGGGTGAGTGCACCCCCAATGAGCATCCCGAGGCCCGCAGCGCCGATCCGGCACAGTGATGCCACACGGCCCTGACGTGCGATCCCGAACAGACCCAGCCCCGCCAAGATCAGGCCGATGAACCAGAGGCCACGTAGCAGGGTGAACCGCGAGGCCACGTCGGCGAGGCACTCCTCGGGAAAGTCGCAGACTGAGGCACGTAGGTCAGGCGCTCGCGATGCAGCGGCGAGCATCCCCGCGATCACAGCGATAAGCAGGACAAGCAACAGCCCCAACACAACGGTTGCCTGATGCCGAGCGCGCATGCCCGATGATCTCGCATGACGCCGCGCATTGGAACGTACTTCAGTCTTCGAGGGCCTCGGTTGTGTCGGGGCACGCGCTCGACGGCATGACACCGCGCAACCAGCGGAAGAGTCGGGCACTTGCCGCCATGCGGCTGCCAGATCCGACGGTCAGCGGTCTGCGCGACTCGGTCTTACGACTCACAGGCGGCAATGGCCTCGTCGAGCGCCCGCAACCCCTCGGGCGATCCGACCAAGTACTCGGCCCGGTCCACCCCGTCCGCCCAGCGTTCAGCGGTCTTCCGCTCGGCCCCTTCCGTGTCCTCAATGGCGGCGTCAATCCAGTTCATCGCAGAATTCAGCTTGGCTTTCGCCTCTGCCTCATCGCCACGATCGAGTGCCTCCTTCGCCTCCGACGTGCGGTCACAACCAGATTGCAGCCCAGCAGGGTGGCTCGCGCAGCCGGCCATCACGAGAGCTGCCAGAACGACGATGGAAGTGACTCGCCAGAGGCGCGTTCGGTGCACGGTCCGCGGAGACATGCTGGACATTGTTGCGCCTCAGACCACACTTCAGAGACGTCCGACTCTCGGCATGAGCGGAAGCTCCGAATCGGTCCTCGGACGCGCCTGTGACCCCGCCGGTTCGATGGTTCGGCGGGGTGTGGGGCGGGGTGGCTACTGGTCGGGTGGGTCGACCAGCCGAAGGCAGGCCGGCGACGTCGGAACCTCGGGCGGTGTGACGTCGCGGGTGCCCGCATGGTCGACGACGAGGCGGTAGCCGTGCGGGGTGGTCCACGCATAGACCCCGGGCTCGATGATCCGGTAGCGCCACGGGGTGTGGGTCTTCAACCGGTGATGGCTGCGACACAGCGGGGCGGTGTTGCACGAACAGGTCGGGCCGCGGGCCGGGTCGGTCGGGTCGTAGGGGATCGCGTGGTCGTGGTCGCAGCCCCGAGCTGGCCTGGTGCAGTAGGGGAACACGCAGTGCCCGTCGCGCAGGTCGACCAGCTCTTTGAGCCGGTCGGGCAGCTCGTACTGGTCCACCCGGACGTGGCCGTTGAGATCCACGATCGGCTTGACGGTGACCACCGCGTCGGGGTGGCCACACCAGCCCCGGATCGTCTCGACGTCGACCGGGCTGCGGGTGTTCTCACACCGCCCCACCGGGTTCGCACCGGTCAGGGCGTCCTCGGCCAGGTGCAGGTAGAGCGTGACCGGCCGCACCGGCGACGTCGCCGTGATCGTGGTCGTGCTGTCTGACGAGGCCGGGTCGGCCTGCTCGAACGACAGCGCCAGCTGCTGGCGGGACATCTCTCCCAGGGCGGTGGCCCGGCGGGCGTCCACCGACTCGGCGGACCCGGCGACCTTCAGCTGCTCCGCACCGGCCGCGAGGGCCTGGTCGAGGTGCAGGGCATCGGCGAGGTCGAGCTCGCCGGTGACGGCGACGGTGCCGGTGAAGGACACCTGGTCGATGTGCACCGCGACCTGTCGGGTGTCGGGCACCTCCGGGGACGGGTTCTCCGGGTCCTCCCGCTCCACCCCCTCACACCGGATCCTGGCCTCTAGCACCAGGTGGTCCAGCTGGGTGAGCGACACCCGCCCGGTCACCGCGGCGACCTGACGGTCCACGAACCCCGCCGCCTCGCGTGACAGGGCCACGGTCTGCTCGGCGACCCGGCGGGCCCGCCACACCGGGACCCGGCCCTCCTGCACCAACGCCCACAGCGCCGGGAGCCGCCAGGCCAGCTCGAGGGCGTGCCCGATCAGCCGACGCCCCGCATCGGTGGTGAGCCCGACCGCGGTCGCGAACTCCCCGATCGCGTACTCCCCGATCGGAGGGGCACCCTCACCCGCCAACGGGATCGCGTTGCCGCCCTGCCACCACACCCCACCAACCCCGTCGACCGGCTCATGCATCGCCGCCCACTCCACCGCCGACGCCAGCAGCCCGGCCTCACCCCACACCACCGCCCGCCGATGGTTGCGCGCAGCCGACAGCACCGCCTCCGGCGACCCCGGGACCGGGACCCCCGCGTCATGGTCGGCTGCTGTGCTCATACCCCCACCCAAGCAGGCACCACCGACAGTCCGGCCTGGCCAGAGGCCCCTGGTCCCGGATGACGAGACAGTTTGTGAAGAAACTTTCGAGAGGCCGGGACAGCCCCGGAGGGCGGGCCCCGAGATCGCCGCTACGCGCCGTCCTCCACCGGCACGGCCCACCCCGAGCAGACCCGGCACCCCGCCGGCAGACAGATCCAGACACCGCCGGGCGCCGTTGCTGCCGACCACCGCAACCACCGACCGCCGCACGCCGCCGCCCGCGAGCCCGGTCTCGGGCCGCGCTGCGCGCGCTCCTCGACCAACTGCTCACACTCGTCCACCAGCACCCGGGACTACCCTGACCGCATGCGGGTCGACATCGAGACGCCCGACGGCACGGCCGAGGCCTGGCTCGCCGCCCCCGGGGACGGCGGGAGCCACCCGGGCGTGCTGCTCGTCATGGACGCTCTCGGGCTGCGGCCCCGGATCCACGAGATGGCCGACCGGATCGCGTCGTGGGGATACGTCGTGCTGGCGCCGAACGTCTTCTACCGCGAGGGCAGGGCCGTCGAGACCTCCCCCGACGGCCCACTTGACACCGACGAGAAGCGCGCGGCGTTCTTCGCCGAGGCGATGCCACGCGTGCATCGCCTCACCCGGGACCAGGCGCTGCCCGACATCGCGAGGTACCTCGACGCCCTCACCGCCCGGCCCGACGTCACCACCCCCGTCGGCGTGGTGGGCTACTGCATGGGAGCCCGGCTGGCGGTCCGCGCGGCGTGCGCCCACCCCGACGTCGTCGCGGCCTGCGGCGGCTTCCACGGCGGCGGCCTGGCCACCGACGGGCCCGACAGCCCGCACCTGGACCTGCGGCAGGCTCGGGCACGGTTCGTCTTCGGCCACGCCGACCACGACGACTCGATGGGCGCCGCCGCGGTCGCGCGCCTGCACGACGCGTTGGAGGCGGCCGACCTCGACGCGGTGAACGAGGTGTACGCCGGCGCACGCCACGGCTACACCATGGCCGACACCGCAGTCTTCGACGCGGCCGCGACAGAGCGGCACTTCGCGGAGCTGAAGGAGCTGCTCGACGACACCCTGTAGGCGGCTACGCTCGCCGCCATGCGCATCCTCCTCGGCCTGCCCGACGCCCGCGCGCCGCTAGGGGCCGCGCTCCCCGACGACGCCTACGACTGGCCCCAGGACGGCCCGTGGACGCGGGTCACCATGCTCCGCACGCTCGACGGCGGGGTGGCCGGACCCGACGGCAAGAGCGGCTCGGTGTCCTCGCCGCTGGACCGCGAGGTCCTCGGAGAGGTACGCCGGCGAGCCGACGCCGTCGTCGTGGGTGCGGAGACCCTGCGCATCGAGCGCTACGGACCGATGCGGGCCCGCGACGACGCGCTCGAGGAGCGCCGTCAGGCCGGCCAGGCCGACGCGCCGGTGCTGGTCGTCGTCAGCGGCAGCCTGGACCTCCCCTGGGAGGAGGACGTGTTCACCGAGTCCACGATCACCCCGATCGTGGCCACCGGCCGGTCCGCCACCAAGGCGGGGCTGGAGCGCGCGGCGGCGCACGCCACGGTGCTGCAGGTCGACGAGGAGCGCGTCAGCGCCAGCGGGCTGCTGGGCGCCCTCCACGAGCGCGGGCTGCGCCGCGTCGTGTGCGAAGGCGGGCCTGGCCTGCTCGCCGGCTTCGCCGCGGACGACGTGGTCGACGAGGTCTGCCTCACGGTCGCCCCGCTCCAGCCCGCGATGGTCCCGGCCTCCGACCCGGCGGAGGGTCCGCGCGGCTTCGAGCTGGTCCAGCTGCTGGAGCACGAGTCGTTTCTCTTCGCCCGCTACCACCGCAGCCGGTAGGACCCCCTCAGTAGGCTCCCCGCATGATCTCGCTTCAGCGGCTGCTGGCGCTCGCCGAGGACCATCGTGATGCGCTCGAGACCCCTGTCGCCCCGATCCGGCTCGGTGACGGCGAGCTCGACTCCGACGCCCACCCGGTGGTGATGGGCACCATCAACCTGTCCCGCGACTCGACGTACCGCGACAGCGTCGCCACCTCCACCGAGTCCGCCGTCCGGCGCGGCCGGCTGCTCGTGGCCCAGGGGGCCGACCTGGTGGACCTCGGTGCCGAGTCCACCAACGGCCCGGCCGCCCGGGTCGACGTCGACCAGCAGGCCGAGCTGATGGTGCCGGTGGTCAAGCAGCTCGCTGCTGACGGTGTCGTCGTCTCCGCCGAGACCTACGACGCCGGGCTGGCCGCCGCCTGTCTCGAGGCCGGGGCGAGCGTCGTCAACTACACCGGCCGGTCCGCCGACTCCGACATGTTCGCCTGCGTGGCCGAGCACGACGCCACCCTGGTGCTCTGCTGGATCGCCGGCGACGACGCCCGCGACGTGGCCGACGTGCCGCGCGCCGACGACCCGATGCCGGGCTATCTCGCCCACTTCACCGCACGCGTCGCCACGGCCCGCGCGGCCGGTGTGCGTCATCTCGTCATCGACCCCGGGCTCGGCCTCTACTACGGCAACCTGACCGACCCCGCCACCCGCATCGACTACCAGACCCGGGTGCTGCTGCGGACGTTCGAGCTACGTGCGCTCGGGCTTCCGGTCTGCCACGCGCTGCCGCACGCCTTCGACCTCTTCCAGGAGGAGTACCGCAGCGCCGAGCCGTTCTTCGCGGTCCTTGCGCGACTGGCCGGCACCGGCATGTTCCGCACCCACGAGGTGCCGACCGTGCGGGCCGCGCTCACCGCCATGCAGCGCCTCTGACGACACCCGGTCAGCCGAGGTAGTCCTTGACCGCCCGGGTCAGCGCCTGGGCGTAGCGCACCCGCCCCTTCCGGGACGTCATCCGTCGCGCGTCCTTGGTGTTGCGCATGTTGCCGCACTCGACCATCACCGTGGGCACGTCGGACAGGTTGAGCGTCGCGAGGTCGCCCCGGAAGTCGAGTCCGTCGCCACCCGCGGTGTAGCCCGCCTTCGGCAGGCCCGACGCGACGAAGGCCGCCCGCACCGTCGTCGCGAGCCGGCGGGACGGCTTGAAGATGTCGTGGGTCCACTTCTTGCGGTCGGTCGGCGCGATCACGTGGAATCCCGGCCCGGCGCCGTAGGCGCCGTCGGCATGGATCGAGATCTTCAGGTCGGCGGGGTGCCGGTTGCCGGCACGGCCGCGTCGGTCCACGCACGGCCCCCACAGCCGCTGGCTGTTGGCGGTGCGCGTCATCCGCACCGTGGCCCCCGCGCGCTCGAGCCGGCGCTGGAGGAGCACCGACACCCGGAAGTTGAACGTCGCCTCCGGGAAGCCCCCGTTGGTGGCCGTGCCGGTCGTGTTGCAGGCCTTCTTGAAGCCGCCGGCCGGCACCAGCGCGTTGATCTTCCGGGGGAAGCGGTGGTTGCCGAGCTGGTGGCCGGCGTCGATGACGACGTACGTCCCCGCCAGAGGTAGCGGCGCGGCCGAGGCCGTCGGCGCCACGGACACGGTGGCGTCCGGAGCCGCGCTGACCGCGGTCGCCGTCGGCGCGTGCGCCTGCGCAGGCAGGCTCTGCGACCCGGCGACCACCAGGGCGGCCATGGTCACCGCGAGACCGAGACGAGGCAGGCGCACCTGGCCGAGCCTAGCGGTCCTGCATCCCGTACCGTGAGGTGTTCTCGAACCCAGAAGGAGCACACGGATGACCTGGTTGGTGACGGGCGGAGCGGGCTACATCGGAGCGCACGTGGTCCGCAGCCTGCGCGAGGCGGGCATGAGCGCCGTGGTCCTGGACGACCTGTCCAGCGGCTTCTCCGGGTTCGTCTCCGACGACGTGCCGCTGGTGCGAGCCACGCTGCTCGACCCGCTGGCCGTCGAGGAGACGCTGCGGGCCCACGACGTCGTGGGCGTCATCCACGTCGCGGGCTTCAAGTACGCCGGCGTGTCCGTGACCAGGCCGCTGCACACCTACGACCAGAACGTCACAGGCACCGTCGTGCTGCTCCGGGCGATGCTCAACACCGGCGTGGACAAGATCGTCTTCTCCTCCAGTGCCGCGACGTTCGGCACCCCCGACACCGACGTGGTCACCGAGGAGACGCCGACCCGGCCGGAGTCGCCGTACGGCGAGAGCAAGCTGATCGGCGAGTGGCTGCTGCGTGACGTCGCGAAGGCTCACGGCCTCACCCACACCTCGCTGCGCTACTTCAACGTCGTCGGCAGCGGCTACGACGACGTCTACGACGCCAGCCCGCACAACCTCTTCCCGATCGTCCTCGACACGCTCTACCGCGGCGGCACGCCGCGGATCAACGGCGACGACTATCCCACCGCCGACGGCACCTGCATCCGCGACTACGTGCACGTCTCCGACCTGGCCCGTTCGCACGTCGCGGCGGCCGAACGGATGCTGCGCGGAGAGCCGATCGAGCCGGTCTACAACCTCGGCAGCGGCGAGGGGTCGTCCAACAAGGAGATCATGGACACCATCCGCGAGGTGACCGGCATCGACTTCCGGCCCGAGGTGGGGCCGCGACGCCCCGGCGACCCGGCGCGCATCGTGGCCACCGGCGAGCTGGCCGCCCGCGACCTCGACTGGGCGATGCGCCACAACCTGCACGACATGGTCTCCTCGGCATGGTCGGCGCGGCAGCGTGTCGGCGACTCCTACCCCACCGCCTGACGGGCGCCGTCCCCGCCATGCCGACCGCCCTGATCACGGGGATCACCGGCCAGGACGGGCTCTACCTCGCCGAGCTGCTGCTCGAGAAGGGGTACGCCGTCCACGGCGTCATCCGCGGGCAGAACAACCCCAAGCGCGACCTCGTCGAGACCCTGCTTCCCGCGGTGACCCTGCACGCCGGCGACCTGACCGACATGAGCAGCCTGATCCGCGCGCTGCGCGACAGCGACCCCGACGAGGTCTACAACCTCGGCGCGGTCTCGTTCGTCGCCTACTCGTGGGAGAACGCCGCACACACCGCCGACGTCACCGCCACGGGTGCGCTGACGATGCTCGAGGCGGTGCGGCTGCACTGCGGTGACGACCCTCGACGGGTGCGCTTCTACCAGGCGTCGAGCTCGGAGATGTTCGGCAAGGTCGAGGAGTCGCCGCAGCACGAGCGCACGCTGCTGTGGCCGCGGTCGCCGTACGGCGTCTCGAAGGTGTTCGCGCACCACATGACGATCAACTACCGCGAGTCCTACGGCATGCACGCCTCGTCGGGCATCCTCTTCAACCACGAGTCGCCGCGGCGCGGACCGGAGTTCGTGACCCGCAAGATCAGCCAGGCGGTGGCGGCGATCCACCTCGGGCGGCAGGACGAGCTGGTGCTGGGCAACCTCGACGCCCGCCGCGACTGGGGGTTCGCCGGCGACTATGTCGAGGCGATGTGGCTGATGCTGCAGCAGGACGACCCCGACGACTACGTCATCGCCACCGGGGAGGCGCACTCCGTGCGCGACTTCGTCACCGCCGCCTTCGCCCACGTGGGGGTGAGCGAGTGGGAGCCGTTCGTGCGGCAGGACCCCCGTTTCCTGCGGCCGGCCGAGGTCGACCGACTCGTCGGTGACGCGAGCAAGGCCCGCGCGGCGCTGCGGTGGAAGCCGCGGGTGGGCTTCGACGAGCTGGTGGCGATGATGGTCGACGCCGACATCGCGGCGCTGCAGGCGGGCTGGTGACCCAGCCTCGACCGCAGCCGGTGCCGCCCTCGAGGTGGCGGCCGGAGCGGGCGCTGGTGACCGGTGTCGGCGGTCAGGACGGGGGCTACCTCGCCCAGCGACTCGTCGACGACGGCGTGGAGGTGCATGGCCTGCACCCACCCGGGGAGCCGGTGCCGTCGACCTTGCCGGCCGAGGTGGCCCTGCACGCACTCGACCTCACCGATCACGCGGGGTGCGCCGCGCTGGTCGCGGGCCTGGGGCCCGACCTCGTCGTCAACCTCGCCGGGCAGAGCTCGGTGGCCCGTTCGTGGGACGACCCCGAGCTGAGCTGGGCGGTCAACGCGACGGCCGCGGAGGCGCTGCTGACGGCGGTGGCGGGCCTGCCCGGGGACCCGCGGTTCGTGCAGGCCTCGAGCGCGGAGATCTTCGGGCGGCCCGACCGGAGCCCGCAGGACGAGTCGACCCCGCTGCGCCCCGTGTCGCCGTACGGCCGCGCGAAGGCGCACGCCCACCTGGCGGTGGGGCGGGCCCGCTCCGACGGACTCCACGCCAGCTCGATGATCCTGTTCAACCACGAGTCGCCGCGCCGCCCACCGTCGTTCGTGACCCGCAAGATCACCAGCACGGTCGCGGCGATCGCGCGGGGGACGGCCGAGCGGCTGGTGCTCGGCAACATCGATGCCCGGCGCGACTGGGGCTGGGCGCCCGACTACGTCGACGCGATCGTGCGGGCGGCGAGCGCCGAGGTGGGATGCGACTACGTCGTCGCGACGGGTCGCTCCCACGCCGTGCGGGACTTCGTCGCCGCGGCGTTCGAGCGGGTGGGGATCGCGGACTGGGAGCACCTCGTCGACGTGGACCCGGGTCTGGTGCGACCCGTCGACCCGATCGACTCCTGCGGCGACGCGACGCGCGCTCGCGACCGGCTCGGGTGGACGCCCACCGTCGGCTTCCCCGAGCTCGTGCACCGGATGGTCGACGCCGACCTGGCCGCGCTCGACTGACGGCCGCAGCCACGATCGGCAACAACCGCGACCCCCGGGCCGGAGCCCGGGGGTCGCGATGGGTGTCAGGCGGAGTACGCCGTGACGGAGGGGGTCAGTCGCCGATCTTCTCGGCGGCGTCGGCAACGGCCTTGGCCGCGCTGGAGGCGGTCTTCTTGGCCGCGGTGGCGGTCGCCTTGGCGCTGGAACGGGCCGGGGCGGCCTTCTTCTTCACGCTGGTGGCGGTCGACTTCGCCGAGGACTTGGCGGACTTGGCCGCAGCCTTGGCGGCCTTCTCGGCCTGGGTCTTGGTGGTCTTGGCCTTCGCCACGGTCACCTTGGCCTCGGCCACGGTGTCCTTGGTCGCCTGCTGGCGACGGATCCGCGCCACGAGCTTCTCGCCGCGGGCGACCAGGTCGCCGTAGGCGTCACCGGCGGTCTCGACGTTGTCGTTGACCAGCTCGGTCACCAGCGCCTGCACGCGGGCGGGGAGCTCGGCGGCGTCCTTCTGGAGCTCCGCGATGCGGGACTCGACGAGGGTGCGGCGGGCCTTGGCGTCCTTGGTCAGCACCTCGAAGCGGGCGTTGACGACACCGGTGGCCTGCTTGCGGGCGGCCTCGGGCTCGAAGTCGGCGAACGACTTGGCCAGGGAGTCCTGGACGTCGGCGACGCGCTTCTGCATGTCGGCGAGGTAGTCGCGGACGGCCTCGACGGCGAGGTCGGTCGCGCCGACGCCGGCGTAGAACTGCTTGGTCAGCGTCTCTTGGACGTTGGTCGGGAGGGTGCTCTCGGGCATGGTGGTGCTCCTTCTTTCTCGGGTCCTGCGAGGTCGCGCCTCGGTGGTCGCGCCCCCTGCTCTCGGGTGGTCGGTCTCAGTCGTATGGGCTCAGTCGCTCTCGGCGGACGTGCTCGCGGCCGGCTCGTGTGCGGTCGACTCGGCCGCCGTCTCCTCGCTGGCGTTCATCGCCATGAACGAGGAGTAGACGTCGAGCAGCGACTGCTTCTGGCGCTCGGTGAGAGCCGGGTCCGCGAGGATCGCGAGCTCGACCGAGCCGCTTTCGTCGAGACCGACGATGCCGGCCCGGACGTAAAGCTGCTCGGCGGAGATCCGTAGCGCCTTGGCGATCTGCTGGAGCACCTCCGCGGAGGGCTTGCGCAGACCGCGCTCGATCTGGCTCAGGTAGGGGTTGGACACGCCCGCCTGGTCGGCGAGCTGACGCAGCGTGAGCTGGGCGCCGAGTCGCTGCTCGCGCAGGTAGTCGCCGAGGTTCTCGACACGCTGCCCCACCTTTGTCCTGGCCATGCCTCCATAGTTGCTTGCTTTAGTTAGCAAGTCAAGTCGGGAGCGGGTGAGGTGACTCACACCGTCGCGAGAAAACCTCAACAAATACTTGGGTTGTGACGATCGCCAGGCCCTTCCGGAGTGGCTAGCTGACAGGCAGCAAGGCGCGCACTTCGCCCACCGGCATGCCCCCACCGATGAGCTCCACCCGAGCCAGCGCGTCGAGCCCGAGCCGGTCAACACCGGGCCCCTCGCCCACGCCGTCGCGCAGCAGCGCCGCCGCCATGACCACCGGCCGGGCCCGGTCGCCGCCGTCGTCGATCTTCACCGCCCAGGTCCGCCCGTCGGGGAGCGCCGCGACGTAGCACGCTTCGGCGCCGAGCTTGGCGATCAGCCCGGGCACAGCCTCCAGCAGACGCAGCTCGTCGCGCCCCGTGCCGGAGACGTACGCCGGGTGCTCGCGAACCGCGTCGGCCACCCGCGCGGCGGCGGGGTCGGGACCGCCCGAGGCCCGTTCACCCCGCGCCAACAACCGGAAGGCGCGCGCGAGCCCCCACAGGCTCGTGGACAGCGCCGGGGCACCACAGCCGTCGACCGCGACCTGGGGCGTCTCGCCGGTCAGCTCCGCAACGGTGGCGGCGAGCGCCCGCTGCAGCGGATGGTCGGGCCGGCGGTAGTCGTCCAGTGGCCAGCCGCGGAGCACGCAGGTCGCCAGCATCGCCGCGTGCTTGCCCGAGCAGTTCATCACCAGCGGCGACCGCTCGCCGCCTGCCCGCAGGAAGGCCTCCCGCGTCGACTGCTCCAGGGGAAGGTCCGGTGGCGTCCTGAGCGCGCCCTCGTCGAGACCCGCACCCGCCAGGATCCGCCGCACCCCGTCGAGGTGGAACGGCTCCCCCGCATGGGAGGCACACGCGAGTGCGAGCAGCTCGGGCGGGAGGTCCAGCCCCTCGCGGAGCAGGCCCAGCGCCTGCAGCGGCTTGAGGCACGAGCGTGGCAGCACCGGCCGACGTACGTCACCGAGCTGCCAGGCCACCGACCCGTCGGCGGCCAGTGCCACGACCGATCCGTGATGGTGCCCCTCGACGAAGCCGGAGCGCACCACCTCGGCGACGATCGGCTGGGGCGAGGAGGCGGAGTGCACGCGCGCACACTACTGCCGGGTCCGCGCGGGCTCGGTGGCAGGATGTGGCCCGTGTCGACACCTATGCCGCAGTACCACCCCACCCCGCGCGAGCTCGACGACCTCGAGCTGCTCGCCAGCGGCGCGCTGCAGCCGATCGCCGGCTTCAACGAGCCGGGCAGCCCGGTCACGCTCGACCTCCCCGCCGCGGTGGTCGACGCCGCGCACGGCTCGGGCGAGGTGGAGCTGGTCGACCCCGAGGGTCTGCCGCTCGCGGTGGTCGACCTGGACGGCCGGGTGCGGCCGCTGACCGATGCGCAGCACGGCCCGTTCCGGCGGCTCTACCTCAGCCCGACCCAGGCGCAGGAGCGGTACGCCGGCCGCACCTGGGTCCCGGTCGCGCAGCCGCTGACCGACCTCCAGGTGGAGCGGCTGCGGGAGGTCGGTCCGGTGGTGCTGCTGGCCCTGGTGGGCGCGGGCACGCCCGCGCTGTCGACCGTCGGGACCATCCGCGCGACGCTCGCCGCCGCGGCGTTGCTCGACGACGCCGCCGTGGTGGCGGTGCCTCTGGCATCGCGGGGCGACGCCGACCTCGACCACCACCTGGGGGTGCAGGTCGTGGAGAACTACGCCGACGGGGACCCCGTCGCGGGGCTGGTCGAGGGCGGCGAGCTGCCCGCGCCTGTGGCGGCGGTGGTCGACGTCGACCGGCCGCCGGCCGACGAGCAGGGGCTCGTGGTGTTCTTCACCGGGCTGTCGGGGTCAGGCAAGTCGACGCTGGCGCAGGCGTTCATGGACCGCCTGCTGGAGCAGGGTGGGCGGACGGTCACCGGCCTCGACGGCGACGTCGTACGCCGGCACCTGTCGGCCGGCCTGACCTTCTCGAAGGCCGACCGGGAGACCAACATCCGGCGGATCGGCTGGGTCGCCGCCGAGATCTCCCGGCACGGTGGGGTGGCGGTGTGCAGCCCGATCGCGCCGTTCGACGAGACCCGGCAGCAGGTGCGGGCGATGGTCGACGCGGCGGGTGGCGCGTTCTTCCTGGTGCACGTGGCGACACCTCTGGAGGAGTGCGAGCGCCGGGACCGCAAGGGGCTCTACGCCAAGGCGCGCCGAGGTGAGATCCCCGAGTTCACCGGCATCTCGTCGCCCTACGAGGAGCCCGATGATGCCGCGGTACGGGTCGACACGACGGGTCGCACCATCGACGACGCCCTCGGCGACGTGCTCGCCGGGCTGCGCGAGTCGGGCCACCTCGACCTTGCGTGACGCGCCGGCCGGCACCGGAATCGACAAAGTCGCGTGAGTTAGTAGATTATTGGTGGGTTATCGCCCACCGAACGGATCCACATGCCCGACCTCACCACCACCTTCCTGGCGATCATCGTCGCCGGGTTCGTCGTCGGCATCGTCGTCGGCCTCACCGGCATGGGCGGCGGCGCCCTGATGACGCCGGCCCTGATCTTCCTCGGTGTCGGCGAGGCGGCCACCGTCGTCACGGCCGACCTCACCGCGGCCGCCGTCTACAAGTCGGGCGGGGCGATCGTCCACCATCGGGAGGGTTCGCCCAACCTCACGCTGGCCAAGTGGCTGATGATCGGCTCGATCCCGATGGCCCTTCTCGGCCCACACCTGATCGCCCGCGTGGCCCCACCTGGCCAGCTCAACCACGTGCTCACGATGTCCATCGGCTTCGCACTGCTGTTCGCCGCGGCGACGTACGCCATCCGCCTCTATCTCGGGCTGCGCGCCAGCGTCGGCCTCGGCGGGCCGGTCGGCTCCGACGACCCGGCGGTGCGGCCGATCCCCACGCTGCTGGTCGGCGCGCTGGGGGGCCTGCTCGTCGGCATCACAAGCGTCGGCTCCGGCTCGGTGATCATGATCGCGTTGCTGATGCTCTATCCCGGGCTGTCGGCGGTGCGGCTGGTCGGCACCGACCTCGTGCAGGCCGTCCCCCTGGTGCTCGCGGCCGCCATCTCCAACATCGCCCTGCACGGGCTCGACTGGAGCGTGCTCATCCCACTGCTGATCGGCTCGGTGCCCGGCACCCTGCTCGGCAGCCGGATCGCTCCGCGCGTGCCGCAGTCGGTGATCCGTCGCGGCATCGTCGTGGTGCTGACGATGAGCGGCGTCGCGCTGCTCGACAAGTCCGGGTGGGCGCCGCTCGGCGCCGGCGAGGACGAGACCTCTCCCATGCTCGTCGCAGGCGTCGGCATCGCGATGCTGGTGCTGGTGCCGGTTGTCTGGGGCTTCCTGCGGCGCTTCCATGGGCTGCCGATGTTCGGCAAGCCCACCGTCGCCCAGATGGAGGACCCCACGTTGCGCCCGGGGATCATCGGCATGAAGAAGGCCGACGGGACCCACTGAGGTCGCCGGCCGGGACGGGGGCGTGCAGCCCCGCTGGGCTCAGCCCAGGCCCAACCGGGCCTCCTCCGCCCGGAACAGCCCGGCACCGGGCACGGCGCGGGCGAGCACACCGTCGACGATCCGGCGCGAGACGTCGTCGCCGTAGAGCGGCGCGACCCGTCCCAGCTCGGGGTGCGCGATCGCCTGCTCGATGACATGCGCGACGAAGCCCGCGTCGACCGGTGGGGCAAGCACGTTGCCGCCGGCCAGCAGGGTCTCGCCGCGGTCGGTGCCGAAGCGGAGCGTCACGCACGGGATGCCGAGGATGTTCATCTCCTCCTGCATCGACCCCGAGTCGGTGGCCACCACGGCGCACTCGCGCATCGCCGCGACGACATCGCGGTAGTTCTTCCACACCGGGGAGGAGATGAACGTCTGCGGGAACTCCGCCTGCAGCGTCGCGAGCCGCTCGGTCAGCCCGAAGCGGTCGAGGGCGGCGTCGGTGCCGAACAGCCGGATGAACAGCACCGACCGTCCCCCTCGGACCAGCCGCTCCAGAGCGTCGAACAGCACCCGGAAGCGGACCTCGTCCTCGGTGTTCTCGCGGCGGTGGATGCAGATCCGCACGAAGCCCCCGCCACGCAGCTGTGGATAGGTGTCGAAGATCGTGACCGCATCGGCATCGGCGTCGGCGGCCCGAGTGGCATCGGCGACGGTGTTGCCGGTGACCTCGATCGTGTCGGGAGGGAACCCCTCGTCGAGCAGGAAGTCCCGGTCGAGCTCGACGGGGGCGGCGTGGTAGCCGGACCCGGCGTCGGACACGCGGGTGTTGAACTGCTCGGGGAAGGGCTCCCGGCTGCCCCGGTCGTACGACGCGGGGTCGCGGTGCGCGGCGGCGTACGCGCCCCAGTCGAAGACGCCGGAGCGGTAGTCGGACAGCCACTGCCGCAGCAGCACGGCGTGCGGCGTGATGGTGCGGATGCCGGCCTCGACGTGCACGCAGGCGACCGCGTTGAGGTACGACGCCACGCCGATCGCCATCGAGGTGAGGGTGTCGCCGTGGATGTAGGGCAGCGGGGTCAGCCCGAGCCCGCGCAGCGTCTCGATGACCCGCCCGAAACGGTCGACCATCTGCGCGACCTTGCCCGACAGCGTGCCGTCGATGCCGAGATGGACGTCGACCGGCAGGCCGAACTCCTCGAGCATGCCGCCGCTGTAGTTCTCGTCGTAGTGCTGACCGGTGTGGCAGACCACGACCAGCTCGCCGCGACCGACCAGCTCGGGGTGCAGCGGTGCCTGCTTGATGATGTCGGGTTTGGTGGCGATGAGGATCACGTGGACCAGGCGGCCCTCGTGGCCGGCGAGGGCGTCGAGCACCCCGGGCGTCCAGCGCTCAGGGGCCGCCGTCGGGGCGGCCGGCGACGGGTCACTCACAGCAGGTCGTCCTTGCCGCTCTCGCGCAGCCGCTCCAGCAGCACCTTCATGCTCCGGTCGGGCGACTGCTCCAGCTCCTTGAGGCCGAGCACCACGACGGCGTCGTCGGTGCAGATGATGCCGACGTCACGCATCCCCATCACCACGATCTCCCGGCCGTCGGAGCTGCGCACGAACACGTTGTGGCTGTCGACGTCGACGTACTGGTTGTCCCCGCTGGTCACCACGTCGGAGCCGACCACCTCGGCCAGCGCCCGGTGCAGGGAGGACCAGTTGCCGATGTCGCTCCAGCGGAAGTGGCCCGGCACCACGGCGATGGGGTACTTGGCGCTGTCGATGATGTCGATCTCGTGGAACTCCCCCGGGATCTGCCGGTAGGTCTCCAGGTCGCCGGTCCTGATGAACTCGGCGGTGCGCTCCACCAACAGCGGGTTGGCATCGGCGTACGCCTCCAGCAGGGTCTCCGCGCGGAAGCAGTAGTACGCCGCGTTCCAGAACGACTGCCCGGACTGGACGTAGTCCTGCGCCACCTCCAGCGACGGCTTCTCGACGTACTTGCCGGCGCGGTAGACGGTCGGCGCCTGCTGGATCTCCTCACGGACCCTGATGTAGCCCAGCCCGGTGTCGGCCCGGGTCGGCGTGATGCCCACGACCACGATCTGGCCGGGGTTGCCCTCGACGAACTCCAGGGACGTGCGCACCGACTCACGGAACTTGTCGACCTCGGTGATCGCATGGTCCGACGCCAGGCTGAAGACGACCGCCTCGGGGTCGCGGGCGGCGAGATGGCTGGCCAGCAGCGCGAACGCCACCGTGGGGCCGCGGCTCTCGGGCTCGACGATGTAGTTCTCCCGCGGGATGACGGGGAGCAGCGAGCGGATGGGCTCGAGGTAGTTGGCGGTGGTGGAGACGAAGATCCGCTCGGCGGGGATCACACCCTCGAGCCGGTCGACGGTCTCCGCGATCAGGCTCTTCTCCGACATCAGCGCCTGCATCTGCTTGGGCAGCGACTGCCGGCTGACCGGCCACAGGCGGGTGCCGGAGCCACCGGCCACCACGACGGCGTACCGGTGGGAGTCGGTGTCGCCAGAGCTCACGGCTTGTTCCATCTCATCCTCCGGAGCCCCGTTCGGCCCCACGCGGCGCCCAGCATAGGCGACGACCTACTGAGGAGTAGCCCGGATGTGGCGGTCCTCGTCGTGGGCAGGATTCTGGCCCGGGGTGGGCGCGCGGCTAGCATGAGCACCGCCGTCGCGACGAGAGGCCAGACAATCCGCATGAGCGCACCACCCACGCACGCCGACTACCAGCTGAGCCAGCTCGACCAGCTGGAGGCGGAGTCCATCCACATCTTCCGCGAGGTCGCGGCCGAGTTCGAGAAGCCAGTCCTGATGTTCTCGGGCGGCAAGGACTCCATCGTGATGCTCCGGCTGGCAGAGAAGGCCTTCTACCCGGCCAAGATCCCCTTCCCGGTGCTCCAGGTCGACACCGGCTACGACTTCCCCGAGGTGCTGTCCTGCCGCGACTCCTGGGTCAGCCGGCTGGGTGTTCGCCTGGTCGTCGCCAGCGTCGAGCAGGCGATCACGGACGGCATCGTCGTCGACGACGGCAAGACCAGTCGCAACCGGCTGCAGATCGGCACCCTGCTCAACGCGCTGGAGCAGGAGGGCTTCACCGCCGCCTTCGGTGGCGGCCGCCGCGACGAGGAGAAGGCCCGCGCCAAGGAGCGCGTCTACTCCCACCGCGACGAGTTCGGCCAGTGGGATCCCAAGATGCAGCGGCCCGAGCTCTGGAGCCTCTACAACGGCCGGCTGCACGAGGGCGAGCACATGCGCATCTTCCCGCTGTCCAACTGGACCGAGCTCGACATCTGGCACTACCTCGGCCGTGAGGGCATCGAGATCCCCACGATCTACTTCTCCCACCAGCGCCGGGTCTTCAAGCGTGACGGCATGTGGCTCTCGGAGAGCGACTTCAACCCGGTGCGCTCCGGCGAGACCGTCGAGGAGCGCACGGTCCGGTTCCGCACCGTTGGCGACCTGACCCTCACCGGCTGCGTCGAGTCCGAGGCCGACACCATCGACAAGATCATCGACGAGATCGCGATCGCCCGGGTGACCGAGCGCGGCGCGACCCGCGGTGACGACCGCTTCTCCGAGGCAGCCATGGAGGACCGGAAGAAGGAGGGCTACTTCTGATGTCGCCCGAGATCTCCCCCGTTGCCGAGGAACACGCCGGAAGGGCGCCCATGGACCTGCTTCGCTTCGCCACCGCCGGCTCCGTCGACGACGGCAAGTCGACGCTGATCGGCCGACTGCTGCTGGACTCGAAGTCGATCTTCGAGGACCAGCTCGAGGCGGTCGAGGCCACCAGCCACTCGAAGGGCTACGACTACACCGACCTGGCGCTGCTGACCGACGGTCTGCGCTCGGAGCGCGAGCAGGGCATCACCATCGACGTGGCCTACCGCTACTTCGCGACGCCCAGCCGCAAGTTCATCATCGCCGACACCCCCGGCCACATCCAGTACACCCGCAACATGGTCACCGGCGCCTCGACCGCCGACCTCGGACTGGTGCTGGTCGACGCGCGACAGGGGCTCACCGAGCAGTCCCGCCGGCACGCCGTGCTCCTCTCGCTGCTGCGGGTGCCGCACCTCGTGCTCGCCGTCAACAAGATGGACCTCGTGGACTACTCCGAAGAGGTCTACGAAAGCATCCACAACGAGTTCACGCAGTTCGCGACCAAGCTCAACATCCCCGACCTCGAGGTCATCCCGATCTCGGCGCTCAAGGGCGACAACGTCGTGAACCGCAGCGAGCTGATGCCGTGGTACCACGGCCCCACGCTGATGCACCACCTCGAGCACGTGCACGTCGCCTCCGACCGTGACCTCGTCGACGTGCGGTTCCCCGTCCAGTTCGTGGTGCGGCCCAAGTCCGACGAGTTCCACGACTACCGCGGGTACGCCGGCCAGGTCGCCGGTGGGGTCATCAAGCGCGGCGACGAGGTCGTCGTACTGCCGTCGGGCATGACCTCGACCGTCGAGGCGATCGACCTGTTCGACAACGAGATCGACGCGGCGTTCCCGCCGATGTCGGTGACGTTGCGGCTGGCCGACGACGTCGACGTCTCGCGCGGCGACATGATCGCGCGCGTCAACAACGCGCCGAAGCCCAGCCAGGACGTCGACGCGATGATCTGCTGGATGACCAACGAGCCGCTGCGCCCACGCCAGAAGCTCACGATCAAGCACACCACCCGCACCGGCCGGGCACTGGTCAAGGACATCCAGTACCGCCTCGACGTCAACACCCTCCACCGCGACCAGGACACCAAGGAGCTCGGTCTCAACGAGATCGGCCGCATCCAGCTGCGCACCACCGTGCCGCTGCTGTGCGACCCCTACTCCAAGAACCGCACCACCGGGTCGTTCATCCTGATCGACGAGGCGACCGGTGTCACCGTCGGCGCCGGGATGATCAACTCCGGCACCTGACCTGGTCCCGCGACATGCGGGTCGTGGTCCCGCGACATGCGGGTCGTGGTCCCGCGACATGCGGGTCGTGGTCCCGCGACATGCGGGTCGTGGTCAGCGCAGCGAGGCGCGCACGTGCAGCCCGACCTCGGGGTCGACCACGACCTCCTGGGCGGCGGCGATGCCGTCGACGACCAACGGCGCGTCTACGGGCGTGTTTCGCTTGAGCAGAGCCAGTGCGATCGGACCGAGCTCGTGGTGGCGCGCGGAGGAGCCGACGAACCCGACACTCCGGTCGCCGGCGAGGACGTCGGACCCCTGCGCGGGCAGGGCGTTCTCGGTGCCGTCGAGGTGCAGCAGCGTGAGCCGACGCGGTGGGCGGCCGAGGTTGTGGACCCGAGCCACCGTCTCTTGCCCGCGGTAGCAGCCCTTGTCGAGGTGCACCGCCGAGCCCAACCAGCCGACCTCGTTGGGGATCGTGCGATGGTCGGTGTCGAGCCCGAAGCGCGGCTCGCCGCGGGCGATCCGCAGGGCCTCGTGCGCCCAGATGCCGGCCGCGGGGCCGTGCGCCTCGGCGTACGCCGGCAGCTCTGCGCGCGACACCCAGCCGAAACCCGCATCTGGGAGCGCCACGACAGACATGTCGTCGACCAGCCCGACCTCGACCCGCATCATGAACCGCATCGAGTCGAGGAAGGCCACGAGCGCCGCCCCGGCGCCCGGCTCGGTGTGCGCCACGAAGGCCTCGCCGTCGTCCACCCCGGTGAAGGCGTGCTCGACGTGGCCCTGCGGACTGAGCACCAGCGCCTGCGTCCACACGGCCGGGGCCAGCCCCTCGAAGTCCTGCGTGGTGAGCGAGTGGAGCCAGCCCAGCCGGTCGGGCCCGGCCACCCGCACCACGTCGCGGTGGGAGAGGTCGACGAAACCCTGCCCCGCCTCCAGGGTGCGCTGCTCGGCGTGGAAGGAGCCGTAGTGGGCGGCCACTCCAGCGTCGACACCCTCGGCCTCCACGGCTCCGGGCAGGTCCAGCAGTGGGCTGCGTGTCACGCGCCCTCCTCATCGTCGGTGGGTGGCTCGGGCGGACAGTGGGTGCACTGGCCGAACATCGTCAGGTGACCCACGTCGACGTCGAAGCCGTGCTCCTGGCTGAGCCGCGCCAACAGGTCGCCGATCACGTCTGGGTCAACCGAGACGACGCGGTGGCAATTCCGACAGACCAGATGGAAGTGCTCGTGCTCGGCGACCGAGTGGTAGGTCGGCGCCCGGTCGCTGAGATGCGCGTGCCTCACCAGGCCGAGCTCCTCGAGCGTCTCGAGGGTGCGGTAGACGGTGGAGATGTTGATCGCCTCGGCGTGGGTGCGCACCTCCGCGAGCACCTCGTCGGGGGTCGCGTGTCCGAGCCGGTCGACGGCCGCCAGGATCAGCTCCCGCTGAGGGGTCCGCCGCAGCCCCCGCTCGCGCAGCCGGTCCGCCAGGTCGGACATCGCCGCTCAGTCCTGCCGCGTCAGCCGGGCGTGGGTGTGCGGCTGCAGCGGCTGGCCCATCGCCGCCATGTCGAAGGCATAGAGCAGGTCGCCGTTGACGTAGCCGTAGAGCCGCTTGCCGCCGGTGTACTCCTTGGCCGTGGCGGTGCGCGCGACGGCGTCGGTGGCGATCTCGAAGCGCGGCTGCTCCGCGTGCAGCTCGCCATGCCACACCTCGACGAAGCCCAGGTTGTGGGTCATCACGACCTCGAGCGTTCCGTCTTCCTGGGGCCTGAGGAAGCCGGTCTCCTGCGCCGCCTGGCGCACCACCTCACCCGCCTCGTCGGTGATCCAGGCACGGCTGAAGTAGTGGATGAACGGCCGGCCGTCCTGCTGGAAGATCAGCTCCTGGCCGAACTGGAACGGCTCGATGGTGGGGTACTCCCCGTGTCCGTTTCCTGCCCAGGCGCCGAGCAGCCACGCCAGCCGGGCGCAGTTCGGGTGGATGTTGTCGGGGATCTCGAACGGCATGGGGGAAGTCTAGGCGGGACGCGGCGCGGCAGGGTGGTCGTAGATTGGGCGCATGACCCGCTCCCTCGTCGTGAAGGTGACCTGCGGCTCGGACGACGCCGAGCGCTGCAACCAGGGGTTCATGGTGGCGGCCATGGCCGTGACGGCGGGGGCCGAGGTGAGTCTCTGGCTGGCCGGAGAGGCTGCCTGGTTCGCCCTGCCCGGCAAGGCGGAGGCGTTCAAGCTCGCCGGGGCCACGCCGTTGGGCGAGCTGCGCGACGCCGTCCTCGCCGCCGGCCAGGTGACGGTGTGCTCCCAGTGCGCCGAGCGCCGGTCGATCGGCACCCACGCGGTGCTGCCCGGAGTGCGGGTGGCCGGGGCCGCCACGTTCACCGAAGAGGTGCTCACCGAGGGCGTGCAGGCGCTGGTCTACTGACCGCGCCGCGGCGCCGGCGTACGCCGGTCAGGAAGCGCGGATGCCGAGGAAGCGGCGGGCCTCGGTCGGCGTCATCGGGGTGCGCTGCGCGATCCGACCGAGCTCGACGACCCGGTCGACCAGCTGCCGGTTGCTCTCGACCGGCACCCCCTTGGCGAGGGTGAGGACGTCCTCCATGCCGACCCGCAGGTGGCCGCCCTTGGCGAGGGAGGCCATCGCGACGGCCAGCGTGGACCGGCCGATCCCGGTGGCCGACCAGCTCGTCGTGGCGGCGGGGAGGGCGGCAACGGCGGCGACGAGCGCGTCGGCGGTGCCGTCCATGCCGCCGGGCACTCCCATCACCAGGTCGGCGTGGACCCGGCCGCCGGAGGGCAGCCCGAAGCGGTCGAGCAGCCGCCGCATCGCGTGCACCTGACCGAGGTCGAACAGCTCGAACTCCGGCACGACCCGGCGCTCCTGGCTCAGCTGGTAGAGCTCGGTGACGAAAGGCCAGGGGTTGAGGAAGACGTCGTCGCCGAAGTTGGTCGTGCCCATCGTCAGCGAGCAGGAGTCGGGCTCCGCGTCGAGCACCTTCAGCCGCTTGTCGAGCGGGTCGTGCACCGAGCCACCCGTGGACAGCTGGACGACGAGGTCGGTGGACTCGCGGACGGCGGCCACCCACTCGCGCAGGAGTGACAGGTCGAGGGTCGGCTGGTGGTCATGGTCGCGGACGTGCAGGTGGATCATCGCCGCGCCGGCAGCCTCGCAGGCCACGGCTGTCGCTGCGATCTCCTCCGGTGTGGTCGGGAGCTGCGGGCAGTCGGCCTTGGCCGTCTCGGCCCCGGTCGGGGCGACGGTGATCAGCAGACGGTCGGCCGGGACGTCCACGGGGGCGGGCTGAGCGGCGGGCATGGCCTCATCGTGGCATGCTGCTGGCACCGCCGTCGAACCCCTGGGCAGGATGATCTTGCGATGAAGGCCGTTGTGCAGCGAGTTCTTGAGGCCTCTGTGGTTGTGGACGGGAAGGTTGTCGGCGAGATCGCCGGGCCCGGGCTTCTGGTCTATCTGGGCGTCACCCACGCCGACGGCCCCGGCGAGACCGCCTGGATGGCGCGCAAGATCTGGGACCTGCGGATCCTGCGCGAGGAGAGGTCCGCCTCCGACGTCGGGGCGCCGATCCTGGTGGTCAGCCAGTTCACGCTGTACGGCGACGCACGCAAGGGCCGCCGACCCACCTGGCAGGCGGCCGCTCCAGGGGAGGTGTCTGAGCCGGTCTACGAGGCGTTCTGCGAGGAGCTGGAGCGGCTGGGCGCGACCGTCGCCCGCGGGGTCTTCGGCGCCGACATGGCGGTCGGCTACGTCAACGATGGCCCGGTCACGATGCTGCTCGAGCGCTGAGGCGTCGCAGCCGGTCCACCGAGGCGTCACAGGCGGCGCTCGGCGCCCCCTCCTCGGACCGAGTCCTCAGCCACGCGTGGGCAATACTGACCAGAGCCCTCAGCCGGGGGTGACATCGGGCGGATCGAGGGAGGGGTCGCGCGTGCTCCTCCACGACCGCCCCACGTCAACTGCCCAGCGGGCGCTGGCCCTCCTGCGCGCGGCGCACCCAGGGCCGGCCCTGGGCGTCACCGCGATGACCGGGGTGCTGGCCTACGCCGTCGGCCTGTCCCCCGGCCGGGCCCCGGTCGTGGTCACCGCGGTCCTCACCGGACAGCTGAGCATCGGGTGGAGCAACGACCTGATCGATCGCGACCGCGACCGCGTCGCAGGACGCAGCGACAAGCCGCTCGCCACCGGAGGCCTCTCCGTGGACATCGTCCGTGTCGCGTGCCGGGTGGCCGTCGTGGCCACGGTCGTCCTGTCGGCCCAGCTCGGCTGGCGAGCCGGCGGTGCCCAGCTCGTCATGGTGGCTGCCGGATGGGCCTACAACCTGCGGCTGAAGGCCACCGTCTGGTCGTGGCTGCCCTACGCCGTGGGGTTCGGGGCCCTGGCGACCGTGCCGTCGCTGGCGCTGCCCTCGCCTCTCGTCGCCTGGTGGCTGCCCGTGGTCGGCGGCCTGCTCGGGGTGGGCGCGCACCTCGTCAACGTGCTCCCCGACCTCGACGAGGACCGCGCGGCCGGCGTGGTGGGCCTGCCGCACCGACTGGCTGACCGGCACGGAGCACGGAGCCTGGTCGTCGCGGGCGTGCTGCTCTTCGGGCTGGCCACCGGCCTGCTGGTCGCGGCTCTTCCGCTCGGGGTCCCCAGCGTCGTCGCCGGCGCGCTGGTCGCCCTCCTGGCCGCGGTCGCCCTGCTGGGTCGAGACCGCCGGCCCTTCCAGGCAGCGCTGGGCATCGCCCTCGTCGACGTCGTCCTGCTGGCGGTGGCCCTGTGACCTGGCCGCCGTGGGACCTCGCCGTCGTCGGCGCCGGCCCCGCGGGCGCCGCGACGGCCCTCGGAGCACTCGCCGTCACACCCTCCCTGCGGGTGGTGCTGCTCGACCGCGACGACTTTCCCCGCGACAAGGTCTGCGGCGACGGCATCGCACCGCACGTGGCCGACGTCCTCGCCACGGTCGGGGCCGAAGATGCCACGGAGGGCTGGACGCCGCTGACCCGTCTCGAGCTGCGCCACGAGCGGCATGGGGTGGAGGGCAGGCTCCGGCGTCCCGTCTGGGTGATCCCCCGGGCCGTGTTCGACGCCCGGCTGGTCTCGCACGCCACCGCCGCCGGAGCCGTGCTGCAGCGGCACCGCGTGCGCACGGTGCAGGTCGGCGACGACGCCGTCACCGTCGACGACATCGCCGCCCGCGTGGTCGTGGGTGCCGACGGCGCCTCGTCGGTGGTCCGCGCAGCCGTGCGCCACCGGCCGGCTGGCCGGCGCGCGCTGGCGCTGCGTGGTTACGCCCCCACCCCACCCTCGCGGCGTGGGGTCCAGTCGATCGTCTACGGCAGCCGTCGCCATCCGTCGTACGCCTGGGCGTTCGACCGCGGCGACGGCCTCTCCAACGTCGGCTACGGCGAGTTCTCGCCGGATCGCGACGACCGTCCCACGCGCGCCCTGATGCTGGAGGAGCTGGAGCGGCTCATTCCCGGCAGCAGCGCGGACGGCACCGACTGGAGAGCTCACCACCTCCCCCTGTCGGGCTGGTCGCTGGAGGCGTCGCACGCACGGGTGCTGCTCGTCGGCGACGCGGCCCAGCTGGTCAACCCGATGACCGGTGAGGGGATCTTCTACGCCGTCGCCACCGGCGTGGCGGCCGGGCGGGCGGCTGCGAGGGCGCTCGCGTCCGGCAAGCCGGCGTCCGCCGGTGCTCGCTACGACGGAGCTGCCCGGCGGCTGTTGCGCACCCATCTGCGGCACACCTGGGCCGCGGCCCGCCTGAGCTCCTCCCCCCGCGTCATCGACGCCGGCATCCACGCCGCCGGCCGTGACCCGCGCGCGTTCGACGCCCTCGTCGAGCTGGGTCTTGGCGATGGCCGCATCACCCCCCGACTCGCCTTCCGGCTCGCCGCCGGACTCGCCCACCACCCCCGGAGCTGAACCATGGAGATCCTGTCGGTCCGGGGCGTCGTCCCTGAGTTCCAGTACCCCCAGCGGGAGATCACCGACGCCTTCGCCGGCCTCATCGCGAGCGAGCGGGTCGACGAGCTCCTGCTACGGCGCTTCCACGCCCACGCCGGGGTCGAGCAACGCCACCTGGTGCTCCCGCTCGACAAGTACGCCGACCTGCACGACTTCGGCGAGGCCAACGACCGGTTCATCGACGAGGCGGTCGACCTGGGCACCCAGGCGCTGCTCACCGCCCTGGACGCCGCAGGGCTGGCGCCCGCCGATGTCGACCTCATCGTCTCCACGACGGTGACCGGCCTGGCCGTGCCCTCGCTCGACGCACGCATCGCGGCCCGGATCGGCCTGCGGCCGGACGTCAAGCGGATCCCGATCGTCGGGCTGGGCTGTGTCGCCGGCGCCGCCGGGGTGTCACGCCTGCGCGACTATCTGGTCGGTCACCCGGGCGAGGTCGCGGTGCTCGTCGCCGTCGAGCTCTGCTCGCTGACCCTCCAGCGCGACGACGTGTCCGTGCCCAACCTCGTGGCCAGCGCCCTCTTCGCCGACGGCGCGGCCGCGGTGGTGGCGCGGGCCGAGCCCGCCCAGGGGTCGGGTCCGCGCGTGCTGGCCACGCGCAGCCGGCTCTACCCCGACTCCGAGCGCACGATGGGCTGGGACGTCACCAGCACGGGGTTGCGGATCGTCCTGGACGCCGAGGTGCCCGTCCTCATCGGCCGACACCTGCGCGACGACGTCGACGGCTTCCTCGCCGACCACGCGCTGACCCGAGCCGACATCGGCTGGTGGGTCTGCCATCCCGGCGGCCCGAAGGTGATCGAGGCGATGGAGCAGGCACTGGACGTGCCGCGCCACGCGCTGCAGCTGACGTGGGACTCGCTGGCCCGCATCGGCAACCTGTCGTCGGCCTCGGTGCTCCACATCTTCGAGGACACCTTGCGCGACCGACCTCCGGCGCCGGGCTCGAAGGGCGTCCTGATGGCCATGGGTCCCGGGTTCTGCCTGGAGATGGTGCTGCTCGAGGCGGCGGCGTGACCTCCCTGGCGGCTTTCACCGCGGTGGTGGCGCTGGTCGGCGTCGAGCGGCTCGTGGAGCTGGTGGTCTCGCGGCGCAACGCGGCCTGGTCGCTGGCCCAGGGCGGACGTGAGACCGGCCAGAGCCACTTCCCCGCGATGGTCGTGCTCCACACCGGGCTGCTGGTGGGCATGCTCGTCGAGGCCTGGGTACGCCGTCCCGAGGTGCCGGCGGCGCTGGCGTGGTCGATGCTGGGACTCGCCGTGGCCTCGCAGGCGCTCCGCTGGTGGTGCATCGCGACGCTCGGGCGTCGCTGGAACACCCGGGTGATCGTCGTCCCGGGGCTGCCGCCGGTGACCAGCGGCCCCTACCGCTTCATGCGCCATCCCAACTACGTCGCCGTCGTCGTCGAAGGGGTCGCCCTCCCCCTGATCCACGAGGCCTGGATCACGGCCGTCGTCTTCACCGTGCTCAACGCGGCGCTGCTCCGGGTGCGGATCCGCGTGGAGGAGCAGGCGCTGCGCACGCTCCCGGTGGCACCCTGATGCGAGACCTGGTAATCGCCGGCGGCGGACCGGTGGGACAGGCCGCGGCGCTCTATGCCGCACGCGCCGGGCTCGACGTCGTCGTCCGGGAGCCGCGCGCCGGCGTCGTCGACAAGGCGTGCGGGGAGGGGCTGATGCCGGGAGCGTTGGCGCTGCTCGCCGAGCTCAGCGTCGACCCGGCGGGCCATCCCTTGGAGGGCATCCGCTACACCGACGGCGCGCGGGTCGCGGAGGCTCGCTTCAGTGCCGGGCCGGGCCGCGGGGTGCGACGTACCACGCTGCACGCGGCCCTGGGCGCCGCTGTCGCCCGGGCGGGTGTGCGTGTCGAGGAGCGGCAGGTCCGCACGGTCACGCAGCACGACGACCACGTGGTCGTCGACGGCGAGCCGGCGCGGTACCTCCTCGCGGCCGACGGCCTGCACTCCCCCGTCCGCCGCCTGCTCGCCCTCGACGCCCCGGTGCGGTCCACGAGGCGGTTCGGGCAGCGCACCCACGTCGCCATGGCCCCGTGGACCGGCTGCGTCGAGGTGCACTGGTCTCCCAGCGCCGAGGCCTATCTCACGCCCGTCGCGGACGACCTGGTCGGCGTCGCCGTGCTCAGCAGGCAGCGCGGCTCGCTGGCCGACCATGTGGCGCAGCTGCCGTCGCTGGCGCGGCACCTGGCCGGCCGGCCGCTGCAGCAGACACGCGGGGCCGGCCCGCTGCGACAGCGGTCCACCCGCCGGGTGGCCGGCCGGGTGCTGCTGGTGGGCGACGCGGCCGGCTACGTCGACGCCCTGACCGGCGAGGGCATCGCCGGGGGACTCGCCCAGGCGCGGGCAGCGGTCGCGGCCGTCGCGGCGGGACGACCCGCGTCCTACGAACGCGCGTGGCGGCGCCTCACCTGGCGCCACGACCTGCTCACCCACGCGCTCCTGACGGCGTCGCGTCCCGACTGGGCTCGGCGTCGACTGGTGCCGGCCGCCGCGGCGCTGCCGTGGCTGTTCGACGCCGCGGTCAACCAGCTCGCAGCACCGGCGGGCAGATGACCACCTCTGAGCAGGTGGTCCTCGTCGACGACGCGGGGCACGGCATCGGGCTCGCGGACAAGGCCCTCGTCCATGGCGCCGACACGCCCCTCCACCTGGCGTTCTCGTGCTACATCTTCGACGCCGGCCATCGCCTGCTGCTCACGCGCAGGGCATGGCACAAGCGCACCTGGCCCGGCGTGTGGACCAACTCGTGCTGCGGACACCCGGCGCCGGGGGAGCCGATCGCCGAGGCGGTACGCCGGCGGACCCGCGAGGAGCTGGGGCTACGGCTGGACACCGTGACGCTGGTGCTGCCGGAGTTCCGCTATCGGGCGCAGATGCCCGACGGCACCACGGAGCACGAGCTGTGTCCCGTGTTCGTGGCCACCACCTCCGAGGAGGCCCGTCCGGATCCCGCCGAGGTGGCTGCCCACCGGTGGGTGGCCTGGGCGGAGGTCCGCTCGGCCGTGCTCGGGGGCTCGCTCGAGGTCAGCCCGTGGTGCCACCTCCAGGTCGGGGCGCTGCCGGAGACGCCGTACGACGCCCCGGCAGGCGACCCTCACCGGCTCCCCTTCGTGGTCAGACCGTGACGACGACCTCCACCACGGAGCCGGTGACCGCCTCGACCGGAGTGTCGACGGGTGCGGCGCCGGGTGAGAGAGCGCGCAGCGTCCACGCCCCGTCGCCGGCGAAGAAGCGGAAGTGCCCCTCCGGCGAGGTGCGGACCTCGGCGGTGAACTCGCCGGTCCGGTCGAGCAGCCGCACGTAGGCGCCGTCGACGGGCGTGTCGTGGCGGAGCACCCGACCCTGCACGACCGCCTCGATCTCCACCTTGACGCCGTCCAGCGGCAGGCCACCGACCGGCGCCCCACACCCCCGGATCACCGTGCCCGCGCCCGCCTGGGTCGCTGCGCTCACGCCTGGCCCCGCTCGTCTCCGAGGGCGACCGGGACGCCGACCAGCGAGCCGTACTCGGTCCAGGAGCCGTCGTAGTTCTTGACGTTGTCCTGCGCCGAGCAGCTCGCGGAGGACGAACCAGGTGTGCGACGAGCGCTCGCCGATGCGGCAGTAGGCGATGGTGTCCTTGGTCCAGTCGATGCCGGCCTCGGCGTAGAGCGCGCGCAGCTCGTCGTCGGACCGGAACGTCCCGTCGTCGTTGGCGGCCTTGCTCCACGGCACGTTGATGGCCGTGGGGATGTGGCCGGCCCGCTGGGCCTGCTCCTGTGGCAGGTGGGCCGGGGCGAGCAACCGGCCGGCGTACTCGTCGGGGCTGCGGACGTCGACCAGGTTCTGGGTCCCGATGGCAGCGACCACCTCGTCGCGGAAGGCGCGCAGCGAGAGGTCCTGGTCCTGGGCGGTGTACGACGTCGCGGGACGCTGGGGACGCTCGTCGGTCAGCTCGCGACTGTCGAGCTCCCACTTCTTGCGACCGCCGTCGAGGAGCCGGACGTCGGCGTGGCCGTAGAGCGTGAAGTACCAGTAGGCGTAGGCCGCGAACCAGTTGTTGTTGCCGCCGTAGAGCACGACGGTGTGGTCGTTCGCGATACCGCGCTCGGAGAGCAGCTCGGCGAACCGGTCCTTGGCGACGAAGTCGCGGCGCACCTGGTCCTGGAGGTCGGTCGTCCAGTCGAGCTTGACGGCACCACGGATGTGGCCCTTGTCGTAGGCGGTGGTGTCCTCGTCGACCTCGACGAGGACGACGGTCGGGTCGTCGAGGTGCTGCTCGACCCAGTCGGCGGTGACGAGAGCGGTCTCTCGGGTCATGGCGGTTCTCCTTGGGATGGGTGCGTGAAGGGGTTGAGGGAAGGGAAGGAGTGGTGACGGGCCGGCGCGAGGTTCTGAGGGGTCGATCTCGTCGGTACGGCGACCGAGGGGCGTGCGACGCCTCAGCGCGCCGGCTGCGAGGCCTCGGACCCAGCCCCCAGGCGCGCGGCGACGCGGCGGCCGGCGAGGTAGAGCTCGCAGCCCAGGCAGAGGCCGAAGGCTGCGTTGAGCAGCGCCGCGACGAGGGCCAGGCCGGTGGCCACCAGACCCACCGTCGTCGCCCCGGCGAGGAAGCCCGCCAGGCCGACGGCGGCGAAGGTCAGCCCCACGGCCTGGGCGAAGCGCGGGGGCGCGGCGTCCTCCCACTCGGTCGGCGGGGCGAGTCTCGGCCGGAGATAGGACCGGAAGAGCCAGGCGTGCGGCGTCTGGCTCACGCCCAGCCCGGCACCGACGGCGAACAGCGCCGTCTGGGCCGCCAGCAGCGCGACGGCCAGGGGGCTGGGCGCCAGCGCCAGCACGAGTGCGAGGACGAGGGCGGTGAGGGCGGCGGCGAAGCGCTGGCCGCGCGGGTCGATCTGTCTGCTCATGGGTGAGCTCCTGAGGTCCTGAGGGCGGTCGAGGGGCACCAGGGACGTCAGGGCGCGCAGCCGTGGGGACCCCGACAGGGTCAGCGGCGCGGGTGACGTCCGGTCAGGACATTCGACACAGCGACGAACGCACGCGGCAGTGGTCCACTGCGCGGCGGCGGGTCAGCATCGTCGAGGACATGGCGGAAACCGTAGGCCGCGCGTCGCACGCCCGTGACGGAATCTCGACCCATGAGACAGTGATCCACATATTGGACGTCATGCCAACTTCCCCAGTGCGGCCAGCACCTGCTCGCGGCGCGGCGCTCCTGAGGCTCGGGTGACCTCGTGCCCGCGCCGGTCGAGCACCAGGGTGGTCGGCGTGCGCAGGACGCCCACCGCACGGACCAGGTCGAGGTGATGCTCCGCGTCCACCTCGACGTGCACCACGCCCGGCACCATCGCGGCGACGTCGGCGAGGGTCCGCCGCGTGACGCGGCAAGGGGCGCAGAACGCGGAGGAGAACTGCAACAGCGTGGCCCGGTCACCGAGGTGATGGCCCAGGCCACGGAGGCCGAACGGGTCGTCGTCGTGATCCCGCCCGGACGTCACCGCGTCGTCAGGTGTCTCGGCCCCGGGCACGCGGTGGGTCCCCCGGAAGCGCCCGTCGCTCCAGGCCCGGTAGCCGCCGAGCGCCAGCGCGAGCAGCACGCATCCGAGGAGCACCCACTGGCCGGCGGTCATGGGTGGTGCAACCGGCCTACGGGCTGCTCATTCCCGACTCGGGCCACCTCTCGGGCGACCACGACGGGCATCTCGCGCGACCACGACCGGCATCTCGCGCGACCACCACCCGCATCTGGCGGGCGGGATCAGCCGCCGGCGAACGGCGGGAGGAACTCCACGTGGTCACCGGGCGCGATCCAGACCTCGGCGCGGTCACCGGAGCCGGCGGGCCGGTCGCCGACCAGCACCGAGCAGACGCCCAGCACCGCCTCCAGCCGCGACCCCGGGTGGCGGTCCGCCAAGCACGTCACCAGCGCGGCCAGAGACAGCCCCTCGGGCGCCTCCACGACATCGCTGTCGACGCCGGCGGCCGCCCGCGCGGACGCCCAGTAGCGGACCGTGACCGACGTCGCGGTCTCGGATCCGGGCGCTGAGGGCGGGGCGGGCTCCATGACGGGATATCCTGCCCTATCCCTGTAAGCACCATGGCCGCTGGACGGGAGGTCTGCGATGAGCGCCCTGCTCCTGCTCACGAGTGCGCTCCAACCGAGCGCCGAGGTGCTGCCCGCCCTCGCGCTGCTACCCCACACGGTGAAGATCCTCCCCGCGGAGGGCAGCGCCCTGCTCGACGCTCCCGACGCCGACGTGGTGCTCGTCGACGGGCGCCAGGACCTGGCGAGCGCGCGTGACCTGTGCCGCCTGATCCGCACCACCGGCAGCGACCGACCGGTCCTCCTGGTCGTCACCGAGGGCGGGCTCGCGGTCGTCGCCTCCGACTGGGGCATGGACGACGTGCTGCTCTCGACCTGCGGTCCCGCCGAGCTCGAGGCCCGCATCCGGCTGGCTATCGGGAGACTCGACGCGCGCGGCGACGACGACCCCGAGGCCCACGTGATCCGCAGCGGCGAGGTCAGCGTCGACGACGCGACCTACACCGCCAAGGTCGGCTCGCGGGTGCTCGACCTCACCTTCAAGGAGTTCGAGCTCCTGAAGTACCTCGCGCAGCACCCCGGCCGGGTGTTCAGCCGCCAGCAGCTGCTCTCGGAGGTGTGGGGCTACGACTACTTCGGCGGCACCCGCACCGTCGACGTCCACGTCCGGCGGCTGCGGGCCAAGCTCGGCCCCGAGCACGAGACGCTGATCGGCACCGTCCGCAACGTCGGTTACCGCTTCGTCTGCGCGAGCGACCGGAGCGCCCGGGCCGACGCGGCCGACCGGGCCGGCGTCGACCAGGAGCAGGACGCCTGAGCACGACCGAGGTCCGCGAGCTGCCGCCCGAGGCGTACGCCGACCAGGGCGCGCCGCTCGTCGCGACGGTCCGCGCCGCCGTCCGCGCGGCGGGTGAGCCCGACCCCCTCGACGAGGCCGCGCAGCTCCGGCTGAAGCACCAGGGTCTCGACGCCGACGCCCGGCTCTGGGCCGCCGGTGACCGCGGCTTCGCGCTGGCCCGCGACGCCACCCTCGACCTCGCCGTTGCCCCCGAGGCGCGGCGCCGTGGCCTCGGCGGCAGCCTCGCCGAGGCCGCCGTACGGCTCGGAGGCGTGACGACGGCCTGGTCCCACGGCGACCACCCCGCCGCCGCGGCCATCGCGCGGCGGCTGGGCTTCGCGCGCGTCCGGGAGCTGTGGGTGATGCGCCGCCCCGCGACCGTGCCACTGCCGGAGCTGGCGACGCCGGCCGGCGTCGCCATCCGCGGCTACCGCCCCGACGACGCGGAGGCCGTGCTCGCGGTCAACGCGGAGGCGTTCGCCGACCACCCCGAGCAGGGCGGGATGGATGCCGCCGACCTGGCCGCCCGCATGGCCGAGCCGTGGTTCGACCCCGCGGGGCTGCTGCTGGCGGTCGACGAGGCCGGCGACCTCCTGGGCTTCCACTGGACCAAGCAGCACCCCGAGGCCGACGGGCCGGCCCACGGGGAGGTCTACGTCGTCGCGATCGCGCCGCAGGCCCAGGGGCGCGGCCTCGGGCGGGTGCTGACCCTGGCCGGGTTGCACCACCTCACCGAGGGAGGCGCGGAGGAGGTCGTCCTCTACGTCGAGTCCGACAACCGGCCGGCCCGCGCGGTCTACGAGCGCCTCGGCTTCGACCACGCCCCCGCCGACACCCACGTGATGTACGCCCGGCGCACCTGAGAGGCTGGGCCGCATGGCCTACGACGTCGCCGCGCTGCGGGCGCAGTTCCCCTCGCTGGACTCCGGCATCGCCCACTTCGACGGTCCTGGTGGCACCCAGACCCCGCAGGTGGTAGCCGACGCTGTCGCCCGCACCCTCGCTGGCCCGCTCTCCAACCGCGGGCGGCTGGTCGCCTCCGAGCGCAACGCCGACGACACCGTCGCCGCCTTCCGGGAGGCCTACGCCGACCTGCTGGGGGCGGCGCCGGACGGCGTGGTGCTCGGCCGCAGCGCCACCCAGCTGATCTACGACTTCTCCCGAGCGCTGGCGAAACAGTTGTCTCCCGGTGACGAGGTGGTGGTGACCCGCCTCGACCACGACGCCAACGTGCGCCCCTGGGTGCAGGCGGCCGCCACCGCGGGAGCCACCGTGCGCTGGATCGACCTCGACCCGGCCACCGCCGACCTCGACGCGACCGGCCTCGCGGAGGCGATCACGGAGCGCACCCGCCTGGTGGCGGTCACCGGCGCCTCCAACCTGCTCGGCACGCGACCCGACCTCCCCGCCATCGCCGGCGCCGCGCAGGCCGTCGATGCGCTGCTCTTCGTCGACGCCGTCCACCTGGCCGCCCACGAGCTGATCGACCTCGACGCCCTGGGCGCCGACCTGGTCGTCTGCTCGCCCTACAAGTTCTTCGGGCCGCACTGCGGCATCCTCGCCGCCGACCCCGCGCTGCTCGAGACGCTGCACCCCGACAAGCTGCTTCCCTCGACCGACGCCGTCCCCGAGCGGTTCGAGCTCGGCACCCTCCCCTACGAGCTGATGGCGGGCGCCACCGCGGCCGTGGACTTCCTGGCCGCCGTCGACCCGGGGACGGCTCGACGCGCCGCGAGCGGCTCCGGTCGACCTACGCTGCGATCGGGGTCCGCGAGCAGCACCTGACCCAGCGCCTGGCCGACGGCCTGGACTCCCTCGGCGACGCGGTCGTCCTCCACTCCGTGGCCGAGCGGCGCACGCCGACGACGTTCCTCACGATGCCCGGCCGCAGCACCCAGGAGGCCGCCGAGCTCCTCGCCTCCCGCGACGTCCTCGCCCCCTCGGGCACGTTCTACGCCTACGAGCCCGCGCGCCGGCTGGGCCTGGCCGAGAGCGGAGGGCTGCGCGCCGGCCTGGCGGCGTACACCAGCGACGACGACGTCGACCGGCTGCTCGACGGGCTGAGGCTCTTCCTGACGTGGTGAGTGCGGCCCGCGCCGCCGCCTCGCACCTGACACACTGGCAGGGTGACCTCCGAAGGCCTGCTCCCCTCCCACGTGACCACCTCGATGGACGCGGGTCCGGAGCCGCGCGACCCGTTCGCGCACCCGTCGGACACCTTCCACGTGCCGCCGCCCTACGAGCCGTCGGAGGAGGCCCGGGCGGCGGTGGAGAAGTTCTCCGACCGCTTCATCGACCGCGAGCTGTCATGGCTGCGGTTCAACCAGCGGGTGCTGGAGCTGGCCGAGGACGAGAGCCTGCCGATGCTGGAGCGGGCCCGCTTCCTGGCGATCTTCGCCAGCAACCTCGACGAGTTCTTCATGGTCCGCGTCGCGGGCCTCAAGCGCCGGATCGCCGCCGGCGTGGCCGTGCGGGCAGCCTCGGGCCTGATGCCGCGGGAGGTCACCGAGGCGATCTGGACCCGCACCCACGAGCTGATGGACCGGCACGCGCGCGCCTTCGGCGAGAGCCTGGTGCCCGCGCTCGCCGCCGAGGGCATCGTGCTGGTCCGCTGGGACCAGCTCGACCGCGAGGAGCAGAAGTACTGCAAGCGGCTCTTCCGAGACCGGGTCTTCCCGGTGCTCACCCCCCTCGCCGTCGACCCCGCCCACCCGTTCCCCTACATCTCGGGGCTGAGCCTCAACCTGGCCGTGCTGGTGCGCAACCCCGCCACCGACACCGAGCACTTCGCCCGGGTCAAGGTGCCGCCGATCTTCGACCGCTTCGTCGGGCTCGGCAACCAGCGGTTCGTGCCGCTCGAGGACGTCATCGGGGCCCACCTCAAGCGGCTCTTCCCGGGCATGGACGTGCTGCAGGTGCACACCTTCCGGGTCACCCGCAACGAGGACCTCGAGGTGGAGGAGGACGACGCCGAGAACCTCCTCAAGGCTCTGGAGAAGGAGCTGCTGCGGCGGCGGTTCGGGCCGCCGGTCCGGCTGGAGGTCGAGGAGTCGATCGACGCGAAGGTGCTCGACCTGCTGGTCTCCGAGCTCGGCATCGCCGAGGAGGAGGTGTTCCGGCTCCCGGGCCCGCTCGACCTGACCGGACTCCACGTGATCGCCGACCTGGCCCGCGACGACCTGAAGTACGACGCTTTCGTACCCACGACCCATCGGATGCTCGCCGAGAAGGAGACGGCCTCGCCGGTCGACGTGTTCGAAGCCGTACGCCGGCACGACGTGCTGCTGCATCACCCCTACGACTCGTTCGCCACCTCGGTGCAACGCTTCCTCGAGCAGGCCGCAGCGGACCCGCACGTGCTCGCGATCAAGCAGACGCTCTACCGCACCTCCGGCGACAGCCCGATCATCGACGCGCTCGTCGACGCCGCCGAGGCCGGCAAGCAGGTGCTGGTGATCGTGGAGATCAAGGCCCGCTTCGACGAGGAGGCCAACATCCGGTGGGCCCGCAAGCTCGAGCAGTCCGGCTGCCACGTCGTCTACGGCCTGGTGGGGCTCAAGACGCACTGCAAGCTGGCGATGGTCGTGCGCGACGAGCCCGAAGGCATCCGCCGCTACACCCATATCGGCACCGGCAACTACAACCCCAAGACCGCCCGTCTCTACGAAGACCTGGGGCTGCTCACCTGCGACACCGCGATCGGCGAAGACGTCGCCAACCTGTTCAACAACATCAGCGGATTCTCCCGCAACGCCGACTACGACCAGCTGCTGGTGGCGCCCGACTCGGTGCGCTCCGGACTCCTCGACCAGATCCACAGCGAGATCGCCCACCACCGCGAGGGACTGCCGGCACGGATCCGGATCAAGGCCAACTCCATCGTCGACGAGGGCATCATCGACGCCCTCTACCTCGCCTCCCAGGAGGGGGTGCCGGTCGAGCTGCTGATCCGCGGCATCTGCGCGCTGCGACCCGGTGTCCCCGGGCTGTCGGAGACGATCCGGGTGCGGTCGGTGCTCGGTCGGTTCCTCGAGCACAGCCGGATCTTCCTGTTCGCGAACGGCGGCCGGCCGCAAGCCTGGACGGGCTCGGCCGACATGATGCACCGCAACCTGGACCGCCGGGTCGAGGTGCTGGTCCGGCTCCCCGGGGAGGAGGAGGTCGCCGAGGCCGGCGACCTGCTCGACCTCGCCTTCGACGAGCAGACCAGCGCCTGGGAGCTCGCCACTGACGGCCGCTGGCTGCGCACCCGAGGCGAGCGACACCTGCAGGAGGCGCTGATCGAGCGCCAGCGCGCCCGCCGCGGCTGACCGTCACACCGGTCGGTGGCGGCCCGTTCACCCCGACGCCCTAGCATGTCCTCGGCTTGTTCGACCGCTCGTCCAGGAGGGTCTCCTTGATCCGCTTCCGCCCCGTTGACGGCGCGTTCTACGACCTCTTCACGGAGTCGGCGCAGCACCTCATCGTCGGCGCGGGGCTGCTGGCGGAGATGTTCGACGCCACCAGCGACCGTAAGGCGGTCGCCGAGCGGATGCGGGCGGCCGAGCACGCCGCCGACGAGACCGTCCGGGCCATCGTCCACCGGGTCAACAGCACCTTCGTCACGCCGTTCGACCGTGAGGACATCCACACCCTGGCCACGCAGCTGGACGACGTGATGGACCTGCTCGACGAGGCGGTCGACATGCTGCTCCTCTACGACGTCCAGACGATGCCCTCCGAGGTGAGCGAGCAGGCGCAGGTGCTCCAGATCTGCGCGGAGCTGACCGCGGAGGCGATGCCCCGCCTGCGCAGCCCGCAGTCGCTCGGCGACTACGTCTCGGAGATCAACAGGCTCGAGCGCGCCGGCGACAGGGCCTACCGCCGCATCATCGCCGAGCTCTTCGGTGGCGGCTACAAGGCGCTGCAGGTGCTCAAGGTGAAGGACGTCGTGGAGTGCCTGGAGCGGGCGATCGACGCCTTCGAGGACGTCGCCCACACGGTGGAGCAGATCGCGGTCAAGGAGTCCTGAGCCGATGGAGCTCGCGATCATCGTCGCGGTGGTCGTCGTGGCCCTGGCCTTCGACTACACCAACGGGTTCCACGACGCCGCCAACGCGATCGCCACCTCGATCTCGACCAGGGCCCTGACCCCGCGGGTCGCCCTGATGATGGCGGCGGCGATGAACTTCGTCGGCGGCTTCCTCGGCCAGAAGGTCGCCAAGACGGTGAGCGAGACGATCACGCCGCCCTCCGGCAGCGCCGGGCTCATCGTGGTGATGGCAGGCCTGGTGGGCGCCATCACGTGGAACCTCGTCACCTGGCGGTTCGGGCTGCCCTCCTCGTCGTCGCACGCGCTGATCGGCGGCCTCGCCGGTGCCGCCCTCGCCGCCGGCGCCCGCGTGAACTGGTCGACGGTCGTCGACAAGGTGCTGATCCCGATGCTGCTGTCGCCCCTGGTCGCCTTCGGGCTGGCGTTCGCGGTGATGGTGGCCATCCTCTGGCTCTTCCGCCGGGCACACCCCTCGAAGGCGAACCGTGGGTTTCGGATCGCCCAGACCATGTCGGCCGCCGCCATGGCGCTGGGCCACGGCCTGCAGGACGCGCAGAAGACGATGGGCGTCATCTTCCTGGCGCTGCTCACCGGCAACTACGTCAGCAGCGACGACCCGCTCCCGGTCTGGGTGGTCGTCGCGGCGGCGACGGCGATCTCTCTGGGGACGCTCTCGGGCGGCTGGCGGATCATGCGGACCCTCGGCCGCCGGATCATCCACCTCGACCCGGCCCGCGGCTTCGCCGCGGAGTCGGTGGCCGCGGGCGTGCTCTACACCACGGCCTACGTGTTCGAGGCGCCGATCTCGACCACGCACACCATCACGTCCGCGGTGATGGGAGTGGGGGCCACCAAGCGGCTCTCCGCCGTGCGCTGGGGCGTGGCCCGCTCCATCCTGGTGGCGTGGGTGCTGACGTTCCCCATGGCCGCGGGGGCGGCTGCCGCGTCGTACGCCGTGCTGCACCTCGTGCTCGGCTGAGAGGACCGAGCGGCCAGTCCTCAGCCGAACCGGCCCGAGATGTAGGCCTCGGTCGCCTCTTCGTCGGGGTTGGTGAACATCTGCTTGGTGGAGTTGAACTCCACCAGCTGCCCGGGCTCACCGGTGGCCTTGAGGTTGAAGAACGCCGTCTCCTCCGACACCCGTGCGGCCTGCTGCATGTTGTGCGTGACGATGACGATCGTGTAGTCGTCCTTCAGCTCGTGGATCAGGTCCTCGATCGCCGAGGTCGAGATCGGGTCGAGCGCGGAGCACGGCTCGTCCATCAGCAGGATCTGCGGCTCGACGGCGATCGCGCGGGCGATGCAGAGGCGCTGCTGCTGACCACCGGAGAGGCCCATGCCGGGCTTGCCGAGACGGTCCTTGACCTCCTCCCAGAGGTTGGCGCCCTTCAGCGACCGCTCGACGATGCTGTCGGCCTCGTCCTTCTTCATCCGCTTGGCGTTGAGGCGGTTGCCGGCGAGGACGTTCTCGTAGATCGACATCGTCGGGAACGGGTTGGGCCGCTGGAAGACCATGCCGATCTGGCGGCGTACGGCGACCGGGTCGACGCCCTCGTCGTAGAGCGACTGCCCGCCGACGACGACCTTGCCCTCGACCCGCGCCCCCGGGATCACCTCGTGCATCCGGTTGAGCGACCGCAGCACCGTCGACTTGCCGCAGCCGGACGGCCCGATGAAGGCGGTCACCGACCGCGCCTTCACCGTCATGGTGACGCCCTGCACCGCGAGGAAGTCGCCGTAGTAGATGTCGAGGTCAGAGATCTCGATGCTCTTGGCCATGGTGGGTTCCTTCTGGGTGCCGGGTCAGCGACCGGTCTTGGGAGCGAACCTACTGCCGATGAAGCGCGCCAGCAGGTTCAGGCTCATGACGATGATGATCAGCACCAGGGCAGCACCCCAGGCGCGGGCGGTCTGCGCCTCCGGATAGCGACCCTGCTCGCTGATCGAGGAGAAGATGAACACCGGCAGCGTCGCCATGCGCCCATCGAAGGGGTTCCAGTTCGTGGAGGTGGCCGCGCCGGCGATGATCAGCAGCGGCGCGGTCTCGCCGGCGACGCGGGCGATCGCGAGCGTGACACCGGTGACGATCCCGGCGAGCGCGGTCGGCAGCACCACCTTGACGATGGTGCGCCACTTCGGCACTCCGAGGGCGTACGACGCCTCGCGCAGCTCGTCGGGCACCAGCTTGAGCATCTCCTCGGTCGCGCGCACGACGATCGGGACCATCAGGACCGAGAGGGCCACCGAGCCGCCGAAGCCCAGCCGCACCCCTGGCCCGAAGACCAGCACGAAGAGGGCATAGGCGAAGAGCCCTGCCACGATGGAGGGGATGCCGGTCATCACGTCGACGAGGAAGGTGATCACCGTGGCCAGCCGGCTGCCCGCGGCGTACTCGACGAGATAGATCGCGGCCAGCACTCCCACCGGCACCGACAGCAGCGTGGCCAGCGCCGTGATGATCGTGGTGCCGATGATGGCGTGGTAGATGCCACCACCCTCGCCGAGGACGTTGCGCATGGAGTAGGTGAAGAACTCGGCGGACAGCACGCCGACACCCTTGGAGACGACCTCCCACAGCAGGCTCACCAAGGGAGCCAGCGCCAGCACGAAGGCGGTCCAGAGCGACAACGTGACCAGCCGGTCGACGGCCTTGCGGCGCCCCTCGAGACGCCAGGACCACGTCGGCAGGATGACCAGGACGATCAGCCAGCCCACGATCAGGACGGGCACCACGCCCCAGCCGGCCAGGATGGCGCCGAGCGCCGCCAGGCCGTAGCCGATGATGCCCGCCAGCCACGGTGCGGCCGCGGGCAGCTGCGGCGAGGTGAGCGGGATGGAGGCCCGGTCGAAGGGGCGCGGGGTCTGGGTGTCGATGCTCACCGGGTCACCCCTTCGCCTGTCCGCGGCTGGCGACCCACCGGCCCAGGAAGTTGACGACGAACGTCACCACGAAGAGCACCAGACCGCTGAAGATCAGCACGTTGATCTTGACGCCGGAGGCGTTGCCGAAGTTCAGCGCGATGTTGGCCGCGATCGTGGAGGGGTTCTGGCTGGAGATCAGGTTGAAGGTGACGATGCCGGTGGCCGACAGCACCATCGCGACGGCCATCGTCTCGCCCAGCGCACGGCCGAGGCCCAGCATGACCGCCGAGACGACGCCCGAGCGGGAGTACGGGAAGACCGCCATCCGGATCATCTCCCAGCGCGTCGCGCCGAGCGCGAGCGCCGCCTCCTGATGGGTGGTCGGGGTCTGCAGGAAGACCTCGCGGGAGATCGCGGTGATGATCGGCAGCGCCATGATCGCCAGCACCACCGAGGCGGTGAGGATGGTGCGGCCGGTCGTGGCGGGTCCGGCGAAGAAGGGGACGAACCCCAGATGGTCCTCGAGCCACTGGTAGATCGGCAGCGCATTGCTCTGCAGGAACCCGATGCCCCACAGCCCGTAGACGACGCTGGGCACCGCCGCCAGCAGGTCGACGAGGTAGCCCAGCGTCCTGGCCACCCGGCGGGGGGCGTAGTGGGAGATGACCAGTGCCACGCCGATCGCCAGCGGCGCCGCGATCAGGATGGACAGCACCGCCGCCAGCAGGGTGCCGAAGAGCAACGGCCAGACGAAGAGGGCGATGTTGTCCTTGCCGTAGGCCTGGGCACCCGTCGCCGTCAGGGCGGGCCAGCCCTGCTCCACCAGGAACAGGGCCACCCCCGCGAGCGCCACCAGGATCACCAGGCCGGCGCTGGTGGAGAGCCCCTTGAACACCCTGTCTCCGACGCGCCCCGTCGCTTCGTCGGCCAGAGACCGCTCGGCCAGCGTCGTGGTCATCGTGGACCTCCCATGTCATGGACCCGGGGCCGACGTCCGACCCCGGGTCCCTTCAGTGTCGTGGCGGTCAGCCGGCCGAGATCGCTCCGATGATCTCAGAGGCACGCTCCTGGAGCGAGGCCGGGAGCGGGGCCGAGCCGGCCTCCGAGGCGGCCTGGGCCTGACCCTCGTCACCCACGATGTAGGTCAGGTAGCCCTTGACCAGGTCGGCGGTCGCCTGGTCGTCGTAGGACTGGCAGGCGATGAGGTACGACGTCAGCACGATCGGGTAGGTGCCCGCCTCCTGCGTGGTGTGGTCCAGGTCGAAGGCGATGTCGACGTCGGCGCGACCCTCGACCTGCGGCGAGACCTCGAGGATCTTGCCGGCGGCCTCCGGGCTGGGGCCGACGAACTCGTCGCCCACACCGATCAGCGCGGTGCCGAGGGAGCCCGCCTGGCTGGCGTCGGCGTAGCCGATGGAGTTCTGGCCGTTGGTCACGGCGGCCACGACACCGGAGGTGCCCTTGGCGCCCTCACCGCCGTACTCGGTCGGCCAGAGCTCGATCACCCCGGCGTCCCAGACATCGCCGGCGACCGCGTCGAGGTAGTCGGTGAAGTTCTCGGTGGTGCCCGACTCGTCGGAGCGGTGCACGGCGTTGATCGGGGCGCTCGGCAGCGAGGCGTCGGGGTTGTCGCCGGCGATGGCGGCGTCGTCCCACGTCGTGATCGTGCCGGCGAAGATGCCGGCCAGCGTGGCCGGGGACAGCTGCAGGTTGTCGACGCCCTCGACGTTGTAGATGACAGCGATCGGGCTGATGTAGTTGGGCACCTCGATGGCGTCGGAGCCGCAGCGGTCCTTCGCCGCGGTCAGCTCGCCGTCGTCGTCGGTCAGGTAGGCGTCGCTGCCGGCGAAGGGGAAGGCGCCCGCGATGAAGCTCTCGCGGCCACCGCCGGACCCGATCGGGTCGTAGGTGACGGTGACGTCGGGGTTGGCCGTCTGGAAGCCCGCGATCCAGGCCCCCTGCGCGGCCTCCTGCGAGGAGGCGCCGCCGCCGGCGAGGGTGCCGGAGAGGCTGCTGTCACCGGAGCCGCCGTCGGTGCCGGTGTCGCCCTCGTTGCCGGCCCCGCATCCGGTCAGGACGAGAGCCGCAGCGGCGAGTCCGGGCACCAGGGCCCGGCGGATGGAAGTGGTCTTCACTTCAGTTCTCCTGATCATGGTCACTGTGCTGACCCGTTGAACGTAGAAGGAGCAGGTGTCCGGATCGGCCCCCGTTGGTGAACGGAGGGTGAACAGCGCACACAGAGTCCGCCGGCGAGACGTGAGCGCGCACACACCGGGCGGGCGGCTCTCCGGCGCCGCCCGGGTCAGTGCAGCTCGACCGCCACGACGGCGCCACGGCGGTGGTGGATGACCAGCATCCGGCCGGGCTCCAGCCGGGGGTCCTCGATGCCCTTGTCGCCCAGCCGGAGCGAGTCGTAGACGGTGGGCAGCACCGGCCGGTGGGTGCACAGCACGGCGCACTCACGGTGGTGGAGCAGGTCGTCGATGACCTCCCACACCGACGCGGCCGTGGCGTCCTCCTCGCTGAGGCCGTCGTAGGTCGCGACGGGCCAGCCGCTGAGGTCGGCGTACGGCGTCACGGTCTGCACACAGCGGGTGGAGCTGGAGCTCGCCACCAGGCTGACGTCGTAGGCCGACAGCAGGGGAACGAGCCGCTGCGCCTGCTGCTGCCCGAGAGCCAGGAGGGGTCGCAGCCGGTCGTCCTTCTTCCAGGACTTCCGGGCCCGTGCCTTGGTGTGCCGCAGCACGACCAGCGCCCGGGTGTTGCGAGGCAGCTGCGCGGCGTGAGCGAGGGTCTCCCGGTCGAAGTCGTAGGTCAGCAGCCTCCGGGCCTTCTTGCGCGAGACCCAGCGGACGTCGTCGATCTCGTTGTTGACCAGATAGCCGCTGACATCGTCGTCCCCGACGACCCGCGCCATCCAGTAGTGCACCACCTTGCCGCGCGTCCGTCCGACGGGATAGCGCTGCGAGGGGAGCCGCGGGCCGAGCCGGATGCGCAGACCGGTCTCCTCGCCCACCTCCCGGACCGCCGCGACCGCCACGTGCTCGCCGCGGTTGAGCTTGCCCTTGGGGAAGGACCAGTCGTCGTAGCGCGGCCGGTGGACGAGCACCACATCGCCGCCCTTGCGGGTCACCACGCCGCCAGCGGCCTTCACGTCGGGTCGCTGCGGCATGGCTCCAGTCTTGCATCCGGCGGACGCGGTGGGCAGGCGGCTGTCCGGCTGGCGACACGGCCCTGCGCGCGGTCAGTGGAAGCGGCGCAGGCGCAGGCTGTTGGAGACCACGAAGACGCTGGAGAACGCCATCGCCGCCCCCGCGATCATCGGGTTGAGAAGACCGGACGCCGCGAGGGGGAGAGCGGCCACGTTGTAGGCGAAGGCCCAGAAGAGGTTGCCCTGGATGGTCCGGAGGGTACGCCGCGACAGCCGCACCGCGTCTGCGGCCACTCGCAGGTCGCCTCGCACGAGGGTGAGGTCGCTGGCTTGGATCGCGACGTCGGTCCCGGTGCCGAGCGCCAGCCCCAGGTCGGCCTGGGCGAGCGCCGCCGCGTCGTTGACGCCGTCGCCCACCATGGCGACGACCTTCCCCTGCTCCTGCAGGCGCTTGACCACGTCGACCTTGTCGGCGGGGAGCACGTCGGCCACGACCACGTCGATGCCGACCTCGGCCGCCACCGCCCGGGCGGCTCGCTCGTTGTCGCCGGTGAGCAGCACCGGGTCGAGGCCCAGGCCACGGAGCCGGCGTACGGCCTCGGCCGAGGAGTCCTTGACGGTGTCGGCAACGACGAGCAGCCCACGTGCCCGGCCGTCCCAGCCGACGGCGACGGCGGTGCGGCCGGCGGCCTCCGCCTGCTCGGCGGCCCGCTCGAGGCCGGGAGGGAGATGCTGGGACCACTCCGCCAGCAGCCGGGGCCGGCCGACCACGACGGCATGCCCCTCGACGACCCCCTGCACCCCCAGACCCTCGACGTTGGCGAAGCCCTCGACCTCGGGGAGCTCGCCCTCCGCACCCGCCGCCACGGCGCGGGCGATGGGGTGCTCGGAGGCCGACTCCAGCGCCGCCGCGAGCCGGCGGACGTCGGCCGCGGTCTCGCCCTCGGCGGCCACGACGTCGACCAGGGCCATCCGGCCGGTCGTGACGGTGCCGGTCTTGTCGAGCACCACGGTGTCGACCCGGCGGGTGGACTCCAGCACCTCGGGCCCACGAATCAGGATGCCGAGCTGGGCCCCGCGGCCGGTGCCGACCATCAGCGCCGTGGGCGTGGCCAGGCCGAGAGCGCACGGGCAGGCCACGATGAGCACCGCCACGGCGGCGGAGAACGCCATCGTGGCACCGGCGCCCGCGCCGAGCCAGAAGCCGAGAGTGGCTGCTGCGAGCCCGATCACCACCGGCACGAAGACACCGGACACCCGGTCGGCCAGCCGTTGCACCTCGGCCTTGCCCTGCTGGGCCTCCTCCACCAACCGCGCCATCTGGGCCAGCTGGGTGTCGGCCCCGACCTGCGTGGCCCGGACGACCAGCCGCCCGCCGGCGTTGACCGTGGCACCGGTGACCGGGTCGCCCGGGCCGACCTCCACGGGCACCGGCTCACCGGTCAGCAGGGCCGCGTCGACGGCGGAGGTGCCGCTCTCCACGACGCCGTCGGTGGCGACCTTCTCACCCGGGCGCACCACGAAGCGGTCGCCGACCCTCAGTGTCTCGGCAGGCACGGAGACCTCGACGCCGCCGCGGAGCACCGAGACCTGCTTGGCGCCCAGCTCGAGCAGCGCACGCAGGGCAGCCCCGGCCCGGCGCTTCGAGCGCTTCTCGAAGTAGCGGCCGGCCAGCAGGAACGTCGTCACGCCGGTCGCTGCCTCGAAGTAGACGTTGCCGAGGCCGTCGCTGCGCTGCACGGTCAGCTCGAAGGAATGGACCATTCCGAGCTCACCGGCGGTGCCCACCATGAGCGCCGCGACCGACCAGAGGTAGGCGGCGCTCACCCCCATCGACACGAGCGTGTCCATGGTGGTGGCAGCGTGGCGAAGGTTGGTCCACGCCGCACGATGGAACGGCCAGGCGGCCCAGAGCACGACGGGGGTGGCGAGCACCAGGGAGGCCCACTGCCACCCGGTGAACTGCCAGGCGGGCACCATCGCGACCGCGATGACCGGGACGGTGAGAACCGCCGCCACCACCAGCCGCAGTCGCAGCACCGCCAGCTCATGGTCGGCAGCGCCCTCCCCGGCCTGGTCAGGATGCTCGGGCCGCACGGCGGCGGCGTAGCCGGCCTGCTCGACGGTGGCGAGGAGGTCGCTGGTGGAGACCTCGGCGGGGAAGGTCACGGCCGCCTTCTCCGTGGCGTAGTTGACCGAGGCGACCACACCGTCGAGCTTGTTGAGCTTGCGCTCGATGCGGTTGGCGCAGGACGCGCAGGTCATGCCCGTGATGTCGAGCTCGATCTCGCTCATCTTGAGACCCCGACGCGGGCAGCGCCCTGGTGGCCGTGCTGGCCGGGGGCCGGACCGGGCTCACCGAGGGGCCCGACGGCGCGCCCGATGAGGAAGGCGACCACGAAGGCCGCGAGCAGGGCTGCGAGGAAGTACAGCGCTCGCTCGACCCCGGTCATACCAGTGTGTAACCCGCCGCCGTGACGACCTGTTCCACCTCGGCGCGCGGCAGCGGGGTGGCGCTGGTCACCGTCACGGCGCCGGAGTCGAGGACGACGTCGACGGACTCGACGCCGGGAATCTCGGAGATCTCCTCGGTGACGGAAGCGACGCAGTGGCCGCAGGTCATGCCGCTCACGGTCCAGGTGCTCACTTCAGCCATGGCACCAAGAGTATCCGCGCGGGAAACCGCGGTCGGGACAGGTGTCAGTCGCCGCGGCGCGGGTGCGGGACGACGCCCAGGATGCGGTCGATCTCCTCGAGCGAGAGCCGCTCGTCGGCCTCGGTGGCCGCGATGATGAGGTTGGTGGTGAGCTCCACCTCTCCCAGGAGGTCACTGTCTTCCAGCGTGATGTCGAACTGGTCGTACAAGTCATCCACCTCCTCGTCGGTCATCTCTGGACACCTCATCTCCAGCAGCGCCCCCCATGGACTCCAGTATGTATCAAACAGCCTCGGAACCAACTGGTCCACTCGGGGGATCTCTGGACTAGTCGAGCTGGCCCTTGTGGGCCATTTCAGGTGTCACTCTCTCAACACCTCTCCCATAGAGCAACGGAGCCCCACCGATGTGGTAGGGCTCCGCGCCAGGTCTTGACAGGGCGTTCACCGCACTGCCGGGACCGCTGTCGTCACAGCGGTCGGACGTTCTCCGCCTGAGGGCCCTTCGGGCCCGCGGTGACATCGAACTCGACCTTCTGGTTCTCCTCCAGGGTCTTGTAACCCTGACTCTGGATCGCCGACCAGTGCACGAAGACGTCGGGGCTGCCGTCCTCCTGCGAGATGAAGCCGAAACCCTTCTCGGAACTGAACCACTTCACGGTGCCCTGAGCCATGGTGCTCGTTACTCCTTTGTCGGGGCGGGAGCCGCCACCTCGACGGCCCGCATCAGATGCGGTGACACGTCGCTCCGACTTGCGTGAGTGGTCGTCCCGTCGCAAGAAGAACCGCCGTTGGATCACAAACTCCGCTGGCGTCACACCTGCTGGAACTTGCACCTGTTGCTGACGACGAGACTACCAAGAACCGGGCCGACACCAACCCGCCCTTGGGGATGTTCGCCATGTGGTCACCGGGCGTTCGCGCCGGACCGTCGGCACCGCCATACTGAGCCCTCGGCGGCGCGATCCCGTCCGGGCGTACCGTCGCGACAGGGCCTCTAGCTCAATGGGCAGAGCTACGGACTTTTAATCCGTTGGTTGTGGGTTCGAGTCCCACGGGGCCCACCAGTGTCGGAGCGCCTGCCTCAGCCCGGCCCACGCACGGGACGGCATGTGGTCGGTGATCGGGAGTCACGACTCATGATCGCGCACGCGTTGATGCGCGTCGGGATCGCTCCGCTCGGAGCCGTCACCGGTGCGATCGCCACTCATCTCGCCCGACCGGTGGTCACGCAGTCGTGTGTCCAACGTCGCACAAGCGGCCCGAGCTGGCCCTTCAGAATCCCCATGGCCGGGTGAATGGTGGAGGTATGAAGCGACCCTCCTTCGGCAACCGAGCAGCGGTCATCATGTCCGCTGCGGCCCTGATCATGTCCGCTGGTTTCGCCGGCGGTCCCGTTCTGGCTCGGGCCCTCGTCTCCAACTCCGACAAGGTCGACGGGCTGCACGCCGTCACAGCGAACGCCGATGCAGCCAAGCGCAAGGGCAAGCTGGTGGCGACCAAGCGAACCACCGGCACGTTCAAGACCAACGTGATCCCGAACGGGGCCAAGTTCCCAGCCACGGTGCCCCTCGGGGTCACGGTCCGGGGCGCGTTCACCACCGACGCGGAGTCGGTCGCCAACGCCGCCGGGGACTTCGGTGGCGCGATCTCCTACGGCGCCAAGATGCCCGCCGCGCTCATCGTGGAGTTCTCGCCTACAGGCGCGAGCACAGCGAACTGCCCGGGCGATGCCTCGCAGCCGGAGGCCGCAGCAGGCTACCTCTGCGTCTTCGTCACCCAGACGGCCGGCACCGACGGCACGTTGCCGGGGGTCAGCACTCAGTGGGCCTACTACTACAACATCAACAGTGCAGCCCCGATCGGGTCGGACGTCTACATCCGTGGCGTCTGGGCCGCGCACGCGCCCACGAGCGTGGCACCCCGTCCGATCCTGATGCGGAACTTCGGTTCCAAGTAGCCCTACGACGAGGAGGCCGAGCCCACCGCGGAGCGCAGGGTCAGGACGACGGGCGCGGTGGCCGCTAGGGCACAGCGTCGCGCCACCCAGTCGCGAGAGGCTCCTCGGCCGGAGGTGCCAGCACCGACCCGATCCGGGTCAGCCGGCGGTGGAGCGGCGACGCCACCACTGCCAGACGGCGGTCACCAGGAGGGCGCCGACCAGTGACCCGATGATGCCGCTCGGCCGGAACGCGAGCCCGTCCCCGGCGAGCAGGCTGACCAGCAGGCCGCCGACGAACGAGCCGGCGAGCCCGGAGCCGAACGCCATCGGCCAGTCGATCGAGCGCGTGGAGCCGCCGAGCAGGAGCTGCGCGCCGGCGCCGATGACCATGCCGAAGAGGATGATGCCGATCAGGAGCATGGCCCGAGGATAGGGGAGGCGCCGTTCGTCGGGCGCGGCGGGGATAGCCGCCCTGCGTCATCCCGGCGACGGATCGACCGAACCGGATGCGCCCGGGCTCAGCCGCAGCGGGTGTACGACGTCGTGCTGAGGCGTCCGCGCGAGGTGGGCCGCACCGGCGCGATGTCCTCGCGCGTGCGTGTGATCCAGGCGCGAGAGCCCGCAGTCCTGCCGCGCTTGCCCGCGACGGTCAGCTTGCGCACACCCACGGTCCAGCTCACCCGGGCCCGGGCCGTGCCGGCGAAGCAGGACGAGCCCTTCTTGCGCTTGGCCGCGGTGGTCGCCGAGATGACCGAGCCGGTGCCCTTGCCGGCGTAGCCGACGACGACCTCGGTCGTCGCCTTGGTGGCGCCCTCCCAGGGAGCCCGCACCTGCACCGTCATCCCCCGGGTGCGCGCGCGGCCGACCTTGAGGGAGACCCTGCCCTTCGACGCCCGCTTCCAGGCCGTCTTCCAGAGCGGCTTGCCGCTGACCCGCTGCACGAGGCGCACCTTGCAGGAGGAGCAGCCCTTCAGATGCAGCGCGACGGTCACGTGCGTCGGCGGGGCGATCACGGCCGGGTCGGTGAAGACGAGGTAGCGCCGGTAGGGCAGGTTGGCCAGGGCGGTCCCGCCGCCGACCCGGAGCGCGTCGGCCTGCGCGTCGAGCGCCCACACACCCGGTAGTGCGTCACCGCTCGTGGCGACCTTGAACGACTCCATCACCCCGGTGGACACGTCGACGGCCGCCAGCTGCGAGCGCGACAGCCCGCCGAAGCGCACGGCGAAGTGACCGCCGAAGAACGCCGTCGCGCCGTCGACGGTCACGGCCTGCACCTCGCCGTCGGCGTGCTTGAGCCAGCGCCGCTGGGCGGTGGCGGTGTCCCACGCGATGGCCCAGCCGCCCGGCTCGCCGCCAACCGCGGCGACGACGACGCCGTAGGTGACGTCGAGGTCGCGGACCCGGCAGTTGGCGCAGACCGCCTCGGGCGCCCAGCCCGTCACCGCGCCGTCGGCCGCCGCAACCGCGGCGACGAAGGACCGGGGCTGGCCGCCGACGCCGGCGAAGGTGCCGCCGAGGTAGAGGGCGGTGCCCTGCTTGGCGAGCGTCTGGACCTTGCCGCCCGTCACGTGTGCGTCGAAGGCGGCGACCAGAGATCCGTCGGCGGTCAGCAGGCGTGCCACCCCGGGTCGGTAGATGTCGTCGACGCGGGTGAACTGCCCCGCGACCAACAGCCCGGAGCCGTCCACGACGACGTCCCACACCCGGGCGTTGACAGCCGGCGCGAAGCCGGGCAGCGGCACCCCGGCAACGTCGAGGGCCGCAAGGTGGGAGCGGGCGGAGCCGGCGACGGTGAGGAAGTCACCGCCGACGTACGCCGTGCCGTCGGCCGCCAGGGTGATCGCGCGCACAGGAGCATCGGTGTCGGCCCGCCAGCTCGAGCGCGGTGCACCGGTGGTGCGGTCGAGGGCCACCAGGTTGCCACGGGTGACCTTGGCGCCGGTGTCGACATTGGTCAACCGCGAGAAGTCGCCGCCGACGTAGACCGTGTCACCGGAGACCGCGGTCGCGTAGACCGGTCCGTTCGGCACCCAGCTCGCCTGCGGCGCCACCGACTGGTACGCCGTCGTGAGTGCCGCCTGCCCGGGAGTGGCCGGCAGCACCAGTCCGAGGACGACGGCGAGCGCGAGAACAGGCGCGGCGAGGTGTCGGCGCATGCGAACAAGTTCCCATCGTCGAGATGCCGGCCCGGCGACGGCCGGCGCGGAGGTCCGGAGCGCCGGGTTCATGGTAGCCCCGCCCTGCGACACCACCCGAGGGGTGTCCGCGGCCGCTCTAGACCAGCGGACGTCGTCCTCCCGGCCGCTGGCGCGCTGCTAGCCTGCGGTTCGGCTGAGAGCGGGTGAGGCGATGCGGGCTGGCGCGAGGACCGTCGTCCTGGCCCTGGTGCTCGGCGCCGCTGTCGGGGTCTTCGCCGCGGTCTATCTCCGGGCGGTGCATGCGCTGGAGCACCTGCTGTGGGACGGCAGCGAGCCGCGGCTGCCGGTGGACGGGCCGCTCGGCACGGTGCTGCTGTGCGTGGTCGGCGGTGTGCTGGTGGGCCTGCTCCGGCTCCGTCACGACCAGGACCTCCCCCACGACATCGACGATGCGCTGCTCGAGCTCGACGTCGCCGTCGACGAGGGCGCCGAGGGCGACGAGCAGGCGCCAGGGCCGCTGCCGAGCATCGACCACATCGTGCGGTCGGCGCTGCTCGGCATCGTGTCGCTCGGGTTCGGCGCCGCGTTGGGGCCAGAGGCGCCGCTGCTGGTGGTCACCGTCGGGCTGGGCCAGCGGATGGCCCGGATCCTGCACGCGTCGCGGCGCGAGGCGGCGTACGTCTCGGCCGCGGGCGCGCTGTCGGGCCTCTTCGGCGGACCGCTCGGCTCGGTGGTCCTGCCCGTCGAGGGCGGCCGCGAACCGGCACGCCGGCTGTCGATGCTGCCCCTCGGCCTGATCGCCTCGGTGTCCGGGCTGGTGGCGCTGCTGGCCGTGCTCCCCGACGAGGGTGGGCATCGCTACCACCTGCCCGTCGACGTGCTGACCGGTGACCGGGCGTCGGCCGCGACGTTGCTGTGGGCAGCCCTCGCGGCGGTCCCGGCGACGCTGGCCGGGCTCGCCCTGATGTGGGGCGCGGCGCCGCTGCGGCGGGCCGTGGAGTCCCGGCTCCCCGCCCCGGTCGTCCGCGGCGCCGCCGGCGGCCTCGTGCTCGGGCTCTGCGGCGCCATCGCGCCACTGAGCCTCTTCTCCGGTCAGGACCAGGCACAGCAGCTGATCGACGACGCCGGCGAGTACGCCGTGTGGGGGCTGCTCGGCCTGGTCGCCTTCAAGCTGGTCGCGACCCTGGCCTGCCTGACCACGGGCTGGTTCGGGGGGCAGATCTTCCCGGCGATCTTCGCGGGGATGGCGGTCGCGCTGGCACTGTCGGTCGCCCTGCCGGCGTCGCCCACCGCCACGGTCACCGCTGCTGGCGCCGGTGCCGCGACCGCTGCGCTGCTGCGCCGGCCGCTGGCCTCCGTGCTGCTGCTGCTCTTCTTCTTCCCGGCGGAGTCGCTCGCGGGGCTGGCCGTGGGAGCGGCCGTGGCGATGGCCGTGGTCCGGCTGCTGGGCGACCGGGCGCCGACGCCGCAGCAGCTGGTCGGCGGACACTGACGGCGCCGGCACCGCCGGCACCCGCGGCGCTCGGCGAGGAGGGCGTCACACCGTATCCGTGAGTTCTGCGAAACCCCTGCGGGAACGGCGAGCGCTCACCTAGCGTCTAGACCATGAGCAGCCAACCGACGGGCGAGCAGCCGAACTCTGCGTTCGATCTGTTCGACCGCTGGATGTCCAACCGGGACCAGCCACCGCCGGCCCCGGAGTCGGGGCCTGCCCCGGGCGAGGTCGTCATCTCCGACACCAAGTCGAGCCGCGAAGCGGCGCGCCGCCTGCTCGAAGCCGCTGCGCGCGCCGAGCAGGACGCCGCCTCCGGCCATCTGTCGGTGGCGCCCGAGCCTGCGACGGTCGTCGCCCCGGAGCATGCCCTCGAGGCAGCCCCGGAGCCGGTGGCAGAGCCCACCCCGGCCGCCACGTCCTACGTCTCCCCGGACCCGACCCCGCAGCCGGCGTCCTACCGCCCACCCGCGCCCGAGCCGAGCATCGCGCCGGAGCACACGCCCGAGACCCCTGTTGCTCCGGCCGCCTACGCCTCCCCGGAGCCGGCCACCCCGGCCACCCCTGCCCCGCCGGTCGACACCCCGGCCATCGACACCCCGGCCATCGAGGCCCTGGTGGTCGAGCCGGAGCCCGCCCCGGCGCCGTCGGCCGGCAAGCGCCGCGCAGCCGTACCCACCGACTCCGAGCCGCTGCTGCCCGCCGAGACCGTCGTCGAGGCACAGCCGCCGTCGGCCGGGAAGCGCCGAGCCGCCGTACCCACCGACTGGACCCCGGAGGCACCGGTGGAGCCGGCCGCGTCCGTCGAGGCGCTGCCGACACCGCCGCCGGCGTACCCGACGGCCGACCAGCCCGCGGCGTTGCCTCCGTCGGGCCTCGAGTCACTCGCCCCACCCGTGGCCGAGCCCATCGCCCCACCCGTGGCCGAGCCCATCGCCCCACCCGTGGCCGAGCCCATCGCCCCACCCGTGGCCGAGCCCATCGCCCCACCCGTGGCCGAGCCCATCGCCCCACCCGTGGCCGAGCCCATCGCCCCACCCGTGGCCGAGCCCATCGCCCCACCCGTGGCCGAGCCCATCGCCCCACCCGTGGCCGAGCCCATCGCCCCACCCGTGGCCGAGCCCATCGCCCCACCCGTGGCCGAGCCCATCGCCCCACCCGTGGCCGAGCCCATCGCCCCACCCGTGGCCGAGCCCATCGCCCCACCCGTGGCCGAGCCCATCGCCCCACCCGTGGCCGAGCCCATCGCCCCACCCGTGGCCGAGCCCATCGCCCCACCCGTGGCCGAGCCCATCGCCGAAGCCCTGGCGCCCGAGGTGGCCGCGTCGGTGACCGCGGAGAGCCCCACACCCCACCGCTTCCAGCTCCCCGTGGCCGAGGACCCGGTCGTCGCGGCCCGGGCCGCCGGCCACACCTTCCAGCTGCCGGAGATGGTCGAGCCGGAGCCGGAGAACCCCTACGCCTCGCTCTACGAGCAGGTGACCCCTGAGCCCGAGCGCCTGCCCGAGCGGGCGGAGACGATCGAGCCGGAGCCGGAGCCCGCCCCGGTCGAGAAGCGTCGTCGCCTCCGCCGCAAGGCGCGCGCCGAGAAGCCCCAGCCGACGACGAGCGACCTGGTGCGCGAGCGCGCCCGCAAGCAGCGCAACAACAGCATCCTGAACCGGATCCGGCAGGTGCTCACCGCCATCATGCTCACCGCGCTCGCGGGCGCCGGCACGATGGGCTACTTCCTCTATCGCGGTGACGAGTGGGCACTGCGCCCGACCGCCTCGCTCGCCGCGCTCACTGTCTTCCTGATGGCGGCGATGATCACCGCCCCCAGTCAGGTCTGAGGCGTCAGCCGTCGTCGCGGCGGACCCCGCGCTCCCGGGCGTCGGTGAGCCGCGCCTCCTCACGAGCGCGTTCGGCCAGCTCTTCGCGCAGGCCCTCGATCACGCGAGCGGCGTCGTAGTCCCCCGGTGCTGAGACGAGGGCAGCAGCACCGCCCTCGATCCGCGACAGGGCGGCCCGGCCGAAGATCTGCTGCTCGGTGGTGGTGCGCTCGGAACGGCCGCGGCCCAGGAACGAGATGATCCAGTGCAGCAGCGCGGTCACCCGGCTCTTGAAGGCAGCGATGTAGAGCAGGTGGATGAAGAGCCACAGCAGCCAGGCCAGCAGCCCAGTGAACCGGAAGCGGCCGACCATCGCCACCGCACGGAACCGGGAGATGATCGCCATCGAGCCCTTGTCGAAGTAGCGGAACGGCGGCTGCGGCTCCTTGCCGCGCACGCGGCGGTCGATGGACGTGGCGGCGTACTTCGAGGTCTGGATGGCCACCTGCGCGACGCCGGGCAGGTGGTCGAGGTCGATCATGTCGCCGACGACGTAGATCTCGGGGTGCCCCGGCAGTGTGAGGTCGGCGTTGACGGCGATCCGCCCGGCCCGGTCGAGGGCGGCGCCGGTCTGCTCGGCCAGCGTCTGGGCCAGCGAGGAGGCCTGCACGCCTGCGGCCCACACCTTGGTGACGGCGGCGATCCGCTCGCTGGTGCCGTCCTTGGCGGTCAGCGTGATGCCGCGCTCGTCGACGTTGGTCACCATCTTCCCCAGCCGCACCTCCACCCCGAGCTTCTCGAGCTGCCGGTGGGTGTGTGCGCCGAGCTTCTCGCCGAAGGGCGGGAGCACCTGGTCGGCAGCGTCGACGAGGATGACCCGTGCCCGGCGGGTGTTGATCGCGCGGAAGTCCCGCTTGAGCGTGCGGTGGGCGAGCTCGGCGATCTGGCCGGCCATCTCCACCCCGGTCGGCCCGGCGCCGACCACCACGAAGGTGAGCAGGTGGTCGACGTCGTCCCCACGACTGGCACCGAGCTCGGCCATCTCGAAGGCACCGAAGATCCGACCGCGCAGCTCCAGAGCGTCGTCGATGCTCTTCATGCCCGGCGCATGCTCGGCGAAGTCGTCGTTGCCGAAGTAGGACTGGGAGGCGCCAGCCGCCGCCACGAGGGAGTCGTAGGCGGTCACGGTGTCGCGGCCGAGCACCTGCGAGGTGACCGTGCGTGCCTCGACGTCGATCGCCGTCACCTCGCCCAGCAGCACCTTCGCGTTGTCCTGCCGGCTGAGGATCTCACGCGTGGGAGGGGCGATCTCGCCCTGCGACAGGATCCCCGTGGCGACCTGGTAGAGCAGCGGCTGGAACAGGTGGTGGGTGGTCTTGGCGACCATCGTCACCGTCACCGGGGAGCGGCGCAGGGCCTTGGTGCCGAACAGGCCCCCGAAGCCGGAGCCGATCACGACCACGCGATGGCGGTGGGTCTCCTCGGTGGGGGTGGTCGGCACTGAGGTCATGCCACCAGTGTCCCGCGCGCCTGGGGATCGGGAAAATCCGAACAAGTTCGACTCCCGATGTTTGGCCGGCGTACGGCAGGGGTAGAACCTCACTCGAGACCCCTGGACTTCGAGGACCACCATGCCGCTCAGCCGTCCCGAGCTCACGCTCGGCGCCGACCCGCGCGCCGCCTCAGAGGCGCGGCGATGGGTGAGGAGCGTGTGCGAGGACCTGGGCCGGCAGGATCTTCTCGAGTGCGCCCAGCTGGGCGTCTCCGAGCTGGTGACCAACGCGCTGCTTCACGCGGGCGCCCCGATCCACGTCCGCGTGCGCGGCACCCGAGAGCATCCCCGCGTGGAGGTGGCCGACGGCTCCCACGAGCCACCCACGACCGCCCTGGTCGCCGCGGTCGACGACGAGGACGAGTTGATGTTCACCTTCGGTCGCGGGCTGCAGATCGTGGCGCGGTGCTCGGTGAGCTGGGGCGCAGCGATCGAGCCCGACGGCAAGGTCGTGTGGTTCGAGCCGACCACCAGCCCACGCCAGGACGCCGGCCCTGACGGAGGCGTGTTCGACCTCTCCGACCTGTTGGCCGGCGCCGACGCCGACGCCGAGCACGTAGCCCAGGTGACGATCCACGGGCTGCCGATCGCACCGTTGCTGACGTTGCGGCGCCACTACCAGGAGCTGCGCCGCGAGGTGCGCCTGCTCTCCCTCGCCCACGAGGACGAGTACCCCCTGGCGAAGACGCTCACCGACGTCTTCGCCGCCTTCGACCACGCCTATCCCCCAGCCGTGACCCACCAGGTCGCCGCCGCCGTGGCCGACGACCGCACCACCGTCGACCTCGACATCCGGCTCGACCCGACCAGCGTGGCGACGTTCGAGCAGATGATCACGCTGCTCGACCTGGCCGACGAGTTCTGCCGCGGCCAGCGCCTGCTCGCGCTGGCGCGCACACCGGGGCAAGCCGAGTTCCAGCGCTGGTTCCTCAGCGAGTTCGTGCAACAGGCCAGGGGCGAGGAGCCGACCACCTGGGCCGGCCCGTCTCTGGTCCCGGCACCCACCCCCGAGGATCGATCCGCCAAGATCGTCTCGTGACCCGACCCCGGCTGACCGCGCCGCTGCTGGCCGCGGTGGCACTGGGTGGCGCTGTGGGTGCCCTCGCGCGATGGGGGCTGTCGGAGCTGGTGCCCGACGGCGCAGGCTTCCCCTGGACCACGTTCGTCGTCAACGTCGTCGGATCGTTCCTGCTCGCGTCGTTGCCGGCGCTGACCGCCGTGCGCCACCGCCCGATGCTGGCCGTCGGTCTGGGGCCCGGCCTGCTCGGCGGCTTCACCACCCTCTCGGCGTACGCCGAGCAGGGGCGCCTGCTGCTGGCGGACGGCGAGACGCGTCTGGCCGCCGGCTACCTCCTCGGCACGCTCGCGGCCTGTCTCGTCGCCGTCCAGCTCGCGCACCACTGGTCGACCACGGCGGCGCAGGCGGAGTTCGAGGACGAGGACGGCAACGAGTGACCGCCCTGCTGGTGGCCCTCGGTGCCGCGATCGGTGCCCCCGTGCGCTTCGTCATCGGACACCTGCTCGACCATCACCGGTTCGCGGTCGGCACGCTGCTCGTCAACGTGGCCGGGTCGACGCTGCTCGGTCTGTTCGCCGGATGGAGCCTCGGCGGGGAGGCACTGGCGCTGCTCGGCGTCGGCTTCTGCGGCGGCCTGACGACCTACTCCGCCTTCGCGGTGCGCACCAGCGAGAAGGGCTGGGCCCGGGGTGGGCTCTACGCCGTCCTGACCATCGCGCTCTCGCTCACCGGATGTGCCATCGGCTTCGCCCTGGGCAACTGACCCCCTCGCGGTGCCGGGCTCAGCCGTAGCCCAGCTCGTGCAGCTTCTCGTCGTCGATGCCGAAGTGGTGGGCGACCTCGTGGACCACGGTCACCCGCACCTCGTGCTCCAGCTGGTCGATGGTGTCGCAGTAGTCGAGCAGCGGCTCGCGGAAGATCAGGATCCGGTCGGGCAGCTGGCCACCCCACCAGCCCTCACGATCGGTGAGCGCCACGCCGTCGTAGAGCCCCAACAGGTCGGGGTCGTCTGCCGGGGCGCGGTCCTCGACGAGGACCACGACGTTGTGCACCAGGCGCGCGATCTCGTCGGGGATCTCGTCGAGAGCGCGGCCGACGAGCACCTCGAAAGCGGCGTGGTCCAGGTCGACGGGCATGGTTCCGAGCGTAGGGCTCCGCGCCGGCGGGGTCCCTCAGAAGGGCGCGACCCAGAAGCGGCCGACGAACACCGAGGACCCCGGCGGCCGACCGACCGAGCCCTGCGGCTGAGAGCAGAACGACGCCCGCCCGAGGATCTCGGGCGGGCGTGCTGGCGACCCCGACGGGACTCGAACCCGCGGCCTCCGCCGCGACAGGGCGGCGCACGCGTGATCGGTCCTCGTTGGCAATCAGCGAGAATCAACGAAACCGCATCAGAAGGGTTGTGGCGGTGTTGGTGCTTGGGAGCCGCCATCGAGCGCTGGTGGCGCTGTGACGGGACACAGGACGGGGTCCTCGTCGTCCAGCATCGGGAACGTCAGATCGCCTTGCTGATCCGGAACCGCTAGGAGGGTGCCGTCCTCAGCGATGGCCATCAGCCCCTCCTGGTAGTCGTAGACTGGGCTCTCCTTCAGGAAGAAGACACCGCCGTTGAGGGTCCCGAAGTCCTTCTCGACTTCTGCAAGATCAACGTCGGGGTCGACGGTGATCCCCACCTCGACGTCAGAGCCGACAGTCGGGGGAGCGACGGGCCTACCTAGCACCGAAGTCACTCGAACAGTCAAATGATAGGTCGAGACCATCGCATCATCAGCACCGAAGGGCGTCTCGATTCGCTGCTCGTCTTCCCCGTTCTCATCCAGGTCCCAGGTGAACGAGTGACCTTCAGTCGCGCGCCCAACATCTCCCACAACGGCGACGGTGACGGGACCGGAAGGGTCGCCTCGGCCGGCGAGAGCAGTAAGCTCCTCCCAATTCTGGCATGAACGAGATCTGGACCCGACCTCGCCACGATCACTAACCCCGGTCTTTCATGACGGTGCCGGGACTGTCCGAAAAACGGTGTAAGTGGCTCGACACGCTGACCAGCGGGTTGGCGGGATGGAGTCATGATGACCGAAACACTGAACTCTGTGAGCCCTCCAGAGGATGCGGCGGTGTCACCGCCAGACGAAGTGACCGAGCAGGATCGCGACACTCGGGTAGGCGCTGAGCCGTCACTCGAGGAGCTCGAGATTGCTCGGGAGCTGGTCCGCACGGCCCGGGCTCGTGGGGTCGCGTTGACCGGGCCGGACGGGATGCTCAAGGCGCTGACCAAGACGGTGATCGAGACCGCTCTGGACGAGGAGATGTCTGAGCACCTGGGCTATGACAAGCACGAGGTCGCCGGCCGCAACGGCGGGAACTCCCGCAACGGGGTGCGGACCAAGACGGTGCTGACTGACAACGTTGGGCCGATCGAGATCACTGTCCCGCGTGATCGTGATGGGACGTTCAGCCCGGTGATCGTGGGCAAACGCCAACGTCGCCTGGGCGATGTCGACACGATCGTGTTGTCGCTATCGGCAAAGGGGCTGACGACCGGGGAGATCAGCGCCCACTTCGCTGAGATCTATGGTGCGTCGTTGTCGAAGGACACGATCTCGAGGATCACCGACAAGGTCGTGGCCGAGATGGCCGAGTGGACCTCGAGGCCGTTGGAGAAGGTCTACGCCGCGGTGTTCATCGACGCGATCTACGTCAAGGTCCGTGACGGCCAGGTCGGGAACCGTCCGGTCTACGCCGCGATCGGGGTCGACCTGGCCGGTCACAAGGACATCCTTGGCATCTGGGCCGGCGCCGGCGGTGGGGAGTCGGCGAAGTTCTGGCTCCAGGTGTTGACCGAGCTGAAGAACCGTGGCGTGGAGGACATCTTCTTCGTCATCTGTGACGGCCTCAAGGGCCTGCCCGACTCGGTCGGTGCGGTGTACGGCCAGGCGATCGTGCAGACCTGTGTGATCCACCTGATCCGCAACACCTTCCGCTACGCCTCGAAGCGGTATTGGGGACAGATCGCGACCGATCTGAAGCCGATCTACGGTGCCCCAACCCGCGAGGCGGCCTGGAGGGCGTTCGAGGAGTTCGACGAGAAGTGGGGCAAGCCCTACCCCGCGATCAGTGGCCTGTGGCGCTCGGCATGGGAGCAGTTCACCCCGTTCCTCGACTACGACGCCGAGATCCGCAAGGTGCTCTGCTCGACCAACGCGATCGAGTCTCTCAATGCCCGCTACCGTCGCGCGGTCACGGTGCGGGGCCACTTCCCAACCGAGCAGGCCGCGATGAAGTGCCTCTACATGGTCACCAGATCGCTGGACCCCAAGGGCACTGGTCAGACACGATGGACCATGCGGTGGAAGCCGGCGCTCAACGCCTTCGCCATCACCTTCGCCGACCGGATGCCAGCACCGGAGAATCTCTAACAATGGAATCGCTGCTTACACCGTTTGTCGGACAGACCCCATGACGGTGCTGACGAAGGCACCGCTGCTTGTGGTGACTCGATGAAGGCCCTTGGGGTCGACGGTGGGCCGGCTGACGCTACCGGGTTGCGGTTCTCCGGGTGTTGATGTCGTGGGCGGACGGTCTGGTCAGCTCGGTTGAGGGATCGCGGCGATGTTCGCGAACACCGCGGCAATCGGGGCCGCCCAGGGCCAGGACTCCGGGATCCGCAGTCGTCTGCGTCGAGCACCGCGGGTGAGCCGGGCGGGGACGTGGAGGAAGCGGTAGCGCAGCGTCTTGGGCTCGCAGGTCGCGAGGATCTTGGCGTCGCCAATCAGGGCGAGGAGCCGGGTCCAGGCGGTCAGGTCAGCTGCGATCTGGGTGAGCATCAGCCAGGTCTGGTTGATCTTGAACTCCCGCGACGGGAACCGTCCGAGTCCGGAGTCCTTGGCGTGCCGGATGCGGTCCTCGACCCGTGCGTGGGCACGATGTCGGGCCTCGAGGAACGCCAGTTGCCCGACTTCGGTGTTGGTGACGAACCCTTGGTAGCGCCAGCCATCGCGCTCCTCGAACAGCGACAGTTGAGCGCCCGGATGGGGTCGCTCCCGGCGCACGATGACTCGCATCCCGTCGGGCCACTTGGCCAGCACGTCCTTGTCGATGAGGCCGGTCAGCTCGGTGACGTCACCGCCCTCACGGATCCCACCGTCGGCATCGAGTGCCGCTGTCCAGGTCTTCGCGGGGACCAGGGCGATGGCTTCGCGCAGGGACTCGGTGATCGGGAATCCCACCGAGTACTCCACACTCCGGCCGCGGACCTGGTTCCGCTCGGTGAGCCAGTCCAGCAGCTTGTGGGAGGCGCCGGCGCCGTCAGAGCGGATCAGCAGCTTCTTGCGGTGGCCGGCGGGGATCTGGGCGATCGCGTCGGCGAGGACCTCGATGTGGTCAGCGGCGGTGTTGGATCCGGCGTTGCCTGCGCGGAGCTTGCCTGCGAGGAACTCGCTGGTGTTGTCGCACCACACCCCAAGCGGGTGGAACCCGAAGGTCCGCTTGAACGTGGGCGCGGCGTTCTCCTTCTCGGAGTGGGCGATCACGATCGTGGCATCGGCGTCGAGCACGATCACGTCCTCCAGGTCGGCTCCGGCCACCCGACTGGCCGGGACACCACCGGGCAGCTGCGCCCACACATGACGACGCACTCGCGCCCGCGCGATCTGGACCTTCTTCAACCGGCCAGGCGTGACCTCGTCCAGGGTCCGCCACACCGTGGGCGGCGACGCAACCCGACCGAGCACACCGGACTGATGCCGCAGAACATCGATGTCCGCGATCGCCTCGCCACCATCGGCGAGCATCACCGCCACGTCAGTCAACACCCGACCCCGGTCATGGAGCGGGGTGAAGTTGCGGCGGACCATCGCCTTGGACAACTCGGCCGTCAGCCCGGTCCGGTCGGCCAGGAGCCGGGTCGCGACGCTGCCCGCGTGCGCCACCACACCGACACCATCGGAGGTCACGGACAAGCCTGCGGACCACGAAGTACGCTTCACCTACGGAGTGCCTTCCAGCTTGAGCTTCTTGGACTGTCGCAAGAACAAGAATCCCAAGCAGGACAGGCACTTCCGTGTTTCTACACGCCGATCAACTCACCGAGCCGTGAACGATCCGGGCTAATACTATCGATCGCCTCACCGTTCGCAGTACAGCCGACGAGGACCGTAGCGACGAGCGCCGCGCCCAAGCCGAAACCGGCAAACCTACGAAGACGTTCTCCGCCGAAATTCAAGAATCGATGTCGATGCACAGTCCGCCCCTATTCTCGCTACCAGACGTAATTGATCATGTCGTCGATCTCGTGGTCTGAGTAGTTCTTGTTGCCGGAAGAGGCAGGGTTCTTCATGCAACTAGTCAGAGCGCTTGATGAGTGGTTATTGTGGGTAATGCCAATAGCATGCCCAGTCTCATGGCAGATGAGTCTCCGGCGCCCTTCGGTGTCCAAAGTACTTGTGAAACCTTCATGCAAGTCAATTTTGTGTGTATCGCACGCCGAACCCGTCAGCTGGGAACACTTGGTGAATGCTTGAAGCCCGCCAGGATTCGACGGAGACCACCAGTCGAAGTTGCAGAAGTTGACGTAGTCGTAGTCGTAGTAGATGAAATCCCGAGCCGAGGATGCCCCAACCTCTGGGTCGGTCGGCGCCACGCGGTTGAGAAGAATCCAGTCGACTTGATTGTGGTTTGGGGTGGTCAGGTTGGAGCGCTGGTACCCAATAACCGAGTCATCGGGATCATGAATGTTGAGCTCGGTGCAACTCGTAGATCCCGTGGCACCGACGATAGAGTTCGCGTGCGCCGGCGCTACCAGAAGCGCCGAGATTGCCATCGAAAGGGCGGGGCACAGGCAGAGTCGAACGCGCACAGATCGAACATTAGCTCCTGGGAGGGGGGATAGCGTCAAGAGAGCCCATCCTGATCGAGTGTCTAGTGCCGCGGATTTGAAGTTGTTGGACGGTTGGCCTTGGCGAGGACCTGTTCGGCGGTCTTGGTCCACACGAAGGGGTGGGCTCGGTCGTTCCAGGCGTCGATGAAGGCGCGGATCTTGGCGTTGAGGTCGCGTACGGACTTGAAGACGCCGCGGCGGATGGCTTGGCGTTCGACGATGCCGAACCAGACCTCGACCAGGTTCATCCACGAGGCGTGGGTCGGGGTGAAGTGCACGACGAACCTGGGGTTGTCGGCCAGCCAGTGCTTCACCTTGGGGTGCTTGTGCGCGGCGTAGTTGTCCATCACCAGGTGCAGCTCGACCGGCTCACCATCGGCGTCCACGACGTCGCGGTAGGCCCGCTCGACCTGCTTGAGGAACGCCAGGAACTCCTGGTGACGGTGCCGCGGCTTCAGGGCCGCGGTCACCTCGCCCGTCGCGATGTCCAGCGCCGCGAACAACGTCGTGGTGCCATGCCGGTAATAGTCGTGCGAGCGACGCTCGATGCGACCCTCCTGCATGGGCAGGATCGGCGTGGTCCGGTCCAACGCCTGGATCTGGGACTTCTCATCCACGCACAACACGATCGCGTTCTCCGGCGGGGCTAGGTACAGCCCGCAGATGTCGGTGACCTTCCCAACCAGCTCCGGATCGGTGGAGAACCTAAACGACTCCGCCTTCCACGGCTTGATCCCATACGCGCGCCACGCCCGGGCAACCGAGGTGTTGGAGATCTTGAGCCGATCGGCCAACAGCCGGGTCGACCAGTGGGTCACCCCGAGCTTCTTCGGTGGCGGCTTCAACGTCTCCGCCACGATCGCGCGGTGGTCCAGCACCCGCGGCCGGCCCGGACGCGGCGCGTTCGCCAGGCCCACGATCCCGCGCTCGGCATAGCGACCACGCCAGTTCAACACCGTGGTCACCGTCGCGTCGGTCAGCTCAGCGATCCGAGTGTTCGCCTCACCCTCGGCCGCCAGCAACACGATCCGCGCACGCTTGGCCGCGCTCGCCCCGAACCGGTCAGACCGAGTCCACCCCTCCAGCACCTCACGGTCACCATCACGAAGAACCAGAGCAGGGGCAGGGTGGTTGGCCATGCCCCATGATTTCAGACCCCATACCCTCTAGATCTTTACGACACGCGGCACTAGTGCCGCGGATTTGAAGTTGTTGGACGGTTGGCTTTCGCGAGGATTTGGTCGGCAGTCTTGGTCCACACGAACGGGTGAGCGCGGTCGTTCCACCCGTCGATGAAGCCGCGGATCTTGGCGTTGAGGTCCTTGACCGACGTGAAGACCCCGCGGCGGATGGCCTGCCGCTCGACGATCCCGAACCAGACCTCGACGAGGTTCATCCAGGACGCGTGGGTCGGGGTGAAATGCACGACGAACCGCGGGTTGTTGGCCAGCCACGCCTTCACGTTCGGATGCTTGTGCGCTGCGTAGTTGTCCATCACCAGGTGCAGGTCGACCGGCACTCCGTCGTCGTCGACCACATCGCGGTATGTGCGTTCGAGCTGCTTCAGGAACGCCAGGAACTCCTGGTGGCGGTGCCGCGGCTTCAACGCGGCGGTGACCTGACCGGTCGCGATGTCGAGCGCGGCGAACAGGGTCGTGGTGCCGTGGCGGTAGTAGTCGTGCGAGCGGCGTTCGATCCGCCCCTCCTGCATGGGCAGGATCGGCACGGTGCGGTCCAGCGCCTGAATCTGGGACTTCTCGTCCACGCACAACACGATCGCGTTCTCGGGTGGGGCCAGGTACAGCCCGCAGATGTCGGTGACCTTCCCGACCAGCTGAGGGTCGGTGGAGAACCGGAACGATTCCGCCTTCCACGGCTTGACCCCGTAGGCGCGCCAGGCCCGTTGGATCGCCGACGGGCTCACCTTGAGCCGGGCGGCCAGCAGCCGGCTCGACCAGTGCGTCACACCCAGCTTCTTCGGCGGCGGCTTCAACGTCTCGGCCACGATCGCCCGGTGGTCCAGGGTGCGCGGCCGACCGGGCCGGGGCGCGTCACACAGGCCGGCGATCCCGCGGTCCTCATACCGACCACGCCAGTTCAGCACGGTCGTCACGGTCGCGTCGCTCAACTCCGCGATCCGCGTGTTCGCAACACCTTCCGCGGCCAGCAGCACGATCCGCGCCCGCTTCGCCGCCGAGGCCCCGAACCGGTTCGAGCGGGTCCACCGCTCAAGCTCGGCACGATCACCATCACGAAGCACCAACGCCGGAGCAGGACGATTCGCCATGCCCCCATGATTTCAGAACTAGAACCCTCTAGCAATTAACGACGCATGACACTAGTGCCGCGGATTTGAAGTTGTTGGACGGTTGGCCTTGTTGAGGATCTCCTCGGCGGTCTTGGTCCACACGAAGGGCTGGGAGCGGTCGTTCCAGGCATCGATGAAGCCGCGGCCAGCAGCACGATCCGCGCCCGCTTCGCCGCCGAGGCCCCGAAGCGGTTCGAGCGGGTCCACCGCTCAAGCTCGGCACGATCACCATCACCAAGCACCAACGCCTAGCCCTGACCGCACAACACCGCGATGCCTCGGTGCCAGCTCGATCACCTGCACCGGCCGGTCTCAACCGGCCGGCAACGAGCCGACTTCTAGACCGGCACACCGCGCGGCCGGAGTCGGACTGAGCAGGCGCCGTCCCACCCAAGGAACCCCATTCGCACGTCAGCGTCCAGCTCGCGGGCCTGAAGAGCCGGCGTCCCGCGGGGTGTCGGATACGGGACAGCCGGCGCGTGGTCGGTTCAGCGCTTTGAAGACGCTTCAGCGAGGCCAGCCTTCGCCGCGACGCGTTGGCGTTCGATGGCGCGGTAGACGTTGGAGCGGCCGACACCGAACAGCTCGGCGACTTCGGCGGTGCTGTACTCGCCGCTGTGCACCAGCGAGACCAGGTGAGCCTCCTGTTTCCGGTTGAGCTTGGGCTGCTTGCCGCGCAGCCGGCCCTTGGCCCTCGCAACCTTCATACCCTCGACCGTGCGAAGCCTGATGAGGTCGGATTCGAACTCAGCGACCATCGCCAGGACGTTGAACCGCAGTCGCCCGACCGCATCGGTGGGGTCGTAGACCGACCCGCCCAGGCTCAGACTGATCTGTCGGGTGGTGAGCTCGTCGGCGCTCGCGCGGGCGTCCGGCAGGGACCTGGCCAGGCGGTCGAGCTTGGTCACCACCAGGGTGTCACCGGCGCGGGCACGCGGCGAGTGCCTCGCGTAGCCCAGGCCGTTCGCGGTTGGTGCCGGTCAGGCCGTGGTCGACGTAGATCCGCTCGACCTCGACGCCAAGGCCGAGCAGGGCGTCGCGTTGGGCGGTCAGATCTTGTTGATCGGTAGAGCATCGGGCGTAGCCGACAAGTAGCGCGCTCATGGCGCACCTCCAGGAGTGGGCCCGGTCGGACCGCGACCGCGGCGACTCGGGCATCGGGCAGTGCCCGACTCGAGCAGCAAGACGCTCCCGGCCAGCGGCTGCAAGTGCCGCAGCCGGGTGCGCAACCATCCCGGCGGGCACCGCGGTAACACTGAGTCGAATTTTGCCCAATGTTTTGGCTACACTGTGGGCATGACTGCTGTACCCCTTGGCGACGCGCGAGACCGGCTCTCCGAGTACGTCTCGGAAGTCGAACGCACCCATCAACGCGTGACAATCACCCGTCACGGCCACCCGGCCGCAGTCCTCATCTCCGCCGACGATCTCGCCGCCATCGAGGAGACACTGGAAATCCTTGGAACACCCGGCGCTGCCGATGCCATCAATGAGGGCCTCGCCGATGCCGCCGCAGGGCACTTTGCCGACAACGACGCCCTCAAGTCCCGCTACGGGATCACCTGAGTGGAGGAGCAGTACTCCATCCGAGTCACGGCTCGAGCCGAACGCGATCTTCAGCGGTTACCCGAGAAGATCGCCACGGCCTGCGTCGAGTTCATCTTCGGGCCCCTCACCGACAATCCACAGCGAGTAGGCAAGCCCCTCCGCGGCGAGCTTGGCGGCCTGCACTCCGCTCGCCGAGGTGACTACCGGGTGATCTACGGCGTCGTTGAGGACGCGCGCACGGTGGAGATCGTGCATATAGACCGACGCAGCGACGCCTACAGGCGATGAAGGGGCCTTTGCAGTCCCGCTCATCGATCGTTGACCGGGCGGTCGTCTACATTTCGTCTACACTGTGAGCATGGCCTCCCCCGACACCACCACGGTCCGCGTCCGGCGCCCGGACTCCGAGCGCCTGCAGTCGCTTGCCAAGGCGCGGCAGACGCCAGTCATCGACGTGCTGCATGCTGCGATCGACGCGCTGGAGCGGCAAGAGTTCCTCCGCGGCCTGAGTGAGGACTACCAGCACCTGCGCAACGACCCAGAGCGCTGGCAGCAATACCTGGCCGAGCGTCAGGAGTGGGACGCCCTCGCGTGATCTGGCGAGGCGAGGTCTACGACGTCGATCTCGGCCGGCCGATGGGGCACGAGCCCGCATTCCGACGTCCCGGCGTGGTGGTCACCGTCGACATCCTGAACAACAGCCCTGGCCAGTTGGTCATGGTAGTGCCGATCACCTCGGCCTTCTACGGCCTGCGGAGCCACGTCGAGGTCGAGCCCGGGCCCAGCGGACTGGATCACACTTCCTACGCGCGCTGCGACCAGCTGCGCGTCGTCTCGACCGAACGGCTGGCTGCTCGCCTGGGGATGATCGCGCCCGACCAGATGCGAGACATCGACCAAGCACTGCGCTTCGTACTCGACCTGTAACCAGCGCCAGACCCGGTCCACGAGCGAGCAGCGGAACCCCCTCTGTCTCTCAAGCCAATCCCTGCACGGTCACGTTCCGCGTACGATCCGACGGCGGGCAAATGTGCGCTCCTCCGAACAGGCCGGTTCTCACAAGAACTGGACCGAAAATCGGGGGGCCGCACACTGGCGATTGCCGCCGGGGCCGACGTCAAGGTCGTCCAGCAGATGCTCGGACACAAGTCCGCGACGATGACGCTCGACCTCTACGGACACCTCTTTCCCGACCGCCTCGACACAGTCGCGGACGCGATGGACGCAGCCCGAGCCGTCGCCCTGGAAGCCTCAACTCAAGCTCGGACGGGACGCAGACGGGACACGGCCACGGTGCTGCCTTTGAATCGGTGAAAGCAAACGGCCCCTGGCCCTGCGTTTTCCGCAGGCCAGGGGCTGTTCCTTGCTGGCGACCCCGACGGGACTCGAACCCGCGGCCTCCGCCGTGACAGGGCGGCGCACGCGTCATCGGTCGTCGTTGGCGATCAGCGAGAATCACCGAAACCGCAGGTCAGAAGGGTTGTTGCGGTGTTGGTGCTTGGCAGCCGTTATCGACCGCTGGTGGCGCTGTGACGGGACGCAGACGGGACGCGGTTGGCAGGTAGCTTCCGGCGCGCTCGGAAATCGAACAACCACGTCGATAGCCCACCGGCACGCCAGAGCCTCCATCAGACCCACCACGCGACACGCAGCGTGTCACAAGCCGATCGTCACGCGTGACCTGCACGGGATCGTGGGCGTGCCAATGGAAGTCGGTCGATCCGGCGACGCACTGCCGCGGCCAGACCCCCCCCCCCCCCCCCCCCCGGGGCGCCCCGCAGCGTCATTCCCACCCAAGCAAACGAGGTCAGGGCTCACTGTGTGTGTTGACGAGTGGCTTGTCCCCATCCATTACGGACTGAATACTGGCACCGAGGTCAACAATGTGCGCGAGCGGGTATACCGCGCCGTCAGCGTGGCCATTAAAGGCGACGAAGCCGTCGAACGACGGTTGCCAGAGCACCTCCCCAGCCCGCGGCAGCGCCGAGCCATTCCCGATGGTCGAGTATTCCGCGTAGTCGAGGGGAACGAGGAACAACCCCACTGCCGTTCCTGTGCCCAGGGTCTCTCGGACTCTGGTTGCTGTTCCGACTGGGCCGCCAGGGAGGGCAACCAAGATCTCGCTGCCTTCCTTCACGTCGCCCTTGTCGACACGTGTGAGGCGAACCCGTATCGTCAACAACGGCGACGCGTCGGGCTCGGTCCTGTCGAGACCGCCAAGAATCGGGCCGTCCATGACACTAAGCACTTCGCCCAGTGCGATCAGGTCAACCGCCTCGGCGCGCTCCTTCGGTGACCGCTCAACGTACTCAAGGTGCACGTATCCGTAGGCGTTGTTGACCGCCTCCAGATCGAGAGAAGCGGTGGCCGGCTCTGGTGACACCTGAGGGGTTGCGGTACCGCATGCTGAAAGCAGCGCGGTCCCGATCACGATTGCGGCTACGACACGCATCTGGGGCCTTCTTTCACACAACGGGGCGGACCGGGATGTTGGGGCCGCGCTATCTCAGACGGGCGTCGCCGGCGATTGGTTCCAACCTACGACAGGTAACTGTTGATGTGGTTCACGTGGTGCCCGTTGATCCGCAGCCAGGTCGAGGCCTCATTAATGATCCAACTACGCATGCAATCCTTATCGTGAGTGCCGGTCGGCGGGTAGTAGGAGTCGGGGTGATGCTCGAATCCGACGGTGTGCCCAATCTCGTGGCACGATGTCTTCTCCATGTTGATGGTGAGGTCACCAGGCTCGCTGAGGTTGTTGGACATGTTCGCGATGTCGAATGTCAAGTTGGCCGAGTTGCAGATGTTCTGGGCTTGGTCGGCGTAGTCGACGCATTCCGTCGCGCCGAGGGCACCGGCGGCACCGGGGATTGGCTCAATTTCCCGTGCCTTCATGTCGACGTTGCCGTTGCACGGGATCTGATCAGTCGTCATCACAGTGCTGCCACCGAGCTCGTTCTTTGCCCACTTGAACGCATCCTTAAGTCCATCGTGGCCATCCATCGATGGAGCGAAGCACCATGTGTGAACGGCGTTGTCGGGCCTAACCCGGATCGTTCACGGCTCGGTGAGTTGATCGGCGTGTAGAAACACGGAAGTGCCTGTCCTGCTTGGGATTCTTGTTCTTGCGACAGTCCAAGAAGCTCAAGCTGGAAGGCACTCCGTAGGTGAAGCGTACTTCGTGGTCCGCAGGCTTGTCCGTGACCTCCGATGGTGTCGGTGTGGTGGCGCACGCGGGCAGCGTCGCGACCCGGCTCCTGGCCGACCGGACCGGGCTGACGGCCGAGTTGTCCAAGGCGATGGTCCGCCGCAACTTCACCCCGCTCCATGACCGGGGTCGGGTGTTGACTGACGTGGCGGTGATGCTCGCCGATGGTGGCGAGGCGATCGCGGACATCGATGTTCTGCGGCATCAGTCCGGTGTGCTCGGTCGGGTTGCGTCGCCGCCCACGGTGTGGCGGACCCTGGACGAGGTCACGCCTGGCCGGTTGAAGAAGGTCCAGATCGCGCGGGCGCGAGTGCGTCGTCATGTGTGGGCGCAGCTGCCCGGTGGTGTCCCGGCCAGTCGGGTGGCCGGAGCCGACCTGGAGGACGTGATCGTGCTCGACGCCGATGCCACGATCGTGATCGCCCACTCCGAGAAGGAGAACGCCGCGCCCACGTTCAAGCGGACCTTCGGGTTCCACCCGCTTGGGGTGTGGTGCGACAACACCAGCGAGTTCCTCGCAGGCAAGCTCCGCGCAGGCAACGCCGGATCCAACACCGCCGCTGACCACATCGAGGTCCTCGCCGACGCGATCGCCCAGATCCCCGCCGGCCACCGCAAGAAGCTGCTGATCCGCTCTGACGGCGCCGGCGCCTCCCACAAGCTGCTGGACTGGCTCACCGAGCGGAACCAGGTCCGCGGCCGGAGTGTGGAGTACTCGGTGGGATTCCCGATCACCGAGTCCCTGCGCGAAGCCATCGCCCTGGTCCCCGCGAAGACCTGGACAGCGGCACTCGATGCCGACGGTGGGATCCGTGAGGGCGGTGACGTCACCGAGCTGACCGGCCTCATCGACAAGGACGTGCTGGCCAAGTGGCCCGACGGGATGCGAGTCATCGTGCGCCGGGAGCGACCCCATCCGGGCGCTCAACTGTCGCTGTTCGAGGAGCGCGATGGCTGGCGCTACCAAGGGTTCGTCACCAACACCGAAGTCGGGCAACTGGCGTTCCTCGAGGCCCGACATCGTGCCCACGCACGGGTCGAGGACCGCATCCGGCACGCCAAGGACTCCGGACTCGGACGGTTCCCGTCGCGGGAGTTCAAGATCAACCAGACCTGGCTGATGCTCACCCAGATCGCAGCTGACCTGACCGCCTGGACCCGGCTCCTCGCCCTGATTGGCGACGCCAAGATCCTCGCGACCTGCGAGCCCAAGACGCTGCGCTACCGCTTCCTCCACGTCCCCGCCCGGCTCACCCGCGGTGCTCGACGCAGACGACTGCGGATCCCGGAGTCCTGGCCCTGGGCGGCCCCGATTGCCGCGGTGTTCGCGAACATCGCCGCGATCCCTCAACCGAGCTGACCAGACCGTCCGCCCACGACATCAACACCCGGAGAACCGCAACCCGGTAGCGTCAGCCGGCCCACCGTCGACCCCAAGGGCCTTCATCGAGTCACCACAAGCAGCGGTGCCTTCGTCAGCACCGTCATGAAAGACCGGGGCTAAGGCCCACAGCCGGCTCGCCCCATGTATCAGCCACGGCGGGCCCGTGCGTAAACGCCGCCGCGGCGGCCACCACAACCACCCCCGCCATCAGCCGGACAATCAACCTCACGGACACGGTGCCCCCGTAGCAGGTTGGCGGTGACAGTTGTTGGTGGCGACGGCTAGGAAGCGTCTCGAGGCCTCGCCCGAGCAGTAGTCGAAAGTATCCAGCGTGCGGGCCACTGTCAATGGCCAGACTGCGGCGCCCGTGGGTGCCCGTGAGAACAGTCGCGGTGACCTGCGTCGACGCGCGGAGCCGGCGTTGTCGCCGGGCTGGGGCATTCGCAGCCGTCTTCCGATCGAGCGGCGCGTCCCGATAACCGAACGGCACGCGGAGCGTGTCACAGAGGGATCGGCACGCGGAGCGTGTCACAGAGGGATCGGCACGCGGAGCGTGTCACAGAGGGATCGCCGCACGGTCACGCTCCGCGTGACGATCCCCGCACCGGCACGCTCAGGTGTCGTTCTGTGCCTCGTGCGTCAGCCTTACTCGTGTCGCGTCGAGCGTCGGTGGCAGGGGTACGAAGTTGTGGGAGGCTTGGGCAATGGCGACTGGAGCCTCGCAGGGGTACTCGGGCACGATCGACCCCGACCGCGAAGGCCTGCGGACCTTTGTCCTGGACGCCGTTGAGGGCGAATCAGGACTGCGGGGTGCGCGGATCGAGGTCGTGCGGCTGTCGAGTTTCGGCAGCCTGACGGTAGGCGCTTTGGAAGCGACCCTGCCGGAAACGGACTCGCGACGGCGACTCATGGTCGGAGTGCTGTCATCCGATGGCGGGCGACGGCTAACCCGGATCGTTCACGGCTCGGTGAGTTGATCGGCGTGTAGAAACACGGAAGTGCCTGTCCTGCTTGGGATTCTTGTTCTTGCGACAGTCCAAGAAGCTCAAGCTGGAAGGCACTCCGTAGGTGAAGCGTACTTCGTGGTCCGCAGGCTTGTCCGTGACCTCCGATGGTGTCGGTGTGGTGGCGCACGCGGGCAGCGTCGCGACCCGGCTCCTGGCCGACCGGACCGGGCTGACGGCCGAGTTGTCCAAGGCGATGGTCCGCCGCAACTTCACCCCGCTCCATGACCGGGGTCGGGTGTTGACTGACGTGGCGGTGATGCTCGCCGATGGTGGCGAGGCGATCGCGGACATCGATGTTCTGCGGCATCAGTCCGGTGTGCTCGGTCGGGTTGCGTCGCCGCCCACGGTGTGGCGGACCCTGGACGAGGTCACGCCTGGCCGGTTGAAGAAGGTCCAGATCGCGCGGGCGCGAGTGCGTCGTCATGTGTGGGCGCAGCTGCCCGGTGGTGTCCCGGCCAGTCGGGTGGCCGGAGCCGACCTGGAGGACGTGATCGTGCTCGACGCCGATGCCACGATCGTGATCGCCCACTCCGAGAAGGAGAACGCCGCGCCCACGTTCAAGCGGACCTTCGGGTTCCACCCGCTTGGGGTGTGGTGCGACAACACCAGCGAGTTCCTCGCAGGCAAGCTCCGCGCAGGCAACGCCGGATCCAACACCGCCGCTGACCACATCGAGGTCCTCGCCGACGCGATCGCCCAGATCCCCGCCGGCCACCGCAAGAAGCTGCTGATCCGCTCTGACGGCGCCGGCGCCTCCCACAAGCTGCTGGACTGGCTCACCGAGCGGAACCAGGTCCGCGGCCGGAGTGTGGAGTACTCGGTGGGATTCCCGATCACCGAGTCCCTGCGCGAAGCCATCGCCCTGGTCCCCGCGAAGACCTGGACAGCGGCACTCGATGCCGACGGTGGGATCCGTGAGGGCGGTGACGTCACCGAGCTGACCGGCCTCATCGACAAGGACGTGCTGGCCAAGTGGCCCGACGGGATGCGAGTCATCGTGCGCCGGGAGCGACCCCATCCGGGCGCTCAACTGTCGCTGTTCGAGGAGCGCGATGGCTGGCGCTACCAAGGGTTCGTCACCAACACCGAAGTCGGGCAACTGGCGTTCCTCGAGGCCCGACATCGTGCCCACGCACGGGTCGAGGACCGCATCCGGCACGCCAAGGACTCCGGACTCGGACGGTTCCCGTCGCGGGAGTTCAAGATCAACCAGACCTGGCTGATGCTCACCCAGATCGCAGCTGACCTGACCGCCTGGACCCGGCTCCTCGCCCTGATTGGCGACGCCAAGATCCTCGCGACCTGCGAGCCCAAGACGCTGCGCTACCGCTTCCTCCACGTCCCCGCCCGGCTCACCCGCGGTGCTCGACGCAGACGACTGCGGATCCCGGAGTCCTGGCCCTGGGCGGCCCCGATTGCCGCGGTGTTCGCGAACATCGCCGCGATCCCTCAACCGAGCTGACCAGACCGTCCGCCCACGACATCAACACCCGGAGAACCGCAACCCGGTAGCGTCAGCCGGCCCACCGTCGACCCCAAGGGCCTTCATCGAGTCACCACAAGCAGCGGTGCCTTCGTCAGCACCGTCATGAAAGACCGGGGCTAACAGGGGGCTTCTCGAGCTCGAGTAGGTCGACGACGATCGATGGCGACTGGTCCCACTGGGGCAGCTTCTCGGTTGAGAGCTCGATGGTCGTGGGGGCTTGGACGTCTTCACAGGTGGCGGGCGTCGAGATACACGATCACGAGAGAAGGGTGATGGGTACGGTCGTGAACGGCATTGCGATCGTCATAGCCGAACCTCGGCTGAACCTTGCGGGTGCCGATGTAATTTTGCGCGACAGCAACGGCGTACAAATCGGCAGCGAGCCGCTCCTGTCGTGACCCCAGCCCGGGAGACGCGGAACCCAGGAGCCGCAGGGGCCAGCCGTCTTCAGGCTCGAACTCACCGGTGCGTTACGGCCAGCGGCCAACCATGTCGACGAACGGCGCTGACTATTGCGGCTCCCGAGATGAGTACCCAGAAGAGGTAGCTCGCGGCGAGGTGCGGCGCGTCGCTGGCTGCGAACCGCCCAAAGATCGGCGAACTCGCCGTCCCGAGCAATGGTGAATAGGGGTTCAGCGCGACAATCACGAGCGCACCGTGCGCGCGAAGAAGAGGGGTCGCGAGCACGGCGACAAGTGCTGACACGACCAGAAGCGTGGCGCTCGGCGTAGCTCGTCCGACCACCGCGCAGGCCGCGACCGACACGAGGATGACGTAGACCTGCACGATGGTGGCGAAGGCCAGTCCTTGGAACGTGACCCCTCCGAGACCGCCACCTAGAGACGAATGTCGCAGGCTGTCTCCTAACCCGACCAACGCGCCGCTGGAGCACGCAGCCAGAAGTACGACAAACCAGTTACGCAGTAGTTCGAGCAATGAGCCGATTCGGAGGTAGGGGATCGAGGCTCCGGCGAGAAAAGCCTCCCGGATCAGGCCGTGCTCGTCGTCTTCACACAGAGAATGACAGACCATGAAGGTCAGGGCGATTGGGGACACGACCGCCATCGCGAGGTACCCGAAGAATGCGCCCTGGAGGGCTCCCGCGCCGTCAGCCGAGTCGAAGTATGCGGAAGGCGTCATCGCGCCGACAGCACCGACCACCAGCCCCAGGATGTCAACGCCGGTCGAAAATTGACCCCCTTTCGCCGGTTGAAAATTGACCCCCTCGGTCATGGTTCTTCGGTTGACGACGCCGGCACGCGGCCGAGGTCGCGGTCTTTGAGCCGGTAGGAGTCGCCCTTGAGTGCGACGACCTCGGCGTGGTGGACGAGCCGGTCGATCATGGCGGCGGCGACCACGTCGTCGCCGAAGACCTCGCCCCAGCGGCCGAACGGCTTGTTTGAGGTGACGATCAGGGAGGCTCGTTCATAGCGGGAACTCACGAGTTGGAAGAACAGGTTCGCGGCTTCGGGTTCGAAGGGGATGTAGCCGACCTCGTCGACGACGATGAGCGGGTAGCGGCCCAGTCGGACGAGCTCGTCTTGGAGCCGGCCAGCGTGGTGGGCGTCGGCGAGTCGGGCGACCCATTGGGATGCGGTGGCGAACTGGACGCGGTGCCCGGCTTGGCAGGCGCGGATCGCGATGCCGGTGGCCAGGTGGGTCTTGCCGGTGCCGGGTGGGCCGAGGAAGACCACGTTCTCGCGGGCGGTGACGAAGTCCAGGGTGCCCAGGTGGGCGATCAGGTCGCGTTTGAGCCCGCGGGCGTGGTCGAAGTCGAACTCCTCCAGGCTCTTCCTAGCGGGGAACCGGGCGGCGCGGATGCGGCCCTCGCCGCCGTGGGACTCCCGGGCTGCGACCTCACGTTGCAGGCAGGCGACCAGGAACTCCTCGTGCGTCCAGGACTCGCTGCGCGCTCGTTCGGCCAGCCGGGGGACCGCCTCGCGCAACGTGGGCGCCTTCAACGCCCGGGTCAGGAACGCGACCTCGCCGGTCAGATCCCGACTCGACTGGCTCGAGGCCGCCGTCGAGGTGGTCTTGCGTGCGGTCACGACGCGCACCCACCCTCGGCGTCCACCTCGGCGTGCACGTCGGCGTCCAAGGAAATGCCGAGGGCGGTGTCGTAGTCGGTCAGCGCCCGCTGCTCGACCTCTGCTTCCCGCATGGGACGTAGGGCGCCGATCCGAGTGCGGCGCAACAGGTCGGCGGCCCGTAGGTGGTCGGGGTCGGTGAGGGTCTGGTGCCAGGCCCAGACCCGCTGATGGTCCGCGACGACACGTCCCTCGCAGAACACCCTGACCCGGTCCAGGTCCGCCACGACCTCGATCCGGCGGCCGATCACCGCAGGGTGGACCGAGTAGTCGTTGGAGTCCAGGCGCACGTAGTGATCACGGGCCAACCGGGTCGCCGAGCGCCACCCGGTCGCCGGGGCCACCGGCGGCAACCCCACCATCGCCTGTCGGTCCGCGCCGATCCGGTCCGTCGGGGCGCAGCCCAACACCCTTCTCGTGCGGGCGTTCACCGTCGCCAGCCACGTCTGCAACTGGATGTTGAAGTCGGCTGGCCCGGCGAAGGTGCGGCCGGGCAGGAAGGACCGTTCCAGGTAGTCGTGGGCGCGCTCGACGATGCCCTTGTGCTCGGGCTCTCGTGGCTTGAGGACGATCACCTTGGTGCCGAGCACCCCACGGAAACCCTGGCAGTCGCCGGTCAGCTCGACCCGGCCACCGCGGTTGCGGCCGATCGCTGACTCGCCGTCCCACACCAGAGTCCGCGGCACCGCACCCAGGCCATGGATCAGTTGCCACCAGCCGGCGAACAGGTCCTCGGCGCGGCGGGACGGGATCAAGACCCCCGACAGCCAGCGGGAGTACCCGGTCACCATCGTCAGCACCGGCAGCTGCGCCGAAGTCCGGGTCTGTCCGAACCCCACCGGCAACTGGATCGGCGGGAACCACAGGTCGCACTGCGCGATCTCACCAGCCACATAGGTCGTCCGGCCCGCCGGATCGACCGGCAGATACGCCGGCCGCAACTCAGCGACCCGCTCCTTGAACACCGTGATCCCACGGTCCCAGCCGACCCGCTCGGCGATCACCGTGGCCGGCATCGTCGGCACCGCCGCCAGCTGCACCCGGATCGCGTCCTCGAACGCATCCACCGCCGACCCCGTCGGCTTCCGCTCATAGCGCGGTGGCCCGTCCGAGGCGACCGCAGCACGCACCGTGTTCCTCGAAACCCCCAACGTCCGTGCGATCGTCTTGATCGGCAACCTCTCCGCCCGGTACAGCCTGCGGATCTCGGCCCAGTCCTCCACTGACAACAACTCCTTCGCTCCCATCGACTCGATTGAGTCGACAGTCCGGTCGAAGGGGGTCAATATTCGGCCGACGCTCCGGGGTCAGTTTTCATCCGTCGCTGACACACGCGAGCAAATCCGTGCGCCGCGCATGCCAGGTCCCACAAGCTTGAACCCGGGCAGGCGTTGTCCTAATCGATGAAGACCCATCCTTCGCCCCCGAGGACCAGGTTCCACGGAGCGAGGTCGTGGTGGATGACGAGGTCCTCGGCGTTCGGCCTGATCACGACGTTCCTACGCGAGTCCGCTGGTGGGGTGGACTCAGCCGAGGTGTCGTGAAGATCCCGAATGTGCCCCGACCCTGCGGGCCGCCCTGAGGTCGTCGTCGGGCTCGAAGGGCATGAGGACCTGTCCGTCGACGTACTCGAGGACGTGGCGGGCAAGGTCGTCGAAGCGAAGAGTGCGAGGGGCTCCCTGGTCCCCGACCTCGTTGACGTGGCGTAGCAGCGCGTCGACCGAACTCGACCACGGTCCGCTGGGCCGGCGGACTGTGTCGCCTACCCGGACCACTGCAAGGCCCACGTTTCCGCCGGCGGGCTTCTCCTCCTCGGAGCCGCGATCCAGGTTGGCAGCGTGTCACAAGGCGAACCGTTGTCGGGACGCAGATCCCCGCGGTCGGCCTCGATGGAGCTCCGCTGGCCGGCGTCCCGCGAAGGTGTCGGTTGCGGGACGCCGACCACACGCCGAGTCAGCGTCGTGCCGAGGCGTCAGCGAGTTCTGCCTTCGCAGCTGTGCGCTGCCGCTCGATCGCCCGGTAGACGGTGGACCGTCCGACGCTGAAGAGTTCGGCGACCTCGAGGGTGCTGTACTCGCCGCTGTGCACCAACGAGACCAGGTGCGCTTCCTGCTTGCGGCTGAGCTTGGGCTGCTTGCCTTTCAGTCGGCCCTTCGCCTTCGCGACCTTCATCCCCTCGACTGTGCGGAGCCGGATCAGGTCGGACTCGAACTCGGCCACCATGGCGAGGACGTTGAATAGCAGCCGTCCGACGGCGTCGGTGGGGTCGTAGACCGAGCCACCGAGGCTGAGGCTGATCTCCCTTGTGGTCAGTTCGTCGGCGATCGCCCGAGCGTCGGGCAGCGATCTGGCCAAACGGTCGAGCTTCGTGACCACGAGCGTGTCTCCTGCGCGGCAGGCGGCGAGTGCCTCACGAAGTCCAGGCCGTTCACGGTTGGTGCCGGTCAGGCCATGGTCGACGTAGATGCGCTCGACATCGACGCCGAGGGCAAGGAGACCGTCGCGTTGAGCGGTGAGGTCTTGCTGATCGGTGGAGCATCGGGCGTACCCGACAAGCAGGGCGTTCATGGCGCACCTCAAAGGGTTGGCCCGGCCGGGCCACGGGCTGTGGTCCGGCTCGAGCATCGGGCAATGTCCCGATCGCACCAGCCAGCGCTCAGCACGCCTCCTGGTGCAAGGCCGCCAGGTACGCGACCGCCTCGGCCGCGTATCCCGCTCGTGGCCGCCATCGACGCCCAGTGCTCCGGGGTGGCTCAGACTATGGGCGGGGTCGCGTCCCACGGATTGAGGCACGAGACGCCGAGGGGTTCGAAGTGTTTGGTGTTGCGCGTCGCGATGGTCATTCCGGCAGCTTCCGCGACGGCGGCGATGAGGGCGTCGTCGAAGGGTGCGTGCTCAGGAACCCGATAGGCCGCGAGGATCCGGGCCGCCGACAAGTCGAACGGCAGCACCCGATCGGCAAAGGTGGTCAAGACATTCTCCTCGAGCCAGCGACGCAGGACGGCTCCTTGCTCGGCGTCGGATCGCTCCTTGGCAATCACTCCACGCTCGATCTCCGCGATGGTGAATGCTGAGACGAACTGGTCACCGACGGGAACCGATGCTGCCCAGACCTCGACGGGTCGGTTACGTCCTCGGACCCGCAGCGCGGACACCACGTTAGTGTCCAAGAGGTACTTCACAGCTGTGCCGAGCGTGCCGTCAGGCCAAGGCGCTCGGGTTCGAAGTCGATGTCGGCACCTTCGTCGGTGCTCAAGAGATCAACGATGGTGATGGGCTCGCCCTCCAGAGCCTTGGTGAGCACGTCGCGCGCCTCCGCCTCGACCGACCGGTGACGCTGCTTGGCACGCGCGCGAAGCGCGGCCTTGGTCCCGGCGGGCAGGTTGCGAATCAGGATCTGTTCCATCGTGACCACCTCCGATATCACGTCAACGATATCACCTTGGCTGTCTGCGCCACGACAACTCAGCACGACCTCTCAGCGGCGACCGACCCCCCGCGGCGGCACCCTTCGACCCCCGGTCACTCACCGGATGGGGATCGCTTGCGGAACGCGCAGTTGCGGCCTCCGCGGCGGGAGGACGTCATACGAAACGGCCGTCCCGGCGACCAGATCGCAGGGCGTCAAGCGGGACGTCATGCGACCTCGCCGCCCGGGCGACCCGAACGTATGACGTCTCAAAGGCGCCACGCGCCCCTCCGACACGATTCCGTCTCGCGAGCCGAACCTCGAGTGGTGACGACACACGATCTTTGAGATGCCCGGAACGCTCACCGCAACGGGATCCCGTTCTGGGAACCGCGAATTCGGACCGTAGCCCGCCGCTCGACGACAAACTACGCTCGCGTATCAACTCCGATCGACTCGCTCGTCGCGCGCAAGTCGCTGATGGCGCTGTCGAGGCTCGACAACATGAGGACGTGGAAAGGACGTGGCGGTCTGTCGAACCTGTCACCGTCCTGAATGGCCTTGCTCCAGAATTCTCCAAACCCGGTTCAGCAACCTAAGCAGCGTCGGCATTTCGCTGGCCTCCTCGGCGAGAAGAAATTCGACCCCCTCAATGAGCACGACGTAGCCGTCCGCTGGGAGCCACTCGTCCAGATAACAGAGGCACTCTTCGAGGGCACCCCAGTTCTCTCCGAATCCGTCGAAGAACTGGAACGCCGCTGAAAATTCATTCATCAGCCCATCTAGTGCCGCGGATTTGAAGTTGTTGGACGGTTGGCTTTCGCGAGGATTTGGTCGGCAGTCTTGGTCCACACGAACGGGTGAGCGCGGTCGTTCCACCCGTCGATGAAGCCGCGGATCTTGGCGTTGAGGTCCTTGACCGACGTGAAGACCCCGCGGCGGATGGCCTGCCGCTCGACGATCCCGAACCAGACCTCGACGAGGTTCATCCAGGACGCGTGGGTCGGGGTGAAATGCACGACGAACCGCGGGTTGTTGGCCAGCCACGCCTTCACGTTCGGATGCTTGTGCGCTGCGTAGTTGTCCATCACCAGGTGCAGGTCGACCGGCACTCCGTCGTCGTCGACCACATCGCGGTATGTGCGTTCGAGCTGCTTCAGGAACGCCAGGAACTCCTGGTGGCGGTGCCGCGGCTTCAACGCGGCGGTGACCTGACCGGTCGCGATGTCGAGCGCGGCGAACAGGGTCGTGGTGCCGTGGCGGTAGTAGTCGTGCGAGCGGCGTTCGATCCGCCCCTCCTGCATGGGCAGGATCGGCACGGTGCGGTCCAGCGCCTGAATCTGGGACTTCTCGTCCACGCACAACACGATCGCGTTCTCGGGTGGGGCCAGGTACAGCCCGCAGATGTCGGTGACCTTCCCGACCAGCTGAGGGTCGGTGGAGAACCGGAACGATTCCGCCTTCCACGGCTTGACCCCGTAGGCGCGCCAGGCCCGTTGGATCGCCGACGGGCTCACCTTGAGCCGGGCGGCCAGCAGCCGGCTCGACCAGTGCGTCACACCCAGCTTCTTCGGCGGCGGCTTCAACGTCTCGGCCACGATCGCCCGGTGGTCCAGGGTGCGCGGCCGACCGGGCCGGGGCGCGTCACGCAGACCGGCGATCCCGCGGTCCTCATACCGACCACGCCAGTTCAGCACGGTCGTCACGGTCGCGTCGCTCAACTCCGCGATCCGCGTGTTCGCAACACCTTCCGCGGCCAGCAGCACGATCCGCGCCCGCTTCGCCGCCGAGGCCCCGAACCGGTTCGAGCGGGTCCACCGCTCAAGCTCGGCACGATCACCATCACGAAGCACCAACGCCGGAGCAGGACGATTCGCCATGCCCCCATGATTTCAGAAACTAGAACCCTCTAGCAATTAACGACGCATGACACTAGTGCCGCGGATTTGAAGTTGTTGGACGGTTGGCCTTGGCGAGGACCTGTTCGGCGGTCTTGGTCCACACGAAGGGGTGGGCTCGGTCGTTCCAGGCGTCGATGAAGGCGCGGATCTTGGCGTTGAGGTCGCGTACGGACTTGAAGACGCCGCGGCGGATGGCTTGGCGTTCGACGATGCCGAACCAGACCTCGACCAGGTTCATCCACGAGGCGTGGGTCGGGGTGAAGTGCACGACGAACCTGGGGTTGTCGGCCAGCCAGTGCTTCACCTTGGGGTGCTTGTGCGCGGCGTAGTTGTCCATCACCAGGTGCAGCTCGACCGGCTCACCATCGGCGTCCACGACGTCGCGGTAGGCCCGCTCGACCTGCTTGAGGAACGCCAGGAACTCCTGGTGACGGTGCCGCGGCTTCAGGGCCGCGGTCACCTCGCCCGTCGCGATGTCCAGCGCCGCGAACAACGTCGTGGTGCCATGCCGGTAATAGTCGTGCGAGCGACGCTCGATGCGACCCTCCTGCATGGGCAGGATCGGCGTGGTCCGGTCCAACGCCTGGATCTGGGACTTCTCATCCACGCACAACACGATCGCGTTCTCCGGCGGGGCTAGGTACAGCCCGCAGATGTCGGTGACCTTCCCAACCAGCTCCGGATCGGTGGAGAACCTAAACGACTCCGCCTTCCACGGCTTGATCCCATACGCGCGCCACGCCCGGGCAACCGAGGTGTTGGAGATCTTGAGCCGATCGGCCAACAGCCGGGTCGACCAGTGGGTCACCCCGAGCTTCTTCGGTGGCGGCTTCAACGTCTCCGCCACGATCGCGCGGTGGTCCAGCACCCGCGGCCGGCCCGGACGCGGCGCGTTCGCCAGGCCCACGATCCCGCGCTCGGCATAGCGACCACGCCAGTTCAACACCGTGGTCACCGTCGCGTCGGTCAGCTCAGCGATCCGAGTGTTCGCCTCACCCTCGGCCGCCAGCAACACGATCCGCGCACGCTTGGCCGCGCTCGCCCCGAACCGGTCAGACCGAGTCCACCCCTCCAGCACCTCACGGTCACCATCACGAAGAACCAGAGCAGGGGCAGGGTGGTTGGCCATGCCCCATGCTTTCAGACCCCATACCCTCTAGATCTTTACGACACGCGGCACTAGGCTTTGCATCTTCACGACCGCGAACGACGCGGACACAGGACTGATGGCTGTCGGCCGAGTAGAAGTGACCTGGGTTCCAGTTTTCCCTTTCGATCTCGCCTAGCCCCAAGTATAGGTAGGGGCGGGACGTTGCGAACAGCCAATCGTACGTGGTTCGATCCTTGCTCATCTCAGTCGAATCCAACTTCCCATATGATCCAGCGTCACCCACATACTCCCGTCTGAGCCCGTCACGATACGCTTATCGTCTAATTTGCCGTTCGGGGGCCGAGGATTCACTGTGTGTTCTGTATACGTGATCGGGTTACCTGCCTCGTCCACATTCGGAAGAAGCGAGGTGCCTCCACGGCCGTCGTTCGCATATGGCTTAGGATTGCGGATGTTCGGCCCCAGTTCTCTGGTCCAGAAGTTGTGAGAGTTTCTGGATTCGGCCAGCGCTGTCAGGGTCGCGCTAGTGCCGCGGATTTGAAGTTGTTGGACGGTTGGCTTTCGCGAGGATTTGGTCGGCAGTCTTGGTCCACACGAACGGGTGAGCGCGGTCGTTCCACCCGTCGATGAAGCCGCGGATCTTGGCGTTGAGGTCCTTGACCGACGTGAAGACCCCGCGGCGGATGGCCTGCCGCTCGACGATCCCGAACCAGACCTCGACGAGGTTCATCCAGGACGCGTGGGTCGGGGTGAAATGCACGACGAACCGCGGGTTGTTGGCCAGCCACGCCTTCACGTTCGGATGCTTGTGCGCTGCGTAGTTGTCCATCACCAGGTGCAGGTCGACCGGCACTCCGTCGTCGTCGACCACATCGCGGTATGTGCGTTCGAGCTGCTTCAGGAACGCCAGGAACTCCTGGTGGCGGTGCCGCGGCTTCAACGCGGCGGTGACCTGACCGGTCGCGATGTCGAGCGCGGCGAACAGGGTCGTGGTGCCGTGGCGGTAGTAGTCGTGCGAGCGGCGTTCGATCCGCCCCTCCTGCATGGGCAGGATCGGCACGGTGCGGTCCAGCGCCTGAATCTGGGACTTCTCGTCCACGCACAACACGATCGCGTTCTCGGGTGGGGCCAGGTACAGCCCGCAGATGTCGGTGACCTTCCCGACCAGCTGAGGGTCGGTGGAGAACCGGAACGATTCCGCCTTCCACGGCTTGACCCCGTAGGCGCGCCAGGCCCGTTGGATCGCCGACGGGCTCACCTTGAGCCGGGCGGCCAGCAGCCGGCTCGACCAGTGCGTCACACCCAGCTTCTTCGGCGGCGGCTTCAACGTCTCGGCCACGATCGCCCGGTGGTCCAGGGTGCGCGGCCGACCGGGCCGGGGCGCGTCACGCAGACCGGCGATCCCGCGGTCCTCATACCGACCACGCCAGTTCAGCACGGTCGTCACGGTCGCGTCGCTCAACTCCGCGATCCGCGTGTTCGCAACACCTTCCGCGGCCAGCAGCACGATCCGCGCCCGCTTCGCCGCCGAGGCCCCGAACCGGTTCGAGCGGGTCCACCGCTCAAGCTCGGCACGATCACCATCACGAAGCACCAACGCCGGAGCAGGACGATTCGCCATGCCCCCATGATTTCAGAACTAGAACCCTCTAGCAATTAACGACGCATGACACTAGCCATCGGCGACTGGTCCACTTCGGGTGGCGGTAGCGACTCTCATCTCCTACCACCTCTCGTCACGGGCAACTCGCTTCCTCGAGCATCTTCGCGTACGCCGCCGGGGTTAGGCCACCGAGACTGCGATGCGGCCGGACGGTGTTGTACTTGATCAGCCACTCATCGATGACGTGCTGGACCTCGAGCACGGAGTGGTAGACCTCGTGGCCGAAGAGCTCGCGCTCCATCGTGCCGTTGAACCGCTCGGTGTAGCCGTTTTGCCAGGGACTGGCCTTGGCGATGAACACCCCGCGGACCTCCTGGGTGCCCAGCCAGTCCAGCAGGGTGTCGGCGATGAACTCGCGCCCGTTGTCGGCCCGGATCAATGTCGGCTCGCCGTGGCGTGCGAACAGCTTGGCCAGGTGCGCCTGGACGCTCTTCGCGCCGATGCTGCGTGCCGCGTGGGAGCCGAGGCCGACGCGGGTGAACTCGTCCATCACGTTGAGCACCCGGATCGGGCGGCCGTCACTGGTCCGACGCTTGATGAAGTCATAGGACCAGATGTGGTTGCGATACTCCGGCGGCAGCTTCCAGATGCTGTTCGCGTCCTCGCCCAGCGCCTTCTGGCCGCTGCTCTTGGCCTTCATCGGGGGCACCTGGAGCCCCTCGCGACGCCACAAACGCTCGATGCGCTTCTTGTTGACCGGCCAGCCCTCCGCGACCAGCAGCCCGCAGATCATCCGATAGCCCCACTTCGGATGCTCATCAGCCAGCTCGATCATCCGCGCGACCAACTTCTCCTCGAAGTCCGACGGCGTCGGCGTGTACCGGTTCGTGGATCTATGCTGCCCGACCAGCCGGCAGGCGCGGCGCTCGCTGACCTTGTGCTTGCGCACCAGCATCGCCACCGCGTCCCGCCGCCGGGCCGGGCTCAGAAGTTTCCCTTCGCAACGTCCTTGAGCATCGAGATGTCGAGTGCCTGCTCGGCAACGATCCGTTTCAGGCGGGCGTTCTCCTGCTCCAGGGCCTTCAGCCGGATCGCCTCGTCCTCCTTCAGCGCCCCGTACTTGCTGCGCCACCGGTAGAACGTCTGCTCGCTCACCCCGAGCTTCTTGCACACCTGTGGGATCGTCGAACCCTGCCCCTGCATCTTCTCCGCATCCCGCAACCGAGCCACGATCTGCTCCGGGGTCAACCTCTTCGCTGCAGCCATCAGAACCTCACACCGGCCCTCTCACTTGTGGATGGATTCTCACAAGAACTGGACCGAAAATCGGGGGGCCGCACACTCGCCTATACCGGTTTGCGCTGGGGTGAACTGGCTGGGCTACGGGTAGGGCGCCTCGACCTCCTGCGGCGCCGCGCACTCATTGTCGAGACTTACGTCGTCGTGGACGGCCACATCGTGGCCAGCGATCCCAAGAACCACGAGCGCCGCGAGGTTCCCGTGCCTCGCTTCCTGATCGACGAGCTGGTGGCCCACGTCGCGGGCAGGCCCGGCGACGCGTTGGTCTTTGGCGGCGAGAAGGCTGGGGCGCCGATGCGCTCCCGGACCTTTCAACGCGCTGTCTTCGACGAAGCTGCCGACAGCGTCGGCCTCGACGGTCTCACGCCACATGCGCTACGGCACACTGCGGCGTCACTGGCGATTGCCGCCGGAGCCGACGTCAAGGTCGTGCAGCAGATGCTCGGACACAAGTCCGCGACGATGACGCTCGACCTCTACGGACACCTCTTCCCCGACCGCCTCGACACAGTCGCGGACGCGATGGACGCAGCCCGAGCCGTCGCCCTGGAAGCCTCAACTCAAGCTGGGACGGGACGCAGACGGGACACGGCCACGGTGCTGCCTTTGAATCGGTGAAAGCAAACAGCCCCTGGCGCTGCGTTTCCGCAGGCCAGGGGCTGTTCCTTGCTGGCGACCCCGACGGGACTCGAACCCGCGGCCTCCGCCGTGACAGGGCGGCGCGCTAACCAACTGCGCTACGGGGCCAGGTGACCTCATCAACGAGGCAGCGGCACTCTATCCCATGGTGCTGGGCGGCTCCCAATCGAGAAGTGGGGGCGGCCAGGTCACCGCTCGTAGGCGCCGTACGCCGTCACGAAGGGCTGGTCGCTGGGCACGATCTCCTTGCCCAGCGGCGCCAGTGTGACCGGGATGACCTTCAGGTTGGCGATCGCCAGCGGGATGCCGATGATCGTGACGGCTTGGGCGATGGCGGTCGTGATGTGGGCGATCACGAGCCAGATGCCGGCGACGATGATCCAGATGACGTTGCCGATCAAGGACCCCGCACCGGCACTGGGCTTGCTGACGACGGTCCGCCCGAACGGCCAGAGCACGAAGCCGGCGATCCGGAACGACGCGATGCCCCAGGGGATCGTGATGATCAGCACGAAGCAGATCAGCCCCGCGAGCACGTAGCCCAAGGCGAGCCACAGCCCACCGAAGACGAGCCAGATGACGTTGAGCAGCAAACGGAGGGGTCCCATGGCTCCATCATGACCAGCGGGCCAAGCCGGCCGCCCGGGGCCGGCCAGGTGGCACCCCCAACGGGATTCGAACCCGTGCTACCGCCGTGAAAGGGCGGGGTCCTAGGCCGCTAGACGATGGGGGCCTGCCGCGGCCGACGTACGCCAGGCACGGCCGCACCAGCATAGGATGCCGCGCCGGCGACGACCCAACCGGAGCGGCTCGGGCGATGGTCCCGTCGTCCGGTGCCGATTGCCGCGAGGCTCGCCCCCTCGGGTATCGTGTCCGCGCCGGGCTCGCCCCGGCGACGGCCAGGTAGCTCAGTTGGTACGAGCGTCCGACTGAAAATCGGAAGGTCGGCGGTTCGACCCCGCCCCTGGCCACGCGGCGCAGCGGCCCGCCACCCTTCGGTGGCGGGCCGCTGTCGTCCAGGGTCAGCCGTCGGACTCCATGTCGGACATGTCGTCACTCGCGTCGTCGTGGCTGTGACCGTCCTCGTCCGCACCATCGCTGTGCGTGTGGTAGTCGTCCTCCTCCTCGGTGAACTCCTTCACCGGCGCGCTCAGGTCCATCGTGGTGCCGTCGGAGAACTCCAGCGTCAGGGCGACCTCGTCGCCGGCGGCGAGCTCGTCGGCCAGACCCATCAGCATCACGTGGTAGCCGCCGGGCGCGAGCATCTGCTGCTTGCCGGCACGCACGGTCACGCCGTCGGCGGCCTCCTGCATCACCATGTGGCCGTCGTCGCCGTCGACCATCTCGTGGATCTGCACCATGTCGGTCACAGGCGAGGTGGCCCCGACCAGCTGGATGTCCGCGTCGGTGGTGTTCTCGATGACCATGAAGGCCGCCGTCATCGCCGGGTCGTCGCTGCCCGTGGTCGCACGGACCCAGGCATCGCTGACGACGATCGGGTCGCCGCCACTGCCGGCCTCACCGGCGGTCTCGCTGCCGCAGGCTGTCAGGCCGGCCGCCGTCGCGAGCATCAGTCCCAGCAGCAGCCGGGCAGGGTGGAATCTCATTCTGTCTCTCCTCGATGGTCTGGTGAAGGCGGCCGCGAGGACGCGGTCGCCGGCCGCGAGCCGGGGAGGGCGCGGCGGGGTGTCAGCAGACCGGGAGCGGAGGACCGCGGCGGCAGAGACCGCCCCGGGAGAGCAACACGGGCCGCGGCGCGACCAGAGGTACGACCGTGCGCGCCGGCGCCGCGGGCGACACCACGGGCACCACGAACCAGCGCCACAGCCGGGAGCCGACCTCCGCGCCGACGAGCAGGAGCAGCGCCCAGAGCGCACCCTCACCGATGGCGAGCCAGCCGGCCAGCACCGCGGCGCCGAGCAGGTGGGTGAGGACCATCCCGGGTCCGACCTCGGTGAGGTGCTCGACCAGGTGGCTGGCCCAGCCGAGCGACGGGGCGGCGGCCGGGTCCGCGTAGCCACCGAGCAGGGAGTCCTGCCAGGTCGTCGCGCCGGTGAGCGGGCGCGGGGGCGCCGCCACGGGGTCTCCCCGGTGTCCCGCGAGCACACTCAACGCCAGGTGCACGACGGCCTGGCCGAGCAGGGCGAGGCCGACGAGCGCCAGCCATGGCATCCGGCGGCGCAGCACCCAGGCGGCGGCCGCGGTGGCGAGCAGACCCAGGGCGACCAAGGTTCCGGCCGAGGGCAGCAGCCCGTCGGCCGCGGCGTGGGAGACGACGCCGGTGAGCAGGGCGATGGCACCGAGCAGGCCCGCGCGCAGCCAGAGCAGAGCTCCGGTGGCCCGGATCCCGTCCACGGCTCGCCCCCTCCGCCTCCCCCACACGACTGCGGGGCTCCAGGCTAGGTCACCGTCCCACGGGCGGAGACCGTGGCCGGCGATCTGTCATCGACCTGTCAGCCGTTGCGCCGCCGGAAGAAGCCACGCTGGCTGCGGAACAGGCGGGGGAACTCCGCGAACATGGCGTCGTACGTCCCCCGGTGGGCGGGGTCGGGAGTGAACGCCCGCTCCACAGGGACCAGGGCGTGCACCTCCTCACGCCGTACGTCACCCAGCGCCAGGCCGACCGTCAGCCCACCGCCGCGCAGCCCGGCCATCCAGGGGAGCTCGACCCGCTCGAGCCTCCGGTCGAGGACATCGGCGAGGATCTGGCACCACACGTCCATCGTGGCCCCGCCGCCCACCAGCCGGATCGGGTCGAGCCGACGCCCGGTGAAGTGCTCCGCCGCCTCGAGCAGCCAGCGCAGGTTGAGCGAGACGCCCTCGAGCACCGCCCTGGTCATCGCCGCACGGTCGGCGGCCAGCGACAGGTTGTGGAAGCCACCCCGCGCCCAGCGCGCGTCGACGGGGCTGCGCTCCCCCGACAGCCACGGCGTGAAGAACACCCCACCGGCCCCCGCGGGCGCCTCACTCGCCAGTGCGGCGAGGTCGTCGTAGGACAGGTCGGGAGCGAACGCTTCGCGGAACCACTCGAGGCAGCGCCCCGCGTTGTCCTGGTTGTCAGCCAGCACGTAGTGGCCGTCGCCGAGACCGGGCACGGCGGCCAGCTGGCGCGCCACGTCGGTCTTCTTGGCCGGCACCGGGCAGCTGACCCACGCCGACGTGCCGAGGGAGAGGTGCGCCTGGTGCAGGTCGAGACACCCGGAGGCGACGACCGCGTTGTGCAGGTCGGGGGCCCCGGTGACGACCTGCGCGGACGTGGGGATGCCGATCGCGGCCGCCACCTCCGGCAGCACGGTGCCGACCACGGACCCGCCGGGCACCAGCGGCGGCAGCAGCGTCGGGTCGACACCCGCCAGGCGCAGCAGCACCGGGTCGTAGGCGAGCGTGTCGAGGTCGCGGTTGTCGGTGAGCCAGGCGGCGGTCATCGACATGGCGGTCGCGGCCGCCCGTCCGGTGAACCGCATGGTGAGGAAGTCGACGGGCTCCAGGCACCACCGGGCCTGCTCGAGCACCTCGGGCCGGTCGTGCTGCAGGTGCAGCAGATGGGCCACCGGATCGGCGCCACCGGGGCTGGGGACGCCGCCGGAACGACGCAGCCACGTGGCGAGCACGCGCGGGGCGTAGCCCGAGACGGGCCCGCCGAAGCGCTCGCGCGAGTACGCCGCCCCGCGGGTGTCGCTCCACATCAGGCACTCGGCGACGGGCCGACCGTCGACGTCGACCGGCACCGTGGAGGCCCATTGGCCCGTGACGGCCACGCCCGCGACGTCGGCGCCGTCGACGTGCCCCTGCGCGACACCCCGCCGGGCGGCGGCGACGATGCGCTGCCACCACTCCTCGGCGTCCTGCGTCTCGGCGCCGCTCAGGGCGTCCCCGCGTTCGTACCACCACCACACCGGCTCGCCGGCAAGCGTGACGTAGCCGACCTTGGGCCCGCCACTGCCCAGGTCGACCGCGAGGACCAGGCGGTCGCGGCCGGTGCGGCTCATCCCTGCTCCGGGGACGCCGGCTCCGCGACGGGCGGCACCCCCTGCTGCGCGTCGAGCATCGCGTCCATGACCATCACGATGACATCCTCGACCTCCGACGTCAGCCCTCCCGCGACCCCGCCGTAGATCGCGCCCAGCTCCGCCTCGGCCCCCTCCGCCGCGCGCTCCCGGGCGTACGCCACCGCTTCCGCGAGGTCGGCGGCGAAGGCGTCGGCGACACCGGGCTGCGTCTGCGGCCTGGTGACCGCCATGTGGATCGCGTTGGGGTACTGCTGGCCGTTGAAGCGCCAGCCACGGGGCCGCATGAAGTCAGCGACATGGTAGATGTCGAACGAGTCGGACGTGAACGAGAAGCAGAACGTCGGGCGCCCCATCACGCGGAGGTCGGGGTGGGAGCGAACGGCGTCCATCATCGTCGCGGCCGTGTCGAAGATGTCGGCGGCGTAGGCGCGGTAGCCCTCGCGCCCCAGGTGCACCATGGACGCCCAGGTGGCCGCCAGCAGACCACCGGAGCGGGAGCCGTCCATGCCGGGCGACATGTACTTGCCGCCGGACCAGCCGGTGACGTGGAAGTACTGCGCGTTGCGCAGCGCCTTGTCACGGAACACCAGCGCGGAGGTGCCCTTGAAGGCGTAGCCGTACTTGTGGGTGTCGGCGGAGATCGTGGTCACGCCCGGCACGCGGAAGTCGAACAGCGGCACGTCGTGACCCAGCTCCTCACCGAACGGGAGGATGAAGCCGCCCAGGCAGGCGTCGACGTGGAGGCCGACACCGCGGTCGAGCGCGAGGGCTCCGAGCTCGGCGACGGGGTCGATGGTCCCATAGGGATAGTTGCCTGCTGATCCGACCATCGCGATGGTCTGGTCGTCCACGGCCGCCGCCATGTCGGCGGCGCGCACCGTGGTCGTCTCCGGGTCGACCGGCACGGTCCGGCACTCGATGCCGAAGAGGTGGCAGCCCTTGTCGAAGGCGGGGTGCGCCGTCTCGGGCTTGACCAGGTTGGGTGCGGTGACACCGCGGGTGGCGCGGGCGTGGTCGCGGTAGGCCAGCAGCGCATGGAGGATGCTGCCGGTGCCGCCGCTGGTCACCAGGCCGGCAGGCTCGGAGCCCTCCACTGAGTCGGCGTGCAGCAGGTCGAGCACCATCGCGATGACCTCGCCCTCGAACTTGGTCGCGGACGGGCACAGGTCGCGCTGCAGCGCGTTGACGTGGGCGAAGCCGGCGAACGCCTCGGCCAGGAAGGAGTAGTGGTCGTGGTCGCCGCAGTACATCGTCCCGGAGATCCTCCCGGTCTCCCAGACGGCGTCCTCCTCACCCGCCATCGCGGCGAGCTCGGCGAGGATCTCGTCGCGAGGGCGGCCGCTCTCCGGCAGCGTTCGGTGGACGGTGAACCGGTCGGCGTACGGGTAGTCCATAACATGAATATCGTTCATGTTAGGCCTTGCCCGCAAGGCCCGGGTGTGGTCGAGTCGTGCCGTGACCACCTCAGCCGAGCCGTCTGCCGGGCTTCGTCGTGAGCCCGTGCAGGCCCGCAGCCGCGCCCGGGTGGCCGGCATCCTCGAGGCCGCGGAGCGACTGGTGGGCCGCGACGGCGTGGCGGCGCTCAGCATGCGCCGGCTGGCGAGCGAGGCCGGCGTCCCGGTCGGCTCGGTCTACCAGTTCTTCACCGACCGCGAAGCCGTGCTCGGCCACATCGTCGCCCAGCACGGCCTCGGGCAGCGACGGCTGATGGAGGACGTCCAGCCGCTGCGCGGCACCCGCCCGTGGCCCGAGCTCGTCGAGGAGCTGTTCGAGCGCCAGTGCACGCGGCTGCGCGCCAGCCCCGCGTACGTCGCGATCTGGAGGGCGCGGGCCCTCTCGGTCGAGGAGCAGCGTCGCGACGACGAGGACGTCGAGGTGCTGGCCGCGATGCTGGCCGACCTGATCGCGGCCGAGGAGTCGGTCGCGCCCACCCCGGCCCTGCTCACCGGCTGTCGGGTCGCCGTGCAGGCCGCCGACGCACTGCTCCACCTGGCCTTCCGGCTCGACCCCGACGGCGATCCCGACACGATCGCCGAGGCGCAGACCATGCTGCGGCGCCACCTCGAACATGTTGCCGAGGCGTCGCGGACGGGGCGCTGAGGCGTCGCGGACGGGGCGCTCAGGCGTCGCGGACGGGGCCCCCACGCGTCGCAGACGGCGGCTCACTCGGCCGCGGGCGCCGGCTCCTGCCGCCCTCAGGCGCGAGCTGAGTGGGCGTACTCACCACGGTTGAGCAGCGGAGAAGCCCCCGCACCGGCCGCAGCAGCGAAAGACTGTCCCCATGAGGACCTACGCCGACGCGCAGCACTGCCCTGACTGCGGCAGCCCGCTCCGGGACAACCCGCCCCGATGCCCCGCCTGCGGGCTTCCGCTCCAGGGGCCTGCGGCCGCCGCGCTGTTCGCGACGTTCCAGCAGGCCGACCGGTTGCTCGCCCAGCTGCGCGCGATGCCGGTGCCGTCCACGGTCGGCGCGGCTGTCGGTGGGCATGCGCCGCCGCCGGCTGCGCCCTCCGGCGAGCTCACCGGGGGATCTCCGGCTGAGCTCTCCGCAGCCCCGTCGCTACCTGCGCGCCGCGGGCTGAGCGGCGCCTCCGTGCCACGGATCCTGCTGACGCTCGGCGCGCTGTGCCTGCTGGTGGCCGCAGTGACCTTCCTGGCCGTGGCCTGGGAGATCCTCGGCGTCGGCGGCCGCACCGCGGTGCTGGTCGGCTTCACTCTGACGGCCGGGCTCCTGACGGCCTGGCTGTGGCGACGCGGGCTCCGGATGGCCTCCGAAGCGCTCAGCGTCGTCACCGCCGGCCTGCTGACCCTCGACCTCGTCGGGGCGGCGGACGCCGGCTGGATCGGCGCCCACGACGGCGGCCTGGTGCTGCTGATCGGGGCAGTGCTGGCCGGCGGTGGCATGGCGGCCACGGCGGCCACCCGCGACGGCCGACCCCTCGTCGCGCCCCAGGTCGTGGGCGCGCTCGGCGCCGCGGTCGCCCCCGCCGGGGCGCTGGACCTGACCAGCCACGACAGCCTCGTGCTGCTGCTCGCGACCGTCGTGCTCGCCGGCCTGGCGGTCCTGGCCGCGGCCGCGAGACTGGGCGTCCTGGCCTGGCTGCTGGGCCCGGTCGCGGCGATCTGGTGGTCGGGGCTGACCCTCACCGGGGTCGCCCGGCTCGCCGAGCACCCTGAGGCCGGCGAGCTCTGGTCCGGCGCCCACCCGTGGCCGATGCTGGCCGCCGCTGCCCTGCTCGGCGGCGCGTCTGTCGTGCTCCGCACCCGCCAGCCAGCAGCCGCCCTCGGGATGGGGGTCGCGACGGGCATGGTCGCGCTGACCGCCGTGGCGCCGGCCCTGGACAACTCCGCGACGCAGGCCGCTCTGGCGACCCTGGCCGTCGGCGCCGGCTTCGCGGCCGCAGCCTTCCTGGTCCCGCTCCCCTGGCGCCCCGCGGCCCTGCTCCCGATGCTGGCCGCGCTCGCGGTCCCCGCGATCGTCGCCGCCGCGCTCACGGCGGTTCTTCTCGAGACGCTGGCCTCCGCGGGGCCGGCGTGGACCAGCCCCGCCACGGCGCGAGTCACGCCCGACGACTCGCTGCCGGCGCACCCGCTGCTGCTTCCGCTGACCGTCCTGGCCCTGGTCGTCGCCGGCGCGGCCCTTGCCCAGCTGCGGCTTCAGGTCGTCGGTGCGGTGCGCAACGCCGAGTGGCGTTTCTCCGTGCTCGTGGCCACCCCTCTCGCGCTCTCCGCGGTCCTCACGCTGGCGGCCTACGCCGTCCCGCTCGCCCTGGTGATGTCCGCCCTGCTGGTCGTCGGCGCCGGGCTCGCTGCGGCGTACTTCCGACAGCGCGGCGGCTTCGGCGTCATCGGCCAGCTCCTCGCCGCCGGCTCGTTGCTCGCCGCGCTCGTGGTGTCGCTGCCGAGCGTCGTGCTCACGCTGGTGAGCCTGCTCGCTCTCCTCGTGGCCGGCGGTGCGGCAGCCCTGGAGGGCAGCCGGGTGGAGACCCGGGTCGCCGGACTCGGCTCGGTGCCACTGCTCGCCGCCGGCCTGGTCTGGACGGTGAGCGAGCTGGCCGGGCTCGACGAGGCCTGGCGCGCCACACCGGCGCTGGTGGTCGTGGGGCTGCTGGCCCTGTGGGTGCCTCGGCCAGCGGTGGAGATCCCCGCCGCGTTCGCGGGGCTGGTGGCCTCGGCCGCCTCGGTCGGGGCAGCCTTCGGGCACTCCGAGTCGCGCGGGCTGGTGGTGCTCGCGCTGGACCTGACCGTCGCGGGCGCGCTGGTCACCGCCTCCTCGCTGGCCCATCCGCACCGCCGCGAGCTCGCGGCGCCGGGCGGGCTGCTGCTGGCCATGGCGACCTGGGTCCGGCTCTACGACCTCGAGGTGACGGCCCCCGAGGCCTACACGCTGCCCTCCGCGCTGGTGCTGGTCGGGCTCGGCCTGCACCACCTGCGCCACCACCCCGAGACCAGCACCGTGCGAGCCCTGGGGGCCGGCCTCACCCTGGCCACCGTCCCCAGCCTGCTCTGGGCGATGGAGGAGCCCGAGTCGCTCCGGGCGCTGCTCCTGGGCGCCGCCTGCCTGGGGCTGGTGCTTGCCGGCGTCCGTCTGCGCTGGACGGCCCCGCTGGTCATCGGCGCGGTCGTCGGGGCCGTGCTGGTGCTCCGCGAGCTCGGGCCCTACGCCGCCGACCTGCCGCCGTGGCTGGTGATCGCGCTGGCGGGTGCCGCCCTGACCGGGGTCGGGGTCACCTGGGAGAGCCGGATGAACGACGTACGCCGGGCCGGGCACTACCTGGCCGCGTTGCGCTGACCGGGGCCCGGTCGGACAGCTGACCTGCGACCTCACCGAGGGGCAGGCCCCCGGTGCGGCCCCCATATACCGCACCGGGCCCGAGGACGTCCCGAGCCCGTCTGCAGGAGGCCTGCGCAACCCCGCCGGCGTCTCCACCGATCACCCACATTCGAGTGTGGAAACTCTGACGGGTTTTACCGAACTAATCCAGTGACCTTCCACAACGCGCGGCTGGGCTGGACCACTGGCGACATGACAACCGACCGCGTCGGCAAGGCCGCGCGGTCGGGAGACGCCCGGCGTCCGGTGAGGACGCTCGGGTCAGTCGCGTGGGGGGTCGGCGTAGTCCGACCACTCGTCGCTGGAGTCCTCGTCGCTCTCCTCGACGTCGTCTGTGTCACCGTGCAGCTCGCGTGCCAGCGCCCCGAAGTCCGTCTCGTGGGTGCGGTACTTCAGGTCGCGTGCGACCTTCGTCTGCTTCGCCTTCGCCCGGCCGCGCCCCATAGGGTCGACCCCCTCGCACTTGGCCGGGGCTCAGCTGCCTGGCCCCGGTCTGATGATCGGTTTCTCGTGGAGGCAACGCTACCCGCTCCGTGGCTGTTCCCGCACACCGGCAGCCGATTTCGGTGACATCGGCGGTCCGGAAATGCCCTCGGCGTGTCGGAGCGCCGATCGGGCCTCACCAGCCGGGGTGCTGGCCCGTCAGGAGCACGCGGCCGCGCCCGGTCCGCGGCGGTCGCCACCGCCACCTCGCCGGCGGCCCAGGAGCGCACGCCGGCGGCCGCCAGCTCGGCGACCGCCGTGTCGACGGCGTCGGCCGGCAGCAGCGCGACCATGCCGACGCCGAGGTTGAGGGTCTGCTCGAGGTCGGGCTGCGGCACGTCGCCGACCCGTCGGACCAGGTCGAACACCGGCGCCGGCGGACCAGCTGGCGCGGTCGATCGTCGCCGTCAGCTCGACCGGCATCACCCGCTCCAGGTTGGCCGCCAGGCCGCCCACCGGTGACGTGCGACATGGCGTGCACCTCAGCGACCCTGGTCAGCGCGAGGCATGCCTTGGCATAGATGCGGGTCGGCTCCAGCAGCTCCTCCCCCAGTGTGCGGCCGAGCTCGTCGACGTGTCGGTCGAGGCTCCAGCCCGCGCTCGTGAGGAGCACGTGGCGCACCAGGGAGTAGCCGTTGGCGTGCAGTCCGCTGGACTCCATGGCGAGCGCCACGTCGCCGGGTCGGACCCGGCCCGGCCCGAGCAGCGCGTCGGCCTCGACCACGCCCGTGGTGGCGCCGGCGACGTCGTACTCGTCGGGGGCGAGGAGGCCGGGGTGCTCCGCGGTCTCACCGCCGAGCAGCGCGCAGCCGGCCTCGACACACGCCTCGGCGATGCCCTTGACGATGGCGGCGATCCGCTCGGGCACGACCCGTCCGGTCGCGATGTAGTCGGTGAGAAACAGCGGCTCGGCGCCGCAGACGACCAGGTCGTCGACGAGCATCCCGACCAGGTCGAAGCCGATCGTGTCGTGCTTGTCGAGCGCCTGCGCGATGGCGACCTTGGTGCCGACGCCGTCGGCGGAGGTGGCTAGCAACGGTCGGTCGTAGTCCTTGAGCGCGCTGGCGTCGAAGAGCCCTGCGAAGCCACCGATGCCACCGATCACCTCCGGCCGACGAGCCTTCTCGACCCAGCCCTTCATCAGCTCGACGGCCTTGTCGCCGGCCTCGATCGAGACGCCCGCCTGGGCGTAGGCGGACTGGTCGGGGCGGTCGCTCACGGGACTCCTCGTGCGGGGCGGGTCAGGGGTTGTTGAAGACCGGCAGCGTGTCGGTGCGCAACGAGGTCTCGAGCAGGTGCTTGCCGAGCTGCGACTCATCGGGCAGCGGGATCGGGTACTCCCCGGTGAAGCAGGCCGCGCACAGGCTGGGCGCCGACTGGCCGGTGGACTCGATCATCCCCTCCAAGGAGATGTAGCCGAGGGAGTCGGCGCCGATGCTGGACCGGATCTCCTCGATGTCGAGGCCGTTGGCGATCAGCTCGGCACGCGTGGCGAAGTCGATGCCGTAGAAGCAGGGCCACTTCACCGGGGGTGAGGAGATCCGCACGTGCACCTCGGTCGCGCCGGCCTCACGGAGCATGCGGACCTGCGCACGCTGGGTGTTGCCGCGCACGATCGAGTCGTCGACGACGACGATCCGGCGGCCGCGGATCATGTGCTCCAGCGCGTTGAGCTTGAGGCGGATGCCGAGCTGCCGCAGCGTCTGGCTGGGCTGGATGAAGGTGCGGCCGACGTAGGAGTTCTTCACGAAGCCCTGCCCGAAGGGGATGCCCGACTCCTCGGCGTAGCCCGTGGCGGCCGGGGTGCCCGACTCGGGCACCGGCATCACCAGGTCGGCGTCCACGGGGAACTCCCGCGCGAGCCGCCGGCCCATCTCGACCCGCGCCTCGTGCACGTTGCGGCCACCGACGGCGGCGTCGGGCCGGGCGAGGTAGACGTACTCGAACACGCAGCTCTTCGGCACCGGCGGAGCGAAGTGGCGCGACCGGAGCCCGTCCTCGTTGATGACGATCAGCTCACCAGGCTCGATCTCGCGGACGAGGCTGGCGCCGATCGTGGCGAGGGCGGCGTTCTCGCTGGCCACCACCCAGCCTCGCTCCAGGCGACCCAGCACCAGCGGGCGGATCCCCTGCGGGTCGCGGGCGGCATAGAGGGTGTCCTCGTCCATGAACACGAAGGAGTAGGCGCCGTGCACGCGCGGCAGTAGGTCGACCGCCCGGTCCTCCACCGTCTGCCCGGCGTGGTGGGCGAGGAGCGAGGTCACGACCGAGGTGTCGTTGGTGGACACGCTGGGGAGCTTGACGTGCAGCTCCAGCTCGCCCTCGGTGCCGCCGAGGTCCTCGACCATCTGCGCGAGGTCGCCGGTGTTGATCAGATTGCCGTTGTGGGCCAGAGCGATCGACCCCTCGGCGGTCGGGTGGAACGTCGGCTGCGCGTTGTGCCAGGTCGAGGCGCCCGTCGTGGAGTAGCGGTTGTGGCCGATCGCCACGTGGCCCTTCAGCGACTCCAGGGTCGACTCGTCGAAGACCTGCGACACCAGGCCCATGTCCTTGTAGACCAGGATCTGGCGACCGTTGCTGACGGCGATGCCCGCCGACTCCTGGCCGCGGTGCTGCAGGGCGTAGAGCCCGAAATAGGTGAGCTTCGCGACGTCCTCACCGGGCGCCCAGACGCCGAATACGCCGCACACGTGAGGGAGTCTACGGGGTGGTCCGGCCGGCGTACGACGGCGCACGCCGGGCGGTCGAGAGCGCCGGGCCGACTCCGCTCAGTCGGCGTCGACCTTGTCGACCACCAGCCCTCGCACCAGGGCACGCAGGCCTCGGTCGAACATCACGTCCCAGCCGAGGTAGTCCGCCTCCTGCAGCGCTCGGGCGAGGTGGGGGAAGTCCTCGGGGTCGAGCCCGGAGTCGCCCCCGGTCTCGGGCCGGCTCATCGCCTGCTCCTGCTGCGCGACGTGGTTGACATAGGCGAGCGTCGTGCCGAAGACGTACTGCCCGACCACGTCGACCGCCGCGATGGCGTCGGTGGGCCGCAGGCCGAGGTCGTAGAGGATGCCGAGCATCACCTCCACCGGCCGGAGCTGACCCGGGGTGCGGGCCGACCTGCTGAGCGTGATCGGCACCGTGTGCGGGTGGGCTAGCAGCGCCGCCCTGAGCGCGTGACCAAGCCGGACCGCCCGCTCCTCGGCGCCGAGCGACGGGTCGTCCCCGGAGAAGTCGACCTCTCCCAGCACCGCATCGAGGATCAGGTCCTCGAGGGCCGACCTGTCGGGCACGTGGTAGTACAGCGACATCGGCCCGACGCCGAGCTGGGCGGCCAGGCGCCGCATGGACAGCGCCGCCAGGCCGTCGCGGTCGACCAGGGCGATCGCCGCGGCGACGATCTGTTCCCTGGTCATGACCGGCGTGTTCGCCTTGCGGGGACTCACGGCACCAGCGTCGCAGACGCGAGGACCGGGCGGGGCTCCTGGTCCGAGGTCTCGGTGGAGGGGTGCTGCTCGGCCTCGTCGCCGGGCCACAGCACGGTGGTGACGCCCGCGCTGCGGCTGAACATCGCGCGCCGGTTGACGACGACCGCCGCGACGGCGATGGCGGCGAAGATCAGCGAGTCGTAGGGCTGGGCGTCCGGCCAGATCGGGTTGTTCATCTGGAAGTGGTAGAGCGCCGCGACCAGGATCGAGCCGCCGGAGGCGTTGAACAGGGGCGTGAGGATGAACGAGATCGACACGACGCCGATGAAGAAGGCCGGGAAGGACCACTCGCTCTGTGGCGTGCCGCTGAGGAAGAAGGCCGGCAGGTGCCACAGCGCCCACATCGTCGAGACGATGAGGTCCGCGCCGATCGGGCGGAAGCGACGCTGCAGCAGCGGCAGCGCGACCCCACGCCAGCCGAACTCCTCCATCGGGCCCAGCACCAGCATCAGCAGCAGCGCCGGCAGCACGGCGTACCACGGGGTGAAGGGGAAGGCGAGCGAGCTGCCCTTGATCCAGGCGCCGAGGTAGAACGCGGCGGGCACGCCGAGGACGAGGTACGCCGTCCAGCCCACCGGGATCCGCCACAGGGTCAGGCGGCGAAGGTAGCTGCGCAGCCCGCGCCAGCCGTAGTGCCGCACGACGAGCCCGATCCCCGCGAAGGCCGGGGCGTAGACCGCGAGGAAGAACAGCGGGTTGGTCAGGCCCAGCGGGCCGAAGAACGGCTCGAGCCGATCCGCGAAGGCGATGGCGACCGCGGCCACACCCCACGACAGCCCGAAGGCCAGAGCGAAGAACGGGACGACCGTGCGGACGGTCATCGGGGTGCGAGTGGCCTTGGTGCTCATGATGCCTCTCCCTTCGGAGGCGGGCCCGGGGCCCGAGGTTGATTCGTACGTCGTACGATTAAAGTATCGTATGGCGTACGAAACGTCAAGAAGGAAGAACGGGCGGCCTCTCGCGGGCAGCCCTAGGCAGGAATCGGCGGCCCCACGACCTGCACGCCGTAGCGCGGCCCGACCTCGCCCCACCGCGGGAGCTCGACCTCCAGCACTGACCGTCGTCACCCGGCAGCCGCCGCTCGACCGCGGGGATGCCGACCTCGTCGTACAGGCTCATCAGGCCTCCGGGCACGGTGAACGCCAAGAAGCGCGCCGGGCTCTCCCCGAGGATCCGGAAGGCGTGGGGCAGCGCCTTGGGCAGGTAGATGAAGCTGCCCGCGACCAGCTCGTAGGTCTCGTCGCCGGCGCGATAGCGCACCACACCCTCGAGCACGTAGAACGACTCGGCCTCGCGGGTGTGCCGGTGCAGGGGGGTGGCGACCCCCGGCGGCTGCGTCACCAGCGAGACGCCGAGCAGTCCCTCAGTGTCCTCCGCAGAGACGAGGTGCTCGAACAGGCTGCCCATCGCCCAGGTGGCGGGGCCCTCGCCGGGGTTCCGCACGACCACGCCGTCTCCCATGACACTCCTCCTATTCACCCGAAGTTCCTTCGGGTCAATTGCTAAGGTAGGTCCCGTGACGACCCCGGTCAAGAGGCGATACCGCTCCCCGCAACGCGAGGCACGCGCAGCGCGCACGCGGGCGGCGGTGCTGGAGGCCGCGCGCGACCTCTTCCTCGAGCGCGGGTACGCCGCCACCGCCGTCGCTGACGTCGCCTCCCGGGCACGGGTCAACGTCGACACCGTCTACAGCGCGGCGGGGCGCAAGCCGCAGCTGCTGCTGGCCGTCGTCGACATGGTCCTCGGCGACTCCGACCGACCGCTGCCCGCGGAGGAGCGCGGCTACGTGCGGGACGTGCGGGCCGCCCCGACCGCGACCGAGAAGCTGCAGACCTACGCCACCGCGCTGGCCCGCCTGATGCCGCTGCTCTCGCCGCTCTTCGCCGCTCTGCGGGAGGCCGGCCTCACCGACCCCGAGTGCGCCCGCGTCCACCAGCACCTGACCGACCGCCGGGCGGCCAACATGCGGCTGCTCGCCGCCGACCTGCGAGAGAGCGGCGGGCTGCGCCAGGACCTCGACGACGACACCGTCGCCGACCTGCTCTGGTCGACCAACGCGCCCGAGTGGTTCGCCCTGGTGACGTCGAGAGGTTGGGACCCCGAGCGCTACGCCGCCACCCTCGCCGACCTGTGGTGCCGGGTGCTGCTGGCATGACGGGAAGCTCGCCCGAGTCGGCTACTCGGCCAGTCGCTTCAAGAGCAGCGCCTCGGCGAGGATCACCCGTTCCCACTCGGCGAGATGGAGGCCCTCGTTGGCACCGTGAGCGCGAGTGTCGGGATCCTCGACCCCGGTCACGAGCACCGACGCCTGGGGGTAGGCCTCGAGGAACTCCGCGATGAAGGGAATGGAGCCCCCGACGCCCATGTCCACAGGGGCGACGCCGTCCCAGGCCTCGGTGAAGGCCGCGCGCGCCACGTCGTACGCCGGCCCGGTCGCGTCGATCGCGGTCGGCTCGCCGGTGTCGACGAGGCTGACGGAGATCTGAGCGCCCCACGGCGCGTGCGCCTCGAGGTGCTCGCGCAGCCGGGCCAGGGCGTGCTCGCAGGTGTCGCCGGGCGCCACGCGCATCGAGATCTTCGCCCGCGCCGCCGGGACCAGCGTGTTGGAGGCGCCGTCGACCTTCGGGGCGTCGATGCCGGTGATCGAGAGGGCGGGCTTGGTCCAGAGTCTCTCGACGGCGCTCCCCTCGCCGATCCACTCGACACCGGGCGCGATGCCGCTCTCGGCGCGCAGCCGCGCCTCGGGGTAGTCGACGTCGGCCGCCGGCCCGCCGACCAGCCCGGCGACAGCGACGTTGCCGGCGTCGTCGTGCAGCGTCGCGATCAGCCGCGACAACGTGATGAGGGCGTCGGGCACCAGCCCGCCCCACATGCCGGAGTGGACCGCGTGGGTGAGCGTGCGGACCTCGACATCGACCCGCACCAGCCCGCGCAGCGACGTGGTCAGCGCCGGCACGCCGATGTCCCAGTTGCCGGAGTCGGCGATCACGATCACGTCGGCGGCGAGCCGCTCGTGGTGCGTCTTCAGGAAGGCGGGCAGGCTCTCCGAGCCGACCTCCTCCTCCCCCTCGATGAAGACCGTCACGCTCACCGGCAGCTCGTCGCCGAGCATGCGCAGCGCAGCCAGATGGGTCGCGATGCCGGCCTTGTCGTCGGCCGCGCCGCGGGCATAGAGCCTGTCACCGCGCTCGGTGGGCTCGAAGGGCGGGGAGTCCCAGGTGGCGTGGTCACCCTCGGGCTGCACGTCGTGGTGGGCGTAGAGCAGCACGGTCGGCGCACCCGCTGGCCCCGCCTGGTGGCCCACGACCGCCGGGGCCCCGCCGTCGACCGACAAGATGTCGACCTCGAAGCCCTCGGCAGCGAACAGGTCACGCACCGCCTCCGCACTGCGCTGCACCTCCCCCGCCCGCTGCGGGTCGGCGCTGACCGACTCGATCCGGACCAGGTCCTCCAGGTCTCGTCGGGCACCCGGGAGTACGTCGGCCAGGCGGGCACGCAGGTCTGTCTCGGTCATGTCGGCCACCCTAGTGACGTGAGGGTGGAGGGGTCCTGTCCGGGCCGCCAGGTTCGCTCCTCCGAGGAGCGATCCGCACCCGCTCCGGGCTGAGAAGGTGCGGATGGATCCTCGGAGGACCACAACCGCGCCCTCCCGACCGCTACACCGTCGCCAGATTGTCCGACAATAGTTTGGACTCCAGCCCGCCTGGGTGAGACCATCGCGACATGGCTCACGAGACCCCCGCCGAGACGCAGCTGGACAGCTTCACCGACGGCGAGACGCGCACCCACATCGAGCTCACCGAGGACTTCGCGGCGCACAACTACCACCCCCTCCGGGTGGTGCTCGCGCATGGCGAGGGTGCCTGGGTCACCGACGTGGAGGGTCGCCACTACCTCGACTGCCTGGCGGGCTACTCCGCGCTCAACTTCGGCCACGGCCACCCGCGGCTGCTGGCCCGCGCCCACGAGCAGCTCGACCGGCTGACACTCACCAGCCGGGCGTTCTACAACGACCAGCTCGGGCCGTTCTCGCGCGACCTCGCCGAGCTCACCGGCAAGGAGATGATCCTGCCGATGAACACCGGAGCGGAGGCCGTCGAGACCGCGATCAAGGTGAGCCGCAAGTGGGGCTACCTCGTCAAGGGCGTCCCCGAGAACCAGGCCACCATCGTTGCGATGGAGGGCAACTTCCACGGCCGCACCACGACGATCGTGAGCTTCTCGACCGACACGGTGGCCACGTCCGGCTACGCGCCGTACACCCCGGGATTCAGGCTCGTCCCCTACGGCGACGTGGAGGCGCTCGAGGCCGCCATCGACGACACGACGGTGGCGGTGCTGCTCGAGCCGATCCAGGGCGAGGGCGGCGTGGTGATCCCGCCGGAGGGCTACCTCCAGCAGGTGCGGGCGCTGTGCAACCGCACCGAGGTGCTGATGGTGGCCGACGAGATCCAGTCCGGCCTCGCCCGCACCGGCCGCACGTTCGCGTGCGACCACGAGGCGGTCGTCCCCGACATCTATGTGCTGGGCAAGGCCCTGGGCGGCGGGCTCTACCCCGTCTCGGCGATCGCCGCCGACGGCGACGTGCTGTCGGTGATCACGCCCGGCACGCACGGTTCGACGTTCGGCGGCAACCCGCTCGCCGCCGCGATCGGCCGCGAGGTCGTCGCCATGCTGGCCGAAGGTGAGTTCCAGAAGCGGGCGGAGACGCTCGGCGCTCACCTCGCCGACGGGTTGGGCGCGCTGGTCGGTCAGGGCATCGACGAGGTGCGGGTGCGCGGGCTGTGGGCCGGCGTCGACATCTCCCCCGGCCTCACCACCGGCCGGCACGTGTGTGAGCAGCTGCTCGACCACGGCATCCTGGCCAAGGAGGCGCACGGCCAGACCGTCCGGCTCGCCCCGCCACTGGTGGCGACCGAGGAGGACCTCGACCTGCTGCTCGGCGCGTTCGCGCAGATCTGCTCGGGCTGAGCCGAACCGCGTCGGCCTACTGGTAGACGATCTTCTCGCAGCCGATGAAGACGTCGCCCGGGTCGCGACCCTTGACATAGACGGTGTCGTTGCCGCTGCGGCACTGCACCAGGTCCTGGATCCCGTCACTGACCAGCTTGATCACGTCGTTGCCGGGACCGGCGTCCACGGAGTCCAGCCCCTTGCCCGGAATCAGCACGTCGCTGCCGCGGCCGCCCCAGAGGGTGTCGTTCCCCGAGCCACCCACCAGCCGGTCGTTGCCGGCCTTGCCGTAGATCTTGTCGCCGCCGCCCTTGCCGCGGATGGTGTCGGCCTTGCGGGTGCCGGTCAGCGTGTCGTTCTCGGAGCCTCCGTCGATCGTCTTCGCGAAGGCCGCGGGACTCACGGCGAGGGCGCAGCTCAGCGCCGCGACGGCAGGCAGGGCTCGCAGCTTCATGCCCTCCATGCTGGCCGCGGGGCGCCTCGCCTGTCCGGCGAACCGGGGCTCGGGTCGCCACTGGTTCAGACCAGTGCTTCAGGTCAGCGGCAGGTACGCCGACAGGTCGGCCCGCTCGCCACTGGCGGCGAGCCGGCCCGCCTCCTCGGCCTCCCGCCAGGTCGTGGCCCCGGTGGCCAGCGCGATCCAGGTGGCGGCGTCGAGCTCGACCACCGCCGGCGGCGTGCCGCGGGTGTGCCGGACCCCCGGGACGACCTGCGCGGCGGCGTACGGCGGCACCCGCACCTCCACCGAGCGCCCTGGCGCGCGCCGCGCCAGCAAGGCCAGGAAGTGCTTGGTGAGCAGTCGCTCGTCCTCGCGGCTGCGCTCGCCCCGGCCCAGCGCGGCCGCCACGGCGGCAGGGTCGGCGGGCACGAGCTTGGCGGGCACGGCGGCGAGCCTACGCGGTGAGTCCGGCGAAGATGTCCTCGAGCCGCGCCCAGGCGGGCGACCCGGGGTCGATCACGCCGAAGTGTCCTCCCGTGACCTCGACCAGCGTCGCCTCTGCGCCGGCGGCCAGCGCTGCGGCGACGTACTCCTCGGACTGGGCGAACGGCACCGTCTCGTCGTCGCGGGCATGGGCGCACCACACCGGCACGTCGAGCGGGAGCTGACGGCGCGGATCGGCCCGGCCGTACGCCGGCGCGTCGGGACGGCTGCCCATGAGCGCCCGCACCGCCCCGGTGCCGAGGTCCTGCTCGTAGGCCGACGTCAGGTCGACCACTCCGGCCTGCGAGATCACGTGGGTGACGTCGACGAGCGCGGGCTGCCAGCGCTCGAAGCGGCCGCGCGCGGCCGCCCAGGTGGCGAGGTGCCCCCCGGCGGAGTGGCCGAGGGTGACCACCCGGCGCGGGTCGGGGACCTGCTGCGCCGACGCCTCGATCGCCGCATGGACGTCGTCGAAGGTCGCGGGGAAGCCGCCGCCGGAGCCGACCCGGCGGTACTCCACGTTCCACGCCGCCCATCCGAGCTCGGCCAGCCGCGCGGCGAGCGGGCGCCCCAGCTCCGCGCCGTAGGCCGCCTTCCAGAAGCCGCCGTGGACCACCACCACCAGCCCGTGGGGGCGGGCCTGCGGCAGCGTCAGCTCGGCGTACTGGGACGGGTCCTCGCCGTAGCGGACCGTCGTGTAGGGATCGGGCACCTCCCCATCCTGACCGACCCGGGCACCCGCGTCGGGCCGCCGGCCCGCACACGCCGCCAGCACCGTCGCCAGCGACCCTCCGAGGACGCTCCGCCGCGCCACCGGACGCCGTCCTCGGCTGGTCATCGGTCCTCGTCGGCGCCGGCCTCGGGGTAGCGGTGCAGGATGCTCATCAGCTGGTAGGTGCCGGCCTCGTCGCCGTGCTCCCGACCACGGTCGTTCCAGCGGGCGACCAGGGCGTCGAGGTCGCGGGTGAACGCCCTGACCTCGTCGGGGGTGAGCCGCACCGAGGCCTCCAGCACGCTGCCCCGCCGGGTGTCGTCGACCGCTCCGCCGTAGGCCCGTTCGACCACCTCGTGCGCGGCCGCGGTCGCCTGGCGGCGCCAGACCTGGGCCGCCGCCCGACCTCCGGGGGCCTTCTCGATCTCGGAGATGTTGACGACCAGCTCGTCGCCGACCAGCCGCCAGACCCGGTCGCGGCGGTCGCGGGCCAGCTCGGGCGCCGCCTCGACCAGGCCGTACTTCGCCAGCTGGCGCAGGTGGAAGCTCGCCTGGTTGGCCGGCACCCCCACCGTCCGCGCGATGTCGGCCGCGCGCTGCGGCCCGACCGCCTCGAGCTCCGCCAGGATCCGGTTGCGCACCGGATGGGCGATGGCCCGCAGCACGCGCGGGTCGGCCGGCGCGGGCGCGCGCTCCTCGCTGCTCATGGACCCCATGCTAGCAGTTCCGCACCACTACTTGCGCAATATAACTTGCGCACTATAAGTTGCGCGTATGGCCGGATACCGCTCCCTCGCCCGCAACCGCGACTTCACGATCCTCTGGGTCGGCGAGACCGTCTCCACCCTCGGCAGCCGGATGTCCCTGTTCACCTTCCCTCTGGTGGGCTACGCCCTGTCCGGATCCGCGATGGTCGCCGCACTGGCGGAGGCCGCCCACCTCGCCGGCATGTCCGCGGCCCTGCTGCCCGCCGGCGTGGCCGTCGACCGGGTCGACCGTCGTCGGCTGATGACGCTCGTCAGCGGCACGGGCGCGTTGCTCTACCTCTCGCTGGTCGTGGCCGGAGTGCTGGGCGGCCTGACCGTTCCCCACCTCGTGGTGGTCGCGCTGCTCATCGGCGTGGGTGCCGGCATCTTCGGCCCCGCGCAGACCTCGGCGATCCGCACCGTCGTGCCCACCGACGACCTCCCGACGGCCCTTGCGCAGAACCAGGCACGCGAGCACGTCGCGGGGTTGGTCGGGGCGCCGCTCGGCGGGCTGCTGTACGCCGTGACCCGCTGGCTGCCGTTCGCCGTCGACGCGGTGACCTTCGCGATCTCCTGCCTCACGCTGTCGCGGATCCGCACCAGCCTGGCGCCGGTGCCTCGCGAGGGCCGGCGCTCCCTGCGAGCAGACCTGGTGGAGGGGATCCGCTTCGTGCTCGCCCGCCCGTTCTTCCGGGTGCTGCTGACCTGGGCCGCCCTGGCCAACCTGGTCGTCAACGCGCTGTTCTTCGCCGCCCTGCTGCGGATGATCCAAGCCGGACACCACCCCGCGGAGATCGGGCTGGCCGAGACCGGCGCCGCGCTGGGTGGTCTCGCGGGGGCCGCGCTGGCGCCGTACCTCATCGACCGGCTGGCCACCGGGCGGCTGACGGTGCTGATCGCGTGGGCCCAGGCGCTGCCGGTGCTGCCGCTGATCTGGTGGGGTGAGCCGGCGGCCGTCGGGGCGTGCCTGTTCGCGCTGATGCTGCTCAACCCGGCGGGCAACGCCGGCATCGGCGCCTACCGGATGGCGGTGACCCCCGCCGAGCTGCAGGGCCGGGTCTCCGCTGCGTCGACGTTCGTCGCGATGTCGGTGATGTCGCTGGCACCGCTGCTGGGTGGCCTGCTGCTCGAGCGGTGGGGCGGGTCGGTGGCGATCGCCACGCTGGCAGCGGCCACGCTCGGCCTCGCGCTGATCGTGACCCTCAGCCGTTCGATCCGGTCGGTCCCGCGGCCGCGCGACTGGGCGCAGCAGCCCGAGGTGGCCCTGGCGGCCTGACGGACAGGAGCCTCAGCCCAACGCCGCCGGCAGGGTGCCCGTCCAGACCTCGCGCAGCTCGTCGAGGCCGATCTCGAGCTGACCCTCGACGACCAGCCGGTCGCCACCGGTGCGGCCGAGCTCGCTGACCGGCACACCGAGCGCCTCCGCCATCGCGACGAACGACTGTCGCTGGGCGAGCGGGACCGTGACCAGGGCTCGCGCCGTCGACTCGCTGAAGAGCGCCACGAAGGGGTCGCCGTCGACGGAGACGGCGGCCCCGACTCCATGCCGCAGGCACGACTCGACCAGCGCCTGGGCGAGCCCGCCGTCGGAGAGGTCGTGGGCCGACGTCACGATCTGGGAGCGCCCGGCGTCGGCGAGCAGCAGCCCGAGGCTCCTCTCGGCCAGCAGGTCGACACGGGGCGGGCGACCACCGAGGTGGCCGTGGACCACGTGCGCCCACTCCGAGCCCGAGAGCTCGTCGCGGGTCTCGCCGAGCAGCAGGACCACCTCGCCGCGCTGCGCGAACCCGGTCGGCACGCGACGGGTGACGTCGTCGATGACGCCGAGCACCGCGACCACCGGGGTGGGCAGGATCGCGGTGTCGCCGGTCTGGTTGTAGAGGCTGACGTTGCCGCCGGTCACCGGGATGCCGAGCTGCAGGCACGCGTCCTTCAGTCCCCGGCAGGCCTCGGCGAACTGCCACATCACGTCGGGATCCTCCGGCGAACCGAAGTTCAGGCAGTCGGAGATCGCCAGCGGTGTCGCACCCCCGGCAGCCACGTTGCGGTAGGACTCCGCCAGCGCCAGCTGCGCGCCGGCGTACGGGTCGAGCTTGGCGAAGCGGCCGTTGCAGTCGGTCGACACGGCGACGCCGAGGTTGGTCTCGGCGTCCACCCGCACCATGCCCGCGTCCGAGGGCTGGGCGAGCACGGTGTTGCCTCGGACGTAGCGGTCGTACTGGTCGGTGATCCACGACTTGTCGCAGAGGTTGGGCGAGGCGGCGAGCCGCAGCACGGTCTCGCGCAGCTCGTCGCCGCTCTGCGGACGAGGCAGCGCGTCGGCCGAGTCGGACTGGAGGGCGTCCTGCCAGTCCGGGCGTGCGAAGGGACGGTGGTACGTCGGCCCCTCGTGGGCCACCGAGCGGGGCGGCACGTCCACCACCCGCTCGCCCTGCCAGTCGATCTCGAGCCGGCCGGTGTCGGTGACCTCGCCGAGCACCACTGCCTCGACGTCCCACTTCTCGCAGATCGCCAGGAACGCCTCGACGTCGTCGGGCTCGACGATCGCCATCATCCGCTCCTGGCTCTCGCTCATCAGGATCTCCTCCGGCGAGAGAGTGGGGTCGCGCAGGGGCACCAGGTCGAGGTCGACGTGCATGCCGCCGTCGCCGGCGCTCGCCAGCTCGGAGGTCGCACACGAGAGGCCGGCCCCACCGAGGTCCTGGATGCCGGCGACCACGCCGGCGGCGAAGAGCTCCAGGGTGCACTCGATGAGCAGCTTCTCCATGAACGGGTCGCCGACCTGGACGCTGGGTCGCTTGGCCGGCCCGCCCTCGTCGAAGGTCTCGCTGGCCAGCACGCTCACGCCGCCGATGCCGTCGCCGCCGGTGCGGGCGCCGTAGAGGATCACCCTGTTGCCGGCGCCCGACGCCTTGGCGAGATGGAGGTCCTCGTGCTTGAGGACGCCGACGCAGAGCGCGTTGACCAACGGGTTGCCGAGGTAGGTCGGGTCGAAGACCGCCTCGCCACCGATGTTGGGCAGGCCCAGGCAGTTGCCGTAGCCGCCGACGCCGGCCACGATCCCCGGCAGCACGCGGTGGGTGTCGGCCTCCTCGAGCGGGCCGAAGCGGAGCGGGTCCATCACCGCCACGGGGCGGGCCCCCATGGCGAGGATGTCGCGGACGATGCCGCCGACGCCGGTGGCTGCGCCCTGGTAGGGCTCGACGTACGACGGGTGGTTGTGGCTCTCGACCTTGAAGGTCACGGCATATCCCTGGCCGATGTCGATCACGCCGGCGTTCTCGCCGATGCCGGCCAGCATCTTGCCGATCGGGGTCTCCTGGGGGATCTCACCGAACTGCTTGAGGTGCACCTTGGACGACTTGTAGGAGCAGTGCTCGCTCCACATCACGGAGTACATCGCCAGCTCGCTGGCCGTCGGGCGGCGGCCGAGGATCTCCCGGATCCGGGCGTACTCGTCGTCCTTGAGGCCGAGTGACTCCCACGGCTGCTCGCGGTCGGGGTCGGTCGCCGCCGCGGCGACCGTGTCGAGCCCGCGGGGGCCCGGTCCGCCGGCGACGACGGGTGCTGCCGAGGCGGGTGGAGGCGCGTCCGGGACTGCCGGCCGCTCGGCCGTCGTCCGCGCCTCGGACTCGTCGGCGCGCTGGTCGGCGCGCTGGTCGGCAGACTGGTCGGCGGGGGTCTCGGCCACGGCATCAATCTACCGGCGGTGGCACTTCCTACCGGCCGGCGGGGCCGGGGGACGGTGGTGGGCGAGTTGCTCCTCCGAGGAGCGTTCGGCACCCCGTCACGCCGAACGGGGTGCAGTGCGCTCCTCGGAGGCGTACATCCATCGACGCGCAGCAGGAGGGCGAGCCGATGCGCGGCGATAGGCGGCGCGCAGGCGACGGACCACTTCGGCGACGGACTCCCCGGCCACGACGGTGACAGGCTCCAGCCCGGCCTCGAGGAAGCGCTCGCGGCGAAGGTTGTCGCGGCGATGACGGTCTCGGTCACGATGCAGGGCGCCGTCGTACTCGGCGACCAACCCCGAGGCGGGGTCGAGCAGGTCTGGGACGCCGACTGACCGCCCGTCGATCGTGCGCACCTCGCGGTTGAGCAGCGGGGTGGGCAGCCTGGCGTCCAACACCCAGATCAGCCGCAGGCGGGTCTCGGCCGGTGAGCGGCTCTCGGGATGCGCGTGATCCAGACCGAAGCGCACCAATGCAGCGCCGACGCGGCGGATCTGCTGCGCCCACACACGCCTCACGTCCGGGATCGTGACCAGGCCCGCAGCGAGCGCCATGTCCAAGGCGACCGTCGCCTCACGTCCGTCGTCAGCCAGTCTCATGGCGTCGATGACTGCGCGCTCGGGTGGGGCGCACGCCATGCCGGCCACCGTCGTGGGCGCCGGGAGCAGCCGGTCGCGAACGATGCGCCGTCGGACATCCGAGCGGAGCCTCCGGTCGGCGTCGACCAGCACCGGGACCGGGATGGTCTTGCGCCAGGAGTCCCGTCCGTCGAAGAAGCCGCCGCCGTGGGTCCGCAGCGCGGCCCACCCGGTGAGCATCGCGTCACCCGGAAGGCCGGCCGAGACCTCGACGATGCGCTGTTCGGGAGTGAGATCCGTGGCGATCGGCACGTAGAGGCCTCGGCTGCTACGCCGCCACGAGGCGCCCCTCGCCTGGCCACGAGTCGGGCCCGCACCTCCCTCGGCCTCGGGCGCCGCAGGTCGGACGAGGCCAGCCGGGAACGACGCGAGGGGCCGCCAGCTGTCGTTCATGTCGGCAGGATGCCCTTTCGTGCGCCGCCACGAAACCGGCCGATGACGGGCTGTGGATGGCCGGCCCCTTCTGGTCCTCCGAGGCGCGTTCGGCACCCCACGGGCCGCTTTCGGGTGCGGGACGCTCCTCGGAGTCAACAAACCCGCCCGAAACTGTGACGGAAGTGACTTCTGGGGTTATCGTGGACCCTTCCTGAGCCGATCGACCTTCCCCCGACCGTGCCGCTTGGAGCATCGATGATCCGCCTTCCCCGTCCGTCCCTGCGCCGCGCGCTGCGCCTCTCCCTGACCGGCGCTCTGGCAGCGGGCCTCGTCGCCGGCGTCCTGGCTACCCCGGCCCCCGCCCAGGCGGCCAACCGGGTGACCCCCGGCAACCTCACGGGCTACGGCTTCGACCAGTGCCTGGCGCCGACCCAGCGGAGCATGGACGTCTGGCGGGCGAACTCGCCGTTCTGGGCGGTCGGCATCTACATCTCCGGCAACTCCCGCGCCTGCCGCAGCCAGCCCAACCTCACCCCCACCTGGATCGCCACCCAGCTCAAGAAGGGGTGGCGGCTGCTGCCGATCACCCTCGGCCCGCAGGCGTCGTGCCAGCCGCGGTTCCCGCGCTACGACGACGACCCGACGATCAACCCCCAGCCCGGCAAGAACGGCAACTACTACCAGGCCCGCAAGATGGGCTGGGCCGAGGCCGACAAGACCGCCGCCGACGCCGCGGCGCTCGGCATCGCGCCCGGGCAGCACGCTGTGGTACGACCTCGAGGGCTTCGACCTCTCCAACACCCGCTGCCGCGAGTCGGCGCTGGCGTTCACCAGCGCCTGGGTCTTCCAGCTCCGCAAGCACGACTACGTCCCCGGCTTCTACTCCAGCGCCGGCTCCGGCATCAAGATGCTCGACGACGCCCGGGTCAACCGGCCCGGCGAGTTCAACCTGCCCGACCGGATCTGGATCGCCCGCTGGGACGGCAAGCCCAACGTCACCACGTCCTACATCCGCGACGACGGCTGGCTGCCCGGCAACCGGATGAAGCAGTACCAGGGCGGCCACAACGAGACCTGGGGCGGCGTCACGATCAACATCGACCGCAACTGGCTCGACCTCGGCGCCGGCTCGACCGCCGCCCCCGAGACCCACTGCCAGGGCACCCGCGTCAACTACTGGCTCTACGAGGCGCTCAAGGTCGACGACGCGGCCCCAGCCAAGGTCAAGGCCCTGCAGTGCCTGCTCAGCGAGAAGGGCACCTACACCGGCAAGATCGACGGCGTGTACGGCGGCGCGCTGCTCGAGGCCGTGCGCGCCTGGCAGGCCGACCACGGCATGGTGGTCAAGGACAGCTGGTCGCGGCGCAACTGGATGTCGCTGGTGGCGGCCGGCCCCCGCAACCTGGTGAAGTTCGGCTCAGCTGGCCCCGCCGTGCGCCGGCTGCAGCGCGCCCTCAACGCCTCGGGCTACGCCCAGCTCAACGTGCGCGGGGTCTTCAACGCCACCACCGACGCCGCCACCCGCACCTGGCAGCGCAAGGCGGGCTTCAGGGTCTCCGGCGTGATCACGGCCGGCCAGTGGCAGGCCCTGCAGGCCGGCAAGCGCTGAACCGACGACGCCGTGGCCGCGGAGGACAGAGCCCCGGACTCAGGCGAAGGCCCGCTCCACGAGGCTGGTGAAGAAGCCGAGCCCGTCGGTGCCCGGCCCGCACAGCGCCTCGACGGCGTGCTCGGGGTGCGGCATCAGGCCGACGACGTTGCCGCGCTCGTTGGTCACGCCGGCGATGTCTCGCAGCGAGCCGTTGGGGTTGCACCTCGAGGTAGCGGGCGACGACCCGGCCCTCGCCCTCGAGCCGGTCGAGCGTGGCGTTGTCGGCGACGTAGCCGCCCTCGCCGTTCTTCAGCGGGACGACGATCTCCTGCCCCTCGGCGTAGGCCGACGTCCACGGCGTGCGGTTGTTGTCGATGCGCAGGCGCTGGTCGCGACAGACGAACATGCGGTGGTCGTTGCGGATCAGGGCCCCCGGCAGCAGGTGGGACTCGCAGAGGATCTGGAAGCCGTTGCAGATGCCGAGCACCGGCATTCCGCGCCCGGCGGCCTCGACGACCTCGCTCATCACCGGCGCGAAGCGCGAGATGGCGCCGCAGCGGAGGTAGTCGCCGTAGGAGAACCCGCCCGGCAGCACGACCGCGTCGACCCCCCGCAGGTCGGCGTCGGCGTGCCACAGCGCCACCGCCTCGTGGCCGCCCACGCCGACGGCCCGGGCCGCGTCGACGTCGTCGAGCGATCCCGGGAAGGTGACGACGCCGACCTTCACCGGCCCTCCTCCTCCGCGATCTCGGCGACGGTGTGCTCCTCGACGTGCACCTCGAAGTCCTCGATCACCGGGTTCGACAGCAGGATCTCGGCCATCTTCCGCACCTGAGCGAGCAGGTCGTCGGAGGGCTCGCCGTCGACCTCGATCTCGAACCGTTTGCCCTGCCGGACGTCGACGACGCCCTCGAACCCGAGCCGGGGCAGCGCGCCGAGCACCGCCTTGCCCTGCGGGTCGAGGATCTCGCGCTTGGGCATGACGTCGACGACGAAACGGGCCATGACCCGCAGTCTAGGGTTGAGGCATGGCCAACCCGAACATGGTCCCCGGTGGCGGACCGCGTCGCCCCCTGCAGCTGGAGTTCCCGCAGTCCCTCGCGGTCTACGAGAGCTACGCCGAGGCGCAGCGGACCGTCGACTTCCTCTCCGACCATGAGTTCCCCGTCGAGAACTGTCTGATCGTCGGCACCGACCTCCGGCAGCTGGAGCGGATCACCGGTCGGCTCAGCTATGGGAAGGTCGCCGTCGGCGGCCTGGTCTCCGGGCTCTGGCTGGGTCTCTTCGTCGGCCTGGTGCTGTCGCTCTTCAGCACCGACGGGTCGTCGTTCGCGACCATCGTCGCGACCGCGGCGTTCGGCGGCGCGTTCGGCGTGATCTGGGCGATCGCCGGCTTCGCGGCCACCCGAGGCCAGCGCGACTTCTCCTCCGTCAGCACCGTCGTCGCGACGAAGTACGAGGTGCTGGTCGAGCACAAGCACGCAGCGCGCGCCCGCGAGCTGCTCGCCGGGCTCCCCGGCGCTCTGCCCAACCCGTTCGCGTAGTTCTCGAAAGGCTCCTCGGCGAGCGTCCGGCGCCTCTACGGTGACCCCATGTCCAACCAACAGGAGACCTGGGTCGCGATCGGGCTGCTCGTCCTCGTCTCCGGGCTGGTCGGTGTGCTCGTCCTCCGGGTTGCCCGCTCGCGCGAGGTGCAGGTCTCTGAGGACCTGCCGATCCCGGGCCCGCGGGAGGCTGCTCCGCTCATCGCCGCCCAGCAGCTGCAGCGCCTCGGAGGGGTGCGGGTGCAGCCGCACTCTCCGACCTCGTTCCTGCTCGTGCGGAAGGTCATTCCGACCTGGTCCCTGGTGTTCCTGCTGATCGGGATCGTCGGCGTCGTGCTGATGTTCCTGGTCCGCGAGGACCGGGTGGCCACCGCCGAGGTGGTCGAGGGGCCGCACGGCTCGATGCTGCGGGTGATCGGCTCCCTGGACCGCGCTCAGGCGACGGCGCTGCGAGCCGCCTTCACGACTACACCAGCTCGCGCTTGAGGATCTTGCCCGTGGCCGTCATCGGCAGCGAGTCGACGAACGCCACCAGGCGGGGGTACTTGTAGGCCGCCATCTGCTCCTTGGACCACGCCACCAGCTCGTCCTCGGTGATCGTCGCGCCCTCGTTGCGGATGACGAACGCCTTGATCTCCTCGCCGTGGCTGTCGTGCGGTACGCCGACCACGGCAGCCAGCGACACGTCGGGGTGGCTGATCAGGACCTCCTCGACCTCCCGCGGATAGACGTTGAAGCCGCCGCGGATGATCATGTCCTTGGACCGGTCGACGATGTAGTAGAAGCCGTCCTCGTCGCGTCGGGCCAGGTCGCCGCTGCGGAACCAGCCGTCGCGCATCACCTCGGCGGTGGCCTCCGGCCGGTTGAGGTAGCCGTTCATGATGTTGTGGCCGCGGATCGCGATCTCACCGATCTCGTCACTGCCCTCGATGGTGTTCCAGTCGGGGTCGATCAGCTTGCACTCGACGCCCCAGATCGGGGATCCCGATCGAGCCGGGCCGAGGCTCGCGGTCGGGGTCGGAGAACGTCGCGACCGGCGAGGTCTCGGACAGGCCGTAGCCCTCCAGGATCTGCACGCCCAGCCGGGCCTGCACCTCCTTGATGATCTCGACCGGCAGGCTCGCACCACCGGACACCGCGACCCGCATGGTGCCGGCGATCTTGTCGACGTCGGCGCCCTCCAGCGCACCCAGCAGCCCCCACCACATGGTGGGGACGCCGGCGAAGAAGGTGACGTCCTCCTGCTGCATGAGGTCGACCGCGGCCTGGGCGTCGAAGCGCGGCAGCAGCACCAGCGTGGAGGCGATCGCGAAGCCGGCGTTCATCTGCACCGTCGACCCGAAGGAGTGGAAGAGCGGCAGCGTGAGCAGGTGGACATCGGTGGCCGGCTGGGCGTCGAAGAGGCGGTTGCAGGTCAGCGCGTTGAGCATCAGGTTGCTGTGCGAGAGCTCGGCGCCCTTGGCCTGCCCGGTGGTGCCGCTGGTGTAGAGGATCACGGCGGTCTCGGTCTCCGGGCGCAGCACCGCCTCGAACGTCGGCGGCTGCTGACCGGTGGCGACGCCGAGCGTCACCGTGTCGTCGTAGGGCGAGTCCGCGGCGGGGTCGGCGGGGATGTAGACGAACGTCTCGCAGCCCTCGACGGCCTGGAAGCCGGCGTAGCCCTCCTCACCCATCGGCAGCTCCGGGGTGCCCTGGAAGCAGAAGTAGGCCTTCGCGCCGGAGTCGTCGAGGTAGTAGGTGTTCTCGCGCCCCTTGTTGAGCACGTTCAGCGGCACCACGACCGCGCCGGCCTTGAGGATGCCGTAGTAGACGATCGGGAAGTACGGCAGGTTCGGGCAGGTGAGCGCCACCTTGTCGCCCGGCTCGATCCCGATGGACACCAGGTAGTTGGCCACCTGGTTGGCCGCGCCCTCGACCTGGGCATAGCTGAGTCGCCGGTCGCCCAGCACCAGGGCGTCGCGGGTGGGGTACTTGCGGGCGGAGTCCTCGAGCAGGATCGACAGGTTGTACATGCTGCCGACCCTAGGCGGATGCTGCGCACGGCGCCAGGGAGGGCCAGGCGCAGGGGCAGCGTCAGCCCTTGCTCACGAGGGTGGCTGAGGGCGGCGGGACCACGATGCGGTGGCCCGTCCGGGTCACCCCTGTCGCTCCGCGAGGATCCGGTCGGCCCGGGCCAGGTCGCTGCGTAGCGCCGCGGGAGTGAGCAGGCCGGCACCGGCGGCCGGGAGCCGCCACAGGCCCGAGCCGCGGAGCCGCACCGACATCTCCAGGTCGGTCTCGTCGCCCTGCTCGACGAAGACGATCAGCAGGAACGCGCGCAGCCCTCCCCAGGTGCCCTCCTCGGCCCAGGCCTGCTGCGGCTCGTGGGTGACGACGCGCAGCTCGGGACGGACGCCGGCCCAGGTCACGTCGCGCCAGCGCGTGCCGACGCCGGTGGTCTGCGCCGTCAGCATCTCGACGCGGCGCAGGCTTGACTGCCACTCGGCCCGGTGCCGCGGGTCGGCGAGGTAGTCGAAGACGCGCGCCACGGGGTGATGCATCCGGACCACCAGGTTGTGGGCACGGCCAGCGGGTCCCGAGGCCATGGTGGCTACCAGCTCTCGCCGGTCAGGCGCTCGTAGGCCTCGACGTACTTCGCGCGGGTCTGCGCGACCACGTCGGCGGGCAGCGGCGGGGGCGCCTCGCCGGAGGACCGGTCCCATCCTGAGGCGGGCGAGAGCAGCCAGTCGCGCACGAACTGCTTGTCGTACGACGGCTGCGGGCGGCCAGGCTGCCACCGGTCGGCCGGCCAGAACCGGGACGAGTCAGGGGTCAGCACCTCGTCGGCGAGCACGATCTCGCCGGTGACGCCGTCGCGACCGAACTCGAGCTTGGTGTCGGCGAGGATGATCCCCCGGTCACGGGCGATCGCCTCGGCCCGGCCGTAGACCGCGAGCGTCAGGTCGCGCAGCGCCGCAGCGTCGTCGACGCCGACGGTCGCGACGACCGCGTCGTAGGAGACGTTCTCGTCGTGGTCGCCCAGCGCCGCCTTGGTGGCCGGCGTGAACATCGGCTCCGGCAGCCGTGAGCCGTCGTGGAGCCCCTCGGGCAGCGTGATGCCGCAGACCTCGCCGGTGGCGCGGTAGTCGAGCAGGCCCGAACCGGTGAGGTAGCCGCGAGCCACGCACTCGACGGGGAACATGTCGAGCGACCGGCACACCACCGCCCGCCCGCGCACCTCCTCGGGCACGTCGGTCGACACCACGTGGTGGGGCACCAGGTCGGCGAGCCGGTCGAACCACCACAGTGACATCCGGGTCAGGATCTCGCCCTTGTCGGGGATGGGTGTGTCCAGCACGAAGTCGAAGGCCGAGATCCGGTCGCTGGCGACCATCAGCAGGCGGCCGGCGTGGTCACCCCCGTCCAGGCGGTAGAGGTCGCGCACCTTGCCCGAGTGGAGGTGCGTGGTGCCCGGCAGCACCGGGGCCGGGGGGAGCGTGAGGTCCGGCATGCGGTGACCCTATCGCCGGGCCGGTGACGGCGTCGGTACGGTCCGGCGAGCAGACCCTAGTCTGGCCGGGGAGGTCCGCCGACAGGAGAGGGGACGAGGTGGCCGGGAGCGCGCTGTGGCACGGGTTCGCCGACATGTCCGTGGTCAGCCGGGGTGAGTTCGTGCTGACCCACGGTGAGGGCTGCCGGGTGTGGGACGACACCGGGCGGGAGTACCTCGACGCCACAGCGGGACTGTGGTTCGCCAACGTCGGCCACGGCCGGCAGTCGATCGCCGACGCCATGGCCGAGCAGGGCGCCAGGCTGGCGGCGTACAGCTCCTTCGGCGACATCGTCATCGACACGGCCGCCCGGCTGGCCGACGAGGTGGCCGCGCTCGCGCCGATCCCGAACGCCCGGGTCTTCTTCACCTCCGGCGGGTCCGACTCGGTGGACACCGCGGTCAAGATGGTGCGCCGCTGGACCCAGCTGACCGCCCCCGACGGGGCGGCGCCTCGCACCACGATCGCCGTACTCACGCACGCCTACCACGGCATGCACCAGGGCGGCACGGCCCTGGCCGGCATCGCCGCCAACCGCGACGGGGTCCCCGACCTCGACACCGACGTGGTCCACCTCACCCACGGTGACCTCGACGCTGCCGTCGCGAGGCTCGACGAGGCGGGCGAGGTGGCCGCGGTCTTCGCCGAGCCGGTCACCGGCGCCGGCGGGGTCCGCTTCGCCGGCGAGGAGTTCCTGCTCGGCCTGCGCAAGGCGTGCACGGAGCGGGGCACGCTGTTCGTCGCCGACGAGGTGATCACCGGCTTCGGTCGCACCGGCGCCTGGTTCGGCTCCGAGCTGCTCGGTCTCGAGCCCGACCTGGTGCTCTGCGCGAAGGGGCTGACCTCGGGCTACGCGCCGATGGGTGCGGTGCTCGCCTCGGAGAGGGTGTGGGGGCCGTTCTACGCCCAGGGCGCCGGGGTGTGGCGGCACGGCTACACCTACGGCGCGCACGCCGTCGCTGCCGCGGCCGGACTCGCGAACCTGGCGATCATGCGCGACGAGCGGCTGCCCGAGCACGTGGCCGAGCATGCTCCGCTGCTGCACACCTCGCTCGCCCAGGCGCTGGCGGGGGTGGACGCGGTGACCGAGGTACGCACGGCGCCGGGCTACCTCGCGGCGGTGCAGCTGGCCGACCCGTCCACGGTGGAGCCGGCCGTGCGCGCGCTGCGCGCCCACGGGGTCTCGACGCGCGGGCTGGCAGGTGGCGCACTCCAGGTCTCTCCTCCGCTGGTGATGACCGCCGAGGAGATCTCCGAGCTCGCGCGCCGCTTCGCCGACGCCCTGGCCTGAACGCCGACGTGTCAGTCGTGGTGTGCCGACATGCGCGTTCTGGCGGGCCCAGATGTCGGTCCTGTCAGCCTGTCAGCTCGCGCACCACGGAGTCGACCACGGCCACCAGGTCGCCGCCCGTCTGCTCGGCCACGGCCCGCTGCCGTTGGTACGACGCCCCGCCGGCGACGATGTCGGCGATGCCGGCGAGCTCCGTCGTACAGCCGAGACGCGCGGCCGTCGGCTCCAGCCGCACCAGCAGGTCGGCCAGGTCGTCGGTGACCGGCCGCTCGGTGTTGTCGCCGTCGAGGACCACGATGGCGTCGAGGCCGTAGCGGGCCGCGCGCCACTTGTTCTCCTGCACGTGCCACGGCGGCAGCGTGGGCAGCTCCTCCCCCGCGGCGGCCCGGGTGTCGAGGTCGACGACCAGGCAGTGCATCAGCGCGACCATCGAGGCGAGCTCGGCGAGGTTGCTCACGCCGTCGCAGACCCGGTTCTCGAGGGTGCCGATGCGCGGGGCCGGGCGGACGTCCCAGCGGATCTCAGAGATGTCCTCGATGACGCCGGTCACGAGCTGGTCCTCGGCGTAGGACTCGAACTCCGCCCAGGTGGCGAACTGGAACGGCAGCCCCGCCGTCGGCAGCTGCTGGAACATCAGCGCACGGTTGGAGGCGTAGCCGGTGTCCGTGCCCGCCCAGATCGGCGAGGACGCCGACAGCGCCTGCAGGTGCGGGAACCAGGTGAGCAGCGCCGACAGCACCGGCATCACCCGCTCCTGGGCGGGGAGCCCGACGTGCACGTGCACGCCCCAGATCAGCATCTGCCGGCCCCACCACTGGGTCCGGTTGATCAGCTCCTCGTAGCGATGCCCCTCCGTCAGCTGCTGGGCGTCCCACGTCGCGAACGGATGGGCGCCCGCGCCGAACAGGTCGACCCCGAGCCGGTCGGCGACCGGCAGCACGGCGTCCAGCAGCCGGCTCAGGTCCACCATCGCGTCGCCGACCGAGGCGCACACGCCCGTCACCAGCTCGACGGTGTTGCGCAGCAGCTCGCCGTGTAGCCGGGACGGGTCCGGCAGCCGCTCCCCCGCGACGCCGATCAGGTCGCCGGCGGCGCTGACCAGGTCGCGGCTGGTGCGGTCGACGAGGCCGAACTCCCACTCGACGCCGAGCGTCGGCGCCGGGGAGCCGTGGAAGTCGATCCGCACCGGACCAGCCTAGGCTGGAGGCATGCCTGAGTCAGCCGAGGAGATCTACGCCCGAGTGACCGCGGCCGTCGGTGCGGACGGCCGCCTGCCGATGCCACCGGTCGAGGACTGGGACATCTTCCCCTGGGAGGTCGTCGACGGCACGATGCTGCCGAAGGTGCTGCCCCCGCCGGCCGACGAGGCGCCGCGCCACGGTGCGGGTGGGGTCGACTGCTTCCAGTGCGCCGGCGACGGCGAGGCCATCCGGATCTGGGAGAACGACCGCTGGAAGCTGACCCATCCGCCGCGGCCGGGCGGGATGCCGCTGATGGTCTACCTGATGGCCAAGGAGCACCTCGACTTCGCCGACATGAGCGACGAGCTGGCCGCCGAGTACGGCCGCCTGTCGACATGGCTGTGCCGCATCATCGAGCGGATGCCGGGCATCGGCCGGGTCCACGTCTGCCGCTGGGGCGACGGGTCGGAGCACCTGCACGTGTGGTTCATCGCCCGTCCGTCGCGCCTGGCCCTGATCCGCGGCTCGCTGGCAGTCGAGTGGAACGAGATGCTCCCGCCACCTCCGGAGGACGTCTGGCGGGAGGACCTGAGGTACGTCGCCAGCCGCCTGGCCAACCACGACGGGTGGGCGCTGGTCTGAGACTCGGAGCGGCTGACGCCCTCAGGTGCCGAGGGCGAAGACCAGCAGCGCCACGACGAACGCGAGGGCGACCCCGCACAGCAGCAACAGGATCGTCATGCCGGGGTGCTTCTGCTTCGTCGGCCCCATCGCACCCGGCAGGAAGGTCAGCACGGGCGTGGCGTAGTAGATCTCGGCGGTCTCGCCAGGCGCCAAGGAGACCTGCTCCTGGGCCTTGCCGTACTGCCACATCCACTGCGCGTGGGCGGAGACCACGTGGGTGCCAGGCGCGACCGGGAAGAGGTTCTCGCCGTAGTTCCCCGGGGCGGGATGGCCGTCGATCTGCACCTTCGGCGTGATCATCGACAGCAGCACGTTGCCCTGCAGGTGGAGCCTGACGTAGGCCGGCGGCGGGGCGGCCAGTGGCTGCCGCTCGGCGGTGTCACCCGGCGCGCGCGGCGCACGCTCGGCGGTCTTCTCGTTCTCCTCGACGGCTGCCTCCACGGCAGGATCCTCCGCTGCGGGCGCCTCGGCGGCCTCGGCCGGCAGATCGGTCTGCTGCTCGTCGGTCACAGGATGCTCCCCGGAGAGTACGACGCGGCGTCGGGGTGACGCCCGGTCACGTCACCGATCCTCCTGCACACCTGCTCGGTCTGCGCGACCGCCGCGCCGGTGAAGGCGATCGGCTCGGCGACCAGCGCGTCGATCTGCTCGCGCGTCAGACCGAGCCGCGGGTCGGCAGCGAGCCGCTCGAAGACGTCGTTGTCGGCCTGCCCTGCCCGCAGGTCGAGCGCGGCGCCGACGGCCGCCTCCTTGATCGCCTCGTGGGCCAGCTCGCGTCCGACGCCGGCCCGCACCGCGGCCATCAGCACCTTGGTGGTGGCCAGGAACGGCAGGTAGCGGTCGAGCTCGCGCTGGATCACCGCCGGGAAGGCGCCGAACTCGTCGAGCACCGTGAGGAACGTCTGGAACAGCCCGTCAGCGGCGAAGAACGCGTCGGGCAGCACCACCCGGCGTACGACGGAGCACGAGACGTCGCCCTCGTTCCACTGGTCGCCGGCGAGCTCCCCGACCATGGAGAGGTGTCCGCGCAGCACGACCGCGAGGCCGTTGACGCGTTCGCAGGAGCGGGTGTTCATCTTGTGCGGCATCGCCGAGGAGCCGACCTGGCCCTCCTGGAAGCCCTCGGTCACCAGCTCGTGGCCGGCCATCAGCCGGATCGTGGTGGCCAGGTTGGACGGCGCGGCGACCAGCTGCACGAGCGCGGAGACGACCTCGAAGTCGAGGCTGCGCGGGATAGACCTGGCCGACGCTGGTCAGCGAGTGGTCGAAGCCGAGGTGCCCGCGCCACGCGCGCCTCGAGCTCGTCGAGCGCAGCGGCGTCGCCGTCGAGCAGGTCGAGCATGTCCTGGCTGGTGCCCATCGGGCCCTTGATGCCGCGCAGCGGGTAGCGAGCGAGCAGCTCCTCGACGCGCTGCAGCGCGACCAGCAGCTCGTCGGCGACCGTCGCGAACCGCTTGCCGAGGGTGGTGGCCTGCGCCGCCACGTTGTGCGAGCGCCCGGCCATCACGGTCAGCTCGTGCTCCGCGGCCAGGCGGCCCAGCCGGGCCAGCGCCGCGACCGCCCGGTCGCGCATCAGGGCCAGCGACTGGCGCACCTGGAGCTGCTCGACGTTCTCGGTCAGGTCGCGCGAGGTCATCCCCTTGTGGATGTGCTCGTGGCCGGCGAGCGCGCAGAACTCCTCGATCCGCGCCTTCACGTCGTGGCGGGTGACCCGCTCGCGGGCAGCGATCGAGGCCAGGTCGACCGTGTCGACGACCTGCTCGTAGGCCTCGACGACCCCGTCGGGGACCTCCACCCCGAGGTCGCGCTGCGCGCGTCAGCACAGCGAGCCAGAGCCGGCGTTCGAGCACGATCTTGTGCTCGGGCGACCAGATCTCGACGAGGTCGGGCGCGGCATACCTCGTGGCCAGCACGTTGGGGACGGTCACCCCCCGATCGTAGGGGGCGCCGGGCCCTGCGCTCAGGCGGCGGGCGCGTCGGCGGACTCGAGCACCCGCTTGAAGCCCGCGTTCTCCGTCGCGAGGACCCGCGCGAAGGTCCTGCCGAGCAGGCGGCCGAGCAGGTCGGCACCGCGTCCGGTCAGCTCGAGCACCAGCGTGTGGCGGGTGCTCGCCGGTCCGAGTGGCTCGATCAGGTGGGTGGCCACCATCCGCGCCTTGCCGACCGTGGTCTCCCAGACGAAGCGGGTCGGCGCCGCGGTCTCGGTGACGGTCCAGACGCGTGCCGCCTGCATCGGCTGCTTGATCCGGACCCGGCTGCCCGGGCGCAGCGGCCCGGGGTCGAGCCGCTCGACGGCCGACATCGTGGTGGGGCTGATCGTCGGCAGCGCGTCGACATCGAGCGTGGCGGCCCACACGGAGGTGGCCGGCGTGTCGATCTCCAAGGTGTGTTCCCAACGCATGACCGGACTGTACCATTTGGTACATGACCCCGCCAAGCCCCCGTGACCGCCTGCTCGGCGCAGTGATGGAGTACGCCGCCGCGCACGGCCTGGCCGACGCCTCCCTGCGTGACCTGGCGTCCGCCGTCGGATCCAGCCACCGGATGCTGATCTACCACTTCGGCTCCCGGGAGGGCCTGGTCGCCGCGGTCGTTCAGCGGATGGAGGCCGACCAGCGGGCGCTCTTGGCTTCGCTGGCCGAGGAGGCGGCCTCCCCCACCGACCTGGTGCGCCGCCAGTGGACCCTGCTGAGCGACCCGGCGATGTGGCCGTTCATCAGGCTCTTCTTCGAGGCGACCGCCCTCGCCCTGCACGGGCGGCCCGGGACCGAGGGCTTCCTGGACACGCTCACCGCGAGCTGGCTGCCGGTCGGTCTGGCCGCGGCCGAGCAGATGGGCATCGACATCGACGCCACCGAGATCCGGCTCGGGGTAGCCGTTCTCCGCGGCCTGCTGCTCGACGCCGTGGCGTCCGGAGACCCCACCGGCCCGGGTGAGGCCCTGGAGCGCTACCTCCAGATCTGGGAGTCCGCACACCCGAGGTGATCGGGCGACGCCGGCGTCAGGCGGTGACCTCGAAGCCGCTTGCCGGCTGTCGCGGCACCTGACTCACCCGCACCTCCCGGACCACCGCGGACGGCGGCCCGTGGTGACACCAGGCCACGAAGTCGCTGACCGCGACGTCCTCGCCGACGGCGTACGCATGCACCGACCCGTCGACCTCGTTGCGCACCCAGCCCCGCAGGCCGAGCCGCAGCGCCTCGGCCTGGGCATGCCACCGGAACGCGACCCCCTGGACCACGCCGGTGACGACCACGTCGACGGCCAGCTCGCTCGCACTCATCGGTTCCTATCCTCGTCACCATGCCTGGACCTGTCGACCGCGTGCCCGCCCCGACTTATGACGTGCCTGCCGCCGAGGCACTGCCTCGCGTGGAGGAGCTGGCGCGCGACCTGGCGCGGCGACGGACGATCCGCGAGTTCGCCGCCACCCCGATCCCCGACGGCGTGCTCGACGGGGCGATCCGCGCCGCGGCGTCGGCACCCAGTGGGGCGCATGTCCAGCCATGGCGGTTCGTCGTCGTCGAGGACGCTGATCGGCGGCGTGAGCTGCGCGAGGCGGCCGAGGCGGAGGAGCGCGAGTTCTACGGCCGTCGCGCCTCCGAGGAGTGGCTCGACGCCCTGGCACCCTTGGGCACCGACTGGCACAAGCCGTTCCTGACCGACGCGCCCGGCCTGATCGTGGTCTTCGAGGTGCACCAGGGTCCGGACAGCCCCAAGCCCTACTACGTCAAGGAGTCCGTGGGCATCGCCGTCGGCTTCCTGCTGGTGGCACTTCACCGCGCAGGGCTCGCCACCCTCACCCACACCCCCAGTCCGATGCGGTTCCTCGGGCCGCTCCTCGGCCGGCCAGCCCACGAGCGCCCCTTCGTGGTGATCCCGGTGGGCTACCCAGCCCCGGACGCCACCGTGCCCACCCTGACCCGCAAGCCACTCGAGGAGGTGCTGGTCCGCGTCTGAGACCTCGGGCCGGCCGGTAGGTTCGACCGGGTGAGCGAGCCCGACCCGCGCCGGTGGCGCATCCTGGGCGTCACGCTCGTCGTCGGGTTCATGTCGCTGCTCGACGTCACCATCGTCAACGTCGCGCTCCCGTCGATCCAGCAGGGTCTCGACACCTCGGCCTCGACGGTGCAGTGGATCGTGTCGGGCTACGCGCTGGCCTTCGGTCTCACCCTCGTCACCGGCGGCCGGCTCGGCGACGCCTACGGCCGGCGGCGCCTGATGCTCATCGGGCTGACCGGCTTCATCCTGTCCTCCGCCGCCGTGGGGCTCGCGCCGGTCGCCTGGGTCGCTGTGGCCGCCCGACTGGTCCAGGGCCTGAGCGCGGGTCTGCTCACCCCGCAGAACTCCGGGCTCATCCAGCAGCTCTTCACCGGCGCCGAGCGCGGCCGAGCGTTCGGCGCCTTCGGGTTCACCGTCTCGATCTCGTCGGCGATCGGCCCCATCCTCGGCGGGCTGATCATCGCGGCCTTCGGCGTCGACCAGGGCTGGCGCTACATCTTCCTGGTCAACGTGCCGATCGGGCTGGTCGCGCTGGTGCTGATCGCCCGCATGGTGCCGGGCCGCCCCGAGGGCGACGGCGGCGACCGCGGGCTGGACCTGGTGGGCGCGGCGCTGCTGGGGCTGATGGTGCTGGCCGTGCTCTATCCCCTGGTCGGAGTGATCGACGAGTCCTTCTGGGTGCTGTCCCTGGTGGCGCTGGCGCCACCCCTTGCCTGGGCGTTCGTGTGGTGGGAGCGCCGCATCGTGGGCCGGCACGGCGCGCCGCTGCTCGACATCGGGCTGCTGCGCCGCACCCCGGGGTACGCCAACGGGCTCGCGGTCGGGACCATCTACTTCACCGGCTTCACCGGGGTGTTCCTCGTGCTGTCGGTCTTCCTCCAGGAGCAGCTGGGGCTCAGCGCGCTGGAAACGGGACTGCTGGTGACACCGTTCGCGGCGGGCTCGGCGATCGCCTCGCCGATCGCCGGACGGCTGGTGTCGGTGATCGGGCGGCGGATCACCCTGATCTCGCTGGTGATCATGCTGGTCGGGCTCGCGGGCGTGATCGTGGTCGCCCCGGACGGCACCGGCCCGCTGTGGCTGCTGGTGCCGACGCTCCTCGTGGCCGGCCTGGGCGGCGGTGGGGTGGTCTCTCCCAACTTCACGCTCACCCTGCAGGACGTGCCGCCGCGGATGGGCGGCGCCGCGGGCGGCGCGCTGCAGACCGGTCAGCGGATCGGGTCGGCGCTGGGCGCCGCCCTGTTGATGAGCGTCTACCGCGTCGGCCTCGGTCGAGGCTGGCCTGCGCAGCAGGCGCTGCGGGTCACCCTGGTGACCGCGGCGGCGCTGGTGCTGGCCGCGCTGGTGCTGGCCGTGCGCGACTGGCAGCGGGGCGAGCGGCTCCCCGCCTAGTCGTCTCCGCGGGTGGCATCCGCGGTCGCAGCCGCGCGGGCGAGGTCATCGGCCCTCACGCAGGTCGTGGGCCGCACCGGCCGAGGAGTCGCAGCCCAACACCGACCGGAGGTCCACGAGCCGGCCGTCGTCGATCACCATCATGCGCATCCACTCGTTCGCGACGAGGTGGAACAACCGTGGGCTCTCGCGCACGATCCGCACCAGATGCCGTGGGTCACCGTCGATCAGGACCAGGTGTCGGCTCGGGATGTGCTGCGGCCCATGGGCAAGACCCGGGGCGTGGCCGGGGTCCTTCGCGAAGAGCGCCTGCCAGGGCAGGCCCAGCCGGAGGTCACCGTGCGCCCCGCTGAGCACACCGATGTCGCCGACCGCGTTGTGCGTCGTCTTGTCGCCCGCGCCGACGGCCATGGGCGCTACCGCGGAGAACCAGTACTGCGCGGCGATCATCTGGCTGACCACGACGGGAGCCGTCACCACGCCCGCGAGGATGGATCCGTCCGGATCCCCTTCACGGTCGTAGGAGTGGAGGAACACCCTGCCGTCCAGGTCGAGGTGTCGGGTCAGGTGTCGCGGGCCGACCACGATCGCGGCGCACCCGGCGAGCCCCCACTCCGGCATCGGCTCCGACCAGTCGACCGCGCGCGCGGCAAGCGTCCGCTGCCTCCAGGGGCGACCCTGCGGGGGCAGGGAGGGCCCTCGCTCCGAGCGGACATCCTCCCCGGCACGGCGCAGCGCGTCCTGGAGCAGCCGGGTCGCGTCATTGGCCTTCGGGTCGGACGGCAGCAGAACCTGGTCGCGCGTGGTGTCGTGACTGGCCGCCACCACGCGGGTCTCAGGCGGGATCGCGAGACCGCGCCGGCCGAGCTCGCCACGGACGTCCTCGTCGTTGAGGATCTGCGCCATCGCGATCGCGTTCAGCATCCCCGGGTTGCCGCCACACGCCCCGCAGTCGTACGCCGAGGCGAAGGCGTTGTTCTCCGTGGTGGACCCGTGAGCGCACAGAGCCAGCACCGGCGCGAACCCGTCGGTGAGGCCGATCGTCCGCAGCATGCCCTCGGCGACGTCTGCTCGCTGCGCGACGGACAGAGAGCCTCCCAGGTGCGCCAGGTCGTGAAGGTCGACGGCTCGAGTGACCTGGTCGCCGGCCGTCCGCTCGAGCAACCACCGCCAGCGTCCTGGCGCCAGCGAGGCCGCCACCGAGGCGGCGTACGCGCCGACGCCCGCCGCCTCGGCCACGGCGAAGGTGGCACCAGGACGCGCGGCCACCCGGGTGGCGGTGCGGGCGATGGCGGGAAGCCAGCCGAGCTCTCCTTCCGGCACCGCGATCTCCACGGTGGGGGAGACGATCGCCGGACACTGGTCGAAGCCGCGGCCATCGGGAAGCGTGCTGCGGCCGAGGATTCCGAAGAAGCCCGCGAAGCCGAAGGTCTCGTGGCGGCCCTGAGCCTCGAGAGCCCGCCGCATCCGCTCTGAACGCACGTCGATACACCACACCGACTGGCTGTCCGGCGTGGCGCTCACCGGCTCCGCCCGACTGCCGGACTCCAGGAGCGGCAGGCTCAGTCGATCGCGCGTGGTCGCGTCCAACGCTCGTTGCCAGATCTGCTGGAGCAGCTCGCGACCGCCGTCGTCGGAGGGAGTCGCGGGCTCGGTCATGTGGTGTCGGCCCTCCATCAGCGACAGCGCCATGCGCAGCGCGGCCAGCTCCATGACCGGAGCGGAGGTGCCACAGCGGCGGGCCCGCCACTGGGCGTGGGCGAGCCATCCCGGTCCCGCGGTGAGAATGCGGTTCAGGACCTGAAACGAGCTCTCGTTCGCCCCGCTCGCTGCGGGGAGCAGCACCCGGATCGCCTCGACCGGATCGTCGGGTAGTGAGCGGACGAACCCGGGCGCGCCCCGACTGCCCGACACCAGCCCATAGACCGGGTGCGAGGCCGCAGCCTTCCAGAGCACCCATGGTCCCCGCAGGTCCGCGGCCCGGTCCTCGGTGCGATGCCATGCCCGCGACGCCCACACGTGAGCGTGGGCGAGGGCCGCCGAGTCGTGGGCCCGCGCCACAGCCGCTGTCCGGTCTCGACTCCCCGGCCGGGCCTGGCGGACCATCACGGTCCTGGTCAGCTCCACGACGGCGGCGGCACCGCCTTCGTCCTCGCCTGCCGCCCGGCCGCTCTGCTCGAGGATCGCCTCGTCGAGCGCGGCGTCGGAGATGACATCCCCCTCGTAGAGCTCGAGGAACCAGCCCAGCGACGGGCGCAGCGCGGTCCCGTGCACCCGCTCGGCCACCGTCAACGCCGTGTCGAACGGCAGGCTCTCCAACTGCGCCAGCGGACTGGCGGCCACCGTCGCGCGCAAGGGCCAGGCGGGGGCGACCACGGCCGCCGCGGACGTCACCGCCTGCTCGACCTCGGCTCGCGTGGCCGCGTCGCGTCCTTGCTCCGCATCCGGCAACGGCGGGACACCGCTCAGCCGGGCGCCTGGGGGCAGCGCGGTCGCCGCCACCAGCGTCGCGACCGGGTGCCTGCTCGCGATGCCGAGGCGGGTCCCGAGCGTGGCGAGGAGCGCGACCGCGCCGACTGCGGAGAGGGCGAGCAGCCAGGTGGCCGGCTCCGACTCCAGGTGCAGCGACGCGGCGTCGGAGAGGCTCCTCTCCCAGGACACGGCCACGCCGACGTACGCCGCCGCAGCCGCGCCGCCGAGGAACGCGACCACGTGCCGGACCAGCCGCCGAGCTCGCTCCAACCGGGCGGCCTCCCAGCCGGCCACCACCGCGCACGCCAGGCCCAGCCCGAGCACGAGGACCTCGCCCGGGTGCGCGCCCGGGGTGGCCGACGCCAGCCACCCAGCCGCCGCGAGCACGGGCACCACCGCCAGCGCGACAGCGAGCATCACCTGTGCCCGGCCAGCGTGGTGTCGGACGCCGGACTCGCGCCGAGCGCGGACGACCGCTCCCCCGGCCCGGAGGAACAGCCACGCCTTCCAGGCGCCGTGCCCCATCATGTGCAGGAGGGCGGCGGCCGGGACGCCCACACCCACCTGGACAGCCATCCAGCCCATCTGGGCAGAGGTCGACGCGGCGAGCCTGCCCTTCACGTCGGGTCGCACCCGCAGCTCCAGGGTGCACCAGACCGCTGTGGCGAGACCCAGAGCGCCGAGGGCCCAGAGCAGGGGCCGGTGAGCGCTGAGCAGCGGCCACTGGAGCACCGCTACCACGCCTGTCACGTTGACCACGCCTGCGTGCAGCAGCGCCGACACGGGTGACGGAGCAGCCGCGGTCACTGGAAGCCACCGGTGGAACGGCGCAAGTGCGGAGCGCAGCACACAGGCAGCGAGCAGCAGTCCGGCGACGACGGCGCCGGCCGCCGACCCCAGCGCAACGCCCGAGTCGGACCCGTCGAGTGCGATGCCGGCGTCGACGGCCACCGCGACGGCGCCCCAGAGCAGTGCGCTCGAGGCGAGCAGCCAGGTGAGCACCTGCCGCCCGGACCGCCGCGCCTCCGGCGTGCCTGCATGGCTCACCAGGCCGCTGAGTGCCAGCCCGCTGACGGTCCACCCGAGAGCCAGGGTGAGGAGGTTGCCGGCCAGCACCATGGCGAGCAGCGACGCCACCACGATCGCGAAGAGGGCACCCAGGCGAGGGATCCGCCGCTGGCCTCGAAGGTTGACCAGCGAGTAGCGCGCCAGCAGCCACCCGAGCCCGGCGACGTAGGCCGCGAGGACGAGGTTGACCGGGCCGAGCTCTATCCCGACCGGACCCACCGAAGGAGCGGGCAGTGCCGCGCCGGCTCCGGTCATGACCAGGCCCACGACGGCGGTCACAGCGACGAGGAAGGCACCGGCTCGCGTCAGCCGTAGAGTGTTCACAGGAAGCACATTACCGGTTTTTTGTTTCCGGTGTCATGGGTGTGACGCCCCTCACGCCGCAGACCCTAGGGTGGGGCCATGGTCGACGCCGAACGATCCTGGACGTTCCTCAGCAACCACGGTCACGTCCTGGTCCTCGTCGCCCGCGAGCCAGGGGTACTGGTGAGTGAGCTCGGTCGGCGGGTCGGCATCACGGAGCGGGCCGCGCGCGGCATCCTCCGGGATCTGGAGGCCGGCGGCTACCTCACCCGGGAGCGGGTCGGACGGCGCAACCACTACCGGGTGCACCCGGAGGGACCGCTGCGACATCCCGAGGAGTCGACGTCCATGGTCAGCGACCTGCTGGCGATCTTCCTGCCCTCTGAGGATCGGGGCAAGGGCGGTCCGGGCGGGCCGGGCGCCTAGAGCGACCGGCTCGCAGCGAGCATCGCGATGTCGGTGCGGGCCTGAGCACCGGCGAAGGTGATCGAGTGGACGCCTTCGTAGGCCTTGGCCCGGGCGTCGGCGACGTCTGCCCCCACGGCGACGACGGCCAGCACCCGCCCGCCCGCGGTCACCAGCTGGCCGTCGGGACGCCGGGCCGTGCCGGCGTGGAAGACGTGCACGTCGGGCTCGCGGTCGAGCGTCTCGGCGCCCTTGATCGGGTCTCCGCTCGAGCTGGACTCGGGGTAGCCCCGGCTGGCCATCACCACGGCCACCGCGGCCCCCTCGCGGAAGCGCGGCGGCGGCACGTCGGACAGCGTGCCCGTCGCGGCGGCGTAGAGCAGCTCGGAGAGCGGCGACTCCAGCAGCGCCATCAGCGGCTGGGTCTCGGGGTCGCCGAAACGGGCGTTGAACTCGACGACCCGGACGCCGCGGGAGGTGAGCGCCAGACCGGCGTACAGCAGCCCCCGGAACGGCGTGCCGCGCCGCTGCATCTCGTCGACGGTCGGCTGCAGGACGGTGCGGGTGACCTCGTCGACCAGGTCGGCCGGCGTCCACGGCAGCGGGGTGTAGGAGCCCATGCCGCCGGTGTTCGGACCGAGGTCGCCGTCGAAGATCCGCTTGAAGTCCTGCGCCGCCTGGAGCGGATAGACGGTGCGCCCGTCGGTGATCGCGAACAGGCTCACCTCGGGCCCGTCGAGGAACTCCTCGACGACCACCCGCCCGCACGCGGCCGCGTGGGCCAACGCCACGTCGCGGTCGTCGGTCACCACCACGCCCTTGCCCGCAGCCAGCCCGTCGTCCTTGACGACGTACGGCGCCCCGAAGGCGTCGAGGGCGCCCGCCGCCTCCTCGGGTGTCGTGCACACCCGGGCCTCGGCCGTGGGGACCCCGGCCGCCTCCATCACGTCCTTGGCGAAGGCCTTCGAGCCCTCCAGCCGCGCGGCCTCGGTGCTCGGCCCGAAGCAGGCGATGCCGCGAGCGCGCACGCCGCTGGCCACGCCGGCGACCAGCGGCGCCTCGGGGCCCACGACGACCAGGTCGACGCCCAGCCGCTCCGCGAGCGCGGCGACCGCCTCGGCGTCCATCGGGTCGACCTCGTGCAGGGTGGCCACCTCGCCGATCCCCGGGTTGCCGGGGGCCGCATGGACCTCGGTGACCTGCGGGTCGCGAGCCAGGGCCCAGGCCAGCGCGTGCTCGCGGCCGCCGGTGCCGATCACCAGGGTCTTCACGGGGCCAGAGCCTAGCGGCGAGCCGGCACAGGTCCGTCGGCCGGCCGGCCGGCTGCTGGTCGCCCCGTGGGACTGCTCCTCCGAGGAGCGAACGGCACCCGGTCGCGCGAGAAGGGGTGCGGAACGCTCCTCGGAGGAGCAGTCCCACGCTCAAGCCAACGTCGCCAGCACCTCGCCGACCGCCCGCTCGGCGGCCTCCACGGCCCCCTCCATGTAGGCGCTCCAGACACTGGCCGTGTCCGTGGAGGCCCAGTGGATGGGCCCCACCGGCAGGGTCAGGGCCGAGCCGAAGTGGGTCCAGACCAGCGGACCGAGGTTGGCGTTGTAGCAGCCGCGGGTCCAGGGTCGCTCGCCCCACTCGCCGTCGACGTAGGCCGCGGGCACACCGGCCCGCGGGCCGAACGTGCGCACCAGCTGCTCGGTGAGCAGCGACCGCCGCTCGGCCTCCGGCCGGCGGGCGGCCTGCCGCGCCTGCTCTCCCTCGAGGAAGGCCAGCAGCACGCCGGCGTCGTGACCGGGGACACAGGTGTCGTTGGACATCCGCGCCGGCCCGGCGTCCGAGATGAGCTGCCCGTTGAGCCCGTCGTCCCGCCAGAACGGCTCGTCGTAGACGAAGAACGCCTTCATCGCGGACGCGTGCGGCATCCGCTGGGTGAGCTGGTCGCGGACGCCGGGAAGCGGCGGGTCGTAGAGGATCCGCCCGGCGAGGGCGGGCGGGATCGCGACGATGACCCGGCGGCCGCGGAAGACCCGGCCACCCCGGCAGTGGACCGTCACCGAGTCGGCGGCGTGCTCGATCGTCTGCACCGGCGCGTCGAGCAGGACGTGCTGTGCCACCTCGGCCGCCAGCCGGTCGGGGATCGCCGTGGTCCCACCCACGAACCGCGCGGTCTGCGCACCGCCCTCCGCCTCGGAGAACAGCGCCGCCCCGACCCCGCAGGTCGAGAGGGTGAACAGCAGGTGCAGGAAGGACACCTCCACCGTGGGGACCGCGAGGATCCCCACGGTGCAGATCTCCAGCAGGGCCCGACCGACCGGATCGAGACCCTGGGCGTCGTACCACGCCCCCGCGGTGATCGCGTCCCACTCGGTTGCCCGGGGGGCCGTCCACGGCGCCTCGGGCCGGACCGTGGCCGCCAGGTCGTCCAGACGCGCGAGCACCTCGTCGACCGCCGCCAGCTCCGCGGCGAAGCGGCCGTAGAACGCCTCTTGCCGCAGCACCCCCGTGTCGCCGAGCTCGTACGCCGTCTCGCCGACGTCGAGCTGGGGGTAGGTCTCGACGCCGAGCTCGGCGGCCAGCCGGTGCATGCGCTCGTGGGTGTCGCCGATCCACTGCGCGCCGAGCTCCAGGGGAACGCCGTCGACCGTCGGCACGGTGAGGATCTTGCCGCCGGTGCGGGTGTCCGCCTCCAGCACCAGGGGCTCGACGCCGGCCCGGCTCAGCTCGCGCGCTGCGAAGAGGCCGGACAGCCCACCACCCACGATGACGACGTCGGCGTCGCGCTCCATGGCGGGACCCTACTCCCGCCGGGTGCGGCCCCGGCGCCGTCTCCGAGCGGACCCGCCGACGGCGTGGCTCCGGCCTCAGTCGTGGACGACGAGCGTCTGCTCGCGGCCGGGGCCCACCCCGACGCCCCAGATGCGGGTGCCGGACATCTCCTCGAGCGCCTGCACGTAGCGCTGGGCGTTGACCGGCAGGTCGGAGAACGAGCGACAGCCGGAGATGTCCTCCCACCAGCCGTCGAGCAGCTCATAGACCGGCTTCGCGTGGTGGAACTCCGTCTGCGTCATCGGCATCTCGTCGTGGCGGACGCCGTCGATCTCGTAGGCCACGCAGACCGGCACCTTCGCCCACGACGAGAGCACGTCGAGCTTGGTGAGGAAGAGGTCGGTGAGCCCGTTGACGCGGGAGGCGTAGCGCGCGACCACGACGTCGTACCACCCACAGCGGCGGTCACGGCCGGTCGAGACGCCCACCTCGCCACCGACCTTCCAGAGCTTCTCGCCGTCGGCGTCGAACAGCTCGGTCGGGAAGGGGCCGGAGCCGACACGGGTGGTGTACGCCTTGATCACGCCGATCACCCGGTCGATCCGGGTCGGCCCGACCCCGGCGCCGGTGCAGACGCCGCCGGCGATGGCGTTGGAGGACGTGACGAACGGGTAGGTGCCGTGGTCGACGTCGAGCATCGTCGCCTGGGCTCCCTCGAAGAGCACCGTCTCGCCTCGGTCGAGGGCCCGGTTGAGCAGCAGAGAGGTGTCGGCGACCAGCGGCCGCAACCGGTCGACGTACGCCAGCAGCTCCTCGACGACGGCGTCGACCTCGACCGCCCGGCGGTTGTAGACCTTGGCGAGCAGCTGGTTCTTGACCTCCAGCGAGGCCTCGACCTTCTCGGCCAGGATCTTCTCATCGAAGAGGTCGGCCACGCGGAGCCCCAGCCGGTTGACCTTGTCGCCGTACGTCGGCCCGATGCCGCGGCCGGTGGTGCCGATCTTGTTGGTGCCCAGGAAGCGCTCGGTGACCTTGTCGATCGTCTGGTGGTAGGGCGCGATCACGTGGGCGTTGGCGGAGACCACCAGCTCGCCGAGCTCCGGACGGCGCTCACGCAGCCCGTCGAGCTCCTTGAACAGTTGCGGGACCGAGACGACGACGCCGTTGCCGATCACTGCGGTGCAGCCCGCGGTGAGGATGCCGGTGGGTAGCAGGTGGGTCGCGAACTTCTCGCCGTCGATGACGATCGTGTGGCCGGCGTTGTGGCCGCCGGAGGTGCGGACGACGTAGTCGATGGTCTCGTTCGTCGCGAGCAGGTCGGTCGCCTTGCCCTTGCCCTCGTCGCCCCACTGGGCGCCCAGGATCACGATCGCGGGCATCGCAGCCCCCCTCCTCGTCGGCGCACGCACGTTACCAAAACGGCGGACAGACCCCGGGGGGCCTTCGCTAGGGTCCGAGGCGTGGACCCGATCCTCGTCATCACCAACGCCGCCGCGGGCACGGCCGACCAGGAGACCCTGGACCGCGGTCTCGCCGTCCTGCGCGAGCACGGGTCGGTGGAGGTGGCGGCGACCGGCACCCTCGGCGAGCTCGACAGCGTGCTGCACCGGGCCGGGCTCGCCGTCCCATCGTCGTGGCCGGGGGCGACGGCTCGCTGCACGCCGTCGTCGCGGCACTGCACCGGCGGCACGACCTCGACCGCACCACCCTGGGGCTGCTGCCGCTGGGCACCGGCAACGATCTGGCCCGCTGTCTCGGACATCCCGCTCGACGTCGAGGAGGCGGCGCTCGTGGTGGCCACGGGCGAGCCGACCCGGATCGACCTGGTGGTCGACGAGCTCGGCGGGGTCGTCGTCAACAGCGTCCACGTCGGCGCGGGCGCGGAGGCGTCCCGCCAGGCCACCGGCTGGAAGCACCGGCTCGGTGCGATCGGCGTCGGGGGCCTCAACCTGGGCAAGCTGGGCTACCCGATCGGCGCCCTCACGACGGCGATCCGACCGCCGACGCTGCGGCTGCGGGTGGAGATCGACGGCGAGGTGGTCAACGACCTCGACCAGCCGGTGCTGATGGTCGCCGTCGGCAACGGGACCTCGGTCGGCGGTGGGGCGCCGCTGACCCCGGACGCAGATGTCGACGACGGCCGGGTCGACGTGATGATCGCGCGGGCCACGGGAGCCCTGAAGCGAGTCGGGTACGCCGCCCGGCTGGCGCGCGGCACGCATCCCGACCACGCCGACGTGACCTACCTGCGCGCCAAGCAGGTCTCGGTCTCCGGCGAGGAGTTCTGGTGCTCCGCCGACGGGGAGATCGACGGCCCCGACCGGCACCGGACCTGGCACGTCGAGCCCGCGGCGTACACCGTGCTGCTCCCGGCCTGAGCCCGCGCGCGTCCACCGGCGACGACCCGGTCGGCGTGCCGGGTGCGACGTTGTTAGCGTGGGCTGCTGCAGGCGCCCGAGGGGCGCCGCCGATCGGCAGGAGCGGCACGACCATGGCACGAGGCGGACGCGGGCAGCAGGGCGAGCCCACCGACTGGGTGACGCGCGCCGCGGACGACGCCATCCGGCACGCCGGCGAGGGCAACCTCGTCACCTGCGCCTCCGGCATCAGCCCCTCGGGGCCCATCCACCTGGGCAACCTGCGCGAGTTCCTCACGGTGCACTTCGTGGTCGAGGAGGTACGCCGGCGAGGCCTGGCCGTCCGCCACCTGCACTCGTGGGACGACTACGACCGGTTCCGCAAGGTGCCCTTCGGCGTCGACCAGTCATGGGACCAGCACATCGGGCGACCGCTCTCCGCCGTGCCCGACCCCTGGGAGTGCCACCCGTCCTGGGCAGAGCACTTCAAGCAGCCGCTGCGCGACGCGCTCGCGGAGATGGGCTGCGAGATGCACGAGGTCAGCCAGACCGAGATGTACACCGCCGGCGCCTACCGCGAGCAGATCCTCGGCGCCGTCCGGCGGCGACACGAGATCGACGAGGTGCTCGGCCGCTACCGCACCAAGCAGCCCGAGACCGAGAACGCCCAGGAGGCCGCCGCTCTCGAGGACTCGGTGGCCCTCGACGACGCCTCGGGACCGGGCGAGCTGGAGCGCTTCCCGTTCAAGCCCTACTGCCGCGGGTGCGGTCGCGACACGGTCACGCTGACGGCCTACGACGACGACACCACCGACCTCTCCTACACCTGCGACGTGTGCGGCGACTCCTTCGTCACCCACCTCGCCACGCAGGACGAGGGCAAGCTGGTGTGGAAGATCGACTGGCCGATGCGGTGGGCCTTCGAGAAGGTCGACTTCGAGCCCGCCGGTGCCGACCACTCCTCACCCGGCTCGTCGTTCACCGTCGGCCATCAGCTGGTCGAGCGGTTCTGGGGGTGGCCGCGACCGTCGTACTTCGGCTACTCCTTCGTGGGCTTCGCGGGGATGACGAAGATGTCGTCGTCGAAGGGCGGGGTGCCGACCGCGGCGGACGCGTTGCGGGTGCTCGAGGCGCCGATCCTGCGGTGGCTCTATGTCCGCCGGCAGCCCCGGCAGGCCTTCGACATCGACTTCGGCCCCGAGATCATCCGGCTCTACGACGAATGGGACGCGCTGGGCCGCAAGGCCGCCGACCCGTCTCGGCGCGACGCGCATGTGCTCGCCTTCGAGCGGGCCTCGGCCACCTCGACGGCCGGCCGGCTGCCGACTCCGGAGGTCGTCGTGCCGTTCCGGGTGCTGTCCTCGGTCGCCGACGTCACCGCCGGGTCGGCCGAGCAGATCAGCCGGATCGTCTCCGACGTCGGCCACCCCCACGACTCGGTGACGCAGCTGGAGCCGCGACTGGCCAAGGCGATGGGCTGGATCGAGGAGTTCGTGCCCCCGGAGGACCGCACGCTGGTGCGCTCCGAGCCAGACCTCGGGCGGCTCGGCCGGCTGACCGAGCCGGAGGAGGGCTGGTTGGGGATCTTCCTCGAGCGGCTCGGCGAGGCCGACGAGCTCGACCTCGACCACGTGACGGCGCTCGTCTACGGCGTGCCGAAGGTCGCGCTCGGGATGGACATCTCCGACGACCCGACCGACGAGGTGAAGTCGGACCAGAAGGACTTCTTCCGGCTGCTCTACGGGCTCCTCGTCGGTGCCGACCGCGGCCCGCGGCTGCCCACGCTCATCGTCGCCCTGGGCGGCGCGAAGGTGCGCTCCCTGCTCACCTCCGAATGAGGGCGCTGGCGGCTCAGGCCCGCGCAGCGACGGTCTCGACACCCGGCCACCGGCCCGCCCTGCCGTCCTCGGCCGGCGCCGACCTGTCAGGCTGGCGCCCATGGAGCATGTCGACCTGATGGCCGGTCCCCCGCCCACCCTGCTGCCGGAGGACCCGGCGGCGGCCGAGCTCGCCGACGGGGAGGCGCCCGCGGCCGTCGTACGCCGGCACCCGGCGTCGCCGGCCGCCTGGGCCGGGCTGGCCGAGGCGGCCCGACAGGACGGCGCCGACGACGTGACGGTCTATGCCTATGCGCGTGTGGGCTACCACCGCTCGCTCGACATGCTGCGCCGCAACGGGTGGAAGGGCCACGGGCCGGTCCCGTGGGAGCACGCGCCCAACCGCGGCTTCCTGCAGTGCCTGGGGCTGCTCGCCCTCTCGGCGCGCGCCATCGGCGAGGCCGACGAGTGGGAGCGTTGCGCGGACTTCCTGCGCGACTCCAGCCCTACGGCGTACGACACCCTGCTCGGCTGATCTCTGCGGCCGCCACCCGGCGACCGGTGCCCCAGTGCGGCGGGGCTGTTCCCGCTGCCGCGGGGCTACGGCGACTCCCGCGGTGGTCGACGCCGCGGGTAGTCCCCTCAAAGCCGCAGCAGTGGGCCCGTCGCCCCACGTGGAGCACGACGGGAGGGCTAGGCGGCGGTCCGAGGGTGGTCGCGGGCGAAGTCACGCAGCCACCGTGGCAACGTGCGCCCGTGACGCTCCTCCGTGAGGAGATACTCGGCTCGCAGCCGCCGCAGGGCCCGCGCACGGGCGGCGCCCCAGAAGTCCCGCCAGACGATGCGGGACACCCCGAGACCCAGCCCCCGGATCTCCAGCTCCCGCTGCTTCTCCGCCCACAGGACGTCCTCGACAGGCTGCGTGGCGACGCCTCCCTGCTCGGTCGGGAGATACTTCACCCGGCCGTCGAACTCGAACACGTGACAGCCCACCCGCAGGTCGACGTACCCGACTCCCGCCGCAAGGGGCACGGCGAACTGGAGGTCGACCTCTCCGACTCCGAGCTCGCTCACCAAGATCCGGGCCAGGGACTCGCCCGGGCTCTCTGCTCGTGGATCGGAGAAGGCGAGGGCGGCGCGAGCCCTCCGCACGTAGGGCCACCGCGACATCAACGCGAGCTCGCGCTCGAACGAGCGCATCGTGGTCCCCACTCTCCGCGCGTGGTCGATCGCCACCACGCCGGTGGTGAAACCGTGCTCACGGGCCAGGTCGAGACCGGTGCGTGCCATCCCGGTCACGAGCACGCCGCGGCTCTCCACCAGGTCTCGAGGCGACGCCTTGCCGAGATGGTGCTTGACTCCATGCTCCGTGCGCGAGCCGGTGACGCCCCGTCTGGTGATGTGGGACAGCGACCGCGCCACTCCCACCAGAGGCATGCCCAGGGCGGCGGCTGCTGAATCGTGGCTGAGCGCGTGCGGTGTCTCCATCGCCAGGTGTGCCGCATGGTCGCGGAGCCACCAGCGCTCGTGCTCGCCGCTCACCTCCCACAGCTCGGCCGCCACGTAGACGCCGCGTCGCACGACCATCCAGGGGCCCTGGCGCCGCGTGAGCCGGCGTACGTCGTCGTCGGCGTACCCCGCAGCCCGTGCCTGGGGTCTCGTGAACAGGCCGTCCTGGGTGGCGGCGACCGCGGCGAGCCTGGGCAGGAGTCCGTCCATGCGCCGACCCTGGACCAGTCGGCGAGGTGAGGGAACCCGGCCTGCGGCGACCTGTGGAGAACCGTGCCTCCGGGTCGTCACTGCCGCGGGGCAGCGGGGACTACCTCAGCGGTCGACCACCGCGGAAGTCCTCTCAACCCCGCGGGAGTGGGACCACCACCGCAACCCCGGGCGTACGGCGACGGGCCCGGGGAGGCGGGGCGGCGTCAGGCGCCGAGCGTGTGACCCGTGGAGCTGAGGTTCTCGCAGGCCTCCACGACGCGGGCGGCCATGCCCTGCTCGGCGGCCTTGCCCCACGAGCGCGGGTCGTAGAGCTTCTTGTTGCCGACCTCACCGTCGATCTTGAGCACACCGTCGTAGTGGCGAAGCATGTGGTCGGCGACCGGGCGGCTGAAGGCGTACTGCGTGTCGGTGTCGACGTTCATCTTCACCACGCCGTACTCGACGGCCGCGGCGATCTCCTCGGGCAGCGAGCCCGACCCGCCGTGGAAGACCAGGTCGAACGGCTTGGCGCCGGCCCCGAGCCCGAGCTTCTCCACGACCGCCTCCTGGGCGGCCTTGAGGATCTCCGGGCGCAGCTTGACGTGGCCGGGCTTGTAGGCGCCGTGCACGTTGCCGAAGGTCAGCGCTGTCATGTAGCGGCCGTTCTCGCCGACGCCGAGTGCCTCGACGGTGGCCAGCGCGTCCTCGGGAGTGGTGTAGAGCTTCTCGTTGATCTCGCCGACGATGCCGTCCTCCTCGCCGCCGACGACGCCGACCTCGATCTCGAGGATGATCTTCGCCGCGACCGCCTTGGCCAGGAGCTCCTGCGCGATCTCCAGGTTCTCGGCCAGGGGTACGGCGGAGCCGTCCCACATGTGCGACTGGAACAGCGGAGCCTGGCCGCGCGCCACCCGCTCCGCCGAGATCTCGAGCAGCGGCCGGACGAAGCCGTCGAGCTTGTTCTTGGGGCAGTGGTCGGTGTGCAGCGCGACGTTGACGGGGTAGGCCTTCGCGACCTCGGCCGCGAACGCCGCGAACGCGACGGAGCCGGTGACCATGTCCTTCACGGACGGGCCGGAGAAGTACTCCGCACCGCCGGTGGAGACCTGGATGATGCCGTCGGAGCCGGCGTCAGCGAAGCCCTTCAGGGCCGCGTTGAGCGTCTGTGACGACGACACGTTGATCGCCGGGAACGCGAAGCCGCGCTCCTTGGCGGTGTCGAGCATCTGGGCGTAGACCTCGGGGGTGGCGATGGGCATTTCCGTGCAGCTCCTCAGACGATGGGCGCCGGCCATTCGGATCTCCGACCGGCTTGATTTCCACCCTAGTCCCACCGGAAGGGGCGGGCCCGGCCAGGTGACAACCCGTGGACATCGTTGGCGAAGCGGCGCCGGACCAGACCATTGAGACCGGTTGCTCTACCGACGCCGCCCGCCGTGCGCCGTGCGAGGTCCCTCCGCCTCGGGGCCCGATCGGGGAGCCCCACCCGTCTCGGTCGAGGGAACCAGCTCGTGACTCGTCGTCTTCTCACCCTTGCCCTGCTGGGCCACCATGGTGGTCAAGGTCTTCCGAGGACGTGACCATCACGCACTGAGCTCGTCGAGGGCCGGCCCGGGCATCCCGGGCCGACCCTCGTGCGTCGCGGCTCAGCCCCGCCAGGCGGACTCGCCGCCGAGGTCGGCGTACTCCCGGACCCAGGCGTGCATGGCGATCGCGGCGGCGGCCGAGGCGTTAATCGAGCGGGTGGAGCCGAACTGCGCGATCGAGAAGGTGCCGTCGCACACCGCGCGCGCCTCCGCCGAGAGCCCCGGCCCTTCCTGGCCGAACAGGAAGCAGACCCTGCGCGGCATCGCCATCGTCTCGAGGTGCTCCGACCCGGGCAGGTTGTCGATCCCGAGCAGACGCACCGGGCCGGCGGGACGCTCGTGGAGATACGCCGCCAGGGCGCCGGTGCTCTCGTGGTGCCGCACGTGCTGGTAGCGGTCGGTGACCATCGCACCGCGGCGGTTCCACCGTCGGTTGCCGACGATGTGGACCTCGGCGGCCAGGAAGGCGTTGGCGGTGCGCACGATGGTGCCGATGTTGAAGTCGTGCTGCCAGTTCTCGATCGCGACGTGGAAGTCATGCCGGCGGCGGTCGAGGTCGGAGACGATCGCCTCCATCGTCCAGTATCGGTAGCGGTCCACGACGTTGCGGCGGTCGCCGTGGGCGAGCAGCTCGGCGTCGTACTCCGGCCCCGTCGGCCACTCCCCTGGCCACGGCCCGACGCCCACCTCGGGCGGCCCGTGCGGCATCGGGTCGTACGGCGCCCGCTCGCCCTTCGCGCCGGTGTCGGGGGGCTCGACCATGCAGGAAGGGTAGGCGAACTCTCAGGATCGCCCGGTTAGGGTGACCGCCGTGACCCCGCTGCCGGCCGTGACGCTCGACGCCGCCCTCTCGCCGCTGCTGTTCGGCATCAGCTGGATGGACCCCGAGTGGCTGCTGCAGCGGTTCGGCACCGAGCTCTTCTGGATCAGCCTGGTGATCGTGTTCATCGAGTGCGGGCTGCTCTTCCCGTTCCTGCCCGGCGACACCCTGCTCTTCTCGCTCGGCATCTTCATCGCCGCCGGCCAGCTCGACCTGCTGCCCGGCAGCACCTACGTCGAGCTCGGCGCCGCGCTCGTGGGACTGCTCATCGCCGCCTTCCTCGGCAACGTCTCGGGCTACGAGATCGGGCGGCTGATCGGGCCGCGGCTGCACGAGCACGACGGCCGGATCATCAAGCAGCAGCATGTCCGCAAGACCGACGAGTTCTTCACCCGACACGGTGGGCGGGCGCTGGTGCTGGGGCGGTTCGTGCCGTTCGTGCGGACCTACGTCACCGTCGTCGCCGGCGTCACGCAGATGCGCCGCGACCGGTTCTGGTTCTGGAGCTTCATCGGGGCGGTGCTCTGGGTACTGTCGATCACCCTGCTCGGATTCTTCCTCGGCAACATCGCGTTTCTCCGCGACAACATCGACGCGATCGCGCTGGTCATCGTGGCGTTCTCGCTGCTGCCGGTGCTGTTCGAGTGGTGGCGCCACCGACGCCAGGCGACTGCCCAGGCCTGAGGCCGGGCTCTGCCGCGGGGCTCGACGGTCAGCCGCGGGCGGCGTCGAGCATCACCTTGGTGAGCACCGGCCGGACCTCGAGGCCGACATCGGCCAGCGGGTTCTCCCCCTCAGGCGAACGGTCGATCGCACAGACCACGACCTCGACGATGGCGCCGGCCTCACGCAGGGCGCGGGTGGCATCGCGGACCGCCCCGCCGGTGGTGATCACGTCTTCCACCAGCGTCACCCGGCGGCCGGACACGTCCCGGCCCTCCGCGAGCTTGCAGGTGCCGTAGTCCTTGGCCTTCTTGCGCACGAACAGCGCCGGCAGGCCGGCCCGGGCCGACAGCACCGTGGCGATCGGGACGCCGCCCAGCTCCAGGCCGCCGAGGAGCTCGGTGTCCGCCGGCACCAGGTCGACCATCTGCTCCACCACGCGGGCGAGCAGAGCGGGCTCGGCCTCGAAGAGGTACTTGTCGAAGTACTCCGTCGCCTGTTGGCCGGAGCGCAGCGTGAACTCGCCGACCAGGCGGCAGGTGGCGTCGATGTCGCGGGCGAGGGCGGCGTCGGTCATGCGCCGCACCTTATCCACGCCGCCACGACCCACATCTCGGGGCACCACGACCGACACCTCGGGGCACCACAACGCGCATGTCGCGGTCAGTCGCGGGGAGCGGTGTCGACGAGGTGACCGAAGGCGATCAGCCGGTCGTCGGTGTGGAACAGCTCCGAGCAGGTGGTGAGCGTGAGCAGCCGGCGGCCGACATCCGCGGGCGGCTCGACGCCGCCGGAGGGGTTGACCGGGCGCGGCTCGAGCACCCAGACGTCGGTGAACGGCACCTCGAGGTCGTCGCCGCCGGTGTCGAGGACGTAGGTGTACGTCGCCTCGGCGGTCTCGACGACCACCTCGTCGCCCGGCTGCAGCTCGGGCATCCGGCGCAGGGGCTCGCCGTGGGTGATCCGGTGTCCCGCGAGGGAGAAGTTGCCCCGGGCACCGGGGGCGGCGGAGTCGGCGTACTGACCGAAGCCGGAGGCGAGCGCCTCGTCACTGGTGCCCTGCAGCAGGGGGATCCGGTAGTCGTCGCCGAAGCGTGGGATCCGCACGACCGCCGTGGCCGTGCCCCCGTCGACGCGGGTCAGCCTCTGGCCGTCCTCCCAGGCCACGGTGAGCTGGTCGACCGCCTCGGCCTGCTTGCGCTCCGAGACCCAGGTGGTGCCGTAGAGCTCCCAGCCCACCCAGCCGAGCAGACCGAGGCCGCCCACGACGAGCACGAGCCCGAGGGCCAGGGACGACCCGCTGCCAGGGCGTGCGGCTGCGGGCCGGCGCTCCGTGCGGCGACGCCGACGAGTCGGGCGCCGTCTGCTCCTGCTGCGTGGCCACGACGAGGCTTCCTCCCGTTACGGTGGGCCGCATGCGAGCCGAGACCGAGCGCCAACGACCAGGGCCGAGCGACTCCGTGGCATCCCGCCGACGATCTTCTCAGAGATGTCCGCACTCGCGGTGCGGACCGGCGCGATCAACCTCGGGCCAGGGCTTCCCCGACGTCGACGGCCCCGCGTCGATGGTGGCCGCCGCGGTCGACGCGCTCCAGCGGCGGTGCCAACCAGTACCCACCCGGCATCGGCATCCCCCCGCTGCGTGAGGCGATCGCGCGGCACCAGCAGCGGCACTACGGCCTCGACCTCGACCCGGACACCCAGGTCGTCGTGACCACCGGCTGCACGGAGGCGATCGCGGCCGCGATCCTCGGGCTGGTCGACCCGGGCGACGAGGTGGTCGTGCTGGAGCCGTACTACGACTCCTACGTCGCGATGCTGCAGATGGCGGGCGCCGTACGACGGCCGGTCACCCTGCGCGCGCCCGACTACCGCCTCGACCTCGCGGACGTCCGGGCCGCGGTGACGCCGCGCACCCGCTTCCTGCTCGCTCAACAGCCCGCACAACCCGACGGGCACCGTGCTCACCGACGAGGAGCTGGCCGGGCTGGCCCGGGTCGCGATCGAGCACGACCTGACGGTGATCACCGACGAGGTCTACGAGCACCTCACCTTCGACGGCCGGCCCCATGTGCCGATGGCGACCCTGCCCGGGATGTTCGACCGCACCCTGACCCTCTCGAGCGTGGGCAAGTCCTACTCGATGACCGGCTGGAAGGTCGGCTGGGCCACCGGGCCGGCCGACCTGGTCGGCGGCGTTCTCGACGCCAAGCAGTGGATGAGCTTCACCTCCGGTGGGCCGCTCCAGCCCGCAGTGGCGCACGCGCTCGACCACGAGCCGGCATGGCCCCGCGTCCTGGCCGCCGGCCTCGAGCGGCGCCGCGACCTGTTGCTCGAGGGGCTCGACGCCGCCGGGCTCCCCGCCCGGCGCAGCGAGGGCACGTACTTCACGCTCACCGACATCAGCCACCTGGGCTGGCCCGACGGGCACACCTTCTGCCTGGCGCTGCCCGAGCGCGCCGGCGTGGTCGCGATCCCGGCGCAGGCGTTCTACGACGACCAGGACGAGGGCCGGCACCTGGTGCGCTGGGCGTTCTGCAAGGAGGAGGCGGTCATCACCGACGGCGTCCGCCGGCTGCGGGACGCCGACCTGCGGGCCTAGCGCCGGGCGATTCACCGGCCTCACCCCGCCGCGCGAACCACTCACGGGCCGGCTGGATCCACAGCATGGCGATGGCGGCGCCGACCATGGGGGCGATGAACGGGTCGCTCATCATGCCGGCAACCACCAGCGGGACGGCCAGCACCGACAGACGCGATCCGGGCGGTCCGGTCGCGGCGCAGCACCTGGTAGCCCAGGATCGCGGTCGCGGTGGCGCAGCCGCCGAGCACGAGGGCGGCGACGTGCAGCACCGAGCGCACCGACTCCAGGTCGAGCCCGGTGCCGGCCATCGGCTGCTCGGTGAGCATCCGCTCGATGGTCTCGCGGGTCTCCAGGGTGTGCAGACCGGAGACGGTCTGGAAGGCCGCGAGCACCAGCAGCAGCGACCCGCCCATGATCAGCCACGCGGCCGTGGTGACCTGGCGCGGCCGGGTGTTGCGGTCTCCCTCGGGCGTGCTCATGACCTCCATCGAATCATGGCGGGCCAGACGGCACGGCGGATGGCGCCAGGGTCGCTCGCGCCCTCGCTCAGGGCTGCACTAGCACCAGCTCGCCGACGGCGTCGCCGAGCGTCTGGCGGGCCTGCGCCGTCAGCCCGGTGTCCGTGACGAGCACCGACGCCTCGCTGAGGTCGGCCATCGAGGAGAGGCCGACGACGCCCCACTTGGTGGAGTCGGAGAGAACGACCAGCCGCCGGGCGCTGCGGATCATCGCCCGGTTGGTCTCGGCCTCGAGCAGGTTGGGCGTGCTGAAGCCGGCCTGGCCGTCCATGCCGTGCACGCCGAGGAACGCCGCGTCGAGGTGCAGCGACCGCAGCGCGGCGATGGCCAGCGGTCCGACCAGCGCGTCGGACGGCGTGCGCAGCCCGCCGGTGAGCAGCACCGACACCGAGTCGCTGGCCGACCGGTGCAGCACGTCGGCGACCCACACCGAGTTGGTCGACCACGGTGAGTCCGGGGATGTCGACCAGGTGGCGCGCGAAGTGGTGCGTCGTGGTGCCGGCGGAGATGGCGATCGCCGACCCCGGAGCGCACCAGGTCGGCCGCCCGGGCGGCGATCGCCTCCTTCTCGCTGAGCCGTCGCGCGGACTTCGCCTCGAACCCCGGCTCGGAGGTGGCCGGCTCCTCACGCAGCATGGCGCCGCCGTGCACCTTCTCGACGATGCCCTGGTCGCTCCAGGGCGGTGAGGTCGCGCCGGACGGTCATGTCCGAGACGCCGAGCAGGCTCACCAGGCCGCTGACGCGGACGATGCCGTCGCGTTCGAGCTCGGCGAGGATGTGCGCACGACGCTGGGCGGCGAGCATCAGTCTTCCTTCACGACGGCGACAGCACCCGCCGGGATGACGAGTCCGTCGGCACCCGGCGTCGGCCCGGCCGAGCAGGTCGGTGCCCGCCAGGCCCACCGTCGTGGTCGTCGTCGGTGTGGTTGATGACGAAGACCCAGCTGCGTCCGTCGGCCGCTCGGCGGCGGACCACCTCGACGCCGGGCGCCGTCTCCGCCACCGGCGCGACGCCGGCCTCGGCGAGCCACCGGTCGACCAGCGCCTGCGTGCCCTCCGGGGAGGTCCGGGTGGCGACGTACCAGGCGGCGCCGTCGCCCGAGGTCGCGTCTGGTGACGGCGGGCTTGCCCGCGGCCGGCCCGTCGACGTACGTCGTCACGGCCTCGGCGCCCTGCGAGTCGCAGGTCCTCGGTCCAGACGTCGGCCGTCGAGTCCCGTCGCTGAGGCACCACCCGCTCGTGCTCCCGCAGCGGCAGGAACTCCTCGGTGCGGACGCCCGAGCAGGTCGCGGAAGGCACCGGGGTAGCCGCCGAGGCGGATGTGGTCGTGCTCGTCGACGATCCCGCTGAAGTAGGTCACCACGACGGTCGCGCCACGCTCGGCGGCGGCCGCGACGTTGGCCGCGTGCGGCGTCGGTGACGAGGTAGAGCGTGGGCACCACGACCAGCCGGTACGTCGACAGGTCGGCGCCCGGGTGCACCACGTCGACACCCACGCCGCGGTCGGTCAGCGCGGCGTGGATCGCCCGGGCGCGGTCGAGGTAGTCGACGTCGACGCTCGGGTGGGAGTCGAGCTCGCAGGCCCAGCGGGCGTTCCAGTCGACGAGGATCGCGGTCTCGTTGGCGGCGGTGCTGCCGGCCACCTCCTGGATCGTGCCTCAGCGACCGGCCGAGCTCGACGACCTCGCGCCAGAGCCGGGTGTCGGTGCCGGCGTGCGGGACCAGGCCGGCGTGGAACTTCTCCGCGCCGGCCCGGGCGGCGCGCCACTGGAAGAACAGGATGCCGTCGGCGCCGCGGGCGACGTGCTGCATGCTGGCGCGCATCAGCTCCCCCGGCCGCTTGGCGACGTTGCGCGGCTGCCAGTTGACGGCGCTGGTGGACTGCTCCATCAGCAGCCAGGGTCGGTTCTTCGAGACCCCGCGCACGAGGTCGCTGGAGAACGCCGCCTCCCGGTGGGCCTCGGGGTCGTGCGCCATCAGGTAGTGGTCGTTGGAGACCACGTCGAGCTCGTCGCCCCAGCCGAGGTAGTCCATGTTGCGGGTGTGCTCCATGACCATCAGGTTCGTCGTCACCGGCACCTCCGGCGACAGCTGGTGGAGGAGGTCGCGCTCGGCGACGAAGTTGGCCAGGAGCTGGTCGGAGCTGAAGCGGTGGAAGTCGAGCTGCTGGGTGGGGTTGGGGAAGTTCGGCGCCACCCGCGGCGGCAAGACCTCGTCGAAGTCGGCGTACCGCTGGGACCAGAAGGCGGTGCCCCAGGCGTCGTTGAGCCGGCCGACGTCGCCGTAGCGGTCGGCCAGCCAGCGACGGAACGCCGCGGCGCTGACCTCGCAGTAGCACAGCGCGTTGTGGCAGCCCAGCTCGTTGCTGACGTGCCACAGGGCCAGCGCGGGGTGGTCACCGTAGCGTTCAGCCATCGCGCGGGTCAGCCGCAGCGAGTGCTCGGCGAACACCGGCGAGCTCGGGCAGTAGGACTGCCGACCGCCCTGCCACAGCGTGGTGCCGTCGGCGGTGACCGGCAGCATCTCCGGGTGCCGTCGGGTGAGCCACGGTGGCGGTGAGGCGGTGGCCGTCGCCAGGTCGACCCGGATGCCGCCGGCATGCAGCACGTCGAGCACCTCGTCGAGCCACCCGAAGTCCCACTCCCCCGGGCGGGGCTCCAGCCACGCCCACGAGAAGACCCCCACGGTCACCAGGTCGACGCCGGCCTCCTGCATCAGCCGGACGTCCTCGTCCCACACCTCCCGCGGCCACTGCTCGGGGTTGTAGTCGCCTCCGTAGGCCAGGGCGGGCAGCGGGACCGGCACGGCGTCTCCTCGCAGGTAGTTGATCGATCAAAATCAAACAGGATTGTTGGAGGAACCTGCACAAACGTGTTCGTTTCAGTTTGATATCACTCCGCATGCCTCTTGACAAGGGCAAGGTCGCGCTCAAGACTGACGATACCCCTGTTCGAATCTGTTAACCCGGAGGTCCACATGAACAGCCGCCCCTCGCCGGCGAACCCGCTCGTCATCCCCCCGTCCGCGCAGGCCACCATGGCGGCCACGCGACGCAGCTTCCTCCGCAACGCCGCGGTCGGCGGCGCCATCCTCGGCAGCGGCTCCCTGCTGGCCGCCTGCGGTGACGACGGCGGCTCTGGCGGCAGCGGCGGCTCCGACGGCGGCGGTGGCGGCACCGTCAAGTTCGGGGTCAACGAGGCGGCCGGCTCCGGGCCGGCGTACGACCGGCTCAAGGGGATCGCCGACGCCTACCAGGCGGAGTCCGGTGTCACCGTCTCCCTCAACGCCGTCGACCACAACACCTTCCAGGAGAGCCTCAACACCTACCTCCAGGGCACACCGGACGACGTGTTCACCTGGTTCGCCGGCTTCCGCATGCAGCAGCTGGCGTCGCAGGGGCTGATCACCGACATCAGCGACGTCTGGCCGATCGACGGGCTCGGCGACTCGTTCATGCAGGCATCCACGGCCCCCGACGGCAAGCAGTACTTCGTGCCGGTCAGCTACTACCCGTGGGCCGTCTTCTACCGCAAGTCGATCTTCGAGAAGAACGGCTGGACCGCGCCCGAGTCGTACGACGACTTCACCGCGCTGATGAAGGACATGCAGGGCAAGAAGATCGTGCCGTTCGCCTTCGGCGACAAGGACGGCTGGCCCGCCATGGGCACCTTCGACATCCTCAACATGCGGATCAACGGCTTCGACTTCCACATGGCCCTGATGGCCGGCGACGAGTCCTGGGACAGCGACCCGGTGAAGCAGGTCTTCTCTACCTGGAAGGACCTGCTGCCCTACCACCAGGAAGACCCGCTGGGCCGCACCTGGCAGGAGGCCGCGACCTCGATGGCCAACGGTGACGCGGGCATGTACCTCCTCGGCACGTTCGTCGCCGACGCGATCCCCGACGTGATCGACGACCTGGACTTCTTCACGTTCCCGGCTCTCGACGACACCATCGGCAACGGTGCCCTCGACGCGCCGATCGACGGCTTCTGTCTGGCCGCCTCCGGCCCCAACCAGGACGCCGGCAAGGAGATGCTGAAGTGGCTCGGAACCGCGGACGCCGCGGACGCGGCGAACGCCAACGCCGACGCTCCGTTCATCGCCGCCAACTCCAACGCCAGCACCGACAGCTACTCCGAGCTGCAGAAGAAGTCGGCCGAGGTCGTGGGTGCCGCGGAGAACATCGCCCAGTTCCTCGACCGCGACACCGACTCGAGCTTCGCCTCGACCGTGATGATCCCGTCGATCCAGGAGTTCCTGAAGAACCCCGACGACATCGACGGCCTGGTCGCCAGCATCCAGCAGCAGAAGGAGTCCATCTTCTGATCGCCGGCGACTGAGGGGTAGCGGCCGATGGCCAGCACACAGACTGTTCCGAGCACCTCGGAGACGGCCGCGGTCGCTCCCCCCTCCCGCCGTCGACGACTCGGCCGACGCGACCGCATGGTCGTCATCGCCATGGTGGCGGTCCCGTTCGTCCTCGTCCTCTGGCTGGTGTGGCTCCCAGCGCTGGCGTCGGTCGCGCTGTCGTTCGGCAAGTGGAACGGCATCGGCAGCATCAGCAACATCGAGTGGGTCGGCTTCCAGAACTACCACGACATCGCCACGATCTATCCGCCGTTCTGGCCGGCGGTCCGGCACAACCTGATCTGGCTGGTCTTCCTCTTCATCCTCCCGACGATGCTCGGGCTCCTGCTGGCGGTGGTGCTCGACCGCGAGATGCGGGGCAGCCGGTTCTACCAGACCGCGTTCTATCTGCCCGTGGTGCTGTCGCTGGCCCTGATCGGCTTCGTCTGGCAGCTCTTCTACTCCCGCGACCAGGGCCTCATCAACAACGTCTTCGGCACGCAGGTCGACTGGTACGGCGACCCCGACGTCAACCTCTGGGCTGTGCTCGTGGCTACCGCCTGGCGGCACACCGGCTACGTCATGCTGCTCTATCTGGCCGGGCTGAAGAGCGTCGACGCCTCCCTGCGCGAGGCGGCCGCCGTCGACGGGGCCAACGAGTGGAAGACATTCTTCCAGGTGGTCTTCCCCGTGATGCGGCCGATCAACCTGATCGTGCTGGTGATCGTGGTGATCGAGTCGCTGCGCGCCTTCGACATCGTCTGGGTGATCAACAAGGGCCGCAACGGTCTCGAGCTGATCGCCGCGCTGGTCAGCCAGAACGTCATCGGCGAGGCCACCCGCTACGGCTTCGGCTCCGCCCTGGCCGTGATCATGATGGTGATCTCCTCCATCTTCATCACGATCTATCTCCGCATCGTCTTCAAGGAGGACCAGCCATGAGCGCTGGCGTCCCGACCGCGCCCACCGCGCCCGCACCGGACGTCGACGAGTCCCGCGCCGTCGCCCCCAAGCAGCTGTCCGGTGGCGTGCTGGGCAAGCCCCGCGGCACTATCGCCACGGTCATCATGCTGGTCCTGTCGCTGGTCTGGCTCTTCCCGCTCATCTGGGCGGTCATCAACAGCTTCCGCGACTACAACTACACCCAGCGCAACGGCTACCTCTCCTTCGGTGGCTGGACGACCGAGAACTACACCGAGGCCTGGAGTCGCGGCAGCTTCGGCAAGTACTTCCTCAACTCGCTCTACATCACCGTGCCGGCCGTGATCCTCACCCTGCTGCTCGCCTCGATGGTGGCGTTCGTGCTGGCACGGTTCAGCTTCCGGTTCAACCTCGCTCTGCTCGGCTTCTTCCTGGCCGCCAACCTGCTGCCGCCGCAGGCGCTGCTGATCCCGGTCTTCCGGATGTTCCGGGAGATCCCGCTGCCGACGTTCATGAGCGACTCGGGGCTGATGCTCAACAGCTACTGGGGCCTGATCCTGGTCAACACCGCCTTCCAGCTGGGCTTCTGCACGTTCGTGCTCAGCAACTACATGAAGACCATCCCGCACGAGATCTACGAGTCCGCCGAGCTCGACGGTGCCAGCGTGTGGCGGCAGTACTGGCAGCTGACCATGCCGCTGGTGCGGCCGGCGCTCGCGGCCCTCGCCACGCTCGAGGTCACCTGGATCTACAACGAGTTCTTCTGGGCCACCGTGCTGATCTCCGACTTCAGCAAGCTGCCGATCACCAGTGGGCTGAACAACCTGCGCGGGCAGTTCTTCACCGACACCAACCTGGTCGCGGCCGGCTCGGTGCTGGTGGCGCTGCCGGTCCTGGTGGTGTTCTTCGCCCTCCAGAAGCAGTTCGTCTCCGGGCTGACGCTGGGCTCCACCAAGGGCTGAGCCGGTCGCGCTCGCCGCGACCGGCCCCAGCCCGGAGGGGTCAGGGCCGCGGGGTGAGCGTCAGCCCACCCTCGTGGACCTCGACGGTCACCGTGCCACCGTCGGTCAGCTCGCCGCCGATCAGCATCCTCGCCATCGGGTCGCCGATCGAGGTCTGGATCAGCCGCCGCAGCGGACGGGCGCCGTACGCCGGGTCGTAGCCCTGCTCGGCCAGCCAGCCGCGGGCCTCAGCCGACACCTCGATGCTGATCCGACGGGCGGCCAGCCGCCTCTCCAGCAGCGCCAGCTGCAGGTCGACGATCTTGGCCAGCTCGTCCTTGGTGAGCGCGTCGAACATCACGACCTCGTCGAGCCGGTTGAGGAACTCCGGCTTGAACGCCTGCCGCACCACCGCCATGACCGACTCGTGCTTCGCCGCGATGTCGAGCGTCGGGTCGACCAGGAACATCGAGCCGAGGTTGCTGGTCAGGATCAGCAGCGTGTTGCGGAAGTCGACCGTTCGCCCCTGCCCGTCGGTGAGCCGGCCGTCGTCGAGCACCTGGAGCAGGACGTCGAAGACCTCCGGATGCGCCTTCTCCACCTCGTCGAGCAGCACCACGGAGTAGGGCCGGCGGCGGACCGCCTCGGTCAGCTGACCGCCCTCCTCGTAGCCGACGTAGCCGGGCGGAGCGCCGACCAGCCGGGCCACGGCGTGCTTCTCGGAGTACTCACTCATGTCGATCCGCACGATGGCGCGCTCGTCGTCGAAGAGGAAGTCGGCCAGCGCCTTGGCCAGCTCGGTCTTGCCCGTGCCGGTCGGCCCGAGGAACAGGAACGAGCCGGTCGGCCGGTGCGGGTCGGAGATCCCCGCCCGCGACCGGCGTACGGCGTCGCTCACGGCGTTGACCGCCGACCGCTGGCCGATCAGCCGCTCGCCGATGACGTCCTCCATGTGGAGCAGCTTGGCCGTCTCGCCCTCGAGCAGCCGGCCGGTGGGGATGCCGGTCCAGGCCTCCACCACCTCGGCGATCTGCTCGGCCGCCACCTCCTCGCCCACCAGCGGCTCGGTGTCGGCACGCTCGGCAGCGACGGCCGCCTGGATCTTCTTCTCCAGCTCGGGGATCGAGCCGTAGAGGATCTTGCTGGCGGCCTCGAGGTTGCCCTCGCGCTCGTGCCGGTCCGCCTCGACGCGCAGCTGGTCGAGGGCGCGACGGAGCTCGCCCTCGCCCTCGAGCGTGGCCTTCTCCTGCTCCCACCGCTGCTCGAGCCCGCGCAGCTCCTCCTCGCGGTCGGCGAGGTCGGCGCGGAGCTTCTCCAGCCGGTCGGCGGAGCCCGGGTCGCTCTCCTTCTCGAGCGCGAACTCCTCCATCTTCAGCCGCTCCACCGAGCGCCGCAGCTGGTCGATCTCCTCCGGCGACGACTCGATCTCCATCCGCAGCCGCGACGCAGCCTCGTCGATCAGGTCGATCGCCTTGTCGGGCAGCTGCCGGCCGGTGATGTAGCGGTCGGACAGGGTCGCGGCCGCCACCAGGGCGCCGTCGGTGATCCGCACGCCGTGGTGGGCCTCGTACTTCTCCTGGATGCCGCGCAGGATCTGGATGGTGTCCTCGACCGAGGGCTCCCCGACGAAGATCTGCTGGAACCGGCGCTCCAACGCCGGGTCCTTCTCGATCCGCTCGCGGTACTCGTCGAGGGTGGTGGCGCCGATCATGTGGAGCTCGCCGCGGGCGAGCATCGGCTTGAGCATGTTGCCGGCATCCATCGAGGAGTCGCCGCCGGCGCCCGCACCGACGACCGTGTGCAGCTCGTCGATGAACGTGATCACCTGGCCGCCGGCGTCCTTGATCTCCTCGAGGACGGCCTTGAGTCGCTCCTCGAACTCGCCGCGGTACTTCGCCCCGGCCACCATCGCGGCCAGGTCGAGCGAGAGCACCCGCCGACCCTTGAGCGAGTCGGGCACGTCGCCGGCGACCACCCGCTGGGCGAGCCCCTCGACGACGGCGGTCTTGCCGACGCCGGGCTCGCCGATCAGCACCGGGTTGTTCTTGGTGCGCCGCGACAGCACCTGCACCACGCGGCGGATCTCGGCGTCGCGGCCGATGACCGGGTCGAGCCGGCCCTCCTCGGCCGACGTGGTGAGGTCCACGGAGTACTTCTCCAGCGCTTCGTACGTCGACTCGGCCTCCGGGCTGGTCACCCGGCGGCTCCCTCGCACCGCCGTGAGTCCCTCGCGCAGCCCGTCGGCGGTCAACCCCGCGTCACCGAGCAGCTGCTGGGCCGAGGACTCCACCGTGGCCGTGGCGATCAGCAGGTGCTCGGTGGCGACGTAGTCGTCCTTCATCGACCCCGCCAGGTCCATCGCCGCGGCCAGCACCCTGGTCAGCGCGGCCGAGGCGCCCGGCTGCTGGACGGTCGCGCCGGAGGCCCGCGGCAGCGCGTCGCGAAGGCCCTCCGCCTGCAGGGTGAGAGCTGCAGCGTCGACGCCCGCCTTGGCGACCAGCGTGCGAGCGGTGCCCTCCTGCTGCTGCAGCAGCGCGACCAGGAGGTGGATCGGCTCGGTCGCGGAGTTGCCGGCGGTGGTCGCCGACACCTGCGCGGCCTCGATCACCTCGCGACTGCGAGTGGTGAACTTGTCGGCTCCGAACTGGCTCAACGTCGTGTCTCCTGCTTCATCCCCCGGCTGGTGGTGCCAGCGTGTGGGCCACCCGGCCCACTGTCCATTCAACACCTCCAAAGTTGAGTCTGTTCCACTCAACTTCGAGCGTGTGGCGCGGATCTCGTCACCTGCCCGCCCGACGCCGGCGACTCGGGTCGTGAGCCCCGGTGACCATGGCCCGTTGGGGGGGTTCTGCGGGGTCTGCGCCAGCGGTTGGCTGTCAACAACCCCCACCACACCAAGGAGTCCTCATGCGCACCCTGAAGTCCGTCGTGTCGGCCTGCGCGATCGCGCTGATGCTCGTGGTCAGCATCGACTACGTCGCGTTCGCCGCCACCGGCAGGTCGATGATTCTCGGCAAGAGCAACAGCGCCGACAAGGTCACCACGCTCACCCGGACGACGCCCGGCCCGGCCATGCAGTTCAAGGTCAAGAACGGGAAGGGCGCCCCGATCAAGGTCAACAGCAAGGGCAGAGTCGGCAAGCTGAACGCCGACATGGTCGACAGCAAGCACGCGTCCGACCTGGGCGTGCGGACGCTGGCGTACTCGGCGAACATCAGCGTCAGCGCGACGAGCTCCTTCGTCATCACCATCCCGTCGGTCCCGGCCGGCGACTACCTCGCCACGATGGACGGCTGGATCTACGGACCCAGCGGTGGCTACCTCTACTGCCGGCTGAACGGAGTCAACGGCGCTTCGCGCCTGGACGTCGCCGTCGACGCCGTGGTCGGCGACAACTACCCGTTCGCCGGCAGCGCCGACGTGAACGTCCCGACCACCAAGGACCTGTCGATCAACTGCTCGTCGAACCTCAGCGGTAGCTGGTCGGACTACAACGACTTCCACCTGAGCCTGACGACGATCGACCAGCTCACGAGCAACACCGTCAGCCCGCGCCCGGTCACGAAGCCGAAGGCCGGCGCCGCGCGCTGAGGGTCCGGCCTCACGCCCACCGGTCCGGCACGGACCTCCCACGGCACCGTGCCGGGCCGGCCCTCCGCCGAGGACCCGGGCCCGCGTGGTCCCGGTCACCCCGACGCCGACGGCACCGTGACCATGGCCACGGTGCCGACCACGGCCACTCTGAGTAGCGTCGAAGGCGGGGATCCTCCCGCATCCTGGACCGGAGGTCGGCATGGACGGCCGCTCGACCACCCTCGTGGCACCCCGGCTGCTGGCCGTCCACGGTCGCGACCGGAGTCGGCTGCTCGACATGCTGTGGGAGCTGCAGCGCCGTCACGGCTGGCTCCCCGAGCCCGAGCTGACCGCGCTCGCGGAGGGCCTCGGCACCACGCTCGGCGACGTCCGGCAGACCGCGTCGTTCTACCACCTCTTCCATCAGCGGCCTGCCGGGCGCCACCGTCTGTACCTCGCCGACACCGTCCTTGCCCGGATGCACGGCTACGACGACGTGCTGGCCGCGCTCGAACGCGAGACCGGCGCTCCGCTCGGCGGGGTCGACCCGTCGGGGACCTTCGGGCTCTTCTCGACCCCCTGCATCGGCCTCTCCGACCAGGAGCCGGCGATCCTGGCCGACGACCTCGTCTTCGCCAGGCTCACCCCCGACCGCGTCGCCGACATCGTCGGCCGGATCCTTGCCGGGGCCTCGCCCCGCGAGCTGGCCAACCCCGACGGCGTCCCCAGCCACCTTCGCGAGTACGTCGACGCCCTCGTCGAGACGAATGTCCGCACCCATGGCCCGGTCTTCTTCCGCCCCCGCAGCGACGTGGCCGGCGTGATCCGCGAGGCGGTGAACCTCGCGCCGGAGAAGCTGCGCGAGCGCGTGTCCCTCTCGGGGCTGCGCGGTCGCGGCGGCGCCGGCTTCGACACGGGCCTCAAATGGCGGCTGTGCGCGACGGCACCCGCCAAGACGCGCTACGTCGTGTGCAACGCCGACGAGGGTGAGCCGGGCACGTTCAAGGACCGGGTGCTGCTCACCCGCCAGCCGGAGCTCGCGATCGCCGGGATGGTGCTCGCGGCGTACGCCGTGGGCGCGCAGCGCGGCATCCTCTACCTGCGGGGGGAGTACGCCTACCTCCGCCACTACCTCGCCCACCAGCTGCACCTGATGCGCGAGCAGGGGCTGCTCGGCCGGGACATCGGCGGTCGGCGCGGCTTCGACTTCGACGTCCGGATCCAGCTCGGCGCGGGGGCCTACGTCTGCGGCGAGGAGTCGGCGCTGCTCGAGTCGTGCGAGGGCCACCGCGGCACGCCACGTCTGAAGCCGCCGTTCCCGGCCCAGGTGGGCTTCCGCGGGCACCCGACCATCGTCGACAACGTGGAGACGTTCGCGGTCGTCACGAGGGTGCTCGAGGAAGGGCCGGAGTGGTTCAGCCGGATGGGCACCGAGGACTCCGCCGGCACCCGGCTGCTCAGCGTGGCCGGCGACTGCGCGCTCGAAGGCGTGCACGAGGTCGCCTGGGGAACGACGCTGCACGACGTGCTGACCATGGTCGACGCCCCCGACGCCCACGCCGTCCAGGTGTCCGGGCCCGCGGGCGGGTGCGTGTCCGTGGCGCGCAACGGTCACCGGCGGCTGAGCTATGAGGACCTCGGCTGCAACGGCGCCTTCACGGTGTTCGACTCCACGCGCGACCTGCTCGGAGTGGCGCGGGAGCACCTGCGCTTCTTCGTCGGGGAGTCGTGCGGGATCTGCGCGCCCTGTCGGGCCGGCAACCCGGCGATGCTGGACCTCGCCACCCGGATCGGCGAGGGGCGGGCCGACGCGGCGGACCTCGCCCACGTCGAGTCGTGGGCGGCGCTGCTGCGGGGCACCAGCCGCTGTGGTCTGGGCGTGAGCTCCTCGCGGCCGCTGACCACCACCCTCAGCGAGTTCCCCGAGCTGGCCGCCGCGGCGGCGGGCGCCGGCACGGACTCGGCGCTGCTGGCCTCCTTCGACGAGCAGGCGGCCGTGGCGGCGTACCGCCCGACCGCGGAGCGACTGGTCGCCGCCCGCGAGGAGGGAGGGGGCTCGTGAGCATCACCGTGACCGTGGACGGCGTCCCCGTCACCGTCGAGGAGGGAGCGACGGTGGCCGACGCCGCCACAGCGGCGGGGGCCTACGTCCCGACCCTCTGCTTCCACCAGGACCATCCGGCTCTCGGCACCTGCCGGGTCTGCGCGGCGCGACTGGACGGCCGGGTGGTGGCCGCCTGCACCGCCGAGGTCCACGACGGCGCGGTGGTGGAGGTGGCGGCCGAGGACCTGATGACGATGCGCCGCCAGGTCGTCGGGCTGCTCTTCGCCGAGGGCAACCACGTCTGCCCGAGCTGCGAGAAGAGCGGTCGCTGCGACCTGCAGGCGGTGGCGGCGGAGACCGGCATGCTGGCCTCGGAGTTCCCCTACCGCTACCCCCGGCGCGAGACCGACCCGGGCGACAGCCGGATCTGGCTGGCGCGCGACCGCTGCATCCTCTGCCAGCGGTGCGTCGACCTGGTGCGCGACGACGAGGGCCGGCCGGTGTTCACCCTGAGCGGGCGCGGGCCGGAGACGCGGGTCGAGCTCGACCACGCGACCGCGGCACACCTCAGCGACGAGCAGGTCGGCACCGCAGTCGACCTCTGCCCCGTCGGGGCCATCCTGCGCAAGGGCGTGGGGTACGACGACCCGATCGGCGCGCGCCGCTTCGACGTGGAGAGCGTGCGCGAGCGAGCACTGCGAGGGGAGCGGCGATGAGCAGCAACCGACGCGAGCTCTCCCACGAGCTGCCGCGCACGCCGGTCTCGGAGGCCACCGTCGAGGCGCGCCGGGGCAAGCTGACCGTCGCCACCATCTCGCTGTGTGGCTGCTGGGGGTGCAACCTGTCCGCCCTCGACCTCGACGAGCGGCTGCTGCCGCTGCTCGACCTGGTCACGATCACCCGCTCGTCCTTCACCGACAGCAAGCGGATCACCGGAAGGTGCGATGTCGGGCTGGTCGAAGGGGGTGTCGCCAACGAGGAGAACATCGAGACGCTGCGCCACTTCCGCGAGCACTGCGATGTCCTGGTGTCGGTGGGCGCCTGCGCCACCTGGGGCGGCGTACCGTCGCTGCGCAACAGCATCGGGCTGGGTGAGTGCCTCGCCACGGCGTATCTCGACTCCCCCACCGCGGTGCCCGGCGACCGGCCGACGATCCCGCTTCACCCGGAGATCCCGCGGCTGACCGACCGGGTCCGCCCCTGCCACGAGGTCGTCCACATGGACTTCTTCGTGCCCGGCTGCCCGCCGTCCAACGACGCGGTGTTCGCGGTCCTCGACGCGGCCGCCCACGGCCGCCCGATCGACCTGCCGACCTCGCTCACCCACTACGACTGACCTCGAGGGAGCACCCATGTCGCGCAGGATCGTCATCGACCCGGTGACCCGCATCGAGGGCCACGGGAAGGTCGTGGTCACCCTCGACGAGGACCACCGGGTCGCCGACGCGAAGCTGCACGTCGTGGAGTTCCGCGGCTACGAGCGCTTCGTGCAGGGCCATCCCTACTGGGAGGCGCCCGTGCTGCTGCAGCGGATCTGCGGCATCTGCTTCGTCAGCCACCACCTCGCGGGGGCGAAGGCGCTCGACGACATGGTCGGCGTCGGCCGGGCGATCACGCCGACCGCGGAGAAGGTGCGGCGGCTCGGCCACTACGCCCAGATGCTGCAGTCGCACACGGCGGCGTTCTTCCTGCTCTCGGCGCCGGAGATGCTGTTCGGCGTCGACGCGCCCCCGGAGGTGCGCAACGTCGTCGGGCTGGTCGAGGCCGACCGAGCCCTGGTCACGCGGGTCGTGCTGCTGCGCAAGTGGGGGCAGGAGATCCTCCAGACGCTCTACGGCAAGCGGATGCACGGGATCAGCTCCGTCCCCGGTGGGGTGCAGAAGGGGCTGACGCTCGCCGAGCGCGACCGCTTCCTGCGGGGCGAGGACGACCTGCCGTCGATGGACGCCGTCCTCGACCAGGCCCAGGACGCGCTGCACCTCTTCTCCGACTTCCACGAGCGGCACCGCGCGATGGTCGACGCGTTCGCGCCGGTGCCGATGCTCAACATGGGGCTGGTCGACGATCGGGGCGACGTCGACTACTACGACGGCCGGCTGCGGGTGGTGGGCCCGGCGCGCGAGGTGGTCACCGAGTTCGACGACCACACCTATCTCGATCACTTCTCGGAGGCGGTCGAGGAGTGGAGCTATCTGAAGTTCCCCTTCCTCAAGGCACTCGGCCGCCACGAGGGCTCGGTGCGCGTCGGCTCGCTCGCGCGACTCAACGTGACCCGGCGCCTGCCGACGCCGCTGGCGGACGCCGAGCTGCAGCGCTTCCACGCCTACAGCGACGGGATGGCCAACGCCCGGACCCTGCACGGCAACTGGGCGCGCGCGATCGAGCTGCTGCACGCCGCCGAGGTGGTGCGCGACCTGCTCCACGACCCCGACCTGCAGGGGACGGACCTGGTGGTCGACCCCGGCCCGGGCGCCTGGACCGGCGAGGGCATCGGCGTGGTCGAGGCCCCCCGCGGGACGCTGATCCACCACTACCGGGCCGACGAGGACGGGGCGATCACCGCCGCCAACCTGATCGTCGCGACGACGCAGAACAACGAGGTGCTCAACCGGACGGTGCGCGCGGTCGCCGAGCAGGAGCTGTCCGGGCGCTCGGAGATCACCGAGGGCATGATGAACTCGATCGAGGTCGGCATCCGCGCCTACGACCCCTGCCTGTCCTGCGCGACGCATGCGATGGGGCAGATGCCGTTGATCGTCGAGGTGTACGACGCCGCCGGCGCGCTGGTCGCGGAGCGGGTGCGCGGATGAGCGCCGTGTCCCGGACCGGCGGCGTCGCCACGCTGGTCGCGTCGTTCACCGGAGCCGACTGCCTGGTCTACGGCATCGGCAACGTCGCACGGCAGGACGACGGGCTGGGCTGGGCTTTCGTGGACTGGTTGGAGTCGAGTGGCCGGACCGGCGACGCGACCCTGCACCGTGGTTACCAGCCGGTCCTGGAGGACGCCGACCTGATCAGCCGGTTCGCCCGCGTGCTGTTCGTCGACGCGACGAAGGACCCCGCCGTCGACACCGTCGCGGTGACCCGGCCGGAGCCGGCGTACGACGTGCCGTTCAGCTCGCACGCGCTCACCGTGCCGACGCTCCTCGCCACCGCTCGCCTGTGCTTCGACGCCGAGCCGGAGGCCTGGCTGCTCGGTCTCCGCGGGCACTCCTTCGACCTCGAGGTCGGGCTGACCGACGGCGCCCGCGCGAGCCTGGTGGCGGCGGGGGTGGGGGTGGCTCAGGATTCACTGGTTAACCAGTGAATCTGGCACTTCACCCCCGGTGTACGCCTGGAGAAGTGATGGATTCACCGGATAACCAGTGAATCTCGTTCCGCGTACGACCCCGAGCCCGACGCCGACACGTCGGCGGGCCCACCTCAGGAGAGGCCGCGGCGCCAGACCACGATCGACTGCCCGGTCATCGGCTGCCGTAGCACCGGAAGCCGGTCGGCAGGCGGGGCGGCCGCGCGCTGCGACAGCGCCTGGCGCAGCGCCTCGCGGGTCGCCTCGAGCTCGGCGAGGAGCTCCTCGTTGCGCAGCCGCAGCGCCTGCACCTGGTTCTCCAGCTCCAGGATGCGCCGGACGCCCTCGATGCCGATGCCCGACGACGTCAGGTCGGAGATCAGTCGCAGCAGCTCGATGTCGCGGTGGGAGTAGCGGCGACCGCCGCCGCCGGTTCGGCCGGGAGTGATCAGCCCCAGCCGTTCGTAGGACCGCAGCGTCTGCGGGTGCAGGCCGGTCAGCTCAGCGGCGACGCTGATGACGTAGACCGCAGCATCGGGGGCGGGCGGGGTGAGGCCGGGGTCGCGCGCCATCAGGAGTCCTCGAACAGGTTGCCGCGCAGCGGCTTGCCGGCGGTGGCGGCGCGGTAGGCCTCGAGCGCGTCGCGCGCGGCCCCGTCGAGCACGGCCGGCACGTGCACCTCCACGGTGGCCAGCAGGTCGCCGCGTGTGCCGTCGGACTTCTGGGCGCCCTTGCCGCGCACCCGGAACGTGCGGCCGTTGGGGGTGCCCGCCGGCAGCTTCAACGTCACCGGTGCGCCGCCCAGCGTCGGGATCTTGACCTCCGCGCCCAGCGCCGCCTCGTCGAAGGCGACAGGCACCTCGAGCGTGAGGTTGTCGCCCTTGCGTCCGAACACCCGGTGCGGGGTGACCTTGACGGTGACGAAGAGGTCACCGGGCGGACCGCCGCTCTCGCCGGCCGCTCCCTTGCCGCGCAGCCGGATCCGCTGACCGTCCTTGACGCCGGCGGGGATGCGCGCGGAGATGGTCCGGGCAGACATGCCGCGGCCGCTGCCGTGACACGTCGGGCACGGCTCGTCGTAGACCAGCTGCCGGCCGCCGCAGGCCGGGCAGGTCTCGTTGAGCGAGAAGGCCCCGCCGACCGACGACACCACGAAGCCCGCACCCTCGCACTCCGGGCACACCTTCGGCTTGGTGCCGGGCTTGCCGCCACTGCCCTTGCAGTCGGGGCAGGCCGAGTCGGAGGTCAGCCGCAGTGAGATGGTGACGCCGTCCATGGCGTCGGTGAAGCTGATCGTCGCCGAGGTCTCGACGTCGGCACCCTTGGTGGGCCGCGGCTGCGCACGGCCACCACGGGAGAAGCCCCCGCCGAAGAGGTCGCCGAACATGTCGCCGAAGCCACCGCCCCCGCCGGCGCGCTCGCGCAGCAGGTCGTTGATGTCGAAGCCGCCACCCCCGCCACCGCCGCCGAACCCGCCGGGGAAGCGTCCACTGGCGTAGAGCGAGCGCATCTCGTCGTACTTGGCGCGCTTGTCGGTGTCGCCGACCACGTCGTAGGCCTCTGCGACCGCCTTGAACTTCTCGTGCTTCGCGTCGTCGCCGGGGTTGGAGTCGGGGTGGTTGGCGCGGGCGAGCTTGCGGTAGGCCTTCTTGATCTGCTCGGCCGAGGCGTCCTTGGCGACGCCCAGCTCGGCGTAGAAGTCCTTGGTCGCCCAGTCGGCCCGGAAGCCGTCGGTGGTGCTCATCCGCTCCCTCCCCTCCTACGTCGCTCGGGTGCTCAGCTCTCGTCGGTGGTGGCCTCGTTGGTGGCTCCGTCACCGGCCGCGTCACCGACCGAGTCATCGGTCGACTCATCAGGCTGACCGGCCGGCTCGGCGTCGGGCTCGTCGCGGGAGCTCCGTTCGGCCTTCGTCGGCGCCGGGTCGACGACCAGCACCTGCGCCGCGCGGACCACCCGGTCGCCGATGCGGTAGCCCGACTTGGCGACGATCTTGCAGGTGGTCACCAGCACGGTAGGGTCCTCGCCGACGTGGGAGAGGGCCTCGTGGATGCGCGGGTCGAACGGGTCGCCGGGACGCCCGAACTTGGTCAGCCCCAGGCCGGTCACGATGCGCTCCAGCTGCTCGGCGACCGCCCGCAGGCCTTCGTCGAGGGGGCCGTGCTCGCGGGCCCGGTCGATCGTGTCGAGGACCTCGGTGATCGGCGCCAACGCGGCGTACGTCGCGTTCTCGCGGACCAGCTCTCTGTCGCGCTCGACGCGCCGCTTGTAGTTGAGGTACTCGGCCTGGAGCCGTTGCAGATCGACGGTCAGCGCGGCGACGTCGCGCTGGGCCCGGCGTGCGTCGGTCTGCGCGAGGCTCAGGTCGTCGCCGAGGTCGTCCTCGGTGCGGTCCGCCCCACCGGCCGCGGCGTCCGCGCGCCGGTCGGCGCCGAGCCCGGCCTCGACCTCCGTCGCGTCGGTGGACTCGCCGGCAGCATCGCCGAACGAGCCCACCTCCGCAGCGGTCGCCTCGCCGAGCACCTGCGATTCGCGAGGCTGGTCGGTCACTTGTCGTCGCCCTCCCCGGCGTTGGTCGGCTCGTCGACGATCTCCGCGTCGACCACGTCGTCGTCGGCCTCGCCGGTGGAGCCGGTGGACCCACCGGCAGCCGCGCTGTCGGCCTCGGCGGCGGCGTACATCGCGGCGCCCATCTTCTGGCTCGACTCGTTGAGCTTGGCGACACCCGCCTGCAGCTCCTCGGGAGTCGCCTCGGCGTTCTCGAGCGACGCCTTGAGTGCGTCGAGGTCGGCGCGCACCTCGGTGTTGACGTCGTCCGGGATCTTGTCGCCGTTGTCGTCGAGGAACTTCTCGGTGGTGTAGACGAGCTGGTCGGCCTGGTTGCGGGTCTCGACCGTCTCGCGACGCTTGGCGTCTTCGGCGGCGTACTGCTCGGCCTCCTTGACCATCCGGTCGATCTCGTCCTTGCCGAGTGCCGAGCCGCCGGAGATCGTCATCGACTGCTCACGGCCGGACGCGTGGTCCTTGGCGGAGACGTGGACGATGCCGTTCGCGTCGATGTCGAAGGTGACCTCGATCTTCGGGACGCCGCGCGGCGCCGGGGGCAGACCGGTGAGCTCGAAGTTGCCCAACGGCTGGTTCTGCGCCCACATCGGCCGCTCGCCCTGGGCCACCTTGATCTCGACCGACGGCTGGTTGTCGTCGGCGGTGGTGAAGATCTCCGAGCGCTTCGTCGGGATCGTGGTGTTGCGCTCGATCAGCGTGGTCATCACGCCACCCTTGGTCTCGATGCCGAGGCTCAGCGGGGTGACGTCGAGGAGCAGCACGTCCTTGACCTCGCCCTTGAGGACACCGGCCTGGAGCGCGGCACCGACCGCGACGACCTCGTCGGGGTTGACGCCCTTGTTGGGCTCCTTGCCGCCGAGCAGCTCCTTGACGACCTCGGTGACGGCGGGCATCCGGGTGGAGCCGCCGACCAGCACGACGTGGTCGATCTTGGCGACCTCGACGCCGCCGTCCTTGAGCACCTGCTGGAACGGCGCCTTGGTGCGGTCGAGCAGGTCGGAGGTCATCTTCTGGAACTCCGACCGGGTCAGCTTCTCCTCGAAGTGCAGCGGACCCGACTCGCCGTGGGTGATGTAGGGCAGGTGAACGGTGGTCTCGCTGGACGAGGACAGCTCGATCTTCGCCTTCTCGGCCGCCTCCTGGAGGCGCTGCTTGGCGATCTTGTCGGCACCGAGGTCGACCCCGTTGTTGTCCTTGAACTTCTTGATCATCCAGTCGACGACCCGGGAGTCCCAGTCGTCGCCACCGAGGTGGTTGTCACCGGAGGTCGCCTTGACCTCGACGACGCCCTCGCCGATCTCCAGCAGCGACACGTCGAAGGTGCCACCGCCCAGGTCGAACACCAGGATCGTCTGGTCGTCGCCCTTGTCGAGACCGTAGGCCAGGGCGGCCGCCGTGGGCTCGTTGACGATGCGGGAGACGTTGAGACCCGCGATCTCACCGGCCTCCTTGGTGGCCTGGCGCTGCGCGTCGGAGAAGTACGCCGGCACGGTGATGACGGCGTCGGTCACCGGCTCGCCGAGGTAGGCCTCGGCGTCGCGCTTGAGCTTCTGCAGCACGAAGGCGCTGATCTGCTGCGGGGTGAAGTCCTTGTCGTCTATCTCGACCGACCAGTCGGTGCCCATGTGGCGCTTGACCGACCGGATCGTGCGGTCGACGTTCGTCACCGCCTGCCGCTTGGCGACCTCGCCGACCAGGACCTCGCCGGCCTTGGCGAAGGCGACCACCGAGGGGGTGGTGCGAGAGCCTTCTGCGTTTGCGATGACGGTGGGCTCGCCACCTTCGAGGACGGCGACGACGGAGTTCGTCGTGCCAAGGTCGATGCCGACCGCACGTGCCATGTGTGTGTTACCTCCGGTGCTCGGCCCGTGTCCGGGCCTCGGGTGCGTCACCCGCCAAGCGGGCCTTGCTGACTCCCGCCGCCGTGCGGCGCCGGGGATGACCGTCGCGTAGTTGAGTCGCTTGCGCTCAAGTCTATTCATGAGGATCAACGCAGGCGAATCGGGGGATGTTCCCGCGACACCAGGGTTTCCGTCTCCGACGCCTCAGCGAACCGTCTCCGACGCCTCAGCGAACCGTCTCCGACGGCTCGGCGGCCCGTCTGCGACGCCTCAGCGGACCCGCAGGATGCTGCCGGAGGCCCGGCAGCGGGTGGTCGCCTTGGTGGTCAGCTCGGTGGCCGGCAGCACCGCGCGCCAGCCGTAGAACCCGGCGCTGCCCAGGGTCACGGGGTCGGTGCTGGCGGAGCCCTGGGGCCCGGTCAAGGTCACCGAGCGCCACCTCGCCTGGCGCGAGGATGCACAGCGCACGGCCTCGCGGGAGGCGAACGGTCCGTAGAGCCGGACGATCGCGTCGCGCACGAAGTCGTCGGGGAGCTTCCGCGCGGTGACCTTGGCATAGGCCGCCTCATGGCGCGCGACCGGCGACTGGGTCGCCACCACCGTCAGCGTGGGGGACGCCTTGACGAGGACCGACGGACCGCAGCGCCAGGCGGCGACGTTGTAGTCGTCGGCGGGGACGCGCACCGCCCATCGGTAGGTGCCCGCGGCCCTCACGTCGACTCCGGGCGCGGGGTAGGCCCCGTCGGCGGCGACGGAGACCGACTCGGTGGCCGAGGTGAGGTCGGGGTCGCAGGTCGCCTCGATGCCCGAGGCGAACGGACCATGCAGGGTCATCGTGGCCGCGCGGGTCGAGGGGTAGCCGTCGGCCAGGTGCAGGCTGGCGGGCACCGGCCCCGCCGTGGAGCGCTGCTCGGGGGCGGTCACCCACACCCGCGGCACGGCCTGAACGGCGACCTCGGCCCGACGGGTCAGGGCGATCTTGCGGCCGGCGACCACGACCCGGGAGCCGCTGCGCCGCACCGGCCGGCGGACGAACAGGCGGTCTGAGGGCACCCGCCCGACGGTGACGGTCACCGCGCGGGGTCCGGCTGCCTTGGCCTTCGCGCTCACCACGGTGGTGCCGGTGGCGTCGGTGGCGCCCGTCAAGGATCGCCCGTCGTAGCGCACCGTCACGGGCAGGTGCGGCACCGGCAGGCCGCTGCGTCGGGTCGTCACCACCACCTGCACGGCGACCGGGCTGCCGAGCACGGCCCCCGACGCGCTCACGTCGACGCGGTAGGGGCCTGCCAGGTCACGGGAGCGGTCGAGCATGTAGCGCGCCAGGGCCACGACGGTGTCACGGTCGCCGGTCTGCCGCAGCCGCCGCTCGGTCGCGCCTCCGGTGAGGCGGTAGCGCCCCCCGTGGAGCAGGTGGTGCAGCGCCACCTCCACCGCGGCCGCCTGCGCGGCGGAGTCGTAGGTGCCGTACTTCGACACCAGCCAGGCCGCCCTCCGGACCCGCCAACGGCTGACGTCCACCGGACCACTTCCGCGCAGCGTTGCCGCCCAGCCACCGGCGTGGAGCCCTCCGGTGCTCGATCCGGCAGCCGGGTCGATCCGGAACACCGCACGACCGGCGGCGGTGCGCGAGCCGATCCAGCCACCCGCGGCCGTGCCGTCGGCGCGCAGGCGATAGCCGGTGCGCGGGGCGTCGGCCGCGGCCGGGCTCGGGGTCGTGGCGACCACGGAGGCCGCGAGCAGCACGGCGCCGGCGGCCAGCACCCTCAGACGGGATCGGTTCATCGGGTCACGGGTCGTCGGGGTCGACGGGGACCACCGGGTCGGGCGACGACTGGCCGCCGGAGGAGCCGTTGCTCCCGTTGCCGCTGCCGGCGGACGGCTGACCTCCCCCGCTGGGGGGGCTGGACGAGCCGCTGGAGGAGGAAGAGGTCGGCGCGGGGGGCGGTGGCTCCGGTGGCGCCATCACAGCGACCTGCCCGGAGGCGGCGACGGCCCCGGGAGCCTGCAGCGACCAGCGGGCCGTGCCCGGCGCCAGGTCGGTCACGACGATCTGGCCGGACCGGCCGGGGCCCAGCCGGAGCCGGCGTACGACGACCCGGCCGTCGGCGGTCCGCAGCCGCACCTCCGCCCGCACCACGCGGGCGGTGGCCGGCAGCACGAGCGTCACCTCGCACGGCCCCGAGGAGGCCACGTCGGCGGTCAGCGGCACGCGCATCTGCAGCACGGGAGCGGCGAGCACGTCGTGGGCCACGGTGGCGGTGGGCACCGCGTCCGCTGCCCCGTCACCGCTGGCGACGGCCCCGACCACGTCGTCATCGGGGGCGGCACCGGCGACCTCACCGGCGGCTGCCGCCGGGTCGACGCTGCTGGAGGAGGCGAGCTCGCCGTCGCGGCCGTTGACCAGCGGTGCCGCCACCACGGCGGCGGCCGCCAGCAGCACCGCGCTCGCGACCACCAGCATCCGGCGGCCGCCGCGAGGGGCGGGCGACGCGCCGACCGGCGGCTCGCTCGGGGGCGACGGCGGGGGCGCGGCGCGCTCGGCCCGGGCGGCCGGCACGACCAGGGCCGCCGGTGCGTGGGCGGCCCGGACCAGCTCCTCGATCGAGTCGACCGTGCCGTCGGGATGCACGGCGAGGTGCCCGACCACACCGGTCGCGCCGGACACGGTGACGCCTACCCGGCGGCCGAGCGGCGCGGCCACCTCGTCGGCCACCTGCTGCAGCGCCGCGAGGTAGCGGCCCTCCGGGGTGCCGTCAGCCTGGACCGGCACGCCGTCGACGGTGACGCCGCCGGAGCCGAGCTCGACGACGACCCACGGTGACGCGCTCAGCCCAGGGTCGTGTCCCGGATCGCCGCCCACAGCGCGCCCCTCCCCATCGGTGCCCGGTCGCTGCCCAGTCGTCGACTGGTCGCTGTCGGGGCCGTCCGAGATCGGCCACCGTCCCCGATCCTCGCGGATCCGCTCCAGAAGGGCAACGACGCGACGACAGCCGGCGCCGCGGCCGCGGAGGTGGGAAGAGCCGTGCGCGCTGCGTTGTCATGCGTGAACGTGACTGCTCCCACGATCCCCCTGAACGACCAGACCACCATCCCCCAGCTCGGCTTCGGCGTCTTCCAGGTGCCGCCCGACGAGACCGCCGAGACCGTCTCCCGCGCGCTCGAGGTCGGCTACCGCCACCTCGACACCGCGCAGATGTATCGCAGCGAGGCCGGAGTCGGTGAGGCGATCGCGGCCTCCGGGCTCCCGCGCGAGCAGCTCTACGTCACCACCAAGCTCGACAACGGCTTCCACCGGCCCGCGGACGCGCGGCGTGCCTTCGAGCGGTCGCTGCAGGACCTCAGGCTCGACCGGGTCGACCTCTTCCTCATCCACCGGCCGCTGCCGACGCGCTACGGCGGCGACTTCGTGTCGACCTGGGAGACGCTGATCGGGCTGCGCGAGACGGGCGGGACGACGTCCATCGGCGTCTCCAACGTCCAGCCTGCCCACCTCGACCACATCGTCGCCGAGACCGGCGTGGTGCCGGCGGTCAACCAGATCGAGGTACAGCCGTTCTTCACCAACGAGGCCCCCCGTGCGGCCACCGCCCGGCACGGTGCTGCCGTCGAGGCCTGGACGCCGATCGCGCGCGGGCGCGTGGTCACCGACCCGACCGTCGGCGCCATCGCCCAGCGACTCGGGCGTACTCCGGCCCAGGTCACCCTGCGCTGGCACCTGCAGCGCGGAGACATCGTGTTCCCCAAGACGACGGACCCCACCCGGATGGCCGAGAACGCCGACCTCTTCGGGTTCGCCCTCGGCCCGGCGGACGTGGCGGCCCTGCCTGCCCTCGACGAGGGCGAGCCCGGCCGCACCGGCCCGAACCCTGACACGTTCGACCGCATCCCCGACTGACCTGTTCCGCCTGCTCACACGCCGAGCTGGCGGCCCCAGTGCTCCAGCAGCGCGGCCAGACGGGTGCGCTCGAGGTCGCTGAGGCCGGACACCAGCCGGTGCTCGTTGGCCATGTGCTGGGCGAAGAGCCGGTCGATCAGGCTCACGCCCTCGTCGGTGAGGCGCACCCGCCGGGACCGGCCGTCCCCGGGGTCGACGGTGCGCCGCACCAGGCCGGCCGCCTCGAGCCGGTCGACCCGCTTGGTCACCGCGCCGGAGGTGACCATGGTGGTGGCGCCCAGCTGACCCGGGGAGAGCTCGTAGGGCGCCCCGGACCGGCGCAGCGCCGCCAGCACGTCGAAGTCGCCGTCACTGAGCCCCGCTTCCGCGAACACCGGCCGCAGCTGGTCGTGCAGGTGCTGCGAGAGTCGGTGCAGCCGGCCGATGACCCCTTGCGGTGAGACGTCGAGGTCGGGCCGCTCCGCCGCCCACTGCGCCATGATCCGCCCGACGTGGTCGAGGTGGTCGAGTTCATCGGCGGCACGGCGCCGGTCGGAGGTCATGCCCGGAATATATCTTCTCTGGAAGAGATTGTGTCTTCCGTAGAAGATATTTGTTCGTGGTGAAGCTGCTGGCGTGGTGATGGGCCGGCGAGCACCCCCGTCCCCGGGCCCTCGCCGGCGGGCTCGTGGGTCTGGTCGGTGTCGCGTTGCCGGTCCGGCAGGCCGGGTTCGCCGCCGACCCGCTCGGGGTGCTGGCGGCGCTGGGGGCCGTGGCCACGTCGGCGGTCGGCTTCACCTTGGTGCGGCGGTGGACGCCGCCGACCGACCTGCTGACCAACACGTCGTGGCAGCTGGTGGCGGGCGGGCTCGTCCTGCTCCCGGCGGCGTTGCTGGTGGAGGGCGCGCCCCCTCCCGTCGACGGAGCGGCGCTGCTGGGCTTCGCCTACCTGGGGCTGGTCGGCCCGGTCAACCCGGTGGTCGGCACGCTGCTGGGCGTGGCCTTCGCCGGGGAGGCGTTCGGACCGCGCCAGCTGCAGGGCATGACGATGGTCCTCGGCGGGGTGGTCGCCGGGCAGCCGGCGGCCGTTGCGTTGCTCCGGAGGCGGCAACGCGGGGGCGCGGCGGAGGGCATGCGCCTCAGCGCCGACGCGTCACCCGATGGTGACGGTGACCTGGTTGGAGACCCGGCCCTTGGCGGTGTCAGCGACCCGGAACTTGTTGGGGCCGGGGCGCCCGGTCTGGATGTAGGTCGAGAAGGAGCCGTCGGAGACCTGCGTCGTCACGGGGAAGGCGACCCAGGTGCCGCCGTCGAGCCGCTGCACCTGCAGGATCGCGCCGTCGCCACCGGGGTAGCGGCCGGTGAGGTCGACCTGCTGCATCGGTGAGACCGAGGTCTGCCCGACGGTGAGCGAGATGGCCGTGTCGGCTTTGTCCTTCTTCTTTCCCTTCTTCTTGCCCTTCGTGGGCTCGGCCGACTCGCTGGCGGAGTCGGTGGCCTCGCCCGACGACGAGTCGGTCGTCGGCGAGGGGGACGGCAGGTAGAGCGTGTCGCCGCCACCCGCGGAGACGGTGCCTCCGCTCCCGTCGAGCCCGGCCATCCGGGATGCCGCGAGCGTGCCGGCCCCGACAAGCAGCCCGAGGAAGCCGGACACCACGACCAGCGCCACCAGCCCCCAGAGCACCGGATGCTCCCTGCGATCGGCCACCGTTCCCCCTTCTCGGCCGGCGCCTCACTTGCGCCGACCGGATGACAGCACCCTGTCATGGTGTCGCACGCACCCAAAACGGGTGGAGGCGGTCAGCTCCCTCCCGGAGCTGTCTCCGCGATCCCGTCCTCCGGCGCCCCGCCCCCACCGGCGCGGGCGGCGCGTTCGGCCTGGGCATGCTCGTCGGTGCGGACGTCGTACTCCCAGAAGTCGCGCAGCCAGGCCGCGGTCGCGACGACACCGACGACGCACGCGACGCCGCCACTGACGATCGAGCCGCGCACCGACCAGAGGTCGGCGACCACGCCGGCCCGCACCTGCCCGCCCAGGGGCCCGAGGGAGTACGACAGCATCTCGATGCCGGCCAGCCGGCCACGCATGCGCTCGGGGATGGTCTGGTTCCACACGATGCCGCGGAACACCGCCGAGACCATGTCGGCGGCCCCGGCCAGGGTCAGGAACAGCAGTAGCAGAACCCAGGTCGGGCTGAGCCCGGCCATCGCGATGCACGCGCCGTACGCCGCCGCGGCGATGACGATCGCCCGCCCGTGGTGGTGCACCCGCGCCGTCCAGCCGCTCAGCGCGGTGGCGAGCAGCGCACCGACGGTCTCGGCGGTGTAGAGGGGGCCGAGCAGCTCGGGTCGGGAGAAGACCTTCTCGGCCAGCGCCGGGAAGAGCACCACCGGGAACGCCATCAGCATGGCGGCGACGTCGACCAGGTAGGTGCCGAGCAGGTCGCGGCGCCGGAGGGCGTAGCGCAGGCCCTCGCCGATCCCCTGCAGGCTCGGGGGGGTGGTCTCGCCCTGGTGCGGGTAGGCGCGCATGCCGGCGAACAACAGCGTCGCCGCGAGCAGACCCGCGACGTCCACCACGAAGCACCACCCGATGCCGACGAGGCTCACCAGCAGCCCGCCGATCGTCGGCCCGAGCAGGAGCCCCACCTGCATCCCGAGACTGATGAGCGCGTTGGCGGCCGGGATCTCGTCGTGCCGGACGGTGCGCGGCATCAGCGCCTCGCGCGAGGGGCGCTGCATCGAGCCGGCGGCGGCCAGCAGCCCGGCCAGCACGAAGATCACCCAGACCTGCGGCTCGGCGCGGAAGGCGTTGACGGCGAGCCCGGCGGTCAGCACGACCTGGGCGACGCCGGTGACGACGAGCAGCCGGCGCCGGTCGACGTGGTCGGCCAGCGCGCCGCCGTACAGACCGAACACGAGCAGCGGCACCAGCTCGACCGCGCCGATGGCGCCGACGGCGATGTTGGAGCCGGTCAGCCGGTAGACCTGGAACGGGACCGCGACGTAGGAGACCATGCCGCCGAGGTAGAACACCGTGCCGGCCCAGAAGAGCAGCCGGAAGTCGCGCGAGGTGCGCAGCGGCGTCACGTCGACGCGGATCGCGCGGAGTCGCTCGGCCCAGGTCACGACCGGCGATCCTCGCAGGGGGCCGGGCGTCAGTGCACCTGGTTATCCCGCTGCCGCGGCGGCGTCACAGCGCCCAGATGCCGCCCGCCACCGGTCGCGAGGCGCCGCGACTGCGCGACCCCGCCAACCTCGCCATCACAGCACGCCCTTCGAGCGGGGCGCGCGGTCGTCCTCGGCCGAAAGGCCTCGCTTCCGTCGTCAGACTCCACCACCAGCCCCGGCCACGGGGTGGACCATGTTGCGCAGCCAGGAGATCACCGTTGCGTAGTCAGGCTGGCCGCCATAGACCTTCTTGCCGTTCGTGGCCTCGTCCAGGCTGAACATCTCCGTCCTCTGGCAGGCCCGTGGTTCCGAACCCTGCACCGTCTGCTCGGCGACGAGCTCGCCGGTCGTGGCGGAGAACACCTTGGCGTGCAGCACCCGGCGGATCCGGGTGAGCGTGGTCGAGGGCATCCCGGAGAGGGAGTACGGGCAGACCTGCACGGTTTGGGTGGTCGTGTTCGCCGTGGCCACGAGCTCGGTGAAGCTCAGAGCCGGAGGGGCCCAGGTGCCGGACGCGTTGTTGACGCGCTGGCGCAGGCCCGTGGAGCCCTGACCACCGTGGACGACGAGGGGGTGGAACGCGGACGACGCCCGGTAGCTCGCCGCATCTTCGACACCGTTGCCCCCGGGCACCCGCGAGACAACCCGGGTGATGGCTTTCGGCGATTCGAGCCGCAGGTCGTTTCGCACCACGGCCGCGGCCAGCTCGTCCTGCGGCACCCCGAGGGCGGCCCGCAACTGGGCGTGCGTCAGGCCCTTGCTGTTGGTCAGGTCGACCGAGGACAGGTTGGCGCCGGCCAGCGAGGCGTTGTGCACGTCCGCGTCGGCCAGGGTGGCACCTGCGAGCGAGGCGTCGCGCAGGTTCGCCCCGGCCAGGTCCGCACGCCGCAGGGTCGCGCGTGACAGATCAGCCGAGGTCAGGTCAGCGGCCTGCAGGTCTGCGGCGTTGGCCTGGATCCAGCCCAGGTCAGCGTTGGCGAAACTGGCTCCCGCGAGTGCAGCACCATCCAAGAGAGCTCCGCTCAGGTCGGCGGCGACGAAGACCGCGTCTTCGCCGGAGGCGCCGGCCCAGCTCGTACTCGTCAAGGTGGCGCCGGTGAAGTCGGCCCGGGCGATCGTGCTCTGGTCGAGCTGGGCTCCGGAAAGGTCGGCATCTGGGAGCTGCGCGCCGTCCAGCGCGATACCGGTCGCGGTCAGCTCGGCTGCCACGGCTTGCTCGAACCTCGCCTCGGTCGCCGTCGCCCCAGTGAGGTCCGCACCCGTGAGGTCGACCCCGGCACCTGTGGCGCCCGTCAGCGTGGCGCTGGTCAGGTCGACCCGGCTGAGGTCCGCCCCGGCAAGAGTGGCACCAGACAGGTCCGCAGCACTGAGGTCGGCATCGTTGAGTACGGCGTCAGAGAGATCAGCGCTGCTCAGATCGGCCATGGACAGGTCGGCCGAGACCAGCCTCGCGCCCGTCAGATCGGCGCCCCCGAGATCGGAGTTCCTCAGCGCCGCGCCAGTCAGATCAGCGCCGCTGAGATCCCAACCCGCCAGATTCTTGCGGGCCAGGTCGCACTGGGTCAGATCCCCACCCGCGGAGGGGTACTCACACCGCAGCACTGCCATCGTCGACGGCACCAGCGTGGCGACACTTGCAGCCAGCGTCACCAGAACCGTCACCGCCGCGAGCCAACGCCGCCGGATGTGTCGGACCGCGAACGTTGCAGCCAGGCCCAGCCCGACCGCCAGCAGCACCGCAGCCCCCACCAGGCGGACCATGTCCTCCCGGTTCGCCGCGACCACCGCCACCCACACCCCCAAGACGAGCAGGGCTACCGCACTGCCGAGTTCGACCCAGCGAACCCACGACGTGGCGCGACCCGTCTGCGGTGGAATCCCGGCCCCGTCGCCATCGTGTGCGCCTACGGAGTCCTTGGCATGTGGCTTCAACAGCAACATCTCGACCCTCCCCCCACGCGGGGCGGTCCCAGCCACCTTGTCAGAAACCGGGGCGAGCCCCATGTCTCACTCCCATCCTCCTCCCGATCGTCCTCGCCGTTCGGGTGAGACATGTCACGGAGCGGATCCCACGGCGCCGTCCCGAGTCCAGCGACGAGCTCGACACGGCACCGAGGTTCGGGCGCGAGTGGCCGCGGCAGCCCTGGGTGTGGTCAGCCGACCGGGTCGGCCTCGGCGTCGGCGAGCAGCTCGCGGGCGTCGTCGAGGCGGTCGGCGTCGACGAGGAGCCGCCGCGGGAAGGCGCCGATCGAGCCCTCCATCACTGAGATGTTGCTGTCGACCAGCGCCGTGACGATGCCGTGGTCCTCGCAGAGCGACGCCAGGAAGCTGAGCAGCACGGCATCGTTGCTGCGCAGCAGCTCGGCCATCGCGCGGCCGTGCGCGAAGGTCGTCACCGGCCGCTACCCGGCAGGTCGTGGACCACGATCCGGGCTCCGAGACGGGGGACGCTGGTGATGTTGCGGACCTTCGGGACGTCGCGGCCGACGGCCTCCACGTCATAGGTGGTGAACACCTCGCGCAGGACGGCCACCGCCTCCATCAGCGAGAAGCCGGCCCCGATGCAGCGCCGCACACCGCCGCCGAAGGGGATCCAGGTGTTCGGCGGCGGGCTCGCGTCGACGAAGCGCTCCGGCCGGAACACCTCGGGCTCGGGGTGGCTGTCGGCCCGGGCGTGGGAGAGCAGGATGGACGCGGCGACCGTGGCTCCGCGGGGCAGGTCGACCCCGGCCACGGTGGCCGGCCGCATCAGCGTGCGCACGACCATCGCGATCACCGGGTGCAGGCGCGTCGACTCCTTCGCGACCGCCTCCAGCCAGGCGTCGTCACCGTGGCGGGCGGCCTCGCGGGCCTTGGCCCGCTGCCGCGGGTCGCGGCCGACCTCGTAGAGCGCCCACGCCAGCGCCGTCGCCGTGGTCTCGTGGCCGGCGAGCAGCAGCGTGACCAGCTGGTCGCGGAGCTCGGCATCGGTCAGCCGGTCGCCGCCGCCGTCGACCCGGATCAGCTGGGAGAGCACGTCGGTGCGGTGGTCGAGGTCGGGCGAGGTGCGTCGGTCGGCGATCTCGGCGTAGATCAGCCGGTCGAGGGCGTACGACGTCTCGACGGTGCGCTTCCACATGCCCACCCGCCGCAGCCGCGGTATCCCCCACCCGAGCAGCACGGCGGGGCTGACGTCGACGGTGGCGTTGACCAGCGGACGCAGCCGGGCCAGCCGGGCCTCGTCGGTGACCCCGAAGACCACGCGCAGGATCACCTCGAGGGTGAGGGCGTTCATCCGGTCCAGCGAGCGGAACGGCTGCCCGGGCCGCCACGAGCCGATCTCTGTCTTGGCGACACCGGTCACGAGGTCCTGGTAGCCCTGGAGGGCCCGGCCACTGAAGGCCGGCATCAGCAGCTTGCGGGCCCGCTTGTGCTCGGCGCCGTCGACCAGCAGCAGGGAGTGCTCCCCCATGATCGGGCCGAGGATCGCGTTGCCCTTGCCGGCGTGGAAGACCTCCGGATCGCCCGCGAAGATCTCCTTGATCGCCTCGGGCCTGGTGAAGACGACCAGCGGCCGCCCCTGCGGCACCAGGCGCACCGTGAAGACGTCGCCGTAGCGGCGGTGGAGGTGGGGCACGAACCGGTGCCGGAAGCGGAGCAGCCCCGCGCTCTGCAGCAGCGGCGGCCACGACGGACCCGGCGGCAGCCCGGTGGTGTCGACCGGCGGCGGAGTGCGGCCGCCGAACGGTCGCATCCGGGCGAAGCGCTCGTCGCTGCGGCGGGTCACCTCGTCATCGCGCACGGCGTACCTCCTCCCGGTCGCTGCCAGCGTAGGACCTTGCTGGGGACCGCACGAGCGTTCAGCGCCGGAGGCGTAGCTCCTCGACCACGAGCCGAGTGGTCGCCTTGGTGCGGTCGTCGGCACAGCTCTGGCGTCGCGGCGGGCCCGGTGCGGAGCTCACCGCGACGTCGTAGACCGCGTCCGCAGTGGTCACCTCGACCCGGCCGTCGCCGTGGTCGGTCACGGCCAGGGGTCCGGAGGGATGCCGCTCCCGGACGGCGAGCTCGGCGACCTGGGCGGCGGGGGCGAGGCCGGCCCGGCCACGGACCCGGCCGGCGGGGATGTCACCACCGGCCACGGCCTCGCAGGCGGCGACGGCGTCGGCGGCAGCGAGCCGGCCGAGCGTCAGCCCACTCGGCAGAGCGAGGAGGGTGCCGGCGAAGCGGTGTCCGCCGAGATGGGTGGTCTCCCAGGTCGCCTCGGGCCAGCGCTCGGCCAGCGCGCCGACCACCGGCCGGCCGACCTCCGCGCAGCAGCGATCGCGGCGGCCGTTGGTGCACACCAGCCAGAGCGGGCCGGCGTACGTCGGGAGGCCGGCGGCCGGTCGGGTCGGGTCGAGCGGCAGGTCGACCAGCTCCTCAGGGTCGGCGAGCACGGTCGCCCCCACGCTGAAGCCGGTCTCGGTGGCCGTGGCGGCGAAGACGCGCACCCCGCCGCCCGGGCGGCCCGCGCGGCGGACCAGCTGGACCCGGACCCGGTCGAGCTCACCGACCGCGCGGCGTACGGCGTCGGGCCAGCGAGCCTCCTCGACCGCCTGTCTCCCCCACGGCCCACGGTGCTCGACGAACAGCCACGCCCGTTCGGTCGGCGCGGTCCCGACCAGCGGCTCGTCGCTTCCCAGGCTCGCCGCCGCACACCGGAACTCGTCCACGCCGCCAGTGTGCCGGACCGCCTGTGCCGACCCTTCGCGGTGGGCCGCCACGCGTGGGTGGGAGCCCGTCAGTCGACCAGCCCGCGCCGGCGCGCGATCGCCGCCGCCTCGGTGCGGCCCGAGGCGCCGAGCTTGGACAGGATCCGGGACACGTGGACCGACACCGTCTTGGTGCTGATGAAGAGCTGCTTGCCGATCTCGCCGTTGGTGCGGCCCTCGGCCACGAGGGCGAGGATCTCCGCCTCGCGCGGGGTCAGGTCGCCGCCGGCCGACGACGTTCGGGGAGCGGGCTCGCTGCCCAGGGCGACCATCTCGTCCAGCAGCGGCTGCGCTCCCCAGGCCCCAGCGGACCGACGCACCGCATCGAACAGAGGGCGCGCCTCGACAGCCTCACCGACACCGCGCACCACGACGGCGCGTCGGAGGCGGACTCGGGCCAGCTCGGGGAGGTGGCCGTAGGCGCCGAAGGCATCCTCGGCCTTGCCCCAGGCCTCGGTGAGCTCGTCGCGGGCGGGTGGCTCGATCTGGGCCGCCCAGCGCCAGCGGAGGTGCTCGGCCTCGAGCCGGGCCGCCCATGCCTGGCCCTCGAGCCCGAAGACGAGACCGGCCTCGCGGTGGATCGCGATCACCCGTGCGCCCTCGTCGTGCAGCCGTGCCGCCTCCTCAGCCAGCCGACGGCGCTCCTCGGTCGCCAGCCGCGGTGCGGCCGAGGCCAGGATCCCCAGTGTCGTGGCCGCGAGCCTCAGCCGAGCCGCGAACCCCGGCCGCCACAGCCGAGTGATCACGTCGACCGCGTCGTCGTAGGCGCGCAGTGCCGCCTGCGGGTCGAGGTGGTGCTCGTGCACGGCCAGCTCGGCAGTGAAGGCGGACAGCGCAGCCAGGCCCTCGACGTCCCAGTGCGGGGCGGTGCCCCGAGCCACGGCAAGCGCATCCGCGCTGCCGCGCGCCGCGAGCACCACCGCCCGCTGGGAGTCCAGCATCGCTGCCAGCACCGGGGGCGCGGACTGGCCCACGGTGTCGAGCTCGGCGAGCGCGTCGTCCCAGGCGCCGGTGGCGAACAGCGCGGCGCCGCGCATCAGCCGGGACTCGAAGGCGTACGGCGCCCATGGCAGGCCCAGCTCGGCGGCTCGGGCGACGCCATCCGCGAAGGCCTCGGCAGCCGCCGCCAGGTCGCCCGCCTCCTGCAGCTGCCTCCCCAGGGCGTAGCGCGCCCGCAGCTCGGCGCTTTCGGCGCCCGTCTCCCGAGCCTGCGCGATGGCCGCGACCAGGGTGGCTGCCACCTCCGCCGCAGGCCGGTCGCGGTCGATCCCCGCCACCGTGGTGCGCACGTCGCTGACCACCAGGGGAAGATCGAGCTTCTCTGCCAGACGCAGCGCCTCCTGGGCTGCCTCCACGGCGTCGTCGGGGCGACCTCGCGCCGCGAGGATGCGCGCGTGCAGGGCCAGGGCCCTGGCTCGCTGCCGGGCGGGACCGTCGGCCAGCAGCCGGACCGCCTCCCGCGAGATCGCGACCTCGTCATCGTCGTTGTCGACCACGATGAGCCCCTGCACCAGCGTCGACAGCAGCAACCCGCGGTCGGCTGCGGGGGCGTCGTCGGGCAGCCGGGCGACCTGGTCGCGCAGCACCCGGACCGCCTTCACCGTGTGGCCCGCGGCCAGCAGCGCCTCGCCGACCTTCGCCACCAGGGCCGCCAGCGACAGGTCGCCCAGGTCGGCGCCCTGCTCCTCCAGGGTCAGCGCCTGCAGATAGTGGCGGGACGCCTCGTCGGGACCGCCGACCCCGAGCGCCTCGTCTCCGGCATCGACGCCGGCCCGCAACGCCGTGTCGAGGTCGCCGGCAAGACGGGCATGCCTGGCCAGCTCGGCGGCCGCGCTGGGAAACCGGCCGCTGGCGAGCGCGACGGCGTACGCCGTGTGCAGCCGGACCCGCTCGCCGGGCAGCAGGTCGTCGTAGACCGCCTCTCCGAGGAGGGCGTGCCGGAAGGCGTAGGCGTCGGCGCGCACGGGCACCAGGACGTTGCCGTCGACGGCCTCCCGAAGGGCGTCGTCGAGGGCGATCTGGTCGAGACCGGTCGCCTCCGCGAGGAGCGCATGGGCCACCCGACGGCCGGCGACCGCCGCCGCTCGCACCACCGCCCGCGCCGCCTCGTCGAGCCGGTCGATCCGGACCAGCAGCACTCCCGCGAGGTCCTCGGGAAGCGCCGAGCCGGCCGCCACGAGCTCCTCCACGAAGAACGCGTTGCCGTCGGCCCGGTCGACGATGGCAGCGACCTCGACCTCCGGCATCGGCTCGGGGTGGAGCAGCCGGACCAGCAGACGCACCTCCGCCCCCGGGAGCGGAGACAGCTGCAGTCGGTCGAGCTGGCGGAGCCGGGCCCAGCCCGCGATCTGCGGTCGGAGCGGGTGACGCCGGTGAAGGTCGTCGGAGCGGTAGGACGCGACGATCGCCACCGGCTGGTCGAAGGCGCGGGCGAAGAGGAAGCTGAGCAGGTCGAGCGTGGACCGGTCGGCCCAGTGGAGGTCCTCCACGACGAGAAGCAGTGGGGTGTCGGCCGCAGCCCGCTCGAGCAGGGCGTGCACCGCCTCCAGCAGCGCCCGAGGCTCCACGACTCCTTCGGCGGGCGTGCCCGCCCACCGGCGTCCGGGCTGAAGCCGCCCGAGGGCCGGATGGGAGTCCAGCGCGGCGGCGACCGCCTCGGGTGCCTCCTGCGCCAACCGGTCGACCACCTCGCTGAAGGGCAGATAGGGCAGCGCGGCGTCGGCGAAGTCGAGGCAGTGGCCGGCCACCACCCTCCAGCCCTGGGCCATCGCTCGGTCGCGCAGCTCGGTCAGCAGCCGTGTCTTGCCGACGCCCGCGTCCCCGGCGAGCAGCACCGACCGGCGCTCGCCCGAGGAGCCCAGGTCCAGGCTCGCGCAGAGCTGCTCGATCTCGGGGTCGCGCCCGACCAGCAAGGCGCTGCGTGGCGGAGGCACTCCCCCATGGTCCTCCTCTGCTCCGACACCTGCCCCCTCGCCCGTGGAGTGGGGTGGTCGCGGGTGGCCGGTTCGGCCGCTGGTCGCGGGCAGGTCAGGCAAGGTCGCGGGTGGCCCGGGCAGGCTCCTGCAGCCGATCGCGGCGACGGCGCATGCGACGACGGCGTACCGGCGCCCAGTCCCGCGAGATGCTGTCGATGCGGTAGCGGACCGCGGCCTCGGTCATGAGGTCCGGATAGGTGTTCATGTCGGGTCTCCTTCTCTGGTGATGAGACGAGACTCCGCTGCTGAGGTAGGGCCGGACATCGGGAGAGTGTCGTATCTTCGGCTCCGCCCGCCTGCCCTACCTCAGCCGGCTGCGCTAGCTGACTGCACAGGTGCCGTGGTCCGACCGGCAGGCCAGCACTTCTGCAGTCAGCTACCGGCCCAGCAGCGGACGGCCCGCCGACCAGACCCCTGCCACGAGAGGGACGCCGGGGCGGTAGGCCAGGTGCACGTGGGTGGGTGCGTCGAGGAGGGTGAGGTCGGCGCGCGCCCCGACGGCGACCCGCCCCACGTCCTCGCGGTCGAGGGCCGCGGCGCCGCCTGCTGTGGTGGCCCAGACGGCCTCGCCGGGGGTCATCCCCATCTCCCGCACCGCGAGCGCGATGCAGAACGGCATCGAAGAGGTGAAGCACGAACCGGGGTTGCAGTCCGAGGCGAGCGCCACGGTGACCCCGTCGTCGAGCAGCCGGCGGGCGTCGGGATAGGGCTGCCGCGTCGAGAACTCCACCCCGGGGAGCAGGGTCGCGACGGTGCCGGAGTCGCGGAGGGCGGCCACGTCGGCATCGGTGAGGTAGGTGCAGTGATCGACCGCGACCAGGCCGAGCTCGCAGGCCAGCTCGACGCCGGGACCAGGGCCGAGCTGGTTGGCGTGCAGGCGTCCGCGCAGTCCGGCGGCCTCGCCGGCCAGCAGGACCGCACGCGCCTGGTCGGCGTCGAAGGCCCCGGTCTCGCAGAACGCGTCGACCCAGCGGGCGTACGGCGTCGCGGCCGCGAGCATCGGACCGGTGACCAGCTCGACGTACTCCCCCGGGTCGCTGCCGGCTGGGACCACGTGGGCGCCCAGGAAGGTCGTCTCGTCGGTGAACTGGCGCGCCACGGCGAGCGACCGCGCCTCGTCGTGGACGGTGAGGCCGTAGCCGCTCTTGATCTCGATGGTCGTGGTGCCCTGACGATGCATCTCGGCGACCAGCAGGCCGACGTGCGCCGCGAGCTGCTCGTCGGAGGCGGCCCGGGTCGCGGCGACGGTCGACCTGATGCCGCCTGCGGTGTAGGTCTCGCCCGCCATCCTCGCGGCGAACTCGGCCGCCCGGTCGCCTGCGAACACCAGATGGCTGTGGCTGTCGACGAAGCCGGGGAGCACCGCACGGCCGCCGGCGTCCACCGCCGTGTCGGCCGCGGGCGCGTCCGCGGCCTGCCCGACCCAGGCGACCCTGTCGCCCTCGACCACGACCGCGGCGTCGGTCAGCAACCCCAGCGGGTCGCCGCGTCCCGGATCGCCGCGCCCCGGGTCGTTGGTCACCAGCTCGCCGATGCCGGTCAGCAGCAGGCTGCCCATCGCCCCTCCTCGCCCGTGCCGGTCACGGCATCGTCACCCGGCGGACCGCCCGCTCCAGGTCGCGGCCGATCTCCTCGCGGTCACCCTCCCGCACCACCACCCGCCCGTCGACCATCACCCGGGTCACGTCGGCGGCCGTCGCGGCGAAGACCACGGTCGCCTCGTCGCGGCCGGTGCCGGCGGTGCGCGGGCTCGCCGGGTCGAGGGTGACGAGGTCGGCGCGCGCGCCGACCTCGATGCGCCCGGTGTCGGGGAAGCCCAGCGATGCGTGACCGGTCGCCGTGCCGGCGAGCAGCAGCTCCTCGGCGGTCCAGTGCCCGCGAGCCCGGCTCGCCAGCCGCTCGTCGAGCTCGACGGCCCGCAGCTCCTCGAGCGGGTCGACGACGGCGTGGCTGTCGGAGCCGACGGTCAGGCGAGCACCGGCGTCGTGCAGGGCCCGGCTCGGGCCGATGCCGTCGCCGAGGTCGCGTTCGGTCGTGGGGCAGAAGCAGGCGAAGGCCCCCGAGTCGCCCAGCGCCCGCACGTCGTCGTCGGTGAGGTGGGTCGCGTGGACCACGCTCGTGCTCGGGCCCAGCGCGCCGGCGTCGTCGAGCAGACGCGTCGGCGTGACGCCGTACGCCGTCAGGCAGGCGTCGTTCTCGGCGACCTGCTCGGAGAGATGGACGTGCAGCGGCGCCCCCTCGGCAGCGGCCACCACGGTCGGGAGCTGGTCGCGCGGCACGGCTCGCACCGAGTGGACCGCGGCGCCGAGGACCACCCCCTCGCTCGGCGACAGGGCGGCCCGCCGCGCCGCCCACCGCTCGGCGTCACCGTCGCAGAAGCGGCGTTGCACGCCTTCAGGCGCGGCCCCGAAGCCGGCGCTGAGGTAGCAGGTGTCGAGCAGCGCGATCCGTAGCCCCGCCTCGCGTGCCGCGGCCAGGACGGCTTGGGACATCGCGGTCGGATCGGCGTACGGCGTCCCGTCAGGCTGGTGGTGGAGGTAGTGGAACTCCCCCACGCTGGTGAATCCCGCGGCCACCATCTCGCGATAGCCGGCGCGGGCCAGCTCGAACAGCGAGTCCGGGTCGAGGCGCGCGGCGACGGCGTACATCTGCTCGCGCCAGGTCCAGAAGCTGCCCCGCTCCCGCTGCGTGCGACCACGCAGCGCGCGATGGAAGACGTGGGAGTGCGCATTCGCGAACCCCGGCACGGTGAGCCCCGCGACCCGCTCGGCGAGTGCGGCCGGGCACTCCGGCTCGACGCGGGTGAAGTGACCGTCGGTCACCTCGACCACGACGTCGTCGTGCCAGCCGGGCCCGTCCTCGCCGGCGTCACGACGACTGAGCCATGCACGCTCGAGGAGGTACGCCGTCATGGGGTCTCGCTCGTCAGCCGGGCCAGGCTGTCGGCCAGCGCAGCGACGCCGGCGAGGCAGTCGGCCGGGTCGGCGTGCTCGACGGGCGAGTGGGAGATCCCCGACGGGTTGCGGACGAACAGCATCGCGGTCGGCACCCCCGCCTCCGACAGGATGCCCGCGTCGTGGCCCGCCTGGGTGGGAAGCAGCGGCCAGCTGCGGCGACCGCCGTTGCCCGCGGCGATCCGGGCGGCCAGGGCCGGCTCGAAGTGGACGGCACCGGACACCGACTCCGGGGTCAGGGTCAGCGTGGTGCCGTCGCGGCCGGCGCGGTCCCTGGCCTGTCGCTCGATGTCGGCGACCAGTGCGGCCAGCGCCGCCTCGCTGTCGGCGCGCGCGTCGAGCCAGGCCGTCACCTGCGACGGCACCGCGTTGGTGCCGTTGGGTGTCACCTCGACCCGCCCGAAGGTCGCGCGCTGGCCAGCCAGCCGGGCCTGCTTGTGCGCCGCGAGCGCGGTCATGGCGTAGGTCAGCATCGGGTCGTGACGGTCCTCCATCCGGGTGGTCCCGGCGTGGTTGGCCTCACCGACGACGTCGAGGCGGTAGCGCCCGTGCGGCCAGATGCCGCTGGCCACGCCGACGGGCTCCCCGACGTCGACCAGGTGCCGGCCCTGCTCGACGTGCAGCTCCACGAAGGCGTGCGCGTCGTCGACCAGTGCCGGCCAGGTGACGTCGTCCCCCGTGGGGCCGAGGTCGACACGGGCCAGGGCGTCCTCCAGACGTACCCCGTCGCGGTCGCGCAGCTCGCGGGCACGGGCCCAGGTCGTGGCGCCGACGGCCAGCCGCGAGCCGAGGCAGGCCAGGCCGAAGCGCGATCCCTCCTCCTCGACGAACACCACGATGCCGATCGGCCGCGTGGGCGTGTGGCCGCGCTCGCGGAGCAGGTCGAGCGCTGCGAGGGCTGAGACGACGCCCAGCGGGCCGTCGTACGCACCGCCGTCGAGGACGCTGTCCAGATGCGACCCGGTCAAGACGTGCCGGCCGGTGGCACCCTCGGGGCGCCACCAGGCGACGGCGTTGCCGAGCCCGTCGGTCTCCAGCTCCAGTCCGCGCCCGGCGGCCTGCTCGGCGAACCATGCCCGCAGCTCGCCCTCGGCGGTGGTCCACGGCTGCCGGAAGTAGCCGCCGCTGTCACTCGACCGGCCGACCGGCCCCAGCTCGCGCCACATCTCCTCGAAGCCACTCACGTCGCCAGTCCACTCCTCCGAGGAGCCCACGACAACCATCCGCGCCGGAGCGTTGTCTCGGATCCCAGACTCCCGAGATGCGCGCCGTGGTCCCCCGACCTGCGCGCCGTGGTCCCCCGACCTGCGCGCCGTGGCTCGAGGACCCCCGGGCCGGGCCGAGCCGTCACCGAACCGCAAGGTCTCCGCGACCCACAGGCGGCACCGGCCGCCGTACCCTCGACCCATGACCACCGTGCTCGTGGTCGACGACGACCCGACCGTGCGCGAGGTGGTCGCGACCTACCTTCGCCGCGACGGTCTCGAGGTGCTGGAGGCCGCCGACGGGCCCGCCGCGCTCGAGGCCGACGCCGCCTTCGCGCCCGACCTGGTCGTGCTCGACCTGATGCTGCCGGGGCTCGACGGGCTGGAGGTCTTCCGGCGGATGCGTGCGCGGCGAGGGGGCGTCCCGGTGGTGATGCTCACGGCGCGCGGCGACGAGGCCGACCGGGTGCTGGGGCTCGAGGTGGGTGCCGACGACTACGTCGCCAAGCCGTTCTCCCCCCGCGAGCTCGTGCTGCGCGTCCAGGCGCTGCTGCGGCGCGCCTCGCCCGCCTCCGCGCCGGCCGCCGACGTCCTCGCCGACGGCGACCTGGTGATCGACATCCGCGGCCGTGCCGTCACCCTCGGCGGAGAGCCGCTGCAGCTGACAGCCCGTGAGTTCGACCTGCTGGCCCACCTGGTCGGCACCGCCGGCACCGTCTGGTCGCGCACCCAGCTGATGAACGACGTGTGGGGCTGGGAGTACGGCGACGAGTCGACCGTCACCGTGCACGTACGCCGGCTCCGCGAGAAGGTCGAGGCCGAGCCGAGCAACCCGCAGCGCCTGGTGACGGTGTGGGGAGTGGGCTACCGCTGGGATCCCGATGACGCCTGAGCTGGAGGCCGCAGCCCTGGCCGTCGGTACCGTGACGGTCACCGGGGTCGCCGGCGCGGCGGGGCTGTGGGTGGCCTGCCGGCGCCACCCGGCCGTCGCAGCCGCCCTCGCCCCGGCGATGGTGGTCGCCGCGATGGGGGCCGGCATCTGGGTGACCGCGCGGGCGATGTTCCTCAGCGAGCACGACATCGGGGTCGTCCTGATCGTGCTGGGCGCGGCCCTCCCGATCGCGCTGGCCCTCGGCACCTGGCTGGCGATGCAGATGCGCTCGCTCACCCAGGAGGCGGCCGAGGAGGCCGCGGCACGCGCCGCCGCCCTCGAGGTCGAGCAGGCCCGCCGCGACCTGGTGGCCGGGGTCTCCCACGACCTCCGCACGCCGCTGGCGGGCATCCGCGCCATGGCGGAGTCGCTGGAGGACGGCGTGGCTGCCGACCCGCCCCACTACCTCGCCCGCATCCGGACAGAGGTCGACCGGATGGACACCATGGTCGGGAACCTGCTCGAGCTGTCGCGACTGCAGTCCGGAGGCCAGCGGCTGCGCCGCGAGACCGTGGACCTGCGTGACCTGGTGTCTGACGTCGTCGCGTCGGCGCGCATCGTCGGTGAGCGCGACGGCGTCTGCGTCACCGGTCAGGCACCGCATCCGGTGCTCGTCGCCGGTGACACCGAGCTGCTCGGCCGGGCCGTCGCCAACCTGCTGTCCAACGCGGTCCGACACACCCCTGCCGGGGGCTCGGTCGCGGTGTCGGTCGACGACCGCGACGGAACCGGCTCGGTGACCGTGGCCGACGGCTGCGGCGGCATCCCCGACGATGACCTGCCACGGGTGTTCGATGCGGGCTTCCGCGGCTCGCGGGCTCGGACGCCGGCCGAGGGCGCCTCCGGCGGGCTGGGGCTGGCGCTGGTGCGCGAGGTGGTCGCGGCCCACGGCGGCGAGGTCGATGTCGTCAACGAGCCCCCGGGCTGCCGGTTCACGGTGAGGCTGCCGCAGGACTGACCACGGCGCGCACGTCGGGTGCCATCACCCGCACGTCGCGGCACCACAGCCCGCACGTCGCGGCACCACGGGGCACACGTCGCGCTACTCGGGGATGAACCCCTGGTCGAGCTCCCAGGGCCGGATCGGGGAGTTCTCGAGGATCCACGCCTGCAGGTCACGGTCGAGGCCCAGCATCACCATCAGACCGACCGCGATGAACACCAGCCCCAGGCCGCGACGGAACCACCCGTGGGAGTCGGCGAGCCAGCCGAGCCGGCGTACCAGCCGCTGGCCGGCGAGCGCCACCAGCAGCAGGGTGCCGCTCAGCCCGACGACGTAGGCCATCAGCAGCGTCAGACCGCGAGCCGGCTCGGCCGGGAGCACGGTGACGACGACGTAGCCGTAGAGCGGCGAGCACGACGTGAAGACCGGGCCCAGCGCGGCACCGGTGAGCACCGCGCCGAGGGTCCCCTCGTGGTCGCGCGCCGCGGAGAGCCGGGCGGTGCTGCGCTGCTGCAGAGCGAGCCGTCCGGACACCGACTCCCAGGCACCGGGGAAGAACGCCACCAGGCCCAGCGCGATCAGCAGCCCGCCGGCGACGACGTTCCAGACCTCCGGGTCGATGCCGATCAGGGCGGTCGAGGCCCTCAGCAGCAGCGTGAACAGCACCACCGAGACGCCCAACGAGGCGGCCACCACGACAGCACGTCGGGTGGCCGCCCCGCTCCCCGAGAGGGAGCCCCCCACGATCACGGGCAGCAGCGGGAGCACGCACGGCGCCAGGGTGGTGAGGACTCCGGCGACCACCGCACCGAGCAGGACGAGCATCGACGGGTCGTCAGGCCACTTCGGCGGCGATGTCGGCGCCGGTCACGGAGCCGGTCCACTTCTTCAGCGCGGTGCCGTCAGGGTCGACCTGGACGTAGGTGTGCTGGTAGGTCACGCCGTACTTCTGTCGCAGCTCGGTGGCCGAGTCGAAGTCGACCTTCACCAGCGTGAGCCCGTCTGGCACCCCGTCGGCGTCGATGGACTCCTCGGTGGCGCGGCAGCTGGGGCACCAGGGGGCATGGAAGAACAGCACGACCTCGGAGTCGGCGTACGCCGACCGGTCGGCGTCGTAGTCGGCCCACTCGACGTAGCGGCCGGGCGCCACCGCAGGCTCGGCCTGCTCCTTCGTCTTCGCCTTCTCGTCCTTGTCGCTCTTCTCGTCGCCGGCGACGGGGGACGGCACGGTCGAGGGCGTGGCGCTGCTGGCCGGGGCCGCCGTTGGGTCGGCACCCGTGGTCGTCTCGGTGCTGCCGCACGCGGAGAGCAGCAGCAGGGCCACGGCGGAGAGCGCCGCGGGCAGGGCGCGGGCGACTCGGCGAGGGACGCGTCGGGTCGGGTTCATGTCCACCATGCTGCGCGACGAGGCGCCGCAGGGCCATGGAACCGGCCCTTACGGAACCCTGACGGCTGGTGGCTGCCGTCGGTGGCGGACGTAAACTGGTCACCGATGACCGACCCGGAGCGGCTCGACCGCACCCCCGCTCGCGACCGGCTCACCGGCCGCTCGGCGGCGGCTGCCCGGATCGACCAGCAAGCGAGCTGGGTCGATCTGCAGCTGCGTCAGGCGGTGGCGCGCGGCGACTTCGACGACCTGCCCGGCTACGGCAAACCGCTGGCGGGGCTGGGGTCCCAGCACGACCCCGACTGGTGGGTGAAGAAGCTCGTCGAGCGCGAGCAGATCAGTGGCGTGCTGCCGCCGGCGCTGCAACTGCGCAAGGACGACGGCGAGCTCGACGCGCGGCTCGACCGGATGTCCCGCGAGGCCGACGTACGCCGGGAGGTGGAGGACTTCAACGAGCGCGTCCGGGCGGCCTTCTACCAGCCGCTCGGCGGGCCGCCGATGGTCACCCAGACCCGCGACGTCGACGCCGAGGCGGAGCGCTGGCGGGACCGTCGGGAGCGGCCGGCTCCGCGCGTCGGCGGGAGTGGCGACGAGCCGGCAGAGGATCGGGCCGGCGATCGGGGCGCCCACCGGGCGGCGCCCCAGCCCACCCCTCCGCGTCACCGGTGGTGGCGCCGGGCCCACCGACAGCCCTGACGGGCGCCGCAGCGGCCGGCTCCGCTGCGCCGTCGCTCCCCGACGGGTCGATGTCTCCTGGTGCGTACGACGCCCCTGGTGCGTCGTACGCACCAGTAGACATCCGGGGCGACGTGGGGGCCTGCCCTCACGCGGCCACTGCGGTCCAGCCCGGGCGGCGTGGAATGCGTCATACCGCGGGTGGCCCGGTCGTTGCTAGCGTCCGCGCATGCCCAGCAAGAGTGCCAAGGACTTCTTCCGCCCCCTCGCCGTGGGAGCGCCCCAGCCGCTGATGGAGATCCCGGCCCGCCCCAGCCGCGCGATCCACTTCTTCGACCCCTCCAACGAGAAGATGGCGGCCAAGGTGCCCCAGATGGTCGGCAGCGTCGACGTGCTGCTCGGCAACCTCGAGGACGCCGTCAAGGCGGACAACAAGGAGGCCGCCCGGGAGGGGCTGGTGCGGATCGCCCAGGAGACCGACGGCCTCGGCGGGGATCGCGGCCCGACCCAGCTGTGGACCCGGGTCAACGCGCTCGACAGCCCGTGGGTGCTCGACGACCTGACCCGCCTGGTGACCGCGATCGGCGACCGGCTCGACGTCGTCATGGTGCCGAAGGTCCAGGGCGCCGAGGACATCCACTACGTCGACCGGCTGCTGGCCCAGCTCGAGGCCAGGACCGGGCTGACCCGGCCGATCCTGGTCCACGCGATCCTCGAGACGGCGCGAGGCGTCGCCAACGTCGAGGAGATCTGCGGGGCCTCGCCGCGGATGCAGGGCCTCTCCCTGGGGCCCGCCGATCTCGCAGCCGACCGGCGGATGAAGACCACCCGCGTCGGCGGCGGGCACCCTGGATACCTTGTCCGGCAGGACCCACTCGTGGGCCCCGACGGCGTGGCCGACATCGGCGCCGACCGAGCGACGTACCAGCAGGACCTGTGGCACTACACCATCGCCAGGATGGTCGACGCGTGCGCGATGCACGGGATCTCGCCCTACTACGGGCCGTTCGGCGACATCGCCGACGTGGTGGCATGCGAGGACCAGTTCCGCAACGCGTTCCTGCTCGGCTGCGTCGGCACCTGGACGCTGCATCCCAGGCAGATCGACATCGCCAACCGGGTCTTCTCGCCCAGCGTCGAGGACATCCGGCACGCGCGGCGGGTGGTCGCCGCGATGGGCGACGGCACCGGCGCGGTGATGCTGGACGGGAAGATGGAGGACGACGCGTCGCTCAAGCAGTGCCTGGTGATGGTGCGGCTGGCCGAGCAGCTCGCGCAGGTCGACCCCCAGCTCAAGGCGGCCTACGACGAGATCGAGGTCGGCTGACATGGACTACCGCCCCCGCCGCTCCGTGCTCTACATGCCGTCGTCCAACGAGCGAGCCCTCAAGAAGGCGAAGTCCCTCCCCTGCGACGGGCTGATCCTCGACCTCGAGGACGCCGTCGCTCCCGACGCCAAGCCGGCCGCGCGCGAGGCGGCCTGCGCCGCGGCGTCCTCCGGCGACTATGGCCGCCGCGAGGTCACCATCCGCGTCAACGCCGCCGACACCGAGTGGCACCACGCCGACCTGGCCGCCGTCTGCGCCGCCGGACCCGACGCGATCGTGGTGCCCAAGGTCGACTCGGCCGAGGCCGTGCAGGCGCTCGTCGACGCCATGGAGCGGCACGGCGCCCCCGACCACACCGCCCTGTGGGCCATGGTCGAGACGCCACGTGCGATGCTGCACGCGGAGTCGATCGCGGCCGCCTCCGAGCGGCTGTCGGTGCTCGTGATGGGCACCAACGACCTGGCCAAGGAGCTCTACGCCGAGCACGTGCCCGGGCGGCAGCCGCTGCTGGCTGGGCTCGGGCTGGCGCTGCTCGCGGCGCGGGCGACCGGCACCGCGATCCTCGACGGCGTCTACAACGACGTGCGTAACGAGGAGGGGTTCCTGGCCGAGTGCCGCCAGGGCCGCGAGATGGGCTTCGACGGCAAGACGCTGATCCATCCCGGGCAGGTCGCCGGGGCCAACCAGGCGTTCGCGCCCTCACCGCAGGCCCTCGAGGACGCCCGCGGGATGGTGGCGGCCTGGGAGGCCGGCCGCGGCTCCGGGGTCGTGACCTACCAGGGGCGGATGGTGGAGAACCTCCACGTCGCCACGGCCGAGCGGGTGCTGGCCATCCACCAGGCGATCGTCGCGCTCGAGAGCTGAGCACCCGCCCGCCCGGCCGCCTGCCTCCTGCCGGCGTGGGCGCCTACGGTTGGCTTCCCGGTTGACGGCGTACGCCGCGGCCACGGAGTCCGGTGGGAGCCGCACCGTCGGCGAGCTCGTCGGCGAAGGGGGTCTTGCCGACGCCGTCGGGGCCGTCGACGGCGACCAGCAGGGGCCGGCGTACATCGGGGAGCGGACCGGCAACATGCGCCACCACGGTCTCGCGCGGGTCCACCGTCAGTCGGCCTCGCGCCGGAGGATGTCGTCGAGCCAGGTCTTGGCCGAGCCGAGCCAGCCGGCGGCCTCGTGCACGAGGCGGCCGAGCGCGTCCTGGGTGCGCCGGAAGGCCTCGGTGTACGACGCCGCCGCCAACTGCGCGGCCTCCGACACGGGCGCCGTCGCGTCGTCCTCGCGGCGGGGGTAGTCGCCGCCCAGGATGGCGGTGTAGGCGCCGGAGTCGACCCAGGCGCGGAGCTCACGTGCCCGCACCACGGCGAACGGGTGGCTGGCCCGCTCGGTGAGCAGCAGCTTGAGGACGGAGTCGCGCAGGTCCTCGCTGTCGGCGTACTCGGCGCCCTGCTCGAGGAACGACGTGATGTCGAGCTGGTCGAGGTGGCCGCCGGAGGCGGTCTTCATGTGCACGCGGGTGGCGACGGCTGGGTCCTGCGTCGCCAGCAGGCCGGCGCGGTCGGCGGACAGCTCGGCCTTGCGGCTCCACTCCATGAGGGCGGCGAGGATCACGCGCAGGCCGAGGGCACCGCCGGGCACCGCGGCGAGAACGCCGGTGAGGGCGATGAGGCTCTCGAGCAGGGTGCGGTAGACGGCGTGCCCCGACAACGCGTGGCCGAGCTCGTGGCCGATGACGAAGCGCATCTCGTCGTCGTCGAGCAGGTCGACCAGGCCGGAGTTGACCACGATGATCGGGCTGTTCATGCCGATCGTGCGGGCGTTGAACGTAGGGTCGGCGACCACATAGAGCTCGGGAAGCTCGCCGGCGTCGAGCACCGAGCCGGCGTCGGTCAGCGCGCGGTGGAGATCGGGGAACTGCCGCTCGCTGACCCGCACCGAGGAGCCCAGGAAGATCAGCCGCACCTGCCGCTCGTTGATCAGCGCGTTGAACGCCTTGAGCAGGGCGTCGAACCCCTTGAGCCTGCGCAGCGCGACCAGCGCCCCCTTGTCGGCCGGGTGCTCCCAGGCGCGCGAGCTGATGTCGGGCAGCGTGCTCCGTGACCGCGCCGGCTTCTTGGTGGCCATGCGGGGATCCTCTCATTCGGGGACCGCCGGACCTCGATCGTTTGCTGCGGAAGGCCCCTCGACACGCCGACAGCGGGGGCGAAACGCAGCAAACGATCGGAGGGGACGGCCGTGCGGCGACCCGCCTCGACAGGGGACGCTCAGGCCGCGGGAGCGGACCACCAGGGCGGAGGCTCCACGGTCCACGCCCGCGGACTCTGCCCGAGGGGGGACGCTCGTCGGTGTGCCGCCACCAGACGGTCCACCACCAGTGCCCGATCCGAGAGATCGCCCCCCACGACAGCGACATACTCCAGCCCGTGCTCGCGGAAGCGATGCTCACGGGCCACGTCTCGCCGATGGCGGGCACGTTGCTTGTGGTGAGCGCCGTCGTACTCGGCCACCAGACCCACCCGGGGATCGAGCAGGTCGGGGACCCCGAGTAGGTTTCCGTCGCGGTCGAAGACCGGCACGTTGCACAGCGGCTCGGGGAGCGCCGCGTCCAGGACCCACACCAGCCGAAGCCGGGACTCCTGAGGGGACCGACTCCCGTCGACCGCCAGGTCCAGCGCCGCCCGGACCTTGCGTACGCCCGCCCAGGCGGGGCGCCGCTCCACATAGTCCGCCATCAGCGACACCGAGATGAGTCGCGCCGCTGCCGTCATGTCCATCGCGACCACCGCCTCCCGGACCGAGGGCGCCCACCTCATCTCGTCGAAGAGCGCTCGCTCGACCGTGGTGCACTGCACGCCGCCGACGGTGACCGCGTCGTACGGCGCCAGCTGCTGGCGATGGTGGTCGACCTGTCGGTGGGGGTCCGGGCGTGCGCCGGAACGACGGATCACCGGGATCGGCCGCCAGCAGCCGGGGAGGCTCTGCGCGTCGAAGAAGCCCCCTCCGTGCCACCGCAAAGCGGACCACCCCGTGAGCGCCTCGTACTCCCGGAGCTGCGCGCCCACCTCGAGGATCCGCTGCTCCACGCGGTCGGCAGGGACGTCCGACGGGACGTACCACCCCGGTCCGCAGCGGCGCCAACGCGGTCCCTGGGCCTGCCTGCGGGTGGGTCCGCCCAGGCCTCTGGGATCGATCCGCACCGGCCAGGTCAGGTCGCTCGGGACCGGTCGGAGGGGGCGCCACTGGTCGGACACGTCTTCGGTCTACCCCGGTCCGCTTCTCCGTCGTGAGCAGCCGGCCCGACCGGTGGAGAGCGCCTGGCGCGACCGAGGCTGTGCACGGGATCCGGCCCGGGCTGGTCCCGCCGATGGTCGATCATTTGCTGCAGAAGGCCCGTGACACGCCGAGAGACAGGGGCCGAACGCAGCAAACGATCGGTCACCCCTCCGACATCGGGATCCGGACGCCCTGGTCGCGAGCCACGTCGCAGGCGAGGTCGTAGCCGGCGTCGACGTGCCGGATCACGCCCATGCCCGGGTCGTTGGTGAGCACGCGTTCGATCTTCTGGGCCGCCAGGTCGGTCCCGTCGGCCACGCACACCTGGCCGGCGTGGATCGACCGCCCCATGCCGACGCCGCCGCCATGGTGGATGGACACCCACGTCGCCCCCGACGCCGTGTTGACCAGCGCATTGAGCAACGCCCAGTCGGCGATGGCGTCGGAGCCGTCGAGCATCCCCTCGGTCTCGCGGTACGGCGACGCGACGGACCCGCAGTCCAGGTGGTCGCGGCCGATCACCACCGGCGCGGAGAGCTCACCCGAGGCGACCATCTCGTTGAAGCGCAGCCCGGCGAGGTGGCGCTCGCCGTACCCCAGCCAGCAGATCCGCGCCGGCAGCCCCTGGAACTCCACCTGCTCGCCGGCCATCGTGATCCACTTCCGCAGCCGCTCGTTGTCGGGGAACAGCTCGAGGATCGCGCGGTCGGTCGCCGCGATGTCGGCGGGGTCGCCCGACAGCGCCGCCCAGCGGAAGGGGCCCTTGCCCTCACAGAACAGCGGCCGGATGTACGCCGGCACGAAGCCCGGGAAGTCGAAGGCCCGGTCATACCCGCCCTTGCGCGCCTCGTCGCGGATCGAGTTGCCGTAGTCGAAGACCTCCGCGCCCGCGTCCTGGAACTCCACCATCGCCCGGACGTGCCGCGCCATCGACTCCTGGGCGCGCTTGGTGAAACCCGCCGGGTCCTCGGCCCGCTCGCGCTCCCAGTCCTGGAAGCGCACCCCGGACGGCAGGTAGAACAACGGGTCGTGCGCCGAGGTCTGGTCGGTGACGATGTCGATCACGAGCGTCCCGTCGTGCACCCGCTCGAGCAGCTCCGGCACCAGGTCGGCAGCGTTGCCCAGCACGCCGATCGACAGCGCCCGACCCTCGTCCCGCGCCGACACCGCGAGCTCCACGGCCTCGTCGAGCGAGGCGGCCTCGACGTCGAGGTACCGCGTCTCCAGCCGCCGCTGGATCCGGTGCGGGTCGCACTCCACGCAGATCGCGACACCGTCGTTCATGGTGACGGCGAGCGGTTGGGCGCCGCCCATGCCGCCGAGCCCGGCGGTGAGCGTGATCGTCCCTCGCAGCGAGCCGCCGAAGCGCTTGTCGGCTACCGCCGCGAAGGTCTCGAACGTCCCCTGCAGGATGCCCTGGGTGCCGATGTAGATCCACGAGCCGGCCGTCATCTGGCCGTACATGGTCAACCCCATCTCCTCCAGCCGGCGGAACTCCTCCCAGTTCGCCCAGTCGCCGACGAGGTTGGAGTTGGCGATCAGCACCCGCGGAGCCCACTCGTGGGTGCGCATCACGCCGACCGGCTTGCCGGACTGGACGAGCATCGTCTCGTCGTCCTTGAGCGTGCGCAGCGTCCGCACCAGCGCGTCGTAGGCCTCCCAGGACCGTGCCGCCTTGCCGGTGCCGCCGTAGACCACCAGGTCCTCGGGCCGCTCGGCGTTGTCGGGGTCGAGGTTGTTCATCAGCATCCGCAGGGGAGCCTCGGTCTGCCACGAGCCGCAGGACAGCTCGGTGCCGTGCGGGGCGTGGATGGGCAGGCGCGGGTTGTCGGTCATCGGAGGGACTCCTCGGGTCGGCGTCTAGGGTCACGGGCATGCGAGAGGTCGAGCTGCAACGGTCGCCGGAGGACCGTCGCCTCTACGAGATCGAGGGCGTGGGCTGGCTGCGCAGCGCCAGCTGGCTCAGCCTGCGCGGCGAGGCCGGGGGCGTCGGCTCCACCGTGGCCGAGTGGGCCTTCGAGCCGCGCGGCTGGACCGGCGGCCAGGCCGAGGCGATCGACCGGCGCAGTGGGCTGCCGATCGGCGGCTACCAGCGCACGAGGACCTTCTCCGAGGACGGCGAGGTCACCTGGGGCGGACGCGTCCACGAGCTCGGCCGGGTGAGCCGCTGGCGGTCGCGCTTCCAGCTGAGCGACGGCCACGCCACCCTGCTGGTGCTCGACGTGCGTGGCTACGGCAGCCGCCCCGTCACGCTGCGGGTCGACGCGGCGCTCGACGGCCAGCCGGGCCTGGTGCTCTTCGCCTCCTGGCTGGGCCGACTCTTCGTGGCGCAGACCGCTTCGGGCTGACGACACGAGTCACCCCTCCGTCGCGCTCGCGTGGCCGTCGGCCCACACCTCGACGACCTCGCGGAGGAGCCCGTCGGCGACGGTGAGGAAGCTGGCGACGTGGAACAGCGCCTCCTCGTTGAAGACCCGCGCCCGCACCACGGCCCGACCGTCGGCCACCACGATGTCCTCGGCCACGAAGCTCCACCGCCCCGGATAGTCGGCGTTGAAGGCCACCCACTCGTCGGCCCCGAACACCCGCCCGTCGTGCGCCAGCTCGACCCTGCAGTCGTCGGCGAGCAGGGCGCGCAGCGCCGGCCAGTCGCGCCGGTCGAGGGCCGAGGCGAACTGGTGGGCGAGGAACGCCGGTGTCGCGGTCACGACAGGTCTCCGATCTGGTTGCGGACGGTGTCGAGCAGGTCGCCACTGTGGACCAGCTCGACGGCGATCTCGATCTCCGGGGAGAGGTGGCGGTCGGGCCCCGGCCCGCTCACGCCCGCCTCTCGGAGTCGGCGTACGACGGCGCCGGTGGCCGGGGACGGCGGCAACGGGGCCCGGAGGTCGAGGGCACGCGCGGCGGTGAGGATCTCGATCGCGACCACCCGCGTCAGCCCATCGACCGTCCGACGGAGCTTCCGCGCCGAGGACCAGCCCATCGACACATGGTCCTCCTGCATCGCCGAGGAGGGGATCGAGTCGACCGAGGCCGGCACGGCGAGCCGCTTGAGCTCGGAGACGATCGCTGCCTGGGTGTACTGCGCGATCATCAGCCCGCTGTCGAGGCCCGGGTCGTCGGCGAGGAAGGGTGGCAGTCCGTGGCTGCGGGCCTTGTCGAGGAACCGGTCGGTGCGCCGCTCGCTGATCGAGGCGACGTCGGCCGCGGCGATGGCCAGGAAGTCGAGGACGTAGGCCACCGGCGCCCCATGGAAGTTGCCGTTGGACTCGACCCGACCGTCATCAGGCAGCACGACGGGGTTGTCGATCGCGCTGGCGAGCTCGCGTGCAGCGACGGTCGCGGCGTGCTCGACGGTGTCGCGGGCCGCACCGTGCACCTGCGGCGAGCAGCGCAGCGAGTAGGCGTCCTGGACCCGGTTGCAGTCCGGCCCTCGGTGCGAGGCGACGACCCCCGAGTCGCGCAGCAGCGCGACCAGGTTGGCGGCCGACGCGGCCTGGCCGGGGTGCGGGCGCAGCGCCTGCAGCTCGGCGGCGAAGACCCGGTCGGTGCCGAGCTGGCCCTCGACCGACATGGCGGCGGCCAGGTCGACGTGGCGCAGCAGGGACCGCAGGTCCTCGATCGCGAGCACCAGCATGCCGAGCATGCCGTCGGTGCCGTTGATCAGCGCGAGCCCCTCCTTGGCAGCGAGCACGACCGGGGCGAGGCCCGCGGCGGCCAGGGCGTCCCCGGCCGGCCGCAGGGAGCCCGAGGCGTCGCGGACCTCGCCCTCGCCCATCAGCGCCAGCGCGCCATGGGCGAGCGGGGCCAGGTCGCCGGAGCAGCCGAGGGAGCCGTACTCCCGCACCACCGGTGTGATGCCGTGGCTGAGCAGGTCGGCGAGCAGCTGCGCCGTCTCCCGGCGGATGCCTGTGTGCCCGGTGGCGAGCGTCGAGAGCCGCAGCAGCATCAGCGCACGGACGACCTCGCGCTCGACCTCCGGCCCAGAGCCGGCCGCGTGCGAGCGCACCAGCGAACGCTGCAGCTGGGCGCGCAGCTCGGGGGCGATGTGCCGGGTGGCGAGCGCGCCGAACCCCGTGGAGACGCCGTACGCCGGCGTCGCGGCGGCCGCGAGCTCCTCGACGACCGCGCGCGCCCGGTCGATGGCCACGAGGGCGTCCGCCCCGAGCGCCACCGGGGCGCCGTGGCGGGCCACCGCGACCACATCGTCGAACGACAGCGGGCCGGTCCCGACCACCACCGTCTGCGTCGCGGCAGTGGCCGCGGGAAGCGTCGTGCTCATGCCTCCCATTGGACTCCCGGCGCGTACCGTCGCGCCAGGGTGGGGAGCCCGGATGTCGTCTCGGATCCGAGACGGACGGAGTCTCGTCGTGAGAAGGGCGAACGGATCCGCGGCCGGGGTAGCCCGGCCGCGGACCGCGACGTCAGCTCGCGCAGATGACGTAGACCGTGTTGCCCGTGCTGGCGCCGCTGAAGACGGCCGTCCAACCGGTGGGGGTCGATCCGTTGACCGTGGGGTGGCTGCCGGCCAGGGTGCGGTTGCCACCCGCAAGACCGCCGCCGCCGATGGCGACCTTGCCGGTGGGGCAGCTGACCGTGACGCTGCTCGCGTTGGCGGCGTTCGTCAGGACGGTCGCACCGGTCACACTGGACGCCCCGGCGGGACCCGCGGGGCCCTCGGGGCCCATCGGACCCTCCGGGCCCATCGGACCCTCGGCACCCGGAGCTCCGTCCGCGCCGGGGGCACCGTCGAGGCCGGGAGCGCCGTCCACGCCTGCCGGGCCGGCGGGACCCTCCGGACCCATCGGACCCTCCGGACCGACAGCGCCGTCGGCACCGTCCAGACCCGGAGCACCGTCCAGACCCGGGAGGCCGTCGGCACCAGCGGGGCCCTCAGGACCCATGGGGCCCTCCGCGCCGGTCGCACCGTCGGCACCGGCGGGTCCCTCGGCACCCTCAGCGCCGGGCAGCCCTGCGGGCCCCTGCGCGCCGCGCGGGCCGGTCCTGTTCCAGCTGATCCGGACCGCGCTGCTGCCGCAGTGCTGCTTGCCAGGCTGGATGATCCGGATGGTGCCGTTCGGCCGCTTGCAGGCGACGATCTTGGTCGATCCGGCGGTCGCGGCGTCCGCGGCGGTGAGCCCGCCCAGGACCGCGACGGCGGCGACCCCGCCGATGAACAGCTTGGCGGAGCGTGACGGCCGGCGCAGCGCGCCGACAGGGAGCTGGTGCATGGGTAGTCCTTGCTGACATGAGGCTCGCAAGCCTGGCGGCGCGGCCCGGTCGGGCCTGCTGAGAGGTAGGGCCGCCCGACGGCGCTCGGCAGGTGAACGGCCAAAGATCAGCACAACGTGTCACTCAGGGGTGGCCGGTTGGGGCCAGGCCGCTTGCGGTCAGTCCCCGACCCTTCCCTCGGGCAGGGTCGGAGCCCGACGGTGGTGCCCCGGCGACTGCCGGACCTCACCCTCACCGAGGAGCTCTCATGACCACCGTGCGATCCCTGCGTCGCCTGGGCCTCCGCCTGGGAACCGTCCTGCTGCTCGGCGCCGCCGGCGCCACCGTGCCCTTCGCCGGCGCAGCCAACGCTGCGGCCACGTGTACGTCGTCCAGCGGCGGCTACGTGCTGACCTGCGTCGAGACCACCAGCATCAACAACACCTACGACTACGTGACCCACTTCTCGACGAAGTTCGTCAACACCAAGAGCGGCACCGCGACCGGCACCTGCACCGTGGGCACCTCCAAGACGACCAAGGCCAGCATCAGCACCACGATCAGCGTCGAGACCGGCGTGATCTTCGCGAAGGCCGACGCCTCGGTGTCGGGCGCCCTCGAGACGAGCGTCACGAGCACCATCGGCACGTCGGTGAGCTTCCCGGTGCCGGGCTACTCCACCCGCTACTGCAAGTACGGCACCTCGCGGAGCAAGGTCTCCGGCACCGTGAAGAAGTACAACTGCAGCTCCCAGGGGTGCGCACTCTCCGCCTCCGGCACCTGGACCGTGATCGGGCCCAAGGACCTGACCTGGACGATCAGCTGACCCCTCCGCGCCAGCCATGGCTAGCCTCGCCCCATGGAGCTGCTGACCCCACGGCTGCGGCTGCGCCCTCCGAGCGAGGCCGACGCGGAGCGCGTGTTCGAGCTCCTCAACGACCCCGAGGTTCTCCGGTGGAACCCGGCCCGCCAGGCGGAGAGCCTGGAGACCGCGCGGGAGTGGTGCCGCGAGGGCGCCGACTGGTCTGGCGGTCGCCACGCCACGTGGCACGCGGAGGACCGCGAGACCGGCCGCTTCGTCGCCAACGTCTCCCTGTTCGAGATCGACGACGACCACGCCACGGCGAAGATCGGCTATCGGGTGACGGCCGACGCCCGCGGCCGCGGGACAGCACGTGAGGCACTGCTCGCCGTGACGGCGTGGGCGTTCACCGCACGCGACCTCGCCCGGATCCAGCTGGAGCACGCCGTCGCCAACCCGGCGTCGTGTCGGGTGGCCGAGGCAGCGGGCTTCCGGCTCGAGGGCACGCTGCGGTCGTCGTACCTCCTCGACGGCGCGCGGTACGACGAGCACGTGCACGGCCGGCTCGCCACCGACCCCCGCCGGCGCCGGCGCCTGGTTAGCCGACCCTGCCTTGTCGCCCGGCACATCGACCGGAGAGGGTGTACCCAGGGCGACGCAGCGGAGGTGGCGAGATGTCGAAGAAGGTCAAGCCCCCCGAGGGCGCGGACGACCTGAGCGTCGGCGGCGGTCAAGCAGGAGCGAGGCGACCCGGCCAGGTACAAGAAGGACGGCCGCCTCAAGAGCGCCTACTACGACGAGGAGATCACCCACCTGCAGGAGCAGCTCGTGCTGCTGCAGTACTGGATCCAGACCCAGGGCCTCAAGGTCGCGGTGATCTTCGAAGGTCGCGGCTCGGCCGGCAAGGGTGGCGTGATCAAGCGCATCACCGAGCGCACCAGCCCGCGCACCGTCCGCGTGGTCGCGCTGCCCAAGCCGACCGAGCGGCAGCAGACCCAGTGGTACTTCCAGCGCTACGTCGAGCACCTGCCGGCCGCCGGCGAGATGGTGCTGTTCGACCGCAGCTGGTACAACCGCTCGAACGTCGAGTGGGTGATGGACTACTGCACCCCCGAGGAGCACCAGGAGTTCCTGCGCTCCTGTCCCGAGTTCGAGCGGATGCTGGTGCGCAGCGGCATCACCGTCATCAAGTACTGGTTCTCGGTGTCCTACGACGAGCAGCGGCGCCGCTTCGAGGCCCGCAACGCCGAGCCGCTGAAGCGCTGGAAGCTGTCCGACATGGACCTCGCCGAGCACGAGCTCTACGTGAAGTACTCCATGGCGAAGGACACGACGTTCCAGTACACCGACATCAAGCAGGCGCCGTGGTACGTCGTCCCGTCCGACGACAAGAAGGCCGCCCGGCTCAACTGCATCTCCCACCTGCTGAGCATGTTCCCCTACGAGGACGTCGCCCCCGACGTCGTCGAGCTGCCGGTGATGAAGGAGCTGCCCTACGTCCGGCCGCCGATGCACGAGCAGACGTTCGTGCCGCAGATCTACTGACGACACCGTCGGCCCTCGCCCCGGCTCCACCCGCGTAGGGTCGTCGGGTGCTCACCGTGCGCCCCGCCACCCTGGACGACGCCGCCGCCTGGGCGGAGATCGTGACTGCCTGCTCCCCCTACCTCGTCCAGGACACCCGCTCCACCCAGCACGAGATGCGCACCGAGCCGTCCGGCTGCCGCCGGGTGGTGGCCGAACGCGACGGTGAGGTCGTCGGGGTCAGCCGGCTGCACTCCTACGCCGACGAGGACCACGTCACCCTGCTCGTCATGGTGCCGCCACGGCACCGCCGGTCCGGAGTGGGCGCGGCGATGCTCGCCGACCAGCTGCCGGCGGCAACCGTCGGTGGCGCTGCGACGCTGCGGCTGGTCGTCGAGGACGACGACGACAGCCGCGCGGCCGCCGACGCGTGGGGACTGACGCTCACGCGTCGCTTCGAGATGTCCATGGTCGACCCCCGCACCGTCGAGGCTCCCGAGCCGCCCGCGGGCGTCGGCCTGGTGCCGCTCAGCGCGATCCCGCCCCGGGTGACCTGGCACGCCCACTCGGCGGTGGCCCGCGACGACCCGTCGGGGCTGTCGGTCCCCGTGACGTTCGATGAGTTCCAGGCCGACTGGGCCGACCCACGGATGCGGCCCGACCTCGGGCGGGCGGTGCTCGTCGGCGACGAGCTGGCGACGTTCACCATGGTCGGCGTGGCCGGCGAGCGGTCGTGGAGCGACATGACCGGCACCCTCCCGTCCTTCCGCGGCCGCGGCTACGCCCGGCTCGCCAAGCAGCACGCCCTCGCCGCGGCCGCTGCCGCCGGCGTGACCCGGGCGATGGCCGGCAACGACGACGCCAACGCGGCCATGGTCACGGTCAACCGCAGCCTCGGGTACGCCGTCTTCGCGCGACCGGCGCTCGGCGAGAAGCCGGTGTGACCTCGACCGGTCAGTCCAGCCAGCCGCGCCGGGCGGCCTCGACCCCGGCCTGGAAGCGGCTGGCGGCGCCGAGCTCGGTCATGATCTCGGCCATCATCCGGCGCACCGTGCGGGTGGAGACGTCGAGCCGCCGGGCGGCCGCCTCGTCGGTGAGGCCGGTGGCGGCGAGGCGCATCAGCGCCTGCGCGACCGAGCCCTCGACGGCCACGTCGCGGTGTCGGGCAGTGCCGAGCGGGTCGGCACCGCGCCAGAGCAGGTCGAAGTACTCCATCAGCGTCTCGACGACCGCCGGAACCCGGACCTCGACCGCGCCCTGGTTGGGCTGCGCGGTGTTCCAGGGCAACAGTGCCACCTCGCGGTCGACCAGGATCATCAGCACTGGGACGCTGGGGGCGGTGCGCACCTCACCGCCCTCCTCGGTCAGCCACCGCGCGTAGCCCAGCGTGGGCGGGTCGGTGCGCGAGGCGTCCTGGTAGACCGCCCGGATGCCCACGCCCCGGCGGAGCGCCTCCGCGTTCAACGGCCGGCTGGCCTCCATCTCGACGGCGTCGTGGCTGCGGCCCGGGTTGACCGACACGCACTCCTGCGTGGCACCTAGGGCCAGCTCTGAGAGCCGCGCGCGAACGGCCTCGCTCGAGGTGTAGTGGATCACCGACTCGCGGTGCAGCAGCGACTCGTGCTCCTGGGCGATCGTCTCCATGGTGGCGCGGAGCTCGGCGAGCTGCTGCTGTCGCTGCAGGATCTCGGTCTCGGCCGCGGCCACGGCCTGCGCGATGGCCACCCGGGGCGGGCAGACGGTCAACGCGGGCCCCTCGCCGCCGAGCAGCGACAGGTCGGCCAGCTGGTCCAGGGCCCGGCGGACCTCGGTTTCGGCGAGTCCGCTGCCCGAGACCAGGTCGGGCAGCGCCAGCCCCGGCTCGGCGAGCAGCTGCCGGTAGACCAACCGCGTCCCAGCATCGAGCTCCACGTGTCCCCCTGCTCCGAGTCGCCGGCGGGTCCGCGCGGCTGCTGGACGGTTCCGGCCAGGACCGGTCCTGGCCAGGCCCACAGTCTTCCCGCGCGACCCGCCAGCGTCCAGAGTTCCTGGCATCAGTTCGCCCCGTCATCCCGACGGACACCCCCACGGAGGATCCCATGCGACGTCTCGTCACCCTGATCGTCAGCGCGCTGCTCGCCAGCTCGGCCCTGCTCGGCGTGAGCCACCTGGCCGACCCCGGCGCCACCCACGCCGGTGGCTTCGGCTGGCCGTCGACCCCCCGGACCTGAGACTCGGGTGTACCTCGCCTCGCTGGTGTTCCGTCGCGACCCCACCACCACCGCGGCGGACGCCGGCGAGGTCGAGGCCGGCCTGGCGGCCCTGCTCGCCAGCCCACCCCCCGAGCACCATCGCGTCCGTCACCACGGCGACGCCTTCACGGTCGTATGCTTCGTCTCCGCAGCGAGCGAGGGCGAGGCCCACCTCCTGATCGACGAGCTCCGACGGCGAGCGTCGGCGACCGTCGCGGAGTACGCCGGGTGGTCCCTCGACGAGAGCCCTGCGCCCGCCGGCTGAGCACGCGTCGCACACCCGGTCGCTCGCGGTCCTACCATGCGGGCATGGCGTCCGCCCCGCGCAGCAACGTCCCCGCCGCCAGCCGCGCGCTGCAGGTGCTGCGCTTCCTCGCCAGCCAGTCCGACCCGGTGCCCATGGACCGGATCGCCCGGGTCTGCGGACTGCCCCGGTCGACGGCGTACCACCTGCTCGCGACGATGGTCGAGGAGGGCTTCGTCGTCCACCTGGCCGACGAGCGGCGCTACGGCCTCGGCATCGCGGCGTTCGAGGTCGGCAGCGGCTACGCCCGCCAGGCCCCGCTCCAGAGGCTGGCCCGACGCCCGCTGGCCACCCTCGTCGACGAGGCCGGCCACAGCGCCCACCTGGCGGTGCTCCACGGATCCGATGTTCTCTACGTCCTCGAGGAGCGTGCTCCCGGCCGGCCGCCGCTGGTCACCGATGTCGGCGTCCGGCTCCCCGCGCCGCTGACCGCCAGCGGACGGGCGATCCTCGCCTCCCTCCCGCTTGCCCAGGTGCGCGCGCTGTTCCCCGACCGGACGGCGTTCGTCGACCGCACCGGCCGCGGCCCGACCTCCCTGTCAGCGCTGCGCACCCTGCTCACCGAGACCCGGCAGCGCGGCTACGCCACCGAGGACGGCGAGGTGACGCCGGGCTTCGCGAGCGTCGCGGCGCCGGTGCTCGACCACAACGCGCACCCGGTTGCGGGGGTCGCCGTCACGTTCCCGACCGGCGAGGCCGATCCCGCCGCCCTGGCTCCCGGCGTCCGCCGAGTGGCCGATGCGCTGAGCCGGCGGCTCGGCGGACGCTGACCGGGCGAGGTCGGCGCTTTCGCAGGTTCTTGCAACGCATGTTTCTGCAGGCCCCAAGTCCTTGCGTTCGCCGCCGGCCTGGGATGGAATCAGCGGGCACACGGGCGGTCTCGACGGACGCGGCCCGACCCCGTCACCTGACCCGTCAGCCCTGGCGCACCCCCTGACCGGCGGGCGTCGGCTCCACCCCATGGGAGCCGGCGCCCGCCGAACGTCGTCCGGACAGCGGGGGGAGCCGCGCCGGCTGAGCCCGCTCGCTACTCGTCAGTAGGATGTTTGTCACCACACGGCGGGGCTGTGGCCCGGCGATGAGTTCCGTATCGTCTGCCAGCGTGAACACTGTTCTCGTCATCGGGCTGCTGCTGAACGCGATCGCGCTGCCGATCGTCGCCAGGCGCCTGTGGTTCCTGTTCCGCCTGATGCGCAGCGGTCAACCCGCGCCCGACCGCGTCGAGGGCGTCGTCGGCCGTCTCGGCCGGGCCGCCAAGACCGAGCTGGTCGAGGTGTTCGGGCAGCGCCGCCTGTTGAAGTGGACGGTGCCGGGACTCGCGCACTTCTTCACGTTCTGGGCCTTCGTGATCCTGGGCAGCGTCTACGTCGAGGCGTACGGCGTGATGCTCGGCCCCGATGACTTCCACATCCCGGTGATCGGGCACTGGGCGGTGCTCGGCTTCGCGCAGGACCTGATCGCACTGCTGGCCCTCGTCGCGATCACCACGTTCCTGGTGATCCGGATGAAGAACTCGCCGGCCAAGCTCGGCCGCCAGTCACGCTTCAAGGGGTCGCACGAGTTCGGCGCCTACCTCGTGCTCTTCTTCATCTTCAACGTCATCTGGACGATGTTCCTGTTCCGCGGCGCGGCCTCCGCGCTGGGCAACTACGACAACTCCGGGGCGTTCTTCTCCAACGCCGTCGGGTCGCTGCTCGACGGGCTCTCGGAGAGCACGCTGCACTTCCTCGAGGGCCTGGGGCTGCTGCTCCATATCGGCGTGATGCTGGTGTTCCTGATCGAGGTCGTGCACTCCAAGCACCTGCACATCATGACCGCGCCCATCAACGTGCTGTTCAAGCGGCAGCCCATCGCCCTGGGTGCAGCCAAGCCGCTCACCGCGGCCGGCGTACCCCTGTCGCTGGAGGACCTCGAGGAGATCGACGAGGAGACCAGCTTCGGCGTCGGCACGATCGAGGACTTCTCGTGGAAGGGCATCCTCGACTTCGCCACCTGCACCGAGTGCGGCCGGTGCCAGTCGCAGTGCCCGGCCTGGAACACCGAGAAGCCGCTGTCGCCCAAGCTGATGATCATGGCGCTGCGCGACCACGCGTACGCCGCCGGCCCGGCGATCCTGGCCGACGGCTCGGACGGACCCGCGGCCGCCGTCGCCGAGCTGGAGCGGCCGCTGGTCGGCGAGACCGAGGGTGACCCCTGGGCGCCCACCGGTGGCGGCGTCATCGACCCCGACGTGCTCTGGTCGTGCGTGACGTGCGGCGCCTGCGTGCAGCAGTGCCCGGTCGACATCGAGCACGTCGACCACATCCTCGACATGCGTCGCTACCAGGTGCTGGTGGAGTCGAACTTCCCGGCCGAGCTCAACCAGCTCTTCAAGGGCATGGAGAGCAAGGGCAACCCGTGGAACATGTCGCCGTCGACCCGGATGGACTGGGCCAAGGGTCTCGACTTCGAGGTGCCGGTCGTCGGTGACGACGTCGAGTCGCTCGACGAGGTCGACTGGCTGTTCTGGGTCGGCTGCGCGGGCGCCTACGAGGACCGCGCCAAGAAGACCACGCAGGCGGTCGCCGAGCTGCTCCACCGGGCCGGGGTGTCGTTCGCGGTGCTCGGCAACGGCGAGACCTGCACCGGCGACTCCGCGCGCCGAGCCGGCAACGAGTTCCTGTTCCAGCAGCTGGCGCAGCAGAACATCGAGACCTTCCGCGAGTTCAAGGTCCAGAAGGTCGTCTCCACCTGCGCCCACTGCTTCAACACCCTCAAGAACGAGTACGCCCAGCTCGGCATCGAGCTCGAGGTCGTCCACCACACCCAGCTGCTCAACCGACTCGTGCGCGAGGGATCCCTGACGCCGGTGGCGTCCGGCCCGGCCGCGGCGAAGCGCTCCATCACCTACCACGACCCCTGCTACCTCGGTCGCCACAACCAGGTCTACTCGCCGCCGCGCGAGCTGCTGCAGGTGCTGCCGGGGGCGTCGTACGTCGACATGCCGCGCAACTCCGAGCGCTCCTTCTGCTGCGGCGCCGGCGGCGCGCGGATGTGGATGGAGGAGACGATCGGCGAGCGGATCAACGACAACCGCACCGCGGAGGCCGTCGCCACCGGCGCCGACCAGATCGCCGTCGGCTGCCCCTTCTGCCGGGTGATGCTCTCCGACGGGCTCACCTCCGCGCAGGCCTCGGGCACCGCGCGCGAGGAGGTCGAGGTGCTCGACGTGGCGCAGCTGCTCCTGGCCTCGGTGAAGGGCGAGTCGGCCAGCAAGGCCGCCCCGGCTGCCGCCGCGGGGGCGAGCGCGGCTGCCGTGACGGCGGCGGCGGTCGTCGAGGCGCCACCCGCTGCCGATCCCGAGCCGGCCGCACCGGCCGAGCCCGCCGCACCGGCGGCAGGCGGCTCCCTGTTCGACGTGGCGCCCACCGAGCCGGCCGCTCCCGCCGCAGGAGGGTCGCTGTTCGACGTGACGCCCACCGAGCCGGCCGCTCCCGCCGCAGGAGGGTCGCTGTTCGACGTGACGCCCACCGAGCCGGCCGCTCCCGCCGCAGGAGGGTCGCTGTTCGACGTGACGCCCACCGAGCCGGCCGCTCCCGCCGCAGGAGGGTCGCTGTTCGACGTGACGCCCACCGAGCCGGCCGCTCCCGCCGCTGCGGCGAGCGAGACGGAGGCACCGGAAGAGCCGAGCGCCCCAGCCACCGCGGCCGCCCCGGCCGCAGAGATCCCGTCGGGGGGCTCGCTCTTCGACCTCCCGGCTCCGACCGAGCCGGAGGCGAGCCGGACGGCGGCGGAGGCGCCGGGTGCCGACGCGCCGCGTGGCCTCTTCGACGTCGAGCCGGTCGGCGACGTGGAGACCATCCTCGATGCCGACGACACCGCCGACGAGGCTCCCGAGCCCGCCGGGGCGACCGAGCCGGCGGCGCCGGCCGCTGCCGCCGGGGCGGCCTCAGCAGTCGCGTCGACACCGCGCACCGATGTCGACGTCCACGCGGCAGGGTCGCTGTTCGACATCGATGCCCCCGACGGTGCGGTGGTCGATGGCGCAGCGGCGGGGCAGGACGATGTCGAGACGATCCTCGACGCCGACGGCACCAACGGGATCGCCGGGAGCTCCGACGAACCTTCCCCCGACCAGCCGACGGTCGACGTCGCTGCGTCCTCGGACGACGCACCCGCGGCCACCGAGCCGCCCCGGGAACCCCGGGAGCCCACCACCGAGCCACCCTCGGGGGAGGCACACCAGCCCCGCACCGACGTCGACATCAACGCGGCAGGGTCGCTGTTCGACCTCTGAAGATTCCGCTCGGGCGGCGCCTGGCGCTGTCGCCCGGGGCCCGGTCGTTGTCTACTGGTGCGTACGGAGCACCTGCTGCGTCGTACACACCAGTAGACCTCGTCGTACACACCAGTAGACATCCCCACCGGCACCCTCCTTCCGAGCTCGGACTCCGCGAGAGGGAACCGAACCGGGTCCGCTCCGGTCATCCGGCGTGAGGGAGGCGGGTATGGACTTCAGCGAGTACGCCGCTGCGCGCCGGCCCGCCCTGGTGCGCGCGGCGGTGCTGATGGGCTGCCCGCGGGGCGAGGCGGAGGACCTCGTCCAGACGGCGCTCGCGAAGGCCTACCGCTCCTGGCGTCGCGTCGAGCGCGCCGAGCAGCCGGACGCCTACGTCTACACGATCCTGCTCAACGCCTGGCGCGACACCCGACGGCGGCACCCGGACCTGCACCTCGACGACCTCTCCGACCTGGTCGAGGAGCCCGATCATCCCGACCGGACGGCTTCGGGCATCGCCGTCCGCCGGGCCCTGGCCAGGATGCGCCCCGAGCATCGTGAGGTGCTGGTGCTGCGCTACTACGCCGACCTGTCCGTGGACCAGGTGTGCGACGCGCTGCGCCTGCCGCCCGGCACCGTCAAGTCGCGCACGGCGCGAGCACTCGCCGCGCTCGCCGCCGACCGGGCCATCGAGACGAGCCGCTGATGTCCGCCCCCGACCGGCTCACCGACCACCAGGCGAGGTCGCTGCTCCAGGCCGCCGCCGACACCGTCGACGTCCAGCCGGTCCCGGTCCGGCTTCCGCCGCAGCCGCCCCCGAGCCGCTGGGCCTGGGCCGGCGTGGCTGCCGCGACCGTCGCCGTCGTGGCTGCCACCTCTCTTGCGCTCACCGGCCAGCTCGGCGGCGTCGGCCCCTCCTTCGACCCCAGCCCCACCCCCGCGCCGCCTCGGCTCACGGCCACGCCGTGGAACTCCGTCCAGCTGTCCGACGACCAGGTCCCGTCGGTGTTCGGGTACGACGCCGAGAGCGCGCGCCAGCTGCTGACGGATGCCGGCCTCGACGTCACGACTGCGGGACTCGTGTCCGACGACGGGTGCCGCTACGTCGGTCGCGCCCTCCGCACCGATCCTCCCCTGGGGTCAGCGGTCGAGCCGGGTGGGTCCGCGACGCTGCTGGTGGGCGACACCCTCGGGTCGTGCACCAAGCCAGAGCTCCGCAGCAGCCAGCGCGTGTGGCAGTTCGTCGACTTCGCGGCCGGCCGGTCGACCCCGCCCGACTTCGCCACCAACGTCACCTTCTCGGTCAACGGCGACGTGGTCAGCCTCAGCGCCCGCCAGGCGCAGGACCCCTCGCTGTGGCCCACCTGCTCGCCCGACCTGGCGCTGTGCCCGGGCAACGCCGCCGACGTGGTCGCCGCCTCCTCCCGCCGGGTGCAACGGGTCGGCAGCGGCTACGCCCAGCCGACGCTGGAGGTCGACAGCACCCGGCTCACCGACGCGTTCACGATCGACTTCCCGGTGGACGGGATCGCGTTCTACCCCCGCTGGCAGGTCGCGCTCGACTGGCGAAGCACCGACCAGGGCACCTCCGAGGTGCTGGCGGGTGTCGACCTCAGCTGGCTGGAGGAGCCGTCGGTCGGCTCGGGAACGAGCATCAGCGTCCCCCTGGTCACCTCCCTCCCCCTGAGTGAGGCCACGTCGACCCTGAGCAGGGCCGGGCTCGCGGTGCGCGAGGAGCGCGTCGGCGGCGTCCCGCTCGGCTGCTGGCGTGACTACTACGTGCTCGCCCAGAACCCCGGCCCCGACGCCGAGGCTGCTGCGGGCACTCCGATCGTGCTGACCACCCGCCTGCTGCCCTGCGGCAGCGACCCGGCGGACCCGCTCGGAATCGGCGCCGCGTTCGTCGCGTGGGCACGCGACGACGGCGGTCCTCCGAGGTTCGCCGACGAGGTCGGGCTCTACGTCGGCAACCGGCGTCTCGCGACCGTCGCCGGCCGCGACCTCGCCGCCGGCCCCGAGGCGTGGCAGGTGCGGCTGGAAGGGTACGCGCAGCGGGGCCCCGTCTTCTCCGCCCCCCAGGCCATCGCCGGGGTCGACACCGTCCGTTCCGGCGGCCTGGTCACCGGGCTCGTCCCGAGGCAGGGCGCGTTCTGCCCCGACGCGGTCGCACCCCCACCTGCGGACACCGGCGGCCTGTGGGCCCAGACCATCGAGACGGCCGAGCCGGCGTCGTGCAACGACGCCCTGCAGGTGCAGCTCTGGGTCGACGCCGACGACCGGGTCTCCGCGGTGAACCTGCTGCTCGGCTCCCCGTGAGCGCTGGCTAGTGTCGGAGCCATGAGGATCGCCGTCACCGGAGGGTCGGGCAAGCTCGGGCGCCACGTCGTGCGCCACCTGCGCGAGGAGGGACACGACGTGCTCAACCTCGACCGGTCCGGCGAGCGCTGGACCGGCTGGATGGAGGTCGACCTCGCCGACTACGGCCAGGTGGTCGACGCCCTCGGCGGCGCCCACGGCGAGATCGCGCCGGTGGAGGCGCTGGTGCACCTCGGCGCGATCCCCGCCCCTGGGCTGGCCCCTGATGTGGCCACCTTCCGCAACAACGTCGTGGCGACGTTCAACGCCTTCCATGCGGCGATCCGCGTGGGCATCCGCACCGTGGTCTACGCCTCGAGCGAGACCCTGCTGGGCCTGCCGTTCGACACGCCGCCGCCCTACGTCCCGGTCGACGAGGACTGCACACGCCCGGAGACGGTCTACTCCCTGGTCAAGCACCTGGAGGAGACCATGGCCGTGGAGCTGTGCCGGTGGCACCCCGACCTGTCGATCACCGGGCTGCGGTTCAGCAACGTCATGGACGTCGAGGACTACGCCGACTTCCCGTCGTACGACGCAGACCCGATGCTGCGGAAGTGGAACCTCTGGGGCTACATCGACGGCCGCGACGGCGCGCGGGCCGTCGAGCTCGCGCTGACGCGGCGCGGCGGCTTCGAGACGTTCGTGATCGCCTCGCCGGACACCGTGATGAGCCGCACCAACGACGCGCTGCTCGACGCGGTCTTCCCCGAGATGCCGCGGCGGGGCGAGATCGGCGAGCACACGACGCTGCTGTCGATCGACAAGGCCCGGCGGCTGCTCGGCTACGACCCGCAGCACACGTGGCGCGACCACGCCTGAGCGGCCTCGCCGATCGAGGTCTACTGGTGCGTACGACGCACCAGGTGCGTCGTACGCACCAGTAGACAAGCCGACCGGGGCTGACTGCCACCGAGCCCGACCCCTACGATCGGCAGCGAGGGCGCACTCCATCCGCGGCGGCGTCCTCGGAGGCCCTTCCGCAACGAGGCGAGACGAGGTGGCACATGACCGTGACCGAGGAGCGGCCGGAGACGTTCATCCGACCCGACGGCAAGGAGAAGGTCACGGGGCTGGGCCGCTACACCGCCGACGTCAACCTCACCGGCCAGGCGCACGCGGCGTTCCGCTTCTCCGACCATCCCCACGCGCGGATCACACGGATCGACACCACCGCGGCCCGCGCCATCCCCGGCGTCTACGCGGTGATCACCCACCAGGACGTGCCGGAGACGCTCTACGGCGGCATGGTCCAGGACCGGCTGCTCTTCGCCAAGGAGACGGTCCGCTGGGAGGGCGACGTGGTCGCCGGCGTGGCCGCCCGCACCCAGGCGATCGCGCGCGAGGCCGCCGCGGCGATCGAGGTGGAGTACGACGTACTGCCGGCGCTGCCCGACTTCGTCGCCAACGCCGAGGCCGGTGCCCCACTGGTCCACGCCGAGTGGACGGCGTACGACGCCGACGACGACCTCGGCCGTGAGGGCAACGTGGTCGGCCACTCCACGATCCTCAAGGGCGACGCCGACGCCGCCATGGCGACCGCCGACGTCGTGGTGACCAGCCGGTTCGTCGCCGACGCGTCGCAGGGGGCGCCCATCGAGCCGCGCGCGATCCTCGCGCAGTGGACCGGCGACCGGGTGACCGTGTGGACCTCCACCCAGGTGCCGTTCGCCGCCCGCGACGGTGTCGCGCACACCCTCGGCATCCCGCAGAGCCGCGTGCGCGTGATCGTGCCGCTGCTCGGCGGCGGCTTCGGCTCCAAGTGCGACTTCCACTTCGAGGCGCACGTGGCCGCGCTCTCCCAGGCCGCAGGGCGGCCGGTCAAGCTGGTCTTCTCCCGTCGCGAGGAGTTCCTCGCCCCCGACCATCGGCGTGAGGGGATGGTGCTGGAGTTCGAGACCGGCGCGACCACGGACGGCCACCTGGTGGCACGGCGGGCGACGCTCCACCTCGACAAGGGCGCCTACACCGGGGAGGGCGGCTTCTTCGCCCAGATGGCCGCCATGCACGCCTGCGGGCCCTACGAGCTCGACAACGTCGCGGTCCGCGCGATGCTGACCTACTCCACCAACCAGCCGTCGTCGTCGATCCGCGCACCCACGGCGCCGCAGACCTGCTGGGCGCTGGAGCAGCACATGGACGAGGTGGCGGCCGCGGTCGGGCTGGACCCCGTCGAGCTGCGCCGCCGGACCCTGATCCGGCAGGGGTCGCACGGCCCGACCGGCCAGGTCTTCGACGAGATCGGGATGCTCGACACGCTCGAGGCCGCGGCCGAGATGATCGGCTACGGCCAGGAGCTCCCCGACGACGAGGCGATCGGCGTCGCCTGCGGGTGGTGGCCGTCGATGGCCTCGCCCTCGGGGGCCTACGTCAAGCTCAACGGCGACGGCACCGGAACCATCGTGACCGGCGCGCAGGAGTGCGGCACCGGCGCGGTGATGGCGCTGCCGATCCTGGCGGCCGAGCAGCTCGGCATGAAGCCCGACGACTTCTCGATCCTCTACCAGGACACCGACGCAGGCCCGTGGGACATGGGCGCCTCGGGGTCGCAGACCACCTTCAACAACGGGCGAGCCGTGATCGCCGCCGCGCAGGAGGTACGGGCCCAGCTGCTGCAGATGGCCGCGGAGAAGCTCGAGATCGACCCCGCCGACCTGGAGCTGGTCGACGGGTCGGTCCGCGCGGTCGGGGCCCCGTCGACCTCGGTGACCATCGCCGAGCTGGCCGGCACCGGCACCCCGCTGCTCGGCAAGGGCTCCGGCGACCTGCCGGAGAACCCGCCCACCGACATCCCGTCGGCCTGCGTCGGGCGGCTCGGGCTCGACTCGTTCCTGGCGCCGCAGCTGATCACGCACGCCGCGCGGGTCAAGGTCGACCGGGAGACCGGGGTGGTGCGGGTCGTCGCATTCGCCGCCGCCCACGACTCCGGCGTCATCGTCAACAAGATCGGGGCCGACGGGCAGGTCTATGGCGGGGTGATGATGGGGATCGGGCAGGCCCTGTCGGAGGCGACGTACTTCGACGAGGAGGGGCGGCAGCGCAACCCCGGCCTGCTCGACTACAAGTTGCAGACCGCCAGCGACGGGCCGCCCATCGACGTCCGCTGGATCGAGGTGGACACACCGAACGCCGGCCCCAAGGGGTCCAAGGGGGTCGGGGAGCCCCCGAGCGTCCCGACGTCGGGCGCGATCGGCAACGCCATCGCCCGGGTGATCGGACGCCACGTCACCCAGCTGCCGATGACCGCCGAGCGGGTGTGGACGGCGATCCAGGAGGAGGCGAAATGAGCACGTACGTCGAGGCACACGACGTCACGGCCGCCGTCGCGGCGATGGCCGAGGGCGCGCGACCCGTCGCCGGCGGCACCGACCTGGTCGTCGGCGCCCGGCACGGCAAGGCGCCGCTGCCCGAGTCGATCGTCGGCATCCACCGCATCCCCGGGCTGTCCGGGATCACGACCGCTGACGGTGTCGTGCGCATCGGCGCCCTGACGTCGCACGCGTCGATGCTGGCCTCGGCGGAGCTCGCGTCGTCCGCCGCCGGGCTGCTCGACGCCTCGGCGATCGTCGGATCGCACGCCACCCGCGCCAACGGCACGCTCGGTGGCAACGTCATGAACGCCTCACCGGCCATGGACACCGGCGCACCGCTGCTCTGCCACGACGCGGTGGCCGTCCTCACCAGGCCCGGCGGTTCCCGGCGGGTCGGGCTCGACGAGCTGTGGACCAGTCCCGGCCAGACCTCGGCCTCGGACGACGAGCTGCTCGAGGCGATCGAGCTGCCGCTCCCCCCGGCGGGTGCCGGGTCGGCGTACGTCCGGCTGCAGTACCGCCGCCAGATGGAGATCGCCGTCGTCGGCGCCGCGGCGTACGTCGAGGTCGCCGATGGCGTCGTGGCCACGGCCCGGGTCGCCATCACCGCCCTGACTCCCGTGATCTGCCGGGTGCCGGCGGCCGAGGAGGCGCTGCAGGGTCGACGTTTGGGCTCCAACGGCAACAACTCCGCCCCTGATCCCGCTGGTGGGGTCCAGACAGCAGAGATCGGCGATGCCCTCCGGCAGGCCGGCGAGGCAGCAGCGGCAGCCGCGAAGCCCATCTCCGACGTCCGGGCCTCGTCGGCTTACCGCACCGCGATGGCCGCCGTCGTCACCCGCCGCGCGATCACCGCGGCCCTCACCCGAGCCACCGGCGGCACCGTCGCCGTCCCCGCGAGCGACTGGAGCGAGCGTTGAGCATCGAGATCACCCTCACCGTGAACGGCGCCAGCCACCCGCTGGCCGTCGACCCGCACGCGAGCCTGCTGCACACGGTGCGCGACCAGGTCGGGCTGACGGGCTCGAAGGAGGGCTGCGACGACTCCGAGTGCGGCGCCTGCATGATGCTTATCGACGGACGTCCCGTGAACGCCTGCTCCTACCTCGCCGTACAGGCCGACGGCGCCGAGGTCACCACCGTCGAGGGGCTCGCCGAGGGCAACGACCTGTCACCGCTGCAGCGCGCCTTCCTCGACAAGGGTGGCGTGCAGTGCGGGTTCTGCACGCCCGGGATGCTGATCTCGGCGACCGCCCTGCTGCGCGACAACCCGCAGCCCAGTGAGGACGAGATCCGGATCGCACTCTCGGGCAACCTGTGCCGCTGCACCGGGTACGACGGCATCGTGGCTGCCGTCGCCGCAGCGGCCGACGAGGCATGACGTCACATCGACACCAGCAAGACGTCACATACCGCTTGACTTGACATCACTATGACGTCATAGTGATGTCTATGGACCTCACGCCCTACGTCGACGGCTTCCGCCGCGACCTGGTCGCCGCCTCCGAGGCCGGCGGTGACGACGTCAAGCAGGCAGCGGAGCGGCTCGCCCTTGCGCTGGACCCCTCCGCGCGACTGGCCCTCATGGAGGCGATCTCTCAGGCCGCTGCCGAGATCACCTCCGAGATGTCGGCGGGCGGGGTCGACGTCCGACTCAACGGCCGCGAGCTCGACTTCGTCGTGCACGGCGCCGCGCCGATGCCGCCCACCCCGGCACCGCCCCTGGCGCCCGCCGACGACGACGTCGACGAGGGAGGCCTCTCCCGGATCACGCTGCGCATCCCCGAGTCGGTCAAGACCAAGGCCGAGGAGAAGGCCGCCGACGCCGGGCAGAGCCTCAACACCTGGCTCGTCGGCGTCGTCCGGGCCGCGACCAGCGACCACGCCATCAACATCGACATCGACCTCTCCAGCGTGCCGTTCCTCGGCAGCCGCGACCCGTTCGGTCCGCGCGGCAAGCCCGGACAGCGCCGCATGACCGGCTGGGTCTGACCCGCCACCTCGCCTCCGGGACCGGCAGCCGCCGGCCCCGTGGCCCCGCACACCCTCGACCGTCCGCCCACACCTGCTCACCAGGAGGACCCATGACCGACCACCGCTTCGACACCCCCGGGCCGGTCCGGCTCTACGCCGAGATCGGCCGCGGCGAGGTCCGCTGCCGCGCCACGAACACCACCGTCACCACCGTCGAGGTCCACGGCCCGGTCGCAGACCAGGTGAACGTGACCTACGAACGCGACGAGATCACCGTCGTCGCCCCGCGCCAGCGCACCGGCTTCTTCGGCGGCGAGCCGGAGGTGATCCTCCAGGTGACGCTTCCGGCCGGGTCCGACGTCATGGTCAAGACCGGCTCGGCCGACGTCGACCTGGTCGGGGAGTACGCCGCCTGCGCGCTGCGGTCGGGCTCGGGACAGGTCGACGTGGAGTCGCTCGGCGCGCCCAGCCAGGTGGAGACGGGGTCGGGCGACGTGACGATCCAGGTCTGCCACGCCGAGCTCCGCGTGAAGTCGGGCTCTGGCGAGGTCCACATCATCCACGCCGGGGCCGGGGCCTCGGTGTCGACCGGCTCGGGGGACGTCCGCGTCGACACCGCCCAGGGCCCCACGGCCGTCAAGACCGGGTCGGGCGACCTGCTCGTCGGCGACGCCCACGACGACGTCTCGCTCGCGACCGCCTCCGGCGACCTGGTGATCGGCACCGCCCACCGCGGCCGGGTCACGATGCGCAGCGCGTCGGGCGACGTCCGGGTCGGTGTCCCGGTGGGGCTTCCGGTCTGGACCGACGTCTCCACCCTCACCGGAGACCTCGTCTCGACCCTCGCCCCGACCGGTGAGCCGGTCACGGGCGCCGACCACCTCGAGCTCCGCGCCCAGACGCTCAGCGGCGACATCGCCCTGCGCCCGATCTGATCCGCATCATCTCTGCACTCTCAGGAAGGAGTCCGCCATGAACTTCCAGATCCATGCCGCGCTCGCCCGCCAAGCGCAGGAACAGATCGCACGGCGCACGCGCGCCACCCGTCCCCTGCCGGGCGACGCGCGCGGCAGGCGTGCCCGCGTCAGACTCCGCCCGACCCGCTTCTACGGCTGACGCCCGGGGCACATGCCACTGTTCCTGGACGTTCACACGATGGACGGCGGAGTGAGCGCTGCCGATGTGGCGGGAGCGCACAGCGCGGACCTGAAGACGCAGCCGGAGCACAGGGGTCAGCTACCTGCGCTACTGGGTTGACGAGGAGGCGGGCAGGATCTTCTGCCTCGTCGAGGCGCCCGACGACCCCGGAGGCGACCCCGCCCGGGGAGGCCGCACCGAGCGGACCGAGGAGCGTCCATCTCCTGGGTCGACCTCACCGAGCTCCTGGGCCCGCCGGTCAACCCCTAGGGCCCGCCGGCCCGGCGACCCGCCGCTGGAAGCCCTTGCGGGTCGGCGGCCCGACCGACGTCTCAGATCTGGCTGCGGTGGAAGTTCTGGAACGACCGGGAGGGCGTGGGGCCCCGCTGACCCTGGTAGCGCGAGCCGTACTTCTCCGACCCGTAGGGATGCTCCGCGGCCGAGCTGAGCCGGAAGAAGCACAGCTGCCCGATCTTCATGCCGGGCCACAGCTTGATCGGCAGCGTCGCCACGTTGGCGAGCTCGAGCGTGACGTGCCCGGTGAAGCCGGGGTCGATGAAGCCGGCGGTGGCGTGGGTGAGCAGCCCGAGCCGACCCAGCGACGACTTGCCCTCGACGCGCGCGGCGATGTCGTCGGGCAGCGAGACGACCTCGTAGGTCGACCCGAGGGCGAACTCGCCCGGGTGCAGGATGAACGGCTCGGCCTCGCCCTCGACCACCACCTCGCGGGTCAGGTCGGCCTGGTCCTCGGCGGGGTCGATGTGGGGGTACCGGTGGTTCTCGAACACCCGGAAGAACCGGTCGAGACGCACGTCGATGCTCGACGGCTGCAGCATCGTCGGGTCCCACGGGTTGAGCGCGACCCGCTCGGAGGCGATCTCGGTGAGGATGTCGCGGTCGGAGAGAAGCACGGGTCGTAACCTACCGGCCATGGTCTTCCACCGGTACGTCGCGCTCGGCGACTCCTTCACCGAGGGCGTCGGCGACCCCGACCCCACCCGCCCCAACGGCCTGCGCGGCTGGGCCGACCGCGTCGCCGAGGTGCTCGCGCGCCAGCCCGGCGCCGAGGACTTCGGCTACGCCAACCTCGGCATCCGCGGCCGCCAGATGGCCGCGATCCTCGCCGAGCAGGTCGAGCCCGCGGTCGCGATGGAGCCCGACCTGGTCACGATCTATGCCGGCGCCAACGACATCCTGCGACCCCGCGTCTCCATCGACGCCCTCGCGGCGTCCTACGACGAGGCGATCGGCCGTCTCGCCAAGACCGGCGCGAGGGTGGTGATGTTCACGGCGTACGACCCGGGAATCTCCGCGCTGTTCCGGCCGGTGCGCGGACGGATGGCGATCTACAACGAGTGGGTCCGCGAGATCGCCGAGCACCACGATGCGACCGTCGTCGACATGTGGCGGATGCGCGGCGTGCCGGCCTGGGCGATCTGGGACACCGACCGGATGCACCTCAACTCCTTCGGGCACACCCACATCGCGATCGCGGTCCTCGACCGACTGGGCATCCCGCACCACATCGCCGAGCCCCCGCTGCCGACCCGCCCCGAGCTGACCCGGGCCGAGGCGCGCCGGGAGAACCTTCAGTGGGCGCGCGAGCACGCCGGACCGTGGGTGCACCGTCGGGTGACCGGGCGCTCCTCCGGTGACACCGTCCGCGCGAAGCGGCCGACGCTCGGGCCGGTGGAGTAGCCGCGTCGACCGGCTTCGCCCCGGAGCCGCCCGGTTGGTAGCATCGCACCCGCCGCTCCGCGGGGCGGCAAGGCGGATGTAGCTCAGTTGGTAGAGCGCGACCTTCCCAAGGTCGATGTCGCGAGTTCGAGCCTCGTCATCCGCTCGGTGGGACGGCCGGCGCCTTCGGGCGCCGGCCGCTGTTTTTCCTGCCACCTGTGGCCCGCCGCCCGAGCGACTCACGCGGCGGCGAAGACCACCCGCGTGCCGGCGCGCGACATCAGCGACCTCAGCCACCAGAAGGCGACTCCGAGGGTGGCCGTGGTGGTGATCGGGCCGAGCACCGACTTGACCATCAGGAAGGTCGTCGGTGAGTAGTTGAGCAGCAGCCACAGCGTGATCGCGAAGTTCACGCCGCTCGTGAAGGCCCACCACCAGGTGACGTGGTGGAAGTAGCGCCGCAGCGTGGGGTGGCTGCGCGTCTCCTGGTCGATCGGGACGACGTCGAGCAACAGCTTCTCGGCCAGGGGACGTCCCAGGAGTGCGGAGCCCACGAACGTGAGTCCGACGAGAAGGGTGGTGATCGTGGGCTGGAGGAAGTAGATCAGCAGGCTCCCGGTCAGGAGCGCGGCGATGGTCCGAGCCGCCAGGTTGGCTGTCGTCAGGATCAGCAAGCCCGTGATCCGCTCACGCCGTAGGACTCGGCGCGCGAGCGCCAGGAGCGACCAGGCCAAGGCCCCCAGCAGGGCCGCAGTCATGCCCACGAGCTGGAGCAGACCGACGAAGAGCACGACCGGCACGACCTTGCCCTCGACGACGTTGGGCGTCGCGTGCCGCAGCACCGTGCGCCAGTGAGGGACAAGCAACGTCTGGGGGAGTTGCACCGTGGGTCGAACCGCCGAAAGCCTGAGACCGAAGGAGAAGCCGGCGGGATCGCCGTGCGCGAGGAACGGTACCCGACACGGCGTCATCTCGGGGCATCAACAGTCCATGCAAGACTGGGGGAGGACCAGATCATGGATCTGGCTGGGGGCACGATGTTGTGGAGCGATGCGACACGCTCGGGCACGGCCACCCGGCGCGGGCCTCCCGCGGTGCCGCGCCAGTGGGGCGGGGCTGCGGCCGAGCTCGCTCGCCAGTTGCTGTTCGTCCTGTTGGGGGTCCTGGTCTACTTCCGGGTGCGCGGCCTGACCGAGGGCGACATCGCGACCGCCAACGCCCACGGCCGCGACGTCCTCGCCTTCGAACGAGGCCTAGGTGTCGACCTCGAAGCCTGGGCACAGGACCTCGCCCTCGACCACGAGCGCCTGGTCACCTTCGCCAACTGGGTCTACGTCTGGGGCCATTGGCCGGTCATCACCCTCACCTTGGTGTGCCTGCACGTCTGGCGGCGGCACCTCTACCTCCTGCTGCGCAACGCGATGTTCGTCTCCGGGGGCATCGGCCTGGTGATCTTTGCGACCTACGCCGTCGCGCCGCCCCGGTTGCTCGGAGTAGGCCTGGAGGACACGGTGACCCAGCAGTCAGAGGCCTACCGCGTGCTCCAGCCTCCCGGGCTGGTGAACCAGTACGCCGCGATCCCCAGCCTGCACGTGGGCTGGAACATGCTCGTGGGCATCGCCATCTACCGCGCCGGCCGGCACTGGCTGCTCCGGCTGGTCGCCGTCGTCGGGCCGCTACTGATGGCCGTCGGCGTCGTCATCACCGGGAACCACTACGTCGTCGACGGCATCCTGGGAGCGGCCCTCGCGCTGTTCGGCCTGGCCGTGGCGGGGGTGATCACCCCCAGGCTGTTGCGACTCGATGACTGGGCCCGACAACGCCTGCATCAGCGCCGGGTCGTCAAGGATGAGTCCGTCGACGCCCCATCCGATCAGCTGTCGTGCCCTCACCTCATCGGCAACCGCCCAGCAGAAGACCCGACCGTGCCGCGTATGCAGGTCTGCCACCAGCCTCGCGGTGAGCAGGCGTTCGTGCAGCGCGACACCGTCGAGGGGGACTCGGGAGGGCAGCCGGAGAAGGAGGAGCTCGGCTCGGTTCCCCACTGACCGGACGATCCGCACACCCGGGTGGCCGGCGGCCCGGGCCAGCACCCACCAGGCCTTCCCGGACATCGTGATCTGGCGGCGCCGACCCACCCGGTCTCGCACGTGGCCGGGCAGGCGCAGCGCCAGCGGCCCCTTGCAGTCGACCCACAGCGGGGTGTCCTCCCCGAGCCACACCACCGCCTCGTCCAGCGTCGGGACCACGGTGTCGCGGGGCAGGAGGTACCACCGCTCCCACAGCCGTGCGGTCGGCCACAGCCGCTTCGCATGCCGGACCACCACCCTGCCGCGGTGCAGGTGAACATCGATCTCGGCTATCTGCGACACGGCCCGACTGCGGTCCATCGACGCGCAGCTGTTGCCGGCCCGGTGCGCGATGATCTCGACCATGAGCCCTCCTGGGACGTCCTCCCGGGTCCAGCCTGTCACCTTCGCGCGCCCCTGTGCGCCAAGGTCGTCAACCCCGCCCACGGCTCATCGGGATCGCCCCGCCGGCGCTGCTGCTCGCGGCAGCGACGGGCTAGGGTCGCCGGCGTGGTGGTCGAGGTCGTGGCCTACGACGAGGCGTGGCCGGCGCGCTTCGAGGCCCTGCGGGCGGAGTACGCCGCGGCGCTGGCGCGCGCCGGCGTACCGGTGGTGGCCATCGAGCACGTCGGAAGCACCGCCGTGCCCGGCCTCGCGGCCAAGCCCGTCATCGACGTGGACATCGTCGTGACGGCCGCCGACGTCGAGGCCGTGTCCGCGGTGCTGGTCGACCTGGGGTTCGCGCCGCGCGGCGAGCTCGGCATCCCTCACCGGTGGGCGTTCCACGCGCCGGCACGGCTGGGCGCCACCCACACCTACGTCGTCGTCGAGGGCTGCCTGGCCCTGCGCAACCACCGGACCGTGCGGGAGGCGCTCCACACGGACGCGGCACTGCGGGAGGAGTACGCCGCGGTCAAGCGGGCCGCCGGAGCCGTGTCGGCGGACATCGACGAGTACGTCGCCGCCAAGAACGCCACCCTCCAGCGGATCCTCGAGGCGGGTGGGCTGACCGCAGCCGAACGCGCCGAGATCGACGGTCACCAGGCGCCGGTCAGCCCGCCGCCCATGTGACTCAGGAGACCCCAGAGGTTATCGTGGCTGGAGTGACGACTTCCTGACCTCCCTCGCGATCGAAGGTGCCTTCCCCCATGCTTCGCCGTCGCCCGCGCACGCTCGGCCTCGCCGCGCTGGCGCTGCTGCTGGCCGCCGCCGTGTTCCTCCCGCGCGCCACCACCGGGCCCGGCGGCGTCGCCGAGCGCACTGCCGGCGGCGCCGTCCCCGAGGCCGACGGCAGCCCAGCCGCCGGTCTCGCCCGGGTCACCCCGGCGATGCGGCGCGAGATCGACCGCGTCGTCGCCGAGGGCGCGGCCCTGCCCACGCTCCGCGGCCGCCCGGACCCGGTGGCCCTGGCCGCGCGCGAGGTCCGGTGCGCGACGTTCGAGGAGCTGACCTACTGCCTGCGCCTCGGCTGGACCGACGCCTCGCCCGCCGAGGCGCGGACACAGATGGCCACCGCCGCGGCCCGCACGACCGGCAGCGCGGTCGAGTCGACCGGCGACCTCGAGCCGCTCGCCGACCTGACCCGGAGCGCGCGGCTCGCGCCCGGCCCCCGGGCCGCCGTCGACCGCGCCGAGCTGACCGCCGCCGCCCGGGCCGTCGCCAAGGTCTGGACGCTGCGGCACGAGATCCTGGGCGAGCCCTACCCGCGCGGCTTCTGGAGCCGCCACGCCGACGCCCGCCCGACCGTGACCTCGGCCGCCGCCCGCGGCAGCGCCACCACCGCCGCCACCAAGAAGAAGACGATCAAGGACTACCCCCGGAAGGACACCGTGCTGGACCCGCAACAGGTCCGCGAGCAGGTGCGGTCCTACTGGTGCGGTCCGGCGTCCACACAGATGATCGTCTGGGGCTGGACCGGCAAGAAGCGCACCCAGCGTCACTGGGCGGGCGAGCTCGGCACCACCGGCTCCGGCACGTCCATCAGCCGGATCGTGAAGACGATCAACAACAAGACCGGGTGGGACAACAAGGTGCACGCGGGCCCGTACGTCACCCTCGACGTGAAGGGCTGGGGCTACGGCAAGTGGTACCTCCTTCTCGCCCGCCACATCCACGACTACCAGGCGCCGCTCGTGCTGCACCCCATCCTCGTGAAGAAGTACTACCCCTACCTCGACGACGACGCCTCCGGCCACTTCCAGGTCGGGCGGGGCTACTTCGTGCGCCGGGACGGCGTCCGGATGATCAGCTACTTCGAACCGTGGAACCAGCGCCGCTTCGACCCCTCGGAGCCGTTCATCAAGCGGGTGCAGTGGCAGAAGGCCTACCGCAGCTACCGCGCCAACCTGGCGCATCCCTACCACAACATCGGGGTCTGAGTGCGTCGCCCGGCGACGGCGTGCGCCGTCCTGGCCATGCTCGCCACGGGAGTGGTCGGCTGCTCCGCGGGGGACCCGCAGGAGCCGGTCGGCACGCAGACCACCTCCCCGACACCGACCGACGAGCACAGCCGGGGGCCGAGCCCGACCGACCGCCCCTCGGCCGGCGCCACCGACCCGGCGGACGCCCTCCTCGACTGGACGCCCGTGCCGGGATCGACCGACGCCCTCGTCACGGTGGCCGGCGACTGGACGCTGACCGTTGCCACCGACGGCACCCGCGCCCGGCTCGCCGGTCCGCGACCCACGACCGTCCGCGCGGGAGCCGGCCGCCGGATCAGCGACGCCTTCCTCGACGAGGCCTACGCGCTCGTCGTCGCCCAGGACCGCCGCGAGGAGCGGCCGAGCGTCGCGACCGCGATCGACCTCGCCACCGGCGACACCCGAGTCCTCGACGGTGACGGCCCCGTCGGCACCAGCTCCGGGGGCACCTGGGCGCTGGGCCCGGGCACCGCCTTCTACGCGACCATCGGCATCCCCGCACAGCCGCGGGCCTACTGCCTGGTCTCCTCCGACCTGCCCAGCGGCGCCACCCTCGCGACCTGGTGCGCGCCCAAGCGGCAGGGCTTCACCAACGCCCGGATCGGCGCCGACGGCGAGCTCAGCATGATGACGTTCGACGACTCCCGACCCTCCTGCCGGACGGTGCTGTCGATGGACGGCGTCACCGTCGGGGGCGGCGAGCCGACGCCGTACGACGGCCCCACCGAGTGTCAGGCCTGGGAGGGCGTCGGCCTCGGCGCCGCCCGCGTGTGGACCGAGGTCCCCGACGAGAGGCGGATCGAGGAGGCGAGGGCCTACGCCGGCACCGCCGACGGGGTGACCGAGCTGGGAGAGGCGACCTCGGGCTCGCTGCTGGCCTGCGGAGACGCGGCGTACTTCTCGCGCGACGCGGGCGACGGCGACCCGGGGCAGGTGCTGCGCTGGCAGCCCGACGACGGGCTGCAGGTGGTCTACCGCGCCCCCGAGGCCACCGAGGGGTTCATCGTCGCCCCGCTGCGCTGTGGCGGCGACCACCTCACCCTCACGGCGCTCACCCCGGCCGGCGACGAGCAGGTGTCGGCTCCCCTCCCCTGACCCGTAGGCTCGGGCGCGTGGACTTCACCGGATTCCCCGTGGCCGCCCTCGACTTCTACGACGACCTCGAGGTCGACAACACCAAGTCGTTCTGGCAGGCCCACAAGGAGACCTACGACCGCGACGTGAAGGCGCCGATGGTCGCGCTGTGTGCCGCCCTGGCCCCGGAGTTCGGCGAGGCCAAGATCTTCCGCCCCTACCGCGACGTCCGGTTCAGCAAGGACAAGACCCCCTACAAGAACCACCAGGGCGCCTACGTGCCGACCGGGCCCTCGACCGGCTACTACGTCCAGCTCTCCGCCCGCGGCGTGATGGTCGGGGGCGGGTTCTACGACGCCGACAGCCGACGGCTCGCGGCGTTCCGCGAGGCCGTGGCCGATGACAAGGCCGGGCCGCGCCTGCAGCGGGTCCTGACGACACTGACCCAGGCGGGCTGGGAGGTGGGCGGCGACAGGCTCAAGACGTCACCGCGGGGATACGCCGCCGACCACCTGCGCATCGAGCTGCTCCGCCACCGGTCCCTGACCGTCTCGACCTCCTACGGCTTCGAGCCGGTGATCCACGAGGCCGCTCTGGTCGACAGGGTCCGCGCCGACTGGCGCTCCGTGCGACCGCTGCTCTCCTGGGTCGACGCCGAGGTCGACCCACGCGTCGAGGGTTGACCGGCGTGGTGCGGTCGCCGGGCTGGGTGGCGGGCGCGTCGGCGACGGCGAGCCGATGGTGGGTGCGGTGGCAGACAGGGGTCGAGTCGCTCACCGTCCTCGCCGGCAGCGGCCTCGCCCTGGCCTGGCTGGCCCATCGCAGCCAGCGCACCGAGCTCGGCCAGGCGGTCGACCAGGCGGGGATGGACCTGGTCGTGGGCAACGCCGAGGCGACGCGTCGGCTGCTCGGCTGGCTCGGCGCCGTCTCCGTCGGGACGATCGCGCTCGCCGTGCTGGGTCTCGTGGTGGTCGCCGTGTCGCGGCGGCGCTACGAAGCCGCCGCGGCGGCCGTCGCGCTGGTGCTCGGCGCCAACGTGACGACCCAGCTCCTCAAGCGAGCGATCCAGCGCGAGGACTTCGGGATGCTGACCGTCGCGAGCTTCCCCAGCGGGCATGCCACCGTCATCGTGTCGGTCTCGCTGGCGGCGCTCCTGGTCGCCCCTGCTGCCGGCCGGACGGTGGTCTCGGCCCTGGCCACCGGCGCCATCACGGTCACCGCCGCGGCGACCCTGGTCGCCAGCTGGCACCGACCGTCCGACGTGCTGGGCGCCATCCTCGTCTGCCTGGTCTGGGGCTCGGTACTGACCGCGCTGTTGACCCTGCTGCACGGCGGGCGGCCCCACCCCCCTCCGGAGCAGCACCGGCTGTTCTCGCTGATCGGCTTCGTCGCGGCCGTGACCGCCCTCGTCCTGGTCGGTGTCCGCCCCGAGGGCGGCTGGGCCCAGCTGCTCGACGCCGGGCTGGTGGTCGCGGCGATCGGCAGCGCGGCCGCCGTCACGGTGAGCGTGTTCGCGCACATCTCGACGCCGATGGCCGACGCGCGCCCGGGCGACGGGCCCACACCCGAGGCGGAGCAGGCCGGGCCGGTGGACGTCGTACGCCCAGGGTCGCCGTAGGGTGAGCAGCATGCTCACCGCCGCGAGGCTCGCAGGAACGGCCTGACGGGGACGACATGGTTCACCAGGTGACGCTGCGCGACGGGACCCCCGGTTGGGTGTGGCCGCTGCTGCCGACCGACCGCCAGGCACTCGTGCGGGAGTTCGAGACGCTGTCGCCCGAGTCGCGACGCCGGCGCTTCCTCCAGCCGGTGCTGCACCTGTCGGACGCGATGCTGACCCACCTGGTCGACGAGGTCGACGGGGTCGACCACGTCGCGCTGGTGCTGATGGCCGAGGTCGGCGACGACCTGGTGCCGACCGGCGTCGCGCGCTGCGTGCGCTACCCGCAGCAGCCCGATGCCGCCGACGTCGCCGTCACCGTCAAGGACGACTGGCAGGGGCGAGGCGTCGCCAGCGTGCTGCTGGAGATCCTGATGCGGGAGCGCCCCGCCGGGGTGACGCACGTGCTCACCGAGGTCGCCGCGGACAACCCCGCCTCGCTGGCCATGCTGCGCCGACTGGGCCCGGTGCGCATCTACGACACCACCATGGGGATCCTCGACGTGGAGGTCGACCTGGTGCCGACCGGGGTCGAGCTGACCCCCCTCGACGAGACCACGCACGAGGTGGTCCACCACCCCGAGCGGCGCCGGTTCCGCAGCCGGGACCTGGTCTGCCCCTGGCTGCGGCCCGAGGCCCCCGGCAAGCAGACGCCGGCCGGCTGACCCACCCGCCGGTCGAGGAGGCCGCGAGCGGTGTCTCGAGACCCGCCGTCGCGTCAGTGCGGTTGCCAGGCATCCTCGTCGGCGGTGCGCGCGGCCACCGACGCCGGCAGCGTGCCGGCGGCCAGGTCGCGGAGGGACACGACCTCGAAGACGTCGCGCAGCGAGTGGCGGGCTGCGATCCAGACGTGCTGCAGGACCTCGGCCGAGGGGTTGTACTCCACGGCCTCCGGTCGCAGCCCGTAGACGGACACCAGCGGTCCGTCGACGGCCCTGATCACGTCGGCCACGGACACCTCGGCCGGCTCACGCGCCAGCCGCCAGCCGCCGGACTGACCCCGCTGGGACACCACGACCCCGGCCTTGCGGAGGTCGGCGAGGATCGCCTGGAGGAAGCCGTGAGGGATGTCCTGCCGACGGCCGAGCTGTTCCGCGCTGATCGGCGCCGCGCCGTCGCTGCTCGCCATCTCGATCAGCGCCCGCAGGGCGTAGTCGGTCTTGGCGGAGACGCGCATAGGACGCATTCTCGCAGAAGTACACCAACCCACTCGACATGGTGGCGAAGCGGGGGCCCGCCCCCGACGGGCCCCCTCAGGGTCACGGGCAGCTCACCAGCGGGTTCCAGTCGGCGTAGACGCCGGCCGGGTTGTGCTTCCACACCCATGCGTGGTGGATGTACCAGCCGAGCGCCGGGTTGAGGACGTGCAGGTCCTGGTCGAGCACGCGGGGCGCACCCGGCTCACCAGTGGCTTCCCACACGTCCGGCGGCACCACCCACTCGACCGCCACGAGCCGCAGCCGGCCGTTCGGCCCGGGGGCGTAGACCAGCCCCTCGGGGCGCAGCGGGTCCTCTCTTCACACCTCTCCTCTCGCCAGGGCCGGCCCGAGTCCGGCGCCCGAGCCCGGCCGGAAGGGCCAACAACGCTGCGCGCGAGAGGTCACGCTCGGGTCTCAGACCAGCGCAGGGTCTTCCACCGCGAGCCGTCGGACGGCCCGGTGGTCCCGCACCGTCCAGGTCAGGGCGCCGAGCCAGAGCACGGCCAGGACGAGGGCGACAGGGGTGACGGCGCTGCCGGCGCCGGCGGCATCGAGGAGGGTCCTGGCGTTGGTCAGCACGATGACGCCGCCGGCGGCGACCCCGAGCACGGTGGCCGGCAGGTGCTTCACCAGCCAGGCGGCGAAGGGGGCGGCGATCACGCCTCCGAGCAGCAGCGCGCCGGCGACCTGCCAGGCGATGCCCTGGCTGCCGAGCGCCAGCAGGAAGCCCAACGAGCCGCCGATGGCGACCAGGAACTCCGAGGTGTCGATCGAGCCGACGACCTTGCGGGGCTCCAGCCGCCCGCTCGACAGCAGGCTCGTGGTGCCGACCGGGCCCCACCCGCCGCCGCCGATGGCGTCCATCGCCCCGGCAACCAGCCCGAGCGGCGCCAGGAGCCGCGCCGACACGCGGCCGGGGAAGACCGGGCGCCGCCCGCGCAGGGCGAGGAAGCGGTACATCACGTAGCAGCCCAGGAGCAGCAGCAGCCCGGCCACCCACGGCTTGGCCACGTCGCCGGGGAGGCTGGCCAGGAAGGTGGCGCCGACGAAGGCGCCGACGGCGCCGGGCGCCGCCAGGATGCTGACGGTGCGCCAGTCGACGTTGCCGAGCTTGTGGTGGGAGATCCCCGACACCAGCGTCGTGCCGATCTCGGAGAAGTGGACGGCTGCCGATGCGGCGGCCGGGGCGATGCCCGTGGCGATCAGCAGGGTCGACGACGTGACGCCGTAGGCCATGCCGAGCGAGCCGTCGACGAGCTGGGCGGCGAGCCCGACGAGGGCCAGGGTGAGGAACGCGCGCATGCGGAGAACTCTTTCTGTAGTAAGTCGCTCTACTTACATGATGTTATTACAGCATCAGTCTCGGCGGAGGCTCCCCAGCCGGGTCCGACGTGTCCCAGGTCACAGGGCGCCGAGCGGGCGGGGTCCTCCGGAACTCCTTGCGCGCTCCTCAGAGGCGAGGCACAATGGATGTTACTGACGAGTAGCCAAGCCCGGCGCCAGCAGCGTCGGCCCCTGGCCGAGCCACCCAGAGCCGCAGCCGAGATCAGAGGAACGGGTCCCGTGAGCCACTACAAGAGCAACCTCCGCGACATCGAGTTCAACCTCTTCGAGGTCCTGGGCCGCGACGCGGTCCTGGGGCAGGGCCCCTTCGCCGACGTCGACGGCGAGACCGCACGCGAGATCCTGGCCGAGGTCGACCGCCTCTGCCGTGAGGACCTCGCCGCGTCGTACGTCGACTCCGACCGCACCCCGCCGGTCTTCGACCCCGAGACCCACACCGCGCCGGTGCCGGAGTCCTTCGCGAAGAGCTACCGCGCCTGGATGGACGCGGAGTACTGGCGGCTCGGCATCGTCGAGGACCTCGGCGGGACGCCCGCCCCCTCGACGCTCAACTGGGCCATCGGCGAGCTGGTGCTCGGCGCCAACGCCCCCATCTGGATGTATGCCTGCGGCCCGGCGTTCGCCGGCGTGGTCCACCGTGCCGGCAACGAGCGCGACCGGCGGATCGCCCAGATCATGGTCGACCGCAGCTGGGGCGCCACCATGGTGCTGACCGAGCCCGACGCCGGCTCCGACGTCGGAGCCGGCCGCGCCAAGGCCACCGCCAACGACGACGGCTCGTGGAACATCGAGGGCGTCAAGCGGTTCATCACCTCCGGCGAGCACCAGATGGAGGAGAACATCATCCACCTCGTGCTCGCCCGCCCGGTCGGCGTCGAGGGCGTCGGCGGCCCGGGCACCAAGGGGCTGAGCCTGTTCATCGTGCCCAAGTTCCACTTCGACCATGACAGCGGCGAGCTCACCGGCGAGCGCAACGGCGTCTACGTCACGGGCCTCGAGCACAAGATGGGGCTCAAGGTGTCCAACACCTGCGAGCTCACCTTCGGCGACTCCTCCATCGGCGGCGGCGAGCCCGCCAAGGGCTGGCTGCTCGGCGAGGCCCACGACGGCATCGCGCAGATGTTCCAGGTCATCGAGAACGCGCGGATGATGGTCGGCACCAAGGCGATCGCGACGCTGTCGACGGGCTACCTCAACGCCCTCGACTACGCCAAGAGCCGGGTCCAGGGCGCCGACCTCACCCAGGCGGCCGACAAGACCGCGCCCCGGGTGACGATCACCCACCACCCCGACGTACGCCGGTCGCTGATGACGCAGAAGTCCTTCGCGGAGGCGATGCGCGCGCTGGTGCTCTACACCGCTTCGTGGCAGGACCAGGTGCTGCTGGCCAACCACGCCGGTGAGCCCGACCACCTCGCCGAGGCGGTCAACGACCTGCTGCTGCCGATCGTCAAGGGCTACGGCTCGGAGCGCTCGTGGGTGCTGCTCGGCACCGAGTCGCTGCAGACGCTGGGCGGCTCCGGCTTCCTGCAGGACTACCCCATCGAGCAGTACGTCCGGGACGCCAAGATCGACACGCTCTACGAAGGCACCACGGCGATCCAGGGCATGGACCTGTTCTTCCGCAAGATCGTCAAGGACCAGGGCAAGGCGCTGGGCCACCTGGCAGGCGAGATCCAGTCGTTCCTGGCCGCCGAGGCCGGCAACGGCAGGCTCAAGGTCGAGCGCGAGCTCCTCGCGCGGGCGCTCGACGACACCAACGCCATCGTGGGCCACATGATCAACGACCTGATGTCTGCCGACCCGTCGGCCGAGGGCGGCGACCTGCGCAACGTCTACAAGGTGGGCCTCAACACCAGCCGAGTGCTGATGGTGCTCGGCGACGTCGTCTGCGGGTGGCTGCTGCTTCGCCAGGCGGAGGTCGCCCTGACCAAGCTCGCCGGCGACGTGTCTCCCGCCGACCAGGCGTTCTACGAGGGCAAGGTCGCGGCGGCGCAGTTCTTCGCCCACCACAACCTGCCGACGATCTCCTCCGAGCGGGCCATCGCCGAGGCGACCGACCTGTCGCTGATGGACCTCGACGAGGCCGCGTTCTGAGCTGAGCCGACCGGCCGGCCCACGGGGACGGCCGGCGAGGACGACTGGTGTGGGGGGCGCGCCCGGCGCGTCGACCGCACCAGTCGTCGTCTCCGGACCCGAGCGCCTGCGGCTGCCCGTCGTCAGGCCGCGGAACCTCGGCGTCGTGACCCCAGCACAAGGGCAGCCCCACCGAGCAGGAGGGCAGCGCCCAGCGGGATCGGCCAGAGCGGCGGACCACCGGTGTCCGCCAGGCCGGCCCCCTCCTGGTCGGTCTCGGGCACCTTCACCAGCGCGTCGTCTGCGGCGCTTTCGTCGGCGCCGCCACCGGCGACCGAGGCCTTGTTGGTGAGGGCCGAGCCCGGAGCCGCGGTCACCTCGGTGACCAGCCGGACCGTGGAGGCCGCACCGGCCGCCAGGGGCTCGTCGCGGGTGCAGGTGACGGTGCGACCGGCGGCGGAGCACGTCCAGTCCCGACCGGAGGCGGAGACGTACTCCAGGCCGCTGGGCAGCCGGTCGGTCAGGACGAGCGCGCCGACCGTGTCGTTCGGGCCCTCGTTGGTCACGGTCAGCTCGAAGACCGCCTGGGACTCGGTCACGCTGACCAGGTCCTTGGCGAGCGACAGCACGACCAGCGGGACCACCACGACCGGGTCCTCGTCGGCGTTGTCGGTCTCGTCGGTCTCCGTGGAGTCACTGGTCACCGCGGCGACGTTGGTCACCGAGGGGTACGCCGTCGGCCCGACCGCGACCACCAGCTCGATCGTGGCGACCTCGTCGACCGCCAGCTCACCGTGCTCACAGGTGACCGTCCCGTCGGCCTCGCCGCAGGTCCAGCCGTCACCCCCGGCCGACACGAACGTCAGCCCCGCCGGCAAGGTGTCCGTCACCGTGACCGGACCGGGAGCGGGCGTCGGGCCCTCGTTGGTCACCTCGAGGGTGAAGACCTCGTCGTCGCCCACCTTGAAGTCGCCGTCGTGGCGCTTGTCGATGGTGAGGTTGACCAGCGGTGCGACGTCGACGGTGTCGGTGTCCACGTTGTCGAGCGGGTTCGGGTCGGTCGCCGAGGAGGTCACCTCAGCGACGTTGGCCACCCCCGGGTAGGCGTCGGCCCGGACCAGCACCGTCAGCGTGATCGGGGTGGCCGTGGTGTCGGGGGCCAGCGGGTCGGCCAGCTCGCAGGTGACCTCGGATCCCACGAGGTCGCAGGTCCATCCCGCCCCCTCGGCCGAGACGAAGTCCAGGCCGGCGGGAAGCGGGTCCGTCACGGTGACGGCGTTGGCCTCCGACGGTCCGGTGTTGGACACCTCCAGGGTGAAGACCAGCTCCTCGCCCACCAGGCCGATCCCGGCGTGGCTCTTGGTGATCGCCAGATCGGCGTTCTGCACCACGGCGACGTCGGCGTCGTCGGTGTTGTTGTCCGTCGTCGGGTCCTCGGTGGAGGAGGCCACGGACGCGACGTTGGTGAGGTCCTGGGGGTCGACGGTGGCGTCGATCTGCACCGTCAGACCGAGGACCGGGGCCGAGGCGCCGGCCAGCAGGTCCCCGGGCAGGGTGCAGGTCACGTCGGCCCCCACGGCGCCACAGGTCCAGCCGCCGGAGGCGGAGAGATAGGACATGCCCTCGGGCAGCGTGTCGCTGACGACCAGCGGGCCGACCGCGTCCGACGGCCCGGCGTTGCTGACCTCGATCGTGAACGTCGTCGCCGTGCCGGCGGCCACGGGTGTCGCGGGGTGCGACTTGGCCAGGACCAGGTCGGCGCGGGCGACGACGTTCAGGGTGGCGTCATCGGCGTTGTCGTCGGGGTCGTCGCCGGGCGTGGTGGTGGTGACCGAGGCCGAGTTGAGGATCCGGGTGCCGTCGGCCACGCCCGCTCCGACCAGGGCGACCACCGTGATGACGGGAGCGTCCAGCCCGGCGCCGAGGGTGTCGCGGCTGCAGGTCACGGGCGCGTCGGGGCTGCAGGTCCATCCGGAGCCGTCGGCCGACACGAGTGTCATGCCGGCGGGCAGGGCATCGCTGACGACGACCGTGTCGGCGTCGGAGGGTCCGTCGTTGTGGACGAGGATCTCGAACGTCGCCTGCTCCCCCGCCGTCACCGGGTCGGCGCCGGCCAGGGTCTTGGCCAACGACAGGTTGGCCCGGTCGACGACGTCGGTCGGGTCGATCGCGTTGTTGTTGTCGGAGTCCGGGTCGGGGAGCGGCCCGTCGACGGACGCGGCGTTGACCAGCGTCGCCGGCCCGGCGGCCGGAGCGACATCAGCGGTGATGGCCAGCGGCGGCGCGTCGGTGCGAGAGGCCAGCGCCCCGGTGAGGTCGCAGGTGACGACCTGGCCGGCGGCCGTGCAGGTCCAGGCGGCGCCCGTCGAGCCGGCGTACGTCATCCCGGCGGGGAGCGTGTCGGTGACGGTCACCGTCTCAGGCGAGAGGGACGGGCCGTTGTTGCGCACCACGAGGTCGTAGGTGACCGTCTCGCCGGCGACCACGGGGCCGGTGTGGCTCTTCGAGATCGAGAGGTCGGCGCGGGTGGTGACGTCGCTGTCGTCGCCGTCGGTGTTGTTGACGTCGTTGGGGTCGGAAGTGCTCGACGTCACGGTCGCGGTGTTGCTGATCGGGCCGGTGTGGGTGGAGTCGACGTCGACGGTGACGTCGACGACCGCGACCCCCTGGTCGGCGAGCGCGCCGGTCAGCGTGCAGGTGACGTCCTGGCCTGCTGCCGAGCAGGTCCATGCGCCCGTCACGGAGGTGAAGTCGACGTAGGTCAGCATGGCGGGCAGAGAGTCGGTGATCCGCACCGGCGACTGGGCGTCGGACGGGCCGTTGTTGGTCACGGTGAAGCGGTAGACCCCCTGCTCCCCAGCCACGAGCTCGCCCGTGGACTCCTTCTCCAGGGCCAGGTCGGCGCTGGTGGCGGGGTCCGTCGTGACGGTGTCGTCGTCGTTCGCCGTGTTGTCGTCCTGCGGGCCGTTCACGGACGCCGAGTTGCGCACAGGGTCGAGCTGGTCGGCGGGGATGTCGACGGTGATCGCGATCTGCGGAAGGGCCCCGAGGTCGGCCGGGCCCGGTCGGGTGCACGTGACGACGCCAGCGCTCTCCGAGCAGGTCCAGCCCGTGCCGTCGGCGGAGACGAACGACGACCCGGCGGGCAGCGTGTCGGTGACGGTGATCTGACCGCGCGACACCGAGGGGCCGAGGTTGGTGACGTCGAGGGTGTACGTCGCCGGGGAACCCGCCACCAGCGGGCCGGCCAGCGCCTTGTCGACCGTGAGGTCGGCGCTGGCGTCGACGGTTGCGTCGTCCTGGTCGGCGTTGTTGGTCAGGTCGGGGTCGTAGGTCTTGTCAGTGACCTCCACCGCGTTGGTGAGCACGGTGCCCTCGACCAGGTCGGCCGGGACGTCCGCTGTCACCGTGATGACCGGGAACGCGTCGCCCGAGCCCAGGGTGTCGGTGTCGTCGGTCCGGGTGCAGGTGACCTGGGACAGGCTCGTCGAGCAGGTCCACCCGGCTCCCGTGGCGCTCCCGCCGGTCACCTCGCCGGGCAGGGTGTCGGTGACCGTGAAGGGGCCGACCGCCGCGTCGGGTCCGTCGTTCGCGACCGTGACCGTCCAGGAGAAGGGCTGCCCCGCGACCGGCGCTCCGGTGTGCGCCTTGTCGACCGTGACGTCGGCGGCGTCGATGTGGGCGGCCGCGGTGTCGGGCGGGCCGTGGTAGGAGCCGCCGCCCGCCGGGGCCTGGTTGCCGTCCGCGTCCTCCGCGGTGGTGCTCGCGGTGTTGACGTGGTCGACGCTGCCGCCGACCCCGGGTTCGCTCAGGACGCCGAGGCCGGGGGTGGCCGTGAAGGTGATCACGATCGTGTCGCCGACGGGCAGGTCGGCGAGGTTGCTCCAGACCAGGCTCTGCACGTCGGCGGCGGTGGTCACCGCCGGGTCCGTCTGCACGGCGGCACCGCCGTCGACGACGACCTGCGCCGAGCCGGCGTCGTAGGTCCAGTTCGGTGGCAGCACGTCGTCGACGTCCACGCCGTACGCCGTGGCGTCGCCGCTGCTGGTGACCGTGATCCGCCAGGTCTTGGCCTCGTCGAGGTAGGCAAGCCCTCCGCCCACGACAGCCTTGTCGACCTCCACGAAGGGCAGTGCGGCGGTGACGGTGGCGGTGTCCTCGGGGCCGGTGTACTCCCGGCCGCCGGCGGCGATGCTGGTGTAGCGAGTGATGTCGGCGGTGTTGGTCAGCGCAGCGGTGAGGGTGGGCGAGGCGAGGGTCGCGTCGTAGGTCAGGCTCCTCGTGACGCCCTGACCGATCGGCCCCCCGAGTGTCCAGGTGATGGTGCCCCCGCCGTCGGCAGTGGCGCCCGACAGGACGCCACCGTTGCTGATCGTCAGGGGGTCGACCACGACTCCGACGGGCACCGTGTCGACCACGGTGACGTTGTTCGCCCCGCTGACGTCGGCGCCGGCCGCGTTGCTCACGGCGACGGTGTAGGTGAAGGACTGCCCCGGCTCAGGGGTCGTGTCCGACACCGTCTTGTCGATCGACAGCACGGGCTCGGTCACCGTGACGGTCGCGGTGGCGGTCGCGGACGACTGGTCGAACGTGGCCCCCGCCGACGTCGGGTTCGCGCCGTCGGTGAGGTTCCACCGCACCTGGGCGCGGTTGGTGAGCGGGGTCCCGCGCACGTTGCCGGCGACGTCGGCGACCACGGCGGAGTAGACGATGGTGACCGTGCGCGGCGACGGCGAGGCCAGCAGGTCGCCGAGGCTCCAGCCGACGGTGGTGCCCGAGCTGGTGAGCGGCGTCCCCGGGACGGAGCAGGCCGGCGCACAGGTGACCGACTGGGTCTGCAGGCTCCCGACGTCCAGCCCAGCGGGCAGCACGTCGGTCACCACGGCGTCGTAGAAGTTGACACTCGCCGGCAGGGTGGCCTCGACGGTGTAGGTCGCCCGCTCTCCGATCGTGTAGCTCGGCTGGGCCACCGACTTGGTGGTCGTCGCTCCGCGCACGGTCACCGTGTCGCTGGCTGTGTTGGTGAAGACGAGCTCATCAGGGTTGTCGGCGTCGCCGGGAGCGGCCTTGTCGTCGTCCAGCGTGCCCGAGGTCTGCCTGGCGGTGTTGGTCACGACCAGCCCGCCGGTGGCGGTCGGCGCCAGCGTCGCGGTGTAGCTCAGCGTCTGCGAGGAGCCCCCGGCCAGGTCCCCGACGTTCCAGAGCACCCGGGTATCACCAGCGGCGCAGCCGTCGCTGCCGGTGCTGGGCGCGACGGTGGCCGTGCCCTGGCTGGGGGAGCCGGGGACGACGGCGACGACCTGCATGGCTGCGGGCACGCAGTCGACCACGAACATGTCGTGGGCGGGAGGTCGGCCCGCGGCGTTCCGCGAGGTCAGCGTGTAGGTCACGGTGTCCCCGATGGCGATGATCTTGTCCGCGTCGTTGTCGCTCTTGGCGAGGGTGGGGCGCGGCGTGACGACGGTCACCGTCGAGGATCCGGTCCGCGGGGTCAACGGCGTGCCGCCCGGGCCGGACAGGCTGGTGAGGGTCGCGGTGTTGGTCCGACCGGTCCCGTGGGTGTTCGACCCGACGTTCGCGACCCGCGCCACGATGGTCACTCGGAAGACGTGGTCCTCGCCCGGGCCGGTCTCGTAGGCGGCGGGGAACGTCAGCGTCCCGTTGGTCGCGTTCAGGGTGAAGGTCCCGGGCGGGGCGCCGAAGGTGGCGCCGTCGTCGACCGAGCGTGCTGCTGTCGCCGAGACGAAGGTCAGCCCGGCCGGCAGCGGGTCGGTGAGCACACCCTCGTAGACCGACGTACTCGCCGGGACGGTGGCGTCGACGGTGTAGGTGACCAGCTCGCCGATCACGGCGTTGCTCGCACCGTTGCCGGGCTCGGTGATCGAGGTGACGTTCGACTTGGCGACCCTCGCAGGCGGGGTCACCACGGTGAAGGTGTCGGTCGCGGCGGGGGCGTCGATCTCGTCCGCCGGGGTCGTGGTGTCGACGTTGCCGGCCGGGTGGTGCTGGGCCAGGGTGCCCCGGTTGGTCTCGGTGACGTACGACGCGACCGAGGCGGTGTTGCTGTAGGTGGTGTCGACGCTCGCGTCGGTGGGCACGCGCAGCGTGTAGGTCAGCTCCCTGGTGTCGCCCGGCGCGATCCGGACGGAGTCGGGCAGGTCCCAGCGGATCGCGCTGCGGGTGGCTTGGTCGGCGAAGGTCGGATGCCCCGCGGCACCGGGGTCGGTGCACACGCCGCTGTCACTGATCGCGGTGATCTCGGCGCACATCACGCCCTCCGGCAGCACGTCCCAGACGTCGGGGCCGAGGATGTCCTCGTCGTTCTCGTTGGCCGCGGTGCCGCTGTTGCCGACGGTGACGGAGTAGCGCAGCAGCTCGTCAGCCACCACGCTCGCCCCCTCGGCGAGCGGGGTGCCGTCGTCGCGGGTGGCCGCCTTGCGGATCGTGACGGGGGGCGGCGCCTGGATCGAGAGGTCCAGCTGGTCCCGCAACCCGAAGCTCCGGCCCGAGGTGTTCTGCCACGCGAACTTCGCGAGGTTGGCGGTGATGTCGGGCGCGGGGCCGGGGGCCGGCGTGGTGACGATGGCAGCGATGCGGACCTCGAAGAACCCGCCGGCGGGGACGAAGCGCGAGCCACCCTGGGTGGTGCCGATCTCCCACCGGAGCGGCTCGGTCGACACCAGCGCCCCCGGCTGAGACCCGGTGGCGAGCGCCGCGCTACCGGCCTCGTAGGCGAGGTAGTCGGGCAGGAAGTCGGTGAGGACGGGGTTGCGCGTGGAGTTGCTGGAGGAGAAGTCGACACGCAGCCGGAAGCAGACCCGCGAGCCCTCGTCGTAGACGACGTCGGCGGTGGGCTGCGCGACCGGGTCGACGTAGTCGGCCGAGTCGACGGAGCAGGTGTAGGGCGTCACGTCGGGCTGGATCAGCTTGACCAGGCCCGGCTCGTCCGAGGCCAGCGAGGCCGACGAGTCGTCGGTGATGCCGATCGGTCCGGAGTCGGGTGAGCCGACCCCCGGAGCCGGCGTGGTGACGCCGACGAGCGAGACGGTGTTGACGTAGCCGTCACCCGAGACCGTGGGCAGGCCGGTGGACCCGTAGACCGTCCGCATCCTTGCCTGGTAGGTCACCGTGACGGTGCCGTCGGCGTTGGCCGCGACAGGGGTGAAGGTGATGTCGAAGCTGCCGTCGGCGTTGGCGACGACGCCCGCGAAGGTGGCCCCGGTGGTGCCGAACCCGGGGCCGGAGTCACACTCGGTCGGATCGCCGGGGGCGTAGTTGGTGGTCGTGCTGAGCGGGCAGAGACCGTCGGGCAGGTGGTCGGTGAGCACGATGTCGCTGGCGTCGGCGTACTCCGAGAGGCTGACCAGCAGGGTGTAGGTCGCCACGCCCCCCGGGGTGAACTCGCCGGGAGCGACGCTCTTCTGAAGGGCGACGTCCTCGATGCTGACGGTCCGGGTCGTGGAGTCACGGGCTTCGCTGCTCGTGCCCGGAAGGACCGGTCCGGTGTAGGTCCCCGAGGCTTCCGCATAGTTGCGAAGCGTCGACTCGTCACCGAGCTCGCGGGTGGATGCACCGGTGTTGTTGTCGAGGTTGGCGGCCTGGTCCAGGCTGGCCGGGGTGGGGGTGCCACCCGGGAAGGTCATGGTGTTCTCGCGCTGCGGGATGCCGGCGGCGTACCTGATCCGCTCGACCGCGCCGGCAGCGAGCGTGCCCAGCGTCCACTCCACCCGGGTGTAGACCCCCGGCGCCTTGCCCGGCGGGTCGAGAACCGTCTCGACCAGGCGCGGGGTCGGGCACTCGGTCGGGACATCGGCGATAGCGTCCAGGCGCGGGGCCCCCGGGTACTCCACCCCCGAGCCGTTGTCGACGTCACCGCACGCGAGGAACTCCAGGCCCGCAGGGAGGTAGTCCACGACGGTGACGCCGGTGGTGGCGGCCGGGCTGCTGTTGCGCACGGTGAGCGTGTAGACCGTCGAGTGGTTGTGGACGCCGCGCAGGAGCTCGGACTCGGGGCTGCCCTCGGCCTTGGTGATCGTGATCGCCGTGACCGTGGTCTCGCTGGGGGCCGAGGTCGCGGACTCGGTGAAGCTCGCGGACACCGGATCGCCGGCGGCGTCGAACTTGGGGATCGTGCGCGGATCGGTCTGGCCGTAGACGTCACCGACGTTGCTGATGGTGGCGCCGACGGGATAGGCCGCGCTGTCGACGTCGGCGGCGAAGCTCAGGGTCTCCTGCGCTCCGGCAGGCAGGTCGGTGACGTTGATCCACAGCAGCGTCTGGTGGCCGTCCAGGGGGTCGACGACGATGGTCGGCTCACCGAAGTACTCCGGGCGGGTGGTCCCCGGCTGATAGGTGACCCCGACGGGCAGCTCGTCGCGGAAGGAGAGGTTGTACTCCGGGACCGCGCCGGTCTGGTTGGGATTGGATGCGGTCAACGTGTAGTCCACCGACCCTCCCGCGAGGATCCGACCGGTGCCGCCCTTGGTCAGCGAAAGCTGCGGTCCGTCGGCGAAAGCCGGAGCGCTCGGCAGGACGACGAGCGCAGTGAGGATCGCGACGAGGGCAGCCACGAGCGCCGATGGACGTCGGATCATCTGAGTCTCCCGAGTGGTCGCCACCGCGTGGCTGCTAGTCGTCTGTCGATCCGTATGAATTCGCTCGGTCACACCATAAGCGACGGTTCGCCGGCCCGCGGCAATACCAGGCCGGACCCTCGCGCTCGCAATGGGCGATCGGAGCACCCCCGCCGTTGCCGAGCGCTCTCAGTCGCTCCTCATCTGGATGCGGCACAGTGCCCCCATGAGGCGGACGCACCGATGAGGCTGACCGGGATCGTGGTGCTGATGCTCGGGCTGCTCTTCGGCCTCGACGCGGTCAACGTCGGGGCCAGCTTCGTCGACGAGGGTCCGGTGGCGTGGATCCTCTCCGGCGCCGGGCTGGTGCTGCTGGTCGGCTCGCTGATGGACCGCCACCAGCGACGCTGAGGCTCAGCCGCGGCTGCTCGGCGCCTACCACGACCCGCGCTTGGCACCCGCCTGGTGACCGCCCTGCCCCTGGCGGCGATGCGTGCCCGCGCCCCGGCCCGCGGCGTACGCCGGCCGGCCGTCGCGACGCTTCGCCGGTCCCTGGCCCCGCTTCGGGCCGCCGGTGCGCTTCGGGCCGCCGTCGCGCTGCGACCGCGGGGGCGTCGAGGTGCCGGTGGCGGTCAGCGCCTCGGCGGTCATCGGCCGGGGTGCGGTGCGCACGTCGTGGTGCAGCACCTCGACGCCGGCCCCCTGGTGGAGACGGGCGACCGCGCCGGTGTGCCGGACGGTCGTGAGGGTCACCACGGCGCCGTCACGACCGGCGCGCGCGGTGCGACCCGACCGGTGCAGGTAGGTCTTCGGGTCGTTGGCGGCGTCGAAGTGCACCACCATGTCGACGTCGTCGACGTGGATGCCGCGCGCGGCGACATCGGTGGCGACCACGGCCGAGGCCGCGCCGCTGGTGAACTTCGCCAGGTTGCGCTCGCGCACCCGCTGGCTGAGGTCGCCGTGCAGGTCGACGGCGCTCACGCCGCGCTCGGACAGCTCCGCCGCGAGCCCGACGGCCGCGTCGCGAGTGCGGGTGAAGACGATGGTGCGGCCGTTGGCGCGCACCAGGTCGGCGGCGACGTCGACCTTCTCGCGGTAGCCACCGACCACCAGGGTGTGGTGGGACATCGTCGTGACCGAGCCGGCGTTGGGGTCGACCTCGTGGCGGCGGGGGTCGCGCAGGTGGGTGCGGACCAGCGCGTCGACGTCGCCGTCGAGCGTCGCCGACAGCAGCATCCGCTGGCTGCCGGGCGGGGTGAGCCCGACCAGCCGGTCGACGGCGGGGTAGAAGCCGAGGTCGCAGAGGTGGTCGGCCTCGTCGAGGACGGTGACCTCCACGTCGTCGAAGAAGAGGTAGCCCTGCTCGAACAGGTCGTCCAGCCGCCCGGGGGTGGCGACCACGATGTCGGCACGGCGACGCAGGCGGCGGGTCTGCGCTTCGTAGGGCGTGCCGCCGTAGACCGTGACGGTGGAGAGGCCGACGGCATTGGCCAGCGGCCGCAGCGAGCGGTCGACCTGCGTCGCCAGCTCACGCGTCGGCACGATCACGACCGCCCGCGGGTGGCAGGGGCGGGTGCTGCCCTGGGCCAAGCGGGCCATCAGCGGCAGCCCGAACGCCAGCGTCTTGCCGGATCCGGTCATGGCCCGGCCCAGCACGTCGTGGCCGGCGACGGCGTCGGGGATGACCGCCGACTGGACCGGCGTCGGGTCGGTGATGCCCTGCTCGGCGAGCGTCTCGCGCAGGGCTCGGGGGAGCGGGTCGAAGACGGAGGCCTCGGCGACGGCCGGGGCCGGGTCGGAGGTCTGGTCGGGGGCGTGGTCGGGGGCGTGGTCGGTGCCGGCCTCGGTGAGGGTGGTGGGCTCGATCGTGGGCGCGCTCATGTGTCGCAGTCCTTGCTGTGGACGGCCGGAAGGCCGGTGGTGTGCATCTGCGCGCGGACCCACGGTGCGGGTCCGGTGAGCCCTGCCAGACACGGTCTCTGCCCTCACGACGGCGAGGGCGCCCCGGTCTCGGCCGCGCGATCCAGCTGCGCACCACACCGGTTCTCAAGAAGTGCGGCGCCCGAGGGCGCCGCCGGCTGCCTCCAGAGTAGGGCGGCGGGCGCCACCCGACCCAATCCCCGTGCGTGAGAGCCCGGTCACCAGGCGGTCCGGCGCGTTGTCCGGCTGCCCTAGGCTCGGTTCATGAGCGACGCAGCGACCCCTCCGTCAGGCCCGGCCCCGGTCGACACCGACCAGGCCGAGCTGGCCGGCTACGTCGACGTCTGGTGGCGGGCCGTCGACGACCTCACCCACCTGCTGGAGGAGCTCGACCCCGGCGAGTGGTCGACCGAGACCGACCTCCCCGGCTGGGACGTGCACGCCGTGGCCGCCCACACCGCCCACCTGGAGGCGGTCCTGGCCGGTCACCCCGAGGAGACGGTGGAGTTCGAGCAGCCCGACCACGTCACCAGCCTGATGCAGGCCTACACCGAGCAGGGCGTGGTCGCGCGCCGTGACCGGACGCCCGACGAGCTCATCAACGAGATCCGCGAGAGCGCCACCACCCGGCGTACCTCCCTGCTCGACCACCCGCCCACCGACGGCCAGGCGTTGCCCGACCTGGTCCTCGGCGGCAGCGGCTGGAGCTGGCGCACCCTGCTCCGCAACCGCCCGCTCGACGTGTGGATGCACGAGCAGGACGTCCGCCGCGCCACCGGCCGGCCCGGCAACCTCGACTCCCCCGCCGCGAGGCACACCGCCGACTACCTGCTGGAGTCGATGCCCTACGTGCTGGCCAAGCGGCTGGGCGCACCGGCGGGCACCTCCGCGGTGTTCCGGGTCGACGGGAGCGAGCCGGTCACGGCGGTCGTCAATGCCGACGGGCGGGGCGAGCAGGTCGCCGAGCCGCCGGCCGAGCCCACCGTCACGGTGGAGACCGACCGCGAGACGTTCGTGCTGCTCGCGGGTGGGCGGCGGATGCCGGCCCCCGAGGCGCTGCGCGTCTCCGGCGACGCCGAGCTGGCCGCGCAGCTGCTCGACGCGCTGGCTGTGACGCCGTGAGGTCGCCGGTGGAGCTGCTGCCGGGCCCGCTGGCCGACGCCCTCGGGGGACGGCGCTCCGAGGCGACCTGGTCGGTCGCCGACATCCCCGACCTCACCGGCCAGACCGCGTTGGTGACCGGCGCCAGCGTCGGTGGGCTGGGCTTCGCGACGTCGGTCGAGCTGGCGCGACACCATGCCCGCGTCGTGCTCGCCGGCCGGTCGGCCTCCCGGCTCGACGCGGCCGCCGAGGCGGTGCGCGACCAGGTGCCGGACGCGGTCCTCGAGCGGCTGCTGGTGGACCTTGCCGACCTGACCTCGGTTCGACAGGCCGCCGCCGAGGCCGCCAGGCTCGGGCCGGTGCACCTGCTCGTCAACAACGCGGGAGTGATGGCGCCGGCCCACCACCGCACTCCCGACGGGTTGGAGCTGCAGATGGCGACCAACCACTTCGGCCCGTTCCTGCTCACCGGTCTGCTGCTTCCCCAGCTCGCCGCCGGCGGCGACGCCCGGGTGGTGACCGTCGCCTCGCAGATGCACCGGATGGCACGCTCAGCGCCCGTGGGCGACCCCCGTGCCGAGCGCGGCCGCTACCTCCGTTGGAGGGAGTACGGCCAGTCCAAGCTCGCCAACCTGCTGTTCGCCTTCGAGCTCGACCGTCGGTTGCGGGAGGCGGAGCTTCCGGTGCGCTCGCTCGCGGCCCACCCGGGCTTCGCCGGGAGCCACCTGCTGGTCAACGGCCAGCTGGGCCGCGCCTCGGGTCCGGCCGCCTCGATCCTCGACGCGTCGGTGAAGGCGATGTCGCAGTCGGTGGCCGACGGTGCGCTGCCGACGCTGATGGCCGCCACGGCCGACCTCCCCGGCGGCACCTACTGCGGACCGTCCGGGCCGGGAGAGATGGCCGGCCCACCGGTCGTCGTGGAGGCGTCGGCGGTCGCCCAGGACCCGGCAGCACAGCGCCGCCTGTGGGAGCTCAGCGAGGCAGCCACCGGGCTCGTCTACCCCTGAGGATCCCGGCCCGGCCGGCCCTCGACGTGCGACTCCGGGTCGCGCGGGAGCTGCGTGGTGCCGTCGTAGGCCAGGGCGGCGGCGATCCGCCCGTGGAAGTGCGGCGACAGCGCGGGGAGGGCGTCGAGGGCGAACCAGCCCACCTCGTCGGACTCGTCGTCGGCCGGATGCGGCTCGCCGTCGAGGGCGCGGCACCGGAACGTGTGGGTGAGGAACTGCACCAGGTCTCCATTGGGGTAGGTCGCCACTGGGCCGACCGTCACCGACGCCAGCCCCTCGACGACGCAGCGGACGCCGGTCTCCTCCAGCACCTCGCGCTCGGCCGTGTCGGCGGGGTGCTCGCCCGGATCGACGATGCCGCCGACCGGCGTCCAGCGGCCGTCGTCGCTGCGGCGGACCAGGAGCACCTCCGGCCCGTGGCCGTTCTGGCGCAGCACCACCGCGCAGGCGCCCGCCAGCCACAGCGGGTCGTGGCCGACCTTGGCGCGCAGGTGCAGGACGAACTCGGGCGTCGGCATCGGGCCACCGTAGTCGCCCCCGGCCGGCGTACGACGTCAGCGCTGGCGCGGCCCGAACGCCGGTGCCACCTTGGCGAACGCCGCCTCCCGGGCCACCTTGGTGTTGCGGGCGGCGAGCAGGAAGGCCTGCTCGAGTCGCTCGCGGGCGAAGGTGCGCCGCGGCGAGGCCGTCCAGGTGTCGTTGAAGAGCCGCTTGGCGGCGGCGAGGGCGTCGGGTGAGCGGCCGGCCAGCTGGCGGGCGAACGCCGTCGCGGCGGCGACCGGGTCGGCATCCAGCTCGGTGACCAGCCCCAGGTCGTGGGCCTCCTTGCCGCTCAGCATCTCCGCCGTCATCGTCAGCCGCTTGGCGGTGTCGAGGGAGGTGAGCTCGGCCAGGCTGCGGATGCCCGACATGTCGGGGATGATCCCCCACTTGCCCTCCAGCACCGACCACGTCGAGTCGGGCGTGGCGTAGCGGAAGTCGGCGGCCAGCGCGATCTGCAGCCCACCACCAAGGCAGTGGCCGTGCACCGCGGCGATCACCGGCACCGGCACCCGTCGCCAGGCCCAGCAGGCCTCCTGGAAGGTGTTGGTCCCGCGCCAGGGCCGCGGCATGAACGCCCGCGCCACGCGCGCCGGCTCCTTGAGCACGGTCGCGAAGTCGAGCCCCGCGCAGAACGAGTCGCCGTCACCCGCCAGCACCACCGCCCGCAGGGACCTGTCCGACCGCAGGTCGTGGGCGGTCGCCACCAGCTCGTCGAGCACGTCGAGGGTGAGCGCGTTGAGCTTGTCGGGCCGCGACAGGCGCACCTGCGCGATCCCGTCGTCGATGGTGCAGGTCACGGTCCCCAGTTCGCGCGGCATGCCGCCGAATCTAGCGGGTGGCGGGGTGCGTGGATTCACTGGTTCACCAGTGGTTCCCGCACTTCACCCGACCTGCAACGGGTGCGAAGTGCGCAATTCACAGGGGAACCTGTGAATCGAGTGACCCCCGCCCCTCACAGCGACAACGCTGCCAGGGCGGCGTTGACGATCGAGCCGGAGTCGAGGTCGGTGGCGGGGACGGCGACGGCGGGGACGCCGAGGGCCGAGCCCAGCCAGCCGAGGGCGTACGGCGCCACGTCGTGGACGGTCACCATCGGCACACCAGGCTCGAAGGCCTGGCGCAGCACCCCCGGCAGCGCCGGCGTCGTGGCGGTGCGGATGCCGTAGCGCAGCGTGCGCTGCCACGCGCCGTAGACGAGGTCGGGCGACACGACGTCGACCAGATGGACCCGCACCCCTTCCTCGCTCAGCTCGGTGGCGGCGGCCACGGCCTCCGGGAGCGTCGGCCCCGAGGCGGCGATCTGGACCGCCGGCCCCCCGCCCGAGCCGCCGTCGACCAGCCGGTAGGCCCCGCTCAGCACCTGTCCGCGCAGCACCGGGTCGCCCATCCGCTGCCGCGCCTCGGCGAACGGCCGCTGGTCCAGCGGCCGCCGGGTGACCCGCACGTGGACCGCGCCCCTCCCGTCCCGCCCGATCTCGGCAAGGGCGGCGCACAGCAGCCAGTCCACCGCGACGGCGTACGCCGGCTCCAGCAGCGTCAGCGACGCGACGCCGATGGCCGACTCCTCCCCGGCGAGCACGAACCGGGAGCCCGAGGCGGCCGCAAGACTCGCCTCCGCGACCGAGGCGAGGCTGTCGATCACGCCGACCGCGAGCAACGGCTGTCCCGACACCTCCCGCGCCAGGCCGAGCTGTTCGAGGGCCGGCACCGTCGGCCCGACCGTCTCGTCGGCCACCACCAGGTGGCCGGCCAGCCCCGGCTCGCGCTCCAGGGCGCGCAGGCTCCGCAGCATCGCCGCCCGGGTGGAGGTCGGGTGGTTGGCCCCGGCCCCGGTCGAGGTCGGCACCGTCGCGCGCCAGGGGTCGGGCGACAGCGGCAGCTGGCCCAGCCCGGTGGCCCGCTCCGCCAACGACGGCCACAGGTCGGCCGGCAGCGGCTCCGCCTGGTCGGGGTCGCCGCCCCGTCCCGCGGGCGCCGGGTGGACCAGCACCGCGCAGACCGGGCCGCGGGGCCCCGCGGCGTCGGCGTAGGCCTCCAGCAGCGCCTCCTGGTCGTCGCCGCCGAGGTCGCCGAGCAGTGAGTGGAGCTCGGCGTCGGAGAGCCGCCCGACGAAGGACCACACCGGCACCGGGGCGCCGTCGAGCAGCGCCAGCCGGAGCTCACCGTCGCCGGCCGCGAGGCCGGCCTCCAGGCCGCCCCACCGCTCGGGCGGCAGCGTCTGCAGCCAGGTCTCCAGCTCGGGGCAGTCCAGGAACGCCGCCAGCAGCCGTGGCCCGAACCGCACCTCGCTCACCCGGCAGCCGGCCTGCTCCAACCGCGGGCGTACGCCGTCGCGCGCCTCGAGCACGAGCAGCACCGGCGCGGCACCGTCGTCGACGTGGCGGCGGACCAGGCTGAAGAAGTCGTCGTCGAGGTCGGCCCGGCCGAGCACACCGACGAAGCGCGCCGGCGGGCGTGCCCCGAAGTGCTGGTCGACGTGGCGGCGGGCCGCCGCGGCCAGCAGCGTGGCGGCCGGCGAGCCGGACGCGACGAGGGGGTGGCCGGCGACGCCGAGGCCGTCACGGACCGCCCGGGCGGCCGAGAGCGCGTCCGGGTGCACGATCACCCGGTCGGCGGGCTCGAGGACCGCGCCGTACAGCGCGGTCAGCGCAGCCACCAGCGTGGCGCTCGCCTCGGGCTCGACGGCGGCGCGGGCGTGCAGCGAGACACGGTCGAGCACGGTCGCGTCCACGACCCGCCGCTCGGCGTGCTTCATCGGCTCCTCCCCCGCGCCTGCCCGAGCGGCTGTTGGATGTCAGGGTGTCATGCGGGGAAGGTCGCGCAGACGGACCCGACGGTTCGCCCTTTGCGGTCTGGACAGCATCATCGCAGCCTCGCCGCGGACACGCGGAGCGCCCCGCCGACCGGGTCGACGGGGGACCCCACGGTGCGGCGGGCGTGCTCAGTGGTGCCAGCGGGGCACCCACGCCGGGCCCGTGTGGGCACGGTCGCCGAGCAGGGTCAGCATCGCGGGGAGCAGCACCCCGCGCACCAGCGTCGCGTCGAGCAGGATCGCCGTGGCCAGACCGACCCCGAGCTCCTTCATCTCCAGGGTGGAGAGCATCCCGAAGACCGAGAAGACCCCCACCATCACCGCCGCTGCGGCGGTCACGACGCCCGCGGAGCGGCCGACGCCCTGGCGCACGGCCTCGGCGGAGTCCAACCCGGAGTCGCGCGCCTCGCGCACCCGGCTGGTGACGAACACGTGGTAGTCCATCGACAGCCCGAACAGGATGACGAACATCAGCAGGGGCAGCCACGCCTCGACGGCGCCGATCGAGGTGAAGTCGAGCAGCCCCTCGGCCCAGGTGTTCTGGAACACCAGCGTGAGCACGCCGTACGCCGCTCCGACGGACAGCAGGTTGAGCACGACGGTCGTCGCGGCCAGCCACGGGGAGCCGAAGGAGAAGAGCATCACGGCCAGCGTCAGCAGCAGCACGAACCCGACGACCCACGGGAGCCGCTGGTCCATCCAGCGGGCGAGGTCGCTCGCCTCGGCGCCGCCGCCCACGTGCACCTCGGCCGACGGGATGCCGGCGAGGGCCTGCTCCACCTGGGGCACGACCTGAGCGCGGAGCTGGTCGACGGTGTCGCCGAACGCCTCTTCGGAGGGACCGATGTCGAGGGCGACGGTCTGCACGGTCACCGAGCCGTCCAGCGACGTGCTCAGCTCCGGCGCCACCTGGGTCACGTGCGTGACGCCGGCCGTCGTCGGCGCGGCCTGCTCCAGCGCGGCTGCCACCTGCGCGGCCTCGGCCGGGTCGGCCTTGACCACCAGGTCGACGGTCTGCCCGCCGTCGGTGGGCACGGCGTCCTCGAGCTGGTGGTAGGCCTGGACGACCTGCAGGTCGGCCGGGAGTACGTCGACCGACCCCAGCTCGGTCCGCATCCCCAGGGCCGGCAGCGCGAGCGCCAGCAGCAGCGCGGCCGTCACCCCGCCCCACGCGAGCGGGTGACGCGAGACCCGGCCGGCCAGCCGGCCCCACAGCGACCGGTCGGTGCCGCGGCGGCCGGAGAGCCGGTGCAGGAACGGGAGGCGCAGCCAGTCGACGCCTCGACCGAGGATGGCGAGCATCGCGGGCAGCAGGACGGCGGAGGCGGCCACGGCCACCGCGACGACGAGCATCGCGCCCACGGCGAGCGAGGTGAAGAGCCCGCCGGCGACCAGCATGCCGGCCATCGCCACGACCACGGTCAGCCCCGAGATCACGACCGCCCTGCCGGCGGTGGCGCCGGCGACCGCGATGGCGTCGGTGCGGCTGCGGCCCGCTTCGATCTCCTCCTGCACGCGCCGCATGATGAACAGCGAGTAGTCGACGCCGACGGCCAGCCCGATCAGCAGCACCAGGCTCTGCGTGCTCGGGTCGACCGGCAGCAGCCCCCGCGACGCCGCCGCTGTCAGCCCGAGGGCGACCAGGACGCTGGAGAGGCCGAGCAGCAGCGGCACGCCGGCCGCGACGACGGCCCCGAACGCGACCAGCAGGATCGTCAGGGTGATCGGGATGCTGTAGATCTCGGCACGCTCGAAGTCCTTGCCGATGGTCGCGTCGATCTCGCGGTCGATCGACCCCTCGCCGACCTGGCCGACCTGCAGCTCGGGGTGCGCGGCGGCGAAGGCCGCGGTGGCGTCGAGGCTGTCGGCCACGACGTCGGCGGCCGGGACCTGGGTGTCACCGGAGCCGGTGGCGAGCTCGAGCTCGAGCACCAGGCTGCGGCCGTCGGGAGCCGGCGCCGGCTCGCCGACCGCGGCGACGCCGAGGACCCCGTCGTAGGCCCGGGTGAGCTCGGCGGCCAGCGCGGTCGCGGCGGTCGACGACAGGGCGCCGTCCTTGCGGGTGACGACGACGCGCTCGGTCGGTCGGTCGCCGAAGTCGGCGTCCGCGACGATGGCGGCCGCCTCGGCGGAGTCGCCGACCAGCTGCTCGTCTGACTGGGTGGTCGTGATGCCGCCGGTCAGCAGCCATCCGGAGCCGACGAGGATCATCAGCCCGGCCAGGCTGACGAGCCAACGGTGGCGCATGCTCCAGAGGCTCAGCCGCGACAGGTGCACCGGCGCCTGGGGAGCGGGCCGGGTGGCGGTGGGGAGTGAGTGTGGTGGTCATGGCACCCACGCTGACGCCGAGTCGGGGGTGCGGCGACATCGGGTCACCACCCGACCGCACCCTGAGGTTGACCCCCGGGTCTCCTCGGGGTCACCCCGACACGCGAGGCGACACGCGGCGAGACGACGGGGGCGCCGCGGGGCATCGTCGGGGCATGATGGCCCCATGAGCGAGTCCCGCGCCGGCACCCCGGCAGAGCCGTCAGACCTGGTCGACGTCGCGCACCTGGTGACGGCCTACTACACCGGAGTCCCCGATCCCGAGGACGTCGACCAGCAGGTCGCGTTCGGCACCAGCGGCCACCGCGGCAGCAGCCTGCGCACGTCGTTCAACGAGACCCACATCCTCGCGACGACGCAGGCGATCTGCGACTACCGCCGCTCGCAGGGCTACGACGGCCCGCTGTTCATCGGCCGCGACACCCACGGGCTGTCCGAGCCGGCGTGGGCGTCGGCGCTGGAGGTGCTGGTCGGCGAACGACGTGGCGGTGCTGGTCGACTCGCGCGACGGCTACACCCCGACGCCGGCGGTGTCCCACGCGATCCTGCGCGCCAACGAGGGCCGCACCTCCGGGCCGGGACTGGCCGACGGGATCGTCGTGACGCCGTCGCACAACCCGCCCGCCGACGGCGGCTTCAAGTACAACCCGCCGCACGGCGGCCCCGCCGACACCGACGCCACGTCGGTGATCGCGGCACGGGCCAACGCGCTGATCGCCGGGAGCGCTGGCCGAGGTGAAGCGGGTGCCGTTCTGGCGCGCGCGGCACGCCTGCTCGTCCTACGACTTCCTCGGCGAGTACGTCGACGACCTGCCGTCCGTGCTCGACCTCGACCGGGTGCGCGAGGCCGGCATCCGGATCGGCGCCGACCCGCTGGGCGGGGCGAGCGTGGCCTACTGGGGCGAGATCGCCGACCGGCACGGCCTCGACCTGACCGTGGTCAACCCGCTGGTCGACCCGACCTGGCGGTTCATGACGCTCGACTGGGACGAGAAGATCCGGATGGACTGCTCCTCGCCGTCCGCCATGGCGTCGTTGATCAGACGCAAGGACCAGTACGCCGTCGCCACCGGCAACGACGCCGATGCCGACCGGCACGGCATCGTCACCCCCGACGGCGGCCTGATGAACCCCAACCACTACCTCGCGGTCGCGATCTCCTACCTCTTCGGCGGCGCCCGGCCCGACTGGCCGGAGGCGGCGCGGATCGGCAAGACGCTGGTGTCGTCGTCGATGATCGACCGGGTGGCCGCGGGCCTGGCGAAGCCGATGGTGGAGGTGCCCGTGGGGTTCAAGTGGTTCGTGCCCGGGCTGCTCGACGGGTCGTTCGGCTTCGGCGGCGAGGAGTCGGCCGGCGCGTCGTTCCTGCGCCGCGACGGGCGGGTGTGGACCACCGACAAGGACGGGATCCTGCTCGCGCTGCTCGCCTCGGAGATCCTGGCCGCGACCGGCCGGACCCCCAGCCAGCACTACGACTACCTGGCCGGCCGCTACGGCGACCCGTCGTACGCCCGGGTCGACGCGCCCGCCGACCGCCAGCAGAAGGCCAAGCTGGCCGCCCTCTCGCCCGCCGATGTCGCGGCCACCGAGCTGGCCGGCGAGGCGATCACGGCCAAGCTCACCGAGGCGCCGGGCAACGGCGCGGCGATCGGTGGGCTCAAGGTGACCACCGAGAACGCCTGGTTCGCCGCCCGCCCCTCCGGCACCGAGGACGTCTACAAGATCTACGCCGAGTCCTTCCTGGGCGACGAGCACCTCGCGCAGGTCCAGGCCGAGGCCCGCGACGTGGTCTCCGCCGCCCTGGGCTGATCCTCCTCGCCCACGCCGGCCCCAGCGTCTGGGGTAGTTGACTGCAGATATGTCGTGACCAGGGTCTCGGGTTCCTCGACACGCTCGCCGCCGCTGACGACGGTCGCGATCCCGCACCAGCAGATCGGCGCCGAGGCCGCCCGGATGCTGCTCGAGTCGATCGCGGACCCCGCGCGCCCCGCGCGTACCGTCCAGCTGCCGTTGTCGCTCGTCCTGCGGGGCTCCACCGCCCGCGCCCGCTGAGGTCCGCCCGGGTGGGCCCTCGCGGCGCCTTCCCTCGCCCCCCTCCCCGATCGTTTGCTGCGAACGGCCCCATCTATCGGCGTGTCGCGGGGCCTTCTGCAGCAAACGATCGGCCAGCGACGCCAGCCAGCTCAGCCGGCAGGTGCCGCACGCACACGGTCTGCAGCACCACCGGCGCCAGCACCCGCCACCCGGGCGCCGCCTCCACCCCCGACGCCATCCCGCGCCAGCAGATCGGCGCCGGGGCCGCGCGCATGCCGCTCGAGGCGATGGCCGACCCGTCACGGCCCACGCGTACGGTCCAGCTGCTGTGGTCGCTCGCGGTCCGGGGGTCGACGGCGCCCGTTGCCCTGAGGCCGTAGCCGCTGCGCGGGCCGCTCTCCCGAAAGCTCTGCTTGGTGAGGGGGTCACCGGATGTGGCGGACCCGGGTGCGCCGACATGCTGCGGAGATCCACTACCGATCGCTCCGAACGGAGAACACCATGAGCACCGAGACGAACAAGCAGATCGCCCGCTCCTTCCTGCAGAGCGCCGACGACGGGGACTTCGAAGCCTGGCGGGCGATCGCCTCCCCCGACCTCGTCGCCAGCGCCAACGGGGGCGACCCGATGAGCCGCGACGAGTTCGAGGGCATGGTGCACGGCATCCTCGGCGGCTTCTCCAACGGCCGGCACATCATCGAGGCCCAGGTGGCCGAGGGCGGCACGGTCGCCACCCGCCTCACCTGGACGGCGCTGCACACCGGCGAGTTCAACGGCGTCCCGGCCAGCCACCGTCCGGTCCGGATCTCCGGGGGCGCCTTCGACCGCGTCGAGGGCGGCCGGCTCGTCGAGCACCACGCGCAGTTCGACCTGATGGCGTTGATGATGCAGATCGGCGCCGTGCCGGTGCCTGCTTGACGGTGTCGGCGTTCTTGGATGGACTGGCGACCCGAACCGAACGGATGCCGTGATGGACGCTTCGCCGGTGCGCCTGGCGCACGTCTTGGACTCGTTGGCCCTGGCGATCGAGCTGGGTCTCGGCGTGCCCTCCGAGACGATCCACCGGACGGCGGTCGTCTCGGCGCGGCTCGGCCACGGTGCGGGACTCGACGAGGAGGACGTGGTCGCGGCGTACTACCTGGCGATCCTCTGCTACGTCGGCTGCACCACCACCGCGCACGAGACGTCCAAGGCCGTCGACGAGCTGGGGCTCGGGCCGCTCCTCGTCGCCACCGACGAGGAGCTCGTGCCCGAGCTCGCGCGGGCGTTGGCGGCGACGATGCCGCCGGACGCGGCGCGCGCGGCCGCACAGACCATGGCGCAGTGGTTCGCCAGCCCCGAGATGGGGCCGCACCATCGCAACCACTGCGAGGCGGCCGAGCTGATGGCCAAGCGCCCGGAGCTCGGGCCGCGCGTGGTCGACGGGCTGACCCACGTCTACGAGCGCTGGGACGGGATCAGCACCCAGCGGCTGGCGGCCGGCGAGGCGATCAGCCTGCCGATGCGCGTGGTGCAGGTGGCGTGGGTCGTCGGCCAGGAGAGCACCGCGACCCAAGCGACCGAGATCGCGCGACGGCTGCGGCTCCGCGCGGGCCGCTCACTCGACCCCGCCCTCGCGGCGCTCGCCGCCGACGACGTCGGCGAGCTGCTCGCAAGCCTCGACGAGGGAGATCCGGGGCGGCAGCTCCTGGACGCCGAGCCCGGGGTTCCCCGGCTCGTGTCCGGGCCGGAGCTGGACCGGGCGCTCACCTGCATCGCCGACTTCGGTGACCTCAAGTCGCCCCACATGGTCGGCCACTCCCGACGCGTGGCCGACGTGGCGCACCGGGCGGCCCGGGCCGCCAGCATGGCCCCCGACGACGTCGACCTGGTGACCCGCGCTGCGTTGGTCCACGACGTCGGCCGGGTCGGCGTCCAGTCGAGCCTCCTCGCGAAGACCGGTCCGCTGTCCCGGGCCGAGCACGAGCGGATCCGGCTGCACAGCTACTTCACCGAGCGGATCTTCGCTGACAACCCGGTGCTGGGGCCGGTCGGCGCACTCGGCGCCGCCCACCACGAGCGCCTCGACGGGTCCGGCTACCACCGCGAGCTCCGAGCGTCGGGGCTGGCCGCACCCGCCCGGCTGCTGGCGGCCGCGAACGCCTGGTGCTCGCTGACGGAGACCCGGCCGCACCGGCAGGCGATGACCGAGGCGGAGGCCTGCGACGCTCTCGGCCGGCAGGTGGGCGACGGACTGCTCGACCGCAACGCCGTCGAGGCCGTCACCACCTCTGTCGGGCAGCGCGGGACCTGGACCCGCCGCGCGTCGAGCATCGCCCTGACCGACCGCGAGACCGAGGTGCTGCGCCTGGTGGCCCGCGAGCAGACCAACCCTGCCATTGCCGCCTCGCTCGGGATCTCGGCCAAGACCGTCGAGCGGCACGTCACGCACGTCTACCAGAAGATCGGCGTCTCGTCCCGCGCCGGCGCGGCGGTCTACGCGCTGGAGAACGGGTTGATGTGACCCCAGCCCTACCGCTCGTTCTGCCTTGCGGACTCAAGCGGTCGCCTCGGATGCAACCCCCTCGGCCCGCGTCGCGTCTTGGGTGAGGCTGGGGCGAGATCCGCTCCGGCCGTCCTTCGACCAGGAGCCCATCCCATGAGCCTGTCACGCCCCGGACGCGCCGCCGTCCTGTCCCTCTCCCTCGCCGCCGCGCTGACCACGGTGGCCAACGTCCCGGCCCAGGCCGGCGCGCCCACCCGCATCGACGCGGCGTACTGGGGCGTCGACTGCGTCTACGCCGTCGGCGGGGGCGACACCCTGTTCCTGTTCGGCTCCGGCACCACCGACGGCACCGAGGGCGGGGTGGGCGCCTTCGTGGAGGACGCCGACGGCGGCTTCGTGGCCGAGGGCTGGACCGACGCCTTCACCTACGGCGACTCCTTCACCACGTCGTTCGTGATCGGCGACGAGGAGCTGGTCCTCGACGCCGGCCTCACCGCCGGCGAGACGACCACCGAGCAGATCCGTGAACGCAGCGGCAACAGCTGGACCACCGGCGCCACGACGATGACCGACCTCGAGGTGGCCCCGCGGACGCTGACGTACCGCGGCGCGGAGGTCGGCCTGTCCGGCGGCAGCTGCGCCGGCGAGGTCACCGGATTCGACGTGACGACGACGAACCCCGCTGCCACGATCTACCGCCACCGCGACTTCTTCTCCGACATCTGTGACGTGGACGGCCTCCCCGACGCCCAGGTGCGCCTGTCGGGGTCGCTGCCTGACCTGATCGTCGAGGTCGTCGCCGACCACGGCGGCGAGAGTGTCGAGAAGCTCGCCGGCGACCTGACCGTCAAGGGCGGCGGTGGCTCGGTCACGGCCGACGTCGTCGACCTGTACACCGGCGAGGTCGCCACCTCCGGCACGGTCGCAGTCGACCTCACCCGGGTCGGCCACCGCACCCGCGAGGTCGAGAGCTTCGACGGCATCGTCGAGACCCAGGCGCGGACCCTCTACCGCGCCGAGGTGACCGTCACCTTCGCCGACGGTCGCCAGGGCACCGCCACCTGCGCTGCTGTCGCGACGACGAGCCGGGTCTGGATCGGGCCGCACGCGGCGATCTGAGGACTCATCATGCTGAGGTGGTGAAGGCGTAGTTGACTGCACAAGTGCTGTCCCGGTGCCCCGAACGCGACACACTTGCAGTCAACTACGCCGGATCGGCGACACCGGCAGCCTCCCGCATCAGCGCCCACAGGGCCTCGACGTCGGAGCGCTCGGTGGGCTCGGCACCGATGGAGACGCGGACCATCCAGCGGCCGTCGAGGACCGAGGGGGTGAGGTACGCGCGGCCGGAGGCGTTGACCCGGTCGACCCAGGCGAGGGTGTGCGCGTCGAGCGCCTCGCCCGCCAGCGGCTCCCCGTCCTCCCCCAGAGGCTCGTGCCGCACGCACACGGTCTGCAGCGCCACCGGCGCCAGCACCCGCCACCCGGGCGCGGCCTCCACCTCCGACGCCAGCCACTGCGCGTTGGCCAGGTCGCGCCGCAGCCGGGCGCGGATCGCCTCCACCCCGTCGAGCCGCAGGTGCCACCACAGCTTCAGCGCCCGGAACCGCCGGCCGAGCGGGATGCCGAGGTCCTTGTACTGCACCACCGCGCCGTCGACGCCGGACCGGAGGTACGACGGGTTGGTCGACATCACCCGCACCAGGTGCTCGACATCGCGCACGTAGAGCAGTGAGCAGTCGAGGATCGTGCCGAGCCACTTGTGCGGGTTCCAGCCGAGGGAGTCGGCGCCCTCGACGCCGTCGACCAGCCACCGGCACTCCGGCAGCAGCAGCGCCGAGCCGGCCATCGCGGCGTCGACGTGCACCCACGCGCCGTGCTCGGCGGCGACCGCCACGATCTCGCGCACCGGGTCGACCGCCGTGGTCCCCGTGGTGCCGACGGCTGCCACCACCGCGGCCGGGCGCCGGCCGGCCGCCACGTCCGACGCCATCGCGGCAGCCAGGGCGTCGGGCCGCATGGCGTACGTCGCCGGGTCGACGTCGACGTGGCGCAGGTTGTCGGCGCCGAAGCCCGCCAGCAGCACCGCCTTCGGGACCGAGGAGTGGGCGTGCGGGGAGGTGTAGACGACCAGCGGCTGCTCCTCAGCCTGCAGGCCGCCGCGCGCCTCGCCGTACGACGTCGCGCGCTCGCGCGCCGCCAGCATCGCCACCAGGCAGCCGGTCGACGCGGTGTCGTGGATCGCGCCGGTCCACTCCGACGACAGCCCGGTCAGGTCGCGCAGCCAGTCGGTGACGACCTGCTCGACCTCGGTGAGCGCGGGAGCCGACTGCCAGGTGATGCCGAGCGCGCCCAGCCCGGACGCGGCCATGTCGCCGAGCACCGAGGAGAGGGAGGCGTTCGACGGGAACCAGCCGAAGAAGGCGGGGTGCTGCACCTGCGTGAGCCCGGGCACCACGACCCGGTCGAGGTCGGCCAGCACCTCGGCCCACGCCTCCGGCCGCTCGGGCGCCGCCGGCGCCACCCCGGCGGCCACGTCGCCGGGCGCGACCTGCGCCAGCACCGGCCGGTCGGCGACGCCGGCGCGGTAGTCGGCGATCCAGTCGACCAGCTCGTGGGCGGCGGCCCGGAACTCCTCAGGCGTCATGCGGTCACCCTAGAAGCGGTCGACCGCTCCACCCACCGCAGGATGGGCTTGGCGCTCACCCCGTGCACGAACACCGAGAGCACCACGGTGAACGACACCGTCGCCCACAGCCAGGGCTTGTCGTCCCACTCGGTCTGGCCGGTCGCGTAGGACAGGTAGTACAGCGAGCCCACTCCCCGCACCCCGAGGAACGCGATCGCGCCGCGCTCGGCGCGGCACCACGGCTCACCCTCGGCGCGGCGGGAGCCGACCAGGGCGGCGAGCCCGGACAGCGGCCGGACCAGCGCGACCAGGGCGACGCCGATCAGGGCGCCGCGCCAGTCGAGCGCGGCCAGCAGGCCACGACTCATCGCCACCCCGAGGACCAGCAGCACCGCGAGGGTCAGCAGCACCTCCAGCCGCTCGACAACGCTGTGCATCGCCGACTGGAACTCGTGGGTCCGCTCGGCGGAGCGGATCGTCAGCGCCGCCACGAACACCGCGAGGAAGCCGTAGCCCCCGGCTACCTCGGCGACGCCGTAGGCGAGCAGCACGCCGGTGACCGCGATCAGCGGCTGGTTGCGCTCGGCCAGGCGCAGGCGTCCGCCGAAGACCAGCCAGGTCAGGCCCTGCCCGACCAGCAGTCCGCCGAGCACGCCCAGCACGGTCTTGCCGACGACGTACCACGCGACGTCGAGGCCGATCTCCACGAACCCGGAGGCACCGGCGCCCAGCGCGATGGCGAGATAGACGAACGGGAAGGCCAGCCCGTCGTTCAGGCCCGCCTCGGCGGTGAGTGCGAAGCTGACGTCGTCGTCGTCGTGGGCCGCTGGTTCCTCGTCGTCGCTCGACGCCCGGGTGACGGGACGACCGACCTGGATGTCGGAGGCGAGCACCGGGTCGGTCGGCGCGAGGGTGGCGCCCAGCAGCAGCGCGGTGGCGACCCCCAGCCCGCCGACGGTCACCCCCAGCACCGCGACGGCGAGGATGCTCAGCGGCATCCCGATGCCGAGCAGCCGGAACACCGCCGACCACGACCGCCAGGTGCTGCGGTCGCGCCACGACAGCGGCCGGTTGAGGGCCAGCCCGACGCCCATCAGCGCCACGATGACGGTGAGCTCGGTGAGGTGCTCGACGGCGGGGCGGGTGCGGTCGGCGTCGCCCAGCAGCCCGTCGGTGAGCGGCGTCGCACCGAGAAGCAGGCCCACACCCACCAGCACCATGGGCGCCGAGACCGCCCACCGGTCGAGCAGCGTCGGCAGCACCACCGCCAGCAGCACGCAGAAGCCGGCCACGAGGTACGTCGCGTCCGCGCCCATGGCGGTCACCGTACTGGTGGGGCGGGGGGAGGGGGGAGGGGATCCTCCGAGGAGCGAACGGCACGCCTCAGGGGCACTTCCGGGTGCGGAACGCTCCTCGGAGGAGCACTGGCACGCTCAGCCAGACAGCCGCGCGAGAGCGGCGAAGGTGCCGTCGAGGTCGCCGGACGTCGTGCGCGGGTTGATGGTGCACAGGCGCAGCACACGGCGGCCGTCGACAACGGTGCTGCTGAGCGCGGCGTACCCGTCGGCCGTCAGCGCGGCAGCCAGCCGCTGGTGGCCGCCGTCGTCGAGACCGGCGACGGCGAAGGTCACGATCCCGAGGCTGGCCGGGGTCACGATCTCGAACCCGCGGCCGCGGGCCAGCACCTCGGCCTCCTCGGCGAGCTCCACTCCCCGGGCGACGGCGGCGACGAGCGCGTCGAGGCCGTAGGTGCGCAGCGTCAGCCACAGCTTGGCCGCACGGCTGTGACGGGTGAGCTCCAGGCCGCGGTTGTGCAGGTCCACCCGGCCCGCCGCGTCGGCGCCCGGCGAGACCCGCTGGGCGTCGGTGAGGTACTCAGGGCGCATGGCGAACGTGCGATGCAGGGCGCCCGGCCGCGCCACCCACAGGCAGGCGACGTCGTAGGGCTGGAACAGCCACTTGTGGGGGTCGAGCACGAAGGAGTCGGCCAGCTCGAGGCCGACCAGGCCGCTGTCGGCGACCAGGGCGGCGGGTCCGCCGTACGCACCGTCGACGTGCAGCCACATCGCGTGCTCGCGCGCCACGGCCGCCAGGCCAGGCAGGTCGTCGACGGCCCCGGTGTTGGTGGTGCCGACGGTGGCCACCACGCACGCCGGACGCCGGCCGGAGGTGACGTCCTCGCGCACGGCGGCGGCCAGCGTGGCGGGGGCCAGCCGCTGGGTCCGGTCGGTGGGGAGGACGCGTACGTCGGCCGCGGGCCACCCGGTCACCAGCGCGCCCCGGCGGATCGAGGAGTGCGTCTGGTCGGACAGGTAGAGCACCCCCGCGGCGCCCTCGGCCCGGGCCAGGAGCAGGCCGGTGGTGTTGGCCAGCGAACCGCCGGTGAGCAGGATCCCCTCGGCGGCAGGGGCGAGGCCGAGCGCGTCGCGCAGCCAGTCGAGCACCACCAGCTCCAGCGTCGCCGTGCCGGACCCGCCGCCCCAGGAGGAGGCGATGGCCTGCATGCCGACCGCCAGCCACTCCCCCAGGACCGCGACCGGCGACGAGGGCCCCGGGACCCGGGCGAAGTAGCGCGGATGGTCGCCGTGCTGCTGGGCCTCCAGGGCCACGTCGGCCAACAGCCGGAGACCCTCCTCCGGGTCCGACGGTCCGCGCGGCACGGGGCCGCCGAGCGCCACGACCAAGTCCTCGTAGGCCCGCTCGGTGACCGGCGGCCGGTCGCGCAGCGTGGCGAGGTGCTCCACCGTGCGGTCGACGACCCAGTGCCCCAGCCGACGCAGCTCCTCGGGCTCCAACGCCAGGAGGTCGGGAGAGCCGGCGGGGAGCGGGGCGTCATCGGTCATCGGCACTCTCCTCAGACGATGTGGTGCTCGCGGACGACGGCGCCCGCGGCGAAGCGCTCGGCCGACAGGCTGGAGACGTCGACCACCGGCTCGCGGCCGAGATAGAGGTCGCGCACGACCTCGCCCACCGCGGGCCCCTGGAGGAACCCGTGGCCCGAGAAGCCGGTGGCGTAGAGGAAGCGGGAGACTGCGGCGGACTCGCCGATCACCGCGTTGTGGTCGGGCGTGACCTCGTAGTAGCCCGCCCACCGGTGGGCGATCCCGAGGTCGAGAAGGGCCGGTGCGCGCCGCTCCATGGCGGCGAGCAGATCGGGCAGCCAGGCGTCGGAGAAGCCCGGGCGCAGGCCCGGCGTCTCCGCGGCGTAGGACATGCCGACCAGCAGGGCCGGGCCCTCCCGGTGGTGGTAGAAGGTGGTGGCCGCGTCGATCGTCATCGGCGTCAGCTCGGGGAACAGCCGGGCCAGACCTGCCGGGAGCGGCTCGGTGACCAGGATCTGGCGGCGTAGGGGGTCGACCGGCAGCTCGAACCCGGCCGTCGCCCCAACCGTGCGCGACCACGGCCCGGCCGCGCAGACGACCGTGCCCGTCTCGACGGTGCCCCGGTCGGTGACCACGCCGGTGAGCTCGCCGCCGGAGACGGTGACCGCGCTGACGTCGACACCGGTGCAGACGGTCGCGCCGTGCTCGCGGGCGCCGCGCGCGTAGCCCTGCACCACGCCCTCGGGGCTGCAGTAGCCGTCGCGCGCGTGGTACGTCGCCCCGACGAGGTCGTCGACGAGCACGCCCGGGTGCAGGTCGGCCACCTCGTCGGGGGTGAGCAGCCGGGTCGGCACACCGAGGGACTGCTGGAGCTCGACGGCGGCGCGGGCGGCGGCCCACTCGTCGTCGTCGGCATGCAGGAACAGGTACCCCACCTGGCGCAGGTCGATCTCGCCGCCCGGCCTCGCGCCGAAGCGCTCGAACGCCTCCAGGCTGCGTGCCCCGAGCCGGATGTTGACCTCGTCGGTGAACTGCGCGCGCACCCCGCCCGCCGACCGCGACGTCGACCCGCAGGCCAGCGCGTCGCGCTCGAGGAGCAGCACGTCGGTGACGCCGGCCTCGGCGAGGTGGAAGGCGACCGACGTCCCGATCACCCCTCCGCCGACGACCACCACCTCGGCGCGGCCGGGCAGGGTCATCCGAAGTTCACGCCCTGCGCGAGCGGCAGCCTGTCGGAGTAGTTGACGGTGTTGGTGGCGCGGCGCATGTAGCCGCGCCAGGCGTCGGAGCCGGACTCCCGCCCGCCCCCGGTGTTCTTCTCGCCGCCGAACGCCCCGCCGATCTCCGCCCCGGAGGTGCCGATGTTGACGTTGACGATGCCGCAGTCGGAGCCGGCCGCCGACATGAAGGTCTCCGCCTCCCGCTGGTCGAGGGTGAAGATCGCCGACGACAGCCCCTGCGGGACGTCGTTGTGGAGGGCGATCGCCTCGTCGAGGTCGTCGTAGGTCATCACGTAGAGCAGCGGCGCGAAGGTCTCCTGCCGGACGATCTCGGCCTGCGCGGGCATCCGCACGACGGCGGGCCGGACGTAGAACGAGTCGGCACCGGCGACGTCGACCCGGTCACCTCCGGCGACGAGCTCGCCCCCGGCGTCGAGGGCCGTGGCGACGGCCGCCCGCATCCGGTCGAACGCGGCCTGGTTGACCAGGGGACCGACCAGGGTCGGCTCGTCGAACGGGTCGCCCACGGGCAGGCCGGCGTACGCCGTGGCGATGCGCTCGACCAGACCGTCGACGACACTGCGGTGGGCGATCACCCGACGCATGCTCGTGCATCGCTGCCCGGCGGTGCCGGCGGCCGCGAACACGATGCCGCGCAGGGCCAGGTCGAGGTCGGCGGACGGCGCGACGACGGCCGCGTTGTTGCCGCCGAGCTCCAGGATCGCCTTGCCGAAACGGGCCGCCACCCGCGGCGCGACCTCGGCGCCCATCCGCTCCGAGCCCGTGGCGGACACGACCGCGACGCGGCGGTCGTCGAGCAGGGCGCCCGCGTCGCCGCGGTCGACGAGGAGCAGCTGGTGGAGGCGGTCGGGGGCTCCGCTCTCGGCGATCGCCCGCTGCAGCAGCGCCGCGCAGGCCAGCGAGGTGAGCGGCGTCAGCTCCGACGGCTTCCAGATCACGCTGTCGCCGCAGACCAGGGCGAGCGCGGTGTTCCACGACCACACGGCCGCGGGGAAGTTGAAGGCCGAGATCACCGCGACCACCCCCGCCGGGTGCCAGGTCTCCATCAGCCGGTGACCCGGCCGCTCGCTGGGCATGGTGCGGCCCTCGAGCTGGCGCGACAGACCGACGGCGTACTCACAGATGTCGACCATCTCCTGGATCTCGCCCCAGGCCTCGGAGCGGATCTTGCCCACCTCGATCGTCACCAGGTCGGCGAGGTGCTCGTGGTGCTCCTCCAGGAGCCGGCCGAAGCGCTTCACCAACGCGCCCCGCTGCGGCGCGGGCGTGGTGCGCCAGGTGAGGTACGCCGCGTGCGCGGCGCCGATCGCCTCCTCGACGTCGGCCCGGCTGCCGGCGCCGACCGGCATCAGCGTGGCGCCGTCGATCGGCGAGCGGGCCGTCCAGCCCTCCCCCTCGGGGACGGTGGCGTCACAGGCGGCCAGCGCGGCGCGGGCACGGTCGAGGAGGGTCTCGTGAAGCGTCATGGCGTCAGTCTCGACGGTGCGGCGGGTCTGCCGCCAGCGGGGGTTGCCTCCTCCGAGGAGCTTTCTGCACCCCGGGCGACGCTTTCGGGTGCGGAGCGCTCCTCGGAGGAGCACATCCACGCTCAGGCGGCGGCGCGCTCCTCGGCGGGAGCCTGGGCGGCGGCCTTGGCCTCGCGGGCCTTGCGGGCCTGCTGGACCATCCGCGCCTGGGCGGCGCGACGCACCCGAGGGCCGCCCTTGACCATGCCGTAGAGCAGCTTCAGCTGCGAGGGGAGGTTCTTGACGGTAGTGGTCTCGAGCCAGCCGTTGGGCAGCGAGAGCCGGACGACCTTGTGCCACGCGGAGTAGACCTGCGGCACCAGCGGGCGGGAGCAGTAGGACAGGCCGTACTTCTCGAAGAGCGCCTGCACCTGCGGGGCGACCTCGGCGTAGCGGTTGGACGGCAGGTCGGGGAAGAGGTGGTGCTCGATCTGGTGGGACAGGTTGCCGGTCATGGTGTGCATCAGCGGCGAGCCGGAGATGTTGGCCGAGCCGAGCATCTGCCGGACGTACCACTCGCCCTTGGTCTCGCCCTCGATGGAGCGCTTCTCGAAGGTCTCGACGCCCTCGGGGAAGTGGCCGCACATGATCACCGAGTGTGACCAGACGTTGCGGATGACGTTGGCGACCGCGTTGGCGGCCATGGTCGTGAAGAACGACCCGGTCGGCAGCGCCAGCAGCGGGTGCACGACGTAGTCCTTGCCGGCCTGGCGGCGGATCTTGCGCAGGACCTTGCGGGCGTTCTCCTTGAAGGCCGGGTCCTGGGTCCCGCCCTTGGCGAGGTTGCCGCGCAGCTCCAGGTCGTAGGCCGCGATGCCGTACTCGAAGAAGATCATGTTGACGAAGTTGTAGAGCGGCTGGCCGAGGCTGGCCGGCGTCCACCGCTGGTCCTCGTCGACGCGCATGATGCCGTAGCCGAGGTCGTTGTCCTTGCCGATCACGTTCGTGTAGGTGTGGTGCACCTCGTTGTGGCTGTGCTTCCACTGCTCGGCCGGGGTGGCGTTGTCCCACTCCCAGGTGGTCGAGTGGATCTTCGGGTCGCGCATCCAGTCCCACTGGCCGTGCAGGACGTTGTGGCCGATCTCCATGTTCTCGAGGATCTTCGCGACGCCGAGGCCCGCGGTGCCGACCAGCCAGGCCGGCGGGAAGATCGAGAACAGCAGCACCGCGCGCGAGCCGAGCTCGAGGGAGCGCTGGGTGGCGATCACCTTGCGGATGTACGCCGCGTCGTCGGCGCCGCGGGTGTCGAGGACGGACTGCCGGATGGCGTCGAGCTCGCGTCCGAGCTCCTCGATGTCCTCCTGGGTGAGGTGGGCGATCGGGTTGTCGGGCTTCTTCTGGATGACGGTCATGGGGGCTCCTCGCGGGTGGCGGGGTGGGCAGGCTCGGGGCCGGCTCGGGGGTGGGTCAGGACTAGTGGTCGAACTCGCACGGCCCGGCGGCCGCGTTGATGCAGGTCTGGACGATGACGTTGTCGCCGGGGGTGGCGACGGTGACCTCGCCGTTGCGCAGGTCGCGGACCGCGCCTTCGGTGAGGGGGAGGACGCAGCCGAAGCAGACGCCCATCCGGCACCCGCTCGGCATCAGGACGCCCGCCTCTTCGGCGGCGTCGAGGATCGGGGTGGCTCCGTCGGCGTCGAGGGTGGTGCCGGACTGGGCGAAGCTGACGCTGCCGCCCTCGCCGACGGCGACCCGGGAGACGCGGAACTTCTCGGTCTGCAGGGCCAGGCCGGCCTTGTCGTGGTGCGCCTCGAGGGCGTCGAGCAGCCCGGCCGGGCCGCAGGCGTAGGTGACCCGCTCCGCCAGGTCGGGGACCAGGTCGTCGAGCGTGGCGACGTCGAGGACGCCGTGCTGGTCGTCGTACCTCGCGACCAGCTGGATCGCTCCGGCTGCGTCGAGCGCCCGCAGGTCGCGCAGGAAGATCGAGTCGGGCTCGCTGGGGGCGACGTGCAGGACGACGATGTCGAAGTCCGCCGAGCGGGTCGGGCGCAGCACGCCCTGGGCGGTGGAGGGGAACAGGTTGCGCAGCATGCCGATCACCGGCGTGATGCCCGAGCCCGCCGTCACCATCAGGAACTTGCCGCCCTCGGCCGGAAGCACGAAGTCGCCGGCCGCCTGCTCGAGGTGGACCAGCGTGCCCGGCTTGGCCTCGCGGACGAGGTAGGTGCTCACCAGGCCGTCGGGCACGGCCTTGACCGTGATCGACAGGTGTCCGTCGCGGCGTGCCCCGTGGGTGAGGGAGTAGGCGCGCCACTGACGGATGCCGTCGACGTCGACGCCCACGCGGAGGTACTGGCCCGGCAGGTGCCCGGCCCAGTCGCTCCCGGGCTTGATGACCAGGGTGGCGGCGTCGGCCGTCTCCGGGATCACCTCGACGATCCGGCCGCGGAGGGCGGCACCGGGGCGCAGGGGGGCGAACAGGTCGAGGTAGTCGGCCGGCAGCAGGGGGGTGGTCGCGGCCTCGGCCATCCGGATCGCACGCCGGCTCCAGGCGCGCTCGGACCGCGGCAGGGGTCGCGTGACAGCAGGAGCGCTCATGACCTCCATCGTCCCTGACTGTGATGGGGTAAGACATGACCGCGGCATGTGAATCTCACCGAGTTGATTTGTTCTCTCCGAACAAAGAGGATGGGGGCGTGGCCCGTATCGACCCTGCGCCGTCCCTCACCCTCGACCGCGAGGTCATCGCCGACCTGCAGGCCCGGCTGCCCGAGGTCGCCACCCACACGATCGCCGCCGTGATGGACGAGGTGCCGGCGTACGCCGGTCCGTTCGGCGGCCCGATGGGCAAGACCATCCAGCAGGCCGTGCAGGTGGCGCTGGCCGGGTTCCTCAAGCTGGCCTCCAGCGGACGGATCGGCCAGGGCGGCACTCCTCTGACCCCCGCCCTGGAGGGCGCCTACGCGTTGGGTCGGGGCGAGGCGCGCCAGGGCCGCAGCGCGGACGCCCTGCTCGCGGCCTACCGCGTGGGCGCGCGTGTCTCCTGGCGCGAGCTGTCGGCCTCGCTGGTCACCCACGGCGTCCCCGCGGCCACCGTGGCGGCGTTCGCGGAGCTGGTCTTCGCCTACATCGACGAGCTGTCCGCGGCCAGTGTGGCCGGCTACGCCGACCAGGTGGAGTCGACGGGCCGGCGCCGGGAGCGGGCGCTGGAGCTGCTCGCGCTGGCGCTGCTGCGCGGCGACGGCGCGGAGGCACTCACGGCCGCCGCAGCCGATGCGGAGTGGACGCCGTCGCGCACGCTCACCGCGGTCCTGCTCCCCGAGGCGCAGGTCCGCCCCGCGCTGTCGGTCGCCTCGCCGGCGACGCTGGTCCTCGGAGAGGCACCCGACCTCCTCGACTCGGGCACCGCGGTGCTGCTGGTGCCCGACGCAGCGGGGCGACGCCGCCAGCAGCTGGTCAGGGAGCTCGGCGACCGACACGCCGTCGTGGGCCCGGCCACCGGCTGGCTCGACGTCCGCCGCTCCTACCGCCGTGCCCTGCGCGCCTCCTCCCTTGCCGGCGGGCCGGAAGCCATCGACACCGACGACCACCTGGCCTCGCTGGTCCTCACCGCCGACCCCGAGGCACTGGCCGACCTCCGCGAGCGGGCCCTGGCCCCGCTGGCGGCTCTGCGTCCGGCCGCCCGCGAGAAGCTCGAGGCCACGCTGCGCTCCTGGCTGCTGCACCACGGCCGGCGCGACGACATCGCGGCCGAGCTGTTCGTGCACCCCCAGACCGTCCGCTACCGGATGGGCCAGCTGCGCGAGCTCTACGGCGACCGGCTCGAGGACCCGGCCACCGTGCTCGACCTCACCGTCGCGCTGGCGGCTCGCCCGCCCACGTAGCCTCAGGGCATGGCTGCTCCTCAGGACTCCCTCGTCTGCGTGACCGGTGGCACCGGGTTCGTGGGCTCGCACTGCGTCGCCGCCCTCCTCCGCGAGGGCTATCAGGTGCGCACCACCGTCCGCTCGCTCGGCCGTGAGGACACGGTCCGGGCGATGATGGGCGAGGCAGGCGTCGACGCCGGCGACCGGCTGTCGTTCGTCGCCGCCGACCTCACCGGCGACGACGGGTGGGACGCCGCCGTCGCGGACTGCGACGCGGTGCTGCACGTGGCCTCGCCGTTCCCGCTCGGCGTGCCGAAGGACCCCGACGAGCTGATCGTGCCCGCGCGCGAGGGCGCCCTGCGCGTGCTGCGAGCCTCGCAGGCCGCCGGCGTACGCCGGGTGGTGCTGACGTCGTCGTTCGCGGCGGTGGGCTACGGCCACCCGCCGCGGAGCACGCCGTTCACCGAGGAGGACTGGACCGACTTGTCCGGCCGCCACCCGGTGCCGCCGTACCCCACCTCCAAGACGCTCGCCGAGCGCGCCGCATGGGACTTCGTCGCCGGCGCGGGGGCGGGGCTGGAGCTGGCCACCGTCAACCCGGTCGGCATCTTCGGTCCGCCGCTCGGCACCGACACCGGCACCTCCCTGGAGATCGTCGGTCGGATGCTGAGGGGCCAGGTCCCGGGGCTGCCGAAGCTGGACGTCGGGATCGTCGACGTCCGCGACGTCGCCGACCTCCACCTGCTCGCCATGACCCGACCGCAGGCAGCGGGTGAGCGGTTCCTGGCCGTGGCGGGCGAGTTCATGAGCCTGCGCGACATGGCCTTGGTGCTGCGCTCGCGGCTGGGCGACGACGCCCGCAAGGTGCGCACGATCGAGCTCCCCGACTGGTTGGTGCGTCTCGTCGGCCGCTTCGACAGCGACGTGGGCCAGATCGCGACCGAGCTGGGGCAACGCAAGAGCGCCACGTCGGCGAAGGCCCAGGAGATGCTCGGCTGGCAGCCACGCTCTCGCGAGGACGCGCTGGTCGCGAGCGCCGAGGCTTTGGTCGCGCTGGAGAGGTCCGGCCGGGCCTGAGCCGGGGCCTCAGAGCCCGCCCGCCACGAGACCACCGGCCACCCACGTGGCGGCCACCGACATGGCGCGGAGCCGGGCGGCCTGGTCGGGCGGGTCACCGGCGGTCAGCGGGTCCTGGTCGAGCAGCGCCAGGTCGGCCGGCAGCCCGGCCCGCACCGTGCCGCGGCCGTCGACGGACGCGATCAGCGCCTCGCGCGCGGTGATCGACTCCTGGGGCTGCCAGGGGGCGCGGTCGTCGGCGCTGCGATGGACGGCCACGCCGATCGCCAGCCACGGGTCGAGGCGAGCGACCGGGGCGTCGGAGCCGAGCCTGACGTCGATGCCGGCATCGAGCATCGACCGGAACATGTAGACGCGGTCGGTCCGGTCGCCCCACGAGCGGTCGGCGACGTCGCGGTCGTCGACCAGGTGTGCCGGCTGCACGCTGGCCCGCAGGCCGAGCCGCGCCAGCACCGGCAGGTCCTCGCGCCGGACGAGCTGGGCGTGCTCGATCGAGCCGCGCGCGCCGGTGTCGGCGTAGGCCCGCAGCACCTCGCCGACCGCGCGGTCGCCGATCGCGTGGGTGGCGACCTCGAGCCCCTGCGCGACGGCGCGGGTCATCAGCTCGCGCAGCTCGGCGGCGTGGTAGTTGGGCGCACCCACCACCGGCACGTCGAGGTAGGGCTCGCAGCACCACGCCGTCTGGGTGTTCAGCGAGCCGTCGCTGATGATCTTCAGCGGCCCCATCGTCAGTCGCCCCGCCGCGCCGGGCATCGGGTCTCCGGTGGCCAGGCCGGCGTACCGGTCCAGCGTCTCGGGGTACGCCGACGCGCGCAGCCGCAGCGGTCCGGGGAGCCGGGCCGCCCAGTCGGCCGGCGACATGCCGAACTCCAGGTCGACCAGCCCGACCACCCCCCGGGCGGCAGCCGCCTGCTGGGCGCGGACCAGGGCCTCGGGCTCGGGAGCAGCAACGACCGACATCCGCTGGTAGGCGTCGAACCACTCGTTCTCCGCCACGACGCCGTCGCGCCGCGGCAGGCCCAGGGCATCGAGCGCCGCCGTGCTGAGCCAGCCGTGGTGGCCGTCGCCGCTGATCAGCGCCACCGGCCGCGGGCCGGCCAGGGCGTCGAGCGCGGCGACCGTCGGCTGCGGGTCCCACGGCACGCAGCGGTGCCCCCACCCGACGACCCAGCCCGGGGCGCCGTCCCGCAGCCGGGCGGCGAGCAGCGCCAGCGCGTCGGCCACCGACCGCGCCGGCGCGAGGTCGAGCCGCGTGGCGGTCGCCGCCCACTGTGCGAGATGCACGTGCTGGTCCCACAGACCGGGGATCAGCCACCGCCCGTCGGCGTCGAGGTCCGGCACGCCGGCCGGCCGATCGAGGTTGCGCCCCACCTCGATGACCTGCTGGTCCTGGACCCTCACGTCGACCGGATCGGGGCCATGACCGGGGCCCTGGTCGAGCTCCACCACCCGCGCCCGGCGGAGGAGGAAGCTCGACATGGCCACACCGTAGCGGCTGGTCAGGGCCCGACTCTCCAGCCCGTCTATCCTGCCCTGGTGACCTGGCGGGGACTCGGGGCTCTGCTCCTGCTCATCCTGGTCGGCGGGGGAGCCGGCTACGGTGTGGCGACCCTGCTCGACCGCCCGCCCACCGCCTGGGGCACGCCCAGGCCGATGGCGGCCAGCGGGCCGGCGTACCCCTACACAGCGCCGATCGAGGTGCTCCCCGACCCGGAGACCCCGCCGCCCCTGCGGGCGCCGTTCGACACCCGCGAGGACACCCTCGGCGGCGGCCCCTTCGCCGTCACCTTCCCGGTGCCGGTCGGCTGGCAGCGCACCAACACCAACTCCGGAGAGGCGCGGTGGAAGCCCGCCGGCAGCGGCGACAACACCCACTCCGTGCGCGTGGAGCTGGTCGGGAGTCAGACCCGGACTCCCGAGAACCAGGTGGCCCTGCGCATCAGCGACCTGCAGAGCGCCACCGGCATCGACGACTTCAGGGTGCTCGGCCAGTCCGCCGACCAGCTGGTCTTCAGCTTCGTCATGGACCAGCACCGCCGGGTCAGCGTCATCCGTTGGGTCTCCCCCCGTGGCGGCACCAACGCCGAGGTCGAGATCGCCGCCACCGGCCGGGTCGTCGACCAGCGCGGTCTCGAGGATCTGGTCGGGCTGCTGGCCGCCGAGGTGCGGCCGGCCGAGCTCTGAGGCCGTCCGGCGGCGGTCCCGCGAGGCGCGGGCTGCGGGAGAAACGGTTCCCTAGACTGAGCGGCATGACCGTCCAGGGGCACGGCAGGCGCGAGCGCATCCGCGAGGCCATGACGATGGCGCTCTACATCAGCCTGTCGCTGCTGGCCGTGCTCGTCGCGCTCCCGACGAGCCGCGACCACAGCGGCCTCGCGGCCGCCGCCACCCTCCTCGTCACCGCGGTCGGACTGGTCCTCGCCCACCACGTGGCGTTCCGGCTCTCCTCGAGGCTCGTCGACCAGGGCCTGGTGACCGCCGAGAGCCTCCGGTCCCTGGGCGCGCAGATGGCGGGGGCACTTCCCGTCGCGGTCGTGGCCGCACTGCCGCCCCTGGTCTTCGGGAGCAGCACCGGAAGGATCCTCTCCGAGGCGCTGCTGCTCGCGTTCGTGGCCGGCGTCGGCTACTTCGCCGTACGGCAGACCGCCAGCCGCGCCCGCTCGATCGGCTACGTGGCCGGGCTCGTGGCGACCATCGCCGTGGTGGTGGCGGTCAAGGCCGCGGTGGGGCACTGAGACACCGGCTCGACCCAGCACCTTGAGCCAGAGCACCAGCTGCGCCGGCCCGCTGAGCAGGTTCACCGCCGCGAAGCCACCCACGGCCACCGCGGGCGACGATCAGGAGGAGGCGTCCCTGCGCTCGCCACCGGCGCTCAACACTGCTCCGACTCCCACTCCTCCAACTCGGCCGGAACGCCGTCGATCGTGACCCTGCCCGTGGTCCACGGGTTGTGCGGGCTGGATCCCTCGCCGTGACCGGACAGCACCAGCTCGCCGCGGCTGTGGGGCGGAACCACGACTGACGCCGCCTCCCGCTCCGTGACTCCGTCGACCATCGCTGCCGACTCGATGGTGATCGCCTCGTCCGTGGGGTTGAACAACGCCAGGGTCACGGTGAAGGCACCTCCGACGTCCTGCCTGGAGCCGGCGACGACCACCGTCGGACCCATGGTCTGCCACGTTTCCACGGCCTCTCGATAGGCGACCGTGCTGGCGGGGCGATACTCGTCGACCCGTGGCGACCCGTCGGTGGTCGTCGACCTCACCACGATGGCCGGAGTGTCGCCGCCCCCTTCGCACCGGGGATCCGAACCGCTCTCGATGACGATCTTCTCGCCCGGGCGCGAGGGGAAGGGGTCGGGTGGTGGCTGGACGTCGTCGTACCTCTCGGACCAGAAGGTCACACCCTCGTTGGCCGAACCACAGACCATCAGGGCACCGCTGACGTAGCTGCGGGGCTCGTCGTGCCAGACACGGATCGCGAGCCTCACGCCGTACTCGTCGACGGAGACGCCGAACGGAACGATGTGAAGAGTGGTCTGGGGCGCAGTGCCGGGCCGTGGCCTCCCGACGTGCGCTGCCAGGACAGCAGCGAGAAGCACGGCGATGACGGCCTCTCCGACCGAGAGCATCGTTCGCCAGGATCGCGCCACGGCGGAAGTCTGCCCGGTCCGCGCGCACCTGTCGTCGGACCCGGGCAGACCTTCACCAGGTCCTCACACCATGTCACCGGTCCGCCGGCGATCCACAGCGGCTCGCTCGCCGTCGGGCACCAACGGCGGCTGCTTCGACCGTCCCTCGGACCATGCCGGTAGCCCCGCCGATCCGAGAGTCGGCGGGGGTGAGGCGGGGTGGCCACCCCTCAGCCGGGGCGCGCCGGGTCTGCACGATCCGCGGCCTCCCCCACCAGCGACGGCCCTCGCCACCAGCGACGACCCTCAGATCCCGTGCGTCTCCACCGAGTCCAGCACCCGATAGGCCTGGGCCTGCGAGCCGCTGCGGACCTGCACCCACAGCAGCCGCGTCGGGGTCACCCGGACCACGCGCTCGACGACGACGCCGGGGCAGCCGGTCCACACCACGGTCATCAACGGATCCCCGTCCTGGACGTCGTCGGTGCGCGAGCCGTCACCCGGGCACTCGGGATGGCCGGGCACGGAGGCAGGCAGACCGTCGCCAGGCAGCAGGCCGACGAAGACGCCCTCGCCCTCCTCCTCCGGGTCGGTCCAGCCGGCGACGGAGCCGACCGACAGGCCGGGGAAGCGTGCGTCCTGACCCGGCGGCTTCCAGGTCTTCGTCGACAGCACGGTGTCCCAGGCCCGCGGCACCGACACGCTCAAGGCTCCTGAGCCGTCGCTGACGGCCAGGTCGGGCGCGGACTGCCGCGCGGCGTACCAGCCCGCCAGACCGCCGGCCGCCAACGCCACCACCCCGAGCGCCGCCACCAGCGACCGCGGCCACCGCCGCCGCGCCGGCGCCGACTCGGGCAGCGACCCCGGCTGCGGGCCGAGCTGCGGCACGGTGGCGTACGGCGACGGGCGGTTGCCCGGCATCGTCAGCGCGGGGTCGGCGGGGATCCACGCCTCCGGCCCCTCGGCGAGCGCGTGAGGGTGGTCGGCGACGGCCTCGCCGAGCACGGACAGGAACGTGGCCAGCGAGGGCCAGCGGTCCTCGCGGACGGGCGCCATCGCGCGTAGCACGGCGGCCTCGACACCCGCCGGAAGACCGGTGTCCAACACGGGAGGCGGCGGCGGGTGGGTGGCGGCGGCGAGCGAGGCGTGGGCGTACGGCGGCCGGCCACCGACGAGCAGATAGGCCAGCGCGCCCAGGGAGTACTGGTCGGAGCGCTCGTCGAGCGGCTCCCCGCGCGCCTGCTCCGGCGAGACGTACGACGGCGTGCCCCCGATCATGGTCAGCCGCGACGAGGCCTCCATCGCCTTGCCGAGCCCGAGGTCGCCGACCATGGCGCGAACCTCTCCGTCGACGGTCCGGAAGAGCACGTTGGCGGGCTTCACGTCCCGGTGCAGCACCCCCCGCTGGTGCAGCGCCTGCAGCCCGGCCCCCACCTGGCGGACCACGGCGATCGCCTGACCGAGCGGCAGCTGGGACAGGTCGAGCCGGTCGACGAGGTTGCCCTGGTCGGCGTACGCCATCACCAGATAGGGACGGCCGTCCTCCAGCTGCCCGGCGTCGTAGACCGGCACCACGTGCGGCGACTCGACCTTGCGCAGGAAGCGCCCCTCCTCGACGAAGCGCTGCCGCACGTGCTGGTCCTCGCTCCAGTTGTCGGCGAGCACCTTCACCGCGACCAGCGAGTCGAGCTCCTCGTCGTGGGCGAGCCACACCGTCGCGAAGCCGCCCGCGCCGATGCGACGGCGCACGACGTATCGCCCGAGACGAGAGGGGGAGGACACCCCGGCATTATGGTGCAGGAGGTAGGGCCGCAGTCGACAGGTGGGAGCGAGCACCGTGAGCCACGGGGGAGTCGCGCTGGAGCCGGACGAGATCGACGATCTCGCCCGGAGAGCGCAGGAGGGCGACCGGGCCGCGCTCGAGGAGCTTCTCGCCGCCGTGCGACCGCGCGCCCTCAACGTCTGCCGGGGCGTGTTCCCCTACTCCCCCGACGCCGAGGACGCCTGCCAGGAGGCGCTGATCAGCGTCGCCAACAAGATCGGCTCGTGGAACCGCCGCGGCCGGTTCACCACCTGGCTGCACGTGGTGGCGCTCAACGCCTCACGGTCGGCGTACCGCCGGATGAAGCGGCAGGCCATCGCCGCCGACGCCGAGCAGGTCGACCGTCCCGACCCGCGCACCACCAGCGTCATCGCCGGCACCCGCCTCGACATGCTGGAGGTGATGGAGACGCTGGAGCGCGACCATCCGCAGTTCGTCGAGCCGCTGATCCTGCGGCAGTACGCCGAGCTCACCTACGACGAGATCGCCGAGCAGCTCGGGCCTGCCGGTCGGCACGGTCAAGGCGCAGGTCCACCACGGTCGTCGGCTGGCCCGGCCGCTGCTGCGGGGCGACGGGTGACCGCCGCCCTGCGCCCGATCGAGCCCCGCGACCACACCGCGGTGCTCGCCCTCAACGCCGACCACGTCGACGTGCTCTCGCCGCTGGACGAGGACCGGCTCCACGAGCTGCTGACCCTGGCCGACCGGGCCGACGTCGTCGACGTCGACGGCGCCGTGGCGGGCTTCGTGATGACCTTCGCGCCCGGCACGCCCTACGACTCCGCCAACTACGTCGCGTTCACCCGTCGCTACGGGTCGGCGTTCTACTACCTCGACCGGGTCGCGATCGACGACGGCCTTCCGGCGGCGCGGTCTGGCCGGCCTGGTCTACGACGAGATCGAGCAGGTGGCGGTGCCGTACTGCCGACTGACGCTGGAGGTCAACGCGGAGCCGCCCAACGAGGCGTCGATGGCCTTCCACCTCGGCCGCGGCTTCGTCGAGGTCGGCACCCTCGGCGACGACGGCAAGGCCGTGGCGCTGCTGACCGAAGGAGCTGCGGTGAGCGAACCCCTGCCCGGCGCCCCCGCCCACCTCACGCGGATGTGGGAGGGCGACCGGTTCACCGCGTCGCTCGGCATGGAGATGGTCGAGGTCGGGACCGACGCGCCGACCTGCGGATGAAGGTCCGCGACGACATGCTCAACGGCCACGGGAGCGTCCACGGTGGCACGGTCTTCAGCCTCGCCGACTCCGCGTTCGGCTACGCCTGCAACGCCGAGGGCCCGGTGACGGTCCTGCACAGCGCCGAGATCCGCTACCTGCCGACCGGTGCCGCTCGGCGCCACGCTCGAGGCCCGCGCCACGCTGCGCAGCCGTGACGGGCGACGCAGCGTCTACGACGTCGAGGTGCGCGACGACGACGGGCCGGTCGCCACCTTCGTCGGCTACGCCACCACGCTGCGCGCCTCCGAGGACGAGTCGTGAGGCGCCCGCTCGCGGCGGTCGTGATGGTGGCCACCCTGCTCGCCGGATGCACCTCCGGCCCCCCGGACGAGCCGGGCCCCCACCGGCGGCGCTCCGACCCGCCGGAGACCCCGGGCCCCGGTGACGACCCGGCCGACCTCGCGGCCGCAGAGAGCCGGCCGGTCGAGGACAGCGTCTACCCCCGGGTCGGCGACCCGTCGGTCGACGCGCTCCGCTACGACCTCGACCTCACCTGGGACCGCAAGCGGCAACGGCTGCGCGGCGTCGAGACGCTGGAGCTGCGCGCCACGACGACGGGCGACTCGTTCCAGCTCGACTTCGCCGCCCCGCTGCGGGTCCTCGACGCCACCCTCGACGGCGAGCCCGTCGAGACCGACCACGTCGGCAAGGACCTCGTGGTCAGCGCGCCGGTCGAGGCCGATCGCGAGTACACCCTCGTGCTGCGCTACGCCGGCCGCCCGAGGCCGGTGAAGGCCCCCACCACCCGCACCGACTTCTCCACCACCGGCTGGACCGTCTCCGGGTCCGGGTCGGTCTGGACGATGCAGGAGCCCTACGGCGCCTACACGTGGTACGCCGTCAACGACCAGCCCTCCGACAAGGCGCTCTACGACTTCACCGTGCGCGTCGACGCACCCTGGGTCGGCATCACCAACGGTGTGCTGGAGTCCCGCGAGGTCGTCGACGGCCAGACGGTCACGGAGTTCCACCTCGGCGAGCCGGCGGCGTCGTACCTCATCACGATCGCGATCGGCGACTACGCCGTACGTCGCGACGAGACGGCGTCGGGGACTCCCGTGACCTTCTGGGCGCTCCGGTCGCAGCGGGGCGCCCTGCGCGACCTCGGCTTCGGCACCGAGGCGATCGAGTGGATCGAGGACAAGCTCGGGCCCTACCCCTTCTCCAGCGCCGGCATCGTGCTCACCGAGTCGACCAGCGGGATGGAGACCCAGACCATGGTCACCCTCGGCGACACCCCCTACATCCGGTCCAAGCCGGTGATCGTCCACGAGCTCGTCCACCAGTGGTACGGCGACCTGGTCACGCCGACCGACTGGAGCGACCTGTGGATGAACGAGGGGATGACGACCTACCTCCAGCTCGTGTGGGAGGCCGAGGACGGCGGTCGGTCCATCGACAGCGTGATGGAGGACGTGCGGCCCGTCGACCAGCGGCTGCGCGACGAGGCCGGGCCGCCGGCCGACTACGACCCGCGGTCCTTCGGCTCCGGCAACGTCTACTACTGCCCGGCGCTGATGTGGCACGACCTGCGCCGCAAGGTCGGCGACGACGTCTTCTGGCGGCTGGTGCGGGAGTGGCCGCGCGCGGCGGCGTACGGCAATGCCACCCGCGAGGAGCTGACCACCTGGTGGCAGGAGCAGACCGGGCTCGACCTCGCCCCCTTCTTCACGGCGTGGCTCGACGGCGACACCACGCCGAAGCCGGACGAGCTGTGAGCGCGGCCGGCCCGATCGGAGCGACCCGTCAGCCGCGGCCCTTCATCATCACGTTCCAGTAGAGCGTGGGCAGTCCGCGACGCTTGAGGTACCACATGTCGCGGCGCTCCTTGGTCGTGTCGATGAGCGGGAACGACGGGGTCGGCTCCATGGTGTAGTCGAACTCGGCGAGCAGCATCTTGTTGCGCGCCGTGGTCAGCGGGCAGGAGGCGTAGCCGCCGTAGGAGCCGTCGAGCGACGTGCCCGCCATCTGCGCCTGGAGGTTCTGCACGACCACGGGGTACTGCTTGCGGACCGCGGCGCCGGTCTTGGAGTTGGGAGTGGAGCCGGCGTCACCCAGCGCGAAGATGTTGGGGTAGCGCGTGTGCTGCATGGAGTTCTTGTCCACCTCGACGTAGCCGGCCGGGTTCTCGGGATCGGCCAGTGGGCCGCCCTTGATCCAGTCGGGCGCCGACTGCGGCGGCACCACGTGCGCCATGTCGAAGTCGATGGTCTGCGTGGACTGGTCGGTGTTGTCACGGATCACCGCGGTGCGGCCCGTGCCGTCGATCTCGACCAGCTCGGAGTTCTTGTGGACCTCGATGCCGTAGCGCGCGACCACCCGCTCGAGCTCGTCGGCGAACACCTTGACCCCGAACATGCCGGGGGTCGGCAGCACGAGCACGACGCGCATGTCCTTGAGGTTGCCCTGCTCGCGCCAGTAGTCGGCGGAGAGGTAGGCGATCTTCTGCGGCGCGCCCGCGCACTTGATCGGGCCGGCCGGCATCGTGAAGAGCGCCGTGCCCTTCTTGACGCCCTGGATGTTGCGCCAGGTCTTGGCCGTGGACTCCAGCACGTAGTTGGAGGAGACCGACGGGGTCTCCATCGCCTCGGCCATGCCTGCGACGCCACCGAAGTTCAGCTGGATGCCGGGGCACACGACGAGGTAGTCGTAGCCCACGGTGCGCCCGTCGGAGAGGGTCACGGTCTGCTGGTCGGGGTCGACCGACTCTGCGGCGGCCTTGATCCAGTCGGCTCCCTTGGGCATCACCGAGGCCTGGGGGCGCACGGTCTCGGCCGCGGTCGCGCAGCCGGCACCCACGAGCGTCCACAGCGGCTGGTAGTAGTGCTTGTCCGCCGGGTCGATCACGGCGACGTCGGCTTCGCCCTGCCGCAGCAGCCGGGCCGCGACGGGGATGCCGGCGGTGCCGGCGCCGATGATGACGATCTTGTGATGGAGGCTGGTCGCCATGGTGACTTCTGCTTTCCCTCGGTCGACGTAGGGCCTCGATTTGTCCGGCGAATGCCCGTACATTTGGGTGTGAGCCACGTTACTCGACGGCGGTCCCGGCAGGCAAGGCTCGCCTAGCCTTGACTCCCCGATAAAAGTCCGTACATTGATACCCCAGGTGGTATCTACAGGAGGACCCATGCAGATCATTCCGTTCCGCACCCCCGGCCTGGGCGACCAGACCTACCTCTTCGAGCACGAGGGCAAGGGTGTCCTGGTCGACCCGCAGCGCGACATCGGGCGCTTCCTCGACGCCGCCGCCGAGCGTGACATCGACCTGCGCTACGTCCTCGAGACCCACATGCACAACGACTACGTCTCGGGCGGCCAGCAGGCCGCGCTGAGGTCGGGCGCCGAGCTGGTCCTGCCGGCCGCGTCGGCCGCGGCCTACCGGCACACGCCCGCCTTCCACCTCGAGGACCTCCCTGGCGAGGACGGGCTGTCCATCCGCCCGATCCACACTCCCGGCCACACCCCCGAGCACACGTCGTACCTCGTGCTCATCGACGGCAAGGAGGTCGCCCTCTTCTCCGGCGGCAGCCTGCTCGTCGGATCCGCCGGGCGTCCCGACCTGCTCGGCCCCGAGCGGGCGGACACCCTGGCCCGCCTGCAGTACATCTCGATCCACCGGCTCGCCGGCCTCCCCGGCGAGGTCGAGCTGCTGCCGACCCACGGCGAGGGCTCGTTCTGCACCGCCAGTGGCGCCGGCAAGTACACCTCCACCATCGCCGAGGAGCGCGCCTCCAACCCGCTGCTGGCGCTGGAGTCCCCCGACGCCCTGTCGGAGGAGATGCTGCGCTCGCCGATGCCGATCCCCGGCTTCTACCGCTACATGGGCCCCGCCAACACCCTCGGCGTCCGCCCGCTGCCCGGCCGCGCAGCGCCCCGGGTCCCCGTCTCGGAGATCGAGGGCCGCACCGACGTGCACATCGTCGACATGCGCCCTCGCGAGGACCAGGCCAAGGGCGTGCTGAAGGACACCGTCGCCGTCGAGTTCGCCGACGACTTCGGCTCCTGGGTGGGCTGGCTGGTGCCCTACAACGAGCCGATCGTGATCGTGGCCAACCCCGACCAGGACGTGGACGCCGCGATCACCCAGCTGGCGCAGATCCAGTTCGACAACGTGGTCGGGGTCGTCAACGACGTCTCGGGCGCGACCCTCCACTCCGACTTCGAGCTGGTCAGCACGGAGACTGCCCGCGAGCTGCTCGCCGACGGCGACCTGCAGGTGCTCGACGTGCGGATGCCCAACGAGCGTGCCGAGGTGCGCTACCCGGGCGCCGTCGAGCGCTTCGTCGCCGACATCTTCACCCAGGGCATCCCCGCCGAGCTCGACCGCGACCAGCCGGTGCTGGTGGCCTGCGCGAGCGGCAAGCGCGCAGTGATCGCGGCCAGCCGCCTCACCGCCCACGGCTATGACGTCAGGGTCGTCAACCCCGGCGGCATCCCCGACCTCGTGCCCGCGCCGGCCGGCGCCTGAGAAGGAGTGAACCGATGAGCGACGTCAGCCAGTCCGTCACCGTGGGCCAGGCCCAGCAGCTGATCGCCAACCCCACCACCCTGGTGGTGGACGTGCGCAGCCCCGGTGAGTTCCTCACCTCCCACATCCCCAACTCGATCAACCTTCCCGTCGACCAGCTCGACCCGCACCTGCGCCGGATCGTCAGCGCCGCGGGCGGCACGCTGGTGCTGGTCTGCCAGGCCGGTGGCCGTGCCGAGCAGGCGGCGGACAAGCTGGGCCAGGCCGGCCTGAGCGACATGGTCGTGCTGGCCGGCGGCATGAACTCCTGGGTCCAGGCGGAGGCCCCGGTCGAGCACGGCGAGATCAAGAAGTGGGCGCTGGAGCGCCAGGTGCGGCTGGTGGCGGGCTCGATCGTCTTCCTGTCCATCATCGCCAGCATCTGGTTCCCGCCGATGAAGTGGCTGGCCTTCGCGATCGGCTTCGGGCTCACCTTCGCGGCCCTCAGCAACACCTGCATGATGGGCATGCTGCTGATGAAGCTCCCCTACAACCGTGGCCCGGGCTGCGACATCGACGAGGCCATCGCGAGGCTCACGCGCCCGCAGGTCGCCTGACCCCGCCGTGACGGGGTCACCTCGGCCCCACCCGCCAGCGGCAGGCTCCGTTCGAACCATGACTCCGACCGTGCCTGGCCGTTCCGAGTTGCGTACTTACGCATATGAGAATGTACGTAGTCACGTCGTCGGCCGAACGGATCCCATGCCAGTCCTCTACCCCGCCAAGGCGGAGCTCTTCCGCTGCCTGGCACATCCGGTGCGTATCCGCGCCCTCGAGCTGCTCAGCGAGCGCGAGCACGCGGTCCACGAGCTGCTCGACCAGATCGACGCCGAGCAGAGCAACCTGTCGCAGCACCTGGCGGTGCTCCGCCGTGCCGGGCTCGTGCGTCAGAGCCGCGAGAACGGCGAGGTCGTCTACTCGCTGCTCGTCCCGGCGGTCCGGGACCTGCTGCTGGCCGGCCGGGCCGTGCTGCGCGACCGGGTCCAGGACACCGCCGAGCTGGCCGACGAGCTCAGCCGCGCGGAGGAGGCCGGCGCATGAGCTGGTCCAGCATCGCCCGCCTCATCCTGCGCACCGGCAGGATCGCCGAGCCGGCGCCCGCAGCCCACGCGCCCACCGACCCCTCCAGACCGTTCCTGGGCAGCATCCAGGTGCGCCACGTCGACGCGGGGTCGTGCAACGGCTGCGAGATCGAGGTGGCCGCCGCCTTCGGTCCGGTCTACGACGCCGAGCGGTACGGCGCGCGGCTGGTCGCCTCCCCGCGGCATGCGGATGCGGTGCTGGTCACCGGCGTCGTCACCCACAACATGGTCGAGCCGCTGCAACGCACGGTCGAGGCCACACCTCGGCCGCGAGTCGTCCTCGCTCTCGGCGACTGTGCCGTCGACTGCGGCCTCTTCCGTGGCGCGCACGGCGTGGCGGGAGCCGCGGAGGACGTCGTCGAGGTCGACAAGAGGATCCCCGGGTGCCCGCCCCGCCCGGAGGAGATCGTGGCCGCGCTTCGCGAGGTGACCGGCCGGTGACCCTTCTCGTCTGGGCGGCGCTCGGCGCCGCTGTGGTCGGCGCCCTGCTCTCCTGGGCGACGCCCGACCGGTGGCGCTCGCCCGTGGTCGGCGGCGCCGCCGCGGTGCAGGCAGCCGCCGGAACCGCCCTCGGTGTCGCGGTGCTCGGCGGGGCCCGGGTCGACATGGCGCTGGCGCCACAGGGCACGGCTCTGGAGGCGCTGGGCCACCTGACCGTGCAGGGGACCCCCTTGGGCGCGCTGTTCCTCGTGGTGATGAGCGGGGTCGCGCTGGTCGCCGGCATCTTCGGGATCGGCTACGCCCACGGCACCGCCGGGTCACGGACCGCCTGGACCGCGTGGCTGGTGTTCGTGGCCGGCCTCCAGCTCGTGGCCCTCGCGGGCGACGCCGTCGTGTTCCTCCTCGGCTGGGAGCTGATGGCACTGGGCTCGACGGTGCTCGTCTTCACCGACCACGCGGTGCGACCGGCGTGCCGGTCCGCCGGGCTGTGGTACGCCGCGATGACCCACCTCAGCTTCCTGCTCGTGCTCTCCGGGTGGGGCGTCCTGGTCGCCCACGCCGGGGCCGTCGACTTCGACGCGCTCGCCGCCGACCGCCCGAGCGGGGCGACGGCGACCCTCGCCTGGGCCCTGCTGGCCGGCGGATTCCTCACCAAGGCAGGAGTCGTGCCGCTCCACGTGTGGCTGCCGCGGGCCCACCCCGAGGCGCCGAGCCACGTCTCCGCGGTGATGAGCGGGGCGATGGTCAAGGCGGGTGTCTACGGGCTCCTGCTCGTCTCGCTCCGGCTGCTCCCGACCGGCCCGCGCTGGTGGGCCGTCGTCCTCCTGGTCGTCGGTTTGGTCTCGGCGGTCTACGGGATCCTCCAGGCCTCGGTGACCAGCGACCTCAAGAGACTGCTTGCCTACTCCACGACCGAGAACGTCGGTCTGATGGTCGCGACCATCGGTCTTGCCGACCTCTACCGCGCGGCCGGCCTCACCGATCTCGCCCATCTGGCGCTGCTGGCCACCGGGCTGCTCGTCGTCAGCCACGCGGCGTTCAAGACGCTGCTCTTCCTCGTGGCGGGGTCGGTGCTGTTCGGCACCGGCGAGCGGGACCTGGACCAGCTGGGCGGCCTCGGCCCCCGGATGCCGGTGACCGCGACGACGTTCGCCGTCGGAGCGCTGGCCGCCGCGGCTCTCCCGGTCACCTCGGGCTTCGTGGCCGAGTGGGTGCTGCTCCAGGCGCTGATCCGCGGCGGCGCGCCCGCCGACCCGCTGCTCGCCGTGCTGCTGCCCGCCGCCATGGGGGTCGTGGCACTCACAGCGGGGCTGGCCCTGCTGACCTTCGTGAAGGCGTTCGGGATCGCCTGCCTGGCCCGCCCGCGCAGCCCCGGCGCCGAGGCCGCCCGCGAGACGTCGTGGTGGATGCGCGTCGGGCTGGTCGGCGCGGCGACGGCGACGCTCGCGCTCGGCCTGGTCCCCGGCCCGCTGACCCGCGCCCTCGCCGAGCCCCTGGCTCCTGCCGCGTCCGGCGTGGCCACCGTGGACGCGACAACGCTGGCCGGCCTCGACCTCCCCGGCCTGGGCATCGCCCTCGATCCCGGAGCGCTGGCCCTGCTCGCCCTCGCGTGCGCCGTGCCGGTCCTGCTGGCTTCGGCGTGGTGGGCACGTCGGGCTCCGCGCCGGCGCGTGCAGCTCGGCTGGGGCTGCGGTGGCGCGAGGGTGAGCCCGCGGATGCAGTACACCGCGACGTCGTACGCCGAGCCGCTGGTGCGGGTCTTCGGCCACGCGCTGGACCCGCGGCGTGAGCTCCAGGTCGAGCACTTCGACGAGTCCAGGCACCTGATCCACGGCATCAGCTACCGCCACGAGGTCGGCGACCCCGTGGAGTCAGGCCTCTACGCCCGCGGGGTCGGGATCGTCACCTCCGTGGCAGACCGCGCCCGCGCGCTCCAGAACGGCAGCATCCAGCGATACATCGGCTACTCCTTCGGGGCGCTGGTGCTGGTGCTGCTGGTGGTGTCGACGTGGTGAGCGCGGACTCGATGGCGGCCGCCGCCGTCGCGATCGTGCAGATCGCGGCAGTGGTGCTGCTGACGCCGCTGCTGATCGGCCTCATGCGGGCGACCCGAGCCCGGCTGGAGGGTCGCGCCGGGGGGCGGGTGACGCAGCCGGCCCGCGATCTACTCAAGCTGCTGCGCAAGGAGCCGCTCCAGGCCGAAGGGACGGGGGTGGTGTCCCGCGGCGGACCGGTGGTGCTGATGACCACGAGCCTGGTCCTGGCCACGCTGCTCCCCCTGGTCGCCACCCGATCCGCGCCGCTCGTCCCGGACGACCTGTTCGTGGTCGTGTCGGTCCTCCTGGTCGGTAGCGTCACGCTCGCCCTGGTCGGTCTGGACTCAGGGTCGGCGTTCGGGGGGATGGGCTCGAGCCGGCACATGACCATCGCGGCCCTCCTGGAGCCGACCGTGCTGATGGCGGTCTACGCGCTGTCCATCCCCGCGGGCAGCAGCGTGCTCTCCGATATCGTGCGCGCGCGAGCAGCCGAGCCCGGCACCGTGATCTCGCCGGTCTCGTTGTTGGCGCTGGCGGCACTGGTGCTGGTGATCGTCGCGGAGACCGGGCGCCTCCCGGTCGACAACCCGTCCACCCACCTGGAGCTGACGATGGTCCACGAGGCGATGGTGCTGGAGAGCTCGGGGCGCGACCTCGGCTGGCTGGAGCTCGGCTCCTGGCTGCGGCTGACCGTGCTGCTGGGGCTGCTCGGCAACGTGATGGTGCCGTGGGGCATCGCCGACTCCGCGTCGCCCCTGGCGGTCGCAGGCGCCGTCGTCGCCGTGGCCGTCAAGGTGCTGTTCCTCGGCGGCGCGATCGCCGCGGTGGAGGTCTTCCTGGCGAAGGTACGCCTGTTCCAGGTCCCCGAGCTGCTCGCGGGCTCGTTCGTCCTGGCGTTCCTCGCCGTGTCCGCGTCGTACCTCGTGGCGGGGGTGGCGTGATGGCCGGCTGGGCCGCGCAGGGTGTCGCCCTCGGCGCCGGATCGCTCCTGCTGACCGCCGTCCTGATCGTCTGGAGGGCCGGCGGACGGGGCGCCGCGCGGCTGCTCGCCGTGCAGGGAGCCTCGCTGGCGGTCCTGGTGCTCACCCTGGGCCTGCAGGGCCGGGAGCCCGAGCTGGTCGCGGTGGCGGCCCTCGTGCTGGCGGTGAAGGGCGTCCTGGTCCCGTGGGCCGTCCACACCACCGCTCACCGGATCGGCACGACCCCGCCGGCGCGCGTCTCCCCCGCGCTCGCCCTCGTCGCCACCACGCTTCTCACCACGCTCGCGTTCTGGGCCTCGCGCCCGGTGGTGGACGCCGCGGGCGTGGCCTCCGGAGCCGTCCCGGTGGGATTCGCGCTCGTGCTCATCGGCTTCCTGGTCATGCTCATCCGCCGGGACGCGCTCGCGCAGCTGGTCGGGTTCGTGGTCGTCGACAACGGCATCGCGACCGTTGCCTTCCTCGCGGCCGGCGGGGTTCCGCTGGCCGTCGAGCTCGGCGTGACCGCGGACGTGGTGCTGGTGGTGCTGATCCTGCGGGTCCTGGTCCGGCGGATCGAGCACGTCTTCGGCAGCACCGACCTGGCTGACCTGCAGGAGCTGAACGACCGATGACCAAGGCGGCCCGACTCGTCCCCCTGCTGACCACGCTCGCCCTGCTCGCGCTCGGGGCGGTGCTCCTGGTCCCCGACCTGCGGCCGCAGGAGCCCTTCGCGGCGGGGCTGCTCCGCATCGACGGCCTCACGGCGTACTTCCTGGCCGCCGTGGGCGCCGTGGCCCTGACGGTCACCTCGGCTGGCGCTGCCCCCGCCGGTGACGCCGCCGCCCAGGCCCGCTACGCCGGACTGGTGGTGCTGTTCCTGGGCGCGATGACGCTGACGCTGCTGGCCGACAACCTGGGGCTGTTGTGGGTCGGCATCGAGGGCACGACCATCGCCACGGCGTTCCTGGTCGGCCACCGCGGCGACCGACGCGCCGTCGAAGCCGCCTGGAAGTACGTCGTGCTGGGCTCCGTGGGAGTCGCGATCGCGCTCTTCGGCCTGGTGCTTCTCTACGCCGCGGGCATCGGTGAGGAGCGGACCCTCTCGTGGAGCGCGCTCGTCGCCGACCCCGGATCGCTCGACCCCGGGCTCGCCCGACTCGCGCTGGCGCTGGCCGCTCTCGGGCTGGCCACGAAGGCCGGGCTGGCGCCGATGCACGCCTGGTTGCCGGACGCCCACAGCCAGGCCCCCGCCCCCGTCTCGGGACTGATGTCCGGAGTCCTGCTCTCCGTCGCGTTCTACGGAATCCTCCGGCTGCAGGCGATCAGTGACCTGGTGGTGGGGCCGACCCTGATGCGGGTGCTGCTGATCGGTGCCGGCCTGCTGTCGTTGACGGTGGCCACCTTCCTCATGATCGGGCAACGCGACCTCAAGCGCCTGCTGGCCTACTCGAGCACGGAGCATCTCGGCCTGATCGCGATCGGTGCCGGCATCGGCGGTCCGCTGGCCCTCGGCGCAGCACTGCTGCACGTCGTGGGGCACGGCCTCGCCAAGGCGGTCCTGTTCGTCACCGCCGGCCGGATCCTGGACGAGACCGGCACGGTCCGGATCGACGATCTGCGCGGTCTCCTTCGCGACCATCCTCGGCTGGCCTGGCCGCTGCTCGGCGGAATGGCCACGGTGCTGGGGCTGCCTCCGGGGGCGCTCTTCTTCACCGAGCTGGCCATCCTCTTCGCCGGGTGGCAGGAGGGCCTCGCGTGGGTCTCACTGCTGACCGGGGTGCTGCTGGCGCTGGCCTTCGCAGCGCTGGCTCGGCACACCTCCGCGATCACCTTGGGAGTCACCGACTCCGAGGCGACTCCGCGCGTGGCTCGTGCCGGTCTGCCTGCCCACGCGCACCTCGCCCCGCTCGCGCTGGCCCTGGCAGCCACCGTGCTCGTCGGGCTCGCGCCCGGCATGCAGTCCGTGCTCGACCAGGCCGCCGCCGCGCTGGGGGTGACCTCGTGACCCGCGACCCGAGGGCCCCTGCGACGTCTCGCGAGCGAGTCTCGAGAGAGGAGCTGCCGGGCGCTCTCGAGCGGCTGCTGGCCTCCGGATGGCGGCTGGCGCTGGCGTCGGCGCGCGACCTGGGCGAGGAGCTGGTGATCGTGCACCTGCTGCTGCGCCCCGTCGGCGAACGTCGCGAGATCGAGGTGGTCGTCCCCGCGGCCGACCCCTGGGTGCCCACGCTGGCCGGGGTGTCCTGGACCGGCGGGCGCTTCGACCGGGAGATCCGAGACCTCTACGGCATCGAGCCCCGTGACCATCCCTTGCCGCGCCGGATGGTGCGCCACGGGCACTGGCCGACCGGCTGGTACCCCCACCGGCGTGGGCACGAGTCGGTGCCGGAGTTCGGCGCGGACCTCGGCTCCTACCCGTTCGTGCATGTCACCGGCCCCGGGGTCTACGAGATCCCGGTCGGGCCCGTCCACGCCGGCCTGATCGAGCCCGGGCACTTCCGCTTCTCGGTGGTCGGCGAGACCATCGTCCGGATGAAGGCGCGGCTGTGGTTCGTGCACCGAGGCGTCGAACGCCACCTGGAGGGCCGCGAGCCCGGGACCGCCCTCGCGTTGACCGAGCGGATCAGCGGCGACACCGCGGTCGGCCACTCGTTGGCGTTCGCGATGGCGGTCGAGGAGGCACTGGGCCTCCCGGTGTCGGCGAGGGACCAGGTCGCCCGCGCCCTGCTGCTGGAGCTCGAGCGTCTCCACAACCACGTCGCCGATCTCGGGGCGATCGTCAACGACGTGGGTTTCGGGCTCGTCAACACCCACTTCCAGAGGCTGCGGGAGCGCCTGCTGCGCCACCACGAGAGCGTCACCGGGCACCGGTTGCTCCGCGGTGGGGTCACCCTCGGCGGCGCCTCGCTCCGGGCGGGGCCGGACCGGTCGCTCGTCGAGGAGACCGCTGCCGAGGCCCGTGAGCTCGTGGCGATCAGCCTGGACCACCCGACGGTCCGTGACCGGCTGACCGGCACCGCCGTCCTGGACACCGAGACGGCCCGCCAGCTCGACACCGTCGGCTACGTGGCCCGCGCGAGCGGGGTTCCCGTTGACACCCGCCGCGACCACCCGTTCCTCGCCATGCCGGAGTGGTGGAGCCCCGCCGTCCACCCAGCAGGCGATGTGTTGGCCCGCTTCCAGGTCCGCGTCGACGAGCTGCGCGACTCCGCGCGGCTGGTGGGAGAGCTCGGCGCCCGATGGGCCGACGGATCGCCGGACGGACACGCAGCCGAGGCCCGGCCGTCACCCACGCACGGCGAGGAGCGCAGCGGGGCGGGGGTGGTGGAGGCCTGGCGCGGGACACTGGTCACCCGGGTCGACCTGGCCCGCGACGGAACGCTGGGCCGGGTCAAGGTCGTCGATCCGTCGTTCTTGAACTGGCCCGCCCTCCCGATCGCGCTGGCGGACACGATCGTCCCCGACTTCCCCCTGGCCAACAAGAGCTTCAACCAGTCCTACGCAGGGAACGATCTGTGAGCACTCCGTCCTCCTCCCCCCGGCGAGCCCGACTGCTGCCCGTCCTGCAGTGGCTGCCGTCGTACCGGCGAGACGACCTGAGCGCCGACCTCAAGGCCGGCGCGACGGTGGCGGTGATGGTCATCCCGCAGGCGATGGCCTACGCCGGGTTGGCCGGCGTGCCGCCGATCACGGGCCTCTACGCCGCGATGGTCTCCCTCGTCGTGTACGCCGTCTTCGGCACCTCGCGCTACATCTCCGTGGGCCCGGTGGCCATCGACTCACTGCTCACCGCGGCCGCTGTGGCACCGCTGGCCGACGGCGACCCCGGCCGATACCTCGCCCTCGCCAGCGCCCTGGCGGTGATGGTCGGCATCCTGCAGACCGGCGCCGGCCTCGCCCGCCTCGGGGCTCTGGTCAACTTCCTCTCCACGCCGGTGATCAGCGGCTTCACCTCGGCCGCCGCGCTGACCATCGCGATGTCCCAGCTCAAGGATCTGCTCGGCATCACCGTGACCGGCTCGACGACGACCTTCCTCGACGCGGCGCGTGGCATCCTGCCGCAGGTCGGCGACCTGGACCCGGTCACCCTGGGGCTGGGTGTCGCGGCGATCGCCGGCCTGGTGGCCCTGAAGCGGTGGCTGCCGCAGGTCCCCGGACCGCTTGTCGTCGTCGCCGCCGCCACCGCGCTGGTCGCGGCGGCCGGGCTCGACGTCACCCTCGTCGGAGACGTGCCGGCCGGCCTCCCGACCCCCGGCCTCCCCGACATCGCGCTCGCCGACGTGCGCGCGCTCGCACCCTCCGCCGCGGCTGTCGCGCTGATCTCCTACATGGAGTCGATCAGCACCGGCACGGCCTTCGCCCGGCGCACGCGGATGCGGGTCGAGCCCGACCAGGAGCTGATCGCGGTCGGGCTCGCCAACGGGGCGGCCGGCCTCGCGCACGGCTTCCCGGTGGCTGGTGGGTTCTCCCGCGGCGCGGTCAACTTCAACGCCGGCGCCCGCACCCCGATGTCGGGGGTGATCTCGGCGGTGCTGATCGTGATCGCGCTGTTCACCGCGACCCCGCTGCTCGCCCAGCTCCCCAAGGTCTCGCTGGCGGCGGTGATCATGGTGGCGGTGTTCAGCCTGATCGACGTCCGCGGCGCCGTGGGCATCGGCCGGATCCGGCGGTCCGACCTGGTGGCCCTCGTGCTCACCGTCCTCGCGACGCTGGGCCTCGGGCCGGCCGCGGGTCTGGGCGTCGGCGTCGCCGTGAGCGTCGCGCTCTTCCTGCGCCACTCCGCCCGACCTCACATGCCCGAGCTCGGACAGATGCCCGGCGAGCGGGTCTTCCGCAACGTCGACCGCCATGCCGTGCTCACCGCACCGGAGCTGACGGTGGTGCGCATCGACGCACCGCTGACCTTCGCCGCCGCCAGGCCGGTGGCCGACCGGCTGGCCGAGCTGAGCACCGCGCGCCCCGGCGTACGCCACCTGGTGGTGGACTGCTCGGCGGTCAACACCGCCGACTACACCGGCATCGACAGCCTCAGCACCGTCTGCGCCCAGCTCGCCGACGCGGGTGTGACCGTGCACCTCGCCGCCCTGCGCGGGCCGGTGGAGGACATCCTCATGCGGGACGCCTGCTTCCAGGAGCTGCGGGCTGCGGGACGGGTGCACCGCACCGTGCCCGACGCCGTCGACTCACTCGGAGTCACCCTGCGTTCGGGCGCGGATCTGACACCGAGCGTCGCCGAGGGTCATACTGAGCAGATCCGACCGCCGGCGAGGTAGGGCCTGTCCGCCGGTCCCCCGCGTCAGGCCCGAAGCGATGACACCTCAGCCTGCCGCCGAGCGGCCGCTCAACGTCCCGGCCGCCGCCGCCGTGCACGCCTACACCGCCGTGGGTGCGGTGCTGGCGTTCTGGATGGTGGTGGCCGCCTATGACGGCCGAGCCACCACCGTGCTGTGGTTGTTCCTCGTCGCCATGGTGATCGACGGCAGCGACGGGCTGCTGGCCCGCCGGCTGCGTGTGAAGGAGGCGATCCCGGGGTTCGACGGGGCGCTGCTCGACAACATCGTCGACTACCTCACCTACTGCTTCGCGCCCGTGGTGCTGCTGTGGGCCGACGGGCGGCTGCCCGGCGGCACGGCCGGTGCCGTGCTGGCCTGCCTGCCGCTGCTCGCGTCGACCTACGGCTTCTGCCGGGCCGACGCCAAGACCGACGACCACTTCTTCCTCGGCTTCCCGTCGTACTGGAACATCCTGGCGTTCTACGTCATCGTCCTCGAGCTGTCGCCGACGGTGACCGGTGTCCTGGTCGCGGTGTTCTCCGTGATGGTGTTCGTGCCGGTGAAGTACGTCTACCCCTCGCGCACCGAGAACTGGTGGTGGGCCAACATGGCGGCCACCGCCGGATGGTTCGTCGCGTACGCCGTGATCACCGCGCAGCTGCCCGACCCGAACGCCGTCGTCGTCGGCCTGTCGTTGGCCTACATCGCGTTCTACACCGCGGAGTCGCTGATGCTGACCCTGCGCCTGCACCGCGACCACGACCCTCTCGAGGAGCTGCCGGGAAAGCCCGCTCCGAGCAGGTGACGAGGGGCCGTGGCGCTCAGGAGACGCCGGCGATGTCGACCTGGTAGTTGCGGCCCGACTCCCACTCGGCGGAGAAGCTGAACCGGCTCCCGCGCACCAACGTGACCCGGAACTCCACGGGCCGGTCCCCCAGGCAGCCGGTGCGCTCCACGAGCATCGCCGCCTCGTCGCTCTTCATCGACAGAAGCGTGCGTTGGTCCTTGGTCGGGACGACCGCGCTGATCCGCTCACTGCCGCCGTTGAGCCGCACCCCCGCGCTGCGCTGCCACTCGTCGTAGAGCCCGGTGTGGGTGAAGTCGAGCTTGAGCAACGGTGCCGCGAGCTTGGGCTCCAGCCAGGCGCGGTCCCAGGCGATCGGCTCGTCGCCACCGAGGCGCAGCCGCTCGATGTAGACCAGCTTGGTGCGCGCGGAGAGCCCGAGCCGCGCGGCGGCCTCCGCGTCGGTGCGGCGGTCGGCCACGATCAGCTCGCTGCGCTGCTCGATGCCGCGAGCCTCGAGCTCCTGGAAGAGGGAGTACATCGCGCCCAGCTGCTGGCTGATCACACCCGGGTGGGCGACCGACGACCGCCCGCGGGAGGACTCGATCAGGCCGTCCTGCCGGAGCCGCCGCAGCGCCTCGCGCACCGTGTGGCGGCTGACGCGGTAGACCTCGACCAGCTCCATCTCGCCGGGGAACCGGTCGACGAAGTCGCCTCCCTCCAGCCGCAGCAGCAGGTCGTCCCGCAGCTGCGACCACAGGGGCACCGCCGAGCGTCGGTCGAGCTCGCGGTGGCCCGGGCGGGGTGTCATCTCCCACCTCCCTGGAGTGGTCTGTGTGCGCGCGGTCGGCCGCCGCGCGCTCGTCGGCCAGCTCGTCAGTGGCTGGGCGGCGAGTGTAACCAACGGTGTCCTGGGCGAAGACCGCCTCGACCAGCCGTTGACACTGTGGCTGCACGCCTTGGATCTCGACGGGTACGTCGGCACGCCCCAGGTCGCGGGTGATCGCCCGCAGCACCAGAGCGCCGGTCAGGTCGATGCGACCCAGTCGCTGCAGGTGCAGCCGCACCCGTTCCAGCGACGGCTGGTCGGCCAGCTCGGTGAGGATCCGGGTCTCCAGCAGCGGGGCGCTGCCGAAGTAGAGGACCCCTTGGGGTCGGACGTGCAGCTCGTCGCGCTCGGTCCACACCTCCATGTCGAGCCGCAGCTCGCGCCACAGGTGGACGCCGAGGGCCATCACCACGCCGGCGACCACGCCCCATTGCACGCGCGGCGCCGCCGCGAGCGAGACCACAAACGTGGTGATCGCGATCGCGAACTGCGGCCGCGACATGGTGCGGGTGCGCCACACCGGGTCGGGGTTGAGCAGCGGCAGCACGGCGGCGATGATCAGCCCGGCCAGCGCCGCCTTGGGCATGTCGGAGAGGAACGACACCACCGGCAGCACCGCGAGGACCGCGAGCCCGGTGACCACGCCGCTCCAGCGGGTGCGCGCGCCGGAGAGCCGGTTGAGGGCCGAGCGGGAGAACGAGCCACCGACCGGGTAGCCGCCGAACAGGCCGGAGCCGAGGTTGGCCAGGCCCTGACCCATGAACTCACGGTCGGGGTCCCAGTGGGTGCGGTCCTGCGAGGCGTACTGCCGGGCGATGCTGGCCGGCTCGGCGAAGCCGACCAGGGCGATCACCACACCGGAGAGGAGCAGGCCCATCGTCGCCGACCAAGGGAGGTCGAGCGAGGGCAGCGGGATGCCGTTGGGCAGCTCGCCCACGACGGCGAGGTCGAGCCCGCCCACCTTGACCAGCAGCAGCGCCCCCACCGTGCCGATCAGGGCCCCGGGGATCAGCGGGCTGACCCGCTTGGCCAGGACCGCGACCGCGAGCACGGTGAGTCCGACCGCGATGCCCAGCCAGCTCCAGGCGGCGGGGTGGGTCAGCGCGTCGAAGGCGGCGAGGAGAGGGCTGGTCGAGCTGCCGCTGGCGCCGACCAGCGAGGGGACCTGGGAGCTCGCGATCAGCACGGCCGCGGCGAGGGTGAACGCCGCCACGACGGGTTGGCTCATCAGGTAGGCCACGAAGCCGCCGCGCACCAGGCCGATCAGGAACCGGGTGACGCCCACGATCAGCGCCAGCAACGCTGCGTGGGCGGCGTACGACTCGGTGCCCTCGGGGATCGTCGGCGCCAACGCGCCGAAGGTGAGCAGGCTGGTCAGTGCGACCGGCCCGGTCTGGAGGTAGGGGGAGGAACCGACGAAGCCGGCCAGGATCGGCGCCATCGCGGCGGCGTACAGGCCGTGGACGGGGGGTACGCCGGCCAACAGGGCGTAGGCGATCGCCTGGGGCACGAGGACCAGCGCCACGGTGACGCCCGCGACCACGTCGCCACGGGTCGGCACCGTGACCCCAAATGACCGGACAACCATGACCGCACGATACCGTGACTGAAGGCCGTTTGTGAGCCCGCCAGGGCAGGGAGTGGGAGGACGGAGATGGCGCGAGACCGAGCGCTCGGGGAGGACCCCGACTACCGGTTCAGCCTGGCCAACGAGCGGACCTTCCTGGCATGGATCCGGACCGCCCTGGCGCTGCTCGCCGGCGGCGTCGCGCTGGTCGCCGTGGTGCCCGACTTCGGGCCGTCCTGGCTCAGGCACACCGCCGGCGCCGTGCTCCTCCTGCTGTCGGTCACGCTCTCGTTGCTGGCCTACCGCCGCTGGCACCTGACCGAGACCGCACTGCGCACCGGCCAGTCGCTGCCCGCTCCCCACCTGCTGCAGATCCTCTCGGCGGGCCTGGTGATCGTGGCGTTCGTCGTGCTGGCCCTGCTGGTCTTCTAGGACCGTCCGTGGTTCGCCCCTCCCCCAGCGCCGACGACAACGACAACGAGCTGGTCCACCGCGTCGCCGCCCTGGAGCGCACGGCGCTCTCCTGGGAGCGCACCGGCATCGGCGTCGCGGCCGCCGGTGCCCTGCTGCTGCATCTGCGGGACGAGTCCGTCGGCTTCCTGGTGCTCGGCTGCGTGCTGATCCTGACCGCGCTGGCGATCGTGCTGGTGCTGGCCCCGCTGCGCTACCACGCCGCGCGCGACGACGTCCTCACCAGCGAGAGCGTGGTCCAGCCCTGGGCCCTGCTGTCCCTCTCCCTGGTCGTCGCCCTGGTCGGCCTCGGCTTCCTCCTCGACCTGCTTGTCCGCTCCCGGGGCTAGGCGCGAGGCGTCGCAAACGGGCTGGTGAGGCGTCGCAGACGGGGCGGTACCGCCCCGTCTGCGACGCCTCAGTGCTCCGTTTGCGACGCCTCAGCTGGGGTAGACGTAGGCCTTCCGGCGCGGGGTGACGTGGCGCATCATGAACTCCGGCCGGCGCATGCCGTCAGGGCCGGGGCCGGGGCGGGTCATCGACAGCCAGCGCCGGTAGGCCTCACGGGCCTTGGTGGTGTCGACCTGCACGTCGCCGTACTGGTCCTCGGGACGCGCCTTCTCGATCCGCACCTTCTGGTGCCAGCAGTGCATGCCGGAGACCGGGTCGGGCTGCACGGGGAAGGTGAGGTTCTGGTGCACGCCCGGGTCGTCCCAGTAGATCCGCTCGGAGTCGGGGTCCTCGGAGGTGAACGGCTTGATCCCCTCCTTGTAGCGCAGGCTCCAGACGCCGTCGTCGGTGCGGTCGAGGTCGACCTTGCCCATCACCCACCGGCTGCCGGGGTGGCCGTCCTGGTGCCAGCGACCGAAGTGGTGGGACATGCCGACCACGCCCGGCCGGATCGCCTCGGTCGCCCACACCCGCGCCACGAAGTGACCGATCTCGGTGCTCACCCGGGCCAGATCGCCGGTCTTCAGGCCCATCGCCTCGGCGTCGTCGGCGTTGAACCACAGCGGGTGGGTGTTGGAGATCTCGCTGAGGTACTTCGCGTTGCCGGAGCGCGTGTGGATCATCGTCGGCAGCCGGAAGTTCGGCATCAGCACGAACTCGTCGTTGCTGCGGTCGATGTTGCGGGCCGACACGTGCGACTCGATGTAGTTGGGCGTCGCCTGCTCGGGCCAGCCCCAGTCGGCCAGCGTGGTGGAGAAGATCTCCAGCTTGCGGGAGGGCGACAGCCACCCGAAGACCTTCGAGCCGTCCTTCTGCTGGAGCCCGACCGCGCCGGCCTCGCCGACCAGCGGCGGCTGAGACTCCTCGGTCACCGGCTTGCGGAGGACGCCGTTCGCGTCGGGCGTCGCTCCCTCGAGCTCGGCCTCGGTCAACGGGCGCTCGTCGAGGCGGTACTGGTCCTTGACGATCTCGAAGGCGCCGTACTTGCGCATGTACTGCAGCGGGGTGAGCCCCTGCGCCTCCGCGGCGTCGGGCAGGCCGGGGACGGCCTTGCCGAAGAGGATGTCGTAGTACTCGTCCATCGTCATCCGCTCACCCGGCCGCTCGCGCGACTCGAACCACTGGCGGATGCCGAGCTCACCGTCGGGGTCGATCTCCCACGACAGCGCGAACCAGAACTCGTTCTCCTCCCACACCTCGCCGGGGTTGGCGTCGCGGCTGTCGGTGTAGGGGATGCCCTTCTTGTCCATGGCGACACGGCCGACGGGCTGCCGGAAGGCCAGCCACTTCGACGTGTGGGTCTCGAACGACATCGTGTCGTGGCGCTCGGAGGCGTGCCCCATCGGCAGGACGTAGTCGGCGAAGGTGGCCGACTCGCTCCAGGTCGGCGTGAGCGCGACGTGCAGCCCGATCTTGGACTCGTCGGTGAGCACGTCGATCCAGGTGAACCCGTCGGGGTTGATCCACAGCGGGTTGTAGACCCGGCTGAAGTAGACGTCGACCTTGCCGCGGTCGCCGTCCTTGAGCAGGTGCGGCAGCAGGATCGACATCTCGTTGGTGGTCAGCGGGTACTCGATCGGCCAGAGCTTCTCGCTCCACGCCTCGTTGGGCGGAGGCATCTCCGGGAAGTGGGCGATGAACTTGTCCCAGCCGTTGGGGTGGGTGCCGCCCGGAGTGCCGACGCTGCCGGTCAGCACGTTGAGGAAGAACATGCTGCGGGCGATCTGCCAGCCCCCGAGGTTGCCGGCGGTGGCCGAGCGCCAGGTGTGCGTGGCCAGCGCGGTGCCGGCCTCGGCCACCATCTCGGCCAGCGCCTGCACCTGGGCCACGTCGACGTGGGCCTCGGCGGCGGCGTACTCGAAGGTGTAGTGGGCGTAGTCCTCGGTGAGCCGCTCGCATGAACGTGTCGAACTCGACCGGGGCGTCGGGGTGCAGCCGCTCGAGGTAGACGTCCCAGTTGACCCAGCGCTCGAGGTACTCCCGGTCGACCTTCCCCTCACGCAGGAGGTACGCCGCCACGGCGAGGAAGATCGCCGCCTCGCTGCCGGGCCACGGTGCCATCCAGAGGTCGGCGTGCGACGCGGTGTTGGAGAGCCGCAGGTCGAGCACGGCGACCTTGGCGCCGTTCTGCTTCGCCTCCATGATCCGCTGCGCGTGCGGGTTGAAGTAGTGGCCGGTCTCCAGGTGGCTGGAGAGCAGCACGATGGTCTTGGCGTTGGCATAGTCGGGCGAGGGCCGGTCGAAGCCCATCCAGTGGGTGTAGCCGGTGCGGCCGCCTGAGGAGCACACGTTGGTGTGGCTGTTGTGGCCGTCGACGCCCCAGGCCTGGAGCACCCGCTCGGCGAAGCCGTCCTCGCCGGGGCGCCCGACGTGGTACATCACCTCGTCGCGGCGGTCCTCGACGATCGCCTTGCGGATCCGGCCGCCGATGTCGGCCAGCGCCTCGTCCCAGGAGACCTCCTCGAACTTGCCCGAGCCGCGCTCGCCGACGCGGCGCAGGGGGTGCAGGATCCGCTCGGGGTCGTGGACCTGGTTGATCGTCGCCGGGCCCTTGGCGCAGTTGCGGCCGCGGCGAGCCGGGGTGGGCCGGGTTGCCCTCGAACTTGCGGATCTCGAGGTCGTCGTGGTCGACGTAGGCCAGCAGCCCGCAGGACGACTCGCAGTTGAAGCAGATCGTGGGGATCAGCATGTAGTCGCGCGGCTCGCGCGTCTTGGGGTCGGCCTGGGTGTGCCGGTCCCACTCCTCCGGGGGCGGGTAGTTGGAGAGCCCCCAGCGGGTGCGCTGCCCCGGCAGCGGGACCTGCGGGGTGGTCCTCTCGGCGTCCTTCTCGACGGTCATGACAGCGGCACCTCCTGGCCGGCGCGGACAAAGACGTGCTCGTACATCAGCAGGGCGACCTGCGCGACCAGACCGCCGAGCGCGCCGAGCCACAGCCCGTCGACGAAGAAGCCGCCGAGGGCGAGAACGGCGGCCACGACCGCCAGCCCGTTGCTGAGCCGAAGCGTGGTGCCGTAGCGCGAGCCGGTCATGATCGTGACGCCGGCCCGGGCGTTGGCGGTGCCGTGGTGGCCGCGGATCTCCAGCATCACGAACACCAGGTGGAGCACGGCACCGGCCAGCAGACCGACGAGCAGCGGCACCCGCAGGTCGCCGTAGGACGTCGCCAGGCCGAACACCAGCAGCAGACCCGAGCCGACCATGAGGGCCTGGGCGAGCAGGTGCCAGAAGAGCAACGGGTTCTGCCACAGGTCGCGACCCTCGGCCTGCTGGAAGAGGAACGCCGTGTAGCCGGCGGTGAGGGCCCCAGCGACGATCGCGGGGCCGCTCAACCAGCGGATGGCCGTCGGCGCGTCGACGACCCCGAGCACGAACCACAGGAACGCCAGCCCGGCCGCGACGCCGAGCACCAGCCCGCCGCGGAAGAGCCACGAGCTCGGGTTGGGCTTGGCGATGAGGTACCAGAACCGCTCGGGCCGCTTGAGGTCGGCGATCAGCAGGATCGCCGTCGACAGCAGCCCGGCCATGGCGAGCAGCGGGGCGACGATCTCACCGAGGGTCTCCCCGGCGCCGCCGAAGAGCAGCACCAGGCCCGCGAGCATCATGGCGCCGGCGGCAACGCCCTTGGTCCAGAGGTACGTCGTCACCATCCAGCCCCACGGACGCGGATGGGCGGTGTTGAGCGTCGTGCGCGCCATCGTGGCGGGGTCGATCGTCAGGTCGGTCTTGATGGCCCTGCGCAGGGAGTCGGGCTGGGCCCAGATGTAGGTGTCGTCGACCGGCGCGGCGAGCGGCTGAAGCACGCTCGGGCTGGCGCCGACGTAGTGGACGTTCGGGCCGGTGTTCTGCTCCGGCGCGCGGACCTGGGTGGTGTTGGTCGCGACGAACTGGGAGATCGCGCTCGCGGGGTCGTCGAGGTCACCGACCCAGATCGACTCGGTCGGGCAGACCACGACGCAGGCGGGCTCGAGGCCCTGGTCGACGCGGTGGGAGCAGAAGTTGCACTTCGCGGCGGTGTGGGTGTCCTCGTCGATGTAGATCGCGTCGTAGGGGCAGGCCTGCATGCAGGCCTTGCAGCCGATGCAGCGCGAGTTGTCGAAGTCGACGATGCCGTCCTCGCGCTTGAACAGGGCCTGGGTCGGGCAGATCGTCACGCACGGGGCGTCGGTGCAGTGGTTGCACCGCATGACGCCCATGTCGCGCTGCGTCTCGGGGTAGGCGCCGGAGTCGACGTACTTCACCCAGGTGCGGAACTGCCCGAGAGGCACCTCGTGCTCGGTCTTGCAGGCGACCGTGCAGGCGTGACACCCGATGCAGGTCCGCTGGTCGATCGCGAATCCGTACTGCACGACACCTCCGCAGGCACTCTCGAGCCGGTGGGTCCGGCCTGCCTGAGCCTACGGGTGCCGGACGCTCCCGTAAAGGATATGTCCGTACCTTTCCGGGTCAAATGTCCGGGCTACGGTGCACCTCGGGTCACCTGCCGCCGGGGCTGCCGGGCAACCAGCCGCAGCGCCACGTTCGCCGCCGGCCTGGCCAGCGACCGCGCCGGCGAGCAGAATCGGCCATCCGGGGGGGCGGCGCGTCCAAGGAGGCTGAGATGGCTCGACAGATCATCACCACGCAGGAGGCACCACAGTCACCACTGTTCGCGCAGGGCGTCAGGGCCGGGTCCCACCTCTGGGTCTCCGGGATGACGGGGATCGATCCGGCCACGGGCCGGTTGGCCGGTCCCAGCATCCAGGAGCAGACCAGGCAGGCGCTCGCCAACTGCGAACGGGTTATCGCAGCCGGGGGCGGGACGCGGGACGACATCGTCGAGGTGGGCGTGCTGCTGGCTCAGCCGACCGACTTCGACGGCCTCAACGAGGCCTATGCCGAGCACTACCCCGGCCACCCACCGACGCGTCATGTGGCCCGCCTCGGCCCCGAGCTTCCCGGCGTCCTGGTGTCCATCCGGATGACGGCGGTCGTGGGACCAGCCCACGACCCCCACCCGGCGCGGACCCCGAAATAGCCAGCGAGGGCGGGCCGGACGTTCCGGCCCGCCCTGAGGGGTGCCTCAGTCAGCCACCCGCGCCGGTGTCGCCTCCCGGCGCATGGTGAGCACGACCGCGACCGCCGTCGCGGCGACGATGAAGGCGCTGATCACCGTGATCAGTGGGGTGGTGTCGGCGAAGAAGCCCGGCACGACCATCAGCGCGTCGACGATCAGGGCAGCGGCGTTCAGCCGGATCGCGCGGCGGTTGCCGGTGTTCCCGGCGAGAGAGGCGCAGACCACCGAGACCATGCCGATCGCCGCGTTGACGAGCAGCAGGTTGAGCGGCGGGGCCGAGACGCGCCCGTCGATGGTCGGGAAGAGGAACGGGATGTTCATCAGGCCGAGGGAGGCGGATACGGCCGGACCTGCGCGGACGCTGGTGGTCGGGACGCCGGGGACGAGCAGGTGCTGCGACCCGTCGCGCCCCTGGTGGCTCAGACGCTCCGCGCCCGCGTGCTGGCACTCGACCTCAAGGAGTCGAGGGCTGCAGCCATCTCTGCCATCGAGGAGGAACGGCGGCGGCCGCGGTGCGACCATCACGACGGGCCGGGGGCCGAGGCTGACCGGCATCGCGCACCGAGGAGGCGTGGATCGCCCTGCCCTGCTCCGGGGACGACCTCATCGTCTCGGTCCGCGACGCCGGGGCAGGGTCTGCGGAATGGCTCCCCGGCGTGGGGCTGTCGTCGATGAGACAGCGCGTGGCCGAGGTGGGCGGGACGTTGGCCGTGTCGTCCAACGCCGAAGCGTGGCGCGTGAAGGCGGTGCTCCCCTGGCGATGAGCCCGCCGACGACGTCGGCGTCGGCCGAGCCGCACCGGCGCCTGCGCGTCGTCCCCAGCCTGCGGCGTACCTCAGAACAGCAGGGCGGTGCCGGGATCCTCCAGGATGCCGGCGACGTCGGCGAGGAACCGCGAGCCGGCGGCGCCGTCGATGTGGCGGTGGTCGAAGGACAGCGCGAGAGTGGTGACCTGCCGCGGCTCGATCACGTCGGCGCCGTCGCGGGTGACCACCCAGGGCTGCTTGCGGATCGCGCCGAAGGCCAGGATCGCCGACTCCCCCGGGTTGATGATCGGGGTGCCCGAGTCGATGCCGAACACGCCCACGTTGGTGATCGTGAACGTGCCGCCGGCCATCTCCGCGGGCTGCGTGCGGCCCTCGCGTGCCGTGGTGGTCAGCGCGGTCAGCGCCTCGGCCAGCGAGGGCAACGAGAGGTCCTGGGCGTCCTTGATGTTGGGCACCACCAGCCCGCGCGGCGTCGCCGCGGCGATGCCGAGGTTCACGTAGCGCTTGAAGACGATCTCCTGCGCCTCGGCGTCGAACGTCGAGTTGACCACCGGGGTGCGCCGGGCGGCAAGGATCACCGCGCGGGCGAGGATCAGCAGCGGCGAGACCTTGAGCTCCCGGAGGTCGGGGCGCGCCTTGAGGCGCGCGACGAGCTCCATGGTGGCGGCCACGTCGACGGTGACCCACTCGGTGACGTGGGGCGCGGAGAAGGCCGAGCCGACCATCGCCTCGGCCATCATCTTGCGCACGCCCTTGACCGGCTCGCGCCACTCGCGCAGCCCGGGCAGTGCCGGCTCGGCGACACTGCCGGGAGCGTCGTAGCGCTCCGGCATGCGACGGCTCGCCGACTCGACGTCCTCGCGGGTGACGGTGCCGTCCTTGCCCGAGGGGGTGACCCCGGCCAGGTCGACGCCGAGGTCCTTGGCCAGCTTGCGCACCGGCGGCTTGGCCAGCACCCGCGCGGAGCCCACGCCTGCCTCGGCCGGCTCCTCGGCGGGAACCGGCGCGTCTGGCGCCTCGTCGGCCAGCAGGGATCCGATCAGCTCTTGAGCCTTGTCGTGCTGATGGCCGGCGCCGGCGTTGAAGGAGTCCTGGACATCGGCGTGGGCCGTGATCTCACCGGCCCGCTCGACCCCGGGCTTGCGGCGAGCCCGTCGCTGCAGTCCCCCCTCGCGAGGGCCGTAGCCCACGAGCGTGACGTTGCCCTCCGGTGGGACGTTGGTGTCGATCTCGGGAGCCGGACCCTCGGAGCCGACGGGCGCAGCGTCCGCCGGCACCTCACCCTCCTGGGCCACCGAGATGATCGGCGTACCGACGGCGACGGTCTCGCCCTCGTGCACGAGCAGCGCAGTGACCGTGCCGGCGTACGGCGACGGCAGCTCGACGATGCTCTTGGCGGTCTCGATGTCGCACACCACGTCGTTGACGGCGATGACGTCGCCGACCGCGACCTTCCAGGCGACGATCTCGGCCTCGGTGAGCCCTTCCCCGACGTCGGGGAGCTTGTAGTCGGCCATCAGAACTCCATCGCTCGGTCGACGGCGTCGAGGACCCGGTCGAGTCCGGGCAGCCACTCCTCCTCCACCCGCGAGGGAGGGTACGGCGTGTCGAAGCCGCCGACCCGCAGGACCGGCGCCTCCAGCGAGTAGAAGCAGTGCTCGGTGATCCGGGAAGCCAGCTCCGCGCCCATGCCCAAGGTCACGTGGGCCTCGTGGGTGACCACGGCCCGGCCGGTCCGACGAACGGACTCCAGCACCGGGCCCATGTCCAGCGGCGACAGTGTGCGGAGGTCGATCACCTCCAGGCTCGTGCCCTCGCCCGCGGCGGCCTCGGCTGCCCGCAGGCAGGTCTTCACCGTGGGCCCGTAGGCGAGGAGGGTCAGGTCGCTGCCACGCCGGACCACACGGGAGGAGTGCAGCGGGTCGGGGCTGGCGGTCTCGTCGAGCTCGGCCTTGTCGGCGTGGTACTGCCGCTTGGGCTCGAGGAAGATCACCGGGTCGTCGCTGGCGATCGCCTGCTGGATCATCCAGTAGCCGTCGACCGGGTTGGAGCAGGACACGACCTTGAGCCCCGGGGTGTGCGCGAACTGCGCCTCGGGGCTCTCCGAGTGGTGCTCGACCGCCCCGATGCCGCCGCCGAACGGGATCCTGATCACCATCGGCATGGCCAGGTGTCCCTGGCTGCGGAAGCGCATCTTGGCGACCTGGCAGACGATCTGGTCGTACGCCGGGTAGACGAAGCCGTCGAACTGGATCTCGACGACCGGCCGGTAGCCCCGCAGCGCCATGCCGACCGCGGTGCCGACGATGCCGGACTCCGCGAGAGGGCTGTCGATGACCCGGTCCTCGCCGAAGTCCTTCTGGAGTCCGTCGGTGATCCGGAAGACCCCGCCGAGCTTGCCGACGTCCTCGCCCATGAGCAGGACCTTCGGGTCGTCCTCCATCGCCTTGCGCAGGCCCATGTTGAGGGCCTTGGCCAGGGTGACCTTGGTGCTCATGCGCCCACCTCCTCGAACGACGAGAGGTACTCGGCGTACTCGTCGCGCTGGACGCGCAGCTCCTCGGGCATCTCGGCGTAGACGTGGTCGAACACGCTCAGGGGCGAGGGGTCCGGCAGCGCCCGGCAGCCGGCCCTCAGGTGGGCGCCCAGGTCGTCGGCCTCGGCCCGCACGCTCTCGATGAAGGATGCGTCGGCGAGCCCGTTGCGGGCGAGATAGGCCTCCACCCGGGCGATCGGGTCGCGCAGCTTCCACCGCTCGACGTCGTCGGAGAGGCGGTAGCGGGTCGGGTCGTCGGTCGTGGTGTGCGCGCCCATCCGGTAGGTGTAGGCCTCGACGAACGTCGGCCCCTGGCCGTCGCGAGCCCGGTCGAGCGCGGCCCTGCGTGACGGCGTACGTCGCGAGGACGTCGTTGCCGTCGACCCGCATGCCGGGGAAGCCGAAGCCCAGAGCCCTTTGGTAGAGAGGGATCCGGGTCTGTCGCTCGATCGGCTCGGAGATGGCCCACTGGTTGTTCTGGCAGAAGAAGACGACCGGCGCGTTGTAGGACGCGGCGAAGATGAAGGACTCGTTGACGTCGCCCTGCGAGGAGGCGCCGTCGCCGAAGTGGGCGATCACCGCGGTGTCGCGATCGGGGTCGCCGTTGCCGACCAAGCCGTCGCGCTGCACTCCCATGGCGTAGCCGGTGGCGTGCAGTGTCTGCGCCCCGATGACGATCGTGTAGAGGTGGAAGTTGTTCTCGTCGCGGGTCCCAGCCACCCTGGTCGACCCCGCGGAACAGCCCCAGCAGCTGCAGCGGGTCGACGCCCCGACACCAGGCAACGCCGTGCTCGCGGTAGGTCGGGAAGACGAAGTCCTGGGGGCGCAGGGCGCGCCCGGCGCCGATCTGGGCCGCCTCCTGGCCGAGCAGCTGGGCCCACAGCCCGAGCTCGCCGTGCCGCTGCAGGGCGGTGGCCTCGGTGTCGATGCGCCGGGTGAGCACCATGTCGCGGTAGAAGCCGCGGATCTGCTCGGCCTCCTCCTCGGCGGTGAGCCCGTCACCGAAGGAGTAGTCGGGGTGCTCGACACGCTCCCCTTCGGGAGTGAGCAGCTGGATCAGGTCAGGGTCGGCCACGGGCCCTCCTCAACGTCGCGCGGCGTGCGGGGTCTCCGCTGCCGAGGCGCTCGCCGTGGTGGCCACCGCGGGGGTGGTGCGGGGCCGCGCCCGGCCGCTGTGACCGGGCCCACATCGAGCCGTCCCCAACGTACCGCCGGGGTCGGCCCGGTCGCCAACCGGGCCGGACCACCTGGCCACCCCCCCGACTCCCGCCGGTGGGGCGGCTGCCCGCGCGCTCCTCGGGGCCGGTCGGCACGATTCCGGTGGGTTGGCGGTGGTTCCCCGACATGCGCGTTGTGGTGGTCCGAGATGCCGGTGGTGGCGGCGCGACATGCGCGTTGCGGTGGTCCGACAGGTGGGTGGTGGTGGTCCCTGCCCGCATGTCGAGCAGCGACCACGGGCAGGTCGCGCAGCCATCACCCGCACGTGGCGGGACCACCACTCACATGTCGCCCAACCATGACCGGCATGTCGGCGTCAGGGGAGGACGACCTCGCCGCCGGGTACGAGGGTCAGGTCGCGGCCGATGCGCAGGTCGACCGGGTTGGTCATGCAGCGGATCGAGCCGCCGCCCTTGTGGAACTCCGAGACGTCGACGATGACCACGTCGAAGCCCCACTCCTCCAGCCGGGCGCGGACCCGGTCGGGGCAGGCGGGCATCACCACGGTCGAGCCGATCACGATCGAGTTGGCGCAGAACGTCGACAGCGCCTCCTCCTCGGTGATCACCAGCGGCTCGGGGACCTGCGCGAGCAGCGCGGCCGCCGACGCGTCGTCGAAGGCGGCCAGGCAGACGATCGCCTGGGTCGACGAGAGCGGGCAGAAGGCAAGGTCGAGGTGGTACATCCCCGGGTGGGTGATCCGGAATCCGCGGACCCGGATGTCGAGGTCCTGGGCCAGGTGCTTGAGGCCGAGCTCCTCGGTGCGCGGGCCGTAGCCGACGAACAGTGCGTCGCCGAAGGCGAAGGCGTCCCCGGCCTCGAAGTGCGCGCCGACGCCGTCGCGGCCGACGTACGACGTGGTGAAGCCGTTGGCGAGGAACCACGCATCGGCCGAGCCGGTCTCCATCCGACGCTCGGCGTAGCGCATGTGGGACATCACGACGTGCGGACGACCGTCGGCGGTCTCGACGCCGAGCCCGAGGTTCATCGCGTAGACCATGTCGGGGGCGTCCTGGCGCTGGCCGATCACGTCGACGCGGCCGCCGAGGCGCTCGATGGTGGCGACCAGAGTGTCCCACTGCGCGCGGGCGCGGACGGGGTCGGGCTGGTCGGCGAGGTCCATGAACGGGTTGATCTGGTACTCGACCCGGAAGTGGTTGGGCTCGACCTTGACGTAGCGGTAGCCCCACTGCAGCCGCCCCTGCTGGACCGGGCGCTCCTGCTGGACCGGGCGCTCCTGCTGGATGGTCATCTCGCCTCCTCTCATCCGGGGACCAGGTCGACCCGGCTCGCTTACGCTTGCCTGATTGTCGGACAATCTGACGATGATTGTGCGGTTTTCGTCTCGCCGTGGCAAGTCCGCGTGCACGGGACGCGGCGGAGGCAGCAACAATGGGGGCATGCCAGCCCCGGAGTCCGCGACCGACGCGACGCCCTACGGCGGCCTCAGCCTCACCCACTCCTCGACCGTGGACCGGGTGGCCGAGGAGCTCCGACGGGCCGTCTTCGACGGTGAGCTGGAGGCAGGGACGCCGCTGCGGGAGGTCGCCCTCGCCGACTCCCTGGGGGTCGCGCGCTCCACCGTCCGCGAGGCCCTCGGACTGCTCGTGGCAGAGGGCATCGCGGTCCGCGAGCCCAACCGCGGCGTGTCGGTGGCCTCCCCCGACTCCGAGGCGATCACCGACGTGGTGCGGGCGCGGGCGGTGCTGGAGGTGGCCGGCGTGCGACGCTGGGCCTCTGCCTCCGAGGAGGCGCGCGAGGCGGTGCGAACGGCGCTCCGCGAGTACGCCGCCGCGGTCGATGCCGGGGCGTCGTACCAACAGCTCAACGAGCGCCACCTGGCCTTCCACCTCTCCTTCATCGGACTGCATGAGTCGCCGCGGCTGGTGGCGATGGCCGAGACGCTGATCGCCGAGCTGAAGGTCGCACTCGCCCAGATCGACCGGATCCGCCGCAACGCCCACGACCAAGCGGGCTCGCACACCCACCTGCTCGAGCTGCTCGACGCGGGCGACATCGAGGCCGCGGCAACCGACCTCGCGAGCCACCTGGGCGACGCACAGGTGGCCATCCGCGAGGCGCTGTTCCGCGCCCCGTGACCGCGCCCCGCTAGGCTCGCCCTTCGTGAGACTGGTGATCTGGCTGTTCACGAACGCCGTCGCGTTGGCCGTCGCGGCCTGGCTCATCGACGGCATCAGCTTCGACGGGCCTACCTCAGGTCAGGCGGAGTGGCAGGAGAAGCTCGTGCCCCTGCTGGTCGTCGCCTTGATCATGGGGCTGGTGTCGGCCGTCGTCGAGCCGGTCGTCAACCTCTTCAGCCTGCCGGTGATCATCTTGACCCTCGGTCTCTTCCTGATCGTCATCAACGCCCTGATGCTGATGCTCACCGGGTGGATCGCCGGCCAGGCCGACCTGGGATTCGAGGTCAGCGGCTTCTGGGCGGCGCTGCTGGGCGGCATCGTGATCACGCTGGTGACCGGCTTCATCAAGATCTTCGTCGACGACGACGACTGACCGGGACCGATGACCGCATCGTCGCCGACACCGGCGCTGCCCGCTCAGCGCACCCCGGGCCGCTACCGCGTGACCGTGGTGTGCACCGGCAACATCTGCCGCTCGCCCACCGCCGACGTCGTGCTCGCGACGATGCTGGAGGAGGCGAGGCTCGACCACATGGTCGAGGTCGACAGCTATGGCATCGGCGGCTGGCATGTCGGCGGCGGGATGGACCGCCGCGCGGCGCGCACGCTGTCAGCGGCCGGCTACGCCCCCGACGGGCATCGTGCTCGACAGCTGCCCCGCGGCTGGGCTGCCGAGTACGACCTGGTGCTCGCCATGGACGACGGACACCTGAGCGACCTGCGCTCGCAGGCCTCGGCCGCCGGTGAGTCGGCCGACCATGTGCGGCTCTTCGGGGACTTCGACCCCGTCGACCCGGGTGGCATCGTCGAGGACCCGTACTACGGTGGGCCCGACGGGTTCGAGGAGGTGTTGGCCGTGGTCGAGCGCACCGGCGAGGCGATCGTCGCGGCCCTGCGCAGGGAGCTCGAGCAGCCATGACCCGCCAGCCCGTGGTCGCCCGCCGCGCCGAGGCCCTCCTCGACAGCGCCGTGATCGCGACCGCTCCCGTTGCCGGAGGCGACATCGCCACTGCCACGAAGCTGCGGCTCTCCGACGGCACCACCGCACTGATGAAGACCCACCCACGGCCGCCCGACGGCTTCTTCGCCGCCGAGGTCCGTGGGCTGCGCTGGCTCGGGGCCGTCGAGAGCGGTGTGCCGGTCCCCGAGGTGCTCGCCGCCGACGACGAGTGCGTGATCCTTCGGTGGGTGGAGCAGGGCAAGCCCGGAGTCGACGCCGCCACCGCGTTCGGCACCGCGCTGGCAGCGACGCACGCGGCCGGGGCGCCGGCCTACGGCGCCGTCGACGACGACGACAACCACACCGACGGCTTCATCGGACGGCTGCCGCTGTCCAACCAGACAGCCGCCACCTGGGCCGAGTTCTACGCCGAGCGACGTGTGCTCCCCTATCTCCGGCTCGGCCGCGACCGCGGAGCCGTGACCGAGGAGCAGGCCGCGGTCGTCGAGGCGGTGCTGGCCAAGCTCGGCGACCTGGTGCCCGAGGAGGGCCCGGCTCGGATCCACGGAGATCTCTGGAACGGGAACGTGCTGTGGGGCCAGGACGGGCACGCCCACGTGATCGACCCGGCCGCCCACGGCGGACACCGCGAGGCCGACCTCGCCATGCTGTCGCTGTTCGGCCTCCCGCAGCTGGCCAAGGTGCTCGACGCCTACGACGCCGCCGCACCGCTGGGCGTGGGCTGGCGCGACCGCGTGGGTCTGCACCAGCTGCATCCGCTACTGGTCCACGCCTGCCTCTTCGGCGGGGGGTACGCCGCCCGTGCGGCGGCCGTCGCGTCGTCGTTCGCGTGATCCGGCGCCGCCGGCACGAGGGTCAGTCGCGCTCGCAGTGCTCGCGCTGGCGCGCGGCGTCGCAGAGCGTGATCTCCCAGGGCATCCGAACGGTGTAGTGCTCGCCGTCGGCCAGGTAGTCGATCCAGTAGCCGTCGGTGGCCAGTCCTTCCGCGTCGGTCCTCATCACCAGGACGACCTCCGGCCAGGGCTCTCCCTTGCGCCGCTCGTCACAGAGCTCGGTGACCTGCGCCCCCGGAACCGGGTCGTAGTGCCCGACGTCGTCGGCGGGATCGTCGACGCTGGCGTAGGGCTCCTTCCAGTCGGGGGCCGCTCCCCAGAAGCCCATGTAGTGCTCGCCGCGGGTGCGGTAGACGAAGATCCTCTGCTCGACTGCGGTGTCAGGGCCGGTGAGCCGGACATCCTCGAGGGTCACCGTAGGTCCGGTGGTGCACACCTGCAGTCCACCGTAGCTGGCCCACCAGGTCCCGGCCTTCGGCGGATGGAGGCTCTGCCCGCCGGACGCCGCCCTCGCGACGAGTGGCCCATCCACCCGGCGCCCGGATGCGGGGTCGACATCCGCGCAGGAGCTCGTCGACGCCGCCACGACGGCGGCGACGATCCACGCCGCCGGCGCCCTCACGCCAGCCGCTCCCGGATCTTCGCCGCCAGCGCCGGGACCCGCGTGTTGCCGCACAGCCGCCGGGGCCGGGTGACGTCGTAGACCAGTCGGCTGTCCCTGCTGTAGGACCGCTGGGTGCGCAGGTCGATCCCGATCGTGTCCTGGAACTTCACGCCGTAGGACAGCTGGTAGTCGTCGCCGCGCCGCTTGCCGCGCCACCACTCGCCGACGGCAACGCCCACGCACTTCCTCCAGTCCGGCCGCGCGGTCAGCCGGTGCTCGGCAGTGCCGCCGGTCTCGAACTGCGGCACCCACTTGCGGCTGAGGACCACGCCCCCCGAGGAGTCCCAGCAGGTCTGCTGCTTGTAGTGCACCTGGACACGATAGGAGCGCATCATCCGGCGTGGCTTGAAGCTCTGCCCCCAGGAGTCGCTCAGCGTGCGTGCACCGGACGCCTGCCAGCCAGCGCCGGCGTCGACGGCGACGCCGAACGTCGTCGTCGACGAGGAGCCGTACTCCAAGGTCGCCGTGTCGCGCTTCAAGGGATAGCTGGTGCCGACCGTCGCCCAGCGGTTGGTCGTCGGCGCCTGCGGCAGGTAGCCGCACACGGCCCCACCGAGCCGACGCAGCTCGGCCGCCGAGGCCCCCCGCGACGCGGCCGATGCGAGGGACCGTCGCACCTGTTCGGGGAGCCGACCCTGCCCCCACGGCACCCGCAGCTGCTGCTCCGGTGGCAGCGCCTCGGCCGGCCGGGATCCCAGCCCCGAGGAGATCTCCTCGGGCGAGGCCAGCGGGTCGACCCATCGGCTGCCGTCGCCCACGTCGACGAGCCGCGCGCTGGTCACCGTCTCGCTGACCCGCCCCCCGACGACGTCCACGAAGCGCAGGTCGACGGTCACCAGACCCCCGGGCGAGACGAACCCTGCCGGCACCTCGCGCGCGTCGAGCCGCACCGTGAACGCCGACCCGACGATCTGCACCGCGTCCGTCGGCAGCTGGTGCAGCCGGACCATCCCCGACGACTCCGGCCCGGACGCCGCAGATCCCGGCAACGCCACGGGCTCGAGCGCCGCGGACACCACCAGGTCACCGCCAGGACGCCCGATGATCGACCCCGTCACGAGCACCGGATCGGCCTCCGCTCCGGCCCACACCGGCGCCTCGACCAACACCCCCGGCACCACCAGCGCCAGCACACCGGCGCCGACCTTCACCATCACACCCACGGCTTCTCCCCTCGTCCGCGAATCCCTGTCGGCAGCCGACGCTAGGCGGGCTTCCTCCTCTCAGGCGATGGGCGCCGCAGTGCTGTGGAGAGACCCCGGGAGACCCCACGCTGTGGACGACCCCGGGCACCCTCCGGCAGCCGATCTCTCAGGCACTGCTCAGACACCCATGGCACGCTGAGCGGGTGACCTCTGTCCCTGCCGCGCGCCCGAAGGTGCTCGTCGTCGACGACGACCAGGCCGTGCGGGAGTCGCTGCGGCGGTCGCTGGAGTTCAACGGCTACGAGGTGGCGATGGCCGCCGACGGGGCGCAGGCGCTCGCCGGCGTCGGCACCAGCAACCCCGACGTGGTGATCATGGACGTGATGATGCCGCAAGCTCGACGGCATCGAGACGACCAAGGCGCTGCGGGCGGCCGGCAACGACGTGCCGATCCTGGTGCTGACGGCGCGCGACGCCGTCGGCGACCGGGTCGAGGGCCTCGACGCCGGCGCCGACGACTACCTCACCAAGCCGTTCGCGCTCGACGAGCTGCTCGCCCGGCTCCGCGCGCTGCTGCGCCGGGTCGTGCCGGCGCGACGGCGAGGACGACGAGACGCTCGGCTTCGCCGACCTCACCATGGACCTGGCCACCCGCGAGGTGCGCCGCGGCGAGCGGGCCATCGAGCTCACCCGCACGGAGTTCACGCTGCTGGAGATGTTCCTGCGCCGACCGCGCCGGGTGCTGGAGCGGGCGTTCATCCTCGACGAGGTGTGGGGCTACGACTTCCCGACCACGGCCAACTCGCTCGAGGTCTACGTCGGCTACCTGCGGCGCAAGACCGAGGCCGAGGGCGAGGCCCGGCTGATCCACACCGTGCGCGGCGTCGGCTACGTCCTCAAGGAGGCGTGAGGGGTGGGCCGCTGGCACTACCGCCGCTCGCTGGCCAGCCGGGTGACGCTGCTGGCCACGATCGCGGTCGGTGCCTCGCTGGCGTTCGTGGCGTGCGGCGCCTATGTCGCCGTCCGTATGCAGATGCAGTCGTCCTTCGACGACTCCCTCACCCGCCGCGCGGTCAAGGTCGTCGAGGGCGGCGAGCTCGACCGGATCACGGGGACCAGCCAGCAGGTGCCGTCCTGGGCGCTCGGCGCGGCCGACGTACGCATCATCTTCATCGACGTCTTCGGCAACTCCCGCTCCGCCGACCGCGGCCCGGTCCTCACCCTCGGCCCCGAGGAGCTCGAGGTCGCCGGTGGCAGCCGCGACCAGATGATCCGCACCGTCGTCACCAACGGCACGCACTTCCGGGTGGTCACGGTGCCCGCCGGCAACGGCGAGGCCCTCGTGCTGGCGCAGTCGCAGGAGCCCCAGATCAAGGTGCTCAAACAGCTCGGCCTGGTGACCCTGTTGTTCGGGCTGGCGGGGGTGCTCGCCTCGGCGCTCGCGGGATGGGCGGTCGCGCGCAACGGGCTGCGGCCGGTGCGCCGGCTGACCCGGACGGTGGAGGACATCGCCCGCACCGGCGAGCTGGCTCCGCTCGACGTCGAGGGCGACGACGAGGTGGCCCGGCTGGGCGCGGCCTTCAACCAGATGCTGACGGCGCTCGACGACGCCCGCGACCGCGAGCGGCGGCTGGTCGCCGATGCCAGCCACGAGCTGCGCACCCCGCTCACCTCGCTGCGCACCAACCTCGACCTGCTCACCCAGGTCGACTCCGCCTCGGGAGGTGCCGGCCTGCCCGAGGGTGCCCGTGCCGAGCTGCTCGCCGACGTGCGAGCCCAGATCGAGGAGCTCAGCACGCTGGTCGGCGACCTGATGGAGCTGGCTCGCGACGAACGCCCGAGCATGCCCGACGAGCAGGTCGAGCTCAGCGAGGTCGTGGAGCGCGCGCTCGCGAGAGTACGCCGACGCGCGCCGGCGTCGCCCGAGGACGCGCTGCGGTTCGAGGCCGACCTCCAGCCCTGGTGGGTCGACGGCGACAGCGGGGCGCTGGAGCGCGCGGTGGCGAACCTCCTCGACAACGCCGTGAAGTGGAGCCCGCCCGGGGGCACCGTCACGGTGCGGCTCGCGCCCGACGACGACCGCGCCACCGTCGTGGTGGAGGACCAAGGTCCGGGGATCGCCGCCGCCGACCTGCCGCACGTCTTCGAGCGCTTCTATCGCGCCGACGAGTCGCGCTCCATGCCCGGCTCCGGCCTGGGCCTCGCCATCGTCCGGCAGGTCGCGGGGCGGCACGGCGGCACGGTGACCGCGACCGCCGCACCCGACGGTGGTGCACGGTTGTCGCTGACCCTCCCGGGGCGCCCCTGGCAGACAGCCCCGGAGATCGCAGACGCTATCGAGCAAACACCGCGCGGAGCCGCTCCGCCTTCCAACGGGACTCGGCGTACTCTTCGGCCGCGTCGGACCGCACCGTGATCCCGCCGCCGGTGCCGAGACGCCAGACGCCGTCGCCGGCGGTCGTGAGGCTGCGGATCACCACTCCCAGGTCGGCGCGGCCGTCGGCGCCGATCCACCCGAACGCGCCGGCGTAGACCCCGCGCGGGCTGCTCTCGACCGCGTCGATCACCTGCATGGTGCGCAGCTTGGGGGCGCCGGTCATCGAGCCGGCCGGGAACAGCGCCCGGAGCGCGCCGACCGGCGTCACCTCCTCGGACAGCCGCCCGCGGATCGTGGACACGAGCTGGTGCACCGAGGCATAGGACTCGACCTCCATCAGGCCGGTCACCTCGACGGTGCCCGGCTGCGCGACCATCGCGACGTCGTTGCGCAGCAGGTCGGTGATCATCAGGTTCTCGGCGCGGAACTTCGGGTCGCTGGCGAGATGCGCGCGGAGCCGCTCGTCGTCCTCGGGGGTGCTCCCGCGCGGCGTGGTGCCCTTGATGGGCTTGGTCTCCAGGAGCCGGTCGTCGGTGATCAGCGCGTAGCGCTCGGGGGAGGAGCTGAGCAGCCAGGCGCGCGCGCCGTCGATGTCGTGCTGGAGGAAGCCGGCATAGGGCGCGGGGTTGAGGGCACGCAGCCGGAGATACGCCTCGGGCGGGCTCAGGTCGCTGACCGTCTCCACGCGGTAGGTCAGGTTGACCTCGTAGGTGTTGCCGGCGCGCAGCTGCTCCTGCACCTCCGCGAACGCGTGGGCGTAGTCACCCGGGGTCTCGGCCGGCTCGCTCGGCGGGGTCGGCGGCGCCGGTCGCGGCGGCAGGTCGTGCTGGAAGAAGCGCAGCTCGTCGGCGCGCATCCAGACCGCATCGGGCAGGTGGGGGTCGGGCCGGGCCGGGAGGTCGGGCCGGGCGGCATAGCCGAAGTAGCCGACCCAGTGCGCGTCGGGCGGACCGGCCTGCAGCTCGGCCTCCAGCGCGGCGAACGGGTCACCGCCCACCGTCTCCGTGGTGCCGCCGCCGTGCCGGGTCACCTGCTCGCGGGCCGCGTCGTAGGTCAGGGAGAGGCCGTCGTCGCCGGCGTACCCGACCATCGAGCGGCGGCCCGACCACGCCCGGGCCCCGCCGCCGTCGAGCCAGAAGCAGCGCCGGTGGCGGCCGGTCAGGTCCCGGAAGTACGCCGCCCAGTCGTCGCTGTCGTCGCGCTCGGCGGAGCTCATGCGGCCTCCAGGAACGCACGGACCAGCCGGGCGCCGTGCTCGGAGAGGATCGACTCGGGATGGAACTGCACGCCCTCCAGCGGCAGCGTGCGATGACGCACCCCCATCACGGCGCCCTTCTCGTCGTCGGCCCAGGCGGTGGGCTCGAGCGCGGCCGGGAGCTCGGTGGCCGCGAGGGAGTGGTAGCGCACGGCGTGGAAGCGTTGGGGCAGGCCGGCGAAGACGCCGCGGTCGGCGTGCACGATCTCGGCGACCTCGCCGTGGGCGGGCTCCACACGGCCGACCGTGCCGCCGTACGCCGTGACCAGGCCCTGCATGCCGAGGCAGACGCCGAGGACCGGGCGGTTGCCGGCGAGCAGCACGTCGCGGCCGACGGCGAAGTCGCGCGGGTCGGCAGGGTGGCCGGGGCCCGGGGACAGCACGATGTGGGAGTGCCGCAGCACCTCCTCGGCGCCGACCCGGTCGTGCTCGACCACCCGCGGCAGCCGGCCCGTGACCCCGGCGAGCAGGTGCACGAGGTTCCACGTGTAGGAGTCGTAGTGGTCGACCACCACCACGTCCGGCGTACGCACGGGGGTCAACCTATCGCCCGCCCACCTCCGATCGTTTGCTGCGTTCTACACCAGACACGCCGGCGGAGCGCCGCGTTCTGCAGCAAACGATCGTCTACGCGAGCAGGCCCCGCACCAGCGAGTGCAGCAGCTCCAGGCCATGCTGGGTGAGGATCGACTCCGCGTGGAACTGGATGCCGCGGTAGTGCGGGCCCGCGAGCAGGTGGATGTCGCCGGTCTCCGCGTCCGCCTCCACTCGTACGCCGGCCGGTGCGGGCGACCCGTCGAGCCGGCCCACGAAGGTGTTGTAGAAGCCGACCCGCTCCGTGCGCCCGTCGATCGACACCGGCGACTGGGTGCCCTGGAAGATGATGTCCTTGAACGTCAGCGGGATCCCCAGGTGATGACACAGCGCCTGGTGTCCCAGGCAGACGGCAAGGAAAGGCTGCTCGCGCGCCATCAGCCGGGAGACGGCGGCGCGCAGCCGCTGCATCTTGACGTCGTCGTCGTCGCGCGGGTCGCCCGGACCGGGCCCGACGATCACCAGGTCGGCGTCGTCGAGCACCCCGTCGGCGTACTCCTCGTGGCGGACCACCTCCGACGTCATGCCGAGCACGCCGAGCACGTGCTGCAACATGTTGACGAAGTCGTCCTCGCCGTCGAGGATCACCACCCGCTTGCCCGCCAGCACCGGGTCGGGCGTGGTCCCGCTCTGGTCGGTCAGCCAGAACGACGACAGCCGGCGGTTGCGCGCGTTGAGCGCGATCAGCACGTCTTCGTCGCTGACCAGCTCGGCGACGTTGATGTCCGGGGCCGGCGCGGGCGGCACCAGCCCGAAGGCGCTGAGGATGCCGCCGGCCTTGGCATGGGTCTCGGCCACCTCGTGGGCCGGGTCGGAGTCGCGCACGAGCGTCGCCCCCGCCGTCACCGTCAGCCGACCGTCGAGCGAGACGTCGGCGGTGCGGATCACGATCGGGCTGTCGACCATGGGACCGCCGGCCTCGTCGCGACCGAGGATCGCCAGCGCGGCGGCGTAGTAGCCCCGGCCCTCGGGCTCGTACTTGGCGATCAGCCGACAGGCGTTCTCGACCGGGCTGCCGGTGACTGTGGCGGCGTACATCGAGTCGCGCAGGATCGCGCGCGGGTCGCGGGAGGTGCGGCCGGCGAGGAGGTACTCCGTGTGGACGAGGTGGCTCATCGGCTTGAGGAACGGGCCGAGCACCTGCCCGCCCTCGTGGCAGATGTCGCACATCATCTTGAGCTCCTCGTCGACGACCATGAAGAGCTCGTAGATCTCCTTCTCGTCGTGCAGGAAGCTCATCAGGGGTCCCTTGACGTCACCCTCACGCGGGATCCGGAAGGTGCCCGAGATCGGGTTCATCCGCACGTCGCCGTCATGGATGGTGACGTGCCGCTCCGGGGTCGCGCCGATGAGGTAGCGGTCGCCGGTGAAGAAGCAGTAGGTCCAGTAGGCCCCCCGCTCACGCTGCAGCAGCCGCTTGAGCACCGTCAGCGCCCGCGCGTGGCCCCAGTCCGCGAGCGTCGCGCGGTAGTGCCGCCCGATCACCAGGTTGGCGCCCTCGCCCTGGCCGATCTCGTCGTCGATGACGGCACGGACGAGGGCGGCGTACTCCTCGTCGTCGATGTCGAAGCCGCCGCGGTCGGTGAACTCGACCGGCACGTCGTCGATCGCGTCGACGATCTCGGCGACGGTGAACTCCTGCTCGGACTCGACGTCGACGACCACCAGCGGGGTGCCGTCGTCGTGCGCCTCGAACCCGCGCTCGCGCACCTGGCGAAACGGGATCGCGAGGAGCCGGTCGGCGATGTGGCCCGCCTCCGGAACGCCGTCGGCCAGCGGCACGTCGAGGATCGACTCGACCTCGCTGCGGGTGCCACCCACCAGCCCGACCGTGTCGCGGTCACCCGCCCGGGTGGAGCGCCGGATCACCGCCCAGGCCTCGTGTCCCTGCAGCGCGTCGAGGGCGGCGCGGGCGGGCGAGGTCGGCTCGGACATGGGCAAACCCTACGGCGCCGTCCGCCCCGCCCGACCCCCCCGTCCATTCCGCCGAGCGACGCGTCAGCTGAGCAGGGTGAGGAGCCGGGTGGCCCGGGTGAGGACGACGTAGAGGGTGGCCCGCCCGGTGGCGGACTCGGCCTCGATCTCGTCGGGGGCGACGACGACGATGCCGTCGAACTCCAGGCCCTTGGTGTCGAGGCCGGTGAGGACCACGATCCGGTCCTCCCCCGAGGGAGTGCCACGCCGCGCGGCGCCGGCCGCGCCGGGGGCGTCGGCGGCGTGCTCCGGCCAGGAGGCGAGCCAGCCGTTGGCCTCGGCTCGCCGGGCGACGGGCACCACGACGGCCACGGTGCCCGACACCTCGCCCGCCATCGCACCGAGCTCCTCGCGCAGGGCGACCTCGAGGTCGCCGACGTCGGTGCGCGCGACCGGCGCGACACCGGTCGTGCGCACGGCGCTGGGCAGATCGGCGTCGAGGCCGACCCGGCGGGCATAGGCGGCGGCGTAGTCGTAGATCTCCGCTGAGTTGCGGTAGTTGGTGGACAGGTGGAACTCGTGGAGGCCCTTGCCCTCCAGCGCCTCGGCGCGCGCAGCGGCGGCCTCGGCGAGCTCGGGCCACGACGACTGCGCCGGGTCGCCGACAACGGTCCAGGTGGCGGTGCGCCCACGGCGGCCGACCATGCGCCACTGCATCGGGGTGAGGTCCTGCGCCTCGTCGACGAGCACGTGGGCGAACCCGTCATCCTCGATCTTGTGGGTCGGGGGCGCCCAGGGACGACCGGCGGGGGCGTACTCCCGGTCGGCGGCCGTCGTCAGCTCCTGCAGGTCGCCTCCGACGTGGTCGTCGAGCTCGTGGCCCTCCTCGCGGCGGTCAGGCACATCACCCAAGGCATAGCGCAGCTCGTCGATCAGCGGCACGTCCTCGACGGAGAGCGGCGCTCCGTCGGCCCAGGACTTGGTGAGCAGTGCCTGGTCGGCCGCCGACACGACGCCCTCACCGACCCGCGCGAGCAGCTCGGGGTCGGCCAGCCAGCCCAGCACCGTCCGCGCGTCGAGCGGCGGCCACCACGCGAGCGCGAACTCGACGAACCGCTGGTTGGAGAGCATCTCGTCCTGGAACGACTCGCGCCCACGCTCCAGCCCCCGCTCACCCTTCACCTGGCGCCACATCGCGTCGAGCAGCGTGGAGGCGACGCGCGGCAGCTGCCGGTTGCGCTGCCCGTGCGACATCAGCGACCGCCGGATCTGGCCGAGCTCGCGAGGGCCCAGCGTGATCACGTCGTCGCGCCAGAACGTGCGGAACTCGGTCGGGCTTCCCGGGGTCTGCTGCCGCGCCGTACGCCGGATCAGCTCGGCCATCCGCCGAGTGCCCTTGACGTCGGCCACGGCCGGCTCGTCGTGACGCACCGCCCGAACACCGTCGACGACCTCCCCCAAGGAGCGCAGCGCGACGGCGGTCTCGCCGAGGGACGGCAGCACCCGCTCGATGTAGCGCATGAAGACACCCGACGGACCCACCACGAGCACGCCGCCGCCTTCGTAGCGCCGCCGGTCGTTGTAGAGGAGGTACGCCGCCCGGTGCAGCGCCACGACCGTCTTGCCGGTGCCGGGCCCGCCGGAGATCGACACCACGCCCTTCGCAGGCGCACGGATGGCGCGGTCCTGCTCGGCCTGGATGGTGGCGACGATGGAGTGCATCGACCGGTCGCGCGCCCGCGACAGCTGCGCCATCAGCGCGCCCTCGCCGACGATCGGCAGGTCGGTCTCGACCTCGGCGTCGAGCAGCTCGTCCTCGACGCCGACCACGGCCGAGCCGCTGCAGCGCAGCACCCGACGACGGACGACCCTGTCCGGCGAGGCCGCCGTCGCCTGGTAGAACACCGCCGCGGCGGGTGCCCGCCAGTCGATCAGCAGCGAGTCGCGATCCTCGTCGCGCAGCCCGATCCGGCCGATGTAGCGCGGATCGGGGTCGAGCTCGGGTCGCAGGTCGAGCCGCCCGAAGACCAGTCCTTCATGCGCGGCGTCGAGCTGCGCGATGCGGCGGGCCGCCTGGAAGACCATGGCGTCGCGCTCGACGAGCCCACCCTCGTGCCCCAGCGCGCCCCGCCCGTGACCCTCGCGGGCCAGCGCCTGCGCGGCGGCCGCTGACTTCTCGAGCTGGACGTAGACGCGGTCCACGAACTCCTGCTCGGCCGCGATCTCGCGTGCGACCAGCTCGTCTGCCACCGTCGGGCCCGTCCCTCTCCTGCTGTGCCTGCCGCCGGATCCGGCGAGTGGACAAGCCTACCCGCGTCGTCTCACGGTGACGGCGGCTGGGCCGGAATGCTCATCTGCTGGCGCGGTCCTAGCCCCTGCGGCTCAGGAATGCTGTCATCGCCTCTCGGGCCTCGTCGGAGGCGAACAGGCGCGTGGAGAGCTCGGCCAGCTCCTCGCCGTGGGCGTCGATCCGGGCGAGCAGGTCGCGGTTGAGCACCCGCTTGGACTCACGGATGCCCTGGGCGGCGCCGGTGGCCACCGAGGCGCACACCGCCGCCACCTCCTCGGCGAGGGCGTCGGCCGGCACCGCCGTCGTCACCAGGCCGTAGGCCGCCGCGTCAGTGCCACCGAACACCTCGCCGCCGAGCGTGGTGAGCGCTGCGGCCCGCGGCGTCATCCGGTGGTGCACGGTGAGCGAGATGATCGCCGCGGCGAGCCCCAGCTTGACCTCGGTCAGGGCGAACGTCGCCTCCTCACTGACGACCGCGACGTCCGCGGCCGCCACCAGCCCGATGCCGCCGGCGCGCACCGGCCCGGCCACCTCGACGACGTAGGCCTTGGCGCTGGCCACGATCGCCCGCTGCAGCGCCACGATGGCGCGGGTGCCCTCCTCCATGCCGCCCGACGAGGCCTCGGAGAGATCGGCGCCGGAGCAGAAGACCCGTCCCGACGATCGCAGCAGGACGACCAGCACGGCCGGGTCAGCCTCCGCCGCGGCGAGCCGGTCGGCCAGCTCGGTCACCAGCTGCCGCGACAGCGCGTTGCGGTTGTGGGGTGAGTCCAGGGTCACGGTCGCCACGGCGCCGTCGACGGCGTAGTGCACCAGCTCGCTCATGCCGGCCATCCTGCCGCACCCGTCCGGCCCACCTGCGCGGCCGACCCATCTGCGGAGCCGTCGGCGACGAACCACCCCCATGACCGTCCCCGCCAGCGCGCCCTCGGCCCCGGTCCCACCCGCCTCCCGCCTCTTCCCGACCGGCAACGCGACCGTCTACGTCATCGACACGGTGCTGATGCCCTGATCTGGTTCCACGACCGGACAGCACACGCAAGGATCCCTGACGTGAACCACATCCAGCCGACTCCCTCCGCCGGCCCCACCGGGTCGCCGGAGGGGTTGCTGCGCCCTCTCGTGGGTGCTCACGCTGGTGCACCGCAGGGCCGTGGACCGGGTCCACGCCGCGATGGACCAGCTGACGCCGGTGCAGCGGGAGACGATCGAGCTGAGCTACTTCGGGGGCTACACGCACACCGAGGTGGCCACCCCGCTGGACCTACCTCTCGGGACAGCCAAGACCCGGATCAGGGATGGCCTGATCCGACTGCGAGACTGCATGGGAGTGGGAGGTGCATGGGCATGAGTGACCTGCACGCGCTTTCTGGCGCCTACGCCGTCGACGCGCTCGACGACCTCGAGCGGGCTCGCTTCGAGCGACACCTGGCCGAGTGCGAGGACTGCGGCGCCGAGGTGCGGACCCTGCGCGAGGCGGCCGCCGTTCTCGCCGAGGACGCCGCCCTCGCCCCGCCCCCGGGCCTGCGTGCCCGGGTGCTGGCCGCGTGGCAGCCGTGGTCGACCCGGGCCCCGACGCTGACCGTCGCCGAGCGGGTGCTCCAGGCCGACGACGCCGAGGAGGTCACGCTGGCCATCGATGACGGGTCGTCGGCAACCCTGACCAGGTCCGTCTCCGAAGGACGTGCTGTGATCACCACCGACAACCTGCCGGCACCGCCCTCGGGCCGCGTCTACGAGCTCTGGCTGCAGGACCCCGACGGGGGCTTCCCGCCGGCCGGCCTGCTGCCGGTCGCGGCCGACCAGACGGTGATGCTCGAGGGAGACGCCTCGCAGGCCATCACCGCCGGGATCACGATCGAGCCCGCGGGCGGTTCGCCGCAGCCGACGAGCCCGTCCATCGCATTGTTCGACCTGCAGCAGGCATGAGTCCGGGACGAGAGGGAACCATAGCCGCCATGGAGACCACCCCGAAGGGTGAGGAGACCCCCTACTCCCCGCCCGCCCACGTGGCCGTCATCGGCTCCGGCGTCGCCGGGCTCGTGGCGGCCCACGTGGCGGCCCGCCAGTCGCGGGTCACCCTGATCGAGGCCGACGCGCGCCTCGGCGGGCACGCCGACACCCACGTCGTGCTCGACGACGGCCGCGAGCTGTCCATCGACACCGGCTTCATCGTCCACAACGAGCGCACCTACCCCGTGCTGCTGCGGCTGTTCCGCGAGCTCGGGGTCCGCACCCAGGCGTCCGAGATGTCGATGTCGGTCTCCGACGAGGCCACCGGTTTGGAGTACGCCGGCGCGCTGGGGCCGCGCGGGCTGTTCCCGACGACCGACCACCTGCGCCGGCCGGCGTACCTCCGGATGCTGGTGGAGATCCCGCGCTTCCACCGTCGCGCCAGGGCGCTGCTCGCTCGTCAGGACGACGAGCAGACCTTCGCTGACTTCCTCGCGGCGGGCCGCTTCTCGGCGTACTTCCGGCGGCACTTCGCGGAGCCGCTGGTGGCAGCGGTCTGGTCGTGCGACCCCGAGGTCGCCCTGGAGTACCCCGCCCGCTACCTGTTCCGCTTCCTGGACCACCACGGCATGCTCGCCATCTTCGGCTCACCGCAGTGGAAGACCGTGACCGGCGGGTCGACCGAGTACGTCGCTCGCGTTGCCGCCGGCCTCCACGAGGTGCGACTCGCCACCAAGGTCACCTCCGTCGCCGAGACCCCCGAGGGTGTGGCGGTCACCGACAGCAACGGCGAGACCCGCTACTACGACGCGGTGGTCGTGGCCACCCACCCCGACCAGGCGCTGGCCATGCTGGCCGACCCGAGCCCCGTCCAACGCGAGGTGCTGGGCGCGATGCCCTACTCCCCCAACACCGCTCACCTGCACACCGACACCTCGGTGCTGCCCGACGCGCGCCGGGCGTGGGCGTCGTGGAACTTCCTGCGGCCCCGCCGCGCCGAGGGCCGGGTCACCGTGACCTACGACCTGACCCGGCTGATGCGGCTGCCCACCGACACGCACTACCTCGTCACCCTCGGGGGCACCGAGCGGATCGACCCGGCGACCATCATCGACACCATGGAGTACGCCCACCCGCTCTACACGCCGGCCTCCGTCGCGGCGCAGGCGCGGCTGCCCGAGATCGACACCGACCGGGTGGTGTTCGCGGGGGCCTACCACGGCTGGGGCTTCCACGAGGACGGCGCGAGGTCGGGGCTGGCCGCGGCCGAGCGACTGGGCTTCGGGTGGGAGGAGGAGCCGCAGCCGGTGGGGTCGCAGCCGGCGCTGCCGGCGACGCCCGCGCTCTACGACACGACGATCACGCACACCAGGCGGAAGCCGTTCCGCCGGGCCTTCACCCACCACAACCTGACCTGGCTGGTCGACCTGGACGACCTTCCCGACCACGGCCCGCTCGGCCGGTTCGAGGCCCGCGACCACCTGGGTGACCCGGACCGCTCGATCAAGGACAACGTGGTGGCCTTCCTGGCCGCTCGCGGGGTCGACCTGACCGGTGGCCGGGTGCTGATGGCGGCCAACGCGCGGGCGCTGGGCTACTGCTTCAACCCGATCAGCGTGCACTGGTGCCTCGACGGCCAGGACGATCTCGCTGCCGTCGTCGTCGAGGTCCACAACACCTACGGCGACCGGCACGCCTACCTCGTGCACCCCGACGCCCAGGGCCGGGCGACCACCGACAAGCAGATGTACGTCTCGCCGTTCCACGGCACCGACGGCCGCTACGAGCTCGCCGTGCCACTGCCCGCGGATGACCTGCGGATCGCCGTCACCCTGCACACCGACAGCGACGACGACGAGGGTCGCGCGGCGGTCTTCTCCGCGGCGCTCGCCGGCGGGCGTGGCAGCGCCCCGAGCCGGTCGCGGCTGCTCCGCTCCGCACCCGCGGCGCTCACCGGCGCCCTGCTGATCCGTGCCCACGGCGTCTGGCTGTGGGCACGACGGCTCCCGATCCGCCCCCGACCGACCCACCCCCGACAGGAGGACGTCTGATGACCCAGCTCGACGACCGCCGGCAGGAGGCCGGCGAGCGCTGGCCGGGCCTGTTCGAGGTGCCCGCCGGCCCGCGAACCAGGATCTCCGCAGCGATCGCGCGGCGGCTCTTCGCCGCCGTCGCGCGGCGTTTCGACCTGTGCGTGACCGACGGCACGACCGCGCCGGGCGACCGGCCGACGATCGTGCTGCACCGACCCGAGGAGTTCTACGCCAGGATCGGCCGGGACGGGCTGATCGGCTTCGGCGAGGGCTACATGACCGGCGCCTGGGACTCCCCCGACCTGCCCCGGCTCTTGACCGTGCTCGCCGCCGAGATCGGCACGCTGGTGCCGGAGCGGATGCAGCGGCTGCGCGGCTGGTACGTCGCCCGGATGCCGCACCACCACCGCAACTCGGTCGACAACAGCCAGGCCAACATCGCCCACCACTACGACCTGTCCAACGACCTCTTCCGGGCCTTCCTCGACGAGACCATGACCTACTCCTCGGCGCTGTTCGACTCCTCGGTGGGCGGAAGCGGCCTCACCCAGGTGGCACGGGCCCCGGCCCCGAGCGCGGAGCCGCTGGCCGAGGCGCAGGCCCGCAAGATCGAGCGGCTGCTCGACGTCACCGGCGTGGGTGCCGGCACCCGCGTGCTCGAGATCGGCACCGGCTGGGGCGAGCTGGCGCTCCGGGCGGCACGCCGCGGCGCCCAGGTGCACAGCGTCACCCTCTCCAAGGAGCAGCAGTCACTGGCCCGGGAGCGGATCGCGGCCGAGGGGCTCGCCGACCGGGTCGACGTGGAGCTGACCGACTACCGCCTGGTGCGAGGCGAGTACGACGCAGTGGTCTCGGTGGAGATGATCGAGGCCGTCGGCTACGAGTACCTCCCGGAGTACTTCCGCACCATCCGGGAGCGCCTGTCCCCCGGTGGCCGCGCGGGCATCCAGGGGATCCTGATGCCGCACGAACGGATGCTGGCGACCCTGGAGACCTACACCTGGATCCACAAGTACATCTTCCCGGGCGGCTTCCTGCCCTCGGTCGAGCTGATCGACGAGGTGGCCGGCGAAGCCGGCCTGACCGTGACCGACCGGCTGTCGTTCGGGCTTCACTACGCCGAGACGCTGCGCCGCTGGGACGACGCGTTCCTCGCCACCGACGCCGAGGCACTCGGCTTCGACGAGACCTTCCGCCGGATGTGGCACTTCTACCTGACCTACTGCCGGGCGGGCTTCGCCGCGCTGTACCTCGACGTGCAGCAGATCGTGCTGGAGGAGTCCGAGGCGTGACGGCCACCCCGCACACCCTGCCGGTGGACCGCTCGTGGTGACCGCCTGGCTGCTGGTCTCGGCCGTGTCCCTCGCGGCCGTGGCCGCGGCGATGGTCGCGACCGCGGTGTCGGCCCGCCGACTGCGGCGGGTCTCGGTCGTCGACGTGACCTGGGGGCTGGGCTTCGTGCTGGTGGCGGTGGTCTCGGCGGCCGTCGGTCTCCTGCTCGGTCGCGGCGACCCCTGGCGCGACCTGATCGTGGTGCTGGTCGTCGGCGTGTGGGGAGGCCGGCTGGCCTGGCACATCGCGGGCAGGTCGAAGGGCCACGGCGAGGACCCGCGCTACCAGAAGATCCTCGGCGTCGACGTCGACGACGACCGCTGGATGGCCCGCGCGGTGCGCACGGTGTTCGTGCCGCAGGCGCTGGCGATGTGGCTGGTCTCCCTGCCCCTGCAGGTCTCGGCGGTGGCCGACCTGGAGCTCGGCTTCGCGCTGTGGCTCGGGCTCCTCGTCTGGGCGGGAGGAATGGCGTTCGAAGCGGTCGGCGACGCGCAGCTGGCGGCCTACCGACGACTGCCGAGGGACTCGCGTCCCCGCATCCTCGACAGCGGGCTGTGGGGCTGGACCCGCCACCCCAACTACTTCGGCGACGCCTGCGTGTGGTGGGGCATCTGGCTGCTCGCGGGGCTCGCCTCCGGGTGGCTGCCCGGCCTGCTCACCGTCGTCGCACCCCTCGTGATGACCCACGTGCTGCGCAACGTCACCGGGGCCAAGCTGCTGGAGAGGACCATGTCGCAGCGCCAGGGCTGGGACGAGTACGCCGCTCGGGTGCCGCTGTTCTTCCCCCGGCCGCCTTCGTCATGAGGGGGCTCCGGTGACGGCGCCCTGGCGGCGTAGCCTCGACAGCATGGACGCCGTGGCACGGGCCTTCGCCGCGACGCCGCGCACCGGCTTCCTGCCCGCGGCCGAGCGACGCAACGCCGACCACGACGGCCCGCTGCCGATCGGCCACGGCCAGACCAACTCCCAGCCCCGCACCGTCGCCGACATGCTGCGACTGCTGGAGGTCCGGCCGGGGCAGCGGGTGCTGGACGTCGGGGCCGGGTCGGGCTGGACCACGGCGCTGCTGGCCACCCTGGTGGGGCCGTCCGGCTCCGTCATCGGGGTCGAGCGGGTGCCGGAGCTGGTGGCCTTCGGCAGTGCCAACCTGGCCGCCACCGAGCAGCCGTGGGCGCGGATCGAGCAGGCCCTCGACGACGCCTTCGGCTGGCCCGAGCAGGCGCCGTACGACCGGATCCTGGTGTCGGCCGAGGCCACGACCCTGCCGCGCACGCTCGTCGACCAGCTGGTCGCCGACGACGCGTCACCCGGGCGGCTGGTGATCCCGGTCGCCGGCGAGATGCTGCTGGTGGAACGACGCTCCGGCGGCGAGCACGTCACCCGGCATGGCCGCTACCGCTTCGTGCCGTTGCTCTAGCGCCGGCCGGACTTGAACATGCCGCGCGCGATCTCGCGGGCGGCGGTGCGCACGAAGTCCTTGAAGGCGCTGGACTCGACGACGTCCTGGATCAGCCCGCCGTCGTCCTCCTCCTTGCGCTCCTGGGCCTTGTCGAGCTTCTCCTGGCGCAGCTGCTCCTTGAGCCTGGCGTCCTCCTCGGCCTTGCGCGCGCCCTCCTCGAGCCTGGCCGCGAGCTTCTCGTGGGCCGACTCGCGGTCGATGGTCTGGGCGTACGTCGCGTAGCGGGGGCTCGCCTTGACCGACGCCTCCATCGTTGCTGGGTCGGCAGGGCCCATCAGCGACTCGGGCGCCCGGAGCCGGGTCCACGCGACGGGAGTCGGGGCGCCCCGCTCGTTCATCACGGTGACGACCGCCTCGCCGATGCCGAGGCTGATGATCACCTCGCCGAGGTCGTCGTACTCGCTGTGGGGGTAGGTGTTGACCGTCGCCTTGAGTGCCTTGGCGTCGTTGGGGGTGTGGGCGCGCAGCTGGTGCTGGACGCGCGAGCCGAGCTGGGCCAGCACGTCGTCGGGCACGTCGGTCGGACTCTGGGTGACGAAGAAGACGCCGACGCCCTTGGAGCGGATCAGCCGGACCGTCTGCGCGATCTGGTCGAGGAACGCCATCGGAGGCGTCGTGGAAGAGCAGGTGCGCCTCGTCGAAGAAGAACACCAGCTTGGGCTTGTCGATGTCGCCGACCTCGGGCAGGTCGTGGAAGAGGTCGGCGAGCAGCCACATCAGGAAGGTGGAGAACAGCGCCGGGCGGTCGTTGAGGTTGGGCAGCTCGAGCAGGCTGATCAGGCCCCTGCCGTCGGCGGTGGTCTGCAGGAAGTCCCGGGACTCGAACTCCGGCTCGCCGAAGAAGAGCGTCAGCGCCCTGGTCCTGGAAGGCGATCAGCTCGCGCAGGATCACCCCGGCGGTGGCCGTCGAGAGGCCGCCGAGGCTCTTCAGCTCGGGCTTGCCCTCGTCGGAGGTGAGATAGCCGACGACGGCGCGGAGGTCGGCCAGGTCGAGAAGCGGGAGGCCGGCCTTGTCGGCGTAGTGGAAGATCAGGCCGAGGCTGGACTCCTGGGTGTCGTTGAGGTCGAGCACCTTCGACAGCAGCATCGGGCCGAACGCGCTCATCGTGACCCGCAGCGGGATGCCGGTGCCCTCGCCGCCGAGGGCGTAGAACTCGGTCGGGAAGCCGGTGGCCTCCCACGTCTGACCGACCGACGCGGCACGGGCGTCGATCTTCTCGTGGGGCTCACCGGGCATGCTCAGCCCGGAGAGGTCGCCCTTGATGTCCGCGGCGAAGACCGGGACGCCGGCGTCGCTGAGCTGCTCGGCCAGCAGCTGGAGGGTCTTGGTCTTGCCGGTGCCGGTGGCGCCGGCCACCAGGCCGTGCCGGTTGACCATGCCGAGCGGGATCCGGATGTGGACGTCGGAGAGGTCGGTCGCGTTGAGCATCAGACCACCGAGCTCCAGGGCCGGTCCCTCGAAGGCGTAGCCGGACGCCACGGCCGCGGAGATCGGGTCGGCGGGCGCGGGGGCGTCGGGAGTCTCGCTCATGGGCGCCAAGACTAACCGCGTGGCGTGGTTAGACTCGCGGGCGTGATCTTCAAGCGCGTCGGCGAGGGGCGGCCGTACCCCGACCACGGCCTGTCCGACAAGGCCTGGGCCGACGTGCCACCGCGACAGGTGCGCCTGGACGAGCTGGTGACCACGAAGGACACCCTGCAGCTCGCGACGCTGCTCGACGAGGACTCGACCTTCTTCGGCGACCTGTTCGCCCACGTGGTGGAGTGGAACGGCGACTACTACCTGGAGACCGGTCTGCATCGGGCGGTGCGCGCGGCCCTGCAGCAGCGCAACGTCCTGCACGCGCGCGTGGTGACGGTGGAGGGCTGATGCCGCGGGGGCTGAAGACGGCTTTGACGCTGGTGGCGCTGGTCGCCTTGATCGTCGTGGGCGGCATGTGGGGCTGGGCGTCGTTCACCGAGCCCTTCCCAGAGCGCGCCGGTCCGAGGGCCTGCACCGACACCACGATCGCCGCCGGCGACTCCCTCACCCCCGAGAAGCTGCTGGTCGACGTCTACAACGCCAGCGACCGCGTCGGCCTTGCGGGCCGCACCGCCGACGAGCTTCGCTCCGCGGGATTCGTCGTCGGCCGCACCACCGACGCCCCCGATGGCACCGTGGTCAAGGTCGCCGAGATCTGGACCGCAGACCCCCAGGGCCCCGAGGCCAAGCTGCTCCGCTCCTACCTCGGCAAGCGCGCCAAGATCACCAACGCCGAGCCGCTCGACGAGGGCATCACGCTGGTCGTGGGGCCGAAGTTCAAGAAGGTCACCAAGGGCAAGAAGTCCCTCGAGCTCGGCCAGGACACCATCGTCTGCGAGCCCCCGGCGCCGCAGTGAGCCGACGCGGTCAGCCGGCCTGGAAGAGGTAGGCGAACGCCGTCTTGGCGTAGGCGATGCCACGCCCGCTCGCCCGGATGCGCTCGGCATCGGCCGCACCCTGGCGCTGGGGCACGAGGTGTCCTCCAGCCCCTCGGTGACCAGCCGGTAGCGGTCGCCGCGATGCTGCACCGCCGCCACCAGCCGCAGCGACGGCTCGAGCGCGGCCAGGCTGGCCTCGCCGTGGCTGGTGTTGGCCAGCAGCAGCCCGCCCGGCCGCAGGCAGCGCCGGCAGTGCTCCCAGGCCGGAGTGGTGAACAGCGAGATGAGCAGGTCCATGCTCGCGTCGGGCACGTCGAGCGGCTCGGTGTAGTCGGCACGCAGGAACCGCACCTCCACACCCTCCCCGACCCGCGTCCTGCCGGCCAGCTCGGTCGCCACCCGCTCTGGGTCGGCGAAGAACCTCGCCGCCCGCGCGTCGGTGTCGACGTACGTCACCGACCGGATCGCGGTCGACGGCGACAGGTCGACGTAGCTGCCGAGATAGAGCGCCCGCTCCACCGGCCAGCTCTGGACCAGGGCCGCGAAGAGGCTCGAGCGGTCACCGATGGAATGCGTGTACTGCGTCCAGGTCACCGCCACCGCGTCTCGCTCGGTCCCCATCCGGCCATCGCGCCAGCCCCACTCGTGTCGCCCAGAGCGGGCATGAACGCATGAATCGTGAGCGCCGATCGGCTCGGCCTTCCGTCGCCGATCGCCAGGAAGGTGCCAGTGGTGGTCCACCGACCTCGCCTCCGGGCACGTGGGCCTTCGACAGTCGGGGATCTCACGACCTACGTGCCATGGAATCAGCCCAGGTCAGGCGGCGGCCTTCGACCCCAGGTTGGCCAGCATGGTGTCCATCATGGGCTCGTGCTCCTTGACCATCATCCGCTCCATCGTTCCGCCGATCGCGGGGGCGCCCACGTGCCATTCACCCTCGCCGGTGACCTTGGTGCCCCCCTTGACGGGCTCGAAGGTGAAGGTCCACGTCGGGTGCTCCATGAAGAAGCCGACCTTGATGACGATGCGCTCGGGCCGAGTGACCTCGGTGTACTCCAAGCCGCCCTCCAGGTGGAAGCCGAGGAAGTGCGACCAGATGCGGGCCGTGGTCCCTACCCCGTCCGGCTTCACGACGACGTCGGCCAGCGCGATGTCGGGCACGGACCAGAGATTCGCGGGCTGGAGTGCTCGATCGAACACCTCCTCGACTGGGGCCTTGATCGTGATGGTGCGCGTGAGAGTTGCCATTTCCGCCATCCCCTCTCCTTCTCACGTCTCTGCCTCCAGTCAAGTTCGGCCGCAGGCGCGGATCAAGACTCGACGGCGGTGTCCCGCGTCTCGTCGCGGGCCCCGGATCCGCTCTGATCTCGGCTGAGCGGAAGCTCCGAATCGGCCCTCGGACGTGCCTGTGGCCCCGCCGGTCCGAGCTTCGGCGGGGTGTGGGGCGGGGCGGCTATTGGTCGGGTGGGTCGACCGGCCGCAAACATGCCGCGGTGGTCTCTCCGTCGGGGGTGACGTCGGGGGTGCCCGAATGGTCCACGACCAGCCGGTAGCCGTGCGGGGTGGCCCAGGCATAGACCCCGGGCTCGATGGTCCGGTAGCGCCACGGGGTGTGGGTCTTCCACCGATGATGACCCCGACACAACGGCGCCACATTGCACGAACAGGTCGGGCCACGGGCCGGATCGGCCGGGTCGTAGGGGATCGCGTGGTCGTGGTCGCAGCCCCGGGCCGGCCTGGTGCAGTAGGGGAACACGCAGTGCCCGTCGCGCTGATCGATCCTCTCCTTGAGCCGGTCCGGTAGCTCGTACTGGTCCACCCGCTCATGACCGTTGAGGTCGATGACCGGCTTGACGGTGACCACGGCGTCGGGGTGGCCACACCACGCCCGGATCGTCTCCACATCAATCGGGGTGCGGGTGTTCTCACACCGACCCACCGAGTTGGTGCCGGCGAGGGCTGCTACGGAGACGTGCACGAACAGGGTCACGGGCCGCTGCGGGCGCCGGGCGGCCTTCTCAACTACTGGTTCGCCGTCGAAGGAGAGGGCAAGTTGGTGCCGGGACATCTCCCCCTGCGCGGTCGCCCGACGGGCATCCAACGACACGATCGAGCCGGCGAGCTTCAGCTGCTCCGCACCCGCGGCCAATGCCTGGTCCAGATGCAGGGCGTCGGCCAGGTCCAGCTCACCAGTGACGGCCACGGTGCCGGTGAAGGACACCTGGTCGGTGTGCACCGCCACATGCCGGGAGTCGGGCACCTCCGGGCACGGGTTCTCCGGGTCCTCCCGCTCCACGCCCTCGACCCTGATCTTGGCCTCCAGGACCAGGTGGTCCAACTCGGTGAGCGACACCCGGCCCGCCACGGCGGCGACCTGACGGTCCACGAACCCCGCCGCGGCCTTGCTCAACGTGACCGTGGCGTCGGCGACCCGGGCCGCGCGCCAGGCCGGCACCCGCCCCGCCTGCAACGCCTTCCACAGCTCCGGCAGCCGGTAGCAGACCTCGAGGGCGTAGCCGATCAACCGCCGCCCCGGCTCCGTGGTGACGCCGAGGGCGGTCGCGAACTCCGCCACGGCGTCCTCCGCGATCTCCGGGGCACCCTCACCCGCCAACGGGATCACCCGGCCCGCCTCGCACCAGTACGCCGCATCATCCGTCCCGGACGGCTCATGCAGAGCCGCCCACTCCACGGCCGCGACCAGCTCCGCCACCGCAGCCGCATCCTTGGCCCGACGCGCCGCCCGAGCGGCAGCCAACACCCCATCGGGAGACCCCGAAACCGGGACCCCCTCGTGGTGGTTGGCTGCTGAGCTCCTACAGATAGCCAAGCAGGGCCCACCGGCAGTCGAGCCTGATCAGAGGCCTTCTGTCCCAGCATGCGAGCCATCGTCCAAAGAAGACTTCGGACTGTCTCGCGGCGTCCCCCCAGCCGGCGGTGGGCGGGTCGTCGCGCTCCCCAACACCGGGACACGATCTCCTCCAGGCCGGCGACTGTGGCTGGCGGGGCGCCACATGGTGCAGACCCGGCCACAGCAGTCCCGGCAGCCTCGCCGGACGGTCCACCCGACCAGTGCGACGCGGCGTCAGCCGCGGCGAGGATCCGCGCCCAACCACTGGGCGAGCCGGCCGCCGGCCGAGACCTCGCGCAGCCGTCGCTCGGTCGCGTCGCGCACGCCGCGCGGGGTGACCACGAGCAGGTCGTCGCCGTGGCGCAGGACGGTACGCCGCTCAGGCACCAGCGTCTGCCCCTCCCGGATCACCATCGAGACCGACGCGCCGACCGGCAGCCGCAGCTCACCGACCTCGACACCGTGCATCTTCGAGACCGGGCTGATCGTCACCTGCAGCAGGTCGGCGGCGACCCGCTCCAGGGGGGCCGCCTCGACGTCGAGCCCGCGCGGTTCGGACCGGCGGGCGACCTTGAGCACCTTGGCCAACCACGGCAGCGTCGGCCCGGTGATCAGCGTCGCGACCACGACCATCACGAACACCAGGTCGAAGAGCCGGTCGGCGTCGCGGACGTCCTCGGCCAGGGGGATCGTGGTGAGCACGACCGGCACGGCGCCGCGCAGCCCGGCCCAGGACAGGAAGGCCGTCTCTCGCAGCGACAACCCCTGCCCGATGGACGACACCAGCACCGACAGCGGTCGCGCCAGGAACGTCAGCACCGCCCCTGCCGCCAGCGCCAACCCGACGGTGCCCAGGTCGATCCGGCCCGGGGAGAGCAGCAGCCCGAGCATCACGAACAGCCCGATCTGGGCCAGCCAGGCGACACCCTCGGCGAAGGACTTCGTGGCGGCGCGGTGCGGCAGCTCCTGGTTGCCCAGCACCAGCGCGGCGACGTAGACCGCGGCGAAGCCGCTGGCATGGACCGCCGACGCGGCGCCGTAGGCCAGCAGCGCGAGGGTGAGCACCGCGATCGGGTAGAGACCGGACGCCGGCAGCGCCGCCCGCCGCAGCACCCAGGCGCCGACGAACCCGATCGCCAGCCCCATCAGCACGCCGGCGACCAGCTCGTAGATCATGATCGCGCCCATCACGGGGATGCCGTACTCGGCCACGGCCCCGGTCGAGATCAGCGTCACCAGCACGACCGTGGGCGCGTCGTTGAGACCGGACTCGGCCTCCAGGGTCCCGATCAGCCGCTGGGGCAGCGGGACCACCCGCAGCACCGAGAACACCGCGGCCGCGTCGGTCGGGGAGGTGACGGCGCCGAGCAGCACGGCCAGCTGCCAGGGAAGCCCCATCACGTAGTGACCGGCCAGCGCCACCACGGTCACCGAGACGCCCACGCCGACCGTGGCCAGCAGGAAGCCGAGCCGCATCGACGGACGCACCTCGCGCCACGACGTCGTGAGCCCGCCCTCGGCCAGGATCAGCGCCAGGGCACCGAACCCGATCGCATGCGCCATCTCGGCGTCCTCGAACTGGATGCCGAAGCTCGCCTCGCCGAGCAGCACGCCCATCAGCAGATAGATCAACAGGCTCGGCAGCCCCGCCCGCGAGGACAGCCGGACGGCGAGGATGGCCAGGAAGGTGACCGCGGCTCCCACCAGCACAAAGCTGTCGAGCTGGTGGAGGTCGAACGTCACGAGACTCCTCCCGGCAGGCGTCGGGTCGGTGGCGACGATGGTATCGGCACGGGACGGCGCGGCCGGACGCCCCCGCTGGCGGTGGACCGAACACCCGGGGCACGATGGCCGTATGACCGGCGGTCCCGTCAGCACCGAGAGGTACGCCGTCGCCGCGCGCGCCGCCGTACCCCCCTTCCACGTGATGGACCTGCTCGCCGCCGCTGCGGCCCGACAGGTGTCACACGGCGACCTGGTCAACCTGGTCGCTGGCCAGCCGATGACCGGGGCTCCCGCGCCGGTGCGCGCCGAGGCGGTGCGCCTGCTCGAGTCGGGCGAGCCGCTCGGCTACACGGTCGCCACCGGCATCCCCGAGCTGCGCGCCGCGATCGCCGCCCACCACGGGCGCATCCACGGCATCGACGTGACGCCGGACGACGTCGTCGTCACGACCGGCTCGTCGGGTGGCTTCCTGCTCGCCTTCCTCGCCGCCTTCGACGTGGGCGACCGGGTCGCGATGGCGCGGCCGGGCTACCCCTGCTACCGCAACGTCCTCACCGCGCTCGGCTGCGAGGTCGTCCAGATCCCCACCGGGCCGGGCGACCGCTTCCAGCCGACGGTCGCCCAGGTCGAGGAGCTGGTCGCTCGCAGCGGCCCGATCGCCGGCCTGGTGGTCGCCTCCCCCGCCAACCCGACGGGCACGATGCTGCTGCCCCATGAGCTCGCGGCGCTCGCCCGCTGGTGCGAGGAGCACGGGGTGCAGCTGGTGTCCGACGAGATCTACCACGGCATCGAGTACGCCCCTCTCGACGGCCAAGAGGCGCTGGCGCGGAGCGCCTGGGAGACCTCACGGGAGGCGATCGTCTTCTCGTCGTTCTCCAAGTACTTCTCGATGACCGGCTGGCGGATCGGCTGGATGCTGGTGCCCGAACGGCTGCGCCGCGCCGTCGACGTGCTCACCGGCAACTTCACGATCTGCCCGCCGGTGATCGCTCAGCGGGCGTGCCTGGCGGCCTTCGACGACGCGACGTACGCCGAGCTCGACGGCCACGTGCGGCGCTACGCCGTCAACCGGCAGCTGCTGCTCGACGGCCTGCCCGGCCTCGGGATCGACCGGCTGGCGCCGGCCGACGGCGCCTTCTACGTGTACGCCGACCTCGGCCACCTCACCGACGACTCGATGGCGTGGTGTCACCAGACGCTGGCCGCCACGGGGGTGGCGCTCACCCCCGGCGTCGACTTCGACACCGCCCAGGGCGAGCGCTTCGTGCGGTTCAGCTTCGCCGGGCCGACCGACGACATCCCCGAGGCGCTCGCCCGGCTGGGCGAGCACCTCGGGTAGGGGTCAGGAGACGGTCGCCGTCGCCACGTGCGTGGTGCTGTCGTAGCTGAACGTGACCGTCACGCCGTCGGGCACCGACACCGCGATGTTGGCGCCGTCGGGCACGCCCCCGGCGCCGTAGTTCTCGGTCCACGCAAGCCCGTGGGCGACCTTGAACTCGTAGTCGCCGGCCGGGATCAGCTTCGTGACCCAGGTGTAGGTGCCGTCGCCGTCGGGGTCCTGCAGCCACGGCCGCATGCAGTCGGGCTGCCAGTCACCCGGACACCCCAGCTCGCTCTGGAAGCTGCCCGGGGCGGTGATGACCGGATCCTGCGCGTCACTGGTCACCCAGTGCGTGCCGTGGTCGTAGTAGAAGGTCACCGGGTCGCCCGTCGTCGTGAGGTCGATGTTGGGGCCGTCCTGCACCCCGCCGGCGCCGTAGTTCTCCTCCCACGCCTTGTTGATGGCCACCTTGTAGCCGTAGCCTCCGGCCGGCAGGGAGTAGGAGCCCTTCCAGACCAGGTCGTCGGGGTCGAGCGTCAGCTGGGCCTGGTCGCAGTCGGGCATCCAGTCGGACGCGCACCCCATCGCGGTGTTCAGGGTGCCGGGCACGCTGACGTTGTCGGGCTGCACGACCGTGCCTCCGTCGCCCCCGGTGGGCGGCTTCGGCGGGTCGCCCACGACCGCCGAGGTGGACACCGCGGAGAGGTGGCCGCGCGGGTCGCGGACCACGGCGCGATACTCCAGCACCGTGCCCTTGGTCAGCCCCGAGACGTCGTGGAAGACGCGGTACGGGGCGTTGTCGTCGACGCCGAGCATGGTCCAGTCGCCGGTGCCCACCGGACGGTAGGAGAACGACACCTGGTTGAGCCCGGCGGCGCCGGTGCCGCTGAGGTCGACGCCGATCTCCGCACGGCCGCCGACCACGCCGGCCGGAGCGCGGAAGGTGGCCGCCGGTGCCTGCTTGCCGACGTCCATCGGCTTGCTGGACCGGAGCACGACCGCGGACAGCGGCGGCACGGTCACCGTCACCGTGGCGTCGGCGCCGGAGCGCACCGAGCGGCGGGTGCCGTAGACCGGGTGGAACGTCGCGCGAGAGGTGCCGGTCGCGAAGGTCGCCGTCGCCTCGGCGATGCTGTTGTTGAGCGCGACGAGGTACTCCTTCGGGTGCTTGCCCGAGGCCACCCGAGAGAAGGCGAACACGCCCGCCTCGTCGGCGGCGTACCGCGGCAGCTGCGCGCCGTCGGCGAGCGCCGGGTGCCGCTGACGGAGCCAGCTCAGCGCACGGATCTGGCGGTAGAGCGGGTGGCTGCTGTCGAACCGGTCGAGGGACCCGGAGGGGCCGGCCAGCACCTCCTCGGTGGCGTACTGCTCGGTCTGCGTCGCGAACATGTCCTCACGGGCGTCCTTGTCGCCGCCGAGCCCGATGAAACCCTGCTCGTCGCCGTAGTAGACGACCGGCTGGCCGCGGGTGAGGTACATCAGCGTGTTGGCCAGCTCCACCCGGTCGAGCAGCTCCGCGTCGTCGGCGGCCGAGCCCTGAAGCATCATCGCGACCCGGCCCATGTCGTGGTTACCGAGGAACGTCGGCAGCTGGTAGGCGTTGGAGTCGGTGTCGGTGTAGTAGTCGTCGAGGGCGTAGAAGTCGGCCATCTTGGTCGGCTCCGAGCCCTGCGCGAACGGCACCGCCTTGGCCTGGAACCCGAAGTCGAGCGTGGCCTGGAGCTCGCCGTTGGTGGTGAACGTGCTGAGGTACGCCGGGTTGCCGTCGTAGACCTCGCCGAACATGAAGAAGTCCTTGTTGCCGAGGTCGCGCGCGTGGTCGAGCAGCGCCGGGGAGAACTCCTGCCAGAACTCGATGTTGACGTGCTTGACGGTGTCGATCCGGAAGCCGTCGATGCCGAGGTCGGCCCAGGCCGAGTAGATGTCGGTCATCCCCTGGACGACCTCGGGCCGCTCGGTGAAGAGGTCGTCGAGGCCGACGAAGTCGCCCCACTCGCTGGACTCGCCGGCGAAGGTGGAGTCGCCGCGGTTGTGGTACATCGTCACGTCGTTGAGCCAGGCCGGCACCTTGACCGTCTCGTCCGCCGGGGTCGGGAACACCGGGTGATAGGGGAAGGAGACGTCGGGGTCGAGCGCGGGGAAGTCCGGTGAGCCGGCGACGTCGCGCGGGTCGAAGACGTTGCCGTCGGCGTCGCGGTAGGGGCTGGTGTCTGCGTTGACGTAGCCGTAGGTGCCCTCCTGGTAGGAGATCACGTCGGCGGTGTGGTTGGTGATGATGTCGAAGAAGACCTTCATGCCCTTGGCGTGCGCCCGGTCGATGAGGTTCTTCATGTCGTCGTTGGTGCCCAGGTGCGGGTCGATCTGGGTGAAGTCGGTGATCCAGTAGCCGTGGTAGCCCGCGCTGACGTTGGCGCCGGTGCCCTGCACCGGACGGTTCTTGAACGACGGGGTGAGCCAGATCGCGGTGGTGCCGAGACCCTTGATGTAGTCGAGCTTGCTCGTCAGGCCCTGGAGGTCACCGCCGTGGTAGAAGCCCTTGTCGGTCGGGTCGTAGCCGGTCTCCAGGCGCCCGCCGCTGAGCCCGCCGAGGTCGTTGCCGGTGTCGCCGTTGGCGAACCGGTCGGCCATCAGGAAGTAGAACCGCTCCTTGGTCAGCGAGGAGCGCAACGAGCGGCCGGCGCGCCGCCAGTCGCCCCGGGTGGCATCGCCGAGCACCTCGGCGCTCGCCGTCAGCAGGTGAGACGCCTCGTCGAAGGAGAACGTCAGCCGGGCGTCGCCCTCGAGGACCAGCGGCAGGTTGGGCCCGTCCAAGACACCGCCCGCACCGTAGTTCTCGTCCCAGCCGTCGTTGACGGCGATCTTCATCTCGTAGCTGCCGGCCGGGACGTCGTACGCGCCGCTCCAGACGCCGGTGGCCGCGTCGAGGGTGAGGTGGGTGGCCGCGCAGGCGGGATCCCAGTCCGTCGGGCAGCCGAGCTCGTCCTGCAGGCTGCCGACGAGCGTCACGCTGTCGGTGGCGGCACGCGAGGGCCCGCCGGGCACGAGCACGAGCGCGGCGACCAGGGCGACGACGACGGCCGCCCAGGCGGGCCGGAGTGAGCGGACGGTGCCGGACGGGCGGGATCGAGAGGGCATCTGCTGGCTCCAGGACTTGGGCCCCCGAGACGGGGCGGACGGGTCCGGCCGGCGCGTCGCGGCCGTCCTTCGCACCGTAGTAGCGCCGCCGGTCGTTGTGAACCCCGTCACAGCGCGGCGGTCGTCCGCGGGTCGCGGCCGACGGGTGGGCGGCGCGGAGCTCCTCGCCCACCGACCGGGTCTCAGCAGGGCTTCAGCGGGCCGTCGTACCGTGGGAGGAGTGGCAGTCGCGCAGAGCCGGTCCCTCCGCTCGACGCCGGTCGTGGTGGCCGGGATCGCCCTGCTGACCGCGCTGCTGCGGCTGCCGTTCCTCGCCCGGCAGGAGTACCCCGACGAGGGTGGCCTCCTGCTGGTCGCACGGCACTGGAGCGATGCCGGGCCGTGGCTCTACGGCGCGCTGTTCGTGGACCGCCCGCCCGTGCTGCTGATGTTCTTCCGGGTCGCCGACCTGCTGGGCGGGGTGCTCGCGCTCCGGCTCCTCGGCCTGCTGCTGGTCGTCGCCATCGTGCTCCTGGCGGGGCTGGTCGGCGACCGGCTCGGCGGACGTCGGTCGGCCGTGGCCGCCGCGGTCGCGGCGGCGGCGCTGCTCACCAACCCGACGCTGGGGAGCCACGAGGTCAACGCCGAGCTCGTCGGCGTGCCCTGGGTGCTGGGCGCGGTGCTGGTCGGGCTCGGTGCACGCGAGCGGACCGAGGACGCCCGTGGGTGGTGGGCTGCGGCGGGTGCCCTCGCCGCGGTCGCACCACTGGTGAAGCAGAACCTCGTCGGCGGCCTGGCCTTCCTGCTGGTCCTCGCGGTCGCGGACGCGAGGGCCGCTCAGCAGGGCCGCCGAGCGGTCGCCGGGCGGCTGGCGACGCTGGGGGCCGGTGCCGCGGTCCCGCTCGTGATCATCGTGGTCTGGGCGTCCGCCGGCCCGGGCCTCGCACCGCTGTGGCACGACGTCGTGACGTTCCGCGCGTCGGCGTCGGAGGTGCTCGCCTCGTCGTCCTCGGCCGCCAACGACCATCGGGTGCGGCTGTTGCTGCTGATCGCGTTCGTGAGCGGCCTCGCGCCACTGCTGCTCGTGGCCGGCTGGAGGCTGCGCCGGACGCCGGTGCGCGACCCGGTGCTCCTGGCGACGGGCGCGCTGCTGCTCGTGGAGCTCGCCGGCGTCGTGGGTGGCGGAAGCTACTGGAACCACTACCTGCTGGCGCTGGTGCCGGGCCTGGCCCTGGCCGTGGCGATGGCCGCGCGGGTACCCGCCCGGCGGCTGCTGGTGGGCGCGGTCGCGGTCACCGTCGCCTCCGCGCTCGTCGCCGGTGGGGTGACGCTGGCCGTGCAGACCGAGCGCCCGCTCGGTCGCGAGGCCCGGCTGGCGGCCTGGCTGGACACCGCCCATCGAGGAGGCGACACCGGGCTGGTCGTCCACGGTCAGCCGCAGGTGCTGGAGATGAGCGGGCTGCGGCCGGCGTACCCCTATCTGTGGAGCCTGCCCACCCGCGTGCTCGACCCGCGGCTCGCGCGGATGACGGCCACCTTCGGCGCGCCCGCCGGCCCGGACTGGGTGGTCGAGCTCGGCCCGCTCGACACCTGGTCGCTCGACCCGACCGGCAGCGCGCAGCGCGCCCTGGACCTGCACTACCGCCAGGTGGCGACGGTCTGCGGCTTCCCGGTCCTCCTGCGCGACGACGTGCAACGGGAGCTGCCGCCGATGCCGGACTGCTAGGTGGTGTCGTCGGGGAGCCCGGCCCAGGAGCGGTACGCCGCCACGGCCGTCGGCAGCGTGGGGAACACCCGGTCGGCGCCGACCCGCTCCCAGAAGCCGGTCGGCGCCAGGTCGGCGGAGAGGTCCTGCTTGACCCGCGCCATCGCGAACACCACACCACGCTCGTCCAGCTCCACGCGCAGCTCGTCGAGCACGTCGGCGGCGGTGATGTCGACCTCGACGTTGGCCTCGGCGTTGAGGACGAACCACCGCACCGGCTCCGCCGAGCCAGTCACCGCCCGCAGTGCGCGGGCCTTGAAGTCGGCGGCGTTGGCGAAGAACAGCGGCGAGTCGTAGCGATAGACCATCAGCCCGGGCAGGATCGTCGCCTCGGGGTAGTCGTCGATGTCGTGCATGCCGGCCAGGTCGGGGACGAAGCCCTGCACCGCGTCGTGTGGCCGGGACACCCGACGGAGCAGGTCGGCGACGGAGAACGCGATCGCCACCAGGATGCCCTCGAGCACGCCGACGACGAGCACGGCCGCGGTGGTGCCGAGGGCGAGCACCAGCTCGCTGGCGCGGAACTGCCAGAACCGCCGGAACTCCGGGATCTCGACCAGCCTCGTCGCGGCATAGACCACGACGGCGCCGAGCGCGGCGGACGGGAAGGCCGACAACACGGGCCGCAGGAACACCACCGCCAGCACGGTGCCGGCCACGGTCACCAGCCCCGCCGCCTGGCTGCGGGCGCCCACCGCCGCGGCGATCGCGGTCCGGCTGCCGCTGCTGCTGATCGGGAAGCCCTGCATCGCGGCGGCGCCGAGGTTGGCCGCGCCGAGCGCCAGCAGCTCGCGCGGCGGGTCGACCCGGTGGTCGGGCTCCTCGAAGGCGCGCGCGGTCAGGATGTTGTCGGAGTAGGCCACGAAGGCCACCCCGAGCGCCGGCAGCAGCAGCGACACCACGCCCGACGGTGACAGCTGCGGCAGGTGGGGGTCGGGCAGCGCCGAGGGGATCGCGCCGATCACCTGGACCCCGCGGTCCTGCAGGCCGAAGAGCGCGACCACCGCGGTGGCGGCGAGCATGCCGGCCAGCGCGATCGGCGCCCGCGGCCACCGGTGGGAGCCGATGATCATCAACGCCGCAGCGGTCAGCCCGAGCGCCGCGGTGGGCACGTGGACGTCGCCGAGGTGGCCGACGACGTACGTCACCTCACCCGCGACGCTGTCGCCCTGGACGTCGAGCCGGGTCAGCTTGCCGAGCTGGGAGACGACCATGATCCCCGCGACGCCGGCCATGTAGCCCACGAGCACCGGGCGCGACAGCAGGTCGGAGAGCCGGGCCAGGCCGGTGAAGCGGCCCAGGAGGCACAGCAGCCCGACCATGACCGCCATCGCCACCGCGAGAGAGGCGTAGTCGGCGCCGGCCGTCATCACCGAGCCGACGGCCACCGCGGTCATCAGCGCCGTGGTCGACTCCGGGCCGACCGAGAGCCGGTGGGAGGTGCCGACGAACGCGTAGACCGTCAGCCCGCCGATCGCGCCCCAGAGCCCGGTCACCGCGGGGAGCCCGGCCAGCTCGGCGTAGGCCATCACCTGGGGGATGAGGTACGCCGTCACGGTGATGCCGGCGACCACGTCGAGGCGGAGCCACCCACGCTGGTAGTCGCGCGCCCACCGAGGGACCAGTGACGCCGCGCTCCACCGCTGCCGGGGGGTGGCGGGAGGGGGCGAGAGCGACATGCGCGCCAGCGTAGGGCGAACCGCCCTTCCGACGCAGGGTCGTAGCAGGCAGGATGGAGGGGTGAGCGATGTCGCGGTGCTGTCGGAGTCCCACTGCCTGGAGCTGTTGCGGGGCGAGGAGGTGGGCCGGGTGGCGCTGTCCACGCCCGACGGCCCGGCGATCTTCCCGGTGAACTTCACCGTGGCCGACGGGGCGGTGGTCTTTCGCACCACGGCCTACAGCGTGCTGGGCACGCATGCCTGGCAGACCCGGCTCGCCTTCGAGGTCGACCGGATCGACCCCGAGATGCGGTCGGGCTGGAGCGTGGTCGCCTCCGGCCCCGGGTCCCAGGTCCGTCCCGGCCCCGAGCTCGACGACATCGTGCGCTCCTGGAACCCCGACCCCTGGGCGGGCGGTACGCGGCCGCTCTACGTGCGGCTGCGGTGGGACACGCTGAGCGGTCGGCGGATCGGGCCGGCGTAGGTCGCTCGGCGGCCGGCGGCGCAGCTGCCGGAAGGATCACCCAGAACGGCCGCATGCAACGCGGCCGGGTGCACGTGATGGGCGCCAGCGGATCGGGCACGACCACGCTCGCGCGGGCGCTGGCCAGCCACTGGTCCGTCCCGCACGCCGACGCAGACGACTACTCCTGGGTGCCGACCGAACCGCCCTACGGCCGGAAGCGACCGGAGGGCGAGCGGGTCGCGCTCATGCACGAGGTGTTCGCGCCGCGCGAGGCATGGGTGCTGTCGGGGTCGATGGTCGGCTGGGGCGAGGCGGTCGTCGACCTGCGCGAGGCCATCGTCTTCCTGACCCTGGGCCCCGAGGAGCGGATCCGCCGCCTCGAGGAGCGCGAGGTCCGCCGCAGGGCGGGACCCCAGTTCGACGCTGAGGCCTGGGAGGAGCTCCTCGGCTGGGCGCGCGGGTACGACGACCCGGCGTTCGCGCGCCGCAGCCGCGCGGGCCACGAGCGGTGGCTCGCCGAGCGCGACCAGCCGGTGCTCCGGCTCGACGGTGCACGGTCGCCTCAGGAGCTGCTGGACGCCGCGCTCGACTGGGATCCGGGGCGCTAGGCGACCCCCGTCGGCGTCAGCAAGGGACGACACCCGGACCCACAGCCGTGGGTCCGGGTGTCGTCGATGTCCGAGACATCTCGTGGCGGTGGCGGAGGGATTTGAACCCTCGGTGGACTTGCGCCCACAAACGCTTTCGAGGCGTTCTCCTTAGGCCGCTCGGACACGCCACCGCCGACGAGGGTACCGGAGCAGCGCCGGGCGGACCGAATCGGCCGAGGGCCCGGCAACCCGCTCAGGCGTCGCCGCGGTGGGCCTCGAAGAACGCCTCCAGCAGCGTCGCCGACTCCTCGGCCAGGACGCCGGCCACCACCTCCGGGCGGTGGTTGAGCCGGCGGTCGCGGACGACGTCCCAGAGGCTGCCGACGGCCCCGGCCTTGCCGTCGTACGCGCCGAAGACGACGCGGGCCACGCGGGCCAGGACCGCGGCGCCGGCGCACATGGTGCACGGCTCGAGCGTGACGACGAGGGTGCAGCCCTCCAGCCGCCACTCCCTGCGCTGCGCGGCGGCCGCGCGGAGGGCGACGACCTCGGCGTGGCCGGTCGGGTCGTGCGTCGCCTCCCGAACGTTGCGGCCGGCGCCGACCACCGCACCGGACTCGTCGAGGACGACCGCACCGATCGGGACGTCACCGGTCGCCAGCGCGGCGCGCGCCTCCTCCAGTGCGAGCCGCATCGGGTCGCCCCAGCGGGCGTCGGCAGGACCGGTCATCGTCGTGCTGCTCGGGCCGCGGTCAGGCCGGGCTCAGCCCGACGACCTCGTCGAAGAGCGCACCGAAGCCGAGGCGACGCGCCACCTCGGACAGGATCTCGTCGGGATAGAGCTCCTCCTCGTCGTCGAGAAGGGCGCCGAGGTCCATCGCGCTCATGCCGAGGTCGTGGAGCAGGTCGAGGTCACCGGCGGGCGCCGGCTCGTCGTCGTCCTCCGGCGTGGGCAGCCCGAGATGCTCGACGACCGACGACGCGATCTCCCACTCCTCGGCAGCGGTGACGTCGGAGAGCAACAGCCGGACCTGCGGCCCGGCGACCCGCACCACCAGGAAGAAGTCCTCGTCGACGGCCACCAGTCCGAGCGCGCCGAAGTCGCCCGGGAAGCGACGCAGCGCAGCGGCGAAGGAGTCGAGGTCCTCCAGGACGTCATGGGCGACCTCCTCCAACGCCCAGACGCCTTCCTCACGGTAGGCAGCAAGCGCGAAGTCGATGCCTTCGAGCTGAGCGACCGTCACAGCACCAGCGTGACAGACGACCCCCGCGCCGCCAACCCGGTTGCGCGCCGGCCGGCCGCGGTCGTCGTACGGCCGTCTTCTGCGGGGCCCCGTCGCCTACTAGGGTGCCGGACATGCGCACCCTCGTCGTCGACCATCCGCTGGTGGCCCACAAGCTGACCGCCCTGCGCAAGGAGACCACCGACACCCCGACGTTCCGCCGGCTGGCCGACCAGCTGGTGACGCTGCTGGCCTATGAGGCCACCCGCGACGTGCGGGTCGAGCCGATCGACATCCAGACCCCCGTGGCGCCGACGACCGGGGTCCGGCTGCGCTCCCCCCAGCCGCTGGTCGTGCCGATCCTGCGCGCCGGACTCGGCATGCTCGACGGGATGCTGCGGCTGCTGCCGACCGCCGAGGTCGGCTTCCTCGGGATGGTCCGCAACGAGGAGACGCTGGAGGCGTCGACCTATGCCGAGCGGCTGCCCGACGACCTGTCCGGCCGGCAGTGCTACGTGCTCGACCCGATGCTCGCCACCGGCGGCACGCTGGCCGCTGCCATCCGCTTCCTCACCGACCGCGGCGCCGATGACATCACCGCGATCTGCCTGCTGGCCGCCCCCGAGGGTTGCGCTCGCCTGGAGCAGGGCCTCGACGAGATCGACGTGCCGGTCACCGTCGTGACCGGCGCGATGGACGAGCGGCTCAACGAGAAGGGCTACATCGTGCCCGGCCTCGGCGACGCCGGCGACCGGCTCTACGGCAGCGCCGGCAGCCACTGACCCCCCCTGCCTCCCGCCGGCGAGGGCGGGCTGGCAGGGGAGGCGGGCTCAGGCGGGGAGCGAGGCGGCGACGCTGCCTCGGGCGGCCAGGCCGTGGGCCATGTTCTGGAGCGCGGTGACCGAGCTGAACGGCGAGGTGCTGCCGGTCGCGGGGATGCCCAGCCGACGCATCAGCTCGACGTAGGCCGTCTGCGTCTGGTTGCCCCAGGAGCCGTCGAAGGCGATGCCGGCCCCCATGAAGGCGTTGCAGGCGTACTGCACCAGCAGCGTGTCCCAGGACCCCTTGCCGAGGAGCAGCGAGGAGCTGCCGTTCTTGTAGCGACCGGCGTGGATGTGGTTGCTGTGGGTCGGGTCGGACTTCACGATGCCGACCTCGGCGAGGTGCTTGCGGGTGGCCCACGCGACACCGGCGTACCGCCGGTTGTGCGAGACGCCGGCACCGGAGGTGTGCGAGTAGTTCGCGTCCATGGAGAGGCCGTTGGTGTGCCGCACATAGGTCAGGTCGAACGCGTCACCGGTGCCGTGGCTGCCGGGCTTGTTGGCGTAGACGCCGATGCAGCCGACCCAGTCGACCTCGGTGGCCCCGGAGGTCATCCAGCGCAGCACCGAGCCATAGGTGTTGGCCCAGGCGTTGCAGAGGTCGTGGAAGCTCGGGTTGTACTGGAAGCTGTAGTTGCGGACGTGGACGTAGCTGCTGCCGGAAAGCTCGCGGATGCGTGTGTAGACCTGGTCGACGCCGGTGCCGATGGTCGCGTACGTCGTCAGGGCGGCCGCGCTCGGACCGGCCGTGCCGAGGACGGCGACGGGCGCGGCCGCGGCCACCGCGGCGCCCTTCAGCAAGGTGCGGCGGCCCACGAGCGCGCTCGAGAGCGGACGCTCGGCGTCCGTGGTGTCGGTGTGGTGGATGGTCATGGCGAGCCCTCCTGGTCGCGGCTGGAGCGCCACCAGGTGATGGCGCTCATCCGCGATCGTGCGACCGTTGCGGCCACACCTGAAGGGTTCGGAGATGGCCGCAACCTGCCCGGCCGGTTGTGGCCACCCCCACACGATCGGGAACCGATCCCTTTAGTACGTTGAGATCCGGGCGAGCCGGTGACGGCCACCCCCTCGAGCAGCACCCCCAGGAGGGCAACGTGCGCATCGGTATCCCCCGCGAGTCCCAGGACGGCCAGACGCTGGTCGCCGCGACGGCCAAGACCGCGTCCCAGCTGGCCGAGCTCGGGTACGACGTGCTGGTCGAGGCCGGCGCTGGGGCGCAGGCGGACCAGCCGGATGCGGCGTACACCGATGCCGAGATCGCCGTGGGCTCCGCCGACGACGTGTGGGCCAGCGACATCGTGGTCAAGGTCGACGCACCCTCCGACGGCGAGATCGCGCGGCTCCGGCAAGGCGCCGCCGTGGTGTCGCTGATGGCGCCCGCGCGCAGCCCCGAGCTGGTCGACCGGCTCGCCGCCGCCGGGGTCACCGGACTGGCGATGGACGCGGTCCCCCGCATCTCCCGCGCGCAGTCGATGGACGTCCTTTCCTCGATGGCCAACGTCGCGGGCTACCGCGCGGTGATCGAGGCGGCGCACGCCTTCGGCCGACAGTTCACCGGCCAGGTCACCGCAGCCGGCAAGGTGCCGCCGGCGAGGGTGTTCGTGGTCGGTGCCGGCGTCGCGGGGCTGGCCGCGATCGGCGCCGCCGGCGCGATGGGCGCGATCGTGCGGGCCTTCGACGTGCGCCCCGAGGTGGCCGAGCAGGTCGAGTCGATGGGCGCCCAGTTCGTCACCGTCGACATGGAGCAGGAGGTCTCCTCCGACGGCTACGCCAAGGAGATGACGGCCGAGCAGGAGGCCGCCACGGCCGCGATGTACGACGAGGAGGCGCGCGCCGCCGACATCGTGATCACCACCGCCCTGATCCCCGGCCGACCGGCCCCGCTGCTGGTCAAGGAGGAGACGGTCGCCGCGATGCGACCCGGCACCGTCGTCGTCGACATGGCCGCGGCCAACGGCGGCAACGTCGCCGGCACCACTGCCGGCGAGCGGGTGGTGACCGAGGGCGGCGTGACGATCATCGGCTACACCGACCTCGCCAGCCGGCTGCCCGCCCAGACCTCGCAGCTCTACGGCACCAACATCGTCAACCTGTTCAAGCTGCTCACACCCGAGAAGGACGGGCAGCTGACCCTCGACATGGACGACGTCGTGCAGCGCGGCATCACCGTGGTCAAGGACGGCGAGCCGATGTGGCCGCCGCCGCCGGTGCAGGTCTCGGCGGCTCCTGCCGCGGCGCCGGTGACCGAGCCGGAGGACCCAGCCGTGGTGGCCGCTCGTGAGGCGGCCGCGGCCGAGGTGCGGACCCGTCGCCGCCTCGGCACGTCCGCCGTCGCCGCGGCTCTGGTGGTCGCGGCGGTGACCTACTCCCCGCCGAGCTTCGCCGGCTACTTCACGGTGTTCGCGCTCGCGGTGGTCGTCGGCTTCTACGTCATCAGTGGCGTCTCGCACTCGCTGCACACGCCACTGATGTCGCAGACCAACGCCATCTCCGGGATCATCCTGGTCGGCGCGCTGCTCCAGCTGGGCTCGACCGACCTGGCGGTCACGATCATGTCCTTCGTCGCGGCGTCGATCGCCTCGATCAACATCTTCGGCGGTTTCCTGGTGACCTATCGCATGCTCAGCATGTTCCGGAAGGAGGCCTGAGCATGCTGATCCAGTTCGTCGACGGTCTCTACATCGTGGCCGGCGTCATGTTCATCGGCTCCCTCGCCGGGCTGTCCCGGCCGACCACCGCCCGGATGGGCACCCTCACCGGCATGGCCGGCATGGTGCTCGCGCTGGCGGCGACCATCATCCACTCGCTGCACATGTCGGCCAACGAGCCCGACCGGCGTTCGGTCGGCCTCACCCTGCTGCTCATCGTGGTGGTCCTCACCCTCGGCGCAGTCATCGGCACCCCCGTGGCGCGCAGGGTCGAGATGACCCAGATGCCCGAGCTGATCGCCGCGTTCCACTCCTTCGTGGGCCTCGCCGCCGTGCTGGTCGGCTTCAACTCCTTCCTGGCCCCCGAGGGCGAGGGAGGCGCGGTCCACCTGGTCGAGGTGGCGCTCGGCGTGCTCATCGGCGCGTTCACCTTCACCGGCTCCGTGGTGGCCTACCTCAAGCTGTCGGCGAAGATGAAGTCGTCGCCGCTGGTGCTGCCGGCGCGCAACCTGCTCAACCTCGCCGGGTTCGTCGCGTTCTTCGCGCTGATGATCTGGCTGGTGGTCGCCGAGGACGGCACCCAGGAGCCCGACGGGCTCGGGCTCACGCTGATCGTCGTGATGGCGGCGCTCGGCTTCCTGCTGGGCTTCCACATGGTCGCCGCGATCGGCGGCGGTGACATGCCGGTCGTGGTGTCGATGCTCAACAGCTACTCCGGATGGGCCGCCGCGGCCGCCGGCTTCATGCTCGGCAACTCCCTGCTGATCATCACCGGCTCGTTGGTCGGCTCCTCCGGTGCGATCCTGAGCTACATCATGTGCCGGGCGATGAACCGCTCGTTCGTCTCCGTGATCCTGGGCGGCTTCGGCTCCGACGGCGGCGTGGTCGGCGAGGCCCGCGACTACGGCGAGCACCGCGAGATCCAGGCCGACGCGGCAGCCGAGATGCTCGCCGGGGCGTCGTCGGTGGTGATCACCCCGGGCTACGGCATGGCGACTGCGCAGGCGCAGTACGCCGTCGCCGACCTCACCAGCAAGCTCCGCGCCCGGGGCATCACCGTGCGGTTCGGCATCCACCCGGTCGCAGGTCGGCTGCCCGGCCACATGAACGTGCTGCTCGCCGAGGCGAAGGTGCCCTACGACATCGTCCTGGAGATGGACGAGGTCAACGACGACTTCGCCGACACCGACGTCGTGCTCGTGATCGGGGCCAACGACACCGTCAACCCGGCGGCTCTGGAGGAGCCCGACTCCCCCATCGCCGGCATGCCCGTGCTGGAGGTGTGGCACGCGAAGGACGTCATCGTCTTCAAGCGCTCGATGGCCACCGGCTACGCCGGCGTCCAGAACCCGCTGTTCTTCAAGGACAACACCCAGATGCTCTTCGGCGACGCCAAGGAGCGGGTCGAGGACATCATCCGCGCCCTGCCGGGCTGAGGTACCTCAGGGAGTCGTCTGGTACTGCGACAGGTCGCCGGCGAGGGAGAACCACGCGGCGGCCAGCAGGACGGACAGCACGAGCCAGCCGATCGTCATGAACAGCTTGATCGAGGTGGGGGTGCTCGGCCGCGACCAGGTCAGCACCAGTCCGACCGGCCAGCAGCAGAAGAAGAGCATCAGCGCGATGAACCACCACTGGTGGTACCAGCTGCGCCCGGTGCCGGGCGCCGACACCAGTGGCCCGCCACGCACGGTCACCCCCGGCGCGTAGCCCGGCGGCACCTGCCCCTGGACGTGCTCGGTCCAGTTGCTGCCGTCCCACCACCGCAGGCCGTCCCCACCCCACGGGTCCTGGTACCACCCTGGTCCCTTGGCCATCGCCGCGCTCCTGTGTCGTCGCCTGCCCCGAGCATCCCGGATAGTTGACTGCGAAACGGCGGCTCCAGCGGCGTGTCGAGAGCAATTCTGCACTCACCTACGCGGATCGACGCCGAGCGGAAAGGAGGCGACGGTCTCGTAGCGGGGACGGCCCCGCGGCCCCTCCCCGAGGTACGACGCCACCAGGTCGACCCGGTCGACAGGCCACGACGGGCCGGCGTAGGCGTCGAGGAGGCGCACCCAGCTGCTCACCTCGGCCGGCCGGCCGAGTCGTGCCACCGTCACGTGCGGACGGAACCGCTGCCCGTCGACGTCGATCCCCGCCCTGGTCGCCGCGGCGCGAGCCCCGGTGGCCATCCGGCCGAGCTCCACCCGACCCTCGTCGTCGACGTCGAGCCCGCACCAGAGCACCCGGGCACGGGCGGCGTGGGGGAAGGCGCCGCCGCCGGCCAGCCGGGCGGGGAAGGCATGCCGCCGGGCGGCCGCCCGCGCGAGGCGCTCCTCCAGCTCATCGAGCCGGCGGTCGGGCACGTCGGCCAGGAAGGCCAGGGTCAGGTGCAGCTGCTCCGCGCCGGCCCAGCGGAACGGCGCCGCCTCGCGGCGTACCTCGAGGAACGCGTCGAGGTCGGCGACGGCCTCCTCGCTCGGCGTCACCGCCGCGAACATGCGCACGCCCCCCAGGCTACGGGGGAGGCGCCTGGGGGGCCGTGCGTCCGAGACCGGCCCGGCAACGGGCCGGGCGGTCCTCAGTCGCCGTCGCCGCCGGCTCCGCCGGGGGTCGTGCCGGCGAGCTCGGACTTCCACACGGAGCTGGCGCCGCTGTGCCCGGCGTTGACCACCGCGAACCACGAGAAAGCGGTCACCGCCAGCGCGAGCACCAGGCTCGCCGCGCCGAACCGGACCGCCATGCCCGGCCTGGCCAGGAAGAACGCGATCAGTACGGCCGCACCGAACAGGACGTAGATGCTGACGGCGGCGAGGTCTCCCTTCTCGGCATGCTCGTACGCCGGGTCGCCGACGCGGTGCTGCAGGGACTCGCCGCTGGACGTGGACACCGCGGCCGAGACAGCGGCGACCGCCGCCAGACCGACGGTCGGCCATCGGAGGCCGCCCCGCCAGCCGGGCCGCACGGCGTACACAAGGAGCAGCAGCGCGGCCAGCGGGCCGAGCACGACGACGGCGTGGACCACCAGCGCGTGCACCGGCAGGCCGCCGATCGTGTCGAACATGGTCTCTCCCAGGGGGCTCAGAGGTGTTGCGGCGAGGCTAGGGCGGGAGCGCTGAGAGGAGTCTGAGACGCTGGGGGTGGGAGAGGGAGCCGATGAGAGTGCTGCTGGTGGAGGACGAACGCCCGCTGGCCGCTGCCCTGAGCCGGGGGCTGGGCGACGAGGGCTTCGTCGTCGACCTCGCCCATGACGGCGTCACGGGCTACGGCATGGCCCGGCACGGCGACTACGACGTGGTGGTGCTCGACATCATGCTGCCCGGCAAGCACGGGTACGACGTCCTCCGCGACCTGCGCACCGCGGAGGTGTGGACGCCGGTCCTGATGCTCACGGCGAAGGACGGCGAGTTCGACCAGACCGACGCGTTCGACCTCGGCGTCGACGACTACCTCACCAAGCCGTTCAGCTTCCCGGTGCTGGTGGCCCGGCTCCGCGCCCTGCTGCGACGCGGCGCCCCCGAGCGTCCGGTCGTGCTCACCTGCGGCGACCTGCACCTGGACCCCAACACCCGGCTCGTCGAGCGCGCCGGCACGGCGGTCGAGCTGACCCCGCGCGAGTTCCTGCTGCTGCAGTACCTCATGCGCCGAGCAGGCGACGCCGTCACGAAGGGCGAGATCCTCGCCAACGTCTGGGACTCCGACTACCCGGGCAGCGACAACCTGGTCGAGGTCTACGTCGGCTACCTCCGGCGCAAGATCGACGTGCCGTTCGGGGCGGCCAGCCTCAAGACCGTGCGGGGGGTCGGCTACCGGCTGGCCCCGGTGGAGTCCACCGGCGTCGCCGACGCCGGGCTCACTCCCGAGGAAGCCTGAGCTCGAAGCGGCACCAGCCATCGTCGGCTTCGCCGGCGGTGACCGAGCCCCCATGGGCGCGCGCGATGTCGGCGGCGATGGCCAGCCCGAGACCGGCGCCGCCGGTGTCGCGGTCACGGGTCGCGTCGAGGCGGACGAACCGGTCGAAGACCCGGAGCCGGTCCTCCGGCGGCACCGGAGGCCCGTCGTTGTCCACTCTCACCACCGCCTGGGTGCCGTCCGCGGTCAGCTCCACCCGGACCGCCGAGCCGGCATGGCGGACCGCGTTGTCGAGCAGGTTGCGCAGCACCTGGCCGAGACGGTCGGGGTCTCCCAGGACGCGCACCGGCTCGGGTGTCACCGACATCGCCGGCCCCTCCTCGTCGCGGGCCCGGCGCACTGCCTCGACCACGAGGTCGTCGAGGTCGCACTCCCGCCTCCGCAGCGGCACCGCCCCGGCGTCGTACTTGGTCAGCGTGAGCAGGTCGTCGACCAGCCGCTGCAGCCTCAGGATCTCGGCCATCACCACCGGGCGGGTCTCGGCCCAGATGCGCCCGGTGGGATCGGCGGCCGCCAACTCCACCGAGGTGCGCAGCGTCGACAGCGGACTGCGCAGCTCGTGGCTGGCGTCGGAGACGAAGCCGGCCTGGGCGGCGTAGGCCCCCTCGAGCCGGCCGAGCATCTCGTTCATGGTCTCGGCGAGCCGGGTCAGCTCGTCGCCGCTCCCGGGCACGTCGACGCGGTCGCCGAAGGTGTGCCCGTCGATCTCGGCGAGCTGGCCGCGCAGCCGCTCGACCGGCAGCAGGCTGGCACCGACCGACCAGCGGACCAGGACCACCGCGACCCCCAGCACCAGCGTCGCGGCCAAGCCACCGAAGAGGAAGATCCGCGACTCCACCCCCTCCTCGATGTGCACCGGGCTGGCCACGACCACCGTGAGCGGCTCGCCGGCGGTGCCGGTCGCACCCCGGGTGACCACCACGTACGCGTCACTGTCGATGCCGGGCAGGCCGTCGACCTGGGTCATCACGCTGCTCCCGACGCCGGGGCGCTCGGCGGTGAACGGCTCGCCGAGAGCGTCCTCGCGGGACCCGGCGACGACCTCCCCTTGCGCGTCGACCACCTGGACCAGGACATCGTTGCCGTCGGGGAGGTCGCGCACCGGGACGGCGCTGGTGGGCGGGACGAGCTCGAGCGTGGCCGCCACCTGCTGCGCCTCCACCCGTGCGTGCCCCTGGGCCGAGCCGACCAGCGCCGCGTCGAAGACCCTCCAGAACAGCAGGGTCCACACCCCCAGCGTGAGCAGCAGCACCGCGCCGGCCACGGCGAGGACGCGCGCGCGCACGCCCATCTGGCTGCGCACGGTCAGCCGATCTGGGTACCGACGAGCGAGCCGATCAGGTGGGTGACCGCCATCGCGAGCACCCCTCCCGCGACATTGCGTACGACGGCCCGGCCGGCCGATCCGTAGCCCAGCCGGGCACTGGCCCACCCGGTGAGTGCCAACGCCGCCGCGACGGAGAGGACGGTGACCCAGAGGCGCGCCGGCTCCGGCGAGAGCGTGATCGTGAGCAGCGGCAGCAGGGCGCCGACGGTGAAGGCGACCATCGACGCCCAGGCGGCGTGCCAGGGGTTGGTGAGCTCGTCGGGGTCGATGCCGAGCTCGACCTCCGCGTGCGCGGCCAGCGCGTCGTGGGCGGTCAGCTCCTCGGCGACCTGGCGGGCCAGCTCTTCGCTGAGCCCCTTGTCCATGTAGAGCATCGTCAGCTCGGCGAGCTCCTCCTCCGGCTCCTCGGCGAGCTCGCGCCGCTCCTTCTCCAGCAGCGCCCGCTCGGAGTCGCGCTGGGTGCTGACCGAGACGTACTCCCCCGCGCCCATGCTCATCGCCCCGGCGAAGAGCCCGGCGACGCCGGCCACCAGGATGGCCGTCCGGTCGCTGGTGGCGCCGGCCACGCCGACCACCAGGCTGGCGGTCGACACGATCCCGTCGTTGGCCCCGAGCACGCCGGCGCGCAGCCAGTTGAGCCGGCCGCTGACGTTGCCCTCGTGGGGCTCGTCGTCGTGCGGCCCCGGCTCGAGCGTCAGCTCGGGGGGATCAGGGGTCTCCGACGTCACGGGCCCATCCTCGCACCGGGGCGGTGGACGGCAGTCACGGGCCCGAGGCGGGCGCGAGTCGCGAACGGCGTCCGAACCCGACAACGGGAAGGCGACGCGTGGGCTCTCGTCGGTCCACGGTGGTTCGAGGGGTGCGCCGCGAGTACCGATCGGAAACGAGGTGCCCCGAAGGCGTCAGCCTCGGACGGGCACGACCACCTCGTTGCGGCGCAGGAACCATGGAGTCCAGGGCGGGTCGAACCGGGCGTAGCGAGGCGTGCCCGTCACCTCCAGCCCGGCCGCGCCCACCGCGGCGATCAGTTCGGCGCGCCGCTTCTCGAAGGACCGACGCGACCACCTTCCCGAGAAGCGCAGGGCGGCTGCGGTCTGGGCCGGCACCAGGCGGGTGCGGACCGCCGAGTCCGAGGGGTCGGGGAGGTCCGCGGCCCCGATGTCGGCGGGCATCACGAACCCGACGACGTAGCGACCACGCTCCGGGTCCTGCTCCTGGACCACCGGCGCAGTCATCGCCACCTTGCGCGAGGTCCGGTTGTGGCCGCCGATGTAGCGGGCCAGCCTGGGGAAGGCCAGGTTGCCGGCCAGCTCGAACGGCCCCCCGACCTCGGTCTCGGCGAGCAGGTGGTCCGGGTAGTGGCGCAACTCGAAGTCGGGGTACTCCTCGAGCACCTCATAGACCTGCTCCTCGGTCATCGCATCCTCCTCTGCCCAGCGTCATCGCTCCATCATCACCCGTAGCGGAACAGGCGAGCGACATCGGCGGATGAGTTCACCCTTCGCTGGGGGCCACGCCCAGCCGGCGGTGCATGCCACCGGCCGCCCGGGGTTGGCCCTCGGCGAGCAGGATGCGCTGGGGTCGCTGAGGGCCTGTCATCGAGGGACGACCGGCCCGGGTGATCCTCTCGTCGGCACCCAGGACCGCGGCTCACCAGGGCGGAGCCGCAGGCCGACGGTCTCCGCCGCCAGCGACCCCCCATGTCTACTGGTGTGTACGACCTACCTCCTGCTTCGTACGCACCAGTAGTTCTGCCCGCGCCCACAGGAGGGACGGGTGCGACCCGAGCGACAGCCCGGTGCGCCGTCACGCGCACGGGCATGGCCGCTGCCAGGCCCGCGGCTGGTGTCGAGACGGTCGCTGACGACCTCCTCAGCCAGCAGAGCTCACAGACCGAGGTCGCGGCCGATGAGCTCCTTCATGATCTCGTTGGAGCCGGCCCAGATCTTGGTGACCCGGGCGTCGCGCCAGGCGCGGGCGACGCGGTACTCGTTCATGAAGCCGTAGCCGCCGTGGAGCTGGACGCAGTGGTCGAGCACGTCGTTCTGCACCTGGGCGGTCCACCACTTCGCCTTGGCCGCGTCGATCGGCGTGAGCTCGCCGTCGCAGTGGGCGAGCACGCACTGGTCGACGTACGCCTGGGTGACCTCGACCCGGGTGACCAGGTCGGCCATCAGGAACTTGTTGTGCTGGAACCGCCCGACCGGCTGTCCGAACGCCTGCCGCTCCTTGATGTAGTCGAGGGTCTCGTCGAGGATCTGCCGCGCATGGGCGAGGTTGGTGACCGCCGACGCCGAGTCGCTCCTGCGGGAGCCAGGTCATCATGTGGATGAACCCTTCGTCGAGCTGGCCGACGATGTTCTCCTCGGGCACCCGCACGTCCTCGAAGAACAGCTCGGCGGTGTCGGACTCGTCCTGCCCGACCTTGTCGAGCTTGCGCCCGCGGGAGTAGCCCTCGCGGTCGGACTCGACCGCGAACAGCGTGATGCCGCGGGCCTTCTTCTCGGGTGCGGTGCGGGCGGCGACCAGCACCAGGTCGGCGGAGTAGCCGTTGGTGATGAACGTCTTGGAGCCGTTGACCACCCACTCGTCGCCGTCGCGCACCGCCGTGGTCTTCAGCGCCGCGAGGTCGGAGCCGCCGCTGGGCTCGGTCATGCCGATCGCGGTGAGGATCTCGCCCGAGCAGAAGCCCGGCAGCCAGCGCTGCTGCTGCTCCTCGGTGGTGAGGTGCACGAGGTACGGAGCCACGATGTCGGCGTGGATGCCCACGCAGGAGGGCAGCGCCATGTTGACCTTCGCGAGCTCCTCGGTGAACACCGCGTTGAAGCGGTAGTCGCCGGCCTCGGAGCCACCGAACTGCTCGGGGACCTCCAGCCCGAGCAGTCCCTGCTTGCCGGCCGCGAGCCAGAACCCCCGCGGCAGCGCCTTCGCCTGGGCCCAGTCCTCCAGGTGGGGGCGGGCCTCGCGGTCGAGGAACTCCCGCACGGACTCGCGGAACGCCTCGTGGTCGTCGTCGTAGATCCTGCGCCTCATGAGCCCGATGCTACCCGCCAGTAGCCGACCGGTCAGCCCGCCGAGTGGCGCAGCATCTCCTCGACCCACGCGGGCACCAGCAGCGAGGCCGGGCCGTGCCGGGTCTCGTCGAAGACCGAGCTGGCCGCGGTGCGGTCGAGGTTGAGCTCGAGCGTGCGGGCGCCGAGGAGCCGAGCCGCCCGGACGAACCCGGCCGCCGGATAGACGTTGCTGGAGGTGCCGATCGACACGAAGAGCTCGGCGTCGGCCAGCGCCTCCTCGATCACGTCCATGCCGTGCGGCACCTCGCCGAACCAGACGATGTCGGGCCGCAGCGTCGGCTCGCCGCAGGCCGGGCAGGCGGGCCCGTGCGCCAGGTCGTCGTGCCAGACCGTGCGAGCGCCGCAGGCCACACACCGGGCGGAGCGGAGATGGCCGTGCATGTGGTGCACCCGTCGAGACCCCGCGCGCTCATGGAGGTCGTCGACGTTCTGGGTGACCACGAGCAGATCGTCGCCGATCTCCTGCTCCAGCCGGGCCAGGGCGTGGTGGGCGGGGTTGGGCTCCACCGTGGCCAGCGACGCCCGCCGGGCGTCGTAGAAGCGGTGGACGACGTGGGGCTTGGCGGCGTACGCCTCCGGGGTGGCCACGTCCTCGACCCGGTGCCCCTCCCACAGCCCGTTGGCGTCGCGGAAGGTCGGCACCCCGCTCTCCGCCGAGATGCCGGCACCGGTGAGGACCACCACCTTGCCGCGCGCCTCCATGGGTCAGTACTACCAGGCGTCGGAGAGAAGTGCCCGGCCTAGGCTTCGCTCGCTCGTGACCCAGCCCACGCCGCCGCCCGGCCCGGCCGGTGCGAGAGTGGAGGTGGGACGACTCGAGGAGGCGCATGATGAGCACGTTCGAGATCATCGAGGTCCCGACCACCACCGTCGCGGTGGTACGCCGCCAGGTCCCGCTCGCCGAGATCTCCGACTTCTTCGGCTCGGCCTTCGAGCAGGTGGCCCAGGCCGTCGCCACGGCGTCCGGAGCGATCGTCGGGCCGCCTTTCGGGTGGTACCACGGCATGACCATGGACCCCGTCGACGTGTCCGCGGGGTTCCCGGTCGGCGGAGCCGCGGCCATCCCCGACCCGGAGGTGCGGGTGGTCGAGCGACCGGGCGGCCGGGTGGCGGTGGGCCTGCATGTCGGGCCCTACGACCTGCTCGAGCGCACCTACCGCGAGCTCGAGTCGTGGCTGGCGGAGCAGGGGCTGAGCACGGGTGAGGAGATGTGGGAGGAGTACCTCAGCATGCCCGAGGGCGACCCGGCCACCTGGCAGACCCGGGTGGTCGCGCCGATCGGCTGAGCGCGCGGTCGAGGGGGTGGTTCCCGCGGCGGCTACGACGGCTCAGGCACCCGACCCGGGGGATGGGGGCGAGCGATCGACGACGCCAGCGACACCAGGTGGCCGAGCCGGGCCAGCTCGGAGTCCAGGAAGGCGGGGCCGCCGATCCGACCCAGCGCCACCATCGCCCCGGGAGAGATGGGGGCCGCACACACCAGTGTCACGCCGTCGTCGAGCTCGGGAAGACGGGTGGCCTGGAGCAGGTCGACCCAGGCCAGCTCCGACGGTGCAGCTTCCGTGGCGCGTACGACGGCACCGCCGCTGGCCGAGCGCTCGACACGTGCCGCCCAGTCGACGCGGAAGGTGATCGGCAGCATGCCCACCAGCCCGTCGAGGGCGTCGGCGCCGAGCGTGGTGAGCTCCTCGACGACCTCGAGGTCGAGGAAGAGGTTGCCACCGGCGGCGTAGTGGGTGATCCACACGACATCGACCCCGTCGAGGGCGCTGCACGCCGACACCACCGAGTCGGGCATCGTGCCGGGCTGCATCTCCAGCAGCACGTCGTCGACCGCGACCCCGTCGCGTCGGTGCTCGACGATCTCGATCGCCTCGATGTCGGCGCCCGCCTGGCCGATCGCGGTCGCGACGCGACCCAGCGAGCCGGGCACGTCGGGCAGCTCGACCCGCATCAGATAGGGCATGGTACCGAGGCTAGCCGGGCGCGGTTACGCAGGTGTTTCCCTGCCCGCGCTCCGGGCGAGACGTTGACGAAGGCCGGACGCGCGGAGCGCACGACGATCCACCGCCGCCCGCACGGCAGCCTCGCCCGCCACCACCCGCACCCGGCTCTGCGCGCGGGTCACGGCGGTGTAGAACAGCTCGCGCGACAACAGCCGGGAGTCGTCGTCGGGCAGCAGCACGGTGACCTCGTCGGCCTGGCTCCCCTGGCTCTTGTGGACGGTCATCGCATGCATCGTCTCGACGTCGGACAGTCGGGCCGTGGCCAGGGAGAGCGGCGCCGTGGCGCTCGACACGACGGCGCGCAGCCCCCCACCGCCCTCTCGTACGACGACTCCGGTGTCGCCGTTGTAGAGCCCGAGGCCGTAGTCGTTGGCCGTGATCAGCAGCGGCCGGCCGGCGTACCACTCGCGGCCCCAGGCCGCGCCCACCGGCGAGCCGAGCTCCTCACCCAGCCACCGCTCCACCTGCCGGTTCCAGTGTCCGGCGCCGAAGGGCCCCTCACGATGGGCGCAGAGCAGGCGATGCCGGTCGAGGGCGGCCAGCGCACCGCTCACGTCGCCCGCCTCGGCCGCAGCCCGCACGGCCCGAGCGGCTCCCAGCACCACCTCGCGCAGCACGCCCTCGGCATCGGCTCGCGTCGGGGTCGACCAGCTCGACCTCGCCGCCGGCGCGGAGCAGGTCGAGCGTCGCATCGGCGTCGCCGTCGCGGACGGCGGCCGCGAGGGCGCCGATCCGCTCGCCGAAGCGATGGGAGGTGCGCAGCGCGACCACGGCCTCCGGGTCGCGGGCACCCAGCCCCGCGACCAGGTCGGCGAGCACCGCACCGGCCTCCACCGAGGCGAGCTGGTCGGGGTCGCCGACCAGCACCAGCCGCGCGTCGGGGCGCACCGCCTCGAGCAGGCGGGCCATCATCGTGAGGGACACCATCGAGGTCTCGTCGACGACGACCACATCATGGGGCAGCCGGTTGCCGCGATGGTGTCGGAAGCGGGTGCGGGAGTCGGGACGAGCACCGAGCAGCCGGTGCAGCGTGGCCGCGGTCAGGGTGCCGAGCCGGGCGCGGTCGTCGGCGGGCAGCGCCCGGGTCGCGGCGGCGACCGCCTCTTGGAGGCGGGCAGCGGCCTTGCCGGTGGGCGCGGTGAGGGCCACCCGAGGCGCGGTGACGCCGTGACGCCCGGCCTCGGCCTGGTCGGCCAGCAGGGCCAGCAGCCCGGCCACGGCCGTGGTCTTCCCGGTGCCGGGGCCGCCGGTGAGCACCGTCGTCCAGCGCCGTGCGGCGGCGGCCGCCGCGGCTCGCTGCTCGGCGTAGCCCTCGGGGAAGAGGCGCGCCGCTGCCTGTTCCAGACGGGCCTCGTCGACCGTGGGCGCCGGCTGGCCGGACCGGGCCACCAGGTCGTCGGCGACCTGCTTCTCCTCCCGCCAGTAGCGGTCCAAGGACACCAGGCCGTCGTCGACGTGGACGACCGAGGCCGCGGCCAACGGGCTCGTCTCGACGGCGGCCAGCCAGGCGCCGGGGTCGGGCCAGGGCAGCGCCGCATCGAGGTCGCGCACCTCGGCGAGGTCGAGCGCCACCGAGCCCCGGCGCACCGCGCGCACGGCGAGCGCCACCGCGAGCCAGACCGACTCGTCGGGCTCGCCCACCAGCGCGGCGACCCGCTGCGCCACCAGGACGTCGGGCGTCTCGAGGACCCCGGCCTCGTTGAACGTGCGCAGCAGCCCCACGGCCGACGCGGCGAGCCGCCGATCGCTGGGGCCCCCGGGCTCGAACAGCTCAGTCACCGGCTCACCTCCCCGGCGAGCAGGTCCGAGGCGGCGGTCACCAGCTCGGCAGGAGGCGCCCAGCTGAACACCCCGCTCGGATGCCCGGCGACGACCGGCGAGTCGGGCCCGCACATGCCGCGGAGGTAGAGATATAGCACGCCGCCGAGATGGCGCTCCGGGTGGTAGCCGGGCAGCCGCCACCGCAGGAAGCGGTGCAGCACCACGGAGTAGAGGATCGCCTGGAGCGGGTAGTGCGAGTGGAGCATGGCCGCCGCCAGCGCCGCGGGGCCGTAGTCGGCAGCGGTCACCGGCCGGCCCGGCTCGCCCAGCAGGTTGGTCTTGTAGTCGGCGACGACGTACGTCGGCTCGCCGTCGGCGCGGCTGGCCCGCAGCACCACGTCGATCGACCCGGAGAGATAGCCGCGCAGCGCCTGCCCACCCAGCACCGGCCGCTCCAGGACGGACGCGTAGGCCGCAAGAGGGTCGTGGGCGGGCAGTGCGTCTCGCCACACCTGCGCGAGGTCGCGCAGCAGCACGGGCGTCGCGACCTCGCGGGTGTCGCCCCCCACGAGCGGCAGCTCGAAGTCGAGCTCGCGCAGCCGGTCGGCCAGCGGCACGTCGGCCAGGGTGCGGCCCGGCAGCAGGGGGCCGAGCGGGGTGTGGTGGAGCGGGACCAGCGCGTCGGCCAGGGCGTCGGCGGGCGCGTCGACCGGCCACCAGGACAGTTGCTCGCCGACCCGCGCCCGCAGCTCGGCGCGCAGGTCGGGTGCGGCGGGGTCGGCGTGCTCCAGGACGGCGTGGACCAGGCTGCCGAACGCCGCCCCGGCAGGCAGCTCGGCCATCGGCGACACCGGGGAGTCGCCGGCGGCAGCGTGGGCGGGAGCGTCGCCGGCGGCGAGCGGGGACGGCTCCGCGGCGACGCTCTCGTCCTCCCGCTCGACCGGCTCGTCCTCCAGCGCCCGCTGCTCCGGCTCGCTGGTGACGCCCGGGTCGGTCTCCTCGGCCCGGATCAGCCCGGAGTACGACGTCCGGCGCCAGTCAGCGTCGATGGCCCGGTCGAAGTGACGCGCCTCGAGGGGCGGGGGCGGGCCGACGGCGGGCACCGGCGGGGGCTGCGCCACGACGCTCCGCTCGTGCGCAGGGCCCCCGAGCTGCTCGATGAGGTCGAGGACCCGGTGGGCGTAGTCGTCGTCCTTGACGGCCTGCCGATCGGGCACGGCCGGGTCGCCGGGCTGCCGGCCGAAGAGCAGGCGGTGCAGGCCGCCGTCGGGGGTGTTGGGCGTCGGCGCCCACCACGCCACCACCTGCGACTGAGCGCGGGTGAGCGCGACGTAGAGCTCGCGCAGCTCCTCGCCCGCCACCTCCGCCTGGTGCCGCCGGACGTGGCCGTCCCACTGCGGGCCCGACCCGGACACGTCGAGGGTGCGCACCCCGGCGTCGTCGTGGAACAGGGCCTCGTCGACGGGGTGGAGGAACTTCTCGAAGCAGAACGGCAGGTAGACCAGGGGGTACTCCAGTCCCTTGCTGGCGTGGATCGTCACGATCTGCACCGCCGCCGCATCGCTGTCGAGCCGGCGGGTGCGCTCGCTGGTGGGCGCGTTGCGCTGCCGCTCGTCGTGCAGCCAGTGGAGCAGCCCGGTCAGCCCGAGCCGCTCGCGCAGCGCCACGTCGTGGAGCAGCTGGGCGAGGTGGCGCAGATCGGTCAGCAGACGCTCGCCGTCGGTGCGCGCGAGGACACGCGGCGTCAGGCCGCGCTCGTCGGCCGCCTCGAACAGCGCCGCCACGCCGCGGCCGCGAAGCAGCAGCGCCCAGCCGCGCAGCGTGTCCGCGACGGCGTCGGTCAGCTCGTCGCCGGCCTCGTCGAGCTCGGTCGTGGTGTGCCCGAAGAACGCCGTCAGCGCCGCCGCCCGGACCCGCGCCGAGCGGTGCGGCTGGTCGAGGGCCTCGAGCAGGGTGACCACCTCGTCGGCGGCCGGGGTCCGCAGCACGTGACCGCCGCCGGCGACGACCGCGGGCACGCCCCGGTCGGCCAGCTGGGTCTGCACCAGCTGCCCCTGGTCGCGGGTGGCGACCAGCACCGCGATGTCACCGGCCACCAGCGGCCCGCCGGCGTACGTCGGCTCGGCGGCGAGGACGCCGGCGATGTCGGCCGCGCAGTCGGCGGCGATGTGGGCCCGCGCCTGGCGGATCGGGATGTCACCGGACCGGGTCAGCCGGAAGCCGTCGCGCGCCACCGCTCGCAGCCGGAACGGTGCGGGGTGCGGCAGGCCCGCCAGCCGCGAGCCCCGGTGGGCGGCGACGACCTCGCGCACGGTGATCTCGTCGTCGCCCAGCGCGGCGTTGCGCAGCACCACCTGGAGCGGCTCGACCAGAGCGGCCTCGGAGCGCCAGTTGGTGCCGAGCGTGGCGCGGTGGGTGGCGGTCGCCGCGGCGGCGAGATAGGTGACCACGTCGCCGCCCCGGAAGGCGTAGATGGCCTGCTTGGGGTCGCCGATCAGCACCACGGTGGCGTGGCCGACGAAGGCCCGCTCGATGACCTGCCACTGCACCGGGTCGGTGTCCTGGAACTCGTCGACCAGCACGATCCGCCACCGCGCCCGCATCCGGTCGCGCGCCGGCACCGTCGCCTCGGAGGCACCGGCCTCGGTGCTCGCGGGCGTCTCCAGCGCCTGCGAGAGCCGCGCCAGCAGGTCGTCATAGCTGAGCACCCCGAGGCGCCGCTTGCGTCGCTCGACCTCCTGCCGCACCGCCCGCGCGAAGGCCGCCCGGGCACCGCCGCGGGTGTCGGGATCGGGGTCGGCCGGCGCCAGCACCGCCTGCGGGTCGTGGACGGCGGCGTAGGCGAGCCGGAGCGCGGTGGCCCGGTCGAAGGGCGGTCGCTCCGTGCGCTGCCCGAAGCGCTGGAGGTAGAGGTCGTCGACGACCTCCTCGACCAGGTCGTCGAGGTTCTCCACCAGCGCGGCACCGGCCTCGGTGTCGCCGGCGACACCGAGGGAGCGCAGCACCAGGTGGCAGAACTGGTGGGTGGTGGCGATGGTGGCGGTGTCGAACTCGGCGAGCGCGTCGCGCAGCCGTCGGCGGCGGGCGGCGAGCTCGGCGGCGTCGGCGTCGAGGAGCAGCGCGGTGACCGCCTGCGAGCGGTCGGCGGCGACCGGGTCGGCAAGCGCGCGCTCAGCCGCCACGAGGTGCTCGCGGACCCGCTCGCGCAGCTCCTGGCTCGCGGCCCGCCCGAAGGTGATCACCAGCAGCTCGTCGAGGCGGGCGACGCCCTCGGCGACGTAGCGGGTGACGAGCGCGGCGACCGTGTAGGTCTTGCCGGTGCCGGCGCTGGCCTCGAGCAGGGTGGTGCCGGTCGGCAGCGGCCCGGTCAGGTCGAAGGGCTCGAGCGCCGGAGCGTCCATCACCAGCTCCCCTGCTCGGACTGCAGCAGCGGGCTCCACAGCCGCATCGTCAGCGCGCCGAAGCGGTCGGCCTCGCCGGGGAAGTCCTCGCCGGAGAGCGGGTGCTGTTCCGTGCCGGGGAGCGCAGCGCGCGGGCCGAAGACGCGCAGGTGCCCGGGGTCGGAGCACTCCCCGGGGAAGCGCCCGTCGTCCCAGTCGAAGCGGGCCTTGCGGCGCCCTTCCGTCACGGTGGCGTGGGTGCGGCGGAGCCGGGCGTAGGCGAAGGAGGCCTTGACCGGCAGTGGCAGCGGCTCGGTGAGACCGCGGTCGCGCAGCTGGACCAGGTCGTGGAGCAGCTCGCGAGCCTGGTGATCGGGCACCGGCCCCAGCAGGGAGAGGGCGTGGTCGTCGCGGGAGCGGTTGTTGGACGGCCGGCCGATGGTGTGGGCGGTCCAGTTGCGGTCGGGCTCGGCGGCCGAGAGCGCCAGCAGCCGCAGCCACGACTGCAACCGGTGGCCGGCGCCGAGCCGGGAGTAGCTGACGGGCACCAGCCGGTCGCCGTAGACCTCGGGCACGGTGCCGCGCAGCCACCGCCCCCCGCCGAGGTCGATGTCGACGTCGACCGCCGTCGCCGGGCGGGTACGCCGGTCGAGCGCGGCGCGCGCCAGGGGCTGGGCGCGCTCGAGGATCTCGCCGAGCGAGCGCCAGCCGAGCCGCCCCGGCGGGAGCACTCCGCGCCGCCACTCCTGCTCGCGCGCGGTCTGCGGGGGCACGCCGGCCAGCAGGTCGCCGATCAGCCGCTCACCGACACCCCACTGGGCGAGCTGGTCGATCTCCACCGGCAGCCCGTCGAGCGGCTGGTCCTCCTCGTAGGTCAGGGCCACGTCGAGGCGGGCGCGCAGGAAGTCGCGCACCGGGTGGCGGAAGAAGCGGAGCAGGTCGTCGAGGGCGACCTCCGGCTCGGGGCGGGGCGGCAGCCGGGCGGGGAGGAAGGCCGGTGGTTCCACCCGAGGCCCGGCCGCCGCGCGCGCGCCCGCGACCGCGGTGGCGTCGAAGCTGAACGGCCGGTCACCGACGAGGGCGCCGGGCTCGGCGTTGCGGCGGTCGAAGGACTGCAGCGGGTGCCGGACGGTGACCGCTCGGCTGACCGGCCCGGCCGGGCTGGTGGCGGTGTCGTCGAGGGCGTCGAGGAGCTCCCCCAACGGGACGGCCGGCGGCCGCGGCTGGCCGGAGTAGGGGTCGGCGCCGGTGTAGCTGACGACCAGCGTCTGCGTCGCGGCCATGAGGGCGTCGAGCAGCAGCTGGCGGTCCTCGCTGCGCGGGTCCCGCTCGCCGGTGACGGGGTCGCGGGCCAGCAGGTCGTCGCCGTCGACGACGCCGGCCCGCGGGAAGACCCCGTCGTCGAGGCCGAGCAGGCACACCACCCGGTGGGGCACCGACCGCATCGGGACCATGGTGCAGACGGTCAGGGTGCCGGTGCGGAAGTTGGCCCGGGTCGGCCGGCCAGCGAGCCGCCGGCCCAGCAGCGCCCGGACGTCGGGCAGCCGGAGGTCGCCTCCGGTCCGGCCCGCCTCGGTGGCGATCCGGGCCAGCTCGCGATGCACCTGGCCGGGCTGCCAGGCGTCGTCGGGAGGGACGTCGGTGAGCGCATCGACCCCGGCGGCCAGGGCGCGCAGCCAGTGGTCGAGCGGGTGGCTGCCGACGAGCGCGTCGGTAGCGGCCACCAGCCGGTCGACATACTCGGCGAGCCGGCCGGCGAGGTCGATCTGCCCACTCCCGACGTCGTCGAGCGGGAGGGTGCGGTCGAGCCAGGTCTGCGAGTCGGCGGACATGGTGACGCCTGCGAGCACGCGGTCGAGACCGAACTGCCAGGTGTTCTGCACGACCTCGGCCAGCCCGAAGTCGGAGCGGTGGGCGGCGTCGAAGGCCCAGCGGACGCCGGAGTCGCGCGCCCACTGGGCGAGCTGCTCGAGGTCGTCGTCGGTGAAGCGGAAGCGGCGTCGGACTGGCGGCGCATGGGCTAGGTCGAGCACCTCGCTCGCGGTCGCCCGGCCACCCGCGAGGTCGAGCAGCCGGGCGGCGACGGAGAGCAGCGGGTTGGTCTGGGTCAGCGCCCGGTCGGCGAGCCGCACCCGCAGGCGGTGGGCCGGGTGGCCCGCCTCACCGACCACCTCGGCCAGCCCGAAGCCGGCCTGGATCAGGGGGGCGTAGCTCTCGATGTCGGGGCACATCACCAGGATGTCGCGCGGCTCGAGGGTCGCGTCGTCGGCGAGCAGCCCGAGCAGCACCTCGCGGAGCACCTCGACCTGCCGGGCGGGACCGTGGCAGGCATGCACCTGGACGCTGCGGTCCCCGGAGGCGAGCTCCCGTGCCCGGGCGCGGCCGGTGGCGTTGGCAGCGAGATCGGACTGGAGCCAGCCGAGCAGGGTGTCGGGTCGGGCCGGGTCGGGCCGGGCCTCGGCGGAGGCCCAGGACACGGTGCCGAGGGTGCGCTGGAGCTCGCGTACGTCGCGGCCCCAGGTGGCGAGGAGCGGGTGGGCCACGCGCTCGTGGCTGTGGTCGTCTCGTCGTGGGACCGGGCCGGGTAGGTCCGCGAGCGCCTGCCAGAGGGCCTCCGAGGGGTGCGGCAGCCACAGGTGGACGTCGCGGTGCTGGCCCAGGGCCGCGAGGAGCTCGACCTCGGTGGCCGGCAGCCGGGTGTGCCCGACGAGCGAGAGCCGCTCCGGCAGCGCGACGGCGGCCGGCTCCTCGGCCAGTCGGGCCAGGGCAGCGGCGTGGAGGTCGTGCGGCGGCGGAGCGTCGACCCGCTCGACGAGCCGGCGCCAGAGCGGCGGCTGCCAGGCGAGGTCGTCGGGGACAGCGCCTCCCGTCGCCGTGCCCTCGGTGTCGGAGCCCGCGGTCCAGTCGGCGAGCAGCCGGGGGCGCTGCTGGGCATAGGCGGCGAACAGGCCGGCGAGGCGGCGGGCGACGGCGTACCTCCGGCCGCGGCGCTGGTCACCCTCCTCGCCGACGAGGCCGTGGCCGAGGTGGCGGGCCAGCGTCGCCGCCCACGGCTCGTCGAGGCTGCCGTCGAGCACATCGAGGACCGCCCAGGCCAGCGGGTCGGGCGCCCAGGGGTCGTCGTCGCGGGTGCCGCTGATCTCGGCGCGCAGCGACCAGGGCGTGCGGAAGTCGACGCCGGCGCAGACGCCGTCGCCGCCGGGTGTCGCGGCCCCCAGGACGTGGGACAGGCGTTGGGAGAGCCATCGCTCCATGCCGCGGGCCGGGACCACCACGACCTCGGTTGCGAAGGGGTCGTCCATCGGGGTCGCGAGCAGTCCTGCGACGCCGTCGGCGAGGACGTCGGCGCGCCCGGCCCGATGGAGGTGCAGTCCCACCCACGGCACCCTACGGGCCGCTGCCGACGGCCCACCTCAGCAACCCCGCGCCCTCTCTTGTGTTGCACACTCCGCAACTCAATGCGCGATGCGAGACAAACACGGAAACGCAGGAGTAGCGTGCCCGGCATGCTGTCCGACATCGAGATCGCCGACGCCGCCGATCTCCGCCCCATCGTCCCGCTGGCCGAGGAGACCCTCGGGATCGAGCCCGAGGCGCTGTCGCCGTACGGCCACACCAAGGCCAAGGTGTCCCTCCCCTACATCCGCGGCCTGGCCGACCGGGACGACGGCACGCTGATCCTGGTCACGGCCATCTCGCCGACGCCGGCGGGTGAGGGCAAGACGACCACCTCGGTCGGGCTGGCCGACGGCCTGTCCCGGATCGGCAAGAAGGCGATGGTGGCGCTGCGCGAGCCCTCGCTGGGCCCGGTCTTCGGCATGAAGGGAGGCGCCGCCGGCGGCGGCTACGCCCAGGTCGTGCCGATGACCGACATCAACCTGCACTTCACCGGCGACTTCGCCGCCATCGCCCTGGCCAACAACCTGCTGGCCGCCCTGATCGACAACCACCTCCACCACGGCAACGCGCTCGACATCGACCCGCGCACGGTCAGCTGGAAGCGCGTGGTCGACCTCAACGACCGGGCGCTGCGCGACATCGTCGTCGGGCTGGGTGGGGTGGCCAACGGGTTTCCCCGGGAGGACGGCTTCGACATCGTCGTGGCGTCCGAGGTGATGGCGATCTTCTGCCTCGCCGAGTCGATCGCCGACCTGAAGAAGCGCCTCGGCGACATCGTCATCGGCTACAACCGCAGCAAGCAGCCCGTCACCGCACGCGACCTCAACGCGCACGGCGCGATGACCGTGCTGCTGCGCGACGCCTTCGCGCCCAACCTCGTGCAGACCCTCGAGCACACGCCGGCGATGATCCACGGCGGCCCGTTCGCCAACATCGCGCACGGCTGCAACTCCGTGATGGCGACCCGCACGGCGCTCAAGCTCGCCGACTACGTCGTCACCGAGGCCGGCTTCGGCGCCGACCTCGGCGCGGAGAAGTTCATCGACATCAAGTGCCGCGCCAGCGGCCTGCGCCCCGCGGCGGTCGTCGTGGTGGCGACGGTCCGGGCGCTGAAGTACCACGGCGGCGTGCCCCTGGCCCAGCTGCAGGAGGAGAACGTCGCGGCGCTCACCGACGGCATGGCCAACCTGCGCCGCCACATCCGCAACGTCCGCGACGTCTACGGCCTGCCCCTGGTCATCGCCGTCAACCGCTTCCCGAGCGACACCGACCTGGAGATCAAGACGGTCGTCGACCTCGTCGCCGAGGAGGGCGTGCAGGCCGTCCCGGCCACGCACTTCTCCGACGGTGGCGCGGGCGCCGAGGCCCTCGCGCACACCGTGCTCGAGACGATCGACAGCGCGGGCCAGGACCGCTTCTCCTTCGTCTACCCCGACGAGATGCCGCTGGCCGACAAGGCCGAGGCCGTCGCCACCTGGGTGTACGGCGCCGGGCACGTGTCGTGGGACGCCAAGGCGCGGCGTCGGCTGGAGCGGATCGAGGCCGACGGCTACGGCCACCTGCCCATCTGCGTGGCCAAGACGCAGTACTCCTTCTCCACCGACCCGTCCGCGGTGGGCGCGCCCACCGGCCACACCGTGAACGTGCGCGAGGTGCGTCTCGCGGCCGGGGCCGGGTTCGTCGTGCTGGTCACCGGCGACGTGATGACGATGCCGGGACTGCCGAAGGTGCCGGCGTCGGAGCACATCGACATTGACGACGACGGCCGGATCGTCGGCCTGTCCTGACCGGTCGCGGGTAGACGAGGGCCCCGCACCTGCCCGAGAGGCAGGTACGGGGCCGCCGGTCTCCCCCAGGTCGGTCGCTCCGGTCAGCCGGAGACGTTGCGCCGCTCCTCGACGTGCGTGACGCGCTGCCTCTGCTGGTTCATCACCAGCGCGAGCCCGATCGCGAGCACACCGACGGCGATCAGGATCAAGCCGAGCGGGCCCTCGTCCACCCAGCCGGTGCCGACGTTGACGACGTCCAGCGCGAGCACCAGTCCGGCGAGCAGCAGGATGATTCCCAGTCCGGTTCCCATGTCAGCCTCCTCAGAACACCCGCCGACGGCTGCCGCCGATCGGCACGAAGTTCAGGATCAGACCGACCACGAGCAGGATCAGCCCGATGGTGGTCAGGATCGAGATGCCGGCCACGAGTCCCACGATCAGCAGGATCAGACCCAAGACGATCATTGATTCACTTCCTTCGGATTGGTGCCCCGTCCGGCGCCGGAGAGGCATAGAGATTCAAGCCCCACCGCTGGGGTTCCGGTACCCCCCAAGGGGTGAAGGCACGCCCCCGCGAACCGCAGTACGATCGAGACGTGACGATCCGGATGGCTGTGGTCAACGACTACGAGGTGGTCGTCCACGGCGTCGCGGCGATGCTGCGGTCCTACACCGACCGGATCGAGGTGGTCGAGCTCGACGCCGACTCGGCGGTGGTCTCCCCCGTCGACATCGCCCTCTACGACACCTTCGCCCAGCCCCAGGGCGACCAGGAGGCGGTCGGGCGGCTGGTCCACAATCCGCAGGTCCGCCGGGTCGTCGTCTACACCTGGAACCTCGACCCCGACCTCGAGCACGCCAGCCTGCGCGTCGGCGCCTCGGGCTACCTCTCCAAGCGGCTGACCGCGGCCGAGCTCGTGTCGGCGCTCGAGTCGGTGCACGACGGCAACGTGGTCGCCTCGGCAGACGACGCCAGCAAGGCGCCCATCGGCGGCGACTGGCCAGGCCGCGAGGAGGGGTTGACCCCGCGCGAGTCGGAGGTGCTCTCCCTCATCACCCAGGGCCTCTCCAACAAGGAGATCCTCGACCGCACCGGCCTGTCCATCAACTCGGTGAAGTCCTACATCCGCTCCTGCTACCGCAAGATCGCGGTGACCAGCCGGTCACGGGCCGTGCTCTGGGGCATCGACCACGGCTTCCAGCCCGACCGCACCCGCACCGTCGGTCCGCAGATCCCCGGCACCGACTGACGCACCCCGGTTCTCGGGCCGGGTCCCCACGTACGCCGCTGGGGGCCCGGCACGACGGGAGTGAGGCTCGTCCCGAGCTGTCGCGGATCTTGCCAAAACCCCTCTAGACCAGTCCCTGCGCTCCTATCCTCGACGGGTGCGCGGAGAGCGGGGGATGACCCGCCTGATCCTCCCCGCGGCCGTCGCGCTGACGGTGTGCAGCCTCTTCCTCGGGTTCGTCTGGTCGCAGGCGGCCCCGAGCCCGGAGCCCACGCCCAGCCAGGCCGCGGTGGTCGACCCTGTCCTGACGACGCTCACGACCGTCGTCGACGCCGACAGCGGCAAGCCGCTCGGCGACGGCTGGGTCACCGAGCTGGACGGCTCCGGCGACCCGCATCGCGCCGACGCCGACGGCCGGGTCACCCTGCGTCTGGACTCACCGACGCTGGTCCGCGTCGGCGCACCCGGCCACTCCGAGCGCGTGCTCGCCGTCGCCCCGGGCCAGCAGCCGGCCGTCGACCTGGTGCGACGCACCGCCGACAGCCTCTCCCTCCGCTTCGGCGGCGACGCGATGCTGGGCCGGCGCTTCTACGAGCCGCTCGCGAGCGGTGACACCTGGCTCCAGGGCGGTGCCGGCGTCCAGCAGCACCTGGCGGTGCTCGACGAGATCGCCCCGCTGCTGGCCGACGCCGACCTCACCGTCGTCAACCTGGAGACGTCGCTGGTGCAGGACCCCTACTTCCGCGGCGCCCGCCCCCAGCGCTTCCACCAGACGAAGGACCTGGTGTTCGCGACCGCACCGGCGGCAGCGGTCGCGCTCAAGCGCGCCGGCGTCGACGTGGTCGACCTCGGAAACAACCACGTCTACGACGCCCTGGGTGCCGGGCTCGACTCCACGCTGCGCACGGTCGAGGCGGCCGGGCTGGCGCACTTCGGCGCGGGGCGGACCCCCGCCGAGGCCTGGCGGCCGGCGTACGTCGAGGCGCGCGGTCAGCGCGTCGCCTTCATCGGCTGCACCACCGTCACCGGCGACGCCCACCCGGTGCTCTACGTCGCGACAGCCACCCAGGGCGGGGCGGCGGAGTGCGCACCGACCCCGATGCGCCGCGCCATCGCGACGGCGAAGGCCCAGGCCGACACCGTCGTGGTGATGATGCACGGCGGCACGGAGTACCAGCAGACCCAGGACCCGGACGTCCGCGAGCTCACCTCGGTCGCCGCCGAGGCTGGCGCCACGCTCGTCGTGAACGGCCACCCCCACGTGGTCGGCGGCGTGGTCCGCGAGGGAGACGCGCTGGTGGCCGAGACGATGGGCAACCTGGTGTTCGACCAGAACCTCTGGTCGACGCTGCGCTCCTACCTGCTCCGCGTCGACCTGCGCGGTGGCACCCCGGTGCGCACCCAGGCCGACCCGTTCGCGATCTCCGACTACGCGCCGGTCCCGACCGTGGGCGGCCTCGCCGACTCCTCCGCACGCGTGGCGTCGGGGCTGCTCGACGGTCCGCTGCTCCTCGGCTCGGGCACCGCCACCACCACCCGCCTCCCGACTCCCGGCACCCCGCCGATCACCGGCACCGCCGGCGACGTCGTGCCGCTCCCGCCCGGGGCGTGGCTGCCCGCCGGCCAGGACGACGTGGTGCTCGGCGAGGACCTGCTCTACGGGACCGGCTCCATCGAGCGGATGGACACCGGCACCGACGGCGGCGCCCCGCTGCTGTGGAGCCTCGGGAAGTACACCCGCGTCGGCAACGACGCCGCCTGCACCGGCAACCGCGGCCTGCACGCCGTCCGCCAGCCCGCCCGCGACTTCGACGTCGTGGCCTACCCCGCCCACCGGGTGCCCGTCTCCCCGGGCGACACGCTGAGCCTGGTCGTCAGCGTCGGCACCGCGTCGAGCGGCGCCCAGGCCGAGATCCGGTGGTACGCCGAGATGGCCGGCCCCAGCAGCGACGCCGCGGTGCTGCCGCTGGAGCCCGGCGACGGCCCCGCCGACGGGACCTGCCGCCAGCTGCGGCTCGACGTCGTCGTCCCCGACGGCGTCACCGCCGCCCAGCCCTACCTGCGCCTCGGCGATCCCGGCGCCGTGACCCGCGTGGGCGAGATGATGGCCGACGACATCCGCCTCGTCCGCTGGGCCCAGCCCGGCCAGGGCGGCCGCCTCTACGACGTCGTCGACTTCCGCCGCGACGCCACCGTCGCGCCGGTGACCGACGCCCGCTGAGCGCATCACCCGCCATTGCCCGGGTGGTCGACCCTGGGGCGCGTCACACCGCCCACAACGACATGGCTGTGTCATCGACAGCACAGACCCCCAGAAGCCCGACTCCCGGCCGTCGCCGGCGGCGCGATGGCAGGAGCAAGGAGGAGATCCTCCCGGCTGCCGCGGACGTCACCGCTGGGCGGGGCGCCGAGGCGACCAGACTGGCGGGAGCACCACCGCGCCCGAAGTCGTCATCGATGTCGCCGCGCGACTGCTCGACGTCACCCGGTGATGAACCCGACTGCGGCGAGCGAGAGATCAGGAGACATCATGGGAGACGACCTGCCAGGTAGCGCCAGAGTCGTCATCGTCGGGGCGGGATCGTGGGCTGCAGCATCGCTGACCACCTCGCCCGACGTGGCGTGACTGAGGTGGTGCTGCTGGAGCGCGCGGAGTTGACCAGCGGTACGACCTGGCACGCGACCGGCTCGGTGAGCGTCGCGGCCGACCGGGAGCGCTTCGAGGAGCTGAAGTGGCAGGCGTCGATGGCGCGGGTCTTCGGACTGGAGGTGGAGCTGCTCGATCCGCACGCCATCACCGAGTCGGTGCCCCTGGCACGAGTGGACGATCTCGTCGGTGGTGTGTTCCTCGCCGGCGAGCGGGTCGGGGGCCTTGTCAGCAAGGCCGCGTGATGGGCGATGGTGCGCCGGGCCGCACATCGGCCTGGAGGTAGGCGCCCGGACGCGACGCAGCGCCGACACCGTTGCCGGTGCCGGCGCTGCGTCGAACGTGCCGCCGGGGGTCAGGACGCCCGGCCGGGTGTCAGCCCACGGGTGGGCTGTTCACTCCGTTCGGTTCACGGGTAGCTGATCACGTAGCTCGGGTCCTCGTAGTTGTCCGGGTCCCCGGGGTCTGGGATGCCGTCGACGGTCGCGCCGACGCCGTTGACCACGTGGTTGATGATCCCCGGCCCGCTGAGGTTCTTCGTCATCACGCGGTTGAGCACGACGCGCGGGGTCTCCGGCACCTCGTACCCGTTCTCGGTGACGATGGACGGGTTGTTGCGGTTGAAGGCGTAGACGCCACCGCCCCACAACGTGTGCCGCGTGACGTCGTCGGCCACCTTGTAGGCGGCCCAGCCGAGGGTGCCGTCGTCGGCCGTCCAGTCCGCCTGCGTGGGCGGGTCGTAGGGCAGCTCGTTCTGGAAGAACAGAACGGTGCCGTCCTCGCCGTTCCAGATGACGTTGTGCTCCTGGAAGTGCTCCACGAAGAAGCCGGTCGCGGTGACCCGGTCCCCGTTGACGATGACGCCGTTGCGCCCGATGTTGGTCCGCCAGCGCACGTTGTCGCCGAAGGTGCCGTCGGTGCGGTCGAAACCCTCGATGCCGTGGTCGGCCCGCCACACCCAGGTGTGGTCGATGAGTACGTCGTTGCTGTTGACCTCCAGCGCGATGTCGGTCTTGCCGACGTAGGGCCCGCCGATCCGGAAGTACACGTCGGACAGGGTGGTCGGGTTGCTCGCGCTCGACTTGTTCGCCGCCGCGGGCGTGTTCGTCTTCCCGACCTGCAGCAGCGCGCGCGACTCGACCTCTCCCGCGTCGATGGTGACGCCGGCGACGACGACACCGGGGACGTCGGCCACCGTGAGCGGGATCGCACCGCCCACCGAGTGCAGCGTCGCCAGCCCGATACCGAGCACCACAGTGTCGGCCCGCTTGACCGAGATGCTCTTCGCGACGTCGTAGACGCCGGGGGTGAGCAGCAGGTTCTTGCCGCGCGCAAGCTGGTTGTTGATCTCCTGCACCGAGTCGGTCGGCTTGGCGACGAAGAAGCTCGTCAGCGGGAGCGTGCGGCCCGGTGTCATGCCGTCCGCCCACGTGATGCCGCGGGTGGCGGTCCGTGCCGAGGGCACACGCACCTGGTAGGCGTCCCTGGCGTCCAGGAACAAGTAAGGCTTCTCACGACTGACCGGGGTGGTCTCCAGCGTCGTGTAGGGCGGGTCCGGGTAGGTGCTGTCGTCGGGCGCGCCGACGACACCGGAGAACACCTGGTTCCACACGCCGTTCGTCCACTCACCGACCTGGCTGTTGCGCATGTACCACTGCTGCTGCGAGCCGTTGATGACCACGCCGGCGCGGGAGTCGGCGATGAATCCGCCGCTGGCGAAGGACGGGCCGGTGCAGTAGTCCATGAGCGTCAGGTTGGCGCCCTGCACATCGACCCGGCGCATGGAGACCGCCTGGGACACGGCCCAGAAGTTCGCCGAGGCCTCGCAGCCGGGCTGGCCTGCGGTGTTCACGTCGATGGTGAGGTTCGAGACCCCGCGCCAGAAGTTGTTGAGCGCGAAGCAGCCGATGAACTCAGGGTTGTCCGGGTCGTCGAAGCACTGGTTGTAGACCTCGACGGCCCCGTTGATCGTCACGTCGCTCGGCGACGCTCCCAGGCCGATGACCTCGGTGTAGTAGCCGACCTTGATCTGCAGCGGCACGGCGTCGCTGCCGTAGACACCGGGCTTGAACAGAAGCGCGTAGCGGTCGGAGCCCATCTCGTTGCTGACCTGCTGGGTGTGGATCGCGTCGACCGCGGCCTGGATCTCGGCGGTCGGCATGCTCGGGTCGAAGACGATCGCCGAGCCCAGGTCAGGGTTGGTCGCCGATGTGGCGGGCGGCGCTGCGGCCGTCGCGACGACTCCACTCAGCAGCGTCAGGGCGACGCCCAGGACCAGGGCTGGGCCGAGGCGCCGGGCCGAGGCGGCCCGAGGCCGGCGGCCTCGTCGGAGTACGCGACCAATCGGTCTGGCAGGTTCGGGGTGGGCACCTGAAGCAGATGCGGTCCGGGCTCGTGCAGTCACGCGGGACTCCTTTGTCCGTCGGATGACCATACTCTGCCACGTGACCTCGCGACGACCGTGGCGACGACCGCGCCACGGCGAGCACCACGACGATGGGGATGGCGAGGATCGGCCGGAACGCCGTGGTCAACCGGTCGAGCCGGTCCGGGTAGTCGACGCTCAGGCGGGCCGGGTACTGCGGGGTCGTCTCGGTGGCCGTGACCATGGTGACCTCCTCGGGTCGCCTTAGCCCCTGGACCTCACCGACGAGGGCTTCCTCGTCGTCCCCGCAGAGGCACTGCCTGGTCTCGAGGAGGTCCCCGGCGGCCTCGACACCGCGCTGGCGGAGTGGGACTCATCGGCTGGAGGGTTCCTGCAGAACGTCGTGGGCTCCTGCGCCGAACAGGGGGACGCCGGTGCGCTCGGCGGTGACTTCGTAGGCGCCTGGACGGTCATCTGCGCCGACACCCGGGCCTCGTCCCCGCAGTCGCGAAACGCCGACGTACGCGTCGACCTGTACGCCGTCGGCACGGCGTCCGCCGCCTCCGACACGCTCGTTGCCCATGCCCGCGCCTGCGAGTCGGCGGGCTGGGGGTGGTGGTCCCCGACACGACCGGCCAGGCGCTGCCCGGCACCGACGAGTACGCGGTCGTCCTCGGCTTCGTGGCGGGCAACCCCGACGCCCCCGAGGGCTCCGAGCCGTCGCGCCAGGGGGCGCGAGGCCTGTGCCCTCGCCGTACGACGTCCCCTTGGAGCCGGTGAAGATCGGTCCGCTGGTCACCAAGAACGGGTTCTTCCAGGTGCCCCACTGTCACGGGATGGGCTACCGCGACCCGAGCGCGCAGGCGGCTGTCGTGGTTCACTGTCGAGATCGAGGTGGTCATGCGATTCAGCGAGCTCCGCCGGGACTTCGAGCGCAGCGCCGCGATGCCCTGGTGATGTCGTCCAAGCGGGTCGAGAGTTAACTGGAGCCTGTCTCCAGAGACTTCCCTGTGAAAGCGACGGACCATGACGCAGACCACGACGCCCCTGACGCTGGCCCCGGAGGCCGGACACGAGACCTGGGACGCCGTGGTGGTGGGGGCCGGCCCGGGCGGCCTGACCTGCGGGGCGTACCTCGCGGCCAACGGCAAGAGGGTGCTGGTGCTCGAGGCCAACCAGGTGGTCGGCGGCAGCACCCAGGTCTTCCGTCGCGCCGGCAACAAGTTCGAGTTCGACGTCGGCACCCACTACGTCGGCGAGTGCGGACCCGGCGGCCGGATGCAGACCGCGCTCTCGGGCCTGGCCCTGACCGAGCGCATCACGTGGCTGCGCCAGCGCCCCGAGGGGCACTGCCAGATCATGATCCCGGGCACGACGTTCCAGACGCCGACCGGCTGGGACACCTACCTCGACCGCTTGGTCGCGGCGTTTCCCGAGCAGGAGAGCGGGCTTCGTCGTTGCGTCAGGATCATGCGCACCATCGCTGCCGGCGATCGGCCGCTCCTGCGCCCGTTGGCACTGCTGCGGTGGGGCGTGCGGCCGATCACGACACTGATGGCCGCGTGCGGCCTCAGCGCTGACGCCCAGGCGGTGATCCTCGCGGAGAACGGGGACTACACGTGGCCCCCGCACCGGACGCCTACCGCCATGCACGCGGGCTTCCTTCACCACTACCTCCAGGCCGGTGCCTACTACCCCCGGGGTGGCGGCCAGGTCATCGGCGCTCATCTCACCGACGTCATCCAGACGCACGGCGGTCAGGTCCGCACCAAGGCCCGCGTCGAGCAGATCCTGATCGACGACGGGCGCGCCGTCGGCGTCCGCCTGCGCGGCGGCGAGGAGATCCGGTCCGAGACAGTCGTCTCCGCAGCCGACTTCAAGAAGACCTGGGCGGAGCTGGTCGGCGACGAGCACCTGACCCGGCGGCTGCGGCGCAGACTCAAGGACCTGGAGATGACGCTGCCGATGTTCGCGGTGTACGTCGCGCTCGACGTCGACCTGCGCGAACGAGACACCCCGCCGCTCGCCTGGGTGTGGCCGACCAACGACGTCGACGGCTACTACCGCGAGGTCGCCGCTGGTCGCTGCCCCGAGCAGATGCCGGTGGGCGTCAGCTGCCCGACGGCCAAGGACCCCGAGGGGACGCACTCGGCGCCCGCGGGCTACTCCACGCTCGAGCTCGTGAGCTGGGCGCCCAAGGAGCATACGTTCTGGAACGTCGAGACCGGCCCCGCGGACGGTGGCAGCTACGGCCGCGACGAGCGTTACCTCCAGCTCAAGGAGGAGCTCACCCAGCGCGTGCTCGACACCGCCGAGCTGCTGATCCCCGACATCCGTGAGCGGATGGTGTTCTGCGAGGCGTCCACCCCGATCACCCAGGAGCGCTTCACCCTCAGCACCGAGGGCTCCTGCTACGGCATCGCCCCGCTGCTGAAGAACCTCGGTCCGTTCCGGCCGCGGGTGACCACTCACATCCCGGGCCTGTTCCTCGCCGGCGGGAGCACGGAGTACATGTTCGGCATCAACGCCACGATCTACGGCGGGATGGGCACGGCAGGCGCCGTGCTCGGGCGCGATCTCTTCCAGGAGGTGCGCGACGGCGCCGTCTTCGTGGACGAGGCACACCTGACGCCGATCACCGACGACTTCGACCCGCTCCTCGCCTCGAAGCCCGGCTCCGCCATCCTCCGGCCTGTGCGCCGCCGCCCCCGGGCTACCGCCTGACGAAGGGCCGGGGACCAGTGACACCCTTGATCTGACAGACCCTCCTGGCCAGAGAGCACTCTGGACGAGGGGTCATGTCAGGAGGACGATGCAGCAATGCCGGCGGTTCGGCCGGCTCGTCCGAAGGAGCCCCGATGTCCGCGACCGAGCCTGACCAGCCAGCCTCTTCCACCGTTCGGACGACCCTCGGCTCCCGTCCTGACCAACCCCCGGTGGGGAGGCGTCGGGTCTTCTGGATGGGGGGCACCGCGGCTGCCGCGGTGGCGGGCATGGCAGCGGGTGTCTCCCCGGCCGGTGCAGCGCCTGGGAGCACGGCGTGGCGGTGTGGTGGCAACTCCGGGATCAAGTCCAACGGGAAGAACTTCCTGGGCCCGACCAACGCGGTCCCGCTGGTCTTCAAGACGACCCCGTCAGGCGGGTCGCCGAAAGAGCGGATGCGGATCGCTCCCAACGGCCGCGTCGGCATCGGGACCCGCGGACCCAGGATGCCTCTCGACGTCAAAGGCAATGCTGCCAGCGTGATCCTTGGAACCAACACAGGCACGTCGCCAAGCGGCGCCGGCGTGAGCGGCGTGAGTGCGACCGGTGTCGGGGTGGCTGGGGACTCGGCCGACGGCGTCGGCCTTGCCGGGACGTCGGCAACGGGAAGCGGAGTCACGGGCACGTCCACCGGAGGCGTGGGAGTTGCGGGGACCTCGTCAACCGGCGATGGAGTCACCGGCGTGTCCACCGGGGGAGACGGAGTCACCGGGAACTCCGCCGACAACAGCGGGGTGCGGGGTGCCGGGGGCTACGCCGGTGCCGTGGGCGTCGGCGGGACATACGGTGGCATCTTCTCAGGCACCAGCTATGGGCTGTACAGCTACGGCGGGCCCACCGGGGTGTTCGGCTCGGGGGGCAGCTACGGCGTCTACGGCAGCAGCGGGTCTGGCCAGGGTGTCTATGGTTCGGGGCAGGTCGGCGTCTACGGGGTCACGGCCAACGTCAACTCGGCGGCGGTCCAGGGCGCCGGCGGGCAGTACGCCGTCCGCGGCATCAACGCCCGCACCGCCGGGGTGAGGGGCGAATCAAGCTACGTCGGCGTCTGGGGGGAGGGGCCGGCGTACGGTATCTACGGCCTGGCGTCGGGATCCGGCGGCTACGGGGTGATGGGTCAGGCGACCGGGGCGGCCACCTGGGGCTTGTACTCGCTCGGGAACTGCGGGGTCCAGGGCACACTGACCAAGCTGGCCGGTTCCTTCCGGATCGACCATCCGTTGGACCCTGAGCACCGGTATCTGTCGCACTCCTTCGTCGAGTCGCCGGACATGATGAACGTCTACAACGGCACGGCTGTCCTGGACGGTTCGGGTGAGGTCGAGGTGACGCTGCCCGACTACTTCGAGGTCCTCAACCGTGACTTCCGCTACCAGCTGACCGCGATCGGGGCGCCCAGCCCCGACCTGCACGTCAAGGCCGAGATCAAGGGCAACCGGTTCGCCATCGGTGGCGGCGCTCCAGGGTCCACCGTCTCGTGGCAGGTGACCGGAGTCCGCCAGGACGACTACGCCAAGGCTCACCCGATCGTGGTGGAGGAGAACAAGCCCGCCGAACAACGGGGCACCCGACTCTTCAGCCCGAGGGGTTCAGCGTCGCGCCAGTTCGTCCCGCGCGCCGCGGCCACGAGGGCTCCCGCGTCCACCGCTCCGCTCGCGGAACCGGCTCGCCCTCGTCCCCGCCTGGATTGACGCCGAGAGGTCTTCATCCACAGGACGGGTGAACCGTCGTCCTTCAGAAGCGAAATCGGATCGAGCCGCGGTGATCCGCTGACGAACGCCGCTTCTAGTGTCATGCGTCGTTAATTGCTAGAGGGTTCTAGTTCTGAAATCATGGGGGCATGGCGAATCGTCCTGCTCCGGCGTTGGTGCTTCGTGATGGTGATCGTGCCGAGCTTGAGCGGTGGACCCGCTCGAACCGGTTCGGGGCCTCGGCGGCGAAGCGGGCGCGGATCGTGCTGCTGGCCGCGGAAGGTGTTGCGAACACGCGGATCGCGGAGTTGAGCGACGCGACCGTGACGACCGTGCTGAACTGGCGTGGTCGGTATGAGGACCGCGGGATCGCCGGCCTGTGTGACGCGCCCCGGCCCGGTCGGCCGCGCACCCTGGACCACCGGGCGATCGTGGCCGAGACGTTGAAGCCGCCGCCGAAGAAGCTGGGTGTGACGCACTGGTCGAGCCGGCTGCTGGCCGCCCGGCTCAAGGTGAGCCCGTCGGCGATCCAACGGGCCTGGCGCGCCTACGGGGTCAAGCCGTGGAAGGCGGAATCGTTCCGGTTCTCCACCGACCCTCAGCTGGTCGGGAAGGTCACCGACATCTGCGGGCTGTACCTGGCCCCACCCGAGAACGCGATCGTGTTGTGCGTGGACGAGAAGTCCCAGATTCAGGCGCTGGACCGCACCGTGCCGATCCTGCCCATGCAGGAGGGGCGGATCGAACGCCGCTCGCACGACTACTACCGCCACGGCACCACGACCCTGTTCGCCGCGCTCGACATCGCGACCGGTCAGGTCACCGCCGCGTTGAAGCCGCGGCACCGCCACCAGGAGTTCCTGGCGTTCCTGAAGCAGCTCGAACGCACATACCGCGATGTGGTCGACGACGACGGAGTGCCGGTCGACCTGCACCTGGTGATGGACAACTACGCAGCGCACAAGCATCCGAACGTGAAGGCGTGGCTGGCCAACAACCCGCGGTTCGTCGTGCATTTCACCCCGACCCACGCGTCCTGGATGAACCTCGTCGAGGTCTGGTTCGGGATCGTCGAGCGGCAGGCCATCCGCCGCGGGGTCTTCACGTCGGTCAAGGACCTCAACGCCAAGATCCGCGGCTTCATCGACGGGTGGAACGACCGCGCTCACCCGTTCGTGTGGACCAAGACTGCCGACCAAATCCTCGCGAAAGCCAACCGTCCAACAACTTCAAATCCGCGGCACTAGAGCGTTCGGCTCCCCTTTCGCCGCGAAGCGGCCACGCTCAGCGGCCCACCAGGGGCCGCAGAACCCGCCCGGCCCCGCGCTCGTCAGCGGTGCTTGCCCGCCCCCATCCGCAGCCGCAGCACGACGCCGCCGTGGTCGGAGGGCCACAGCCCGGTGGCGGGGTCGCGGTCGCGCACGGAGGTGCCGGTGACGCGGCCCTTGTCGACGGCGTACCCACCGCCCTTCGCCGAGCGTGCGAACACCATGTCGATGCGGTGGTCGAAGCCGTCGCCGGTCGGGTCGTCGACGGTCTCGGACAGGCCGGAGGTCCAGCCCTGCTCGGCCGGACGCCAGCGCAGCCACTCGTCGGTGAAGCCCCCGGGGCCGGAGACCAGGTCGTAGGCCGCCCGGTGCGGCACCGTGTCGATCGGCTTGATGCGGTCGTCCAGAGGGTCGGAGTTGCAGTCGCAGACGAAGATCACGTCGCGGTCGGTGGGCGTCGCGGCGAGCAGCTCGCTCACCTGCGCCAGCGCCAGGTCGGAGCTGAACGCCTCGAGGTGGGTGTTGACGAACCGGAATCGCTGGTGGCCCTTGCGCACGTCGACCCATTGGAAGCCGCGGTCGAAGCTGGTCGGGATGCCGGCCACGCTGACCTGGAGGTTGTAGGCGTAGATCGTGTCGCCGCTGTCGAGCACCCGCGCCTTGCCGGCACGCATCAGGATCACGTCGCGCATGGTCATCCGCACGTCGCGGACGGTGCCGCCCATGGTGCCGTCGAAGGGGCTGCCGGTGAAGCTCGGCGCCTCCACGTCGGCACGGTCGCCGACGTTGACTGCGACGTAGTGCTGGCCTCGCGCCGCCAGCGCGTCGAGCAGCAGCTGGAGGTAGTCGTAGTCGACCTCGGTCGCGTTGGGCACGCCCACCTGAGCGAGCTCGAGCGGGCCGCTGCGCCACAGGGCCACCTCCTGCAGCCCGATCAGGTCGGGCTTGGTGCGGGCGATCTCCTTCGCCAGCAGCCGCGCGCGCACCGGGAAGCTGGTGTGGTCGACGATCTCCCGGGTCTGGTGGGTGGCGTTGGCCAGCGCGACCAGCACCTCCTGCTGCGTCCCGCCGGCCGCCTGCGCTGCCAGCGCGGCGGTGACCGGGCGGTTGATGTCGGCGCCGAGGTAGAGGTTGCGGGTCATCACCGTGACCGGCTGCCCCCGGTGGTCGTGCCCCTTGCCGGCGTACGCCGGCCCCGTCAGGCTGCCGGTCAGCGCGAGGGCCAGGAGCGCGGTGAGGACCACCGCGACCCCTCCTCGCCAGGTGGCGCGCGTCGTCCCCATGTGGTCCTCCTCGATCCGCTCCTGGGCCCGATCCTGACCCTCTCGCGAGCAGTTGGCAATGGCCCGGGCGAGTTGTGGAGCGGCGGACGGACGGCCAAGGTAGGGCCATGAGCACCCGCGAGTACGACCAGGACACCACCACCCGAGGTGGGGCGCTGCGGGTGCGGACCCGCGGCCGCGCCGTGCTGTCGAACCCGATGACCAACCGCGGCACGGCGTTCAGCGACGCGGAGCGCCGGATGCTCGACCTGGTCGGCCTGCTGCCCACCGGCGTCACCGGCATGGAGAACCAGACCCGGCGGCTCTACGAGCAGTTCCGCCGCACGTCCACCCCGCTGGGGAAGTACCTCCACCTCTCGGCCGTCCGCGACCGCAACGAGGTGCTCTTCTACCGCCTGCTGGCCGACCACCTCGAGGAGATGCTGCCGATCGTCTACACCCCCACCATCGGGGAGGCGATCGAGCGGTTCAGCCATGAGTACAACCGCCCGCGCGGGGTGTTCTTGTCCATCGACCGGCCCGAGGACGTCGAGCGGTCGCTGCTCGACTACGGCTTGGGGGCCGACGACGTCGACCTGCTGGTCGCCACCGACTCCGAGGGCATCCTCGGCATCGGCGACCAAGGGGTCGGCGGCATCCAGATCGCGATCGGCAAGCTGTCGCTCTACACCGCGGCCGCCGGCATCCACCCTCGGCGCGCGATCCCGGTCGTGCTCGACGTCGGCACCGACAACCTGGGCCTGCTCAACAACGAGATGTACCTCGGCGAGCGCCATGCCCGCGTCCGCGGGCAGCGGTACGACGACTTCGTCGACCACTTCGTCACCACCGCAAACCGGCTCTTCCCGCACGCGATGATCCACTGGGAGGACTTCGGCCCGGCGACGGCGCACCACCTGCTCGACCGCTACTCCGACCTGTGCACCTTCAACGACGACATCCAGGGCACCGCGGCCGTCGTGCTGGCCGCGCTGCTCGCGGGGGTCGACGTCACCGGTCACGACCTGACCGAGCACCGGATCGTGATCTACGGCGGCGGCAACGCCGGCATCGGCATCGCGCAGCTGGTGCGCGAGCGCCTGGTGCGCGGCGGGCTGACCCAGGACGAGGCACTCGACCGGTTCCACGCCATCGGCATCAACGGCCTCTATGTCGACGACCAGCCCGAGCTGATGAGCTTCCAGAAGCCCTATGCCCGGCGCCGTCAGGAGGTGGCCGGCTGGACCGTCCGCGACCCGCGCCACATCACCCTGGAGGAGGTCGTCCACACCGTGCGTCCGACCATCCTGATCGGCACCTCCACCCGCGGCGGGGCGTTCTCCCGCGCGCTGGTGCAGGAGATGGCGCAGCACTGCCAGCGGCCGATCATCATGCCGCTGTCCAACCCCACCAGCAGGGCCGAGGCCACGCCGGCCGAGGTGCTGGAGTGGACCGACGGTCGAGCGCTGGTCGCCACGGGCAGCCCGTTCGGCGCGGTCGACCACGACGGCGTGCGCTACCAGATCGCGCAGGCCAACAACGCGCTGATCTTCCCCGGCCTCGGGCTGGGCGTGGCTGTCTGCCGGGCCACCAGGGTCACCGACGGCATGGTCGGCGCCGCCGCCGACGCGCTGGCCGGGCTGGTCAACGCCTACCGTCCCGGAGCCTCGCTGCTGCCGTCACTGGGCGACCTGCGGATGGTGTCGGCCACGGTCGCCGTGGCCGTGGCTCGCGCCGCCGAGGCCGAGGGCGTCGCCGCCGAGCCGCTCACCGACCCGGTGCAGCAGGTGTTCGCCCGGATGTGGCAGCCGGAGTACCCCCCGATCGAGGCGATCTGAGCTAGCACCCGCCGGGCGGCGAGGTAGCGACACCGCCGGCGCTCCACCTCGTCCCCCACCGGCAGGTACCCGCTCGGCGGCGGGGCTCACGTGGCCGCGCCGGATACCATGCCCGCGTGGCGAGAGGATTCCGGATGCCCGGCTCTGCGGGCGGTCAGCACGACCCGTGGTTCCGCATCGGCACGCTCGAGGTGACCACCAGCTGGCTCGTGGTGCTCGCCTCGTCGTTCTTCCTCGTCGTCGGCGCGTTCGTGCCGGCTGTGACGATCGCGCTGGGGATGTTCCCTGACGCGGTGCGCAGCGGGCAGGTGTGGCGGGTGGTGACCTGGCCGCTGGCCAACGACATCCGCGGCGGCATCTGGCCGGTCATCACCATCTTCTTCTTCTGGTACTTCGCCGGCATGATCGAGGAGAACCTCGGCCGCGTCCGGATGGCGCGCATGCTGCTCTGGATGACGGTGCTGGTCGGCCTGCTGGCCGTCGTCCTGAGCCTGCCGTTCGGGGCGTTCGAGCCGATCCTGCTGGGGCTGGACACCCTCCAGCTGCTGGTGCTGCTGGTGTGGATCGCGGAGCGGCCGCAGGCGCGCTTCCTGTTCAACATCCCCGCCTGGGTCTTCGGCGCCGTGATCGTCGCCATCCAGCTGCTCCAGCTGACCGCCTTCCGCTCCTGGCTGGTGCTGCTGCACTTCGTGCTCAGCCTGGTCGTCGGGGCCCTGGTCGCCCGCCAGTTCGGCATGCTCGAGGCATACGCCGCCATCCCTCGGCTCGGCTCGGGCCGGACGCGACAGCCGCGCCCCCGCAAGCCGCGGCGCACCCGTGGCTTCGGCGGCGGATCCCGCGGGTCTGGGGCCGGAGGAGGCGGCGGGGGTGTCGTCACCGGCCCGTGGGCGGGGTCCTCGGCCCCGCGGGTGGACTCCGACCGGGCCAAGCTCGACGCCCTGCTCGACAAGATCAGCGCGTCCGGGATGGACTCCCTCACCTCTGGTGAGCGCAAGCAGCTCGACGTGCTCCGCCGCCGGATCCGCGGCGAGTAGACGCGCCCAGGCGCGGCCGGAGGCGCGGCCGGCGTCCCCAATCGGCCCCGAACCGGTGGCCGGTGCGGCAGGATTGCCCTGTCAGCGACGATGCGGCCGCGCCCAGAGGCGGCCCTGGGGAAGGGCGAGGGGATGCCGGTCCTGCGCGCGCGGCTCCTGCTCGTCGCCACCCTGGCCGCCGCGCCCCTCCTGCTCGGCGCCGCACCGGCGACGGCCGGGGGCACCCGCGGCGACGTCAACGACTACCTCGACGAGGTCGCCGACCGGATCGCGAAGCCGGGGGTCTACGTCGACCCGGCCGTGCTCGACGACGACGCACTGACCGCTGACCAGGTCACGGCGCTGACCCGGCAGGCCCGCAAGGCCCCCGGGCCGCTGCGGATCGTCGTGCTCCCCGTCGACCCGCTCACCGTCGACGACGGCGGCAGGACCGCGGCCGACCTGGCCTACCGGCCGCGCCAGCTGGTGCGCGAGATCTACCGCCGGGTCGACAGCAAGGGCACCTACGCCGTGCTGGTGGTCGCGCCCAGCGAGGTCGAGGGCCAGTCGTTGTACGCGACGCAGTGGCCTCGTGGCGGGCCGGCGTACGACATCCGCGACGCGACCGACCAGGCGCTGCGCTGCTGCGCCCCCGACTACGCGCGGATGCTTCGCCGGTTCGTCCGGGAGGCCGACGACCGGCTCCCGGACGATGCGGCGAAGGACGGGAGCACGGGCGGCGGAGGCTTCCCCGCCGGTGCCGACGACGGCGAGCCGGCCACGTCGGGCGCCGACGGCCCGGGTGGCTGGGCGTTCGCGGCGATCCTCGCTCTGGCCGCGGGAATGCTCGGGCTGGGCGCGTGGTCCCAGGTCCGCCGGCGCGGCCGCGGACCCCACGGGCTCGACGACGAGAGCGCCGAAGCGCTGCGCACGGCGCTGTCCGAGGAGGTCGACGAGCTCCGCCAGAGGGGGGACAGCCTCGGGCCCGCGGTCACCGGCGACACCGACTCGGCCGACGCGCGCGCGGCATCGATGCGTCGGCTGCTCGACCAGGCGGCTGGCCGGCTGCGCGACCTGCGCACCTCCGCCGACGCCCAGTCGGTGGCACGCACCCTGGCCGACGCACGCTACGAGTACGCCGCGTCCGGCGCCCTGCGCGACGACCGGCCGGAGCCGACCCGCACACCCCCGTGCTTCGTCGACCCGCGCCACGGGCTGAGCGTCGCCACCGTCGTCTACGACGCCTCCGAGCTGGGCTCGCCGGTGCCGGTGTGTGCCGCCTGCCGCACCGAGCTGGAGGCCGGCCAGGAGCCCCGACCACGGCTGCTGCGCTCCCATGGAGAGTGGGTCGAGCACTGGCGAGCGGGGACGACGGCCTGGGTCTACCTGCACGGCTACTGGGCCGGCCAGCCGTTCATGCACGAGCACTTCTCGATGCCGCCGTCCGGATGGTCGACTCCTGCCGCAGCGCCGGCAGCGGCCGCTTCTGGCGGCACCCCCGAGGAGCGACGCGGCGAGCCATGACGGCCGGAGGTGCCGCGGCGGGCGGGCTGGTGCTCGCGATGTTCCTCACCTCCCTCGGCTGACCTACAGGAGGTTCTCCGGTGGCCGGGGGTTCCGCCCTCGCGCCTCCCCCGCTAGGGTCCGGCGAGTGGGCCGCTCGGACCACCTCACCTCGTGAGAACGATCGTCAACCGAGGAGCAATCGCATGCTGCGAAGGACGGTGGCCGCGCTCAGCGCCCTGCCCCTGGTGCTTGTTGGCGGGGCGTTCACCAGCGCACACGCCGCAGACGACCAGGGTTCGACGAAGGCGCCGGAGTACACCGACGGGATCTACGTCGTCCAGATGCTCGCGCCCCCCGTGGCCGGCTACGACGGCGGCAAGGCCGGCCTGAAGGCGACCAAGCCCGCCCCCGGCCGCAGCCTGAACCCCCGCCTGCCCCGGGTGCGTGACTACGTCAGCCACCTCGAGGCCAAACAGCGCGACACGCTCAGCTCGGTCGGCAGCCCGCCCACGCTCTACCGCTACCAGTACGCCTTCAACGGCTTCTCCGCCAAGCTGACCGCCGAGCAGGCGGCGGCGCTGGCCAAGCAGAAGGGCGTGCTCGCGGTCACCAAGCAGCGGGTCTACACCACCGACACCTCGACCACGCCCGACTTCCTCGGCCTGACCAAGCCGGGCGGTCTCTGGAACAAGCTCGGCGGCCCCAAGAAGGCCGGCGAGGACGTCGTGATCGGCATCATCGACTCCGGCATCACCCCCGAGTCGCTCTCCTTCGCCGACCGGGTGACCCGCAAGGGCGTGCCGTCCGACAGCGGCCGCCTGGCCTACCAGCCGCCGACCGGCTGGGCCGGCACCTGCGCGGCCGGCGAGGAGTGGGACGCCTCCGACTGCAGCAACAAGCTGATCGGCGCGCGCTACTACAACGCCGGCTACGGCGGTGACGCCGGCATCGACGCCGAGCGTCCGTGGGAGTACAACTCCGCCCGTGACTACCAGGGCCACGGCACCCACACCGCCAGCACCGCCGGCGGCAACTACCAGACCCCGACCACCGGTGAGGCCCAGGGGCTCGGCACGAGCGTGAGCGGCATGGCGCCGCGGGCGCGGATCGCCGCCTACAAGGCGCTCTGGTCGACCGAGGCTGCTGACACCGCCGGGGGCACCACCTCCGACCTCGTGGCCGCGATCGACGACGCCGTCGCCGACGGCGTCGACGTGATCAACTACTCCATCAGCGGCACCCGGACCTCCTTCCTCGACCCGGTCGAGGTGTCGTTCCTGTTCGCGGCCGACGCCGGCGTCTTCGTCTCGGCCTCGGCAGGCAACAGCGGTCCGACACCCTCGACGGTGGCGCACCCCTCGCCGTGGATCACCACGGTGGCGGCGGGCACCCACCCGCGCAACGGCTCGGGCTCGCTGACGCTCGGTGACGGGTCGACGTACTCCGGCGCGTCCCTGGCAGCCAACGAGGTCTCCGCCGACGTCGTCAACTCCCAGGACGTCCCGGCTGCGGGAGCCGACCCCGACCGGGCGCGGCTGTGCTACTCCGACGCCGACGGCGGCAACGCCCTCGACCCGGCCCAGGTGGCCGGCAAGATCGTGGTCTGCGAGCGCGGAGCGACGGCGCGGATCAACAAGAGCCTGGCGGTCAAGGAGGCCGGCGGTGTGGGCATGGTGCTCATCAACCCCGCGGCCAACTCCGTCAACGCCGACCTGCACTTCGTGCCGACGATCCACCTGCAAAGCGACGCGCTGGCCGCTGTGGAGGCCTACGCCGCCACGCCGGGCGCCACCGCGACGATCGCGCAGGGCGTGCTGACCTTCGACGACCCGGCGCCGTACACCGCGGCGTTCTCGTCGCGTGGCCCACTCATCGCCGGTGACGGCGACCTGCTCAAGCCCGACCTGATCGCGCCCGGGCAGGACATCCTGGCCGCGGTGTCGCCGGTGGGCAACCACGGTCGCGAGTTCGACGTCTACAGCGGCACGTCGATGTCGGCTCCGCACGTGGCCGGTCTTGCGGCGCTGCTGCGCGACAGCCACCCCGACTGGTCCCCGATGGCGATCAAGTCGGCGCTGATGACGTCGGGCTACGACGTCCTCGACGGGCCGCGCACGGACCCGTCGGTGATGTTCAGCGCCGGCGCCGGGCACGTGTTCCCCAACAAGGCCAACCGCACCCGCCTGGTCTACGACAGCGACTTCTACGACTGGCTGGCGTTCCTGTGCGGCACCAGCCCGGAGGGCATCAACCCGGCGACCTGCGCCTCCCTCGAGGGCAGCGGCTACTCGCTCGACCCGAGCGACCTCAACATGCCCTCGATCTCGATCGGGGCCCTGGCCGGGAGCCAGACCGTGACCCGCCGGGTGACCAACGTCGGCCGGGGCAACGCCTTCTACCGACTCTCGCTGGACGCCATGGACGGCGTCAAGGTGACGGTCTCGCCCCGGAAGATGTGGCTGCGCAAGGGCGAGACCAAGGAGTTCACCGTCACGCTCACCCGGACCGACGCGGAGCTCAACGCCTACACCGGTGGCTACCTCACCTGGTGGGCCAAGCGCGGCGCCAAGGTGCGCATCCCGATGGTCGCGAAGCCGGTGGCTCTGGCCGCGCCGACCGAGGTGTCCAGCAACGGCGACCCGACGAGCTTCCAGGTGGGCTTCGGCTACGACGGCCCGTTCACCGCGACACCGGCCGGGCTGGTCCCGGCCACGACACAGGACGGCACGGTCGCGGACGACCCGACCGACAACTTCGTGAAGGACGGCCCCGGCACCGACCTGAAGACCGTCGAGATCCCGGCAGGCACGACGTACGCCCGGATGTCGCTGTTCGACGACTTCACCGACGGTCAGGACGACCTCGACCTCTACGTCTACAACGCCGCCGGCAACCTCGTGGGAGCCAGCGGCAGCGGCACCTCGAACGAGGAGGTCAACCTGGTCAACCCGGCTCCCGGCACGTACTCCGTCTACGTGCACGGGTTCGCGACCGAGGGCCCGGATGCCACCTACACGCTGTTCTCCTGGGCGCTCGGCAGCGCCGACGAGGGCAACATGACCGTGTCGGCGCCCACCGCCGCGACCACGGGCGGCACAGGCGAGGTCTCCTTGTCGTTCAGCTCCCTGGCCGCGGCGACGAAGTACCTCGGGTCGGTGAGCTTCAGCGGCTCCGACGCGATGCCCGCGCCGACGATCGTCCGGGTCGACACCCCGTAGGCCACCGGCTTCGGTGAACCACCACGCTCGGGGAGGCCCCGGCAGTGCCGGGGACCTCCCTGACGAGCGTTCGGGAGGTGTGCCGCCGGAGGTGGGTGACGCGGCGCGAGACGAGCTGCGGCAGCTGCGCGAGGAGGCGATGGCAACCGACCCGGCCGCCGGTGGCGAGCCCGGCCGGGAGGTGGCGGTCACCGGCGTGGTGCGCCGTCTCGAGGTCGAGGGCGGGGTGTGGGTGCTGGAGGTCGAGGTCGTCGACGGCGTGAGCGGCGTCGCCGGCGTGGGGGCCGCCGACGGCGGCCGGCTGCAGCTGCTCGGCGAGGTCGACCCCGGGTGGGCGGGGCTGAGCGTCGTCGTCACCGGCGTGCTGCGTCCCGACCTGATGACCACCGCCCAGGTGGGGCCGGTGCTGGTGGTGGCGCGGGTCGAGGCGGCTGGCAGCTGAGCCGGCGGGCGACCGGGTCACCAACGCTCCTGCATGATCGACAGCGGAGGTGCCGATGCTGCATGCCGCCCGTCTGGTCGTGGCCCTGGTGGTCGCGACGGCGCTCGCTGCCTGCTCCGACGGAGCCGCGCTGACGGAGGCGTCGACGGAACAGTCCTCCGCGGCCGCCGGCGGACCCGCCTCCGCTGAGCTCCCCGACGTCCCGTCGGGCGACGCTTCCGACGGGTCGACCGGCACTCCGTCGGCGGAGGCTTCGCCGACCCGGGATCCGTCGGCCACCGAGGAGCCGACAGCCACCGCGACCCCGCCGCCGTTCCCCGTCTCGCTGCCGGCGTACTTCGACCGTGAGTTCTCCGGCGGGGGCCTGCGCCTCGGGGCGGTCCGGGAGCGCACGACAGACTACACGTCGTACGCCGCGAGCTACCGCAGCGGCAGGCTGCGGATCACCGGAGTCCTCAATGTGCCGACCGGGCGCGGGCCGTTCCCGGCGGTGGTGCTGGCCCATGGCTACATCGATCCCGCGATCTACGTGTCCGGGCAGGGCATGACCCGCGAGCGCGGCGTGCTGGCGGCGCGTGGCTACATCGCCTTCCACGTCGACTACCGCGGGCACGCCGGGTCCGACAGCCATCCGGCGACGGCGCGACGGCTGCGCATCGACTACGCCGTCGACGTCATCAACGCCGTGCACGCGCTGCGGGCCACTCGCGCCGTGCCGGTCGACGACGAGCGGATCGCGCTGATGGGGCGCTCGATGGGTGGCGGCGTGGTCTACAAGGCGCTGGAGATGTCTCCCGGGCTCGTCGACGTGGCCGCGGTCTGGGCGCCGGTCAGCTCGCTGGAGGCCGACAACTTCAACCGGTGGATCCGCGACGACCCGTCGCGCGACGGCCTGTCGGCGGAGGTGGAGCGCCGCTACGGTCTGCCCGGGCAGCCGGGCAGCCGCCGGTTCTGGCGAGAGATCAGCGCACGCACCTACCTCGACCGGATCACCGAGCCGCTGCTCATCGTCCAGGGCGGCAGCGACGACACCTGCCCGCCACGGTGGGCCCGGGCGTCGTACCGCGCGCTCCGAGCGGCGGGGGTCGAGGCCCGGCTGGCGTGGTACGACGACGAGGAGCACGCCTTCGGCCCGCAGTTCTTCGCCGCGATGGATCGCACCATCGGCTTCTTCGACAGACAGCTCGCCGGCTGACGCACCCCCGGAGGCCGGCAGCGAGCTCCCACGAAGGGACCGGCCTCAGCCCTCGACCAGCACGACGGTCAGCTGCCGGGGGCCGTGCACACCCTCGACCCGGTCGAGCTCGATGTCGCTGGTGGCGGACGGACCGCTGATCCAGGTCTGCGGACGCCCCGGATCCAGCCGCGCCACGGCCTCCGGGACCCCGGCCACCACCTGGTCGGCGCGCACCACGCACACGTGCCGGTCGGGCACCAGCGTCAGCGCCCGGCGTCCCTGGCCGGCGCCGTGGTCGAGCACGATGGTGCCCGTGCGGGCGATGGCCACCGCGGCGGCCGTCACCACGACGTCGACGGCGTCGAGCTGGGCGGCGGAGAGGCCGTCGTCCACGACCGCGCCCGGCACGTCGAACGAGAGCCCGGCCGGGACCACCACCGCGTCCAGCCCCGCCAGCACGTCGACGAGCGTCTCCGCCAGCCCGTCGGGTGCGCAGCGGGCCACGGTGGCGCGGTACTCCGCCACCCGGTCGGCGAACCGGTCGAGCACCGCCCCGCGCTCCTCCTCCGACGCCCGGCGGTAGTCGCGGGGCACCTCCGGGGGCGCGGGCGCCCCGCGCAGCGCCACACGCACCGCCGCCAGGATCTCCTCGCGGGCGCTCACGACCCGTCCCCCGCGTCTCGACCGCCGGTGCGCCGCCACCAGGCGCGGAAGGACTCCTCCGGGGGCGCGGGCAGGTCGCGGGCGCCGGTCCAGGCGGCCCCCGGTCCGGGCACCCGGCCGATCGCGGCCCGCCCGCCGGGCAGGGTACGTCGGCCGAGCCGGGCCGCGACCCGGCCCACCAGCCCACTCGCCCGCTCCACCGCGGCCAGCCGACCGGCCCGCCCGAAGGTCCAGCCGGCGGCCCTCATCGCCGCGGCCTCTCCCCAGTGGGACCCGGGCTGGGGCGGGCCTCCTCGGTGCGCGTCCACCACCTGGGCCCGCAGGTCGACCAGCACCGACGGGATGTCGATCCGCACGGGGCAGACCTCGAAGCAGGCTCCACACAGCGAGGAGGCGTAGGGCAGCGAGTCGACCTGATCCGACTCCCCGACTCCCCGGAGCAGCGGGTTGAGGATCGCGCCGATCGGGCCGGGATAGACCGAGCCGTAGGCGTGCCCGCCCACCCGCTCGTAGACCGGGCACACGTTGAGGCAGGCCGAGCAGCGGATGCACCGCAGCGCCTGCCGACCGACGGTGTCGGCCAGCGCGCGGGTGCGGCCGTTGTCGAGCAGCACGACGTGCAGCTCCTGTGGGCCGTCGCCGGGAGTGACCCCCGACCAGGTCGAGGTGTAGGGGTTCATCCGCTCCCCCGTCGACGACCGCGGGAGGAGCTGGAGGAAGACGTCGAGGTCCTCCCACGTGGGCACGACCTTCTCGATGCCCACCACCGACACCAGCACGTCGGGGAGGGTGAGGCACATCCGGCCGTTGCCCTCGGACTCGACGACCACCAGCGTCCCGGTCTCGGCCACCGCGAAGTTCGCGCCGGAGACGGCCATCCGCGCTCGCAGGAACTTCTCGCGCAGGTGCTCCCGCGCGGCCGCGGCGAGCACGGCCGGCTCGTCGGTCAGGTCGTCGGGGGCGGGCCGGCCGGCGGCCCCCATGGCGCGGCGGAAGATCGCCCGGATCTCCGCGCGGTTGCGGTGGATGGCCGGCACCAGGATGTGCGACGGCAGGTCGTCGCCGAGCTGCACGATCAGCTCGGCCAGGTCGGTCTCCCAGGCGGCGATCCCCTCCGCCTCCAGGGCGCCGTTGAGGTCGATCTCCTGCGTGGCCATCGACTTGACCTTGACCACCTCGTCGACTCCGTGGTCGCGCGCCACCCGGGCGACGATCGCGCTGGCTTCGGCGGCGTCCCTCGCCCAGTGGACGACGGCGCCGCGCTCGGTCAGCGAGGCCTCCAGCCGCTCGAGCTGGTCGTCGAGGGCCAGCAGGGCGCGGTCCTTGACCGCCGCACCGGCCAGCCGCAGCTCCTCCCACTCCTCGACCTCCCCGACGACCGCCGCCCGCTTGGCGCGGATGGTGCCGGTGGCGTGGGCCAGGTTGCGGCGGAGCTGGGTGTCGGCCAGCGCCTCGCGCGCGGCCACCGGGAAGGTGGGCATGCCGACGAAGGTGCGGCTGCGAGACGCTCGCGGTGCCTGCTCCTCAGCCATCGAGGCCCTCCCGTGCCGCGAGCACCTCGGCGAGGTGCGCCACCCGGACCCCGGCCTGCTGCCGCGACAGCAGCCCCGAGAGATGCATCAGGCATGACGAGTCGCCGGCCACCAGCACCTCGGCGCAGGTCTCGCGGACGTGCCGCACCTTGTCACCGCCCATCGCCACGGACACGTCGGGGTTCTTGACCGCGAAGGTGCCACCGAAGCCGCAGCACTCCTCCGCCTCCGGCAGCTCGACCAGGTCGATGCCGCGCACCGCCCGCAGCAGCCGCAGCGGCCGGTCGCCCACCCCCAGCATCCGCAGCGAGTGACAGGTCGGGTGGTAGGTCACCCGGTGGGGGTAGGATGCCCCCACGTCCTCGACGCCCAGCACGTCGACGAGGAACTCGCTCAGCTCCAGGGCCCGCGGAGAGGTCTCCGCCACGGCCCGGACCAGTCCCGCGTCTCCCGAACGCCGCGCCACCAGCGCGTGCTGGTGGCGCACCGAGCCCGCGCACGAGCCGGACGGCACCACGACGTGGTCGTACGCCGCGAACGCGTCGACATAGGTGCGCACCAGCGGCACCGCCTCGTCGAGGTAGCCGGTGTTGACCATGGGCTGCCCGCAGCAGGTCTGCGCCTCCGGGAAGTCCACCTCGACGCCGAGGTGGCGCAGCAGCCGCACCGTCGCCTTCCCGGCGTCGGGGAAGAGCCCGTCCGCCAGACAGGTGACCATCAGTGCGACCCTCACGGCCCTAGCCTCTCATCGACGGACCGGCGCCGCCCGGGACGAAGCGGGCGGCTCCTGGGTGCGGCCGGTTCGGGACCGGAGCCCGCGACCGTGCCTTGCGCGTGCCGCCCGGCTGGAGGCGGGGCACGATGGGGTCGCCTCTGCGGGGCTGGGCTCGCCGTCACCGGCTGATAGCCGGCAGGGTCAGTCCCAGCTGACCGCCAGCTCATGGCCGCGCCCGAAGCGCTGCAGGTGCTCGGCGACGACCTGAGCGAAGCGGTCGGGGTCGCCGTCGTCGGGCACGGACGCCGCGATGCGCAGCAAGCCCGGCCCGGTGCGCAGCTCGACGACCTGGCCGGTGTCGAAGCGGATCACCGTCGCGCCGTCCTCCTCGCCGGCCGAGCCCTTGCGGGCCCAGTGCCCGGCCAGCTGCTTGGCATAGCGCTCGGGACGGTCGGTGGGCATGGTGCCGTGGCGGGTCTGCATGGGTCTCCTCAGGAGGTCGATGTCTTGACGGTACGACGCCCGGCAGCACGGCGACCCAGTCGGCCGTCGACCAGCGGGTCGCTGCGCGCGGCCGGGGTGTCCACCATCCCGGGTCTGACGCAGCTCACGCGGGTGGCGGCGCGGGCCCCTCGACGGTCAGAGCACCACGCCGAGCTCGTGGCGCAGGTTGAGTCCCCGTCGTCGGCGGTGGTCGACTCGACGGGCCCGACCGGTGCGGACTCCTCTGGTGATGAGTCGTGGCCCGTTGATGGGAGCGGCGCTCCTGGGCTGTCGCACGGAGTGCGCTAGGCAGGGCCCAGCGACCGGCGGACCGAGCTGTCGACCGCGACCGGCCCACGCCCGGCGCTCGTCAGCCTCGCTAGCAGGAGCCCGGGCGACATCGCCCGGCCCCGCGCCGCCAGCGTCAGCTCCGGGTGCTCGTCCCACCGAGTGAAGTCCACGTCGCCGTCGGCACCCGGCACCGGACACGCGGGCTGCTCGCGCCAGACGATCACGAGGTCTCGCGCCCATCGCCGCGGAGTGGTGGGCGGCTGGAGGCGGAGAGCCAGCGCCCCAGGCGCCACGATCTCGCGCCCCAGCTGGTCGATCGCCAACCCCGGACCCACCGTGACTCGCCCGCGGGACACGGACACGTCGAGCCCCGAGACGATGCCGTAGCCGTGGAGGCGGTTGTGGAGATAGCGCATCTGCCGGTGGTAGGTCTGCTCGGCCGCGAGGTCAGCGGCGGTCAGCAGCCGGCCCTCGACGAAGTTCACGCGGCGGGGTGGGTCGTCCATGCTGCAGTATCCACCCAGGGCCTCGGGCGTGTGCCCGGCGCTCCGCGATCGCCAGGTGCTCCTCGACGCGAGAAGAGCCGCGTCGTCCGCTCGGTGGCTGGTGATCGGGGAGGGTTGCCGTCACCAGGCGACCGGACCACTCCCCGATCCGGCTAGCGGGCCCGGGCTGCCCGCTCGAGCAGTCTCGCGGCCCGCTCGAAGACGTCCGCCATGTCGCCGAGACGCTCGTTCAACCGCTCGTAGACCGGCCCCAGCTTGCCCTCGATCGCGGCCACCTCGGCCGCATAGTCCGAGGGGTCGGTGAGGCCGGCGCCGACCTTGGCCGCCACCGAGTGGTACTCCTGCCACAGGTCGACGTAGGGGCTCAGGTGCGCCTGTCCGCCCCACTGGAGGCGGTCGAAGGCGGGGTCGTGACGGGCCAGCTCGGCGACGTACGCCTCGTAGGCGAACAGCCGCCCGGCGTTGGTCAGACCTGTCCGTCGGATGTAGGTGTCGTTCGCCGTCGCCGGGTCACCCGCGCGGAGCGAGTCGACCGCCAGCTGCATCCGGGTGGCGTCGCGCTGGAGCTGCTGGTGCGGGAAGACGTACTGGTCGAACACGTCCAGCGCCACCAGCTCGGTGAGGATCAGCCGCTCCGCCTTCATCGTGAAGGCGCCCAGACGTTGCGAGCGCCTGCCTCCGCCGGCCGCGAGCCGGGCGTCCACCGCCGCCGCGGCCTCTGCGAAGGAGGCGACCGCGCCCCGGAGCGCACTCACCGCGCCCGCGTCCACGCCCGGCAGCGCATCCAGCCCCACGCCGGGCTCCGCCTCGTAGGCGATCCGCGAGGTGGCCTCGGTCGCTCGGGCGACGAAGTCCAGCAACGGCAGTGTGGACCGGTCGTGGTCGACCCAGATGTCGTTGATCACCTCGATGTTCTGGGCCAGGTAGTCGACGTCGACGTTGGAGACGACGTCGTAGTTGGTGTGGTAGTTCCGCGTGAGGTACGACGTCCCGACGGTGTTGAAGTAGAGGCCGGGGATGCCCGCCGCCGTCAGCGTGAAGTGGTCGGCGTTGGCCCAGACGGTGTTCTGCGACAGCGTGCCGAACGGGGTGCGCGCCGGGTCGCTCGTCAGCTTCTCGACCGCGTGCGCCAACAGCTCGGCGTGGGTCCTGATGAGCAGACGCTCCCCGGGGTCGCCGGTGCCGAGCAGCTCGAAGTCGAGGCTGAGGATCGCCCGGTGGGACCACTCCCGCCGCTGGTGGGTGACGGCGTACCAACAGCCGACGAGCCACTCGTAGTAGGCGTCGGTGTAGCCGTACTCCTCGTTGGTGCTGGCCAGGAACAGCAGCGTCCGGCGCGGGCGGAACCGCGAGTCGCGGATCGCCTTCGCGATCCCGAGCATCGCCGCGATCGCCGTCGCGTCGTCGGCCGCCCCGTGGAACCACGCGTCGTGGTGGCCGGTGAAGATGATCGCCTCGGCGGTCCGGTCCGTGCCCGGGATGGCGCCGAGCACGTTGTAGCCGACCCCGCCGTCCTCGGCCCGGGTCAGCTCGACCTCGGACGTCACGGTGACGACCGTCGGGCCTGCGGCGATCCTGGCGATGAGGTCGTTCGCGGCATTCCTCGTGACGAACACGAAGGGGACCCAGTCGTCGTCGTAGGTCCCGTCGAAGCTCATCAGCCCGTCGTCGCGCTTGTTGTAGAACGCGCCGTCGGCCGTGGTCCCGGTGTAGAAGATGACGGCGAGGGCGCCCTCGAGCGTGGCCTGGTGTCCGTGGCGGTTGACCCAGTAGTCGCCGAAGGCCCAGTTGACCAGGACGACCTTGCCGGTGGCGTCGACGCCCTCGTAGTCGCTGGCCCGACCGAGACCGACGTCGATCACCTCTGCCGTGATCCCACCCGCAGGTGTGCCGGGCACTCCTCCCCACGAGCTCGCGGGGCTCGTCGGGCCGCCGTCCACCGCGACCGACGCCCCGTGGAACACCCACCGGTCGATGGGCACCGGGAGCTTGGCCACCTTGCGGAGACCCACCGACCTCATCTCGCGGGCGATCCAGTCGACCGCCCGGAGGTTGGCGGGCGACCCACCAGGGCGCCACCCGTCCGAGGTGTCACCGAAGCCCGCCACGGTCTCGGTGACGTGCCGCAGATATCCGACGTCGAGGGCGGCGTTGAGACTCGCGGCGTCTCCTCGCCAGCGTCTCCGGGGGTCGCGCCCGCTCGCCGCCGCCGCACCCGGCCCCGCCGCGATGCCTGCGACCCCGCTCGCCAGCCCGACGGCGCCGGCGGTCAGCGCCTGACGCCGGGACAGTCGGAGGTCCACGTGCGCTCGCAGCGCGCGGCGGACCAGCTCCGGCTCGCCGAGGTCCGCCGGGTCCGGCGCATCGGTGCCGTGGCCCAGCGTCAGACTGAGATCGGGCTGCCCGGAGAGCATCCAGGGCGTGGTGGGAAGGACCTCGTGCGTCGCCGCCGAGGACTCGACCGGTGTGGGCTCGTGCTCGCGCATGGGCGATCCGCCTCCTGTGCCGGAGAGCGGCCGGCGGGAGTCGGCGCGTCGCCCGACATGTGTAGGTCCCTCGAACGTAGCGAGCCCCCGCCGACCGGTCAATCGGCGACCTCGCTCACGCTGCCACGGCGCGAGAGCTCCTGGCCCGCCGAGCCGTCACCGCCTCGGTGACACCTCTCCGCCGTCGGCTCCACCATGCTCGCGCCGGCCCCCGGGCACCAGCGAGCGGCACCGCGAGCTCACACCGGAGCGTCGGGATGGATGCTGCGGGTCTCGCTGCGGCGGTCCGCCGGCATCACGATGTCGGTGAGGTGGACGCGCGGGAGCAGCTTGGCCAGCGCCAGGGCGACGTACATGACCGTGTTGATCGCCACGAACGCCGCCAGCACGGCGAACCACTCACTGCGTAGCAGGCTCGACGGCAGCACGACTCCCCACACCACGACTGCCCCGCTCACCGCCCACCGCCCAGCTCGACGCCGGCCTGGGACACGACCAGATGCTTCCAGGTGGCTGTCCTTCCCAGGGTGATGTCGACGATGCCCTTGACGTAGACCAGGTTGAGGAACATCGCGAAGCCGAGCTCAGGGAAGAGGGTCACGGCCAGCAGCCTGGCCCCCCAGCCACCTGACCAGACCGTGACCAGCCGCTCCATGGTGAAGACCAGCCCGATCACGAGCCAGAACGGGAACCAGACCCACGCGTCAAGGGCGAGGACCATGATCGCGATCAGCAGGAGGTAGGAGCTCAGCGCGATGACGCCGTAGCCGATGCCGAGCTGCTGCGCCCAGTAGCGGAAGGTCTGGGGCCGCAGCCCATAGGCCCCCAGGTTCTCCAGCGCTCCACGCTGCCAGCGCAGCCGCTGCGCCCACAGCGCCCGCCAGGTGGGCATCACCTCCGTCACGACCGTGCACTCGCGGGGCGAGATGGTGAGCCCGCCCAGGTTCTTCAGCGCCAGCGTCAGCTCGTTGTCCTCGGTGAGGGCGATCGTGTCGTAGACGTCGCCCGGCACCCCGGGGATCAGCCGTCCGCGCTCCGCGGCGACCGTTCTGAGGCCGCGCGGCCGGAACACCGAGGCGGTGCCGGTCAAGACGAAGACCAGGCCACGACGGCGACGAAGGTCGCGTGCGTAGCGGAGGTACTCGTTGCGCTGGAACTGGCCGATCAACCCGCACCCGTCCTCGCCGTAGAACAGGCCGCCGACCGCCATCAGGGCCCGGTCATCGGTCATCCGTCGGATCGCACCCCGGAGGAAGCCGGGGTCGAGGACGGTGTCGGCGTCCATCACCATGACCAGGTCGTTGTCACCTTGGCCTGGAAGGATCTGCGCCAGCGCCTGGTTGAGAGCCCCCGCCTTCTTCTTGTCGTTGCCGATCGTCTCGACCACCTCGACACCTGCCTCACGAGCCAGCGCCACGGTGCCGTCGGTGCAGTTGTCCGCCACGACGACGACGCGGTCGGGGGGCGGTGACTGGGCGCGAAGCGAGGCCAGTGTGGCGCCGAGGCAGCTCTCCTCGTTGTGGGCCGGGATCAGCACCGTCACCGTGACGGGCCCCGCGTAGACCCCGCGGGTGAGCCCCATCACCACCCGGGGCGACAGCGGCATGTCCCCGGCGTCCTCGCTGCGCCGCGCTTGGGTGGCGATGCGGCGCTCGAAGGCGGCCACGCCCGCCCCCATGAGCAGCGCGAGCCCTGCAGCGATCAGCAGCACCCGGGTCGAGGGAAGCTCGGTGGCGTAGAGGTAGCGCCACGCCCCGAGCACCCCCTCCCGCGGGGCCTGGCCGGCCTGAGGCCCTTCGGCCGACGCGGCGGCCCAGATCAGGAGGGCACCCAGCACGGCGGCAGCCAGGATCAGCAGCCCGACGAAGCGCTGGAGGAGTTGCATGGCGACTAGCCCCCGGCGCCGGCTTCGACCATCGGGCCGACCGTGAGGAACCTGCTCACGAACTCGTCGTAGGGGACCGGCTTGCCGATCAGGAAGCCCTGGGCGAGGTCGACACCCTCCTCGCGGACGATGTCGAGGACCTCCGGCTCGCCGACGAACTCGGCGACGGTGCGCTTCCCGAGGTCGCGGGCGATCCCGACGATCGCGCGAAGGATGATGCGGTCGACCTGGGAACGATGAGAGGCGGCCACGAACTCCCCGTCGATCTTCACGTAGTCGAAGATGAGGTGCTTGAGGTAGTAGAAGGAGCCGAAACCGGCGCCGAAGTCGTCCAACGCGAACCGGCAGCCGACCCTGCTCATGCGCTGGCCGAAACGCCGCGCCAGCTCCAGGTCGGAGACCGCCGCGGTCTCGGTGATCTCGAGGACCAGAGCCTCGGGCGGGACGCCCTCGCGCAGGAGCGCGTCGATGATCGCCTCCTCCAGTGACGAGTCGCCCATGGACGTCGCGGACAGGTTGACGGCCAGTCGGAGGTCGGGCCGGATCTCTCGCAGCCGCGCGAGGGCGGCGATGCCCTGCTCGAGGACCCAGGTGTCGACCCGCGGCATCAGCCCGACCCGTTCGGCGATGTAGAGGAACCGTCCGGGAGCCACCAGCTCTCCCTCGTGCCGCATCCGCAGCAGCACCTCGGCCGAGACGACCTCGGAGGTCTCGACGTCCACGATAGGCTGGAAGTGCAGGACGAACCGATCGTGCTCGAGCGCCGCCTCGATCCGGTTCTGCCACTCCAGCCGGGCCCCGCTGCGGGGGAGACGGTCGGAGTCCTCTTCGAGGATCGAGACTCGGTTGCGGCCCGCCTCCTTGGCGTCGTACATCGTCATGTCCGCGAGGGCGAGGATGTCCATGTCTCGGCCGTGGGCGGCCGTGAAGGTCACCGCACCGACGCTGGCCGTGACCCGGCGCCGCACGCCATCGAGCGTGGCGGCGTGGTCGCAGATACGGCGTACGACGGCCTCGGCGACAGTGCGGGTCGCCGCGGCGTCGGCAACGGGCAGCAGCACCGCGAACTCGTCGCCGCCCAGCCGCGCCACCAGGTCCCCGCTGCGCAGCTCGCGGCGCAGCAGCCCTGCGATACCCACCAGGAGCTCGTCCCCTGCCGGGTGGCCGAGCGTGTCGTTCACCTGCTTGAAGTTGTCCAGGTCGAGAAGCAGCACCGCACCGTTGACGCCGTAGCGTCGGCACTGCTCGAGATGGCGGGCCAGCTCTTCGTCGAAGCGGCGCCGGTTCGGGAGACCCGTGAGCGGATCATGGTCCGCCAGGTGCGCGAGTCGGTCCTCGTACTGACGCCGTTCGGAGACGTCGACGACGTTCACCAGCACCACGTCGTCGGAGGTGTCGTCCCGCTCGGTCGGCTCGCCTCGGAGCAGCGTGCTGGTGAGGGTGACGGCCACAGCCTGGCCGTCGAGGTCGCGCAGCCGGCAGTCGGCCGAGGCGGACAGGTCCCGCTCGGTGAGCAGACGTTCGAGGTGGTGCTGGAGGCTCGGGTCGTCGGGGTCGCCGAACGAAGCGAGCGGCCGGCCCAACAGCTCGCCGGTGGCGCGCGCGCCGAGGATCGCCCGCAGGGAGGCGTTGGCTCTCTGGATCCGACCACTCATGTCGAGGACCGCGACGCCATGCGGCGCGTCCTCGAAGAGACGCTCGTTGCGCTGGTTGGCCACCAGCAGCTCGTGACGCATGCGCGCCGACTCGGTCGCGTCGATGCCCACCGCCAGGAAGCCACGCACCGCCCCGTCACCGTCCTTCAGCTCGGTGACCACCAGTCGCACGAAGCGCCTCGCGCCGTCCTTGCGAACGTAGGTCCAGGTGCGGCTGGGGGCATCGAGCCGGGCCAGCTCCGCCAGCGCGACGAGACCCTGGTCGGGGTCGGCGCCGAGACCCAACGCGGCGGACACCGAGGCGAGCTCGTCACGGTCGAGGAACACCGACGCTCGACGGCCGATCACTTCGGCCGCCTGATAGCCAAGAAGTCGCTCGGCGCCGGCGTTGAAGGTCTCCACCCGACCGTCCAGGTCCACGGTGATGATGCTGGTCAGGCGGGCGCCGCGCAGGATGCTCTCCATCTGGGCGTTGACGGCTCGCGTTGCGCGAGTCTCGACGGCCAGGCGCATCACCAGGCCCTGCACCACGGGCGCGATCAGGAGGGCGATCGCCAGCCAGATCACGACACGGCGCCACTCGGACTCCGGGTAGGCCTCGCCACCGATGACCAGCGCAGGGACGGCGAAGATGGCGAAGACGAAGCCCGCGGCCAGCCGCAGCTCGTTCTTGGTGCCCGTCAGGGCCAGCCAGAGAAGAGGCAGGAGCACCAGCCCGGTCAGCCCCGAGGACGCCCCACCGGTGGCGTCGCGAGCGACGGCGATGAAGAGAAAGGCCACGTAGGCTGCTGCGGGCTCGAGCCACGTGCGGGTCGGCTGGCGCATGCCCAAACCCAGCATGACGACCGCCAGGGCCAACAGCGCCACCGCGAGCACGAGCTCGAAGCCATTGGTCGGGGTGGGCTGCACCAGCATGGCCAGCACACCCATCGCGGCCACCCCGATGAACGGCGCAGCCATCGACCAGGTGGGGCGGGTGGCGTGACCATGTGGATCCGCATCAGGACGCCAGCCGGACATGAGCTCTCCTCAGACGCCGTCTGCGAACCTCTGGTGGCCGCCGAGACCATCCGGCATCTCCCCAGCAGGATAGGTGCTGCTGCGGCCGCGCGAGGCTCTTCGCTCATCCTGGTGGCGTCGCCGCCGTGCAGACCCCCGACCGAGGTCCGCAAGCCGGTGGTGAGCGAGCGAACAGCCGGACCTCTGGGCCGCCGCCACGTCAGCGGCTAGCGTGAAGGTGGACCAGCCCGGAAGGCCGACCTGAGGCCTGCGTTCGGGCACGCCACAGTCCTCCGGGGGCCCGCGGAGGCGACCATGTGGATGCGGCGCGCAGTCTGTCTGCTCGGCCTGGCGGCACTCGGGCAGGGGGTGATGGGGGTGCCCCCGGTGGCCGCGTCCGGTCCGACTCCGGCCCTGCCGGTCGTCGGCGCGGGCCTGGCCGAGGACACCTGGGGCGCGGTGCAGCGCTTCGAGCGCAACCCGTGGGGTGAGTCGATGACGGTCGACTCCCGTGGCGCCACGTTCGTGGCGTGGGCCTCGACCAAGACCTGGCCGCACAGCATCAAGGTCGCGCGGCGTACGACCGCCGGCGTCTGGAAGGACGCGGTGACCGTGGGTCGCGGCAACAACCCGGTCGTGGGCGCCGACGCCAAGGGCACCGTGACCGTGGCCTGGGAGAGGGAGCGCACCAACCTCACCACCGGGGTCTGGGCGGCTCGCAAGGTGGTCGGCAAGGCGTGGAGCACCCCCGTCCACCTCTCGGTCGACAAGACGGCTCCGGGCTACCCCGACGGTGGCGACGTCCGCGGAGTGGCCAACCTCGCCCTCGCGGTCCACCCGAAGGGCGCGACCCTGGTCACCTGGGAGTGGAGCAACAGGACGCTCCCCAAGATCCAGACGGTCTTCCGGCCGGTCCGCGGTCCGTGGCGCGGCGTGGTCGACCTGACCCCGGCCGCCAACGCCACCGCCCCCCGGGTGACCTTCGGTCCCACCGGACGTGCCTGGGTGGCGTTCAGCCGCACCCCCGTCGACGGTCCGACTGCGGTGAAGGTCAGCGACCGGCGGCTCGACGGCTCGTGGATCGCCCCGGTCCGCGTGGGCACGGGACGACTGGGAGGGCTGGGCGTCAGCCGCTACTCGGAGGTGACGGTGGCCTTCCGCAAGGCCGGTGCCGTGCGCACCGCGCTGTGGTCGCCCGTGGCCGGCTGGCAGGCTCCGACGCTCGCCACCCCGGCCGACGCCAGCGTGCAGGAGTGGTCGTTCGCCAGCAACCGCCGCGGAGGCGCGCTCGTCGCCTACACCCGACCCAACGGCCGCGTGGACGCAGCACGCCGCACCAACCGGGGCCTGTGGCAGGCGCCCGTCACCCTGGCCGACCCCGGAGGCAACCTGCTGCCGACCGCGGCCATGAACGCCGACGGCGACATGTTCGCCGCATGGGGCAGCTATGGCCTGTGGGCGGCGTACCGCCCCGCGGGCGGGGACTGGCACGCCACGACGACGGTGCAGCCTGACACGGGTGTCGACGTGCTCGAGTCGACCTCCTCTCAGGTCGCCCCCAACGGTGACGCGGTGCTGCTGTGGGACCAGGAGGCCCGGCCGCTGCGGGTGCGGGTGATGACCCCCTCCTGACCCCAGATCCTGGCTGGTCCAGATCCTGGCCGGAGTGCGATCAGCTCTCGACGAGCAGCCGGCGCACTCCGGCCCTGGACACCAGGAGGACGACGATCAGGCCGGTCACGGAGAAGAACCCCCCGAGACTGACCGCATCGCCGAAGATCAGGTCCTCCAGAGCGAGCACGACGAACTTGCTCCCCGCTGCGACCACCCAGAAGCCGAGTGAGATCGCCACCTTGCCGGCCTTGGTGGTCGAAGCGCGGAGCGCGCCCACGATGCGGCGCTTCAGCGCCGCCACCACCTCGAGCACCAGCTTGAGGAGCAGAGCGGTCAGCAACGAGGCGGTGAAGCCCTCCGTGATCACTGACGGGACGTACTCCGCAGCGAGGTTGAGCACGACGACGTACACGAAGAGGTCGACGACGTCGGCCGGATGAGTGCGTGCCCACCGACGGACGGGGCGACGTGCCCCGTCCGTCTCGGCCGACGTCGAGCGAACCACTGCCACGAGGAGAGTGTGGCCGGTCCAGTCACCGAAGCTGGATCACGAGGCCGTCGAGGGTGACGTCCTCGGACGTGAGGGTCAGGAGGTCGCCGGCGCCCGCGGCCGCTGGCGAGGGCGACTCGGGCGAGCTCGGGGAAGCGTCGCCCGCCTCCGGCGTCGTCGCAGCTGGGTCCTCGCTCTGACACCCGGACAGCGCCGTGGCCAGCACTGCCAGCCAGTCGAGTCGGGGGAAGGCCATCAGAAGTCCACGGGCTCGCGAATGATCGGACAGGTCATGCAGTGCCCACCACCGCGTCCGCGGCCCAGCTCCGCGCCGACGATGGTGATGACCTCGACGCCGGCCTTGCGCAGCAAGGTGTTCGTCAACGTGTTCCGGTCGTAGGTGAACACCACACCGGGCTCGAGCGCGACGGCGTTGTTGCCGCTGTCCCACTGCTGCCGCTCGGACTGATAGACGTCACCGCCGGTCTCGATCACCCGAAGCTCGGGTAGTCCGAGCGCCTTGGCGACCACGTCCACGAACGGCTTCGACCCCTCATCCACGACCTCGACGCCCGGGCTCTGGTCCGAGGGCAGGAGGGTGAAGGTGTGCACCGCGTCCATGATCGTCGGGTACAACGTGACGATGTCCCGGTCGGCGAAGGTGAACACCGTGTCGAGATGCATCGCGGCCCGCAGCTTGGGCATCCCCGCGACGATCACCCGCTCGGCGGCGCCGTTCGCGAACAGCGCCGCCGCCACCTGGGTGATCGCCTGGCGCGAGGTGCGCTCGCTCATCCCCATCAGCACGACCCCGTTGCCGACCGGCATGATGTCGCCGCCTTCGAACGTGGCCTGGCCCCAGTCCTGGTCGGGGTCACCCCACCACACCGTCGACCCGACGAAGTCGGGGTGGAACTCGTACATGGCCTTGTAGAGGATCGTCTCGTCCTTGCGGGCGGGCCAGTAGAGCGGGTTCATCGTGAGCCCGCCGTAGAGCCAGCAGGTGGTGTCGCGCGTGTAGAGCGTGTTGGGCAGCGGCGGCAGGAGGTACTCGCGGGCACCGACCGACTCGCGCGCCAAGGAGACGTAGCCGGAGCGGAAGTCCTCGGGCAGGTCGTTGACGGCCATCCCACCGATCAGGAACTCCGCCAACGCCTGGGGCTCGAGGGACTCCAGAAAGGATCGGGTGCCGTCGACGAGGCCGAGCCCGACCTTGTTGGGGACGACCTTGCGATCCAGCAGCCAGGACCTCGCCTCCGGGATGGCCATGGTCTGTGCGACCAGGTCGTGCAGCTCGACCACCTCGACGCCGCGCTGGGTGAGCTTGTTCACGAAGTCGGCGTGGTCGCGCTGGGCGTTCTCCACCCACATCACGTCGTCGAACAGCAGCTCGTCGTTGTTGCTCGGCGTCAGCCGCCGGTGCGCCAGGCCCGGCGAGCACACGAGCACCTTGTGCAACCGGCCCACCTCGGAGTGGACGCCGTATCCGGCGGAGACGTGATCTGACATGGTGCTGCCTTCCTTTCGTGGACCGGGCGGACTAGAGGGTGATGGAGCCGGACCAGAGCCCGACCAGACCGACCACGGCGCTGGCGAGGATGATCAGGAACAGCGCCAGCTCGGTGGGACTGAAGATGCGCCGCTCGTGCTCGCTGCGAGCCTTGATGTAGAGCAGCGTCATCGGGGCGAGGATGATCGTGCACAGGACGAGGAACTTCAGGCCGGCGGCCTCGAACAGGAACAGGGTGTACGCCGTCGCGACGCCGGCGATGATCGACTCCTTGCGACGGGTCCGCCGGTCGACGCCGTCGTAGGCCTCCCCGGTGAGACCGATCTTCAGCGCGTAGGCGGCGGCGAGGAAGTAGGGGATCAGCGACAGGCTGGTCGCCAGGTCGAGCAGGAAGTTCAGCGCATCGCTGACGACCAGGGTGAGTGCGAGCACCCCCTGCACGGCCAGCGAGGTGACCACGAGCGCCGTGATCGGCGTCCCGATGTCGTCCGACCGCCCCAGGAAGGCGGGGAAGTCCTCGTTGCGCGCCGGGATGTACATCACCTCGGCGGCCATCAGCGTCCAGGCGAGGTAGGCGCCGAGGACGGACAAGATGACGGCGACGCTGATGAAGACCTCGCCCCAGTCGCTGACGACCGACTGGAACACCCCGACCATGGACGGCTGGCGAGTGGCCGCGATCTCGGGCTGCGGCATCACGGAGTAGCTCGAGAGCCTGACGAGGCGAAGATGGACAGCGCCGCGGCTGCCGAACGGCCGCGGGGGGCACGGTGTCGGGCTGCATGACCGCCGCCTCTCCGATCGAGGGGACGAAGACGACGCGCACAGCATAGGGGAGCCGGGGAGCGGCCATCGGCTCACCTGAACCGGCGGCCGCAGTCGCTCGTGGTGGCCGGCCGGTGTGCGCCGGAGGTGCGGCGTGAGGCCACCCGCCCTCTGCTCGTGTCGTCCTCCGACAGAAACTCGGTCCGTCGCCGCCTTGATCGGCAGGTCGACCCCCGGCCACACCGGCCTGGGGACGACCCTGCCGGGTCGAAGCAGGTGGGCGGCACACCCTGAGGGGCGGGACCTGCGCTCCGGCGGCCTTCGCCGGTCGCGGCCGCCGGCGTCAGCCGACGCTGTCCTCGGTGCGGTCACCGCACGCGAGGTGCCAGAAGTCGAGCAGCAGCTCGCGCTCGGTCTCGTCGGGCTCGACGATGACGTAGGTCGGCTCGCCTTCGCCGACGGCGATCCAGTAGCGGAAGAAGAACGGTTGGGCCGCCTGGCCGAGAGCGTGCTCGTCGCACCGGGTGGGGCGCACGTCGAGGTTCAGCCGCAGGGCGTCGCGGCCCGCAGCCAGCAGCCGCGGCCGCCCCACGGTCAGGTCGAACAGCACCGACCCCTGGTTGGCGGCCAGCCGCACCGGGTCGTCGCCCGCGCGCCGGGTGAGGACCAGCCCGGCGTGCAGGACCTGGCCGTCGGCGGAGGCATGCCCGATGTCGAGGTCGGCGTAGGACACAGCGACCGCCTCGTCCAGCCGAATCCGGGCACACTGGGCACGCCAGATGCGCGTGAGGAACTCCGTGCCGAAGGCGTCGACGGGGCCGGTCAGCCGCACCCCGGCCACGACCACCGAGGCCTCGGGAGCCACGTCTGCCACGGCCGGATCGCAGTCGGGCGTCGACAGCGTGAAGGGCAGGTCCCACGTCTCCCCGGGCTCGACCGAGTAGGGGTAGTCGCCGGCGGTGTCGGCGTAGCCGGGCCAGTCGAGGGCGACGCCGTCCACGACCAGGGTCTCGTCCCCGGCGTTGGCCACCCGGATGCGAGCCGCGGGTGAGCCCTCCTCCCGCCGCTGCTGCAGGAACGACAGTGTGACGCCGTCGGGCAGAGCACCGGTGGAGGCTTCGGGGGTCGCGGGGGAGGGCGGCTCGTCGGCCGCGGCGCAGGAGGTGGACACCAGCAGAGCCGCCACAGCGAGCGGCAGACCCCGAAGCCTCGGCATCGGCTCAGCGTAGGGCCGCGGCCACGTCGAGGCGAGGCTCGGGCACCGGCATCCGGTGCCCGTGCCACGATCGACCTCATGGCCTCCACCCGCTTCCCGTTCCGCTTCGCGCCCAGCTATCGCCTCCCCGCCGCCGCGTTCGGCGTGACGCCGTGGACGGCGTACGTCGACGTGGACGACGAGCACCTGCACGCCCGGTTCGGTCCGTGGCTGCTGCGCACTCCTCGCGCCAACATCGCCGGCGTGGGCATCACCCACGACTACGACTGGCTGAAGACCTCCGGTCCGGCGCACCTGTCGTTCGCCGACCAGGGCGTCACCTTCGCGACCAACGGCGACCGGGGAGTCTGCGTGCAGCTGCACGAGCCGGTGCCGGCCATCGCACCGTTCGGGTTCCTGCCGCACCCTGGGGTCACGCTCACCGTGGCCGACTGCGACGGGCTCGCCGCGATGCTGCGCGGCTGACCGTCACCCGTTCGGATTGAGTCGCGCGTAGCCGAACGCCAGCGCGGTGGCGATGCTCAGCCAGCCGGCGTACGGCGTCAGCAGGACGCCCAGCCACCAGGCGACGCGCGCCTCCAGCACGAGCAGCACCCAGGTCAGCACCGCGGCGCCGGCCAGCGACCAGGCGGCCGCGTCGAGCCGGTGCGGGACATAGAAGAGGTAGGCCCAGCTCAGCGCGAGCACCACCGAGACCACAAGCACCGCCAGCACGATGAGCGCCGCGGCGGTCGAGGCACGCTGGGCGACGACCAGACCGGTGCCGGCGAGCGCCAGGAAGTTGAGCGGCCAGATCACCCCGAACACCACGTCGGGCGGCTGGAAGGACGGCTTGTCGAGGGCGGCGTACCAGCCCGGCTCGTGGCTGACCCAGACGGTCGACAGCACGGCGTAGGCCACGACCACGACAACGAACGCCACGCTCAGCAGGGTGCGGTCCATTGGGCTCCTCGTGTCGTCTCGGCTCACCCGGCCTGCGGGCGCAGGCTCCACCGGACCAGTATCCCGATCTTGTCGATCCGGTGCTCGGGGTTGCCGAACCGCGCCCTGACCGTCGTCCCGACAGTAGGGGCCGCGACCGAGATCGGCTCAGCGGCCACCAGCCGCCGACTCCAGATGATCCAGGAGCGCCTCGGTGATCCGGTGCCGCTCGCGGTCCAGCGTGGCGATGTGCAGGGAGTGCTCCAGCCAGACCTGCGTCGCCCGGGCGCCGAGCAGCCCGGCCAGCAGGTCGGCCGACCGCGGGTCGACGGTCTCGTCTGTGCGCGACTGGACGACGAGCGCGGGGAGGTCCAGCGCCCGGGCCGCGGGTACCGCACGGCCGATCAGCGTGACCAGCCCGGCCGAGGACCTCGTCGGGAAGCTCTCGTAGCCCTGCCAGTAGGGCACCATCGCCGGCTCGATGTCCGGCTGCTGCTCCGGCCACGACACCTGTGGCATCAGGCGGCTCGCCAGCGGCGCGACGTAGGTCCGCTTGTCGCGGACGACGAGCGGGGTGTTGATGGTGCAGATGCTCGTGGCGCCCACCTCGTCGGCGAGCACCAGCGAGATCAGCCCGCCCATGGAGAGCCCCGCCAGGTGCACCCGCCCGTGGTCGCGCACCTCGTCGACGGCGGCGCGTGCGGAGGCGACCCAGTCGGTCGCCTTGACGTAGCGCAGGTGACCGGGCTCGGTGCCGTGTCCGGCGAGCAGCGGGACGCGCACGGAGTAGCCCTGCGCGTGCAGCTCCTCCGCGAGCGGGCGCAGATGGGCCGGACTGCCGGTGAAGCCGTGGACGAGCACCACCGCGTCGGGGCCGGACGCGTCCGCGGCGTACGGCGCGGCGTGGGGATGCAGGTACCTCGCCATGCCGGGCTCAGCCGCCCGCGGGGCCGTCGCCCTGGGCGTGGGCGACGGGGGCGTCCTCCGTCGCCTGCTCCGCGTCGCGCGACGACGCCAGGACGCTGCGTTCGTCGTAGCCGAGGAAGACCATGCCGGCGGCGAAGCACAGCAGGAACCCGACGACGCCCGAGGCGCGGATGCCGAGGTCGTCGCCGACGTCGCGGCCGAGCGCGGTCAGCATCGCGAAGGAGACCACGCCGAACGTCTGCCCGAACTTCTGCATCAGCGTGCGGGCTGCAAAGAACATCCCCTCGCGCTTCTGGCCGGTCCGCAGGGCGTCGTCCTCGGCGATGTCGGCGAGAACGGCGTTCGCGAGCACGCCGAGGAAGGCGAGCGGGACGGCCATCAGCAGCACGAGCAGGTAGCCCTGCGCCACCGGCGCGACCGAGAGGCGGCCGAGCAGCAGCACCCCGAGGAAGACCATCGACATCCACACGAACGCGCCGACCATCAGCGGCTTCTTGCCGAGCCGGCGGGCCAGCAGGTTGACCAGCGGGTAGAACACGAACGAGACGATGACCAGCACCGCCAGCAGCGACGCGACCAGCGCCTCGTCCTCGCGCAGCAGGACGGTCACGTAGTAGAGCAGGCCGGTCTGCACGATCGTCAGACCGGTGAAGTAGGCGAAGTCGGCGACCACGAACCGGCGGAAGTGGCGGTTGGCGAACGTCGCCTTGATCGCCGGGCCGAGCGGGACGTTGCTCGGCTCGCCGTGGGAGTAGCGGCGCTCGTCGAGCGTGAGGACGGGGACGTACATGCACACGACCGCCACGACGGCCAGCACCGCGACGGCGACCTGGAACGACCGCAGCGTCGACATCCCGGTCGCGCCCTCGAGCGCGCCGGCGATCGCGGGCGTGAGCCCCGCCAGGATGATGCCGAGGGCGTAGGTGATCGAGATCCAGGTGCTGAGGTTGAGCCGCTCGCGGGCGTCGTGGCCCATCTCGGGCAGCAGCGCGAAGTACGGCGTCACGTAGAGCGTGAGGAAGACGAAGAAGAGCGCCTGGAAGACGACCAGCCAGGCGATGTTCCAGCCCGACTGCGTCGTCGACGGCGGGACGAACATCAGCACCAGGAAGACCGCGGCCGGCAGCGCGCCGATCCGCATGAAAGGGATGCGCCGGCCGCGCGGGTTGCCCGACCGGTCGCTCATGCCCGCGATCCAGGGGTCGGTCACCGCGTCGAGCAGCCGGCCGGACGCCGCGATCAGCGTCAGCACGTTGAGGACGCCGAGGAAGGTCGCCCCGGTGATCAGCTGCGGCAGCCCCGCCGAGTCCGGTGGCAGGTAGAAGTAGACCAGCGAGACGCCGACGACGTTGACCAGCGTCGACCAGCCGAGCTGGCCGATGGCGTAGGCCAGCTGTTTCCTCGGCGGCAGGGACTCCACGCGGCGCGACATGGGTGGAGCGTAGGCCAGCGCGCGCCCGAGCGCCGCCAACCCCGGGCGCGGTTGGCGGCGTCTCGAGACCGACCGGTGCTCTGGCGGCGTATCAGCGGACTCAGGGCTGACGGTTGGTGGCGTACTCCACGTCGACGAGCGGAGGCTGCTCACCCCGAGCGCCGGCCTGGCTGCCCGCATGGTCGTAGGTGAGCTCGGCGCCCCACGTGTACGGCGTGCCGTCGTCGACGGTGCCGCCGAGCGCCAGCACTGGGACCGTTAGCTCCCCGAGGCCGCGCTCGTCGAAGAGGTAGGCGTCGCCGGCCATCGAGATGACCGCCGTCACGTGCGGGTCGCCGAGGGAGGGCCACAGCCCGGTGGGCACCTCGGGTAGTCCGGCCCGGGCGGGTGAGTCGCTCCGCGTGGTCGGTGGTCCGACGGATGTCGGCCAGTCGGTCGACCAGCGCCTTCCAGAACCCGTCGAGGGAGCCGTCGAGGGTCTCGTGCTGCTGGGTGTCGGTGGTCCTGAAGACGCGGTAGCCGACGGCTCGCGGGCCACGGTGGGCCTACGCCAGCGACGGCGACGCCGCGTCCGACGCCGCGGCGACCGTGGACGGTTGGGCCGAGCTGGACCCGCTGACCAGCAGGGCCGTCGCGAGGACGGCGACGAGGCCGAGCGCGGCCAGGAGGTGAGGTGGGCGGTCCATGGTGTTCCCTTCGAAAGAGCTCCGGAGGCGCGGTGCAGCCGGAGGTGGGCCGCACCGACGGCGCGAACCTGGGGGGAGGCGGCTCTCTGGCTGGAGAGGGTCGCCGGCTACTTGATCTCGGAGCGGCGTAGCGCCGTCAGCCCGAGGGCGAGGGGAAGGACGATCCAGATCGCCGTGGTCGACGCGAGCATCGCCCAGTCCTCACCGGTCGTCGTGGCGCCCTCGAAGAGGGCGACCTGGGTGTCGTTCCAGTCGATCCACGGCTGGAGGTCCGAGAACCACTCACGCACCAGGGCGAGCAGCTCGAGGATCCCGGGCAGCACGAGGGAGAGCACGAAGTAGCCGACGATCGCCGGCGCCGAGGCCCGGAGCACCACGCCCAGGGTGAAGCCGATCGCCATGCCGACCAGGTTGCCGAGCACGATCTGGGGTGCGGCGGTCAGCGACACGTCCCAGACGGTGTCGACGCCGGCGATCGCGGAGCCGACCAGGTTGCCGACCGCACCCACCGCGAACGCCACCAGCATCGAGCCGACGCCGACCAGGGCGGTCGCCATCGCCTTGGCCCCGATCACCCGTCCGCGGCTCGGCACGAGGGTGAACGTCGTCAGCCCGCTGCGCTGGCTCCACTCACTGGTGACGGCCAGGATCGCGATCATCGGGAGGATCACCGACATGGGGAGGCCGACCGCGGACGTGAAGCGCGCGTAGGTCACGGCACTGTCGGGGGCGAAGACGATGACCGCGGCGGTGGCGAGGAGCGACAGCGCGACGATGCTGACGAGCATCCAGAGGCCCGCGCGGGTGTCGAACATCTTGCGCAGCTCGATCCTCACGAGCCGGGCGGTCGGGATGGCCGGAACGGCGCGGCCCGACGGGGCGAGCCCGGTGGTCGGCGAGACGGTGGTGGAGGTGGTGGCGGTCATGCCGCGGCACCTTCGCGCTGGGTGTCGGCCGTGAGCGACAGGAACATGTCCTCGAGCCCGGCGGCCTCGGCGGACCTGAGCTCGGTGAGGGCGACCCCGGCGGCCAGCGCCACGGCGCCGACCCTTTCGGGGTCGGCGTCGGTGCGGACCGAGCCGTCGCCCGCGAGGGTGCTGGAGATCCCGGCCTGCTCGAGCGCGTGCGCGAGGTCTCGCGGTGACCTGGAGCGGGCCAGCGTCCCCGCCGCGGCGAGGAGCTGCTCCTTGCTGCCGGACGCGACGATCCTGCCGTTGCCGATGACGACGAGGTCGTCGGCGACGACCTCGATCTCGTGGAGCAGATGGGATGAGAGCAGCACGGTGCCACCCCGCTGCGCGAAGCCCGCCAGGAGGTCGCGCATCCACCTGATCCCGGCGGGGTCGAGACCGTTGGCCGGCTCGTCGAGGATCAGCACCCTCGGGTCGCCGAGGAGCGCGGTGGCGAGGCCGAGGCGCTGCCGCATCCCGAGGGAGTAGGCGCGCACGCGGCGCCTCGCCTCGGCGGGCGTCAGGCCGACCAGCTCGACCATCTCGTCGACCCGGGCGCGAGGCAGGCCCATGGTGTCGGAGGCGAGGGTGAGGATCTCACGTCCGGTGCGGCCGGCGTGCTGGGCGGAGGCGTCGAGAAGAACCCCGACCTCGCGGCCGGGGTTGGGCAGGTCGGCGAAGCGGGCGCCGCCGATCGTGGCCGATCCAGACGTCGGGGCAGTCAGCCCGACCACGATGCGCAGGGTGGTGGACTTGCCGGCTCCGTTGGGGCCGAGGAAGCCCGTCACGCGGCCGGACCTGGCGGTGAAGGAGACGTCATCGACGGCGGTGAAGCCGGCGTACCTCCGGGTGAGTGAGTCGACAGTGATCATGGCTTCAAGCCTGGTGGCCCCGATGCCCGCGCGGATCGGTCCGGCGGCCCGTCTTGTCTCGACCGAAAGGAGGAGCCGCACCGGCCCCTGGGCCACCGGCGAGGACGACGCTTGACTGTGGCGCTGCGAGATGGCGCCCATCGGGGCACGCCCACGAATGGGCTCCGCACGTCGTCCGATTCAGGGAGAACGACGCGTCTCTGGCGGCGGTGGGGGAGTGTCGACTCCTCGGCGGTGGGGTTCCCGTCAGGGCTCGCTCATCGCGAGGTTGATCGCGACGATCTGGTGCACGTCGTTGACGAAGAGCTGGACGGCGAAGTAGGACGTACAGTCGCGGTTCTCGTCAGGGGTCAACGTCACGGAACAGTAGGCCCCGAGGTCGGAGGGGAGTCGCTGCCGAGTCAGACAAGGATGTGCGGGCCGTTGACTGCTCATCGCGATAGGTCCGGGATAGGCGACGAACGGCGCGAACAGGGAGATCGGGCACTCCCGCCCGGCGTAGGTGGATCCCCCGGGGCACCCGCGCCACGAGTGACGATCAGTCAGGCGGGCCGACGGAACGACCTTCGCCAGCCGCCCACCGATGTAGAAGTCGACGGGCGCGTCCGCTGGGATGCCGCGGCCCGGCTTGATGTCGCGGGCGTAGTCGAGGAAGAGTCGTCCGATGTCCTGGAGCTCCGGGGAGGCCGGAGGCAGGTCCCGCCCACATGTGCCAGGCCAGTGGGGACTGATGACGAGGGTGACATGCGACCCGGACTCGATCCGTCGGCCGGCCTGTGGACGCTGAGACACCACGACGTTCTTGGGGATACACGCGGAGCCGGTGCCCTGCACGAGTCTGACGTCGAGTCCGCGTTCGCGCATCACGGCGCGCGCGAATGAGAGGTCTTGGCCGGCCACGTCGGGGATGAGCATTCGCCGGGCGGGCGTTGCCGTGGTTGCGGGTGTGCCCAGGGACGGTGTGGCCGTGCGCGTTGACGGCGCAGTCGACGATGGTGTGCCACTGACGTCGCAGCCGACCGTCACGAACACCACACTCAGCAACGCAGCGAGTACTCGGCTCATGGTCATGGGACGCACTCGACGCCCTCCTGGTTGTCCTATCGGCTGCGTTCGACTCGAGCGAGTGGCGACGCCGACCAGGGCCACCGGGCTTGCGTAGTGTCGTAGATGTGACCGAGCAACAGCCGTACGAGCTGGTCGAGCGTTACTCCGGCTTCGAACTGCGGCGTTACCCTTCCCACCTCGTCGCGGAGGTCTCTGTCCGGGGGTCCTTCGAAGGCGCGGGCAGCCGGGCCTTCCGTGCCCTGTTCGGCTACATCTCCGGGCAGAACGAGTCAGCGCGTTCCGTGGCCATGACCGCGCCCGTCGTCCAAGAGGTGGCCAGGTCCGAGCGGGTGGCGATGACCGCACCGGTGGCTCAGACCGAGACCGCCCAGGGCGAGTACCTCATTGCCTTCGTGCTACCCGCGACGCTGACGGCTGAGACTGCACCTGTCCCCTCCAACCCCCAGGTGCGGGTCCGGGCTCTGCCTGAGCGCCTGGCGGCGGCCCGACGTTTCTCGGGCCGATGGACCGAGTCCGCCTACCGCCGCCACCTCGCCGTCCTCGAGACCGAGATCGCCCGGGCGGGGCTGCGTCCGATGGGCCAGCCGAGGTTCGCCAGGTTCGACCCGCCGTTCAAGCCGTGGTTCCTTCGGCACAACGAGGTCGTCCAGGACGTGAGGTGGCCGGATCGCTCCTGAGCCCGTGGTCAGCAGCCTTGGGTAACAGCCTCGCCTCCCGAGCTCCTGACCCGCGGTCCGCGCGGTCGACAGGCGGAGTAGTGAAGGGGCAGGTGGACGGCCGGGGACCCAACAGGTCAGCGCAGCAGCGCGTCGACCCACGCCATCTTGTCGACCACGGCGGGGGCCAGCACGAACGGGTAGAGGTCGCCCTGGCCGAGCGAGCGGTTCATCTGGTTGAGCGCGGCGGACAGCGGGACCCAGGTGCCGACAACGACATCGCGGAAGTCGCGGGCCGCCAGCTGCGGGTCGACGCTGAGGCCGGTCTGGTGCGCGGTCTCCAGCGCGTCGCGGATGTGCAGCACGTGGGCGAAGGTCTCGGCGAAGTCCTCCCAGGGGTGCATCGTGGCGTACGACGACACGAAGCTCTGCTCCCAGCCGGCCGGCGGGCCGGCGGCGTAGTGGCGGTCGACCGCGTCGGCGTACGACGCCCGCTCGTCGCCGAAGACGGCGCGGAAGGCCCCGACGTCGCCGCCCTCCACCAGCACCGTCCAGTAGTAGTGGCCGATCTCGTGGCGGAAGTGGCCGAGCAGAGTGCGGTAGGCCTCGCCCAGGTCGAGCCGGACCTTCTCGCGGTGCACCGTGTCGCCCTCGGCCAGGTCGAGGGTGATGATGCCGTTGGCGTGGCCGGTGGTGACGTCCTCGGCGGCGCTCGACAGCAGGTCGAAGGCGAGCCCCCGGCCGGTGTCGGGTTCGTGCGGCTCCACCGGCAGCCCGATCCGGTCGAGCTCGTAGAGCAGCCGCCGCTTGGCCTGCTCGGCGCGGTAGTACTGCGGCAGGCCCTCGAGGTCGCCGTCGTTGGGTCGGGTGCGGGTGAGCGAGCAGGCGAAGCACTGCTCGCCGGCCACCTCGGGGATCCAGTTGCAGCCGTTGAGGTCGAGGTTGACGCACGGCGTGAGCCCGTCGAGCGGGCGCAGGTCACGCTCGACCCGGGAGTAGCCGAGCGCCCGGCCGCAACGCAGACAGACGGTGTTCTCGTAGGCCAGCGTCTGCCCGCAGACGCAGGTGAAGGAACGCACCGGACGACCCTACGGGGTGCGCGGTTGCCCCTCGGCCACGGGAACGACGTCGACCTCGACGGCCATCGTCGACTCGGTCGCCTCGGTGAAGATGACGCCCTTCACGGGCGGCACGTCGGCGTAGTCGCGGCCCCAGGCGACGGCGATGTGCCGGTCGCCGGTCTCGGTGTCGTTGGTCGGGTCGACCGACAGCCACCCGTGGCCGGGGATCCAGCACTGCAGCCAGGCGTGGGTGGCGTCGGCGCCGACGAGCCGCGGCTTGCCGGGCGGCGGGTCGGTGGCGAGGTAGCCGCTGACGTAGCGCGCGGCGAGCCCGTGGCTGCGCAGCCCGGCGATCGCCAGGTGGGCGAAGTCCTGGCAGACGCCACCGCGCAGCCGCACCACCTCGGGCACCCGGGTGCTGACGGTGGTGGCCTCGGGGTCGTAGTCGAACTCGTCGTGGATGCGGTGGATCAGGTCGAGCACCGCCTCCACGAGCGGGCGGCCCGGCGTCAGCGCTCGGGCGGCGTACTCCTGCACCTCGGGGCCGAGGTCGACCAGCGGCGAGGGCATGGTCATCTCGACCACCAGCGCCGCCTCGGGCAGGTCGCCGCGGCCCAGCGGACGGGCGTCCTCCCAGCGCACCTCGACCCGCGCCGGGTCCGGCTCCTCCAACCCGCAGTCGACCAGGGAGCGCGCGGCCACCCGGAGGGCCCGGTGAGGCTCGGTGACGTGGAAGTACGTCGCGTGGTTGCCCTGGGCGTCGACATGGCCGCCGAGGTCGGCGTGCCCCGGGTCGGTCCACAGCTCGTGCTCGACGACGAGCTGCCCGCCGCCGTCCCGCGGCCGGCAGTAGGCCAGCCCGAAGGAGTCGGTGACGTCGTCGTCGTAGGTGTACGTCGTCACGTGGGTGACCTGGTAGCGCCGGCTCACGAGGCCACCTCCCCCGCCCGCAGCCGCAGAGCCGGCCCGAGCGGCCGGGGCGCCAGCGGGTGCCAGAACCAGGTGGCCGCCACCGCATCGGACAGGGCGGCCAGGCCCTGCTCGAGCGAGGCGCAGACCTCGACCAGCGCGTCGCGCCGGGCCAGGTGGAAGTGCTCGACATCGCCCTCGGCGGCGGTCGGTGCGGCCAGCTGCGGGCCGGTGTGCGAGGCGAGCAGAGAACCCAGGTCGTCGAGCCGCGCAGCGACCCGCTCGACCCGACCGCCGCCGGGCAGCCGCGCGAGGTCGGCTCGCACCCGGTTGAGCTGGAAGGCGACCGAGCGCGGATTGCTCTCGTCGAGCAGCAGCAGGTCGAGCATCGTCTCGATGCCCTGGGAGCCCGCGGAGCGACGGCGATGGGTCAGCACGCTCTCGGCGGCGGTGAGCACCGACGTGACCAGGTGGCGCTCGATCCAGAGAGGCTGCGCCTCCCCCATGGTCCACTTCACCAGCGTCGTCAGCTGGGCGGCGCGCTCAATGCCGCGGCCGATGTCGAGCAGGTGCCATCCGGCGTCGCGGACCATGTTCTCGACGGTGATGCCGGCCAGCGCCAACGTGCCGGAGAGCACCTGGCTACCGGCGTCGAGGATGTGCGTGCCGCGCACGACGGGGGTGTCGGACAGCTCGTCGAGGGCGCGGTCGATCCCGCCGAGCACGGTGAACACATCGGCGGAGAGCTGGTCACGCAGCGCGCCGGTCGCACCGGTGAGCGCGTCGATGGCCTGCGCCACGGAGCCGGGGCGGGTCTCGTCGACCAGCAGCGTGCGCAGCTCGGCGTCGAGAGCGGAGTCGGCGACGCCGGTCTCGTCGACGAAGCCGGGATAGGTCGCCGTGGCGTGGGTGAGCGCCCGGGCCAGCACGTCGACGGCGCCGCGGCCGGGGTCGGCGTACCAGACCGGGAGCTCGGTCGCGAGCCGGCGCAGGGCGAGCAGATGCCGGGTGGTGCCCTCGGCCCGCTCGGTGTAGCGCCCCATCCAGAAGAGGTTCTCCAGCGCGTGCGGCACCATGGGCACGCCCATGGGCGCGGCCACGGCGTGCTCGGACAGGACCGGCGAGGCCGCCGGCGTCCTCGCCCGCCTTGAGCACCCAGACGTCCTTGCTGAGCGGCACCCGCTCACGACGACCGGTGACGGCGTCGAAGGTGTCGGGCACGATCCGGCCGAGCGCCCCGGGCAGCACGGCGTACGACGACCGGTGCGCGACCCCGAAGAGCCGCAGGGTGAGCGGTCGCGCGCCCAGCCCGAAGCCGGCGACCGTTGGCGTCGTCGACAGCGGCAGCACCTCCTGGCCGACATAGCCGCCCGGGTCGGCCCGCAGCCGGTCGCGCCACGCCTCGCGCTCCGCCTCGCTCAGACCGGGGCCGAAGGCGCCGCGGTCGGCGCCGGGGCTGACCGGCCGGATCACCAGCCGGTCGAGGTGGCTGACCAGGTGGTCGAGCCCGAGGGGGGTGCCTCCCCACCAGGCGTCGGCCGACGGCAGCAGCAGGCTCTCGTCGAGCAGGGCCTCGCACAGCGCGGGGAGCAGCGGCGCCAGGGCCGGCGACTCGACCAGCCCGGCGCCGAAGCCGTTGGCACAGACCACCGCGCCCCTTCGGCAGGCCTCGAGGAGACCGGGCACGCCCAGCTCGGAGTCGGGCCGCAGCTCGAGCGGGTCGCACCAGATGTCGTCGACGCGTCGCAGCACCACGTCGACCGGGCGGCGACCGTCGACCTCGCGGGTCCAGATCCGGCCCTCGCGCATCTCCAGGTCGGCGCCGGTGACCAGGGGGAAGCCGAGCAGGGAGGCGAGGTAGGCCTGGTCGAAGGCCGTCTCGCTGTGCCGTCCGGGGGTCAGCACCACGACCCGCGGGCCCTCGATGCCGGGCGCGGCCAGCTCGGTCAGCGCGTCGCGCACCACCCCGAAGTACGCCGTGAGCCGGTGCAGCTCGGCGGACTGGTAGGCGTCGGGGAGCAGCCGCGCCACCACGCGACGGTTCTCCATCGCGTAGCCCAGCCCCGACGGCGCCTGCGCGCGATCGCTGATCACCCGCCACGAGCCGTCGGCGGAACGGCCCACGTCGGTGGCGGCCACGACCAGCCGCGGGCGCCCCGCGGGCAGGCCCCAGGCGGGGCGGACATAGCCGTCGAGGCGCCAGAGCAGCTCGGGCGGGACCAGGCGGGAGGTCAGCAGTCGGCGCGGGCCGTAGAGGTCGGCGAGCACCGCCTCCAGCAGCCGCGCGCGCTGGCTCGCGCCGCGCTCGAGGCCGGCCCACTCGTCGTGAGCCAGGACCGTGGGCAGCGGGTCGAGCCGCCACTCGGTCTGCCCGCCGCGACGTGCCAGCGCGTCGCCCGTCGCGGTGGCCGGCAGCGGGTGGTAGGTGACGCCGTCGTCCTCGAGCAGGCGGTGTGCGCGGCTGCGCGCGGAGCGGAAGCTCTCGGCGTCCCAGGTGTCCAGCGCGAGCGTCTCCCACCCCGGGCGCGGGTCGCCGTCGGCACCGACCAGCTCGTCGTAGCGGCTGCCGACCGCGTCGCGGTAGGAGCCGAGGAACGCCGCCGTCACGCTAGCCGCCCCACGCCCGCGGGACCTGCCGGCGTAGGTCGAGGGTGTGGGGGTACTCCGCGGACCGGGTGCGACGCGCCTCGGCCTCGACGCCCGCCACGTCCACCTCCCCGGTCATGAACCCACGCTCCTCGAAACGACTGGCCCGCCGCGCCTCCGCCTCCTGGGCGTTGACGGGGGGCACGTCGTAGGACCTGCCCCCGGGATGCACCACATGGTAGGTGCAGCCGCCGAGGGAGAGGCGGCGGGACAGGTCGATGACGTCGAAGCGGAGCGGCGAGTGGACGCCGATGGTCGGGTGGAGCGCGGAGTGCGGCTGCCAGGCGCGGTAGCGCAGGCCCGCGACCAGCTCGCCGGTGCGGCCCGTCGGGGTCAGCGGGAGCGGGACACCGTTGCAGGTCACGGCGTGCCGGCCGGGCACTGCGGAGCTCACCTTGACCTGCAGCCGCTCGACGGAGGAGTCGACGTAGCGGGCCGTGCCGGAGCCGGTGGCCTCCTCGCCGAGCACCCGCCACGGCTCGATCGCCTGGCGCAGCTCGAGCTCGACGCCACCCTGCACGACGGTGCCGATCCGCGGGAAGCGGAACTCCAGGAACGGCGCGAACCACTCCTCCTCCAGACCGAAGCCGTGAGCGCGCAGGTCGGCCACCACCTCCGCGATGTCGGCCTCGGCGCCGGAGGGCAGCAGGAAGCGGTCGTGCAGCTCGCTCCCCCAGCGGATCAGCGGGGCGACGTACGGCGACTCCGCGAAGCGCGCGACCAGGGCCCGCACCAGCAGCGCCTGCACCAGCCCCATCTGGGCGTGCGGCGGCATCTCGAAGCCGCGCAGCTCCAGCAGCCCGAGCCGGCCGCGGGAGGAGTCGGGGCTGTAGAGCTTGTCGATGCAGAACTCCGCACGGTGGGTGTTGCCGGTCAGGTCGGTGAGCAGGTGGCGCAGCGCGCGGTCGACCACCCAGGGCGGGCACTCGCCGTCGTCGCGGGTGAGCCGCTCGATCTCGGCGAAGGCGATCTCCAGCTCGTAGAGCGACTCCGGTCGTCCCTCGTCGGCGCGGGGCGCCTGACTGGTCGGGCCGACGAAGCGGCCGGAGAAGAGGTAGGACAGGCTCGGGTGGTGCTGCCACCAGGTGAGCATGCTGACCAGCAGGTCGGGACGCTGCAACATCGGCGAGCGCTCGGGTGCCGGACCGCCCAGGGTCAGGTGGTTGCCGCCGCCGGTGCCGGTGTGGAGGCCGTCGAGGTCGAACTTCTCGGTGCCGAGCCGGGCCTGCCGCGCGATGTCGTAGAGCAGCTCGGTGACCCGGGTGAGCTCGCCCCAGGACGCCGTCGGCTGGAGGTTGACCTCGATGACGCCCGGGTCGGGGGTCACCATCAGCGAGACGACGCGTGGGTCGGGCGGCGGGCCGTAGCCCTCGATGACCACGGGGCAGGCGGCGTCGGCGACGACGTCCTCCACCAGACCGAGCAGCGCGGTGAAGTCCTGCAGGTGGTCCAGCGGCGGCAGGAAGAGGTGGACGAACCCGTCGCGGGCCTCGACCGCCAGGGCGGTGCGGGGAGCGTCCTCGGCCTCCTCCACCGACAGCACCGTGGCGTGCGGGCGACGGTGGCCGAGCGGCGCGCGCTCGTGGAGGTACGACGGCTCCGGGTCGACGCGCGGGTCGACCCAGGCGACCGAGTCCAGCGGCAGCCGCAGGCCGGCCGGGGAGTCGCCGGGAAGCAGCACCAGGCGGCCCCGGCGGAAGCGCCACTGCGGGCTCCGCCAGGCGGTGGCGTGTCCCTCGTCGTCGGGGTGCAGCGGCAGCACCCACGCGACAGGGTCGCCGGCCGCCTCGTCCAGCGCCGTGACGTCGGCGGCCGTGGGCTCGCCTGCGGGCGGGTCGCCCTCGGGCCGGCGTACCTCCTCGACGAGGGTGGCCAGCGGGTCCTCGAAGGCCGGCACCAGCTGGTCGGCCGGCAGCCCGAGGCGCTCGGTCAGCGCGGCCGCGAGCCGCGCCGCCGCCTGCTCGGCGGCGGCGTCGGGTTCGTCGGCCCACGGGTCGGCGAGGAGGGCGGGGTGCTCCCACAGCGGCACCCCGTCGGTGCGCCAGATCAGCGCGATCTGCCAGCGCGGCAGCGGCTCGCCGGGATACCACTTCCCTTGGGCGCGCTGGACGACGGCACCGAGGCCGAAGACCTCGCCGAGGCGACGGGCCAGGTCGGTGGCGAGCTCACGCTTGTGCGGGCCGTCGGCGTCGGTGTTCCACTGCGCGCTCTCCATGTCGTCGATGGAGACGAACGTGGGCTCGCCGCCCATGGTGAGCTCGAGGTCGGCCTCCGCGAGCCGCTCGTCGACCAGCTCGCCGACGTGCTGCACCCGGTGCCATTGGTCGGAGGTGTAGGGCAGCGTGACCCGCGGGTCCTCGTGGAAGCGGGTGACGACGTTGGCGTAGTCGAGGGTCGACTCGCACGGGTCGACCAGGCCGCTGATCGCGGCGGCGCTGGTGGGGTGCGGCGTCGCGGAGAGCGGGATGTGGCCCTCGCCGGCGAACAGCGCCGAGGTGGGGTCGAGCCCGACCCAGCCGGCTCCGGGCACGAACACCTCGGTCCAGGCGTGCAGGTCGGTGAAGTCGGCGGTCGGGCCGCTGGGGCCGTCGAGGCTCTCCTGGTCGGCGGCGAGCTGGACGAGGTAGCCGGAGACGAAACGGGCCGCGAGGCCGAGCTCGCGCAGCACGCTGACCAGCAGCCAGGCCGAGTCCCGGCACGAGCCGATGCCGATCTGCAGCGTCTCGTCGGGAGTCTGCACGCCAGGCTCGAAGCGGATGGTGTAGCCGACTGCGTCGTGGACCGTCGTGTTGACGTGCCAGAGCAGGTCGACGATCGGGCGGCCCTCGAGATCGCCGAGCCTCTCGACCAGCGACCGGACCAGCGGACCGGGCCCGGGCGGGCCGCCGGGTTCGGGGACGCTGCGCAGGTAGGGCTCCAGGTCGACGGCCTGGTCGCCGTACGCGAAGGGGTAGTGCTCGGCCCACTCCTCGACGAAGAAGTCGAACGGGTTGATCACCTGGAGGTCCGCGATCAGGCCGACCACCACCTCCAGCCGGTCGGTCTTCTCCGGGAACACCAGCCGGGCGACGTGGTTGCCGAACGGGTCCTGCTGCCAGTTGAGGAAGTGCTCCTCCGGCACCACGGTCATCGAGTAGGCCTCGATCGGGGTGCGCGAGTGCGGCGCCGGCCGCAGCCGGACCGTGTGCGGACCCAGGGAGACGCGCCGGTCGAAGGTGTACGTCGTCCGGTGCTCGATCGACACCTTGATGCCCATGGGGCGACCCTAGGGCCCGCGTGTCACGAGCGGGTTTCGGTGCTCACGACCGGGTGGGGGCCGGCCTGGTGCCGAAGGGTCAGCCGCTGCCGCCGACGTCGAACTCGTAGGCCTCGTAGACGAGGTCGGCGCCGCGCTGCCGGTGCCGCATCAGCAGGTCCAGCACGCCGGTGCCGGCCTCGCGGACCGCGGAAGCGTCGACCGTGGGACGACCGACGAGCTCGCGGAGCTCGGTGACCTGGTCCTGCAGGTTCCCGTGCTCGGCCGTGAGCTGGGCGACCGGGCCCGACAGCCGCGGTGCGGTGGCGACGAGCTCCCGATGCAGCCCTTCGGGACCCTCGGTGACCGCGACGTGCTCGCGCAGACCCGCCTCCAGCCGGAGCACGGCGGCCCGGACCCGTTGCGCCCAGCTGTCGGTGTGGCCGTTGGACGGTGAGGCCAGGGCGAGCTCCAGGTCGCTCATCGCCGCCCTGAGCTCGACGCGCCGCCGCCGCAGCGTGGTGCCGAGATCCCGGTCGAGGTCTGTCGAGTGCGAAGACATGACGTTCTCCGATCCACGTCCCGTGGGGACTGATGACTCCAGTATCCCTCGCGGGCCCGGGCGTGGCAGCGGCGCTCCTCACACCTCCAGCGCGACCCCGGTCTCCCGCTCGGAGAAGACCCACAGGCTGTCGAGCACCTCATCGGAGGGTCGCCGCGGCTGCGGGACGCGCACGGCCGGCCCCCGGGTGAGGAACAGCGGGCCGAAGAAATCGCCGCCCGACGCGTCGGGGTCCGTGGCCGCGCGGATCTGCGGCATCGCCCCGTCCTCCAGGCTCATCCCGGTGTAGCGCGCCGCCAGCGCCCAGAAGGAGCCGGATCGGCCGACCCCTCCCTCACGGACCGTCCTGGTCTGGAGGTCGCTGTGGGTGAGACCCGGGTGCGCCACGAGGCTGATCGCCGCGGCTTCGCCGCGCTTGAGCTCCCGCTGGAGCCCGAGGCCGAACTCGTAGTTGGCGAGCTTGGAGGTGCCGTAGGCCACCCAGGGGTCATAGCTCTCGCGCTGGTGGGGGTCGTCGGCCCGGACGCGGCGGCCGCCCCACATCGCCATCGAGCTCACGGTGACGACCCTTCCCCGCGGAGCCGCCAGGATCGCCGGCAGCAGCAGCGCCGTCAGCGTCCAGTGACCCAGGTGGTTGACGCCCAGCTGCAGCTCGAAGCCGTCCTCGGTCTGACGCTGGGGTGTCGCCATCAGGCCCGCGTTGTTGACGAGGACGTCGACCTGCTGGTGGGCCGCGCGGATCTGCTCGGCCGCCCGGCGTACCGACGCCTGGGAGGCCAGGTCGAGCTCGACCAGCTCGACCGAGGCGTCCGGCGCCTGCTCGTGGACCTCCTCCAGGGCGCGCTGGGCCTTCTCCTGGTCGCGCACCGCCATCACCACGTGGGCGCCCTTGGCTGCGAGGACCTTGGTCGTCTGCAGGCCGAGGCCGCCGTTGGCGCCGGTGACGACGGCCGTGCGGCCGCTCAGGTCGGGGACGGAGTCGGGGGTGTAGGTCATGGTGTGCCGTTCGTCGAGGGGGCTTCTGCCCAGCGTGACCGATGGCTGGTGACCTCGACACCGCGGGGCCGACCGGTGGCCTCCCTCGGCGCCGTCGCCCGCAAGCTCAACACCGGGCCGGGTGGGGTCACGGCCACGGCCGCGATTCTGCCTGCGGGGCCAGACTCGGCCCATCCCTCAGTGATGCGCTCCTCACGGGACTGGTGGCGCAGCCGAGCCTTGGCCCGACTGGGGGAGTGAAACGGCCGCCTTCGCGGCGCAAGGACGCCCTGTCGGAAGTAACAGGCAAGTGGTGACGTTGCCTTCTTCGACCGACCCGCGGACGGCCTTGTGAGAGCGAGTGAATCGCCACGCCTCGGGTGCTGCCACGGCCGAGGCCGAAGGGGCATGGCACACCAAGATGGGCCGACACGTGTGGTGTCGGCCCACCTTCGCGGTGTGTTCTTGCGCCTTCCAGGCGCCCGCTCTACAGGTCAACCGGGATCAGAACCCTGCTGATCCCGTGCGCGAGCTGCTTGTTGCCTGCGTTGATGTCCAACTGGGTCTTGACCACCCACGGGTTACGCAGGTCGGGGTCCTTGTCCACCAGCTTGATACCGAAACTGCCCTTGGGCCTGGTGATCACGTTCACCTTGAAGGTGTTGCCGCCATCTGCGGTGGCGAGGCGGGCCCCGTCGGCGCCAAGCGCTGCTGCCGAGTCGATCGGGCCACCCGGAACCACGTGGTAGAGCAGGACCTTCTCCACCGTCTCCACGCCGAGACCGGCCACCACTGAGAAGGCCTCTTCCTCGCTTGACGGCCAACTGCCTGTCAGATCCTTCACGAGACGGTAGAAGGCTATGTCACGGGGGATGAATGCGGTGAGGGCCACGTCACCCTGAGTAAGCAGTGCCACGTCGGTGTCGCCACCGGTGGCGGTGATCACCGTGAGTGCAGCCTGGGTCACGATGTCGTAGTCCCACTTGTTGTCGTCGAACGTGTCGCCGTCTGCCAGGAGCACGTCTGACAGCGGTGTGGTCCCGGTGGAACCCGACGCCATGGCGGCGGGAGCGGAAGCGGCGGCACCAACTGCGGCGAGCGCGAGCGCCGAAGCCGTTGCGACGAGTCGTGTGCGGATGCGCATGGGTGTTCTCCTGTCGTCGATGGTCGCAGCAGCGCGGCGACCCCATAGCTCCCCTTCGCCACAGCGCGGCCGCCGGTTGCCGATCCGCGACGAGATTTGAAATGGCCGTGTGTGGCCACCCGGCCCACGTGGAAGCCGCCGACTCCTCGTGATCCCGGCTGCCGCGGCGAACGACTCGGGTCCACGAAGCATCGCGCCCGTCCGCGGCGGAATGATGTACCCCCGCAACCGCATGGATCGCGGCCATCTGAGGCCTCAGACGCGGTCCGCGAGGAAGTCGATCTGGTCGGCAGAGACGCGACCGATGTGCGCTGGCGAGAAGCAGCCGAAGTGGTTCATGGGGCGCGCTGCTTTGAACGGCTGCTGCCAGCGCTTGAGGCGACCCGCAGCAACCCGCGGCGATCCCGGTCACCGCTGTAGGGAGACAACTGACGTATAGGTCTTACTCGGGGCCGCTGAGTCCGGTCAGCTCGCACGCGAGCGCGTCGGCGAGCAGCGCGTGGTCGGGCATGTGGTGGGGGTCGTACACCACCGAGATCAGCAGTCGTCCGGCGTAGGAGAGCACGTCGAAGGAGACGGTGACGTTCCCGGGGACGGTCGCGATTGGCACCAGTCGGCGGATACGGCTGCCGGCGAGGGCAACGGGTTCGGTCGGGCCACGCAGATTGGTGAGGAAGGTGTGTACGAGCCGCTGACGGCGTACGAACCACTGGAAGATCCCGACCGCGGCCAAGCCACGGAACAGCACCGAAAGCACCGCGCCTGAACTGGCGCGGGGAGCGGACGTGCCTAGTCGGGCACGCTGACCACGGACTGCGGCGAGCCTGACTGCTGGGTCCTCAGCCAGCGGCACCGCCACTGGGAGTACGCCGACCTGGTTGCCGAGGTCTGCGGAGGAGGTGGCCGGCCGGCCGGAAACGGGGACGGAGATCAGAACCTCATCGAGCTGTTCATCACGAGCAGCAAGGAGGCGTCGCAGTGCTCCGCTGACGGCCACGAGCAGCAGGTCGTTGACGGTCCCGCCCTGGGCGTGGGCGGCGGCGACGATTGCCGCGAGGTCGACCTCGACAATCTCGACGTGCCGTCTAGGCGACGTCGGCTGCAACAGGCTTGTCCGGCCCGCATCTTGGCTAGGGATACCACCGAGCTCGCGCAGGCCGGCGACGAGACCGCGAAGCGTGTTCGGGGCCGAGCGGAGCGCCGACCACCGCTGGGTCCAGGCATCGTGGGCGAGCTCGCAGCGACTCGGCGCAGGACGCGGGGCGCCATTGTGCTCACGGGTGTCGTCGACGTCGCTGTCGACCAGCTCGGCCAGGACCGCGAGACCGCCGATGCCGTCGGCGAGCACGTGGTGCATCACCACCGCCAGGCCACGCGCGCGACCAGCTGGGTCGGCGTACACCACCGCACGCCACAGTGGGCGGTCGCGCGGTAGTCGCCGGAGGACCTCGTCGACTGCGGTGTTGACAAGCCCGGCATCCTCGGCCGGCGCCGTTGCGAGGGTGACGAGACCCGTTGCTCCAAGCGGCGCGTCCTCCCAGTAGGGCCGCCCGCACCCGAAGGGTGCACGACGCAGCCGTTCACCAAGACGAGGGACGCGGGCAAGCCGCTGTTCGATGACCTCGGCCAGCTCTTCAGCGTTGGGCGCGGAGTCCTCATCGAGGAGGAGCACGGCGCCGATCTGCATCGGCACCGCTCCGCGGTCCGTGGCGAGATTGGTCAGGTCGTTCGCCGAAAGCCGCGCGATGGGCACATCCACCACTCCACAGTAGGCCAGCCATATCTCGCCGCGAACGCCTCGTCCATACACCCCCAACGCTGCCGTCTTGCTTCGCAGCGCGGGGTGCTGCTTCCTCGAGCGGAAAAGGAAGGCCTTGCGGCAAAGGAGTCCTGCATGGTGGGGAGCCTGGGGCTTGTCGGTCTCTCGACCAGCAGCGCATCGACATCCCTCGCGGGGTGCCGCAGCGTCGTCGCAAAGACGGCTGGCTGCGCGCCCACTGGCGGCGGAATGCAGCGGGTTCCGAGACGCACGATTCTCGGACAGACCCGCACCGAGAGCGGCTATGTCCGGGTGGGCTCGGCGGCTAGCCCAGCGAGAGGATCGTTGAGCCAGGCGTGGGGATTGGCTCGCCGTTCTTAGCAGTCTGGACACGGATCGGGCAGGCCCGCCCGGACTCGGCGTCAGCGGTGATGATCATGGCCCTGTTCGGCCCCAGTTCTCTGGTCCAGAAGTTGTGAGAGTTTCTGGATTCGGCCAGCGCTGTCAGGGTCGCGCTAGCCATCGGCGACTGGTCCACTTCGGGTGGCGGTAGCGACTCTCATCTCCTACCACCTCTCGTCACGGGCAACTCGCTTCCTCGAGCATCTTCGCGTACGCCGCCGGGGTTAGGCCACCGAGACTGCGATGCGGCCGGACGGTGTTGTACTTGATCAGCCACTCATCGATGACGTGCTGGACCTCGAGCACGGAGTGGTAGACCTCGTGGCCGAAGAGCTCGCGCTCCATCGTGCCGTTGAACCGCTCGGTGTAGCCGTTTTGCCAGGGACTGGCCTTGGCGATGAACACCCCGCGGACCTCCTGGGTGCCCAGCCAGTCCAGCAGGGTGTCGGCGATGAACTCGCGCCCGTTGTCGGCCCGGATCAATGTCGGCTCGCCGTGGCGTGCGAACAGCTTGGCCAGGTGCGCCTGGACGCTCTTCGCGCCGATGCTGCGTGCCGCGTGGGAGCCGAGGCCGACGCGGGTGAACTCGTCCATCACGTTGAGCACCCGGATCGGGCGGCCGTCACTGGTCCGACGCTTGATGAAGTCATAGGACCAGATGTGGTTGCGATACTCCGGCGGCAGCTTCCAGATGCTGTTCGCGTCCTCGCCCAGCGCCTTCTGGCCGCTGCTCTTGGCCTTCATCGGGGGCACCTGGAGCCCCTCGCGACGCCACAAACGCTCGATGCGCTTCTTGTTGACCGGCCAGCCCTCCGCGACCAGCAGCCCGCAGATCATCCGATAGCCCCACTTCGGATGCTCATCAGCCAGCTCGATCATCCGCGCGACCAACTTCTCCTCGAAGTCCGACGGCGTCGGCGTGTACCGGTTCGTGGATCTATGCTGCCCGACCAGCCGGCAGGCGCGGCGCTCGCTGACCTTGTGCTTGCGCACCAGCATCGCCACCGCGTCCCGCCGCCGGGCCGGGCTCAGAAGTTTCCCTTCGCAACGTCCTTGAGCATCGAGATGTCGAGTGCCTGCTCGGCAACGATCCGTTTCAGGCGGGCGTTCTCCTGCTCCAGGGCCTTCAGCCGGATCGCCTCGTCCTCCTTCAGCGCCCCGTACTTGCTGCGCCACCGGTAGAACGTCTGCTCGCTCACCCCGAGCTTCTTGCACACCTGTGGGATCGTCGAACCCTGCCCCTGCATCTTCTCCGCATCCCGCAACCGAGCCACGATCTGCTCCGGGGTCAACCTCTTCGCTGCAGCCATCAGAACCTCACACCGGCCCTCTCACTTGTGGATGGATTCTCACAAGAACTGGACCGAAAATCGGGGGGCCGCACAGCCCGCATTGTGAAGTCAGGTGGCGGGCTGCCCGGCTTGACTGGGTGGCCGGTGGTGACGGTGTGTGGGAAGTCACCGATCAACTTGACCTGGAGTAGGCGACCACACGTGCATTGATGACCGGTGTTGGAGTACTCGACTGTCCCCGGTCGTGCTATGACCGAAGCACTGGCCACCGTGGCGCCTTGGTCTGCGATGACACCGCGGGCGACAGTCTCCGCCTTGGCGATCTCGTCCTGACTGAGGGATGACGTTGCCTCCCCGGGATTGCCCTGGGGGCTCTGGGTCGCGGAGCATGCGGCCATCAACGGCAGAAGCGCGAACGTTGCCAGTGAACGTCTCACTGTAATCCGACGGTGCGCCATGTGACACCTCCCCGTCGAGTCGACCACGAGGCCCGCGCCTGCTCCTGCCCCGTCGGGATCGTCCACGCTCAGGGCGAACGAGCCACTGCCATAGCGAGCCAGTTTAGCGTGATGACCAGCGTAGTCACGGACCGACCGCACGCGAAGAGACCACGAGCGAAACCCCGGAGGGACCACCAGTTCCGGACCGACACACCGACCCACGACACCCCGCCGAGAACAGGGAGATCAGCTGTCCCCCAAAGGGAAATCGCGTGCCCGCCTACAGGGATCTTGGACTGTCCGACCCGTCAGGGAAGTTCATCTCCATTCCGCGGAAGGGTGTGTCGGTGTGGGCGGTAGGTGGTCTTCATTCTCGGATTCGGGAAGCGGCTCGCTCCTCGTCCGGCGTTGGCGTCCGGATAGCCCTGGCGATGTGCCCTCGGTGCCACGTGGGCGTGGTGCAGTAGCCCGTCTGACGGTGGCGGTGGCCAGGGTCTTGGGCATGATGATGTCGAACCCGGATGGGTGCAGATTGAACGTCAATCTGATGGATCGACGTTCTTCCGTAGCGGCCTTCGACGACGCGGGCAGAACGCCTCGCCGGCGGCTTAGCACCGAGCGTTGTTCGCCCGGGTCGCCGGCGGACGCAGCACGACGCCAGCCTCCGACAAGCACCGGGCCATCGAGGGCGACCCCTGCCGAAGCAATGGTGGGCTCGGCGCGTGCTTGGGGCCACGGGCCGTGAACGATCCCCTGGCTGCGCCACCTGCGCGTCCTCGCCTATCGTCGCCTCCCTCCCGTGAACCTCTCCACTGCTTCTGGAGGGTCGGCCCGGTGTCTCCACCAAGGCCCGAATCCGCCGCCCCTTGACCGACAAGCGATCAAGGGGGTAATGGAGAGGTGCACCCTGGTGCTCGACCGGGGTCGGCGACCGGGAGGTCTGCGATGAATCGGAGCAAGAGCTTATGGGTATCGAGCCTGGTGGGAACACTCGGCGGCGTCCTGGTCACAGCCGCCTGGCCGGCAGGAGCGACGGCGCCACCGGACTCGTGGCAGAACCAACGCGTGCTGGACTGTGACGGGGAGACGGTGGAGGCGTACTTCACCCCGGGCGGGGTCTTCACCGCGTTCAACCTGGTGAACAGCACCGATGTGATCGTGCCCAAGCACGTCGAGGTGGTGTTCCCGGGGGAGACCGAGCCCGTCATCACACTCGACGTGCCGGGGTTCCGCAAGAACAGCCGTGGCACGGTGACCTGCACCTACACCGACCCGGCGGGGCTCGCCATCACACTCACCGGCCTACGCTGAGCTCACGCTCCACCGGTCGACCGCACAGCCAGAGAGAGCTCGACCAGTCCTCCCCATCGCGACGCCCGACCCAAGCGTCGACCGACCTACCGCTAGTGAGCCGACACCATGTCATCGCTTGGGATCGGCGTAGGGCAGTCGCGGCGCTATGACGCGGTCGCCTCGGCGATTGGTGGGACGAGCAGCGGTGGCAGGCTCTTGGCATGACAGGTGACCAGGCTGGGGACGAGAGCCCGGGTCGGATGGGCGGCACGCCCGAGCGGCCAGCACGATTCTTCGCCACGCCTGAGGAGTTCGGTGCCTGGCTGGCGCTGCACCACGACACCGCAACCGAATTGTGGATGGGCCTGAAGAAGAAGCACGTCGCCGATCGCGGCCTGACGTGGGAGCAGGCGGTGCCCGAGGCGCTGTGTTGGGGGTGGATCGACTCGGTCGCCCAGCGCATTGACGACGACACCCGGCGGCAGCGCTGGACCCCTCGCAAGAAGACCTCCCGCTGGAGCAAGATCAACCTCGACCTCGTCGAGAGGCTGCGCGCCGAGGGGCGGATGCAGCCCAGCGGGTTGGCGATCTGGGAGCAGCGTCGTCGCGAGGAGGCGGGCTACAGTTACCAAGGCTCGGAGGTCGGGCTCCCCGGCTCCTACGCCGCCCGACTGGCTGCCTCTCCCGCGGCCACGGCCTTCTGGGAGGCATCGACCGGGACCTACCGCAAGGTCTGCACGGTCTGGGTGATCTCGGCCAAGCAGGAGTCCACCCGCGACCGCCGGATGACCCAGCTGATCGAGAGCTGCGCTGCCGGCGAGCTCGTGCCGAACCAGCGCTACGGCGACGTGCCGAGGTGGGTGCAGCGGGCCGCGGCGGCCGCCGCGGCAGCGCGGTGACCGTCGTGACGCACGGCGCGGGTCGTGGCGCTGACCCGCAGCAGGTGAGGTCTGAGCGCACCAGTGACCCTGAGCACGGTCACAGACCCATCCCAATCTCGGATGATCCCGCGCGCCCGGCAGGCGGCGGAATGCAGCGGATCGACGAGTAGCTGGAGGCGTCGTAGCGTGTCGGGATGATGTTCAGCCGAGACCTTCGGGACCCGGTTGCACGGGGCGAGGTCACAGTCTCGATCAGGCTGTGGAGCCGACCGCAGGTCAAGGTCGGTAGCCGTTACCGCACCGCCGGCGTCATCATCGAGATCGATTCCCTCGAGGTGCTGCCCTTCTCGGCCGTCACAGAAGACGACGTGGCCGCATCCGGCGAGGCTGATCGTGAGGCGCTCCGGGCTCGCGCGGCTCACTCCGGGCCAATCGACGACGACACGCTCGTCCACCGAGTCGAGTTCCACTTGGTGTGACCACAGGCGGAAATGATGCGCGGGGTCAGCCAAGGGAGAGCGACGCGAGCTGAGCGGCGAGGATCACCGCGCCAAGCGTGCGCCGGAACGGGCTGGCGCCGCGAACGACCTCGTCAAGCGCCCACACGAGCAGTGTCCCGCGGCGTATGCCGTCGACTGCGGTCACGTGCGCGGCCGACAGCTCAAACCTCCCCAGCACCAGCGCGACCATCCAGACGCACAGCGCCGGATTCGGAAACTGCCACAGAGTCAGACGCCCGTCCGAGGAGCGGAACCACCAGGAGGCAGAGCGCAGGCGAGCCGAGATGGCGTCGATCGTCGTAGAGGAGGTCACGTCGCGGCGGTACCCAGCGTCGAAACGGCCCACGCCTGTGCATGCGGCCCTCGACTCCGTACCTGTGCGGGCAACAATCAGAACACGTCACGCGCGACACCTTGGAGTGGCCGCAGATGCTGTGCATTCAGTTCGGCATGGTCGAGCGGATCGCGTGCGCCCGACTGGCGGCGGTATGCAGCAGGTCGTGGGCAGCAGCGGTGTTGGGCGCTCGTGCTCTGGCTGTGGTGCTGAGCCGCCGGGTGACACTTCCGTCAACCCTTCCTTGACGCAAGGTCTCCGTCAAGGCACACTTGACGGTGTGGAGATCGCGGTATCGGCCCGCAAGCACGGGATCAGCGACATCGCAATCCTCCACGCGTGGGAGAACGCGATCAAGCTCGCCGAGTTCGAGTACGAAGGCGAGGTAGGTTGCTCGTGATCGGCCCTGACCCAGCCGGCAACCTGCTTGAACTCGTTGCTGTGCCGGCATCCGGGCCGACACAGGTCATCCACGCGGACCGACTTCGACCCAAGTTCTACGACGCGCTCTGAAGGGCGGTGATTGATGATGACGACCAAAACCAAGGACCAGACCGGGTTGGACTCTGTGGCGCCCGACGCCCTGCGTGACGCCAGCCACTTCCGCAGGATCATCGAGGCAAAGAAGGGCGTCGAGGCCGCCGACAAGGAACTGCGAGCTGCGGTCGCAGCTGCGCGAGCGGCCGGAGACTCCTGGACTATCGTCGGCGCGGCCATGGGCACCAGCAAGCAGGCCGCGTTCCAACGCTTCTCCAAGGTCGACGACACCGACTGACTCGTCGACCGGGACGGTTCGCGGAGTGACGCACCCGCGCGTGCGCGGATCGCTGCTGTGTCAGCTCGTAACCGAGTCGAGCCACTTCTGCGGTACGTCGCTGGTTCGGGCCACATTGACGGCGACGTCCGCGCGTAGGTCCGAGCCCTTGACGATGGCCCTCGCGACGGGGGTCTTGCCGGTGCCTGCAACGTAGGTGACGAGATCGTGGATCTGTTCGCTGATGGCCTTGCTCATCACGCCAACTCGTTCGCCGTCGAGTCGGACCTCGATGACGCGGGCTGGATCGCCTGTGCGTCTTGGTTCCTCGATGACGTGCAGGGTGGCCGCGACATGCCGGGGGGCGCTGCCGAGGGCGAACGTCCGCAGCACATCCATGTGTTGCGCTTCGCCGGTGATTTGCACTGCGCGGCCCCACGGGAGCACGACGTGAGGCTCTTGGGGGAGGTCGTTGTAGGGCACGATGCCGTCAGGGTCGGGTAGTCGCACGGTGACGGACCCCATGACTCGTCTGACCTCTGCTCCGGTTCGTTCGTCCCATTCGGACTTGGGCCCGATCCAGACTCGTGCCGGGACCTGTAGATAGGTCCCGCGCTCCAAGCGCTCGAGTCGGCTTGAGTACTCGGTGGCGAGGTGACGTGGGAGGTGACCGACTGGGTATCGACCGTCGATCCATACAGCGACAGCGTTCGGGTCGTAAGGATTGTCGGGTTCGGAGACGAGCGCGGCGCGGGTCTCGGTGAGTTCTATGCCGTAATCGGGGATGGTCTTGTGCCCATGCTCTGCGGCGAGCCTCTTGAAGTCGGCTTCGTGGAACGATTCTCCGACGATGCTTTGGCTGCTCAGCTGTTCGGACCAGGGTGGGACGGGCTGACCGTAGGGACCCACTTCCTGCCGTTGAGGTGCGGATCTTGGGTTCGCCTTTCCATCCGACGACGCGTCGCCATCCGCGAAGTGATCGGTCCACCTCGTGCCGTCCCAGTAGCGCATCCTCCCGGAACCGCCGGTATCGGGATACCAGCCCGCAGGCGTCTGGGACGCAGCCACAGACCCTTCAGCCTCCAGGGTGGCGTCCCTGAGTGAGCTCGCCATGGGCGCGTTCACCTTGCCCTGATGGGCATGAGGCGCAGTCCCAGCGATTGCCTGATAGATCGCGGACATCGAATCGCCGTGCTTGCGGCGGAAGTGGACGAGGGTCTTGCCCTGGTCGGTGACTAGTTCGATGTGTCCATTGACGAGTGCGCTAGCCGGTTTGATGTCCATCGATCGAAGTGCTGAAACCGGAATCTGACGGCCGCTGGCACCAAGTGCTCCCTTGCCCAGCCCCTTGCCCGTGATCGTCAGTGTCGAGCCATCGAACGCGATGTCGGCTCCATAGCCTTCCGCCTGCATCCCGAGTCCCTTCGTAGTGTCTGCAGGTGACGGTATCGCCGCCTGGGCCGCGTCGCGGGCTCATGCCCGGCACGCGGAGTGATGTGGCCGCCTTCGCGGCTATGACGCACCGCCGAGGTCACAGATGGCGCGTCGCGGCGTCGATACTGGCGGCGCCCGTCGCTAGTCTCGCGGTGTGCCCGAGTTCAGCTGGAGACCGGCCAATGAGGCGACGAGCCAGGACGTCGATGCCGTGTTCGAGGCCGGCGGCGCCCGCAAGTGCTGCTGCCAGGCACTCAAGGTCGCGGGCTGGATCTGGCGCGACACGACCCAGGAGGAGCGCGACGCCGCGCTCAGGGAGCAGACAGGCTGCGGCACGAGCGGCGCTACGTCCGGCCTCGTCGGGTACGTTTACGGCGAGCCGGCCGGCTGGGTCGCGGTCGAGCCGCGGGAGAACTACCCGAGGATCTGGGCTCGGCAGAAGTCGTGGATGCGGAGGGACCCCGACCTCGAGGGCGTCTGGTCGGTCACCTGCTTCGTGGTGCGTAAGGGCTTCCGTCGACAGGGGCTGATGTACGAGCTCGCCGCCGCCACCGTCGAGTACGGCAGGCAGGTCGGCGCTCGCGTCCTCGAGGGCTACCCCACCGAGCCGCAGCCGGGGAAGACTGTGATCTGGGACGAGGCGTCGGTTGGGCTACTCCAGGTCTTCCTTGACGCCGGCTACGAGGTCGAGGCATCGCCCACCCTGCGCCGGAGAGTGGTGCGACACCGACTCGGTGCGTCAACGTGACGGTCTCTTGCGCACACCTGGGGTGGCTCGTGAACCGAGTACGCGCGACCGCCTGGACGGGGGCGTCCGAGATCGACAATCGGTCCGAGCCCAGGCCGCGTGGCCGCATCTGGGCCAGCGCTCTACGCGGCCGGAAGGACTCACTCGTGCGAGGTTCGATCTGGCTTCCCCGGACACGGTATGTGTTGCTCGGCGTTAGGCCCCTCAAGGTCAGACACTGGGGCATGACTCTCTTGACTCGTCGACGCCGGGCGCGTCGCTACCCCGGCCTCTACCGCGCCACAGTGGTCGACGCCACCGACCCACAAGGCAGCAACCGACTGCTGGTCAGCGTGCCCTCACTCAGTGGCGCTGCGCTGCCCTGGGCGCCCACGATCCGGGACCTGGGGGCAAGTCCCCAGGTCGGCGAGGAGGTGCTCGTCGGCTTCGAGGCGGGCGACCTGGCCAGCCCCTATGTCGTCGGCGTCCTGGCGACGGGGCCATCCGCGCGGGTGGAGATCGCCGATGAGAACGGCAACTCCATCCGACTGTCCTCGTCAGGCATCGAATTCCAGGCGGCCGCGGAGGTACGGCTCACCGCCTCCACCGTCAAAGTCTCCACCGGCTCAGTGGAGTTCGACGCCGCGATGGCGCAGTTCTCAGGGGTGGTGAAGTCTTCGACACTGATCGCGGACTCTGTAATCGCTGCGTCGTACAGCCCGGGGGCCGGGAACCTCTGGTAGTCGTGGGCCGGGGGAGTTTGAGACGCCTGTTCCTCGCTCCTCACCACCAGTCGACAGCCCGCGAACCGTCACGCCAGCCAGTCGAACTCGGGAGCGATCTTGTCCCGGCCAATCCTTACTGACCAGTACTGTCCGAGGTTCTTGCCCGACGTTGGGTAGCGATGGCACCAATGCGGATGGACACGGCCGCACGCTACGCGGCGGTATGCACGCATGGGGTGAGGGGCTGCGCTCCTCGTCCGGCGTCCTCTCGACCACGTTGCTGGCGCTGGATCGCGGCTTGAGAGGTTTAGGAGTCGGCCATCAGTTTGCGGACCACCCATTGGTTGATGCTGAGGTTCTCCTCGGCGGCTTTGAGTGCGACTTCGCGGTGCAGCTTCTCGCCGAGTCGAAGGTTGAACTTGCCTGAGTAGCTGCGCTCGGCGATCGGTTCTGGGATCTCCTCGCCTTCGTTCTGCATGTCGGTGATCACGTCATCGAGTAGCGTCTCGAGCCCTTGGAGGGCATCGAGTTGTGAGGGTGCGAGCCAGGACAGGGACGGAAACTCGGCGACTGTGGCGACGAACTCGTCGTCGTCGGCCGACCATGCAACGCGGTAGGAGTAATGGGATACGTCGACTCGCGACTGGTTCAGTGTGTCCATCACTTGCCCTCCTTCTTGTCGATCGCCTTCAGGACCTGCCGCACCTGGTAGGGCTTTGCTTTGCCCTTGTCGTTCTGGATGTTGACGCGAGGATCTCCTGGCCATGGAGTCTTGAACACCGCGTGCGAGGTGCCTGCTTGTCGGGGTGCTCCGAAGTAGTGTTCGCATACCTTGTGGAGGTCCTTGAAGGCGACATTGTGGGGGTTGTTGCGCATCCCCGCCACGATCGCTGTCACTGACGCCACATCTCATACGGTACCACCAGCAGTACCATCATGCCATCTTGAATGGACGGGCCGCTGAGCGAGCGATCGGTTGTCAGCCGCCCGGGCGCATCGCGTCTCGCTGCTGCAGTGCGACGGCGGCTGCGACCAGAGAGCGGATGATGTCGCACCGTTGGTCCACGGTGAGTTCCGGGCCGTCTCCAAGGTCTGCTTCCAAGGGGGCGTCGCCGACGGCGTCTTGGATCCGACGGCGTTCGCTTGTCGTCAGGTTGAAGAACAGGTCTTGGATCACGAAGCCGTGGATGACCGATGCGAGCTCTGCCTTGCCTGGCCCGCCGAGTCGGGCATGGGCGTCCAGCGCCACCTCAAGCCACCGCGAGTCGTTCTCGGCACTCTCCTCGTACCTGCCGTTGACCAAGGAGTAGATGAGCATCGACCCGCCTCGGATCCCGTCGGATCCTTCCTCGCGCTCGTCGTAGGGCATCTGTGCGGCGCGACGAATGAGGTGTTCAGCGCGGTCGAGCTGGCCGTCGGCCGTGCTGCTGGCCGCCTTGGCCAAGAGGTTCTCCGCACCGATCACCTGGGCCAGGCTGCGGTCGTTGAGGGTGCGGCCGGCGGATCGGGCGAGTGCACCGAACTCAGCGGGCTTGCCGTGCCCCGGGTCGTAGGAAGCCAGGTCTGGGTCGGACATGGAACGGACACGAGACGCCGGCGACGTAGGCGGTAAGGAAGTGAACGCCGTGGCGGTCAAGGTTGCCTCGGGCACGGTCGTAGTGCTCGGTGGTGCGCGGGTCGGCATGCCGGGCCAGGATCTGGGCGTCGCGCAACGGGACACCGGCATCCAGGGCGTTGGTGATCGCCGCGTGCCGCAGCGAGTGCGGGCTGATGTGACGGGGGATCCTGGCCTCTTTCGCGATCCGTGCGACCATCCGGTACACGTCGCGCCGGTCGACCGGCTTGTGTGAAAGCGGCCTCAGGATCAACGGCCCCGAGACACGCTCGCCACGGCATACCTCCAGCACCCGGAGCACGGGGATGGTGACCGGCATGGTGGCGGGCTTGTTGCCCTTGCCGACCAGGTGCAGCACTCGATGTCCGCGCAGGGTGTCGGTGTAGTCCTCGATCCGCACCGCGGCCGCCTCGGAGGCGCGCAGCGCGTTGATGCCGAGCAGGAAGGCCAGCGCGCCGTGGTGGACGGTGAGGGTCTGGGCGACCTGGAGGAACCGGATCAGCTCGAGCCGGGCCAGCCCTTGGGTGCGGGTCTCATCACGCTGCACCTTCGGGAGCCGGGCGTAGACGGCCGGATCGGCAGGGATGAGCCCGTCGATGTGGGCGAACCTAAAGAACCCTCGGACGGCGTGCATCATCGTGGTCACCGAGGAGTCCACCAGCCCGGATTCCCCGAGCCGGCGAATGTAGAGCTCGACGTGGGCTCGCTGGATTCCGATCAGCGGGTCGAGTCCGTTGGCCTCGGACCAGCCGAACCAGCGGCGCAGCTGGGAGGCGTACATGCTGTGGGTGGGCTCGGCATAGCGAGCAAGGAAGGAAACTGCGGCCAGCTGGGCGGTCGTCATCGTCGCGTGCTGATAGGGCAGAAGCATGGTCTGAGCAGACATCACGTCACCTCGCGCGGCGACTACATCGGCCCCGCCGAGCCCGCCGCCAACACGGCCAGGCACCAGGACCGCATCCACGCTAGCCCCCGACAAGCCGATGAGTCCCACGTCCGCTCGCGGCGGTAGGACGCGGGCCGCGTGCCGGAGGCTATACGCGGCTACTTGACGATTGTGGGCAGGGCCGGTGTCTGGCCAGACTCGGTCCAGGTGTTCGGCGGGAGGCTCTCTTCGCGGCTGCCCACCAGCGTGATTGGTGTGGCTCTCTACCGGTCTGCTCTTCCGTCGGGCACCGTTGCCGGTGCGTGGCTCCAGAGGGGACTGCCCAGCTCTCAGTAGCAATGCCCGCCCGGCGTCAATCCGACGACGAGCAGAAGGGCGGAGCAGATGGCCAAGGTGTTCATCGGGGTCGATCCCCACAAGCTGTCGGCCACGATCGAGGTAGTCGACAGGCACGAGACGGTGATGGCGACCGGCCGCTTCGGCACCGACAAGGCCGGGTATGCGGCGATGCGCAGGCATGTCGCGGACTTCCGGGACCGGACGTGGGCGGTCGAGGGCAGCAACGGCGCCGGTCGGCCGTTGGCGCAGCGGCTGCTCGCCGACGGCGAGCATGTCGTGGACGTGCCGGCGAAGCTGGCGGCGCGGGCACGGTTGCTGGACACCGGGCACAACCGCAAGACCGACGCCCACGACGCCCATGCCGTCGCGGTGGTCGCGGTCCGCACCCCGACGCTGCGGGTGCTGTCCTACGACGCCGAGCTCGAGGTCCTGCGGATGCTGGTCGACCGTCGCGAGGAACTGACCAAGGCGAAGGTCCAGGCGGTCAACCGGCTGCACCGGGTGCTCTCGGAGCTGGCGCCGGGACAGACGCAGAAGGACATCACCCCGCTGCAGGCCAAGAAGATCCTGGCCGGCGTGCGGCCACGCGACGTGGTCGGCAAGACCCGCAAGCGGATCGCGGCAGAGCACCTCGCCGAGGCGGTCGCGATCGAGGCGAAGATCAAGGCCTCCAGCAAGGAGCTCAAGGTCCTGGTCCTCGACCGTGGCTCCCACCTGATGGACCTGACCGGCGTCGGGCCCGTGGTGGCCGCCCGGATCCTGGCCGACGTCGGTGACGTCGCCCGCTTCACCGACCGCAACCGGTTCGCGTCCTGGACCGGCACCGCACCCCTGGACGCCTCCTCCGGTGAGCAGATCCGCCACCGGCTCTCCCGGGCCGGGAACCGCAAGGCCAACCACGTCATCCACATCGCCGCGGCCTGCCAGATCCGCATCGACGGCCCCGGCCGTGCCTACTACCGACGCAAGCTCGCCGCCGGCAAGACCCGCATGGAAGCGATGCGCTGCCTGAAACGACGCATCGCCGACGCCATCTACCGGCAGCTGGTCGCCGACGCGAAGGCCACCCACTTCACCGACGAGGACGCGGGTCCGGGAGGGCACCGCGGGGCGTCACTCATATCCAGCGCGGCCGGCTCTCACCCGCACACCGGCACTTCGGATCAGCCACTCCCGGACCCGCCCCACCGACGCTACGCCGCCGCAGCACGGCCGCGAAAGAGGAGGGCGACCCCACCGCTCAGAGGCACCCGTTGACAACAGAGGGGAGCCGGTGTGACGCACCCATCACTTGGACCACGTAACCCGTGGACCAGGGGCAGGCAACCCTAGGCATCCGAGCGCAACGCGCTGGAGGGGTCGTGGGTGCACTGGCGTCGAAGCGTGACAGGCCTGCGCGACGGGTGCCACCATGATGTATGGGCGAGGAAGTCCATGGCGACGAGGCCCTCAAACGTTGGCGCGAGCTGAGGACCACGTTCTACGTGATCGCGGTGACGTTCGTGGCCTACGTCGTCGGGGCTTGGCTGTGGTGGGATGCCACGGGTGATGAGGTGGCCGCGACCGTCGCCGGTTTGACGTTAATCTCTTGGGGCTCCATGTTGTGGCGTCATGGGATCCTCGGCTTCTCGTACTCGAGCGAGACCGCTAATGGGGAGACGACGCGGTCGTTCAATTCGATGGAGTCGCCGGTCGCCCCGCGGGTTGCGGTCCCTGTGTTGATGCTGGCCGGCTTCGTCCTGCTGTTGCCGAGCCTGCCGGTGCCCGCGCGGACATGTTCCGCCCCGTGACGTCAGTGGTGCTCACCGCGAAGGACGCCGGGACGAACACGGCGCAGGTTCCCGGGATGATCGTCGGGTGGGTGCTCGCGCCACTGATCCTCGTGATCTTCGTGGGCTTCGGCATCGGCATGGTGCTCGCGCCCTTCTGGCAGCTGCTCAAGGCCGCAACGGGACGAGGGGACTCCGAAGGTGTGGACTGGGTGACGCTGCCAATGGGACTGGCGCTACTCGGTTTCGTCGTCCTGGCCGTGTGGGCGGTCGTGACGCAGTGGGACCAAGCGTGGGCGGACTACTTCCGACCGTTCAAGGAGGTCGGCGACTGGTTCCGCTGAGCGGGCGCTCTCGGGCCGTTTGGCCACCTTCGGGGGTGAAGTTCGTGGTGACGGAGCGAGCCCACTCGAGGCGGCGAAGGCGCCACCGCACCGCATCGAGGATGACGTGACTTGCGCGGCACGCGGCGCTATGACGCGTGGCACTACGAGGTAGGACGCACGTTCACCACGATCCGCGGCCCGTCGACGCAATCCACCAGCCGGGGTCGATCCGCGAGTTGTGTCCAGCCTGATACGGCGGGGGCTCTGGGCAGGAACGGCTGGCGGGCGTTATCGAGCGACGCCGCCATGCGGGACTGGCGGGAACAGTCGGGGGAAGGCGGCGGCGAGCCATGGCTTCCGGCCGCCGGCGCGCAGCTTGCCGGTCAGGGCCGGCGGGCGATCTTGAGGACCCGGCACGTCCCCGGTCGCCGAGACCGGCGACCTGCGCCGCTTCACCAGCTCCCGTGCCGTGGTCAAGCACGCCGGATTCGCACCCCGGGAGCGGATGTCAGGCACCTTCGCCGGACGGACCCGGCTCACCGGCGCGCCGGCCGACCACACCTCCGGACCGCGGCCTGGCGAGCGGTCTGGGGCGCGGTGAAGAGCAACCCGGTCTATGCCGACCGCTACCGACACCTGACCACCCGTGAGACCAACAAGCTCAAGCCCACCCAGGCCCAGACCGTCCTAGCGGGCGCGATCTTGCGCCAGCTCCACGCCGTGGTCACGACCGGCCAGGCATTGGGATCCCGACATCGCCACCCACGGCGCCCGACGCAAGCCGACGACGCTCACGGAGGTGACCTCCGCCTGAGCCGACGCGTCGCGCGGCACAAGAGCTGGGTCGGGGCGAGCCTTCCGCGGCGTTGAGGGCCCTCGAGGCATCTCGTCGCTCATCACAGGCCGCCCCGGCCCGTCGTCGCCACGACCCGATCACACGCTGCCGAGCACCAGCTCCGTTACCGCTATGCAGGGACCGACGACGAGCCAGAGACCCCACCCCAGCGGTTGACGCAGAACGCCTCACGCTGATGAGCGTGCGGTGGTCAGCCCAAGAGCATCGTCCAGAGCGGCAGACCCACCTGGCATATTGCCGGGATGACCTCCTTGGTGCGCAAGGCCTTTGCAGCGGTGCGACGGGCGTACCGTGCGAGCGGCGCGGACCGACCCTTCGGCGATCCGCTTCCCGCGCACGGTGTGGCGATGGAGGGCTACTTCTGGCGGTTCACCGATCCTGCCACCGGACGCGTCGCGATCGCTCTCAACGGAGTGAACCGGGCGGACGACGGGACCTGGTCGACTCTCGGTCTTGCGGCGCATCCCCATGGCTTCCTGCACACCTCGGCTCACCCGGTGGGCTCTGCCTCCGCGGACGGGCTGGGGGCGTTTGCAGGAGATGCCTTCCACGGCACAGCGGACCGCTTGCTGGTTCATCTCGCACCGGATGCCCGGCTCGAGGTCGAGATCACGAATCCGGTGCCCTGGCCGCGCAGGAGCTTCGGCGGATCGAGCGTCTTCCAGGCAGTTCCTGCGCTGAACCAGTACTGGCACCCGTGGCTCCTGGGGGGTTCGGCGCACGGACTTGCGGTTGTCGGGACGGAGACCTGGGAGCTCGATGGCTGGTCGGTCTATGCGGAGAAGAACTGGGGCAAGGGCGGCTTCCCTGACTCGTGGTGGTGGGGACAGGCCCAGGGCTTCGCGGACCCGTCTGTGTGCGTCGCCTTCGCAGGCGGCGAGATCACCGCTGGGTCGATCCGCACCACCGTGACTGCCATTGTCGTGCTTCTCCCCGGCGGCAAACTCATCCGCCTGGGCGACCCGCTGGTGTCGCCGGTCCATGCCGAGGTCAGCGACGAGCGGTGGGCTCTGCACGGGCGCAGCGCCCAGTGGAGCGTCGATATCGAGGGATCCGGCAGCCTGGACACCGCGCACGTGCTTCCGGTCCCCCTGCCCGCTGAGCGACGCAACGTGCCCGGCGCGATCGAGCACCTTGGTGCCACCATGCACGTCACGGTCCGCCGCAGGGGCCGGGTCCTCTGGGAAGGCGAGTCGACGCTTGCCGCCCTCGAACACGGCGGCATCGACCGGGCTCGCGCCGAGGTCGAGCGACGGGGACACGGATCGGACGCCGTCGACGCTCCCCCGGTGCAGTAGACACGGCGGCGTGTGAACCGACCAGCGATCTGGGTGACCCGCTTGAACGGTATCCAACGGGCGCCACGGCGCACCCGCTCGGATTACGCCATGGGTGGACGTCCCTGAGCACGCTCATCGGCATAGCGGACGATCGAAGCCATAGCCTGACGATGCCCCCGGCGTCTCGGGTGTCCAGCGGGCGTCGGGTCCAAGCGATGGCTACGGCAGGCGTCCCGACGCATGCCGACCCGCGAACGTGGTACGACCAGGCATGCGCAATCTCATTGTGATCGTTGTCACCGCGTGGCTCGTGATCGGAGTCGTCGCCGCCGCACAGCGGGGCTATTTTGGCAGTGGCCAAGACGTGAACTGCAAGAGCTTCAGCGACTAGGCAAGTCCCTCAGCGGCGAGCGTCAACCGCATGAGCGGCTTGGTGCCCGCACCCTCTCCAGCGACGCATCCGCTCATCGGCCATCACGAGCAGATCCGGTCACTTCCGCGCGCCGATTCGCGGCTACTTGACGATTGTGGGCAGGGCCGGTGTCTGGCCAGACTCGGTCCAGGTGTTCGGCGGGAGGCTCTCTTCGCGGCTGCCCACCAGCGTGATTGGTGTGGCTCTCTACCGGTCTGCTCTTCCGTCGGGCACCGTTGCCGGTGCGTGGCTCCAGAGGGGACTGCCCAGCTCTCAGTAGCAATGCCCGCCCGGCGTCAATCCGACGACGAGCAGAAGGGCGGAGCAGATGGCCAAGGTGTTCATCGGGGTCGATCCCCACAAGCTGTCGGCCACGATCGAGGTAGTCGACAGGCACGAGACGGTGATGGCGACCGGCCGCTTCGGCACCGACAAGGCCGGGTATGCGGCGATGCGCAGGCATGTCGCGGACTTCCGGGACCGGACGTGGGCGGTCGAGGGCAGCAACGGCGCCGGTCGGCCGTTGGCGCAGCGGCTGCTCGCCGACGGCGAGCATGTCGTGGACGTGCCGGCGAAGCTGGCGGCGCGGGCACGGTTGCTGGACACCGGGCACAACCGCAAGACCGACGCCCACGACGCCCATGCCGTCGCGGTGGTCGCGGTCCGCACCCCGACGCTGCGGGTGCTGTCCTACGACGCCGAGCTCGAGGTCCTGCGGATGCTGGTCGACCGTCGCGAGGAACTGACCAAGGCGAAGGTCCAGGCGGTCAACCGGCTGCACCGGGTGCTCTCGGAGCTGGCGCCGGGACAGACGAAGAAGGACATCACCCCGCTGCAGGCCAAGAAGATCCTGGCCGGCGTGCGGCCACGCGACGTGGTCGGCAAGACCCGCAAGCGGATCGCGGCAGAGCACCTCGCCGAGGCGGTCGCGATCGAGGCGAAGATCAAGGCCTCCAGCAAGGAGCTCAAGGTCCTGGTCCTCGCCCGTGGCTCCCACCTGATGGACCTGACCGGCGTCGGGCCCGTGGTGGCCGCCCGGATCCTGGCCGACGTCGGTGACGTCGCCCGCTTCACCGACCGCAACCGGTTCGCGTCCTGGACCGGCACCGCACCCCTGGACGCCTCCTCCGGTGAGCAGATCCGCCACCGGCTCTCCCGGGCCGGGAACCGCAAGGCCAACCACGTCATCCACATCGCCGCGGCCTGCCAGATCCGCATCGACGGCCCCGGCCGTGCCTACTACCGACGCAAGCTCGCCGCCGGCAAGACCCGCATGGAAGCGATGCGCTGCCTGAAACGACGCATCGCCGACGCCATCTACCGGCAGCTGGTCGCCGACGCGAAGGCCACCCACTTCACCGACGAGGACGCGGGTCCGGGAGGGCACCGCGGGGCGTCACTCATATCCAGCGCGGCCGGCTCTCACCCGCACACCGGCACTTCGGATCAGCCACTCCCGGACCCGCCCCACCGACGCTACGCCGCCGCAGCACGGCCGCGAAAGAGGAGGGCGACCCCACCGCTCAGAGGCACCCGTTGACAACAGAGGGGAGCCGGTATAACGCGCCACTCGCACATCGATTCAAAGACCGGGTCGCGGCATGGTCGCGTCGAGTGGGGACTTCGTGCGCTGCGGCAGCGCCTTCTCGGAGACTTCGGCGACTGGGAGAAGCAGGGGCACTGGCTCACTTGTTTCCCCGTGGTGAGTGTGGTTGCGTGGCGAGACCGGCCCCGCCGTCCGGCGAGGTGCCACAACGAGGTGGGATCGATGGACTCGACGTACGACTACGTGATCGTGGGAGCGGGATCGGCGGGCGCTGTGGTCGCCGCCCGGCTGAGCGAGGACCCGGATGTCCGGGTGTGCCTGCTCGAGGCTGGCGGGCCGCCGCCGCCCTCGGAGCTGGTGCCCGCCGCGGTCGCCAGCCTGCAGAACGACCCCGCGACCGACTGGATGTATGACGGCGACCCTGGTGGGGTCGGCAAGGGCCTGGTCGGCGGTCAGATGATGGTGCCCCGGGGAAAGATGCTCGGCGGCTCCTCCGGCCTGAACTACATGGCGTACGTGCGGGGGCACCCGGGCGATTTCGACTCGTGGGCCGCCGGGGGCGCGGACGGCTGGTCCTACGAGGAGGTCCTGCCCTATTTCCTTAAGGCCGAGGGATTCGTGAACAGCCCCGAACTGCACGCCGACCCCGACGTGCACGGGCACAACGGCCCGGTGGGCGTGTCGGTGCGCCAGCCGGTCCTGCGTGCCTCGATCCAGTTCGTTGAGGCCGCGGGCGCCGCGGGCATGAAGCAGGGTGACTACAACGGTCGCGACCGCCTCAGCCCCGAGGGGGTGGCCTCGCTCTTCCAGACGACGACGAAGGACGGCAGGCGAAGCTCGACCTTCCACGCCTACCTCGAGCCGGCGATGGACCGGGAGAACCTCACCGTGGTGACCGGCGCTCTCGTCGAGCGGGTCCTGCTCGAGGCGGACGGGGAGGTGGTTCGCGCCACCGGGTTGGCCTACCGCACCGAGCCCGGCACCTCCGAGAAGGTGGCCGCGGGCACCGAGGTGGTGTTGTGCGCGGGCGCCATCGGGTCGCCGCACCTGCTACTGCTCTCCGGGGTCGGGCCCCGCGAAGAACTCACCGCCGTCGGGGTGGCCTGCGTCGTCGACCTCCCAGGCGTCGGGCGTCACCTCAAGGACCACCTGCACACACCCTTGATGTTTGCCGCCGACGGCATCGGCGAGACGATGACCGAGGTTGCGATGTCCCTCGGGCCGGACGCGTTGCGGGCCCCCGCTGGTCCGCTGCCGGCCGACCCCGCGGACGACGACTTGCCCGAGCCTCTTGCCGCTGCCAAGGCAGAGGCGGAGCGCCGCATCGCCGAGTGGTTCACCACCGGCCGCGGCCTCGCCTCGTCCTCCCTCTACGACGCTGTCGCGTTCTTCTCGACCGGGCTGGGCGACGAGCACACCCACGACGGGCAGATCGGATTCCTCGCGACCGGCTACACGCCGTCGATATGGGAAGGCGTCTTCCGACTCCCGCCGTCTGCGTTCTTCGAGGACCCGGAGTCCTTCCTGGACCCGACACGCGGCCAGGTGGTTGTGCTGCCCAATCCCGTGCAACCCCACTCCGAGGGTTCTGTAGCGCTGGCCAGCGCAGACCCCGCGGTCCCACCGCGGATCCAGTTCAACTACTTCGACGACCCGCACGACGTGAAGGTCATGGTCGCCGTGATGCGCAGGGCCCTCGAGGTCGCGAAGGCATGGCCCGGCGGCGGCCTGGGTGAGCCAGTCATTCCGCCGCACCTGGCGCAGGCACACGGCCAAATCGCCGGCGCCGAACTGAGCGACGCGCTGCTGGAGGACCTGGCCCGCCATTACGCGCTGACCGTCTACCACGAGACGTCGACCTGTCGGATCGGCGACGTCGTCGACCCGCGGCTGCGGGTCCACGGCATCGAGGCCCTGCGCGTGGCCGATGCGAGTGTGATGCCGAACGTCGTCAGCGGCAACACCAACGCTGCGGCAATGATGATCGGCGAGAAGGCAGCCGAGCTGATCGCCACGGACCACGGCGTCCGCCTCCACGAGGTGGTCGGCTGAGGGCTTGGGCGGCTCGCAGGATTGACGGGCCGTTCGCCCACGCCGATGTCAGGCTGTTCGACTCGCGGCGATAGGACGCGGCCACCTTCGTGGTGAGGAGGCAGCGTTCGATTCGAGCCAGGCCGCTGGAACATCGGTACGGTGCCCAAGTGGTGCCACGGACCGAATTGGCGGACTTGATTGACGACGATGCCCTTTCATTGTGGGTTGGTAGAGTCGCGCGAACGCATGCGCTGCTTGAGAACGGCGTCGACAACGTTCACCGTTTCATAGCTCGCCGAGAGGGCGAGGCTCCTGACGGCAGGTCAGTTCAGGTCTTCGACCAGCTCGCGAGGGAATGCAGTGATCAGCTCCGGAATTCAAAGGTGAACCGGGAAATCGTGGCCGGAGGAGTCGAGGCTCTCCTCGGGGCGAGGCAAGCGACAGCGAAGCGCAACCGGGTCGTCCACGATATGTGGCTCCCGGCTGCGCCAGAAGACGACTCGGGTCCTCCGCGCTGGAACACCTTCCGCAGATCAGGCGACTTCCGCGAGAGCTACACCTCAGCCGATGTTCAGGACCTCGCCATGATCGTTGACGTGCACACCCTCCTCCTGAGGACTCGATGACGTGGACCCCGTCAGGCGCAATGCGCCGGTTGGACACGGTCGCGGGCGCACGCTATTCGGTGAGTGAAGCAGATGCTGGGCTGGCCGACAGCCGGCCGTGGCTGCCCCGACGATCCGTCAGAGCTTCCAGATCCGCACCGAAGATCGCGTCTGGGTGGACCGCTCCCAGCGGTACCTCACTTCGTGAATCTGCTTGTCGTTGAGGTACAAGGCGACGTGGACGAGTTCACCCAGATGCGGGAGCGCTCCTCGACGGTCTTTCTCCTCAAGCACATCGCCAATTCCGCCTAGGTAGTTGGTCGCATCGCTGGGCGGTTCGGCAGGCGATTGGACGACAAGCTCGAGCCCGAGTGCGTCGCTGCCGAACAGAGGAGAGGGCTGATCCGTAATCGCTTGCTCGGCCGCTGAGAGCAGAGCCTGCACCCGTCCTGCGTGCGAGTGCCCGGCGGCCAGCATGGACTTGGCTTCGTTCTTTGCGGGAGGCCAACCTTCGACGATCAAGAAGACTTCGCCCGGGTCCATGACTCGATAGTCTCCCGCCCAGCGGTAGGTGCCAGCCCAATCGGCTCCTCACGTAGAAAATGGGAGCCGCGTGCCGCGCGGGAGTCCGCCCGCCCGGACTCACCAGGTGGCCGCTGTTCGGCAACGCCCTGATGCGATGGCGTGCGAGGACGTTGCCGTCAGCGTTGCCGTCAACCCGGACCTACGCCGAATCGGCGGCTCGAAGCGCCCCCACCGCTCTGAGCGGAAGCCGCAACCCGGATGTCCGCGGCCGAGCAGCTGGGGCGCTTCCAACTGCTTATCCGCGATCAGGCTTCGCGTTGCCGATCCAGGATCCAGCGCTGCACCCTGACGACCCCGAGGAGCCTAAGAATCCTGTCGCCCAGGACTGGTGACAAGGCGTTGAGGGCGAGGAGCGGTCTGACCGGTCGCGGGCTGACGACCACCTCTTGGCTCTCTCGTTCGATGGCGCGCACGACGGCGCGGGCAACGTCGGACGCGGGACTGACGCCCATCAGCCGGGGCGCGGTCGCACCACGGTCGGCGAAGATCCCGGCCTCGCTGACGTAGCCGGGCAGGATGATGCTGGTCGTGACACCCGACCCCTCGAGTTCGAGATGCATACCCTCCATCCAGTTGACCAGCGCCGCCTTCGTCCCGGAGTAGGCGGCATCGAAGGGGATGCCCTTCTTGCCTTCGAGGGAGGCGATCGTCACCACGTGACCGTGGCCCCCCTCGAGCATCCGGGGCAGCAGTCGACGCGTAAGAGCCATGGGGGCGAGGACGTTGACCTCGACCATCGCTCGAAGTTCGGAGTCGTCCAAGTCCGTAAACGGGGCCAACTTCGCAACCGCGGCGTTGTTGACCAAGATGTCGATCGGTCCCAGCTCTGCCTCGGCGCGTGACACGAGCGCGTCGAGCGATTCGAGGTCACGCAAGTCGGCCGGGATCGCCAGCACCTTGATGCCGGCGCGGGCGATCTCGGCAGCCTGCTGCTCCAGTTCCTCGGCGAGCCGATCTGTGAGCACCAGGTTGGCACCTCGGACGGCCAGCGCTCTCGCGATGAAGACGCCGATGCCTCTTGCGGCACCGGTCAGCAGCACGTTTGAGCCCCGCAACTCCGCCATCGCCGACCTTTCGATCCAATTCGAATCTACCTCGCGGCAGTGCTTGTCGACCTCGGCAGCACCCCGACACAAGGCCTCAGCGAGAACGGACGTGCTCTCGTCGCCAGCCTCGCCCGTGGACAGCCCAACACCGGCCACGGTGCGCCGCCCGCTCCGCCTGGCTACTGGCCGTTGGGATACCAGTAGTCCCGGGACTGACCGCGCTCCACGACCCGCAACCAGCGAGTCACCTGAGCCGACGGCGCGACGACACGTGCTTGAGCCCAGATCGCGAGCAGCTCAGCCGCGGTGATCACCGCGCCGGCCGGGGGCTCTGGCCTACCGGCGGGCTGGACAGCGGTGAGTTGGTCTCGCATCGCGGTGGCGCCGGCCTCGCTGCCGTGGACGGTGACCGAGCGGTGCCGGGAACGGCCGGTTGTCGGGTCTGGCCCGATCGAGACCCGGACCTCCCAGACGCCGGGACGTCGTTCGCGTTGGGTGCGCTCATCCGGTGACGGCGCGTGCTGCTAGTGGTGGTCAGGTCTCATGGTGGGCCCACCAAGAAGCGCCGGCGTTCCGCACCGTGATGGGACACCCGAGGGGACGCCGGGGGTCCCGTGCCCACGTGGGTCGGACAGAAAACCCGCTTGAGCTGCACAAACGCGTGGCGCGCCCGTAGGGATTCGAACCCCAAACCTTCTGATCCGTAGTCAGATGCTCTATCCGTTGAGCTACGGGCGCCTGTCACGAGGACGGCACGAGGATAGCCGAACGGGCAGGGGATGCCGAAATCCCTTCAGGGCGACCGCGGGCGGTGCTCAGTCGGCGGCGCGCGGGTCGACCTCCGCCGCCACCCCGTCGCCGGTGTCCTCGTCGCCGTGCCAGTGGGGGGCCTCGGTCTCGTCGTCGAAGCTCCGCGCCACGACGATGTCGGTCGAGGAGTGCAGCACGATCGACAGGCACACCGTCATCGCGATGAGGTGGAAGAGCTCGTCGCGGCTGTCGATACCGGCGTGGAGGACATACAGGCCGTAGACCACCGACGCGAAGCCCTTCGGTCCGAACCACATGGCGGCGAACTGTTCTCGTCTCGACAGCTCCGAGCCCCAGAACGACAGCCACAGCGCCACGGGGCGGGCCACGAAGATGGCGAGCACCACGAAGACCCACCCACCCAGCGGTACGTCGGCCACGAAGGCAGGCGTGATCAGCGCGCCGAAGACCAGCAGCGCCGCCAGCTTGAGCAGCTCGGCCACCAGCTCACCGAACTCCACGAACGTCTCGCGCTGCCGCTCGCCGGTGGTAGCGATCGTGATGCCCGCGGCGAAGGCGGCGAGGAAGAGGTTGGCATGGGTGGCCTCGGCCAGCGCCAGCACCAGCAGCCCGATCGCGACGGCGTTCAGCGGCTCGTAGTGGGCCGAGGCCCGGAACCAGCGGGTGCGCTCGAGCCGGATCGCGGCGTAGGGCACCACGACCCCGATCACCAGGCCGAGGGCGAGCTCGGCGGAGAGCTCGCCCACGTGCAGGTCCTCCTCGCCGGCGGCCACGGCGAGCAGCACCACGACGAACGGCAGCGCCAGACCGTCGTTGACCCCGGACTCGACGTTGAGCAGATGGCGCAGCCGGCCGGGCACCTTGTCGTTGCCGACCAGCGCGGCCGCGAACACCGGGTCGGTCGGCGCCAGCACGGCGCCGAGCAGCAGCGCGTCGGGCCAGTCGAGACCCGCGACGTAGTGGGCGAAGACGGCGGTGACCAGCAGGGTGAGCGGCAGGCCGAGCAGCAGCGCGCGGCCCGGAAGCCGCCAGGCCGACCGGAGATCCTGGAAGCCGACCCGCATCCCGTCGGTGAAGAGCACCGCGAAGAGCGCCAGCTCGGCGAGGTTGCCGACCAGGTCGTCGCCGCCGCTGACGTCGATCACGTCGAGCATCCCCGGGCCGAGCACGAAGCCCGCTACGAGGAAGAGCACGGCCGTCGACAGCACGGTCCTATGGGCAAGGTGAGAGACCAGGACCGCCAGCAGCAACACGGCGGCGTACGCCAGCAACAGCACGGTCGAATCCTCCTGCGTGTGGCCTGGAACACACGAATCCTATTGATGGATCGATCCAATAGGCGGACCGGCCCGTTCTCCCTATCGTCGCTTGCGAGAACGGGCGACAACGACGTCCTCCGCCGAGCCTAGAAAGGTGCGAGGGGAACGAACATGGTCGATGTGGATGATGTGCTCGACGAGGCAGGCCTGAAGAACACGCACGTGCGTGACTACGTCGCGCACTGGGCCGCGATCACCCAGCCGGAGCGGATCGAGGTCGTCACCGCTGCCGACGACGCCCGCCTGCTGGCCGAGGCCGTGGATGCCGGCGAGCTGCTGCCGGCGGGCGAGGGCCGCTACTACTCCCGCAGCTACTACAAGGACACCGCCCGCTCCGAGGAGCGCACCGTCGTGGCCACCAGCCGCCCCGACGACAAGGGCGTCTACAACAACTGGAAACCGGCGGCCGACGTCACCGCGATCCAGGTCGAGCGGATGCGCGGCGCCTCGGCCGGCAAGACCATGTACGTCATCCCGTATCTGATGGCCCCTCCCGGCTCGCCGCTGGAGAAGTACGCCGTCGGCGTCCAGCTCACCGACAGCCGGCCCGTCGTGCTGCACATGATCCGGATGTCGCGCGTCGGGATCGAGCACGTCGACAACCTCGCCGAGCCGGAGACGTTCGTTCGCGCCGTGCACGTGACCGGCGACCTGGAGAACCTCGGCCAGGGCACCGCCGACGACCAGCGGCTGTTCGCCACGGTCGCCGACGAGCGGACGATCCTGCACTTCGGGTCGTCCTACGGCGGCAACGCGCTGCTCGGCAAGATCGCCCACGGCCTGCGGCAGGCGTGCTACGACGGCCGCGAGTCGGGCATCTTCCTGGCCGAGCAGTTCATGCTGCTCGGCATCGCCGACAAGCAGACCGGCCAGCGCTGGCACATCTGCGGTGGCTTCCCGAGCGCCTCGGGCAAGACCAACCTCGCGATGACGCTGGCCCCCGACGCCCTCGGCGACCGCTACCACGTGGAGTTCTACGGCGACGACATTGCCTGGCTGTGGGTCAACCCCGACGACGGCCGGCTCTATGGGATGAACCCGGAGTACGGCGTCTTCGGCGTCGCCAAGGACACCAACGAGAAGACCAACCCGACGGCGATCGACTCGATCGGCGAGGGCTCGGGCGTCATCTTCACCAACGTCGCCTACAACGACCAGACCCACGAGGTCTGGTGGGAGGGCCGCACGCCGGAGCCGCCGGCGGACCGGGCCGGGTGGCACGACTGGAAGGGCGAGCGGATCGCCGACCGCGAGGCCGGCGACGACTCGCCGTGGGCGCACCCCAACAGCCGGTTCACCACGACGCTGGCCAACGTGCCCAACGTGGCGAAGGACTTCGCCGACCCCGCCGGCGTCCCGATCGACGCGATCATCTTCGGCGGCCGCACCCGCGACCGCGAGCCGCTGGTCCGCGCGATCACCGACCTGGCCGAGGGCGTCTACGACGGCCTCACGCTGGGCGCCGAGGCGACGTTCGCGGCCGAGGGGGTGGAGGGTCAGCTGCGCTACGACCCGATGTCGATGCGGCCGTTCCTGGCCTACGGCGAGGGCGACTACGCCGCCCACTGGCTGTCGATCATCGGCGCCGCGACCGAGCAGCCGCTCTTCGCCCACGTCAACTGGTTCCAGCGTGGCGAGGACGGCCACTTCCGCTGGCCCGGCTACCGCGAGAACCTCCGGGCACTGCTGTGGCTGATGCGCTTCAAGGACGGCGACGCGACCGGCGTCCCGACCCCGGTGGGGGTGCTCCCGACGAAGGACGAGCTCGAGCTCACCGACATCGACATCACCCCGGAGGACCTCGACCTGGTCCTCAGTGTCGACACCGACCGGTGGCGGCAGGAGATGGGCTTCCGCGAGGCGCACCTGGCGCAGTTCGATCGGCTCCCCGAGGCGATCTGGCAGGCCCACCGCCGAGTGGCGCGCGACCTGGAGGGCTGACCCCCCTCCCACACGAATTGGCGGACGACCCATCAGATCCCCCGATTCTGTGTGAAAATCTGCCTAGAGGGGCAGAGGAGGGGACGTGACGGGGTTCGGCCCGGGCGAACGGGCTCTTTTCGAGGCTGAGGCGACCGCACTCTTCGAGACGGCGGTAGCCTCCGGCGGCCTGCCCACCGACGACCCCCGCATCCACCCCCGCAGCGCCCTGCGGCCGGCGTTCGAGCTGCTGCAGCGGCTCGGGCTGCTGGTGCTCGACGAGCAGGCGGAGTCGTGGTTCCCGGTCGACCCGACCACGGTCCAGTCGCGGGTGGTGTCGCCGATGAGCCAGGAGGGCGCCGAGCTGCTCACCGAGTCGTCGCAGTGGGCGACGGCGTTCTCGGGGCTGGCGCAGACCTGGCGCCGCACCCCCGGATCGGACCGAGGGCCCATCACGGAGGTGCGCGGCGACGCGATCGGCCCCTACATCACCTCGCTGGTCGCCGACGCGGAGAAGGAGCTGCTCACCGCGCAGCCGCAGACCGGCCGGAGCGCGCCCACCCTGGCCGCGGCCGCCGTCCGCGACCTGGCCGCGCTCGACCGCGGTGTCAAGATGCGCACGCTCTACCAGCACTCCTCGCGGCGCAGCTCGATCACCCACAAGTACGTCGCCTCGGTCACCGCCCGCGGCGCCGAGGTCCGCACGCTCGACGAGTTCTTCAAGCGGATGATCGTGGTCGACCGGCAGGTCGTGGTGATCCCGAGCCACGAGGGTGACGGAACGGCGCTGGCGATCCGCGAGCCGTCGCTGGTGGCCTATCTCGTCGACATCTTCGAACGCACCTGGGAGCGCGCCCGACCGTTCAGCAACCGCGAGAACACGATGATGCGTCAGGTGGCCGCCGAGCAGCGCGCGATGACGATCCGGATGCTGATCGAGGGCCACGCCGACCCCGCCAGCGCCAAGCGGCTCGGTGTCAGTCCCCGCACGTACGCCGGCTACGTCGCCGACCTCAAGGAGCAGTACGAAGCGCAGACCCGCTTCCAGCTGGGCTACGCCATGGGCCGAGCCGACGTCGCCGGCGACCAGGCCGACGAGGACTGACCTCTCCCGCGCGCGTTCGCGGGCCGTCCGCCGACGCCCGCACGCAACCCCGAGGGCAGCGATCGTGTGATCGCTGCCCTCGTTTCCTTGAGACGGGCCGTGGGGGGGTGTGGCGCTGGACCGAGCCCAGAAGGCTCTGGTGCGGGTCCCCGTCTCAGGTCTGTGGAGTTGTCGGTTGCCGTCCGATGCGCAGGGCTACCGGGCGACGCGCGGCCAGCCGGTGTCGGCGTGGGAGGGGGACGCGGTCATGCCGACCGCTCCGAAGGTGAGCACCGCGGCCACCAGGGCCCCGACGACGCGACGCGTGATCTTCATGCTGACTCTCTTTCTCTGGGCCCGCTTGACCCTCGCCTCCCATTGTCCGTACTAGATCGCGGTCCGTCATCGCGAAGCCACCCTCAGAAAGGTGCAATGCGAAATGATGCAGTGGCGTCCTCCGACATCGTTGTCACCGAGGGGTGCATCGCTGCCTCCTTTGAGCACTCCAAGGCCCCGCCCGGGGAGACCGGACGGGGCCTGGTGCGGCACCGGGTGACCGGTGCCGAGCGGCGGAGGCGGCGGGATTTGAACCCGCGATCGGCTGTTCACCGAAACCCGCTTAGCAGGCGGGCGCCATAGACCGGACTAGGCGACGCCTCCCCCACGCCCGAGGGCGCGCAGGACAGGCTACCGCCCGCCGGTCGCGGAGTCCGAATCGGTTGTGTCGGCGGCCGGCGCCGACCCCGGTGGCCTCGGGGCTGGACCCGTGCTCAGAGCCGGCGAATGCCGTGGCCGCGCTGGAGATGCTGCTGCAGGGTGCGGACCAGCTCCTCGCGATCGACGTCGAGCAGGCGCACCGGCAGCACGGTCCGCCGCCCGTCGCGCAGCCGGAGGAGGACCACCGGCTCCTCGCCGGCGTACGTCGCCGCGGCGTCGTCGACCTCCACCCACGAGGCGGCCGGCACCCCCGCCGTGCGCCAGCGGACCCGGTAGCCCTCGTCGTCGAGGGTCAGCACCGACCAGCCCCGGACGACCGCGATCGCCCCGCCGAGCGCGACCGCCACCACGACACCGGCCAGCGCCAGCAGCGTGCCGAGCGACCCACCGGCGCCGACGGCGACGACCGTCGCCACCATGACCACCAGTGCCGCGGTCACCAGCGCCGCGCCCACGATGCGCGCGGCGAGCGGACGGGCCAGGCGGTAGCGGGTGCTCATCCCCCGATTCAACCCGGGCAGGCCGGCGGGTGGCCACCCGGGGCGGCTTCTCGCACCTCGATGCGGGCCGGCCAGGGTGCCAGGAGGGGCGTCGGCCCACCCTTGTGCCCGGAGGCCATCACCGTCACACTCGGAGTTCCTACCCGATATCCGCCCCATACCGGGAGGCACCATGCGCACCACGACTCGCGCGCTCGAGGAGATGCACCAGGCACTGGAGGTCCCGATCCAGCCCGGCACCTCGCTCGGCACCTGGCGCTGGACGGTGCGCCAACGCATGGCGGGGGTGCGCGACGTGCTCGTCGCCGAGACCGCCCACCACGAGGACGCCTGGCTGGCCGCCCGGGGAGGGTCGGTGCTGCGCGAGCGCAACACGCTGCTCAGCCGGCTCAGCGCGCTCGGACCGCAGGTGCTGGAGGACGAGCGCATCGAGCAGGTGCGCGCCGAGCTGGCCCGGCTCCTGTGCGATGTCCGCCATCACGTGCAGCGGCTCCACGACCTCGCCTACGACGAGGTGGAGCTGGAGCTGGGCGGCTCCGAGTAGGCCCGGCGGCGCCTCTCGGGACCCGGTCGCGGCAAGGTCCGCTCTACACTGCCCGGGTGTCGTCGGTCACCGACCGGCGCACGGAGGGGTGCCGGAGTGGCCGATCGGAACCGCCTTGAAAGCGGTCGCTGGCAGAGATGTCAGCCGCGGGTTCGAATCCCGCCCCCTCTGCCGAGCCGACGTCCGCTGACGCCGGCGTCGGCGGCCGCCTAGAGCAGTGCCTGGGTCCGAGTCGGCTCCGGCCGGATGGCCGCGGCCTCCTCGGCCCGTCGTGCGCCGCGGCCTCGCGACCCGGTCAGCCGGAGGTCGATCCGGATCACGACATAGCCCACCGCCAGCCCCACGACCAGCGTGTAGGCCTCCGCCAGCAGCAGGTGGGGCAGCGTGAACGCCGGGCTCACCACCAGATGCGAGATGGGCACGGTCGCGGCGACGCCGAACGCCGACACCCACCAGCCCTGACGCCGGCGGGCCCGCTGGTGGCAGCCCCAGACCAGGGCGGGGATCCCGAGCAGCGCCTGCAGCGGCCGTGGGGACGCCCCCAGGTGGTCGCGGGCCCACTCGACGGTGCCGGAGGCCGACGTGACCAGCCCGGGCGTGCCGTAGCGACGCAGCAGCTCGGCGTAGGCCAGCGTCACCCCGAGGACCACACCTCCGCCGACCACGACCACCAGCCCGCGGGTGCCCAGCCCGTGCAGGCCGGCGCCGAGGCGGTAGACGAGGGAGAACACCAGGACCAGCGCGACCGCGAGCGTGGTGTAGCCGAACCTCTCGACGTTGACGACCGGCTCGTAGCCCAGCGCCGCGATCGCGCCCACCATGGCCACGCCCATCGCCAGCAGCACCTCACGGGCCGCGGCGGTGAACCGGACCGCCGGGACGGTCACCATCACCCCGAGCACGGCGCCGAGCGAGGCGGTCGTGACGGCGGCGCCCGTGCGCAGCAGCGCGTAGTCGCCGAACGCCGCGAGGCAGGCGAGCCCACCGGCGAGCAGCGTGTAGAGCACCCAGCGCCCGCTGGTGCGCAGTGCCAGCACCCAGGTGTACGTCGTGCTGATCAGCGCGGCCCCCGCGCCCCCGGCGTACGACGGCCCGACCCCGACCGCCGCCGCCACCAGCCCGGCCATGCCGACCGCCACCAGCAGCAGGTGCAGCAGCACCAGCAGCCGCGGGGCGGCGGAGCTGAGCCGCTCCCGGATCCGCGACGGACGCGGCTCCGGGCGGGCGGCACGCCTGCCGGAGCTGCGGGATGCGGTGCGGGGAGACACGGGGGAGAAGGCTACAGCCGGCGGTTGCCGAGCGACGGATTGGCGGCGCGGGCCTCGTCGAGCACCGACCGCTCCACCAAGGCGTGCAGCACCTCCGGGGCCGCGCCGGCCTCGACGACGACGGCGCCCCAGGGGTCGACCACCAGCGAGTGGCCCGTGTAGCGCGGGCCGGGCTGGCCGACCGCGACGACGTAGGAGACGTTCTCGACTGCGCGAGCGCGCGCCAGGGTGCGCCAGTGCTCGATCTTGTGCGGGCCGGCCACCCAGGCCGCCGGCACCACCAGGACGTCGGCCCCGGCGGCCGACAGCGCCCGTCCGAGCTCGGGGAAGCGCAGGTCGTAGCAGGTCATCAGCCCGAGCCGGAAGCCGTGCACGTCGACCACCACCGGCTCCAGCGCGCCGGCGCTGAGCCGGTCGGACTCGCGGTAGCCGAAGGAGTCGTAGAGGTGGATCTTGCGGTACGCCGCCTCGGCGGCACCGCGCACGACCAGGGTGTTGAAGGGGCGGTCGGGGTCGTCGGAGGTCTCGAACATGCCCGCGACGACGGTGGTCCGGCGGGCCTCCGCCAGCCGGGCCACCTCGGAGCCGAACGGCCCGTCGACCGGCTCGGCGACGGGGCCCACGACGGAGCCCGGCTCACCGAAGTCGCGGGCGAAGGCCTCGGGGAAGACCACCAGGTCAGCACCGGCCGGGGTCAGCCGGTCGAGCAGCGCGCGGTTGTCGGCCGGCTCGAGACCGGAGGCGGCCTGCACGAGAGAGACCTGCAGGCAGGACGGGGGTTCGCAGCTCACGGCCCCTAGCCTGCCACGATGGGGCCATGTCCGAGCTCGCCGCGGTGATCCTCACCGGCGGTACGGGGTCGCGGATGGGTGGCGCCGACAAGGCCGCGCTGGCGTACGCCGGCCGGTCGCTGCTGGAGCGTGCGCTCGCCGCCGTCGCGGAGGCCGGCGAGATCGTCGTCGTCGGGCCACCCCTGGCGACGAGCCGGCCGGTGACCTTCGTCCGTGAGGACCCGCCCCTGGGCGGGCCGGCGGCGGGGCTGCTGGCCGGGGTGGACGCGCTGACCCGCGGGGCGCCCCGGGTCGTCGTGCTCGCCGTCGACATGCCGCTGGTCGACGCCGACACCGTGGGCCGGCTGACCGAGGCCGCAGCCGGTCGCGACGGCGCCTTCCTGCTCGGCGCCGACGACCGCCGTCAGCTGGCCGGCGTCCTCAGCATCACGGCGCTGGAGCGGGTCCGCCCCGCGCACGGCAGCGAGTCCGGCCTGCCGATGCACCGGCTGCTCGCCACGCTCGACCTGGCCGAGGTCGGCGCCGCCGGAGCCGAGGCGCGCGACGTGGACACCTGGGACGACTACGAGGGGCTCCCGGGCTGACGCCGGACTGCCCCGGAAGTGCCCTCGCCCAGGCGCAGCGAGATCTCGGCCTCGGCAGCGGTGCCGAGCTGGATCCAGTCGCGCGCCTGCACCCGCACCCCGAGCGGGAAGCTGCCCGCCACCGGGTCGGCGTGCAGACAGACGACATCCCAGCTGGCCTGGACCGTCAGCCGCACCGGCCGCCACGCCTCGGGCCCGCCTCCCGCCGACGTCACGCCACGCCCGACCGTCCATGACTGACGGTGCCCGGCGCCGACCCCGAGGAACGGCAGCCGCTCCCCCGCCATCCGCCAGCTGAACTCGGGCCGCTCGAAGCCGACGGTGTGCGCCCAGACGTGGATGTGCCAGCCCTGGTCGTCGACCTGCTCCGCGCGGAGGTCCATGCGCGGCACCACGGCGTCGGCGCTGACCAGCACGGTCGCGCCGTCCTCGTCGGCGTGGACCAGCCGCGCGGTCCACGGCAGTGCCTGGGTGGAGGTGATGTCCAGGTCGCCGGCGGCAGGCAATGGGATCGTGCCGAGATAGACCGCACGGTGCACCCGGCGACGGCCGTTGTTGGTGAGGCGTTCCCGCCAGCTCACCGGCCGGGGCAACGACTCCAGCCGGTGCAGCACCACGCCCGGCCCGTCGTGCAGGTCGAGGCTGGGGTCGCGGCCGGCGCGGCGTTCGTACCAGCGGCGCAGGTCGAGGCCCCCGTCCCAGTCGACACCGCGGCGGGGGTCCGGCCGGCGTACCTCCAGGACGAAGCGGCGCGACGCCGCCGTCTCCACCACGACCGCCGCCGGCAGCGCGTCGGAGCGGTCCCGATCGGTCAGCCGCACGGTCGCGCTCCCACCAGGCGGCACCCGCAGCCACGGCAGCCAGCTCGCGTCGGCGCCGGTCAGCCGCCGGCCTCGGTCGCGCATGCCCCAGGCGACCAGCTCGGCCAGCGACACCCGCGGGCCCGCGATCCGGAAGAACTCCGCGGTGTCCTCGGGAGCACCCGGCCACGCCGGCACCGGCGTGCACACCTCGTCGAAGCGGCGGGCGGTGCCCATCACACAGTAGGGCGAGCCGTACTCGCGGGTGCGCAGGCCGGCGACCTCGATGGCCAGTCCCCACGGGTGCTCGAAGCCGAAGACGTGACCGAGCTCGTGGGCGAGGATGGTGTGGTGGGTATGGTCGCTGACGAAGGCGACCTGGAGGGTGCGCGGGCCGACCCGCAGCTCGGCGGTGTAGGCCCGATCCACCGGCAGGGAGCCCACGACCAGCAGGCCGGTCGCGTCGCGGACCGCCGTGGGCGGCAGGAAGCGGCGGACCAGGGCCCCCAGCGCCTGCCGGTGGGTCTGGTCGGGGTCGGCACCGTGCCGCGCGGCGACCCAGTCGGGGTCGTCGCCGGCCAGGACCACCGGCGGCAGCACCCGCCCACTGGTGTGCAGCACCGCTCGGGTGGAGTCGAGCCAGAAGTCGGCGATCGTCGTCCGATGCTCAGGCGGGCTGCCGGGCGGGCTCGGGTCAAGCAACCGCTGGAGGAAGTCGACCGGCCAGCCTGCCCCCGGCTGGTGCTGCAGCGGGAGGGCCACGATGCGGTGTCTCACCACCACGGCATGCCCCACTCCACCCACCGGATCAGAGCACACCAGCCGGCACCGGTCAACGAGGTCACACCCGCATCGACGGCGTGCCGCGAGCGGACTGGTCGGGGCTTGCACGGGCGACCTCGGTGCACGAGTCTGGCTTCGTGAACCTGCACGACTGGATCGACGAGCTGTGTGACGTCCTGGACCTGGAGACCGAGGTCGACGAGGGGCTGATCCTCGACCTGGCGCGGGCCGCGGCCCACAACGTCGAGCGGCCCGCGGCGCCGATCACGACCTACCTCCTCGGCTACGCCGCCGGCGTCCACGGAGCGGGGCCGTCGAAGATCGAAGCGCTGGCAGCGCGCGCCCAGATGCTCGCCGACGAGTGGGACCGGCCGGCCGGTGCGCCCGACCCCGACGACGTCGACGACGTCGTCCCCGACGACAGCGCGGTCGACCACACCGGCGACTCGTTCGACGGCTGACCGTGCGCGCCGTCGTCGCTGTGGAGCCCGGGGGGCCCGAGGTCCTGCGGGTGACCGAGCTGCCCGACCCCGAGCCCGGTCCGGGTGAGGTGCTGGTCGACGTGGCCGCCACAGCGGTCAACCGCGCCGACGTGCTCCAGCGGAGGGGTTTCTACCCCCCGCCGCCGGGGGCCTCCGAGGTGATCGGTCTGGAGTGCAGCGGCACGGTCGCGGCCCTCGGCGAGCGCGTGAGCGGCTGGTCGGTCGGTGACGAGGTGTGCGCGCTGCTCGCTGGCGGCGGGTACGCCGAGCGGGTCGCGGTCCCCGCCGGGCAGCTGATGACGGTACCGACCGGCGTCGGGCTCGTCGAGGCGGCCGCCCTCCCCGAGGTGGCGTCCACGGTCTGGTCGAACGTGTTCATGGTCGCCGGGCTCCAGCCGTCGGAGACGCTGCTGGTGCATGGTGGCGCCGGCGGGATCGGCACCATGGCGATCCAGCTCGCGACCGCGCTGGGGGCACGCGTGCTCACCACCGCCGGCTCGGCCGACAAGCTCGAGCGCTGCCGCGAGCTCGGCGCCGCCGTGGCGATCAACTACCGCGACGAGGACTTCGTGGCGGTCGCGATGGAGGCGACCGACGGGGCCGGGATCGACGTGGTGCTCGACAACATGGGCGCCGCCTACCTCTCCCGCAACGTCGAGGTGCTCGCGAAGGGCGGCCGCCTGGTCGTCATCGGCATGCAGGGCGGCAGCAAGGGCGAGCTGGACCTCGGCGCCCTGCTCGGGAAGCGCGGGGCGGTGATCGCCACCACGCTGCGCTCCCGACCGGTCGCGGAGAAGGCCGCCATCTGTGCCGCCGTCGCCGAGCACGTCTGGCCCCTGGTCGCCGACGGGGTGGTCCGGCCGATCGTGCACACCACGATGCCTCTTGCTGAGGCCGGCGCCGCCCACCAGCTGATGGAGGACTCGGGCCACGTCGGCAAGATCGTGCTGACCATGGCCGAGGGATAGTCCGCAGCGGTCGAGGTGATGCTCGGGCGGTAGCCACGACCGTTCCTCGCCGGAGCCTGTCCCCGAGGGAGCCCCCATCGGTGCGCAGATAGGGTGGCAGGCATGAGCGAGCCCGGTCCCGAGTCCGACCCCGAGGTCCAGCAGGTCGTGGTCGTCGGCCCCGACGGACAGCCCGTCGGCACCATCCCCGCCCACCTGGTCGACGACATCTCCGGCCAGTCCGAGGAGCCCGACGGAAACGAGGACGACGAGTCGCGCCGCATCACCGACCTCGTCGAGCAGCCCGCCAAGGTGATGCGGATCGGCAGCATGATCCGCCAGCTGCTGGAGGAGGTGAAGGCAGCACCGCTCGACGAGGCCAGCCGCCAGCGGCTCAAGGAGATCCACCGGGCCTCGATCAAGGAGCTGGAGACCGGCCTGGCCCCCGAGCTGGTCGAGGAGCTGGAGCGACTGAGCCTGCCGTTCACCGAGGACGGCACCCCGACCGAGCCCGAGCTGCGGATCGCGCAGGCCCAGCTGGTCGGCTGGCTCGAGGGGCTCTTCCACGGGATCCAGACCGCGATCTACGCCCAGCAGATCGCCGCCCGCGCCCAGCTGGAGCAGATGCGCCGCGCGCTTCCCCCCGGCGTTCACCTGGCCCCCGACCAGGGGCCGCAGGGCATGCCGGAGCAGTCACCGCCCCAGACCGGCTCGTCCAGCGGGATGTACCTCTAGCCCGCTCCCCCGTCGGGGTCGCCCTCACTCCCCCGGTGTACGCCGGCGCGCGCGGCCGACGGCGGCGAGGCCGAGCAGGCCGACCAGGCCGGCGGCGGCGCCGGGGGCGACCAGGCGACCCAAGGTCCGCGGGGTGGCGGTCTCCAGCTCGTTCCACTCCAGCGGGGGGCGCTCGGGCTCCGGCACGACGACGCTCTGCCCCGACCCGAGCACCCGCTCGACCCGACGCAGCATCGCGCTGGTCGCCCGCTCGCTGCCCTGACAGGAGTTGCCGAAGAACTTGGCCCCGTCGCCGGTGACGAAGAACAACCACGTCTTGTCGGTCGGCAGCCGGCCGAGCCCGTTGTTGCGAGCCGACAGCGACGACACCACGACCACCTCCTTGGAGGTCACCGTGCCCTGATAGACCCGCTCCACGGTCGCGGTGTAGCGCCGGACCTGGCGAGTGTCGGCGCCGGTACCGACGGCGTCGGTCTCCTGACCGGTCACCTGGGCGGTGAACACGGCGTCGACCTTCGCGGCCCGGTCACCGACGCTCCCCGGCACCGAACATGCCTCGCGGACCCTCGGGGCCGCCGCCGCCGGGCCACTCAGGGCAGCGAGGCCGGCGAGGCCGGCGACCAGCATCACGGCCACCGCCGGGCCGAGGAGACGGCGCGGCAGCGTACGGACGGGGCGGAGCACGAGCCTCAGCCTACGGGGAGCCGCCGTGCCGGGGCCGCTCAAGCGCCGAACAGCCGCTCCAGTGTCGCCGCCACCCCGTCGTCGTCGTTGCTGGGTGCCACCGCGTCGGCAGCCTCGACCACCGAGCCGTGGGCGTTGGCCATCGCGAACGACCGCCCCGCCCACGCCAGCATCGCCACGTCGTTGGGCATGTCGCCGAACGCCACCACGTCGGCCCGGTCGACGCCGAGCCGCTCGCACACCAGCGCCAGTGTGGAGGCCTTGGTGACCCCCGCCGCGCTGATCTCCACCAGCGTGCTGTCCGAGGACCAGGTGACCTCCGCGAGCTCCCCCGCGGCCTCCTCGGCGCGCGCCCAGTAGTCCAGCGGCTCCAGCTCCTCGTGGCGCGCCAACAGCTTGAGCGCCGGCCGGGTGTAGAGCTCCTCGATCGCGCCACGCGGACTGCCGTCAGGCACCGGGTGCCGCTCCTGGAACGCCGGCTCCAGCGCCAGCCCTGCCAGCGTCTCCACGGCGAACGCCGAGCCCGGCACGGCTTCGCGCACCCGCCGGCACACCTCCAGCCCCGGCTCGGGGGCCAGCGTGCGCTCCAGCTCGATCCGGTGGTCGTGGACGTTCCACACCAGGCCGCCGTTGGAGACCACGGCCAGCCCCAGCTCGCCGACGTGCTCGAAGACCTCCTTGGCCCAGCGAAGCGGCCGACCGGTCACGAAGACGACCGGCACGCCCAGCGACTCGACCAGCTGCAGCGCCGCTCGGGTGCGCGCGGTGACGCTGCCGTCGGAGTGGACCAGCGTGCCGTCGAGGTCGGTGGCGACCAGACGTGGCCGGTGGGGCGGTGCTGTCGAGGCGCTCGCCGGCGCGCGCTCCTCAGGCACCGGTCGCTCCTGAGCCACCGGGAAACCACCGCTCCAGCTCCCGGGCAGCCCCGTCGACGGTCACGTCGTCGGTGACGTGGTCGGCGGCGGCCTTGACCTCGTCGACCGCCTGCCCCATCGCCACCCCGCGTCGGGCCCACCGCAGCATCTCGATGTCGTTGCGGCCGTCGCCGATGGCGAGGACGTCGGCCACGTCCACGCCCAGCTCTCGGGCGACGTACTCCAGACCGGAGGCCTTCGACACCCCCATCGGAGACAGGTCGAGCCACGCCGTCCAGCCGACGACGTAGTCGGTGCCGTGCAGGCCCAGCCGGGCGACCAGCTCCACGAAGTCGTCGGCGGACGCGTGGGGGTCGCGGATGATGACTCGGCTGACGTGCTCCTCGATCAGCGAGTCGAGCTCGGCGACGATGATCTCGCCTGACAGCTCTCCGTCGGGGAAGTGCCGGTTGACGCGGTAGCCGATGCCGCGCTCCTCCACCGCCACCAGGGCGTTCGGGTGCTGCTCGAGCACCGCCTTCACCGCCGGCCGGGCGTCGAACGTCTGCTCGTGGACGACCTCCAGCGGCGGATAGCGGAACACCACGGCGCCGTTCGACGCCACCACCCACAGCGGCGGGTCGCCGGTGGCGTGCAGGTCCAGCAGGTGGGCGATCGGGATCATGCCGTGCGGGGAACGGCCGCTGGCCAGGACGATGTGGGTGCCCGCCTCCTGCGCCCGGCGTACGGCGGTGTACACCGCGCCGCCGACCTCCTCGCGCGTCTGGCCCGAGCCCTCGATCCACTTCAGCAGCGTGCCGTCGATGTCGAGCGCGACCAGGCGCGGCCGCCAGTCATCCCCCGCTGGTCGGGGAGCCGCCTCCGGGAGCGCCTCGAGACCGGCCTCCTCGTCAGGCACCGGCGACCGGCTTCAGCACCTCGGTGCCCATCCACGGCCGCAGCGCCTCGGGCACCACCACCGAACCGTCGGCCTGCTGGTGGTTCTCCAGGATCGCGACGATCGTGCGGGTCATCGCGCAGAGCGTGCCGTTGAGAGTGGCGATCGGCCCGGTGGACCCATCGGCCATGCGGCCGCGGGTGTCGAGCCGGCGGGACTGGAAGTCGGTGCAGTTGGAGGTGGAGGTGACCTCGCGGTACTTGTCCTGCGTGGGGATCCAGGCCTCGCAGTCGAACTTCCGCATCGCCGACAGGCCGAGGTCTCCGGCGGCGACGTCGATCACGCGGTACGGCAGCTCGAGCTTGGCGAGGAACTCCTTCTCCCAGGCCAGCAGCCGCTCGTGCTCGGCGAAGGACTCCTCGAGCGAGGAGTAGACGAACATCTCCACCTTGTCGAACCAGTGGACCCGGATGATCCCCTTGGTGTCCTTGCCGTGCGAGCCGGCCTCCTTGCGGAAGCAGGGGCTGAAGGCGGCGTAGCGCAGCGGCAGCGTGGCCGCGTCGAGGATCTCGTCGGAGTGGTAGGCCGCCATCGGGACCTCCGAGGTCCCGACGAGGTAGAGGTCCTCGCCCTCGATCCGGTAGACGTCGTCGGCCGCCTGACCCAGGAAGCCGGTGCCGTCCATCGCCCGCGGCTTGACCAGCGACGGCGCGATCACCTGGGTGAAGCCGGCGGCGCGGGCCTGCTGCATGGCCAGGTTGATCAGCGCCAGCTCGAGCTGGGCGCCGACTCCGGTGAGGAAGTAGAACCGCGCGCCGGAGACCTTGGCCCCGCGGTCGAGGTCGATGGCGCCGAGCATCCGGCCCAGCTCGATGTGGTCGCGCGGCTCGAAGCCCTCGGCCTCGAAGTCGCGGGGGGTGCCGTGGTGCTCCAGCACCGTGAAGTCCTCCTCGCCCCCCGCCGGTGCTTCGTCGGCGGCCGGGTTGGGGATCGACATCAGCGCGTCGCGCCACTCCGCCTCGGCGGCGTGCTGGGTCGCCTCGGCGGCCTTGACCTCGGCCGCCAGTGACTTCGTCCGCGCCAGCAGCGCAGCCTTCTCGTCGCCCTGGGCCTGCGGGATCTGCTTGCCGAGCTGCTTCTGCTCCGCGCGCAGCGCCTCGAACGACCCGATCGCCCCGCGGCGCGCCTCATCGGCGGCGAGCGCCCGGTCCACGACGTCGGCAGACAGCCCACGCTTGGCCTGGGCGGCACGCACGCGGTCGGGGTCGTCTCGGAGAACGCGGGGATCGATCATGGGCTCAGGCTAACGGCCGACCGGGGGCCCGAGCACGGCAGTTCTCCGTGGGCGCGACCGGCTGGTTTCTCGGCGGCGCCGCCGCGACGGCATACTGCGGGGGTGCTGGATCGACCGCGCCTGGTGGCCCTGGCCTCGGGAGCCGCCTGCCTGCTCCTGACGGCTGTGACCGTCGCCCTCGTGCAGGGGGTGGAGCCGGCCTGGCTGACCACGCTCGACGCGCGCCCCGCCGACCTGGCCCGCGACGTCGCCGACCTGACCTGGCTGCGCGGGCTGCTCCGGCTGGCCGAGGTCCTCTTCGGCACCTGGGGCGCCCCGGTCATCACCGCGGGGCTGGCCTTGGGGCTGCTCAACCGCAAGCACGAGCGCGCGGCGGCCTACGCCGTCGGCGTGGTGGTCGCGACCTGGGCGCTCACCGGCCTCCTCCAGGTCGTCACCGACCGCCTGCACCCCGACTGGCTGGGAGCGCCGCTCGACCGCGGCGCGCTGCCCTCGGCGCCGGCCGCGCTCTCCGCGGCGCTGGCGGGCACCGGTCTGGTGCTGCTGCAGATGCTCGTCCGGCGCTCGTCGGTACGCCGCACCGCAGCGCTGGCGATCGTCGCCGGGGTGGTGCTCGTGGGGGTCGCGGCGGTGCTGCTCGCCGACGCCCACCCGACCGATGTGGCGGCCGGTTGGCTGCTCGGGGCCGGGGCGACGCTGGTCGGCCTGGGCCTCTACACCCCGCTGCCGCGTAGCCACGCGGAGGCCGCGCCGCGGCTGCCCGAGGCGGTGCCCAGCGCGCGCCAGCTCGCGGTCGTGCTGAACCCGTCGAAGGTCGAGGACCCTGGTCAGTTCCGGTCGATCGTCACCGCGATGGCGGCCGACCTCGGCTGGTCCACCCCGACCTGGCACTACACCACGGTGGAGGACTCCGGCACGGGCATGGCCCATGCCGCGGCGGTCGAGGGCGCCGACCTGGTGATGGTCTGCGGCGGCGACGGAACGGTCCGCGAGGTGTGCGCCGAGCTCGCCGGCACCGGCATCCCGGTGGGGATCATTCCGGCCGGCACCGGCAACCTGCTCGCCCGCAACCTCGACATCCCGCTCTACCTCCGTGCGGCGATCGACGTCGCCCTCACCGGTCAGGACCGCGCCATCGACCTGGTCGAGGTCAGTGGTGACCGCCTGGAGGACACCCACTTCTTGGTGATGGCGGGGATGGGCATGGACGCCGCGATGATGGAGGGCGTCAACGAGGACATCAAGAGGAGGGTCGGCTGGCTGGCCTACGTCCTCTCCGGCTTCAAGGCGCTGATGTTCCCGCCGGAGCGGATCGACATCTCCGTCGACGACGGCGAGTTCACCCGCCACCGAGCGCGCACCGTGGTCGTCGGCAACGTCGGCTTCCTCCAGGCCGGGATGCCGCTCCTCCCCGACGCGGCGATCGACGACGGCCTGCTCGACGTGGTCGTGCTCCACCCCCGCAAGTTCTTCTCGTGGATCCCGCTGGCGATGCGGGTGCTGACCCGCGGCCGGCGTACCGACGACACGATCAACCGGATGACCGGCCGCACCGTGGCGCTGCGGGCCCACGGCGACGTGCCGCGCCAGCTCGACGGCGACACCGTCGGCCCGGGCCGCGAGCTGCGGATGCAGTGCATCCGGGGCAAGCTGCTGGTGCGGGTGCCGCGCTGAGGATCGCCGGGGCCGCCGCGCGAGGTCAGCAGCGCGGCAGCGCGCGGTCGGGGTGGTCGCTGATGACGCCGTCGACGCCGGCCCGCCGCGCCCGCCACAGCTGAGAGCGCGAGTTGGCCGTCCAGGCGTGGACCTGCAGGCCGCGGTCCTGGGCGCGGCCCACCGTCTCCCGTCGCGCCGCCCAGCACGACAGGTTGAGCTGGTCGGCGTGGGTCGCGACCCGCTCGATCGCCAGGACGGGGAGGGCGTGCTCGGACAGCACCCCGACGCTCACCTCGGGCACCAGCTCACGGAACCCCTCGACCCAAGCGCGGTCGAAGGACTGCACGACGACCCGGCGCTCGGCGACCGCACGGCGCAGGGCCCCCACCCGCTGCAGCTCCACCTGCAGGTCGCGCGCGACGCCCGGGTAGCGCCACGGGTCCTTCACCTCGATGAGCAGGTGGCTCTGGGTTCCGACGGCCGCCGCCCACGTGCCCAGGGTCGGCACCGGCTCACCGGCGTACGACGGCGCGAACCAGCTGCCCGCGTCGACCCGGTGCACCTCGTCGAGGGTGAGGTCGGCGACGTGCCAAGGGCCGCGCCGCGGCAACGCCGTCATCGCGTCGGTGGTGCGGCGCAGGTGATGGTCGTGGAGCACGACGAGCGCGCCGTCCGCCGTTCGGTGCAGGTCGCACTCGACGCCGTGGGCGCCCAGGGCCACGCCCAGCCGGGCGGAGGCCAGGGTGTTCTCGGGGGCCCGGGCGGAGGCGCCGCGGTGGGCGACCACGCGGGGGGAGCCGATGGTCGTGCGACGGTCAAGGCGCGGTGCGGGCCGGAGCGCAGGCACGGCGTCTCCTTCGGGTCGTCGGGAGCCTCCCCGGCGACTCCACGCTGATCGGCCCAGGCTTCCGGCCGGCGTACGCCGGACGAACTCCCGGTGGCGAGCGTGGGAAGATGCGGCCGTGACCTCGACCTCAGGGGCGCGCCGGATCGCCTACCAGGGTGAGCCGGGCGCCAACTCCCACACCGTGTGCCTGCAGCACTACCCCGACTGGGAGGCGGTGCCCTGCGCATCGTTCGAGGACGTCTTCGCACTGGTCGAGAACGGCGACGCCGAGCTGGCGATGATCCCCATCGACAACTCGATCGCCGGCCGGGTGAGCGACATCCACCACTTCCTGCCGGGCTCGCGGCTGCACATCGTCGCCGAGCACTTCCTGCGGATCCGCTTCATGCTGATGGCGGTGCCGGAGGCGTCGCTCGACACGCTCCAGACCGTGCACAGCCACGTGCACGCGCTGGGCCAGTGCCGCAAGGTGATCCGCGAGCTGGAGCTGTCGCCCGTGATCAGCGGTGACACTGCCGGCGCCGCCCGGGAGGTCGCCGAGGCCGGCGACGTCACGATGGCCGCGATCTCCCCGCCGCTCGCCGCGGAGACCTACGGCCTGCAGATCCTGCGGGAGGACGTCGAGGACGAGGACCACAACACCACCCGCTTCGTGGTGCTCTCCCGCAACCTGGTCGAGGCGCCACCCGGCAGCGGGCCCGTCGTGACGTCGTTCATCTTCAGCGTGCGCAACCTGCCCGCCGCGCTCTACAAGGCGCTCGGTGGCTTCGCCACCAACGGCGTCAACATGACCAAGCTGGAGAGCTACATGGTCGGTGGGCACTTCTCCGCCACCCAGTTCCTCGCCGAGGTCGACGGGCACCCCGCCGACCTGCCGGTGCGACGGGCGCTCGAGGAGCTGAGGTTCTTCACCACCGACGTGAAGATCCTCGGCGTCTACCCCGCCGCCCCCGAACGCGGGGAGTAGCCAGCCGCACGGGCACAATGACGTGCGTGGACCTCGTCGTGCTCGCGCTGACCTTCGGGGCCATCTTCGTCGTCGAGCTGCCCGACAAGACATTTCTGGCGACGCTGGTGCTGTCGACGAAGTACCGCCCGCTCTTCGTGTGGATCGGCGTCGGCCTGGCGTTCGCGGTGCAGACGGCGGTGGCCGTCACGCTGGGCAAGGCGGCGTCGTTCCTTCCCGCAGATCTGGTGCGCGGGCTGGCGATGCTGCTGTTCCTCGTCGGCGCGGTGATCCTCTTCCGTGAGGGGCGCAGCCACCACCAGGAGTCGGGCGAGGAGTTCGTCGCGAAGGCCGGTGACCCGCACGGCGCGCGCGTCATCCTGTCCAGCTTCCTGGTCCTCTTCGCCGCCGAGTGGGGCGACCTGTCGCAGCTGCTGACGGTCACCCTGGTCGCCAGGTACGACGCCCCGGCGACCGTCTTCGTGGGCGCGCTGGCCGCGCTGCTCACCGTCAGCGGGCTGGCGGTGGTGGCCGGGCGGGCGCTGCTGCGCGTCGTCCCGCTGCACGCGCTGCACTATGTCGGGGCGGGAGTGTGCCTCCTCCTCGCCGGGCTGACGGCCTACGAGCTCTGGGGCTGATGCCGGCCCGCTTGGCGGGATGCAGCGACCAGGCCCCTGGCCGCTAGGCTGCCGCCCATGTCTGGCAACCCGCACTGCGCGGACTCCGAGGTCGGTGTTCTCCAGACGGTGATGCTGCACCGCCCCGGCCCGGAGCTGAAGCGGCTGACTCCGCGCAACAACGACCGGCTCCTCTTCGACGGCGTGCCGTGGGTGACGCGGGCCCAGGAGGAGCACGACGCCTTCGCCGAGGCGTTGCGCTCCCGCGACGTCGAGGTCCTCTACCTCACCGACCTGCTGACCGAGACCTTCGCCAGCGGAGAGGCTCGTGAGCTGGCGGTGACCCGGACGCTCTCCGCCCTGCACCTCGGCGACACCTTGCGCCGACACCTCGGCGAGGTCCTCCGCGAGGCCAGCCCGGACGAGCTGACGGCGTACCTGACCGGCGGCATCCGCAACGACGAGCTGCGCAACGGCTCCGGCCTGGTGACCTCACTGCTGGCCAGCGACGACTTCATCATCGACCCGCTCCCCAACCTGCTGTTCACGCGCGACTCCAGCGTGTGGGTGCGCGACCGGGTGGCGGTCACCTCGCTGGCCATGCCGGCGCGCTCACGCGAGACCCAGCTGACCGAGCTGATCTACTCCCTGCACCCGCGCTTCGTCGGCACCGAGACCATCCACGGCTGGCAGCACGAGTACGTCGAGGGCGGCGACGTACTGCTGCTCGCCCCTGGCGTGATCGCCGTGGGCGTGGGGGAGCGGACGACGCCGGCCGGTGCGGAGCGGTTCGCCCGGCAGGTCTTCCACGCCGGGCTGGCGCACACGCTGCTCGCCGTCCCGATCGCCCAGGAGCGCGCGACGATGCACCTCGACACCGTGTGCACGATGGTCGACGTCGACAAGGTGGTGATGTACCCCAACGTCGCCCACGACCTGCAGGCGATCGCGGTCACCATGCGGGAGGAGGGCGAGTCCGACAGCGACATCAGGCTCGACGTGGGTGCCCGCGAGCCGTTCCTCGTCGCCGCTGCGAAGGCCATGGGCATCGACCGCCTGCACCATATCGACACCGGTCTCGACCCGGTCACCGCCGAGCGGGAGCAGTGGGACGACGGCAACAACACCCTGGCGCTCGCGCCGCGGGTGGCGGTGGCCTACGAACGCAACGACGAGACCAACGGGCGGCTGGAGGAGGCCGGCATCGAGGTGGTCAAGATCGCCGGCTCCGAGCTGGGCTCGGGGCGTGGCGGGCCGCGCTGCATGAGCTGCCCGATCTCGCGCGCACCGCTGGTCTGAGACGGGGCCCGCCAGCCCCGACAGCGTGAAATGTGAGCGCCCGGCCGCTGCTGACGGGGGATGCAACAACGGCCGGGCGGCACGCAATCTACGGCACCGTAGGTCGGAACTCAACCGATACCGCCGGCCTGTCCGGGCATTTCGGTGCATATCCCCACGGGCCGGCGGCAACGGCCACGTTTCCCGCACCGGCTCCTCCGTCAGCGGGGTCGCGATGCGCGACATCAGACGCGTTGAGTGGCCCTCAGCGCAGGGTGACCTGCCGGTTGGCCAGACCGGCGCGGGCGGAGCGCTCCTCCGCGCTGAGCGGGGCGTCCACGGCCAGCGCGTCGGTCAGCGCGGCAGCGAAGGCGGCCGCCGGCTCCTCCAGCACCGCAGCGCCCGTGCCGGGCTCGAGGTCCCACACCGGGGCGAGCAGGCCGTAGGCGCGGAACATCCCGACCAGCCGGGACCCTGCCACCAGCTGGTCGCGACCCTCGGCGTGCAGCCGGGACAGCGCGTCGAGCAGCGGGCCCTCGTCGTGCGGCATCACCCAGCGAAGGTGCTCCTTGGTGCCGATGTCGGTCCAGTACGCCGCCTCCACCGAGACCAGCCGAGAGGTGGGCTGGGCAGCGGCGTCGGCCTGCTCGAGCGCCGCGCGGATCTCCGGGGAGTCGTCGACGTCGGCGACCCAGAAACCGAAGCCGTCGTGCACGGTGACGTTCAGCTCCTGGTCGGCGACGAGGTCCTGCAGGCGGGGCCCCTCCCCTGGCGGGTCGGTCAGCCCGACGACGCCGGCGCCGGCGTCGCCGGCCAGTGCCTTCTCCAGCACGGCGGCCAGGTCGCGCGAGGGGTCGCCGAACTGGTGGCGCACCTGGAGGCCGAGCCAGATCTGGCCGGAGTCCCGGACCATCGCCGGCACGGCACCGGGCAGCAGCGTGCAGAGCAGCACGTCACGGTCGTCGTCCTTCAGCCGCAGCGGAGCGGTGGCCGCCGGCACCAGGTCGCGCATCGCGATGACGTCGCACTCCGACGGCAGGCCCGCGAACGGCCGGGCGACGTACGTCGCAGCCGAGCCGCCCGGTGCCCCGTGACAGTGCTTGTAGCGCTTGCCCGACCCGCACGGGCACGGCTGCCGTGGCCCCACCTCGCCGGCGGGCGCATGGTCGCGGGTCTTCTGGCGCGATCGCTTCCCCATGGGCGCACAACCTACTCGGCGCGGGCGTCGAGCAGCTCCAGCAGGTATGCCGGGCGGTCGCTGATGACGGCCTTGACCCCGAGGTCGAGACAGGTCTGCAGCTGCGCCTGGGTGTTGACGGTCCACACGTGCAGGTCGTGCCCACTGTCGGCCATCCGCCTGGCCGCCCGCGGGTGCTCCTGCAGCAGGTCGATGCCCGGACCGAGGATCCAGTCGCGGGCGACCACCTTCTCCAGCATCGGCCAGGCCCGCTTGCGGTCGACCAGCATCACCAGCCGCAGGTCCGGGGTCAGTGCGGCCATCCGCTGCATCGCGGTGTAGGAGAAGCTCATCACCCGCGCCGGCGAGCCGGCCCGGTGCCAGCCGAAGTCACGCAGCTGCTCGGCCAGGCGCCGCTCGACCAGGCCGCCGTACCGCGTGGGGTGCTTGGTCTCGATCGCGATCTCCACCCGGCGGTCGAAGTCGGCGACCATCTCCAGGAGCTTGCGCAGGGTCAGCACCCTGCCCGTCTCGACGTCCGGCTCGGGCGCCTCGTCGTCGAGGTCGGCCCACGGGTTCTTCCACGCCGCGAAGTCGAGCTGGTCGAGCTCGGCGAGCTCCATCGTGGAGACCACACCGGGGTGCAGGGCGGTCCGCCGGAGGTCACGGTCGTGCACGCAGACGAGGTGTCCGTCGGCGGTGAGCCGGACATCGCACTCCAGCCCTTCGGCGCCGGCCTCCAGCGCCCTCAGGTATGCCCCCAGCGTGTGCTCCGGGTTGTCGTGGCTGGCCCCGCGGTGAGCCACCACCTGCGGCCGGGTCTGCGCCGTCACGGGGCTCATTGTGCCTCAGCCGGCGCATCGCGGCGCGGCGGCCGGTGCGGCGCGGCGGCGGGAGGGAGGACCGGCGGTGCGCAGCGCCGTCCGACAGGACCACTCGGCAGGGGTCCTCGGTGGGCAGAGGCGCCTTGCTCAGGTCAGCGACGGGGCGGGCGGCGGGCGGCCCTTCCGATTTCCTCCTTGATACCCCCTGGGGTATATGGTAGCCCTCGTGAGCACCTCACCACCTCTGTCCCCGGCGGCCTCCGCGGCCCTCACGCCCGCGAGCGCTCCCGCGCCAGCGCGGCTGCAGCACCTGCCCGTCTCGCTGTTCGCGACGGTGATGGGCCTCGGCGGCCTGAGCCTCGCCTGGCGCCGCGCCGCCGTGGTCTGGGACGTCGCGCGCTGGCCGGCGGAGGCGCTGTTCTGGCTCGCGCTCGCGACCTTCGCCGTCGTCGCCACGGTCTACGCAGCGAAGTGGGTGCGGCACCCGGAGGCGGCCCGGGCCGAGCTTCGCCACCCGGTGCGGATGACGTTCGCCCCGGCGATCACCATCGACCTGCTGGTGCTCGCGACCGCAGGTCAGGATCTGCTGCCGACAGCGGCCGTCGTCGCGTGGTGGGTCGGGGCGGTCGGCCACCTGCTGATCACCCTCGTGGTGATGTCTGCGTGGTTCGGCCGACACGACATCGTGATCGACCAGGTCACCCCGGCCTGGTTCATCCCGGTCGTCGGCAACGTGATCACCCCACTGGCGGCCCGCGAGATCGGCTCGGTGGAGCTGGCCTGGCTGTCCTTCGGTGTCGGCGTCGTCTTCTGGCTGGGGCTGCTGCCGATCGTGCTCCGGCGGGTGCTGCTCCACGGCCAGTCGCTCCCCCTCAAGCTGATGCCGTCGATCGCCATCTTCATCGCACCGCCCGCCGTCGCCGGCCTCGCCTGGCTGACCCTCGCCGAGGCGACGCCCGACGACCCGGTGTTCCGCATCCTCTTCGCCGCGACCGTGATGTTCACCGCGATGGTGCTGGCTCAGGCGCCGATGCTGGCGCGCGTGCCGTTCGGCGTCCCGTGGTGGGCGACCACGTTCCCCCTCGCGTCGGCGAGCGCCATCGCGATCGCCGCTGCCGGCCGCCTGCCGGGCACGGCGTACGACGTCCTGGCCGTGGGCCTGCTCGCCCTGGCCACCGCGGTCGTCGCCTCCGTGGCGGCCCTCACCGTCCGCGCGGCGCTGCGCCGACAGATCTGCGTCCCCGAATGACCCACCCCACCGACCAAGGAGCCACCATGACCCGCCGCCCCGCAGCCCTCCTCGCCGCCGGCGTTCTCGCCCTCGGCCTCGCACTGGGCGCGACCGGCTGCTCGTCCACGACCACCGAGGTCTCCGTCACCGACGGACCCACCGCCAGCGCTGCCCCGGCCGTCGGCGAGGCGCTGTCCGCGAGCGACTTCGCCGCCGCCCTCAAGCGGCCCGGCACCACCATCCTCGACGTCCGCACCCCGGCGGAGTTCGCCCAGGGCCACCTGCCGGGCGCCATCAACATGGACGTGGAGGACCCGTCGTTCCCGCAGCTGGCTGCGGCGCTCGACCCGGCCGGCACCTACGCGATCTACTGCCGCAGCGGCAACCGCTCCGGCGTGGCCGTCGACTACCTGGCAGGCCAAGGCTTCACCTCGACCTACCACCTCGACGGAGGCATCCAGGACTGGCAGAGCTCCGGCGGCGACGTCGTCACCGGCTGAGCACGGGGGTTGCCCCATTGAATGTTAGTTACTAACATTCAATGGGTGACCACCACGCACCCCCGCACCCAGCGCACCCGCGCCCTGCTCCAGGAGACCGCCACCCGGCTCTTCACCGAGCAGGGGTACGACGCCACGACGGTCGAGCAGATCGCCCGTGCCGCCGGCGTCAGCCACATGACGTTCTTCCGGCACTTCCCGACCAAGGACGCCGTGGTGCTCGACGACGGCTTCGACCCCGCCATCGCGGCCGCCGTGGCCGGCACCCCGCCCGCACTGACCCCGCTGGCGCGTGTGTGTGCCGGCTTCCGCGCGGCGCTGGGCCAGGTCGACCTCCCCGAGCAGACGCAGGTGCGGCAGCGGGTCCGGATCGCCGCCGGCCACCCCGCACTTCGGGCAGGCATGCACGCCAACACCGAGGCCACCCGCGAGGCCGTCGTCGACGTGCTGACCACCGACGGCGCCGACGTCTTCGCCGCCCGGGTCGCCGCCGCGGCGGCGCTGGCCGCCCTCACCGTGGCGCTGCAGGAGTGGTGCCTCGACGGCGACCCGGTGACCCGCGACGCGTCGATGCGCGACCGGCTGGTCGCCGCGCTCGACGTCCTGGAGCCGACGGGGGAGGCAGCATGAGCGCCCTCCGGATCCGCGGGCTGCACCACCGCTTCGACGACCTGCCGGTGCTGCGCGACGTCGACCTCGCCGTCGTCGCCGGTGAGGTGCACGCGCTGATCGGCTTCAACGGCGCCGGCAAGTCCACGCTGATGCGCGCTGCCCTGGGCATGCTGCGGCCGATCGGCGGCTCGGTGACCATCGACGGCACCGAGGTCGACCGGGCGCCGGCCGAGCTGTGGCGCGGCGTGGGCCACGTCATCGACTCGCCCTTCGTCTACCCCGAGCTCACCGTGCGCGAGAACCTCTGGGCGGCGGCCCGCCTGCACGGCGTACCTCCTGGCGAAGCCGGCGCGGCGGCCGACCGCGCCATGGCCGCCCTCGAGGTGGAGCCGTGGGCCGGGCGCCGGGCGGGCACCCTCTCGCTCGGCAACCGCCAGCGGGTCGGGCTGGCCAGCGCCCTGGTGCACCGGCCGTCGCTGCTGGTGCTCGACGAGCCGACCAACGCCCTCGACCCGTCCGGGGTCGTGCTGCTGCGCGAGCTGCTGCTCGGCGCCGCCCGCGAGGGCGCGGCCGTCCTGGTGTCCAGCCACCACCTCGACGAGGTGGCGCGGATCGCCGACCGGGTCAGCGTCATCCACGCGGGCGCGATCGTCGGCGAGCTCGACCCGCACGGCGTCGACCTGGAGCATGCCTTCTTCACGATGGTGCACGGGGCCGACCGGGCCGCCCGAGGCGAGGCTCGCGCCACGAAGCCGGAGACGGTCCGATGAAGGCCGCGTACGCCGTCGAGACGCTCAAGCTGCGCCGCTCCCGGGTGGTACTGGTCGCCACGGTGACGTTGGTCCTCGTCCCGGCCGCGATGGCGCGTGGGTTCCTCGCCGCGGCCGAGAAGGGCGGCAGCGACCCGGCCAGCCTCAAGGCCGCGGCGATGCTGTCCGGCACCGGCTGGACCGGCTATCTCGGCGGGCTGATGCAGATCTATGCCACCGCGGGCGTCCTCGGTGTCGGGATCGTGGTGGGCTGGTGCTTCGGACGGGAGTACGCCGACCGCACGGTCGTGTCGCTCTACGCCTCCGCCACCCCCCGCGACGCGGTCGCCACCGCCAAGCTGGCGCTGCTGGCCGGCTGGGCCACCGGGGTGGCCCTGGCCGTGGTCGTGGTGGCCTGGCTGCTCGGGCTGGCGAGCGGCCTCGGCATGCCCGACGATCAGGCCGTGCGCACCCTCGCACGGGTCGCGGTCCTCGCGGTGCTGTCGGGTCTGCTGGCCCTGCCGGTGGCGCTGGCGGCCAGCGCCGGCCGCGGCTACCTGCCGGCGGTGGGTGGGCTGCTGGTCCTCGTGGTGCTGGCTCAGGTCGCCACCATCCTCGGCGCCGGAGGCTGGTGGCCGTGGTCGGTCGCAGCCGTCTGGACGATGGGCCCCGAGGCCGGCATGCCGACCGTCGCCGAGGCACGTCTGCTGCTGGTCCCCGCGGTCGCGCTCGTCGGAGCGGTGTGGACCGTCGCCTGGTGGCGACGGGCCGAGGTGGTCTGAGTCGAGGTGGTCCGAGCCCCCGTGGTCCGGGGCCAGGTCGCCCCGGCCGGGCCACCTCAGAGGTCGCGGCACAGACCCCGCAACACCATGTCGGTGTAGCTCACGATCCCGACGATCTCGCCGTTGTCGACCACGGGCGCCCGCGACAGCCCGAACTTGTCGAAGAGCCGGGCGGCGTAGCGGATGTCCATCGACGGCGCCACGGACAGCACCGGCTTGGACATGATCTCGTAGACGTTGACCCGCTCCGGCGCGCGGTCGCGGGCCAGCACCTCGCGGGCGATGTCGGAGATCAGCACCACGCCGTACTCGTCACCCGGGTGCCGCTTGTCGACGACCAACGTCTTGGTCTCGACGTGCTTCATCCGGCTCAGCGCGTCGGCGACCGTGGTCAGCCCGTCGACCATGTCGACGTGGTGCTTCATCACCTCGGCGACCGTGATCTTCTCCCGACCCGCGTCTGTGCCGGTGTCCGGCTCGCGTCCACTCACAGCTCCTCCTCCACGACATCCTCCAGCCTCTTGGCCTGCAGCAACACCCCGACCGCGTCCTCCACGTCGACCTGGAACGCGATGCCCCGGCCGGGATGTCGGTCGAACTCCCCTGCCTCGGCGATCGCCTCCAGGATCCGGCGGCTGAGGTGCTGCTCGACGAGCAGCAGGATCACGTCGCGACGCGACTCGAGGTCGAGCCCGAAGAACGTGCGCTGCCGCTCCAGCCCCTCGCCGCGCGCCTGGTTGAGCACCGTCGAGCCGGTGGCCCCCTCGTGGCGGGCGACCCGCAGGAGCGCCGTGGTGTCGGCGTCCTCGACGATCACGATGATCAGCTTGAAGTGCACTAGACCTCCTGATGGTCCCGTGGGTGGGGAACGGGCGCCGGGCGGCGACTGTTCCGGGAGCGCGCCGAGCCCAGCTCGGCGTAGGCCATCACGGTCATCATCGGGACCATGCTGGCGAAGGCGATCAGGCCGAACCCGTCGACGAGCGGGCTGCGGCCGGGGATGTTGCTGGCCAGGCCGAGCCCCAGCGCGGCGACCAGCGGCACGGTGACGGTCGAGGTGGTCACCCCTCCGGTGTCGAAGGCCAGCGCGAGGATCGGGCGCGGCGCCCGCCAGGCCTGCAGCAGGACCAGCAGGTAGCCGACGATCACGTACGCCGTGAGCGGGGTGCCGGTCACGATCCGGAAGCAGCCCAGCCCGATCCCGATGGCCACGCCGATCGCCACTGCGATCCGCAGACCCCAGGCGCCGATCGTGCCGCCGGAGACGTCTTCGGCCTTCAGCGCGACCGCGATCAGCGCTGGCTCGGCGATGGTGGTGGCGAAGCCGATCGCCGCTCCGAAGGCATAGACCCAGCCGTAGTCGGTCCAGGCCACGGCGCCGTCGACCGCGACGGAGTCGGTGAGCTGCTCGGCCATCAGCCGGCCGAGCGGGAAGAGCGCCTCCCCCAGGCCCGCGAGGAACAGTGACATCCCGAGCACGACCAGGACGAGCCCGGTGGCGAGCTCGCGCAGCCGTGGCAGTGGACGGCGCAGCACGGCCAGCTGGAAGAGACCCAGCAGCGCGACGATCGGGACCAGCGCCCACGCGGTCTGGCTCAGCGACTCCCACAGCAGGGCGGCGACGTCGTTCATGCCAGCGTCCCGTAGGCCATCACGAAGATCATCGGGGTCAGCGACGCGAAGGCGATCAGGCCGAACCCGTCGACGAGCGGGTTGCGGCCCTTGACGGCGCTGGCCAGCCCCACGCCGAGGGCGGTCACCAGCGGCACGGTCACCGTGGATGTCGTGACGCCCCCCGAGTCGTAGGCGATCCCGATGACGTCGGCCGGAGCGACCGCGGTCATCAGCACCACCCCGACGTAGCCGGCCACGATCAGCCAGAGCACCGACCACCCCTTGATGATCCGGATCACGCCGACCACGATCGCCGTGCCGACCGAGAGTGCGACGGTGAGGCGGAGCCCGAGGGCATAGTCAGCACGCGCCGCGGCGGTGCTTGCGATCACCCCGTCGGCGGCCGCGACGCCGGCGGCCTCGTCGGCGATCGCGATCAACGCCGGCTCGGCGACCGTCGTGCTGAAACCGAGGGCGAAGGCGAAGAGCGACAGCCACGCCAGGCTTCCGCGGCGCGCCAGACCGGTGGCCATCAGCTCGCCGAGCGGGAACAGCGCCAGCTCGAGGCCACGGATGAAGAACGCGAGGCCGACCACGACCATGACGCCGCCGAGCACGATGCCGCCCAGGTCGGGCAGCGGCTGCCGGATCACGAGGAGCTGGAAGAAGCCGACCACGACGATGATCGGCGCCACGTCGCGCAGCGCCGCGAACAGGTCGTCGCGGAGAGTGGCGAGCAGCCGGGGCAGCGCGATCCGCGGCTCGGGACTGATCCGGGTGTCCACCCTTCCGCACCTCCGCGCCTGTGCTCCTGACTATGCCAGGCATGGGCTGCGTCATCGGGCTCGTGGCGGGAGGCGTTGCTCACCTTGGGGTCGTCCGATGGGGCAGACTGGCGAGATGAGCCTCGCGCACGACCTGCTCACCGACGCCTTCGGTCGCGTCCACGAGAACCTGCCGGCGGTGGTCGCCGACCTGACCCGGGAGCAGCTGCGCTGGCGGCCCGACGCCGACGCCAACCCGGTCGGCTGGCTGGTGTGGCACCTGACCCGGGTGCAGGACGACCATCTCGCAGGCGTCGGTCGGGTGGCGCAGGTGTGGACCGAGGAGGGGTACGCCGACCGATTCGGGCTGCCCTATCCCGTCGAGGCGCACGGCTACGGGCACAGCCGCGACGACGTGGGGGCCTTCGACGTGGCGGGGCCCGAGCTGCTCCTCGACTACCACGACGCGGTGCAGCGGCTGACGCTGCGCGTGCTCGACGACCTCGACGGCGGCGACGACGACGCCTTCGCCCGGGTCGTCGACTTCCGCTGGGACCCGCCGGTCACGGTGGCCGTGCGGCTGGTGTCGGTCCTCAACGACATCACCCAGCACCTCGGCCAGGCGGCGTACCTCCGCGGGCTGCTCGACCGCCGCTGACCGGCAGGGCCGCTGCGCACGTGGTCATGGCCCTGGGAGAAGGCCCCGCGGCGGGCCGCGTGGCGCGTTGCCGCCCGGCGGCGGTGGCGTCACGATGTGGCGGTGCGGATCCATCTCCACAACATCACCTTCGACTGCGGCGACGCGCGGGCCCTGGGTCGCTTCTGGTCCCACCTGACCGGGTGGAACCTCTACTACGACGACGATCCCGAGGTCATCGTGGCACCGACCTACCCCTACGACGGGACGGGGCTGTTGTTCATCCCGGTGCCGGAGGGCAAGACCGCCAAGAACCGCGTCCACCTGGACCTCCAGCCCGAAGGCGTCACGCGCGACGAGGCCGTGGTCCAGGCGATGGCCCTCGGCGCCGCGGTCGTCGCCGACCACCGGCGGTCCGACGGCACCGGTTGGGTGACGATGGCCGATCCCGAGGGCAACGAGTTCTGTCTCGAGCGCAGCGCGAGAGAGTCCGGCCCCCGGCAGCCGCAGGCGATCCGCCTGGGGTGAGGCCGATCTCGGGCGGCCCCGGCGAGGTTCAGTCCTCCCAGGCCGCCATCTGGTCGAGGAACATCTTCCGCACTCGGGTGACCTGCCGGTCCAGCCCCTTGACCGTCCACCGCGACGTGTTGATCGGGGGCAGCACGGCCACCTGCACGACGCCAGGGGTGATCAGCATCGAGTGTGCGGGCATGATCGCTCCGGCGTTGCGGATCACGATCGGCACCATCGGCACCTGCGCCTGAAGCGCCAGGTGGAAGGCACCCTTCTTGAACGGCAGCAGCTTCGGAGTCGGCGACCTCGTGCCCTCGGGCGCGATCACCAGCGACTTGCCGTCGCGCAGCGCCTCGACCGCGGGGGCCAGGGCGGCGCGGGCGGCGACGGCGTCGGTGCGGTCGATGTACGCCACGTCGGCGAGCCAGCCCATCGCGGCGAAGGCCGGGTCGCGGGAGAGCTCCTTCTTCGCGACGCCGGTGAAGTCGCGGCGCAGCAGCGCGGCCAGGATCGCCACGTCCAGCTGGCTCTGGTGGTTGAACAAGAACACCGCGGGGCGCGCGGCCCAGAGGTTCTCGGCACCGTCGACCTCGAGCTCGACCCCCCCGGCGGCGAGCGAGAGCTCCGATCCGACGGCAGCGGCCACCGAGAGCGCGGTGCCACGGTCGCGGTTGAGCAGCCCCATCCCGAGCCCGGCCGCGACCCCGACCCCGAGCCCGGCGAACGACGCCGCCGATCGCACGACGTTGACCGGTGTCAGCCGCTGGACCCGCGACAGCCGGTGCGCCGACCAGCCGCGTTCCTCGGCCGCGCGGGTCAGCCCCCCGTCGGGGTTGAGCGGCCGGGGCCGACCGACCACCTCGAGGTAGGGCACGTCCTCGGTGCCGTTGCCGTAGGCGTACGACGCGTCGAGGTCGACGCCCTGCTCCGCGGCGAAGTCGCGCACCGCCTGGGCCTTGCCGGTGCCCCACAGGATCGTGCCGCTGACCCGGCCGGTCAGCACGCCGTCCTCGTCCTCGATCTCGGTGACCAGGATGTGCGGGATGTCGAGGTCGGCCGCGGCAGACGCCGCCTGGAAGCGGGTCGCGGACGAGGCGAGCGCCACGGTGTGTCCCGCCTTGAGGTGGGCGGCGACCAGGCGGCGGGCCTCGGGGTAGACCTTCGGCGCGATCCGGGTGCGCCACATCTCGGCGGCGAACTGCTCCAGCTCGGCCACCTCGCGGCCGGCCAGGGCCTGCAGCGCCACCTCGACGAGCCGGGTGACGTCATGGCCGCGGCTCTTCATGTTGAAGACCTCGACCAGGGTGCCGAACAGCTCGGCGGCGCCGATCTGGCCGGTCGTCAGCCGCTCGCGGAAGTAGAGCGTCGCGGAGTAGCCGTCGATCAGGGTGCCGTCGAAGTCGAAGAAGGCACCCACCTCCGGGCCCTGCGGGCCGGCGGCGATGTCAGCCAGCAGGTCGTCGATGTCGGCCACTCAGCGCTCCTTCTTGGGCAGCTCACGAGCCCCCAGTCCACCCAGCGCGGTACGCCGGATCACCGCCACCGCGTGCACAGCGTCGGCCAGCTCGGCCGCGAACGTCACCCGCTCCTTGCGCAGGGCGTCGCCACCGGGACCGAGCAGCCCGCGGTTGCCGGCGAGCTTGAGGCAGCCGCTCATCACGTCCTTGCTGATCGACTCGGGGCTGTGCAGCCGCTGCTGCAGCATCCGCTGCTGCGCGACGCCGAGACACTCCGCGATCAGGGCGTCGGTGTCGACCGGGGCGGCCGGCTCGCGGTCGGCCAGCCGGTCGGCGACGACGGCGTAGGTCTCCAGGAACGGACCGATCACCCGGTGGGAGATCAGCACCCGCGAGTCGGCGAGGCCCTCGGTCACGTCGTCGAGGGTGCCGAGTCCCTCCTCCCAGTCGGGCTTGACCATGACCACCTCGGCGGCGAGGGACTCGGAGAACTCCCGCTTGGTGGGGAAGAAGAACTCGTACTTGAGCAGGTCGCGCAGGGCCAGTGAGTGCGTCCACATGGCCCGGGTGACGTTGCTGGCCCCCTCCTCGGCGGCACGGACGGCGGCCACCTCGACGATCGCGCGGTTGATGAAGTAGTGGGTCACGGTGTTGCGATAGAACGCCGCCTCGTGCTGGCGGTTGCGCGCGATGGCGTAGACCGGCTCCAGCCCGCCGGCGTACTCCTCGACGACGCCCTCGCGCACCAGCGTGCGCAGCGCGCGGGACAGGCCGGCCGGCCGCGCCAGATCGACGTCGCTGGTGAGCGGCAGCGCACGCCGGCGGACCGACTCGACCAGCGGCTCGATCACCGCGAGGGTCTCGGCCAGGGTCAGGGCCCGGCCGTCGTTGTCGAGCAGGCCGAAGGTCACCAGGGCCGCGGGCGTGATCGGTGTCGCGTCGTTGATCCGGTGGGCCACTTCGAAGGCCACTCGCGGCACCACCTCGGTGGCCTCGGCGGAGCCCGCTCGCTCCTTGGCCTCGTCGATCACCGACCGCAGCGACAGCGGGGAGCCGAAGCGCAGGTGCGCGCGCCCGCGGCGCCGCGACTGGGCGCGCGCGAAGCCCACCAGCCACCGCAGGCTCTCGGGTGTCTTGGCGCCGCCGGTCTCCTCGAAGGACAGCGCCTCGACCTCGGCCTGTTGGTCGTAGACGATCGCCACCGGCACCAGGAACACGTCGTCGGCGCTGTCGCCGTTGGCGACGAAGGCGTCCACGAGGTAGCGCAGCACCCCCATCCTCGGAGGCCGGAGCTTGCCGCTGCGGGTCCGCCCGCCCTCGAAGTACCACTCCAGGTTGGCGTGGTGGCGCAGCAGGTGCCCGAAGTAGAGCCGCATCATCTCGGGGTAGACAGGGTCGTCGCGGGTCGACCGGCGGATGAAGATCAGCCCGCTGCGCCGCCCCAGCTCCGACATCGGCCACATCGCGAGGTTGATGCCGCCGAGCACGTGGTTGGGCTCGAACCCCCGTGGCGCCAGCGCGCTGCGCAGCACCAGCGGGTCGAGGTAGGAACGGTGGTTGGGCAGGAACACCAGCGAGTGCTGCTGGCTGAGCGCGGCCAGCTCGGTCAGCCCCGTGGTGTCGGCGTCGACGACGTAGGACCGGGTCAGCCAGCGACCCATCCGGTCCCAGGCCTGGGTGGCCTGCGTGCCCACCTCGGCGACCATCTCGTCGAGACAGCCGCGCGCGTCGCTGCGCAGGTCCTCGGCCGTCCGGCCGGTCTTCTCGACCAGCTCGTCGAGGGTGCGACGGAACTCGGCGGACCCCAGGATCGCCCGCACGGGGTCGCGCGGCTCGCTCTCACTGCCGGCTCTCCCCCACGGCATCCTCAGCTCCACGGGCGCCAGCCTAGGCATGGGGGGACCCGCTTGGACAGGGCCCGTCGGCTCCGGTCTCACCGGAGTACCGTGGAATCGGGAGGAACCATGCGCAGGATCGTGGTCGGGTACGACGGCTCCGAGTGCGCCGAGGTCGCGCTGCGGTGGGCGGTCGAGGAGGCCCGACGGCGGCACCTCTCTGTCGAGGTGGTGACCGTGCACGACGACCTGCCGGTCGGCATGCCGCCCCGCCGTGAGCCCGAGCCGAGCCCCGACGCCGAGCGGGTCGCCGCCGAGATCGCCGACGGCCTGCTCCACGACGTGACCAGGGAGCACGGCAGCCCGTCGGAGAGGCTGGTAGCCGCCGTCACCGCCGACGACCTGCTGGTCCTCGGCAGCCGCGGGCACGGCCCGCTCGCCGGGGCCCTGATGGGGTCGGTGAGCCGCGCCTGCCTGCACGCCGCACCGTGCCCGGTGGCCGTGGTGCGCGAGCCGGCCGCCCCCGACGGCCCGGTCGTCGTCGGGGTCGACGGCTCGCCACCGTCCCGAGAGGCGCTGGCCTTCGCCGCCGACGCCGCCCGGCTCCGCGACGTGCCGCTGGAGGCCGTCCATGCCGTCGCGTGGAACCCGGTCGGCGCCGAGCTGATGACACCGACCCCCGACGAGCTCGCCGCATGGGGCGAGCAGCTGGTCGCGGCCGAGCTCGAGCGGGCCGGCGCCGCCGCCACCTCCGTGATCGACCCCGGGCATGCGAACGACGCGCTGGTGCGGGCCTCCGAGCACGCGAGCCTGCTCGTCGTCGGCTCGCGCGGCCGCAACCCTCTGGTCAGCCTGCTGCTCGGCTCGACCGGCGACCACTGTGCCGGCAAGGCCGCCTCCCCGGTCGTGGTGGTGCGCTGACCCGCAGCCCGATCGGCATCTGGCGATGAGCAAGACCGTCCGACAAGGCGTCGAGCAGCAGTCGCCCTGGGCCGTTCGGCAGGATGCCATGGCCTTGATCGTGACCTCCACCGTCAGCACCTCACGCGAGCGCTGACCGGGCTGCCATCGACCTGGAGGCAGGCTTCACCGGTAGGTGGCTCGTAGCCGCTCGAGTGAGTCCAGCGTCAGGCCCAGACCGACCTCGAACGAGCTCCCGAAGGAGTAGTCCTCGGTGAGCACGTGCTGGGTGGCGAACTCAGCCATGCGGGGGAAGCCGGAGAGGTCGATTCCCCCGATGAGGTCTGCGGCGGAGTCGTCGAGGTCGACCTGGTCGAGCATCGCCTCCTGAAGTGAGAACCCGTAGACGAACGCGTCGAGGATCGCGTAGGCGTGGGCGGTCGCCTGCAGGGAGAATGCGGCTGATCGCAGGACCTGGAGGCAGGCCTCGTGTCCACCCAGCGCCTCCGGACCGGGGTTGCCTCGGCCTTCCAACATGGACAAGGCCCAGGGGTGGCGGCCGAGCGCCACCCGCATCGATCGCGAACGTGTGGCCAGCTCCTCGCGCCAGGGCCTATCGGGCTGGGGGCGGTAGATCTCGACGTACACCGCGTCCACGATCGCGTCGAGTATCGCCTCCTTGTTCGCGATGTGGTGGTAGATCGCCATCGGCCTGACGCCGCACTCGACCGCGAGTGCCCGGATGGTCAGCGCTCCCAGCCCGTCACGGTCGGCGAGCTGCACTGCGCTGCTGACCACCCGCTCACGGCTCAGGCTGTTGCGGGGCGCGCGGGCGGAACTGGACACACCACCAACGCTACCGTACTTTGTACCGTACTAAGTACACCCGCCTGAACAGGAGCCCACCAATGCCCACCTCGCCAGCCACCGCGACCACGACCATGCGTGCCATCGTGCAACGCGGGTACGGCGACGCCGAGGTCCTCGAGATCGAGGACCTCGAGGTTCCTCGACCCGGCCGAGGAGCGGTCCTGGTCCGCGTAGATGCGGCGGCAGTCGACCGCGGCACCTGGCACCTGATGACCGGGTTCCCGAAGCTCCTGCGGCTCTTCCTGGGGTGGAAGAAGCCGCGGGGCACCTATGTGCCCGGCCGTGATGTCGCGGGCACGGTGGTGGCTGTGGGTGCCGGCGTGACCCGCTTCCAGGTCGGTGACCTGGTCTTCGGCTCCGCCCGGGGCTCGCTGGCCGAGTACGCCACGGCCCTGGAAGCCAAGCTCGCCCACCAGCCGGTCGGAGCCAGCCCGGCCGAGGCGGCCGTGCTCGCCATCTCGGGGCTCACGGCGATGCAGGCGCTCGACGCAGCTCGGGTGACGGAAGGGGACCGGGTCCTGGTCATCGGTGCCTCCGGTGGCGTCGGCGCCTACACGGTGCAGCTGGCCGTCGCGCGAGGCGCCCTCGTCACCGGGGTGTGCAGCGCCGCCAAGGCGGACGCCGTCCGCGGCTGGGGAGCAGCCCACGTCCTCGACTACGCCTCCACCGACCCGACCGGCGGCGGCCAGCAGTACGACGTGGTCGTCGACATCGCCAGTGGGGCCGCGTTGCGCCGACGACGCCGCCTCGTCACGACGCGGGGCGCCCTGGTCTTCGTCGGCACCGAGACCGGGGGTGAGTGGACCGGTGGCTATGGCCGCCCCCTGCGCTGGGCAGTGCGGATGCTCCTGTCGCGCCAGCGCTTCGTCATGCTCACCTCACGCGAGAGGGCAGTCAACGACCTGGAGCGTCTGGCGCGATCCGTCGCGGACGGCGACGTGGTGCCACCGGTTCACGCCGTGTACTCCCTTGCAGAGGTGCGCGAGGCCATGGGCGAGCTCGCGCGCGGCCGAGTTGTCGGCAAGGTCGCCATCGCCGTCCGTGAGGCGGCGTGATCTCGCCGCGCACGGCCGCGCGGACCACCGGCGCAGGTCGGGCGGGCGCTCTGCACGGTGCACGTCCTGTTCCGATCCTCCTGCGCGTCGTCCGTCATCTCACCAGTGGCATCGTCGTTCGAGCGCCGGTGGCAGGCTCCGGGCTCGAAGGAGGCGTCGAAGTCCGGCCGACAGTGTCCGGCTTGCGAGGGGGATGCGTATCAGCCGAAAGCACGAGAGGCAGGACGTTCCACCGGCCGAACGAACACGGGCCCTGAAGCCGATCCGCCCGTCGTCGACGTCAGCGATCGTGGAGTCACCGAACATCCGACCGCAACGAAGGAGCAAGAGATGAGATCACCGAAGAACGCCACCACCGCGCTGGATTCCTGCACGTGACCGTGAGCGCGGCAGCGGCAACGGCGGGACCCACCCCGATCCGAGCGCTCCGAGAGCGGGTCGTGGGCGCGACGGCGATCGCGTTGGCGGCGTCGGTGGCGATCCAGAACGCGGTGGTGGTCTGGGCCGGAGCGCCAGGCTACGGGGACCCGATCAAGGAGGTGCTCGCTTTCCACGCGGAGCACCGGGGCGCGGTCGCGATCGCGGTCGGCCTGGAGGCGCTGAACCTGCCGCTGCTGCTCGGGTTCGTGACCGGTCTCCACGGTCTCGTCTTGCGCCGCGGGGGTGCCGGCGCGGACTGGTCGCGCCTCGCGGTGGCTGCGGGCGCGACTCTCTCGGCGGTCTTCGCGCTCTACGCCGTTCTGTGGAACGGTGTCGTGCTGTCTGCCGGCGAGCTCGCCGAGCCGAGCCCGGGGTTCGAGCTCACCTGGCAACTGCATGCAGCAGCGTTCGCGCTGGCGCTGCCAGCGCTCGGCACCACATTCGTCGGCGCTGCGCTGGCGGCGCATGCGAGCCGGCTGACGCCGCCATGGCAGCATCTGCTCGGCGTGGCCGGGGGAGGCCTGCTGCTCGCCGCCGGGGCGGCCAGCCTCGCGATCGCGGACGGCTCGGCGCTCCTGTTCGTGGGGATGCCCGGCTACGCCGCCTGGCTCGTGTGGCTGCTCGCGACCGGCGTACGGCTGGTGCGCACTCGAACAGCTGACCGTCCTGACGACGCATCGAGCTCCGACGAGGAATGACGGGACCGACATCGAGGCAGTCGCCATCGCCGCAGCGCTGGGGTGTTCGCCGGCCCTGCGCCGGGGGTGCGATCGCCGATGCCGCGCCTCGCCGGCGGCTCAGACAGGCGGATCGACACCCAGCTCGGCCTCGTAGGACCGCGGGTCCTCGATCGGCTCGATGTGGGTCGACACCTCGCAGGAGTCCACCGCGGCGCACAGCGCCTGCTCGACCTCCTCGGCCAGGTCGTGGCCCCGCTGGACCGACCAGCTGCCGGGCACCAGCAGGTGCAGCGTCACGAAGCTGCGGTGACCGGCCTCCCGGGTGCGCACGGCGTGGAAGCGCACCTCGTCGCCGGCGTACTGCTGGAGCACCTCCTCGATCCGGGCCCGCCGCTCCGGGTCGATCGAGCGGTCGAGCAGCCCGCCGACCGAGGTGGAGATCAGGCTCCAACCGGTGCGCACGATGTTGAGCCCGACGAGCAGCGCGATCACCGGGTCGAGCCGGAGCCAGCCGGTGAGGGCGACCAGCAGCACACCGACGACGACGCCCGCCGACGTCCAGACGTCGGTCATCAGGTGCTTGCCGTCGGCCTCGAGGGTGAGCGAGCGCTCGCGGCGACCGACCCGCAGCAGCACCACGGCGACACCGCCGTTGACGAGCGCCGCCACCACGGAGATGGCCAGGCCGATCCCGACGTTGTCGAGCTCGACGGGGTTGACGAACCGTTCGACGGCGGCCACGACGATGTAGACGGCAGCGACGAAGATCATCACGCCCTCGACGACGGCGGAGAGGTACTCCGCCTTGGTGTGTCCGAAGTGGTGTCCGTCGTCGGGAGGTCGGGCGGCGACGGTGAGCGCCACCAGGGCCACGACGGCGGCGACCAGGTTGACCACCGACTCCGCCGCGTCGGAGAGCAGCCCGACCGAGTCGGTGAGCCAGTAGGCCACCACCTTGAGGGTGATCGTGACGACCGCCGCCGCGATGGACAGCCACGCGAAGCGTGTCAGGCTCGCTCGTTGGTGGTGGCTCCCGCTCACCCGTCCACTGTGCCACGGGCGAGGGGTCGTCGTTCCACCAGGTGAACCCGGTGACCCGACAACCTCAACCGAGGCCCTCCGGGAGCTGGGTCAGCCGGAAGTTGTTGCCCGACGGGTCGCGGAAGGAGGCGTCGATGCCGTAGGGCTGCCGGTAGGGCTTGTCGATGAACTCCACACCGCGGCCGGTCAGCTCCTCGTAGGACTTCTGGCAGTCGTCGGTCGTGAGGAAGACCGTGCCGGCGTAGCCCTTGCCCATCAGGTCGGCGATCTGCGCCCGCGTGGCCTCGTCGATCATCGGCGGGCCGGGGATCGCCATCAGCACGATGGCCATGTCCTCCTGGTCGGGCGGGGCCACCGTGAGCCAGCGGAAGTCGCCCATCTCGGGCACAGTCACGTCGCTGCGCACGACCATGCCGAGCTTGTCGGTGTAGAAGGCGAGCGCCTCCTCCTGGTCGTGCACCCAGATCTGGGCGGTGGCGATCCTCATCGGTCCTCCTCGTGGGTGATGGTCTGGTGGCACCAGCCTCTGCCGGACGGCGGTGCGTCGTCTTCTCGAAACGTGCGGTGTTGCGGGGTGCCGTAGACGCGGCGGAGGCAGGCCGGCACCCGGGCATCCAGCGAGGCGGATGGGCTGGCGGCGCGGTAGGCCGTCGGGCTGGCGCCGTACATCCGGCGGAAGCTGGTCGTGAACGACCCGACGCTGGTGAGCCCCACCTCGGCGCAGACGCGTGCCACCGACCAGTCCGTCATCCGCAACAGGGACGCCGCACGCTCGAGCCGCCGAGTCAACAGGTAGCGGTGCGGCGTCTGCCCGAACGCCCGACGGAACTCGCGGGAGAAGTGCGCCGCGGAGAGTCGGGCCGCCGCGGCCATGTCGGCGACGGTCACCGCGTCGGCGTATCTCGCGTCGGCGAGGTCCTTGGCCCGCAGGAGATGGCGGCTGGGCGGCAGCGGCACGACGCGAGTCTAGGTGCGACCGCCCCCCGTCGGCGGGCCGAACATCTCGGACGGCACCGCCTCCAGGCCCTTCACCCCGACCATCAGGTCGCGGTCCAGGCGGGTACCGGACCGGATCACGGTCACATGCCCGCGAGGCTCGAGGATCACCAGCCCGACCTCTCCGCGCCGGAAGACACCGCGCTGCCGCAGCTGGGACCACAGGTGGGCGTCGGTGATGCCGTACTGCCGCAGTGCGTGCTCGTCGACCCGGTCACCCACCATCAGCACGACCGGCGAGCGGCTCCAGCGCATGGTGCGACGCAGCGCCAGCGCCCCCGCCCACTGGCCGAAGACCTGCTCCAGCACCAGCAGCGTGCCGATCGCGACCAGGCCACCGGTCAACGTGGGTGAGTCGCCGAGGGTGGCCCGGGCGGCGATGGCGCCGATCAGCGTCACGAGCGCCACGCTGACGGTCGAGGCGCTCACCGCGAGTCGTCTCCCCCAGAACTTCAGCACGATGGCCAGGGCGGCGTACAGCACCGCGGCCGAGACCATCACGCTGAGCGCGCCGGTCGCCGAGATGCCGAGGTGGGCTTGGAGGTCGTTCATGCCTCGATGATGCCGCGTGCGAACCGCGCGCGGTGGGCGAGGTCAGCCGCGGGCGGCGCGCTGGCCGTGCGGCACGGCCTCGGCGAGCCGGGCCCGGATCGTGTCGGCGTCGGCCGGCTGGGCGGTCTCGACGGCCCAGAGCCCGCGGCCGTTGTGGTACGGCTCGCCGTAGGCCGGGTTGTCGCGCTCGAAGCGCCAGCCCTCGCGCAGCGGCCCGGCGTCGACGACGTCGAAGCCCAGCCTGTCGAGCAGCGCGGCCACCTGCTGCTTGGCCGCCTCGTCGTCGCCGGCGATCGGCAGCGCGGAGCGGTCAGCGGCCCCCGCGGGTCGGGGCAGCGCGCCGAGGTGGCCCCAGAAGATGTTGTTGAACGCCTTGACGACGTGGGCCTGCGAGAGCTCGCGAGCAAGGAGCTCGCTGGTGGTGGTCTGGCCGCTCTCGAGCTCGCCGATGACGCCGTCGCGCTGGGGGTAGTAGTTGCCGGTGTCGATCACCGTCTTGCCGGCCAGCTCGGCCTTCGGGAGGTTGGTGATGCTGCGCAGCGGGATGGTGACGACGACGACGTCGGCGGCAGTCGCGGCCTCGGCGGCGTAGCCCGCCCGCGCCCGCTCGCCGAGCTCCTCCACGAGGTGGTGCAGCGTCTCGGGGCCGCGGCTGTTGGCCAGCACGACGTCGACGTCGGCGGCCGTGGCCAGCCGCGCAAGGGTGCTGCCGATGTGTCCTGCGCCGATGAGTCCGAGGGTCGTCATGCCTCTCACGGTAGTACGCCGGCCGCTGGGCGTCGCCTGGGTGAGCCCGGCCCGCGGTCAGGCGCGCTCGCGGAGGAACCGGCCGAAGTGCGGCACCGTGAACGCGACGGCACCCCGCTCGGCGGCGAAGACCAAGCCCTTCTTGATCAACCCGTCGCGCGCCGGGGAGAGGCTCTGCGGCTTGCGACCGAGGTGGCGGGCGATGTCGGCGGTGGCCACCGGGCCGTCGTCGCGGTCGGCGGCGAGATCGGCCATCGCGGTCATGTAGTCCCGCTCGGCGGGGGTCGCCCTCTCGAACCGGGCGCCGAAGAACCCCACCGCCAGCTCGGCCTCGGCCGCCGGGGCGGCCTCGCGCACGTCGGCGGCGACGATCGGGGAGGCGACCGCGGCGTCCCAGGTGACCTTGCCGTAGGCCTGGACGAAGTAGGGGTAGCCGTCGGTCAGCCGGTAGAGCTCGTCGAGCGCCTCCGACGCGAACTCCACACCCTCCTCCGCGGCCGGCACCCGCCAGGCCCGGTCGGCCATCTCGCGGGGCAGCCGGTCGACCGAGACGTAGCGGAACAGCCGCTCGGCGTACGACTTCGCCGAGGCGAGCGCCACCGGCAGGTGCGGGAGGCCGGCGCCCACCACGAGCACCGGCGAGGCCTGCTGGCTGAGCTCGTGGACGGCGCCGCAGACGGCCGCCAGCTCGGGGGTCGCGATGTCCTGCATCTCGTCGACGAACAGGGCGACCCCGACGCCCAGGTCGCCGGCGAGGGTGCCGACGTCGGTGAACAGCTCGACGAGGTCGAGCTCGAGGTCGCCGGAGTCGGCGCGCCCCCTGGTCGCCGCCACCTCGACCGGCGGCGTCCAGCGGATGCCCTTGCGGTCGGCCGGCCCGGCGCGCAGGGCGAAGGCCTTGAGGACGCCGGCCACCTGGTCGACCCGATCGGGGTCGCGATGCCGGTGGGCGACCTCGCGGACGGCGGCGTGCACCGCCTGCGCGACCGGCACCCGAATCGACTGCTCGGGGCGAGCCTCGATCTTGCCGGTCCCCCAGGCTCGGTTGACGGCGTGGGACCGCAGGGCGTTGAGCAGGACGGTCTTGCCGACCCCGCGCAGCCCGGAGAGCACCATGCTGCGCTCCGGCCGTCCGGCCGCGACCCGCTCCAGCGTCACCTCGAACTGGTCGAGCTCCCGGTCGCGCCCTGCCAGCTCCGGCGGCCGCTGCCCCGCCCCCGGGGCGTAGGGGTTCCGGATCGGGTCCATGTCCCGCAGGCTATCGGGCTCTCTAGCGGATTCCGTAGATGATGAGGGGGTAGTTGACTGCGCATCTGTCGGGCGCGCGGCGTGTCGACGACACCTCCGCAGTCAACGAGCCGGACCTGGTGGAACGCTGCGAGCGGGCGAGGGCGCGGTGAGACGAGGGGGCGCGGTCAGACGGAGGAGATGCGGTGGCCACGCGCCGCGTCGTCGTACGCCGCGTCGAGGCCGGCCCGGAGCAGCTCGATGAGGTCCGGCACCTCGTCGATGCTCAGCCGGAACGACCCGATACACACGTTCTCGCGCCAGAGCGACAAGACGACGATCTCGGTCTCGGAGTGCCAGGAGACGCGGAGCGCACGGCCGCCGCCGCGGGCGTCGAAGAAGACCGACCCCGCCGACGGCAGTGGCCGCACGGGCTTCATGCGGCCATTGTCCCCCGGGGGTGGGCGAGTGTCACGAGAACACGAACCACTGGTTCTCCAGTGGTTCCGGCACTTCACCGGCTCTGCACCGCTGGTGAGGTGCCAGATTCACTGGAGAACCAGTGAATCGACACACCCCGCCTACACTGGCCGACGTGCCCGAGCTGCCCGAGGTGGAGGCGTTGGCCCTCGATCTGAGGACCCGGCTGGCCGACCGTGCGATCGTCCGGGTCGATGTGGCGGCGTTCAGCGCGCTGAAGACCTTCGACCCGCCGCTGTCCGCGCTCGAGGGCACCCTCGTCGAGGACGTCACCCGGCACGGCAAGTTCCTCGACGTCACCGCGTCCGGACTGCATCTCGTGCTCCACCTGGCCCGCGCCGGCTGGGTGCGGTGGCGCGACGAGGTGCCCGCCCTCCCCGCGCGCCCCAACACCAGGTCACCGCTCGCCGCGCGGGTGGTGCTCGACGACGGCAGCGGCCTCGACATCACCGAGGCCGGCACCAAGAAGAGCCTCGCCCTGTACGTCGTCCGGGACCCCGCCGACGTCGGGGGCATCGCGCGGCTCGGGCCCGACCCGCTCTCCGAGGCGTTCACCCCCGGCGCCCTGCGTCACATCCTGACCGACGCCGGCCGCGCCCAGATCAAGGGCGTGCTGCGGCAGCAGAGCATCGTCGCCGGCATCGGCAACGCCTACTCCGACGAGATCCTGCACGCCGCCCGGATGTCGCCGTTCAAGCCCGCGAGCTCCCTGGACGACGACGAGCTGGCGACGCTGTTCGCGGCGATCCGCGACACCCTGGGCGACGCCGTCGCACGTTCCCGGGGTCTGCACGCCGCCGACCTCAAGGCCGAGAAGAAGTCGAACCTCGCCGTGCACGGCCGCCCCGGCGAGGCCTGCCCGGTGTGTGGCGACACCGTCCGGGAGGTCTCCTTCGCCGACTCCAGCCTGCAGTACTGCCCCACCTGTCAGACTGGCGGCAAGCTGCTCGCCGACCGGCGGATGAGCCGCCTCCTCAAGTAGACCGGAGCCCGCCCGTGCGCCGCCTTGTCGTCAGCCTGCTGGTCGTCCCTGCCCTGCTGGGCCTCGCCGGCTGCGGCAGCGGGGACAACGGCGACTCCGAGGCCACCGCGACCCGCGACGCGCCCTCGGCCACCGAGCACAACGACGCAGACGTGTCGTTCGCGACCGACATGATCCCCCACCACGCGCAAGCCCTGGTGATGGTCGACCTCAGCCGGGACCGACGGCTCGACCCGGACGCCCAGGCCCTGACCGAGCAGATCCAGGCCGCCCAGACGCCGGAGATCGAGACGATGGCCGGCTGGCTCACCGACTGGGGCGAGGACATCCCCGCCACCACCCGCGACCATGTGCACGGCGGCGACCACGGCGCCGAAGGCGCCGACGCGATGCCCATGGACGACATGCCGGGGATGATGTCGGCCGACGAGATGGCGGCCCTCGAGGGCGCCGCCGACGGCGAGTTCCAGCGTCTCTGGCTCGAGATGATGATCGAGCACCACGAGGGGGCGATCGAGATGGCGCAGACCGAGCTGGAGCAGGGGCGCTACCAGCCCGCCCTCGACCTGGCCCAGACGATCATCGACGGCCAGACGGCCGAGATCGAGACGATGCAGGCGCTTCTCGCCGACTGACCCGGCACCCGGCGGTCGGCGGTCACCCCCCGCCGCGGCTGGCTGCGGCCAGGCTCACACCCCGCAGGTGACCTGCGCGCTGGCGGCGACCCGGCGGCCACGAGACGCTGGTGGCGTCTTCCCAGGAGTCGCCATGCCCCCCACCCACCCGGCCCGCCCCCGCACCACGCGACCCACCACCCTGGTCGTCCTGCTGACCATCCTCGGTGTCGGCGCGATCACGGTCGCGCTCCTCGGCCCGCTCGGCCTCGACTGGCTGCGCTACCACGTCTCGCAGGGAGCCACCGACCAGGTGCGCGGCGGCGACCTCGCGGGGCTTCTCCTGGTGGGCCCGGCCGCCCTCGCCGCGGCCGCGTTGCTGCACCGCGGGCGGACGACCGTCGGCCTGGCGCTGGGCGCCGCCCCGGCGGCGTACGGCCTCTACACCTACGCGCAGCTGGCGATGGGCGGAGAACCGTTCCGCTACCCGGGCACCAGCGAGCGGTTCTTCCCACTGCTGGCCGGCCTCGTGGCCGTCGCCGGCGCCGCCCTCGTGCTCGCCGCGCGTGGTCTGGCGCAGCGCCGCCCGCCCGAGCCGGCTCGCCTGGACCGGGTCACCGGCTGGTACCTCCTGGCCGCGGGCACCTTCCTCGCGGTCGGCCTGCACCTGCCCGGCCTGGTCGACGCCTGGCGCGCGGCGCCCACCAGCGAGGAGTACGCCGCCGACCCCGGCCTGTTCTGGATCGTGAAGCTGATGGACCTCGCCGTCGTGCTGCCGATCCTGCTGACCGTGGCCGTCGGTCTGCTGCGCCAACGCTCCTGGGCGAGGCTGGCGATGGCGCCCGCGCTCGGCTGGTGCGCGCTGCTCGCCTCGAGCGTCGCCGGGATGGCTGTGTCGATGTGGGCCACCGACGCCCCTGGCGCCTCGCTGCCGCTCGCTGCGGGCTTCCTGGTCGTCGCCGCCGGCGCCGTTGCGCTGGCCGTCGCGGGCTACCGACGCCTCTGGACCATCCCCGACGCCACGGTCCCCCGCCAGCCCGGCGCCGCGCACACCCCGGGCGAGGTGGGTCATGCTCGCTCTGGCTCGCAGGGAGTCCAGTAGGGATCGCGGCCCCACACGTTCAGGACTGGGCGTCAGATCTCATCGCCAGACGATCCCGGCGGGTGCCGGCGGTCACTCGCTCGCGAACACCTCGGGCAACGGCACCTCCAGCAGCGTGGGCAACCCGGCCAGATAGTCGGCGCGCGCGAGCTCGGTGACCCCGAGCGAGGTCAGGTGCGGGGTCGCCCACTGCACGTCGACCAGCCGCTGGTCGGCATGCTCGTCGCGGAGCAGGTCGACCAGCGCCACCAGGGTCACCTTCGACGCGTCCCGCTCTCGGTGGAACATCGACTCACCCGCGAACAGACCGCCGATCGCGACGCCGTACAGCCCGCCGACGAGCTCGCCGTTGACCCATGCCTCGACGGAGTGCGCCCAGCCCAGGTGGTAGAGCCGGCGGTACGCCGCCCGGACGTCGTCGTCGATCCAGCCGCCCGACCGTCCGGGGTCCCCGCAGGCCTCGAGCACCTGGTCGAAGGCGGTGTCGACGCGCACCTGGAAGCGCCCCACCGACCGCCGCAGCGACCGGCTGACCTTGAGGTCCGCCAGCCGCAGCACGCCACGGCGCACGGGACAGAACCAGTAGGGCGCATCCCCGGGGTCGCCGGCCGGCATCGGGAACAGCCCCTGCCGGTAGGCCGCCAGCAGCGTGCCCGGCTCCAGGTCGGCGCCGATGGCGACGAGGTCGTCGGACTCGTCCCACCGGGTGGGTGACCCGAAGTCCCACGGGGTCGGCGACGGCTGCACGGGCACGGGGGTCAACCTAGCCGCCGGCCGGTGACTGCCGAATCGGCCGAACGGCCACCCCCGGCCCTGCCCACGCTCCCCACGGGAACCCCGCCGCGATGGGGGCCCGACCGTAGGATTCGCTGCATGAGTGTGAAGAGCTCGGTCGCCAAGACCCTGGCGCCGTGGGCCACCGTGGCCGCGCCGCAGCTCACGCACACGTTCGTCCGCGAGGCGCTGCACCGCGCCATCCACGGCGTCGGCCCCCTGGCCCCGGCCGCCGTGGCCGCCGAGAAGCAGCTCGCCGAGCAGCGCGGCGACGTCGACCGGGGCATCCACGAGGTGATCGAGAACCACGTGCGGTACGCCGGCGCGCAGGGGTTCGTCACCAACCTGGGCGGCCTCGTGACCGCCACGGTGACGATCCCCACCAACATCACCGGGCTGGCGCTGATCCAGTGCCGGATGGTGGCCGGCATCGCGCACCTGCGCGGCTACGACCTCGCCGACGCCCGGGTCCGCAACGCCGTGCTGGTCTGCATCCTCGGCGAGGACCGGGTCGACGAGCTGGTGCACGCCGCGAAGCTCCCTGCCCCGCCGATGGCGCTGGCCACGGCGCCCGCCCACGACCCCGACCTCGACAAGGTCGTCTCGGCCGAGGTGGCCTCCGAGCTGATCACCAAGGTGGCCGGCAAGCGGCTGGCCAGCAGCGTCGCCCGGCGGGTGCCCTTCGTGGGAGGTTTCGTGGGACTGGGCGCCGACGGGTTCGCGACCTGGCGGATCGGCCGCTACGCAGACCGCGAGCTCCTGCCCCGCGCCCGGCGATAGACCATCAGTGCGCGACGGCCCGCGCCGCTGTCCTCGAGCCGACCCACGACTCGGCCCCGCCACCCGACCGCGCTGCGGGCGGCGTGGAGCTCGCCCTCGAGCCGTTCCTCCTGACGGCGCAGCCGGGCGTTCTCGACCAGCAGCGCGCGGATCGCGTCGACGGCGGCCGCCGACACCTGGCGCTCGCGCGGGCGGTCGGGGTCGGCGTACGCCGACTGCGGGCCGACCAGCAGCTCGTCGAGGTCGCCGATGACGTGGTAGCGGCGGTCGCGGAGCTCGGTGACCCAGGTCTGCGCCAGCTCAGCGGCCCAGTCGTGCACGTCGGGAGGCAGCGCGAGACGTGGCGAGGAGGTGCGCTGCGCGAGAGTCTGGTGGGCCAGCAGCTCGCGCACCAGCGGGCGGTAGTCGGCGGGCGGGACCACCTGGTTGGCGGCGCGGTTGATCCGCCGGATCAGCGCGGTCTCCGGCACACCGAGCGACGGGTTGACCCGCTCGGTGCCGACCTCCAGGTCCAGCCCGGCCAATCCGAAGGTCTCGGCGAAGCGACGCCACAGCAGGTCGGGCTCGGAGCCGGACGGCGGCACGGTCACCAGATGCACCCGCTCGGGCGGGAGGTCGGGCGCCCAGCGGGCGATGATGTCGGGGATCTCCTGGACGCTCCAGAACCAGCTCGGGATCCGGCCGCGCCGCTGCGGGTCGCGGATCATCTCCAGGAAGCGGGCGTAGGAGACGACGCTGCGGTGCTTGACGTTCTCCTGCCACTCGGCGGGGATCTGGCGGGCCAGGTCGCGCACCGACAGCACCAGGTGGAGCTCGGCGTCGCCGAAGGACTCCACCGCCCGGGCGGCCTGCGCCCGCGACGCCGCGGCCAGGATCTCGTGGCTGACCACCGCGGTGCCGGAGGTGCGGCTCACCCGCGACGCCAGTGCGTCCCACGCGCCGACCGCCTCGTGCTCCAGGCCACCCCAGGGCAGCCGCATCAGGTCGAGGGCGGCCAGGAAGTGGGCGTCGAACCGATGTGCGGGGTAGTGGATCCCGTGCAGAGCCAGGCGCCGGCGGTTGCGGTAGAGGACGTCCTGCAGGTGCGAGGTGCCGGTCTTGGGGGTGCCGACGTGGAGCAGCACACGCTTGCTCATCGGTCCGCCTTCCGTGTCCGGCCCGGCGCCGCCGAGCCGGCTGGACCCAGCGCCAGCACCGCCAGGGCCAACGCACCGGCTCCCGACGGCGCCGCGCCGGGCACCGTCGCCGGCAGCACCTCCCGAGGATCTCCGGCGACAGCGTAGTCACCGCGGCGCAGCGCCTCGGCCATCCGGCGCGCGCGCCGTGCCACCCACTCCGCCCGCTCGTCGGGTACGCCGGGGCGCGCGGCGCCGGCTCCCCCGCCCGGCAGGGCCACCAGCAGGGGCCGGAGCACCTCGCCGAGGAGCCGGGCCCGCCGCTCGGGCGGCACCAGCAGGCCGAGCACCGGCGCCACCCGGCGAGCAAGCTCGGCGGCGTCGGCGGACGGGCCGGCCGTCTCGACCGCGGCCCCACGCACCGCGCCCCCCGGCGGTCGCCTGCTCGGTCGCCCGTCGGGTCTCCCGTCGGCCAGCCGCACGTCGACGGTCACCTGTGCCGCGCCGACCCGACGCGACCACGCGTCGGCCACCCGCGGCAGGTCGACCCGCGGCGGCACGCGCCGGTGCTGCTCCAGCCCGGCCAGCCACGGTCCCCACCTCGGGGCACTGCCCTCGAAGCAGCGGGCCGACCAGACGTCGGCCAGCAGCAGCGCCAGCGGCCCGCCGGCCACCACGACGGACGGCCGCCCGAGGAGCGCATGCCGGGAGGGCCGCGGCGCGGCGCCTGCGACCAAGGGGTCACCGACGACGCGGGTGTCGCGTCGCCACCCCAGCCGACGGGCCGCGGGCCGGTCGGGACGCTCGACGGCGGCCAGCTCCTCGGCCAGCAGGGCGGTGGCCACGCGCAGCAGCTCTCCGGCGGGCAGGCTCGTGGGGTCCACCGGACGCGGGCCGAAGGGCGTGTCTGCGGCGGCGCCGACCAGCTCCAGATCGGAGCTTCCCCGACCGGCGGCGCTCGCCTCGAGCACCCGCTCGACCAGGTCGGTGGAGGGTCGGCCCGCCTGGTTGAGCCGGCGGAGCAGCTCCAGCTGCTGAGCGCCGGGGAGGGCACGGCCCGACGCCACATCGACAGAGGCGTCGGTGCGTGCCCGCCAGTCCAGCCAGGGCGTCGTACCACCTGCGCGGAGGTGGGCGACCCAGCCCCACGCCTGGCGTCGGCCGTCGTCGGGGCTCACCGCGGCCACCGGGTCACGCCGGGGGTCACTTCTTGCGCAGCCGGTCGGCGCCCTGCCGAACCAGGTTGCCCAGCTGGCGGTCAGGGTCGGGCCGCCGCGCCGCCTCGCGGGTCATCGCCTCGAGCGCGTCGAGCGCAGCCTGCAGCACCGGCTTGGCCCGCACCCGGTCGGGGTTGCGCCACGGCTCGTCCGCGGCGGGCCGCACCGGGCGGAGGTCGTCGAGGTCGCCGATGACGTGCACGCCGCTGCCCTGGAGCCAGTCGATCCACAGCGCGGCCTGCTCCTCGGCCCAGGCGAACCGCCCCGGCGGCAGCCGGACCGGGTGCGACTCGCGGTTGACCAGCTCCCGCTGGGCGAGCAGATCGCGGATCAGCCGGTCATAGCTGGCCTCCCGCCGCACGGCGCGGTCCAGCCGGGCGTTGAGCTGCCGGAGCAGCTGGGTCTCCGCGATTCCCAGGGACGGATTGGCGCGCTCGCTGTCGAGCGGCGCCCATCCCGGGTCGATGCCGAACGCCTCGCAGAAGCGCAGCCACAGCAGCTCGCCGCGCCCTCCGGTGGCCCGCCTCGCCGGCACGGTGACGACGTGGATCCGCTCGGGCGGCAGGTGGTCGCCCCAGGTGCTGAGCACGGTCGGCAGGTCGAGGGCGCGGAAGAACCACGGCTTGCCGGTCTCGACCTTGTTCAGGAACCTCCGGAACGACCACTTGCGGCCCTGCTTGATGCTCTCCTGCCAGGCGGCGGGCAGCTGACGCCCCAGGTCGCGGGCGGAGTAGACGATGTGGATCTCGCTGCCCTCGAGGTCGTTCATCGCCTTGGCCACCTTGCTGGCCGGCGCGGGCGCGAGGATCTCGTGGCTGACGATGACGGTCCCGTCGAGCCGGCGTACCTTCTTGACCAGCTGCGGCCAGGCGCCCTGGGCGTGCCCCGCGGAGCCGCCCCAGTCCTGCTCCAGCAGGTCGAGCGCCGCCCGGAAGTGGAACAGCGCCGGCTCCACGAACCGCGAGCTGGTCGGCACGTGCACGCCGTGGTCGGCAAGCCGCGCGGCGTTGAGGGACAGCCGGTCCTGCAGATAGGTGGTGCCGGTCTTGGGGGCACCGACGTGCAGGTGGACGACCCGGGTCATGCCCTGGATTGTGCCGTACGTCGGCCGGTCAGCCGCCGCTGGCCCGGACGACCGCTGACGGGCTGGGCCGGCCGAGCTGCTCGGCCATCCAGGCACTCGTGGCGACCAGGGCGTCGAGGTCGACGCCGTGCTCGATGCCGAGGCCGGTGAGCATCCAGACCAGGTCCTCGGTGGCGAGGTTGCCGGTCGCGGACTCGGCGTAGGGACAGCCGCCGAGCCCACCGGCGCTGGCGTCGAAGGTGGTGATGCCGGCCTGGAGGGCGGCCAGGGAGTTGGCCAGCGCCTGGCCGTAGGTGTCGTGGAAGTGCATCGCCAGCCGGTCGGTGCCGACGCCGGCTTCGGCGAAGGCCGCGATCAGCGCCCGGACGTGGCCGGCGGTGCCGACGCCGATGGTGTCGCCGATGCTGAGCTGCGACGCCCCGAGGTCGAGCAGCCGACTGCCGACGTCGACCACCTGGGCCGGCGGCACCGCGCCCTCCCAGGGGTCGCCGAAGCACATGGAGACGTAGGCGCGCACGTCGAGCCCCGCGTCGCGGGCCCGGCGGACCACCGGCTCGAACATCGCGAACTGCTCGTCGAGGGTGCGGTTGAGGTTGCGCTGCGCGAAGGTCTCGGTGGCGCTGCCGAAGATCGCGACGTGGCGACAGCCCAGCTCCAGCGCTCGGTCGAGGCCACGCTCGTTGGGCACCAGCACCGGCAGCTCACGCGCGCCGGTCGCCGAGGTCGGCGCTCAGCCGGGTCATCAGGTCGGCGGCGTCGGCCAGCTGCGGCACCCACCGCGGGTGCACGAACGAGGTCGCCTCGACGACCGGCAGGCCGGCCTCGAGGAGTCGGCGGACAGAAGGTCGCCTTGGTGTCGGTGGGGACCACCCCCGGCTCGTTCTGGAGCCCGTCGCGCGGACCGACCTCGTAGATCGTCACCCGCTCCGGCAGGCCTGGAAGGTCATAGGAAGAGGCGGTTCGGGCGACCGCCGCGGATGACACAGGCGCCCCACTCACGGCTCCACCTCGAACAGTCGCGCCCCGAGGGCCACCTGGTCGCCGGCGGTGGCCCCGACGTGGACGACCGTGCCGGCGAACGGCGCGCGCAGCGTGAGCTCCATCTTCATCGCCTCCATCATGCCGAGCGGAGCGCCCTCCTCGACGGCCTCGCCCTCGGCCACCGTCACGGCCAGCACGGTGCCCGGCATCGGGGCGAGCACGCTGCCGTCGCCGGCATGAACGGCATGATCGGCGAAGGCGTCAGGTCGCTCGAAGACCCAGCGCTGCCCGCGGTGCACCAGCTCGACGGCCGGCCCACCGACGGACCCCACGACCCGGTGCCGGTCTCCGTCGAGCGTGAGCAGAGCACTCGTGACGCCGTGGGGTCCACCGCTGTACTGCAGCACCCGCAGCGGATGGCCGTCGACCGTGTCCACGTCGACGACCACCTCGCGGTCGAGGTCGACCCGGACCGGGGCCGGCGGGCCGGCCGTCCGCCAGCCGTCGCAGCGAAACGGGCCGATGCCCCGGCCGCGGGCGTCCGCAGCCACCAGCCACGCGGCCAGCAGCCGGGCGGTGCCGTCCTCTGGCGGCTCCGGCGGATGACGGTCCAGCCAGGCCGTGTCGATGGACGCGTCGCGGAAAGCCTCCCCGGCGACCAGGTCGCGGAGGAAGCCCAGGTTGGTGGCGAGCCCCAGGAGCACGGTGTCGTCGAGTGCGGCCACCAGCGCCCGCCGCGCGGCCTCGCGGTCGGGGCCATGGGCGACGATCTTGCCGAGCATCGGGTCGTAGGCCGTGCTCACGACCTGGCCGCTCTCCAGGGCGTGGTCGACGCGGATGTCGCCCGGCCAGCGGACGTGGGTCGCCGTGCCGGCCTGGGGCAGGAAGCCGGCGGCGGGGTCCTCGGCGTAGACCCGGGCCTCGATGGCGTGCCCGTGGATCCTCAGGTCGTCCTGCCCGAACGGGAGTGGCTCGCCGGTGGCGATCCGCAGCTGCTCGGCCACCAGGTCGAGGCCGCCGGTGATCGCCTCGGTGACGGGGTGCTCGACCTGCAGGCGGGTGTTCATCTCCAGGAAGTAGAAGTCGCCGGTCGCGTCGTCGAGCAGGAACTCGACGGTGCCGGCGTTGACGTAGCCGACCTCGCGGGTCAGGTCGACCGCGGCCCGCGTCATCCGGTGCCGCAGCTCGGGGGTGACCGTGGGGCCGGGCGCCTCCTCGACGACCTTCTGGTGGCGGCGCTGGGTCGAGCAGTCGCGCTCGAAGAGGTGGACCACGTGGCCGTGGGAGTCGGCCAGCACCTGCACCTCCAGGTGACGTCCGCGCTCGACGTACCGCTCGATCAGGAGGGTGTCGTCACCGAAGGCGCTCTGCGCCTCCCGCGCCGCCGCCGCCATGCTGTCCGCCAGCTCGTCGGCGGACCTGACGATTCGCATGCCCTTGCCGCCCCCGCCCGCGGCCGCCTTGACCAGGACGGGGAAGGTCATGTCCTCGTCGGGGGCGTACGCCGGCACGACCGGCACACCAGCGGCGACCGCGACCACGCGGGCCCGCGCCTTGTCGCCCATCAGCTCCATCACCGTCGGGCTCGGCCCGACCAGCCTCAGACCGGCGTCCTCGACGGCGCGGGCGAACGCAGCCCGCTCCGACAGGAAGCCGTAGCCCGGATGCACATGGGTCGCGCCGGCGGCCGCAGCGGCCGCGACGACCGCGTCGATGTCGAGGTAGCTCGCCACCGGACGGGCCTCGTCGGCGACGCGCACGTGGGGGGCGGCCGCGTCGGGCTCGGTGAACAGCGCGACGGTGCGCCAGCCCTCGCGGCGGGCGGTGCGGATCACGCGGACCGCGATCTCGCCCCGGTTGGCGACGAGGAGGGTGCGCGCCGGCGTCGTCGGGGTGGCCATGCCGCTCACATCCGGAACACGCCGTACGACGGCGTGGGGGTCGGGGCGCCGACAGCACCCTGGGCGGCGACGGCCAGACCCATGCCCAGCACCCGGCGGGTGTCGGCGGGGTCGATGATGCCGTCGTCCCAGAGCCGGGCCGTGGAGTAGTAGGGCGAGCCCTGGTGTTCGTACTGCTCGCGGATCGGCGCCTTGAAGCTCTCCTCGTCGTCGGCCGACCACTCCTCGCCGGACGCCTCGAGGCCGTCGCGGCGGACGGTCGCGAGCACCGACGCCGCCTGCTCCCCGCCCATCACCGAGATCCGTGCGTTGGGCCACATCCAGAGGAAGCGCGGGTCGTAGGCGCGCCCGCACATGCCGTAGTTGCCGGCACCGAACGAGCCGCCGATGACCACGGTGAGCTTCGGGACGACCGAGCAGGCGACGGCGGTGACGAGCTTGGCGCCGTCCCGGGCGATGCCGCGGTTCTCGTACTCCCTGCCGACCATGAAGCCGGTGATGTTCTGCAGGAAGACCAGCGGGATGCCGCGCTGGTTGCACAGCTCGATGAAGTGGGCCCCCTTGAGCGCCGACTCGCTGAACAGGATCCCGTTGTTGGCCACGATCCCGACCTCGTGGCCCCAGATCCGCGCGAACCCGCACACCAGGGTCTCGCCGTAGAGCTTCTTGAACTCGTGCATCCGGCTGCCGTCGACGATGCGCCGGATCACCTCCCGCACGTCGTAGGGCGTGCGGGTGTCCGCGGGCACGACGTCGTAGAGGCTCTCGGGGGGCTCGTGGGGGGCGTCGGGAGTAGTTGCTGTTGGGGCCCAAACAGCAACATCCAGCCCCGGATCCCGGCCGTTCGGGTCCACACGCCAACCTCCCGGCAGCGTCTCGACCACCGACCGCAGGATCCGGAGGGCATGAGCGTCGTCATCGGCCAGGTGGTCCACGACGCCCGAGGTGCGGGCGTGGACGTCGCCGCCGCCGAGCTCCTCGGCGGTCACGACCTCACCGGTGGCAGCCTTCACCAGCGGCGGGCCGCCGAGGAAGATCGTGCCCTGGTTGCGCACGATGACCGTCTCGTCGGACATGGCCGGCACGTAGGCCCCGCCGGCGGTGCAGGAGCCCATCACGGCGGCGAGCTGCGGGATCTGGCGGGCCGAGAGGGAGGCCTGGTTGAAGAAGATCCTGCCGAAGTGCTCGCGGTCGGGGAAGACCTCGTCCTGCATCGGCAGGAAGGCGCCTCCGGAGTCCACGAGGTAGAGGCAGGGCAGCGCGTTGTCGGCCGCGACCTGCTGCGCGCGCAGGTGCTTCTTGACCGTGATCGGGTAGTACGTCCCGCCCTTGACCGTCGCGTCGTTGGCGACCACCATCACCGGCCGCCCGGCCACGGAGCCGATGCCGGTGACGATCCCGGCCGACGGGACGGCGTACTCCCCGCCATACATGTCGTACGCCGCGAGTGCGCCGAGCTCGAGGAAGGGGCTGCCCGGGTCGAGCAGCCGGTCGACCCGGTCGCGCACGAGCAGCTTGCCGCGGGCGGCGTGCTTGGCGCGAGCGCTCTCCGAGCCACCCCGGCGTACCACGGCCAGCCGGTCGCGCAGCTGGGCGACCAGGTCGCGCATCTCTCCCACGGGAGCACCCCTCTCGGAAGTTAACGATCATTAACCTAGCGGATCCGGAGCCCCGCCACCAAGGAGGGCGACTAGTCCGTTCGGGCCATGCCGCCGGCCCGTCAGGACTGTTCTGGACCATTCCACCGTCCCACCCCCTGCGACGTTGGCACCATCGATGACCGTGCGGCCAACCCCCTCAGGCCGCCGGAGGGATCGGGACCATGACACGCCTCAGCAGCTTCCTGCTTGCCACCGCGGTGGCGCTCGGGCTGCTGATCGGCCTGCCGGGGACCGCCCACGCAGCGATGCCGAAGCGCGGCAACCTCAAGGTCGTCGTCACTCACGTCCAGCGCGGTGACGTGGTCACCGTGCGCGGCTGGGTGCCGCCGCGACACCGGCGCACCGTGGTCCTGCAGCGCAAGACCGGCTGGGGCTGGGCCTCCGTCGCCCGTGGTCACACCACGCAGCGACGCGGCGGCTTCACGCTGCAGTGGACCGCCGACCTGGCCCCGCAGAAGGTCGTCCTTCGCGTGATCGCCCCGCGACGCAGGATCAAGGGGAGGACCTACCGGCTGATCAAGACGCCCAGCCGCCGCCTCGTCATCGACCCCGGGCCCGAGCCGGCCGTGGGCGACATGAGCCCGGTGACCATGGGCAACAACACCTCCGACCGGATCTCCCTGTCCGCGGACGGCCGCTGGGCGACCTTCGACTCGCTCGCCGGCAACCTCGTCGCCCACGACGACTCCGCCTTCCAGGACGTCTTCCTCCAGGACCGGACGACCGGTGAGACCGTGATGGTCACCAACGGTCGCGGAACCTCGACGGCCTCCGACATCAGCGCCGACGGGCGTTACGTGCTCTTCGACTCCTTCGCGTCGTCGCTGGTGCCGGATGACACCAACGGCAAGGGCGACGTGTTCGTCTACGACCGCGACACCCGCGAGATCGAGCGGCTCACCGATGGCGACGGCGGCTCCTACGCCGCCGGCATCTCCGACGACGGTCGCTACGTCGCGCTCTACTCCTTCGCCACCAACCTCGTGCCCGGCGACACCAACAACTACCGCGACGTCTTCCTCTACGACCGCGACACCGACACCATCACGCGGCTCACCAACGGCACCTCCTCGTCGTTCGACCCCGCGATCTCCGGCGACGGCCAGTGGGTGTCGTTCTACTCCGGCGCCTCCAACCTGGTGCCCAACGACAAGAACAGGGCCCGTGACGTCTTCCTGTACGACGTCGCGGGCGGCACGACGACCAAGGTCACCGACGGCAGCGCGGCGTCGTACTCCGGCATGGACGCGCTGTCCACCGACGGGCGCTACCTCACCTTCTGGTCCGACGCGCCCGACCTGGTCGCCGGCGACGACAACGGCGTGCAGGACGTGTTCGTCTTCGACCGCACCGCCGGCACCACGACCCGGATCACCAGCGGCAACAACCACTCGTCCCGTCCCGCCATCTCCGGCGACGGGCAGCACGTCGCTTTCGAGTCCTACGCCACCGACCTGGCCCCCGGCGTCGACAGGAACGACCAGCTGGACGGGTTCGTCTACGACGCCCCGACCGGCGTCACGACCCGGATCGGCGGCAGCACCGGTCCGACCTCGCGGGTGACCGTCTCCCGCGACGGTGACGTCGTGGGCTTCACCTCGGCCGCCTCCGACCTGGCGCCCGGCGACACCAACGACCTGGCTGACGTGTTCGTCTGGGTGCGGCGCTGACCGCCTCTAGAGGTCCAGCTCGAGCCGGCCGCTGGTCGGCCGCGAGCAGCAGATCATCATCTGGTCCATCGCGGCCTGCTCCCGCTTGGTGAGCACCAGGTCACGGTGGTCGACGGTGCCGGCCAGCACCTTGGTCACGCAGGACCCGCAGATGCCGTCGCGGCAGTCGTTCTCGATCTCGATGCCCAGCGCCAGGGCGGTGTCGAGGATGTTGGCGTCGGGCTTGAGCCGCAGCGTGTGACCCGACTGGGCCAGCACCAGCTCGTAGGTGTCCCCTTCGAGCGGTGACGGCGCCTCGTCGATCTCCACGCCGGCGCGCGAGAACAGCTCGAAGCGCACCATGTCCTGGTCGGGCCCGTAGGCAGCCTCCGCCGCCGCCTCGACCGCGCGCAGCAGCGGCAGCGGCCCGCAGACGTAGATCAGCCCGCCCTCGGGCACCGAGCGGACGATCGCGTCCAGGTCGGGCCGCCCCTCGGCGTCCTCGGCGAGGAAGGAGACCTTGTCGCCCAGCCGCCCGAGCCGCTCGCGGAACGCCATCGAGTCGGCGGTCCGGCCGCCGTAGGTCACGGAGTAGGGCCGCCCCGAGCGCTCGAGCTCCTCGGCGAAGGTCATGATCGGCGTGATGCCGATGCCGCCGGCGACGAGCGCGTGGAACGGCGCGTCCTCCAGGTTGAAGTGGTGCTTGGGCCTGGTCACCAGCAACCGGGCGCCCACGCGGAGCTGCTCGTGGAGGAACAAGGAGCCGCCGCGCGACTCCGGCTCGCGGAGCACCGCGATCTCATAGGCCGACAGGTCGGCCGGATCGCCGCACAGGGAGTACTGCCGGGTGGTGCCGTCGGGCACATAGACGTCGATGTGGGCCCCGGGCCGCCACTCGGGCAGCGGCTTGTCGCTCTCGATCCGAGTGAGGCGGATCGACACGACTCCCTCGGACTCCCAGGTCATCTGCTGCACCCGCAGCTCACGCTGTTCGACCACGGCTCCTCCTTCGGTCACCCAGCATCCCCCGTGACCGTGGTGACACACGATTCGTCCCGCGGAGCGGAACGCCCCTGACGGGTCGTGGCGGTCCGGTCACGCCTCGCACTCGCGCGTGCGTCGGTCGACGTACTCCCGGAGCGCCTCGTCGACGGCCTCGTCGATGCCCGGGTCGACGTAGGAGTCGAGCAGCCGGCGCCACTCGCCGGCGGCGACCTCCGGCAGCTCCGGTGCGCCCTGCTTCACCCAGGTCGGGTGCGCCTGCGAGCGGAACAGCGGGCTCATGAACACGTCGGTGCGGAAGCGCTGGAGGGTGTGCTCGTGGGCCAGGAACAGCCCGCCCGGACCCAGCTCGGCCAGCGCGTCGAACGCCAACGAGTCGTCGTCGACAGCGATCCCCCGGCCCACCCACTCGAACATCCGCAGCAGCTCGAGGTCGAGCATCAGCTTCTCGTAGGACGCCACCAGGCCGCCCTCGAGCCAGCCGGCGGCGTGCACCACGAGGTCGACGCCGGCCAGGTGGGTCGCCCACAGCGACATCGTGGACTCCGCGGCGGCCTGGGCGTCGAGCGGGATCCCGGAGCACAGCCCTCCCCCGCCCCTCAGCGGGAGGCCGTAGCGACGCGCCAGCTGAGCGCCGGCCAGCGTCGCGAGCACCGACTCGGGCAGGCCGAGCGACGGGCCTCCCGACCGCATGTCGACGCCGGTGAAGAAGGTCCCCATCAAGCAGGGGGTGCCGGGCCGCACCAGCTGGGCCATCGCCACCCCGGACAGCGTCTCGGCCACCAGCACCGAGAGCCCAGCGGCCAACGTCACCGGCGCGGACGCGCCGGCCAGCAGGAACGGCGTGATCGCCACCGGCTGGGCGTAGTCCGCGCAGGCCACCAGCTGGGTCACCATCAGCCCGTCCCAGACCAGCGGGGAGTTGGGGTTGACCACGGCCAGGGTCATCGGCCGGGACTCCAGCGCGGCCCGGCCGCCGGCGGCGATCGCCGCCAGCTCGAAACCGTCACGCGCCTTCTCCCCGTTGGTCCCGTAGACCATGAACGGCCGGTCGCTCCAGCGCAGGATGGAGTGGTCCATGGCGAGGTGGCGACTGCTCGCGTCGCGGTCCTGCGCCTCGACCGTGCCGCTCTGGAGCACCGGCAGCCGGCCGCTCGCGTGGGCGAGCTTGACCAGCTCGTCGTGGTCGGCGAGCGACCCGTCGCGGCGGCCCCGCTCCTCGTCGAACGCGAACGGAGGGCCGCCGACCGGCATCGCGACCAGGCTGCCGCCGCCGATCTCCACGCACCGGTCCGGGTGACGACCGGTGAGGGTGAACGACGACGGCGCGAGGGCAAGCTGCGCCAGCACCCAGTCGGGGTCCCACCGCACGCGGGTGCCGTCGACGCGCTGGCCGGCCACGGCGAGGCGGCGCAGCATGTCGTCGTCGTGCACCTCGGTGCCGACGTCGGCGAGCAGCCGCATCGCCTGGGCGTGGACACGGTCGAGGTCGTCAGGGCTGAGCGGCTCCAGCGGAAGGGGCCCGCCGGTCCTCACTCACCACCCCCGGGCCACAGGCCGGTGTCGGGACGCATGGCGAGAGGCTAGCGCTCCCACGGGCGGGTGCCGACGAACCCTTCCGGACCGACGTTCGCGCCGTCATGCTGAGACCCTCGACCGCACCCGGTCGAGCCGCCTCGTGACGGCCGTGCGACTAGGCGCCGGCCCCAGGTGTTGGAGCGTCGGAAGGAACCGACCATGTGGGCCCAGCTGCAGACCTTGCGCATCAAGGAAGGGCGCGCCGACGACGCCGTGGCGATGATCGATGACCTCCGCTCCTTCGAGCAGGCGGGCTCGGGGCTGCTGCGCACCATGGTGATGCAGGACCAGAACGACCCGACCCGGGTCTTCGTCCTGGTCCTCTTCGAGAGCGAGGAGCACGCGCGCGAACGAGAGCGCGACCCCCGTCGAGAGGCCGGCCTGGTGGAGCTGCGGGCGCGGCTGCCCGAGATTCTGGTCGGCGCGCCCGAGTTCGCGGACCTCCACGTCCTCGTCGACACTCAGGCGACGTCCTGAGCGACTGCCCGACTCAGCCGGCGAACGCCTCCGCCGCGGGCCCGGCCGACGAGTCCGGCGATCAGTGGTCCTGCGGTCGACGCCAGCCGGCTGTCCGGACGCTGCCCGTCCGACAGGGCGCGTCGCCTTCACCCCTGCGGTGCCCTACAGTGCGCGAAGGCGGCATCCCGCCGCGCCGTCGCCTCAGGGGGATCTCGATGAAGAAGCTCGTCCGCGCGGTGGCCGTGGTCGCCACCCTCGTCCTCGCTGCGACAGGTCAGCCGTTCGGCGGCCTGGCCCAGGCGGCACCCGCGTCAGGCGATGCCTTCCGCCCGGTGAGCGGCGCTGTCCGGCTCTCCGGCACGGGCGTGCGCGTGAGACCACGGGCGTACGCCGCCGTGACCGTGGACGTCGCGGCGGTGCGTCGCCAGCTGGCCGACGCCCCGCCTGTCGGTGCGTCCGGCAGCACAGCGTTCGCGCTGCCGACCCCCGATGGTGGGACGGAGCGCTTCGCGGTGCAACGCAGCCAGGTCATGGAGAGCGGGCTGGCCGCCGACCACCCCGAGCTCCAGACGTGGTCGGGGGTCTCGCTCGACCAGCGCGGAACGACCGTGGCGCTCGACCTCACCCCCATGGGCTTCCACGCCTCCGTGCGCGGGCCCTCCGGCCGGGACTCGTGGTACGTCGACCCTGCCTACAACCGCCGGGCCGCGACCACTCACCTGGTCTACGACGGTCGCAGCCTGCCCGCCGACGCCGCCCGCAGGCCCGAGAAGCAGCTCCCGGCCATCCGCCGAGCCGTCGACGCGCAGCTCGCCGCCGCCGGGTCCGAGGTCAGCCAGCGCACCTACCGGTTGGCACTCGTCAGCGACCCGACGTACGCCGCCTACTTCGGCACCGAGAACGTGCTCGCCGAGAAGGTCACCCTGATGGCTCGGGTCAACCAGGTCTACAACGACGACCTGGCCATCAACCTGGTCCTGGTCGACGCGACCGAGTCGCTCAACTTCGACACCGCGGCCAAGGCCACCGAGAAGGACGGGCCGTGCGGCCACGCAGCTTGCTGGACCGTCGATCTCGACTCCCCCGACTATGTCGAGGGACAGCTCGGCTACTGCGACGTGGGCACCCTTCAGCGCAACCAGACCGTGCTCGGACAGCTGGTCGGGGCATCGAACTACGACATCGGGCACGTCGCCCTCGGCACCAACGGCGGCGGCATCGCGGGGCTGGGCGTCGTGGGCAGCGTCGAGAAGGCGATGGGATGCACCGGCATCCCCGCACCCGTCGGCGACTTCTACGCCGTCGACTACGTCGCCCACGAGATGGGCCACCAGTTCGGCGGCAACCACACCTTCAACGGCGTGAAATGGGCCTGCTCCGGCGGGAACCGCAACGGCTCGACGTCGGTAGAGCCCGGGTCGGGCAGCTCGGTGATGGCCTACGCCGGCATCTGCACCTCCGACAACCTGCAGCCGCACAGCGACCCCTACTTCAGCCAACGCTCCCTCACCGAGGTCAACCGCTACGTCGGCGGCGCGGCACTGGACCCGATCGAGGTCCAGGACGTGTCACTGTCCAACTTCGAGACCGACGGCGACACCATCACCATCGACTACCAGGACTCCGGCAGCCCGGTCACGCTGACCCGTGGTGTCGACTACGACCGGGCGCATGTGGAGCAGGCCGTCGAGAGCGTGACCGGCGTGGACGTGACGGTCGGCAAGTGGGGCTACGACCCGTACGCCGGCATCTACTCCTTCCCCGTCGTCTACCCGGCCCCGCTGGGTGAGCTGTTGCCCGCGGCGGACGGGTTCCAGGTCATGTTCGCCGGCGACCCCGACCCCTACACCTCCGACAGCGCCCGGGTGGACATGGACCTGTTGCAGGTCACCGGCTCCGGAGGAGTCGTCGTCAACGTCGGCGAGACAGCGAAGGGCGGCACACCGGACAACGGTGGGGCCACCTCGGCCACCGGCAACCACGCCCCCGTGGTGAAGGCGCCCTCGGACAAGACCATCCCGATGCGCACGCCGTTCACGCTCACCGGCCGGGCCACCGACGCCGACGACGACGCACTGACGTTCCTGTGGGAGCAGAACGACGCCGGCAAGGGAGGCGGAACGGCCCTGCTCAGCAACACCAAGCGCAACGGCCCGTTGTTCCGGATCTTCGGAACCTACGCGGACGTCTCCGACACCGCCGCGGCTCAGAGCCCCTCCCCGGGCCAGAACCACGCCGACGGCAACCCGTCGCGCACGTTCCCCGACCTGGGCCAGGTGCTGGCCGGCAACACCAACGCCGCCAGCGGGAGCTGTCGACGACCCGCCGCGGGCACGACCGACGTCCCCCGCAGGATCATCGACTGCTTCTCGGAGTTCCTGCCGACGAAGCACTACGGCACGGCCATGCACTTCCGCCTCACCGCCCGCGACACCATCGCCGGCGGCGGCGGGATCGGGCACGACGACGTGACGATCAAGGTCGCCCACAACGCCGGCCCGTTCCTGGTGTCGTCGTTCGCCAAGGGCGGCTCGGTGAAGGGTGGCACCCGCAAGGTGGTCACCTGGAAGGTCAACGGCACCAAGCGGCTCGCCCGCAACGTGACGATCCTGCTCTCCACCGACGACGGCAAGCACTGGGGCAAGGTGCTGGCGAAGAAGACGTCCAACGACGGGCGTGCCCTGGTCCGCTTCCCGAGGAAGAAGACAGGCAGGGCCCGGATCATGATCCAGGCGCTCGGCAACTACTTCTTCGACGTCAACGACGCGAGGTTCCGCATCCGCTGAGGCCGCGGCAGCGGGTTCAGCCGAGGCCCAGGAGCCCCCGCAGCTCGGCGTAGGCCGCCTCGGGGGCGCGGGGGTCGAAGAAGACCGCACGGATCCCGAGGTCCTCGGCGCCGCGGATGTTCACCGGCTGGTCGTCGACGAACACCATGTCGCCGAGGTCGACGCCGAGGCGCTCGGCCATCAGCTCGTAGAGGCGCGGGTGGGGCTTGAGGTATCCCTCGATGGAGCCGTCGACCAGCACGTCCACCTCGTCGAGCACGTGCATCTGGGCGACCCACTCGTCGGAGTGGAAGGCATGCAGGTCGTTGGTCAGCACGCCGATCGGATGGCCGGCCGCGCGCGCGTCGTGCATCAGCGTCACGGCGCCCTCGCGGATCAGCCCCGGCCGGGGCGGGTCGTAGAGGTGGGCGATCATCGCGCGGATCGACTCGCCACCGCCGCCCAGCTCACCCCACTCCGCGGCCCGGTGGTCCCAGTAGGTCCGCTCGGTGAGGCGCCCGGCCATCAGGTCGGCCCAGTCGGGGTCGGGGTGCTCGGATGAGCCCATCGGGCCGCGCCCGTGCAGGAGCTGGTACGCCGGCGCGTCCGGACCCAGCTCCTCGACCAGCTCGAACGGCGTCAGCAGCACCGGCCCGCCGAAGTCGAAGACCAGGGCGGGCCGGTCCGCGGGCGGCATCAGTGCTCCGGCTCGAGGATCGTCGCCCGTTCGAACAGCACGATGTTGCCGGTCCACCGACACCCGGCGCACCAGGTGAGGAACACCCGCTCGTGCGCGACCCACGACTCCGAGGTCAGGCCGCCGTCCAGCGAGCCACCACACATCGGACAGTGCCGGGGCCGGTCGAGCAGGTGCCGCTCCGCATCGGGGGAGAACCACTCGGTGGGCGGCGGCAGCCGGTGCGGATCCGGCGGCAGGGACGGGTCGAAGGGCGGAACGCTCCGGTCGTGCGTCCGCATCCAGCCCTGCCGCCCGAACGGCGTGGTGCCCGGCATCCGGTCGTCACCCACCGGCACCAGCGCCCTCGCGCACCGCCGCGGCGTCACGGTGCAGCGCCAGCAGCTCCTTCTGGATCGGGGAGTACTTCATCGAGCCGCCCGTGATCCACTGGTCGGTGAACGCCGTGCCCGCACCGAACTTGTCCTTCTCGCACGGCAGGTGGATGACCTCGTGCTTCTCGCGGATCACACCGGGCGGGTCCTCGCCGTCCTCGACGGCCTGCATGGCCTCCTTGAACATCTTCCGGAGCATCGCCACGCCCTGGTCCGAGCGACCCAGGTGCTCCTGGGTGCGGTCGGTGATCGCGCCCTGGGACACCCACGCCATCACGTCCTGGCCCTCGACGTAGTTGGTGATGAAGTTGCCGTTCTCGTCCATCCACTCGTAGTCGTAGACCACCGGCCGCTCCTGGTGCTCCCAGGTGCCGCCCTCGGGGTGGTGCAGGGAGTAGAAGAGCTTCCAGGTGGTGGTGTCGTCGATCGGCACCCGGATCTGCATCTGGTCGATCCACTGGCCGCCCACCCGCATGCCGTAGGGGAACATCAGCGGGTGGCCGACGGCCCAGTCGTCGTCCTCCTCGGTGTGCCCCTCGAGCACGCGGCGCTTGATGATGCCCCACTCGAACTCGTCGAAGGCGACCTTCATGTGCCTCTTCTGGAAGGACTTCGGTGCCTCGAAGCCCTCCAGCTTGCCGACGAAGTCGAAGTACATGCCGTGCAGCCACTCCACGTGGTGAGGGTCGACGGAGTTCTCCATGATCTGCAGCCAGTTGCACGGCAGCGTCGCCACGCCGACGTCGCGGATGCCGTCGAGGACGTAGACGTCGAAGCGCGGCAGCTCGGGCGCGGGGCCGGGACCGACGTAGACCCAGACCATGCCGCCCATCGCCTCAGCGCTGCCCGAGTGGGCCTGGATCTTGTCCTTGAACGTCGTGTTGTCCTGCTCGGCGGGCTGCTCCACGCACTGGCCGTCGAAGTCGAACTTCCAGCCGTGGTAGCCGCAGCGGATGCCGTCCTCGTGCACCACGCCGTAGGTCAGCGACGCGCGGCGGTGCGGGCAGAACTCACCGATGATGCCGTACTTGCCCGACGGCGTCTGGTAGACGGTCCAGTCCTCGCCGAGCAGCCGCACCGACTTGGTGGGGCGCTGGTCGAAGTCCTGCTCGAACGCGATGGGGTACCAGTAGTGACGCAGCAGGTTGCCCATCCGGGTCCCGGGCCCGACCCGGGTCAGCTCTTCGTTCTGTTCGACGGTCAGCATCTGGCTGTCCCTCTCCTCCCTTGCTGGGGCCGTGATGGCCGGTCTGCGCCGGCCGCTCGTGCAGCCGGTGGTCTTGTCCCGTCGGTGGGGCCGCCCACGGGGGGGCGGCGGGCAGCCCCACCGCCGGAGGTCAGTCGATGACGGTCACCTTGCCGGTGTTGCCGTCGACGCGGAGCATCTGCCCGGTCTTGATCTGCTTCGTGGCGAACGCCGTGCCGGTGACAGCCGGCAGGCCGTACTCGCGGCACACGATGGCCGCGTGGCTCATCATGCCGCCGACGTCGGTGACCGTGGCCTTGATCTTGCCGAACACCGGCGCCCACGACGGAGCCGTCAGTGGGGCCACCAGGATCTCGCCGTCCTGCAGGTCACCGATGCCGTCCGCGTTGAGGATCACGCGGGCCGGGCCCTCGACCAGACCGGGCGAGGCCGCGAAGCCCGAGAGCGACCCGTCGCCCCCCTCGCCGTCTCCGGCCTTCAGCCACGCCGACACCGAGTCCGACGTGATGCCCCACAGCATGACCGTGAACGGCTCGGTGACCACCTCCGGCGGGATGCCGAGCGCCGGCGGCGGGCTCCAGCTCTTCAGGGAGCCGAGCAGGGACCGGCGACGCTCGATCTCCCGGGGCCAGTAGCCGGGGCCACGCGAGGGTGCGCCCACCGACCAGCCGGCGTAGTAGTCGAACAGCGCTTCGGCGACCTCGTAGCGCTTGAGCAGGAAGACGTCGTCGGCAGAGGTGAAGAACCCGGCGCCCACCAGGATGTCCCCGATGTTGCGCATCTTGCGCCAGATCACCGAGTGCGCCCAGTGCTCGACGTAGAAGTTGTGGTTCTCGACGTAGGGGAACACGGTGCGCGAGAGACCGAGCTTGCCGTCGAAGGCGGCGCGGTCCTCATCGGAGTCGAGCAGGTCGCGGTACTCCCCCACGACCCGGTCGCGCTCGGCGTGCAGCGCCTCCACCGGTCGGTTCAGGTCGACACCCTGCTTGACCTTCTCGATGTAGTCGGCGATGTAGCCGAAGGGCACCTCGACGTTCTGGATCCAGATCTTGTCGGAGTGGTAGAAGCCGGACCCGGTCGAGAAGTTGAACCACGGCTCGCAGGCCTTGTCCCACTCGGCGATCCAGGCCTGGCCCGCGTCGTCGGCCTTGAGCAGCTGGCAGGTGGTGTCGACGTCACGCGAGACGAAGCGCTCGTCGAGCCCGTCTTCGACCGCCTTGCGGGCGAGACGCTTCAGCTCGTCGTCGGGCCGGAACAGGTCGACGTCCACGCCGGCGACCATCTTGGCGATCGCCAGGTCCGGGATGCTCGGCCAGGCCTGCTTGCAGAAGCCGAAGAAGTCGAGGTACGCCGCGTAGCCGAGGTTGAGGAACTCGAAGTGGTACTGCCACAGCTGGATCGCCTTGCTCAGCAGGTCGTGGTAGTTGGCGATGAGGGTGTGGCCCGACCCGACACCGGCGCCGGAGGTGATGACCTCCATGTCCTCCATCTCGGGCAGCGGGTTGAACTCGAGGTCGGTCATCTCCTGCACAAGCGTGCGCATCTTGACCAGCCAGTCGTCGTAGAGGCGGTCCCAGTTGGCGAAGTAGTAGCCGGCGCGCTCCATGAAGAGGGGCACCCGAGCCTCGATGTCCTCGGCGGGCGCCGGCACCGGGGAGAGGAACACGTAGCCGTTGAGGACGCGGAAGTCGACGCCGTAGGCCGGCGGCACCATGTAGTGACGGGTGTTGTACTGCCCGAGCCCGGTGATCGCCAGCTCGAACAACGAGGCGTCCCAGGGGCTCAGCGCCTCCGGCCAGTGCACACCGTCCTGGAACCAGAACCCACCGTCCTCGTAGTCGCGGCGCTCCTCGCTGAACAGCGACGAGTAGGTGTAGAGCTCTTCCCATCCATCGGCGCCGGCTGGCGCCTGGATGTCGAACGGGCTCGGGAAACGATCGGCCATGGGTGTCTCATCCTCCGGTGGAACGCTCCCGGCTGGGCTGCCGGGTGCTGATGGGTGGTGTGGGTACTGCTGTGCCGGTGTCCTTGTCGTGCCGCCCCCGCGTCAGGACCCCGAGCCCCCCTTCCGTGCGTACAACGGGTTGACCAGCGTCGAGACGATGCTGGACATCAGGTCGCCGTCGGCCTTGACCTCACGCGACTTCTTGCTCCAGACCGTCTCGGGCCTGGCCTGCAGCAGGACAATGTCCTCCCCGGCGGGCAGGTCGTCGTCGACCGCCCACTCGATGTCCTGCGGGCAGCCGTAGTGCTTCTCTGCCGTGCGCGCCAGCTGGGCGATGGCGATGATCTCGGCATCGACCAGCGACGGCGTGTTGGCCGTGTCCTCGTCGAGGTCCACCAGGTGCACGCCGTCGTCGACGAGCTGGTAGGCCTGCGACTTGGGCGAGATGGTGCGCCGGTTGATGCACCACATCACCTTGTCGACCAGGAAGTTGTCGGGCGTCACGGCGCCGGAGACGACCCCCTCGCCGAAGCCCCAGGCCGAGTCGATGCAGACCCCCGAGCGGTCGCCGTTGGTCGGGTCGAGCGTGAACGCGACGCCGGCCGACCGTGGCCGGACCATCTTCTGCACCGCGACCGCCATGTCGACGTTGTAGTGGTCGTAGCCCATCTCCTCGCGGTAGGCGATGGCCCGGTCGGTGTACATGCTGGCCCAGCAGGACTTGATCTTCGCGATCACCTCGTCGGCGCCCCGCACCCAGAGATAGGTGTCGTGCTCGCCGGCGAACGAGGCGTCCGGGGAGTCCTCGGCGGTGGCGGAGGAGCGCACGGCCACCGGCAGGTCCTCCACGCCGCAGTAGCGGCACAGGTCGGCGTACTGATCGCGGATCAGCTGCTCGCTCTCCGGTGCCAGCGGCCAGCCGGAAACGATGTCGCGACACCGGGCGGCGGCCGCGGAGAGGGCGGCGGAGTCGTCGACGTCGGTCGCGGCGAGCAGGTCGTTGAGCTCGTCCTGGGTCTGCGAGAGGTCGCGGGCGTGGGCGAAGACCGCGGTGGTCACCGCGAAGCCGGGCGGCACCGGCAGCCCGGCCTGGCTCATCGTGCCGAGCGAGGCGCACTTGCCGCCGACGATCGGCTGGTAGTGCTCGGTCAGCGTGTCGAAGGTGATCACATGGGGGGCGTCAGTCATCGCCGTTCTCCTCCGAGAGGTCGAACCGGTGGTCGCTGCTGGGGGGAAGTGCGTCGAGGTCGGGGATCGAGATCTCCTGCACGCGGTTGCGGTAGAGCACCAGCGCGGTGACCCCGCCCTCGATGAGCCGGATGCGCACGAACTCGGTGTTGAAGGGCTCGCCCGGGTCGTAGCCCATGACCGCCGTCGCGAAAGCCCGGATCGGACCTGAGTGGGTGGCGACGATGATCTGCCGGGCGTCGGTGTGCTGCTTCAGCCCCAGGATGCCGCGCCAGAAGCGGCGGACGGCGGAGACCGGGGGCTCGAAGTAGAGCATCGGCATCGTCAGCCAGTGGGTGATCGGGTCGCCGCCACCCTGCTGGATCCCCCAGAAACGATCCATCTCGACCAGCCAGCCCGGGCGCTCACCGAGACCGATGCGTTCGTACTTCTCCATCGCACGGTGGTAGGTCCGGAACGCCGACGTCACGTCTCGCGGTCCCTCGGGCGTCGCCACCTCGAAGTTGCGGAAGTTGCGGTCGTCGTGGACGTCGGAGACCTCCGCGCCCTGCCGACCGAAGAGCTCGACGTTGTCGAGCAGACCGCGGCGGAGGTGCTCGGCGGTCTGCCGGGCCCGGTTGGTCGGCGCGCAGACCACCTCGACGCCCATGCCGGGCTGCACCCGTCGCGCGATCTCCTGGCCACGACGGTGCGCCTGCCAGGCCCCCAGCGGCGTGAGCCCGGACTCCGAGGAGTAGCCCTGGGTCTCACCGTGCCGCACCAGGTAGATGTCCGCCGCCACCGAGGCCAGCTGGTCGCGTCGCTCCGGGATGATCTCCTTGGTGCGGGTCACCTCGGCCCAGGCACGCGTGGTGCCCAGGCTCTCCCCGTCGAAGCTGACGGTCTCCCCGAGGGCGCCTCCGCTCGACTGGCGCTCCCGGAACCGCCGCAGGTAGAGCGGGGTCTCCTCGTCATCGGTGGACCGTGCCTGGCCGCCGCGGGCCTGTTCGGCCGCGTGCTGTGCCGCCAGCCGCTGCTTGTGCCGCTGGAGGTACGCCGGAGCATCGGGCCGCTCGGTGCGAGGAAGCACCGGCGGCGCGTCGCCGCCCATCACGTCGCTGCTCACGTGTGCACCGTGAGGAACTTCTGGTCGACGACGCCGTCGTAGTAGAACAACGCGCGCCCCATCTCGGACTCGGTCCAGGTGATCGGCTCGGCGTCGGGGTCGACCCAGTAGCCCCCGGTGAACATCTCGTTGCGGTTGCCCACCGGGTCGAAGAAGTAGACGCACTGTCCGCGGGTGGCGCCGTGCCGCGTCGGGTTCGTCTCGATGGTCACGCCGTGGTAGGCGCAGACGTCGGCCGCGGTGCGCAGGTCGTTCCAGCCGTCGACCCACCAGGCGAAGTGGTGGAGGCCGCCGTTGGGGCCGGTGATCAGGGCGATGTCGTGAGAGGTGTGCGAGACCTCGAGCCAGCTCGCGATCTGGTAGCCGTCGTCGCCGAGGACCTGCTCGGTGACCCGGAAGTCGAGGTGGTCGACCAGGAAGCGGGTGACGGTGTCGACCTCTTCCGCGGTGAGGAAGATGTGGTCGACCCGGGGCGGAGCCATGCCGACCAGACCCATCGGGCGGGGCGGCGGGTTGGTCTGCGGAAGGAGGTTGCCGACCTGCTGCATCCCGTGGACGAGCTCCATCTGCTGGCCACTGGGCAGCTCGAAGCGGATCGACTCGCCGTGGCCCTTGGCCCACTCGTCGACGGCGTACCGCTTGACGACCACGCCGGCCGCCTCCAGGCGCTCCTGGTAGTGGTCGAGGTCCTCGCGGTCGGTGACCTTGAAGCCCACGTGGTTGAGGCCGTGGGTGGGCTCCAGGGTCAGGATCAGCGAGTGGTGCTGGTGCTCGTCCCAGCACTTCAGGAAGACCCGGTTGGTCTCCCGGGCGGTCTCGACCAGCCCGACCACCTCCGAGTAGTACGCCGTCGCGAGCTCGAGGTCGGGGACTCGGAGCTCGACGTGGGACATCCGCAGAATCGTCATGTGTGCACCCTCATGAAACGGTCGTTGAGCTCGCCCTCGTAGTAGAAGACGGCCCGGCCGATGTTGTCCTCGGTCCAGGTGATGGTCGGGAAGTCGGGGTCGGGGCGGTAGCCGCCGGTGAAGACCTCGTTGCGCGTGCCGAGCGGGTCGAAGAAGTAGATCGTCGAGCCGCGGGTGACGCCGTGCCGGGTCGGCCCGACATCGAGCTGGATGCCGTTGTAGGCGAGCACGTCGGCGGCGTCGCGGATGTCGTCCCAGTCGTCGAGCCAGAAGGCGAAGTGGTGGAGGCCGCCGTTGGGGCCGTGCACGACCGCCAGGTCGTGGGGGCTGTGCGAGCGCTCCATCCAGGTGCCGAGCTGGTGGCCGTTGCCGTCGAGCAGCTGCTCGGTGATGCGGAAGCCCAGCACGTCGCGGTAGAACTGCGTGGACTCGCCCACCTCCTCCGCGGTGACCAGCAGGTGGTCCATCCGGGGCGGCCGGATCAGGTTCGGCGGGCCGGGCACGCCCTCGGCGGCGAAGGGCTCGGGGTTGACCTTGCCGCGCGCGGTCTCGACCCGCTCCACGTCGTGGACCAGCTCCATCACGTGGCCGCTCGGGGCCTCGAACCGGATCGACTCCCCCTGACCGAGCTCCTCGCCGCGGCTGAGCCGCTGCACGGGCAGGCCGTAGCGATGGATCTTGTTCTCGAGGTCGTCGAGGTCGTCCTCGTGGGCGACCTTGTAGGCCATCAGGTCGAAGCCGACGCGCGGGGAGTAGCGCAGCCGCAGCGAGTGGTGGTCGTCCTCGTCCCAGCAGCGCAGGTAGACCGAGTCGGCGTCGCGGGCCGAGACGATCATGCCCATCACGCCGGTGTAGTACGCCGTTGCCAGGTCGAGGTCGGTGACCTGGATGTCCACGTGGGCCAGCCGCAGGATGCCGGCCGGGACGCCGGGCTTGGGCATCCGGCGCCTGCCGTGCTTGGCCGTCTCGGTCTCCAGCCGGGTGGTGCCGGCGGGCGTGCCTTCCGCGACGTCGGGCTCGGCCATCGCCGCTCCCATCGCCTGGGCGGCGGTGTGGCCGTCGACGTAGCCGGTGCTCATCTGGGCCCCTCTGTGCGTGGCCGGTTCATGTCAAGGACGGTAGGACCGACGTTCCACATGCGGGAAAGTGCGTACCCCCATGCGGGACAGGAGTCCGTAACCTGGCTCACATGACCGGACAGCCAGGGCCCCCTGCCCCCGACGCGGCGGCCGGCGACTGGCAGAGCGCCGGGCCCGAGGCGATGCGGGAGCGGCTGGCCGACTACGTCGCCGCGGTGCACCACGCCTATCTCGGCCAGGCCGAGCTGCTGGCGCCGGCGGAGCGCGCGGCACTGCCGCTGGTCGGGGCGGCCCAGGTGACCGTGGCGGTCGCCGCCGCTCGCGAGCTGCACCTCGTCGCCACCACCGACCTGCTCCCGCCGCCGCGCGGTCCCGAGGTCGAGATACGCGGCGAGCAGGCGGGTGTCGCCTGGACGGTGCGCTTCTTCGACGCGACGATCCTGCCCGAGCTGGGGCTGCTCGCCGACGACGACCCCGGGCAGGTGCGCCGGGTGCTCGGCGTCGCCGACGTCGTCTATCACCTGTCGGTGTCTCCCGGTGGCGGGCTCGACCCGCACCACGCGCAGCACGCCGGCGTGGCGCTCGCCAACCGGCACGCGGCCGCCGTACGCGACGGTCAGGCCATCCGCCACGCCTTCCCGGGGCGCGAAGCGCTCGTCGACGAGTTCGTGGTCGCCGAGCGGCTCGGCCTGGCCCACGCCGCCCGGCTGCTGGCGGCACAGATCGCCCCCTCGCTGGCGCAGGACGAGCTCGGCGGCGACCCGGAGTCGCTGCGCCGCGCGCTGCTGGCGGCGGGGCGGGGTCCGCGAGGGGCGCGACCGTGACCCGCGTCCCCGGCTCCACCCAGACGCTCGGCAGCGTCGCCACGGCGGCCCGCGTGCTCTGCGAGTTCGGCAAGGGCGACACCCAGCTCGGGGTCAGCGAGCTGGCTCGCCGCATCGGCGTCGGCAAGAGCACCGCCCACCGGGTGGTGTGGACGCTGGTGCAGGAGCAGCTGCTGGAGAAGGTCGACGACACCGGCCTGTTCCGGCTCACGCCGACGATGCGCAACCTGGGGGTCTCCGCCGAGACCGCGCTGTCGCTGCACCAGGCGGCCACGGGGCCGCTCGACCACCTGCGCTCGGTGACCGACCACACCCTGCACGTGGCGATCCTCGACGGCACCGACGTGCTCTACGTCGAGCGGCGCGAGAGCCCCCGTGCGATGGCGGTGTTCAGCCGGGTCGGCGGCCGCAACGCGGCGTACCTCACCTCGACCGGGAAGGTGCTGCTCGCCTACCTCGACACCGACGAGCAGGACCGGCTGCTGGCGTCGATGCGGCTGACCCGACGCACCCCGCACACCATCACGTCGAAGACCGCGCTGCGTGCCGAGCTGGCGCAGGTGCGTCGTCAGGGGTTCGCCGAGAACGTCTACGAGTCCGAGAGCGGCATGGTGTCGGTCGCGGCACCGGTGCGTGGCCGTACCGGCCGGGTGGTCGCCGCGGTCTCCGTCGCCGGGCACGCTCCCGACGACCCGGAGCCGATCCGGCGGCTCACCCGTCCGGTGATCGAGGCGGCGGGGCGGGTGAGCCACAACCTCGGCTGGCGGCGTCCGGGCCAGGGCCAAGGCACCCGATGAGCGGCGCCTCGGGGGACGCGCTCGAGGGCTGGACCCGCGTCTGCCGGGCGGTGGACGTGCCGTCCGACCGCCCGCTGGGGGTGGAGCTGCGAGGTGACGACGAGACCGGCCGGGTGTGCGTCGTCCGGCTTCCGGGCGGCGGCTTCCAGGCGATGCTCGACCGCTGCCCGCACCGCGACATCCGGCTGTCAGGCGGGGTGGTGCGCGACGGGCTGCTCACCTGCCCCGGACACTTCTGGCGGTTCGACCTCGCCGACGGGCACCGCACCGACGAGCCGGACCAGGTCTGCAGGTTCCACCCGACGACCGTCGACGACGGATGGGTGTGCGCTCGGCTCCCCGAGCCCGCGCCGCGAATGGGCGTGCGGGAGTGGCTGCTCCAGCAGGCTCGCCAGCGGTCCGACTGACGCTGCGGGCGACCCGCGCTCGACACGTGGGTGACGAGGTCGCACCTGGCACGTCGTACTGGCCCGTCTCGCGCGTCGCCAGCACCTGCGACCAGGGGCACTCACCACGGGACAGGGACGCGCGGCACCCCGATGTGCTGCGGAGTGAGATCCTGGCGGCATGGGTGACGACAACGCGGGTCACACGGGACGCGGGCACGGGCACGACCACCACCCGGGGCACCACGCCGGCCACGACCACGGGGGCGGCCACCAGCACGACCAGGGCGTCCTCGGCGCGCTGCGCTACCTGCGGCTGCTTCCCCGGCTGTGGCGCTCGGAGGTCAACGACGCGGTGGTGGCCGAGATCGCGCCGCAACCCGGCGAACGGGTCGTCGACATCGGGGCCGGCATGGGCGCCGGGGCCGTCGCGGCCGCCGCGTCGGGGGCGACCGTGGTGGCGGTCGAGCCGACGCCGTTCATGCGAGGACTGCTGCGATCCCGGCTGCGGGTCGGCCGGCAGCGCGGCGTCGAGGTGGCCACCGGTGTCGCCGAGCACCTGCCGCTCGCCGACGGCTCCGTCGACGCGGTCTGGGCGGTCAACACGCTGCACCACTGGAGCGACCTCGAGCGCGGCGTCACCGAGATCGCCCGCGTGCTCGCGCCCGGTGGCCGGGTGCTCCTGGTCGACGAGGACTTCGCCGACCCGACGCATCCGGAGCACGAGCGCTTCGGCGGCATCGGGCAGCACGGGTTCCTCGAGGTTGACGCCGAGCCACTCGCCGACCTGCTCCGCGCGACGGGGCTGACCGTCGCGGACCGGCCGCTGCGTCAGCTCGCCGGCCGCCCGGTGGTGGGCGTCTCGGCGCAGGCACCGACCGACCCACCAGGGTGAACGACCGCTAACCTGGGCTGGTGAGCCGGCGCACCCAGATCCTCGCCACGGCGGCCGAGCTGTTCGCCGCCCGCGGCTTCCACGGCGTCTCCGTCGCGGATCTGGGAGCCGCCTGCGGCGTCTCCGGGCCGGCGCTCTACAAGCACTTCGCCAGCAAGGAGGCGATCCTCGCCGAGATGCTGGTCTCGATCAGCGAGGAGCTCCTCGCCGAGGGCGAGCGGCGGGTGGCGGGAGCGGCGGGTCCGGCGGAGGCCGTCGCCGCCCTGGTGGACTGGCACGTGGACTTCGCGCTGCGCCACCGCGCCCTGATCGTGGTGCAGGACCGCGACTGGGAGTCCCTCCCCGACGACGCCCGTGAGAAGGTCCGCGACCTGCAGCGACGCTACGTCGACCTGTGGGCCGAGCAGCTCAGGGGCACGCAGCCGCGCCTCTCGCGGGACCGTTCGCGGGCGATGGCCCACGTCGCTTTCGGGCTGATCAACTCCACGCCGCACAGCGGGCTGCTGCCCGACGAGGAGATGCGCGAGGTCCTCACCGAGATGGCCGACGCGGCGCTCCGGGCGAAACCCCCACGGACGGGCTGACCCGGCCCTACAGTCGAGGCGTGCCTTCCTCCCCCCGACGTCTGCTCTCCGGCGTCGCCCTGCTCGCCTCGGCGTCCCTGGCGATGGGGCCGGTGGCCCTGGCCGGCCCCGCCCATGCCGACTGGTCGCCGGCGACCGCGCTCGACGCAGACGGGGTGACCACCTCTGCAGCGGCGACCGACGACCTCGACGTCGCCGGCTGGTCCTCCCAGGGCGGCTCGGCGCCGAAGGCCTACGCCGCGGTGCGCGCCGGAGGGACCTGGTCGAGCCCGGTGCCGCTGGGCGGCGGCGGCTACCAGTCACGGCCCGTGTTCGCGGCCTCACCGGACGGGACGGTGACGGCCGTGTGGACCGAGAGCCACGCCCTGCGCCCCGAGGCCAGGGTCCTCTCGGCGACCTTCGCGGCGGGGTCGTGGTCGGTGCCGACCCAGGTCTGGCAGGGCCGCGACGCGATGTTCCCGACGCTCGCTTCGAACGCCGCCGGCGACATGGTGCTCGCGTGGACCGCCGCGCGGCCCGCGACCTCCGGCCGCGGCGGACCGACGTATGCCGTGCGCGCCAAGCTGCGGCCCGCCGACGGCGACTGGGGTCCGGTCACCCGGATCGACGACGGCAGACCGAGGCTGCGCGCCGCCTCCAGCGTCGGCATCGACGACGCGGGGCGCGCGCTCGTCACCTGGGCCCAGGTGGAGCCAGGGCCCGACGCGGTGTGGGTGCGGCGCTACGACGGCACCTCCTGGACGACCGCCGTCCGGGTCGGCCCTCTGGGCCACCACGCGGTCGACGTACAGCTGGCACCCGACGGTCGCGCGGCGGCGGTGTTCGTCGCCCCGAACACCCCCCGGGGCGACCGGGCACGGGCGCGCCTGATGCGCCCCGACGGCACCTGGGGGCGCGCCGTCGCGCTCGACCAGCGCCCGGGCATCGTGCACAACAGCGACCCGTCCCTCACGCTGACCGGCGAGGGCTGGTCCGCGGTCTACACCGCCGGACCCCGGGCGATCTGGGTGCGCGAACGCGTCGGTGGGCGATGGCAGGCCGCCGCCCGGCTCCGCTCGACGCGACAGCCCGCCGCAGACGCCCGGCTGCTGCTCCGGGACGGCGTGGACGAGGTGCTGCTCTGGACCGAGGTGACCCCCGAGGGCCGTCGACTCCGTGCCGCCACGCGCGCCGGTGATCGATGGTCGCCCGCCGAGGACCTCGGGGATGCCGCGGCCGGCAGCCTCGAGCACGCCTCGGCGGCCGCCCGCGTCGTCGCGGCATGGATCGCGGACGCCGGCGCCACCGTGGCGACGTCGGAGACCCTCGCACCCGCGCCGTGACCCCGCTGCGGTCGCCCGGCTATGCCACCGACCTGGTGCTGCTGGCTCGCGAGGGCGGCGAGGTCGAGGACCGGGCCGATCACCTCGTCGTCCGGACACCGGCCAACCCGACCTACCACTGGGGCAACTGCCTGATCCTCCGCCGCGCCCCCGAGCCGGGCGGGCTCGCCGACTGGTTGGAGGTCTTCCGGGCCACCCATCCCGACGCTCGGCACGTGGCGATCGGGATCGACGACCCGGCGGCCGACCCCTCTCCTGAGGAGGCGGTCCCGCTCGGGCTCGACGTCGAGCGCGACGTCGTGCTGAGCGCCGCCTCGCCGGACCCCGCCCTGCCGGCTGCCGGGACCGCAGCGGCCGGCGTACGGCTGGCATGGGTGGAGCCCGACGACGACCCTGTCTGGGAACGGCTGGTCGAGCTCGACATGACCGACGGGGTCGTCGGGACCGAGGAGGAGCACCGGACCTTCGTGCGCCGGCGGTACGCCGGCCACCGGGCCGCCATCCGCGCAGGCCACGGCGGCTGGTGCGCCGCGCTGCTGCCCGACGGCACACCCGTCGCCACGCTGGGGATCTTCGAGGCCGGCGACGGACGGGCGCGCTACCAGAGCGTGCTCACCCACCCCGACCACCGCCGCCGCGGGCTGGCCGGCGCCCTGCTCCGCCTGGCCGGGGAGTACGCCGGCCGCGAGCTCGGCGCTCGGGAGCTGGTGATCGTCGCCGACCCCCAGGGGCCCGCGATCGGGCTCTACCGTCAGGCCGGGTTCGCGGACCACACCCCGCAGGTGGGGCTCTACCGCGCCGGGACCTGACCGCGACGCGTCGCAGATATCGCGGCGAGACGTCGCGGACGGGCCGAGGACTCGTTGGTCACACCAGCCGCCACGGTCTGGAGAACCGACCCGCACCGGAGAAGGATGGACCTGGTGAGGTGGTTCGGATGACCACGGGAAGCGGCCCACGATGGTCTCGCGGCTGAGCGAGCTGCTCGAGCGCATCCGCCCCGCGGGGACCCCGGGGTCGGCGGAGGACCGTGTGACGCACCGGGCGGCGGGGGCCGCCGAGGAGCTCGCCGCCGTGCGGGCGGCCCTCGAGGCTGCCCAGGCGGAGGCGGAGGAGCTCGTGGCCGCGGCGGAGCGCACCGCCGCGTCGTTCCAGGCGCAGGCAGGCGACCAGGCACAGGCCATCCGGGACGGGACGCCGGACCGCGCCGCCCGCGCAGCGGCCCGGGCCGCCGCCGCCTACGACCTCCCCGACCCCGCGCTGGCCGAGCTCGCCCGGCAGGCCACCCACGATGTCGACGCCCGGCTCGCCCGGGCCGGACTCCTGGGCGACCAGCAGTCCCAACGGGTCGTCGCCGAGCTCTGGTCCCTCCTCGATGCCGACGCGCCCACCACCGGACCCGGGGGCGAGCGAGCATGAGCGCTGGCTGGGTCGCCGCCACCGTGCGAGGCAGGTCCCTCCTGCGAGGAGGCCTCGGGATCGGCGGCGCCCGGGAGCTGGCCGAGCTGCCGTGGGAGCAGGCACGCCATCGGCTCACCGACGTGATCCCGCACCGGCTTCCCGACGACGCCGACCGGGCGACCGCTCGGCGGGCCGCCCTCGACTCGACCGTGTGGCAGCTGCGCGTGCTCGCCGGCTGGCTGCCGCCGAGCGGGGCCCCGCTGGCCCGCCTCGCCGCCGGACCGGCGGAGATCGCCGCGCTGACGGATCATCACGCGCGGTTGGTGGGCGTGAGCCGGGCAGCACCTCCGGCTGCCCTCGGGTCGCTCGGCATCGCCTGGCCGCGCGCAGCGACGACGTCGACTCCCACCGCGCTCCGCGAGCTGCTGGCCCGGTCGGTGTGGGGCGACCCCGGCGGCACCAGCGAGGCGGAGCTCGCGCTGGCTCTGCGTCTGGCCTTCGCCGGACGGGTCCGACACCAGGGCGGCGCGCTCGCCCGGCCCTGGGCCTCCGGCGCGGCCGCCGTGCTCGTGGCTCGGGAGCAGCTGGCCTTCGGACGGTCGGTCAACCCCGCCGCGGCCCGCCAGGCCGACCAGCTGCTGGGCCGTGGCTGGCGCGACCCCGGGTCGGTGCCGGCGATGGCCGCCCGCCTGCCGATGGACGCTCGATGGGTGCTCGCCGGGGTCGAGCAGGTCGACCAGCTGTGGCACGCGGAGGTCGCGTTGGTCCGCCGCGTGGCGAGTGACGCGCGGCCGGTCGTGGCCGGAGGACGGCCGGGCCGCGACACGGTCGTCGCGCTTCTCGCCCTCCTGCTGGTGGACCTCTGGCTCACCGAGGTCGCCATCGAGAGCGCCGCCCGCGGGGCCGCCGGACGGGAGGTGCTCGATGCCTTCGCCGCGTGACTGGTGGCCGGTCGCCATGCGCCGGGTGGCGGTGGTGGCGCCCGAGAGCCGGTGGCGCCAGACCCTCGTCGCCGTCGCGGCCACCGGCTGCTTCGAGCCCGACCCTGCGCTGGAGCCGGAGCCGAACCCGCTGCAGCGGCTCCTCGACGGCACGGACACCACTGACGTCGCAGCTGTGCTGCTCCCGACTCCGCCGGACGTCGACACGCTGGTCGCCGGCGGCGACGCCGCCGCCCTCCTGGGCGAGGTGTCCCTCGCGGACCAGCGTCTGGCCAGCGTCGAGGCCGGGCGCTGCCGCATCCTCCCGGGTTGGGTGCAGGACGACGACCGGCAGCGGCTGCGGGACGCGCTGGCGTCGCTCGGCGGCGGCGTCGTGGACCTCCCCGGGCGCCCGGGGCTGATCCCGCCGACCGCCCACCGACCCGGCCCCGGGTCCGCGGTGCGGCCGCTCGTGTCGACGTACGCCACGGTGCCCTACCGGGACATCGACCCCACCTGGTTCGCGGCCGTGAGCTATCTGTTCATGTTCGGGATGATGTTCGGCGACGTGGCCCACGGCCTCGCCATCGTCGTCGTCGGTGTGCTCGCGAGGTTCGGCGGCGGCCGGCTCGCCCGCCTCCGGAGCGCCGTGCCGTTCGTGCTCGGGGCCGGGGTGTCGGCGACCGCGTTCGGTCTCCTCTACGGCGAGGCGTTCGGCCCCACCGGGCTGGTCCCGACACTCTGGCTCCGGCCGCTCGAGCAGCCGGAGACCCTCCTCGCCGCGGGCATCGCCGTGGGTGCGGTGCTGCTCGCGCTGACCTTCGCCCTGTCGATCGTCAACCGGTGGCGTGAGCAGGGCGCCGCCCTCGCGTTCTACGACCCCAGCGGCGTGCCGGGCGCGCTGCTGCTGCTCGCCGTCGGCAGCGCCGTGCTCGCGACGACCGTCGGGCCCGGCTGGGCGTGGCCGGTCGCGGGGCTGCTCGCGGCGGCCGGGCTGACCCTCACCTTCGTCGGCCTCGTGGTCCGCGCGGGCGGCCGCGGCGCCGGTCTGGCGGAGGCCGGCGTCGAGCTGTTCGACACCGTGCTGCGCCTCGGGTCAAACCTCATCTCCTTCGCCCGGCTGGCGGCGTTCGGCCTGACCCACGCCGTCATCACCACCGTGGTCTGGCAGGGCAGCACCGCCCTGTGGGATCGCGGCGGCTGGCTGCTGGTCGCTTCGGTGGTCCTGTTCGTGGTCGGCAACGCGCTCGCCGTCGCCCTCGGGGCGCTGGTCGCCGCCGTCCAGGCGCTGCGACTGGAGTACTACGAGCTCTTCTCGCGGCTGTTCGCCGACGACGGCCGCCCCTTCCTCCCCTGGCACATCCCCACTCGACGAACGGAGTCACCATGAGCACGCGCACCGCGCGACGAGCTGTCGCCGCATCCGCAGCCGTGATCTTCCTGCTGGCGCTCGCGGTTGCGGCCGTCGTGGCCACCGAGGCGATCTCGACCGCGGCAACCACCTCCGGCGCCCCGGTCGCCACGGCCGCCGCGGCCTCCACGGACACCGGCCTGGCCTTCCTCGGCGCCGGCATCGCGGTCGGCGCGTCGGCGATCGGGGCCGGCATCGCCGTGGCGTACGCCGGCTCGGCGGCGCTCGCCACCATCAGCGAGCAGCCGGCGCTCTTCGGCCGGGCGATGGTCGTCGTCGGCCTCGCCGAGGGCGTGGCGATCTACGGCCTGATCGTGGCGGTCCTCATCCTGGGGAACGTGTGAGTCCGATGCCCCAGGTCCTGGCGCTCGGCGAGGCCCACGAGCTCGAGGGGTTCGCGCTCGTGGGGGCCCGCGTCGTGCCTGCCGGCACGCCGGAGGAGGTCCGGGCGGCCTGGGCACGGCTCGGCGACGACGTGTCCCTGCTCGTGCTGACGCGGGCCGCCGCCTCCACCCTCGGCGACGAGCCGGCCCGGCGCGACGACCTGCTCACGGCGGTCCTCCCATGACCGCGCCACGCGTCGCCTCCCGCGGTCCGGTCCGGCGCGCGGTCGACGCTCCGACGCTGCGCGAACAGCTCGAGCCGGTGCGGGCAGCGCTGCGTGAGGACGCCGACCGGCACGCCGCGCTGATCCTCCAACGGGCACGACAGGCAGCGGACGTCACGGTCGCCGAGGCGCGGGCCGAGTCGGAGCAGGCGGTCGCACGCGCGGCCGAGCGCGCGACGGCCAGCGCCCGGGCCCGGCGGGAGCAGGCCCGGGCCACAGCCCGACGCGAGGTCCACCGCGCGGTCCTGGAGGCCGAGGCCGACGTGCGGCGGGCCATCGTCGGCGCGGCCGTCGCCGCCACCGCGGAGATGACCCACGACCCCCGATACCCCCAGCTGCTCCACCGGCTCGAGCAGGTCGCCACCGACCAGCTGGGAGCAGACGCCGTGGCGGTGCGTGATCCGGGCGACGGGCCGGGCGTGGTGGCCACCGCCGGGGCACGCCGGGTCGACTACCGGCTCGCCACGCTCGCCCGGCGGGCCCTCGAGGCCTACGGCGACGCGCTCGTCGAGGCCACCCCGGAGGTGACGTCGTGACGACCACCGCCCAGGGTGGCACCCGGACCAGCCGAGCCACTGCCGGGCGGGTCCGGCGGGTGAACGGCCCGGTCGTCCACCTCACGGGGCTCGGCACACCGGCGCGCCTGGACTTCGTCGAGGTCGGTCGCGACCGGCTGCCCGGCGAGATCATCTCCTTGGACCGGGGCGAGGCCGTGGCCCAGGTCTACGAGCACACCGGCGGTCTCCAGGTCGGCGAGCCCGCCTGGGCCGCGGGGCACCCGCTGAGCGTCCACCTGGCCCCTGGCCTCCTCGGCGGCATCTACGACGGGCTGCTTCGGCCGCTGACCGGAGGTCCCGCGTTCCTCGGCCGCCGGGGGATGGAGCGGCCACCGGAGACGGCGTACCGCTTCACGCCTCGTGTCGAGCCCGGCGCGACGGTCGGCCCCGGCGACGTGCTCGGTGAGTTCGCGGGCGGCGCCGTCCCCCACCGCCTCCTGGTCCCTCCCGGCGTCGCGGGGCAGGTCGAGTCGCTCGCCCAGGCGGGTGACCACGGTCCTGACGACGAGCTCGCCCGCGTCGCCGGCCATCGGGTGTACGCCGGCCACGACTGGCCGGTCCGGCGCCCACGACCGGCGACCCGGACCACCGAGAGCCGACCGTTCCACACCGGACAGCGGGCGATCGACCTCCTGGACCCGATCACCGCGGGCAGCACCGCCACCGTCATCGGCGGCTTCGGAGAGGGCAAGACCATGCTGCTCGAGCAGGTGGCCAAGTGGGGCGATGCCGACGTGATCGTCTACGTCGGCTGCGGTGAGCGCGGCAACGAGCTGGCCGACCTGATCGAGGAGCTCGATCAGCTCACCGACCCTCGCACCGGCCGTGGCCTGGTCGAGCGGACGATGATCCTGGCCAACACGTCCAACATGCCGGTGATGGCGCGCGAGGCCAGCATCTACACGGCGATGACCGTCGCGGAGTACTACCGCGACATGGGCCTGCACGCGGTGATCATCGCCGACTCCACCTCGCGCTGGGCCGAGGCGCGGCGCGAGCTGTCGAGCCGCACCGGCGCGGTGCCGGCCGAGCACGGCTACCCGCCCGACCTCCCCATGTCGTTGGCGGCGTTCTACCAACGGGCGGGGCAGGTGACCACCGCGGGCGGCGGGACCGGCGCGGTCACGATCGTCACCTCCGTGTCACCGCCGGGCGGTGACGTCACCGAGCCGGTGTCCGCCCACACGCAGCGATTCGTGCAGGCGGTGTGGTCCCTGGACCGGGAGCTGGCCTACGCGCGGCACTACCCCGCACTGAGCTGGCAGCGCTCCTTCTCGCGCGATGTCGGCGCCGTCGCCCGCTGGTATGCCGTCCATGGCGACCCCGGCTGGGGCGAACGGCGAGCCAGGCTGCTCGCCCTGCTGGCGGACGCCGACCGGCTCCGGGACATCGCAGACCTGGTCGGCCGCAGTGCGATGCCCGCCGAGGAGCGGGTGACGATGCTGGGTGCCGACCTCGCGCGGGCGGCCGTCCTGCAGCAGAGCGCGCTCAGCGAGCACGACGCGACGTGCGCCTCCGAGAAGCAGGCAGCGCTGCTCCAGGCCACGCTCGACGTGTACGACGAGGGGCTGGCGCTGGTGCGGGCCGGCGCGCCGGCGACGCTGCTCGAGGGCTTCGACCTCGGCCCGTTGGTGCGGGCGAAGGACGAGCTGCCCTCCGACGACGCCGCCGGGGTGGTCCGGGTCACCGAGGGCCTCGTGGCCGGGTTGAGAGAGGTGGCGCCATGACGCGCCCCCCTGGACTCGCGGGCCTGACCTCGCCGGTCGCCGTCGCCGGCGTCGAGCGGGTCGACGGACCGCTGCTGTTCGTCACGACCCCGGGCCGCGTCGGCTGGGACGAGTTCGTCACCATCCCCCTCCCCGACGGAACGACCCGGCACGGCGCGGTGATAGACATCGACGACGACCTCGCGGTGGTCGAGGTCTTCGAGGGGACCGACGGCCTCTCCGTCGCCGGCACGACGGTGGAGTTCACCGGCTCCCCTCTCGAGATCCCGGTCACCGAGGCCTGGCTGGGCCGGGTCTGCAACGGCCGAGGCGAGCCACTGGACGGCGGCCCGCCGGTCGCCGCGACGCAACGTCGAGCCGTCTCCGGGAGCGTGCTCAACCCGGCCCGGCGCGAGGTGCCGCGCGACCCCGTGCTCACCGGGGTCTCGGCCATCGACGGGCTCACCACCCTGGTCCGCGGACAGAAGCTGCCGCTGTTCTCCGTCGGGGGGCTGCCCCACCTCGAGCTGGCGATCCAGATCGCGGCGCACGCCACCGTCGAGGGCGCCGAGTTCAGGGTGGTCTTCGCCGGCATGGGGATGACCAACGCCGACGCCGATCTCGTCCGCTCCGGGCTCGAGGAGCGCGTCCACACCCGGCAGGCGGCGCTGTTCGTCAACACCGCCGACGACCCGCCGATGGAGCGGGTGCTCACGCCCCGGCTGGCCCTCACGGTCGCGGAGCACCTCGCCTTCGACCTCGGCCAGCACGTGCTGGTGATCCTCACCGACATGACGGCCTACTGCGACGCCGTTCGCCAGCTCGCGTCCGCTCGCGGTGAGGTCCCCAGCCGGCAGGGCTACCCGGGCTACCTGTTCAGCGACCTGGCGAGCATCTACGAGCGCTGCGGGCGGCTCCGGGGCCGGGACGGCTCCATCACCGAGCTGCCGGTGCTCACGATGCCGGCGGGAGATCTCACCCACCCGGTGCCGGACCTCACGGGCTACATCACCGAGGGCCAGATCGTGCTGTCCGCGGACGTCCACGCCCGCGGGGTGTCACCGCCGATCGACCCGCTGGCGTCGCTGTCGCGGATGATGCGGCGCGGCGCCGGGCCGGGCCGGACCCGAGAGGACCACCTCGCGATCGCCGCGCAGGTGATGGCGCTGCTGGCCGAGGCCCGCCAGGCGGAGCAGCTGGCCTCGCTGATCGGCCGCGAGGCGCTCTCGGCGACGGAGCAGCGCTACCTCGACCTCGCCCGACGCTTCGACGTCGAGGTGCTCGACCAGCCGCCCGGCGAGCCGCGCACGATGGTCGACACCCTCGACCGGATGTGGCGGGTGGTGGCCGTGCTGCCCGCTCGCGAGCTCACCGTGGTCTCCGCCGCCCAGCGCGCCGAGCACCTCGCCACGGCGCAGGCCGCCACCGCGAAGGACCGCGACCGGAAGCCGGGGGGTGCCCCGTGACCGGCCCTCCGCGTACCCGCGCCGACCTGCTCCGCCTCCGCCACCGGATCGAGACGGCCGGCCGGGCCGGCACCCTCCTGCACAGCAAGGAGGAGGCCCTCGAACGCGAGCTGGACCGGGTCGCGGGCCACCTGGCACGGGCACGCGAGGACTGGGCGTCCCGGATGGGCACGGCGGCCGCACTGCTCGTGCGCGCCCGCACGCTCGGCGCCAGCGGCGAGCTGGCGCGGCTGGTCGACGCCGACGCCGCAGGCGCCACAGCCGAGCCGACCTGGCAGGTCTCGATGGGGGTGGGCTACCCCACGGCGGTCGCCTGCACGCCCGGGCCCGAGCCCGAGCTCACCGCGACGGCGGCACTCGCGCCGGCCGCGGCGGCCTACCAGGAGGCACTGGTGGCCGCGGCGACCGCGGCCGCGGCGGACCTCGCCCACCGGCGGCTCGGGCGGGAGCTCGCGGAGACCCGCCGCCGCCGCCGGGCCGTCGAGGAGCGCCTGCTACCCGACCTGGAGGCGACCTGTCGGCGTCTCGACCTCCGGCTGGACGAGCTGGACCGTGAGGAGGGCATGCGGGTGCGAACGGCGGTCCAGCGCAGGGAGGGAGGACGACGATGATCGAACGCATCCTGCTCGCGGTGGACGACTCGGCGCCGGCCTTCGCGGCCGCCAACCTGGCGGTCGAGCTGGCCCGGAGCCTCGACGCCGAGCTGCGGGCGATCACGGTCGCGGAGGTCGGGCACGAGCCCTCCCGCGTGCTCGGCGCCGTCGCGGCCCTGGCTCGCCGGGCCGGGGTGCATGCCCAGACCGGGACCGTCTCTGACGGGCTGCCGCCCTACGAGCAGACGCTTGCGGAGGCGCGCCGGTGGCGGGCCGACGTGATCGTGATGGGCCGGTCCGACCAGCGACGTCTCGGGCCGGCGTACGTCGGCAGCCAGACCAGCCGGCTGCTCGAGTTCACCGAGACCCCGGTGCTGGTCGTGCCGGGCCCTGCTGGACGCTGAGGCGTCGCAGATGTCGCGCTGACGCGTCGCTGTTGTCCCGGCGGGGGGCAAGCGGGGGTCTCCGACCCGGTCCGACGCGAGGGCGCACACCTGCCGGGTCCTCCGCAGCCGGGAGTGCTGGGCCAGATACCACCCCCACGGGCCATCCGTGGCGACGGCAGCGGCCCTCCTCGTTGTCGTCCACCGAACCTCCCGAAAGGGGAGCACGCACATGAACACCACCCTTCGCCTAGTCGGTCTCGTCGGTGCCGCCGCGCTCGGCGCCGGCGCCTTCGCCGGCGGCTCCGCGATCGCCGGCTCCGGCGGCCCGCAGGGCCCGGCCGTCAGCGCCCGGTCCGTCGCACCCAAGGCAGTCGCCGCCATCGGCTGCAGCGGCAAGGCCTCCAAGGCCGTCAAGACCCGCATCGTCACCTCGCCGTTCACCTTCGTGGAGACCGCGACCAACCAGGAGGACCAGGACATCCCTGGCGCCGCGCTCGACATCGCCGGCCCGGCGAGCGGCAAGGACACCTATCTGGTGACCTTCTCGGCCGAGACCCAGGTCCGCGGCGGAGACGCCGACGACTGGATGGGGCTCGAGATGCACGTCGACGGCACCCCGATCAACCCCTACACCGCCAGCGGGGACGTCCTGGCGTTCTCCGGGGAGCCGAGCTGGAACTCCAACTCGATGCAGTTCTGCGTGCGCCTCGGCGCGGGCCAGCACCACTTCCAGGCCACGACGAACCTGTCGGACTACCTCAGCAACTCCACCCTCACCGGCTGGCTCGACGACTACACGCTCTCCGTGCAGCGCTTCGAGTGACCCGCGCGGGCGGCCGAGCAACCGGCTCCAGACGCCCCGTCGCCGCTCCAGCAGGACCGCGACCACATCGGTCGCGGTCCTGCTGCGCGGCTACCAGATGCGGACGCGCAGCTCGGGATCGAGCCACAGCCCGTCGCCGGGCGAGGTCTCGAACGCGGCGTGGAACTCGTCGAGGTTGCGCACGATGTTGGCGCGGAACTCCGCCGGGGAGTGCGGGTCGATGGTGAGGAACTGCAGCTCCTGCTCGCGGCGCCGTTTGGTGCGCCAGCAGTAGGCCCAGTTGAGGAACAGCGTCTGGCTCTCCTCGGGGGTCACCTCGCGCCCGACGAAGAGGGAGTACGCCGTGTGGGCGATGGTCAGCCCACCCAGGTCGCCGATGTTCTCCCCCACGGTCAGCGCGCCGTTGACGTGGTGGCCGGGGAGGGAGCGCGGCTCGAACGCGTCGTACTGCTCGATGAGCATGCGCGACTTCACCTCGAAGGCCGCCTTGTCATCGGGCGTCCACCAGTCGCGCAGGTTGCCGGAGCCGTCGTACTGGGCGCCCTGGTCGTCGAAGCCGTGGCCGATCTCGTGACCGATGACCGCGCCGATGCCGCCGTAGTTCTCGGCCGCCTCGGCGTCGGGGCTGAAGAACGGCCGCTGCAGGATGCCGGCCGGGAAGCAGATCTCGTTGGTGCCGGGGTTGTAGTAGGCGTTGACGGTCTGCGGCAGCATGAACCACTCGTCGCGATCGACCGGCGCGCCGATCTTGGCGAGCTGACGTGCCGTCTCGAAGTGCGAGGCGGCGGTCACGTTGGCGACGAGGTCGTCGCTCACCTCGAGGGAGGAGTAGTCACGGAAGGTGTCGGGGTAGCCGATCTTGGGCCGGAAGGTGTCGAGCTTGTCGTAGGCGTGCTGCTTGGTCTCCTCACCCATCCAGTCCAGGGCCGAGATCGAGGACCGGTAGGCCTCGAGCAGGTTGTCGACCAGCTCGTCCATCAGTGCCTTCGACGTCGGCGGGAAGTGGCGGGCGACGTACTCCTTGCCGACGGCCTCACCGATCGCCGCCTCGACGAACGCGACGCCGCGCTTCCATCGGGCGCGCAGCTCGGGGGTTCCGTTGAGGGTGCGGCCGTAGAAGTCGAAGTTGGCCTCCACGAACTCCTCGGAGAGGTACGCCGCCAGCGAGCGCAGCACGCGGGAGACCAGCCAGTCCTTCCAGTCGTCGACCGGCACGTCCTCGAGCACCGTCGAGAGGTGCCGGAAGAACGACGGCTGCTTGACGACCGACTCCGCCACCGTCGCCGCGTCGCCGCCGATGGCGGTGACGTAGGCGTCCCAGTCGAAGGCCGGCGCGAGCGTGCGCAGCTCGTCGGCGGTCGTGAGGTTGTAGGTCTTCTGGACGTCGCGGGTCTCGGCGCGCTCCCAGTGGCCCTGGGCGATCAGGGTGTCGATCTCGAGGATCCGCGCGGCCGCGGCGTCGGGGCTCGCATGGCCGGCGAGGGTGAGCATGCGCGAGAGGTACGCGACGTACTTGTCGCGGACCTCGGCGAAGGTCTCCTCGCGGTAGTAGGACTCGTCGGGCAGCCCGAGCCCTCCCTGGACAAGGTGCACGAGATAGCGGTCGGAGCTGCGGTCGTCGGTGTCGACGTAGGACCCGAACAGGCCGGAGCCCCCCAGCCGCTCGAACTCACCCAGGAACGCCGCCAGCTCGCGGACGTCGCCGAGCGCGGCGACCGCGTCGAGCATCGGCCGAGCGGGCTCCAGGCCCCTGGCCCGGATGGCGTCCTCGTCCATGAACGAGGCGTAGAGCGTGGCGATCTTGCGCTGCTCGTCGGTGAGCGAGCCGTCGCCGTCGGTGGCCCGCTGGGCGAGCTCCTCGATGATGGCGCGGACGTGCTGCTCCGCCTCGTCGGCCAGGATCACGAAGGGGCCCCAGCTGGACCGGTCGGACGGGATGTCCGAGGTCTCCAGCCAGGTGCCGTTGACATGACCGAAGAGGTCGTCCTGCGGGCGGATGGCGGGGTCCATGCCGGGGCGGGCGTCGTCGAGAATGCTCACGGGGACGACCCTAACCCGCAGGGGTGGCCGGCCCTGCGCCGGCCGCTACTGGTCGTGCTCTGCCCGTCTCCGCGAGACGCTGTCCTTGAGAAGCCCAGCGAAGGCGCCGACGAACACCAGGTTGAAGGCGATCTGCGCGGTCACCAGGCCGCGGGCCACCTGGCCGCTGGCATGGATGTCGCCGAAGCCGACGGTCGACAGCGTGGTCAGCGAGAAGTACAGCGCATCCAGCCGGGTGACCAGCCCCTCGAGCTCACCGCTCGCCGTGCTGGAGAGCAGGTAGTACCCCGAGGCGAAGGTCATCAGCACCGCCTCCAGTGCGAGCACCAGGTGCAGGGGCGTGAGGCGGCGTTCGTCGCGACGGACCTCGGACACGACCACCGCGGTGACCCCGACCATCGCGACGAGGCTGCCGAGGACCCCGACCAGCACACCCACGGGCGCGCGCTCCGGGTCGAGAGGGAACACGAAGTAGAGCAGCAGCATGGCCGCGGCGAGGAGTGCCCCGCTGAGCCAAGGATGCCGCCACACGCGTCGAGCGTAGTGCGATCGCCGCCGTCTGCGGTCGACCCACGGTGCCCGGCGCGCCGCGCAGCTACCGTGGCCGGCCTCGGTCTCTGGGGGCAGTAGAGTCCCTGCCATGACGGAACGTTTCCCGCGGGCCGCAGTGGTGCTCGTCGTGTCCGCCTCGCTGGTGATCACCCTCGCCGGCCTGCGCGCCACTGCCGGGATCGTCGGCCCCACGCTGCTCGCCCTCGTGCTCACCATCACCGTGCAGCCGGTGCGCCGCTGGCTGGCCGAGAAGAACCTCCCCGACTGGGCGATCTCGCTGATCGTGGTGGTCACGGTCTACATCGTGCTGATCCTGCTCACGCTGTCGCTGGTGTACGCCGGCGCGCGGCTGGCGACGCTGCTGCCGGCGTACGTCCCGAAGATCGAGGCCAACCTCACCGACGTCGGCGCCTGGCTGCAGGACCGCGGCATCGGCGACGCACCAGGTGTCGGAGGCGATCGACGCGCTCGACGCCAACCGGCTGTTGTCCCTCGCGACCAACCTCGCCGGCGCGATCGTCGCGCTGCTGTCCAACCTGTTCTTCCTCGTGACGCTGGCGCTGTTCATGGCGTTCGACACCCGCAGCACCGAGCGCGGCTTCGCGGCCGTCCGCGACAAGCGCCCCTACCTCGTCGACGCGCTGGTCAGCTTCGCCAACGGCACCCGCAGCTACATGGCCGTCTCGGCCGGCTTCGGACTCATCGTCGCCGTCATCGACTACTTCGCGCTGGTGTTGATGGGGGTGCCGGGCGCCTTCGTCTGGGCGGTGCTCGCCTTCGTCACCAACTTCATCCCCAACATCGGCTTCGTCATCGGTGTCATCCCGCCGGCGCTGATCGCGCTGCTCGAGGGCGGTCCCGGCCTGATGCTCGGCGTCATCGTCGTCTACTCCGTGATCAACGTCGTGATCCAGTCGGTGATCCAGCCGCGCTACGTCGGCGACAAGGTCGGCTTGAGTCCGACGATCACCATGCTGTCACTGGTGTTCTGGGCCTGGGCGCTGGGCGCCCTGGGAGCGCTGCTCGCGGTGCCGATGAGCCTGCTGGCGCGGGCGCTCCTGGTCGAGGCCGACCCCGACGCTCGCTGGACGCTGCCCCTGATCGCCGGCAAGCCGGACCCCCGGACCGAGGCGGAGGCTGACCGCTCGAGTCGCGTGCGGCTGACGTCGTCTCCTCCGGCTGGGTACTGCAGACCGGCGGTCAGCCGCATCACGTTGTCGACGTACCTCAACCGCACTCGGGCGCTGCGACCACTCCTCGATCGTGAGCTCGCGCGACGCGGCGCGGTAGCCGTCCTCGACCTGGCACGCATCGCGTCGACGATGTCGGTGCCGAGCATCAACGTGCTGACCTCGTAGTTGAGCGCGAAGGATCGCTGGTCCATGTTGCTGGACCCGATCACGGCGACGTGGTCGTCGACGGTGAAGTGCTTGCCGTGCAGGATCCACGGCGCCGGGTAGAGGTAGATCCGGACCCCCGCCTCCAGCAGCGCGCGGTAGTACGACGCCTGTGCGTGGCCGACCATGAACTGGTCGGACTGCTCGCTGACGAACAGCTCGACCGCGACGCCGCGACGCGCGGCGGTGGTGACGGCGTACAGCAGCGACTCGTCGGGCACGAAGTAGGGGCTGGTGATCGAGAGCCGGTGGCGGGCGCCGTACAACAGGGTGGTGAACATCCGCAGGTTGCTCTCCCAGACGTAGCCGGGACCGCTCGGGACCACCTGGCACGGCACGCCGGTGATCGTGCCGCGGCGAGGTGACGTCCGGCGCCTCGGTCTGGGCGACGACGCTGATCTCGCCGGTCTCGGCGAACCAGTCCTGCGCGAAGACCGCGGAGAGGGAGGCGACGACGGGGCCGTGGACCCGCACCATCAGCTCCACCCACTCGCGGCCCGCAGCATGGTTCTTCGGCTTGTTGTAGCCGGGCTCGGTGAGGTTCTGCGAGCCGGTGAAGCCGACCCGCCGTCGACGACGGCGAGCTTGCGGTGGTTGCGGAGGTCGGGTCGCCGGAACCTGCCTTGCAGCGGCTGCACCGGCAGCATCGGGTGCCAGGCGATGTCCGTGGCGGCGAGACGCTTGCGGAAGTCCTGGTAGCCGGGGATCCCGCGGGACCCCAGGTGGTCGAAGAGGAACCGCACGCGGACACCTCGCTCGCGCCGCCTCGGCCATCGCCTCGAACACCGGCGCGGTGACGTCGTCCCAGGCGGAGATGTAGAACTCGACGTCGACGGAGCTCTCGCGCCGTCGGACGCCTCGGCCATCGCGTCGAGCGAGCCGCGGTAGTCGGCAGCAGCTCGACGTCGTTGTCGAGGGACAGCGGCAGCCCGCCCAGCTGCACGGCTGAGGTGGACGACGCCCGGCACGAGGTCCGGCAGACCTGGGGGTATCTACCGTCGGCGGCAGCGCGGCGACGCGGTCGGAGATCCGCTCGTTGGCCTTGCGCTGGCGGTCGTGGCGACGGCGCTCCAGCCGGTTGCTGCCGAAGAACAGGAAGCCGAGCACCCACGGCCGGGCTGAGCAGCACCAGGAGCAGCCAGGCCATCCCGGTCGTCGGCTTGCGGTTGCCCGGGATGACACCGAGCGCGATCACCCGGGTCGCGACCCCACCGACATGAGACGAGTCCGAGGACGCGAGGCGACCACGGACCAGTCAAGAGACATGCCGGCACCGTAGCGGGTCGCGGCGCTGCGGCGCGGTTCGTCCGGGCCGGAGCCGGGATCAGTCCACGACGCGCACGACGAGCTTGCCGGTGGCCCGTCGCTCGGCGAGGTCGGTGAGCGCGCGGGCGAAGTCGCCGAAGGGGTACGTCGCGCCCAGCGGCGGCCGGATCGCGCCGCGGTCGATCATCGGGAGCAGCGCGGCCCACTGCTGCTGCATGAAGCCCGGCGTGGTCATCGCGTAGGCGCCCCAGCCGACGCCACGGACATCGACGTTGGTGAGCAGCAGACGGTTGACCTTCACCTCCGGGATGCCCTGGCCGGCGGCGAAGCCGACGACGAGCAGCCGCCCCAGCGGAGCGAGGACACGCAGCGAGTCGGTGAAGACGTCGCCGCCCACCACGTCGACGACGACATCGACGCCCCGGCCGTCGGTGATCTCACCGACGGCCTCGCGGAAGCCGTCGAGCAGCACCACGTGGTCGGCGCCGACCGCGCGGGCCACGTCGGCCTTGGCCTCGGTGGAGACGACGGCGATCGTGGTGGCGTCGTAGCCGCGGGCGACCTGGAGCGTCGCCGTACCGACCCCGCCCGCGGCGCCGTGGACCAGCACGGTCTCGCCGGGCTGCAGCTGGCCGCGCTCGTGGAGGGCGAACTGGGCGGTGAGGTAGTTCATCGGGATCGCCGCGGCGGCGTCGAAGGAGAGGCTGTCGGGGATCGCGAAGGTGAACGCCGCCGGCACGACCGCCAGCTCGGCCGCGCCGCCGTGCGGGACCACGCCGGCGACACGCTGGCCGACCGCGAACGGCGCGGGCCCCGACACCACCTCGCCCGCGACGTCGACGCCGAGGGTGAACGGCGGCTCCGGCCGGAGCTGGTAGAGCCCCTGGCTGAGCAGCAGGTCGGGGAAGGAGACGCCGACGCTGTGCACCCGGATCAGCACGTCGTCGGGCCCCGGCGCCGGGTCGGGGACGTCGCGGACCTCCACGCCTGAGGGGCCGCTGGTCGAGGTCACCTGGATCGCGCGCATGGGGCGAGGCTACTGGTGCGTACGACGCAGGCCCTGCGTCGTACGCCACCGGTGCGCCGCCGCGCGGGCCTCGGCGCAGCGCACCTGACACCATGACCGACGTGAGTCCTGCCGAGCCGACCGTCGTCGCGATCCACGTCGCTCCCGGAGCGCGGCTGCCGCTGAAGGCGGTCCAGCGGGTGATCGCGGAGGCGGGCAAGGGACTGGTCGGCGACCGCTACCACGGGACCCGCCATCGTCACGTCAGCGTGCAGTCGGCCGAGGAGCTGGGCGAGGCGGCGGAGGCACGAGGCCGCCCGGTGCCCCCCGAGGGCACGCGACGAAACGTGACGATCAGCCACGGCCGCGTCCCGTCCTCGCCGGGGAGCCGGATCACGATCGGTGGCGTGGAGCTGGAGGTGGTCCGGATCGCGGCACCGTGCCGGCTCCTCGACGACAACCTCGGTCCCGGCGGGGCCGCCGCGCTCCGCCGGCGCGCCGGGTCCATCTGCCGGGTGCTCACGGGCGGCGAGATCGCCGTCGGGGACCCCGTCGACCTGTCAGACGGGCGCATCGCCGAGTCGCCCGGACGGGCGACGTCCTGACGGGTCGCCGTCAGCGGGGTTGGACGACGGCGTTCATCTCGAAGTGCATCGGGTCGGTCCAGGCCCAGTCGCCGCCCCAGGTGAAGCCCCACTTCTGGAAGATCCGGACGACGTCGCGATCGATCTCCCCACGGGTGCCGCGGAGGTTGCCCGGCACGTTGAGGTCGAGCGCGATGCCGAAGGCGTGGAGGGAGAGCTGGGTGGTGCCGGCGATGAACCGGGGGTAGTAGCAGCCGGCGTACTCGTCGGGGTGGATCTCGTCGGCCAGCCCGCGCTGCACCACCTCGGTCAGCGCTGCACGCAGCTGGGGGAAGAGGATCTTGTGGCAGGTCACCGCGCCGAGGATCGGCACCCGCTCGGTGCGGATGTTGGCGCGGACCCAGGCCGGGTCGGGAGCGATCCGGCGGCCGTCGAGGACGCGGTAGGAGAACGAACCCGACCCCGGAGGCCACCGACCCACCGGTCAGGAAGGCGGTCTGCTGCACCGAGATGTCGAGGTCGGGGCCGAGGATCTGCACCGACGCGTCGGCGCCGGCGAGCCGCTCGAGCGCAGGGCGGACCTGCTGGGGCGCCGTCTCCCCGGTCCACACCAGCAGGGCGTTGCCGACCGGGACGCCGAGGTCGGCCGCCCACGCCTCGTTGACGACCGCGTCGACCCTCGGCGCCTGGGGAGCGACTGCGCCGATGTGCACGTCGGGCGCGGTGACGTCGTTGCCCAGCCGGAGCCAGCCGTCGCGGTCGGTGACCCGCCGCAGCTGGCGGCTCAGCGCGGGCGTCACGGCCAGCTCACCGCCGGCGACCCGGTCCCACACCGCCTGGAGCTGGGCGCTGCCCTGGGGGGTGAAACGTCGGTACGTCGCCGGGTCGACCGCGGCGACCGTGATCACGCGGTTCTGGATGGCGACGCTGGCCAGTCCCAGCACCTCGGTCTCCACGACGCCCGGCGTGGCGGAGATGGCGTCCTGCTGCTCGGGGGTGAACGGCTCGGCGCGCGAGATCATCAGGTCGGCACCCGCGAGCCCGTCGGCGAGCGGGCCCGGAGGGTCGACCGCGTGCGCGGGGTCGACCACGGTCGGGGTCGCCGACGCGGAGGGGTCAGCGGTCTCGGAGCCCGACGGCGTCACACCGACCGAGAGCGACGGGCTCGATGCCGGCGAGGCCGAGGGGTCGGGCGCGGTCGCCGGCGCCGACCCACACGCGGCGAGGACGGCGGTCGCGGCGGCGAGCAGCAACGCACCACGCGCTCGCACCCGCGACTCGGCCCACCGCACGCGCCTCACACCCCCTCGGCCCGGACTCCCCTGGCCTTCAGGGTAGGTCGCCGCGTCAATCCGCGCGGCGGAAGGTCAGCCGCTGCGCAGCGCCTCGTTGATCGCCGGGACCACCTCGTGCATGTCTCCGATGACGGCGTACGTCGCCTTGGTCACCATCGGCGCCTCGGCGTCGGTGTTGATCGCGAGGATCACCTTCGACGACGCACAGCCGGCCCAGTGCTGGATCGCGCCGCTGATGCCGCAGGGGATGTAGAGGTCGGGCGAGATGCGGGTGCCGGTCTGGCCGACCTGCTCGTGATGGGGTCGCCAGCCGAGGCTGGTCACGACGCGGGAGACGCCGAGCGAGCCGCCGAGCAGGTCCGCGAGCTCCGACACGGCGCCGAAGCCCTCCGGTCCCCCGGCTCCGCGCCCGGCTCCGACGACGACCTTCGCGGTCTTCAACCCGCTGCCGTCACCCTGGGGGCGCTGGTCGGTCGACACCACCCGGGCGACCAGGTCGGCGTCGGCGACCGTCGGCGTCACCTCCACGACCGCTGGGGTGGTCGTGACGTCGGCCGCGGCCGCCTCGACGGCGTGACCGGCGACGGTGAGCACCGCGGGACGTCCGTCCAGCAGCATCTCCTCGAGCACGGCGCCGCCCATCACCTGGCGGTTGACGGTGAACGGCGCCAACCCGTTGAACGCCACCACGTTGGCCGCCATCGCCACCCCGGCCCGAGCGGCGACGTGCGCCATCACCTCGGTGCCGCGGTTGGTGCCGCCGGCCATCACGACCACCGACCCCTTGGCCCGCTGCACGTCGAGGACGGCGGCGGCCCAGGCGGCAGCGGAGTACGCCGAGAAGGCGTCGCCGCCGACCCGGTGCACCTCGCGGACGGCGTACCTCCCCAGGTCGGCGACCTGGTCGGGCGACACCTCGCCGACGACCACGACGTCGATGGGGACGCCGCCTCCGGCCGCCGAGAGCGACCGGGCGAAGGTGAGCGCCTCACGAGAGACCTCGACGGACTCCTCGTCCAGCTCGACCAGCACGACGATCATCGGGTCACTCCCAGCTCGGTGAGCAGACCGACCACGGCGGCGGCGCTCCCCGGTCCCTCGCCGAGCACCGTCACCTGGCTCGGCGCCGCCGGCGGGAGGAAGAGCTTGACCCGCTGGGGTCCGGTCGGTCTCCCCGTCGGCTGCCGCTGCTCGATCTCGATCTTCTTCGCCTTCATCCGGCCCGAGACGGTGGGGTACCGCGGCTCGACGCCGCCCTCGAGCACGGTGACGACGGCCGGCAGCGGCAGCCGATAGGTGTCCTGGCCGGTCGGGCCCTCGCCCCGCGCGACGGCGACGTCGCCGTCCGCGTCCGGGGCGATCTCGATCGTGGCGATACCGGTGACGACGGGGCGCTCCAGGTCGTAGGCCAGCCGGATGCCGACCTGGAAGTCGCCGGAGTCGGCGGCGTCGTTGCCGAGCAGGATCAGGTCGTGGGACCGCCCGGCGGCCTCGTGGTCACGGACCACCGCGGCGAGCTCGCGCGCGACGTCGGCCGGGCCGTACGCCGGCGCGTCGGCGACGATGTGCGTGGCGGCGGTGCAGCCCAGGGCGAGCACGCCGCGCAGCTGCTCGGCGGCCTCCTCGGCCCCGAGGGTCACCACCGTCGCCGCACCGCCCGTCGCGGCGGCGATCTGGACGGCCAGCTCGACCGCGCAGTTCTCGTGCGGTGACACCGTGAAGCCGGCGTACCGCCCGTCGACGGCCTGGGCGTCGTCGGTCAGCACCACGTCGCTCGACGAGTCCGGCACCCGCTTGATGCAGACCAGCACGTTGGTCATGCGGCCCTCCGGGGGGAGGTGGTGTTCCCAGGATTCACTGGTTCTCCTGTGAATCCTGCACTTCTCCAGTGCTGCACAGGCGGAGAGGTGCGGGAACCACTGGTTAACCAGTGAAACCTGCCCCCCAGCACCCCACCCCTCACGACCGGATCCGCTCGTTGCCGGGGTCGAACATCGACGTGGCGTCGACGGAGCCGATGGTGACGGGGTAGAGCTCCTCCATGTAGGACACGGCGAGCTCGTTGCCGATCACGGCCTCCTCTGGCGGCAGGTAGGCCATCAGCACGTGCTTGCCGAGGCTCGGCGCGGACCCGGCCGAGGTGACGTAGGGGTGCATGCCGTGGCCGTCGGTGAGCGTCGACCCGTCGCGCCGCAGGATCGGCTCGCCGCCGAGCATGTAGCGCTTCACCCCGCTCGCCGAGGTGTGGTCGTCGACGGTCATCGTGCACAGGACCGTCGCCGGCGCCGCCTCGCGCTGCGCCAGGTAGGCCTCGCGGCCCACGAAGTCCTGCGCCTTCACCTTCGGCCGCTGCATGCCGGCCTCGACGATGGTGCGCTCCGCGTCGAGCTCCGCGCCGAACGCGCGGTAGCCCTTCTCGATCCGGCCGGTCGTGCCGTAGACGCCGATGCCCACCGGCACCGCGCCGTACGACGCCCCAGCCGCGTGCAGGGCCTCCCAGAGCGCCGCGGCGCCCGCCATCGGGACGTAGAGCTCCCAGCCGAGCTCGCCGACGTAGGAGATCCGCGACGCCAGCACCGGCTGTCGCGCCCCCTCAGCACCCACCGAGATCTCGCGGCAGGTGCCGAAGCCGAAGCCCTCGTGCGAGACGTCGTCGTCGGTCAGCGACGAGAGGATGTCGCGCGCCCGTGGTCCCCAGATGCCGATCGTGGAGACGTCGGCGGTGAGGTCGCTCAGCGTCGTCGCGCCGCTGGGGTCCACGCCGGCCAGCAGGTCGGCGAACCACTTCTTGTCGACCATGCCGTGCGCGCCGCCGGTCACCACCCGGAAGTGGTGGTCGCCGAGCCGCATCACGGTCAGGTCCGAGACGAAGCCGCCGTTGGCGTCGAGCACCGGCGTGTAGACGACCCGTCCGACCGCCACGTCGCACTGCGCCACGCACGCCTTCTGCACGGTGTCGAGCGCAGCCGGCCCCTCGAGGTCGAACATCACGAACGCCGTGAGGTCGACGATGCCCGCGGCTTCGCGCATCCGCAGGTGCTCGGCGTTGATGATCGGCGACCACCAGCGGGAGTCCCACTCGTGCTCGCGCGGCATCACGGCGTCGCCGTACTCCTCGACCAGGCCGGCGTTCGACGCGTACCAGAACGGCCGCTCCCAGCCGGCCGCCTCGAAGAAGACGGCACCGGCGGCCTGCTCGGCGTCATACATCGGCGCCGTGCGGATCGGCCGCTGCGACTCGTACTGCTCGGACGGATGGACGATGCCGTAGGTCTTGTTGAACGCCTCGGAGGTGCGGGCCTGCACGTGGGCGCGCTCCCGCTGGTGGTCGTAGAACCGGGCGATGTCGGAGTGGCTGATGTCGACCTCGGACCAGCCGCGGGTCATCCTCTCCGCGACGGCACGGCCCGTGCCCGGACCCTCCTTGATCCAGATCGCGGCCGCGCTCCACAGCCCCCGCACCTCGGGCGTCTCGCCAAGGATGGGGAAGCCGTCGGGGGTGAGCGAGAGCAGACCGTTGATGGCGTAGCGGATCTCGGCGCCCTCGGCCCCCAGCAGATCGGGCATCAGCTCGAAGGCCTGCTCCAGCTGCGGGTCGAAGTCGTCCTCGGTGAACGGCAGCTCGGTGGGCGACAGCTTCGACTGCTCGATCGAGGGGATCTCCTCCGGCTCCATCAGGATCGGCCGGTGGGCGTAGGAGCCCACCTCCATGTCGGCGCCGTGCTGCCGCTCGTAGCAGAAGGTGTCCATGTCGCGCACGATCGGGAAGGAGATCTCCCCCTCCTTCCCGGCGAGCTGCGGGCACGGCCCGACCGAGATCATCTGGTGCACCGCGGGGGTCAGCGGGATGGCGGCGCCCGCCATCGCCGCGATCTTCGGGCTCCACACACCGCAGGCCACCACGACCGTCTCGGCCTCGATGTCGCCGCCGGTGGTACGCACCCGCCTGATGGCGCCGTCCTCGACGTCCAGCCCGGTCACCTCGACGTTGGGCACGACGGTCAGCGCGTCGAGCTCCATCGCGCGCTCGCGCATGATCGTGCCGGCGCGCAGCGAGTCGACCACCCCGACGCTGGGGGTGTAGAACCCGCCGATGACGACGTCCTTCTCCAGGAACGGCACCAGCTCGGCGATCTCGTCGGGGGTGACCATCCGCGCGTCGATGCCCCACGCCTTCGCGCTGGACATCCGCCGGCGCAGCTCCTCCATCCGCTCCTCGGTGCGCGCCACCTCGATGCCGCCCGACTGCGTGAAGACACCCATCTCCTGGTACTGCGCCACGGAGTCGAAGGTCAGGTCGGTCATCTCCCGGGAGTGGTCGACCGGGAAGATGAAGTTCGACGCGTGTCCGGTGGAGCCGCCGGGGTTGGGCAGCGGGCCCTTGTCGATCTGGACGATGTCGCGCCACCCGAGGTTGGCCAGATGCCAGACCAGGCTGTTGCCGACGATGCCGGCGCCGATGACGACGACGCGCGCGGAGGTGGGGAGCTCTGCCATGCGGGATCCTTGTTTGGTGCGTCATGCGCAACACGTTGCGCGATAAGAAACAAGGACCAGTGTTCAGGCGCCGGGCCGCGGGTGTCAAGGGCGCGGCACGACGAGTCCGCGAGACGCTCGTCGGGGTGGCGCCGGCGCCCTAGGTTGGGGGCATGTCGGTGGAGCTGACCCACGCGCAGGCACGACGGATCGCGGTGCGTGCGCAGCTGCTGGCGGAGCCGCGGCCGGTGGACGTGGGGACGGTGGTGCGCCATCTCGGGGTGGTCCAGCACGACGGCACGGCGTACGTCGCCGCGAACGCGCACCTGGTGCTGTGGAGCCGGCTCGGACCGGCGTACGACCCCGACGAGCTCGAGGAGCTCCTGGTCGACCGCGACCTCGTGGAGCTGCAGGGCATGATCCGGCCGGCCGAGGACATCGCGCTCTTCCGGGCGGAGATGGCCTCCTGGCCCGGACGGGAGCCGCTGCGGGAGTGGCAGCGCGAGATCGCGGGCTGGGTGAGCGCCAACGACCGCGGCCGCGAGGACCTCCTGGACCGGTTGCGCCACGAGGGGCCGCTGCCGGCGCGCGACCTGCCCGACACCACCACCGTGCCTTGGCGGTCGTCGGGCTGGACCAACGCCAAGAACATGCAGCGGCTGCTGGACTTTCTCGAGGCCCGCGGCGAGGTCGCGGTGTCGCACCGCGAGGGTCGGGAGCGCCTGTGGGACCTCGCCGATCGGGTCTATCCCGACGACGACGGCTCCGCCCCTCCCGTCGAGGAGGCGCTGGCCGAGCGCGGTCGGCGGCGGCTCGCCGCCCTCGGGCTTGCCCGGGGGCGGGCCGCGGAGACACCGGGCGAGCCGAACGACGTGGGGGCGGTCGGTGAGGAGGTCACCATCGAGGGGGTCCGCGGCACGTGGCGGGCGGACCCGGCGCTGCTCGCCGCGGAGCTCGACGACGCGCCCTTCGCGGGTCGGGTCGCGCTGCTCTCCCCCCTGGACCGTCTGGTCTTCGACCGCAAGCGGACCACCGAGCTGTTCGGCTTCGACTACCGGCTGGAGATGTACCAGCCCGCCGCGAAGCGCCGCTGGGGCTACTTCGCACTGCCGGTCCTCGACGGTGACCGGCTGGTCGGCAAGCTCGACGCCGAGGCCGACCGGGCCGCCGGCGTCCTCCGGGTGTACGCCGTCCACGAGGACGAGGCCTGGCCGGCCGGTCGCCGAGCCGCCGTCGAGCTGGAGGTCGCTTCGCTCGCGGAGTGGCTGGGGCTGCGGGTCGCCCACGAAGCACACTGACGCTTCTCGATGCCTCGGCGATGCCCGGCATCGCCACCTACGTGTCCGCGGGCAGGACTGACCCAGACGACACGACCCGGCAGGGCCCGAGGCTCCTACCGGGTCGAGTCGACCTCATGACGAGGCGGTCACCCGAGCCAGGCGTCCACCTTGTCCCCGTTGTCGGCGATCCACTTCGCAGCGGCGTCCTCGGGGGTCATCCCGTCCGCGGTGATGTACTTCGCGACCAAGTTCTGGTCGTCGTTGGTCCAGCTGAAGTTCTGGACCAACGTGGCGGCCGGGGAGCCGGAGTCCATGAAGGTCGTGGAAGCGACCTTCTTCAGCTCGGTCTCGGCGTAGTCACAGGCGACCTTCGCCTTGTCGGCATCACAGCCGTCGGTGTAGGGCGGCAGCGCGACCCGCTCGAGCGGGACCTCGGCGTGGACGTACTGCGGCTCCCAGAAGTAGCCGATCAGCCACTCCTTGTTCTCCTGTGCCTTCTTGAACGCCTCGACGGTGGCCGTCTCGCCGCCGGAGAACACCACCTTGAAGTCGAGCCCGAGGTTCTTGACGATGGCCTCGTCGTACTGCGTGTACGTCGGGTCGGAGCCGAGGAACTGGCCCTTCCCTCCGGACTCGGAGGTGGCGAAGTCCTTGGCGTAGTTGTTGAGGTTCTTGTAGTCCAGGACGTCAGGGTGCTCCTCGACGAGCCAGCCGGGGACGTACCAGCCGATGATGCCGATGTTGCCCGGCGAGCCCAGGTCGACGACGTCGCCGGCGTCCTCGCCGGCCTTGAGCTCCTCGGCGTGCGACCACTCCTCGAGGATCACGTCGCCGTCACCGTTGGCGAGCGCCTGGTACGACGGGCCACCCTCCTTGAGGTCGACGTAGTTGACCGTGCAGCCCAGCTGGTCGGCGGCAACGGCGCCGACGACGTAGGCGTCGGCCTGGAAGCCGACCCACGGGTTGACCAGGACGTTGAACTCCCCGCAGTCTCCTCCCGCCTCGGCCGCCTTCGACTCGTTGGCCTGCGTGGCCTCGTTGACTGAGCCACCGCCACACGCCGTCAGTGCGAGCAACGCGCTCGCAGCGACGGCAGCGAGGCGAACGCTCGGGTTCTTGTGATGCCGCACCTTGTCTCTCCCTTGGTTGTGTGTCGCCTAGCGCGACTCGGTGGTGTGGTGGGTCTGCGATCAGCGGGCGGACCCGGCCGGTCGGAACCGCGCGATCAGGAAGCCGAGTCCTTCCTTGCCGCTCTCGCCTGACCGGGCCGCTGCAGACCGGGTGACGCGGTCGATCATCACGCCGAGCAGGACGATCGAGAAGCCGGCAGCGATGCCCTTGCCGTAGGCCTCGGCGTGCGCCAGCCCGTAGACCACGTCGTAGCCCAGGGCCCCGGCGCCGACGAGGCCTCCGATGACGACCATCGCCAGCACGTAGAGCAGCCCCTGGTTGGTCGCCAGGACCAGCGATCCCTTCGCCATGGGCAGCTGGACCTTGGTGATCTCCTGCCAGGTCGTCGAGCCGGTCGACCGACCCGCCTCGATCGACCCGGCAGCAACGCCGCGGACCCCGTCGGCCACGAGCTTGATGGCCGCGGGCGCGGCGTAGATGAGTCCCGCGACGATGGCGGTGAAGCGGGTCGGGCCGAACAGGGCCAGGACCGGGATCAGGTAGACGAAGGCGGGGATGGTCTGCCCGGCGTCGAGGACCGGTCGGATGATCAGGTCGGCGCGCGGGCTGCGCGCCATCCAGACCCCGAAGATCAGCGCCAGGATCATCACCAGCAGGGTCGCCACCAACGTCATGTTGAGCACGATCATGGCGTCGTGCCAGAGATCCAGCAGGTAGATGCCGCCCAGGCACAGCAGGGTCGGCAGCAACGCGCGGATCCCACCGATCACCAGCGCCATCAACGTCAGGCCGACGAAGCTCAACCACCAGGGGGAGTTCGCCAGCAGGTCCTGCATCGGGTTGAGCAGGGCGTAGGACACGAGGTCCTTGAAGGCCCCGGCCGCCCCTTCGGTGGCGCTCACGAAGGAACGCATCCACTGGTCGGCCTTGTCGCCCAGCGTCTTCCCCCACGTCAGCTCGGGGAACACCGCCGCGTCGAGGGCGAAACGGGAGTACCACACCGCCACGGCGACCGGGACGAGCAGCGCCCCGAGCGTCATCCGGCGCACGCGGACGTTCTCACCGCCCCCTCGGGCCACGATCTCCGACCTCTCGCTGGCGGCCGTCGTGGTCCGGTCGAGCATGATCCCCATCACGACGATGAGCAGGCCGGGGACCAGCGCACGACCGAAGTCGCCCTGGGTCAGGCCTCGCAGCACCGGCTTCCCGAGCCCGGGACCGTTGATGTAGGACGCGATGATGCCCATCGACAGTGCGGCCAGGATGGTCTGGTTGAGCCCGAGGATGATCGTCTTGCGGGCCATCGGGATCTGGACGCTCACCAGGCGTTGCATGGTCGTCTGCCCGAGCGAGTTGGTGGCTTCGATGACCCCGGCGTTCACGTCGCGGATGCCGAAGCCGGAGATCCGCACGATGGGTGGCAGGGCGTAGGCCAAGGTGCAGATGACGGCGGTCGGGACGCCGATGCCGAACAGGATGAAGACGAAGATCAGGTAGACGAACGTGGGCATCGTCTGGAGCAGGTCCAGGACCAGGGTGATGACCCGGGCCGATCGGGGGCTGATGCCGACGAGGACCGCCAGCGGGAAGCCGATGACGACGGCGAAGGCCACCGACACGAGGGTGACGATCAGCAGGTCCATCGAGTCCTCCCAGTAGCCGAAGGCACCGAAGGACAGGAACGAGAGGAAGATCAGCAGAGCGATCCGCCAGTTGGCCACGGCGTAGCCGATCCAGGTGGCGATCGCGACGACGCCCAACCAGCCGATGATCGGGGCGGGGCTCGGGGGCGCCGGGGTGGAGATGAGCTTCTGTGCCGCCTCGACGATGGCGTTGATGACGTCGCCGATGGCAGCGGTCACCGAGTTGCCGCCGAGGCTGACACCGATCTCGGACAGTCGGACGTGGAGGTCGGTCTTGTCGAGGCCACCCAGGGCCAGGGTGTTGGTGCCCTTGGTCACGCTCCAGACCGCGATCCAGCCCGCCAGCACCACCAGACCCCACGCCCACCGGGGGAACCCCTTCTTGTCCTCCTGGATCGGAGGCGGAGCGCCCGGCTCGACGGGTCGCTCGAGTGTCGCGGTGGCCATCAGCCCTCCTCCGCCACGACCACGCGCAGGATGTCCTCGTCGTCCACCATGCCGATGATCTTGTCCCCCTCAGCGACCCGGACCGGGCCTTGGTTGGCGAGCACCGCCCGGGCCGCTTCACGGACCACGAGGCTCGACTGCACCACCGGAGAGTCGGCGCGGACGGCGTCGCTGACCGGCCGCATCACCCACTTGAGGGTCAGCACGTGCGACTTCGGCACGTCGCTGACGAACTCCTTGACATAGTCGTCCGCGGGTGCGCCGACGACCTCGTCCGGCTGCCCGATCTGGACGATCTCCCCGTCGCGCATGATCAGGATCCGGTCCCCGAGCTTGAGCGCCTCGGCGAGGTCGTGGGTGATGAAGACCATCGTCTTGCCGATCTCGTGGTGCAGTCGGATGACCTCGTTCTGCATGTCCCGACGGATCAGCGGGTCGAGCGCGGAGAAGGGCTCGTCGAACAGCAACAGGTCGGGGTCGCTGGCCAGCGCCCGGGCCAGGCCGACGCGCTGCTGCATGCCGCCGGAGAGCTGGTCGGGATAGGAGTTCTCGTAGCCCTCGAGCCCGACCAGCTCGACCATCTGGAAGGCCCGTGCGCGTCGCTCGCGCTTGCTCTCGCCACGGACCTCGAGGCCGTAGGCGACGTTGTCGACGACCTTGCGGTGCGGCAGGAGGCCGAAGTGCTGGAACACCATGGACACGTGGTGCCGGCGCAGCTCGCGGAGCTCGGACTCAGAGGCACCGGTGATCTGCTGCCCGTTCATCACCACGGTCCCCGCGGTCGGCTCGATGAGCCGGGTCAGCAGCCGGACGAGCGTGGACTTGCCCGAGCCTGACAACCCCATCACCACGAACACCTCGCCGGGCGAGACGTCGAAGGACACGTCCTTCACGCCCATCACACAGCCGGTCTTCTGCTTCAGCTCGGCCCGGGACAGCTCGGCGTCCGGCGTGCCGATGATGGTGTCGGCCCTGGGCCCGAAGATCTTCCAGAGGTTGCGGACCTCCAGCGCCATCTCCCCTCCTCCCGAAGAGGTGCTGGCAGTCGCATGGGCTGGGCTGTCGGTTGCGGTCATGACCGCACCTCCCCTGGTGTGGTGGTTTCCGGCGTGCTGGCGGGTCCCTCGTCGTTCCGGGCGTCGGCTGGTGGGTGGAGTGGCAGCCCTTGTCCGTGGCGGTAGTAGGGCACCTCGACCGCGTCGAGGGGCGTGTTGCCCCGGATCAGGTCGGCGGCCTTCTCGGCCACCATCATCACGGGCGCGTAGATGTTGCCGTTGGTGACGTAGGGGAAGACGCTGGCGTCGACGACGCGCACACCCTCGAGCCCGTGCACCTTCATCGTCAACGGGTCGGTGACCGACTCGGGGCCTACGCCCATCTTCGCCGTGCACGCGGGGTGCAGCGCGGTCTCCGCGTCCTCCCGCACCCACTCGAGGATCTCCTCGTCCGTCTCGACCCCGGGCCCGGGCGACACCTCCCCGCCGTTGAAGGCCGCGAACGCCGGCTGGTTGAGGATCTGCCGCGCGGTGCGCACCGCCTCCACCCACTCCTTGCGATCGGTGTCGGTGGAGAGGTAGTTGAAGAGCATCTTCGGCTTCGCCGTCGGTGCGGCGCTGGCGATCCGCACCCAGCCTCGAGTGTCGGCGTACATCGGGCCGACGTGGACCTGGTAGCCGTGACCACCGCGGGGCAGACCCGCGGGCTGGCTGCCGTCGTAGCGGATGGCGATCGGCAGGAAGTGGAACATCAGGTTGGGCCAGGTGACCTCGTCGTTGCTACGACAGAAGCCGCCGCCCTCGAAGTGGTTGGTGCTGCCGAGGCCGCGGCGCAGGAACAGCCACTCGGCGCCGATCTTGGGCCGCTTCCACCAGGCGAGGCCGGGAGCGATCGAGACCGGCTGCTTCGAGGCGTACTGGATGTAGACCTCGAGGTGGTCCTGGAGGTTCTCGCCGACGCCGGGCAGCTCGTGGACCATCCGGATGCCGAGGGGCTGCAGGTGGTCGGGGTTGCCGACCCCCGAGAGCTGCAGCAGCTGTGGGGTGTTGATCGCCCCGCCGCACAGGACGACCTCACCCGCCGTCACGCTGCGTCGGAGCCGGCCACCGCGGAGGTAGTCGACGCCGACCGCGCGGTTGCCCTCGAAGCGAAGCCCGGTCACGTGGGCGAGCGTCTCGACCCGGACGTTGGGGCGTTTGGCCGCCGGGTGGAGGTAGGCGCGCGCCGCGGACCAGCGACGGGTGTTCTTGATGTTGCGGTCGAAGGGGCCGAAGCCCTCCTGGCGGTAGCCGTTGACGTCATCGGTGCGCGGGAAGCCTGCCTGTTCGGCCGCGCGGAACAGCGCCTCGAACAACGGGTTCTCGGCGGATCCGCGCTCCAGGTGGAGGGGACCGTCACCGCCTCGCCAGTCATCGGCCCCGTTGCTGCCGTCGGCCAGGTGGAGCGCTTCCATCCGCTTGAAGTAGGGCAGGCAGTGGAGGTAGTCCCACGTCTCCATGCCCGGGTCGGCGGCCCATCGCTCGTAGTCCATCGGGTTGCCGCGCTGGAAGATCATCCCGTTGATCGAGGACGAGCCGCCCAGCACCTTGCCGCGGGCGTGGTAGATCCGCCGGCCGTGCATCTCCGGCTCCGGCTCGGTCTCGTAGCGCCAGTCGTAGAGCGGGTTGCCGATGGCGAAGGGCAGTGCCGCGGGCATGTGGATCAACGGGTCGAGCCGGGTGTCGGACCGTCCGGCCTCGAGGACCAGCACGGACGTGCCGGGGTCCTCGGCGAGACGGGCGGCAATCACCGAGCCCGCCGAACCACCACCCACGACGACGACGTCATAGCTGTCGCGGCGCTCTCGTCGTCCGGCCACCACACCTCCGGTTGCTCTATGCGCAACGCAGTGCTTCACCCGCAACGCGCCCTCGTGCTGAGCATGGTGTGGCGCGAGTCACCCGTCAAGGTTTCGGCTCGGACTGTGACCTGCTTGGAACGCCGCCCGACCGCCCTCAGGAGAGCTCGACGGGCCAACCCTTGCGCTGCAGATGGGCAGTGACGCGGGCGATCTCCTCCTGGCTCGGGACCTCGTGGATCACGTCGCTGATCGCGCCCTCGATGTCGGAGATGTTGGGTGACAGCAGCCCGTTGGCCTTCAGCTCCTTGGTCACCGCCTTCACCTCCCGCTTGGTCAGCCGTCGCTCCAGGATCGCGACCAGCGGGATGAAGTCATGGTCGGGGACGCCCTCGGGATAGCCCGACCGGAGCCAGGTCACGACACCGCTCAGCGCGCGTGCGATGACGGTCGGGTCGTCAGCGTCGTCCAGGTCGGGGTCGGCCAGGGGCCAACCGCCGTGGAGGAGCCGGCCCGACACCCGGGCCAGGTCGTCGGGGGTCGCCGACGGGCCGCCGCTCGGCACACCGAGCAGCGTCGCGATGCCCGCGACCTGGTCACCGGAGAGGTGCTCGCCGATGACGGCCAGCAGGGCGGTCCGGTCCTCGGCGGGGACCCCGGCCGGGTAGGCCTCGCGGATCCAGCCCAGGATGCGGTCGAGTGCGGTGCGTGCCACGTGTCTCCTCCGTGAGGACGGTGGTGCCGGGCCTCAGCCCTTGGGGACGAGGACCGGGAAGAAGTGCTCGAAGCTCACGACCTTGCCCTGGCCGGCGCCGATGATGACCAGCATCCCCACCAGGACGCCGTAGGCGACCACCGCGAAGCACAGTCCGGCGAGCACCCGGTTCAGGGCGCTCGGCGAGGAGGCGACCGCCTCCCCGTCCTGCGCAACGGGCGGGGACAGCAGCCGCACCCCCAGCGCGAACATGATCGGCAGGCCGGCGCCGAGCAGCAGGCCGACGTACAGGACGTTCCAGGCGGCCCCGAGCGCGAGGCGAACGGTGTCCATCGATCAGGCCCCCCTCATCCGACCTTCGACTTGCGGACCTTCGGCCCGCCCTCCCAGACCTCACCCACGTTGTGGTGGGTGACGGCATGGTGGCGTGACTGGCGGAACATGGCGCCGGCCCCCGCGAGCAGGAGCGCCATCACCACCATCGGCCCGGCCAGCCCCCCGAGGGCGTTGCCGATCAGCCACATGAGCGCGCCGCCCAGACCGGCCGCCGGCAGCGTCGTCAACCAGGCGAGGACCATCCGTCCGGCCACGCTCCACCTCACGTGCGCGCCGGGGCGCCCGACGCCACTGCCCAGGATCGAACCGCTGGCCACCTGGGTGGTGGACAGGGCGAAGCCGAGGTGGCTGCTGGCGAGGATGACCGCCGCGGACGCGCCGTCGGCGCTCATGCCCTGCGGTCGGGTGATGTCGACCAGGCCCTTGGACAGGGTCCGGATGATCCGCCACCCTCCGAGATACGTGCCGGCCGCGATGGCGACGGCGCACACGACCTTGACCCACAAGGGGATCGCGTCGGTGGAGGTCCAGGACCCGTAGGCGATCAGGGCCAGGGTGATCACGCCCATGGTCTTCTGCGCGTCGTTGGTGCCGTGGGCGAGGGACACCAGCGAGGCGGCTCCGATCTGTCCCCAGCGGAACCCTGCGTCGGTGCTGGTCGTGTCTCGGCTGGCGACCAGATGCGCGACGACGTACGTCGCCACGGCGGCGATGAGCCCCGCGATCAGCGGCGACAGCAGCGCCGGCATCACGATCTTGCCGAGCACGCCGTCGATCTTGGTGCCGTCACCGTTCCACTTCACGCTCTGCCCGGCCGCCAGCGTGGCGCCGATCAGGCCGCCGAAGAGGGCGTGTGAGGAGCTCGAGGGCAGCCCGAGCAGCCAGGTGAGCATGTTCCAGAGGATCCCGCCGACCAGGCCGGCGAGGATGATCAGAAGCAGCGCCTCGCCGTGGTTGGCGGTCAGCTCGGTGATCGGGGTGCCGTCGTCGTTCTGCAGCTTCACCACGGAGTTGGTGACCGTGAGCGCGACCGCGACCGACAGGAAGGCGCCGAGCAGGTTCATGACCGCCGACAGCGCGACAGCGACCTTGGGCTTCAGCGCGCCCGTCGCGATCGAGGGTGCGACCGCGTTGCCGGTGTCGTGGAAACCGTTGGTGAAGTCGAAGAAGAGCGCCGTACCGATGACGCATAGCAACACGATGAGGGACGCGTCCACGGGCACACTGTGATGGGTTCACCGGTGGTTTGCCAAGTCGTCTCCCGGGGTTGGTTGACACTCGCCCGCGCGGCGAGTGCCGGGAGCGTCAGCGGTGACCCCAGCCGAGCCGGTGCGAGACCTCGGTCGCGGCGTCGACGAGGCGCTCGGTGGCCCGGCGCACCGCGGCGTCGTCCAGGCGGAACGTCGGCCCGGAGACGCTCATCGACGCGATCACGTCGCCGTGCGCGTTGCGGATCGGGGCCGCGACCGCGGTGAGCCCGACCTCGAGCTCGTCGATCGCGACGGCGTAGCCCTCCACCCGCACCCGGTCGACCTCACGGCGCAGCTGGCCCTTCTTGGTGATCGTCATGTCGGTGTAGGCCTGCAGCGAGCCGAGCAGCTCGTCGAGCTCCTCGGCGACCAGGCCACTCAGCAGGACCTTGCCGTTGGCCGTCGCGTGCAGCGGGATGTGCTGGCCGACCCAGTTGTGCGGCTGCAGCGACGACGAGCCGGCGATCTGGTCGAGGTAGAGCGCCGCCCGGTCGGCAAGCACCGCGATGTTGACGGTCTCGCCGGTGTCGGCGGCGAGCTTGCGGCAGACCGGCCGGGCCTCCTGGACGACGTCGAGCCGGGCCGTGGTCGCACCGGCGAGCCGGAGCAGGCCCACCCCGAGGCGGTACTTGCCGCGGTCCTCGGTCTGCTCGACCAGCCCGTGGGCCTCCAGCGTGGCGACCAGCCGGAACGCCGTCGACTTGTGCACCCCCAGGTCGCGGGCCAGCTCGGTGACTCCTGCCTCGCCGTGCCGGGCGAGATCCTCCAGGATGCTCAGCGCGCGGTCGACCGACTGGACGGTGGCGCCTGTTTCGCCCTCCGCAACCCCGTTGCTCATGGTGCAACGCTAGCGGCTACGCCGGGTGCTCGGCGAGCACCCGAACCTCAGTCGCCGAGCTCGGCCCGACGCCGGACGACGTACTCCTCCAGCTCGGCGCGGATCGCCTCGTCGAGCGGCGGCGGCTCGTAGGCCTCGAGCGTGGCCTTCCAGATCTTGCCGGCACGCGCGGAGGTGTCCTGGCCACCGTTGCGCATCCATCGCTCGTAGTTCTCCGACGACGACAGGAGCGGGCGGTAGAAGCAGGTGCGGAAGCGCTCCATGGTGTGCATCGCGCCGAGGAAGTGGCCGCCGTGGCCGACCTCCTCGTGAGCACCGAACGCCATCGACTCCTCGTCGATCTCCAGCGGGGTGAACTCGTGCTGGAGCATCTGCACCAGCTCGACGTCCATGATGAACTTCTCGTAGCCCGCGACCAGTCCGCCCTCGAGCCAACCGGCCGAGTGCATCACCCAGTTGGCGCCGGCCAGGAACGTCGGCAGCATCGTCATCAGCGCCTCGTAGCCCGCCTGGGCGTCGGTGACCTGCGAGGAGGTCATGCCGCCGCCGGTGCGGAAGGGCAGACCGAAGTGGCGCGCGATCTGGCCGGTGCACAGCAGACCGATGCCGGACTCGGGCGTGCCGAACGTCGGCGAGCCGGACTGCATGTCGATGTTGGAGAGGAACGACCCGAACACCGCCGGTGAGCCCGGGCGGATCAGCTGGGAGAGGGCGATCCCGCTCAACGCCTCGGTGATCTGCTGCACCAGCGCGGCCGGGATCGTCACCGGCGACATGGCGCCCATCAGGATGAACGGCGTCAGGACGACGGCCTGGTTGGCGGCGGAGTACTCGAACTGCGCCTCCAGCATCCGATCGTCCCACCGCAGCGGGCTGTTGCAGTTGATCAGCGAGATCGTCGCGGGTGTCTCCTCGATGCTGGCCCGGCCGTGCTCGCGACCCTGCCCGTCACCGAAGAGGATCGAGGCCATCTCGATGGTGTCGCGGGCGTTGACCCCGGAGACGACGTTGCCCATGAAGAGCTTGTCGGTGAGCGTCGCCAGTGCGTAGACCATGTCGAGGTGGCGGCTGTCGAGCGGGGTGTCGTTGGGCTCGTTGATGACGCCGCCGGCGGAGTCGAGGACGTCGAAGCTCTGCGAGAGCTTGGTGAAGTTGCGGAAGTCCTCCATCGTCGCGTCGCGACGCACCTCGCCCTCCCGAGTGAACGGCGGGCCGTAGACCGCACCGAAGGCCATGTGGTCGCCGCCGATGTGCACCGACCGCTCCGGGTTGCGTGCCTGCACGTCGAACTCGCGGGGGGCCTTGGCCACCTGCTCGAGGACGAAGTCGGGGTCGAGGAAGACCTTCTGGTCCTCGACCTTCTGGCCCGCCTGCCGGAACAGGTCGAGCGCGCGGTCGTCCATGAACTCCACGCCGATCTCGGTCATCAGCCTGCGCCAGCCGCCATCGAGGGTGGCGATCGCCTCCTCGCTGAGGATCTCGTAGCGCGGCATCCGGTTGACGAACATCCGGGTCCTCCTGGTTGCGGCTGGATGGGGGTGGTGATCGCTGGGACGGACCGGCGCCGAGATGCTTGACCTTCGCGGGCGCCTCGCCCCATGATGTGGAATCACGGTTCCACATCATGGAACTCCCGGCAAGAGGAACGGTGCAGCTTTCGATGAGCGAGGGCACGACCAACGGCACCCAGGCGGTGGACCGCGCCGCCCTGTTGGTGTCCACCGTCGTGGAGGCCGCCGCGCCCCTGGCCTTCGCCGAGATCGCCGAGGGGTGCGGGCTCCCCAAGTCCACGACCTCGCGGCTGCTCACCGCGCTGGAGCGCACCGAGCTGCTGGAACGCGACGAGTCCGGGTCCTACGTCGCCGGGCCGCTCTTCTGGCGCTACGCCAGCCGCCACGACCCCTTCAGCGAGGTCGCCCACCTCGCGGCACCGGTGCTCGAGGCGGTCAGCGAGGCGACCGGTGAGACGGTCAACCTCGGCATGCCGCGGGGCGACCGCGTCGTCCACGTCGCTCAGGTCGACAGCCGATTCCTGCTCGGCACCAGGGACTGGACCGAGGTGGAGGTTCCGGCCCACGCGTCCTCACTCGGCAAGGTGCTCTACGCCTACGGCGTCCTGCCGCTGCCCCTGGGCCCGCTCGAGCAGCTGACGGCGCGCACCGTCGCCGATCTACCAGCGCTGCGGCGCGACCTGGCCAGCTGCCGCCGGCGGGGCTACGCCGCCACCGTCGACGAGCTCGAGCTGGGGCTCAGCGGGGTCGCGGCCCCGGTCGTCGACGCCCACGGTGACGTGATCGCCGCCCTGGGACTCTCGGGACCGACTCCGCGCCTGGAGTCCACCCTGGCCGCCCACGGGCGGCTGCTGAAGAATCACGCCGAGCAGCTGACCGCGCTGCTCGCTCGCCGTCGAAAGGCTGGTGTGGCATGACCCCCGAGGAGATCCTCCGTGCGCTCTACGACGAGACACTCGTCGGCAACGGCCCGCGCGTGCTGGAGCTGACCCACGAGGCACTCGCGCTCGACATGGAGCCGCAGTCGCTGCTCTTCGACGCGCTCATCCCGTCGCTGGAGGAGGTGGGAGCGCGCTTCGAGCGCGGCGACTTCTTCGTGCCCGAGATGCTGATCGCCGGCAAGGCCATGGCGGGCGCCATGGAGGTGCTGCGGCCGCTGCTGGCCGAGACCGGCGTCGAGACCGTCGGCAAGTTCCTGATGGGCACGGTCAAGGGCGACGTCCACGACATCGGCAAGAACCTCGTCAACATCATGCTCGAGGGTGCCGGCTTCGAGGTGATCGACCTCGGCGTCCAGGTGGCGCCGGAGAAGTTCGTCGCGGCCATCGAGGAGCACCAGCCCGACATCGTCGGGATGTCGGCGTTCCTCACCACGACCATGCCGATGTTCAAGGCCAACATCAACGCGCTGCAGAAGGCCGGCCTCCGCGACACCGTCATCGTGATGGTGGGCGGCGCCCCGGTCACCCAGGAGTACGCCGACGCGGTGGGGGCCGACGGCTACGCCGCCGACGCCTCGGCCACCGTCAAGCGCGCCAAGGACCTCCTCCACCGGCGCCGGACCATGGTTCCCGCCTAGGACCCCCGTCGTACCCCGGCCAGCCCCGAACGAAAGGACCACCGTGAGCGCCGAGAGCGTGCACTTCGAGACCCGCATCCGCTCCGCCAGCCAAGAGGTGGTGATCGGGCGTGGCCATCGCTTCTGCCTGATCGGCGAGCGGATCAACCCCACCGGCCGGCGGATCTTCCAGGAGCAGCTCCGCGCCGGTGACCTGAGTGCGATCGACCGTGACGTGGCGGCACAGGTGACCGGCGGCGCCGACGTCCTCGATGTGAACATGGGCGTGCCACTGACCGACGAGGCCGACCTGCTGGCGAAGGCGATCGTCAAGATCCAGTCGCTGACCGACAAGCCGGTCTGCATCGACTCCTCCGTCGTCGAGGCGCTCGAGGCGGGACTGTCGGTCTATCAGGGCCGCGCGCTGGTCAACTCGATCACCGCCGAGGACGAGCGGATGGAGCAGATCCTCCCGCTGGTCAAGAAGTACGACGCTGCGGTCATCGCCCTGCCCAACGACGTCGACGAGATCCCGATGGAGCCGGAGAAGCGGCTGGCGCTGGTGCAGAAGATCGTCGACGTGGCGACGCAGGAGTACGGCATCGCCATGCACGACATCGTGATCGACCCGCTGGCGATGCCCATCGGCGCCGACACCGCCAGCGGCGTGGCCACCTTCGAGACGATGCGCCGGATCCGTGACGAGTTCGGGCTCAACATGACCTGCGGCGCGTCCAACGTCTCCTTCGGCATGCCCGAGCGCCACGCGCTCAACGCGACCTGGCTGCCGATGGCGATGATGATGGGACTGACCAGCGCGATCACGGACGCCCGCACCCCCCAGATCGTGGCGGCCGTCAAGGCCGCCGACCTCTTCCTCGGCCACGACGACTGGGGCATGGAGTGGATCGGGCGGGCGCGCGCCGCCAAGGCCGCCGCCGAGACCGCCGCCGCCGGCGCAGGGTCCCAGGGAGCGACGACGGGCGCGTGAGCGAGCAACGCCCGGACGGGCCGCTCGAGCCGGAGGAGCTCGGGGGCGGGACCTCCTTCTCCGTCGAACACCTGCGGCGCGAGGGGCTGCTGGAGCCCCCCGCCAGCCAGGAGACCGTCCATGACGGGAGCGGCCGGGTCGACCTGTCGTTCTCCGTGCAGTCCCTCGACGGCGGCTCGGCCGCCCGCGGGGCCCGGGTGCCGCCGGGCGTCAGCGTCTTCGACGCCGCCTCGTGGAACGGCATCGCGATCGACTCCACCTGCGGCGGCCACGGCACCTGCCGCAAGTGCAAGGTGCGAGTGTCGTCCTCCGGCGCTCCCCCGCCGGTGACCCGGCACGACGAACGGACGTTCTCCGAGGACCAGCTCTCCGACGGCTGGCGGCTGGCCTGCCTGGTCCGGGCCACCCACGACCTGACCGTCGACGTACCCCCGCTCACCACGCGTCCCAAGGCCGCCACCGTCGGCGTGGGCCGCCAGGTGATCCTGAGGCCAGCGGTGCAGAAGCGCTACGTCGAGCTGACCGAGCCGACGCTGGCCGACCAGCGCACCGACCTGGTCCGGCTGCGGGAGGCCATCGACGACCTCGAGCTGACCGTCGACCTGGAGGTGCTGCGGCGGCTCCCGGTGGTGCTGCGTGAGGCCGACTTCAAGGTCACCGCCGTCGTGGTCGACGAGGCGCTGATCGACGTCGAGCCGGGCGACACCACCGGCGTCCGCTACGCCCTGGCCTTCGACCTCGGGACCACCACGGTGGTGGCGACCCTGCTCGACCTGGAGTCCGGAACCCCGGTGGCGGTGGCCTCGCGACTCAACCGCCAGCAGCCGTTCGGCGGCGACGTGATCACCCGGATCTCGGCCACCATGCTCGACCCCGAGGCGCTGGGCCGGCTGCAGTCCGCCGCCGGTCGGACGCTGGCCGAGCTCGCCGCCGAGGTGTGCACCGAGGGCGGTGTGGACCCTGGCTGCGTCTACGAGGTGGCCCTCGCCGGCAACGCGACGATGACCGCGCTCGTTCTCGGGATCGACCCGGAGCCGATGGGCGTGGCGCCGTTCATCATGGGCACGGCCGCCTACCCGGAGCTGCTGGCCGCCGACCTCGGTCTGTCGGTGCACCCCCGCGCTCGGGCGTCGGTGTTCCCCTCGCTGGGCGCCTACGTCGGCGGCGACATCGTGGCCGGGATGCTGGCCACCGGCATGGACCGCGACAAGCGGGTGCGGCTGTTCATCGACGTCGGCACCAACTGCGAGATCGTGCTCTCCGACGGGGACCGGATCGTCGCCACCGCAGCGCCCGCCGGGCCGGCGTTCGAGGGTGGCGCGATCCGCTGCGGCATGCGCGCCGACGAGGGCGCCATCGAGGTGGTGCGGCTCGGCGGCGACGCCGTCGTCGAGCTGGGGGTGATCGGCGACGCCGAGCCCCGCGGCCTGTGCGGCTCCGGGCTTGTCGACGTCGTCGCCGAGCTCGTCCGCGTCGGGCTGCTGGACGCCTCAGGGCGGTTCGTCCCCGACGAGGCGCGCCGCCGAGATCGCGCCGACGCTCGCCGACCGGCTCACCAAGGTCGGTGAGGAGCGGGTCTTCGTGCTGCACCGCCCCGACCCGGCGGCGCCGACCGAGGAGAGCGTCTACCTGTCGCAGCGCGACGTGCGCGAGCTGCAGTTCGCGAAGGCGGCGATCTCGACCGGGTGGACGCTGCTGCTGGAGGAGCTGGGGCTGGCCCAGGCCGACGTCCAGCAGGTGCTGCTGGCCGGGTCGTTCGGCTCCTACCTCTCGCCGGCCGCGGCGATCCGGATCGGGCTGGTGCCGTCGCTGCCGGTGCTGCGGATCGTCAGCGCTGGAAATGTGGCTGGCGAGGGGGCCAAGATGGTCCTGCTGTCGCTGCGCGAGCGGGCCGGCGCCGAGGCGCTGCTCGAGGAGGTGACCTATGTCGAGCTCTCCGACCGTGCCGACTTCAACGACCGCTTCGTCGAGCAGCTCTCCTTCTGAGGTCCCCTCGCGACCGCGCCGGCGCTGATCGCCTGCGGCGCGCTCGCGCAGCCCGCCGCCCGGATCGTCGAGCGACGCGGCTGGGACGTCGACGTCCACCCGCTGCCGCCGCTGCTGCACAACCGGCCGCAGCGCATCCCCGCCGCCGTGCGCTCGCTGGCCGAGCGGCTGCTGACGACCTACGACGAGGTGGCGGTCGGCTATGCCGACTGCGGCACCTACGGCGGCGTCGACGAGGTGTGCGACGAGCTCGGGATGGCGCGGATCCCCGGGCTGTCGTGCTACGACATGTTCGCTACCGGCGAGCGGGTGGAGGCCTGGTTCGCCGAGCAGCCCGGCACCTACCTGCTCACCGACTTCCTGGTCGCGCTCCTTCGAGCGCACCGTGGTCCGCGAGCTCGGTCTGGACCGATGGCCCGAGCTGCGCGACGACTACTTCGGCCGCTACACCCGGGTCGTGTGGCTCGCCCAGGAGCCCGACGACGAGCTGCGCGCGCTGGCGCAGGCCGCCGCCGACCGGCTCGGCCTGCCGCTGACGGTGGTCGAGACCGGGCATCAGGGGCTCGAACGCGCCCTCGAGGCACTGCTCGCCGACTGACCCTCGGTTGGCCCGGCAGGTCCTCGGTGGCCCGGCACAGGAGTACGCGAGGAGGTGACGGGTCAACCGAGGCGGTCGAGCCAGTCCTGCCGCCACGTCTCGGTCTCGGCGACCTGGTTGAAGGTGTAGACGTGCAAGCCCTCGACCAGCGCCCCGGGCTCACCGAGCGTCGGGGCTGCCTTCTCGAGGAACCGCTCACCGGTGAAGGCGCCGGGGGCGAAGAGCCTGGCGACGAATCCCTTGTGGGTCTTGAGGAACCGCGTCGAGTCACCGACACCGATCTTCGTCGCCATCGTCAGCAGCTTGGCCTGGTCGACCGGCCCGGGGACGCCCAGGATCAGCGGCATGGTGACCCCGCGACTGCGCAGACGGTGGAGCCAGTGCTTGACCACCTTGGGGTCGAAGGTCAGGTTGCTGACGATATGGGTGGCGTGCTTGCGCTTGTCCCACATCGACTGGATGGTCAGGTCGTCGTGGATGGTCGGGTGCGACTCGGGATAGCCCGCGATGCCGACGTGTTCGAAGGGACGGCCGAGGTCCGACAGGTCCTCCAGGAGGGCCAGCGCGTCGGGGTAGGTCTCGTCCGACTGCGCGTCGCCGCCGGGCACGAAGACGCTGGTCACGCCCGCCTCCTTGAGGCGGGCGACGACCTCCTCCAGCTCGGTGCGCCCGTGGACCATCCGCGCAGCGAGGTGGGGGACGACGTCGTACCCTGCCGCGCGGAGGCGCTCGACCGACTCCAGCGTCGAGTCCAGGCCCTTGGAGGGCGATGCGGTGACGGTCAGCTGGACGCTGGTGGGCACCCCTGCGAGGAGCTTCTCCTCGATGGTCGGCGTGGGGAGCACCTCGTAGCGCGCGTGCTCGAGGAGACGGCGGATCGTGGCGGTATCTGTGTTGCGCATCGTGCACCCTGTTTCGTAATACGCACCGAAGTCACGCAGAGCCTAGCCGGGCGCGCACCCGATCCGCCAGACGTTCGGGCACCACGGAGTCCGGGTCGCGCCAGGCACCCAGTGCTTCGGTGACGCCGACGATGCTGGCGTAGAGCGCGGGGCAGGTCGGGCAGCCGGCGAGGTGCCGCTCGACCATGGCGCCTTCCGCGGGCGACAGCTCTCCGGCGAGGTAGTCGTCGATCCGTGAGCGAGCCGACCAGCAGGTCATCGGGACCCCCTTCGTGGCCTCGCGCCGCTCGACCCCGCCGGCCAGCGCGGAGACCAGCACGGTGCGTCCGCGCCGCAGCCGCTGCTTGGCCGCGGGCAGCGAGATCTGCTGCACCTCGGCGATCTGCGCGGAGGTCAGCCCCTCCACGTCGTGCAGCACCACCGCCGACCGGTAGTGGACGGGCAGCCGCACCAGGGCGTCGTACAGCTCCTCGCGGACCTCCGCGCGCAGCAGCACCGCCTCGGCGTCGACCGTGTAGTCGTCGTCGCGCCAGGCCTGCTCGACCGCCCGGACCAGCGCCTCGTCGTCCACGGGGTCGGTGCGGTCCCGGCGGGTGTCGTCGACGAAGCGGTGGTACATCACACGATGCAGCCAGGTCGCCGCCGAGGCGTCGCCGCGGAACTGCTCGCCACGCTCCAGCGCCTTGGTGACGGTGTCCTGCACGAGGTCCTCCGCACGCTCGGGGTTGCGGGTCAGGGCGAGGGCATAGCGCAGCAGTCCCGGCAGCTCGGCGACCACCTGGTCCGCGGAGAGGCTCACGGGGTGAGGGTAGGGGGTAGGTCCTGCGGGTGGAGGGTGGCCCTGGCCGGGCGGGCGACCCACCACGTCTCCAGGTGAGCTCACCGAGGGACGCGCGGAGTCGGCTGCCGACCCCGAAGAACCTCCCAGCTCCGTCAGTGGGTGCGGACCTTGCCGGTGCTGACGCCGAGCAGGCGGTAGATCGGGCAGAAGCCGGTGAATGCCGTCACCAGCATGATCGCGGCCACGACCAGCAGGACGATGCCGAGCACGCTGCCGACGCCGGCGGAGAAGGCGGCGATCGCGGCGACGACGCCGATGACGATGCGGATGAGCTTGTCGGGGGTGCCGACGTTGGCGTTCATGATGGTCACTCCTCGGATGCGATGGGTGTCCTTCCATGGACGCACGAGGGCGGGTGAGGGATACAGGGGCGCGGCGTCGCGGCGTCAGGGCGCCCTCAGCAGATCCTCGGCAGCTGCTCGCCGATCGGCAGGTCGATCACGCGGGTCCCGCCGAGACCGGTGCGGGCGACCACCATCCGCGGATGGTCCTCCACCACGGTCCCGATCCGGCAGGCACCCGCGCCGAACGGGTGGGCGCGCATCGCCTCCAGCACCGCGTCGGCGCCCTCCGCGGGAACCATCGCCACGAGCTTGCCCTCGTTGGCCACCTGGAGCGGATCGAGGCCGAGCAGCCCGCAGGCGTCGCGGACCTCCGCGGGGATCGGCAGGTCGCGCTCGACCAGGTCGACGCCCACGCCGGAGGTCCGCGCGATCTCGTTGAGCGTGGCCGACAGCCCACCGCGCGTGGGGTCGCGCAGCACGTGGACGTCCACGCCGGTGGCCAGCATGTCGGCGACCAGCCCGTGCAACGGCGCGGAGTCGCTCTCGACCGGCGTCGAGAACTCCAGCCCCTCACGGCAGCTCATCACGGCCACGCCGTGCAGCCCGATCGCGCCGCTCACCAGCACCACGTCGCCGGGCCGAGCACGCTCGGGCCCGATCGTCACGCCGTCGGGGATCACGCCGACACCCGCGGTGTTGAGGTAGATCCCGTCGCCGCTGCCGTGGTCGACGACCTTGGTGTCGCCGGTGACCAGCTGGACGCCGGCCCGCTCCGCAGCCTTGCCGACCGCCGTCGCCACCCGACCGATGTCGGCCATCGCCGTGCCCTCGGCCAGGATGTACGCCGTCGACAGGTACAGCGGCTGCGCCCCCGCCATCGCCAGGTCGTTGACGGTGCCGTTGACCGCGAGGTCGCCGATGCAGCCGCCGGGGAAGAACATCGGTTTCACGACGTAGGAGTCGGTGGAGAACGCCAGCCGCCCCGCCACCGGCGGCAGCACCGCCGCGTCGCCCAGCTCGGCGCGCGCCGCCCCGCCGTACGCCGGCAGGAAGAGGCTCTCGACCAGCTCGGCCGACATCGCGCCGCCTCCGCCGTGGCCCATCACCACCGTCGGGGTGTTGCGCAGCGGCGCGGGGCAGGTCCACCCCTCGAAGTCCAGGTCGCCCGACCCGCCTGCGGAGCCGCTCACGAGGAGCCCCCGGCCGGCACCAGGTCGAGCCGACGATAGGTGTAGTAGGCCGCGCAGGCGCCCTCCGACGACACCATGGTCGCCCCCAGGGGATGCCGCGGCGTGCACTCCTTGCCGAACGCCGAGCACTCGTGCGGCTTGATCAGCCCCTGCAGCACCTCGCCCGAGCGGCACAGCGGCGACTCGTCGGTGTGGATGTCGGTGACCTCGAAGCGCAGCTCGGCGTCGAAGTCGGCGTAGCGAGACGACAGGCGCCATCCGCTGCCCGGGATCATCCCGATGCCGCGCCAGGTGCGGTCGGTGACCTCGAAGACGTCGCGCAGCATCGTCATCGCCGCGGGGTTGCCCTCGGCCGGCACGGCGCGCGGGTAGGCGTTCTCCAGCTCGTGGCGCCCCTCCTCGAGCTGGACGACCGTCTTGCGGATCCCCTCGAGGATGTCGAGCGGCTCGAAGCCGGTCACGACGATGGGGACGGCGTACTTCTCGGCCAGCGGGGGGTACTCCGAGGTGCCCATCACGCTGCACACGTGGCCGGCCGCGAGGAAGGCCTGCACCCGGCAGGTCGGCGACTCCATGATCGCCGCGATCGCCGGCGGCACCAGCACGTGGGAGACCAGCAGCGAGAAGTTGCCGATGCCCTGCTGGCGGGCCTGGTGGACCGTCATCGCGTTGGCCGGCGCGGTGGTCTCGAAGCCGATGCCGAAGAAGACGACCTGCTTGTCGGGGTTGTCACGGGCGACCTGCAGCGCGTCGAGCGGGGAGTAGACGACGCGCACGTCGCCCCCCTCGCTCTTGACCGTGAACAGGTCGTCGTTGCTGCCCGGCACCCGCAGCATGTCGCCGAAGGAGCAGAAGATCACGTCGGGTCGACGGGCGATCGCCAGCGCCCGGTCGATGGTCTCCAGCGGCGTGACGCAGACCGGGCAGCCGGGCCCGTGGATCATCTCCACGCCGTCGGGCAGCAGCTGGTCGATGCCGTGGCGGATGATCGAGTGGGTCTGACCGCCGCAGACCTCCATCATCGCCCAGGGCCTGGTGGTGACCGCGTGGATCTGGTCGAGCAGCCGCTTGGCCAGGTCGGGGTTGCGGAACTCGTCGAGGTACTTCACAGCTCGACCCCCTTCTCGCGCGCGGCCGCCGCGAAGCCGTCGCCGAACTCCTCCTCCAGGATGCCCAGCCGCTCGAAGGTCGCCAGCGTCTCCTTCGCCGACTCCTCGTCGAGGCGCTGGATGGCGAAGCCGACGTGGACGATGACGTACTCGTCGACGCCGGTGTCGGGCAGGTAGGCCAGGCAGACCTTCTTGCGCACGCCGCCGAAGTCGACCTGGGCCATGGTGGTGCCGCTCTCGTCGAACACCTCGACGACGCGTCCGGGGACAGCCAGGCACATGGGGGATCTCCTTCGTCTCTCAGGTCAGTCTGCGGGGCAGACGGGGTCGAGGGCCACGTCGAGGTCGGTGGCGTCCGCGGGGCGCTGCGCGAGCCGGCGTACGCCGACCGCCACCTGGCCCAGCGCCAGCCCGCCGTCGTTGGCGGGCACCTGGTCGTGGGTCAGCGCAGCCAGTCCGTGGGTGCCCAGGTGGTGGCGGGTCCGCGTCAGCAGGGTCCGGTTGACGAAGACGCCGCCCGACAGCCCGACCATGCCGGCGTCACCGGCGACCGCCGCCGCCGCCTCGGCGCCCGCCCGGGCCAGCGCGTCGTGGAAGGCCCACGCGAGGGCGCCGCGGTCGACGCCGGCCCGGACGAGGCCGGCCAGCGCGGCGACGAGCGGGGACGGGTCGAGCACGCCGTCGACGACCGGGAACGGCAGCTCCGGCGTCGCGCCGGCGGGGCGCTCGCACCGCCACACCCGGGCAGTCGCCTCCAGCTCGATGGCGGCCTGCGCGTCGTAGCTGACGCGGTGCCGCACCCCGAGCAGGGAGGCGACGGCGTCGAAGAGGCGGCCGACGCTGCTGGTGTCGACGACGCCGAGCCGCGAGGTGTGCGCGCGGGTCAGGAGGGTGGCCTCGGCGGTGGCCAGCTCGACGCCGACGGGGGTGCCCTCCCAGGTCTCGCCCGCGGCGAGGAGCGCCAGCGCTGCCACCCGCACCGGGTGTCGGACGCCCGCGTCGCCACCGGGCAGTCGCACCGTCCCGAGGTGGCCGAGGCGCTCGAAGCCGGCCCCTCCGTCGGTCAGGCGCAGCAGCTCTCCGCCCCAGACCGTCGCGTCGCAGCCGTAGCCGGTGCCGTCGAAGACCAGGCCGACCAGCGGCTCGTCGAGCAGGCCGTGCTCGGCGGCCAGCGAGGCGAGGTGGGCATGGTGGTGCTGCACCTCCAGGAGCGGCACGCCGCGCGCGACGGCGTACTCCTGGGCGACGGCCCGCGAGGCGTAGCCCGGGTGCCGGTCGGCGACGACGAGGCCGGGGGTGGACCGATGGAAGCCGACCATCTGGTCGACGACCTGCCGGTGGGTGGTGCGGCTCGCCAGCGACTCGAGGTCGCCGACGTGGGCAGAGACGAACGCGCGGCCGTCTCGGGCCAGGGCGACGGTGTTCTTGAGCTCCGCCCCAACCGCCAGCACCGCCGGTCGAGGAGGCCGCGCGGCAGCCGTCTCGACACCGTCCCCACCCGAGGACACCACGTCGCCCAGGTCGACCGGCAGGGGGGCGTAGCCACGCGAGCGTCGCAGCGGCACCGGACCGTCGGCTGCCCCAGGCGACCACGGAGTCCTCGACGGGGACGGCGATCTCGCGGTCGTGCTGGACGAACAGGTCGGCCAGGTCGCCGAGCCGGTCGAGGGCGTCGTCGTCGAGGTGACTCAGCGGCTCGCCGGAGACGTTTCCCGACGTCATCACCAGCACCGGTGGGGCGCCCGGCGAGCCGTCGGGGAGGTCGGCGAGGAGCAGGTGGTGGAGCGGCGCGTAGGGCAGCATCACGCCGAGCTCGTCGAGCCCGGGGGCGACCACGGCCGAGACGGGGGCGTCGGGGCGCGCCGGGAGCAGCACGATCGGCCGCTCCGGCGCGACCAGCAGCGGCGCCGCGTCGCCCACCTCGACGAGGGTCTCGGCGACGGCAAGGTCACGGGCCATCACGGCGAACGGCTGGTCGGGACGGTGCTTGCGACGACGCAGCGCGGCGACGGCCACCGGGTTCGCGGCGTCGCAGGCCAGGTGATAGCCGCCGATCCCCTTGACCGCCACCACCCGACCCTCGCGCAGGGCGGCGACAGCGGCCGCGAGGACCGGCTCGGCGCCGTCGGCAACGAGGTCGCCGTCCGGGGCGACGGCGGACAGCCGGGGGCCGCAGTCGTGGCAGGCGATCGGCTGGGCGTGGTAGCGGCGGTCGGCCGGGTCGGCGTACTCCCCGGCGCAGGCGACGCACATCGGGAAGCCGGCCATGGTGGTGGCCGGCCGGTCGTAGGGCAGGTCCAGGGTGATGGTGAGCCGGGGCCCGCAGTTGGTGCAGGTGATGAACGGGTGCCGGTGGCGGCGGTCGGCCGGGTCGGCCAGCTCGGCCAGGCAGTCGGCGCAGACGGCGGTGTCGGGGGCGACCAGGGTGCGCTCGCCGTCGGCGGCGGTGGAGGGCGTGATCGCGAAGGAGTCCTGGTCGAGCGGGGGGAGGTCAGCGGCGGCGACGGCGGTGACCCGGGCCAGCGGCGGCACCTCCCGGGGGAGCCGGCGCTCGAAGGCGGCGACGGCGGCCGCCGGCCCCTCGGCCTCGACCACCACGCAGGTGGCGTCGTTGCGACACCAGCCGGCGACACCGGTCTCGGCGGCCAGCCGGGCGACGTACGGACGGAAGCCGACGCCCTGCACCAGCCCGCGCACCTCGATCCGGCGGCGCACCCGGGGGGCCGGTGGGGTGGCCGTGGTCCGCGACTCGTGCAGGTCGGCGATCATGACGCGGCCCCCGCGGCGCGCTCCCAGAGCACCACCCGGTTGTTGCCGGAGTCGGCGACGGCGAGGAGCTCGTGGTGGGCCTGGTCGTGGGGTCGTGCGTCCGGCTCCCGCTGGGAGGACGACGGCTGCGGCACACGACCCCTCTCGGCGGAGGAAGCGAGCGTCGAGTAGTGGAGGCCGTAGGGCCAGCAGAGGGTGTCGGCGGCGACACGCTCCCAGCGGTTCTCCCCGTTGGCGGCGTACGTCGGCTGCGCGAGGACGGCGGTCGGGAGGTCGCGGCCGGTGGCGCTGTGGGGGTGGAAGAGCACCCTGTTGTTGGCGGTGTCGGCCAGCGCGATCCCGGCGGGGGTGGCGGTCAGTCCGTAGGGGAACCGCAGCCGGCCCTCCTGCGGGACGTAGGGGAACTCCTCGCCTGCGGTGAGGTCGAGCTGGCCGAGGACGGCGTCGGCGGGCCGGTCCGCCTCGGGATGCTCGGCCCAGCGGAGCAGCCGGTGGTTGCCGGCGTCGGCGACCCAGACTCCGCCCGACCCGTCGGAGGCGAACGCGTGCGGCCAGCGGAACGACGACGGGCCCACCCCCTCCCCGCGGTTCTCGTCGCGGGCCTCCGCACTGGGCTGGCCGAGCACGATGTCGGCGGGCTGCCCAGGCTCGGGAAGGCCGTCGCGCCACACCAGCACCCGCCGGTTCCCGGTGTCGGCGACGTAGCAACGCCCGTCGACGACCGCGAGCCCGAACGGCCAGTAGAGCGTCGTCGCGTCCGGCTCACCGCCGGCGTTCGGGTCGACCGCGGCGAGGCTCGGCTGGCCGATCACGTGGTCGGGCGGGGTGTCGGTGCCGTCCGGAACGGCGTCCCACACCAGCAGCCGGTGGTGCCAGGCGTCCGCGACCACCAGGCGCCCGTCGTGGACCAGCACGCCCGTGGGCAGGTGCAGCCCGCCTGCCGCGCCGCGGCCGCCCGCCGCCGGCCCTTCGGTCACGTCGTCGGGCTGGCCCAGCACGACGTCGGCGGGCGTGCCGTCGGCCTCGGGCAAGGTGTGCCAGATCAGCACCCGGTGGTTGCCGGAGTCAGCGGCGACGACGCGGGTACCGTCGGTCCAGACGGAGCGCGGGGCATACATCGTCGCCGCACTCGGGTGTGCCGGCGGCAGCGCCAGGCCGCCCGGGGAGTCGGCGCCGAGCACGCAGCGCGGCCGCCAGCCGGCGTACGTCGCCGGGGTCGAGGTGGGCTGGTCGGGCAGGCCGAGCCCGGGCAGGACGCCGGTGTGCGTCTGCCCCGCGGCGATCACCTGCACCTTCATCGTCGGCCTCGGTCAGCCCGGGCCGGAGCCGTCGGCGAACGAGCCACTGCCACGCACCCACACTCGACCACTCTGCACCCGCAGCGGCAACGGATCCAGCTGGGCGCCCGGCATGGTGAGGCACTCACCGCTCGCGGCGTCGTAGCAGAAGCCGTGCCAGGGACAGGTGAGCGTCCCGGCGGTGGCGTCGACCAACGCGTCGTCGAGGGGGCGGCCCTGGTGCGCGCAGGCGTTGAGGTACGCCGCGAGCCGGCCGCCGGTGTTGACGACGACGACGTCGAGCGGCCCGGCGTCGGTGCTGAGCGACAGGGCCCTCAGGCTGCCGTCGGCGACGTCGGCGCTGGCACCCGCCGCGACCCAGCCGGCCGCCGCGAGGTCCTCCGTCTGCTCGGGGGCTCCGACGCCGATCGAGCTGAGCGGGATCAGCGCCGGGCTGGGATCGTTCGGCACCACCTCGACGCCGGTCAGGCCGGGAACGCCGGCGACCAGCGCCTCCTCGACGCCGTCGCGCAGCGTCACCGCCGCCAGGGAGCATCCGTTGCACGCCCCCTGGAGCCGGACGTACGCCGTCTGGTCCCGCACGTCGAGGAGCTCGACGTCGCCGCCGTGCGACTGAAGGTTGGGCCGCACCTGCTCGATCACCCGCGCCGCCAGGGTGAGCGGGTCGGGGCGGAGGATGCCGTGCATCATCAGCACCATCCGGACCTGCGGGTCGTCGACCAGCTCGAACAGCAGCTCCTTGCCTCGCGGGTCGTCCTTGAGCCGGCGGACGATGCTGGTGAGCACGTCGCGATGCACCTCGTCGCGGGCGGCGAGGGCGTCGTCGGCCACTCGGCGAGGAGCGTCGTCGAGCGCTGCCACGGCCTCCGCCGTCGCGTCGAGGCGAGCGGCCAGCGCGTCGAGATCGGCCTCGCTGCCCCCGGCACTCTCGGCGCTCGCGGTCGGTCGGTCGGCGGTCGCCGTCACGGCTCCTCCACCGGCTGGTCGGGATGGGTCTGGCCGGGCTGCAGCACCGTGACGGTCGGCTTGGGCGGCGGGCCGGTGAGGTCGCCGGCCGCACCCGTGACGCCCGTGACGGTGACGCCCATGCCGGAGGTGAAGGGGGCCTCGGACTGGGGCATCCGCGCCATCTGCTCGGCCTGCCGCGCCAGGTCGGCCAGCTCGTCGTCGGGGTCGCTCACCTGCGCCTTGGCGATCTCGTCGAGCACCCCGCGGACCGCCATCACCGACGCGTGGTCGCCCTCGCTCTCGAAGAGGTAGCGCGCCTCGACCAGCGCGGCCCGGGCCGGCTCGAACGCCCCCAGGTGAGCCAGCGCGTTTCCCTGGTTGGCCAGCAGCCGCGCCCTGCCGAGCGGGTCGTGGTCGCGGACGCCGGAGGCGAGCACCTCGTCGTAGAGCTCCACCGCCTCGACCAGGTTGTCGGCCTGGTGGGTGGAGGGGGTGTAGACGAGCGCGTTGGCGAGGTTGAGCGTCGCGGTCGACCAGGGAGCCGGGTGCTGATCGGGGGTGTAGACCCGGCGCGCGGCGCGCAGCGCCTGGGTGGCGACACCGAGCCGCAGCTGATCGGAGGCCTGGCTCATCGGTGAGGCGAGGTGGGCGGTGGCGAGGTTCATGTTGAGCGAGGCCCAGAGGAACGGCGAGGTCTGCTCGCTGACCAGCTGAAGGGCGTCGTAGTAGTGCTGCATCGCCTGTTGGAGCAGGGTGCGGGTGTCGCCGCGCCCCGCCGCCGCCTGCTCCTGGGCCAGCGACCCGCGCTGCAGCAGCAGCTCGGCGCGCACCTCGGCGAGGTCGGTGTCGGCGAGCGCGTCACCGGCGAAGGCCAGGTCGGCGTCGGCCCGCTGGTGTCCCGTCTCGCGGCGCAGGATGCCGGCGTTGCCGAGGAGGACCCCAGCCAGCACGGGGCTCGCGTGGGCGGCGGCCTCGGCGGCTTCGGCGAGCAGGTCGGCTGCCGGTCCGGCGGCACCGCGCTCGACCCGCTCGGCGGCTCGTGCGGCGAGCACCAGCGCCGCTACTTCGGGCGCGAGACCATCGGTGTGCTGGGGCGCCGGGCCGGCGCCCAGGGTGGCGGCGGCGACCTCGACCAGCGGGTCTAGCTCGGCGGGCAGCCCGGCGCGCACCTCGGCCGGGTCGTCGCCGGCGGGGTCCAGCAGCCAGCGGTGGAAGCGGTCGACCGGGGTCGCGTCCGGACCGGGGTCGGGACAGGCCGCGAGGGCGGCCGCGTCGTCGCCGGCGTACGTCAGCTCCTGGACGCGGAGCCGCTCGGGCCAGGCGTCCGGGAGCCGACCCGCCAGCAGGCTCTCCCGGACGGCGTCGGCCTCCGCGTCGTCGCCGGGGATCAGCATCAGCCCGGCGGGGAAGCCGAAGATCCCGAGCGGCTGCGGATGGGTGAGAGCGGTCGTGGTGGCCTCAGTCATCGGGTGCCTCCCGCGGGGCTCGCCGCCGCGCCGCCGTCCGGCGTACGACGTCGGCCGCCAGCCGCGCCCGGGCCTCGGTGCGGTGAGTCTCCAGCGGCCGGCGCTCCACGCCCACCGGCGTGATCACCACCAGGTAGACCGTCCACTGGCCGCGCTCGGCCACCACCTCGGTCTGCACCTCGGTCTCCATGGCGGCTCCCGTCGGGCCCGGGGCCGAGCGGCACCAGCAAGGCGCCCCGGTCGTCGTCCCACTCGACGTCGAACCTACCGGCGACCGGGGTGAAAGCCAGCACCTCGTGGATCAGCACCGACCGGTCGCCCGCCCTGTTGCGTCGCTTGAGCAGCAGCCCGCCGTGGCCGACGGAGACCAGCGGCACCAGCTCGAGCGTCGGCGTCTCTGCGGCTTCGTCCAGCCGGGCCACCAGCGCGTCGCCCGGGAAGTGCCGCTGCGCCAGCTCCGCCGGGACGTGCAGGTAGCCGTCCTCAGTCAGCTCGACGGTCCCCTCCGGAGACGACGGCTCGGCTGGGAAGTGGTCCTGCTCGACCAGCTCGACCACCCGCCACATCCCGGCCTCCACGGCGGGCGTGAGCGGCTCGCCGGGCTCCAGCGACGCCGCCTCCACGAGATAGACCGTCACGTCGGAGGGTCGCTCCGGCCCGAGCAGCCACGCCGAGAACGACAGCGCGTGGTCCCAGCGGAAGTTGTGGGTGTGCAGCCCGTCGATCGGCGGCAGCTCGGCGAGCTCCTCGGCGGGCACCCGATAGACGGTCCCCGGCTCCGCCCCCGTCGCCGCCGCGTCGACGATCACCACCCGGGAGGCGCCGCGCATGCCGAAAGCGACGTCCATGCCCGACGTACCACCGTCGACGACCCGCACCCCCGCGGGCACCCCGCGCTCGAAGAGGTGCCGCACCAGGACGGGCCCGACCGCGTCGTCACCGCGCAGGATGTTGCCGCAGCCGATCACGAGCAGGTCGCAGGGCTCCGGCGCGAAGCCGTCGTCGAGCAGCTGGTACGGCGCCCGGCCGGACGTCGCCGCCGCGGCCGCGCTGGGGCTCCCCTCAGACCATGCCATTGATGACGAACTTGTTGAGCTCGCGTCCGGTCTTGCCGTCGTAGGCGTGCACCGTGCACACCAGGCAGGAGTCGAAGGAGCGCGCGACGTGACCCAGCTCGACCGGGTCCTCCATGTCGACGATCGGGGTGCCGACCAGGGCCTCCTCGATCGGGCCGAGCGTGCCCTCGCCGTCGCGGGGACCGATGTTCCACGCGGTCGGCGTGACCACCTGGTAGTTCTCGATCTTGCCGTCCTCGATGACGATCCAGTCCTGCAGCGCGCCGCGTGCGGCCTCGGTGCCGCCCCAGCCCTTGCCGGACGCGAGCTCCTCGGGCTTGGTGTAGAAGGAGCCGCTGAGGTCGATCTGCGACAGCCACTCCATCACCCAACCGAAGTACTTCGGCGCCTCGTGCATGCGCGCCATCTGCCGCACGAAGACCGACGGGCCGAGCTTGTCGATCATGTCCATGAACAACGGGTCGTCGTCCTGGTGGTCCAGCGCGTTCGGGCCACCGGCGGCCACGCGACGGGCCAGCGGACCGGCCTCGAGCGGGATCCGGCCGAGGTCGGGGACGTCGTAGCGTGGCGACTTGGCCCAGGAGTACTTGTCCTGCTTGCGGCCGTCGAGCGGGTCGATCGGGATCGTCTCGCCGTCCCAGGGGTGCAACGGCCGCTCGCCCTTGAAGAACGAGTGGGTGACGTCCTCCGACACCAGCAGCTGGTCGTAGTCGTAGTGCCGGCCGCCCGCGTAGACGCCGCTGCGCCCGATCAGGGCGTCCTTCCGGCCGTCGACCGTCGGGTTCTCATACATCGACGGGTTGAGGTAGGTGCCCGACGCGAGGTAGTTGCCGACGCCGGCGCCGTACTTGTCGAGCCCGATGTCGAGGCAGTAGCGGATGAAGAAGCCGCAGTCGGAGTTGTAGTGCGACTCGTTCTCCTCCACCCAGGCCTGCATGTCCTCCCAGGTCTTGATCTCCAGCCACCGCTCGACCGAGCAGCCGAGCCACTCCTTCTCGAGCCAGTTGTCCTTCCAGTGGTGGAGGATCGCGGTCGCGCGGGTGATGTCGGCCAGGTTGGGCGAGCTCATCACGCCGCCGGGCACCATGAACGAGCTGTGCGGCCACTGGCCGCCGAAGATCGCGTAGACCTCGACCGGCTTGCCGGAGAGCACGACGCCCTTCTGGTACGCCGACCCGACGTACGGCGCGAACCGGCGCACCGCCTCGTCGTACATCGGGGAGGAGGCGTAGTTCTTGTTGACCAGGTCGATCGCGAACAGCGCGTAGAAGTAGCGCGGGATCGACTGCAGCGTCTCGCAGGCCTGGGCGATGTTGCGGATCAGCGTGGCGTTCTGCGGCACGTGGGTGTTCCACGCGGTGTCGAGGGCGTAGCAGGCCTTGTAGAGATGGCTGCCGCCGCAGATGCCGCAGATCCGGGCGTCACGATCAGGCCGGCCTGTGGGTCCTTGCCCTTGAGGATGATCTCGAATCCGCGGAACATCGCGGCCTCGGTCCAGGCGGAGGTGACGTGGCCGTCCTCGATGGTGACCCGGACGTCCAGGTCACCTTCCACGCGCCCGAGCGGTGAGACGAACAGGTCCACCGAGGAGGCGGGGTTCTGCACTGCAGTCATCGGGTGAGTCCTTCCTCGACATGTCCGTCAGACGACGAACATGTCCTCCTTGGCCCACTGCGGGGCCGCGATCCGGGCGGCGGCGGCGTGCGCCATGTAGGTGATGTGGTCGGCGCCCTCGGGGACTTCCTTGGGGATGGTGCCGGAGACCTTCTGGGTCTTGAACACGGTGCCGGCGGCGAGGTCGAAGAACGGGAACTCGGGCTCGGTGCAGCCGAGGCAGGGCATGCCGGCGCGGGTCTTCGACGACTGGCGGTTCCACAGGATCCGGTTGCACGAGCTGTGCGTCATCGGGCCACGGCAGCCGAACTCGTAGAACAGGCAGCCGGTGCGGGTGCCCTCGCCGAAGGACATCGTCGACTGCTTGTACTCGAAGAACTGCACGCGCGTGCAACCGGTCTGGGTGAACGTCTTGAAGAACGTCTGCGGCCGGTGCAGGTCGTCGAGGGCGATGTCCCCGGCGCGGCCGGTGGCCAGCGCGACCAGGATCTGGGTGATCCAGTCGGGGTGGGCGGGGCAGCCGGGGATGTTGATCACCGGCAGACCGGCCTTGGAGCGCCAGTCGGGGCCGAGGAAGCCACCCTTCTCACGCTTGTGGAACTGCAGACCCGGTGGAGTCGCTGGGGTTGGGCTCGGCCGCGGGGATACCGCCCCAGCAGGCGCAGTCGCCGATGGCGACCACGATGCTGGCGGCGTCGGCGAGCTCGGTCACCCACTCGATCATCGGCCGGTCGGCGAACATGTCCATCCGACCCGACCCGTCGGGACCGCGGATCACCGTGCCCTCGAGGACGAAGATGTCCAGCGGCCGTTCGCCGGAGGCGCAGTCGTTGAAGATCTTCTTGGCGTTCTCACCGAGCTCCATCCCCAGCGAGGGGTGCCAGAGCAGCTCGAGCCCGAAGTCGACGATCAGGTCGACGACGTTGGGCTCCTCGGCGTTGAGGAACGACATGGTGTTGCCCGAGCAGGCACCGGCTTGGAACCACAGCACTGAAGACATCCGGTTCGGTCCTTCCCTTACTGTCCGGTCGAGGCGGTCGAGGCGGTCGAGGCGGTCGAGGCGGTCGAGGGGTTGCCCAGCTCCTGGCCGACCGCCTTGGCCACGGTGGCGAAGTAGCTGATCGCCCGGTTGACGTCGGGATCCTTGAGCAGCCTGACCAGGGAGATCGGCCCGCCGACCTCGACGGGGCGGCGGGCGAAGTCGTCCTTGCCGCGGACGAAGCCCCGCGCCAGCACGGCGATCTGCTCCACGGCCTCCGGGCTCACCAGGTCCGAGGAGAGCAGCCGGTCGATGGCCCCGGACTCGACGGCGGCCACCATGCCGGGTGCCGCCCTGGGGAGGACGCCGGCCAGGCTGGCGGCCGACTCGGTGAGCTCCTGGACGCTGACGCCGGAGTCCTTCAGGCCGGGGCTGTTCTCCACCGTCGAGCGCAGGTCGGAGATGCTGGCGATCAGCGAGTCGCCGATGATCTCGCTGCGGGAGACCATCTGGTCGAGCCCCTCGACCAGGATCGCCAGCAGGTCGGCGTGGTCGAGCAGGCTGGCCAGGGCGTTGGCGACCTGGGGGTCCTCGAGCCGGGCGGCCAGGGCGCTGGGCGCCGCGCCGGAGCCGGCGCTGGGCGAGATCTCGGTGTCGGGCGACAAGGTCATCGACTGCCTCCTCACGGGTCCGTCGCAGCGACGGGCCGTCTTCGGACGATAGGCCGGTCAGGTGAGGCTCGCCTATCCCCTTCCCGCAGTGACTATCCGATTCGCGCAACTTTCTTGATTCACATGCGCAAGACCGCGACGCTGGTCACCCAAGGCCCGGCACTCGGGGCCGCAGGCGAGTCGGGAGGTGCACCATGTCCAGGCTGTCGCGGCTGCGCTTCATGGACGTCGACCGCACCCGGATGCCGGTCCGCCGAAGGATCCGCTCGCGCGGCGTCCCCAACGCCTTGCAGGAGCACCCGGTCGCCTACACCACCGACTGCGCACAGGCGGCGACGGTCACCTCGCAGCTGCTCGGCGGCGCCACGGTCCGGCCGGTGCGTGGCGCGCGGCGCGACTTCCAGTGCACCGTCAACGCCATCCAGTTCCTCGACGTCACGATGGCCTACCTCGACTACGCCGTCGCCACCGACATCGTCGTCACCTCCGCCGCGGACGCCTACACCGTGCACATGACGACGTCCGGGCAGGCGCACGCGCACATCGACGGCGAGGACCACCTGATCACGGCGTTCCTGGCGCTCGTGGTCTCCCCCGGCAGGGGCTACCGGCTGCACGTCGAGCACGACAGCCCGCAGCTGATCATCCGGATCGAACGCGCCGCGATGGAGCGCCAGCTGTCCCGGATGCTGGGTCGATCACTCGACGGCCCGATCCTCTTCGACCCGGTCGGCGACCTCACCACCGACTCCGCCGCCCGGTGGCACGGCGCGCTCAACATCCTCTCCGCGGAGGTGATGTCGCCCTCGTCGCTGATCCAGCAGGGCGTCGGCGCCTCGGCTCTGGAGGAGCTGATCATCTCGACGCTGCTCTACATCCAGCCGCACACCTACTCCGACAGCCTGGTCGGGGAGCCACGACGCAGCGGCCGGGCGGCCGTCCGCCGGTCGCTGGAGTACATCGAGCGGCACCTCGCCGAGCCGATCACCCTCGACGACCTCGCGGCGTACGCCCGGATGAGCCCGAGGTCGATCCAGGCCGGCTTTCGAGAGGACCTCGACACCACACCGATCGCCTACATCCGTGACCGCCGCCTCGACCGGGTCCGGCAGACGCTGATGTCCGCGCTGCCGGAGGACGGCGTCAACGTCACGGATGCGGCTCAACGGTGGGGTTTCACGCACCTCGGCAACTTCTCGAGGCTCTATCGCCGGCGCTTCGGCGAGAGCCCCTCGCAGACGCTGCGGCAGCGGGCGCTCGCCGAGCGGGAGTCCGCCGGTGCATGAGCTGTCGCTGTGCCAGAGCATCCACCGGATCGTCGACCGGGCCCGCGAAGGGCGACTGGTGGAGGTGGTGCACCTCCAGGTCGGACGGCTGCGGCAGGTGGTGCCGGAGACGCTGGCCTACTGCTGGACGCTGGTCACCGACGGCGGTCCTCTCGCCGGCTCGACGCTGGAGATCGACCACGTGCCGGTGGGGCTCGACTGCGCCGACTGCGGCCGGCGCACGACGGTCGCGGACGCGCTGCTGCTCAGCTGCGGCTCCTGCGGCTCGGGGGCCATCAGCGTGGTCTCCGGCGAAGAGCTGCTCGTGACCTCGATCGACCTGGCCGACCCGACCACCGACGAGCGCCGACCGGCAGACCCGACCCCCGCACCCGCCGAGGAGCACTGATGGGCCGTTTCCACCGCCACGACGACGGGACCGTGCACGACCACGACCATGACCACGAGCACGACCACGGCGACCACTCGGCATACGTCACCGGGCCCGAGCGCGTCGTCGTCCTGGAGCGGATCTTCGACGAGAACGACCGGGCGGCGGAGGCCAACCGCGCCGCGCTCGACGCCGCCGGGGTGCGCTGCGTCAACCTGATGTCGTCGCCGGGCGCCGGCAAGACGGCGCTGCTCGTCCACACCCTGCGCCACCTGCGCGACCTGAGGGTGCGGGCGGGGGTGGTCGAGGGCGACATCGAGACCTCGCTCGACGCCGACCGCCTCGCTGACCTGGGTGCGCAGATCTCGCTGCTCAACACCGGTGACGGCTTCGGCGGCGAGTGCCACCTCGACGCCCCGATGGTCGCCCGGGCGCTGACCAGGCTCGACCTCGACGCCCTCGACCTGTTGCTGGTGGAGAACGTCGGCAACCTGGTCTGCCCGGCGGAGTTCGACGTCGGCGCCCACGACCGGGTGATGGTCTATGCGATCACCGAGGGCGAGGAGAAGCCGCTGAAGTACCCCGTGATGTTCCGCTCCGTCGACGTCGTCCTGGTCAACAAGATGGACCTGCTGCCGCACCTCGACTTCGACCTCGACCTGTTCCGGCGCAACGTCGCCGCCATCAACCCGGGGGCCCGGATGATCGAGGTGTCGGCGCGCACCGGCGACGGTCTGGACGAGTGGCACGCCTGGCTGACCGACCCGGCCCGCCCGGCCGCGCACGCCGGCTGAGGTGTCTCGATGGCACTCCCCCGGATCCAGGCGACCGACGACGCGCTCGGCTTCCACTGGTTGACGCCGGACGGGCCGTCCGTCCCCGTTGGCCGAGCTGTTCGACCTGCCTGGTGCCGAGCCGCACCGGTGGCTGCCGACACACGCGGAGGCCCTCGACGACGTGCTGATCGAGGTGGCGGGCCGGTTCGGCGAGGTGCTCGGGGGCGGGCGCGGGCCGCAGCCCGGGGAGCACGACGGGCTGGCGGCGGCCTACCGCGCGATCGATCGCGCCGTCGTCGACTACGCCGGCGCGCAGCGCGCGGCCGGGCTGCCGGCCGACACCCGCGCCGGGCAGATCCTCGGCACCGCAGCACTGATGGGCATCCGCGCCCGGTGGGCGCTCGGGCTGACCGGGCCGGCGCCGTTCGACGGGGTCCTGGACACGCCCGGAGTGGGGCTGGTCGGGGGGCGCGCCGGGCTGCACTGGGTCTCGGAGGTCGAGGCGTGGCGCGGGGCGAGATGGCTGGTCGTCACCGACGACGGGCTCCGGCTGCCGGCGACGTTGTCGATGCTGCTGCACGACTCGTCGGGGGTGGACCGCGAGGCGACGCTCACCGAGCACCGCGAGGCGATGGCGCGGGTGAGTGAGTCGGTGCTCGCCCCGGGCGTCGAGCCGATGACCGCCTCGGGCGCGGTCGACTGGCTGCTCTTCGACTGGGTGATGGCGCACCGGGAGGCCACCGACTCCGGGGACTCGGGCGCGGTCGTCATCCCCACCGGCCGGGCCGCCGACGCCTCGCTCATCGTGGCCGCCGCCGACGCCTCCGCCCGGGTGCGCGCCCGCTTCGACCCCGGTCTGCTCGCCCTCCCCACCTGAGCGCGAGACGTCGCTCCCGGGCGGGCGAGGCGTCGCAGACGGGCCACCGAGGCGTCGTCGACGGGCCGGTCAGCCCGCGAGCAGCGCGTCGAGCTTCTCGTATCCGGCGACGATGCCCGACTCCATGCCCGAGGCGACGAACGCGTCGCGCCCCTCGACCGAGCTGGTCACCGAACGGGCGCGGAGAAGGCAGCGGCCGCCCGCCAGCGGTTCGAGCTCGAGGATCTCCAGCGAGACGCCCTCGGGGAACCCCTCGTAGGTGAAGGTCTGCACGATCCGCTCGCCGGGGACGACCTGGTGGAAGCACCCGCGGAACCAGTACTCCTCATGGCTACGCCGCGCGACGTAGCGCCACGAGCCGCCATCGCGGGCGTCCCAGTGGTCGATCTCGTTGGTCAGGTCGTGCGGGCCCATCCATCGGGCGACCAGCTCGGGGTCGACGTGCGCCCGGAAGACCTGTTCCGGCGTCGCGTCGAACTCGCGCTCCAGGTCGACCCAGGGAAGACCTTCGGGAGCGGAGACCGTGACGGGGTGGTGGATCATGGTCATGACGCTGCTCCTTCGCCGGTGGCGGCACGGTCGGTGCCGCGGTCGTTGTCCTGCATCTCGGCGAGCACGGCGTCGAGACGCTGGTAGCGCTCCTCGGCCCGCCGACGGTAGCGCTCGATCCACGCGGTCATCAGGTCGAACACCTCCGCCTCGAGGTGGACCGGGCGGCGCTGTGCGTCGCGGGAGCGCGACACCAGCCCCGCGTCCTCGAGCACCTTGAGGTGCTTGGAGACGGCCTGCAGAGACACGGCATACGGCGCCGCGAGCTGGCCGACCGTCGCGTCACCGTCCGTCAGCCGCGCGACCAGGTCGCGCCGGGTCGGGTCGGCCAGGGCGGCGAAGACCCGGTTCAGCCGTTCGGGCTCGGCCATGGCGCCTCCTTGGTCAACCGGTCGGTTGATCATCAACGTAGGTCGACCATCGCCCGTTGTCAACCGCTTGGTTGAACATGTCGACCCTTCCCCTCTGCCGCGATGCCATGCGACCGTCCGCCTCGGCAGACCCGCGACGCCTCACCGCGCCATCCGCGACGCCTCACCGCGCCATCCGCGACGCCTCACCGCGCCATCCGCGACGCCTCACCGCGCCATCCGCGACGCCTCGGCGAAGACGCTGGAACCGCGGATGTCGGCTTCGGTGAGGGTGACCAGGTCGTCGCGAGTGAGGGGGCGGGAGAGCTCGACGAGGCGACGGGCCTGCCGCAGCCGGGAGCGCTCGATGGCGTTGCGGACGCTGCGGGCGTTGGAGAAGTTCGGCCGCTGCTGGCGCAGCGTGAGGTAGGAGTCGAACGCCGCCCGCGCCTCGTCGTCGAAGCGGAAGCTCTCGGCGAGCAGCATCAGGTCGGCGATGGCCATCAGCTCCTCGTGGCTGTAGTCCTCGAACGCGATGTGGTGCGGCACCCGCGACGACAGCCCCGGGTTGGCCCCGAAGAACGTCGCCATCCGGTCGGGGTAGCCCGCGAAGATGACCACCAGGTCGGCGCGCTCCTTCTCCATCTCGGTCAGCAGGATCTCGATGACCTCCTGGCCGTAGTCGCGCTCGTTCTCGGGCCGGAACAGGTAGTAGGCCTCGTCGATGAACAGCACCCCGCCGGCGGCCCGCGCCAGCGCCTCCTTGGTCTTCGGCGCGGTGTGCCCGATGAACTGGCCGACCAGGTCGTCGCGAGTGACCGTGTGCACCCGGGGCACCCGGAGGTAGCCCAGCGCATGCAGCATCTCTGCCATCCGCAGCGCGACCGTCGTCTTGCCGGTCCCCGGGCCGCCGGTGAAGCTCATGTGCAGCGTCGGCCGAGAGGTCGCCAGCCCGAACTGCCGTCGTGCCCGGTCGACCAGCAGCAGCGAGGCGATCTCGCGCACCCGCCGCTTCACCGGCGCCAGCCCGACCAGCTCGACGTCGAGCGTGGCGAGCACCTCCTCGACCCGGGCGGCCACCTCGTCGGCAGCCAGGTCGAGCTCGGCGTCGGCGGGCAGCGTCGTCTCCTCGAGCACGGCGTCCGCAGGCACCGTCGGGTCCTCGGAGGAGGACGCGCCGGGCGGATCGCTCGGCGAAGGACCGCGTGGATCGTTGGGCGCCGCCGGGGCGTCCGGCCGGTAGTAGCCGAAGCCGCTCATCTCCTCATCCCCTCTCGGTCACCCGGTGGCGTAACGGGCGCCGGCCGGCCGCGCGGCGGCGTACGACGTCACGGCGTAGCGCTGCGTCCGGTTGTCGCCCTCGATCCTGTCCAGCCGGAAGCCCGGCTCCTCGGCCGGCCGCTGCACGAGGAAGGACAGCGCGGTGGTCTGCCGCCCCAGCCGGGCGTCGTAGGCCAGCACCCGGACGTAGTGCTGCGGGAACGTCGCGCGGCACTCGTGGATCTGCCTCAGCACGCCGTCGGGCTCGGTGAGGTCGAACATCGGCAGCCCCCACATGTCCCAGTAGACGTTGCGAGGGTGCGGGTCGTCGGTGTACTCGATCGACACCGGCCAGCCGCGGTCGAGGGCGTAGCGCACCTGCGCCGCGATCTCGTCGTCGGTCAGGTCGGGCAGGTAGGAGAAGGCGCCGTGACGGAGCAACATGTGGGGGTCCTTTCGGGAGGACGCCGGCTCACACCGGTGTCGCGGTGGGGACGGCGTCGGGGGCGTCGGTGGAGGTGTAGTCGAAGGTGACGTCGCCCCAGGTCGCCAGCGCGACCTCCAGCGGGCGGTTGGTCTGCGCCGCGGTGCGCAGCACCTCGGGGCCCTCCCGGAGCAGGTCCCTGCCCTCGTTGCGGGCCTTGACCATCGCCTCCAGGGCGACCCGGTTGGCCTCGGCCCCGGCCGCGATCCCGAGCGGGTGGCCGATGGTGCCGCCGCCGAACTGCAGGATCACGTCGTCGCCGAACAGGTCCAGCAGCTGGTGCATCTGGCCGGCGTGGATGCCGCCCGAGGCGACCGGCATCACGCCCGGCATCGACGCCCAGTCCTGGTCGAAGAAGATCCCGTTGGCGAGGTTGGCCGGCACGTTGTTCTCACGCAGGGTGTCGTAGTACCCCCGCGTGGTGGCCGGGTCGCCCTCGAGCTTGCCGACGACGGTCCCGGCGTGCAGGTGGTCGACGCCGATCAGCCGGCTCCACTTCGCGACCACCCGGAAGCTCACGCCGTGCGTCTTCTGCCGGGTGAACGTCGAGTGCCCGGCGCGGTGCAGGTGCAGCAGCACGGAGTTCTTCCGCGCCCAGTGGGCCATCGACTGCATCGCGGTGTAGCCCACGGTGAGGTCGATCATCACGACGACGCTGCCGAGCTCCTTGGCGAACTCCGCCCGCTCGTACATCTGCTCCATCGTCCCGGCGGTGATGTTGAGGTAGTGCCCCTTCATCTCACCGGTCTCGGCCATGGCGCGGTTCACGCCCTCCATGGCGTAGAGGAAGCGGTCGCGCCAGCGCATGAACGGCTGGGAGTTGATGTTCTCGTCGTCCTTGGTGAAGTCGAGGCCGCCGCGGCACGCCTCGTAGACCACGCGCCCGTAGTTGCGTGCCGACAGCCCCAGCTTGGGCTTGATGGTCGCGCCGAGCAGCGGGCGGCCGTACTTGTTGAGCAGCTCGCGCTCCATGACGATGCCGTGCGCCGGGCCCTGGAAGGTCTTGGTGTAGGCGACCGGGATCCGCATGTCCTCCAGCCGCAGCGCCGACAGCGGCTTGAAGCCGAAGACGTTGCCGATGATCGAGGAGGTCAGGTTGGCGATCGAGCCCTCCTCGAACAGGTCGAGGTCGTAGGCGATGTAGGCGAAGTACTCCCCCGGCCGGCCAGGCACCTCCTCCACGCGGTAGGCCTTGGCCTGGTAGTGCGCGTTGTCGGTCAGCCGGTCGGTCCAGACGACCGTCCACGTCGCGGTGCTCGACTCGCCGGCGACCGCCGCGGCCGCCTCGATCGGGTCGACGCCGGCCTGCGGGGTCACCCGGAAGACCGCGAGCACGTCGGTGTCCTTCGGGACGTAGTCGGGGTTCCAGTAGCCCATGCCGGCATAGCTCTGGACGCCCGGGTCCCACCGCTCCTTGGTCTCGCCGTTCACGTCCATGGTGCGTCCTCCGCAGGGTTCCGCTGGGTCAGGGGTACGCCGCCCGTGCGGCGTCGTGACTCCATGGTGGGGCCTTCGACCAGTCAGGCACCATCGAAACTTCATCGCTGACTCTTAAGCGATCATTGATCTATATTGGGCCTCGTGGACCTGCCAGCCGCCGCGACCTGGGGACGCCTGCAGACCTTCCTCGCCGTGTACGACGGCGGGTCGGTGCGGGCTGCCTCCGAGGCGCTGCACGTCACGCCGCCGGCGGTGTCCGCCGGTGTCGCGGCACTGGAGGACGCGCTGGGCACACCGCTGTTCGCCAAGGCCGGGCGAGGCATCGTGCCGACGGAGGCCGGCCACACCTTCGCGTCCTACGCCCGCTCGCTGGTCGGGATGCTCGGGGAGGCGGCGGGGGCGGTCCGCGACGCCGAGCGCGGCCGGCTGCGGATCGGCGCGATCTCGACGGTGGCGGAGTTCGTGCTACCCGAGCTGATGGCGGGCTTCGCGGTCGCCCACCCGGGCGTCGAGCTGTCGCTGTCGGTGGGTCCGCGCGACGAGGTGTTCGCGCAGGCGGGCCATCACGAGGTCGACGTCGTCGTGGCGGGGCGGCCGCCGCGCGGGTCGGGGCTGCGCGTCCGGGCCCGGCGAGCGAGCCGCCTGGTCGCGGTGGCGGCGCCGGGCTTCGCCACCCGTCCGGAGCACGCCACCTGGCTGCTCACCGGCGTCGGGTCGGGCACGCGGGCAGCGACCCTGGAGCTGCTGGCCAGGCTGCAGCTGGCACCGCGCACGCTCACGGTCGGGACGACCGGCGCGGCCGTCGCATCGGCGCGGGCCGGGCTCGGGGTGACGCTGGTGCACGAGGTCGCCGCGGCCACCGGGTTGGCCGGGGGCGACCTGGCCGTCGTACCACTGGGGCACACGCCGTTGGACCGGCCCTGGCACCTGGTGAGCGGCCCGGAGCCGACGGCGGCGGCACGGCTGTTCCTCCGACACGTGTGCGACCCCCTGCTGGCAGGGGCAGGCGCGTTTCACACCCGGGGTCGCCCGCAGGGGTGAGGCCGGCGGGCCGCGGGCCGCGGATGCTGGGCCGACGACCCCGGAGGAGACGCCATGACCACGACATTCACCCAGGGCGGGACCGCCACCGACCTGCACGCCGTCGCCGAGCGGATGACCGGGCGCGGCCGCGGCATCCTCGCCGCTGACGAGAGCATCCGGACCATGTCGCAGCGGCTCGAGGCGGCCGGCGTACCTGCGTCGGAGACGATCCGCCGTGACTACCGCCAGCTGCTGCTGACCGCGCCCGGCCTGGCCGACTCGGTCAGTGGGATCATCCTCAGCGACGAGACGTTCGGGCAGTCACTGACCGACGGGCGGCCGTTTCCCGAGGCCGCGCTCGAGCTGGGGATCCTGCCTGGGATCAAGGTCGACACCGGCACCCTGCCGTGCCCCGGCGTCGACGGTGCGCTGCTGACCCAGGGGCTGGACGGGCTCGACGACCGGCTGGAGTCGTACGCCGGCCGGGGCGCCGCGTTCGCGAAGTGGCGCGCGGTGATCTCGGTGGACACGCTGGTGCCGCAGGTGGCGGAGGCCAACGCCGTCGCGCTGGCGGCGTACGCCGCGGCCTGCCAGCGGCACGGCATCGTGCCGATCGTGGAGCCGGAGGTGCTGGCTGCCGGCGACCACGACCTGGTGGCGTCGGCGCAGGCGACGCGGACGATCCTGGAGGCGGTGTTCACCGAGCTCGACCGGGCCGGCGTCGACCTCGGCGGGATCGTGCTCAAGCCCAACTTCGTGACGCCCGGGCTGGAGAGCCGGCAGGTGTCGGCGCGGACGGTCGCGACGGTGACCTACGACGTGCTGCGGACCACCGTGCCCGGCGTGGTGCCTGGGATCGCGTTCCTCTCCGGCGGCCACCCGACGTCGCGGGTGACCGAGGCGCTGGCCGAGCTCAACCGGATCGAGGGGACGCCGTGGCGCCTGACCTTCTCCTTCGGCCGGGCGCTGGTCAACGACGCTCTGGTGACCTGGGAGGGCCAGCCGGCTCATGTGTCGGCTGCCCAGCGGGCGCTGGTGGCGAACTGTCGAGCTGCTGCGTCGTCGGTGGGTTGATGGCGTACGCCGTCCACGCCAGCAGCCCTCACCCGGTGGCTCAGCCCTCGAACAGCTCCCGCGTGAGCAACCGCACCAGCCGCCGCTGCCACTCCTCCTCGCTCAGCCCCAGCTGCTCGACCGCCAGCAGGTAGGAGTCGCTGTTGACGAGCAGGAAGAAGGTCTCGGCCGCCTTGTCGACGGTCAGGCCGCGCCGCAGCCGGTCGCTTCCGACGGCGATCTCCACCAGGCCCCGCTGGGTCTGTCGGCGCCGCTGGTGGTCGGCGCCGATCAACGCGCGCACCTCCGGCTCCACGGCAGCGGCGTCGCGCATCACCTGCTTGAGCGGTGCGGTGCGGGCGGCCACGCCCGCCGTCCGGCCCACGACGGCAGCCAACCGCCGCTGAGGCGTCGAGAGCCGCCGCGCCCGCACCACCCAGTCACGCTCCAGCAGCGGGGTGGCCTCGTCGTCACCGGCGATCGTCCGGTCGAGGAGTGACGACAGCACCGCCTGCTTGGTGCCGAACGCCTGGTAGACGGTGGCCGGCGCCACCCCCGCCGCCTCGGCGATCGACACGACCGTCGTCGCCTGATATCCCCGCTCGAGGAACAGCCGCTCGGCGGCGTCGACGATCCGGTGGCGGGTGAGCCGAGCGCGGTCCTCCCGGCGGCGGCCGGCCGGCGTCCGGCCCTTGACGGGTTCACGCATCAGGAGGAGAGTCCCACTTCATAGAGTCTAACTGTATCAAATAGTCCAGGAGTCACCATGTCGGACGACCCGGCCCACACCGACCCGGACAAGTACGCCGTGGTCTTCGAGAACGACCTCGTGCGCGTCCTGGAGTACGTCGACCACCCCGGCGACCGCACCACCCCGCACGCCCACCCCAACAGCGTGATGCACACACTGAGCACCTTCCAGCGGAGGCTCTACGCCGCCGATGGCAGCACCCGCGACGTCATGCTCGAGGCCGGGACCACGGCCTGGCTCCCCGCGCAGCGGCACGCCGGCCACAACATCGGCGACACCGACACTCACGTGCTCTTCGTCGAGCTGAAGGGCAGCTCCACTGCTCCGGCCTCGACACCCGCAGTGGGGCCACAGCCGGTCTGAGCCCACGCGCGACAAGCGGACCCCGTCGACAGCGGGGGTACGCCGTCACGCAGTCCCGGCTCGGCGTTCTCGACGTCAGCCAGGCGCTCGCCGCGGTGGCGATGGCTGGCGCGCCAGAGGCGACTGGGAGGACGAACGTGAGCACGCCGCTGGTCGGGAGGCCGACTCTCCAGCGCTACCCCAGCGACGCCGCCAGCGCGGCCAGCGCGTCGGCGGCCCCCTCCGTGACCGGCTCGCCGTGGCCCACGAGCACGATGCTCGGAGCCAGCTCGGCGAGGGCGCGCACCGAAGCGACGGCGACGTCCATGTCCTCGGTGAACTCCGGGCTCGGCCCGCTGAGCGTGCCGGGGTTGGTCAGCGCGTCGCCGGCAACCAGGACACCGGTGTCGGGGTCGAACACCGCCATGTGCCCGGCCGTGTGACCGGGGGTCGCGACGATCCGCGTGCCGAACACCTCGTCGCCGTCCGCCAGGGGTCGCAGGCCCGAGACGTCGAGTCCGGCCAGGTCCTCGGCGCCGACGTACGCCGTCGCGCCCGCGGCCAGGTCGAGGATGCCGCCGACGCTGCCGGCATGGTCGGGGTGGCGATGCGTGAGGACGACGTGGCGTACGCCGGCCCAGCCCGGGCCCGCACTCGCGAGGACGTCGCCGATCGCCTGCTCGCTGCCCTCGACGCCGGTGTCGACGACCGCCGCCTCGTCGCCCCGCACCAGCACGAACGCGGACACGAAGCCCAGTTCGACCCGCTGCCAGGTGAGCTCCGCTCCGAGGCTCGGCCCCGAGGTCGCCTCCCCGCCCGGGTCGTCGCTCCCAGAGCGACCGGACGGCGTACCGGCGGCGCCGTTCGGCGTCTCGTCCCGGCTGCAGCCGGCCAGCCCGAGTACCGCGATCGCGACCGTGCCCGCCCCGGCCTGGGTCACCAGCCACCGCCGAGAGACCGGTCGGCGACCGAGGAACACCCAGCTGCTGCGCACCTCTCGACCCTCCCCCACGGGCGGGGGAGGATCAAGAGTCGGCGGTCCTCAGGTCTCGGAGGTCCAGGAGCCGGCACAGGTGGCGAGCATCCGGCTGGTCCGGCCGTCGGCGAGCGTGACGACCAGCACGCCGCGGGCCGGCGACTCGCTGGCCATCATCTGCTCGAAGGGCCCCCGGCGTTGCCGAGCCGGCGCACCGCCCACCCGATCGACCTCGTGAACGAGCGGGCGGCGCCCTGGCGCCGGGCTGGCCGAGCCGTCACGCCACCTGAGCCGCTTTCGCGGGTCAGGTGTTCCACCCCTCGACGCCGGTCGGGCTGTGCGGCAGGGTCGGGGACGCGCAGCCGCGGTACCAGCCTTCGACGGCGTCCGGGGTGCGCGGCAGCTCCTCGACGGTCCATTCGCAACGGACGGGCGCGGCGCCCTGTTCGGTCTGCTGTGCGGAGGCGATGCCGGCGTTGCCGAGTCCAAGCAGGAGCAGGCCGGCAAAGGCGATCGCCAGACTGCGGGTGCCATGAATGCGCTTGTTCATTGTGACCTCCTATCGGTGACCGTGGTGACAGCCGATCTGAGGACCGACGGGCGCGGCACACCAGGCACGGACGCCGTCCTGGCCGGCGCGGACGCCGCAACCAGGGAGTCGATCGCGTCGGTGGTCGGCTGCTGGCCGTCGGGCGACCGCTCTCAGGAGAGTCACCGTGCTGTTCCGCGTACGCCGCAGACCGGTCCGCGAATCCGCACACCGCGACGACGAGCAGGCCGTATGGGAACTGGCTCAGGACCAACATCCCCTTGGGGCCACCGGGCACCTACTGGCTGACAAGCCCGGGTCCTCCCACTTCCTCTCTATACCGTGCCCCGGAAACAAGGCAGCCGAGGGCAGGGACCACCGCCTGTGACGGACGGGACACCCAGCGGGACCCGTGGGGATCGGACGCCCCCCTCGGCAGCCCATCGAGGCCCCGCTGCGACCGGACCACGACTCGTCCGGAACGCGCCGCTGATCAGAGCGGCGGGGCGGGGCCGGGACTGAGGGTCAGGGCGTGCCGGGTCATCGATCCCGGCTAGGAGTGAGCCGAGCTCGCGCCGAGGTAGGTGAAGTCGGCCTCGTCGACGACGTAGAGCAGCGTGATCAGCCGCGGGCGGGCGGTCTCGTGGATCAGCCGGTCGAGCTCGGGGGTAGGCACGGCAGGACGCGCCCCGGCTCAGGGAGTCCCTCGTCGAGGAGGCCATCTGGACCATCGCCCAGGTCGAGCCGCTCCCCGAGCCCTAGGCTGCGACGAGACCCGACCCCGCCGTGACGCGGCCGGGAGACCTGTGACGGAGGCGGCACGTGGCTCTACACATCGAGGAGCTCGGCTGGGCCGACACCCCGATCGGGGTGATCAGCCTGCGGCGTCGGTTCGAACCTGTCGTCGCCCGCGACGTCTACGAGGTGAAGATCGACGACGAGTTCCTGATGTCGAGCCTCTTCACCGTGGTCGAGACCGAGCTCGCGCACCTGGGCCTGGCCCGCGTCGACGGTGAGCAGCTGCAGGTGCTCGTCGGTGGGCTCGGCCTCGGCTACACGTTGCGGGCCGCGCTGGAGGACGACCGGGTGGCCCGGGTCCAGGTCATCGAGGCGGTCGCCGCGGTCATCGACTGGCACCAGCGCGACCTGCTGCCCGACACGGTGGGCCTGGCAGCCGACCCGCGTTGCGACCTCGTCCACGGCGACTTCTTCGCGCAGGTCGCCGCCGGCACCACGCCGCAGGGGAGCTACGACGCCGTGCTCCTCGACATCGACCACTCGCCGCAGAACCTGCTGCACCCCCGGCACGCGGCCTTCTACAGCGGCGACGGACTTCGTCGCCTGGCCGAGCGGATCGTCCCCGGCGGCGTCTTCGCCCTGTGGTCCGACGACCCGCCCGACCCGGACTTCGAGGCCACGCTCGCGGAGGTGTTCCTCCGGCCAGAGACCCATGTGGTGAGGTTCGCCAACCCGCTCACGGGCGGCGAGTCGGCGAGCACGGTGTACGTCGCCCGGGTCGCCGGGCGACCCTGACGGAGCGCCGCCGCCCTTCTCTCCCCAGGCCGCGTCAGGCCGGGTCGGCGGCCCGCACCTCCAGCAGCTCGGCGCCCAGATCGCGGAGCGAGGCGAGGACGCCGTGCAGCTGCGTCTGGTCGACGACGGGCAGCAGCAGGGTGGTCGAGCCGTCAGGCTCCCACCGCAGCTCGGCCGCGTCGAGCCAGGTGGCCCAGTGGTCGTCGAGGTGACCGGTGACCCGGATGGCGTACCTCGTGCCGATGGTCATCCCTGTGCCACGATCACGGGCCGCGCCACCCGGGGCGCACCCCGACCGCGGCCGGGCCATCGGATGACGAGCTCGGCGACGGCCAGGTTCAGCACCCAGCCGGCGGTCTTGTAGAGATCCCCGCGCAGCTCCCCGGAGCCGAAGAACGCCCCGCCGATGCCTTCGGTGAAGGCCTGGGTCCCGGCGCCCAAGGCCAGCGCGTAGGCCCGGATCATCCAGGCCCGGTGCGCGTCGATGTCGTGGCGACGGACCGCCACCACCCCCTGCACGACACAGGCCGCCATCGCCGACGCCACGAGCAGCCGGGCGACGTAGAGCAGCGGCCCGGTGCCCGGCTTGACGTCGTAGAGCAGCGTGAGCCACAGCGCCGAGCCGGCGACGGTCAGCCCGGCCGCCACCAGCACCCGCCCCGCCCGGCGGTGCCAGGTCAGGTGCCGGCGGCGGAATCCAGGGATCAGCTGGAAGAGGCCCAGGAGGGCGAAGGTCGCCGCACCGACGAGGTGCAGCACGAGCGCGAGCGGGAGGCCGGTGAACCGCGGGTCGGCGGGCAGCGCCGACGGACCTCCGGCCAGCTGGACCAGCCGCAGCACCCCAGCGGTCACCGGGATCGCGCTGAGGGCGGCCAGCGCGACCGGCACCGGCCAGCTCCGCTCGCGAGTGGTCACCGGAGCACGGCCGGGTCGGAGCGGGACACGGTGGTCTCGACCGGCCCGACGCCGGCCCCGCGCGTGACGAGCCAGAGCGAGACGCCGAGACCGATCATGGCGATCCCGTTGGGGAAGGCGATCAGGCGGTAGAACGCGTCGGGCATGAACGACAGCGCGGCGCTGACCAGGCCGCCGACGGCGAGCAGCACGCTGGCCCAGCGGGCGACGACGCCCGCACGGAAGAGCGCGATGCCGAGCAGCAGCCCACCGGCGAGGTAGGCGACGCCCTGGATCTGGATGACGGTCGCGAAGGCGCCGACGTCGCCGACGGGCGCGTTGCCGACCACGACGGCGATCGCGTCGTCGACGTACGCCGGGTTCTGCGCCGCGACGGTCGGCAGCACGAAGGCGGCGGCGAAGGTCGTGCCCAGCATCAGCAGGTAGCCGAGGCTCAGCACGACCCAGCCGACCAGCCCGAGCACGCCGTTGCGGCGGACCTGGCTGAGGTAGAGCCCGCCGATGCCGGCGAGTGACAGCGCGCACATGACGACCTTGAGGGTGTCGCGCACCTCCACCTGGGTGGTCTGGATGGAGGCGGCGTCGAGGTGGGGGTGCCCCAGCTGGACACCGATGAAGAGGCTGCCAGCGGCCACGGCGGCGACGGCGGAGGCCTGGGTCAGGCCCCGGGTGGTGACGGTCATGATCGTTCCTTGTCGGTCGTGCCGGACGAGATGTCCGGCGATGACTCGGACGCTAGGGACCGTCCTGGTGACCGCACATCACCAGATGATGTGACCCTGGCTGGTGATCTCCCGAAGCCGGGTCAGAGAAGGTCGAGCTCGCCGGCGCGGCGGACGGCCGCCCGGCGGGTGTTGACGTCGAGCTTGGTGAAGATGTGCTTGGTGTGGGTGCGCAGCGTGTTGACCGTGACGAACAGCCGGCGGGCGATCTCCGGACCGCTCAGCTCGGTGGCCAGCAGCCGGAGCACCTCGAGCTCCCGCTCGCTGAGGCCCTCCTCGGAGGTGCGGAGGGCGGTGGCCGGGGTACGCCGCACGTCGAGGAGACGGCGCGCGTGGTCGTCGCCGCCATGCGCGAGCTGCTCGAGCAGCGCCGTCATCGGCTCGCCCTCGTCGAGGAAGAGGCGGCAGTAGCCGACCGGTACGCCGGCGGCCAGCGCCGCGGTCAGGTCCGCGCGAGCAGACTCGACCTCGCCGGACGCCGCGTGCGCGAGAGCCCGCACCATCCGCGACTCGACCACGCTGCCGCCGCGGCCGGCGTCCTCGCCCGCGGTGACCACCCGGTCCAGCAGGGGCAGCGCCTCGCCCGGCCGCGCCTGGGCGATCAGCAGCCGGCTCAGGGTGAGCTGGTCGTGCTCGGCCAGGAAGTCCGGCGGGTCGTGCGGCGTCACCCCACGGTCCCGCGCCCAGGCCGCCGCGACGTCGAGCCGCCCTTGCGCGACCCATACCCGAGCCCGGGTCGCGGCGATCGGCCGCACGTCGGGGAAGAAGCCGGGACGGAAGAGCGGCTCGGCTCGGTCGAGCATCGCGACCGCGCCGTCGAGGTCACCCTGCGCCCGCAGCAGGCCGGCCATCGCGGTGAACCGGCGGTGGCGGTTCTCCGGCAGCGACGCGCCGTCGCCCATCGCTCGCGCCGCCTCGAGATGCCCGGCCGCCTCGTCGAGACGGCCCTGCTCGCGGAGCACGTCGGCCAGGCCGACGTAAAGGTCGCCGGCGCTGGTCAGCACCGGGCCCGGGCGGCTCTCGGCCACGGCCACCGCTCGTTCGTAGAGCCGCCGCGCCTCGTCGGGCCGACCACGCCCCAGCCACAGGCTCGCGAGCACCACCGTGGCGCCGAGCTCGTCGGCCACCATGCCGGCCGCTCCCAGCCCTGCCACAGCCTCGGTGAACGCCTCGACCCCCTCCCCGAGGTCTCCCGCGGACCAGGCGGCCATCCCGACGAAACCCGCTCCGGCGGCGCGGGGGAAGTGGTCGTCCGGGCCGGCCAGCGCGATCGCGGCGCGGGCGTGGGCCACCGTGTCGGCCCGGTCTCCGTCAGCCTGGGCGACCGAGGCGTGATACATCGCCACCATCGCCGGCACGGCGCCCAGCTCGGCCTCGCGGTCACGGGCAGCGTCAGCGAGCGCGGTGGGCGCGGCGACCGGTGCCCGGGGCCCGGCCAGCCCCGCCTCCACGACGTCGAGCCAGCTGCGCACCGCGCCGAGGTCGCCCTCCGAGAGACGGATCCACACCATCTGGATGGCAAGCAGCGGGCGCCGGCGCACGACGTCCTCGGGGACGGCGAGCAGCCAGGCTCGCAGCGTGTGGAAGTCGCGACGGCGACGAAGGTCGGTCACCCCGAGCTCGACGAGGTCGGCGACGCGCTCGTGGTCGTCGCCGGCCAGGGCGTGCTGGACCGCGTCGGCGATCAGGCCGTGGTCGGCGTACCACCTGCTGGCGGCGGCGTGCAGGTCCACGACCGAGGCCGGCGACCGGGCGGCCAGCCGGGCGCGGAGGACGTCGGCGAAGAGGTGGTGGTAGCGGTACCACCGGCGCTCGTCGTCGAGCGGCAGCACGAAGACGTTGTCGCGCTCGAGGGCCTCCAGCACCTCTGCGCCGTCGGCGCGGCCGGTGAGCGCATCGCAGAGGTCGCCGCGGAGCTGGTCGAGCACGGAGGTGGCGAGCAGGAACGTGCGGACGTCGTCGGGCTGCCGGTCGAGCACCTCCTCGACGAGGTAGTCGAGGACGAAGCGGTGGCTGCCGGAGAACGTCTCGACGAAGCCGGCGACATCGTCGCCGGCTCGGGCTCTCGCGGACAGGGCGGCGAGCTGCAGCCCAGCGGCCCAGCCCTCGGTGCGGGCCTCGAGCGCGGTCACCAGGTCCCGCGGGAGCCCGAGCTCCATCACCTCGTTGAGGAAGCCGTCGGCCTCCTCGGGGGTGAAGCGCAGGTCGCTCGCCCGGATCTCGACCAGCTCGCCACGGGCCCGCAGCCGGGGCAGCGGCAGGGGTGGGTCGGCGCGGGTGGTCATCGCCAGGGTGATCTGTGGCGGCAGGTGCTCGAGCAGCAGGCGGACCGCCTCGTGGACGTCGGCGTCGTCGATGACGTGGAAGTCGTCGAAGGCCAGCACCATCGGCCCCACGAGCAGGTCGAGGTCGTTGACCAGGCTGGCCACCAGGGCTTCCGCGTCGGGGGCGGACGCGGCGTCGAGCTGCGCCAGGGCCTCGACGCCGGCCTCGGGCGCGGCCGTCTGGACGGCGGCGATCAGCAGGGTGAGGAAGCGGCGTACGTCGGCATCACCGGGGTCGAGCGCGAGCCAGGCCACGCGGCGCCTCTCCTCGCTCTCGGCGGCCTGCCAGTGGGCCAGCCACTGGGTGAGCAGCGTCGTCTTGCCGAAGCCCGCGGGCGCCGCCACCAGGACCAGGCGTGGCGAGTCCGCGGTGTCGAGCCGGTCGGTGAGACGGCTCCGCTGGACCAGCCGCCGGCGTGGCGCGGGCAGGTGCAGCTTGGTGCCGAGGACGGGCATCGGCTCAGCCCTCCCCCGACGACGAGCGCACGTGCATCCGCTCGCCGGGTCGCCCGAAGATGCTCAGCACCTCGGCCGGCCCCTCGCCGGCACTGCCGAACCAGTGCGGCACCCGGGTGTCGAAGTCGGCCGCCTCGCCCGGCCCGAGCACGAGGTCCTGGTCGCCCAGCACGAGGCGCATCCGGCCGGTCAGCACGTAGAGCCACTCGTAGCCCTCGTGGCTGCGCGGTCGAGGTCTGGTCTGGGTGGCGGGGACGACGATCTTCCAGGCCTGCACGTCGCCGGGGTGGCGGGTCAGCGGCACGACGACGCGGCCGTTCACGCGGCGTGGCCTGAGCCGGACCCGAGGGTCGCCGACGTCCGGGGCGCCGACCAGGTCGTCGAGCGGGACGCGGTAGGTCTGCGCGAGCGGGAGCAGCAGCTCGAGGCTGGGCCGTCGCTGGCCGTTCTCGAGGCGAGACAGGGTGCTCTTGGAGATGCCCGTGCCGGCGGCGACCTCGGTGAGGGTGAGACCGCGCGACTCGCGGATCCCGCGCAGCCGAGGACCGACGAGGTCGAGGGCCGTGCTCACGGCGTCATCGCCCGGCGGCTGGGTCACGGGGACCATTGCACGCAGGGATTCCCAGGAATGGCAACACTTGTTGTCGGTTGGCCTCGCAGCGAGGACTCTCGAACCATGCCCGACTCCCAGCCCTCCCACGACGTCGCCGTGATCGGCGGCGGTGCCGCCGGCCTCTCGGCCGCCCTCGTCCTCGCCCGCGCGCGCCGGCGTACTGTCGTGATCGACGCCGGCGAGCCCCGCAACGCGCCTGCGGCGGCGACGCACGGCTTCCTCTCCCGCGACGGGCTCCCTCCCGCGGAGCTGTTGGCGCTCGGCCGCGCCGAGGTGGCGTCGTACGGCGGCCGGCTGCTCGCCGACCGTGCCATCGCCATCCAGCGCGTCGACGGCGGGTTCACCGTGACGCTCGACGGCGGCGAGGTCCTGACCGCCCGTCGGGTGCTGGTGACGACCGGCCTGCACGACGTGCTGCCCGACATCCCGGGCGTGCGGGAGCGCTGGGGCCGCGACCTGCTGCACTGCCCCTACTGCCACGGCCACGAGGTCCGCGACCAGCGGCTCGGCGTGCTCGGCGGCGGCGCCCAGGCGGTCACCCACGCGCTGCTGGTGCGGCAGTGGTCGCCGGACGTCGTCTTCTTCTCGGGCGATGAGCCGCTCGACGACGGCGCGCGCGAGATGCTGCGCGCCCGCGACATCGAGGTGGTCGAGGGCGCCCGGCTGGTGGTCGAGGACGACCGGCTGACCGGTGTCGCGCTGGCCGACGGCCGCGTCATAGGCCGGGACGCGGTGTTCGTCCGACCGGACTTCGTGCCGCACGCCGACCTACTCGTCGGCCTCGCCTGCGCCACCGACGAGCACGGCTGGGTGGTCGCCGACGCCACCGGTCGCACCAGCCAGCCCGTCGTGCTGGTGCCGAGGCTGTTCGGTGCGCCGCTCGGCACGATCCGACTGTTCGCGCCGGACCTCGGACTGGCGTTGATCGCGTCCGCCGCCGGGGGTGTGCTGTGGGCGGTGTTCAGGCTCGTCGTCGCCTACTCCTTAAGATCCGCCGAGGACTGAGGCGCGTGCAGCTCGCCCCGCCGGGCGAGGTTGCCCAGGGTGTTGAGAATCATGAATCCCGCGATCACCCGGGTCGCCGCGCCCGCGACCCGGCCGGGATCGCCTCCAGACTAGGGAGCCGCGCGAGCGCGGGTCTGGGCAGTCGCGGCCGCTCCGTTGACCGATCGGGGCCACCGGCTCACGGTGTGATCGACCGGCGACCGGCGACCGGCGACCGGCGACCGGCGACCGAGCGAGCCTCGGCGCGAGGCCAGCCGCGCGTGGTCAGGTGCCCGTGAGGTGCTCGGGGCGGACCGGGACCCGGGTCAGCGCCAGCCCGGTGGCGGCCCGGATCGCCGCGACGACCGCCGGGGTCGAGGAGATCGTCGGTGGCTCACCGACGCCGCGCAGACCGTACGGCGCGTGCGGATCGGCCAGCTCGAGCACCTCGACCTGCATCGGCGGCATGTCGAGCACGGTGGGGATGAGGTAGTCGGTGAAGGACGGGTTGCGCACCAACCCGTCGACCACCTGGATCTCCTCCATGACGGCCAGTCCCAGGCCCTGGGCGCTGCCGCCGTGGATCTGGCCGAGCACCGCACTGGGGTTGAGGGCGCGCCCCACGTCCTGCGCGCAGTCGAGGGCGACCACCTTGACCAGGCCCAGCTCGACGTCCACGTCGACGATCGCCCGGTGCGCGGCGAAGGCGAACTGCACGTGGGCGTCGCCCTGACCGCTCTCGGGGTCCAAGGGCGAGGTGGGGCGGTGGCGCCACTCGACGGTGCGCTCGACGCCCTCGTCGCCGAGCAGGTCCGCGACCGCGATCGACTGGTCCCCCGGGCCGACCACCCGGCCGTCCTCGAGGAGAAGCGCGTCGGGTGCGACACCGAGCGCTGCCGACGCGCGGGCGAGCAGCTCCGAGGCGACCTCGCGGCACGCGGCCTGGACGGCGCCACCGGTGACATAGCTCTGTCGGGACGCCGACGTCGAGCCTGCCGAGCCCACCGTGGTGTCGGCCCTCTCGACGTGCACCCGAGACAGGCCGAGCTCGGTGCGGGCGATCTGCTGCTGCAGCGTCACCAGACCCTGTCCGACCTCCACGGCGGCGGTGTGGACCGTGACCAACGGCTCGGTGTCGGCGACCCGGACCGACACCCGGGCGGTGGAGTAGTCGTCGAAACCTTCGGAGAAGCCGACGTTCTTGATGCCCACGCCGTAGCCGATGCCGCGGCGTACCCCTTCACCGTGGGTCGTGTTCCCCACCCCGCCGGGCAAGGAGCGGAGATCGGCGGAGGTCGGCGGGGGCAACGGCAGGTCGCGCACCCGGCGGACGAGCTCGGCGACCGGTGCGGCCGAGTCGACCACCTGTCCCGTCGCGATCCGGTCGCCCTCGGTCAACGCGTTGCGGATCCGGATCTCCGCGGCGTCGACGCCGACCGCGGCCGCGAGGCGGTCCATCTGCGACTCGTAGCCGAAGGCCGCCTGCACCGCGCCGAAGCCACGCATCGCTCCGCAGGGTGGGTTGTTGGTGTAGGCGCCGTAGCAGTCGATCGAGACCTGGGGGACGGCATACGGCCCCGCACCCATCGTCGCCGCGTTGGCGACCACCGCCGGGGTGCTCGAGGCGTAGGCGCCTCCGTCGAGGACGATCTCCGCGCGGACGTAGACGAGCCGGCCGTCGCGGTCGGCGCCGTGCTCGTAGCGCATCCAGGCCGGGTGGCGGTGCACGTGCCCGAAGAACGACTCCTCGCGGGAGTACACCATCTTCACCGGCCGCCCCGTGCGCAGTGCCAGCATGCAGGCGTGCACCTGGATCGACAGGTCCTCGCGTGCCCCGAAGGCTCCGCCCACGCCGGCCAGCGTGATCCGGACGAGCTCCTCGTCCAGGCCCAGCGCGTCGGCCACCTGGCTCCGGTCGACGTGCAGCCACTGGGTGGCGACGGAGAGGTCGACCCCACCGTCGGCGGCGGGCACCGCCAGCCCGGACTCAGGCCCGAGGAACGCCTGGTCCTGCATGCCGACCTCGTACTCGCCGGTGACGACCACCTCCGCAGGGGCGCCCGGGTGTCCGCGGCGGATCCGCACGTGCCGCACGGTGTTGCCGCCCTCGTGCAGCGGGTCGCACTCGCCACGCACGGCCGCGCGCGCGTCGGTGACCCGCGGCAGCTCCTCGTAGTCGACCTCGATCAGGGACGCGGCCCGGCGCGCCGTCTCCGGGTGGTCCGCCGCCACCAGCGCGACGGGCTCCCCCTGGTAGCGCACCCGGTCGGAGGCGAGCACGGGCTGGTCGCGGTGCTCCAGGCCGTAGCGGTTCGCGCCGGGCACGTCCTCGTGGGTGAGCACGGCGAACACGCCGGGCACCCCGAGCGCTGCGGCGGTCCGCAGGCCCGTGATCCTGGCATGGGCGTGCGGGCTGCGCAGGGTCGCGCCCCACAGCATGCCCTCGGCCCACAGGTCGGAGGAGAACGAGAACTCGCCGCGCACCTTGGGCCCGCCATCGGGCCGACCGGCGTTCTCGCCAACGCCGTCAGGGGTACGCCGGAGGGTGCCGGTGGTCGCGGACGTCATCGGCCGCTCCTGGACAGCAGGCTGCGGGCGGCGGCGACCGCCCGGCGGGCGAGCACCCCCTGGTCAGCGGTCACCAGGACGTCGTCCTCGACGACCGTGGCACCTCCGACGACCAGACGCGCCAGCGGTGGCCGGGAGCCCAGGACGAGCGCGGCGACGGGATCCTCGCATCCGGCATGCCCGAGACCGTCGAGCCGCCACAGCGCGAGGTCGGCGAGCTTGCCGGCCTCCAGCGAGCCGATCTCGCCCTCTCGTCCGAGGACGCGCGCTCCCCCGATGGTGCCGATCGCCAGCGCCTCGCGGGCGGTCATCTCGGCGGGCCCGCCCCGCAGCCGGGCGACCATGACTGCGGCGTGCATCTCGGTGACCAGGGAGCTCTCCTCGTTGGAGGCCGAGCCGTCGACCCCGAGCCCGACGTCGACCCCCTGACGGCGCATGTCGGCCACCGGCGCCAGCCCGGAGCCGAGTCGGGCGTTGCTGGTCGGGCAGTGGGCCACGGCCGTGCCGGCGCCGGCGAGGCGCGCCACGTCCTGGTCCCCGAGGTGCACCGCATGGGCGAGCCAGACGTCCTGGCCCAGCCAGCCCAGCCGGTCGGCGTACTCCGTCGGCGAGCAGCCGAACCTCGACCGGCAGAACTCCTCCTCCTCCAGGGTCTCGGCCAGGTGCGTGTGCAGGCGGACGCCGCGCTCTCGGGACAGCTCAGCGGCCCGGCGCATCAGGTCCTCGGTCACGGAGAACGGCGAGCACGGCGCGACCCCCATGCGGAGCATCGAGCCGGGCGTGGGGTCGTGGTGCTCGTCGAGGGCTGCCAGGGTCCTCGCCAGCGCGGCGTCGGTCGTCTCCACCAGGGAGTCGGGCGGCAGCCCACCCTGGCGCTGCCCCAGGTCCATCGACCCTCGGGTGGGATGGAACCGCAACCCGACTTCGCGGGCGGCGCGGACCGTCGCGCCGAGCACATCCCCACCGTCGCGCGGGAACACGTAGTGGTGGTCGGTGGTGCTCGTGCAGCCGGTGAGCGCCAACCACCCGAGTCCGGCTGCGGCGGCCGCGCCCACGACGTCCTCGTCGAGCCCCTCCCAGACCGGGTAGAGGGCGCTGAGCCAGCCGAACAGGTCGTGCTCCTGGGCCAGCCCCCGGGTCGCCCACTGGTAGAGGTGGTGGTGGGTGTTGACGAGACCCGGCGTCGCCAGGCAGCCGCGGGCGTCGACCACCGTGTCGGCGCTGTCGACGATGGCGGGGTCGGCCGCGCCTGGGCCGACAGCGGCGATGAGCGGGCCCTCGATGACGACGTGGCCGTCGGCGTACTCCGTGCCCGTCGGGTCCACGGTCGCAACGGCACAGCCCTGGATCACCGTGGTCATCCGGATTCCTTCGCGCGCGAGGAGGCGAGTCGCACCGCGTCGAGGATCTTCTGGTAGCCGGTGCAGCGGCAGAGGTGCCCGGCCAGCGCCTCGCGGACGTCGGCGTCCGTCGGGTCGGCGCCCCTGGCCACCAGCTCGTGCACGGCGACCACCAGGCCGGGCGTGCAGAACCCGCACTGCACCGCCCCGGCATCGAGGAACGCCTGCTGCACCTGGTCGAGCCGGTTTCCCTCGGCCAGCCCCTCCACGGTCACCACCGTGCGGCCCTCGGCCTGACCGCCCGCGACCAGGCACGAGCAGACGAGCACGCCGTCCAGGTAGACCGTGCACGACCCGCACTCACCCTGCTCGCAGGCGTTCTTGGAGCCGGGCAGCCCGAGCCGCTCGCGGAGAAGATGGAGCAGGCTCTCGCCGGCCCACACGTCCTCGGCGACGCGTTCGTCACCGTTCACCGTGCAGCGCACCCTCATGAGGCCTCCTGCGAGCAGTACTCGTCCCAGGCCCAGCTCGCCGTGCGAACAGCCAGCACGGCGAGGGCGTGTCGGCGGTACGCCGCGCTGCCGCGGACGTCGTCGATGGGATCGGCGGCTCCCGAGACCAGCTCACCGAACCGGCGGAGGGCGACCGGGTCGAGAGGAGCGCGCCCGTCCCAGTCGAGCTCGGCCGCAAGGTGCTCCTCGGCGGCCGGCGCACGGCGCGGGGTGGGCGCGGCGGAGCCGATACCGGTGCCGACCCGCCGGGCGTCGGGGTCCAGCGCGAGCCCGAAGGTCGCCACCGCGATCACCATGGCGTTGCGCGTGCCGACCTTGGCGAACTGCTGCGGGCCCCGAGTGACCGGGACGTGCACCGCCGCGATCAGCTCGTCGGGCTCGAGCACGTTGCGCTTCACGCCGGTGAAGAAGTCGGCCACCCGGACCACGCGGCTCCCCCGGACCGACGCCACCTCGACGCCTGCCCCGACAGCCAGCAGCGGCGGGTGTGAGTCACCGGCGGGCGAGGCCGAGCCGAGGTTGCCGGCCACCGTCCCCCGATTGCGGATCTGCGGCGAGCCGACCGTGCGCGAGGCCATCGCCAGCCCCGGCACCAGCCCGGCGAGGTGGGACTGGACCTGGGCATAGGTGACACCGGCACCGATGCGGAGAACGCCGTCCTGCACCGACCAGCCGGTGATCTCGTCGATCCGGGTCAGGTCGAGCAGACCAGCAGGTCGGCTCCGCCCGAAGTTGAGGTCGACCATCACGTCGGTGCCACCGGTGATGGGCAGCAGGTCCGGTCGCTCGGCGCGGGCGCCCAAGGCGTCGGCCCAGCTCTCCGGCTGCACCAGGTCCATGGGACACCACGCCCTCCACAGGCGTCGGGTCCTCCGTCAGGGCCGTGCCCACCGGCCGCCTGCCGGTTCACACCCTTCGCCGTCCTCCGCTGCTCTCCAGACTTTCCTATCGCTCCCGACGGCATCTTGGGAAGACGTCCGGTCGGAGGTGGCGCGCCGGACGGGGCCTGGCCCGGCGCGGCCGGGCCCCGTGCCCGGGCGTCGCCTGGTCCAGCAGGGTGCCCTCGGTGGAGGTGGCGGCGTAGGAGCCGACGAGCACCTCGCCGATCACCCAGGTGCCCGAGTGAGGAGGCGAGCCGGCGGGCGGGCCACCGGGGGTCCGCACACTCGTCGGCCGATGGGTGCGCGGAACCGCAAGGATCTGGAGCAGCTCGCCGGGGGTGTCGCTCACCCGCCGATTGGCAGGCCCAGGCTCGCCGAGCGGCCGCTGTATACAAGTCACCATGAGCACCGGCCGCGCGACGATCTCGTTTTCCTCTGCCGTCTCGCTCGGCGTGGGCACGATGGTCGGCGCGGGCATCTTCGCCTTGCTCGGCCAGGCCGGCACCATGGCCGGCAGCGCCGTCTGGATCTCGTTCCTGCTCGGCGGTTTCATCGCCCTGCTCAGCGGCTACTCGCTCGGCAAGCTGGGTGCGCGCTATCCCTCCGCCGGCGGGATCGCGGAGTACCTCATCCACGGCTACGGCAACGGCCTGTTCGCCGGAGCCATGTCGTTCCTGCTGTACGCCTCGGCGCTCGTCTCGCTCTCGCTGGTCGCCAAGACCTTCGGCTCCTACGGCGCGAACCTGCTGCCCGGGGATGCGCCTGGGTGGCTGAGTTCGGTGCTCGCCGTCGCTGTGATGGCCGTCTTCGTCGTCATCAATCTCCGTGGCTCGGGCAGTGTCGGCAAGGTGGAGCTCGTGATCGTGATCTTCAAGTTCTCGGTGTTGGTCACGCTCTGCGTGGGCGGTCTCTTCGCGCTGCACCCCGCGCTCCTGTCGCCGAGCACCTACCCTGCCGGCGGCTCCATCCTCGCGAGCATCGCCGTGACGTTCTTTGCCTACGAGGGCTTCCGGGTCATCACCAACGCGGCCGAGGAGGTCGATGATCCCCAGCACACCATTCCGCGAGCCATCACGACCGCGATCGTCCTGGTCCTGGGCCTCTACCTCCTGGTGTCCGTGGTCGTGTTCGGGACGCTGACCTCCGACGAGGTCCGGGCTGCGAGCGATAACGCCCTGGCCGCCGCCGCGCGTCCGGTGTTCGGCCAGATCGGCTTTGTAGCCGTATCCATCACGGCCCTGGTCGCCACCGCCTCGGCGATCAACGCAAGCCTCTTTGCGGTCACCAACGTCGCCTACCAGATGGCCAAGGATGGCGAGCTTCCCGGCGCGTTCGGGACGCCGGTGCGCCACAGTCGCGAGGGGCTTCTGATCAGCGGGCTCATCGTGTCGGTGCTCTCGGCGACACTCGACCTCCGGCAGATCGCCGTGCTCGGCGCCGCGTCGATCCTGCTCGTCCATGCGACGGTCCACGCGGGTCACCTGCGCCTCACCCACGAGACAGGGGCGAGCAAGGTCCTCGTCGCTGCCGCCGCGCTGCTGAGCGTCGGGGCGATCGTGCTCACCCTGATCGATGCCAGCCGCTCGTCGTTCGCAATCCTCGAGATGTTCGCCGGCGGCATCATCGCTGCTTTCGCTTTCGAGCTGTCGATGCGGCGGCACGGACACCGCGAGCTCAAGACGAGAACCGCGTAGCGCAGATCAGCCAGCGATCGGTAGGAGGGCATTCGCGGCGGTAAGCGCTGTAGGAAGCGGGCGAAGCGTCATCCGAGGCCGTCGCCAGCGCAACCCCGACGTAGGACCTCACGGGGGACGTCATGCGAAGCGGTCGCCGGGGCAGTCGTCCCGTATGACGTCCCCAGCAGCGTCATGCCCAGTGGGCGAAAGGGGACAGCCACGCACTTTCAGAGCGGGAGCTCGACGAGCACCGTAGTGCCACGACCAGGGGCAGATTCCAGCCGCAGAGAAGCCTCGATGAGCGCGCACCGCTCGGCGATGGACGACAGCCCGAAGTGCTGGGAGCCGTCGGGGTCGCCGGCGCGTGCGGCGGCGCGGGCGGAGGGGTCGAAGCCGACGCCGTCGTCGGCGCAGCCCAGGACGACGGAGTCGCCGACGCGGCGGAGCGACAGGACGATGCGGTCGGCCTGGGAGTGCTTGACCGCGTTGGCGAGGGCTTCCTGGGCGATGCGGTAGAGGGCGGCGGCGGCATGGTCGGGGACGCCGGCGAACTCCTCCTCGGCGTCGACCACCACGTCGATCGCGGGGCCGTCGGCCGAGCCGGCTGCCTGGACCAGCGACTCCAGCGCCGCCACCAGGCCGAGGTCGTCGAGCACCAGGCTGTGCAGGCCGGAGATGGCGGCGCGGGTCTGGTGGTAGGCCAGGTCCGACAGCTGCCGGGCGGTGGCCAGCTCGGCCCGGGCGCGAGCAGCGACCTCGGCCACGGAGTCGCCGTCGGCGTCGGCCACCTCGGCGACGGTCAGGTCGGCCGACGAGAGGTGGAAGGCCATCGACGCCAGGGCAGTCGTCACGCCGTCGTGGAGGTCGAAGGCGATGCGGCGGCGTTCGGCCTCCTGCGCGGAGATCGCGGCCTCGATCAGCTTGTCGCGCTCCGACCGGTGCCGGTGGACGGCCCGCCAGAGCTGTCCGGCGTGGAGGCGCAGGCCAACGACGGCGGCGTACGACGACGCGAGCGCGAGGTCGTCGTCGGTGAACGGCCGGTCGGGTGACCGGTGGACCGCCACCACGCCGGCCACGACGCCCTCCAGCCCCGGCGCGGCCAGGCACATCCGGGCGATCGTCTGGCCCGGCGACAGGCCGAGCAGCTGGCGGTGGACGGCGTTGCGCGGAGAGTCCTCCTCCAGCAGCGCCGCCCGGCCCGAGCGCGCCACCAGCCCGCTCACACCGAAGCCCACCGGGATCTTCAGCCGCGGCGCGGCCGCCGCGTTGGCCGGCCAGACGTCGGCAACGGTGAGCTGCTGCCCCTCGGCGGCGAAGACGATGACGCCGTCGGCCGCCAACGCCGTCCCGATCACCTCCGCGGTGGCGTCGTCGGGCGGCAGCGGGGCGGCGTACGAACTCACCGGAACAGCCCCTCCCGCAGCGCCACGGCGATCGCACCGCTCCGGTCGGAGACGCCGAGCTTGCGGTAGAGCCCGCGGATGTGGGTCTTCACGGTGTCCTCGCTGACCACCAGCTTGGCCGCGACGCCCTTGTTGGAGTGCCCGGAGACCAGCAGCTCCAGCACCTCCGACTCCCGCTGGGTGAGCCCGAGGTGCGCGCCCGGCCAGAACTCCCCCGCCGACAGCCGCGCGGCCGACAGCGCCACCCGACCGGCCAGCGCCGGGTCGATCACGGTCTCCCCCTCCGCGACCCGCTCCAGCTGCCCCACCAGCTCGGCGGCGTCGATCCGCTTCAGGACGTAGCCCGACGCCCCCACGCGCAGCGCCTGGAAGAGGTAGTGCTCGTCGTCGTAGACCGTCAGCATCACGACCTTGGTCGCCGGGTGCTCGCCTGCGATCTGGCGGGTCAGGTCGAGGCCGGACTCGCGGCCGATGCGGACGTCGGCCAGCACGATGTCGGGCCGTTCCGCCGCCACCAACGCCAGCGCCGCCGAGGCCGTTGTCGCCGAGCCGGCGATCTGCACCCGCTCCGGGAAGTGCCGCAGCATCGCGTCGAGCCCGTGCAGCACCATCTCGTGGTCGTCCACGAGGACCAGGCGCAGGGGCTTCGGCATGCGGTGAAGGGTAGGGGGTGTGGGTGTCGAGGCGCTCGCTTCGCGAGCTCCTCCGCCAACATCTCACCCCAGGCTCCACCCGCGGGGGTGAGGGTGCGCCGGCTCGTGGCCGGTGGACTGGTCGCACCGACGGCGCCGCCGGGCGTCGACGCCTTCCCTCGGGCAGCCGCCTCACGACGGAGAGAGACCATGACGCAGACGCTCACCGCGCCGACCACCGAGCCGACTCCGGGCTGCACGCCGCCGGCGTACGACGAGGTGGACCAGCTCGCCGTGGACACCCTGCGCTTCCTCGCCGCCGACATGGTGCAGGCCGCCAGCTCCGGCCACCCGGGGCTGCCGATGGGCGCCGCGTCGATGGCGTGGGCGCTGTGGAGCCGGCACCTGCGGCACGACCCGAGCGCGCCGGACTGGGCCGACCGTGACCGGTTCGTGCTGTCGGCGGGGCACGGGTCGGCGCTGCTCTACGCATTGCTGCACGTGACCGGCTACGACCTCCCCGAGAGCGAGCTGCGGGCGTTCCGCCGGCTCGGGTCGGCCACGCCGGGACACCCGGAGGTCGGGCACACCGTTGGCGTCGAGACCACCACCGGCCCGCTGGGGCAGGGGCTGGCGATGGCGGTCGGGCTGGCGCTGGCCGAGCGGATGTCCGCCGCGCGGCACCCCGAGATCACCCACCACCGCACCTGGGCGCTGGTCGGCGACGGCTGCCTGATGGAGGGCGTCTCCCACGAGGCGGCGTCGCTGGCCGGACACCTCGGGCTGGGCGGGCTCGTCGTGCTGTGGGACGACAACGAGATCACCATCGACGGCGCCACCGGGCTGGCGACGTCGGAGGACCAGGTGGCGCGCTTCGCGGCCTACGGCTGGCACACGGTGCGAGTCTCCGACGGCACCGACCTGGCCGCCATCGACGCCGCGCTGGCGGAGGCGACGGCCGAGCCGCGGCCGAGCTTCGTCGCGGTCCGCACCGTGATCGGGCACGGGGCACCTGGGGTCGAGGGGACGCCGCAGGCGCACGGCTCGCCGTTGGGCGAGGACGTGCTGGCCGCGGCGAAGGCACGCGCGGGATGGGCTCACGGCGACTTCGCCGTGCCCGATGCCGTCCGGGGGCGGGCCCGCGAGGTGGCCGCCCGTGGAGCGGAGGCCCACGCCGCCTGGCGGGCGTCGTACGACGACTACGCCGGCGCCCACCCCGAGGCGGCGGCTGACCTCGAGCGGACGTGGGCGCGCCGGCTGCCCGCGGACCTGGGGATGGCCTGGGGGGGCTCCTCCGAGGAGCGAAATGCACCCGATGCCGGGTCGAAAGGGTGCGGAACGCTCCTCGGAGGAGCGAAACCCCGCCACCCCAGTCACCCGGGAGTGGCAGGACCGCGCGACCCGGGTCTCCAGCAAGGCGGCGCTGGAGGCAGCGCGAGCCGTGATGCCCGAGCTGATCGGCGGCAGCGCCGACCTGGCAGGCTCCACCGGCGTCGACGTGCCGGGCACCCTGGTCACCAGGGACGACGCGAGCGGTGACCTGATCGCCTTCGGCATCCGCGAGTTCGCGATGGCGGCGGTGATGAACGGCCTGTCGCTGCACGGCGAGTGGCGGGCGTTCGGGTCGACCTTCCTGGTGTTCGCCGACTACCTCCGCCCGGCGCTGCGGCTGGCCGCACTGATGCGGCAGCCGGTGATCCACGTGCTCACCCACGACAGCGTCGCGGTCGGCGAGGACGGCCCGACCCACCAGCCGGTCGAGCACGTCGAGTCGCTGCGGCTGATCCCCGGCCTCCAGGTGCTGCGCCCCGCCGACGACGCCGAGACCGCGCTGGCCTGGAGGCTCGCGCTGGAGCGCACCGACGGTCCGACCGCGCTCATCCTGAGCCGCCAGGCGGTCCCCGCCCTGCCGCCCGGGCAACCCCCGACCAGCGCGTACGCCGTCCGCCACCCGACCGACCCACACGTCGAGATCGTCGCCACCGGCTCGGAGGTCGTCGATCGCGCTGGCCGCCGCCGACGCTCCTCGCCGCCGACGGCGTCCGGGCGCGGGTCGTCAGCGCGATGGACCGCTCGGCGTACCGACCCGACCAGCACCTCGACCCCGCGTCTCGATCGAGGCCGGCGTGACCAGCGGCTGGCGGGCCTGGTCGACAAGGCCATCGGCGTCGACGACTTCGGCGCCTCCGGCCCCGGCCCGGCAGGTGATGGCACAGGTCGGCCTCACTCCCGAGGCCGTCACCGCCCGGGTCCGTGATCCTGCTCGCCGGCCGCACCTGCAGCAGCGGACCACCAGCACCACCGAGAGGGAGTGACCGACATGCCCGACAAGATCCTGCGGATGGCCCGCTCGGACGCCAGCACCCCGCGCCGTCCGGTGATGCTCGCGATCGCCGGCGACTCGGCGGCCGGCAAGACCACGCTCACCAAGGGCCTGGTGGAGGCGCTCGGCGAGGACCGGTGCACCTCGATCTGCGCCGACGACTACCACGCCTACGACCGCGTGGAGCGCAAGGAGCTGCCGTTCACGCCGCTCCACCCGGACTGCAACTACCTCGACATCATGGAGCAGCACCTGCAGCTGCTGGCGATGGGCCGCCCGATCCTCAAGCCGGTCTACAACCACGCGACCGGCACGCTCGACCGGCCGGAGTACGTCGCGCCGAAGGAGTTCGTGATCGTCGAAGGGCCTGCACCCGCTGTCGACCAAGCTCAGCCGCGCCTGCTTCGACGTGACGGTCTTCCTCGACCCGCCGGAGGAGATCCGGCACCGGTGGAAGGTCCAGCGCGACACCGCCAAGCGCGGCTACACCGCCGAGCAGGTGGTGGCCGACCTGGTGACGCCGCGAGCCCGAGTCGGCGGCGTACATCCGCCCGCAGCGGAAGTACGCCGACATCGTCGCCCGCTTCGCCCCCATCGAGAGCCGCAACGACCCGCCGGGCACGCCGCTGTCCGCGGAGCTGCTGCTGCGCCCGACGATCCAGCACCCGAGCCTCTCGTCGGTGCTCACCGACGACCACCGCACGGCGATGCACCTGAAGATCATGCGCGACGCCGACGGCACGCCCACCGACTGCCTGCACGTCCACGGCCACGCCTCGACCGAGGAGGCGCGGCAGCTGGAGAAGACGATCTGGGCCGACCTCGAGGAGGACGGCGGGCCGCCCGACAGCCTGGGCCGGATCACCGAGGACCAGCGGTCCGAGCCGCTGGCGATCACCCAGCTGATCCTGCTCTACCACCTGCTGCTGGCCGCTCAGGGCAGCGAGCGTGAGCCCGACGACGGCTAGCCGAGCGCCTCCGCGAGCAGCCCGACCGCAACCTCGGCCTGGAGCTGGTGCGGGTCACCGAGGCGGCGGCGATGTCGGCGGCGCGGTACGTCGGCCGCGGCGACAAGGACGGCGGCGACGGTGCAGCCGTCGACGCGATGCGCGCGCTGATCGGCACCGTCGAGATGGACGGCGTCGTGGTCATCGGCGAGGGCGAGAAGGACGACGCCCCGATGCTGTTCAACGGCGAGAGGGTCGGCTCCGGGACCGGCCCGGCGTGCGACGTCGCCGTCGACCCGGTCGACGGCACGACGCTGCTGTCGAAGGGCCAGCCCAGTGCCGTGTCGGTGATGGCGGTGGCGCCGCGCGGGACGATGTTCGACCCGTCGGCGGTGTTCTACATGGAGAAGCTCGTCGTCGGACCGGAGGCGGCCGGGCTGGTCGACCTCGACGCGCTCACCCGCCGAGACGGTCGCGGCGGTGGCCAAGGCGAAGGGCGGCGAGCCGGCGGACGTGACCGTGGTCGTGCTCGACCGCCCGCGCCACGACACGCTGGTCGCGGAGCTGCGCGCGGCCGGCGCGCGGATCCGGTTCATCTCCGACGGCGACGTGGCCGGCGCGATCATGGCGGCCCGGCCGGGCACCGGCGTCGATGTTCTGATGGGCGTCGGCGGGACGCCCGAGGGTGTCATCGCCGCGGCCGCGCTGCTCTGCCTCGGCGGCGAGATCCAGGGCCGCCTGTCACCCCGGTCGGACCTGGAGCGGTCGCGAGCGAGGGAGGCGGGGCTCGACCTGTCGAGGGTGCTGACCACGCGCGACCTGGTGCGCTCCGACGACGTCTTCTTCTGCGCCACCGGGATCACCGACGGCGAGCTGCTGCCGGGCGTGCGCTACGACCACGGCCGGATCCGCACCCACTCGCTGATGATGCGGGGCAAGTCCGGCACCATCCGGGAGATCCGATCTCGCAGCACCGGCTGGACCGGCTCGGCCGATACGCCGTCGTGGACTACTGAGGCCGGACGCTCGGAGGCTCAGGCGAGCGTGAGCATCCGCGACGCCACCCAGGCGATGTCCTCGGCCGCGGCGGCCGGGTCGCCGCCGGGCCGCATCAGGTGCGAGAACACCAGCCGCACCACGGTGTCCAGCGCGGCGTCGCGGGAGCGCTGGTCCATGTCGAGGGTGTAGGCCGCGGTGCGCTCGCGGATGCCGGCCTTGGCCAGCTCCATGATCTCGTCGGCCTGGGTGGTCAGCAGCGGCAGCAGCTGGGTCTCGGCGCCCTGCGAGGCGCTCAGCACCGCCTGCAGCACCGGCTGCTCCCGGGCGGCCGCCAGCACGCCGTGAGCCGCGGCGCCGATCGCCGCCACCAGGTCGTCGGGGTGCTGGTCGAAGGCCGCCCCGACCGCGCCCATGAAGCCCGCCAGCTCGGTGACCACCATCGCCTCGCCCAGCTGGTCGCGGTTGCCGAACTCGTTGTAGACCGTCTGCCGGCTGACGCCCGCGCGGCCCGCGACCCCGCCCATGGTCACCGCGGCCCAGCCGTCCGCCGCGGTCAGCACGACGGCGGCGGCCAGGATCTTGTCTCGGGTGCTCTCGGCACCCGTGGGCTCGGTCACCGCGACAGTGTAGGAACGCTTCCCCGACGGGGGAAGACATTGTGGTCAGCCCGTGCGAAAAGTTTGCCTTCGGGGTCGGCGTACCCATCCGAGCGCGACCTGGGTGAAGATGGGGCGCATGACACCAGGGGCGGAGCAGGACCGACCGACCGGCATCGACTTCGGCGGCAGCGGCATCAAGGCCGCGGCCGTGGACCTCGACAAGGGCGACTTCGCCACCGAGCGGGTGCGGATCGACACCCCGCAACCGGCCACGCCCGAACGCCGTCGCCGAGGTGCTGGCCGAGCTGCTCGGACAGCTGCCGGAGTCGTCGGAGCCGATCGGCGTGACGGTGCCGGGGGTCGTCCGACACGGCGTCGTGCACTCCGCCGCCAACATCGACGACGCCTGGATCGGCACCGACGCCGACGCCCTGTTCACCAAGGCGACCGGGCGCGACGTCCACGTGGTCAACGACGCGGACGCGGCGGGCCTGGCGGAGGTGCGCTACGGCGCGGCGCGCGGCCAGCGCGGGCTGGTCGTCGTGACGACGCTGGGCACCGGCATCGGCTCGGCGATGGTCTACAACGGCGTGCTGGTGCCCAACTCCGAGCTCGGCCACCTCGAGATCGACGGCCACAACGCCGAGTCGCGGGCCGCCAACTCCGCCCGCAAGCGCGACGAGCTGTCGTGGGAGGAGTGGGCCGAGCGGCTGACGCGCTACTACTCGACGCTGGAGGCGCTGTTCTCCCCCGACCTGATCGTCGTCGGCGGTGGGGTGTCGAAGCACTCCGCGGAGTTCCTGCCGCTGGTCGAGATCGAGACGCCGATCGTGCCCGCCGTGCTGCGCAACAAGGCCGGCATCGTCGGAGCCGCGCTCGTGGCGGATCGCGAGCTGCGCGGCTGATCCGGGCGAGGGGCGGGGGCGGTCAGCCGGGGACGGTCACGGTAGCGAGCAGGGAGAAGTGGTCGCTGACCTTCGGGTCGTCGCGGCGCACCCGCTCGGCGCGGACCCGGAGCCCGTCGGCGTAGAAGAGGTAGTCGATGGTGCGGTCGGGCGCGGTGACGGCCGGGTCGTTGGAGAAGTGCGTGAGGTAGGCCGGTTCGCCGCTGTCGACCTCCGCGACCGACGGGAACGACCGGTAGTCCTCGAGCAGCGGCGTCAGCTCGGTCTCGGGGGCGTAGAGGCGGCGCTGGGCCTTCGGGAGGCGGTCGTACGCCGACCGGGTCGCGAGCAGGTTGAGGTCGCCGCCCAGCACCCACGGGCCATCGGTGTCGGCAAGGATGTCGCGCACCGCCGCCACCTGGCGCTGCATCGTGTCGCAGCCCTGCGCGAAGGCGTCGAGGTGGGTGTTGAGGACGGTGAACGGCTCCCCGCCGCGCACGGCCAGCTCGGTCGCAAGCACGGCGCGGTCGAAGTTGAAGGCCACCGTCACCGGGTCGCCGCAGATGTGTGGCAGCTGGTGGCGCGTGGCGCTCTCGATACGGGTCTTGCTGAGCACGCCCAGGCTCATGCCGACCTCGCCCAGCACCTTCGGGTGCGGCACGAAGCGGGACTTCCAGTAGTACGCCGACGCGGTGCACGGGTAGGCCCCCGCCAACCGCGCCTTGATCTGCGCCAGCTGGTCGCGGCCGTCGGTGCGGGCGCTGCTGCGGTCGACCTCCTGGAGGAGCACGACGTCGGGGTCCTCGTCGCGGATCTCCTGCACGACCTCCTGCAGGGTGCGGGCCAGCGAGTCCTTGCTGGGGCGCCGGTCGGGGCCGCTGCCGTCGGGGACGTCGTACCAGAAGACGTAGCCGCGGCCGGCGAGGTACTGCACGTTCCAGCTCATCACCCGGATCTGCTGCCCCGGCTGGAGCGGCTCCGCGGCGGCGGTGCAGGTGACCTCGCCGGCCTCGACGTCGTCGGGGTGGTAGGTCAGCAAGTAGACCGCGCCCGCCGCGACGACCGCGAGCACGACCAGGCCGATGGCCAGCCTGATCGCCCATCCCACGAGTCGTGTCACGACCCAGCAGTCTAGGGACGTGCGCCCCGGTGTCGCCGGGGTTTGGCGCAGCTCGTGGGGCGGCGAGTCAGGCAGCCGGGCGGGGCCGGCGCAGCACGCGGAGCAGCAGCACCAGCGCGACGAGCTGGACCACCCCGACGACCACGACGAGGTCGGTGACGCCGCCGGTGTAGAGCCAGCCGGCGAGGCCGCCTCCGGCCAGTGCGGCGAGACCCATCACAGCCGCGAAGACGCCGTACGCCGTCGCGAGCCGGCCGACCGGCACCAGGTCGGCGACGAGCGCCTTCACCGTGGAGTCGAGGATCCCCGTGGCGCCGCCCCAGAGCAGCACACCCCCCACCGCCACGGCGACCGTCGGCGCGAAGACCAGCGCCGGCACGGCCGCCACCACGAAGGGCAGCACGACGAGCACCCACGGACCGACCCGGTCGTAGACCCACCCGGTCACCAGCGCGGTGACCGCGGCGGCGGCCATCCCGCCGGCATAGACGACGGGGACGACGGCCGCACTCACCAGGCCGTCGTCGACGAGGTGGAACGAGATCACCCCGAACGTCATCAGCCCCACCGTCACCGCCGCGCACGCCGCCGAGAGGAGATGGAAGTCCCGTGGCAGCCGCACCCGGTCCTCGCGCTCCGGTCGCGGCCGCTCGTCAGCCTCAGGCGTCGACGACCCCAGCTCCGGGAGCCGTGCCCGCATCCACACCAGCAGCACCATCGCCACGACCCCCGGCACGGCGAGCGCGGCCAGCGCCAGCCAGGTCCTCCCGGTGAGCGCGATCAGCGCGGCGACGACCAGCGGCCCGGCGAAGGAGCCGACCTGGTCGAGCCCCTTCTGCACGCCGAAGCCTCGACCGCGCCCGACCGTTCGGGCGGCGTGGGCCAGCAGCGTCGACTTCGACGGCGACCGGATCGCCTTGCCGGTCCGTTCGGCGACCACCAGCGAGCAGGCGACGACCAGCCCGGCCCCGCCCAGGAACGGCGCGACCGCCAGCAGCGGCACGCACACCACGGTCAGGCCGTAGCCCCAGATCGTCAGCGACCAGTAGCGCCCCGACCGGTCGGCGGCCGGTCCGGTCACCAGCCGCAGCCCGAGCGCCGCCGCCTCTCCCGCCCCGGTCACCAGCCCGACCACCAGTGCCGAGGCGCCCAGCGAGGCCAGGAACGGCCCGGTGATCGACCGGGCGCCCTCGTAGACCATGTCGGCGGCCAGGCTCACCACGCCGAAGCCGACGACCGTCCGCCACGGCGACCACGCGGGTCGCGCCGAGACTCCCGACCGGCTCATCCGGCGTCGTCGACGCTCGCGCCGCGCTCGGTCCGCCGGTGCCGGTGCCAGGCCCACAGCAGCCCGAGCACGACCAGCGCGCCGAGGATCGCGCCGCCTTCGCTGAGCCGCGTCGCGACCAGCTGGTACGACGACCCGGCGGCGTAGCCGGCCAGCGTCACGCCGACCCCCCACACCAGGCCGCCGAAGGCGTTGAACGCCAGGAACCGCGGGTAGTGCATCCGGCTCGCCCCCGCCAGCGCCGGCATCACCGCGCGCAGGAACGCCGTCCACCGGCCCAGCACCACCGCGCGCCCGCCGCGCGACCGCAGGTAGCCCTGCGCCTGCTCCAGCCGGGCGCGGTGCCGCCGCAGCGGACGCACGTCGAGCAGCCGGGGTCCGAACGCCCGCCCCACCTCGAAGCCCACCGAGTCGCCCGCGATCGCGGACACCACGACCACGACCAGCAGCACTCCGAGCGTCAGGTGGCCCGTCGAGGCGAGCACCCCGCCGAGCAGCACCGCGGTCTCCCCCGGCAGCACGAAGCCGACGAACAGCGCGGCCTCGGCGAAGACCAGCGCCCCGATGACGGCGTACGCCAGCGGACCGGACAGCGACAGCACCTGGTCGACCAGACCCGACAACGACCCTGCTCCTCCCGGCCGCCGCCCGCGGCGTGCCCGCGGGGTTGGCTCTCCTGCAAGGATCGCACCATGGACAACGCCACCGCGTCCGCCACCCAGGCCACCGAGACCACCGCCACCGCACGGATCGAGGTCCGCGAGCTCACCAAGCGCTTCGGGTCCTTCACCGCGGTCGACGCGATCTCCTTCGCCGTCCCCCCGGGCCGGGTCACCGGCTTCCTCGGCCCCAACGGCGCGGGCAAGACCACCACGCTGCGGATGCTGCTCGGGCTGGTCCGCCCGACCAGCGGGCAGGCGCTCATCGACGGCCAGCCGTACGCCGACCTGGCCGACCCGCTCGGCACCGTCGGGGCGGCCCTGGAGGCCACCGACTTCCACCCGGGCCGCTCCGGCCGCAACCACCTCCGGGTGCTGGCGAGCACCAGCGGCGTCCCCGACAGCCGGGTCGACGAGCTGCTCGAGCTCGTGGGCATCGCGGCGTTCGCGAGCCGGCGGGCCGGCGACTACTCCCTCGGCATGCGGCAGCGGCTCGGCCTGGCGGCCGCGCTGCTGGGCGACCCGCAGGTGCTGCTGCTCGACGAGCCGGCCAACGGCCTGGACCCCAACGGCATCCGCTGGCTGCGCGGCTTCCTGCGCCACCTCACGACCGAGGGCAAGACGGTGCTGATCTCCAGCCACCTGCTCCAGGAGGTCGAGCAGACCGCCGACCACGTGATCATCGTGCACCGCGGCAGGCTGGTCGCCGACGCCGCCATCGAGGAGCTCGCCGGCGCCCGGAGCACGATCGCCCACACTCCCGATGCACCGTCCCTGCTCCGCACCCTCGCCGAGCACGACGTCGCCGCCGAGGTCGACGGGGCCGGCGCCGTGGTCGCGCACACCGCCGACCAGCGGCTCGTCGGCGAGCTCGCCTTCGCGGCCGGCTGCCCGCTGTGGGAGCTGCGGGCCAGCCGCAGCGACCTGGAGAAGATCTTCTTCCAGGTCACCTCCGACCAGGTCGACCAGCCACCCGGGGGGCAACCACCCGTCCCGCCCCACGAGGGAGGTGCGGTCTGATGGCCACCCAGGGACCCTCGCTCGGCCGCCAGGTCCGTTCCGAGCTGCTCAAGCTGTTCACCACCCGGCTGTGGTGGGGCATGGCGCTGGGCGTGCTCGCCGCAGGCGCGGCGTTCTCGACGCTCTTCGCGGTGCTCTACGGCACCGACAACCTCGGCCAGGTCGGCGGCGCCGAGGGCGGCGTCGTCGGCGACGCCACCCAGGTGGTCAACACCGTCTACACCGCGGGCATCGGCGTGGGCTACCTCCTGCTGCTCACCATCGGCGTGATCCAGATCGGCTCGGAGTACCGCCACCAGACCATCACCGGCACCTTCCTGGCCACGCCGCGGCGGGTGCGGGTGATGCTCGCCAAGGTGGTCGCGCTGCTGATCATCGGCGCGGCCTACGCGCTGGTCAGCATGATCGGCTCGGTGGGCTTCGGCGCCACCACGCTCGCGCTGTTCGGCAAGGACCCGTTCCCGTCCACCGACATCATCCGGACCCTCCTGCTCAGCCTGCTGGTGCTCGGCCTGTGGGCGCTGATCGGCCTCGGCGTCGGCATCCTCATCCGCAACCAGGTCGCCGCCCTGCTGATCGGCGTCGGCGTGGCGTGGATCGTGGAGCCGCTGGTGGCGTTCGGACTGTCGTTCATCGACGCCGCCCGTGAGCACGTCGTGCCCTACTTCCCCAGCGAGGCGACCAACGCGGTGATCAACACCGTGCAGGGCAGCCCCGATGCCGTGCGGCTCGACTGGTGGGTCGCGGCGCTGGTGCTCGCCGCGTACGCCGCCGTGCTGGCCGGGTTCGGCATCTGGCGCACCATGCGCGAGGACATCAGCTGACCGGCGGCCGTCCGCTCAGCCGCCGTCGAGGACTCCTCGCGCCGCCGCCACCAGGTCGGCCACCGGCCGCGTCGTGTCGAGCGTGGCGCCGCGCTCATCGGGCTCCAGCGGCTGGAGCGTGGCGAGCTGGCTGTCCAGCAGCCCCGGCGGCATGAAGTGCCCGCGTCGCGTGGCCAGCCTCTCGGCCAGCAGCGCGCGGGGACCGGCCAGCAGCAGGCAGACCAGGTCGGGGTCGCCGGCGCGCAGCCGGTCGCGATAGTGCCGCCGCAGCGCCGAGCAGGCCACCACCAGGTCGCGGCGCTCGGCACGGGCGGCCTCGAGCGCGACGGCGACCGCTGCCAGCCACGGCTCCCGGTCGGCGTCGGTCAGCGGGGTGCCGCCCGCCATCTTCTCCACGTTGGCAGCGGGATGCAGGTCGTCGGCGTCGACGAACCCCGCCCCGGCCGCGGCGGCCAGGGCTCGGGCGACGGTGGTCTTGCCGCTGCCGGAGACGCCGAGCACGACGACCCGACGGCCGACCTCGGGCGGCGCGGTCAGGCCGCGATCCCCAGCATCCGGCGTACGGCGCGCTCCAGGGCCTGCTCGGTGGTGCGTGAGGCCTTGGGCCCCGACTGCACGGTGAGCCGGCCGCCGAAGCCGTCGATCAGCGCGTGCAGCTCGCGCGCCGCCTCGGCAGGGGTCTGGTCCAGGTGGAAGCGACCCAGCGCGACGCCGTCCTCGATGCAGACCCGCACGAAGGAGTCCCAGGCCCGGTCGACCGCGATCCGGTCCCTGGCGAGGTCGGGCTCGTGCGCCGCCGCTCGCCAGTACTCCAGCCAGAGCACCCAGCCGCTGCGACCACCTCCGTCGTTCTCGTCCAGGGAGACCGCGCTCATGAAGAACCGGCGCAGCCGCTCCCACGGGTCCTCGGTCTCCCGCAGGGAGCTCTCGAGATCGGCCAGCTCGGACCGGACCAGGTGGCGCAGCGCCTCCTTCCTCAGCTCGGCCAGCGTCGGGAAGTAGTGCCGCAGACTCGCGACGGCCACGCCGCTCTCCTCGGTGACGTCCTGATAGCGCAGACCGGCATAGCCCCTCCGGAGAAGGGTCCGGGAGGCTGCTGCCAGCAGGTCGTCGCGTCGGTGGACCGGCGGGCGGCCACGACGTCGGGGTTGTGTGGTGCCCACATCGTGAGAAGTTAGCGTGTCGGCGATGGGCCCGTGGCCGGATTGATTTATCGTTTCCGCATCTCAATAACGTGGGCGGCGTCGGGTTCGTGGGGTACCGGACGCCGCTTTCGCTTTGCCTGCAAGGGTTTGCGGGCTCCTCAGCGCACGATCGAGTGGGTGACGGTCCGCTTCTTGCCGAGGAAGAAGATTCCGGGGATCGTCTCGAAACCGTCGCTCCGGTTGCGCCTCAGCGTCGACCAGGTGATCGCCATCGTGCCGGAGCGGTCGTTGCTGACGTAGAAGATCGCGCCGCCGCCCTCGTTGGCGTGGTTGTCGGTGATCGTCGTGCCGGCGACAGAGAGCCGCATCGTGTTGCCGTCGTTGTAGATCGCGCCGCCGGAGCCTCCGCCCTTGGTGCCCGCCCGGGCCGGGTTGGCGCCGTGGCCGATCGCCTTGTTGCCGGTGAACACGCTGTTGTAGATCGACCACGAGACGCCGATGCTCGACAGGGCGCCGCCGTTGCTGCACCGGCCCTTCTTGAACCTGCTGCCGGAGACGTAGACCGGCAGGTCGTGGAACTGGTCGAGCACCCGCACCGCCGCGCCCCCCAGGTCGGGCCCGGACCTGTCGCAGCGGTTGCGCACGAAGGTGGTGTTGACGATCTTGAGGCGACCGCCGCGGGCGAAGACCGCCCCGCCCCCGCCGCCGTCGTACCTCTTGCCGGTGGAGTTGCCCTGCACCATCCGGAGGTTCTGCACGACGAGCCTGGGGTAGGCCTGGTCGTTGCAGTGCGAGGTGGTCCAGGTCTGCCGCTGGTCGCAGGTGTTCTGGTAGAGGATGCGGCGCTTGCCGGCGCCGCTCAGCGTCACCTTGCCCTCACCGTCGAGCACCACCTTGCGGCTGGTGTTGACGACCTTGGCGGTCGCCTTCATCACGATCCTCACGGGGGCGGAGCCGCAGCGGAAGCGGATGATGCCGCCCTTCTTGACCGCGCGCACGACGGCCGCTGAGGTGCAGCTGCCCGGCGTGCCGTTGCCGACCCAGCGGTCGGGCTGGGAGGTGTCGACCGCCTTCGCGGCGGCGGGCACCTTCACCTTCTTGGCGCCCTTGTCGGCGGCGTACGACGCCCCCGGCATCACCGCGAGGGACACGGCGAGCGCGAGGAGGACCAGGCAGCAGCGACGAAGCATGCGTGTCAGGGTGGCGGATCCTCCCCGCGCGCGCCAGTCGGTCCAGACGGGCCGAGCACCCGAACTCGACCCGCTGCCGGGGGTGTCGCCTCAGCGACACCTCAGCGGGGGTTGGCACAATCGCTTCGACCGCGCGGTGGCGACACGGTGCCGTGGCACCGTCGCGCTGTCGCGATCGAGGAAGGCGGGAGCCGATGCTGGAGCTGTCCGACTCCGACCGCGACCTGCTGGTGCAGGGGCTGAGCCGCGCCGTCGCCGACCAGGCAGCGCACGCGCTCCGTCCCGGACAACTGCGTCACCGCCTCCAGGAGGAGCTCGGGCCGGAGGACGCGCAGCGGTTGCGGCGCGACGTCCACCGCCTCGTGGCAGCAGCAGAGGAGAACGTCGCCGCACACATCACGCGCCGCCTCCCTCTCACCCCGCAGGCACTCGGGCGCCTGGCCGGGGACCTCGCCGACCGCCGTGGCTGGAGCTGGGTGGCTGCCAGCACTACCGCGGAGGTCTGGGCCGCGGCACTCGGCTCTCCGGTCCGCGCGGAGGAGCCCGACCCGTTTCGCGACACCTCGTCCGCACGTCCCTCGGCGGAGCCTGCGTCCCTGCCGCCGGAGGCGACCGCCCTGCCCCCCGGTGCGTTCGTCGCACCGGTCCCGAGCGAGGTCAACCCCGCTCGGGAGTCTCGGCCGTCCCCCGCCGAGGCCGCCTGGCCGCAGACGTCGAAGAACATCGCGGCCAAGCTCGCGCAGGCCCAGGTGACCGAGCGGGTCCACGGCGCCACGCTCGCCTACGGCGGCCTCCCCCTCGTCGTCTACGCCGGCGCCCTGATCGCGCTGACGGTCACGATGTGCCTTCCGATCCTTGTCCTCGACGCAGGTGGCCCGCTCCTCACCGTGTTCGCCGTGCTGTTGGCACTTCCGCTGGTGCACCTCGCGGGCTACGGCATCCTCCGCGCCACCGACGACGGTGTCGTCTTCCTGCCGTACGCCGGCGCGTTGAGCTCGCCCCGCCCCGACCAGGCGATCGCCTCGACCTGGGGCGACCTTCGCGTCGAGGAGGGCGCAGTCTCCTCCGTGTGGGTCGCGGGCCGGCGGGTTCAGCTGGGCCCACGCAACCGAGACTTCGCCCGGGCGCTCTCTTCCGGCACGGCGCGGAGGCAGCCATGAACCCGCGCTCGGCTCGTGCCGGCTGGTCACACCTCGACCGTGCCGCGGGCCGCGCCGAAATCGATCGTGGACCCGACGACGAGCCCGGCACTGCGGCCGGGCGCGACAACGAGTTCTTGTCCGCCTGGAGCCAGCACGCGCCACTCGGCGGAAGACTCGTTGCGGACGCCCCAGAGTCCGGGACGTTGAGGATGCTGGGCCACCAAGCCCACGGTCGTGGCGTAGTCGTAGTCGCGGGCGAGATGGTGTCGGGTCACGCGGGTGCCGGGGTTGAGCACCAGGGCGCGACGACCGAACACCAAGCGCACCGGCTGCTCGAGAGCTCGGCCGCAGGACCAGCACTTCCCCAGAGGCGTGCCGTCGTCGGTGAGGTTCTCGCGGGTGCAGCCAGGACAGTGGGCGATGCCGTCCAGGAGTCGGGACAGATGGGCCCGCCACACTCCTTCACGGACCCGTCGAGTCGGATCGGTCAGGCCGTGGGTGAAGGCGCGCACGAAGTCGTCGTGGACGAATCCCGGGTAGAGCGGCCAGTAGTCCAAGACGGCGGCGTGGACGGTGGGGTCGGGCGCGTTCGAGGTGTCGTCGGGGTCGAAGATGAACAACGGACGAAGGCCGAACAGCTCACGTTCCGCGTCGCGGTCCAGGCAGGGGTACTCGAGCTCGCGTCGTCCCTGGAGCGGATGATGGAACATGAGCAGATAGAAGATCAGCACCGACAGCGAGTAGAGGTCGGTCGCGGTCGAAGGCTGCGCCTCCATGCGCACCACCTCAGGAGCCATGAACCGCGACGTGCCGAGCACGTGCGCGTCCCCGAGACCGTCGATCCCCACGTTGTCGTTGTCACACACGAGGGGATGGCCCGAGGCGGGGTCGAAGAACACGTTCCCCAGGCTGATGTCGCGGTAGCACAGGCCCTGCGCGTGCAGCTGCAGAAAAGAGTCGGCCAACCCCATGCACAGGGAGGTCACGGTGCTGAAGGCGGCATCGACGCGACCGGTGAGAAGATCCGCGATCGGCACGTAGCCCTGCGGACGAAGGGGCATCACGTAGCCGAACCCGCCACTCTCGTCGTCGAGCACCTCCAGCGGCCAGAGGAAGGCGTCGGAGGGTGGCGGCAGCTGCGCCAGCTTCTCGAGGGCCCGGCGCTGGGCTGGGTGTGCGGTCTCCGGGCGATACCACTTCACCGCGAGGACCGGGGGGCCCGCGTGCTCGGGTACCAGCTCGTAGACCGAGCCCTGACCTCCTTCCCCCAGGAGGGCGCCCAGTCGCCAGAGGCCGCCATACCGCGGCAGCTCGACGCGTCCGCCAACAGCCGGCACCCCACTCACCTCCCTCGACGGGCATCATCGTGCCACCCGGCGGGCCCCTGTGCGCGGCCGGCGACCGGAAGGAGGGCGTCGTGACCTCACGCCCCGGGGCGCAGCTCGCCCGCCGACCACTGCACTTCTTCCTGCTCGCCGACTGCTCCGGCTCCATGGCAGCCAGCGGCAAGATGACGTCGCTCAACACGGCTATCCGCGAAGTGCTCCCCCAACTGGCCGAGACGTCGGAGAGCAACCCGCACGCCGAGGTGTTCGTGCGGGCCATCGCCTTCTCGACCGGCGCCCGCTGGCACCTGGAGGAGCCCACCCATCCGGACGAGATGCCCTGGGAGGACCTCACACCCGGTGGATACACGGACCTGGGAGCTGCGCTACAGCTGCTCTCTGGCGTGCTCACCGTCCCGCCGATGGAGGAACGCGCGCTCCCTCCGGCGATCGTGCTGGTCTCCGACGGCATGCCGACCGACGACTTCGAGCAGGCGCTGACCGAGCTGATGGACCTCCCCTGGGCCGCTCGCTCGGTTCGGATGGCGATCGCGATCGGTCACGACGCGAGCTACGACTCCCTCGCCCGCTTCATCGGTGACCCGGCCATCGAGCCGCTCACGGCCTCGAACCCGGAGCAGCTGGTCATGGCGCTCCGATGGGCCACCGTCCACGTCGCTCGTGCGGCGTCGTCCGTGGCGCCGGCACCGCCCCCTCCGGCCCAGGTGACCGCCTGGGACGCCGACGCGACCGAGTCCACGGTCTGGTGACCTGACATGAGCGTCGAGCGAGGAGCAGACCCCCTGGGGCGGTGGCAGGGCACCGCCGCGTCCGCCCGCGGGTCGTCTCACGCCGACGCGGCACCCAACCAGGACGCCGTGCTTGTCGAGCAGTTCTCCGACGGAGCAGACGGTCGGCTGTGGCTTGCCGCGGTCTCGGACGGGCACGGTGGGCGACGCTACGTACGCTCGGACACCGGCTCTCGCCTGGCGGTCGAGACCGCCCGCAACCTCGTCGCCGAGGGTCTTCGGAGCGAAGGCATGGCAGACCTCCCGGCCCTTCTTCGGTCCGTTGTGGACGACGTCGTCCCCCGGTGGCGGGAAGAGGTGCAGGAGCACGCGCGGCTGCACCCGTTCGAGGGTGCCGAGACCGACGTGGCGGTCACTCCGGCCGCCTCCGGGGGGACCGAGGACCCCACCGTCGTCGCGTATGGCGCCACACTGCTGCTGGCCCTGGTCGGCAGGCAGGGTGTGGCTCTCGCCCAGATCGGCGACGGGGATGCCCTGGTGCGGGTCAACGGTCACGTCGTCCGACCGGTCCCCGGCGACGACAGGCTCGTGGCGGGTTCGACCACCAGCCTCTGCCTGGATTCCGCGCGGGAGGACTTCCGGTTCGCTCAGCTTCCCGCGACCGCCGGGGTCGACCTGGTGCTGCTCACCTCCGACGGCTACGGGAACTCCTTCGCTTCGAGTGACTGGTGGCGGACGCTGATCGGCGACATGGCCTGGTTCGTCACCGAGCACGGGTTCGAGGAGTACGCCGCTCAGCTCCCCCACTGGCTGGGTGAGTCGGCCGCAGTCGGAGGCGACGATGCCTCGGCCGTCACCCTCGTCCTCGAGCCTCTTGTGGTCGACGGGGCCCCGCCGGTCGTGGGCGAACCCGACCCGCCGGTCACCGAGGTGTCACCCGCAACCACCGCCGGGGGGGTGCCCGCGGTTGCCGGGGTGGCCGCGGTCGGCGCGTCGCCACCCGCGGCTGCCCATGACAGCTCCCGTGCCGACCTCGCGGCCTCGCGACCGGTGGCCAGCGCGGCGGACGTGCCCGTCACGGTCGCGGCTCGCACCCTCCCCGACGCCGAGCGGGATCGGGAGTCCGTCCCGCCGCCCCCGCGGCCGCGCCGGGCTCTTCGTGGGTGGTGGCTGCTGATCCTGGTGGCCTTGATCCTGGCCGGCACCGGGTGGTGGTGGTTCGGCCGGACGGTCGGCGGCAGCACCGAGCAGGGACCCGTCATCCCACAGCCGAGCATCACCTCAACCAGCCCCGCCACCGACGGCTCGTCGGGTGCCTCGCCCTCACCCAAGGGCACCGGCTCGCAGAAGGTCACCGACCGCCCGACGGTGGACGACGGCACCCCGTCCGCGGTGGTGCCGGACACACCCACGCCGTCCACCGGAGAGATCGACCGGGGTTGAGCCCCGGCCTCAGTGGGGCCTCAGGACCCGCCTCCACGATGGGCACCAGTCCACCGAGGACTGACCCATCGATCACAGGAGGCAAGCAGATGTCACGCATCGGAGGAGAGCTCGAGCAGCTGGTCACGCTCCGCGGCACGTTCGACCGCGAGGCCGGCACCGTCGACGACCTGACCCGGTCCATCCGTTCCCAGCTCGCCGGCACCACGTGGGAAGGCCCCGCCGCCGACCGCTTCCGGCAGCTGTGGGACTCCGAGTTCGAGGCCAGCCTCGCCAAGCTCCGCACCGCGCTGCAGGACGCCGCCATGGAGGTCTCGCGCCGCCGCGAGGCCCTGATGCAGGCGGGCAGCTGAGATGTCGGTCTTCACCGGGGACCCGGCGGGCATGCGGGCGGCCGCTGCTCAGCTGCGGAGCCGCGCCGAGGTGATCTCTGGCGTTGCCGCCAACATCGACGTCAGTGCGGCGGGCATGGGGTACGCCGGACCGGCAGCCGAGGTGTTCCAGACCACGATCTCGACGCAAGGCACCAACCTTCGCGGCGTGGTGGCCCGGATGGCCGCGCTCGCGGACCGGCTCGTCCGCGAGGCCGCGATCCTGGAGGAGCAGCAGCGCCAGCAGGCAGCGGCCACCTGGTGAGACCACGGTGTCGGTGACGACAGGGCCGGTGCCGTGCGCGGATCCAGGCGACGGACCGACCCAGCGGCGTGCCTCTCGCGAGTTCTACGGCCCGCCGAGGACGGCGCCCGCCTCGTCGGTGGCCAGCCAGGCATGTCGTCCTTCGTCCACGCACCCGACCCGATCACCGGCTCGCCGCTCGTCGGTGGCGTCGCCGATGCCGCCCCCGGGCGAGGCGAGCTCCTACTGCCGGCCTTCGACGCCCCTTCCCTCGCCGACGTCACCGTCGGCGCGAACGACTCGATGCGCACCTGGACAGGTCCAGGGAACGGGGTCACCTTCCACCTGGGTCGCCCGTCGACGAGAGTGGGAACGAGGGCGCGCTCATGGACGCCGCGGAGAACCCGCTGACCGGCGAGAACGAGATCCGGGACTGAACGACCCCAGTTGCGGCTCCTGGTTCTCCCGGGTCGAGCCGGCCGGGAGGAATGCCGGCGCCCGGAAGAGCCTGTCTCCCGAGATCGCAGCGTCGCTGACGACAAGGCCGGGGCTGTGCGAGGGTTGACCGCGACAGCCCGGCCCAGCGGCGTGCGTCCCCAGGGTTCCGGGGCGGAGAGTGGGGAGCAGATGACGTACCGCCCAGGCGCCCCGCTGTCCGCGCGACCCTTGCACTTCGTGTTCCTGCTCGACGTCTCGGGCTCCATGGCCGCGGACGGCAAGATCCAGGCCCTCAACGACGCCGCGAGCGGGGCGCTCCCCGCGCTCGCCGATCTCGCCGCCGCCAACCCCTTCGTCGACCTTCGGGTCCGCGTCGTCACGTTCTCCGACGGCGCCCGATGGCACGTGGCAGAGCCGACTCGACCAGGAGACCTCGCCTGGCACGACGCCGTCGCCGGCGGCTACACCGACCTCGGGGCCGCTCTCCAGCTGGTCACGCGGATTCTGCAGTCACCCCCGATGGAGCCGAGGGCCTTTCCTCCGGTGCTGGTGCTGGTCTCCGACGGTCAGCCCACCGACGACTTCGAAGCCGGCCTCGAGCGGCTGCTCGCCGAGTCCTGGGGCCGCCGCTCGGTTCGAGCAGCGATCGCGATCGGGAGTGACGCTGACGAGGCCGTTCTCCAGCGGTTCATCGGCCCCGACGGCGGCGTGCCGTTGACCGCGCGAGACCCCGAGCAGCTGGCCTACCTGGTGCGGATGGTCTCGACTGTCGCCTCCGAGATGGCCTCGCGACCCGTCAGCGCCGCGGGGTCCGCGGTGGTGGCCGTCCCACCTCCCGGACCCTCCGACCCCAGCGTCCTCACTTGGTAACCGGCGCTCTCCAGGCTGATGAGATGAGCCTCAGTGGGGCCTCAGGACCCGCCTCCACGATGGGCACCAGTCCACCGAGGACTGACCCATCGATCACAGGAGGCAAGCAGATGTCACGCATCGGAGGAGAGCTCGAGCAGCTGGTCACGCTCCGCGGCACGTTCGACCGCGAGGCCGGCACCGTCGACGACCTGACCCGGTCCATCCGTTCCCAGCTCGCCGGCACCACGTGGGAAGGCCCCGCCGCCGACCGCTTCCGGCAGCTGTGGGACTCCGAGTTCGAGGCCAGCCTCGCCAAGCTCCGCACCGCGCTGCAGGACGCCGCCATGGAGGTCTCGCGCCGCCGCGAGGCCCTGATGCAGGCCGGCAGCTGAGCCGAGGAGCGAGAGCCATGACCGAGATCTGGATGGATCCCCCCGAGCTGCGCCGGGTCGCCGGCGACATCGCTCGCCAGGTGATCGTGCTGCGCGACACCGTCACCGGTGTCTGCTCAGCCTGCGCCTGCGACGTCTCCCGCTCCACCGTCGCCTGGCTCGACGCCGAGCTGGTCGCGATCACCGAGGACGCGCTTCGCGCCGCGGTGGGCTACCTCGAGCAGGTGGTCGACATCGCGGAGCGAGCCACCCAGATCGAGGCCGACCAGGCGGCGGCAGGCGTCCCCGTCGCCGCCTCGACGACTGTCGGCGGCGTGCCCCTCGTCGGCGGCCTCCCGGGCATGTCGTCGTTCGTGCACGGCCCGGACCCGTCGAGCAGCTCGATGGCGATGGTCGGCGGCTCGACCGACCCGCTGGTGCAGCTGGGCACTGCTGGGGGGATGGGGAGTCCGCTCTTCAGCACCATCATGGACATCCAGCAGTCCCAGAACGACATGATCGGCACGATCCTGGCCCCCAGCGGGCTGACGGTCGACGACGGGAAATTCGTCGACGGGTCCGGGGACATCGGCGATGCGGGTGACATCTACTACAACCCCGTGACCGACGAGCACGAGATCGACTGAGGGCGGGGAAGGCTCGCGATGCCTGACGGCGACCACGCAGGGGGGGACTCCACTCGGTGGGAGATCGAGGTCTCCACGCCCGAGGGCGTGCCCCAGGTCGTGGTCATCGAGGCAGCGGAAGGGGCCCGCACCGGTGAGGTCCTCGACGTGGTCGGGGCGCGGGTCGGCCTCGTCGACGCGGCGGGAGCCGTCCAGGCGCGAACGCTGGTCACCGGCGCCTGGCTCGACCGGGGACTGCTCTGGCGTTCCTCAGGCGTTCTCCGTGGTGAGCGGCTGGTGCTCTCGGTGGGCCTCACTCCGGCGGCTCGGCCCACCGCTCTTCATCGGTGGCCGACCATGCCGGCCACCGACGCGGAGGGCCGGGTGGCGGTGCGCCGCCCCCCGCGAACGATCAGCCCCGAGCCGACGGACACCGTTCCGGTACCCACCCGGCGGACCGTTCGGACGGCCCGACGCTTTCCGTGGGGGGCCGTCTTGCTGCCTCTGCTCCTGGGGGCGCTGCTCGTCTTGGTCGTCCGTCGCTGGGAGATCGCGCTCTTCGCCCTGTTCACCCCCGTGATGGCTCTCTGGAACTACGTCGAGGAGCGACGAGCCCGGTCCGACGAGGTCAGGGAGCTCGGGACGACGTACGACGAGGCCGTCGCCCGCGCCACTGAGCGAGTCGCCCGGAGCTCCACAGCATGGGCGGGCTGGCGACGGCGTCACCTCCCCGGCCCCACCGAAGTGCTCTCCTTCGCTCGGTCCCTCGACAGCCGTCTCTGGGAGCGGCAGCCGGGTGACCCCGACTTCCTCTTGCTGCGGCTCGGCACCGGCACGCTGACCTCCCCCGTGCAGATCAAGCGCGACGAGTGGCGGCCCGAGCAGCCGGACGCACCCGAGCTCGACCAGGCGCGTCGCGTGGCGGGCGTGCCTGCCGGCGTCTCCTTGGCGAACCTCGGCGCCGTGGCGATCGTCGACCGGGGAGCCGACCTGCACGGCTCGGTGGGCTGGGCCATGGCCCAGGTGGCGGCGCTGCACAGCCCGGCGGACGTGATGGTGACCGCGCTGCTGGGGGACCAGGAGCTGCGTGACTGGTTCCGCTGGTTGCCCCACCTTCCCACCGGACACCTCGAGGTGGCACCTGTGGCCGGCGACAGCGGCACAGGCGCGGCTCTCCTGTCCGCCCTGGTGTCCCTGGGGAGCGCCCGCCGGGCAGCACGGCGCGACTCGCGGCCGGCGCTCGTCACTCCGGTGGTCGTGCTCTTCGTGGACGAACGGGTCGAGGTCGACCCCTCTCTCCTCAACCAGGTGATCGGGATGTCCGACGTCGGCATCATGACCATCTGGTTCGGCACCGAGGCACGGCTCGCGCCGACGACGGTCCCCTCGCTCTTCTCCGCCTCGGGTGACCAGGGTCGGCTGGTCGGTCACCGGGACGGCGTGGACCTGACCATCACGCCGGAGCGGATCCGGCGGGCCGAGGCGCTGGACCTGGCCACTGCTCTGGCCCCTCTTCGCGACGCCGCCGACTCACGCCGGGTGCGCCGGGTGCCCGACCGGGTGGCGCTGGAGGACCTGATCCCGGACCTGGTGTCGCCGTCGGCCTTGACGCAACGCTGGCGTCAGGCCCCCTCGGACCGTCTGGTGGCCACCGTGGGGCGCGCTGCTGACCAGGCGCTCGAGCTCGACCTCGGCCCTCAGGGCTCACACGTCCTCGTCGGTGGCACCACGGGATCCGGCAAGAGCGAGCTGTTGCAGTCCCTCGTGGCCGCGATCGCCGCCAGCTACCCACCTGACCGGGTGGGCTTCCTGCTGGTCGACTACAAGGGCGGTGCCGCGTTCAAGGACGCCATGCACCTGCCCCACTGCGTCGGGGTCGTGACGGATCTCGACGAGCACCTCACCCGACGCGTGCTCCATGCGCTCGATGCCGAGATCCGCCGCCGCGAGGAGCTGCTCGCCGGCGCGGGCGTCCGAGACATCGGGGAGCTGCGACGTTCCCGCCCGGACGTCCAGCTGGAGGAGCTGGTGATCATCGTGGACGAGTTCGCCGCCCTGGCGAAGGAGATCCCGGAGTTCGTCGAGGGCGTGGTCGACCTCGCCGCCCGCGGACGCTCCCTCGGCCTGCGACTGGTCCTGGCCACCCAGCGACCCGCAGGGGTCATCTCCGACCGGATCCGCGCGAACGTCGGCGTCCGCATCGCGCTGAGGATGAACGACGAGTCCGACAGCATGGACGTGATCGACACGCGGGAGGCAGCGCACATTCCGAGGGCGCTCGCCGGGCGTGCCTTCCAGCGGATCCACCGCGACCTGGTCGAGTTCCAGAGCGCCTACGTCGGCGGGACCGTCCGACCCCCGGGCGTGTCCGCGATCCAGATCCACCCGGTCTCGCGACGCGACCCGCGCGTGGTCGCGCCCGACGGTCCCACCACCCTGGAGGCCCTGGTGCAGACGACCGACCGGGTGATGCAGGTCGGCTCCTGGGAGCGGCCCCACGTGCCGTGGCTGCCGGCGCTCCCCAACAGCCTCCGGGTGGGCGACCTGCTCGACCGGCAGCGTCCCCTGCCCGCGGGGTCGGCGCTGCTGGGTGAGGCTGACCTGCCGGCGAGACAGCGCCGTCAGCTGGTGGCCTTCGACCTCGACACCCAGCGCAACCTCCTGGTGTTCGGCACGAGCCGGAGCGGGAAGACCACCGTCCTGCGGACTCTGGCCGCAGGGTTGCTGGACTCCCTGGCGCCGAGCCAGCTTCAGCTCTTCTGCCTCGACTTCGCCGGCAGCGGCCTGCAGGTGTTCGCCGAGGCGCCCCACTGCCTCGCCGTGGCAGGGCCAGGAGACCCGGGCCTGATGGCGCGCGTGCTCCATCGTCTCGTCACCCTCGTCGACTCCCGCAAGCGCGATCTGGCCGACGCCGGTGGCCACGACATCGCCTCCCTCCTGGATCCCACGACCGGTCGCCCGGTGCCCCGCGTGGTGGTGCTCGTCGACGGCTACGCCAACGTGGCGTCCCACCTCGAGCGCCTCGAGGGAGGCCGGATCCTGGACGCCTGGGAGCGGCTGATCCGGGACGGAGCCGGAGTAGGCGTGCACTTCCTGCTCACGGCTGACCGTCGGGCCGCCGTGCCCAACGCCGTCACCAGCGTGATCACCACCCGGCTGGTGCTTCGTCTCGCCGAACGGGACGAGTACGCCGTGCTCGGCGTCGACAGCGTCGCCGCACGATCGTCCCAACTGCCGCCCGGTCGGGGCTTCGTCCAGGGCTCGACCGAGGTCCAGGTCGCCGTCTGGTCGAGTCCCGACCCGACGCAGGAGCAGCAGGCCCTCCGCGAGCTCATCAGTCGGCTCGCCGACCGCCACGACCGCGCCTTCCGGCGGATCGGCCGGATGCCCCGCACCGTCCAGCTCGAAGACCTGCCGGCGCCCACCGAGGCGTTCCTGGTGCCGTTCGCGGTCGGAGACCGCGACGTGGCGCCGGTGAGCCTCGACCTGCGCGAAGGCCACCTGCTCGTCGCGGGTCCGCCCCGCAGTGGGCGCAGCGCCGCCCTGGAGACGCTGGCCCTGGCGGCGCAACGCGGCGCCGCGCCTCCGACCACGGTGCTGTTCGCCACCCGACGGGGCGAGCACCGCGCCACCGGTGCGAGCCTGGTCGACGTCGGCGAGCCGGGTGCGGTGGACGCCTCGCTTCGCGAGATCGAACGCGAACTCACCGACGGCCACCCTGTGCTCTGTCTCTGCGACGACGCAGACGCCTACCCCGACGACGTGTCGGCGAGGCTCGAGGCTCTCGCGCGCGCGGGCCGCGACCTGCCGGTGCGCATCGTGGCGGCCGTCGACAACCGGAGCGCGCTGCGTGCCTACGGCGGTCTGCTCCCCGAGCTCCGCAAGTCCAAGCAGGGTCTCCTGCTGTCACCGGACGTCGATCTGGACGGGGACCTGGTGGGCGTGCGGCTGCGGCCGTCGCTCGAGGCCTCCTCGGGTCCCGGTCGCGGTTTCCTGGCCGCTCGCGGAGATTTTGAACTCATCCAGGTGGCGGTCGCAGATCCGTCGCGGTAACAATCAGCACACGTCTCTCACGGGAGACGCCCGAACAAGGGGAAATCACATGGGGATGTACGACAGTGAGGGCGGCCGCGCCGCCCGGGTCAGGCTCGAGCTCGTCCGCCTGGTCTCCACGCAAGGCTCGGCAGCTCTCGACGACGTTCGGCGCGTGCGGGCGATGCTCGCCGACGCTGTGCCGGGAGCCACCGGGGAGGCGAATCTGATCGGGCTCGCCCTCGGGGCCGGTGTGGCGACCAGGATCCGCGACGGGGCCAGCGTCGAGGCCACGGTCTCCGAGCTGCAGAGCACCGGCAACGTGCAACCGGCCGACGCCCGCTGGGCGGTCGAGTCCATCGCCGAGGCCCTCGGCGTGCCGGCCACCGCCCCCCGCCCCATCGCCGCCGGCGTCCCGGCCGAGGCCGCTCACACCGCCTTGCCCGACGCGCCTGCGGCCAGTCCTGCGGGTCAGGCGCAGCCCGGTGACCTCGAGGTGTCCACGCCGGGTGGCACGGTGGTGGCGCGCCCAGGCGCTCCGACCACGATCGGTCGCGACCCGGCCAGCGGAGTCGTCGTGGACACGCCGGCGGTGTCGCGTCGCCACGCCGAGCTGAGCCACGGGCCGACGGGGTGGACGTTCTCCGACCTGGGCTCCACGCAGGGGAGCTTCTCCGGCGGGTCACGGGTCACGCAGGTGCTGGTCGAAGGGCCCACCGAGGTCGTGCTGGGACAAGGCTCCGACAGCGTCGCGCTCCGTCTCGTCCCCGCAGCCGCCTTCCCTGAGGTCGCGGCCCCCCTGCCACCGGCCGCGGCACCGCCAGGCTCCGGGCCGCTGCGCCCGGCACTCGACGCCGACCAGCTGAGGCCGGGTGGCGCCCTGGCCGCAGCCGCCGCCGCTCCCACCGAGGTCAGCGGCCCCGGGCTCGATACGGTCAGGGCCACGCTCGGCACGCAGAGCCGCACCGTGGCGCCGGGCGGCGTCCTCACCATTGGCCGCGAAGACGACAACGACCTGGTGGCGTCCGGTGGCACGGTGTCGCGAGCCCACGCCCGGGTCGAGCACCTGGACGGCCGCTGGCACCTGGTGGACCTGGGGTCCGGGTCCGGCACCTGGCTCGCCGGACAACGGATCGAACGCGTCGCTCTGGAGGGCCGCCAGGAGTTCATGCTGGGCGACCCGTCGCGGGGTGACACGTTGGTCACGCAGGCGGCGGTCAGTGTCGGCGGCCCAGCAGCCGCGGGCCCTGGTCTCGGTGGGCCCGGGGTGGGCACACCCCCGGTGGCTGCGACGAGCGGGGGGCGCTCCCGGACCTGGTGGATCGTCGGCGCGGCCGTGGCTGCCGTCCTGGCGATCATTGCCGGCGTGAGCTTCGTCGCCATGCGCGGCTCCGACGACCCGGAGCAGGTGGCGAAGCCCGCGCCGACCGCCGATGACCTGGCGCAGGCCACGGTCTATCTCGAGGCCGGCAACTACGCCGGCTCCGGAGTGATCGTCGACGCCGAACAGGGCCTCATCGTGACCAACGCCCACGTGGCGGCGCCCGCGTCTCCGGGGATGGGCATCTCGACGCTCACGTTCGCGGACGAGCAGGCGGACAACCCCGACGATGTTCTGATCGCGGTGTCGACGGGCCTCGACCAGTCGGCGGAGCCCCGCTTCTTCGGGAAGGTGGTGGCGGCTGACGGCTACCTCGACGCGGCCGTGATCAAGATCGAGAAGAAGCTCTCCGGGGCGCCGGCCGAGGCCGCCGACCTCGCCGACCTCGTGGCCGTGCCACTAGGGGACTCTGATGCTCTGAAGTCGTCAGACGAGATCTCCTTCTTCGGCTATCCCGGAGCGGCGGACTCCTCCGCCCCGACCTTCACCGAGGGGGTCGTGTCGGGCCCCGTCCAGGACGACCGGATCGGGGAGTTCCGTGCCGAGATCAACACCACGGCCACGATCTCGTACGGCAACTCCGGTGGCCTCGCCGCCAACTCCGACCTCGAGATGGTCGGGTTGGCGACCTGGCTGCGCAAGGACGCTGACGGCACCGGGGTGTTCTCCAGCTTCCGACCGATCAACCTGGTCAAGCCGGTCATCGAGGCGGCGCAGCAGGGGGAGGCCTACAGCTCGCCGTACGCCGAGGCTGCGCCCCGCTCCGCTCGTGTCGTCGACGACGGTGTCGCCTATGGCGCGCCGACCAAGGCCGGGCGGGTCTCCGACACCTGCGACGACTCGTCACAGACCGGGGACAGCGGTTTCGCGGCGCTGGAGGTCACCTACAAGAACCTCTCCGGGAAGGGCGACCACACCGATGTCTACGCGACCATCTCCGACGGCGGCAGGGTGATCGCGCGGAGCATCACCACGTTCCCCACGAAGCTCCGGTCGAACGGCTGCATGACGCTCACCTTCGACCAGGTGATCCCCTACGGCTCCCACGACCTGAAGATCGGCGTCGGCGGAGACCTGCGGGTCATCCTCGACAAGACCTACGACTTCAGCTGATACCGGTGGCGGAGCTCCGCATCGATCTCCTCGGTCCCCTGTCCGCCCGGGCGGGGGACGAGGAGATCGCCGTCAACGGGCCCAAGCAGAAGGTCATCCTGGCAGCCCTGACGCTGGCGCGCGGGCGCCCCGTCAGCATCGATGACCTGTTGGAGACGGTGTGGGGCGAGGAGCTGCCCGCCACGGCTCGGAACAGCCTGCAGTACCACGTCACCGCTCTCCGCAAGGTGCTCGGCCCGGCGGCAGCCTCCCTCACCACGCGAGACCCCGGGTACGCGCTGGCGGCGGCGTCCGACGTCGCAGACTTCACTCGCCACGTGGAGGCCGGCCATCGCGCCACCGCCGAGGGGAAACCCCAGGCCGCTTCGGAGGAGCTGACCGCGGCGCTCAACCTCTGGCGCGGACCGGCTCTGGCGGACCTTCGCGAGTTCGAGATCACCGCCGCCCGTGCCACCTCCCTCGAGGAGCAGCGCCTGGCGTGCGCGGAAGCCTGGGCGGAGGCCGAGCTGGCCTGCGGTCGCGCCGAACCGATGCTTGCGCCGCTGCGAGAGATGATCGGCGAGAACCCCACGCGGGAGCGGCTGTGGGAGCAGCTGATGCTCGCGCTCTACCGCACCGGCCGCCAGGAGGCGGCGCTGTCGGCCTACCGCAGCGTGCGGGGAGTGCTCGACCGGGAGCTCGGCGTCGAGCCCTCGGGGCGCCTACAGTCCCTGCACCAGGCGATCTTGCGGCAGGACCCCGGGCTGAAGCCGATGTCGATGCTCCGGGCACGACCTGGGCCGGCGCTGACCCGGACCACGCTGGCCCGCTCCGTGGTGGCCCGCTCCGTGGTGGCCCGCCCCCAGCCGACGCTCACCGCACCGGGCGGCATTCGCGTGCCGCTGGCAGACGATCTCGTGGTGCTGGGGCGGCAGTCCGGCTGCGCCCTGGTGCTCCTGGACGACCAGGCGTCCCGTCGCCACGCACAGGTGGTCCCCACGGACGCGGGCTACGAGATCGAGGACCTGGGCTCCACCAACGGCACCTACCTCAACGGGGAGCGCCTGACCAGCTCCACCCTTCTCAGCCACGGTGACCGGATCGAAGTGGGTCACACGGTGATCCGGTTCCTGGACCCGACTGCCTAGCCGAGCTTCGAGCTCACGGCCACGTGATCCTCACCGTCGCCGTGCTCACGTCCGCTGTGTAGGCGGTCCCCGTGCCATCGGTGAAGAACCCTCGGCCTCCGATGACGAGATCGGCCTTCTTGAGGTTGCCCGGCACGGCGAAGCGAAGCAGCCGGACGCGGTTGTTCTGGGGGCGCACCAGCGTGCCGTCGGGCAGCCTGAGAGCGATTTCGGTCCGCTGGAAGTAGCGATCGCCGCTCAGCCCGTAGGCGGCCAGCGAGTACCGCACATCGACGACGGCGAACGCCTGGTCCGGCTTGCCGGCGTCCAGCCACTTCCCTCCGTCGCGCACCCAGAAGTGCAGGGCGGCGTCACCGACAGTGACCTGCCGGTCGACCTTGGAGTACTCCACCCCGTCGGGGAAGGTGAACGTCCGACTGAACGACTCAGTCGCGTTCGTGCGCTCATCCACGGGCGCGACACGGTCCCGCCTCCCCAGCACCACCAGGTTGCCCTTGCCGGCGGCCGCGTCGAGCAGGGACAACCGCTGGGTCCTGCCGTCGCGCTTGAGGATCAGATCGACCCGCTTCGCCTCGTCCGGAACCACCACGACATGGCCGCGGGCGGGGCTCGCGAGCTTCGTCACCGAGCCGTCGACGGCAATCCGGAGGCCAGCCTTGGTCCAGTCGATGCACGTCGCATCGCAGGGGAAGCCCGCGAGGGTGAAGGCCACCAGGGAGGCGCCATCCGGAGCGGCGCGCTCCTCGCCGCCCACGGTCACCGAGTCGAGCTCGGAGACGCCGCTGACGCGGACACCGGCCGTGCGGGAAGCCATCGCCACCTCGGTGTCGACCGGGTCAGGCGAGACGTTCGCCGTCAGCACCTGGCCCGGGGCGAGTGGCGACGCCACCGCTGGCGACGTGGCCTCGTCCGCCACAGGCGAGGCGCTCACACTCGGGCCTGCCGCGGGCTCCTGGTCGGTCCCACCGCCAATGGCAACGGCGACCAGCGTGCCGCCGACGAGAACCGCTGCCGCAACGAGACCAGCGATCAACAGACCGCGACGGCTGCGGCGCTCCGAGGTCGAGTCGACGACCATGGCGGAGTCAGCTGGAGGCGGCTCGTCGACGAGCTCGGAGGGAGGCCCTCCAGCATTCGCCGCGTCTGCTGCAAGAGCCTGCGCCTCGTCGACAGCCGGGGGGCCAACCCCCGGTGGGCTAGACATTTCCCTTCGGTCGACGGCAGGTCCCGGAGCGGGCGGAAGCTCGGTCAGGTCTCTCTCATCGGTCGGGTCCGACGCCTCGACCGCTGCGGGCAGCGCGGTGGCCGCGACCACCGCCGCCGGGGCAGGCGGCAAACGCGTTTGCTCGGGTTGCGGCGAGGTCTCCGCCTCCGTCGCGGGCTCCGTCTCCGCCTCGGTCTCCACTTGGTCGGCCGGCGGCATCGTGGTCGGGGGAAGCTCCGTCGCCGAGTCTGGTCTCGGGGCAGGATCCGACGCCACTGACGGGGGGAGCTGGGTCTCGACGACCGCCTCCGGCGGAGGTGCCGTCACCTCGGGCGGAGGTGGCGCACACTCCGCCCAGGCCGCAATCGCCCGCTGGGCTTGGGTTTCCGCGAGTCCCCACTCCACGAGAGCCTCGACCAGCTCCCGCCTCAACTCCTCGCCGCTGCCCCGCTCAGCAAGCTCAGCCGGCAGCCCCTCTTCGGCTGCCAGCACGACGGCGTCCACCGCACCGCGGTGCTCATCAGACCCGGCACCGAGCACGTCGGACAGGGCGGCCCGCAGCCGAGCGGGCTCACCGCTCAGAGCCCACCCGTGATCGTGGAGGACCTCGGAGAGCGCTCCTTGCACCTGGTCCCATCCTGCTGTCGTCATTCGTGAACCCCCACGTTGTCGTCCTCCGACGATGGTCATCGGTGGCACCCAGAGCACAGCTCTTGGCGCTGAGGCCGAGATGAGGCGCATGCTAACGTCAGCGCACTGCGTTGCGGGGCCTCAGTGCCACCTCAGCGCCGACCGCTCGGGTGGGACCATTCCCGTTCATCGCAACATGGGGGTTGCCGTGAAGAAATGGCACGCATTGGCGTCCGCAGTCGTCGCCATCACGCTGGTGACATCCGCCGTGCCCCAAGCCGGCGCGACTGCCGGCGCGTCAGCCAAAGACGGACGCACCGGAAGAGACGCGACGACCGGCAAGGCGTTGTCGCCGCCGGAGTGGCGGTCGCCCACGGCGCCACGGCTGCTGCCGCGTTCGAAGCGGATCGTAGGAACACGCGTCGTCGTGAGCGGTCACGACCTCCCGGCCAGCAACCTGCTGGAGTGGCGCAGCGACTGCGCCAACCACCTTGTAGGCCCCAACAACCTCCCCGACTGGTGGTATCGCAAGGGCGGGAAGCTCGGCACGCACGCCATCGGGTGGGCTCACCCGACCGGCAATGACGAGTCCGGCCCGCTAGTGCCGATCGCGGCACCCGCCAGCCTGAGCCGCCTGACGGTCCACCTCAACAGCGCGAACGGGGGCACCACCGGCCACGGCATCGTGCTGTACTACGACACTCGGCCGGCGTACGCGAACGGCGTCTGGCTGGGTGTGACGAACCCGTTCACCGAAACGGGTGCGGGCTGGGAAGCGCAGCCCTGGCGCTTCGACCTGGCGTCCTTTACGTGGACCTTCATCCCCAACGGTGGCGGCGCGACCACCGCGGGCGGCACTGCCACGATCCAGAACTTCGCCAACAATGCCAGCGGCAACGGAAACGGCGCCTACGTTGGCATGGCCGCCGGCTGTGACGGCGGCACCTTCTACGTGGACGACCTCGAGGTGACCACCAACGCAGAGTCCTACACGATCGACTTCGAGGGCGCCCCGACGGCCGTCGGTCTGGTGCGATGGGTGCCGAAGCGATCAACGTGGCAGGGCGGCAAGAACGACTCGGCCGCCATCAAGTACGGCGGGAACCTCTTCCTCGGCGGCTTTGCCATCGGTTGGGGGCTGGATCCCGAACGCGATGGGGTGTTCACCACCAGCAACGACTACAGCGTCTTCGACGGCACGGGCACCCTCCGCAAGAAGGTCTACGGCAGCAAGAAGTGGGTGAAAGTGAAGACCGGGTCCTACGGTCCGGGCGACCCGGGTTTCATCGATCTCGCCGTGTTCGATGCGACGCCGTCCCGCCGCACGCTCTACCGCTTCGACTCCGCCGGTAGCCCAGTCTTCGACACCGGGCCCTCCTACCAGATGGTGGTCAACGTCAAGGCGCGAGTCACGGCGAGTGTCGCTCAGCGACGGATCCGGGTCGGCCAGTTCGTGACCCTGCGCGGCAACCTGGCGCCCAAGAACAAGGGCACGACCGTGCAGCTCCAGCGCAAGATCGGCGCCAAGTGGAAGACCTTGTCGCAGGGAAAGACGGGCAAGAAGGGCACGTTCACGCTCCGGGCCCGTGCTCGCGCGGCCGGCCGTTGGACCGTCCGGGTGCGCGCCCTGGCGGGCAAGGGCAACCTGGGAGACACGACGCGCAACAAGTACGTCTCTATCTCCAAGCCGAAGCCCAAGCCGGACGATCTCGACCCAGACGCGCAGGCGCCCGCCGCGACCCCCACCCCGCCGGTCACGCAGTCGCCACCGATCGGGGACCACCGGCGGTCCTACCTCCGCTGGTCGTGACACGGGCGGCCGGCGGCGGGGCGTCTCCGCCGTCGGCGTCGGGCGCGTGACGGACCTACCACCCACCCCGCGTGCGCGACCGATGGCACGGGTCTATGGTCGAAAGTGGCGTACGACGCAGCGTCGTACGCCGGTCGTCATCGCGACCGGGCCTCCAAGGAGGACGACGTGACCGAGAGAGACATCGCACCCCCCAGCGCGCTGGGGACGGGGCGCCGGCGGTCGGGACCGGTCCGCACGCAGCGGCCCGTCTACGTCGACCTGCTGCCGCCCTGCAACGACGCGCTGCCCGGCGGGCGAGAACATCCAGGCCTGGCTGGCCGACACCAAGGCCGGGCGGCACGAGCTGGCCTGGCGCACGCTGATCGGCGACAACCCGTTCCCGGCGATCCACGGCCGGGTCTGCTACCACCCGTGCGAGGACGCCTGCAACCGCGGCCAGCTCGACGGCACCGTCTCCATCCACGCGGTCGAGCGCTTCCTCGGCGACCTCGCGCTGGAGCGGGGCTGGCGGTTCGAGGTGCCGCCGGCGCCAGCGGCAAGCGGGTCCTCGTCGTCGGCGCCGGGCCGAGCGGCCTGTCGGCGGCCTACCACCTGCGCCGGCTCGGCCACGAGGTCGAGGTCCGCGACAACTCCGCCAAGCCGGCGGGATGATGCGCTACGGCATCCCGGCGTACCGGCTGCCGCGCGACGATCCTCGACGCCGAGATCGAGCGGATCGTCCAGCTCGGCGTGGAGTTCGAGCAGGACCACGTCGTCACCGACCTCCGGGCCGAGCTGAACGACGGCGGCTTCGACGCCGCCTTCGTCGCGGTCGGCGCGCACCTGTCGAAGCGCGTCGACATCCCCCAGCAGGACGCCGGCCGGATGCTCGACGCGGTGTCGTTCCTACGCGAGGTCGAGTCGGGTGAGGAAGCGACCGGGGACCACACCGCCCTCGGCCGGGTCGCGGTCTACGGCGGCGGCAACACCGCCATGGACGCCGCCCGGGTGGCCACGGCGCCTCGGCGCCGACGACACGGTCATCGTCTACCGCCGCACCCGCGAGCAGATGCCCGCCCACGAGGAGGAGGCCGCCGAGGCCGAGCAGGAGGGCGTCAAGATCAACTGGCTGCGCACGATCGCCTCGATGGGCGACCACGAGCTCACCGTCGAGGTGCAGGAGCTCGACGAGTCCGGACGGCCGCACGGCACCGGGCAGTTCGAGACGCTCGCCGCCGACACCGTGATCCTGGCACTCGGCCAGGACAGCGACACCGGCTTCCTCGCGGGGCTGCCCGGCGTCGAGTTCGACGGCGACGTGGTGCAGGTCGACCCGCTGACGCTGATGACCGGGGCACCCGGCGTGTTCGCCGGAGGCGACACGGTGCCGAGCGAGCGGACGGTCACGGTCGGGGTCGGCCACGGCAAGAAGGCCGCCCGCAGCATCGACGCCTGGCTGCGCGGCGACGACTCCACGAAGGCTCCCAAGCACCCGCTGGCGACCTTCGACAAGCTGCACCTGTGGTACTTCGGCGACCATGCGATGCGGCAGCAGCGCGCCCTCGACCCCGAGGCCCGGGTGCAGGTGTTCGACGAGGTGGTGGCCGGGCTGTCGGCCGACGAGGCGACCTTCGAGGCCGGGCGCTGCCTGTCGTGCGGCAACTGCTTCGAGTGCGACGGCTGCCTGGGGTCGTGCCCGGAGGACGCGGTGATCAAGCTCGGTCCGGGCAACCGCTACCGCTTCGACTACGACCGCTGCACCGGCTGCACGACCTGTGTGCGCCAGTGTCCGGTGCACGCGATCGAGATGGTCAGCGAGGCGGACCTCGAGTCGGCGGTGCTGTGGTGACCGATCTCCCGCGCACCACCATCGACGGCAACGAGGCGGCGGCCGACGTCGCCTACCGGCTCAACGAGCTCTGTGCGATCTATCCGATCACCCCGTCCTCGACGATGGCCGAGCTGGCCGACGAGTGGTCCAGCCACCAGCGGCCCAACCTCTGGGGCACGGTGCCGACGGTGATCGAGATGCAGAGCGAGGGCGGCGCGGCCGGGGCGCTGCACGGCGCCCTCCAGGCCGGCGCGCTCGCGACGACGTTCACCGCGTCGCAGGGGCTGCTGCTGATGATCCCCAACATGTACAAGATCGCCGGCGAGCTCACCTCCTCGGTGATCCACGTCGCGGCGCGGTCGCTGGCGGCGCAGGGGCTGTCGATCTTCGGCGACCACCCGGACGTGATGGCGGTGCGGCAGACCGGCTTCGCGCTGCTGTCGTCCGGCTCGGTGCAGGAGGCCCACGACTTCGCCCTGGTGGCGCAGGCCGCGACGCTGCGGGCGCGGGTGCCCTTCGTGCACTTCTTCGACGGCTTCCGCACCTCGCACGAGCTCAACACGATCGAGCTGCTGCCCGACGACGTGCTGCGCGCGGTGGTGCCCGAGCCGCTGGTGCACGAGCACCGGATGCGGTCGCTGTCGCCGGAGCGGCCGTTCGTGCGCGGCACCGCCCAGAACCCCGACGTCTACTTCCAGGCCCGCGAGACGGTGAACCCGTTCTACACCGCCGTGCCCGGGATCGTGCAGGCGGCGATGGACGAGGTGGCTGCCCACACCGGACGGTCCTACCGGCTGGTCGAGTACGCCGGCCACCCCGAGGCCGAGCGGGTCATGGTGATCATGGGCTCCGGCGGCCAGACCGTCGAGGAGACGGTGCGCCACCTCGTGGCGGCCGGGGAGCGGGTCGGCGTCCTGCGGCTGCGGCTCTATCGGCCCTTCCCCGCCGACGAGCTGCTCGCGGCGCTGCCGTCGTCGGTGCGGTCGGTCGCCGTCCTCGACCGCACCAAGGAGCCGGGCTCCGGCGGCGAGCCGCTCTTCCTCGACGTCGTGTCGGCGCTGTCGGAGGCGGTCGGGTCCGGGCAGCGGGCGGCGATGCCGCGGGTGGTCGGTGGCCGCTACGGCCTGTCGTCGAAGGAGTTCACCCCCGGCATGGTGGCCGGCGTGTACGCCGCCCTGGCCGCGCCGTCGATGCCGGCGCGGTTCACCGTCGGCATCCACGACGACGTCACCGGCCTCTCGATCGACTACGACCCCGACCTCGACATCGAGGACCCCGAGACGCTGCGCGCGGTGTTCTTCGGGCTCGGCTCCGACGGCACCGTCGGCGCCAACAAGAACACCATCAAGATCCTGGGCGCCGACGAGTCGGTCTTCGCGCAGGCCTACTTCGTCTACGACTCCAAGAAGTCCGGCGCGACCACGGTCTCGCACCTGCGGTTCGGACCGCACCCGATGCGGTCGCCGTACCTCGTCCGCCAGGCGGGCTTCGTCGGCTGCCACCACCTCGGCCTGCTCGACCAGCTCGACGTGCTCGGCGTTGCGGCGCCCGGCGGCACGCTGCTGCTCAACGCGCCGCTGCCTCCCGAGGAGGTCTGGGACGCGCTGTCGGCGCCCGGTGCAGGAGCAGATCGTGGCCAAGCGGCTGCGGCTGTTCGCGATCGACGCGGGCCGGGTGGCGCGCGACGTCGGGCTGCCGGGCCGCACCAACACCGTGCTTCAGACCTGCTTCTTCGCGATCTCCGGCGTGCTGCCCCGCGAGGAGGCGATCACCCAGGTGAAGGCGGCGATCGCGAAGACCTACGCCAAGCGTGGAGCCGACGTGGTGGCGCGCAACGACGCCGCCGTCGACGCCGCGCTGGGGGAGCTGCACGAGATCGCGGTGGCGGGCGTCACCTCGGTGCGGCCGCGGCCGCTGCTCGTGCCCGACTCGGCGCCGGCCTTCGTGCGCGAGGTCACCGCGACCATGATGGCCGGTCGCGGCGACGACCTGCCGGTGAGCGCGCTGCCGGCCGACGGCACCTGGCCGAGCGGCACCACGGCGTACGAGAAGCGCCGGATCTCCGACGTGGTCGCCGAGTGGGACCCCGAGGCGTGCATCCAGTGCGGCAACTGCGCCTTCGTCTGCCCGCACTCCGTGATGCGCGCGACATTCTTCGAGGCCGACTGGCTGGAGCAGGCGCCCGACGGCTTCGTGTCGGCGCCGCTCAACGCCGCCGGGCTGCCCAGCAGTCGCTACACGCTGCAGGTCTACACCGAGGACTGCACGGGCTGCGGGCTGTGCGTCGAGGCCTGCCCGATCACGGTGCCTGGCCGACCTGGCGGGTCGGGCCCGTCCGGGGAGTCGTCGGGAGGCGACCGCAAGGCGATCAACCTGACCGACGACCGGGCGGTGCTCGACGCGGGGCCGGCCCAGGTGGCCTTCTTCGAGTCGCTGCCGGCGCCGGCGCGATCGCGGGTCGACTTCGGGACGGTGCGCGGGACGCAGTTCCTGCTGCCGCTCTTCGAGTTCTCCGGCGCCTGCGCGGGGTGCGGCGAGACGCCGTACCTCAAGCTGCTCACGCAGCTCTTCGGTGACCGCTCGACGGTGGCCAACGCGACCGGCTGCTCCTCGATCTACGGCGGCAACCTGCCGACCACGCCGTGGGCGGCGAACGCCGAGGGCCGCGGACCTGCCTGGTCGAACTCGCTGTTCGAGGACAACGCGGAGTTCGGGCTCGGCATGCGGCTGGCCGCCGACCTGCACACCCAGCTGGCCCGGCAGCGGCTGGCCGAGCTGGCGCCGGTCGTCGGCGACGAGCTGACCTCCGAGATCCTCGACTCCGAGCAGGTCACCGAGTCCGAGCTGACCCGCCAGCACCAGCTGATCTCCACGCTGGCGGCGCGGCTGGAGGAGCTCGACGGCACGGCCGAGGGGGCGGCGTACGCCGCTGCGATCGCCGACCTCCGCAGCGTCGCCGACCATCTGCTGCGACGCAGCGTGTGGATCGTCGGCGGCGACGGGTGGGCCTACGACATCGGCTCTGCCGGGCTCGACCACGTGCTGGCGAGCGGGCGCAACGTCAACGTGCTGGTGATGGACACCGAGGTCTACTCCAACACCGGCGGCCAGGCGTCGAAGGCGACCCCGCTCGCGGCCGTCGCGAAGTTCGCCGCCGCCGGCAAGACCGCGGCGAAGAAGGACCTGGCGCTGCAGGCGATCGCCTACGGCTACGGTCTACGTCGCGCGGGTCGCGATGGGCGCCGACCCGCAGCAGACGCTGCGGGCCTTCCGCGAGGCCGAGGCGTTCGACGGCCCGTCGCTGCTGATCGCCTACAGCCACTGCATCGCCCACGGCATCGACATGAGCAAGGGCCTGACCCAGCAGAAGCGCGCCGTCGACTCCGGGCACTGGCCGCTGGTGCGCTACGACCCGACGCTGCGCGACCAGGGCCTGAACCCCTTCATGCTCGACTCGCCGCGGCCGACGATCCCGCTGCGCGACTACGTCTACTCCGAGCTACGCTACCGCTCGCTGCGCGACGCCGCCCCCGACGAGGCGGCGCGGCTGCTCGAGCTGGCCCAGCAGGCGGTCGACCAGCGCTGGGCGACGTACGAGGAGATGGCCACGCGCAGCGCCGGCGACTTCCTCCCCGACCCACGGCGCAAGGATGACCGTCGGATCGTGCCCGGCGTGCCGCTGGGGACGTAGAAGGCTCGGCGCGCCCGCGCGTGCCGGGGGCCCGTGTGGGGCGTCGGCGGCTTCGCCGCTTGCGCCGTTTGGCCCCCAACGACACCGTTTTCGGCCCCGAACCTGTCGTTTCCGCCCCATCGTCGCCCCACCCGGGACACCGCGGGCCACCCGAGCCAGCTCACCACCCACCACCCCCCACGCAGCCCTTGACATCAATTCACCATGTGTGGAATAAGTATTCACCATGCGCCGAATTCAGCGAGCTACCCCACCAGTCCCCGCCACGACGGACGCCATCTCCACCAAGGCCGTGCTGCCGGTCATCGGGATCAGCCTGATGACGATCGTCTCGGCCGTGGTGGGCCTCAACGTCGCGCTGCCCGACATCGCCAGGGCGACCGGCGCGACGCAGACCCAGCTGACCTGGATCATCGACGCCTACACCGTCGTGTTCGCCGCGCTGCTGTTCTTCGCCGGCGCGCTGGGCGACCGGTTCGGCCGCAAGCCGCTGCTGGTCGCCGGCCTCGCGATCTTCGGCGCCGCAGCCGTCGCCGGCACGTTCATCGACACTGCGAACGGCCTGATCGCGGTTCGCGCCGCCATGGGGCTCGGTGCGGCGGCGGTGATGCCGACGACCCTGTCGGTGATCACCACCTCCTTCCCGGAGGAGGAGCGACCGCGCGCCATCGGCGTCTGGGTGGGCATCGCGGGTGCTGGCGCGATCGTCGGCCTGTTCATCACCGCGATCCTGCTGGAGTACTTCGCCTGGCAGTCCTTCTTCTGGATGAACGTCGTCCTCGCGGCCGCGGCGATCCTCGGCACCCTGGCCAAGGTCCCCGACTCCGTCGACGAGCACCCGCCCGCGGTCGACGTGGTCGGCGGCGTGCTCAGCCTGGTCGGCATGGGCGCGCTGGTCTTCGGCATCATCGAGGGCCCCGAGCGCGGCTGGACCGACGCCGCCACCGTGACCGGCCTCGTCGTCGGCGCGGTCGGCCTCGCGGCGTTCGTGGGCTGGGAGCTGCGCCGGGCCGAGCCGCTGCTCGACCCGCGACTGTTCGCCGCCCGCGGCTTCTCGGTCGGCAGCCTGGCCATCGCGGTGACGTTCTTCTGCTGGTTCGGACTGATCTTCTCGGTCCTGCAGTACCTCCAGTTCGTCGTCGGCTACAGCCCCCTCGAGGCCGCCGTACGCCTCCTCCCGATCCCGTTCCTGCTCATCCCCACCGCCCGGGCGGCGCCACGGATCGCCACCCGGCTGGGCTTCCGCCGTCTGGTGCCGGTCGGCATGGTGCTGCTCGCCGCCGGGCTCTACCTCGTCAGCCGCTCGCAGGTCGACCTCGACTACCCGCTGTTCGCCGTCGGGCTGGTGGTGGGCGCGGCCGGCATGGGCCTGTCCGGTACGCCGTCCACGACGGCCGTCACCGAGGCCCTGCCGCAGGCCAAGCAGGGCGTGGCCTCCGCGATGAACGACACCGCCCGGGAGCTGGGCTCCGCCCTCGGCATCGCCGTCCTCGGCTCCACGCTCAACCAGGTCTACCGCGATGCGATGACCAGCCACGTCACCGACCTGCCGGCGCAGGTCGCCGAGCGGATCCTGGGCTCGGTCGCCTTCGTGTCGGCTCCCGAGCTCGGGCAGCTGGGCGAGCGCGGCCAGCAGCTCGCCGACCTCGGCCGCCAGGCGTTCGTCGACGGCGTCAGCGCCGCGCTCACCCTGGCCGCGATGGTCGCCCTGGTGACCGCCGTCCTGGTCGCCGCGTTCGGGCCACGCGCCGAGCGGCGCTCCCCCGTCGAGCAGGTCGACCAGGATCAGTCCGTCTGACGGGATCGGCGTCTCGAGGGCGCTCCCCCCAGGCTTCGGCGTCGAAGACGCCGTCCGGTCGGGGCGACCGGACGGCGTCCCCGGACCTCAGGTGAGGCAGATGCCTTGGTCGTCGTGGCTGCTGCGCACCGGTTAGGTGGCGCTCACGACCACGTCCTCGTGCATCCAGAGCCGGACGACGTACCCACACGGCTGGGCGCCGGTGAAGTCGATCCGGAACGGCCGGCCCGGCGGCGGCGCGGGCACCGTCGTCGCGAGCGGCACCGCGGTGCCCGGGTCGACGGGCGTCACGGCCCACGGGTTCGACCCCAGGACCTCGATCGACCACGAGCGGGAGTTCAGGTCGCTCGCGGTCAGCCTGCCCTCTCGGCCGTGAGTCGGCCCGGCCTGGATCGTCCCGGTCGAACCGGGCCAGCGGCGGACGGCGATCGAGGCAAGGCGACCACCGCCGCCCGCTGGTCGAGCTCGTCGTCGTCAGGTCGGTGCGAGGCACGGGCTCGCAGCAACCCGACGGGCTTCCTCGACCACCCGGCCCAGGCTGGCGTCTACCAGCTCCGGAGTGCCCTCCAGCAAGCGGAAGCGCGGAACCACGCTGGCCTCGAGCCAACGCCACCGGTCGTCGAGCCTGGTGATCCTCGGCCAGGCTCGCCCGCGCGCGGCGCCGGGCAGGCCGGCGGCGAAGGAGAAGAGGTAGAACGAGGTGAAGTAGCGGACCTCTCTGCGCACCCCGCGCACCTCGAAGGTGGTGGCCGCCCCCAGCGACACCAGACGGGCGAAGGTCGGGGACAGGCGATCGAAGTGCGGCTGCACGACGACGCGCTGTTCGTGGGCCAGCAGCTCGAGGTTCCCCTGCCAGACCAGGTCGAGCCCCTGGCGGCGTGCTCCCTCCGAGTCGGTCGGCTGGGTCACGGCGCGCTGTCCGCGGTCGATCTTCTCGAAGCCGGCCAGCACCGACGCGTAGTGCGGCATCGGCGACAGGAGGTCGCGCAGGCGGGCGAGCCCGTCGCCGTCGGCGAGGTAGGCGAGATGGACCCAGAAGATGTCGTCGAAGATGGCGTTGTTGATCTCCCGGACAGTGTGCGCGTCGTGCGTCAGCCGAGCGCGTCGGCCCGCGGCCCTGCCGAATCTCGACGAAGCCGTGGTGGTCGGCGTCCAACCGCAGCGGGAAGAGCACTCGCCTGATTTGGTGCGAGGCCAGGGCAGCCATGGCCGCCCACTTCAGACTCGGCGGGCTCTGCTGATGGAGCCAGGCGTACCAGGACGAGATCTCCCGGTTGCGATGGAAGGCGCAGCACGGCGGACTCAGCAGCGCCGCTGCCCCGATCGCCAGTCCTCGACGGTGTCGAGCCCGCGCATGGCTGCCGCGGTGGGCGGTGGGGTCGGCTCCCCCATGGCATCCTCGCCTGGACTGGCCATGGCCACGCCTCTCAACGGCACTGGGCGGCAGCCGTCGGGCGACTGCCCTCACCTGGGTGCAACGTGGCCTGCCGCTACGGGTGTCCTCGTCGCATCGACCGCAAGGAACCCGTAAGCCCTGGGGCGACCGGGTGGCCTGGCCTCAACCCGTCTCCACCGACGCCTGCGACGCCGGCGCACGGGGTCGCCCTCCACCCCTCTCCGTCTCCAGACGGAGACGCGAACCGGCTTCGCGCCTGATGCGCCCGCAAGCCTGCGCGAGTTGAGTGGGACACGAAGCCAACCGAGCGAGGTGACAGACATGGTCGGCGTGTCGGAGCCCCAGGGCCACAAGCCCGGCGACGCCGCCCTCACCGAGGCGGCCGCGGACGCGCCGATCGCGCACCCGCTTCACCAGGCACTGTCCGTCCGTGACTTCCGTCTGCTTCCCGGGGGCGCAGCGAGGGCCTTCACCGACAGCTCGGCCACACCGCATCACCCGACGTCCCCGTGAGGGGGACCCAACCCACCCACCAGAAGAAGGAGCGACCATGACACCCGCTGTCGAACAACTCGGTCTCACCGTCAGCAACCTCACGAAGAGCTATGCCGGCACCGAAGTGGTGCACGACCTCACGTTCAATGTCCGCCCCGGGCGCATCACCGGTTTCCTCGGCCCGAACGGATCCGGCAAGTCGACGACGATGAAGATGCTCCTGGACCTGGCTACACCCGATCAGGGCACGGCAACGATCGGCGGCGTTCGTTACCGGGACCTGCCTGATCCCGCCGGAACCGTCGGCGTGGTCCTCGAGCCGAACGCGTTCCACCCCGGCCGGTCCGGCCGCAACCACCTGCGCGTCCTCGCCCTCGCGGCCGGCGTACCCGCAAGCCGGGTCGACGAGGTCCTCGCCAGCGTCGGGTTGGCGCCGAGCGCGGCGCGGCGCCGGCTCGGCACCTACTCGCTCGGCATGAAGCAGCGCCTCTCGTTGGCCGCCGCCCTCCTGACCGATCCGAGTGTGCTCGTGCTGGACGAGCCCGCCAACGGGCTCGACCCCCAGGGCATCCGCGAGCTGCGCGACCTGCTCCGGGCTCGGGCCGCGCAGGGGCACACCGTCCTGGTGTCCAGCCATCTGCTCACCGAGGTCCAGCACCTCGTCGATGACGTGGTCGTCATCAACGGCGGCCGGCTGGTCACCAGCGGGACCGTCGCCGATCTCACCAACAGCTCGGCCCTGGTCCGGAGTCCCGACGCCGCGTCGCTGGCCCCAAGGCTGGCCTCCCTCGGTGGCCGCGTCGAGACCTCCGATGCCGAGACCCTGGTCGTCGCCGACCTCGCCCTGGACGTGATCGGGCGGGCCGCCCGGGACTCCGGCGCCGTCCTCCACGAGCTCTCCCCCAGGGCCAGCTCCCTGGAAGACGTGTTCTTCGCCCTCACCAGCTCCGCCACCACCCACCAGGAGGCAGCATCATGACCTCGATCGACCTGATCCGCAGCCAGCTCCGCAACCTGACCACCACTCGCATGCCCGTCGCGTTCGGTGCCGTGGTCGTCCTGCTCGCGGCCGTCAACGGTGTGGCCGTAGTCGTCGGTACCGACATGGACGGCTCCAAGACGTTCATCTCGACCGGCGCCGACCAGCAGTCGCTGGTGGCCTTCGCCGCCAATGCGTTGATGCTCGCGGCCCTGTTCGGCGCCACTGCCGCCGCTCGTGAGTACGCCCACAACACGGTGATCGCGACGTACCTGATCACGCCTCGTCGTCCTCGCGCGCTGCGGGCACAGCTCACCGCGATCGGAGCGGCAGGCGCCGTCATCGGGCTGGCCGGCACCGCCTTCACCGTGGTGGCCGTGGCCGTGACCCTGCCGTTCACCGACTACGGCTTCCTGATGTCGGCCACCGACGTCCTCCGGGTTCTCGGCGTAGCGGCATGGTCTGGCGCCGCGGGGGCCGTCCTCGGCGCTGCGATCGGCACGCTGGTGCGCAACACCGGCGGCGCGGTCTCCGTCACCGTCGTGGCACTCGTGATCGCCCCGCCGGTCGTCGTCCAGCTGGTCAACGAGGCGGCTCGGTGGATCCCTATGACTCTGGCCATGGTGGCCTCCGGGAACCCCGGCGAGACGGGCCCGCTGACCTCTCTGGTCGCCATCGCGGCTTGGGCACTGCTGCCCGCCGCCGCGGCGCTGGTGGCGGTCCAGCGGCGCGACGTGGTGTGACCCGACAGCGTCCCGGTGACCGGCCTTCGGCCCGGCCCACAGGACCACCAAACGGACGAGCCGGGAGCCGGCGGGGTGACGCCCGCCGGTTCCCCGGTCTAGCGTGGGCCCCGCCCATGGCCAGCGATCACGACAGCCACGCTCCCCGACCGGCAGCCGGCCGGCTCACGGCGCTGGCCGGCCGTCTTGACCCGCCCGAGCCGCGGCCTGTGCGTGGGCCCTTCACCCGCTGGCCCCGGACCTCCGACGCCATCCTCGCCGCTGTCATGTTCTGCCTCGCCGTGGTCTCAGTCGCCGTCAGCGCGCTCGGCCCCGGCGACGAGCCCACGCTGCGCACGCTCCTCGGCGAGCCCCTCGGTGCCTACGTCCTGCTGGCGCTCGTCTCCGCGGCCCTGTGGTGGCGGCGGTCGCGGCCGATCGCCGTCGCCGCGACGGCCTTCGCGGCCTCACTCGTCTGGGCCTTCGCGGGGTACGGCGACGGTGAGGACGTCACCTTCCTTCTCGCCGTCTACAGTGCGGGTCGCTACTGCACCGACCGCCGCGTCAGCCTGGGCATCGTCGCGGCGGCCTTCGCCACGAGCGTTGCCGGCTCCGTCCTCGACTCAAGTCAGCGGATCGACGTCTGGCCGGCCCTCGTCTTCACGTTGCTTCCGTGGTACTTCGGCGTCCGCGTGCGCGAACGAGGCGAGTACCTAGCCCTGCTCCGGGAACGGGCCGAGAGCCGAGAGTCCGAGCAGACGGCTCGGACCACTGCCGCCGTCGCCGACGAGCGGGCCCGGATCGCCCGCGAGCTGCACGACGTCGTCGCCCATCAGGTGTCGATGATGACCGTGCAGGCCGGCGCCGCCAAGATGGTCGCCCGCCACGACCTTGACGCCGCCATCGACGCGATGGGCGATGTCGAACAAGCCGGCCGCCGTGCGCTCGGTGAGCTGCGGCATCTCCTCGACGTCCTCCGCCCCCACGTCCGCGCCGACGACCACGGCCTCGGCCCCCAGCCCGGCCTGGCCGATGTCGGCTCGTTGGTCGAGCGTCTGCGCACCACCGGCGCCGACGTCGAGCTGACCCTGGCCGACGTACCCGAACTGCCGACCGCCGTCGACCTCTCCGTGTTCCGGATCATCCAGGAGTCGATGACCAACGTCGTCAAGCACGCCGGCAGCCGGCCGAGGGTGAACCTGACCATCACCCACGCTGACGGGTGGCTGGACCTCCGCGTGAGCAACACGGTCGACGACGCCGCGCCCCACCCCGACCTGCCGGGGTCCGGCTTCGGCATCGCGGGGATGCGCGAGCGCGCCGCACTCCTCGGTGGAACCCTCACCGCGGGGCGGCTGACCCCCCATCAGTTCACCGTCCACGCACAGCTGCCACTCGAAAGGGCGCCGACATGACCATCCACGTCATCGTCGTCGACGACCAGGCGCTGGTCCGCCGCGGGTTCGCGATGATGCTGCAGAACCAGGCCGACATCGAGGTCGTCGCCGAGGCCGGGACCGGACGCGAGGCCATCGCGGTCACTCGCGAGCACCGTCCCGACATCGTGCTGATGGACATCCGCATGCCCGAGCTCGACGGCCTGGCCGCCACCGCCGAGATCATCGACCATGCGGACTGGCCGGTGAAGGTGATCATCCTGACGACGTTCGACCCCGACGAGTACGTCTTCCAGGCGCTGCAGGCCGGAGCCAGTGGATTCATCCTCAAGGACATCCCGCCCGAGCAGCTGGCTCCAGCGATCCGGACGGTCGCCGATGGCGGAGGGCTGCTCGACCCCACCATCACCCGCCGGCTGATCGGACGGTTCGCCCGCGCCTTGGCCGAGGACACGGCGGCCTCCCAGCGACTGGCCACCCTGACCGAGCGTGAACGCGACGTCCTCGTCGAGCTCGCCCGGGGGGCCACCAACGCCGAGATCTCCGAGCGGCTGTTCATCGGCGCTGCCACCGTCAAGACCCACGTGTCCAGCATCCTCACCAAGCTGGGCCTGCGAGACCGGGCGCAGGCAGTGGTGTTCGCCTACGAGAGCGGGCTGGTGGCGCCCGGCCACCTGGACACCGGGTTCTAGCGGCTCAGCGGTCCGGCACCCCGTCCGACCGACTCAGCGAAGCCCGGTCCCAGGAGCCCGGGCCTGTCACGCGTGCGCGAGGGGGGAGTTGAACTGCTGAGGTTGACTCAGCTCACCAGACCTCCCAGAGCCCGTTTCACGCTCAAACTGAGCGTGAAACCCGCATCGGAACAGCAAACGACATCGTTGGGATACGACGACCTACAGGGTCGGTAGCACATGAGTTAGCACATGAGGCACGCTCGGCAACGCGTACACTCCGACCATGAGCGAAGCCGTCAGCCGCCTCGATCGGATCACGGTGGACCCGTCGATCTGTCACGGCGCGCCCACGATCCGCGGCATGCGGCTGCGCGTGCAGGACGTACTCGAACTGCTCGCTTCCGGCATGACCTACGACGAGGTCCTCACCGACTACGACGAGCTCGAGCGTGACGACATTCTCGCGGTGCTCGAGTTCGCCGCGCTGGACTCCTCGGCACGGCTGCAGCGCATCGGGGCGTGACCTCGTTCCTCGTCGACCAGCAGCTTCCCATGGCGCTGGCGACGTACCTGGCCGAGCGTGGTCACGACGCGCGTCACATCAAGGAGTACGCCGGCGGCACCACGATGCCCGATCCGGACGTCGCGCGCCTGGCTGACTTCGAGGGTCGATTCGTCGTGACCAAGGACGACGACTTCCGCATCTCTCACTTGCTGGGCAAGCCGCCCGCGCGACTCATCCATGTCACCTGCGGCAACATCACGACCCGTGATCTCCTCGCGCTGTTCGGCGAGCACTGGTCCGCGCTGGAGGCCGCGCTCCCGACGTACAGGTACCTGGAGATCAACCGCGCGAGCGTGTTCGCCCACGACCGCGGCTGACCGCGCGGCCGGCGGTCGTGGGGCGATACCCCCTCCCCGGCCCACCTGTCCAGCCTCTCCGCCCCCCTTCCGTGACTGCCCTACTCCCGCTCACCAATCTTCTTCTTCACCACCTCCGCTGTCCCACCTCCATCCCCTCCTCCCTTCCGCCACCTCTATCCCCTCTTCTCCTTGTCTCTCTCCACTCACTTGAATGTACGTATGCTACCGTGGTAGATACGTACTGCGCGATAGTAGAAATCAGGTGAAATGAAGGGTGGAGTGATCCTCTTCCGAGGGACCGGCTCCGCAGCGTGCCGATACCTGGAGTCGGATCGCTCGCGGGCAGACGACTACTACCTGGAGAACCGCACAGCGCTGGCCGCGTTCACCGTCATCGACGGGGGCGGCGAAGTCCAGGCGACCGCCGAACTGGGCGCGGAGTCGTACGCCGGCTGGGTGGACTGGGTCGATCCGATGACCGGAGCCTCGATGGGCAAGCCACGCCTTCCCGGTGAGGAGGGCACGACCAAGCAGGGATCACCGCGGTTCGCGGAGATGGTCGTCAACGCCCCGAAGTCACTCTCGGTGGCAGCCGCGCTGCATCCTGAGGTGTCCGACGCCTTGGACGCAGCCCAAGCCGACGCAGTCGCCGAGATCCGCCGGTTCCTGGCCTTGCACTCGGTCACCCGAGTTGGGCCCCGCGGCCGACAGGAAGTGGTGCCGGTGGAGCGGCTTCACTCCGTCGCGGTGGTCCACAGGACCAGCCGTGCGGGCGACCCGCACCGGCACGTTCACTTCCAGATCGGCACCCGAGTCTGGGCTGCAGGCAGGTGGCGCGGCCTCGACACTGCCGCGCTGTTCAAGCAGCAGGGCGCGATCCGGGCGCTTGGGACCGCCGTCCTGGCAGCCCACCCCGCGCTCGCGGACGCCCTCGACCGGCACGGCCTCACCCTCGACCCGGTGACCGGAGAGGTCACCGAACTTGAGGCCTTCAACACCGTGATGTCCAAGCGCGGCGCCCAGGTCGAGAAGAACCTCGTCGAGCTGGAAGCCGCCTGGGAGGAGGCACACCCCGGCCAGGAGCCCGGTCCCGTCGTCCACGCTCGGATGATCGCTACGGCGTGGGCCAAGGACCGGCCACAAAAGCGGCCCGGCACCCTCGCCCACGAGGACGGCTGGCGGACTGAGCTCGCCGACGCCGGGTACGACCCGGCCACGTTCCTGCAGCGTCAGTTGCCCGCGCACACTCCGCTCGGCGTTGACGACCTGGAGATCCAAGTCATCGCTTCCCGCGCGCTTGACCGTTGCGCCGCGGCCGCGTCGACCTGGACACGCCACACCGTGCAAGAACAGATCACTCGGATCGTCACCGAGTACGGCGTCCGCGCCACCCCGATCGAGCTTCGCGAGCTCCTCAACCTGACCACCGACCTCGCCGTGAGCGATTGCCTCTCCGTCCTCCCGCCCGAGACCTCACGCCCTGAGCACGTGGCCCACCTCACCACCCTCCACGTCATCGCCGCGGGGACGAGACTGCGTGACCTGCTCACCGCAGCAACCGAGACCAACGGCAGGGCCGACCACCCCGACGTCACAACACTCGCCGCAGCCAGCGGCCTCGATGAGGCACAGGCCGAGGCAGCGGGCGCGATCGCTTCCACCGACCCGCTGGTGATCGTGGAGGGGGCGGCCGGCGCCGGCAAGACGACCATGCTCGGGGTCGCCATCACCGCAGCAGCAGTCGAAGGTCGCGCGACACGGGTCGTGACGCCGACCAAGAAGGCGGCCGACGTCGCCGCTCGCGAGCTCGGCGTACCCGCCGAGTCGGTCGCCAAGCTGGTCCACGCCCACGGCTGGCGCTGGAACGCCGACGGCGTCTGGTCCCGCGTCGACCCGGGCGAGCCGCCGGCCTGGGCGAAGCTCAGTCGCGGCGAGCGGATCGTGGTCGACGAGGCAGGCATGCTCGACCAGGACAGCGCCACCGCACTCCTGACCACCGCCGCCGAAGCAGGCGCCACGATCGCCCTGGTCGGAGACCGCGCCCAACTCCCGGCAGTAGGACGCGGCGGCGTGCTCGACATCGCCGCAGCCATCACCACCGGGACCGGCGGCACCGTCCACGACCTCGACACCGTGCACCGTTTCGCCGATCCCGACTACGCCTGCCTCACCCTCAAGATGCGAGCCGGTCACGATTCGGCCGACCTGTTCGACCAGCTCAACGCCATGGGCCTCGTCCAGTTGCACACCACCGCGGAGCAAGCCCAGGAGCAGATAGCCGACGCGACCACCAATGCACTCGCAACAGGTAGGACGGTCGCCGCGACGGTGGCGACCAACGACGAGGCCCACAACCTCAACGAACGCGTCCGCAAGCAGCGGATCACATCAGGGTCGGTCGACGACACGTCCACCGGCACAGGTCGCGACGGTTTGCCCATCGGCGTCGGCGACGTGATCGCCACCCGCAAGAACGACAGCAACCTCGGAGTCGCCAACCGCCAGACCTGGACCGTCCAGCATGTAGGCCCCGACGGGGCCCTGACCGTCATCGAGGCGGCCAAGGCCAGCAAGCATCATCGGTCGATCACGCTGCCCTCGTCGTATATCGCCGAGCACGTCCACCTCGCCTACGCCAACACCGGTTACGGGGTCCAAGGTGTCACCAACACGGCCGCCCACACTCTGCTGTCGGAATCGCTCGACGCAGCAGGCGTGTACGTCGGTATGACCCGCGGCCGCATGGTCAACGTGCTGCACATCGTCGCCGAGAGCCTCGCCGACGCGCGCGAGCAGTTCGCCGACGCCATGGAACGTGACCGCGCCGACCGCGGCCTGCACGTCGCAACCACCTATGCGCAAGCCGCCGTCGCCGGCCTCGCGGCCGATGGCCCCGTCAGACTGGTCAACAACGAGCGATCGCGCCTCGCGCAACTCATCGCCCAGGCCGAGCAAGCGGCCGCACGCTGGGACCGCGCCGCTGCTCTCCTCCACCACCAAGCACAGAATCATGCGCACGAGGAAGCACAGGCGAGCAGTGTCCTCGTGCAAGCCAGGGCGCACCTGTCGGGAGTCCGCAACGAGGCCCTTGCGCCACTACTTACTCAAGCCACCGCCGACGGCCAGACCTACATCGACGCCGACGCGCGCGAACACGAAGCCTGGAACGCCACCCAGTCGGCCGGCCGCCTCGGCAAACGAGGAGCCGAGCGAAGGCTCGCCGCCACCCGCATCGCGAAGGCTGCCGTACTCGCTCGCTGGGGCAGCGTGCCCGACCCGGGCCGGTGGGGAATCAAGACCCGCGACAGCCTTGAACCCTGGGCCGAACGCGTTGCGACCGAGCTCGCTGACGCCGCGCCCGCGGTCATCGAGGCACGAGAACAAGCCCAGCGAGCCGAAGAGGCACTCCGGCAGACCCGTTCGCGCGATCGGCACGAGGCCGAGGCTCTGGCGATCGGCGTCACTGATCAGCGCAACACCATTTCCCGCCGAGGGATCACCAGGCCGAACACCGCTGCCGGCCGCGCGCAACGCTGGCACAGGCACGCCGACGAGCTCCGCTCCTACCTCGCCCGCATCGAATCCCTCCCCATTGGACGAGCCGTCCAACTCATCGAGACGCGCCGGGCTCAAGCCCTCGAGGTCGAGCGAGCAGCCGCCGCCCGCAGCCACACTCTCGGCCCGACGACGCAGCACCCGATCCACGCAAGAGGCCCCGAGTTCGGACGCGGCATGTAGCTCCAGGTTGGTCAGCCGAAGAAGCCCGCGCGACCGCTCAGTGACAACTGGACCCGAGTCCGCAGACCTTGAAGCGCCCGGAAGCAGCCGATGTCAGGACGCCAGCTAGCCCCTCAGTGCGGCAACCGCGGCGTCCACCGTCGTGCCTTCGAGTCGCAGGATCGAGAGTCCTTCGGCGACAACCTCGACCACGCACTCCTTGAGCGGAACGACGTGATGGGTCAGGCCATCGAAGCGTGACGGATCGTGGTACGGGTGCACCCGGTTCTGCTGCTCCAAAGCGCGGATGGCGTCGCTGTCGCGGACGACACCTGCCCACAGCACGTCGCTTAGACCACTCCCGTACAGACGATGCCCACTGATCGCTTCGTCATTCGGATCTGCCATGCAGGCGGTGCGGGTGCCGGACCAGGCGAAGACAACACAACTCCGGTCGGCGTCGTCGTGATGCGGATTCAACGACAGCACGGTCTTCCCGAAGTCGTCAGACAGGAGCCGCGCTTCGGGTGCGTTCGGATTCCACTTCACCCCGAGATCCACCGACTCAACATGCTCAGCCATGAGCGTCAAGGTAGCGGGTGCAAGGCACTCGCATGCCGCCGCGAGCACCTTTGCCCAGTGAGCGGTCGTCGGTGCGAGGATGCACGAGTGGTCGATCCAGACGAGTTCGAGCGAGTCCTTGCGGACATCCGAGCCACGGGATCGGCGAGCGACGGCGACAACCTGTTGGGTATGGAGATGGACGCCTTCGCCTTCTTGGATGGCCCGCTGAACGCGAGCGACGATCAGGTGCCTTGGCGTGACATGACGGTCAGACGCTCCGAGGGAGCGGAGTGGCTGATCACGGGCGTTGCGTCGGGCAAGGCCAGTGACGCAGGGGCGATCAGCGACTCCCTGTCCCGCATGTGGGAGGAACACCTCCGATACTCGTACCAGTCCGCCCACACGATCAGTTCCACGACAGATCAGGTGGTGCTGCGTGCCGTATCGCTGAGCGGTCCAGGCGGAATCTGGGTGACCGCTGAGGTTCAGGTGGCGCTGTCCTAGCGCACTCACATGCCGCTGTCGGCGCGCAGCGTCCGACCATGCCGCTGGTTGTGTGCGCGTTCTGCCGATGAGCGGTTAGTTACGGCAGGGGCCCGATAGGTCCAGTTCGGATGCTTGCGGGGCCAGATCGTCGTAGGTTGGCGCGGTGACCAGCGACGCGTTTGAACGAGAGTGGCAACGGTCACGAGCGCAGCGAAGGCCGAGCCGCGCCGGCTCCCGCAAATCGTCACGATGCTCGGAGACCATGAGCCAACAACCGCGAGCTGCTCTAGCAGCGTGCCCTCGGGCAACGGAACCCGAATCCATCCAGCGTCAACGACCACTTGCTCAGTCTCACGCACGGCAACCCGGCCCGCACCTCAACCGGACGCCAGCGCCGACAGCGGCATAGGTCGGACGCTGCGCGCCGACAGCGGCGTTGCCCGACCTATCCTGTCGTCGTGGACGAGCACTACGAGAGGCTGCGCGACCGCGCCCTGGAGGCCCTGGCAGACAATGAGAACGGCTCAATCTCAGACGCCGATCTGATCTACGTGCTCGAAACAACCTGTGGACTCCTGGAGCGAAATAACGAGGCAGCGCGCCGTGAGTTGTGGCAGGCAAGCGCAGACTTCGAAACCGCTCGCTACGTCATCCCGGTGTCTGAGATCGGACCACAAGACGATGCCGAGGAAGCCGTCCGCCAGACCCACAAGGCACGAGCCCGTGCACGTGCTCGTGAGGCACTGGGATGACCGCCCATCGGCAGTGTCGCGCACCTACTGGGAACCTCCAGCGGACTCCGCCTTCTTCATGAGATGGACGACCAGCCCGCCCACCGCCAGAGCCACGATGAGCCACAGGAGCAGTTCGGCGCTTCCGGTACCTGAGGCGAACACGAACAGCAGCAGCACGAACACAAGAAGGGCAGCGATCGTGCCAATGAGCCAAGGCTTCACACCGCGAGTGTGTCACCCGACGCCGCTGACCAGCACATCGGTGCGGCGGTGCTCATCACCCGCTCATCGGCAAAATGGCGCGCCGACAGCGGCATGGTCGGGCTCCGCCCCGACAGCGGCAGATCCGGATGGTGCAGAGCGACATGTCTGCGTCTCGCCTACGCTCCGTTCGTGGAGATTCTGAGCGAGAGCAGTTCCTTCGGCGTCAGGCTGACACCGGCGCTGACACGAGGCTTCTTCGTGTTCACGCTGAAGGTCGGGGATCAGGTTTTGGGTGACGGCGAACCGGCGATCGAGTGGTCATCGGTGGCTGCGATATCCCGGCTGGCTTCGATCGACGACGCCCGGCTCGATCCAGACCGCCACGACGCTGACGGGCTCCTGGACTTGCTCATGCTCGAGGACGAGCCCGAACTCTACGACCGAACACTCCTTCAGTTCGGAGAAGCGATGGACCGCTACGTATCTCGTGGCTATCGCTGGGGTTCCGAGGCGATCCTGCTCTTTCGAGAGGTTGACGGAGCCACGGCATCCGGCACGGTCATGGCGCGTCTTGATGCGAGTGAACTGGCGGCGATATCGGCCGCCGCGCGGGCAGCACTCGCTTCGTTTGACTCGAGTCGGTAGCGCCCTGATCTCGGCATAGGTGCTCGCCGGGCGGCAGATCAGGACGCCGCTCCACCCTGAGTGGACCGACAGCTAGCCCTCGTCCGGGTAGAGCCCAGCGAGGTCGCTGATCTGGACGGCGCCGCTGCTCCCGGTGGTGCTGGTCACGATCGCGTTGAACGTGTTGGGGGCGAGTGCCCGCTCGGCGCGGGCAAACCACACTCGGCGCTCGGGTTCTAGAGCCCGTAGGAAGCGCATGAAGCCGCCCTTTACCTCGGCCATCACGAGGCCCACCCGCACCCCCTGCTTGCGGAAACGGACCGTGGTCAGATGTGCAACGAACTTGTTGACGAGGTCCCTCTCCCTCTCTGGCATGACGGGGTCCGACTCCCATTCAGCGTGGTAGTGGCGCGCGACCACGTCGTTCGGGCGCTGGTTCTTGACCGGGAGTGACAGGAAGTCGTCAACAGATCGGGCGTGGATTAGAAACGACTCCAGGACGGCGTCGTGCTGGACTGTGTCGGAATCCAGCGTGTCCAGCAGGGCGCAGGTCCCCACGAGCATGTCCAACTCGTAGCCGATGTGCTCGTGCGCAAAGTCTTCGAGTTGGGCAGGGGTCAGCATCGTCCAACCGTAGCCGCCCGAATAGCGGGGCATATCAGGGTGCTTCGGTGGAGTCCCTGTTGGGAGTGAATACGCGGCTGCCGGACATGCGACGGCCAGCGGCGACCGACGCGATTCCGATACCTAGGGGCAACAGCCACCCGAGGACCGGGACTTGATCCTCTGGGCCTATCGCGAGGAATGTCAACGTCGGTCGAAAACTGACCCCTTTCCGTCGGTTGAAAATTGACCCCCTCGGTCTCTAGTTCTCTTCGTTGGCGGCCGCGGGGACGCGGCCGAGTTCTCGGTTCTTCAGCCGGTAGGAGTCGCCCTTCAGGGCGATGACCTCAGCGTGGTGGACGAGCCGGTCGATCATGGCTGCGGCGACGGTGTCGTCGCCGAAGACCTCGCCCCAGCGGGCGAAGTTCTTGTTGCTGGTGACGATCAGGCTGGCTCGTTCGTAGCGGGATGAGACGAGCTGGAAGAACAGGTTGGCTGCCTCGGGCTCGAAGGGGATGTAGCCGACCTCGTCGATGACCAGCACCGGGTAGCGCACCAGCCGGCGGAGCTCGTCTTGCAGGCGGCCGGCGTGGTGGGCCTCGGCGAGCCGGTCGACCCACTGGACTGGCGGTGGCGAACTGGACCCGGTGGCCGGCCTGGCAGGCTCGGATCGCCAGTCCGGTGGCCAGGTGGGTCTTCCCGGTCCCCGGTGGTCCGAGGAGCACGACGTTCTCCTTGGCGGCGACGAAGTCCAGGGTGCCCAGGTGTGCGATGGTCTCCCGTTTCAGGCCGCGGGCGTGGTCGTAGTCGAAGTCCTCCAGGCTCTTGCGGGCCGGGAAGCGGGCGGCTCGGATGCGGCCTTCGCCGCCGTGGGACTCCCGGGCGGACACCTCGCGTTGCAGGCAGGCGGCCAGGAACTCCTCGTGGGTCCAGGACTCCTCGCGGGCGCGTTCGGCCAGCCGCGTCACGGACTCCCGCAGGGTGGGTGCCTTCAACGCCCGGGTGAGGAACTCCAGCTCACTGCTGACATCTCGCCCGGTCTTCGGTGTCGTCTTCGTGGTCGTCCGCGCGGGCATCAGGAGACCTCCTCCTCGACCAGTCCGAGGACCTGGTCGTAGATGCCGAGTGATCGGATCTCGACCTCCTCACCGGTCACCGCGTCGGCGACCGGGCGCAGCAGGTCGGCGCGGCCGTGACGCAGGTGCTTGGCCGCGACGGTGTGCTCGAAGTCGGTGATCGTCTGGTGCTGGGCCCACAGCCGGGCGTGGTCGGCCACGATCGCGCCCTGGCAGGTGACCCACACCCGGTCCAGGTCGGCGTGGACCTCGATCCGCCTGCCCACCACGGCGGGGTGCACGGAGTAGTCGTTGGAGTCGAGCCGGACGTAGTGGTCGCGGGGCAGCCGCAGACTCTTGCGCCAGCCGACCTCGGGCGGGACCGGTGGCAACGGCAGCATCGCTGCCCGGTCCCCGGCGACACGGTCACCAGGGGTGCAGCCCAGCACCCTCATCTTTCGAGCGTTCGCCTTCACGAAGAACTCGGCCAGCTGGATGTTGAAGTCGTCGGGACCGGTGAACCTCCGTCCGGGCAGGAAGGATCTCTCGAGGTAGTCGTGGAGCCGCTCGAGCATCCCCTTGGCTTCAGGGTCGGCGGGCTTGCAGATGTACACACTCGCACCCAGCACGCCACGGAATGCCTGGCAGTCCACGGTCAGCTCGGGTTGCCGGGCGCGCCACCGGCCCACTGCTCCTTCGCCGTCCCACACCAGCGTCTTCGGCACACCCTGCAGCTGGGTCGACAGCAACTGCCACCAGCCCGCGTACAGATCCTCAGCGTCCCGCGAGGGGATCAGCAGGCCACCGGACCATCGCGAGTAGCCGGTTACGCATGTCATCACCGGCAGCCGCCTCGCGGTCCGGGTCTGGCCGTAGCCGACTGGGAGCTCGATGTCGGGGAACCAGAAGTCGAACTGCGCCAGCTCGCCTGCCTCATAGGTCGTGCGCGAGGCAGGGTCGGGCGGGAGATAGACCGGTCGCAGCTCGGCCACCCGCTGCTTGAAGACCGTCATCCCTCGCGTCCAGCCGACCCGCTCAGCGATCACCGTGGCCGGCATCGTCGGCACCGCCTTCAGCAGCTCACGGATCCGCGGCTCGAACGCGTCGACCGCCGATCCCGCCGGCTTCCGTACGTACCTCGGCGGCCCCTCGGCCGCCAGTGCCGCCCGGACGGTGTTGCGCGAGACGCCTAACGTCCTGGCGATCATCTTGATCGGCAACCCCTCTGCCCGGCGCAACCTGCGGATCTCTGCCCAGTCCTCCACTGACAACACTCCCGTCCTCCTGCCTCACCCTTGGTGAGGTCAGGGTCTCGGAAGGGGTCAATTTTCGACCGTCGATAGGGGGTCAGCTTTCAGGCGTCGCCGACAAGGAACACACCCGAGAACAACAGCATCGCTCCGAGGAGAGCGGAGCCGACTCCGCACGCAATCAGCAGGGACGCCGAGATCCGCCGCATCTTGGTTCCTCGTCGCTCCGTGGACACAACCCGACCCTAGTTGAGTGCCGTCACGCCAGTGCCGGTTGCGGCAGATCCGGTCGGTTCTGGTGAAAGCATGGTCCCCGTGACCGAACTCCTGGTGATCGAACGACGCGAGGGCACGACCTCTGAGGTGGGCCTTGTCGTTCGCGTCCACGCGGGCTGTTTGAACCTTGGCGACAGGCTGTCGGCTGCGCTGGACGCTGCCGGGGAACGGTATGACATCGCCGTTACGTGCCAGGAGATCCGCCTCTACGAAAATGTGCTGCTTGATCATCTCGACGAGAACTACGGCGGCTACGTCGTCCTTCGTGGCGAGGGCGCCAACTCGATCGACCAGGACTGGACTCTCATGACCGAGTGACCGCTTCTCGGCACGTCGGGATCCGCCCGACCATCGGCAAAGGTGCGCGCAGCGGTATGTGCGGGTGGCACGTTAGATCAGCAGGCCCGCTGGCACCCCGTTCGAGCCGACCAGGGCACCTCGCCTACAAGCCGAAGTAGGACGGGGCCGCGACCGAAGCCCCTTCGACGACAAGGCGGTCATCCTCCTGCCCGGCCGAGGCATCCACGTCCGAAATGTCGACTGACGACATGGACCAGATGGCGAATCCTTCCGCGAAGTCGAAGCCTACGTCCGAAGGCTGGCCTACCAAGCCGGCCGTGGCGAGGTCCCCGAGAACGTCATCCATCGGTCGGTACGTGAGCTGGATGCCACGCAAGGTGACCTCGTGGCCGGGGGACGCCGGCGTAGGGAAGCTCAATCAGCTCGACACCGCCACCAGCGTCGTAGTCGATGACCAGACCGGGGCTGACCTGGTCGTAGAACCTCCGGTTCCCCTGAACAGCACGCGGTACCCCGAGCCGCTCCTCGATTAATGCACGGCTCTCTCCGAGCTCTGCGTGCTCCACCCCGACTCCGGGTCGAATCTCCATACTGCGAACGCTATCGGTCGAGGGTCGTGCCTCGCGCGAGAAGTCAACTCGCACATCGGCCCCGAGCGGCAGGCGGCAGGAGCGTGCGACGGAAGGCATACTCAGAGGGGCCCTGACCCAGTTCTTATGGCTACGGAGCAGCGCCCACAGGTCCGTCGCATGGTTGCTGCCGCGTTCGGTGAGCCAGTCCGTCCGAGCGGTCGTACCGAGCGTCCCCGCTGACGACCGCTCATCAGCAGGGAGAGCCGCCCGACCATCGGCATGAGAGTGCCCTTCGGAGGGCCGCTTGCACCTGCCAGGACGGGTGCTCGGCGTGGGTCCCGCGGCTGTCGGCCCGTGCATGGCGTTCAGTCGTCGGGGTCGAAGATCTTGAGGAACTTCTCGCGCGGGATGACGAGCCGGCGGCCGAGCTTGACCGCGGGGATCGTGCCGTTCTCGATGCCTGCGGTGACCGTCCTGGGGTCGACTCCGAGGGCTGCTGCGGCCTCGGTGCGGCTGATGACCAGGCTCGGTGAGCTTCGCAGCGTGTCGACCGTTACCGTCGCTGTCCTCATGTCGGGGTCTCCCATCTCTCCACCGCGTGGGATGGACTCCTCCGAGGCTACACGTTCGCGCTTGCTGTATCAAGGGCAGCGGTGTAGGTTTCTTCTATGGAGACACGTCAGCGAGGAAACGCCGCAGGGAACACCAACGCGCATGTGGCTGCGAACATCCGCGCTGCCCGCCATGCGATCGGGATGGATCTGCGGTCCTTCGCCGACAAGGTGAAGCAGGCGGGCCGCGCGATGTCGCCCTCGGCGTTGTCCAAGATCGAGAACGGCGACCGGCGCGTGGACGTCGACGACCTGACCGTGTTCGCCTACATCCTTCAGACCACGCCGGCCGCGCTGCTCACCCCACCCGAGGGCGCCCCACCGCCGACCGGCGTACCGGCGCAGCGGTTCAACCCCGAGGAGCTCCGGGTGTGGGTCCGCGGCCAAGCCAAGTTCACCACCGAGGACCTCGTGCGGTACTGGAAGGACGAGTACTTCTCCGCGGTCAGCTCCATCCACTACTACGAGAACCTCATGCTCCAGTACGCCGACGGCCACGAGAGCAACACGATGCACCGCAGCACCTACCAAGAGCGTCTTGCGGCCGCCCGGTCCCGCCGCGACGCCTCCCGCACCAGGCTTCTTGCGCTCGACCCGGACGCCCTGCCCACTCCACGCGACGACGCGGCCGACGGGTGGGCCTGACATGCCCAGCGGCCATCAGCCCGAGAAGCCCGCCAGGCGGTCCCGGTCCCGGCACGCCGGCTCGATCACGTCGTACGCCACTCAGGCCGGCCAACGCTGGAAGTTCCAGATCTACGTCCCCCAGGACCCCGAGCGACCCGAGCTCGGCGACACCCGGCTCACCCGCGGTGGATTCAAGAGCCTCGAGGTGGCGCAGCGGGCGCTGGCCGAGGCGTTGAGGAAGAAGAAGGCCAACGCACGGTTCCAGTCCCAGACACCGACCATCGGCGAGTACGCCGACCACTGGATCGCCGGACTGCGGCTGCAGAACTCGACCATCGAGGGCTACAAGAAGATCATCCGCAACCACGTCACGCCGTACCTCGGCGCGATCCGGCTCGACCGGCTCACCGCCACCCGGATCGGAACGCACTACCGCGAGCTGGAGACCTCCGGCCGCCGCGACAAGCCCGGGTACGGCAAGCCGCTCTCGGCCAACACCGTCTCCAAGGTCCACGTCCTGCTTGCGGCCATGCTCGACGCCGCCATCGACGACGGGCTGATCCTGATCAACCCGGCCAAGAAGCGGCGCACCGTCAACCCACCCAGGTCCAGCCAAGTCCGCGCGCAGAAGCCCGAGATCATCACCTGGACCGGCCCCCAGCTCCACGCGTTCCTGACCTGGAACCGCGACGACCTCAACGACGAGCTGTTCCCGCTCTGGCGCACCCTCGCCTACACCGGCATGCGTCGCTCCGAAGCCCTTGCGCTGCGCTGGTCCGACATCAACTTCACCACCGGCCGGATCAGCCTGCGCCGAGCCGTCGACGTCACCCTCCCCAACACCACCAAGGTCACCAAGACCGGGAGCGCGCGCGTGATCGACATCGACGCGGAGACCGTCCGCGTCCTCAGGTCCCACAAGGCGGACCGCGGTGCGATCTCCCTCAGCCTCGCGCGGGCCGACGCGTATGTCTTCGGTGACGACCAAGGAACCATCCGTGTTCCCGACGCGGTCACCAGCCGATGGACCCGTCGCCTCGACTGGGCCTGCGCCAAGATCGAGGGCCTTCCGCGCGTCACCCTCAAGGGCCTGCGGCACACCCACGCCACCTTGCTCCTGGAGCTCGGCGAGCACCCCAAGGTCGTCCAGGAACGGCTCGGGCACTCCACGATCACCACGACCATGAACATCTACAGCCACGTCACTCCGACGATGCAGAAGAGCGCCATCGATCGATTCGCAGCCCACCTCGGCGACACTCCCGCTGGCGCCTAGCTGTACCCGGCCATCAGCCCGTCATTCGCAGCGGCCATCGAGCTAGCGCCTAATGGTGCCACGACGGACCCGCGGACCGACGGAGCCCTGGGCGACTTGTCCTGCACTACCCATACGCGTGCGAGTGCCTCAGCCGTGATACGGGGCATGGAACTCCACGTTGCCGGGTCCAAGGACCTCATTGTGTGCCTGGTCGCCGCCGTAGTCAGTCCACTCCCAGCGTCCCCCTCGGATAGCCACCTGGAGGACGTCACCCTCTGATGACGCGGCTTCCGCCTTGAGCGATAGCAGTTGCTTGCCGTCGAGGCGAATCAGAACGTTGCCGCCGTCTGTCGAGACGTCTGACAACGCGTGCCAGTTGTCGTGAGGCCGACCGAACCACCCAGAGGGAAGCCGGAGACTGGCAGCCTCGTGTGCGGCGAAGAAGGCACTGACGGCCCCGCTGATGGCTTCCCCCCTTGCCATCCACTCGGCTCGGTACGCCGCAAACGACGCTGGGGCCGCCGTGCCTGGATTGTCGTCATTTCCGAACTCGAAGTCGCAATTCGGGCACACCTCGTAGGACGGCATACCCAGAAGGTCCTCGTAGGGCGGGGTGAGCACGGCGCCCTCTGGCGGCGGCCAAGTCGCATACGGCTTGGTCATGAGTTCTTCTGTGCCGCACACCGGGCATTCGTACACGGGTCGAGAGTCTGCCACCGGAGGCGCACGATCGTAGCGCGCGCAAGCGGGCGACCGCGCCGATGTGCGGGCACGGCTCGCTCTGGTATCAAGTGCTGGGGAGGTGACCTGGTGGAGTACCGATTCGAGATAACGGTCGACGGTCTCGTGGCCGTCGTCCTCTCCGACCACGTGCCGGTGTTGAACGAGGCCTTGGAGGACAGCATCGGGTCTCGACCGCCACGCGGAGCTCCTCAAGATGGCCCCTCCACGTTCTGGGTTGACCGTGCCCTTCAGGGAGTTCGTGCACGCGTCGCTGACGGCAGCGATGAAGTCTTCGCCTCGGGGAACGTCACCTACTTGCAGGTTCGGAACGGCAAAGTCGAAGCGCGTTTCGACTACGACCCGCCCGACGGCGACATCTTCGGGGCCATCGAAGTGCCGGCGTTCATCCAGTTGGTCGAGGACTGGCGTTCACGGATTCTGGAGGCATCGTCAGAGGCGGAGAAGCGGTTGCCGCCACCGCCAGAGGCTCGGCCCATGCCTGCCCATTGACGCTCGCAGATGCCAAGCGAGCTCAGCCCTGGGTAGCGTGATCCCCATGTTCTCGGACGGCCAGGTCACCGCGACGCAAGGTGCGTTCTCGTTGGCCGGGTACGTGGGAGAACTGCGAACACTCCCCGTCGACTCCCAGGACGAACGGATCTTCGTGCTCCCACAGGCCGATGTCCTTGCGCTCTCGGACGTGCGCACTCTGGAACAAGTTGTTCAGCAGATCCTCGCCTGCAAGGTGTGGGTTCTCGCATCTGTGGACGAGCAGACGGTGCCGTTCCCGTAGCCGTTCGCTCATCAGGTAGGGGACGGCGGCAGCCATCCCCGAAGTGCCGGACCGGGTCGGGGAGGCGGCTTCGTTGTTGTCGTCATTCCAGGCCGAGGGACGGATAGATGTCGCCGCCTTCCCAGTCGTCTTGGGCGGCTTCCAGGATCTGCTGACTCAGCCGTCTCGTGTGCCAAGGTCGAAGGGAGTCGACCTGTTCCAGCGCGACGGTCGCGGCTCGTGCGTGTGCGTCAACCGCGCTCAAGAGCTCCTCGGGTCGAAGGACGTGCGCGCAGTACTCCAATAGCTCGACCACGCCGTTCTCCAATTCCATCCGGGGAACGAGTGCGCAAAGGACCGCGATCCCCGCTGACCGGTGCTCGGGTTCGTGCTGAATCAATGCGACGAGCTCCGCAAGGAACGGATCCTCGTCCTTGACGTCGGGTGAGTGCGCGGCTGCGTTGAGCGCACCATCGATGAATCCCGCGAGGCGCGCAGAGAACTCGCCCTGGTCCATGCATGGGAGTGTTGCAGGCCAACGACGCGACGGGCGATCCGACCTGGCCTTTCAACGCGGGCTGGTCGGGCGCAGGGCCAACGGGCGCCAAGTGCCTCGATAGCCTCCCTCCATGACGCCGGAGGAAGTGGCGCGGATCGTGGAGCGTCGCAATGAGATGGCGTTCGTCGACCTGCTCCGTGAAGCGGACGCTGAGTTTCGCGATTCTGTGTTCGAGCCCGCCGTTGCCGATGCGCTCCGCGCCGATCCGGAGTTGATTGAGAAGTGGAACCTGTGGAGCGGAGATCAGCGCTGGACACCGAACGCGGGAGTAGATGCGTTGACGACCACGTGGGTTCCCTCCGGGGGAGGCTCTGAGCACGTGCGTGTCCACGCAGATGGTGCCGCTGCTGTCGCCGACTTCATCCATCGAATGGCCGCGTGGCTTGCCCGGCGCGAGGTGCTGTCCTTCCGGGACTAGCGCAGCCATGCTCGTTCGCCCCCGCGGCTGACGAAGGGACTCTTGCTGTGTGCGCAACGAGGGCCGCAGGGCGCCACAGACGCCCTCGACATCAGTGATCGCGTCGCGGGCTTAGCACATATTTCGGCACATGAGCCGGGCTCGCCGCCAGCCCCAAACACAAAGCCCCAGGTCACAGACCTGGGGCTGTTGTGCGCGAGGGGGGAGTTGAACCGGAGAACCACCACGCTCAGCCACGCGGTGACCGTCGATCTGAGCGTGAAACCAGGTTCCTGTTCCGTCCGGTTGCCTCCCATTGCCCCGGATCCGTGCACCCCAGGGGTGCACCAGCCGATCTTCAGTTGAGGCGGGCCAAGGTACGCCCGCTCGCCCAGCCTAGGTCCGCGTTCCCGCTGGAGCCGAGCCCGAGTTTGAAGTGTCTCGCGCCGGCCGCTCGTCACCCAACGAGCCATAGCGCCCCCTCCACCCTTCAGACCGTTGGGCCGCAACATCCCAAACGCGGAGACCGCTGCCTGCAGGCGACGCGCCGCTGCAGGGCGTCATTGCCTTCCGCGGCCAAGTACTGCCGCTCCACCCTGGAGGTGGGGCGGCCATCACCCACGCCCGACAGCCCCGCGGACTATGAACGATATGGGCTAGCAAGGCGGAGCGTACGGATACTCTTCCCGGTCCCAATCGACTGTCGCGTCGACGAGGATGTCGCTTTGAACATTGACTTGGGTCCAGAATGCGTTGCCGCATTGCGGACACTCTGTATAGCCCTCGCCCTGGAAGCAGCCATCTACCGGCCGTTGCGAGGGTGTCCGAGTGCCTCGACCTTCCCAGATCAACCGATCCCCCAATCGGTACTCGAGCTGGTCGCGCAGTCCGAACCTGAAGTCAATGCGCACAACGACAACTGTGCCGCAGTGCGGGCACTGCAGTTCCGAGGTGAGTGTGTTGTAGGTGCTCATCGCGACAACAAGCCAATCGGGATGGACGGATCCCGCAGCGTTTGCGTGATGTAGTTGTAGAGTCGCCGGTCCATTGTGAGAGCCTGCCAACCCATCGCCCGGGCGAAGCCGGCAAGTGCCGCGTCGCCGCGCCCCTGGGCTCCAACGATGGATCCAAAAGCTTTCTGGAAATCTGCCCCGCGAGCAGCGGCACCTGCCTTTGGACCCGTGAACACTCGGATGCCCTCGCGCTCCAAGAAGGCTCTGCGACCAGCTCCGCCCGCGATGAACTCCTTGAACTGATTCGGCGTGACGTACGTGTCACCCCCACGAATTGCCCTCAGCGCCCCGCTGTGTCCCCGGGTTGCTTGGACAAGTAGGTCGGTATCCGCGAAAGCCGGTCCTCGCTTCGCGACCCTTGCGGCGTGGCCCGACCTGGCGCGTTCGCGAAGCATCCAGCCCACATAGATCGATCCACGCTCGTCACGCTGGCTCCAGCGTTGGGTGGCGGTTCGTCGGGTTGAGGTGGCTGCGTTGGTCGCGGCCGTGCGGGTGCGTTGCATGCCGGTGCGGGTGAGGCTGACGGCGCGGGTGGTGCCGCGTCGGCTGGCTGTGGCGGCTTCGGCGGCGGCTTTGCGCCAGGCGCGGGAGACTTTCATGCTCCAGCCGGCTCCGACTTTGAAGCTGGCCTTGGCGCCGCTCTTGACGGCGACCTTCCCGGAGCGGTAGGCGACGCGGAGGGCGCCGGAGACGGGGGTGCCGATGAAGGGGACGGCGGCGAAGAAGGCGAAGGCGGCGTTGACGTAGTCGCCTTCGGCGAGATACACGACGCCGTCGGCGATGTCGAGGACGTCGCCGGCTCCGGGAATCCCGCCAAGCCAGAAGGCTGCCTCATGGAAGGTGGTGGTGTCTTGGTTGTTGACCCAGACTTTGAAGTCGTTCCACCAGTCGCCGAGGGGTGCGGCGTTGTAGACGTTGGCGAGTTGCGAGAAGGCGGAGCGGGAGAGTTCGTCGAGCCAGTCGCTGAACTCGGCCATGGTGAGTTTGGACTTGCAGGCGATGGCTCGGAAGAAGGACTCTGCGGAGCGTCCGGTGGGGTCGGTGAAGTCGGTGGGGTTGGCGTTGCCGTAGCCGTAGCGGTTGAGGCTGGCGGGTGAGGTGAGGTCGCCGATGACGGTGTCGTGGCTGGTGAACCGTCCGGTGTGGGGGTCGTAGGCGCGGGCGTTCATGTCGACCAGGCCGGTGGCGGGGTCGGTGAGGTCGCTTTGGAAGCCGATGTTGAGGTCGGTGCCGGGGCCGGTGCCGGGGCCGGGGGTGGTGGTGGCGGCGCCGAAGGGGTCGTAGGTGGTGACGGAGGTGAACTTCCCGTCGGTTTGGGAGCGCCAGGCGGTCAGGTCGCCGTGGATGTTGGCGACGGCGTGGGCGGTGGCGCCGCCGGGGGCGACGGCGCTGAGGAGGTGGCCGGTGGGGTCGCGGACCAGGTCGGTGGTGCCGGCTGGTTTGGTGATGGAGACGGGGTCGTCTTGGTCGGCCCGGTAGCCGTAGCCGGTGGTGGTGGTGCCGGCGGTTCCGGTTTGTTCTCGGGTGGTGACGCGGCCCAGGGCGTCGTGGGTGTAGGTGATGGTGGTGGCGGTGGTGGGCGTGGTGAGGTGGGCGGAGGTGAGTTCGCCGAACGCGTCGTAGGTGTAGGTGACGTCCTCGGCGGCGCCGGGGCGGTCGATGCCGGTGAGCTGTCCGTCGGTGTTGTAGCTGTAGGTGGTGGTCGCGCCGCCGGTGGTGGCCGACACGAGGCGGCCGGCGTCGTCGTAGACGGTGTTGGTGGTGACGGGGGTCTGGGTGCCGGTCTGCTGGCTGGTCTGGGTGCGGTTGGAGTTGTCGTCCCAGGTGTAGGTGTCGTGCTGGGCGGTGCCGCCCACGATCGGGGCGCGGTCGGCGTCGGTGAGTCGTCCGGACTGGTCGCGGGTGTAGGTGGTGGTGCCCTCGGCGGGGTTGGTGACGCCGCTGAGGGTGAGGTAGCTGGTGGCCATCTGGCCGTCGTCGTTCCAGGTGGCTTTGGCGGCGCCGTTGATGGAGGCCATCAGGGGTCGGCCGGCGTTGTCGTAGGTGTAGGTGGTGGTGGCGTTGCTGGTGGCGCCGGTCTGGGTGCGGGAGGTGAGCCAGCCCTGCTTGTTGTAGGCGTAGTCGAGGTTCACGGATCCGCGGATGCTGGCGACGTCACCGACGGCGTTGTAGGTGAAGTCCAACGCACCGCCGGTGGGTGGGGTGATGCTGGTGGGCTGCCCGGCTGCGTCCCACTGGTAGGTGGTGGCGCCGGCGGTGTCGCTGCTGGACGCGAGCAGGCCGCGGGTGTTGTAGGTGAAGGCCAGGGCGGTGGTCTGGCTGCCGGCCTGGGTGGTGGTGGCGCCGGTGAGCCGGCCGGCGTCGTCGTAGGTGTAGCCGCGCGTGGTGGCGCCGCTGGTGCGGGTCACCTCGCGGCCGAGGGGGTCGTAGGTGGAGGACACGGTGGTCCCGGACGGGGCGGTGGTGGACAGCAGTCGCCCTTCGGGGTCGATGTCGTAGCTGGTCTGGTTGCCGAGCGGGTCGGTCTGGGTGGCGAGGTTGCCGGCGGTGTCGTAGCCGAAGTCGTAGGTGCCGCTGCCGGGGAGCTGGACCTGGGTGAGGTTGCCCAGCGGGTCGTAGGAGTAGGTGGAGGTGAGTCCGCCGGGGTCGGTGGTGGCGGCGAGCTCCCCGGCGGGGGTGTAGCTGTAGCTGGTGGTGCGGCCGCTGGGCAGGGTTTCGGTGGTCACCCGGTCGGCGAGGTCGTAGCCGTAGCCGGTGGCCTTGCCGAGCGGGTTGGTCACCGTGCTGACCCGGTCGCGGGCGTCGTAGGCCCAGGTCCAGTTCTTGCCGTCCTGGTTGCGTCGGGTGAGGTTGCCGACGGCGTCGTAGGTGTAGGTGACGGTGCCCAGCACGCCGGGGTAGGTCTCGGTGAGCAGCTGCCCGAGGCCGTCGTAGCTGTAGGCGGTCTCCCGGCCGAGGGGGTCGAGGACGCTCAGCGGGTTCCCCGCGGGGTCGTAGGTCACCACGGTGGCGGCGTCGGTGTTGTCGCTGATCACCGCGGGCCGGCCCATGGCGTCATACCCGTACCGGGTGAACACGCCGGTCGGGTCGGTGACCTTGGTGGCCTCGTCCGCGGCGTTGTACTCAACCACGGTGGACTTCCCCAGGGGGTCGGTCTGGCTGGTCATCCGGCCCAGGGCGTCGTAGCCGTAGGTCCAGGTATCCCCGGTGCGGTTGGTGTAGCTGGTCGAGTTGCCCAGCACGTCGTAGGCGAAGGTCTCGGTGGAGGTGTCGGGGTAGGTCTGCTCGGTGACGCGGCCCAGGGCGTCGTAGGTCAAGGTCTGCTGGCCACCCTCGGGGTCGGTCTGGCTGGTCAACCGGCCGGCGAGGTCGTAGGTGGCCTGGACGTTCCGGTTGCCGGGCAGGGTCATCTGGTTGACCAGGCCGTCGCCGTTGTAGCCGTAGCTGGTCTGGGCGCCCTCCCCGTCGACCTCGGAGACCAGCTGCCCGGCGACGTCGAGCACCGCGGTGGCCTGCAGGCCCACCGCGTCGCTGAGAGTGGTGGTACGTCCGCTGTTGGTGTAGGCAAAGGTGGTGACGTGGCCCAGCGGGTCGGTGACCTCTTCGAGGCGGCCCAGCGCGTCGTAGCTGCGCTGCTCGGTCTTGCCCAGCGGGTCCTTGAGGATGAGCTGGTTGCCGACAGCGTCGTAGGTGGCGGTGTAGGCGCCGCCCAGCGGGGTGGTGTAGCTGTTCTGCCGTCCGCCGGCGTCGTAGCCGAAGGACTCCGACCCGCCGTCGGGGAAGTCGACGCGGATGACGTCGTTGCCGCGGTTGTACACCGTCTGGGTCACCCGCCCCAGCGGGTCCTCGACCCGGGTCGGGCGCCCGGCGGGGTCGTAGTCCAGCAGGGTCTCCACCCCGCCCGGCGCGGTGGTGGAGGTGACCCAGCCCTCCACGGAGTAGCCGCGGCCGTACACCTGGCCGGCCTGGTCGGTCAGCGAGACCAGTCGGCCCATCACGTCGTAGTCGAAGGTGAGGTCGTGGCCCAGCGCGTCGGTGACCTGGGTCATCCGGCCCTGGGTGTCGAAGGCGACCGTGGTCTGCTCCCCCAGCGGGTCGGTCGACGTGGTCGGGTTGCGGTCGGCGTCGAAGGTCTGGGTGGTGACCCCGCCGCGGGGGCTGGTGGTCTCGGTGACCTCGCCCCAGGCGGTGTAGTCGTATTCGGTGCGGCGGCCCACCGGGTCGACCACCGCGGCCATCCAGCCCTCGGGGGTGTTCTCGAACGTGGTCGTCCCGCCCAGCTCGTTGGTCTCCGAGGCGGCGTCGCCGTCGGGTTCGAACGTCCACGCGCTGACCCGGGCGGCCGGGTCGGTGACCTCGGTGACCTGGCCGCGGCCGTTGGTGTCGACCAGCCACTCCTCGCCCACCGGGTCCAGCACCGACGTCAGCCGGCCCTGCGCGTCGTAGCTGAACTCCGCCACCCCACCATCAGGGGAGGTGACCGTCAGTGGCCGATGCTTGCCGTTGTAGACGACGCGGGTCGTGCGGCCCAGGCCGTCGGCGGAGACCGCGACGTTGCCGTCGGCGTCGTACTGGATCATCGACGCCGGCGGCGCGTACCCGGTCATCGGCTCCCGCGGCACACCGGGGATGCTGGCGACCAGCCGCCCGTCGCCGTCATAGACCAAGTGGCTGGTCGGGCCGCCGTCGACGCTCTCGGTGACCAGCCGGCCGTAGTCGTCCAGCTTCTGCAGGATGACACTGTCGTCGGCCTGGGTGATCTCCCGGACGTTGTCATCGAGGTAGGCGATGTCGGCGCGGCCCTGGCCGTCCTGCTTGACCCACTCCACCCTGCCCTGTCCGTTGAAGCCGGCCTCGAGGCGCACCACACCCTCCGCCGAGGTCACCTTCGACAGCTTCCCGCCGGTGTACTCATAGGTCTCGGTCTCCCCGTCCACGCCGGTCACCGACACCAGCCGCCCCGAGGTGTCATAGCCGTAGCCCACGCTGCGGCCCTGGGAGTCGGCGACCGAGGAGACATCGCCGACGCCGTTGCGGGTGTAGGTCAACGACCGGCCAGAGGTACCGACCACCTGGGACAGGACGCCGCCGCTGTGCCCGAGCGTCACCACATGCCCCGGGTCGCCCATCTCCATCCGGCGCAGCTCACCCTGGCTCTTCCCGAACACGTACGTCACCGCATCAGCGGTCGTCAACGTCGTCTCATCGGCGTCGCTGACACATCGGGCGACCACGCCCGGCTCACGCGGCGTCTCCTCATCGCCCTCGCATGGCGGCAGCGGCACACTCGTCCCGTCGCCCAGGTCGACCTGCGACTCATCCAGGGTCTCGGTGTACGACATCCGCCACCCCGGCCCCAGATCCCGGTTCTCACCGGCCTGGTCCTGCCGAAACACCCGACCAGCCACCAGCGGCTGGCCGGCATCGGCGACCTCGATGTCAGTGGCCGCGTAGGTCAGGGTCCCCCGGAAGGTGTCCACCGCCCCGTAGCGTGCCGCGTACGGCTTGGTCAGCTCATCAGGCAACCCCTGGGGCTCCTGCTTCAGCGCCGGCAACACTCCCACCCGCCACTGCCCCGCGGTGTACAGGTTGGGGTAGCTCGGACAGCTCGCCGGGTCGAACTGTCCAGTGATCGGAGGCTGGAACGCAGCCACCTCCTCAGACGACATGCAGCCCCCTGGAAGCTGCAACGGGTAGCGGCCCCACCAGTTGGAGCTATAGGAAGCCAACTGCTGGTTCCACGAACCAAACGAGCTGATCGACGTCAACGAGTTGAACCGCACATCCACCGCGCTCAACCCGAACACCACGTCGTCCTCGACATCGTTGAACCAGAACCGACCAGTCCCGTACAGGAACCACACCGCGGCGCTGTCGAAAGCGCCGTCGAAGTGGTTGCCGACCATGTCGCCGGTCTCCATGGAGACCTCCACACCACACTTGGAGCGGGCGAAGTAGTTGTCATACACCCCCACGTAGCCGGTCTCCCCCGGGCCGCCGCTGATCCCCGCAGACCCAGAGTCGGTGAACTCCGAGTTGCTGATCACCGCGCGGCTGTGCTCCCCCAGCTTCAGCATGCCCCCACCACCGCAGGCACCATTCAGGTCCACCCCACCGAACCGGATCGTGGCGTAGTCGATCACACTCGGCGGCAAGCTCGCCTGCGTGATCCCTGGGTTGATCGAGATCGACTTCCACGACCCCGGCACACCCTCTGAGGAGCCGTTGCCGTTGGTGTCACCACCCGCCGAGTCGTCCGCGACCGAGGTGATCACCACCCGGTCCCCCGGCTCACCCAGCACCAACAGCTGCCCACTCACCGACAGCGACGCATCCGACGCCATCTTCACCACCGTGCCCGGCAACATCGTCAGCGCCGCCTGCTCCTGCACCCGCACCAGCCCCGACAACACGTACGGCGACCCCTGCGGACCCCACACCGTGTCCACCGTGATGTCGCCACTCACCTGAGTCGGACCCGGAGCGGACACCACCGAGTACCACGGCGCCGGGTCCACCGGCGCGGGCGGCGACGGCACCGGCGGCAGCGGCGACGCCGCCCCAGCATCGGATGCCGGAAGGACCTGCAGCCCCACCGCTGGCACCACGACCGCCAGCACCAACACGATGACCCGGCGCAGCATCCCCATGATCGCCTCCTCCAGCCCCCAAGGGCCCCCAAGACAAGAGAGTCGACCTCATTCACACCGCGCCCGACCACCAAGTCAAGGCCGACACGCACCCGGCACCCACGAACCACCCGGCGAAGCCACAGGCCTCACACCACCCGCGCAATCCCGACAGAGGGGAACCCGAGCGCGCGGGAGCAACCAGCCGAGAAGCGATACCCCCAGCCTGCAAGCCAGCCTCCGTCAGGGACGCCGTCGCACCCCCTACCCCACCGCCAGCACACCGAAGACACGGGGCAGGGCGCGGTCAGATTGCCCGCGCCCAATTGATCGCCCACTGCCCGCCGTAGGACATAGGTGACCAAGACATCCACAACCGCACCAGGAGGACGCCCACCACGAAGCCCAACCCCGCCGGCGAGATGACGACGTCACGGACCCGATGGAAGGACGCGACGCAGCGCGCTAGCACATATTCCGGCACATGAGCCACCCCAACGGCCCCGACCAAACACAAAGCCCCAGGTCAGAGGCCTGGGGCCGTCGTGCGCGAGGGGGGAGTTGAACCCCCACGTCCTTTCGGACACACGGACCTGAACCGTGCGCGTCTGCCTATTCCGCCACTCGCGCGTGAAGCGGGCTCAGGGTATCCCACCGGATCGGGCCTCCCCAAACCGATGGTGGGGCTGATGCTTCACCACCCCCGGCCCCACGGATGCGGGGGAGACGGGGGCCGCCCCGATACGATCGAGCAGGTTTCAACCGCGGGTGGGGCGGCAGCGTCTCACCCGTCGCAGGCTGCGCACCGACCGGGACGCCGCCCAGCGGCCGGACGCCCGAGGGTCGGCCGCACCAGCACCAACCGACGAGCAACACCGGACAGCAGACGACGGCAGTGGGAGGAGGTCGCCGCCCCGATGGGTGCCTTGGCGCGATTCGAGCAGAAGCTGGAGACGGCGATCTCCGGCGTCTTCGCGCGCGCCTTCCGCAGCGCCGTCCAGCCGGTCGAGATCGCGGCCGCCCTGCAGCGTGAGGTCGACAACAACACCCAGATCCTCAGCCGCAACCGGCGGCTGGTGCCCAACGACTTCCGGGTCGAGCTGAGCTCGCCCGACATGGACCGGCTGGCGGCGTACGACGACGCGATGGCGCGCGACCTCGCCGAGCAGCTCGAGGATCACGCCGAGGAGCAGTCCTACCTCTTCCCGGGGCCGATCTCGATCGCCTTCGCAGGAGTCCGAGGACCTCACCACCGGACGGTTCCGGGTGACCAGCCGCGCGCTGGCCGCCGTCCACGGCCGCGAGGACGGCGAGCTCCGCTCCCGGGCCGTCCTCGACATCAACGGCACCCGCCACCCGCTGCTGCCGCCGGGCCTGGTCGTCGGCCGCGGCACCGACGCCGACATCCGCATCAACGACCCTGGCATCAGCCGGCAGCACGTCGAGTTCGCGGTCACCGACGACCCCGAGGCGGAGCGCGGGCTGCGGCTCACCGTCCGCGACCTCGGGTCGACCAACGGCATGCTCATCGACGGTCACCGCGCCACCTCGGTGCGGGTCCGCGACGGCTCCGTGGTGAAGATCGGCCACACCGAGATCGCGGTCCGCGTCGTCGACGAGACGGTCGAGCCCGACGAGGTCGACCCCGACACCGGAGAGGAGACCGGTGTCTGAGCTCACCCTGTTCCTGATCCGGCTCGCCTACCTCGCCATCCTCTGGATCTTCGTGCTGTCGGCGATCTCGGTGATCCGCTCCGACATGTTCGGCGCCCGGGTGCCCGAGGCAGCCCGCGCCGCGGCGACACCCCGCGGCCGCCGGCAGAAGGCCCCGCGCCGCCGCGGCCAGCCCACCCACCTGATCGTCGCCGAGGGCTCCAACGAGGGCGCCCGTGCCGAGCTCGTCGACGCCCCGCTCCTGATCGGCCGTGGCCCCGACGCCGCGATCCGGCTCGACGACGACTACGTCTCCACCCGCCACGCCCGCGTCGGCGCCTCGGAGGACCAGTGGTTCGTCGAGGACCTCGGCTCCACCAACGGCACCTACGTCGGCAGCAGCCGCATCACCCAGCCCACCACGATCACGCTCGGCACCCAGATCCGCATCGGCAAGACCGTCCTGGAGCTGAGGAAGTAGCCCATGGCCGACCTCCGACTCCAGTACGCCGCCATCTCCGACGTCGGCCGGGTGCGCAAGGACAACCAGGACTCCGGGTACGCCGGCCCCTGGCTGCTCACCGTCTGCGACGGCGTGGGCGGCGCGGCGCGCGGCGACATCGCCTCCTCCACCGCGGTCCAGCAGATCCGCCGCCTCGACGAGCGGCCGCGCGACGACGACCTGATCGCGCTCGTCGCCGGTGCGCTGCACCGAGCCCATGACCGGATCGGCGAGCTGGTCGAGGAGGACCCCGCCCTCACCGGCACCTCCACCACCGCGACGGTCGCGCTCTTCGACGGCACCCGGCTCGGCGTCGGGCACCTCGGTGACTCGCGCGCGTACGTCCTCCATGACGGCGAGCTGGTCCGCGTGACCCACGACCACACGTTCGTGCAGTCGCTGATCGACGAGGGCCGTATCACCGAGGAGGAGGCGCGCACCCACCCGCACCGCAACCTCATCCTCAAGGCCATCGACGGCATCCATGAGAGCGACGCCGACCTGTTCTACGTCGACCTCTCGCCGGGCGACCGGATCATGCTCTGCAGCGATGGCGCCTGCGGCGTCCTCACCGACGGCCGGATGGCCGACATCCTCACCACCGGCACCCCCGACTTCGCCGCCGTCGAGCTGGTCCGCGCAGCCCTCGAGGCCGGGAGCAACGACAACGTCACCTGCCTGGTCGCCGACGCCGTGCCGGCCGAGACGCCGCTGGAGGAGGTGCTGGAGCCGATGCTGGTCGGCGCCGCCGCCGAGCTGCCTCGCAAGCCGATGCTGGCCGGCCGCGCCACCGCGCTGTTCCGCGGCCACCGCGCCGGCGACACCGGCGAGATCGAGGCGGTCGACGCCGAGATCCCCGAGGAGGCCGGCTTCGCGATCGCCTCCGACCCGATCGACCCGGAGGCGGCCCGCTACGCGCCTCAGGCGCGACCCCGCTTCGTGTGGCTGCGGCGGCTGCTCGCGGCGCTCGTCCTGGTGGGGCTGCTGGCGATGGCCCTCGGCGCCGGCCAGTGGTGGCTGCAGCAGCAGTTCTACGTCGGCCAGCAGGACGGCGTGGTCACCATCTTCCGCGGCGTCCCCGGCGACCTGCTCGGCTATCAGCTCTCCGAGCCCTACGAGTCGACCAACCTCACCGTCAGCCAGCTCTCGGCCGTCGACGCCCGGGTCGTCACGCAACGGGCTCAGCGCCGAGGACCTCGACGCCGCGCGGGCCGCCGTCGAGCGGCTCTACGCCGAGCAGGTGTCCCCCGGCGCGAGCGAGGCCGGTTAGGTCGTGAGCCAGACCTCCGCCCTGATGGGCTTCGTGCACCGGCGGCGACGCGGCGCCGAGCTCTTCCTGCTCGTGCTCGCCCTCGCCGTCGGCATCGGCGCCTACGCCGCCGTCGGCGTCGGCGTGGAGGGCGAGGTGCCCACCGACATCCTCGGCTACGGCGGCTGGCTGGCGGCGCTGGTCATCGGCGCGCACGTCGTCGTCCGCCTGGTCGCGCCGTACGCCGACCCGGTGCTGCTGCCGGTCGTCGCCGCCCTCAACGGGCTCGGCCTGGCGGTGATCCGTCGGCTCGATCTCGCCGCCGGCAACGGGCCGGAGGGCTTCGCGCGCCAGCAGCTGACCTGGATGACGCTGGGGGTGCTGCTCTTCGTCGCGACACTGCTGATCATCCGCGACCACCGCAGCCTGCAGCGCTTCACCTACACCTTCGGGCTCGGCGCGATCCTGCTGCTCCTGCTGCCGATGCTTCCCGGCATCGGCAAGGAGATCAACGGCGCCCGGATCTGGATCCACGTCGGCCCGTTCAGCTTCCAGCCGGGCGAGGTCGCCAAGGTGCTGCTGGTGCTCGCCTTCGCGGGCTATCTCGTCCGGCATCGCGACGCCCTGGCGCTTGCCGGCCGGCGGGTGCTGTTCGTCGACCTGCCGCGCGGCCGCGACCTCGGCCCGATCCTGGTCATGTGGCTGATCTCGCTGGCCATCCTGGTCCGACAGTCCGACCTCGGCTCCTCGCTGCTCTTCTTCGGCCTCTTCCTGGTGATGCTCTATGTCGCCACCGAGCGTCCCGGCTGGCTGCTGGTCGGCGGCAGCCTGTTCGCCGTCGGCGCCTATCTCGCCTATCTGGTGGTGCCGCGCGTCGCGCTGCGCGTCGACCTGTGGCTACACCCGTTCGACTACTACGGCGGCGACGGGGTGCGCGACAGCGGTCGGCAGATCGTGGAGTCGTTGTTCGGGCTCGGCTGGGGCGGCCTGCTCGGCCGCGGCTTCGGCAACGGCCAACCGTGGCGGATCTCCTACGCCGAGTCCGACTTCATCATCGCCGCGATCGGCGAGGAGCTCGGGCTGACGGCGCTGATGGCGCTCGTCCTCTGCTACGGCCTGATCGTGGAGCGTGGCCTGCGCACCGCGCTGCTCTGCCGCGACGCCTTCGGCAAGCTCGTCGCCGCCGGCCTGGCGATCGTCTTCGCGCTGCAGGTGTTCGTCGTCATCGGCGGGGTCACCCGGCTGATCCCACTGACCGGCCTGACCACGCCGTTCCTCTCCAAGGGCGGCTCGTCGCTGGTGGCGAACTGGGTGATCATCGCGCTGCTGCTGCGCATCTCCGACCACGCGCGCCGCCCGGTCCCGGTCCTCGACGAGACCGAAGAGCCCGACGTCGACGACGAGGCGACGCAGGTGGTGAAGCTGTGAACAAGCCGATCCGCACCCTCTCGCTGTTCGCCCTCCTGCTGTTCCTGATGCTGCTGGCCAACGTCACCTACGTCCAGTACGTCCGCGCCGGCGACCTCAACGCCGACCCCCGCAACCGCCGCGTCATCGACGCGGCGTTCTCCCGCGACCGCGGCCCGATCCTGGTCGACCGCGAGGCGATCGCCGAGTCGGTGCCGAGCGACGACCGCTACGAGCACCAGCGCGTCTACAGCCAGCCGTTCAAGTACGCCGCCGTCACCGGCTTCTTCTCCTTCTTCACCCAGTCCGGCATCGAGCAGACCCAGAACGCCGTCCTCTCGGGCGACGATCCCCGGCTCTTCGTGACCCGCCTGGTCGACCTGCTCAACAACGCCTCCCCGCAGGGCGGGCGGGTGCAGCTGACGATCGATCCGAGCGCGCAGACAGCGGCTTTCGACGGGCTCGGCGCGCTGGGCTCCGGCGTGCAAGGCTCCGTGGTGGCGCTCGAGCCGAGCACCGGCCGGATCCTGGCGATGGTGTCGCTGCCCAGCTATGACCCCAACAAGCTGGCCACCCACGACCTCGACGCCGAGGTCGCCAACTACGACCGGCTCAGCGACGACCCGTCCCAGCCGCTGCTCAACCGCGGCATCCAGACCCGGCTGCCTCCCGGGTCGACGTTCAAGATCGTCACCGCGGCCGCCGCACTGGAGGACGGGCTGGCCGACAACGCCGAGTCGCAGGTGCCCGGCGGGGCGTCGTACCAGCTGCCGCAGAGCACGGCGGTGATCGACAACGGTGGGCGGTCGTGCGGCACCGACACGATCAGCCTCACCCAGGCGCTCTCGCAGTCGTGCAACACGACGTTCCTCCAGCTGGCCGACGAGCTCGGCCAGGAGAAGATGCTCGAGCAGGCCGAGAGGTTCGGCTTCAACAGCACCTACCTCGACGACCTCAACGGGCAGGTCGAGTCGGTCTACCCCGACGACATGGACCGCCCGCAGACCGCCCTGTCGGGCATCGGCCAGTTCGACGTCGCGGCCACCCCGCTCCAGATGGCGATGGTGGTCGCCGCCATCGCCAACGGCGGCACGGTGATGAAGCCCTACCTCGTCGACGAGGTGCTCTCCCCCGACCTCGACGTGCTCGACAAGCCCTCCCCCAGCCGGCTTTCCGAGGCCGTGTCGGGCACCACCGCCAACGAGCTGACGAAGGCGCTCACCGCGACGGTCACCTCCGGCACGGCGGCGCCCGCTGCGATTCCCGGTGTCCAGGTCGCCGGCAAGACCGGCACGGCGGAGAACTGCGACGGCTGCAAGCCTTATGCCTGGTTCGTCAGCTTCGCGCCGGCCGACGACCCCCAGGTCGCGGTGGCGGTGATGATCCAGGGCGCCGGCATCGAGGCCGACGACATCGCCGGTGGCCGGCTCGGCGGGCCGATCGCGAAGGCCGTGATGGAAGCCGTGGTGCTGGACCAGTGATGGGTGGAGCTGTGAGCAGTGTCGCAACAGGCAGCGGGGCACGAGTGCGCAAGGATGGGAAGCGATGAGCGAACCGATCATCGTCGGCGGGCGCTACCAGCTGGGTGAGCTGCTCGGCCGCGGCGGCATGGCCGAGGTGCGCAAGGGTGTCGACCTGCGTCTCGGGCGCGAGGTCGCGGTCAAGCGGCTGCGCACCGACCTCGCCAGCGACGCGACCTTCCAGGCGCGGTTCCGCCGGGAGGCGCAGTCCTCCGCCTCGCTCAACCACCCCTCCATCGTCGCGGTCTACGACACCGGCGAGGAGATGGCCCATGACGGCAGCGACGTGGCCCAGCCCTACATCGTGATGGAGTACGTCGCGGGCCGGACGCTGCGCGACATCGTCCGCGAGGGCCGCAAGATCCTCCCGGAACGCGCGCTGGAGATCACCAGCGGCGTGCTGTCCGCGCTCGACTACTCCCACCGCACCGGCATCATCCACCGCGACATCAAGCCCGGCAACGTGATGCTCACCCCGTCCGGCGACGTGAAGGTGATGGACTTCGGCATCGCCCGTGCCGTCTCCGACGCCTCCTCCTCGATGACCCAGACCGCCGCGGTCGTGGGGACGGCGCAGTACCTCTCCCCGGAGCAGGCCCGAGGCGAGACCGTCGACTCCCGTTCCGACGTCTACTCCGCCGGCTGCCTGCTCTACGAGCTGCTCACCGGCCGGCCGCCGTTCATGGGCGACAGCCCGGTCGCGGTCGCCTACCAGCACGTCCGGGAGCAGGCGCCCCCGCCGTCCGACCACGACACCGAGCTGCCGCCCGAGGTCGACGCGATCGTGATGAAGGCGCTGACCAAACGGGTCGAGGACCGCTACCAGAGCGCCGCGCAGATGCGCGCCGACATCGAGCGCTACCTCGGCGGGCGGCCGGTGCAGGCACCGGCGGTCGCCGCGGGTGCCGCCGCGATGGCGGCCGCCACCGCGGTCGTGCCGACTGCGGCCGAGGCCACATCGGTCGTGCCGATGGCCGAGCTCCCCGAGGACGAGGAGGACGAGGGGCGCGGCAACGGTCGCTGGTGGCTGGTCGCGATCCTGGTGCTGCTCGGCATCCTGGCCGCCCTGGCGGCGTGGTTGCTCCCCCAGCTGCTGTCCGACCCGCCGCCGGAGCGGGTCGCCGTCCCCGAGCTCGTCAACCTGAAGCAGGCCGACGCCGAGCAGGCGATCGAGGACGCCGGGCTCGTGGTCGGCACCATCGACCTGCAGCCCGACGAGGAGGTCCGCAAGGGCCGGGTGATCTCGCAGAACCCTGACGCCGACAGCCGTATCGACGTCGGCAGCACCGTCGACCTGGTCGTCTCCGAGGGCAAGCCCCAGGTGACGGTCCCCTCGGTGATCGGCGAGCGGCGCAACGCCGCCCGGCAGATCCTGGAGGACGCGGGGCTGGAGGTCGTCCTCGAGGTGCGCGAGTCCGACGAGGCCCCCAACACCGTGGTCGAGACCGACCCCACCGCCGGCACCAGCGTCGCCGTCGGGTCCACGGTCACGGTCTACTACAGCGCCGGACCGGTGACGGTGGAGAACGTCGTGGGCAAGCAGGAGGCCGTCGCGCGGCAGATCCTGGAGAACCAGGGCTTCACCGTGAAGGTGTTCTACGACGACAGCCCCACCGACCAGGCCACCGGCAGCGTGCTGGAGCAGACGCCCCAGGCGGGCAGCACGCAGCCGCAGGGGACCCAGATCGTGCTGCTGGTGACGGACTACGTCAAGCCGACACCGACACCGACGCCGACCGACGCCGACCGACACGCCACCGGCGGACCCGTCGCCGACACCGACGCCCTAGGGCCGCTCCGACCCCGGTCAGTCGGCCAGGTTGGGCCGGTCGCGCTTGACCGTCGCGTAGGTCATCGTCGTGACGCCGGTGTAGCCGGGCACGGTGGTGGTGGCGTGGGTCTCGAGGTTCCACCCCACCGCGATGTCGGGGAGCAGGGCCTGCTCGCGGTAGACCTGCAGGTCGCTGTCCTCCTCGATCGCGCGCAGGAGAGCCACCTGGTCACCGACGGCGGTGATCTCGTAGGGCTGGGCGTAGGGCTGCCCGTCGAGCTGCACCGCGTTGCCCTCGCACTTGATGCCGGTGGTGGTGACCAGCCGCTGTCCCTGGACCGAGATCGCGCCCGCGCCGCCTCGCCACATCGCGTTGACGACCGCCTGGATGTCCTGCTGGTGCACCACCAGCAGGTTGAGGTTGCGGGTGCTGTCGTTGATGACGTCCTCCGGCGCGTCGGACAGGGTGACGGTGATGCCCGGGCCGGTGACGGGGTCGAGCCCGGCCGGCGCCCGCAGCCTCTCGGCCTTGCGCTGCAGCCGGGTGACCCGTTTGTCGTTGACCGCGTTGGTCAGGCCCTCGACCTCGGTGTTGAGCGCGGCGACCTGGTCCTTGAGCCCGGTCAGCTGGTCGCTCTCGGTCGAGACCAGGGACGCCAGGTCGGTGTAGCGGCCAGGACGCAGGTCGTTGCCGTCGCTGTTGACGGCGCTCAGCACGAACAGGATCCCGCACAGCCCGAAGGCCAGCAGCGCGGCCGGACGCCAGCTGTGCCTGTCGGTCGGCCGGGCGGGCTCCGCGGACATCTCCTCCGGCCGGCGGTCCCCGGCAGCCGGCCCCTCGGAGGCTGCGTCCTCCGGGGAGGGCTCCTCCGCAGAGGGTCGGAGGTCGGATCCCGCGGTCATGGCGACTAAGGTAGCCCGCGTTCCCCCGGAACCGGAGGGGACGCCGATCTGTTGCGCTAGGAGACGCCTTGTCCAAGCCCAAGGCCAAGCGGACCGAGTTCGCCGACCCCACCGCGGGGCCGACCATCTCGGTGCGGTTCGTGCTGGCCGTCCTGCTGATGCTGGCCGGCATCGCCTGGATCGCCTACTACTACCTCGTGGTGCGGGTCGACCCGACGGCGGCCGACCCCGGCAAACCCGGCGGGCCGGCGTTCATGGCGGAGTGGATGAACTGGAACTACCTGGTCGGGTTCGGCGCGGTGATGCTGGGCCTGCTCGTCGGCGCGCACCCGTCGACGCCGCTGGGTCGCTCGCCCGGCGTCGCGGCCACGATGGTCACCTGCTTCCTGCTCGGGCTGTTCTGGATCGTGACGTTCTACGTCTTCAGCAACGACCTCTCCCCCGTGCCGGTGATGAACGACCTCGGCCAGAAGAACCTGTTCGTCGGCATCTCGTTCATGGCCGTCGGCTTCGCCTACGCCACGCGCTGGGAGTAGGCCGCCCCACGCTCGCCCGGCGATTCCACAGGTGTGGATGGCCCTGTGGAGAACTACATGCGTGTAGTTCGAGCCGGGCCCACATCGAGAGCCGGGGCACTCAGACCAGGGCGGCGGTGCGAGTCACGACGGCCACGAGCGTGAGCGCCAGGACCACGCCGATCCCGGCCACTTGCCAGGCGGTGCGGTGCTGCCGTGGGGCGTAGACCAGGATCGCGGCGATCACCAGCCCACCGACCAGGCCGCCGAGATGGCCCTGCCAGGAGATCCGGGCGTAGGAGAAGGTGATCACGACGTTGATCCCGAGCACGACCAGGATCTGCTGCACGTTGCCGCCGACCTTGTGGGCGAGCACCAGCAGGGCGCCCAGCAGACCGAAGATGGCGCCGGAGGCACCCACCGTCGAGCCGTAGGGCGCCGACAGCCAGTAGACGGCCGCGGAGGCGGTCAGGGCCGAGCCGACGTAGAGGGCGAGGAAGCGGGCGCGGCCGAGCACGCTCTCGACGATCGGGCCGAGCAGCCACAGCGAGAACATGTTGACCGCGATGTGCCAGATCTCGATGTGGGTGAACGCGGTGGTGAGCAGCTGCCAGTAGGCACCGGAGCTGACGCCCTCGTGCCAGGTGCCGAACGGTGCCGACGCAGGCCGGCTCGCGGCACCACCGACGTTGACCTGCCCGGCGCGGTCGACGCAGAGCCCCTTCGGCCGAAGCGCCAGCAGGTCGACGAGGCTGCTGCGGTAGCCGCCGCTGGCGGTGATCATCAGCCAGACCAGCGCGTTGAGGCCGATCAGCGCGATCGTCGTCCGGCGCGGGTCGGTCGACCGCTTGCCGCCGTACGCCGTCCGGGCCTGGCGGGTCTGCCGCGACACCCTCCTTGACGCAGTCGGGGCACTGGAAGCCGACCGCGGCGTCGCGCATGCAGTCAGGGCAGATCGGCCGGTCGCACCGCTGGCACCGGATGTGGCTCTCGCGGTCGGGGTGCCGGTAGCAGACCGGCACCTCCGTGGCGGCGCCGTCGCCGACGCCCGGCGGGAGGGGTGGCTCGGTCACCCGGTGACACCCGCCTCGGTCAGCCGCGGAGGATCTCCACCGACTCGATGACGACCGGGTCGACCGGTCGGTCCATCGGGCCGGTGGAGGTCGCGGCGATGGCGTCGACGACGTCGCGGGAGGCCTGGTCGGCCACCTCGCCGAAGATCGTGTGCTTGAAGTTCAGCCAGGTGGCGGAGCCGACGGTGACGAAGAACTGCGAGCCGTTGGTGCCCGGGCCGGCGTTGGCCATCGCCAGCAGGTAGGGCTTGTCGAAGACCAGCTCGGGGTGCGGCTCGTCCTTGAAGGTGTAGCCCGGGCCGCCGGTGCCGGTGCCGAGCGGGCAGCCGCCCTGGATCATGAAGCCCTCGATCACGCGGTGGAAGCCGAGGCCGTCGTAGAAGCGCGCACCCGAGCGGCCGGCGTCGTCGCGGTAGTCCTTGGTGCCCTCCGCGAGCCCCACGAAGTTGTCGACCGTCATCGGCGCGTGGTCGGGGAACAAGGTGATGACGATGTCGCCACGGTTGGTCTTCAAGGTGGCCTGCAGGTCGGACATGGGGGCCTTTCGCGTCGTTCGGCTACACCGGCCTCGCGGCCGTCCCCGCGATCCTCCCATGGGCGGCCAAGCCGGCGGGCCGCGGTGGGGGTCTCCGCGCCACATCCGCCGTCTGGTGGGGTGGCGGGTGTGGTCGGGACGTCGAGTGGGTACTGTCGGGGCATGGCCATCCGACGGAAGAAGTCCCTGATGACGAAGGCTGCCGAGTTCGCCGAGTCCGTGTTCGACGACGCCAAGGAGCTGGCCTCCGAGGCCGCCGCGGTCGGCAAGGAGAAGGCCGCCGAAGCCGCGGCGGTGGGTCTGGAGAAGGCCTCCGAAGCGGCTGCGGCCGGCAAGGAGAAGGCCGTGCCGCTGCTCGCCGAGGGCAAGGCGCTGGCCGCCGAGAAGGCCGCCTCCGGCAAGGAGCGCGCGGTCGAGGCGGCGGCGAGCGGTCGGGCCAAGGCGGCGGAGACCGCCGCGGCGGTGGCCGCCAGCGCCAAGGAGGCCACGGACGCCGCCCCCGAGGAGGTCGGCGATGAGCCCGAGCGCAAGCGTGGCCGCTTCCTCAAGAGGCTGCTCGTCGTGGGCGGGCTCGCGGCGGTGGCGGCGTTCGTCGCGAAGAAGCTGCGCGCCGACGACCCCGCCGACAACTGGCAGAGCTCCTACGTCCCGGCCCCGCCGCCGGCTCCCGCGCTCCGGTGGCCGATGCCGGTGACGAGGCGCCTGCCGACGAGGCGACCGCGGAGGGTGACGACGCCGGTGGCTCCGCGCCCGACGAGGCGCTGGCCGACGCCGCCGACGGGCCGCACCCGGTCACCACCCCCGACGCCCCGGCCGACACGGTCGAGGTCGAGGCGGAGAAGCCGGCCGACTCCTGAGCCGCATCCCTGCTGGGTGGACCCACCCAGCAGGGATCTCGGCCCGGATCAGGAACTGACGGGGCGCTCCTCGAGGTCCTCCGGCTGGTGGTCGTCGACCCATTGGTCGATCCGCTCCCACCAGTCGAAGAGCCAGTCGATGCGCTCCTCGCGGCCGGCGGGGATGTCCTGCCGGCGTACGTGCCACCAGCGCATCACCAGCCGCTTGTCCATCGGGAGCTCGCGCCACAGGTCGCCCACGGTGCGCAGATGGTCGAGTCCGGTGTGCGCGACCAGCACGACGTCGGCGTCCGGCGCGGCGTCGAGGGCGGCGAGGAAGCCGCCGGGCCGCGGCGCCAGCACGTGGGTCATCGCCTCGGCGCGGTCGGCCATCTTCTCCAGGCCCAGGCTGCGCAGCCGCTCGATGGCGCGGTCTCGTCGAGCGGGGGTGAAGTTGCCGCCCTCGGGGAAGATCACGAAGGCGTCGTTGGCGTCGAGCCCGTGGGCGAGCGCGGCGATCTGCGACTCGAGGTCCTGACCGGCGGCGGGGTGGGGCGTGATGAACCTCGCCGGCAGCCTGTTGAGGACCACGTCGATGGCGGGGTCCCAGGCGAGGCTGTCCTTGAGCACGACCCGGGGCTCGCGCTGGTAGTCGTGCATCAGCGCGTGCACGAGGGTGAAGGAGTCGCCCGGCCCCGCGTGCCGACAGCAGACCAGGATCGGGCGGCCGGGGAAGGCGTCGGGCGTCGGCCCGTCGGTGACGATGCTCAGGTTGAGCACCCGCTTGGCCTCACCGAAGAACACCCACAGGAAGCCCTGCACGAGCTCGTAGTGCAGGCCTTCCCAGTACGGCGTCCGGATCCGCCGCCCGAACCCCGAGGCGAGCCACCAGCCGAACAGCACCACCAGCAGCACGCTCTCCAGCGTGAGGTAGACGAAGGCCACCCACAGCAGCCGCAGCACCCGCATCCGACCGGGCAGCAGCGGGGACAGCGCGGCCGCGACGATCAGCCACACCGGCGCGGTGAGCCACGCCCAGCCGGCCAGCCACACGACGAAGGGCGCCAGCAGCAGCCGCCGGCCCCAGTGCGTCACTGCCCACCCCGCGGAAGCACCCAGTCGTCGAGGTAGTCGGCCGTGGCGGCGTACGACGCCTCGATCCGGGTGTCGACGGTGGAGAAGTCGCGGAAGCCGAACGGGCTGTCGTCGCGTGAGGAGGTGCCGCCGGCGGGGAGCACGTGGGCCTCGACCTCGGGCGGCAGCTCGGCCATCTCGCGCGCGAAGCGATGCCGGCGGGCGACCTCGAAGGAGACCCGTGCGACGTCCCACGGGCGGGTCGGCACCGCGAGCGGTCGGTCGATCCGGCCCACCTGCAGCACGAAGATCCGGCTGGCGCCCAGCTGCACGGCCCGGCCGACCGGGATGGAGTTGACGATGCCGCCGTCGAGGAAGTGCTCGTCCCCGACCTTCGCCGGCGGCAGCAGCCCGGGGACGGCGGCGCTGGCGACGACCGCCTCCACCACCGGGCCGGAGGAGAACCAGTGCTCGGCGGCCCGCTCGATGCTCGCGGCGCACACCTGCAGGGTCACCGGCAGGTCCTCGAAGGTGAGGTCGTCGAGCTCCTCGCGGAGCCGGTCGGCCAGCGGCCGCGAGGAGTAGATGTGGGTGCGGGTCGACACCGCGCGACGGACGGTGCGCAGCGGGCGGTCGCCGTACACCATCCGGCTCTCGGCGGCCGAGCGCCACAGCTCGGTGAGCCGCTCGATCACGTCGAGGCTCGGGTCGCGCGCGACCATGGCACCGTTGACGGCGCCCACGCTGGTGCCGAGCACCAGGTCGGGGGTCAGATCGCGCTCCAGCAGCGCGCGGAGCATGCCGACCTCGACGGCGCCGAGGACACCGCCGCCACCCAGCACGTATGCCGTCGTCATCACGACGACTCTCTCAGACCGCGACCTGGTCGGCCAGCACCTTGTGCTCGACCCGGCGCTCGACCCAGAAGATCAGCAGCGGGATCAGTCCCGCGGCCAGCATCACCAGGGTGAAGCCCACCGACCAGCGCTCGCGGCGGGCCAGCAGGAACGCCACCACGACGTAGGCGATGTAGATCCAGCCGTGGACCACCCAGACCAGGCTGAACGTCTCGCCGAGCTGCTGCAGGTCGGTGCCCTCGGTGGTGAGGTAGCGCAGCGGCACGGCCACGAACGAGCCGAAGGCGAGCAGGACGCCGACGATGTAGGCCAGCACGCGATAGCTGCCGAAGAGACGGTCCACGCTGGTCAACCTAGTCGCTGCGTGGGTGCCGGCTCGGGCTGGGGCTCGGCGGTCTGGTCGTCGTCACGCTGGTCGCTCACGAACCGCCACCACAGGAAGACGGCGAACCCGCCGAAGACCCACCACTCGAGGGCGTAGAGCAGGTTGCGCAGCGAGGTGAGCGCGCCGACCTCGGGCTGCTGGGGGGGCGCCACCGGCTCGAGCCCGACGGTGCCGGCGTTGGTGGCGCGGTCTCCCACCGGCCAGTCGCCGGGGGTGGCGCGGTCGGCCACGACGGCGTACGCGCCGTAGAGGTCCTGGTCGACGTGCTGGATGGCGTCGGCGATGCGCAGCTGCGGGAGGACGTCGTCGGTCGGGTCCGCGTCGACGTCGCCGGTGCCCTCCGGCGGCTGCAGCCAGGCGACCAGCTCGGCGGCGCCGGTCGGGGGTGCCGGAGCGTCGTCGACCGCGGCCGCCCAGCCGCGGACGACGAGCAGGGCCGAGCCGCCCCCGCCCGCCACCTCGAGCGGGGTGACCGCCCAGAAGCCGCTGCGGCCGTCCTGGGGTCGACCCTCGACGTAGACCGTGCCGGCGGGCACCCAGGTGCCGGCGACGACGACGGGCTGGCCCACCATCGCGCCCGGGAACGGGTCGTCGGGGCCGAGCGCGTCGGCCAGCGGGATCGGGTCGACCGCCGTCAGGTCTCGCGCGGCGGCCTCCCGGTGGCTCTCCCAGCTCTGCCACTGCCACAGCCCCAGCCCGGTCGCCACGGCCACCGCCGCCAGGGCGAGCAGATGGGCCGGCCAGAGGCGCGGAGCGAGCGGGGAGGCCACGTGGTCGAGGGTACGGCGCTGCGGGTGGCCGGCGCGCCATCGGCCGGGGTGGCCACCGCTCCACCCCGGCCGGCGTCCGTCAGTTGAAGTCCTCGATGTCGTCGTCGACGTCGGCGTAGGAGCCGTCGGCCTTCTTCTCCTGGACCACCACGTGGATGTGGGAGACGGTCGTGCTGGAGTAGCTCAGGGACTCCCACCACTGGGTCTTGCTGTTGCCCGGGGCGCAGCGGCCGGGGCCGTAGGAGGTGGTGAGCAGCTGGTGGTTGTCGTTGTAGTACTTGACCTTGAGCCGGCCGCACTCCTTGTCGGTGAGGTAGAGGTAGCCCTCGACGTCGATCGAGGTGAGGCCGTTGCTGAGGTTCCAGTAGGCGTAGCCGCCGTTGCGCGGCGCGCCCAGCGACCAGTTCTTGCCGAAGTCGAAGTGCTTCGCGGTGACCTTGGGCCGGTCGGTGTCGGACGCCGCCGCGTGCGCCGCCGGCAGACCGGTGCTCAGCGCCGCGACAGTGACGGCGGACGCGCCCGCCAGGCCGGCCAGGGTCTTGGTGATCGTGTTCATGATGTGCTCCTGTGAGTCGGTGTCCGCGCCAGTCGCGGACGGGAGCACACCGTGGCCGGCGTACCTCAGCGTGGGGTTAGCGTGAGGTCAGAACGAGCGGCCTAGTAGCCGATGAGGAGGACCCCCTCGAAGGGGAGCTTCAGTCGGTCGGAGGCATAGATCGCCTCGAGCTGGTCGCGGCTGCGATCGAACACCTGGACTGACTGCGTCGAGCGATAGGTCACCGGCACCATCATGGTGAGGAAGTGGGCGTCGAGGATCAGCGACGTCCGCACGATGTCGCGATAGTCGGCGTTGTTGGAGGCGGCACGGCCGGCCTCGACTTCGACGGCGATGCCGAGCCCGTCGTGGAAGGCGTCGATCTCGTAGGAGACGGCGGGGAGGCCCTGGTCTCCGTACAGGACCGGGCGGACGATCTTGTCGGTGGCCGTCTTGCTCCACTCGACATCGAAGCCGAGATCGCGAAGGCCCGGCGCGCACTGCTGCAGCACTGCGTCGCTGCTGAGCCCGGTCTTGCGTTCAACCGTGGAGATCGTCTCCCGCTCGCGAGCCACCACGGCCACCACGGCACGTGCCCAGTCCGGTGGACGGTTGTTGCGCGGCCAATAGCACCAGCGGGGGTAGTCCACCCGAGCAGCTTCTCAAGAGCGTGGTGGCGAAGCTAGGGCCCTGGGAGGACAGCGAGGGGCAGAGACGACAAGGAGTCGTCGCGACCTCACGTTGTGGGGGGCCGACGTCTACCCCCCGGCGAGTGCCGAGACAGCGTGGAGCCAAGGGGACTCGAACCCCTAACCCCCTGCTTGCAAAGCAGATACGATCCTCGCTCATATGTTCGATCTCCAGCGTAAAACCGCAGGTCAGAAGTGGTCTATGATAGACACAATCTGACATTCTTTCCCCCACCAGTCCCCCACCCACTACTTCGGGAGCACGGGGTTCCGGCAGCAGGGGGTTGGCATGGGGTTGGGGGAAGCTCCCCCACAGGCGGTTTGGGAGGTCGCGGGATGGCACGACGACGGGGTTTCGGGGAGGTCGAGCGCCGCTCCTCCAGCAGCGGCGTCTCCTACCGAGCGAGGTACGCGATGCCCGATGGCACGCGCTACTCGCGCAGCTTCGGCACCAAGATGGACTCCGAGGCGTGGCTCGCCGCGGAGCGCTCGCTGATCGATCGGGAGGAGTGGTCTCCGCCGGCGGCGCGCAGGATGGCGGCCGAGCGACGCGAGCGGGACGCCGTGCGCAACACCGTCGGCGCGTTCGCGAAGCGCTACCTGGTCGAGCGCGACCTCCGCCCCACGACGGTGCGCAGCTACCAGACCCTTCTCGACTCGCGGATCCTCCCCTACTTCGGCGAGATGCCGCTGCGGGACGTCACCCTCTCGGAGGTCAAGAGGTGGCGGGCGTCGCTCGACCCGAGACGGAGTCGACCAACGCCGCCGCGTACCGGCTGCTGCGTTCCGCTGCTGCAGGCGGCCGAGGAGGAGGAGCTGATCGACCGGGCACCGCCGAAGATCCGTGGCGCGAGCAGGCGCCGGTGAAGCAGGTCGCCGTGCCGGCCACGCTTCGACGAGCTCGCAGTCGATCGTCGACGCGATGCCCGAGCGGCTGAGGTTGCTCATCGTGCTCGCGGCGTTCGTCGGTCTGCGCGAGGGCGAGCTGCTGGAGCTGCGCCGATCCGACGTCGACGGTGTCACCGGCCGGATCGACGTCACGCGGAAGGTCGACAAGGACGCGAACCCGTCGACCCGGGGGGCGTGTCCCGGAGTGCGGGCGTCCGATCAGCTCGCCGAAGACCAGGAGTGGCGCCCGTACGGTGCACGTCCCGCCGCCGTTCCTGCCGATGCTGCAAAAGCACCTGCTCGAGCACACGGCTGCCGGCCCGAACGGGCCTGCTCTTCCCCGGCGACCGCACCGACCACATCAGCGTTCGCTACCTGATGGACCGCTACCGCCCGGCCCGCGAGAAGGCCGGTCGCCCGGACCTGACCATCCACCACCTGCGCCACACCGCGCTCACCCTCGCCGGCCAGCACGGGGCGACGGCTGCAGAGCTCCAGGCTCGCGCCGGCCACGCATCGCAGGCCGCGATGGCGATCTACCAGCACGCCACCCTCGACCGGGACCAAGCGCTCGCGGAGAAGATCGGCGCAACGTATGACGCATGGCACAAGAACCGCAGATCATGATCCTTTCGTTGGCAATCTCGGGAGTGTGAACTACAGTTGACAGCGATGAGCGTCGTCACGACGGACGTCTACGGAGCATGGCTGCGAAAACTCAAGCGGAAGGATCCACGCACAGCAGCCCGGATCCAGATGCGGGTCGACCGACTCGTCGCCGGGAACCCCGGCAATGCGGAGGCGATCGGCAGCGGGCTGTCGGAGCTACGGATCCATCATGGCCCGGGCTACCGGGTCTACTACAGGCAACAGGGCGACTTGCTGTTGATCCTGCTCTGCGGCGGCGACAAGTCCACCCAGGCCAAGGACATCGAGAAGGCCCACGAGATCGCGAAGGAGTGGGAGAACAATGGCAAAGACTGAGTTCAAGCCCTACGACTCGGCGGACTACCTGAACTCGCTCGAGGACATCGGCTACTACCTCGAAGCCGTCCTCGAGGAGGCGGGCGATGACCCGGCGTTCGTGACTCAGGCACTCGGCAACATCGCCCGCTCGCAGAACTTCAGCGAGCTTGCCCGGCCGACGCGGCTGTAGCGACCGGTCTCGGGGTCCTTCCGACTGGCAATGAGCGTGTCAGTCTTCAGCGGCGTCACCATGGCACAACCTCCTGTGGTTCTCGCGTACCGACCTGCTCCACGAAGCGTAGACGGGACTCCGACAGCAGGGTCAGGCCGGTCGGGTAACCGCGCGGGCAGTGGCTGCGACGGCGAAGTCGGTGCCCTTGATCTCTCGCCAGCGGACGCGCGAGGCACCGGCGAGTTGCTCGAGGACGTCGAGGGTCGCGCTGTTGGCCGGCGGCGGAGAGAACCGGTCGTGCCCGCTGCGCCACCCGAGCGCGAAGAGCAGGTCGCTGATCTCGCTGCGCCACTCCTGGGCCGGTACGCCACTGCCGACCACGGCGAGCGCCATCCAGCCCGCCTGGCGCTCCGCGTCCTTGGTCCCCAACGGGAGGCGCCCGACGATGTGGCGCCAGAGCGCCTGCGGGTCCTGGCCACATCGGATGGCGGCGGCGGTCGGGCTCAGTCGGCCCTTGCGGATGCTGACCAAGCCGAGGGCGCGCGCGGTGGTGCGGATGTCGGCGACGGGATAGGTGATGTCCTCCCGGTTGGCCTTGCCGATCCACCAGTCGCGCGATGCCGCTGCGTTCGGCGATCTGCTCGACCACCGCGGGCGGTAGGTACCCCGCGGCGGTCAGCGCGACGCCGTCGCCGATGACGTCAAGGAAGACCCGATACGTCTCGGTGAGCCGTGCGGCCTCGTCCTCGCTGACATCGGTCGGCCCGTGGGAGAACGGACGGCCCAGCACCTCGCGCAGCAGGCGGATGCCGCGGTGTTCGAGCTGCTCGGCCAGCTCGGCCAGCTCGCCGGTCACCTCGACCGGCTCGGCGACCGCGATCGCGAGGGCGGCGTTGGTCTCCTCGACGTCGAAGTGGTCGGGGCGCCAGTCGAGGGGCAGCCAGTCGCGCGCGTGTGCGCGCGTCGTCGAAGACGCCGGGGAGCAGCGCGTCGTCGTACCCGCTGCGCACCCAGGCGGCCAGCTCCTCGTAGCCGCCGATACCACCGCAGTCCTCGGGCGGACACGCCATCCGCCCGGCGGTGCACCGCGCGGCCGTGGGCGGGGAGCCGAGCATCTCCTCGACCACCAGCTTGTGGTCCCAGCCGTCGCCGAAGTCGTACTCGTACCAGAGCTCGTCGCCCTTCTCGGCGACGAGCTGGTCGAGTCGTACGTCGTCCTCGAGCAGTCCCTTCATCGCCCTCGTCGAGGTCGAAGGCGGTGACGAAGTACGGCGAGCGGTGGTCGCCGCCGGTGCGGAACCGGTGCAGGTGGCTGTTGGTCCACCCCATCGCGGCCTGGATCACGTCATGCAGCCGCGGCAGGCTGAGGTCGCCGGGCAGCTCGAGGCGGCGCCAGACCGGCGGCTTCGCGCCGTGCAGGTCCAGACGCACCCGGAACCCGCGGACCTGCGCTCGGGACCGGGAGCAGGGTCGGCGCCTCATCGCGCTTGAGCTTCTCGAAGATGCTGGACGACCTGCCCGCTCATCAGCGCGTCGAGGAGCGCCTTGTTCTCCTCGGGGCTGGCGCCGGCCATCAGCTGCTTCACCAGGTGCTGGACATCAGTCGGTTCGGCCACGACGGACAGTCAATCACCGCCGACTCGACGGTCTCCGGCATCACCACCGCGCTGACGGGATCTGCCGAGGCGTGGCCTCCAGATCTTCGAGCTTGATCCGGATGGCCCGCTTGCCGCAGCGGTACGCCGGAAGCGTGCCGGCGGCGATCCAGCGGCGGATGGTCTTGACCGAGACCGACATGGCCTCGGCCGCGTCCTCGAGGCTGAGGTAGACCGGGATGGGGCGTGACTCAGCCATCGGAACGCGCCTGCGCTCTCGTGATGGTGGCTGAGGTGAGGAAGCGTCGGGCCTCGGCGACGGTGATGTAGAGCCGGCCGACGCCTTGGAAGCGGGTCCAGCGTGGGCCGACGCCGCGACGGCGCCAGTCGCGGACGGTGCGCTGTGGCGTGCGGATGAGCTCGCAGAACTCCTCGAACAGGATCAGGTTGTGGTCGTCCCAGTCGTCGGGGATGCCGATCGGTGTCACCATGGCGGTCCTCTCGTCGTGGCCGCCGACGGATTCGGCGGCTCGGTACCCGGAGAAGCAACATCGCGGTCGGCGGATCGGACATCTGTCGGCTGAACCCGCCGGCGTACGGCGCGAGCTGCTGGATCTCGCCATCGTCGTCGAGGCTGTAGCCGCGGCCCGCGAGCGCGGCGCGGAACTCGGGGTCGCACATCACGGCGGCGTGACCGATCCCGTTGAGCGCCTCGATGCTGTCGACGACCCCGACCGAGTGCAGTCCACGCCACGTGCCGCGCGCGAAGACGCGGGCGTTGATCTGCACATGGAGGTGACGGTGCGGGTCGCCGGCTCGCGAGGTGTAGTGGCGTACGACGGCGGCCTCGATCATCTCTACCGGCACCTGCACCTGGCGGCCGCGTGGCCCGACGCGGGGGGTGGCGTGCTCGGCCACCCACCCGATCACCTCACCAGCCGCCCGATCCTGCGCCGCGTCGTACGCCGCCGCGATGTCGGGGTGGAGAGCGGCGGCGAGCGACCAGGACTTCGGCCCGTTGACGACGACCTCGACGAACCGCAGCGCGCGTGCGTCATCGCGCAGGCGTCCCTTGGCGGCGCCGGTCAGCACGTCGTACCCGGCGACCCAGCGCTCGTATGCCGCGCCGTCAAGGTCGCCGACCCGCCGCACCGCACCCGGGCCGGCGAGGTAGTGCTCGGCCAGGTTGCTGCCTTCGGCCAGGTAGTAGTCGTTGGCGCGCGAGTGGTCGGCCTCTACGTAGGAGCGCGCGGCCGCCGCAGAGCCGCGGTAGAACTTCGCTCCACCGTGCATCGGCCTCGTCACCGCCCGTCAACACTCGTCACCTAGCCTTGAAATGACGCTCGGCCCACCCCGAGGGGCGGACCGATCTACGGACCTTCGTAGCATGCGTGCCGCTCAGTTTGAAGCCGCTGCGCAACCGTTGCGGGCACGGAATTCGGGACTCCTAGCGGCTCGCCACTCGTCGTCGTTGAGGTTGGCGTTCCTGGCGGTGGAGACGTGAAGTCGGAGTCCTAGGTGTGCGTGAGGCGAATCTGGGCGTGGCTGACTACCCGCTCGGTCAGTCTGGATCCACATCAGCTCCAGTTCATGCCAAGCGCACCAGCCGCTGAGACCGCTTGGCGAGCAGGACGTCACCAGTTGGCGGGTATGCCGAAGCCGCTGTAAAAGGACTCCCCCACCCGGACCCGGAGAGTGTCGCACTTCGGTGTGGATGTGACGCTTCCTAGGTGCCGCAGGGCTTAAGCTCGCCGCCACTTGCGCACGTCAGCGTCGATGGGGGGAAGTGCGTGGCAGAGGATCCACTCAGACCGGGCTTGCGAGACGAGCTGATCACTGAGGAGCTGACTGCGCTTCTGACGCGCCTGGATGAGCAGCAGTGGCGTGATCCCCGTGGAGTGGTCCAGCTGATGTGAGAGTCCCAGAGCCCATGATTGGGCGAGGAGGATGATCACGATGAAGCGTCACCGGCATACCCCTGAGCAGGTGGTCCGCAAGCTTGCCGAGGGTGAGCGGATCCTCAACGGCGGAGGCGACCTGGCTACTGTTCTGCGGACTCTGGAGATCTCCGAGGCGACCTGGAACAGGTGGCGGGCGCAGTACGGCGGGATGAAGGCGTCGGAGGCGAAGCGGCTCAAGGAGCTCGAGGCCGAGAACGCCCGGCTGAAGAAGCTGGTCGCGAATCAGGCCCTGGACATCGACATGCTCAAGGAGCTGGCGGAGGGAAACTTCTGACCCCGGACCGTCGCCGCAGGGCCGCAGGCCATCTGCAGCAGCGGTTCGGGGTTTCCCAACGACGAGCCTGCCGGGTCATTGGCACGCATCGATCGACGTGTCGGCTTCCGGGCCGGCCACGGCCCGATGAGGAGGCCCGGCTTCGTGCCGAGCTGCGACGGATCGCGAGGAAGCATCCGCGGTGGGGCTGGCGGATGGCCTACCGGCTGCTGCGTCGCGATACGAGCAAGCCCTGGACGACGGTCAACCACAAGCGCGTCCAGCGGTTGTGGCGCGAGGAAGGGCTCCGTCGCCCGGTCCGGACCCGCAAGCGTCGCCGCAGGCGCACCGAGGACTCCCAACGGCTCCGCGCCGTCCACCCCGACCACGTGTGGGCCATCGACTTCCAGTTCGACTCCACCAACGACGGCCGTCAGCTGAAGTCCCTCCACGTGGTCGACGAGCACACCCGCGAGGCCCTGGCGATGCGGGTGGGTCGCTCCTGCACCGCCGATGAGGTCGTCGAGACCATCACCGCCCTGGTCGCCCTCCGCGGTGCGCCCGTGCACCTGCGGATGGACAACGGCCCGGAGATGATCGCCTGGGCGATCCGCGACTACTGCCGACTGGCCGGCGTCCGGACCACCTACATCGAACCCGGCTCCCCGTGGGAGAACCCCTTCGTGGAGTCCTTCAACAGCCGGGCCCGCGACGAGCACTTCAACGTCGAGGAGTTCGCTACCCTGCACGAAGCCCAGGTCCTCACCGAGGCCTGGCGAACCGAGTACAACACCTACCGGCCGCACTCCTCGCTGGGGGACCTCACCCCCGCCGAGTACGCAGCCACCTGGACCAGCCCAACCCAACCAGCACTCTCATAACGGGTGGACCAGTTCATGGGGTCCCGCCAACCCCGGTTGGCGTGACAGCCAGGTGGTCGATGTTTGCCCTGCTCCCCGGGATCCGCCGGTCATGCAAGACGCGAAGGCTGTCCGAGGCGAGCTCGTTGAGGCGGCTGCCGAGTCGCTCCTCGCCCAGCGCTCCGGTGTCCCAGGCCTTGGCCGACTGCGGTTCGTCGCTGAGCGCGAGGATGAGCCCACCCAGCTTGGGGTGCTTCCCGCGGATCCGCCGCTCCCTGTTCCCTTCGCGGCGTCCGAACTCCCGACGGGCGGAACCACCCGGTGTGCCGGGGTCGATCTCTTCGGCCGTCATCTCGGGAACCGATGCGTCGTGGTGCAGACAGCGCACGGTCTTCGTCGACCGCTCATAGATCGCCTCGGTCTTGGCTGGCAGCGCAGCGTCACAGACGCCACACAACCCGGCGTACCGCAGGCGCATTCGCTTCTCGTCCGGTGTCACCGCGTCATTCATGCTCCGGACCGTAGCGATGGCCCGGCCAATGTGCTCCGACTTTCGCAAAGTCACGCAGGCACCGGACAGCCAAGCTCTTCAGCCTTCCCCCACCAGTCCCCCACTGCGGACGCCGAGTGAGCAGGGGGATAGCCCGAAGAATGAAAAGAAACCGCAGGCTGACCTGCGGTTTCTCGTGGTGGAGCCAAGGGGACTCGAACCCCTAACCCCCTGCTTGCAAAGCAGGTGCGCTACCAATTGCGCCATGGCCCCGTCGGCGCGAGCGCCGGTGAGTTCCGACCTCGGGCCCGGCTGGTACGCCCGCCCTGCCGGGCCGGCGTACCAGGTGGCCGCGGGAGCGGCCGGTCAGCTCAGTCGACGCTGTCGGTGGCCTCGGCCCAGAGGGCCTGCTCACCCTGTGCGTCGTCGTACTTCTTCTTCGCGAAGACCGCGGCGGCGGCGGCCAGAGCGACGAGCAGGAGCTTCTTCATGGCATTTCCTCCAGATGGCCCCGATCGGCGGGAGCCTGGTCGGCAGCGACGGGTGCGGGTGGTGGGCCTAACAGGACTTGAACCTGTGACCTCTTCCTTATCAGGGAAGCGCTCTAACCGTCTGAGCTATAGGCCCGGATCCGGCAACACCGGCGCGGTCGGCCCGGGGCCGACCGAAGGGGAACACTACCGCAACGCCGGAGAGCGTCCCAAAACGAGGTCGACGCTGTCAGAGGTGCCCCGTTTGCGACGCCTCACCGCCCCATCCGCGATGTGTCGGCGGGGAATCTGCGACGCCCCGGCTCAGTGGGGGTCCTCGGTGAGGGTGAGCTCGACGCCGCCGAGGAGAGCGGCCGCCATGTTGTAGAGGAACGCCGCGAGCGTCGCGATCGCGGTCAGCAGGACCACGTCGGCGATCGCCACCAGGGTGGTGAACCCGAGCACCCGGGAGGTGCCGAGGTAGTCGGTGACGTCGAAGTCGGAGCTGGTGTCGCCGCTCAGCAGGCTCTGCACCGTGGCGTTGATGGAGTCCCACAGTCCGGCGGCGCCGAGCACGCTCCACACGGTCATCACCGCGACCACCGTGACGATGCCGAGGGCGACGGAGAGCAGGAAGGCGGTCTTCATCACCGACCACGGGTCGACGCGGGTCAGCCGGAGCCGGGCCCGGCGCGAGGGACGGCCCGTGGCGCCGGCCGGGCGCTGTGCAGCCGCCTTCTTCGGCGGGTGGGCGGGCCTCGCGGTCGTGGCCGGTCGGGCGGCCTTCTTCGTCTCGCGGGTGACCGGCGTGGGGGCCACGGTGGGCCGGCTCGGCGCGGTCGTCCCGGCGGCAGCAGCACCGGCGGCAGCACCGGCGGCGGCAGCGCCGGCGGCGGGGCCGGCGACCGAGCGGGTCACCGGCACCTGCGCGGTGTCGCCAGCCGAGGGCTGGCGCCGCGGGGGTGCAGGCGGAGCGGCGGCGGGCTTGCCGGCAGCGGGCTTCCTGTCAGCAGACTTCTCAGCCGCCGGAGCGGCGGCGGTGTCGCCGGCAGCGGGACGGCGAGCCTGGAGCCGCTGGGTCAGCGAGCCCCTCTTCTTCGGCTCCGCGGGCGGCGGCGGGGGCAGCACCGGCTTGCGCACCGCGGCAGCGGCAGGCGCACCCGGCGGGGCAGCTGCGGGGGCAGCCGGCCTCGCGGCCGCCTCGCCGGCCGGGGCAGCGGTGCCGTTGGTCGGCGCGGCGGCCTGCGGTGAGGCGGAGCCGCCTGAGCCCGAGCTCTCCGGGGCCGCCTTCGGGGGCGTCGCCTTGCGGGCGCCGCGAGCAGGCTTGGCCTCCGGCATCGGCGGCAGCACCGGGCGCTTGGCCTGGTCACCGACCGTCGACGCGTCTGTGGCCGTGGCCGGCTCAGCAGCGTCAGCCGACTCGGAGGTCGACGGCTGGGTGGTCGGAGGGGTCGTCTGCGGCGCAGCACGGTCCGCCATCAGGCTTCACTCTCCCCGGGGTCGTCGGGTGCAGAAGTCTCGATTGTTGCATCCGCCGCCGCATCCGACGATTCGCCCAGGCCCTCGCCGCCGCCCTCGACACCCTCCGCAGGCGACTCGTCCTCGTCGGCGCGCGCCTCGACCGAGCGGGCGACCACGGCCACGGCATCGCCGTTCTTCGGGGTCACGAACTTCACGCCCATCGTGGAGCGACCGGTCGGCCGGAAGTCGTCGTTGATCGGGCTACGCACCACCTGGCCGCCCTGGGTGATCGACAGCACCTCGTCGCCGTCGGTCACGATGAAGCCGCCGACCAGCTGGCCGCGCTCCTGGTTCTGCAGGGACATCGCCTTGATGCCGAGGCCGCCGCGCGACTGGGTGCGGTAGTCGGAGATGCGGGTGCGCTTGGCGAAGCCGCCGTCGGTGATGGTGAAGACGTACTGCGGCGCGACGTCGGGGGCGTCGACCGAGTCGTCTTCCGCCGCCTCCTCGGCCGCCACCTGGTCGGCCCTGATCACCGACATCGACAGCACCGAGTCACCGTCGCGGAACTTCATGCCGGACACGCCCGACGTCGCCCGGCCCATCGGCCGCAGCTGGGTGTCGTCGGCGCGGAAGCGGATCGCCTGGCCCTTGCGAGAGACCAGCAGGATGTCGTCGTCGGGGTTGACCAGCTCGGCCCCGATCAGCTCGTCGTCGGCGTCGCGGAAGTTGATGGCGATGACGCCTGCCTGGCGCGGGGAGTTGTAGTCGCTGAGCTTGGTCTTCTTGACCAACCCGTTGCGGGTGGCCAGCACGAGGTACGGCGCCTGGTCGTAGTCGCGGATCGCCAGCACCTGCGCGATCGACTCGTCCGGCTGGAACGACAGCAGCCCGGCCACGTGGCCGCCCTTGGCGTCGCGCGCCGACTCGGGCAGGTTGTAGGCCTTGGTGCGGTAGACCCGGCCCGCGGTGGTGAAGAACAGCAGCCAGTGGTGGTTGGAGGTGGCCATGAAGTGCTCGACCACGTCGTCGCCGCGCAGCGTCGCGCCGCGGACGCCCTTGCCGCCTCGCCGCTGGGTGCGGTACTGGTCGGCTCGGGTGCGCTTGGCGTAGCCACCGCGGGTGATCGACACGACGAGGTCCTCGTCGGGGATCAGGTCCTCCATCGAGAGGTCGCCGTCGGCGGCGATGAACTGGCTGCGGCGCTCGTCGCCGTGCTTCTCCACGATGGCGGCGAGCTCGTCGCCGACGATCTTCCGCTGCCGCGCCTCGTTGGCGAGGATGTCCTCGAGGTCGGCGATCTCGAGCTCGATCTTGGCGAGGTCGTCGATGATCTTCTGCCGCTCGAGCGCGGCCAGCCGTCGCAGCTGGGTGTCCAGGATGGCGTTGGCCTGCAGCTCGTCGATGTCGAGCAGCGCCATCAGGCCCTGCCGGGCGTCGTCGACCTCGGGTGACCGCCGGATCAGCGCGATCACCTCGTCGAGCATGTCGAGCGCCTTGACCAGGCCGCGCAACAGGTGGGCCCGGCGCTCGGCATCGGCCAGCCGGAAGCGGGTGCGCCGCTGGATCACGTCGATCTGGTGGGCGACCCACGAGGAGATGAACTGGTCGATGGTCAGGGTGCGGGGCACGCCGTCGACCAGCGCCAGCATGTTGGCGGAGAAGTTGGTCTGCAGCTCGGTGTGCTTGAGCAGGTTGTTGAGCACCACCCGCGCGACGGCGTCGCGCTTGAGGACGACGACCAGCCGCTGGCCGGTGCGCCCCGAGGAGTCGTCGCGGACGTCGGCGATGCCCTGGATCCGGCCGGAGTCGGCGAGCTCGGCGATCTTCAGCGCGAGGTTGTCGGGGTTGACCATGTAGGGGAGCTCGGTGATCGACAGGCAGGTGCGCCCCTTGGCGTCCTCGTCGATCTCGATCACCGCCCGCTGGGCGATCGAGCCGCGCCCGGTGCGGTAGGCCTGCTCGATCCCCTGCCGCCCCACGATCAGGGCGCCGTTGGGGAAGTCGGGGCCCTTGATCCGCTCGACCAGGGCGTCCTGGAGCTCCTCACGCGTGGCGTCGGGGTGGTCGAGCGCCCACTGGGCGCCCTCGGCGACCTCGCGCAGGTTGTGCGGCGGGATGTTGGTGGCCATGCCGACCGCGATGCCGGCCGAGCCGTTGACCAGCAGGTTGGGGTAGCGCGACGGCAGGATGGTGGGCTCCTGCGAGCGGCCGTCGTAGTTGGGCTGGAAGTCGACGGTGTCCTGCTCGATGTCGCGCACCATCTCCAGTGCCAGCGGGTCCATCCGGCACTCGGTGTAGCGCATCGCGGCCGCGGAGTCGTTGCCCGGCGAGCCGAAGTTGCCCTGCCCCTGCACCAGCGGCGCACGCATCACCCACGGCTGCGCGAGCCGGACCAGGGTGTCGTAGATCGCGGAGTCGCCGTGGGGGTGGTACTGACCCATCACGTCACCGACGACGCGGGAGCACTTGGAGTAGCCCCGGTCTGGCCGGTAGCCACCGTCGTACATCGCGTAGAGGACGCGGCGGTGCACCGGCTTGAGCCCGTCGCGGACGTCGGGCAGGGCGCGCCCGACGATCACCGTCATGGCGTAGTCGATGTAGGACTGCTGCATGACCGTCTGCAGCTCGACGGGCTCGATCCGCCCGGTGGTGGGGGGAGTGCCGCCGTCGGTGGGGGTCTCAGTCACAGTTCTCTCTTCTTCTACCAGAATCTAGGACAAGTGCTAGACGCTCAGATATCTAGGAAGCGGACGTCCTTGGCGTTGCGCTGGATGAACGAGCGTCGCTGCTCGACGTCCTCGCCCATCAGCACCGAGAAGACCTCGTCGGCCTGGGCGGCGTCCTCCAGGGTCACCTGACGCATCAGCCGTGCGTCGGGGTTCATCGTGGTCTCCCACAGCTCCTCGGCGTTCATCTCGCCGAGACCCTTGTAGCGCTGGACGGCGTTCTCCTTCGGCAGCTTCTTGCCCTGCTCCAGACCGTCGCGCGTCAGCAGGTCGCGCTCGGCGTCGGAGTAGACGAACTCATGGTCGTTGGGCTTGTTCCAGCGCAGGCGGTAGAGCGGGGGCTGAGCCATGTAGACGTAGCCGTGCTCGATGAGCGGCTTCATGAAGCGGAAGAGCAGCGTCAGCAACAGGGTGTTGATGTGGTGACCGTCGACGTCGGCGTCGGCCATCAGCACCACCTTGTGGTAGCGCAGCTTGTCGAGGTCGAACTCCTCGTGGATGCCGGTGCCGAGCGCCGAGATGATCGCCTGCACCTCGGCGTTGCCGAGCACCTTGTCGATGCGGGCCTTCTCGACGTTGAGGATCTTGCCGCGGATCGGGAGGATCGCCTGGACTCGCGGGTCGCGTCCCTGCCGCGCCGAGCCGCCGGCGGAGTCGCCCTCGACGATGAAGACCTCGCACTCGGCAGGGTTCGTCGACTGGCAGTCCGACAGCTTGCCCGGCAGGCCGCCGCCACCGAGCAGGCCCTTGCGGCTCCGGGCCAGGTCGCGCGCCTTGCGGGCGGCCAGCCGGGCCGAAGCCGCGGCCTGCGCCTTGCGGACGATGTCCTTGCCCTCCGCGGGGTTCTCGGCGAAGAACGCCCCCAGCTGGTCGTTGACCACCCGCTGGACGAAGCCCTTGGTCTCGGTGTTGCCCAGCTTGGTCTTGGTCTGGCCCTCGAACTGCGGCTCGCCCAGCTTGACCGAGATGATCGCGGTGAGACCCTCGCGGATGTCGTCGCCCGAGACGCGGTCCTCGGGCTTCTTCATCAGGCCCCAGTCCATGCCCCAGTTGTTGACCAGCGAGGTCAGCGCCGCGCGGAAACCCTCCTCGTGGGTGCCGCCCTCGTGGGTGTTGATGGTGTTGGCGAAGGTGTGGACCGACTCGGTGAAGCCGGTGTTCCACTGCATCGCGATCTCGAGGCTCATGTGGTGACCGACGTCGGGCGGAGTCTCGGCCTCGAAGTCGATGACCGTGGGGTTGGCCGGCTGCTTGCGGCGGTTGAGGTGCTCGACGTAGTCGACCAGGCCCCGGTCGTAGCGGAAGGTGCGCTCCAGGCCCCCGGTCTCGCCGCGCTTGATGCCGTCGCTGCCCGCCTGGTCGATCTCGGGGGCGATCGTGGCGTCCTCCACGGCCTCGGCGATCTCGTCGGCCTGCGGCCGTTCGTCGCGCACCACGATCTCCAGGCCCTTGTTGAGGAAGGCCATCTCGCGGAGCCGGGAGGTGATCGTCTCCAGCGAGTACGTCGTGGTCTCGAAGATCTCGTCGGAGGGGTAGAACGTCACGGTCGTGCCGGTGCGCTCGCCGGGGTCGAGCTCACGCACCTGCTCGAGGTCGCCGGTGGGGTCGCCCAGGCTGAACGACTGGCGCCACAGGTGACCGCGGTTCTTCACCTCGACGATGAGCGTGCTGCTCAGCGCGTTGACCACCGAGACGCCCACGCCGTGCAGGCCGCCGGAGACCTTGTAGCCGCCGCCGCCGAACTTGCCGCCCGCGTGGAGCTGGGTCAGGGCCAGCGTGACCGCCGGCACACCCTCCGTGGGGTGCATGTCGGTGGGGATGCCCCGGCCGTTGTCGTCGACGCGCACGCCGCCGTCGGGCTGCAGGGTCACCACGATCCGGTCGCAGTAGCCCGCGAGGCTCTCGTCGACGGCGTTGTCGACGATCTCCCACACCAGGTGGTGCAGGCCGCGCTCACCGGTGGAGCCGATGTACATGCCCGGCCGCTTGCGCACCGCCTCGAGGCCCTCGAGCACCTGGATCGAGGCGGCGTCGTAGTCGGGGCCGGCCGTGCTCGCGGGTGCCGGTGGGGCGGCGGGGGTGGGGGGCTGAACGGGGGGCTGAGCGGGGGTGGTCTCGTCGGACACACGCACCTCTTCCGGACCGGGGCCGCCGCGCCCCTCGAGGGGCCCGGGCGGAGCAGCTGACACACGAAGGGTCGCTGCTCGGCGAGCCGGCGACCCGACGTCCATGATACCGGGTCAGAGGCCTCTGGCCACGCAGCCCACCGTCGGACAGGGGGATCTGTGGACAAAATCATGCCCTCAGCGTCCCGAGAAGGGGGTTTCGCGGGCCGAACGGGGGGTGGGATGGGTCCCTATACCGGCGTTCGGCTGCTAGGAGGCCCTGTGGCGGGCCGGGTGGGGCCCGTCCTCAGCCGTAGGTGTCGCGCGGCCCCCGACCGTCGCGGACCGACCGCGGGCCCTTCTTCCAGCTCGGGCCACGGGGACCCTGCACGTCGATCACGGTGACGGTGTCGTGCCCGAGCTCCTCGTTGAGCCGGCGGAGGACGGTCGGCGCGAGCAGCCGCAGCTGGGTGGCCCAGGCCGTGGAGTCCGTGCGCACCACCAGCCGGCCGTCGGCGAAGGACTCCGGGAGGGCGTGGCCGGCGATGTCGGCGCCCACCAGCTCGGGCCATCGGGCGAAGACGCCACGCACCCGCAGCTCCAGCTCCCACCCGCGGTCGGCGACGACCCGGGCCACGCTGGTGTCGAGCGGCTGCGGGTCGCGCTCGTCGGGATGGGCGCCGCTCAGATCGCCGCGCGGAGTGCGACCGATGGTTTGGTCGGCCCGGCCGGAGCGCTTGCGGCGGCGGGTGCGGCCGGTGGTGGCGCGGGTGAGCGAGCGGGCCAGGTCGAGGCCGTCGTCGGCATGGGGCTGGTCGGCAGGGGGCCCGCCGGGGGAGGCGGCTGCGGCACTGTCGGGGATGTCCCCGGTCGCCTCGGGGTCGCGTGGGTCACTCGACACGGGTGACCTCCCCGTCGGAGACGACGTACCGGACGCCGGCGAGCGCGGTCGGGACGTCGGCGCGCACCGCGGCGGTGACCAGGACCTGCTCGGCGTCGGCGACCAGGGCGGCGAGCTGGTCGCGGCGCTCGGTGTCGAGCTCGGCGAACACGTCGTCGAGCAGCAGGATGGGGTCGTCGCCGTCGGCGCGGAGCAGGTCGTAGGACGCCAGCCGGAGCGCGAGCGCGAACGACCACGACTCCCCGTGGGAGGCGTAGCCCTTGACCGGCAGCCGGAGCTCGCCGTTGCCGAGGGTGAGCCGGAGCTCGTCGCGGTGCGGGCCGACCAGGGAGATGCCGCGGTCCAGCTCGTCGCCGCGACGGCGCTCGACCTCGGCCAGCAGCGCCTCGGCCAGCGCGGCGGGGTCAGGGGTGGCGCCCGCGTCCTCGGGCAGCGCGAGACTGGGCGCGTAGTCGATCTCGGCGTCCTCGCGGCTGGCGCCACGGGCGACGGTCTCGTAGGCCTTGCCGACGTAGGGGCGCAACGCCTCGACCAGCGCCAGCCGCTCGGCCAGCAGCTCGCCCCCGGTGCGGGCCAGGTGGTCGTCCCACACCTCTAGTGTCGACAAAGCGCTTTGTTCACTAGTCGACCCACGGCGCGCGGCGCGCGCGGTCTTGAGCAGCGAGTTGCGCTGCCGGAGCACCCGGTCGTAGTCCGCGCGTACGCCGGCCAGCCGCGGCGTCCGCAGCACCAGCAGGTCGTCGAGGAAGCGGCGCCGCTCCGACGGGTCGCCCTTGACCAGGGCCAGGTCCTCCGGGGAGAACACCACGGTGCGGACCAGCCCGACCAGGTCGCGGGCCCGGGGAAGCGGTGACTTGTTGACCCGGGCCCGGTTGGCCTTGCCGGGGTTGAGCTCGACCTCGAGCACCGCGGTCCGCCCGTCGCGCACGACGGCGGCGCGCACCAGCCCGCGCTCGGCACCCGCCCGGACCAGCGGGGCGTCGCTGGCCACCCGGTGCGAGCTCAGCCGCGAGAGGTAGTCGACCGCCTCGACCAGGTTGGTCTTGCCCTGCCCGTTGCGTCCGATGAACGCCGTGACGCCCGGCCCCAGCTCGACGTCGACCGCTGCGTAGGAGCGGAAGTCGTGGAGGGTGAGGTGGGCGACGTACACCGGGTCAGTCTCGCACCGCCGCGCACCGCCGTGCACAGCCTGCCGGGCGAGGGTCAGCTGCCGGCCGCGCCGTCCTCGGTCGGAGCCGACTGCACCGCGTGACCGCCGAACTGGTTGCGCATCGCGGCGATCGCCTTCATCGCGGGCGAGTCGTCCTGCCGGGAGACGAAGCGGGCGTAGAGCGCGGCGGTGATCGCCGGCGTCGGCACGGCGTTGTCGATGCCGGCCTCCACCGTCCAGCGGCCCTCGCCGGAGTCCTCGGCGTAGCCACGGATCTCGGACAGGCCCGGGTCGTCGTCGAGCGCCGCGACCAGCAGGTCGAGCAGCCAGGACCGGATCACCGTGCCCTCGCGCCAGGAGCGGAACACCTCGGTGACGTTGTCGACGAGGTCGACCTTCTCGAGCAGCTCCCAGCCCTCGGCGTAGGCCTGCATGATGGCGTACTCGATGCCGTTGTGGACCATCTTGGAGAAGTGGCCGGAGCCGACGCCGCCGGCGTGCACCGAGCCGAACTCGCCCTCGGGCTTGAGCGCGTCGAAGATCGGCTGCACCGTGGCGATGTCGGCCGCGGCGCCGCCGTACATCAGGGCATAGCCGTTCTCCAGGCCCCACACGCCGCCGGAGACCCCGCAGTCGACGTAGCCGATCTTCTTCTCCGAGAGGTACGCCGCGGCGGCGAGGTCGTCGGTCCAGCGGGAGTTGCCGCCGTCGACGATCACGTCGCCCTCCGCGAGCAGCTCGCCGAGCGCCTTGACCGTGTCGCGGGTGGGGTCGCCGGCGGGGACCATCACCCAGACCACCTTGGGCGAGGGGAGGGCCGCGACCAGCTCCTCGAGCGAGCCGACGTCGGCCAGGTCGGGGTCGCGGTCGAAGCCGACGACGGTGTGGCCGGCGTTGCGCAGGCGGCTGCGCATGTTGCCGCCCATCTTGCCGAGCCCGATGAGTCCGAGGTGCATGAGCGTTCCTCCGGGTGTGGGGTCCGTGGATCAGGACAGCAGGCGACGGGGCATCAGCAGGTAGCGGAAGCCGGAGTCGTCCTGGGCCTCGCCGACCCGTCCGCTGATCACCACGGGCTTGGACGCCTGGGTGAAGGCCAGCTCGACCACCGCCTGGTCGATGGCGGTGAGGCCGTCGAGCAGGAACTGCGGGTTGAACCCGGTGGTGATGTCGTCGCCGTCGATCGTGGCCTCGATCGACTCCGAGGCCTGGGCCTCGTCGCCGGAGCCGGCGTCGAGGGTGAGCACGCCGTCGCTGAAGGCCAGCTGCACGGCGGTGTTGCGCTCCGCCACCAGGGAGACGCGCTTGACCGACTCGACCAGGCGATGCCTTGTCGACCAGGGCCGTGGTCGCGTGCTCGCTCGGGAAGAGGCTGCGGACCTTGGGGAACTCGCCGTCGAGCAGGCGGGTGGTGGTGCGGCGAATGCCGCCGGGCGCGTGGCCCTCGAACCCGATGATGCCCTCGCCGGCTCCGCCGCGGGAGAGGGCGATGGTGACCTCGGCCCCGGCGGTGAGCGACTTGGCTGTGTCGCCGAGCACCTTGGCCGGGACCAGGGCGGCGACCGACTCGTCGGGGGTGCGCGGGTTCCAGCTCAGCTCGCGGTGGGCGAGCCGGAAACGGTCGGTGGCGAGCAGGCTGATGGTGGATCCGTCGATCTCGATGCGGACACCGGTGAGCACCGGGAGCATGTCGTCGCGACCCGCCGCGGTCACGGCCTGGGCGACGGCGTGGGCGAACTGCTCGCTGCCGACGGTGCCGGCAGCGGTCGGCATCGCCGGGCAGGGCGGGGTAGTCCTCGACCGGCATCGTCTGCAGCGTGAAGCGCGCAGCACCGCAGGTCAGCGAGACGCGAGCGCCGTCGAGCTCCATCTGCACCGGCTTGTCGGGCAGCGAGCGGCAGATGTCGGCGAGCAGCCGGCCGCTGACCAGGGCACGACCCTCGTTGCTGACGTCGGCGGACAGCGTCGCGCGTGCGGAGGTCTCGTAGTCGAACGTCGACAGCACCAGCCCGTCATCGCTGGCGTCGATCATCAGGCCGGCGAGCACCGGGGCGCTCGGGCGGATCGGCAGGCTGCGAGCGGCCCAGGCGACGGCGTCGGCGAGCACGTCGCGCTCGACACTGAACTTCACGGTGTGGACCTCCCGACGGTGGGTGCTGCGGAGTGCATCCTGCCATGGTCCGCGAGCGGCGGGGAGGGGCGGTCCGCGGGGCGAGGGGGCGTTATCCCCAGGAGGGGGGCGTGCAGGGAGTTGGCCGATCTCGAGTAACGCTGGAGTACAGGGGGAGTCGTAGCATCGGTGGAAACTGTGGATAAGTGGTGTCTGCCCAGGTCATCGGTGGTATTTGCGTCCACAGGGGGTGTGCACGCGGGAGTGGATGACCTGCCCGTGCTGTGGGCGGGCCGGCGTACGTGGACAGGCGAGTGCCGTACGTGCACAGGGGGTGTGGACGAAACGCCGCGGTTGTCGGCTGCTTGTCCACAGGCTCAGGGCGGGCCGGAGGGGGTCAGGACTGGCGGGCCTGCAGCTTGACCCGGTTGGTCAGCTCGGAGACCTGGTTGAAGACCGACCGGCGCTCGGCGAGCAGCTGGTTGATCTTGCGGTCGGCGTACATCACCGTCGTGTGGTCGCGGTTGCCGAACTGGGCGCCGATCTTGGGCAGGGACAGGTCGGTGAGCTCGCGACAGAGGTACATCGCGATCTGCCGGCCCTGCACGAGGTGGCGGCCGCGGCTGGGACCGGTGAGGTCCTCGATGGAGACGCCGAAGTAGGCCGCGGTCTGGGCGATGATCAGCGGCGCGGTGATCTCGGGCTCTCCGCCCTCGGGGATCAGGTCCTTGAGGACGATCTCGGCCAGGGTCATGTCGACCTCCTGGCGGTTGAGGTTGGCGAACGCCGTGACCCGGATCAGCGCGCCCTCCAGCTCGCGGATGTTGGTCTGGATCTTGGAGGCGATGAACTCCAGCACGTCGGGCGGCGCCGTGAGGCGGTCCATCGCGGCCTTCTTGCGGAGGATCGCGATGCGGGTCTCGAGGTCGGGCGGCTGGACGTCGGTGACCAGGCCCCACTCGAAACGGTTGCGGAGCCGGTCCTCGAACTCGTCGAGCTTCTTGGGAGCGCGGTCGGAGGTGAGGACGATCTGCTTGTTGGCGTTGTGGAGGGTGTTGAAGGTGTGGAAGAACTCCTCCTGGGTCTGGATCTTGCCTTCCAGGAACTGGATGTCGTCGATCAGCAGCACGTCGACGTCGCGGTAGCGCCGCTTGAAGCGGTCTTGCCGGTCGTCGCGGATCGCGTTGATGAACTCGTTGGTGAACTCCTCGCTGGAGACGTAGCGCACGCGCGCGCCGGAGTAGAGGCTCCGGACGTAGTGGCCGATCGCGTGGAGCAGGTGCGTCTTGCCCAGCCCTGAGTCGCCGTAGATGAGCAGCGGGTTGTAGGCTCTTGCCGGGTGCCTCGGCGACGGCGACCGCGGCCGCGTGGGGGAAGCGGTTGGAGGAGCCGATGACGAAGGTCTCGAAGGTGTACTTCGGGTTGAGCCGGGTCTCCAGGGAGGAGGCCGACCGCCCGTGCTCGGGGCCGTCGGGTGCCAGCGCGGGTGGCGGTGGTGGCGCTGGGGCGGCGTACGGCGCGGGGATTGTCGACAAAGGGACATCTCGACTTGTCGAGGTGTCGTCGGTGGTGGCCTGGTCGGGTTGCATGGGAGCGGGCACCTCGAGCGTGGTGTCGACAGTGACGGCCATCCGGATCTCGCGCCCGAAGGACTCGCTCAGCGCGTCCTCGACCTGGCCGCGCAGCCGTCCCTCCAGCTGGGTGCGGGTGAACTCGTTGGGCACCGCGATGATGGCCGTCGTCTCGTGCAGGGTGACCGGCTGACTCGTGTCCAGCCAGGCGCGCTGGTGGGGCTGGAGCTCCGCGACCACGCGTTGCCATACTCGGGCGAGTTCGTCCTGCTCCACGGGTTCCGCCTTCTCACTGCTCGTGCCACGGGGACCGGCTGGCCGCCGGTCTGGTTCGTTCGGGTTCCACAACTTTGTCCACAGGCTGTGCAACACCGCTGGGCCCGCTGCTGCGAGCTCGAGCCGAGCTCCACCGGGTGCGGGTCGTGCAAGCCGTTTGCGCAGGTCAGCGGCCATGTCGACCGATCGCTGACCGGCCCTGCCCCCGGCTGGTCTTGGGCGCCGCACCCCGGTGGTGGGGAACCTCGGTGGAAGGGAACGTAACAAGCCGACGCGGCTGGCGGCAAGACGTCATCCACAGGGAGGCGCCGGTCGAGTTTGACCCTGTGGACACGGCTCGCGTACCGTGGATCGGTCGCCCGGCGTCGACCGGTGCCGCATGTCCACGGAACGCCTCCCCACCCTCGCTCGTTGGGGGAGAGGAGCCGTGGGTGGGCGGTGCCAGCCGACAGCTCGACCCAGCAGCGCGGGACCGAGTCGGCCATTGCCCACCGCCGGGGACACCACCTGCACGACCACCGCCCTGCCGGCGCCCAGCATGCTGGAGCACGGTTGTGGGCCGGAGAACTACGGAGAAGCTCGTGAGCAAGCGGACCTACCAGCCGAACAACCGTCGCCGCCACAAGGTGCACGGCTTCCGCCTGCGGATGCGCACCCGCGCCGGGCGCGCCATCCTGTCCTCCCGCCGCCGCAAGGGTCGCAAGAGCCTGGCGGTCTGAGGACCTCGGGCCCGCCCTCGATGGTGACCCGTGCTCCCGCGGTCCCACCGCCTCACCGCCGGTGAGGACTTCCGTCATGCGCTGCGCCGCGGCCGCCGCGCCGGCTCCGCGACCCTCGTCGTGCACCTGGCTCCCCGCTCCGGCGACGGTGACCCACGGCCGGCACGGGTGGGGTTCGCCGTGAGCCGCGCGGTGGGCATCGCCGTGGTGCGCAACCGGGTCAAGCGCCGGCTTCGGCATCTCATGCGCGAGCGGCTGGCGATGTTGCCCGTCGGTTCCCTGGTCGTGGTGCGGGCGCTGCCGCCTGCGGCGACGGTGTCGTCAGCCGCGCTGGCCGTCGATCTCGACGCCTGCCTGGCGAGAGCGGCCGGAGAGACCGCCCGATGAAGCATCTGTTGGTCTGGTTGCTGCGCGGCTATCGCGCGGTCATCAGCCCGCTCTACGGTCAGGTCTGTCGCTACCACCCCAGCTGCTCTGCCTACGCCCTGGAGGCGGTGAGCAACCACGGCGCCGCTCGCGGCAGCTGGTTGGCCGCTCGTCGGCTGGGCCGCTGCCACCCCTGGACGGCAGGTGGCTACGATCCGGTGCCGCCCGTTTCCTCCCCGTCCTCCCACCCCTCGACGCGTGCGCCCGCTGCTCCGAGCAGTGACCGCCGACCGCAAGGAGCCTGAGTGTTCGACGCCATCATGGGGCCGCTCTACTGGATCATCTCGGTGATCCTGATCGGGTGGCACACGCTGTGGAGCCAGGTCTTCGACTTCGACAGCGGCTGGTCGTGGGCCCTGTCGATCGTCGGGCTCACCGTGCTGATCCGGGCCGCGCTGATCCCGCTGTTCGTGAAGCAGATCAAAGCCAGCCGCAACATGCAGCTGATCCAGCCCAAGGTCAAGGCGCTGCAGGAGAAGCACGGCCACGACCGCGAGCTCCTGGCGCAGAAGACCATGGAGCTCTACAAGGACAGCGGGACCAACCCGTTCGCGTCATGCCTGCCGATCCTGCTGCAGATGCCGATCTTCTTCGCGCTGTTCCGGCTGCTCAACGGGGCGTCCAACGACAAGCCCTTGGGGGTGCTCACCCAGGCCGATGTGGAGAGCCTGAGCAGCGCGACGATCTTCGGCGCGAAGATCTCCGACGCGTTCACGCGGGCCGAGACCGTCAACGTGCAGATCCTGGCCGGCCTGCTGGTGATCGCGATGACGGCGACGACGTTCTTGACCCAGCGGCAGCTGATGGCCAAGAACATGCCGGCCGACGCGATGACCGGGCCCTACGCCCGCCAGCAGAAGATGCTGCTCTACGTCCTGCCGCTCGTCTTCGCCATCGGTGGCATCGCCTTCCCGATCGGCGTGCTGCTCTACTGGACCACCTCCAACCTGTGGACGATGGGCCAGCAGTTCTATGTCATCCGGAACAACCCGGCGCCCGGCACACCGGCCTTCGACGCCAAGATGAAGCGCGACGCGCACAAGCGGGCCCGCAAGGGCCTCCCCGAGCCTGAGGCCGAGGGCACCGACGGCACGACCGTCGTCGAGGAGGCCCCACGACCGCAGCAGCGCCAGCAGCCGAAGCGGCAGACGCGCCAGCAGCGCAAGAAGCAGCCGCGGCCGGACGCGCAGCCCGATGCCGACGCCGCTGACGGCGCCGACAGCGGCGACAGCAGCGGCTGAGCGGCGCTCGCACCGCTGCGACGCGACCGGCGGAGCAGTCTCCGCGGCCCCCTGACCTGAACCCTTGACCTGCGAGGAGCAGCGAGCATGAACGACGAGCACGATCTCGAGCAGACCGACCTGGACCCGGCTGAGCACACCTCGATGGAGGAGGCTCCGGCAACCGAGGAGGTCGATGGGCCGAGCGAGGAGGTCGATGGGCCGGGCGAGGAGGTCGATGGGCCGGGCGAGGAGTCGGAGGCGAGCCCTGACGTAGAGGGCAGCGACGACGAAGGCGACCACGAAGGCGACCACGAGGGCGAGGGCCGCTCCTCGAAGGTTGAGCGGTTGGAGAACGAGGGTGAGATCGCCGCTGACTACCTCGAGGAGCTGCTGGACATCGCCGACCTGGACGGCGACCTCGACATGGACGTCGAGGGCGACCGCGCGGTGGTCTCCATCGTGGGCGCGGATCTCGCGCAGCTGGTGGGACGCGACGGAGAGGTGCTCGAGGCGCTGCAGGAGCTGACCCGGCTGGCGGTCTACCGCGAGACCGGTGAGCGCTCGCGGCTGATGCTGGACGTGTCTGGACACCGAGCCCAACGGCGCCGGGAGCTCGAGGGGGTCGCCGCCGCGGCGATCGCGGAGGTCAAGGAGTCGGGCGAGCGGGTGTCGCTGGAGCCGATGTCTGCGTTCGAGCGCAAGGTGGTCCACGACGAGGTCTCGGCGGCCGGGCTGGTCTCCGAGTCCGAGGGCGTCGAGCCGCGGCGCTTCGTGGTCATCCTTCCGTCGTGACCCATGCCGCGTGACGTTTCACGTGAAACATCGACCTCCGAGCCGTCGGGCACGGAGGTGCCGACGGTTGCCGCAACGCTCTTCCCGGGGCCGCGGCTGGCGCTCGCCCGCCGGTACGCCGACCTGCTGGCCACCGCGGGCGTGGATCGCGGGCTGATCGGTCCTCGGGAGGCCCCCCGTCTGTGGGAGCGACACCTGGTCAACTGTGCCGTCCTGGCGGAGGTAGTGCCCCAAGGGAGCGCGGTCGCCGATGTCGGGAGCGGTGCCGGGCTGCCGGGACTGGTGCTGGCGCTGGCCCGGCCCGACCTCGAGGTGACGCTGGTCGAGCCGCTGCTGCGGCGGACCACCTTCCTGGAGGAGGTGGTCGAAGAGCTGGGGCTGGACACCGTCAGCGTGGTGCGGGGCCGCGCGGACGCGCTGCACGGTCGGCGTACCTTCGACGTGGTCACGTCACGGGCCGTGGCCCCGCTCCCACGGCTGCTCGAGTGGTGCATGCCTCTGGTGGGGCCGCACGGGTCGATGGTGGCCATGAAAGGCACCTCGGTGGAGGCCGAGATCGAGGAAGCCCGCCCGGTCCTGGAGCGACTCCGGTGCGGAGAGCCAGAGGTGCTCCAGATCGGCGGCGACGTGCCCCGGGCGAGCACCCAGGTGGTGCGGGTTACGTGGGCCGTTCCGGGGCAGGTAGGTTGGCGACTTGCGACACGTTCGCGGGGTGGCCCTGATCGTTCTCCGCGACAAGGAAGAAGGCACCGCAGATGACCGACGCCGAGCACCCCGTCGGGTCCGGGCCGACCGATCCTTCGCCGGATGATCCAACGTTTTCCACCGCCGGAAACCCGGGTCCTGAGCGTGAGTTTCCACAGGTTGGTGGAGTTCATCCACAGGCAGGCGCCTCGGACGCGCACGACGTTCCACGTGAAACGATGACCTCGGCGGAGGACGTTTCACGTGAAACATCGCCCGCGTTCGCGGCCCCGCGTGCCAGCGACTTCGTGGTGGCTGCGGCCGGCTTCGACGACGAGTCCACGCCTCTGGCCCGCGCCGCCGAGCACACGCTGCTGGCCCGGCACGGCACCCGGATGCGCCCGCCCCTGCCACGCCCCCCAGCCACTCGGGTGATGGTGGTGGCGAACCAGAAGGGCGGCGTCGGCAAGACCACCTCCACGGTCAACCTGGCCGCCGGCCTGGCACAGCTGGGTCAGCGGGTGCTGGTGATCGATCTGGACCCTCAGGGCAACGCCAGCACCGCCCTCAACGTCGAGCACCACCGCGGCGTGCCCTCGACGTACGACCTGGTCGTTGACGGCGTCCCCCTGACCGAGGTGGTGGCTCCGTGCCCCGACCTCGACGGTGTGGCGGTGGTGCCCGCCACCATCGATCTCGCCGGCGCCGAGATCGAGCTGGTCAGCGTGGTGGCCCGCGAGAGCCGACTGCTGCGCGCGCTGGACGCCCACCCCGGCATCGGCGGTGCCGACGACGCTGGGGAGGGGCGGTTCGACTACGTGCTGATCGACTGCCCGCCGTCGCTGGGCCTGCTGACGCTGAACGCGCTGGTGGCCGGCGCGGAGATGATGATCCCGATCCAGGCGGAGTACTACGCCCTGGAGGGCCTGGGACAGTTGCTGGAGACCGTCGAGATGGTGCGCAAGCACCTCAACCCTCGGCTCGCGGTGACCACCATCCTGGTGACGATGTACGACGCCCGCACCCGGCTCGCTGCAGGGGTGGCCGACGAGGTCCGCGAGCACTTCGGTGACCGGGTCCTGCAGACCACCATCCCCCGCTCGGTGCGGGTGTCCGAGGCGCCGTCGTACGCCCAGACCGTGATGACCTACGACCCGGGGTCCCCGGGCGCCCTGAGCTATCTCGAGGCGGCCCGCGAGATCGCCCAGCAAGGAGCTTCCGCATGAGCAGCACCGCCCCGCGTCGCCGAGGCCTGGGCCGCGGGTTGGGAGCGCTGATCCCGACAGCGCCGGCCGAGGACGTCGTCCGGGAGGGCGCGGAGAGCGCGTCCACGGCCGCCACCGACCTCGGCCCGGGCGCACGCGTCGGCACCGGCGCCGGCAGCGCGTGGAGCCACGACCCTGGCAGCCCGGACGCCGGTCCCGCGTTGGCTCCGGTGCAGGGAGCGTGGTTCGCCGAGCTCCCGATCGAGCTGATCCAGCCCAACCAGCGCCAGCCGCGGCAGGTGTTCGACGAGGAGGCGATGGCCGAGCTGGTCTTCTCCATCCGCGAGATCGGGCTGCTGCAGCCCATCGTCGTCCGCCGACTGGACGGGGACAGCTACGAGCTGGTGATGGGGGAGCGGCGCTGGCGTGCCTCCCAGGCGGCCGGTCTCGAGGTCATCCCCGCGATCGTCCGCGACACCGAGGACACCGACATGCTCCGGGACGCGCTCCTGGAGAACCTCCACCGCTCGCAGCTCAATCCGTTGGAGGAGGCGGCGGCCTACCAGCAGCTGCTGGAGGACTTCTCCTGCACCCACGAGGAGCTCGCCGGCCGGATCGGACGGTCCCGGCCCCAGATCAGCAACACGCTGCGGCTCCTCAAGCTCTCGCCGGCGGTGCAGCGTCGCGTGGCCGCGGGCATCCTGTCGGCAGGCCACGCGCGCTCTCTCCTGGCGGTGGAGGACGCCGACCTCCAGGACCGGCTCGCCCAGCGGGTGGTCGCCGAGGGGATCAGCGTGCGTGGTCTGGAGGAGATCGTCTCCGTCGGTGACGTCGGGCGGCGCGACCGCCAGGTGCGCCGCAAGCCGACCGCGCCCGGCCTGGTCGACCTCGCCGACCGGCTCTCCGACCGCTTGGAGACGCGGGTGAAGATCGACCTCGGCCGCGCCAAGGGCAAGATCACCGTGGAGTTCGCGACGCTCGAGGACCTTCAGCGCATCGTCGACATCATGGACCCGCGCAACCGCAGCGACCGCCCGATCTGAGCCACGCCCGTCATCGCCGGGCCCGAATCAGGGCGCTGACCTGCGGAAACGGCCATCCCTGATCGATAGGTCAATAAGTCGACAAAACGACTAGTCGCCTTGCTGACGCTTGGCGGCGCGCTTGGCGGCTCGGTCCCGACGCTCGTCGGCGTCCAGCTGGAGCGCCTCGGCCGGCGTCGGTGCCCGGCCGCCGTACGCCGCCGGCAGCCACCACGAGCCGGGCGGCTGTTCGGCGGCCGGGTGCGCCTCGATCGCCTCGGCGAGCAGCGCGCTCATCTGCGATCGCAGGCGCGCAGTCTCCGCCGCGGGGTCCTCACCGGTCGGCCGCCAGGGCTCCCCCACCTTGATCGTGATCGTGCGACCCCGGGTCAGGTCGCGTGGGTGGTCCTTGGTGAGGATCCGCTGGGTCCCCCAGAGGATCACCGGTAGGAGTGGTACGCCGGCCTCGGCGGCGAGCCGGACCGCCCCGGACTTGAGCTCCTTGATCTCGAAGGAGCGCGAGATCGTCGCCTCCGGGAAGATCCCCACGGCCTCGCCGCCGCGGAGATAGTCGAGGGCCACCTGGAAGGACTCCAGGCCGTCGGCCCGGTCGACGCGGATGTGGCGCATGGCCCGCATGATCGGGCCGGTGGCCCGGTGGTCGAAGAGCTCACGCTTGGCCATGAAGCGCACCAGCCGGCCCGAGGGGTTCGCGGCCAGGCCGCCGTAGACGAAGTCGACGTAGGAGATGTGGTTGACGGCGAGCAGCACGCCACCCGACGTCGGCACCCGGTCGGTGCCGGACATGACGATCTGCTGGTCGAGGGCCCGGAAACCGGTCTTGGCGAGCACGACGATGCCGCGGTAGCCGACATCACGCATCCTGCTCACGGCGTGGCCGCCCCGTCGTGACCCGCCCCGCTGCGTCCGACGGCCGCGTCGACGAGCGAGGCCACCACCTTGCCCAGGTCGAGCCCGCTGGCCTCGATGGCCAGCGGCACGGTCGAGGTCTCGGTGAACCCAGGCGCCACGTTGACCTCCAGGAACCACACCTGCCCCGCCTCGTCGACGATCAGGTCCGACCGGGACACGTCGCGCAGCCCGAGCGCCGCGTGAGCGGCCAGCGCCACCCGGGCACACTCGGCCGCGGCCTCCTCCGAGAGCCGCGCGGGCACGAAGAACTCCGTGGAGCCGGCGGTGTAGCGCGCGGTGTAGTCGTAGACCCCGCCATCGGGGGCGATCTCGACCGGCGGAAGCGGCTGTGGTCCCGAGCCGTCGTCGAGCACGCCCACGGCCACCTCGGTGCCGGTCACGAAGCGCTCCAGCAGCGCGGCGGGACCGTAGGCGTAGGCGTTGACCATCGCGGCGGGCAGCTCCTCGGCCCGGCGCACGACTGCGCAGCCGAGCGCGGAGCCACTCTGGGCGGGCTTGACCATCAACGGCAGCCCCAGCCGCCCCACCAGCGCCGCCATCACGTCGGCGGCGCCCAGCTCACGGAAGGACTCCGCGGGCAGGCACACCGACTCCGGCGTCAGCAGCCCGGCGCGCGACACCACGGTCTTGGCGACGGGCTTGTCGAACGCCGTGCGGCAGGCGGAGGGCCCGGCGCCGACGTAGGGAACGGCCAGCAGCTCCAGCACCTCGCGGACCGCGCCGTCCTCGCCCGACTCGCCGTGGAGCATCGGCACCACGCAGACCGGCGGCTCCTCACGCAGCGCCCGCAGCAGGTGGGAGTCGACGTCTCGCTCGACGACCTCGCGCCCGACACCGCGCAGCGCCTCGGCCACCCGCCGCCCGGAGCGCAGCGAGACGTCGCGCTCGTGGGAGAGCCCGCCGGCCAGGACGAGCACCGGCCGAGCCGCTGCTTGGCTTGCGTCGGACATCCAGACTCCTTGGGGGCTCGGGTCAGCTCAGGTCGCTGCTGGGGGCGTCGTAGCCACTGCGCGGCCCCGCCGGGAGGCCCAGGGCGGGCCCGCTCGCCCCGAAGGTCTCGCGCAGCTCGATCTCGGCCTCGAGGACGCCGGCGAAACGACGTACTCCCTCCCGGATCCGCTCCGGCGTCGGGTAGCAGAACGACAGCCGCAGATGACTGGTGCCGAAGCCGTCGGCGTAGAAGGCCGTGCCGGGGACGTAGGCCACCCGCGCGGTCACCGCCCGCGGCAGCATCGCCTTGGCGTCGATGCCCGGCGGCAGGGTCAGCCACACGAAGAAGCCGCCGTGCGGCACCGTCCACGAGCAGCCGGCCGGCAGCAGGTCCTCGAGCGCCTGGAGCATCGCGTCGCGGCGCTCGCGGTACATCTCGCGCAGCTGCTTGATCTGGCCCTGCCAGTCGTGCTGGGTGAGGTACGCCGACACGGCCATCTGCGAGAACGCCGGCGGGCACAGCGTCGCCGACTCCTGGGCCAGCACCAGCTTCTCGCGCACGGCGTGCGGCGCCAGCGCCCAGCCGACCCTCATGCCGGGGGAGAAGGTCTTCGAGAAGGAGCCGAGGTAGATCACGCCGTCAGGCTCGTCGGCGCGCAGCGCGCGCATCGGATCGCTGTCGAAGCCGAGCAGACCGTAGGGGTTGTCCTCCAGGATCAGCACGTCCGCGGCGCGGCAGATCTCCAGCACCTCCGCGCGCCGCTGCGCCGACAGCGTCACGCCGGCAGGATTGTGGAAGTTGGGGATCGTGTAGAGGAACTTGATCCGTCGCCCGGAGGCCCGCACCGCCGCGATCGCCTGGCGCAGCGCGTCGGGCACCAGCCCGTCGTCGTCCATCTCGACGTGCACGACGTCGCACTCGAAGGCCTTGAAGACCCCCAGCGCCCCGACGTACGACGGCGCCTCGGCCAGCACCACGTCGCCGGGGTCGCAGAACACCCGGGTGACCAGGTCGACCGCCTGCTGGGAGCCCACGGTGACGACCACGTCGTCGGGGTGGGCCTCGATGCCCTCCAGCCGCATCACGTCGCAGATCTGCTCGCGCAGCCGGGGGACGCCCTGGCCGGAGCCGTACTGCAGCGCCTCGGCGCCCTGGTGCTGGATCAGGTCACCGATCGCGCGGCCGACCACGTCGAGCGGGAGGCCGGAGATGTTGGGCATGCCGCCCGCCAACGAGACCACCTCGGGCCGCGAGGCGACGGCGAACAGCGCCCGGATCTCCGAGGCGGTCATCCCGGCCGTGCGCGCGGCGTAGCGATCGACGTAGGAGTCGAGACGCGTGCTGGTGGTGACGGGCTGGTGGTCCATGCTGTGACTAGCATGGACGATCGAGGCGGTCCGCGCAGCATCGGGCCGCCACCCGGATCCGCTCGGCCGCAGTGGAGGTGAGATGTCCCGCAAGATCGTCCGGCTGACCCTGGACCACCTGGGGGTGCTCCCGGGGGCGTGCGCGTCGTGCCTGTTCTGGGAGGCCGACCCGGTGCGCCGCTCGCGGGTCGCGGCTGCGGACGCGCCGGCGGTGAAGGAGGCCTGGGTCTCGGAGGTGCTGCGCGACTGGGGCTCCTGCGGCCGAGTGGCGCTGGTCGACGACGTGCCGGTGGGGCACGCGATCTACGCCCCGGCGGCGATGGTGCCGGGAGCCGCGGTCTTCCCGACGGCGCCGGTCTCTGCCGATGCCGTCCTGCTCACCTCGGTCTACGTCGCCCCCGGGCTGCGCGGCGGCGGGCTCGGCCGGATGCTGGTGCAGGGGATGGCCAAGGACCTGATCCGTCGACGCACCGAGGTGCGCGCGGTCGAGGCGTTCGGCGACACCCGCGGCCGGGAGGGCTGCGTGATCCCCAGCGACTTCCTGGGCAGTGTGGGCTTCAAGACCCAGCGGGCCCACCCCACGACCCCGCGGATGCGCATGGAGCTCCGCTCGGCGGTGTCCTGGCGCGATGAGGTCGAGCAGGCCCTGGAGCGACTCGTCGGCGCCGTCCGGCCCACGCCGCAGCCAGACGCCCCGCTGCGGGCGCCCCGCGACGACTGCCCGGTAGACCTCGGTTCGGCAGGCCCTCGGGTGACCCGGCGGAACCTCGGCGGTTGAGCGCAGCCGTCACGCGGGTGCGCTCACCGGAGGGACGACGAACGGCCGGCCCCCGCAGGGGACCGGCCGCGTGGTCGGCGTACGACGTGGTGGTCGTCGACGAGGGCTCAGGCGAGGAAGCCCTCGAGCTCCTTGAGGATCGCCGCCTTCGGACGTGCGCCGACGATCGTCTTCACGACCTCGCCGCCCTGGTAGACGTTGAGCGTCGGGATGCCGGTGACGCGGTAGGTCGAGGGCACGACCGGGTTCTCGTCGACGTTCATCGCGACGAACCCCATCTTGTCGCCGTGGGCGTTGGCGAGCTCGTCGAGGATCGGGCTGACCTGGCGGCACGGGCCGCACCACTCGGCCCAGAAGTCGACGAGGACGGGCTTGTCGGACTTGAGCACGTCGGCCTCGAAGCTGGCGTCGGTCACGGCGGGCAGGTTGGACACGGGGTCCCCTTTCGTCACGGATGTGTGTTGCTCGGTGGTTCGATCGGCGCTGGAGCGCCGGAAGCTGATGCTCTGTGCAGTCAACACCACGCCGCCGACGATTTGTTCCGACGCGCCCGCAGCGTGGGGCCCTGGCGACACACAAGATGTGGCGTCGGTACGCCGTCCCGGCCACCAGATGTGGTGGCTCCCGGCGTTGTCCGCTGGCAGGCGTCAGACGCCGGCGACCTCGGCCTCGGTCTCCGCCAGCGAGCCGGCGGTGGAGCCGTGGTGGTCGAGCGCGGCGACGTAGCGCTCGGCGTCGAGGGCGGCCGCGCAGCCGGTGCCGGCCGCGGTGATCGCCTGCCGGTAGTGGTGGTCGACGAGGTCGCCGGCCGCGAAGACGCCGGGCAGGTTGGTGTGCGGTCGAGGGGTGGTCGACGAGCACGTAGCCGTTCTCGTCGAGGTCGACCTGGCCGGCGAGCAGCTCCGAGCGCGGGTCGTGGCCGATCGCGATGAACAGCCCGGTGACGGCCAGCGGCCGGGTCTCCCCGGTCACCGTGTCGCGCAGCACGACGCCGCTGAGCTTGTCGTCGCCCTCGATCTCGGCGATCTCGGCGTTCCACACCATCTCGAGCTTGGGGTCGGCGAAGGCTCGCTCCTGCATGATCTTCGACGCGCGCAGCTCGTCGCGGCGGTGGATGAGGTAGACCTTCGACGCGAAGCGGGTCAGGAAGGTCGCCTCCTCGACGGCGGAGTCACCGCCGCCGATGACCGCGATCTCCTGGTCGCGGAAGAAGAACCCGTCGCAGGTCGCGCACCACGAGACGCCGCGGCCGGACAGCTCGTCCTCGCGCGGCAGGCCGAGCTTGCGGTAGCCGGAGCCGGTGGCGAGGATCACCGACCGCGCCTGGTAGGTGTCGGTGACCGTCTTGACGATCTTGACGTCGCCGGTGAGGTCGACCTCGACGACGTCGTCGGGCACCAGCTCGGCGCCGAATCGCTCGGCCTGGGCGCGCATCTCGTCCATCAGGGCGGGGCCCATGATGCCGTCGCGGAAGCCGGGGAAGTTCTCGACCTCGGTGGTGTTCATCAGCGCGCCGCCGGCGGTCACCGATCCCTCGAACACCAGCGGGTTCAGCTGGGCGCGGGCGGTGTAGAGCGCGGCCGTGTAGCCGGTGGGCCCGGACCCGATGATGATGACGTTGCGGACGTTGTCGCTCATGTGGACTGCATTCCTTCGTACGACGGTCGGTGGCGGCCGGAGCCCGGCCCTGGCCGCGGAACACCCCTGGGGGTATCCACGTCACGGCCTGCACAACCGATCGTAGGCGCTCGGCATTCCCGCGCCGAGCCCGCGGGCCCGAGGCAAGACTTCCGTCAGGTCTCGGCGCAAACGTCCCGGGGCGCCGCGTGGTCGCCGCCACCCGCAGGTGGGGCCGCCACGAGGCACACGTCAGGTGACCATGAGGCACATGTCGGGCCACCACGAGGCACATGTCGGGCGACCACGGGGCGCATGTCGCGGTCAGGGGGCGGGGAGCGTGAGGGTGCGGGTGGGGGTGCTCTCGCCGCACACGAAGAGGTCGACCTGCTGGGTGCCGTCGGCGGGTGGACGGTAGACCAGCACCGCGTCGGCACCCTCGAAGGTCACCGGCACCCGGCGGCCGGCGCCCCAGGTGGCGCCGTCGCGGCAGGCGCGCAGGGCCCTCCCCGTCGTTCGGTTGTCGCCGGTCGCCTTCGGTGGCGGGATCGCCTCGGAGCCTGCGGGCCTGGCTCGGCAGCGAGTCGCCGGTCAGCTCCGGGGCGGGGGCGCTGCCGCGCGCCTCCTCGCCGACGAGGTCCTCGGGGGTGCCGACGCCGTCCTGCTGGGGGGTCGCCTCGGGGGCCGCGCCGTCTGCCGTGTCGTCGGCGCTGCTGGCGCCGCCGGCGTCGGAGCCGGAGGACTCGCTCGCGGTCATCACGTCCTCCGCGCCGCCGAGCAGCTGCGGGCCGGCGACGCCGACGACGGTGACGGCCGCGGCGGCCACGAGCACCTGCGTGAGGCGTCGGCGTCGACGACGGGCCGCGGCCAGGTCGGCCACCGGCGCTCCGGCGACCACCGGCTCCGGGACGGGTGCCTGGTCGCCGGCCTGCCCGGCCTCGGCGGCCAACCCGGCCAGCACGGAGTCGAGGCGCGCCACGACGTCGTCGGGCGTCGGCTCGGTGTGCCGGGCGTCGGCGAGCAGGCGGCGTACCCGCTCCTCCTCGGCGGGCGTCAGCGGACGGTCCTCGGGCCGGTCGGCCATGGCGGGTCTCCTCCTCTCGTCGGACAGGTGCCGTGCGTGGTGCGGCGGGGCGTGGCGAGCAGGCGCACGGGTCGGGCTCAGCCCGCCGGTGGCCCCCGTGGCCCCTCACCGGATGGGACGGCCGAGTCCGGAGGCGGGTTCCCCGTCGGTGTGTCGTCCGCGTCACGCGCGCCGGGCGCCAGCATCCCGAGCAGCCCGGCGAGCCGCGACCGGCCACGCGAGCAGCGGGACTTCACGGTGCCCTCGGCGCAGTCGAGCATCACCGCCACCTCGGCCACGGAGTAGCCCTCCATGTCGACCAGCACCAGCGCCGCCCGCTGCTCCGCGGGCAGCGTCGCCAGCGCGTCGAGCACCAGCCTCCGCCGCTCGGCCGCCACCGTCTCGTCGGCGGGGTCGGCGATGTCGGCTGTCACCAGCGCGCCGCGACCGCCGCGATCCTCCAGGTCGTCGGGCAGCGCGTCGGCGGCACGCACCTTCGCGGCGCGCAGCCGGTCGAGGCAGGCGTTGACGACCACCCGGTGCAGCCAGGTGGTGACGGCGGCCTCCCCGCGGAAGGACCCCGCGCGACGGTACGCCGCGATCAGGCCGTCCTGGAGACCGTCGGCGGCGTCGTCGGGGTTGCCCATGGTGCGCAGCGCCACCGCCCAGAGCCGGTCGCGGTGCCGGGCGAACAGCACGCCGAACGCCTCGGCGTCACCCGACACGTGGGCGGCCAGGAGCGCGGCGTCGCTGCGGTCGTCGGCCCCGGATGCGGCGACATCGAGGCCGGTCGGCCCCGTCACCCGGTGACCTCCACCTCGGCGATCGTGCCGCGGAAGCCCCCCTTGACCTGGGGCAACGACGTCAGCCACAGCACGACGTAGCGACCGCTGGCGCCGTCGAGCGAGACCTCCAACGTCTCGCCGGCGTCGGTCTCTCGCGCCACCCGCTGCAGCCCCCTCACCGCGGTCGGCCGGTCGTCGGCGAGGAAGACCGAGACCGCCGTCGGTGACCCGACCAGGCTGACGGTGACGTCCTGCAGCTCCCGCACCTCCCCGACGTCGACGACCAGCCCGACGCCGGTCTTGAGGCCACCTGGGCCCGAGGTTCTGCTGGTAGGTCACCGTGTGCCAGTCGGTGCGTGGGTCCCCGTCGACGGCGAACGCCGCCAGCTCGGGGTTCTCCGACGGGGGGTTCGGCCTGCGGGTCGATGTCGTAGGCCGTCAGACCGGTCAGCGGCGACCCCGCTGCCGCGCCGGAGGCGGAGCCGGGCCGCCGTCGCCGGCAGCGGCGCTGCTCTCGGAGGACGACGGGCCGAGGGCCAGCGGCGCCCGGCCCCGGAACAGGTTGAGGCCGACCAGCACCGCCAGGACCAGCAGGATCGTCGCGAGGATGACCATGCCGAGCCGCAGCGAGCGCCGCCCCGGCACCACGTCGTCGTCGGGCAGCTCTTCGTCGAGGTAGTAGATCCCGGAGCCGGTGCCGAAGCCCGTGCCGGTGCCGGTGGTGGCCGCAGGGGCACTGGTGCCGGTGCTGCTCTCCCAGGGCCAGTACTCCGCGCTCGGGGTCGGCGCGCCCGGCCGCGGCCGACGGGCCGGCTCGCCCGGGGGTGGCTCGGGGGCGAACAGCGGGCGTTCCGGGTGCTCCTCGAACGGCGGCGGCGGCGGGGGCCTGCTGGCCCGCGCCGTGAGCCACTCGACGTCGTCGGAGCCCTCGCCGAAGATCGGCATCCCGAGCTCCGTGGGCTGCTCGACGTCGTCGGGCGTCTCCTGCGGAGGGCCGGGTATGTCGGCCCGGGCGGCCGCGCCGGCTCCCGCCAGCGGCATCGCCCGGGTCATCTCGGCGTCACCCGTCGGGGGAGCGGGGCCACGCGACGGCAGCGAGGCGGCCTCCTCGACCGACGGGTCGTCCTCGGGCGCGGGGTCCTCGACCGCGGGAGTCTCCTCGACCGTGAGGGCGTCGAGCCCCACGGCGGCGTGCTCGGTGGTGTCGTCGTGGGCGAAGGCGAGCTCGTCGGTGCCCGCGAGGGCGGCGGCCAGGTGCGGGTCGTGCCGGAGGCGGCGTACCAGCCGGGCCGTGACCGGGGGCAGGTCGGTGCCGTCGCCGACGAAGGCGCGGAGGTAGTCGGCGATGCCGCGCGCGGTGGCCAGGTCGTAGGCCTCCCTGGCGTGCACACCCACGTGGCTCTCGGGGTTGATCACCTGGTCGCACAGGTCGTCGAGCGGCCGCGGGATGCCCGCGCGCACCTGCCGCGGCCGGAGCACCGACCCGTGCTCGGTGGGCGCCCGCGGCACCACCGAGGAGGAGACCCCCGCCCAGCGGCCGGTCAGCCCGGCGTAGAGGACAGCCGCGAGGTCGACCACGTCGACGTCCGTCCGGCCCTGGGGCAGCCCCCACAACGCCGCTTCCACCCCGAGCCCGATCAGCCGGACGTGGCCGTTGTGGTCGAGCAGGACGTTCTCGGGGGTGAGTCGGCCGTGGGCCACGCCGGCATCGTGCGCGGCGGCCAGCGAGGCGCCGACCTCGCCGGCCATCCAGGCAGCGTGCCGGGGGTCGAGCGGGCCGTCCCCCTGCAGCACGATGTCGAGCGAGGCGCCGTCGCCCCACTCGTTGACCACGAAGATGACGTCGTCGCGCTGGTCGGCGTCGAGCACGCGCAGGATGCTGCGGTCCTGCACCGCGGCCGAGCGCCGGGCGGCGTCGAGCAGCTCGGGGCCGCGCGGGTCGTCGGCGGCCAGGCAGTGCACGGCGACATGCCGGTCGAGGACCCGGTCGCGGGCGCGCCAGAACCGCCCGCCCTTGCTCTCGCTGAGCAGGTCCTCCAGGCGATAGCGGCCGGCGAGCACGTCACCGGGCCGGATCGACGTAGGCACGTGCCCCGGTGTCCCCGTTCTCTCGGCCGCAGCGCTCCGGTGCCGCTGCTGTGGACTGCTGGTCACCGCCATCGTAGGGCGACGATCACCTGGCGCGGCGACTCAGCAGACGCCCGGCCAGCGTGTCCACCACCTCGGTGACCTCGGAGAGCCGCATCAGCCGGGCCAGCCCGAGGTAGACCACGCCGCCCGCCAGACCCGCAGCGAGCAGGATCCCGGTCGCCACGGGCCACGACGGCTCCGCCCCGAGCCACCCGTGCAGCAGCCACGAGACGACAGCCGCGAGGGCCGTGGCGACGGCCACCGCCAGCAGCGTCCGTACCCCGAAGCGCACCAGCGCCGAACCGCCCAGCCCGCCGACCATCCGTCGCAGCACCAGGAACGACAGCGTCGCGCCGACGGCGTACGCCGTGCCGTAGGCGACCACCAGCGCGGGCGAGGTGCCGACCGGCGAGACCTCCTGGACCAGCAGCCAGGCGGCGACGATGTTGACCGCGGCGACGACGCACTGGATCAGGAAGACGGTGCGGGTCTGCTCCAGGGCGTAGAAGCCGCGGAGCATCAGGTAGTGCACGGTGAAGAAGACCAGCGCCATCCCGAACAGGGTCAGCGTGGGGGCATACAGCGTGAAGCTGGTGGCGGCCGCTCCGTGACCGAAGACCAGGTTGGCGACGTCGGGTGCGATCACCGCCATCAGCCCGGCGAACGGCAGGATCACCGCCAGCGCGGTGCGCAGCGTGTGGCTCAGCGTGCCGGCCAGCGCCCGCAGGTCGCCGTCGGCGGCGCTGGCCGACAGTCGCGGCAGGATCGCGGTCGCCAGCGACACGGTGACGATCGCGTGCGGGACCATCACGATCAGGAACGACTGGCTGTAGACGGTGTAGCCGGTGCCCTGGGTGCCGCCGGCACCGCAGGAGTCGAGCGCCGCCTGCGCGGTGCCGCTGGAGGCCAGCCGGACGACGACGGTGTAGGCGATCTGGTTGACCACGACGAAGAGCACGGTCCACAGCCCGAGCCGGAGGGTGTGGCCGAGCCCGGCGTCGCGGAAGTCGAAGCGCGGCCGGAAGGTGAAGCCCGCCGCCTTGAGGTAGGGGATCAGCACCAGCAGCTGGACCGCGATGCCGACCGTCGAGCCCAGGCCGAGCAGCAGCTCCTGGTCGGAGCTGAACCCGCCGCACAGGTCGCGGGCCGGACCGTAGACCAGCAGGTAGGCCACCAGCACGCCGATCGACACGACGTTGTTGGCGATCGGCGCCCACATCATCGGGCCGAAGACCCGGCGCGCGTTGAGGATCTGACCGAGCAGCACGAACATGCCGTAGAAGAAGACCTGCGGAAGGCAGTAGCGCGCGAACGCCACCACCGACGCGGTCTGCTCCGGGAGCGCGGACCACTCGTCGCTGAGGAACAGCTGCATCACCCAGGGCGCGGCGACGACCAGCGCGATCGAGACCAGACCGAGGAACAGCGCGGCCAGCGTGACGACCCGGTTGGTGTACGCCGCCCCGCCGTCCGCGTCGTGCTTCATCGACCGCACCAGCTGCGGCACCAGCACGGCGTTGAAGATGCCGCCGGCCAGCAGGATGTAGAGCATGTTGGGGATGGTGTTGGCGATGTTGAACACGTCGCCGTGCAGCTGCTGGCCCAGCGCCGCGGTCAGCAGCGCCGCCCGCAGGAAGCCGCTGAGCCGGGAGAAGACGGTGCCCACCGCCATCACCGCGGAGTTGCGCAGGATGCCCGCGGCGTCGCCGCCGTCCGCGCCCGGGGTCTCCTCCGGGGTCCCGCTCACGAGGCGGCTCCGGAGCGGCGACGCCCGCCGGTACGCCGGTCGGCCAGGCCGCGCCGGATCCGCCGGGCCAGCCGCACCCCGATGGTGGTGAAGAGCAGCAGCGCGCCGAGGCCGATGACGACCCAGATCACCTGGCTGACCCGGTTGGCCCGCAGCGGGAAGGTGGCGGCGGTGCCGACCGGCTCGCCGTTCTCGTCGGCGACGACCAGCGACACCGCGTGGACCGCCAGCGTCGTGGCCGTCGCCTCCATCTGGACGGTGACCCGCTCGCCGGGGCCCAGCTCCTGCACCGGCGTCGGCGTGATCTCCAGGCCGGGGTCCGTGGCGGCCTGGATCCGCACCCGGACCGTCTGCTCGGTGCCGTTGACGACGTCGGCCGACAGCCGGCCCGAGTCGCTCGACAGTGTCACCGACGGCGGTGTCTCGACGGTGATCTGCGCCAGCTCGGCGTCGATGGAGCGGTGGGCGGCGTCGGCGGCGGCCCGGGCGGCCGTCTCGTCGGACCGGTCGTCGTACCCGACGATGGTGAGGGCCTCGTCCTCGACCTGCTTGGCCACGGCGTCGTTGAGCGGGAGCACGTTGTCGAGCAGGCGACCGCGCGCGATCAGCGCCCGGGCAGTGCCGAACGTCGCGCTGCCGAGCTCCTGTCCCTCGATGCGCACCGGGTAGCGCAGCCGGATGGGCGCGATCGGTCGGGCCCGACGGTCGGCGAGCCCGCCCAGGGTGGTCAGGTTGACCCAGTCGGCGGCGTCCAGCGCGGCGAAGAGGTCGGCGACATCGGCCGGGTCCCAGCCGGAGGTCTCGTCGGTCGGCAGTGTGACGACCAGGGGGCCACGCTTGCCGAGCAGCCGGACCAGCGACTCGGCCAGCATCCGCTGGCGGACGTCGAGCACCGAGTCCTCACGGGGTCCCGAGCCCTGGTCGACGGCGCTGTTGGTGAGATAGACGCGGTGATCGAGCACCTCGACGACGGCCGGACGATCGAGCCCGGATGTCGCGGTCGACGGCCAGGTCGGAGGCGAGCACGGTCGCCTCCTCGCTGACGACCGTGAAGCCGGTCTCGTCCAGGAAACCCCCGGGAGGCGCGACCACCGGTGCGGACGGCAGGTCGAGCGCCGCGACCCGGCGACCGGCGCGCTGTCGGGCCAGGCGGTACATCCCGGGGTCGGTGTCGGCGGCGCCGGCGACATCGGTGTCGCCGTACGGCAGGGACAGGACCTGGTCGGTCGCGAGAGCCGCGCTCATCTGGGTGAGCCAGCCGTTCGGGGGCGGGACGATCGCCCGGGCGGTGCTGGCGTCGGCGTCCGTGTCCGCGCCCGGCGCGCTGCTGGAGCCGTCGGTGGGCCCCTCGGTGGGCCCGTCGCTGGTCTCGTCGGTGGTCTCGTCGGTGGGCTCGGGGTCGGCGAGCGAGCGCGGCGGGTTGTCCTGCCCGAGCCGGGCCACCGCGTCGGTGACCGCCGGGTCCACCAGCCAGGTCAGCGGGCGGCCGCCAGCCTCGCGGGCGATCTCCACGAGCCGGCCGAGCGCGCCCGAGGGCTCCAGGTCGGTGGTCCAGGCGTCGGGGTCGGCCAGGCTGCCGTCGGAGGCGTAGCGCACCTGGTGCCGCAGCGGCACGACGAGCGCAGTGTCGAGGGTCGGCTGCGGTCGGACGCGGGCCTTCGGGGTGGCAGGCGGGTCGCGGAGCGGGATGAAGACCCGGTCGCGGCCGTCGGCGACCGGCACCTCCTCGCGGCCGGCGTCGGTCTCGCCGAGGGTGTGGACGCCGATCCAGTAGACGCCGGGCTCGCCGGTGATCTCCAGCTCGGTGCGCGGCACCTGGACCCGGAACCGCGCCGACTCCCCCGGGTCGAGCACGTCGATGGTGTCGAACACACCCTCGGTGGTGATCCGGCTGCCGAAGGGCTGTGCCGGGTCGGAGGCGGCGGCCTCGGCGAGCTGCTCCGGTGTGGTGAACGGCGTCGCCGAGGTGAGCGGGTAGACCTTGATCACCCGCCACTGCTCGTCGCTGTCGTTGGTGACCGTGCCGGCCAGCCGGATGCGCCCGCTCTCGGGGATCACGGCCGGGCTGACCCTGTCGATCTGCACGGTCAGCGGATCGCCCTCGACGCGGGCGGCCGTGGCCGCGGCGGCCGGTGCCACGGCGGGCCCACCCACCGGTGTGCCCACGACCGTGCCGACCAGCGCGCAGCCCGCCGCGACCGCGACCGCCGCCCTCCGGGCAGGCGGCATCGACGGGAGGGCGGGCACGCGTCGATGCTAGCGAGGCACGCGGCGGGGTTCGGCGCGGCACGAGCGACGTCGGGCGACCACTAGAGTCGTCTCCCGTGTCCACGTCCACCCCACCGTCGGAGTCGCCTTCCGCGCAGCCGGCGTTCAGCATCGCCGACGCCCAGGCGCGGGTGGCCGCGGAGCTCGACCGGATCGGGCCGGTCGTCGACCCGCTGGCTCGCCGTTTCGCCGAGGCCGGACAGGCACTGGCGCTGGTGGGCGGGCCGGTGCGGGACGCCCTGCTCGGCCGTCCCAACGCCGACCTGGACCTGACGACGTCGGCGCGACCCGACGACATCGAGCGACTGGTCAAGGGCTGGGCCGACGCCGTGTGGGACATCGGCCGCGACTTCGGGACGATCGGCTGCCGCAAGGGCGACTGGACGGTCGAGATCACGACGTACCGCTCCGAGAGCTACGACCCCTCCTCGCGCCACCCCGACGTCGTCTTCGGCGACAGCCTGGCCGGTGACCTGGGGCGCCGGGACTTCACCGTCAACGCGATGGCGATCGGGCTGCCGGGCCGCGAGTTCGAGGACCCGTACGCCGGCATCGTCGACCTGGCGCACGGCGTGCTCCGCACGCCCGGGACGCCCGAGGACTCCTTCTCCGACGACCCGCTGCGGATGATGCGGGCCGCGCGGTTCGCCGCCCAGCTGGGGTTCGACGTGGCGCCCGAGGTCGTCGCCGCGATGACGGCCATGGCCGAGCGGATCGAGATCATCTCCGCCGAGCGGGTCCGCGACGAGCTGGTCAAGCTGGTCTGCTCACCGCACCCCCGGCGCGGCCTGAGCCTGCTGGTGCAGACGGGTCTGGCCGCGCGGGTGCTGCCGGAGCTGCCGGCGCTGGCGCTGGAGCGCGACGAGCACCACCGGCACAAGGACGTCTACGAGCACACCCTGACCGTGTTGGAGCAGGCGATCATGCTGGAGTCGCGGCTGCCGGACGGGCGGGCCGGACTTCGCCTCTCGGTTCGCGGCCCTGATGCACGACGTCGGCAAGCCCAGGACGCGCCGCTTCCTCGATGACGGCACCGTCACCTTCCACCACCACGACGTCGTCGGAGCCAAGCTCACCCGCAAGCGGATGCAGGCGCTGCGCTTCTCCAACGACCAGATCGACGCCGTGAGCAAGCTGGTCGAGCTGCACCTGCGCTTCCACGGCTACGGCTCGGGGCAGTGGACCGACGCGGCGGTGCGCCGCTACGTCCGCGACGCCGGTGACCAGCTCGAGCGGCTGCACATCCTCACCCGCGCCGACTCCACCACGCGCAACGCCCGCAAGGCTGCCCGCCTGCAGCGCACCTACGACGACATCGAGGCGAGGATCGCCCGGCTGTCGGAGGAGGAGGAGCTGGCCTCGATCCGCCCCGACCTCGACGGCAGCCAGATCATGGAGATCCTCGGCATCGGCCCCGGCCCCCGCGTCGGCGCGGCGTACCGCCATCTGCTCGACCTGCGCCTCGACCGAGGCCCGATGACCGAGGACGCCGCGCGCGAGGCCCTGCTCGCCTGGGCCGCCGACCACCCGGAGTAGCGCGACATGCGCGCTGTGGTCGCGCGAGATGCAGGTGGTGGTGGCCCGACATGCGCGCTGTGGTCGCGCGAGATGCAGGTGGTGGTGGCGCGGTCGTGCGGGTCGGGCTAGAAGCCCGGAGAGACGACGAAGGGCGCCCGGACCGAAGTCCGGGCGCCCTTGCCGTGCGCGAGGGGGCGCAAACGACCGCCTTCGAGCCGAACCACCTGCTGTCTGGTTCCAAACAGCAACACTTCAGGCCGGCAGCTGGAACCGCTGAGTCGTCACTCCTCGCCGCGGATGAACGCCTCGACCCGAGCGCGGCCCTCGTCGTCGGGCAGCTGCACCGGCGGGCTCTTCATGAGGTACGACGACGCGGAGATGATCGGGCCGCCGATGCCGCGGTCCTTGGCGATCTTCGCGGCGCGGATCGCGTCGATGATGATGCCGGCGGAGTTGGGGGAGTCCCAGACCTCCAGCTTGTACTCCAGGTTGATCGGGGCGTCACCGAACGCGCGGCCCTCGAGCCGGACGTAGGCCCACTTGCGGTCGTCGAGCCACGCGACGTAGTCGGACGGGCCGATGTGGACGTTCTTGTCGTGGGTCTTCCCGGCCAGCGATCCGGTCAGGTTGGACGTCACGGCCTGGGTCTTGGAGACCTTCTTGGACTCCAGCCGCTCGCGCTCGAGCATGTTCTTGAAGTCCATGTTGCCGCCGACGTTGAGCTGGTAGGTGCGGTCCAGCGTCACGCCGCGGTCCTCGAACAGCTTGGCCATCACGCGGTGGGTGATCGTCGCGCCGACCTGGCTCTTGATGTCGTCGCCGACGATCGGCACGCCGGCCGCCTCGAACTTCGCGGCCCACTCGGGGTCGGAGGCGATGAAGACCGGCAGCGCGTTGACGAAGCCCACGCCGGCGTCGATGGCGCACTGGGCGTAGAACTTGTCGGCGTTCTCCGAGCCCACCGGCAGGTAGGACACCAGCACGTCGGCGCCGGTCTCCTTCAGCACCGCCACCACGTCGACCGGCTCGGCGTCGGACTCATCGATGGTCTCCCGGTAGTACTTGCCGAGGCCGTCGAGCGTCGGGCCGCGCTGCACGGTGATGCCGGTCGGCGGCACGTCGCAGATCTTGATCGTGTTGTTCTCCGAGGCGGTGGTGGCCTCGGAGAGGTCGAAGCCGACCTTCTTCGCGTCGACGTCGAACGCCGCCACGAACTCGACGTCGTGGACGTGGTAGTCACCGAAGGTGACGTGCATCAGCCCGGGGACGGTGCCCTGCGGGTCGGCGTCCTGGTAGTAGTGGACGCCCTGGATGAGGGAGGTGGCGCAGTTGCCGACTCCCACGATCGCTACTCGAACCGAACCCATCGGGCTCTCCTTCTCCTGTGGTGCTGTCTGGTGAACATCTGGTGCTGATCGGGTGGTGCCTTCAAACAGGGGTACGTCGGCTACGCGGGCCCGCTCGGCTGCGGAGCCGGGGTGATCCCGTCCTCGCCGGGCTCGCCCCGCTCGGCTCGGATCAGGTCGGAGATCCAGCGGACCTCGCGCTCGACCGACTCGACGCCGTGCCGCTGCAGCTCGCCGGCATAGCGGTCGACCTCGGCCTGGGTCATCGACAGCTCGCGCTGCACCCGGTCGAGCCGCTCCTGAAGCCGCATCCGTCGGCCCTCGAGCACCCGCAGCCGGATCTCCATGTCGGTGCGGGAGAAGAAGGCGAGCCGGATGTCGAAGTTGTCGTCCTCCCACGCCGCGGGCCCGGCCTCCGACATCAGCCGCTCGAACTCCTGGTGGCCGGCCTCGGTGACGGTGTAGACGATCTTCGGCCGACCGGTGACCGCGGCGGGTGACCCCGGCGACTCCTCGATCAGCCCGACGCGGAGCAGCCTCTTCAGCGTGGGGTAGAGCGTGCCGTAGGACAGCACCCGCCCCCAGCCGAGCATCAGGTTGAGCCGCTTGCGCAGCTCGTAGCCGTGCATCGGTCCCTCGTGCAGAAGACCGAGGACCGCGAGGTCGATGGTCTCCGCGCGACGTGCCATGCGATGCATCGTAGCGATATATCCAATCGTTGCCCAACCGGACAGGCGGTCACGCTGGTCTCCCCGGGGCGGGGTGGTGGGCCGGATCCCCGACAGCCTGCGCGGCGCGCCCCGCGCCCCACCCGCGGTTAGGGTCACCAGCATGGACTCGCAGACCCTCGTCAGCGCTGCCTTGGTCGTCCTCTTCGTCGCGATCGGCGGGGTGTTCGCCGCCACCGAGATCGCGCTGATCTCGCTGCGCGAGAGCCAGCTCTCCCAGCTGGAGCAACGCGGCCCGCGCGGCGCGAAGGTGGCCGCGCTGGCCCGCGACCCCAACCGGTTCCTGGCGGCGGTGCAGATCGGCGTCACCGTCGCCGGCTTCCTCTCCGCGGCGTACGGCGGTGCGACGCTGGCCCCGGACCTGGCGCCGTACCTCGAGCGCCTCGGCCTGCCCGACACCGCAGCGGAGTCGACCGCGCTGGTGATCCTCACGCTGCTGATCGCCTACCTCTCCCTGGTGCTGGGCGAGCTGGCACCCAAGAGGTTGGCGCTGCAGAAGTCCGCCGGGCTCTCGCTGCTGGTCGCGCCGGTGCTCGACCGGTTCGCGACGCTGATGCGGCCGGTGATCTGGCTGCTGTCGGTGTCGACCAACGCCGTGGTGCGGCTGCTCGGCGGCGACCCGACGGCCACCGGCGAGAACCTCACGGAGGAGGAGCTGCGCACGCTGGTCGCCTCCCACGAGAGCCTCGAGGAGGCCGAGCGGCAGATCCTGAGTGACGTCTTCGCGGCCACGGAGAAGAGGGTCAAGGAGGTGATGCGGCCGCGCGCCGACGTCGCCTTCATCGACGCCAAGGCCCGGCTGGTCGACGCCGCGGCGCGGGTCCACGAGCTGCCCTTCTCCCGCTATCCCGTCATCGGCGAGGGCTTCGACGACGTCGTCGGGTTCCTGCACATGCGCGACCTGCTCGGCATCAAGCGCGGCGACGAGCGCCGGGTCCGCCACGTGATGCGGCCGGTGCTGATGCTGCCCGCCACCAACCAGCTGCTGCCCTCCATCACCACCATGCGCGAGAGCGGCAACCATCTGGCCGTCGTGGTCAGCGAGTACGGCGGCACCGACGGCATCGTCACCCTCGAGGACCTGGTGGAGGAGCTGGTCGGCGAGATCCGAGACGAGTACGACGCCGCGGAGCCGGGGCCGGCGACCACGGGCGGACCCGAGGTGGAGGGCGGCTGCACGCTCGACGACGCCCGGGACGAGGTCGGGCTGGAGCTGCCCAAGGGCGACTACGAGACCGTGGCCGGCTACGTGATGGCGCAGCTGGGCCGGATCCCGGAGGTCGGCGACCGGGTGGAGGCGCCCGACGGACGGGTGCTGGAGGTGATCGCCATGGCTGGCCGACGGGTGACCCGGCTGGCCCTGCACGCCCCGACGGCGGCGCCCTCGTCCGCGACGGACGGTGAGCGTGACGACGCCGACGGTGAGGCCGGGACGGACCACCCGGAGCGCCCGCCGGCGTGAGCAAGGACATCCTGAGAACCCGCTGAGTCGATTGGGTGGGCGCCTGGCGGCGCCGTACTCTCGTAGGGTTCGCCCGCGGCGCCCACCCCTCGCCGCCCCCGGGACAACGGGGGGTTCACGACGGGGCGAGCCCTTCCCGCACCTCAGCCGACAGTGGAGACCCGACCCGTGGCCAAGCGCCGAGCCTCCGGCCCCGCCGTGAAGAAGTCGCCGACGCGACCCCCGACGAAAGGCGCCTCGAAGACCCCCGCGAAGGGCAAGGGCAGGAGCGCACCGGCGAAGGGTCGCTGGAAGCGGCGGCTCGTCAAGACCTTCCTGGTGCTGACCGTGCTCGGCCTCCTCGGCACGATCTTCGCGGCCGGCGCGTTCGTCTACGTCTACCAGCGCACCGAGGTGCCGGACCCCAACGAGGAGTTCCTCACCCAGACCACGCAGGTCTTCTACGCCGACGGCGAGACGCCGCTCGGCACCTTCGCCACCCAGGACCGCGAGTCGATCTCGCTGAAGAAGATGCCGCAGACCCTGCAGGACGCGGTGATCTCGGCCGAGGACCGCACCTTCTGGACCAACAAGGGCATCGACCCCAAGGGCATCGTGCGCGCCGCGTTCAACAACGCCCAGGGTGGCAACGTGCAGGGCGCCTCCACGATCACCCAGCAGTACGTCAAGATCCTCTACCTCACCTCCGAGCGCAGCCTGCAGCGCAAGGTGAAGGAGGCGATGGTCTCGCTCAAGCTGCAGCGCGAGCGGTCCAAGCAGGAGATCCTCGAGGGCTACCTCAACACCATCTACTTCGGCCGTGGCGCCTACGGGGTGCAGGCCGCCAGCCGGGCGTTCTTCGACATCGACGCCCAGGACCTCAACCTGCGGCAGAGCGCGGTGCTCGCGAGCGTCATCAACAGCCCGAGCAACTTCGACCCGGCCAACGGCAAGGAGTCCAAGCAGCGGCTCAAGGAGCGCTACGCCTATGTGCTCCAGGGCATGGCCGAGATGGGCAACATCAGCCAGGAGGAGGCCGACAAGGCCGCCAAGAAGCTGCCGACGTTCCCGAAGATCGCGATCAGCAGCAAGAACGGCGGGCAGAACGGGTTCATGCTGGCGATGGTCCGCAGCGAGCTGAAGGATCTCGGCTACTCCGACGAGGAGATCGACGGCGGCGGTCTGCGGGTCACCACGACGTTCACCGAGAAGGCGATGAAGGCCGCCGAGGACGGCGTGCTCAGCCAGCGCCCGACGACGACGTACGACGGCCAGGGCAAGATCACCGACAAGAAGCTGCACGCCGCCACGGCCTCCGTCGGTGTGGGCACCGGCAAGCTGCTCGGCTTCTACGCCGGCCAGGACTTCCTCGACTCCCAGATCAACTGGGCGGTCTCCGGCGGCATGATCGGCTCGACGATGAAGCCGGTGACGCTGGCCGCGGCGCTCGAGCAGGGCTTCGCGCTCAAGGACACCTTCGACGGCAACTCTCCCTACGAGTTCCCCGACGGGCTGACGGTGCGCAACGAGGGCGGCGGCGACGGAAACGACTACGGCTCCGCCGTGTCCGCGACCAAGGCCCTCGAGGATTCGATCAACACCGCGTTCGTCGACATGTCCAACTCGATGGACGACGGCCCGCAGGCGATCCACGACATGGCCAACAAGCTGGGCATCCCGCCGAGCAAGGCGTCGGAGAAGTTCCCGGGCATCCCCGAGACCAGCCGCGACCTGTCCGCGGACGACACCCTGATCACGCTCGGCCGCGCCCGGATCAGCCCGATCAACATGGCCAACGCCTACGCGTCGATCGCCTCCGGCGGCGAGCGTGCCGACGTCTATGTCATCGAGGCGGTCGACGCCCCGGGCACCGACCACGACTTCACCCACAAGTCCTCGGCCAAGCGGGTGCTCGACGAGGACATCGCCGCCGACGTCTCCTACGCCATGCAGCAGGTGGTGAAGTCCGGCACCGGCACCGCCGCGCTGGGCCTCGGCCGGCCCGCCGCGGGCAAGACCGGCACCGCCACCAACGACAAGGACGAGGTGTCCTCGGCGTGGTTCGTCGGGTTCACCCCGCAGGTGGCGACGGCGGTGATGTACGTCCGCGGCGACGGCGACGACAAGCTCGACGAGTGGCTCCCGTCGTACTTCGGCGGGTCCTACCCCGCGCGCACCTGGACCACGGTGATGCAGGCCGACATGGAGGGCCTCGAGGTCGAGCAGTTCCCGCCGCCGGCCTATGTCGACGGCGAGGCGCCCAGCGACGGCCACGCGCCGTACACGCCTCCGCCGCCGAAGCCGACCAAGACCAAGACCAAGCAGCCGACGCCGACCCCGACGCCGACCCCGACGCCCACGCCGACGCCGACGCCGACCCCGACGCCCACGCCGACCCCGACGCCGACCCCGACGCCCACCCCGACCCCGACGCCGACCCCGACGCCCACCCCGGGCACCGGTGGTGGTGGGGGTGGTGGCGGTGGTGCCGGCGGCACGATCGTCGCGGGTCTGCTGAGCGGCCTGGTGGCCGTGCTGCCCCGGCTCTGGTAGGACTCCTCCGGTGACCCGCCACCGGGCCGAGCCGGCCAGCTCCCACCGCCGTGCGGGGCGAGCCGGTCGCCGTGAGGCTGGCGAGACGGGCGACACAGGCACCCCACCCGAGGTCCAGCCGACCGTGGACGACCCGGTCGTCGAGGCGCTGTCGGAGCCGGTCGGCGGCCCGATCGGCACCCGGTCCGGACGGCACCCGTGGTGGACGCCGGTGCGGGTGGTGCTGGCGCTGACGGCGCTGACCTTCGCCCTCGGCATGGTGCAGAAGCAGCCGTGCGCCGAGACGAACTGGCAGGACGGCCAGCTGCGCTACTCCGCGATGTGCTACTCCGACCTGCCCTACCTCTACTCGCTGCGCGGCTTCGCCGAGCTGGAGTGGCCCTACTCCGACGACGCGCAGGTGCGGGCGCGCTACCAGGCGATGGAGTACCCCGTCGGCATCTCGTACTGGGCCTACGGCACCGCCTGGGTCACCCACGTGCTCGCCGGCTCGCCCGACGTCACGGAGCGCTACGACACCTCGGTCGACGGCCTCGGCAGCCGCGACGACGTGCTGCGTGAGCGTCGGATCTTCGTGGCGGTCAACGCCGTGGGGCTGGGGCTGATGGCGCTGCTGGCCGCGTGGTTCCTGGTCGGCGTCAACCCCGGTCGCCCGTGGGACGCCGCCGCGTTCGCCGTCAGCCCGGCACTGGCGCTCAGCGGGCTGGTCAACTGGGACCTGCTCGCGGTGGTGCTCACCGCCGGCGCGCTCTGGGCGTGGGCGCGGGGCCGACCGGTGCTGACCGGCGTGATGGTCGGGCTGGGCGCGGCCACCAAGCTCTATCCGCTGTTCCTGCTCGGGCGGGCTGCTGGTGATCTGCTGGCGGGAGCGGCGCTGGCGCGAGCTGGGGGTGGTCGGCGGTGCGAGCGCAGCGGCGTACGTCGTGGCGAACGCGCCGGCCTGGGTGACCGGCTGGGACGCCTGGCGCTACTTCTGGTCGTTCAACGCCGACCGTGGCGCCGACCTCGGCTCGCTGTGGCTGGTCGTGCAACAGGCGACCGGGTGGGTGCCGTCGCCCGGGACTGGTCAACGAGGTCTCGTGGGCGCTCTTCGTCGTGTGGTGCGTCGGGGTGCTGGTGCTCGGGATGGCGGCGCCGCGCACCCCGCGGCTGGCGCAGCTCGGGTTCCTGGTCGTGGCGGGGTTCCTTCTCGTCAACAAGGTCTACTCCCCGCAGTACGTCCTCTGGCTGCTGCCGCTCGCCGTGCTCGCCCGGCCGCGCTGGCGCGACCTGCTCGTCTGGCAGGCCGGCGAGGTCTTCTACTTCGCGACGGTGTGGCTCTATCTCGGGCAGTACGTCGCGCCCACCGGCGGCGGTGAGGCAGGTGCCTACTGGATCGCCATCATGGTCCGGGTGCTCGCCCAGCTGTGGCTGGTCGCCGTCGTGGTCCGCGACGTGCTGCGCCCCTGGCGCGACCCGGTGGATCGGCCGCCGGGTCCGGGGGAGCCGGAGGACCGCGACGACGGCCCCGCGGTAGCGCGCCGCCCGGAGATGTCTACTGGTGCGTACGACGAGGTTGCCGGTGTCGGCGACGCACCTGGTGCGTCGTACGCACCAGTAGGCTCCCCCGGCCCGCCGGCCGGCCGTCCCCTCAGCTGATCCGGACCACGTCGACGTCGGTGGCGGTGAAGCGCACCCGCACCGCCAGCTCGTCACCCACGGCCGGCGGCTCGACGGAGTCGGGCAGCAGCAGCATCGAGGCCTGCATGTGGGGTGGCTCGGCGAACAGTCGCCTGCTGGCCGCCGACGAGGTACGGCGACCGGGCCAGGCCGGCGGCGTCGAGACCGCCGCGGGCGACCGAGGCGGCGCGCGAGCGCAGCGACAGCTCCCCGGTCGGCGCCGTCAGCCCGATGCCGTGGGCGGTGCCGCCGGAGACGATCACCAGGTGCCCCGCCCGCATCACGCGTCGGCCGCGGTAGCCGTAGCGGTCCCCGCGCGCCACCCGGTGCACGTCGAGCACCGTCGCGGTGACGCGGAGCGCGTCGCGGTCGCCCAGCCAGAGGGTGGTGCCCACACGGGGGCGGAACGTGGTGCGCGGGTACGCCGACCGCAGCGCGGCCAGCTCGTCGGCGTTCAGGTGGCTCGACCCAGACCGTGGTGTCCTCGAGTCCCGCCGCGACGATGTCGACCATCAGGCGCTCCACCTCTGCGACGTGGGAGTCGCCGCCCAGCGGCAGGTGCAGCGCGACGCCGGCCAGCCGTCGTGCGGCCGCACGGTCCCGGCGGCCTCGCGCAGCTCGGCGGCGGTCATCCCGTGCCGCCGCATCGAGGTCAGCCGCTCCAGCACGAACCGCGCGTCGGGGTCGTGCGCTCGCAGCGCGGCCAGGTCGTCGGGGCGGCTGACGGTGTGGATCACCCGCCGGGCCAGCGTCGGGGTCCACCGCCGGGCTGAAGGGCCGCCACGGGGTCAGCACCAGCAGGTCGCCGGCGTAGCGCGGGGCGACCTCGGGCAGCTCGTGGTAGGTCCCGACCGCGAGGGTGTCGGGGCCGGTGCCGCCCTCCGGCGGGTGCTCGGCCAGCCACTGCGTCTTGCGCGCCAGCCGGCCCAGGCCGAGGCCGTAGCCGTTGCCCTTGGCGACCGGCACCAGGCCTGGGTAGGACGCCGCGGTCGCCCGCAGGTGCGCCCGCCAGCGCTCGCCGTCGACGGTCAGGGTGAGGCTCATCGGAGCCTCCCGTCGGAGCGGTCGCGTGCCGAGCCCCCGCGGGGACGGCGACGGCTGGGGCACACCACCCTCGCAGCGGGGGTCCCCTCGGCCCGGGGGCTCACGAGCGCCTCGCCATGTAGAGGTCGAAGGCCTTGTAGAGCAGCGGGGACAGCGGCAGGTCCCACTCGCCGGCGTACTCCACGGCCTCGCCGCCGGTGCCGACCTTGAACTGGATCAGCCCGACGTGCGGGTCGTCGGCGTCGAGGGTGTCGGTGATGCCGCGCAGGTCGTAGACGTCGCGCGCCGGCGGCCAGCGCCTGCCGGATCATCGCCCACTGCACGGCGTTGGAGCCACGGACGTCGCGCTTCTCGGTCGAGGAGGCGCCGTAGGAGTACCACGCGTGCCCACCCACTCGGATCGCGATCGTCGCGGCGACCAGGTCACCCTCGTGGTGGGCGAGGTGGAGGGAGATCCGCTCGGGGTCCTCGGCCGACAGGGCGTCGTACATCGTCTCGAAGTACGCCGCCGGCCTCGGCGTGAAGTGGTCGCGCTCGGCGGTGTGGACGTAGAGGGCGTGGAAGGCCGCCAGGTCGTCGCGGCCACCGACCGACGTGACCACGCCGGACTTGTCGGCCTTGCGGATGTTGCGCCGCCAGAGCTGGTTCATGCCGGCGAGCACGTCGGCCTCCGACAACGGGCTCCCTCCGCCGGTCGAGCTCGTCGAGGCCAGCGGCACCCAGAAGTTGTACTGCGGCTGCCCCGCGGCGAAGCCGCCCTCGACCGCCTGCGGCCGCCACCCGAGCTCCTGCAGCTGGGAGACCACGCGGGCGCCCGCGACCGACCTCTCCGTCGGCGGCAGCTCGGTGAGTCGGTGTACGTCGGCGCTCGCGATGCCCTCCTTGACCTGCGCCGCGCTCCACCGGCGGGTGATCACGGGCGGGCCCATCCGCACGCCGAAGGCCCCCTGGGTCTGGAGGTACCGAGCCAACGGGTCCAGCCAGGCGCCCAGGTCGTCGGTGTCCCAGTCGATCGCTGGACCCTCGGGCAGGTAGGCGAGGTAGCGCTTCACCTTCGGCACCTGGCGGTAGAGCACCAGCCCGACGCCCGCCAGCCGCTTCTCGCCCCGCCGGTCATCGTCGGGCCGGTCGCCGCGGAAGAACCCCAGCGACTCCGCCCGCCACTCGGCCTTCACCGCGCCCCAGGCGGGGGTCTGCAGGAAACTGGCCGAGCGGCCGTGCTCGCGCCACTGCCGGTCGAGGAACGCCAGATGCTCCGCGGCGGTGATCGGACGCACCGCCACGGCGGCGGGCGTGCGGGCGGCAGGGGTCACGGAAGGCGAGGCTACCGGGCGGGGGGCTGGTCCCAGGAACCACAGGTTCTCCTGGGGTTCTGACGGTTCACCCGGGTTGCACACCCGAAGAAGTGCCGGAACCCCAGGAGAACCAGTGAATCGCGTAACCCGACGGCCAGGGGCCTGACCGGTCCCCCGCACCGGTCAGGCCCCTGGTTGGTCCCGCGGGCCCCGGAAGAAGGGCCCCGGAATCCGTCGGCACCCCTCAGGAGCGGGCTCGGGAGGGGCAGATACACGCTTCAGACATCGATTTCCGGTGTTTTCCGCTCGCGTTGCAGCGGTTTCCTCGGCACAGTGGTGGTTCTCGGGGGTGTCGGATGTATCAGGACCGGCGGGTGCCGCTCCTGGGTGCATGTGACGACCGGTGTAGCGGCAGCCCGAAGGCGGACCCCCCGAGGGTCGGCCCGACCGGGGCCGGCCACGTGTGAGCCAGCGAAGCCGAGGTGGGAGAAGGCGCCCGTGAGTCAGGACGCGGACCAGCACGAGCCGGCGGACGACGATCGTCCCACCCGGGTCTGGACCGACGCCGCGGCGGCGTTCGGGCGCTGGCTCGACGGCGACCAGGGCGGCCTCGACGACCTCGTGGCGACGATGACGCCCGTGCTGTGGCACGTCGTCCGCGCCTACCGCCTCTCACCCGAGTCCGCCGAGGACGTGATCCAGTCGACCTGGCTGGCGTTGGTACGTCGCCGCGACGCGATCGAGGACGCCCTTGCCGTCGGCGGCTGGCTGACCACGACCGCCCGCCGCGAGGCGTGGCGGGTCTGCCAGAAGGCCGGCCGCGACCTGCCGGTCGAGGACGACGAGTTCGACGTCCGGATGCCCAGCCAGCGCTCCGCGGAGAGCGAGGCGGTCGTCCACGACGAGCGCGACCGGCTCTGGGCCGCGGTGGAGACGCTCAACGAGCGCTGCCAGCGGCTGCTGCGGATCGTCGCCTTCGAGCACCGTCCCGACTACTCCCAGGTGGCGGTCGCTCTCGACATGCCCGTGGGGAGCATCGGCCCGACCCGGAGCCGATGCCTGGCCAAGCTGCGCGTGGTGCTGGAGGAGACGTCGTTCCGCGACGACCTCGACGCCGACGCGCACGACGACAGCGCGACCGCATCCGACGAGAGGGGCGCTCGATGAGCCGCGACGAGATCTTCGACCACCTGGAGACCATGTGGTCCGACCGCGACCCGGTGCCCGAGGGCCTGGTGGAGCGGATGCAGGCGCTGGTGGCCGCGGAGGTGACCATGGCGCTCACGGACCTCGACTATGAGCTGATGATGCTCATCGAGCGGTCCGCCGAGCTCGCCGGCACCCGGGGCGGGGCCGACACCGGCACCGGCACGGCGTACACCCTCCGCTTCGGCACCGGTGACCTCGACCTCCTGGTCCGCGCCGGCGGTCGCAACGGCGGCGGCACCACGCGACTGGACGGATGGGTGGTCCCGCCCGTCGCGCTCACGGTCCGCGCGAGCCGGCTCGCCGGCACCGCCACCGACGGGGAGCCGGAGCAGAGCTTCGAGACCGAGGTCGACGCCCAGGGCCGCTTCGAGCTCACCGAGCTGCCTCCCGGCCTCTACCGCCTCTGGCTCACCCCGGCCGACCCCGACGCCAAGCCGTTCGGCACCCCCGCCTTCGAGATCTGACAGCCTTCGAGATCTGACAAGCACCGACCACTCGACCCCAGGAGCCGGTCATGGACAACCCGTCCCCGCAGGAACAGGGCGGTGGGACGACCCCGCCGACCCCGGACTCTTCTCCCCGCGTCGACCGCAGCCTCTGGCGAGACCCCAGTCCTCCGAACCGCCGGTGGCTGGATCAGGTGCAGGGCCGCGTGCTCGACCCGTCGACCGCACTGGCAGTCGACGGCGTGGAGCCCTTCCCGACCGTGTACGTCGGGCCGCGCCTCCTGATCTCCCGGATGGGTGACTGGGAGGACCAGCTGGCCAAGCTCCGCGAGGTCGCGGCCACCTTGGACTGGACGCTCACGGTCGCCGGTCCCGCCGGGCCGGACGACGGAGGTCTGGACCCGAAGTGGGTGCCTCCCGAAGGCAGCGAGGAGATGGTCGCGAGGCTGGACCGGCTGGGCTCGGTGCGGGTCGACATGGCCGTCCGCAAGCGCGACCCGGAGGCGGACGGGGACGACCCGGATGCCCCACACCCGCGCGCCACCCTGGCACCCGACGGGTGGGTGCTGCTCCAGAACGCCCGGGCCCGTTGGGGGGTGGAGGCCTTCGAGGGCGTGGGGCTGGACCACATGCTGTTCCTTCGCACCGTCGGGCCCTCGCCTTTCCACGACCCCAACCCGTTCCACGACCCCAACCCGTTCCACGACCCCAACCCGTTCCACGACCCCAACTCCGCCGGGTCGAGCTCGACCGGCGCTGTGGCCACCTACGGTCGGCCCGGATCCGGTGGACGGCAGCCGATCGCCTACGTCGGGCCTCCCCCGTACGCACGCACCGATCTCCCCGGTCGCCGGCCGGTCGTCGCGGTGCTCGACACCGGCTGCGGCTCACATCCGTGGCTGGACGGTCTGGTCGACACCAAGGTCGACCTCGAGGGCACCCCCATCGGCTATGTCGACGACCGCACCAACCCGGAGCTGTACCCCGACCAGGTAGGCGCCCTGGACGGAGGGCTCGACGCGTACGCCGGCCACGGCACCTTCATCTGCGGCCTCATCCACCAGATGTGTCCAGAAGCCAAGATCCTGGCGTGGCGGATCGTCGGCACCGACGGGCCCATTGTCGAGTCCGATCTCGTCGAGACGCTCCGCCGGATCGCCCTCCTCATCGTGATCAACGCGTTCGACCACCAGCGTGGTCATCGCGTGGATGTCCTGAACCTCTCGATGGGCTACTACCACGAGACCCCGGAGGACCTGCTCTTCGACCCGACGATGTACGAGATCCTCCGGGTGATGGGTGAGTGCGGGACGGTGATCGCGTGCTCAGCCGGCAACGACGCCACGGCTCGCCCGATGTTCCCGGCGGCCTTCACGCCCTGGGCCGACGGCAACGGTGGCTATCCCGCCAGCAAGGACGCTGCACCGCTGGTGTCCGTCGGCGCGCTCAACCCGAACGGCATCTCCGACGCGCTGTTCTCCAACGCCGGCCCCTGGGTGCGAGCTCACGAGAAGGGCGGCGCCGTGATGAGCAGCATGCCGCCCTTCGACGGCGGCCTCCAGCCCATGGCCAGGAACGCCGCCTATCGTCGGCGCCGCTCCGCGATCGACCCCGACGACTACCAGGGTCACTACGCCGTGTGGAGCGGCACGTCGTTCGCCTCGCCGATCCTCGCGGGGCGGGTGGCGTCGGCCATGATCGACGACCTGCCGGAGGCGGGCGTGCAGGAGTCGCCGGCGGCGGCGGTGGAGCGCGGCTGGTCGGCCTATCGCACGGTCGCGGCGGCGCTCGCGAAGGACAGGGCGGAGGCGAAGGCCAACCGGCGGGCTGCGGCGAAGGAGCGAAAGGCCGCCGCCAGGCAGCAGGAGACCGAGGAGCGGCCGATGGAGCCGGCGACGGCGGCGACGGAGCAGCACTGGACGCGGGTTGGGGAGCGGGGCGGGCAACCGCCATCATGAGGGGGTGCTCACCGCCGACGTCCTCCATGAGCGGGGGCTGGAGGCCAGTGGTGCGGGTCGGTTCGCCGAGGCCAGGCGGCTGCTGAAGCGGGCGCTCGACCGGGCCGACGCCCCGGACCTCCTGGCCCGGATCGAGGTCTCGCTCGCCTACGTCGAGGCCGAGACCGGGGACCCCGACGGTGGCATGCGGCTGTGCGAAGTGGCGCTGCGCAGACGCGGCGCGACGGCCGAGGCACGGGCCCTGGCCCGGTCGCAGCGCGGCCTGCTGCTGATGCGCAGCGGTGATCTCCCGGGCGCCATCGCCGACTTGTCGGCGGCCATCGGGTCCTTGACCGACCCGGGCCTCGTGGGCCGGGCGCACCTCAACCGCGGCAACGTCCACCTCCAGCGCGGCGACGCGATCCGTGCCCGGGAGGACTTCTTGCAGGCGGTGACCTTCCTTCACCGCGCCGGCATGTCCGTGCAGGAGGCGAAGGCCAACCACAACCTCGGCTACACCTACGTGCTCACCGGTGACCTGGTGTCTGCCCTGACCCGGATGGACCAGACAGACCTCGCCTCCCTGAGCGACGTGACTGCCGCGGTGGTCAACCAAGACAGGGCCGAGGTTCTCCTCGCGGCGGGCCTGATGGCCGAGGCGGACGAGTCGCTGGCCGTCGCGGCGCAGGCCTACGGTGCGCGTCGGCTCCGGCAGTTCCAGGCAGAGGCCGAGCTGATCCGCGCCCGGTCCTTGCTCGACCGCGACCCGGCCACTGCACTCAGCCTCGCGAGGCGCGCCGGCCGACGCTTCGCCGCCCGCGGCAGCACCACCTGGGCGTTGCGTGCCGAGGCCGTGGGGATCGAGGCCCGCGTGGTCCGAGGCGGTCGGGCGCGGTCGTTGGTCGGCCGGGCCGATGACCTCATCGCGCAGCTGCTGGCGGTGGGCCTGACCCGTGACGCGGCGCCGGTCGAGCTCTATGCCGCGCGGGTCTGCATCCGGCGTGGAGAGCTCGACGAGGCGGCGGCCAGGGTCAGGCGCTCACGCGTCACCGACGCCAGTCCGATCGCCACCCGGCTGCTGTGGCGGGAGGTGCGAGCCGACCTCGACAGAGCGCGCGGGCGGCGCCGGTCGTCGTACGCACAGCTGCGCGCGGGCCTGGAGGAGCTGCACGCCTGGCAGGCGTCGTTCGGCAGCCTCGACCTGCAGAGCGGCGTGGTCCGCCATGGGCGGCAGCTGGCCGTCGACGGGCTGCGGATGGCGGTGTCCGAGGGCCGCCCCGAGGTGCTCTTCGAATGGTCGGAGCGGGGCCGGATGCTGGTCAGCCGGGTGGTGCCGATGCGTGCCCCCGCCGACGAGTCCGTCGCCGCCGAGCTCGCCGAGCTGCGCTGGCTGCAGTCGCAGCAGCCCGACGTGCGGTCGCGGGAGGGGCGCCGGCTGGCCGAGCTGCAGCGTGAGATCCGGCAGCACGCGTGGTACGGCGACGGCTCGGGCGAGGTGGCCGAGCCCGCGACACTGGCCGAGGTCCAGGCGGCACTGGGCGGAGACCAGGCGCTGGTGGCCTACGTCGCGGCCGAGGACCGGGTGGTGGCGCTGGTCGTCACCGACACCGAGGCGACGGTCCGGGACCTCGGCTCCGGCGACGCCCTGCGCGCGGTGCTCGGAGGGCTGCACGCCGACCTGGACATGGCGGGGTCGGACCTGCCGGACGCGTTCGCGGCGCCGGTACGCCGGCAGCTGGCCGCCCGGCTCGCCCAGCTGAATGCCGTGCTGGTCGCGCCGGTGGCCGACCTGATGGCTGACCGACGTCTCGTCCTGACGCCGTCGGGCATGCTGGCGGGGGTGCCCTGGGGGTTGCTGCCCGGGATGCACGCCCGGCCGTTGACGGTGACGCGTTCGGCGACGTCGTGGCTGTCTCGTCAGGCGACGCCACTGCGGGTCGGGTCGGCGGGCTTCGTCGCGGGGCCGAGGGTGCCGCGGGCGGCCGCGGAGGTCCGGGCCGCCGCCGAGACCTGGCCGGCCGCCGAGCTGCTGGTGGGGGAGGCGGCGACGGCGGCGGCGGTCTCCGACCTCGCCGCGCGCGTCGACGTCCTCCACGTCTCCGCGCACGGTCGGCACTCCGCCGAGAACCCGCTCTTCTCCGGCGTCGAGCTGGTGGACGGACCGTGGTTCGGCTACGACATCGACCAGCTCGCCGAGATCCCCGACGTGGTGCTGCTGTCGTCGTGCGAGGTGGGGCGGTCGGAGGTGCGCTTCGGCGAGGAGCTGGTCGGGATGACCACCGCGTGGCTGCACGCCGGGGCGCGGTGCGTGATCGCGTCCGCGGCCGCCGTCAACGACACGATCGCGCACGACGTCCTGGTGGCGGTGCACCGGGCGCTCGGCACCGGCGAGGACCCGGCGACGGCGCTGGCGGCCGCGTGTCCGCCGGTGTCGGAGGACTCCGCGCCGGCGCCGTTCGTCTGCTTCTGCTGAGCCTGGTGTGGCCTTCTGTGACAGGGGAGATCATCCGGGGCCGAACGGACGGCCGAACCTTTACCTTTGTCGTCCTCCGGGGCGGTATCAGCCGTTGCCAGGGCGGCTCTTGAGGAGTAGACAGACTCCTGAGGTTGCCGTGGGGGGCACGAATGCTCAAAGTCATCACCGATCCGACACCGGGTCAGACCGTGCGGGTGCCGGCGGGTGCCGGGCTCGAACTGCGGTTCCGTCGCGGCATGAGCCGCAATCGCTGGCGCATCGCGGAGGCGCCACGCAACCTCCTGCCCCTCGCGGGTCCGGGCGAGGTCCCGACCCAGGCGACGGCGGAGGAGAGCCAGTGGGCGCTGCGCTTCCTGGCGTTCAAGGGGTCGGAGGGTCAGGCCGAGCCGCTCTGTCTGGAGCTGACTCGCGACGACCTGTCCGAGCCGGCGGAGATACGCCGGCTCCGCGTGGTGGTCACCGACTGACCACGTGATCTCTCGGGGTGCGGTGATCCGCACCCCTCGGCGGACGTGGCGCCGGCGCGCTCATGGGGTGCGGGCCGGCCTCCACGGCTTCCACGGCTTCCGGGGCGGTGGGGCCGCGGCCGCCAGGGATGTCTACTGGTGCGTACGAAGCAGGAGACGCGTCGTACGCACCAGTAGACGCCTCGCCGCGGCAGGTCGTCACCGGCCCACCCGCGCCTCCGGAGCGACGCCTCCGGCCCGACCCAGGGGCCGCCCACCGTCCCCAGCCCACCGCGGCGGGTGACCCCTCCACAGGGCGCCGGATCTCTCGCCCACGCCGGCCCGCCGACGGGCAGGCTCCGCGCATGGAACCGACCTCGATCCCTGCCCGGCTGGCCCGCCAGTCCGGAGTCATCTCGCGGGCCCAGGTGCTGCACGCGGGCGAGACTCCCGCCGACATCGCCCGCCGACTCCGTCGGCGTGAGTGGGTGAGGGTGCTCCCGGGGGTCTACCTCGACCATGCCGGCGAGCCGACCTGGCTGCAGCGCTGCTGGGTCGGGGTGCTCTTTCACTGGCCCGCGGCCCTCGCCGGCCTCTCCGCGATCCGCGCGGTCGTCGGCCCCGGCTGGCGGCGGCACGACGACGCCGGCCCGATCGAGCTGGCCGTGCCCCAGCGGCGGCACGTGGTGCCCCGCGAGGGCTACGTCATCACCCGACCGAGCGGGTTCTTCGACCGCGTCCACTGGGGAGCAGACCCGCCCCACCTGCGCCTCGACCACGCGGGCGTCGACGTGGCGGCCCGACAGCGTGACCCGTTCGAGGTGGTCGCCGTGCTCGCCGACCTGTGCCATTCCCGCCGCACCGCACCCCCGCGGCTGCTCGAGGTGGTCGCGGGGCGCAGCAGGATCGCCCAACGCAGCCTGCTCAACGAGGTGCTGCGCGACCTCGACCGGGGCACCTGCTCGGTGCTCGAGCGGGAGTACCTCCGGCGCGTCGAGATCCCCCATGCCCTCCCGCCACCCGGCCGGCAGCGGTGGCGCGTCGCTCCGGGACTGACGGCGCTTCACGACGTGGAGTACGCCGATCTCGGCCTGGTGGTCGAGCTCGACGGCCGGCTGTTCCACGACACCGCCGGCCAGCGTGACCTCGACCTCGACCGTGATCTGGTCGCGGCGACGACGGGGTCGACCACGGTGCGACTCGGCTGGGGCCAGGTGCTCGACCGGCCGTGTCTGACCGCCGCGCGACTTGTCGCCGTGCTCCGCCAGCGCGGATGGACGGGGCGGCCGACGGCCTGCAGCCATGCCTGCGCCCTGGCTGCCATGCCCTCGATGCTCGCGCTGTCCGCACAGCTGGGTCGACGCGCTGGCTGAGCCGCCCCGCCGAGTCGGGCTGTCGACGCGGCGCGGGTCAGCCGAGCCGCTCGGCCATGAACCCGATGTCGGCGAGGTGTTCCTCAGCGCCGCCGGGGGTCTCGATCAGCGCCGGGCAGCCGGCCTCACGGACGACATGGACGAGCAGGTCGGGGTCGACCCGGCCGGCGCCCAGGTTCGCGTGCCGGTCGGCTCCGGAGTCGAAGTCGTCACGGCTGTCGTTGAGGTGCACCAGGTCGATCCGGCCGGTGATGGCCCGGACGTCGTCGACCACCGTCTCCAGCGACAGCCCGCCCGCGTGCGCGTGGCAGGTGTCGAGGCAGAAGCCGACCATCTCCGCGCCGTCGGCAGCCGAGACGGCCTCCCAGACACCGGCGATCCGCTCGAGGCGTCGGGTCATCGACTGCTCGCCGCCCGCGGTGTTCTCGATCAGCAGCGGCAGCGTGAGGTCGGTGGCCTCGACGGCCTTGCGCCAGTTGTCGAACCCGACCGCTGGGTCGTCGCCCTTGTTGACGTGGCCCCCGTGGACGATCAGGCCCTTCGCGCCGATCTCGGCAGCGGCGTCGACGTGCCGCTGCAGCAGCTTGCGCGACGGGATCCGGATCCGGTTGTTGGTCGTCGCGACGTTGACGATGTAGGGCGCGTGGACGTAGAGGTCCACCCCCGCCGCCTCCGCGTCGGCGCGCAGGGCCTCGGCCCCTCCGTGGTACCTGATCTCGGGGCCCTGGTAGCCCTGGGGGTCGCCCAGGAAGAACTGCACCAGCGGCGCCTGCCGCGCGGCCGCCTCTGCCAGCGGGTCGGTCTGTTCGACGTGGGCGCCGAGCCGGAGCTCTGCGGGCACGCTGCCTCCTTGGGCTGGTCTCCGGTCCGCGGCTCGGCGGGCCTGCGCCCGACCCTAGCCCGCCGCGCCGACCGGGCCCCGCCGCCCCCACCGTCGGCGGCCCGCCCGATGGCGGCGACCGCAGCAGCCGCCACGCATGGATTCGTGGCCCGTGGAGAGCCGCTGATAACCTGAGCCGTTCGCGCCGGAGGCGGCTGACCCCGAGTCGGCCGGCACTGACGCGACAACAGAGGTGCGGACGCCGCCACCCGGTGGCCGCCGGCCTCGACAACGCAATAGCCCTCCTGCCACGGAAAGACCGTGGCCGCCCTGAGTCCAGAGGAGGTGGAGAACGCTGTGCGTGCCTACGAAGTGATGGTCATCCTCGACCCCAACCTCGATGAGCGGACGGTCCAGCCGTCGCTCGACAAGTACCTCGACAACGTCATCCGCAAGAGCGGTGGCAGTGTCGACAACGTCGACGTCTGGGGCCGCCGCCGGCTGGCTTACGAGATCAAGAAGAACGCCGAGGGCATCTACGCCGTCATCACGCTCACCGCGGAGCCCGACTCCGTGAAGGAGCTCGACCGGCAGTTCTCGCTCAACGAGTCGATCCTGCGGACCAAGGTCCAGCGGGCCGTCGACGCGTCCTGAGCCGGCGCCGCGGCGCGGCCGCCTGTGGACGAGCACTACCGCAGCGTCGGTGGTGTCGGCCACGATGAGCCGACGTACGCGACGTACTCCATCCGTTCCTTGATCAAGAGGGAGGCCTGATCCGACATGGCAGGCGAGACCATCATCACCGTGGTCGGCAATCTGGTCGACGACCCCGAGCTGCGGTTCACGCCGTCCGGCGCGGCCGTGGCCAACTTCCGCATCGCGTCGACCCCGCGTCAGTTCGACCGGCAGACCAACGAGTGGAAGGACGGCGACGCGCTGTTCCTCTCCTGCTCGGTGTGGCGGCAGGCCGCGGAGAACGTCGCCGAGTCGCTGCAGCGCGGCATGCGGGTCGTCGTGCAGGGGCGGCTGAAGTCGCGTCAGTACGAAACCCGCGAGGGCGAGAAGCGCACCGTCTTCGAGATCGACGTCGACGAGGTCGGCCCGAGCCTGAAGTACGCCACGGCCAAGGTCACCCGCACCACCCGCCAGGGCGGTGGCGGTGGCTACTCCGGCGGTGGCAGCCAGGGGGCAGACGCCGGCGCTGCCGTCGGCCGACGACCCGTGGGCGACCCCGGCTCCCTCCGGCGGTGGCCAGGCCGGCGGCGGCCAGGCGGCCGGTCGGCGCTGCCGGCAGCGACCCCTGGGGCGCGCCGGGCGTCGGCTCCGAAGAGCCGCCCTTCTGATCCGTCCGCTCGCGGGAGCCGTCCCGCGACCGCCTCGACATCACCACCCATCCACCACATCCATTCCGGCGCCGCCGATCACTCGGCGCCGGGCTTTCAGAGAGGAAGCACCACAATGGCCAAGGCAGTGATTCGCAAGCCGAAGAAGAAGGTTTGCCAGTTCTGCAAGGAGAAGGCGACCGGCGTCGACTACAAGGACGCCACGCTGCTCCGCAAGTTCATCTCCGACCGCGGCAAGATCCGCGCCCGTCGGGTCACCGGCAACTGCGTCCAGCACCAGCGTGACGTCGCCATCGCGGTGAAGAACGCGCGCGAGGTCGCCCTGCTGCCCTACACCTCCACCGGTCGCTGAGAGGAGACGACACCGTGAAGCTCATCCTGACCCAGGAGGTCGACGGCCTCGGCTCCCCCGGTGACGTGGTGGAGGTCAAGGACGGCTACGGCCGCAACTACCTCGTGCCCCGCGGTCTCGCGACCCGCTGGACCCGTGGTGGCCAGAAGACCATCGACTCGATCATCGCCGCGCGCGGCAAGCGCGCCGCCCGCGACGAGGCCCACGCCGGCGAGATCAAGGCCAAGCTCGAGGGTGCACCGGTCAACGTCCAGGTCCGTGCGGGCGAGGCCGGCCGGCTCTTCGGCGCCGTGACCACCGCCGAGATCGCCTCGGCTCTCGAGGCCACCGCCGGCGAGCCCGTCGACAAGCGCACCATCGTGGTCACCAACCCGATCAAGACGCTCGGCGCCCACCAGGTCAGCGTCAAGCTGCACGACGACGTGACCGCCGCTGTGGCGCTCAACGTGGTGCCCGGCACTGACGCTCGTCGTCGACTGACGCCGGTCCGTCCCGTTCGGGCGGGCCGGCGTCTGTCCGTGGTGGGCCGGGGGTCTTGCGGTGTGGACCGACACGGCAGGTCCCCCGGCTGCTCCCGGTCGCCGAGAGGTCTACTGGTGCGTACGACGCACCCGGTGCTCCGTACGCACCAGTAGACCTCGCCGCACGCACCAGTAGACATCCGCATCGCGAGCACGGGCCCACGCCGGTCCCCGAGCGCGGCACCATCGGGCCCGTGACATCGACCGGCTACCACCTCGACGACGACCCGAGGCGCATCGATGTCGACGCGCTCTGGGACTTCCTGTCCAACCAGGCCTACTGGGCGCGGTGGCGCACGCGCGCCGACGTCGAGGCGCAGCTGGCGGCGGCGTGGCGGGTGATCGGCGCGTACGACGTCGCGACGGGCGCGATGGTCGGGTTCGCGCGGGCGTTCTCGGACGGGGCGGCGCTGGCGTACCTCGCCGACGTCTACGTGCTGCCCGGCCACCGGGGCCACGGGCTGGGGCATGCCCTGGTCGCTGCGATGGTCGACGAGGGTCCCGGGTCGGCCTACCGCTGGCTGCTGCACACCGAGGACGCCCACGGCCTCTACGCCGCCCACGGCTTCGCTCCGCCCGACCACACCCTGCTCGAGCGGCCGCGCCGCCAGCCTGGGCATCACAGCTAGCGCAGCCCGGTCACCAGCCACCGGTCGCCGCGCTCGCGTGCCAGCAGCACCACGGCGCGGGCGCCCATGAAGACCGCCGAGAACGCCACCCATATCCACACCAGCCCGCCGACCGTCCCCGCGACCAGCAGCACCATCGGCGCGAAGACCGCGAGCACGAGCAGGCCGGCCCACGCCAGGTAGGTCCCGTCGCCGGCGCCGATCAGCACGCCGTCGAGCACGAACACGACCCCGCACACCGGCTGCCCGAGCGCGGCGACGAGCAGCACCGGCAGCACCAGGTCGCGGACCGCGGGGTCTCCGGTGAACAGCGCCGGCAGCCAGGGTGACAGCGCCGCGAGCCCCAGACCGGTGACGATGCCGGACACCAGCCCCCAGCCGATCATCCGCCGGGTCACCGCCCGCACGGCACCCACGTCGCCGGCTCCGAGGTAGCGCCCCGTCAGCGCCTGGGCCGCGATCGCGATCGCGTCCAGCGCGAAGGCCAGGAAGGTCCACACGGTGAACGCCAGCTGGTGGGCGGCGATCTCCTCGGGAGCGCCGTCGGAGCCCAGCACCACGGCGTACGTCGTCACGATCAGCGCCGCCCGCAGGGTGAGCGTGCGGATCACCAGCGCCACCGCGGCGTGGGCGGAGGCGAGGATCCCGGCGCGGTCGGGGCGCAGCGAAGCCTGCTCGCGGCGCGCGCCGCGCACGACGACCGCGACCAGCGCGGCCGCCGACGCGACCTGGGCGAGCACCGAGCCGAGCGCCGACCCGGCGATGCCGAGGCCGACGGGGTAGACCAGCACGACGTTGAGCACGATGTTGAGCAGGTTGCCGGCGACCGCGACGACGAGCGGCGTGCGGGTGTCCTGCAGCCCGCGCAGCACCCCGGTCGCGGCGAGCATCAGCAGCAGTGGGGTGACACCGAGGAAGGCGATCCGGAGGTACGTCGTCGCGTGCTCGGCGACCGCGGGGTCGGCCCCGAAGGCAGTCACCACCGGGCCGGTCACCGCGATCCCGGCGACGGTTGCGACGACCCCGATCAGGACGCCGAGCCACAACCCGTCGACGCCGAGCGCGAGCGCTCGTTGTCGGTCACCGGCCCCCAGCGCCCGCGCCACCGACGCCGTGGTGCCGTAGGCCAGGAAGACGCACAACCCCACCACCGTCTGCAGCACCACGGCTGCGATGCCGAGGCCCGCCAGCTGCGGCGTCCCGAGATGCCCGACGATCGCCGCGTCGGACAGCAGGAACAGCGGCTCGGCCACCAGGGCCAGTAAGGCCGGCACCGCCAGCCGGACGATCTCGCGGTCGTGCGCCCGCGCCTCCACGCGGCGAGCGGCAGGGTGTGCCGGTGGCGTCGTCCTCTCCGCGGGCCCAGGCACGCGACCAGGCTAGGCGTCAGCCGCCCACGAGCTGGGGCTTGGCCTCCAGCACGGACAACCCGACCGCCGGGCCCGGCACGGTGAGGGTGCCGGGGATGCCGGCCCAGCCGCCGGTGCCGCCGATCCGGTAGCGCCCGGTGTAGGTCACGTCGACCGACGCGCTCACCTCACCCGCGCGGGCGTAGGGGTGGGTGATCTCGAGGTCTGGGTACGCCGCCCCCGGCGAGCTGGTCGTCTCGTCGCTGCCGTCGCCGAAGTGCCAGTGGTAGTCGCCGGGCGTCGCCTCGATCTCGACCTGGATCCCGACCAGCGTGACCGTCCGCACCTCGGGGTCGGTCAGGGTCGTGAAGAAGTTGGTGTCGAAGTTGACCAGCGTCTCGCCGTCGGGCGGCTGGACGCTCAGCTCCGGGGCCGGCCACGCGAGCGCCCGGAACGCCCGCAGCACCATCCCCGGCGTCAACGCCCCCAGCTCGCCCGCGTCCTGCTCGGACAGACAGCTCTGCCCGATCACCTGCCAGCTGCGCGGCACGGTGTCGGGGCTGCGGAACACGTCGAACAGATACGTCCCCGGCGGGTCGGCGCACACCGCGGGCTCCAGGCACGTCGCCGTGCCGCCCACCGTGCACGCCGGGCTGATCCGGTAGACCACTCCCTCGGACGTCGCGGTGGCGTACAGAGTGCGAACCTCCTCTGGCGAATAGTGGCAGGTCTGTTCGACGTAGACGATGTCTCCTTCAAGCGTGCAGTCCGCGCTGGCAGGGCCTTCGGAAAGGAGAACCAGCCCGCTTACAGCGATGGCCAATACGACGAAGCGGCGCATCAATCGGATCATGTTGAAGCCTGGCTGTAGTCGGTCACTACCCAGGAGGAGCCCGCCTTCTTGAGTAGGAACAGCTGGGTCGAGGGGCCACCGCTGAGTTGCTGTGGCTCGGAGCCCGCGCTTTCGACCAAGGTCGTGGGGGCTGCCAGGACAGGGACTCGGACCGATCGCGCTCTGCCCTTGTCCGGACACCTGTACCGGCCCGTCGATCGACCAGCCGTCGGTTTCGATCGCGCCCCCCGCCGAGTAGACGTTCCGGACTCTGGCAAGGAGGCTGTTGCAGGTTGGGCACCGCGCGGTTGTCAACTCGCGGTACTCGGTCGAGTCGCCCGAGTTGAGGAGTGCAGTTTGGGCTGCGATGAATCTCGGGATGAATTCCTCGGCGGTCTCGGCCGGTGGCGTGGGGGAGGTCGAGGTACTCGGAGCTCACCGGCGGCGCCGAGGTGCTGGCGGACACGCTGGGCGAGGGCTCGGGCCCGGCGCCGTCTCCCTGGCACCCACCAAACGCCCGCGCCGCGACGACCACGACGACGACGTGCACCCCTCGACGCATCCCCCGAACCTCCCGGTCACGGCCCAAGAACGTGCCCGGTGACCGGGCTGACTCACCCTAACCACGACGCCGCCCCGCCGTCTCCCCTGCGTTCGGGACCTGTGGACAACCGCCGGGTCCATAGCCCAACCGGACTATGCCCGGGCCATTTCCCCCGAGCCTGTGAGTAACCCTCACCTTCTGGTGGAGAGAGCACCCTAAGTCGACAAACCGGCACGGTCGTCCAGATGACGAACAGGTAAACACCACCCGTGCCCAACAATTTTCGATCCACACCCGTGGAGAAACGTTTCCGCAGGTCAGCGGCCCGTGGAACCGCGGTCACCGCTGCCCCTCCACAGCGCCGCCCACAGGTGGTGCACAACGGCTCGCGTGTCCTCCACCCCTCTCCCCAGGTTATCCCCAGGGCCTGTGGATAACTCCGCTTCCGGGACTTCACAGGGCCGCCCGCACGGACGTAGGTTGCGGCAGTCGCCAGAGTCTCGCGGACCGGTCGGGCGCCAGCCCCCACCACGCGCCCGACCGGGTCCGCGGACGGTGATGTCGGTGCTCGGCCCTAGCCTGTCGCGCAGGACCGATCGGGTGTGTCAGCGCGGGTCGAGAGGCGGAGGAGACGGGTGAGCGTCACCGAGCAAGGTGCCCGCGGAGGATTCCCCGAGCCGCCGTTCGACGAGCCCTACGACGGGTTCGGTGACGGGCCGGCGCCCTACGCCCCCGGCGAGGCCCCGATGCGCCCCGGCGACCGCACGCCCCCGCAGGACATGGCCGCCGAGCAGTCCGTGCTCGGCGCGATGATGATCACCAAGGACGCCATCGCCGACGTCGCCGAGGTGCTGCGCGGGGCCGACTTCTACCGCCCCAGCCACGAGCTGATCCACGACGCGATCATCGACCTCTACGGCAAGGGCGAGCCCGCCGACCCGGTCACCGTGGCGGCGGAGCTGCAGCGGCGAGGGGAGCTGCAGCGCGTGGGCGGCGCGCCCTACCTCCACACCCTGTCGGCCAACGTCCCGATCGCCGCCAACGCCGGCTACTACGCCGAGATCGTCCGCGAGAAGGCCATCCTGCGCCGGCTCGTCGATGCCGGCACCAAGATCGTCCAGCTGTCCTACGCCGGCGAGGGCCAGGTCGACGACGTGGTCGACCAGGCCGAGGCTGAGGTCTACAAGGTCACCGACCGCCGCACCGCGGAGGACTACGCCCCGCTCAGCGACATCATGGACGGCGTCCTCGACGAGATCGAGGCCATCGGCAACCGCGAGGCGGGGCTCTACGGCGTCCCGACGGGTTTCGCCGACCTCGACGACCTCACCAACGGCCTGCACTCCGGCCAGATGATCATCGTCGCCGCGCGGCCCGCGATGGGCAAGGCGCTCGCTCTCGAGACGCCGCTTCCGACGCCCGACGGCTGGACCACCATGGGGGCGGTCCAGGTCGGCGAGGTGCTGCTCGACGCCGACGGCAAGGAGACCACGGTGGTCGCGGCGACGGAGGTGATGACCGACCGTCCGTGCTACGAGCTGCGCTTCTCCGACGGCTCGGAGATCGTCGCCGACGCGCAGCACCAGTGGGTCACGGCGCCATTGCTCGGCGGCGCGCCGCCGGCGTCGAGCAGCCACGGCCGCCGCGCCGTACGCCGCCCCGCCGGCAAGCGCGCGCTGCGTCCCGACTGGCAGCGGGTCGACGGTGCGATCCTGCCGCTGGCCACCCGCACGACCCGCGACCTCGCGGCCACGGTGGGCCAGCTCCACACCATCCCGATGCCCGACGGGGGCATGGTCAAGATCGAGAGCGTCAGGCAGGTGCCGAGCGTGCCGGTGCGGTGCGTCCAGGTCGACAACGACGCCCACCTCTACCTCGCCGGCCCGACCGGCATCCCCACCCACAACTCCACGCTGGCGCTCGACCTGTGTCGCGCGGCGTCGATCCACAACAACCTGGCGAGCGTCTTCTTCTCCCTGGAGATGACGCGCTCCGAGATCACCATGCGTCTGCTGTCGGCGGAGGCGAAGGTCCCGCTCAACCACATCCGCAACGGCCAGATGAACGACGACGACTGGGCCAAGCTGGCCCGCAAGATGGGCGAGGTCTCCTCGGCGCCGATGTTCATCGACGACAGCCCCAACATGACGATGATGGAGATCCGGTCGAAGGCGCGGCGCCTCAAGCAGCGCCACGACCTGCGGCTGATCGTCATCGACTACATGCAGCTGATGACGTCGGGCAAGAAGGTCGAGTCCCGGCAGCTGGAGGTCTCGGAGTTCTCCCGCCAGATCAAGCTGCTGGCCAAGGAGCTCGAGGTCCCGATCATCGCGCTCTCCCAGCTCAACCGCGGCCCCGAGCAGCGCTCCGACAAGCGGCCGATGCTGTCGGACCTTCGTGAGTCGGGATCACTCGAACAGGACGCCGACATGGTCGTCCTCCTGCATCGCGACGACGTCTACGAGAAGGAGTCGACCCGTCCCGGCGAGGCGGACCTGATCGTGGCCAAGCATCGCAACGGCCCCACCCGCGACATCACCGTCGCCTTCCAGGGCCACTACTCGCGGTTCGTCGACATGGCGCACTGATGTCGCGTCACCTCGGCCCACAAGGACGCACGTAGTCGCAGTCTCAGGAGAGTGCCTCGTGCAGGTGGCGCAGTGCAGATAGATCTCGGATGACGGGCCCTAGCCAGCGCTCGACCGCGGTCTGAGCCTGCGGGTGTGGGTCTTGCCAGGTGCATCGCGAGACCCTCTCCATCGACATTCCGGGCCACAGGAAGTCGCGATCGTCGAGGCTCGACCGTTCTGCAGGTTGCTTGCGAGAGAGCACTCCAAGTCACACGGTAGGAGGTCATGCTGACAGCTGCCGCTCCCGCTGCGTCTTCGAAGATCTTGATCGCCTCCTGGTGTCCAGCGTGATCCCGGCGAGCGTCCGTTTCCTCGACCCTTGCGACGCCGGCTGAGGCGAAGGCTGAACGCGCCGAGACCCCGGGCCGACGGGTCGGCCCGGAGTCTGGGCAGGGGACTGGGGCCGTCTACGGGCCGGTGCCGGGTGGGGGGTGGGGGTCGGTCAGCGACATGGTCGGGACTCCCCAGCCGCGTCGCAGCGAGTAGATGCGGATGGAGAAGATGACGAGGATGGGCAGCCAGAACAGCGCGAGGGCGGAGACCGGCAGCTCGAGCAGCAGCACGTAGAGCAGCGCGCCGATGAAGGCGGCGGATGCGTAGAACTGCCCGTTTCGCAGCACGTCTGGGATCTCCATGGCCAGGACGTCGCGGATCATGCCCCCGCCCACGCCGGCGATCACGCCGACCAGGGCAGCGGCGATGGGGCTGGCGTCGGCCTGCAGGGCCACGTTGGTGCCGGTGATGACGAACAGCGCCATCCCGGCGGCATCGCTGATGCTCATCACGTTGAGGCGCTCGGTGAACTGGATGATCCGCTGGCGGTACAGCGGCACTGTCGCCACCGCGACGACGGCGGCGACGATGACGTAGGTGGGGCTGGTCACCCAGAACACGGGCTGTTGCAGCAGCAGGTCACGGACTGTCCCACCGCCGACGGCCACGATGCAGCCCATCACCACGACCCCGACCAGGTCCATCCGCTTGCGGGCGGCCAGCAGCGCCCCGGAGACCGCGAACGCGATCGTGCCTGCGTACTCGAGGACTGGCTGGACGATGCCCAGGGCCGCGCGGAGCGGGTCGTCAACCGCCGCCTGCGCCACACCCTCGACAACCATCGTGGCAACACCGGGCACGGCAGGCCTCGCTACGAGCTCTGTGCCGGCCCGGGTGCGGCGGCGACATCCACTACGCCGACCGGACCGGCTGGGGGTCTGCGCTCACCGCGGCAATCGACCCACCCCGGACACCGACGTTGCGCACCGCCTCCAGCCCCGACTCCGGGTCGATGACTCGCCCACCCGAGGTCACAAGGTCATACGCGCCGTTGGACATGCGTGAGTCCCCTTTCGCTACCGCGGATCGCCATCGCGGAGGATCCTTCACGATGTTAGCCCCCGGTCCGGGATGCCAGCCCGCCCGCCAGGTCAACGCGTACCTCCGCCGCGGTGCGGCAACCGTGGCCCACAGGGTCGACCACCCGGTGCGCCCACACCGCCGACGAGTAGACCCGTCCGTACCGCCGCTCGGTGTGGTGCACGACCGCCGCGCTCTGGCCGGCCCCGCCGGCGGTCCTCAGGATCTTTCTCCTGGTCGACCCACCGGTGGTAGCGGCGCAACGCGTCCAGGCCAGGCCGCGGTGAGCACCCGGACCGGCTCCGTGGCCCCGGCCACACAGTCGTCAGGCAGCGCCGCAACGTGGACCGTCATCTGCGTGGCCTGCCTCCGCTGGCGTCGATGCGGGTCCTGGATCCCGTCCCGTTCCGCCGGCAGGGGCGCAGCAGGGCTAGCATCCCCCCGTGGTCGAACGGGAGCGCAGCCGGTTGTCTTCGTGGGCACGGGCCCTCTTCAGCCCCTCGGGCGAGCCGGCGCAGTGGGGGCTGGTCCGGTTCGCGATCGTCGGTCTGGCGTTGGGGCTGGCCCTGGGGCTGGTGGTCGACACTTGGCAGATCGCCCTCCTACCAGCCCTGACGGCGGGCCTCGTGGCGGCCACGGGCGCGTCGGGCCCGTCGGCCATCGCCATGCGGGTCGCCGGGTTCGCGGCGGTCTCCACCGTCGTGCTCGTGTCGTTGGGCTTCCTCGCCACTGGCCGCCCCTGGCTGGCAGCGCTCCTCATGGCGGGTGTCGCCGTGTTCACCTCCGCCGGCTTCGGTGCGGGGCCCGTGGGTGGTGCCGTGGGGATGCTGGGGACGCTGGCCTACGTCCTGGCGCTGGTCATCTCCACGGCGACGTCCGCGCGCGAGAGCGCGACCCTGGCGGAGGTGATGGTGCGGGTGTCGGCTGCGGCCGCCGTGGGGTGGGTGGTGGTGGCGGTCGGCTCACGGTGGCGTGAACGCGGTGCCCCGGCCCCGTCCCCGGCCCCGGGCGTCCCGCCCCCCTGGCAGCCGATCTGGCAGTCGGTGCGCACGATGGACGTGCACGCCCGCGACGGCATCCGTCGCGCGCTGCCGTTGGCGATCTGCGCGTTCTGGTACTCGTGGTCCGAGGACCACGACGCGCTGTGGGTGTTCGTCTCGGCCATGGCCGTGCTCCTGCCCACGGGCAAGAGCACTCTCGAGGCAGCGGCGGTGCGGGTGCTCGCCACGCTCATCGGCGTGGGGGTGGTGGGCCTGGCCGCGGGCTGGTTCCCGGTGGGCGTGCTGGTCGCGATCGCGGTCGTGGCCTTCCTGCTCGGACTGGCCTACACGCCCGCCTACCCGGTCCTTGCCGGAGCGGCCTCGGCACTGGCCGTCGTCGTCCTCGTGGGGGCACCCGCGGGCGAGGTCGAGTCCGCAGCCTCCCGCCGGCTCATCGATACCCTCATCGGCGCCGGCCTTGCCCTCGCCTTCACCTACCTGCTCTGGCCGAGGGACGCGCCCGACGTGGAGGCCGTTGAGCCGGTGGAGCCCGCGACGTGACGGCCCGCCGCCTGGTGGAGCTGGATGCGGCCACCCGTCGTCGCGAGATCGTGACGACGATCCTCTCGCTGGTGGTGACGTGGGCCGCACTGATCGGCGTGTACGCCCTGATCGGCTCCTCCAGGCACAACGCCTGGACGGCGCCCGGCATCCTCGTCGTCGGTGGGCTCCTGCTGGGCGCATCGCTGAGCCGTCAGCTGCGCCAAGTCGTCGTGGCCGACATCCCCGGGTTGCGCGCCGTGCAGGCGCTGGGGGCCTCGGTGGTCCTGTTCCTCGTGCTCTTCGCCAGTGCCTACCTGGCACTCTCGGCCGACTCCTTCAGCCGGCCGCTCAACCAGGTGAGCGCGCTCTACTTCACGATCACCGTGTTCTCGACCGTCGGGTTCGGCGACATCACGCCCGAGACCGACCCGGCACGCATCCTCGTCGCGGTGCAGATGCTGCTCGACCTCGTGCTGATCGGGCTCATCGTGCGGTCCTTCGTCTCCGCGGTCCGCGTCGGGCTGACGGTCGGCGGCGACGAGGACGACGACGCGTCAACGACGGACGGCGCAGCCGGGGCTCAACCGGGCTGACTCGCGTCCGCGGCCCGACGGAGCCGGAGCTTCAGGTCAGTCGGGGGCGGCCGCCGTCGGGGAGCCCTCCGGTGGGTCCGCCTCGGCCCCCGGCGTGGTCCCGCTCCGCCGCCGGGCGCTGCGTGGCCGCCCACCGTGCTCGGCGCGCGCCACTCGCTCCTCGAGCTCGGGCAGCAGCTCGTAGCGGTTGCCGTAGATGTCGAGCAGGGCGAGCAGCATGGCCACCACGGGGACGGCGACGAACGCGCCGGCGACACCGAACAGGGCCGCGCCGAGGAGCACGGCCCCGAACGACACGGCGGGGTTGACGTCGACCGCCTTGGCGCTGATCCGCGGTTCCATGATGAGGTTCTCCACCTGTTGATACAGGACCGCCCACACCAGGGCGATGACGCCGACGACGGGGTTCGGGCTCAGGAGGCCCACGACGACAGGGAGGGCGATGGAGATGTAGGTGCCCACGGTGGGAACGAACTGCGCAACGATCCCGGTCCACAGCGCCAGCGGCAGCCAGTACGGCATCCCGATGACGGCGAAGACGATCCCGGTGGTGACAGCGTTGATCGTGGCCAGGATGACCCGGGCCCCCACGTAGCCACCGGTCTTCTGGGCGGTCAGGATCCACACGTCGGCGACGATCGACTGCTGCCGTGCAGGGAACAGCCCGGCCACCCACCGCTCGAGCTGCGGCATGTTCGCCGAGATGTAGAAGATGAACATCCCGAAGGTGAATGCGCTGAAGACAGCGCCGAGAGTGGAGCCCGCGAAGCCCAGCAGGCTGATGCCGATCGACCCGGCCGCCTCGGCGAGCCGGTCGGGGGTCAGGTTCACCGAGTCGAGGATCTCGTCTCGCGAGAGCGTCATCGAGAAGGCGTCGTTGGCCCAGGCCAGCGTGCCGTCGAGGATGTCGGGCAGATTGCGGATCAGCTGGGTCATCTGGTCGACGAACAGGCTCCCGAAGGCGGCAAGGAACACGGCGACGAAGAGCGCGAACGCCGCCATGACGACCCCCGTGGCTGCGCCGCGCCGCATGTGCCGAGAGAGCCGGTCGACCGCCGGGGCCATGGCGATGGCCGCGAACCACGACATCAGGACCGTGAAGATGACGCCGCCGCCGTCGCTGATGACGAACCTCACGAACAGCCCGAAGGCGATGACCGCCAGGAGGGTCAGCCCGACCCGCCAGACGTTCGAGGGCGAGAGCACCACCCGGGTCGTGCGCACGGCAACGGCAGGATCGGCCGGGGGCGGGAGCGAGGTCTCGTCGCGGTCGGCGCTGCCCGCGCCGTCGCGCTCGTCGGTCATGGACACTCTCTCTCCGTACCGCGGAGGGCACTTGGTTCAGCGGTCGGCCAGTGCGACGATAACCCGGTGGCTCATGACCGGCTCAGTCCGCCGACCGGGGGAGGGTGGCCGGGGCGCCCTCGCACGCGCCCCACGCTCCTGCCGAGGCCGCGCCTCTTCAGGCTCCTGGACGGGGGACCCGCGTCGGGGCTCGTCCTCGTGGCGGCGGGGGCCGGCTACGGCAAGACCACCCTGGTCGCGTCGTGGCTCGACCACCGCGGGGTCGGGATCCATGCTGCCTGGGTCACGATGGGATCCGAGGACAACGACCCCGCCGTGTTCGTGGACCACCTGCACCAGGCGCTCGCGGACGCCGGGATGCTCCCTCGCTCCGGGAGGTGTGGACCCACCCCTGCGGAGCTCGTCACCGCAGCCGCGTCACGCGCCACCAGCCGGCGACCCCTGGTGCTGGTGATCGACGACGCCCACGTCATCACCAGTCCCGCCGTGCACGCCGAGCTGGCCGCGCTGGTGCGCACCGTGCCGGATCGGGCCTGTGTCGTGGTCATCGGGCGGGAGGAGCTACCGCTCGGATGGGGGGCGCTCCAGGCCCGGGGAACCGCGGTGCAGGTGCTCGAGGACGACCTGGTGCTCGACACCCTGGAGTCCGGCGAACTCCTGACGGCCGCCTTCGGTGTCTCGGCGACCGACGAGGAGGCCGAGCAGGTCGTCCGACTCACCGAGGGCTGGGCCACCGGTGTCTGCCTCGCAGGCCTCGCGATGGCCAGGGAGCGGGACGACCGCGGCGTCCGGCCCCGCCGTACCTGGCTGACATCGGCACGGCACGGTGCCCGGGCCTTCCTCGACGAGGAGGCCCTGGCCGACTGTTCGGACGAGGAGCTGCGCTTTCTCGAGGACACCTCCCTGCTGCCGACCCTCCTTCCTGCGCTGTGCGACGCCACGACGGGGCGTGACGACTCACACGAGGTGCTCCGCCGCCTGACTTCCGCTCGCTTGTTCACCGAGGCGATGGAGGGGGAGGAGGACTGCTACCGCTACCACCCGCTCTTCGCGGATGCCCTCCAGACCCGCCTCCACCAGCGCGACCCGACACGCAGGGCGATCCTGCTCACCCGTGCCGCCCGATGGCTCGAGGACGACGGCAGGCTCTTCGAGGCCACGGACCTCCTGGTCGATGCCGAGGCGCCGCCCGAGCTCGTCGAGGCGCTGGTGCGTCGGGCGAGTGGCCCGGCGGTGGCGCAGGGGCATGCGGCGTCCGTGGCACGGTGGCTTCGCGCCCTGCCCGACGGGTGGGTCGCCTCCCGGCCCGACCTGGCCCTGGTCCTGGCCCGCACCTCGGGCATCACGGGTGACTTCGTGACCTCCCGTGCCATGCTCAACGCGGCGGAGGAGCAGTTGGCGAGCGACTCCTCCCCCGACCCCGGTCTGCGGCTCGCCCTCACTCACGCCCGTGTCTCGGCCTCCATCTGGGCCGGCCACCTCGACGACGTCATCGAGCCCCTCGTGGCCATGGCCGAGGACGACGCCCTCGGCGACGAGACGCCGGACGGGGTGCTGGTCGCCCTCGGGCTCACGCGCGGGTCGGTCCTGTCGACCCTGGCTGCCGCCCAGCTCTTCCAGGGCCAGTTCGATGCGGCCCAGCGTACGGCCGCCGAGGTGGTCGTCCCGGGCGAGGTGGCCCCGGTCACCCGGTACCTCGTGCTCGCCCTCGGCGTGCGAGCGCTTGCGCTCGCGTGGTCCGGTGAGGATGCCGCCGCACGCAGGGCGATCGACGAGGCACTGGCCTGTGCGGCGACACTGCCCGCGAACGCGTCGGAGTCGTTGCTCACCTGGGTCGCCGTCGCGTGGGTGGGGTCCGCCGACCAGGCGGAGGCGCACCGGGCCGACATCCTGCGGGCGGCAGGCTCCACCACGGTCCCCATCATGCGCTGCCTGCCCGCGCTGGCCGACGTCCGCCGCCAGACCCGACTCAACCGCCCCGACCTGGCTCGAGAGGCCCTCGTGCGTGCTCGGGAGGCCGTGTCGGACCTGCCCCAGCCCGGGTACCTGCAGGCGTTGCTCGTCGACCTCGACATCGACGTCGACGAGCAGGACCGGGAGCGCCCCGACCTGTCCGCGCGGGAGCTCGAGCTGCTCCGGCTCCTCGACGCCGGGGCCACCCGCCGCGAGGTGGCCGAGCAGACCAACTACTCCATCGACACGGTCAAGTACCACCTGAAGGCGGCCTACCGGAAGCTTGACGTCGAGACCCGGGAGGCGGCGCTGTCACACGCCCGCGCGTGGGGCCTGCTCGACCCACCGGGCGAAGCGGCAGAGGGACCCGGCGCAGGAGGCGGCCATCGACCCTGAACGTCAGCCCGCCCCGCCACCGTCCTCAGAGCAGGCCACGCTGGCGATCGTCCTCGCGGCCGATGCCGGCCAGCAGATGCTGGAGTCGAGCCCCTCCGTGACGGAGGTGGTCGAGCGGCTCCGTCGGTTCATGCCGGCCATCGGTCTGCCGGAGTGCTCGGTCGACGCCACCCTCAGCGCGGTCACCCTCAGCTACTGGCGGCCCGGTCTTTCCGTGCCGATCACCGTCACTCGCGCCGTCGATGTCTCGACCCCCCGGCTGTCCCGGCTGTCGGGAGCCAGCGACATCCTCGACCGCGTCGGGCGCGGATCGCTCGACGTCGCCTCGGGGCTGGACGAGCTGCGGGCGCTGCAAACGGCCCCGAGTGCGGGGCGGCGCTACCAGCTGCTCATGCTAGTCGTCTCGATCGTCGGCTGGGTGATCTTCCTCAGCGGGTGGAGCCCGGTGACGATGGCCGTCGCGGTGGTGGCCACGATCCTGACGCTCCCGCTGAGGACGCTGGTGGCTCGCATCACCCTTCCCAACGTCTTCGGGCTGTTCCTCACGGCTGCCCTGCTCTCCCTGGTGCCCAACGTCGCGGCGTCCGCCGGGGTCCCGCTCGAGGTCGGGCCGGCGGTCGTGGGAGCGCTGTTCATCAACCTGCCCGGGCTCGCGGTCGTATCGTCGGTGATCGACGGAATCTCCGGCGCGCCGATCTCGGCGGTGGCGCGCGGGCTGGGCGCCGTGGTGTCGGCCGGCGGCCTCGCGCTCGGGATGCTCGCAGGGAGTGCGCTCGGGGCCGGGCTGGGCCTGGCCTATGACCCCCGGACCAGCGGAGTACCCCTCCTGGTGTCCACCGCAGGGGCGGCGCTGGGCATGGCCGGGCTCGCGGTCTCATGGGGGATCCCTCGCCGAGCGCTCGGGCCCACCCTCGCGATGGGCTGCTCCGGATGGCTCACCGCTGCGATCACTCCGGGAGCAGGCCTGTCGAGCTGGGTCCCCGTCCTCGTCGCCGCCACCGTCGTGGGCCTGGCCGGTGCGGTCGTGGCGGGCCACCAGCGCTCGTCGACCAGCGTCTACCTCGGAGTCGCGATTCTCCCGCTCGTCCCGGGGTTCCCCCTCTACCGGTCCATGCTCGCTCTGGCCCAGGGCGACAGCGCACGGAGCGTCGGGTACCTGAGCGAGGTCTTCCTGGTGTCGATGTCCATCGCGATCGGTGTCGCAGTGGGCATCGCGCTCGGAAAGAACCTGGTGGCGGGCGAACGTGCCGCCCTCCGACGCCTCCCGGGTCGCCGCTACCCGGGGTAGCCGAAGGACTACCCCCGGGTCAGGTGGCCGATGCCGCCGTTGGCTGAGAGCGTGGAGGGGGCGGCTGAAGCCCTCGTGAGGCAGGCACCTGCGGGGCCGCCCGACGACACGCTCCACCTCGAGCCTTCCGCACATCGTCGCGACGGCTCACCGAGACCCGCTCAACCGGGATGGGTATCGTGGTGACCAGCAGCCACGACCCGACCACCAAGGAGATGACGAATGTCCACTGACAACCTCACCCTCTACGTCGCGAGCTACGCCGACGCCGACGCAGCCGCCGAGGACTTCAGCGCTCTCAAGAGCGCCCACAAGGCAGGCCTCGACCTCGTCGGCGCGGTGGTCCTCACCCGCGGGGAGACCGGCGACGTCAAGGTCACCGAGGCCGGGGACGGCGCCGTCGGTGGCGGGGCGGTCCTGGGCGGTGCCGTCGGCCTGGTGGTGGGGCTGTTCGCGCCCCCGCTGCTGCTCTCCACGGGCATCGGGGCGGGCCTCGGCGCCGGCGTCGGCGCGCTCGTCAAGCGTCACGAGGAGAAGGCCATCGGCGTGGACGCCGACGAGTACCTCCCCCCGAACTCCTCGGCGATCGTCGCCGTGGTGGACGACGCCTACCTCGACGGCGTGGAGCGGGCCCTGGTCAAGGCGGACAAGCGGATCACCAAGGCCATCGACTCCGGCGACTACGACAAGGTGAAGAAGGCCGTGGAGCGCTCCGAGGGCAAGATCACGGATGCCATCGAGTCCTGATCCCTGGCGGTCAGGCCTGGGACGCCGGCCGGGGCGCTTCAGCTCCGACCGGCGTCTCCGCAGGTGGTTGGCCGTCACGGTCCTGATGCGCCCGTTCCCCGAGCAGGCGGCGAGGCCTGCGTGGTGGCCACTCGGCTCCCCCGGGGGGTCAGCGCCGGGCTGTTCCGCTGTGCCCGCGTCGGAGGCGCTGAGTACGGTCGGTGGCCCGCACCACCTCGGCCGACCAGGTCTCCCAAGCCAAGCAGCTCCTCGACTCGGGCGAAATCAGCCCGGCGGCGTTCGACACGTTGAAGGCCAAAGCCCTGCAGTAGCCATGCCATCGGTCCCGCCTGATGAGCCTGACCGGCGGGGACGGCCGCAGCCCGGCGAACCGGCAAGGCTCGTCGCTGGCGAGCGAGGGTCCGAAGCCTCCGGGTCACCGCATTCCCAAATCACCCGACCAACGGTTGCCGTGCACACTCACGCTCCGGCATGCTCTCGACGCACCGGCAGACAACCCGCCCTGTCTGCTCCGGCAGACAACGAACCGAATCATCCGCGCTGGATTGGTGGGTAACCTAAATGAACGAGACTCTGACGGCGGTCGTGCAAGGCGCTGTCGTGATCGTCGCGCTCGTGCTCGGTGTCCGGGCCGGCGGGATGGGGTTGGGGCTCTGGGGAGCCGCCGGCACGGCCGTCCTGGTGTTCATCATGGGGGACTCACCGGGGGATGCCCCGGTTGCAGCCTTCTTCATCATCATCGCTGTCATCACGGCCTCGGCCACGATGCAGGCGGCAGGGGGGATCGACTTCCTGGTCGAGATCGCCTCGAAGATCATTCGAAAGAGCCCCCGACGCATCACCTTCGTCGCGCCCATCGTGTCCTTCTTCTTCACGATGGGCGCAGGCACGTCGAACATCTTCTTCTCGCTGATCCCCGTGATCTACGCGACCTCATACAGCGCGGGGGTGCGCCCGGAGCGGCCCTTGGCGGTCTCGAACATCGCCACCGGCTTCGGGCTCACGGCATCACCCGTGGCGGCGGCGATGGCGGCGTTTCTCGCGCTCGTCGAGACGTCGGACAACCCCGTGAGTCTCGCCCAGATCATTGCGGTGACGCTGCCCGCCGGACTGCTGGCAACGATCGCTGGCTCCCTCGTGATGAACAAGCGAGGTAAGGAGCTCAAGGACGACCCGGAGTACCAGCGCCGACTGGCGGCCGGCACGGTGGCTCCACCGTCGGACCCCGGGTCGCTCCAGCTGAAGCCGAGGGCGGCGTTGAGCGCCTACGTGTTCCTCGCCGGTGTGGCACTGATCGTCGTCATGGGTCTTTGGGACAACTTGCGTCCAGAGGTTGCGCTGGGCGACGGAAGCACGGCGCCCATGGGCATGACCGAGACCATCGCTTTGATCATGCTGTCCGCCGCGCTGATCATCATGGTCGTCAGCAAGGTCAACCCCAACGACATCGTTCGCCAGCCACTGATATCCAGCGGGCTCGTCGCGGCCATCGCCCTGCTGGGGCTTGCATGGATGACTGCCACGTACCTGGCCAACAACCCCATCGTCGTCAGCTCCATCGGCGACGTCGTCGAGTCCTACCCGTACTTCTTGGCGGTGGCCATCTTCATCGTCGCTGCCTTGACGACAAGCCAGTCTGGGACGACGAACGCCATCGTGCCCATCGGGCTGGCGTCCCTGGCGGTGCCCACGGTGGTGGCGATGTGGCCGTCTCTGGTCGGGGTCTACCTGTTGCCGGCAAACGGCACACAGCTGGCCTCCGTCGCGATCGACGAGACGGGGACGACACGTCTGACCAAGAACCCCTTGTACCACTCGTTCACCATTCCCTTGTTCGTCGGGTGGTTCGCGGTCGTGGCTACAGGTCTGCTGTTCGCACAGTTCCTCTGAGCATGGGGAACCACCCGATTTCAGTCCTGTGTCGCGGCCAGCGGGCTGCATCTGGCGGGCTTGTCAGTGAGGAGACACCCTGATGGACATCGACGACGTTCGGACGAAGGTCCACGACCTGATGCCGGAGCTACTGGCGGATCACGCCGAAATGGTCGGTACGGCCTCGGTTGCCTTTCCCGGGTACACGCCCGAACCTGTCCACCAGATGGTCGAGTTCGTGCGCCAGAAGCTGCACGACGCAGGGGTCACCGACGCACAGCTGATGGACGTCCCCACCGGCTATCCGCCGATCTACGGGACGATCCCCGGACCCGAGGGCTCCCCCACGGTCGTCCTCTACGCGCACTGCGACGTTCAGCCCGCACCCCAGGAGCAGGGCTGGACGTCTGATCCGTGGACCGCCACGACCAAGGACGACGGGCGGATCTACGGACGTGGGGCCGCTGACGACAAGGGCGGACTGGCGATCCACCTGGGGACTCTTCGCTACTTCCAGGGCAGACCACCCTGCACGATCAAGGTGATCATCGAGAGCATGGAGGAGACCGAGTCGAACCTCGAGGCCTTCGTCCAGGCCCATCCCGAGCTGTTCGCCTGCGACGTCTTCGTGGTCTGCGACATGGGCAACCTGCGGGTGGGAGAGCCGGTGCTCACCACCACGCTGCGCGGCGACGTCGCGTGTGTGGTCACGGTCAGGACGCTGGAACACCCCCTCCACTCGGGCATGTTCGGCGGCCCGGCACCGGACGCGATGATGGCGTTGGCCCGACTGCTGGCGAGCCTCCAGAACGACGACGGGTCAGTAGCGGTCGACGGTGTGACCAGCCTCGAGTGGACGGGGCCCGAGTTCGCCGAGGCCGACTTCCGATCCAGCGCCGACCTGCTGCCGTCGACCGCGGTTCTCGGGGCCGACGAGGTCGGATCCCGGCTCTGGTCCAAGCCCAGCATCAATGCGATCGGTCTCGACATGACGTCCATCGCTGACTCGTCGAACGTCCTCATCCCCCAGGCCCGCGCGAAGATCTCGATGCGCATCGTGCCCGGCTCCGACCCCACCGAGGAGCTGGACGCGCTGGTAGCCCACCTGGAGAGCCATGCGCCCTGGGGGGCCACCGTCGAGGTGGAACGCACCAAGGAGGCCCGACCCTTCCGAGGCGCCTCTGACGGCCCCGCCTTCGCGGCGGCCCGTCAGGCGATGCATGACGCCTTCGGCAAGGAGCCCGGTGACGTGGGCTCGGGTGGGTCGATCCCGCTGCTGCATCACCTCTCGCAGGCAGCTCCCAACGCCGAGTTCCTCCTCTGGGGGCCCGAGGACCTCGCCAAGTCCCGCATTCACGCGTCGGACGAGAGCGTGGATCCCAAGGAGATCGAGGACATGATCGTCACTCAGGTGCGCTTGCTGGAGCGGCTGCAGGAGAGCTGACGTAGCCACACCGGTCGGCCCCCGCTAGGCCCCGCCAGGAACCATTCGTCCGGAGCCCCCCGAGATGGACGAGGTCACCGTCTGCCTGGACAAGCGGCACGAAGACCGGCCGACGGGGGCGCGTGACCCCGTGGACGGCCCCCGGCAGTGGACTACCGCTCCGGACGGGCAGGCGTTCGAGACCCAGCAGGATCCAGCGAGGAAGATCGTGATGAGCGAGGAGCCGCAGCCCGCCGAGAGCCCGTGGTGGGCGGCGTTGGTGACGATCGGCAGCATGGTGGCTCTGATCCTGACCTCGATCATGCTGTTCGGTCAGGAGGCCGAGGACGGCCCTCTCCAGGTGGCCATGACGCTGGGGTTGACGATCTCGGTCCTCGTCGCGAAGCCGTTGGGTCACTCGGTCGAGGAGCTCTCGGCGTCGATGCGCAGGAGCATCGGCTCGGCGCTGGGGACGATCTTCGTGCTGCTGGCGATCGGCGCGCTGATCGGTGCGCTGTTCATGTCCGGCACGATCGCGTCCGTCGTCTACTACGGCGCGGAGTACGGCTTCCCGAGGATCCTGTACCCCCTTGTGCTGGTGATCGCGACGGTCCTGGCGTACGCGATCGGGAGCTCGTTCACGACGATCGCGGCGGTCGGGCTGCCTTTCGTGGCGCTGGCCCCGGCGATGGAGGTCTCCCCGCAGGTCACCGCGGCAGCGGCCGTGGTGGGCGCGTTCACCGGTGACGCCCTGGGCCGGATCTCGGACACGTTCATCCTGACGACCTCGGTGGTCGGGGTCGAGCCCCGCGCCCACCAGCGCGCGATGCGGACCGTGCTGGCGCCGGGCTGGCTCGCCAGCGCGGCCCTGTTCGTCGTCCTGGGCCTGCGCGACGGCAGCACCGAGGGCTACGACAGCGGGCCCATCCGCCAAGCGATCGAGTCGCAGTTCTCGGTCTCGCTGCTGGCGTTCCTGCCGCTGGTCGTCGTGCTACTGCTGGCGACGCGCACGACCGCGTTCATGTCGTTGATGGCAGGCGCGGTCACCGCGGTGCTCCTCGCCGCGTTCACCCAACCCGACCTGATCGAGCGTCTGACCAGCGACCAGGAGATGGGCGCCTTCGGTGACTGGGTGAGGCTGTCGCTGGAGACCATGGGAAACGGCTTCCACCTCTCCAGCGGCGTCGACCAGCTCGACACGACGTTCTCCGGTGGCGGCGTGGTGTCGATGCTGACCACCATCTGGCTGATCCTCGTCGCCGCAGCCTTCGGTGCGCTGGTCGACCACACCGGGATGCTGCAGCGACTGCTCTCGCCGCTTCTCGCGTGGGCGACCAGCGGCGCGAAGCTGATCACAGCGTCCGCGGTGACGTGCATCGGCCTCAACGCGGCGACCGCCGACCCGTACATGTCGATCATCCTCGGGTCGAGTACGTACCGGAGCCGGTTCATGAAGGCCCGCCTCCAGCCGTACGTCGAGTCCGCCTCGCTCGCCGGATCGGGATCGATCCTCTCCCCGCTGATCCCGTGGAACGTCCACGGCGCCTTCGTGGCCGGCACCCTCGGCATCACCGTGCTCTCTTTCGCCCAGTACGCCGTCCTGCTCTGGGTCACCCCGGTCGTCCTCGTCCTCATGGGGATCGCGAGGTTCTCCCACGCCAGGATCCCACCAGCCCAGGCCGCCGAGGACACCTATGGCGCGGAGCCAGCGGAACTACCCGAACGACGCACCTCCGTGTGACGACCCGCGACGAGACCGGCTCTGCCGGCGATTCGAACGCCTGGATGCCGATCAGGACCACGACCGACGAGGATGTCGGCCTGCACGGCGACCAGGCCGATGGTGAGGGCGCGGAGCGACATCATCCGGCGACCGGTCAGTCGGTGCGACCGTGACCCCGGGACGATGAACCCGGTCCCGGCCAGCGCGGCCACGCCGGCCCTTCAACCGCCGGTGTCGCGGTCGCCTCCGGCGGCATGCCAGCCCACACAGCCGGGACGGCGCCCTCCGGTCCCCATCGTCAGCATGGGCACGTGATGCACGGCCGGCGCGCACACCGGCAGCCGGTAGGCGGACGACGTCGAAAGCCGACTTCACCCGCGACCGTTTCGGGTTTCCCACTTCGCCGCGCAGGCGGCCATGTCCAACCGCGAAGGCGGCCCGGTGTCGTCCTACGCTGTTGGTGTGCTCGACCTGGACGCCATCGACGTCGAAGAGATCGCTACCGCCCTCGCCGACCAGACCGACGACGAACACCGATGGCTGATCGACCTGAGGACCGGCGAGGTCGCCTTCTGGACCAGCGACACCGGCATCGACGGTGAGAACCCCGTCGAGCTCGACGAGCTGGACCTGATTGTCATCGACCCCCTACCGCCCTACGTCTGGCACCAGGACATGCTCGACTTCGCCGACGGCATCAGCGACCACGCCGCCGGCAGTGCCCTGCACCGATCGCTGCAGGGCAAGGGCGCCTTCCGGCGCTTCAAGAACGAGCTGTACCAGCGCCATCCAGAGCTGATCCCCGGCTGGCATGCCTTCAGGGACACCCGGGCACGATCCCGCGCCGTGCGCTGGCTGGCCGAGGAGGGACTGATCGACGACGACGCCGTCGAACACTTCGAGCGAACCCACCCAGGCCCCGACCTGCCGTAGCGACGGCCCGAGGGCCGCCCCGGGGCCCATCAAGCATCACGTCACACCGCGAACCGGGCTACAGGGTCTGCCGAGATCAGGGTGACGCGGCTAGTCGTACTCACCTGGGGTCCGACCCAGATGTGCTCTTCGCGAACCCCGGGACAGAGGAAGTCCCACGCGTCGTAGACGACCACGCCGCGGGCGGTGTCAGCAGGGTCGCCCTCGGGGAACGGCCACTGCAGGGGCTGCGGCATCTCTCGGAAGTAGAGCCGCCGCGTCGAGTCGCTGCGCCCGGCCTCCCGGATGTCTGTGTGGATCGGCAACCGGCGGCCGGGCTGCGGCGAAGGAGAGTCATCAGGGTCGCCGCGCCGCTGCGACCACCGACGACAGGAGAACCCCTATGCGCATCCGCACACGACTTGTCGCAACCGCCTCGGCGCTCGCGCTGGCCGCCTCCGGCGCCGCCCTGGCCGCACCCGCCGCGACGGCGGCATCCACCGGGACCACGCCCTTGTCGGACGTGCTCCTGGCCGACGGCGACACCTTCGACGGCAACAAGTGGGACTACGACATCGTGACGCAGGCTGCGCTCACGGTGATCGACGCCACCGGCGGCGACACCGACGTGGCCCTGCTGACCCAGGGCGACGTCGCCCTCACCGCCTTCATCCCCCGTGACGTGGCCTTCTACCGTCTCGTGAAGGACCTGACGGGGACTTGGCCGTCGAGCGAGGAGGAGGCATTCGCGGTGGTGGCCAGCCTCGGCGTGGAGACCGTGGAGAAGGTCCTGCTCTACCACGTGGTCCCGGGTGGCCCGATCGACTCGGCCGCAGCGCTCGCCGCCGACGGGGCCCGCCTCGCGACCGCGGACGGCGGCAACACCTTCAAGGTGAACGTGATCACCCGGCCCAAGGGGAGCTTCGGCATCAAGCTGGTGGACAAGGACCCCGACCTGCGCAACCCGTGGGTGGCCAAGACCCAGCTCGACATCAACGCTGGCAACATGCAGCTCGCGCACGGCATCAGCCGGGTGCTGATCCCGGTCGACCTCTAGATCGGGCGGCGGGCAGACGCACGAACACACGGGGGAGGGGGGCCGGCACGACGCGTGTCGGCCCCTCTTCGTGCGTCACGCCCCTTCGACGCGTCGGGGTCGGCAACGCGACCGCATCGGGTCTTGGGAGTCCCCGCAACCGGGCTGGAAGCTCGGGGCGGTCGGCACCGACAACCGCCCCGAAGACGCCGACGGACTCGATCGAGGCGATGCTCCCCTTCCTCTGAGCCTCACGGCGGATCCCGGCGCCGTCACGCCGGCCCGAGACACGATGTCACTTCGCCACCTCACGACGCGGCGAGCGTGGCGGCGATCGCGACGCCCAGCGACCCGAAGTACACGACCCCGGCGAACAACGCATGGAAGGCCACCCGTGCGGGCATCTGCCCGCGGAAGAGCGCGCCCACCGCGACCGGATAGCTGCGCCGCTTGGAGGTCGACTCCGTCCGGTGCCGCACGCGGCGCAGCAGCATCTCGTCACCGAAGCCGTTGCCGACGGTGATCAGGGCCACGGCCCCCCAGGCCGCGGCGATCCCATCAGTCACGACGTACGTCGTCCACGCGGCGAGACCGAGCACGCTGCACGCGACATGCGCGCCGACGGTGGTCGGGTGTCGGCGCCCGTGCCGCCACCAGCCGACGGCGAGCGAGAGCCCCACCAGCGCCTGGACGATCCAGGCTCCCAGCAGCAGGGTGCTCATGACCTCACGCTACTACGAGCGTAGTAGTCCGGTCTACTACTTCCGTAGTGCTAGCCTGACCGGGTGCCGACGACCAGAGACCGCGCGCTGTTCGCCGCCGTCGAGGAGGTCGGCGAGCACGGCATCCGAGCGCTCACCCACGCCCGCGTCGACGCCCGCGCCGGGCTTCCCCGCGGATCGACGTCGAACTGGTTTCGCACCCGTGCCTCCCTGCTGGCCGGCGTCGTGGAGCACCTGGCCGACGCCGAGCGCACCATGGCGCCCGCGGAGCGAGTCGCCGGCGTCGAGGGCCTGGTGGACCTGGTGTGCACGATGGTGGAGACCGCCTCGGGGCGCGACGCTGCCCGCACGCGAGTGCGGCTGGCCCTCTCGCTGGAGGCGGCCCATCACCCCGAGCTGCGGGAGCCGTTGAGGCGGGAGCGGCAGGCGTTCGTCGCGTGGGCGACCGCGCTGCTGCACGACGTCGGCGCCCCGCACCCCGAGGAGGCCGCCCGGACGTTGCTCGCCTGCGGCAACGGGCTGCTCTTCCATCGCCTCACCGTCGACCCCGACGCCGAGGTCCGGCCGGTCGTCGAGCGCTGCGTGCGCGCCTGCCTCGGCTGAGCCCTCGCGCCGGCAGTGGCCGCAGGCCGTTCGTCAGCGCTGCCCGCGCCGGACCCGGCGCCGGAGCTGCAGGATCCGCAACGACCCGGCCACGATCACGATGACGATCCCCGTCAGCGTCGCGGCGAGCAGCGACACCGACAGCGGCGCGCGCCCGCTCCAGCCGAGGAACGTGATGTCCACGTCCTGAGTGTTCTGGGCGATGAAGATGATGAGCAGCAGCAGGAGCGCCGCCATCACGACGAGCGCCACCCAGATGCTGCTGGTGCGCGAGCGCCGCAGCGGGTCCTCGCCGGACTCGTCCGTCCGGGCCGCTGCCGTCTCGGCGGGAGGGGGAGTCTCCTCGTGTCGAGCGTCCTCGGTCATGGGGAGGTGTTACCCGATCCGTCGCGCGGCAAGCGTCCCGGCCGGCACCGGGCAGCTGCGCCCGGGCCCGGTGGTGGCGCCCGAGACGCAGCGTCCCACCACCGGGCCCGCGGGTCCGGACACGCCTCAGAGGTAGAGCCGGACCCGGTCCAGCCGCTCCCACACGTCGCCGTTCTTGATCACCAGCGCCAGGAAGACATGGTGGATCCGCGGGTCCGACAGCGGCGACCAGTCGACGTGGTGCGGGCCGACGTACCCGTCGGTGTCGACCACGAGCGAGTCCTCCAGCACGGCCTGCCCGATCTGCTGGTTGAACATGTCGTACGTCGTCAGCCGCAGGCTGATCTCGGTCGTGCGCGCGTTCTCGGCATGGAGCCAGCCGGACACCCGCGGCGTGACCGTCTCGTCGTTGGTGAACCAGGTGAGATAGCCGGGCCCGGACGGGGCGCCGTCGGCGTAGTCGAGCCCGCCGAAGTGGTGGTCGACGCCGGACAGGTTGACCTGCTCGACCGGCCCGCCCTTCTCGAAGACGTAGAAGTTGCGGCCCGCGACCCAGATCCAGTCCGGCTCGGGCCCGACCTCCGGGTCGCTGACGTCGACCACGATCGACACGTTGGCCTGGTAGACGAGCGGGCTCGACGCGGAGGCGAACATCCACTGCGCGGGCGACATCTGCTGCTCCTGCGTCCGCACGACGGGCACCCGCTCGATCTGCCGCGACAGCAGGTTGCCCCACAGGTCGTAGAGCGAGAGCTGGATGCCGGCCCGCACGCCGGCGGCGTTGAGGTAGTGCATGTAGCCGGACACGAACGGCGCCAGCTCGCGGGTCACCTCGTTCGGGTTCCAGCCGAGGTACGCCGACGTGGTCGGCACGCCGTCGGCGAACTCGCGGCCGCCGAAGTCAAGCTCGTCGCTGGTCAGCGTGAACGTCAGCTGGGTGTCGCCCTCGAACGCCGCGGCGACGACGTCGGCCGAGGCCCGCCGAGCGGGGGGAACGGCGGGGGAGTCCGTTGGGAGAGCGTCGCCGCGCTCCGTCGTACCGATGGGAAGGGTGGTGGTCATGACTGCTCCTTCTGCCCGGCGCGAGCCGGGACGTCGGCGTCGGCGCGACCTGTTCGCGGCGACGTGGAGCGGCCAGTGCAGCGAAGCCACCTCAGAGCGGGATCAGAACGACGGCGTCCTGGCTAGCCTGGCCCCGTGGACCGCACCCGCACCGGCTGGATCTTCGTCGCCGCCCAGGTGGTGCTGCTCGTGGCGCTGGTGCTGGTCCCGACCGGCACGGACTGGCCAATGCCGTCGTGGCTGCGCTGGCTGTCGCTCGCCCTCGTGGTCGGCGGCCTGGTCGGGATCGCGCTGGCCAGCCTGCACCTCGGCAGCGCGCTGACCCCGACTCCGGTGCCCAACGGCCGCGGCGAGCTGCGCACCGGCGGGCTCTATCGCTACGTCCGCCACCCGATCTACACCGGCGTGCTCGCGGCCGTCCTCGGCGTCACGATCGGCACCCGCCAGTGGTGGGGGCTCGCCCTCGGCCTGGCGACCGTGGCGTTCTTCTCGGTCAAGGCGCGCTGGGAGGAGGCGCGGCTGGCCGAGGCCTTCCCGGCGTACGCCGACTACGCCGCCGCAACGCCACGCTTCGTGCCGTTCCTGCCCCGCGCGTCCGGCAGGCGCACCAGCGAGCCCTAGCGCGGCTCCGGCTGCAGCGCCTCTCGCAGCGACCGGAGCCGACGATGGGTGTCGTCGACCGCGGGCCCGAGCCGGGCGACGACCTCCGTGAGCACCGGCTCGAACCGCTGCCCGGCGGCGAGGTGGGCCGCGCGCCCCGCGTCGGTGAGGCGCAGCCGGTAGGAGCGTCGGTCGGCGGGGTGCGGCACCCGCTCGACGTGGCCGCGGGCGACGAAGCGCTTGACATAGCTCGACACCGTCGTCGGCGGTGCCGCCATCCAGTGGGCCAGCTCGGTCGGCGTCACCTGGTCGGTCGACGCGAGCACGGAGTAGACCGCGAACTCGTCGGCGTCCAGCCCGGCAGCCCTGACCGCCTCGTCGATCACCGCCGTCGCCGCCCGCGAGACCAGCCAGACGTCGAACAGCACGTTGCCCAGACCAGGGTCGAGCTCGAGGCCCGGCCCGGGTGAGGGCTCGCCGCCGATGTCGGTCACCGCCCCGTCCCGGCCTGCCGCAGCCGTCGCCACCCTGCCCGCGCCGGGAGTGTCACCAGCGCAGCGAGCAGCAGCCCGCCGGCCAGCAAGGAGGTGAGCACCTTCGCGTCGGAGGCCAGCACCAGCACAGCGTCGGTCGGCGCCGACGCGGGGTACGCCGTCAGCGCCAGCCGCGCGCAGGCGTTCTCCAGGTAGTCGAAGGCACTGGCCACGAAGGGCAGCCCCGCCAGGGCGAGCAGCCCGGGTCGCCCCGGTGCCAGCCGACGCAGCACGATCGCCAACGACGAGGCCAGGAACAGCGCGAACACCAGTGGGTAGACCAGGTCGGCGATCTGCAGCGCCTGGTAGGCCTCGCGCCCGGCCGGCCCGCAGCCGGCCAGGAAGGCGTGGACGTCGGCCGCGCTCGCCCCTGACCGGACGTCGAGCGGCGGGGCACCGCAGACCGCCTCGACCACGGGGATCGCGAACGGCGCCGGGGAGGCGAAGAAGACCCCGGCGAAGACGGCGTACCCCAACGCGAGGGGCAGCCACACCCGCCAGGTCGCCAGCCGCCCGAGGCTCGCCGAGAGCCGGGAGGCGGGGGGACCGTGGGTGACGACGGGACGGGCGACGGTGGGCGGGGCAGCGTCGACAGCGGCGGGCATGGCGCCTCCAAGGACTATCTAGATGCTACGATTTCGCAGCATCTAGATAGTACGAAAACGTAGCGGTGTCGTCAAGCGCGCCGACAGATCGTTGAAGACCTCGGCAACTCTCTCGGCCGTCGGTGCGAAGAGGTGTCAGTCGGACCCGGCAACATCCCGAGCGCCGGGCCGCCCTGACCCGAGGAGTGACCCATGAAGATCCCCGCCGCCCTGACGGCCACCGCGCTCAGCGCCGCCCTGGTCCTGGGAGCCGCCCCGCCGTCCCAGGCGGATGCCGGCAGCCTCGGCAAGCGCAGCCTCGCGAAGGTGCTCGCGGCCGACGGCAACAAGTTCGACCGCAACTGGGATGACTTCGACATCGTCGACCGTGCCGTGCGGACGGTGCTCAAGGCCAAGCCCGACAGCAAGGTCGCGGTGCTGGCCGACGGCAACGTCAAGCTGACGGCGTTCATCCCGACCGACCGGGCCTTCCGCCGCCTGGTGCGCGACGTCACCGGCAAGACCCCGGGCCGCGAGAAGGTCGTCTTCAACACCGTGAAGTCGTTGGGCGTCGACACCGTCGAGGCCGTGCTGCTCTACCACGTCGTGCCGGGCGCCCGGATCACCGCGGCGAAGGCGTTGAAGGCTGACGGCGCCAAGCTGAAGACCGCGCTCGGTCCTCGGATCAAGGTCAACGTCGAGCACGGCTCGATCCGTCTCATCGACAAGGACCGCAACGACCTCAACCCCGAGGTGATCGTCGTGAACATCAACAAGGGCAACAAGCAGATCGCCCACGGCATCAACCGGGTGCTGCGCCCCGTCGACCTCTGAGTCGTCGACCCCCGGATCCCGCTCCGCCAGGATTCCGCTGCGGGTTGACAGGCCGGGGAGCCCCACGGTGGCTCCCCGGCCGCTCGCTGTCCGGGTGACCCCGCGTCTGGGCAGGCGGCGAGGCCTCGCTCAGGCGCCCGCCTGCGGGTTCGGGTGCCCCTCCGAGGCCTGCACCACGACGATGCCCCGGCCGCTGAGCGCGAGCTGGTAGGCCTCACCGGAGCCGCGCCCGATGACGGCGCCGAGCTTGGCGGTCTTGCGGATCGACGACCGCAGGCCGGTCGACCACAGCACGGCCGCCTGCATGTCGACGTACGTCGGCACGTCGACGTCGAGCACCACCGGTTCGCCGTAGGCCAGCACCGCGATCATCCCGCTGCCGGTGAAGGTGGTGTTGAAGAGGCCGCCGCTCATCATCGAGGCGCCCTCGACCCGGTTGATGTCCCAGGTCAGGCCGCTCTCGAACGCCAGCACGCTCTTGCCGTTGACGGTGACCGCCTCGTTCTCAAGCTCGAGGATGAAGATCTGGTCCGCGTCCTGGGCGAGGAACACGTCGCCGCTGCCGGAGACCTTCATCAGCGACATGCCCTCGCCGGTGAACGCCTTCTTGAACATCCGGCCGAGGCTGCCGCTGCCCTGGTAGTCGAAGTCGACCTCGCCCTGGTAGGCCACCATCGACCCCTGCCGGGCGTAGAAGAACCCGCCGGTGCCGGCCAGGTCGACCTTGAGCATCCGGTTGTTCTGGAGCATGAACCGGCCCGGCTCGCCGGACCGTTCGGACTTGGTGAGGAGTTCTCCGCGCATGCGTGCCAGGCTAGCCAGGAGTGAAGGACGGGCGCCCTCGGCGCCGGCTCAGTCCACCACCGCTGCCACGGCCTCGATCTCGACGACCTGGTCGGGATAGCCGAGCACGGTGACGCCTACCAGGGTGCTCGGCACGTCGTGGTTGCCGAACCGACGGCGCACCACCTGCCACGCCGCCACCAGGTCCGCGCGCTCCGTGGTCGCCACCAGCACCCGGGTCGAGAGGACGTCCTCCAGCTGGGCACCCGCGGCCTCGAGCGCGCGCTCCAGGTTCGCCAGGCAGACGGCAGCCTGCCCGGCGACCTCACCCGGAGCCGCGGTGGTGCCGTCGTCGTGCAGCGGACAGGCACCGGCCAGGAAGACCAGCCGAGCCTCGGCCGGAGCCGTGGCGGCATAGGCGTACGGAGTCTCGGCCAGGCTGGAGGAGCGGATGAGCTGAACGACGCTGGCCATGGTCAGAGGCTAGCGGCTGTGCCAGCCGCCTGGTGGGGCTGTCGCCGTAGGACCCCGCGGCCGGCCGGATCGGCCCGCCCTTGGCGCTCAGCCGCGGATCACCTGAGCCAGCTCGCTGCGTGAGCCGACGTCGAGCTTGGTGTAGACCTTGCGCAGGTGGTACTCCACCGTCTTCGGGCTGAGGAAGAGTGCCGCGGCCGCCTCACGAGTGGTGCGGCCCTCGACCAGCTGCAGGCACACCTGGAGCTCCTGCGGTGTGAGCAGGCCGCGAGGGTCGGCACCGCGACGCTGGACCTTCTCCCCGGTGGCGGCGAGCTCGGCCGACGCGCGCTCGGCCCACCGCGCGGCCCCGAGGTCCTCAAGCAGGTCCAGCGCCTGCCGCAGCTGCGTCCGGGCATCGACCCGGCGTCCCGCCCGGCGCAGCCACTCGCCGTACGCGAGGCTGGTGCGCGCCGTCTCGAAGAGGTCCCACGTCTGACCATGCAGGACCAGCGCGCGCTCGAAGCACGCCTCGGCTGCGGCTTCCTCGGCGACCAGGCCACACACCCGCGCGGCACGGGCCAGCGCCCACGGCTGCTGCTTGGCCTGCGCCGCCGTGTCGTACGCCGTCGCCACGGTCTCCGCGGCGGCCCGGTCGCCCAGCCGGAGCAGCGCCTCCACCTGCTCGGGCCCGGGGAGCAGGTCAACGTCCCCCACCTCGTGACGGGACAGCAGCTCGTCCAGCTGCCGGAACTGCTCGACGGCACGGCCCGGCTCGCCCACGGAGAGCTCGAGGTCCCCGAGCGCGAAGCGGACCCACACCTCGGCGAGCGGGAGATGGGCGAGGCTGGGTGACTCGAGCACCTGCACGGCGGTCGACCGGCACGCCTCCTCCTCTCCGCGCCTCGACTGCAGCCAGCTCAGCCCCGCCTGTGCCATGAGCAGCTGAGTGACCTGCCCCGTCTCGTCGGCCAGCCGAACGGCCTCGCGATAGTTGGCCTCCGCCTCGGCCCACGCCGAGGTGGTCGCCTGGTCGCGGGCCTGCTGGAACAGCACGGCGGGCAGCACCCCCACCCCCGCCCGTCGGCGAACGGCGTCGACCAGGTCCCAGAGACTCCCGGCCTCCGTCGTGTCCCGGAGGAAGAGGGGGACCATGGTCAGCATGGGCGCCCGCTGGGGGTCCTCGTAGAGCTCGGGGGTGCTCCTGATCAACGGCACCGCGCGGCGCAGCTGGTCTGCTGCCCCCGGCTGGGCGGCCATCACGCGGGCGATGCCGGTGGCGATGAGTGCGAGCGCCCGTGCGGCCGGCTCTGTCACCAGGGGCGCCAGCGTGTCGAGGCGATCGGCGAGGGCCGAGGCGCGCGACACTCCCGCGAGATACAGACTGGCGTGCACAGCCTCGGCGATGAGGACGGACTGCTCGGCCGGATCGGTGCTCAGGTCGGCCGCTGCGACGAGCATCTCCCCAGCCTCGCGCAGTCGCCCGGTCCGCGCCGCGATCGCACCACGAAGCGCCAGCTCGCGCACCTGTCCTTCCAGCCCGGTCTCCTCCCGGCCATGGGCGTCGAGCAGGGACAGCGCGCGTTCGGTGAGCCCGGCCGCCCAGGCGGCGTCGGCGGCACGCAGCAGCCGCTCCGCCCTCCACGCGGGAGTCGGGCTCAGCCGGGCGGCTCGCTCGAACGCCCCCGACGCCACCGAATAGGCCGACCGGGCCTCTGCCCGGTCGCCCGCACCGTCCAGCAGGTCGGCGACCGTCGCATCGGGGAGCCAGACTGCCTCGGCCAGGTGCCAGGCACGCCGATCGAGGTCGGCGTCGGGGAGGGCGTCGGCGACGGCCTGGTGGGCAGCGCGGCGTGCTGCCGCGCCCGGGTGCGAGTAGGCGGCCGCCTGCGCCAGGGGGTGCCGAAAGATCACCTGGCCGGCACGCAGGGAGACCAGGCCGGCGTCCTCGGCCTGGGAGAGCGCGGCGGCTTCGACCGCGAGGGCGGCGCAGGCCCTGAGGGTGATCGTCAGATCACCACCGCACACGGCGGCGACGAGCAGGGCGGTGCGGCACTCCTCGTCCAGCAGGTCGAGCCGCCGCCCGTAGGCCGCGGCCACCGCCTCCGGCACCCGGACCGGCAGCTCGGCGGGGTCGGTGGCGAGAGCGTCCAGGTCGTCGCCGGCGAGCTCCAGCAGCGCGAGGGGGTTGCCGCCGGCACGGGCGAGCAGCGGCTCGAGCCGCCCGGTCGGCACCGTCCCGCCGACGGCCCGGGCGGCGAGCGCGGCCGCGTCCACCTCGTCGAGTCCGGAGAGCCGCAGCTGGGGGAGCCCAGCGACGAGGTGGTCGGCCTCGGGGCTGCGTCCGGTCAGCAGGACGGCGACCGGGTCGGCGGCCAGTCGTCGAGCGGCGAACACCACAGCCTCCGCCGACGGGAGGTCCAGGGCGTGCAGGTCCTCGACGACGACCACCACGGGCGACTCCTCGGCGTACCTCGTCAGCAGGCTCAGCACCGCCGCTCCGATCGAGAAGCGGTCCCCGCCACGGCGGCCGGAGTCGGTCACCGCCAAGGCGTCCGACAGCGCGGCGGCCTGCGGTGGCGCGAGCTCGTCGAGATGGACGAGGGCAGGTCGTAGCAGCTGCAGCAGGCCGGCGAACGGGATCTGCCGCTCGGCCTCGAGCCCGGTTGCTTGCAGCAGGCGCATCCCACCGAGCTGGGCGAGGGCGCCGTCCAGCAGCGCCGTCTTGCCCACTCCCGGCTCGCCCAGGATGGCGAGGGTGCCGCTGACCCCCAGCCGAGCGGTCTCGACCAGACGACCGATCGTCTCGAGCTCGCCGTCCCTCCCCAGGAGTACCGCCTCCACGGGCCGCAGTTTAGGCATGGGGTCGGGCTCAGCCCCCCTGGCGCCGCGAAGCTTCACGACCAGGGGGGTCCCCTGATGCGGTCGCACGCCTCTCCGGACCAGTCTGGGCGTCGACCGAGCGCCACCAGCGGCGCCGCCCACGGCCACCCGGCCACGAGAGAGGGAGCACCTCATGACCGTCACCACCACGCCCGTCGACAACGGCGTCAACGTCGAGGCCCTGCTCGGCGCCCGCGCCGCGCTGACCGACACCCCCGAGATCGCCCAGTTCCAGTGGCGCTCCTCGGTGACCTGGGAGAACGGGACGCACAGTCGTTCGGAGATCGAGAGCTTCTACGGCCTCTGCGACGAGCAGGTCCACACCCGGCGCTTCAGCCTGGACGCCGACCACCCGCCGCAGTTCGCCGCCCACGACCACGGGCCCACCCCTGTCGAGTACGTCCTGGTCGCCCTGGGCTCCTGCCTGACCGCAGGCGTGGCCGCCGTGGCTCAGCAGCGGCAGATCCAGCTGCGCTCGGTCACCGCCACGCTGTCCGGCGAGATGGACCTGCACGGCATCCTGGGCGCAGATCCGTCGGTCCGCAACGGCTTCAGCGGCGTCGCGGTCGCCTACCAGATCGACGCCGACGCCTCCGAGGACGAGATCCGCGCCATCGTCGCCCAGTCGCAGAAGCGCTCGGCCGTCTACGACATGCTGACCAACCCCACCGGCGTCACCGTCACCGTCGGCTGATGTCCACCGTCACCGCGGTCGTCGTCGGCGCCGGTCACTCCGGGCTCGCGATGAGCAGCCACCTCGCCGCCCGCTCGATCGACCACGTGGTCCTCGAGCGCGGCGAGGTGGCGCACTCGTGGCGCACGCAGCGGTGGGACTCGTTGCGGCTGCTCACCCCGAACTGGATGACCGGGCTCCCCGGGGCGGCGTACGCCGGCGACGACCCCGACGGGTTCCTCTCGGCCCAGGGGGTGGCCGACCTGGTGTCCGGGTATGCCGTCTCTGCAGCCGCGCCGGTCCTCACCGGCACCAGCGTGACCTCGGTCCGACCAGGGCCGAGCGGCTTCGAGGTCCTCACCGACGCCGGCCACTGGCACGCTCGGGCCGTGGTGCTCGCCGCGGGTGCCACGCGGAGTGTGGTCCCGGCGATCGGAAGGCACCTGCCCGCCGGGGTCACCTCCCTGCCGGCGCTGGACTACCGCAACCCGGACAGCCTCCCCGACGGAGGTGTGCTGGTCGTGGGCGCCTCGGCCAGCGGCGTTCAGCTCGCCGACGAGCTGCAGCGCTCCGGTCGGCGGGTCACCCTGGCGGTCGGCGAGCACGTGCGGGCGCCCCGGCGTTACCGCGACGATGATCTCTTCACCTGGCTGGAGCGGCTGGGGATTCTGGACGAGCGGTGGGACCAGCTCGACGACCTGGTCCGCGCCCGTCACCTGCCCTCGCTCCAGCTGGTCGGCGGAGATCGACGCGTCGACCTCAACGCCCTCCAGGAGGCCGGTGTCCGGCTGGTCGGGAGGTTCGCGGGGATGCGTGACCGGACCGCTCAGTTCTCCGGTTCTCTCGCCAACGTCTGCACGCTGGCCGATCTCAAGGTCGGCCGGCTGCTCGACAGCATCGACGAGTACGCCGGAGGCCGCGGCGAGCGACCAGAGCCCACGCACGTGGGCTCCCCACCCCTGGAGCTCGACCTGGGCTCCGGCGAGATCCGCTCCGTGGTCTGGGCGACCGGGTTCAGCGCCGACCACTCGTTCCTCGACGTGCCGGTCTTCGACCACCGCGGGCGGCTCCAGCACGACGGCGGCGTGACCCGATGGCCCGGCCTCTACGTCACGGGCCTGCCCGTCCTGCGGCGTCGCCGGTCGACGTACCTCTCCGGCGCCGACGCGGATGCGCGCGACCTGTCGACCCACCTGCACGACCACCTCGGGACCGGTCGGTCCCCGCTCACCCAGGAGGCGTCATGAACGGTCATCCACTGGCCACCGAGATCTCGACCGCGATCGGGGACCGGGCCTGGGCGCGGCTCGGCGACCGGCTGGACGAGGAGGTGCGGATGCGAGGGCTCCTCCCCGGCGGGATGGTCGAGGACCACGGCCGGCACGACGTGCTGGCTCGCTATGCCGACTGGTACGACGGCTTCGACACCCTCGTGATCGAGGACACCGCGGGCGACCTCGTCGGCGACCGCGTCCTGGTCCATTACAAGCTCACCGTCGACCCGGACGGCGATCGTAGGGTCGTGACCCAGACGCTGGTCTGCGCCCTCGTCGGCGGCCTGGTCCGGAGGATCGACCTGGTCTGCTCCGGACTCCGGGAGTGCTGATGCGCACCGACGACCCGACCACCGACACCAACGACAGCGCCACCTGCCCGCACGCACTGCAGCGCTGGGGTGACTACGACCACGACCGGCCCTACCCCCTGTTCGACCAGGTGCTGGCGGCCGGCCCGGTGCACGAGGTGACCCTTGCTGACGGCCACCGTGCCTTCCTGGTCGTCGGCTACGCCGCCGCCCGGGAGGCACTCGCCCACCCCGATCTCTCCAAGGACATGCTGGCCGCCATGGAGCAGGACGGGGAGGTGGTCGCCCCAGGCCTGCCGGGTCCTGACTTCGCCCGCCACATGCTGAGCGTGGACCAGCCCGACCACACCCGGCTGCGTCGGCTCGCTGCGCCCGCTTTCACGCGCACCAGGCTCGCCGCGCTCGAGCCGCGGATCCGGCGGATCGCAGGGGAGTTGGCCGACGAGCTGGCCGGCGACCTCGAGCGGGACGGCGGCCCGCCCGTCGACCTGATCGCCGGCTTCGCCGCCCCGTTGCCGTTCGCCGTGCTCGGGGAGCTGCTCGGGATCGACCGTTCGGAGCAGCGACGCCTGGCCGGGTGGTTCGCCACCTTGCTGACTCCCTGGGACGGCGCCGACCCGCCCGTCGACGCGGTGGCGGCCTCCGACCACATCGTCGACTTCCTGGGGGAACTCGTCGACCGGCGGGGAGCCGGCCTCCTGACGGAGGCGACGGTCCCCACCGCCGAGCCCGACGACCTGGTGAGCGACCTGGTGCGCGCCCACCAGGCCGGAGAGCTGACCCGGCCCGAGCTGCTGTCGACGGTCTTCCAGCTGCTGGTGGCAGGACACGACACCACCGCCAACCTGATCGGGAACGGCATGGCCGCGCTGCTGTCCCACCCCGAGCAGCGCGATCGGCTCGCGGCCGACCTCGACCGGCTGCCGCAGGCCGTCGAGGAGTTCCTCCGTTGGGACCCGCCCGGCCAGCACGCGACGTTCCGCTACGCCACCCGCGACGTGACGATCGCCGGGAACACCATCCCGGCGGGCGTCCAGGTCCTGGTCTCGCTCGCGACCGCCGGCCGGGACGGCACCCGCAACGACGACCCCCACTCCTTCGACGTGGACCGGACAGGCCCCACGCACCTTGCCTTCGGGCACGGCATCCACCACTGTCTGGGCGCGCGACTGGCCCGACTCGAGGCGGAGATCGCCTTCCGTACGCTGCTCACGCGGTTCCCGACGATGCGACTCGGCGTACCGCCCGCCTCGCTGCGGTGGGGTCGCGGAGACGGCCTCGTGCTGCGCGGGCTCTCGGCCCTGCCGGTGTTGCTTACCACCGGCGCATCGAAGGAGACTCCAGCATGACCAGGGCGCGGGAGCCGGACGCGGACGGCTTCGTCGAGCATGCCGGGGTGAAGATCCACTACGACGTCTACGGCGACGGCGGTCCGACGATCCTGCTGCTGCCGACCTGGACGATCATCCACCGCCGGTTCTGGAAGCTGCAGGTGCCCTACCTCGCCCGGCATCACCGGGTGGTGACCTTCGACGGTCCGGGCAACGGTCTCTCGGACCGGCCTCTCACCCCCGAGCACTACGACCACCACCACGAGGTCGCCTACGCCCGCGCGGTGCTTGACGCCACCGGCACCGACCAGGCCGTGGTGGTCGGGCTGTCGAGGGGCGCGATGTGGGCCCTCAAGCTCGCGGCGGACCACCCGGACCGGGTGCTCGGCAGCGTGCTGATCGGGGCCTCCGTTCCGCTGACCGACCCGCACGAGTTCCGGGTCGACGAGGACGCCGACCCGCTGCGGCTCCCGCCCTCGGACGTGCGACGTGTCGCGAGCGACCCGCTGTCCCACTGGCCCAAGTGCCAGCCGGAGTACTGGGACCACCGGCACGAGGACTTCCTGTGGTTCTTCTTCGGGATGTGCTTCCCCGAGCCCCGCTCGACCAAGGCGATCGAGGACGCGGTGGCCTGGGGGCTCGACACCGGACCAGAGGTGCTGACGGCCGAGTACGGCACCATCGAGCCGACCCGCGAGGAGGTGGAGGGCTGGTGCGCTGCGCTCGACTCGCCCGTGCTCGCGATCCACGGCGACGACGACCTCATCAGTCCCGTGTCGCGAGCCGACCGGATCGCGGAGCTCACCGGGGGTGAGAGCGTCGTCATTCACGGCGCCGGTCACGTCCCCCAGGTCCGCGACCCGGTCAAGGTCAACCACCTGATCCACGACTTCGCTGAGCGGGTGCTTCCGTCCGCCGGCCCTCGGCGCCGCTCCGTGGGCTGGACGCGCGGGCTGCAACGCACCCGCAAGGCGCTCTATCTCTCCTCACCTATCGGGCTCGGACACGCGCGACGCGACCTGGCCGTCGCCCAGTCGCTGAAACGCCTCCGCCCCGACCTGCAGGTGGACTGGCTGGCTGAGCACCCGGTGACCCGGGTGCTGGAGGAGGCCGGCGAGACCGTGCACCCTGCGAGCCGCTGGCTGGCCAGCGAGTCCGGGCACATCGAGGCGGAGTCCGGCGAGCACGACCTGCACTGCTTCGAGGCGCTGCGCCGGATGGACGAGATCCTGGTCAACAACTTCCACGTCTTCGACGACGTGGTCCGCGAGGGCGACTACGACCTGGTGATCGGCGACGAGGCCTGGGACGTCGACCACTTCCTGCACGAGAACCCCGAGCTGAAGCGGTTCGCCTACGCCTGGATGACCGACTTCGTGGGCATGCTGCCGATGCCCGACGGCGGCGAGCGTGAGGCGCTGGTCACCGCCGACTACAACGCGGAGATGATCGAGCACGTCGAGCGGTTCCCCTGGTTGCGCGACCGGGCGATCTTCGTCGGCGATCCCGACGACATCGTCCCGGACTCCTTCGGACCCGACCTCCCGGCCATCCGCGACTGGACCGAGCAGCACTACGACTTCGCCGGCTACATCACCGGCGCGGCCGGCGGCGAGCCGCGCGAGAGCACCGAGCTTCGCCGCGAGCTCGGTTGGGGACCCGACGAGCGCGTGTGCGTGGTCACCGTCGGTGGCTCGGGCGTCGGGCGACATCTGCTGCGCCGGGTGAGCGACGCGTACGACGTGGCGCGCGAGCGGGTCCCGGGACTCCGGATGGTGATGGTCACCGGCCCTCGCCTCGACCCCGGAGTTGTTCCGGCGCGGCCGGGCCTGGAGGTGCGCGACTACGTCCCGGATCTGCCGCGGCTCATGGAGGCGGCCGATCTCGCGGTCGTGCAGGGCGGTCTGACCACGACGATGGAACTGGTCGCCGCCCGGCGCCCGTTCCTCTACATTCCGCTGCAGCACCACTTCGAGCAGAACTTCCACGTCCGGCATCGGCTGGACCGCTACGGGGCCGGGCGCTGTGTCGCCTACGAGGAGGCGTGTGACCCCGACCGGCTGGCGATCGCGATGGCCGGGGCACTCGACGCTCCGGTCACCTACCGGGCGGTGGAGGACGGCGGCGCCGACCGGGCGGCCGCGATGCTCGCCGAGCTGTTGTGAGGCGGGCCCAGGCGGCTGCGTGACCCTCGTCGGACCGGCCCCCGGCGCGGACGGGCGTGGCCGTCCCGGCTTTGGAAGACTGGACCGGTGACCTCGACCTCCCCGGCTCTCGCCGGCCTCCCGCCGGGGTGGGTGGCCCGCACGCCCGCCCGCGACGACGTACCGGCCCTGACCGCGCTCACCACCGCCGTCCGCCGCACCGCCCACGACGCGGCGAGCGTCGACGAGGAGGCGGTCGAGGCGCTGGTCGTCGGGCCGGGGTCGTGGACCCGGCGGCAGCTGGTGGTCGACGACGACGACGGCACGCTGCAGGCCTGGGTGAGCGTGCACGACCGGGCGGCCGGCCGCACGATGGTCGACCTGGTCGTGACTCCGGACCTGCCCCAGGGGGAGTCGCTGGCGCCGGTGCTGCTGGGCTGGGTCCGCTCGGTGGCGCGCGAGATGGCCGAGCTGCGGTTGCTGCCCGCGACGCAGCTCGACGCGAGCCCGTACGCCGACCAGGCCCGGCTGCAGCGGTGGCTGACCGCCGACGGCTACACCAAGCAGCGGACCTGGCTGCACCTCACCCGCCCGGTGGGCGACGCGGCGTCGCTGCCGCCTCCGCGAGAAGGTGTGCACCTGCGTCGAGTCGCGATGCACGAGGGCGACGACGGCGACGACGGGATGCCGGTGGCCGAGGACATCCGCCTGGTCCACCTGATGCTGGAGGAGTCGTTCGCCGACCACTTCAACAGCTATCGCGAGAGCTTCCCGGAGTTCGTGCAGCGGCTGCGTGAGGACCCCGGCCATCGCTGGGACCACTGGTGGATCGCGGAGGTCGACACCGACGAGGGCCGGTTCCCCGGCGGCGCGCTGGTGGCGTCGCGGCTGACGCCCGACGACTCGGGGCTGTCCGGCAGCTATGTCGACTACATCGGCGTCCACCGGCGGGCGCGCGGGCGTGGCGTCGCCAAGGCCTTGCTGCACGCGGTCATCCGCGACGCACACGACCGCGGTCGCGGCCGGGTCGACCTCGAGGTCGACGCCGACTCCCCGACGGGCGCCGACGGGCTCTACCGCTCGATGGGCTGGACGCTCGACCACGTCACCGAGTCCTGGCACGCCGACTGCCCGGCCTGAGTGCCCGGCCTCGCTGCCAGGACCCAGGCTCACGTGGGAAGCGCGTGAAGATCCGGGAAGCCCAGGAGATCCCCACGTCTTTGCCTCTCGACCCTTCACACTTCGCGGCGCGGCTGCTCTACTGAGCCCATTCGGGCCCCGTCTCGGCGGGGCGTATCGAAAGGGAGGACCTCCATGTTGGGGACGAAGAGCTCGAAGGCGGCGCTGATCGCGACCGCTGTCGCGTTGGCCGGGTTGGCACTGCCGACCACGGCCGCTAGCGCCGACCCGCCGGGCCACAGCCAGGCCGGGGGCAACGGCAAGGACACGAAGAGCACGGGCGGCGACTACAACAACGGCAAGAAGCTGAAGATCTCCAAGAAGGACAGCGAGAAGGTCATCGGCCAGGCGCCCAAGGGGCCGGCGAAGGTGGGCAAGTCCCAGACCTGGCTGGCGCTCGACGACTACCAGGGCAGCATCTACCTCAAGAACTACACGCTGCGCGGCGTCGGTGAGCACATCGAGGTGTGGGTGGCCAACAACCTGTCCTTCCCGGGCAACGACTGCCGCAACTCCTTGGTCCCGAGCGTGACCCAGGTGACCGACGCCCAGGTCCAGTCGTTCATCACCGAGTTCGACACCAACATGTACCCGAAGGAGTCCGAGGCCTTCTCCGTGGCTCCCGATCGCAACGGCCACAAGGCGCTGCTGCCGACGCTGATCCCCAGCTTGCCGTCGAGCGCCTACAAGGGCGAGGGCGACAACACCGTCGTGCTCGTCGACAACGTCCGCGACGCCAACTTCTACGATCCGGCCACGCCGGACGGCCAGACCTACATCGCGGGCTTCTTCTACTCGTTGTTCAACGAGTACTTCAACCGCAACGTGATGACCATCGACTCCTTCGACTGGGTGCACCGCACCGGTGCCAACCCGTCCGACAACTCGGCCGACCCGGCCTACGTGGCGTGCGGCACCGCGATCGGGCGTCAGTTCGGCGCTCCGCGGCCGCGGCTCTACGAGGGCATCTTCGCCCACGAGTACCAGCATCTCCTGGAGTACTACGAGGACCCGGGCGAGCTGTCGTGGGTCAACGAGGGTCTCTCCGACTGGGCCCAGACGCTGGTCGGCTACGTCGACCCGACCCTGCCTCCGGACGCGGCGAACGCCGACTCGCACATGGCCTGCTTCCAGGGCTTCCTGGGGGACAACTTCGGTGGTCCGGAGAACTCGCTCACCCTGTGGGGCGACCAGGGCGGGCCGGAGATCCTGTGTGACTACGGCGCGGCGTACCTCTTCATGCAGTATCTGGAGAGCCTGTACGGCGAGGCGTTCCTGACCGAGCTGCACCGCAACGACCTGCACGGCCTGGAGGGCCTGCAGGCGGTCCTGGACCAGTTCGGAGCCGGGGTCACGGCGCAGGAGACCATCCACAACTGGGCGGCCATGGTGGCCCTGGACGGAGCGCTCGACGCCAACGGTGGCGTGCTCAACGGCGGTGACGCCGCTGCACTGAGCGCCTCCTCGCTGACCACGAAGATCAACTGGGACACCGTAGAGGCCTACGGTGACGCGGGCGCCCCGGTGAACGGCTCGGACTACGTCCGGCTGCGCGACGGTGGGGGCGGCTACCTGTCCGCCGGCGACCTCAGCTCGATCGAGTTCTCCGGCTCGGCCGCGCTGGACCCCGATCCGGTCGAGTGGGTCGTCGACGCCACGCCGCCGGACTCGGTGGCGGGCGCCTCCTGCGGCACGCCTCCGGCGGCCGGCTCCGGCGCTCCGGCGCTGTACAGCGGCTGCGGACCGAACCTCGACCGCGCGATCGTCACCCCGGTGTCGGTCCCGTCCGGTGGGGGCAACCTCACGTTCGACGCGCTGTGGGACACCGAGGTCGGGTGGGACTTCGCCTTCGTGCAGGTCTCGACCGACGGCGGCGCCACCTGGACCAGCCTGGCGACGGCGGACACCACGTCCGACCACGACCCGGGCGCGATCCCCGCGGTGGTCGCCAACCTGCCCGGCTTCGACGGTGAGTCCAACGGCTGGACCAGCGAGAGCGCGGACCTGTCGGCGTACGACGGCCAGGACGTGCTGCTGGCGTTCCGCTACATCACCGACGGTGGCGTGGACGAGGCCGGCTTCTGGGTGCGCAACATCGACGTCGCCGGCACTCCGGCGCCGAGCGACGACCTGAGCGCCTGGCAGTCGCTGACCCAGGTCAACCCGGTCTCCGTGCCGGGCTGGACGGTGCAGCTGGTGGCCTACGGTCCGGACGGCAGCCCCGCCTGGATCCACCGGATGGCGATCGACGGCTCGTTCTCCGGGTCGCTGAGCGGCACGGCGCTGGCCGACGCCGTCGGTGGCTCGGCGACGACGGTCGCGGCGCTGGTCATGGTCGATGACCCGACCGAGTTCGTCACGGGTCAGCCGACCTACACCCTGACCGTCAACGGCGTGGTGCAGCCCGGCGGCAGCTGACAGGCAACGGCACCTGACAGGGGCGCGGTCCGCACGGGCCGCGCCCCTCGTCGTCTGGACGCACGAGAGACCGGAGCGGTCACCCCTCGGGCAGCGCGGCGAACGCCCGCTTCACGTCTCGGTACCACCCCATCGACGCCACCGGGTGCTTCCACCGCCCCTTCATGGCCTCGTGTGCCTCCTGGTGCGCCGCGTCGCCGGTCGCCACCGCCTCTCTCAGATGGCGGTCCTGGGCCTTGATCACGTCGTCGGCGGCCTCACCCTGGTGTTCGACCGCGCACGGACCGCCCAGGTCTCCACAGGTCATCGTCCTCATCGCTGCTCCTCTCGTTCGGTGCCCTGATGACGTCCGCCGGCGCGCAGACGTGACCACGACGCCCACGCGGCCTCGCGACCGCAGTGCCCGACCCGCCGTCCACCCGTCGTCCGCCGGATCCCGGTCGGCCGATTTGCGTTCACCGGAGCGCTCCTCCAAGGTGGGTGTGACCGTTTCGTGACCTCGGCTCTCATCCGACGCGGTCGGCGCCCACCCCCCGAGCACACCCAGCGCCCGCAGGAGCACCCACCCCCGTGTCGAAGCACAAGGCCGCGCGCCACCGCGCCGCGCCCGCGCGCCCGAGCACCCGCGCTGTCGCGGGCGGCGGCCACCGCGCCTTCGCGGCGCCACGCCGGCCGCGCCGCACGGCCGCGCTCACCGGACTCGCCGTCGTCGCGACCGGGGTCGTGGTGACCGGCGGAGTGCTGGCCACCGCGCCCCGGCCGCTGCCCCCGGTCGAGGCCGCCTCAGCCGCGACCTCGGTCGCCGGCGCCGGAGCCCTCCGCTCGGGAGTCGACCGGGCCGCCCTCGCCGAGCAGCTGGCCGCCCGCGAGACCGACCCGGTGTCCCGCTCCGACCGCCGGGCCGAGGTCGACCGCCGCGCCGTCGTCGACCCGGACAAGGTCGCGGCCCTCGATGCCGGCGACGCCCCGGCCGAGGCCGGCGCGGAGGACCTCTCCGACGCCGACCCACGCGACATCGCCCGCGCCCTGCTGCCGGAGTTCGGCTTCGGCGCCGAGCAGTTCTCCTGCCTCGACCCGCTCTACATGGGCGAGAGCGGCTGGCGGGTCGACGCCGACAACCCGACCTCCTCGGCCTACGGCATCCCGCAGGCCCTGCCCGGCTCCAAGATGGCCTCGGCCGGCGCCGACTGGGCGACCAACCCCGAGACCCAGATCCGCTGGGGCCTGGGCTACATCCGCGACCGCTACGGCACCCCGTGCGGCGCCTGGTCGTTCAAGCAGGGCCACGGCTGGTACTGACGGCGGCAACCGGCAGGGTCGATCAGCGGCAGCGCCCGGTTGCGACGACGGACGGGCCGCGGCGGCTTGCCGCCGAGGTACGACGCCCCGGGGTCGACCAGGAACCCCTGGGCCAGCGCCTCGCGCCCGACGAGCATCCGGAAGCCCATCTTGTCGCGGTTGGTCAGCGTCACCTCCGCCGGCACGGTGCGGCCGACGAGCGTGACGTCCATCGCGACGACGTACCTCTTCTGCGCGTGACCCGACGAGCTGCGCACCCGGCGCCGGTCGAGCACCGGCGCGGCCCACTCGACCGGGTCGCCGTCGTTGGTCTGCCACGGATGGATCCAGAAGCGCACCCAGGTCTCCCCGTCGCGCTCCTCCTCCACCAGGTCGAAGGCGTGCAGCGCCGAGGTGGTCGCGCCGGTGTCGATCTTGGCCTTGATCCAGTCGACCCCGGCGTCGGGCAGACCGATCCACTCCCGCCAGCCGACCAGCGTCGACTCCTCGGCGTCCCCGGCGTCCTCGCCCACGGCGCCATCCAACCACGCCGGCGGGGTGGTTGGATGGGCCGGTCGCCACCGGCGGTGCCGCCGTCGGTGGCGCCGTCGGCCACCCCAGCAGACACCCGACCAGGCACCCAGCAGGCAAGGACGTCCCATGAAGCTCGCCATCCTGTCGCGCGCGCCACGCGCGTACAGCACCCAGCGGCTGCGCAGCGCTGCCATGGAGCGCGGTCACGACGTCAAGGTCCTCAACACCCTGCGGTTCGCGATCGACCTGTCGGGGGACGAGCCGGACCTGCAGTTCCGCGGCAAGCCGCTGTCGGACTATGACGCGATCCTGCCGCGCATCGGCAACTCCATCACCTACTTCGGCACCGCCGTGGTGCGGCAGTTCGAGCAGATGGACGTCTACACCCCCAACCCGTCGTACGGCATCGCCAACTCCCGCGACAAGCTGCGCGCCACCCAGATCCTGTCCCGGCACGGCATCGGAATGCCGGCCACGACGTTCGTGCGCGATCGCGCCGACGTGATCCCCGGCATCAAGAGGGTCGGCGGCGCCCCGGTCGTCATCAAGCTGATCGAGGGCACCCAGGGGATCGGCGTGATCCTGGCGCCGACCATGAAGGTCGCCGAGGCGATCATCGAGACCCTGCAGAGCACCAGCCAGCAGGTGCTGATCCAGCGGTTCGTCGCCGAGAGCAAAGGCCGCGACGTGCGAGCCCTCGTGGTCGGCGACCGGGTGGTGGCGGCGATGCGCAGGGTCGCCCAGGGCGACGAGTTCCGCTCCAACGTGCACCGTGGGGGCAGCGCCGAGCCGGTCGAGCTCGACGAGGCCTTCCAGGAGGCGGCCGTGCGCTCCGCGCAGATCATGGGGCTGAAGGTCGCCGGTGTCGACATGCTCGAGGGCAATGACGGGCCGCTGGTGATGGAGGTCAACTCCTCCCCCGGTCTCCAGGGCATCGAGTCGGCCACCAACCTCGATGTCGCCGGCGCGATCATCGACTACATCGACAACCAGGTCGCCTTCCCCGAGATCGACGTGCGGCAGCGGCTCTCGGTCTCCACCGGGTACGGCGTCGCGGAGCTCTTCGTCCACGCCGGGGCCGAGCTGGTCGGGCAGACGATCGCCGAGTCCGGGCTGGGCGAGCGCGACATCACCGTGCTCACCCTCAACCGCGGCACCCGGGTGATCCCCAACCCCCGCGCCAGCCACCGGCTCGAGGCCGAGGATCGGCTGCTGTGCTTCGGCAGGCTCGAGGAGATGAGGTCGATGATCCCCACCCGCAAGAAGCGGCGGGCCCGGGTCAAGCGGCTGCCCGACCAGCCGATCCTCGAGGGCTGAGCAGGCGGCGGCGATGGTGCCGGCTCAGTCCGTCGTCGGCACCACGTCGGATCGCCGACGGCGCAACGCGACCTCGATGCCCCACAGCACCGCCGCCAGCACGAAGCCGAAGAGCAGGATCATCGCCAGCGTCGTGGCCACCGGGCCGTAGCCCCGGTCGACGACGTTGACGAAGTCGTAGGGGTAGGCGTCGATCACCGCGCCCCGCGCCAGCATCCAGCCGATCCACAGCAGCGGCACCACCAGCGCCAGCGGCACCAGGCGGCCGGTGACCCAGCCGCGCGGGCCCCAGACCAGCCACACCAGCAGCGTGAGCAGGGGCGTGACCACGTGCAGGACCGGGTCGGTCAGCCGCGACCAGCCCGTGACGATCGCGGTCGGAGCCAGCAGCAGCTGGTAGACGATGGCGGTCACGGTGATCATCAGCAGCCCGTCGAGCCGGAGCGCCCGGCGCAGCAGCGTCGGGCGCAGTGGCCGAGCCAGGAGCAGGGTCACCGAGATCGCGACCGCGACGTTGGACCAGATGGTGAAGTAGCTGAAGGTGTCGAGGACCCGCGCGCCGGCGCCCGCCGCGCCCTCCGGGTGTCCGCCGTAGAGGCCCGGGTCGACCGGCAGCACGTCGTACCACCCCATGCCGGAGAGGAACGCGGTCAGCACCACGCCGAACCAGGCGACGGCGGCGTTGACGGCGTACGCCGCGCGCGCGGCGGGGCTGGGCTCGAAGGCGGAGTCGTCGGTCACCGGGGGAGTATGCCGCGCGCTGGGGGAATCCGTCGACCGGTCGGGAGGCGAGACGGCCAGGGGACGGGCGGAGTGCGCCTCGGCGTCGTCGGCTCTAGGCTCAGCCCATGGCCACTCTCGTGCTGACCCTGCTCGGCTCCGACCGCGCGGGGCTGGTCTCCGCGGTATCGCGAGTGATCTCCGAGCGGGGCGGCAGCTGGGAGCGCAGCCAGATGGCGCACCTCGCCGGCACCTTCGCCGGCATCGTCGAGGTCGAGGTGCCGACGGCCGAGGTCGACGCGCTGGTGGCCGCCGTCGAGGGCCTCGTCGACCAGGGGCTCCGGGTGACGGTCGAGCGCACCGCCGACGCACCCGAGAGCGGCGTGGGCTCCCGACTTGCCCTGCACCTGGTCGGCGCCGACCGGCCCGGCATCGTCGCGGAGATCTCCTCGATGCTGGCCGAGCACGGCGTGAACGTCGAGGAGCTCAGCACCGACGTCGTCGACGCCCCGATGGCAGGCGGGACGCTGTTCGAGGCCGACGCCGTGGTCGTCGTCCCCGCAAACGCCGACACCTCCGCGCTCCGGGCCGGGCTCGAGACGCTGGCCGACGAGCTGATGGTCGACCTCGACCTGCACGACACCGACTGACCCGCGTCGCCCGGCGCGCCGGAGCAGGAGACCGCGCTTGCACGGGGCAGCAGGATGGAGCCATGAGCACCCCGATCGACCTGCACCGGCCACTCCAGGGCGACGTCATCGAGCTGATCCTGGCCGACCACTATCTCTTCGAGGACCTGCTCCGGAGGATGCGCAACAGCCACGAGGAACGGGCGGCGCTGCGCGAGGCGTTCGCCACCCTCCATGTCGCGCACGCGCGCGCCGAGGAGCTCCACGTGCTGCCGGCGTTCCGCCGGCGGGCGACCTCCGTGGGAGAGCACGAGGTCGAGCACGGCGAGGAGGAGCACGCCGAGGGGCATGAGGCACTGCTGGCGCTGATGGAGCTCACGGGCACCGACACCCCGTCCTTCGACGACGCCCTCGAGGAGCTGTCGGCGGTCGTCAGCCACCACCTGGTCGAGGAGGAGCTCACGCTGCTCAACCCGGCTCGCGACGAGCTGGGCCAGCGGCAGCGCGGCGACATCGGCGCGGCGTTCGCCGCCGAGCGCAACCGACGCATCGACGCGGGCCCGGTCACCCTCGACCAGCTCCGCGAGATCGTCGACGAGGCCCGCGAGGAGGGCAAGCTCGACGACGAGGAGGAGTAGCCACCACCTCCGCCGCCGCTCCCACCCACCTCCACGGATGGGGCACAGTGGGGCCCGTGGCTGACGACGACGCACCGGAGCTCAGGGAGGCCGGGCCCGACGACGCACCCGTGGTCGGGCTGCTGCTCCACGACTTCAACACCGAGTTCGAGGCGCCGACGCCGAGCGCCGAGGAGTTCGCGGGGCGGTTCGCCCAGCTGCTCGCCCGCGACGACGTGCTGGTGCTGCTCGCCGGCCCAGCGGAGGCGCCGACCGGCTTCGCCTACCTGACGCTCCGGCCGACGCCCTACTGGGACGGGCCGCTGGCCCAGCTCGAAGAGCTCTACGTGCGCCCCCACCTGCGCGATCGGGGGATCGGCGGCGCGCTGCTCGAAGAGGTCATGCACTGGGCGCGGCACCAGGGGGCGGAGGAGATGCACATCAACGTCGACGAGATCGACGCCGACACGCGCCGCTTCTATGAGCGGCACGGCTTCACCAACGTGGAGCCCGGCGAGGACTACCGGATGCTCTTCTACCTCGCCGTCCTCTGACGCGGTCGCGCTCACCGGGTGCGCCGCGCCGGCGCTCGCCGGCCGCACCCGGTCCGTGCCCCGAGCCGGCCTCGGGTCGATACTGGTCCCATGAACTCCCGTCGCGCGCTGGTCCGCCAGCCCTCCCCTCGGCTGGCCGAGGGTCTGGTCACCCACATCGAGCGCAGCGACGACATCGACGTCGAGCTGGCGCGGCAGCAGTGGGCGGGCTACGTCGCCGCCCTCACCGACGCCGGCTGGGAGACGCAGGAGGTGGCACCGGCCGAGGACTGCCCGGACTCGGTCTTCATCGAGGACACGATGGTCGTCTACGGCGACCTGGCCGTCATCGCCCGTCCCGGAGCCCTCGAGCGCCGCCCCGAGACCACGGCCGCCGAGGAGGCGGTCCGGGCCGAGGGCTTCCGCCTCGCCCACATCGACGCCCCGGGCACCCTCGATGGCGGCGACGTGCTCAAGCACGGGGGGACGGTGTGGGTCGGCCAAGGTGGGCGCACCAACGCCGAGGGCGCCCTCCAGCTGCGGTCGCTCCTGGCGCCCTTGGGTGCCGACGTGGTCGCGGTGCCTGTGCAGAAGGTGCTGCACCTCAAGTCGGCCGTGACCGCCCTGCCCGACGGCACCGTGATCGGCTACGAGCCGCTGGTCGACGATCCCTCCGTGTGGGGTGACCGCTTCCTGGCCGTGCCGGAGGAGAGTGGCGCGCACGTCGTGCTGCTCGGCGAGGACCACGTGCTGATGGCGACCTCCGCGCCGCGCACCGCCGCGCTGCTGCACCGGCGCGGGCTGCGGGTCACCCGGGTCGACATCTCCGAGTTCGAGAAGCTCGAGGGCTGCGTGACCTGCCTGTCGGTGCGGTTGCGTCGTTAGGTCGGGGCCGCGGTCAGGAGCCGAGCGGTACGAATCCTGCTTCTCGCGCACGCCGCAGTCGGGGCAGCACCAGGAGTCGGGGAGCGACGACCACGGCGTGCCGGCCGGGAAGCCCTCGCGGGCGTCGCCGCGCGCCACGTCGTAGACGTAGCCGCAGCCGGGACACCGCCCGCCGCTCGCCTCGGCCGCCAGGGCGAGGCCCCCGGCGCCAGCCGGAAGCGCCGACCGGGCGGTGGCACCCGGCGCGGGGCGGGCCGCCAGCAGCGCCGCCCGGCGGCGCGGATCGAGGTTGGCGCGACGGATGTCGCCGTCGACGTGCGCCACCACCCGGGGGTCCATCACCCGGCGCCACAGCGGCGGCACCAGCGAGAGCAGGATCATCCCGGCATAGCCGGTCGGCAGCACCGGCGACTCCCGGTAGTCGCGCAGTGACTGGTAGCGCCGCGTCGGGTTGGCGGCGTGGTCGCTGTGCCGCTGCAGGTGGTAGAGCAGCACGTTGGTCGCGATGTTGTTGGAGTTCCAGCTGTGGCTGGGGTCGACCCGTTCCCAGCGCTCCCGGTCGCCGCTGCCGACCCGCCGGCGCAGCATGCCGAAGTGCTCGAGGTGGTTGACGCTCTCCAGCAGCAGCACCGCCACGAGCGCCTGCAACGCGGCGTAGGGCAGGACCGCCGGCCCCAGCCAGACGGTGAGCGTCGCCCACAGGACGGCCGACATCAGCCAGGCGTTGAGCACGTCGTTGCCGAGGCGCCACGGCGAGCGGGAGAGTCGGGTGTATCGGCGCCGCTCCAGCCGCCAGGCGCTGCGCACCGACCCGACGATCGTGCGCGGCCAGTAGCGGTAGACCGACTCGCCGAGCCGCGCGCTGGCAGGGTCCTCGGGGGTGGCGACGCGGACGTGGTGGCCGCGGTTGTCCTCGATGTAGAAGTGGCCGTAGCAGCTCCGGGCGAGGGCGATCTTGGACAGCCAGCGCTCCACGCTCTCGCGCTTGTGCCCCAGCTCGTGGGCGGTGTTGATGCCGATCCCGCCGATGCAGCCGAGGGTGACGGCCAGCCCGACCTTGTCGACCGTGGTGAGGTCGGGGCCGGCGATCGCGGCCATGCCTGCGACCAGGCCGGCGTACTGCACGGGCAGGAAGGCGTAGGTGATCCAGCGGTAGCGCCTACGGTCCCGCCACTGCTGGGTCGAGGCCGCACTCACCGTCCCGCTGCTGGTGAGATCCATGGGTCGCTCCCGATCAGGATGGGCGTCTGGTCAGGCCGCTACGGCGCGCATGGGTCGCCGACAAGGAACCCTGTATCGTCACGGTGGCCGCCCGACGGACCTCCTCACAGGGTGATCATGATGGCCTGGGTGGGCTCGGCCCGGCCGAGGACGGCGTCCTGGTAGGCCGCGGCAGCGGCGTCGCGGCCGTGCCGCCACGCGACGGTCATCAGCGGGGAGGACGGGTCGCTCACCCTGGCCACGAAGCCGTCCATCGCGGTGGAGATCCGACCGAAGAGCTCGGCCCGACCGCGGAGCGCGGCCTGACGCTGCAGCTCGGCCGGGGCGAAGAAGAACACCGGGTCCGGGCCGGGCAGCTGCCGAGAGGTGTCGGTGGCCTGCCAGTGGGTCAGACCGACGGCGCAGTCGTGCCGAAGCCCTCGGCACCGATGGTGCACCGCGGCGCGGATCTCGGCGCTCCCCGACAGGTCGACGTAGACCGTCGGCCGCTCGGCGTCGAGCGCGTCGATCTCGTCGTATCCGAGCACCCGGTGGTAGAGCCCGAGCTCACGGGTGGACCTCACATGGGAGGGCGAGGTGAGCCCCACGACCTCCGGGCCCGGGTCGGCGACCTGGCCGAGTGCATAGGCCGTGCCGTACGCCGTCTTGCTGGAGGCGCTCGAGACGACCACGGTGTCCGCGCCGACGTACTGCTCGTGCTGCAGCCAGTCGGCGATCAGCAGCGAGGTCGTGAAGAGGGGCCGGAGCAGGGCGTCGTAGGCCTCCCGGTCTCGGTCGGGCTCCGGGCTCTCCACGGCGGAGTAGGCGTGATAGCTCGACGGGAGCGCCGCACGGTGTGGTGCGGCGTCGACGAAGCCGCCGGCCCGGATCTTGGCCGGCGTCAGCACGACATCGGTGGCGAACGGCAGGAAGCCGAAGAACCGCCTTCCCTCGGGCAGCTCCGCGCAGCGCGACTCGGTGACGGTGGCGTGGCCCCACACGGGCACACATCCCCAGGCCGGGTCGGCCTGCGGGAAGAAGTCCCAGTAGTGCATCGCGTCGCCGAGCGTGGCGTAGGTGACGTTGTTGGCGCTGAGCCCGAAGTGCTCGACCCGGAGGCGAACCTGTCCGGGCTCCAGCGGCACGGACGGCTCCTGGTGCCACCGGGTCTGGGCGATGTCGGTGCGGTTGATCTGCAGGGTCGTGGTGGTCACGTTGCTCCTCCGTGGTCGAGGGTGGCGAGCAGGTGGGGCAGATGGGCGCCGGCAGCCATGGCGGCGCTCCGGAACCGCCGCAGGACCTCCACCCGTGCCTCGTCGGCGGGGTCGTCGGGATCGACCGAGCGGGTCAGTGCCGAGAAGCCGTCGAGACGCGAGTCCGCGATCCAGCGGCGCAGCTCGCGCTCGCCCGACCAGTGGAGCTGGTTGAGCATCGACGCCGCCTGCATGGTCAGCCAGCTCGCAGGGTCGTCGGGCAGTGGCACCACCTGACAGATCCGGTTCTTCACCTCGTCGGAGTCGTAGTGAGCCTCCACGAAGGCGATCATCGCGGCGCTGAAGGTGGGCTGGAAGGGTCGGACGAACTGCGGGGTGAGGGTGTCGCCCGCGAACACGGGAACCGGCGGTCGCTGCTCCACTGCGCTCGCCGAGCAGTCGACGTAGAGCCAGTCGGGCTCCGCGGGGACCTCGCCCTGCTCCAGGACGATCCTGGTCGGCTCGACACGGGTCACCCGCCCGAGGCGGATGACGTCGCGGATCCTGCGCAGCTGCCGGAGCTCGTCTTGCGAGACGACGGCTGCGTGGTACATCCCGGGCTCCACCGTCGGGTCGAGCCGAAGCAGCTGGCCCGACCGCTCGAGGCGGGCCAGGAGGTCCTCGAGCGAGTCCGCCGCCGCGATCGCCTCCATCTGGGTGGCCAGGGCGCCGAAGCTGTCGACCATGAAGTCGCGCCCCGGCTGCACGTTGGCGCGGTCCTGGAACCACGAGTCCCGCGGCATCACCCAGGTGATCAGGTCGGGGTCGACATCGTGGGCGAGCAGCCACAGGCACGCGTCGATGCCGGTCTTGCCCGCGCCGACGACGACGTACCGCCCCGGCGGCGTGCGCACCTGGGCCAGGGCGTTGATGGGCACGCAGGCGACCCGGTCGACCTCGTAGCGCGGCGGATGAGTCGCCGGCACGGCGGTGTTGAGGCAGGTCGTGTCCACGACCCGCCGGCGAACGTCCACGGGCACCACGGCGCCGGTCAGGAGCGAGCGGACCTCGTGGCCGCCGTCATGGGTGCGCGCGTGGGTCGACATCGGCCGGTGGGCCACTCGGCCGGTGGCCACCAGGTCGGCCAAGACCCGCTGGTAGTAGGCCAGGATCTCGGCGACCGTCGCACGCTCGGTCATGCCGTGGTTCCACGGATCGGCGTCGAGCCCACCCTCACCCAGGGCTCGGGAGTTCACCCCGTAGTACGCCGAGGGCTGGTGGAGGCGAACGAACGGGTAGGCGTCGTTCCAGTGCCCGCCGGGAGCATGGTGCCTGTCCACGACCAGCACCCGGGCGGTCGTCTCGGCGACCAGCGAGTCGACGAAGGCCATCGCTACGGCTCCGCTGCCGACGACCAGGTAGTCGGTGTCGAGGGGCTCGTGGCTCATCGCAGGCTCTCCTGGACGGGGGCGGGCTGGGCCAGCCGGCGAGCGACCACCTCCCACACGTCGGGGTCGACGCCCAGCCCGACGTGGGTCGAGGCGACCTCGACGTGCTCGACCGTCGGCGACGTGTGGTCGAGACAGGCCTGCCACGAGACCACCCCGTCGCGACGGGTGTAGATCGTGGTGACCGGGACGGTGATCGGCCGGGTACGATCGAGCTCGTCGGTCAGCCGCGCGATCCGGTGGCTCTCCTGCGGGCCGTAGGCGTCGGCGCCGACGGTGTAGGTCGGCCCCCCGATGATCGGGGTGCCGTAGGTGACCAGTCGTCGCACCGCCTGCGGGTGCTCCCGCGCCACCTCCCGGGCGACCACGCCTCCGAGGCTCCACCCCACCAGCGAGACCGGGCCGTGCCGCTCGGCGAGCCGCAGGACGGTCGAGCCGAGGAGCGCGGCGTCCCGCTCGGGATGGCCCGTGTTCACCCCCAGGCCCCAGGGGCGGGCGTCGTAGCCGAGAGCACGCAGGTAGTGCCGCAACGGTGCCCCGGAGGCCTCGGGAGCCTTCCACCCTGGCAGGTCGATGACGACGTGGCCGTCTCCGCGGGGGACGCCGACCAGGCGGCGGGTTGCCCCCGGGATCCGCAGCGCCGCGGCCAGCCCCACGACCTCGGCGACCCCGGCGCGCGCGGGGGGCCGCGACGTCGGCCGTTCGGTGCTGACCGGGGTGCCCGTGACGGTGGCTCGGCTGCGCCAGCCGAGCGTGCCGAGGAGGGACGGTGCCCCCGGCTGGGTTAGGTTGAGCATAGTCAGACGGTAGGGGCTAGATAAACAACAGGCAACTCAGAGAGGTGTGGGGTGGACCGTGACGCGTGGGACCTGTCCCCGGACGCGGTGCAGCGTGCCCTCGACCACCTGGTCCCCCCGAGCGCGGGCAAGGTGGTGCGCGAGGCCTTCTACGGCACCAGGCGCTTCGATGACTTCGTGCGCCGCACCGGGTTGACGGCCCCCGTGTTGTCGGCGCGCCTGCGCGACCTCCGGGCCGCCGGCCTGATCGAGAAGCGCCCCTACCGTGAGCCCGGTCAGCGCACCAGGCACGAGTATCGCCTGACGGCGCAAGGGCGCGACCTCGGCACCGCCATCATCGCGCTGCTCGAGTGGGCCGACCGGTGGCTGCCGAACCCAGCCGGTGCGACTGTGGCGATCGAGCACCGCGGGTGCGGCGCGCCGGTCCATGCCGCCCTGGAATGCGAGGAAGGCCACCGCGGGGTGCCCTTGTCGGAGGTCGTCGCGGTCCCCGGTCCCGGGGCGCGCCCCAGCCGGGCCGGCGGGCAGTCCCGCTGAGGATCTCGTCCGTGCGGTGACCACGACTGCACGCCCGCTGGCCGGCTTCACGTCTGGGCGGGTCTCACCACCACGGGACGACGGTGCGCGTGTGCTCGTCGGCCGGGAACATCAGCTCCACCCGGAGCGACGCGAGCGTGATGCTCTGCGGCGTCCCGAACGTGGTGATCATGCTGAGGAAGGCCAGCTCGCCGAGCTCGGTGGCGTAGCGGGTCACCAAGGTCGGCGGGAACACGGCGGGCGGCTGCTCGGCCGGCACGAGGGTCGCCAGCTGGTCGACCAGGGGCTTCAGGCGCGGGTTGGCCAGCGAGTCGTGCCGCAGCTGTCCGAGGACGGCGGGAGCGACCTCGAGCAGGTTGACCAGCGAAGCGCCCATCCCGTCGGGGGCGAGGACCAGGTCGAGCAGGGTCGGGCCCGGGCCGCTGGCGTGGCCGTCGTCGTCGAGCGTCGGCAACGGCAGGGACGCACCCGCCAGGCGGGCGAGGCGATGGAAGGCGTCGTTGCCGGCGACGATCCGCCAGTCGGCGTCGAGCACCACCGCCGGCCACGGGTCGTGGGAGCGCAGCAGGTGCGCGAGCGCGCGGCGGGCATCGGCGAGGGGGGCCGCGGACAGGGGGCTCTCGTCGTACGCCGGGGCGTAGCCCGCCAGCCGCAGCGCCTCGTTGCGGGTGCCGAACGGCACCTGCAGACGCTCCAGCCACCGCACGAGCAGGTCGCGGCCGGGACGGCTGCGGCCCACCTCCACGAAACCCAGGTGCCGGGTCGAGACGCCGAGCTCGAGGCTGAGGTCGAGCTGGCTCAGCCGCTGGTGACGTCGGGCGGCTCGCAGCAGCGAGGGCAGGTCGGCGGCAGGCTCGCCGAAGGTGGTGGAGAGGGTGGCGGGCGGGGTGGACACCGGCTCAGCACAGCATGGGGTGGTCGCCTGGACAACTACCTGCCAGGTAGTTGAGAGCACGACCCGGGGCCTGGAGGGTCGAGGCGTCCTGCACGCCGTCATCTGGAGGTGGAACCCATGTCCCTGTTGGAGATACTCGCCGTTCTGGCCGTCGTCGGCTTCGTGGCCGCGGGCCTCGTCGTCGCTCGTCCGCACCGCGCTCGGGGAGACGGGTGGCGCGTGCCGGCCGCGCTGGCGGTGGGCTTCGTCGCCTGGTCGTCGTACGCGATCGTGGCCGCGGGTCCCTTCGGCTTCTGGCACCTGCACACCGCCGACCCGTGGGGCACGCAGGTGTGGTTCGACCTCGTGCTTGCGCTCGGCGTCGGCTGGTTCCTGATCCAGCCCCGGCTCCGACGAGCCGGTCTCTCCCCGCTCCCGTGGCTCGCGCTGGTCACGCTGACCGGCTCGATCGGGATGCTCGCTCTGCTCACCCGGATCCTGCTGGCCGAGCGTGCCTTCGAGGTCGTCCCGTCATCGGTGGTCGGGTCGTCTAGATCACACGTCGAGTAGGGCTCCAGGAATCGTCGCCGGTGCTGCTCAGCCCGTAGCGTCGCCCTCGGCGATTCCACCACGAGAGGTACGACTTCAACAGGCCCCTACCGGGGCGAAGTACGACGGCATCTGGGGGTCCGCGAGAGCTGCCTGAGGCGGCTCGAGCAGGCCACGTCGCCACCCGTTTGTCATCCACTTCGACCGGTGCCGGCCCCGACAGGCCGGCTGGTGCCTGCCATGTCTCCCTTCCTCGACGCTGCCCTGTCGGCGCTCCTCCTCCTCACCCTCACCATCTCCAGCGTGGTGCTCTGCGTGCCCCAGCTCGTGCGCCTGCTCCGCGTCGGCCACCCGGCCGGCCTCTCCGGCGCCGCGCTGCTCTTCGGCACCGTCAACTACACGGCCTGGAGCGGCTACCTCGCCTGGGAGCGGGCCTGGGGGCTGCTCCTGGCCAACCTGGTGGCCTCCCTCGTCTGGTACGCCGTCGCGGGTCTCGCCCTGCCCCAGCTGACCCCGTCGCGGTCGTGGTGGCTGCCCGCCGGGTGGGCGGGTGCCCTGGGGCTGCTCGGCATGGTCGACCCGCACCTGCTCGGAACGGTGCTCGGCCTCGGCTCGCTGCTGACCTACACCCCGCAGGCCGTCGGGGTGTGGCGGGTGCTCTCGCTCGCAGCCGTCTCGCCCATGACCTGGTGGCTCACCGTGGTCGAGGGGTCCAGCTGGCTGCTGCAGAGCGCCAAGGACCAGCTCGCCGGGGGCGTCCTGTCCGGAGGGATCGCCACCCTGGCCGCGGTCAGCGTGCTCACCGCCCTGCTCGTCCGGGGCGCCGCCCAGGAGGGCACCGACCACGCCCCGCAGGACGAGCCGCCGGTGTCGCCGGAGGAGCCCCCGCTGGGGCCGGACGCGGTGTCGCTCGCGGCTTAGCGCACCACGAGGCCGGCCTCGCGGTCGAAGACGACCTCGGTGGCGTCGCCGGCCACGGCCTCGAGCACGGCGTCGACCACCCGGACGGCGGGCATCGGCGCGGGCAGCCGCGGCGGTTTGCCGCCGAGGGCGCGCTGGTCGAGCCCGGTGTCGAGATGCGGCGGTCGCACATCCACCACGCGCAGTCGCCGCCGGTTCTCGCGCCGCATGACCGCCAGCCAGGTGGCCAGCGCGGTCTTCGCGGCCGAGTAGTCGGCCATCCCGGCCGTCGGCAGGTCGGCGAGGATCGCCGACAGCACCACGACCGTGCCGCCCTCGGCGAGGTGGGGCACCGCCGCGCGCACCAGCGACATCGGGCCGAGCACGTTGACCGCGAACAGCTCCTCCGTCAGCGCCGCCGAGGTCTCCAGCGCAGGCCCGAAGCCCGCAGCCCCGACGGTGACCACCACCAGGTCGAATCCGCCCAGCTGGTCGGCAGCCGCGTCGGCGGCGGACCGGCAGGAGTCGACGTCGACGGCGTCGAAGCGCACCCCCGTCGTCCCGCAGTGCTCCGCGACCGCGGCCAGCCGCCCCGCGTCGCGTCCACCCGGCACCACGCGGGCACCTCGCTGGACAAGGGCGTCGGTCAGTGCGCCGCCGAGCGCCCCGGTGGCGCCTGCCACGAAGACGCGGGTGTCGGCCAGGGCAGAAGGGTCGGTGGTCATGACCTCCCTTCGTCCGGAGAGCGACGGCGGATGCAGCGCTGTCGCGGCACTGGCCCCCAGACCCCCCGCCGGTCTCAGTCGGCCTGCGGGACCGTGGAGGAGATGACGGTGCCGTCGGCCCGGATCGTGCCCGCCGGGTTGGGTGGCGGACCGTCGATGCGGGGGCCCTGGTCGGGAAGGGCGACCGTCACCGGCTCGCCCGGCTCGACCACGACCTCCTCCTCGCGGACCAGGAGCGTGAGTGGCCCGGGGCCGTCCTCGATCTCGAAGCGGATCTGGTCGCGGGTGAGCTCCACGCCGAGCCGGGTGCCGTGCAGCGTGAGCCGGAAGTCGAGGCCCTCCCAGTCGTCGGGCAGCCGCGGGTCGAAGGCCCAGCGCTGCTGGCCCCTGGCGCGGAAGCCGCCGAACCCGTTGACCAGGGCGCACCACACGCCTCCCACCGAGGCGACATGGACGCCGTCGGCGGTGTTGGCGTGCAGGTCGGTGAGGTCGACGTACAGCGCCTGGAGGAAGTACTGCAGTGCCAGCTCGTGGTAGCCCACCTCGGCGGCCATGATCGACTGCACCATCGCCGACAGCGTCGAGTCGCCGGTCGTGATCGGGTCGTAGTAGCGGAAGTCGGCGAGCTTCTCCTCCAGCGAGAACTCCTCGCTCTGCAGGAAGAGCGCCAGCACGACGTCGGCCTGCTTGAGCACCTGGAAGCGGTAGATCACCAGCGGGTGGTGGTGCAGCAGCAGCGGCCGTGAGGTGACCGGAGTGTTCTCGAGGTCCCACATCTCGCGGTCCAGGAAGCGCGAGTCCTGCGGGTGGATGCCGACCTTCTTGTCGAAGGGGATCGACATCCCGCGCGCGGCCGCCCCCCACTCCTCGACCTCCTCGTCGGTGAGGCCGGTCCGCCGCACCAGGTCGTCGTAGGCGTCGGGGTCCTCCGAGCGGATCTCGTGCACCGCCTCGGCCGCACGCCGCAGGTTGAAGCGGGCCAGCGTGTTGGTGAACATGTTGTCGTTGACGACGGTGGTGTACTCGTCGGGGCCGGTGACGCTGTGGATGTGGAAGCTGGCGGTGCCGTTGTCCTGCCGCCAGAAGCCGAGGTCGGCCCACAGCCGCGCGGTCTCGACCAGGATGTCGACGCCCTCGCGCCAGAGGAAGTCGGTGTCGCCCGTGGCGTCGACGTACTGGCTGATGGCGTAGGCGATGTCGGCGTCGATGTGGTACTGCGCGGTGCCGGCCGCGTAGTACGCCGACGCCTCGTGGCCGTTGATCGTGCGCCAGGGGAACAACGCACCCTTCTGGGAGACCTCACGTGCCCGGCGCCGGGCATGGGGGAGGAGTTGGTAGCGGAACCGCAGCGCGTTGCGAGCGGCGTAGCGCGAGGTGTAGGTCAGGAACGGCAGGACGTAGATCTCGGTGTCCCAGAAGTAGTGACCACCGTAGCCCGAGCCCGTGACTCCTTTCGCCGCGATGCCCTGGTTCTCCGCACGGGCGGCCGCCTGCATCACCTGCAGGAGGTTCCAGCGGATCGCCTGCTGCAGCCCCGGCTGCCGGTGGATCCGCACGTCGGCGCGCTTCCAGAACGCCGCCAGCCACTCGCGCTGGTCGGCGTGAAGCCTGGCCAGCCCGTCCTCGCTGACCCGGTCGAGAGTGCGCTCGCAGCGGTCGAGCAGCTCGCGGGCGGGCACCCGGTGGGCGGTGTGATAGCTGACCAGCTTCGTGAGCCGCAGCGTCTGACCGGCCTCGAGGTGGAGCCGGTAGATGATCTTGGCCATGTCGTCGTCGCTGTGCGACTGGGTCGACACCTCGACCGGCGCCTCCAGCGTGTGGTCGGCGGAGACGCCGAGGGTCATCCCGCTCTCGGCGCAGCGGTAGCCCAGGCGGATCCGGCCGGTCGTCTCGCCGATCTCGGACACCTGCGGGACCAGGACCCGGCGGCCCAGACGCTCGGCCTTGCGCGGGTCTGCGATGGTCCCCGACGGCGTCTCGATGGCCGGGTGCTCCAGGTCGCGGTCCTGGCGGTTGACCAGCTGGGAGCTGATCTGCACCGGCGCCCGGCCGTCGAGGAGGGTCACCTCGAACTCGATGGCCGCCACGTGCTTCTGGGTGAACGACACCATCCGTCGGGTGGACACCTTGACCCGCTTGCCGCTGGGGGTGCGCCAGCAGAGGTCGCGAGTCAGGACGCCTGTGCGGAAGTCCAGCCGGCGTTCGTACTCCAGCAGGTCGGCACTGGACAGCTCGAGCGGCTCGTCGTCGACGTAGAGCCGGATGACCTTGGCGTCGGGGACGTTGACGATGCTCTGCCCGACGCGGGCCAGCCCGAACGCCTCCTCGGCGTGCAGGATCGGCCAGGTCTCGTGGAAGCCGTTGATGAAGGTGCCGTCGACGTGGGCGTCGCGGCTCTCGGAGTAGTTGCCGCGCAACCCGAGGTAGCCGTTGCCGATGCTGAAGAGCGACTCCGTGACGCCGAGGTCGTCGGCGCTGAACCGGGTCTCGACGAGCGCCCACTCGTCGACCGGGAACCGGCTGCGGTCGAGGGGGTCGCCGGTGATCGGCGCGAACGGCCTCACAGCAGGCTCTCCAGGTCGGTGACGACGAGATCGGCGCCCGCGTCGGTGAGGGCCTCGGCGCCGACGCCGCGGTCGACGCCGACGACGAGCCCGAAGTCGCCGGCTCGGCCGGCCGCCACGCCGCTGAGCGCGTCCTCGAGGACGACGCTGCTCCGTGCGGTGGCCCCCAGATCGGCCGCGGCTGCGAGGAAGGTGTCGGGGGCGGGCTTGCCGGCCAGGCCGCGCGTGGAGGCCACCTGGCCGTCCATCACGGTGGAGAAGTACGCCACCACCCCGGCCGCCTCGAGCACGGCAGGCGCGTTGCGCGACGACGACACGATCGCCATCGGAAGGCCTCGCTCGCGCAGCTCCTCGAGCAGGCGCAGCGACCCGGGGTACGGCTCGACGCCCTCGGCGTGCAGCACCTCGCGGAAGGCGTCGTTCTTGCGGTTGCCCAGGCCGCAGACCGTTTGCTGGTCGGGGCTGTCGGACGGGTCGCCGTGGGGGAGGTCGATCCCGCGCGAGTCGAGGAAGGAGGCCACGCCGTCGTAGCGCGGCTTGCCGTCGACGTAGGCGAAGTAGTCGGCCTCGGTGTAGGGCCGCTGCTCCGGGTGCCCCTCGAGGAACCCGTTGAACATGACGTCCCACGCGCGCATGTGCACGTCGGCGGTCGGCGTCACCACCCCGTCGAGGTCGAACAACGCCGCGGCGTACTGGCTCCAGTCCATGGGCCGACACGATAGGCCCTGCGCTGCCGTCACGCGTCCGGATCTGTCGGGGCCGGATCTGTTGCGCGGCGAGTGCCAGGATGGAGCGGTGCTGCTGATGGCGTCGTCACCGCCGCGCCGCCGGCTCCTGCTGGGTGCCGCGGCCCTGGCGCTCCTCGCCCTGGCCATCGGGGTCCTGGCGGCGGCTGCGCAGCGTGGCCCGGCGCCCGCCGTCGCGCAGGACGACCGGGGGCCCGTGCTGCTCGTGCCCGGCTATGGCGGCGACGAGGCCGGCCTGCAGGAGCTGGCCCGGGCGCTGAGCGCGGACGGCCGCACGGTCAGCGTGGTCAGCCTGCCCGGTGACGGACGGGGCGACCTGCGCGACCAGGCGGAGCTGCTGGGGCGGATGGCCGACCGGGCGCTGTCGACAGCCGCTGCCGGAAGCGTCGACGTGGTCGGCTACTCCGCGGGCGGCGTGGTCGCCCGTTGGTGGGTGCGATTCGGAGGAGGTGACCAGATCGCGCGCCGGGTGGTCACGATCAGCTCCCCCCACCATGGAACCGAGGTCGCCCTCGTGGCGGCTCGGCTGGCTCCGCAGTCGTGCCCGCTGGGGTGCCGGCAGCTCGAGCCCGACAGCGACCTCCTCCGGCGGCTCAACGCGGGGGACGAGACCCCGGACGGGCCGGCGTGGATCTCTCTCTGGTCCGCGGACGACCGGACGGTCACCCCTCCCGACTCAGCGGTCCTCGACGGCGCGCTGGACCTGCTGGTGCAGGACGTCTGCCCCGGGCTGACGCTCAGTCACGGCGAGATGCCGCGCGCGCCCGCCGTCGTGCAGATGGTGGTCGACGCCCTCGGCCGAGGTGCGCCCGCCGAGCCCTCCACGTCCGTGTGTGGCTAGGCCCCTCCGGATCAGTCGGTGACGTCCTTGGTCACGACGGTCGCCCAGGCGGCCCCGCGGAACACCATCAGGTAGCCCAGCCGCAGCAGTGGGCCTCGCACCAGGTCCCGCCAGTGGATCGGGTCGCGGAAGAGGTCGACGAGCGCGGGTCAGTCGCGCGTCGACAGCCAGGGCTTGAGCACCTCCGCCGCGCGGCCGGGCCCCTCAGCCGACGAGTGCGGACCGACCGCGCTTCACCAGCTGGTCGGCGACGATCACCCGCTGCAGCTCGGAGGCGCCCTCCCAGATCCGCTCGACGCGGAGCTCTCGGGAGAAGCGCTCGGCGACGTTCTCGCGCATGTAGCCGCGACCGCCGAAGACCTGCACGGCGCGGTCGGCGACCCGACCGGCCATCTCCGAGGCATAGAGCTTCGCCATCGAGCAGCGGCCGTGCGCCACCTTGCGCGCCTCCTCGACCGCCGCACCGGAGAGGGCGGTCGCCTCGTCGAGGCCGCGGGCCACCTCGTAGACCAGCGACCGCGCGGCGAACAGCTCGGTCAGCGAGTCGGCGAGCATCCCTTGCACCAGCTGCTTGGAGGCGAGCGGGACGCCGCCGACCCGTCGGGTCGCGGCGAACGTCGACATCTCGTCGACCAGCCGCTCGGCCGCTCCGAGGCAGCGCGCGGCCACCATCAGCCGCTCGAAGCGGAACCACTCGTAGGAGAAGCGCATCCCGTCGCCCTCCTCCCCGACCAGGTGCGCCGCCGGGACCCGCACCCCGTCGAAGCGGACGATCGGGTGCTCGTGCGCGAACGTGTGGGAGTACGCCGGCGTGCGCACGACCGACATCCCGGGCGACGGCTTGTCGACGACGAGCAGCACGTGCTCGCCCTCCTGGGGCCCGCCGACCAGCACCGCCTGGACGAAGACGTAGTCGGCCTCGTTGTAGGAGGTGACGTGCCACTTCTCGCCGTCGACGACGTAGTCGTCTCCGTCGCGGCGCGCGGTCGTCTGCAGGTCTGCCACGTCGGAGCCGGCGTACTCCTCGGTGATGGCGTAGCACTCGGACTTCTCCCCGCGGACCGTCGGCGCCAGCCAACGCTCGCGGGCGAGGTCGGAGGCCACCTCCGGCCACCAGGCCGGCGGTGTCGCCAGCACCCAGGCCAGGGCGTTGGTGACCCGGCCTCCCTGCTCCTGGACGAGGACCTGCTGCAGCGAGCTCGCCCCGGTGCCGCCGTGCTCGACGGGGAGGTTCGTCGCGAAGAGCCCGTCGGCGATCGCGCGCTTGCGGTGCTGCTCGGCCACACCGTCGGGCAGGTGGCCGCCGTGTGCCTCGGCGTACTCCTCGTGCGGGATCAGGTCGTCGGCGAAGGCGCGGGCGGTGGCCTGGAGGGCGAGATCCGCGGCGGTCAAGCCGTACATGGGTGCTCCCGGTCGGTCGGACGACACGATTGACTGGCCGTTCAGTCTAGGCCTACCGTCGGCGTCGTGACGAGCGCCGATGTCGTTGACGTCGTTGTCGTGGGTGGGGGCACGATCGGCGGATGGGCGGCCTGCTTCCTCCGCGATGCGGGCCTGTCGGTGCTGCTGGTCGAGGCCGGCACGCTCGGCTGCGGCGCCAGCTCGCGCGCCGCCGGCATGGTGCGCGCCCAGGGCGGCACCGAGGCGGCGGTGCGGCTGGGCGTCTGGTCGCAGGAGTTCTACCGCAGCCAGGCGGAGCGGTACGCCGTCGACTCGGGGTTCGTCGAGACGGGCTACTTCATGCCGTGCTTCTCCGAGGCCGACGTCGCGACCGCGCATGACCGGATCGCCCGGCAGAACGCCCTGGGCCTGGCCTCCGAGTGGGTCGGGCCCGACGAGGTCGACGCACGCAATCCGGCCATGGCTCCCGGGAAGACCTGGGGCGCGTCGTACTTCGCCGGCGACGGGTGGGTCGATCCGCCGCGCAACGTACTGGCCTACGCCACGGTGCTCGCGACCAGCGGCGTGCAGGTGTGGGAGCGCACGAGCGTCACCGGGCTGGTCACCTCGGGTGGCCGGGTGTCGGGGGTGCAGACGTCGCGGGGCGACGTGGGCTGCTCGTCGGTCGTGCTGACCGGTGGGCCGAGGCTGGCCGCGGTGGGAGCGGCTGCGGGGTCGCAGCGGATCTGGTCCGGTGGGACCCGCCACCAGGTGGTGGTGACCGCGGCGCACCCCGACCTCGCCGCCGAGCGCGTGCCGATGGTCTTCGACGTCGCATCGGGGATCTACTGGCGGCCCGAGGACGGGGGGCTGCTCTGGGGGATGTCCAACCCCGACGAGCAGCCGGGTGAGGCGGTCGACTTCGACCAGGGCTACTTCGCGCTGATGCGGGCCCGGATGGCCGAGCTGATGCCGGTCACGGCCGGACTCGGGCTGCGGCGACAGTGGGCGGCGACGATCGACTACACCCCTGACCACCTCCCGATCCTGGGCCCGATGCTGGCGTCGGACGGGTCGGCGGTCGCCGGCGCGTGGGTGGCCGCCGCCGGGGGCCACGGGATGATGTGGGGACCGGGGGTGTCGCGGGCCGTGGCCGACCTGGCGCTGGAGGGCACGACGTCGGTCGTCGACGTCATCGAGCTCGGCATGGACCGCTTCGACGCCTCCGGCCGGTCACGGCTGGCCGCCGATCCGATCGCGCTGCCGTTCCCGGCCCAGGCGTAGCCAGGTCGACCACGACCGGCATGTCGGGTCACCACGACCGGCATGTCGGGGTCGGTCCGCCGCGGCCTCACTCCACCAGCGCGTCCACGGCGACCAGCCCCTCGCGGGTGAGCAGCAGCGGGTTCACGTCGAGGGCGGTGAGCGAGCCCGCGTGGTCGAGTGCGAGCCGGGCCACGGCGGCTGCGGCGTCCGCCAGCGGCGTGCGCGCCTCGTCGAGGACGCCGGGCAGGCCGGCGACGACCCGACCCGGGTCGGCCAGGACGGCCTCGGGCAGCGCGACCACGCGCGAGGCCACCTCCTCGATCCGCGACCCGCCGTGTGCCACCAGCACGAGCGGGCCGAGCTGGGGGTCGGTGACGACGCCGAGGGCGTACTCCGCCACGCCGGCCAGCTGTGGCTGGACGACGACGCGTGGGCCGAGCACGCCCAGCCGTGCGTACGCCGTCCGCACGGCGTCGTCGTCGGCCACGTCGAGCACCACCCCGCCCACCCGCGCCCGGTGGGCGATCCCCGGCTCGTCGGTCTTCACCACGACCGGATAGCCGGCCTCACGTGCGGCGGCCACCGCCGCCTCCACCTCGACCGCCGCCCGGGTCGGCACCACCGCGACGCCGTAGTCGGCGACGAGCCGCAGCGTCGCGACGGCGTCCCGCCATCCGTGGGCCAGGGCACGGCGCAGCCCCGCCTCCACCACCGGCAGCGGCGGCGGGTCGGCATGGGCGCGGAGGTGCCCGAGCGCGCGCAGCCCCGGCCGGACCCCCTCGAGCACGGGGATGCCCCGGGACCGCAGCGGCCCGGCCTGCGCCTGGTCGATCGCCGCCGGCATCGTGGAGAGCACGACCACGGGCTTGTCGGTGCCGTCGTGCGCCCGCTCGACCGCGCGCAGGTAGGACTCGTCGCCGTCGTACTCCTCGACCAGGTCGACCGCCAGCGCCACCGCCTCCACGCCGAGGTCGTCGGCCACCGCGTCGAGGCAGGCGGTGAACAGGCCCTCGGTGTCGGCACCGCGGCCCCAGACGTCGAGCGGGTTGGTGGCGTGCAGGCCGTCGTCGAGGAGCGGGTCGAGGACTGCCGTCGTCGCCTCCGACAACGGCGCGAACGGCACCCCCTCGACCTCCGCGATGTCGGCGACCAGGGTGCGCTCGGCGCCGGAGTCGTGGACGGTGGCGATGCCCTGGGCGCGTCGCCGGATCCGGCGGCCGAGGGCGAACAGCTCGAGGGTGTCGACCAGCTCCTCCAGGTCGCGGGTGCGGTGCACGCCGTACGCCGCGAACAGCGCCTCCCACCCCGCGTCGGCGCCCGCCACCGCCCCGGAGTGCGCGGCCACCAACGCCCGCCCCACCGCCGACGATCCGACGGTCAGGGCCACGACCGGCACGTCACGCTCGCGGGCGATCGCCAGCCCGCGCCGCAGCGCCGTGGCGTCGCGGACGGTCTCCAGGAAGAGCCCGACGACCCGCGTCTCGGGACGCTCGAGAGCCCAGCAGAGGTAGTCGCCGGCGGTGAGGCCGAGCTCCTGTCCGGAGGAGACGGCGAGCGCGTACTCCAGGCGGCGGTGGGTCCGCAGCAGCGCCGAGAACAGCGAGCCCGAATGGGTGACGAGCGCGATCGGGCCGGCCGGGATGTCGTCGCGCTCGAGATAGCCGAGCGCGCGCACCCCGGCGACCGGGTTGACGAAGCCCATGCAGCCGCCACCCACCAGCGCCATCCCGCCGGCGGCCTCGCGCACCGCGTCGTGCAGCCCCGGGACGCTGCCGAACACCACCGCCCCGCCCGCCCCCAGCGCGTCGGCCGCGGCCAGCTGCTCGGGGACCCGCGGGTCGGGCACACCCATCAGCACCAGGTCGGGCGCCGCGTCGAGGTCGGCCAGCGTGGGCGTCGTACGCCGGCCCTGCACGGTGGCGTGCCCGGGGTGCACGAGGTCGACCCGGTGCACCCCCGGGCTGCGCAGCGCCTCGATGGCCAGCCGCTCGCCGAACGACCCCGGCCGGGCGGACGCGCCGACCACCGCCACGGAGGTGGGGGTGAGCAGCCGGTCGAGCGGCGCGCGTGCCATCGTGAGATCCTGACTGACCGTTCAATCGCCTATGACGAGTACCGTAGCGCCACATCGCGTCCCCGACGAGCGAGGAACCATGGCCAAGTCCGTCGCGCCGGCCGACACCACGCCTGAGCAGGGCGATGCCGGCGACTCACGCCGCGCCCAGATGCTCGAGGCGGCGGCCCAGCTGATCGCCGAGCGCGGACTCGCCCGCACCCGCATCGCCGACGTCGCCGCGCGAGTGGGGATCAGCCCGGCCCTGGTCGTCTACTACTTCCAGACCAAGGAGGCGCTGCTGATCGCGGCGCTGCGCGAGTCCGAGTCCGGCTTCTACGCCTCGGCCGAAGACCTCCTGCGAAGCCGCCGGTCGGTGAGCGACCGGGTCGAGACGCTGGTCGAGCTGACCTTCACCGAGGAGAGCAAGGGGGAGGTCCAGGGGCAGTGGGGGCTGTGGTTCGACCTCTGGAACGAGGCCTTCCGCCACCCCGAGGTCGCCGCCGACCGGCGCGCCCTCGACGAGCAGTGGCGTGGGCTGATCGCCCGGATCGCGCGGGCCGGCATCGAGGACGGCGAGGTGCCGGACGACCTCGACGTCGAGACCTTCGCGATGACCTGGGCGGCGCTGCTCGACGGGCTGTCGGTGCAGGTGGCCCTCGGCGATCCGGTGGTCACCCGCGACCGCGCCGTCGGCATCGCCCTGGACTTCGCCCGCCGGGAGCTGGGGCTGGCCTGAGCCGGCGTACGGGTGGGGTGGTCAAGATTCACTGGTTATCCAGTGACTCCAGCACTTCACCAGTCGTGCTCACGCGGTGAAGTGAGGACGTCACTGGATAACCAGTGGTTCTTCCACCCCGTGGAGGCCCGACGCCCACCGTCCCCATCCACGCCTGCTGGGCCACCGCCCGGCCGTCAGCGGTCGAGGACCCGCAGCGCGGTGGAGGAGATCCGGAGACTGACCGACTGGCCGGCGACCAGCCAGTCGGGGGCGGCGCCGTGCATGTTGGCGACCTCGGCCTCGACGGCGATGGCGCCGGCGCGGACCCGCACCGACGTCTGGGCGCCCTGGTAGGTCATCGTCTCGACGGTCGCGGCGAACACGTTGACGCCGTCGAGCGGGGTCGCGGCCGCCGCCAGCTCGACCCGCTCGGGTCGCACCATGAGCTGCACCGGGCCGCCGGTGGCGGGTGGGCCGTCGACGTGCAGCGTCTGCTCGCCGATCCGGTACGCCGCCAGCCCGGGCTCAGGGCCCGCCCCCGCCGGCAGGCCCTCGAGCAGCGTCGCCGAGCCGAGGAACGTCGCGACGTAGGAACTGGCCGGCTCGGCGTAGACCTCCGAGGGGGTGCCGACCTGCTCGACCCGGCCATCGACGATCACGGCCAGCCGGTCGCTCATGGTCAACGCCTCCTCCTGGTCGTGGGTGACGTAGATGAACGTCGTGCCGACCCGGTCGTGCAGGGCGCGCAGCTCGCGTTGCAGCGCCTTGCGCAGCCGCGCGTCCAGCGCGCCCAGCGGCTCGTCGAGGAGCAGCACCCGGGGCTCCAGCACCAGCGCGCGCGCGAGCGCGACACGCTGCTGCTGTCCTCCCGAGAGCTGGTGCGGCTTGCGCTGTCCCAGCTTCTCGAGCTCGACCAGCTCCAGGGCCGCAGCCACCCGCGCGGCCTCCTCGGCGCGGGTGGGCTTCTGGTAGCGCAGACCGAAGGCGACGTTCTCGGCGACGGTCATGAAGGGGAACAGCGCATACGACTGGAAGACCGTGTTGACCGGCCGCTTGTGGGCGGCGACCGAGGTCAGGTCCGCGTCGTCGAGGAGGATCTCGCCCTCGTCGGGGTCCTCGAACCCGGCCACCAGGCGCAGGGTCGTGGTCTTGCCGCAGCCGGACTCGCCGAGCAGCGAGAAGAACTCGCCGGCGCCGATGTCGAGGGAGAGCCCGTCGACTGCTCGGACGTCGTCGAACTCCTTGACCAGCCCGCGGAGGCTGACTGCGCCGCCGGTCAACGGCTCACCGGCCCACCGCGTCGGCCAGCGTGGCGACGTTGTCGACGAAGCGGTCGACGTCGGCCTCGGTGTGCTGCACCGACATCAGCCACTGCTCGATCTTGCCCCATGGCGGCAGGAACACCCCTCCGTTGTGCTGGACCAGCCAGTGCGCCTGCCCCAGCCTGGAGTCGACGCCGAGGAAGTCACGGTAGTGGTGGATCGGGTCCCTTCGGAAGGCGATGCAGCCCTTCGCCCCGGCCGTCACCACGTGCCACGGCAGGTCGCGGTCGGCGATGATCTCCTCGAGGCCGGCGCGGATCCGGTCGCTGAGCGCGTCGAGGTGCTCATAGGCCGTCGGGGTGGCCACCTCCGTCAGCATCGCCCGGGCCGCCGCCATGGCCAGCGGGTTGCCGTTGAACGTGCCCACCTGCTCGTAGGTCCCGTCGGCGATCAGCCCCATCAGCTCGGCCGTGCCGCCGATGGCGGCCGTCGACACCCCGCCGCCGATCGCCTTGGCCAGCGCGACGAGGTCGGGGGTGACGCCGGACAGGGCGGTGACGCCGCCGGGCCCGACGGTGAGCCCGGTCTTCACCTCGTCGAAGGCGAGCAGCGCGTCGTGCTCGTGGAGCAGCTCCCTGAGGCCGGCGAGGTAGCCCGGCAGCGGGTGGATGATGCCGGCGTTCATCATGATCGGCTCGAGGATCATCCCGGCGATCTCACCGCGGCGCTCCTCGAGGACGCGACTGACGGCGTCGAGGTCGTTGAAGGGCACCACGTCGACGAGGTCGACGACCGCCTGCGGGATCGCGGCGCCCTCGCCGACGCTGTGGGGCCGCTCGACCGGGCCGATGTCCTCGGGCTCCGGGAGCACCGACACCTCGACCGAGTCGTGGTGGCCGTGGTAGCAGCCCTCCACCTTGAGGATGCGCATCCGGCCCGTTGCGGCGCGCATCAGGTGGACGACGTCCATGGTCGCCTCGGTGCCGGAGTTGCTGAACCGCCACAACGGCAGACCCCACCGCCGCTGCAGCTCCTCGGCGACCACGATCGCGTCCTCGGTGGGTTGGGCGAAGTGCGTCCCCTTCGTCACCCGGTCCTGCACGGCGCGGACGATCGCCGGGTGGGCGTGCCCGGCCAGCCCGACGCCGTACCCCCCGTGGAAGTCGGCGTACGCCGTCCCGTCGACGTCGTAGAGCTGCGAGCCCGCGCCGTGGCTGATCCACACCGCCTGTGGGTCGGCGATCTGCCAGTTCGACGTCGCGCCGCCCGCCAGCACGCGCGCCGACCGCTCGATCATCGCAGCTGACGCCGGCTGGCGCTCGAGGAAGATCTCGCTCTGCTCGTCGATCAGGGCATCGAGGTCCATGCCTGGCAGTCAAGCATTGAACGGTGGTTCAGGTCCAGGGGTCCGTTGACTCGCCGTTCAACCCGTGCGAGCCTGACCAGCACCGCAGGGGAAGGACAGCCACATGGGGTCTCAGCCGCACCGTCGCTCACTTCTCGGGGCCAGCTCGCTCGCTCGCGCCCATCTCCAACGCCGCTCGTTCCTGCGCGCCGGGCTCGCCACGGCGGCCACCGGCACGCTGCTCGCGGCATGCGGTGACAGCGGTGGCGGAGGCGGCTCGGGCGGCAGCGGCGGCAGCGCCGGCGGTGCGACGGAGCTGCAGATCGCCAGCCCGACGAACCCGATCACCTGGCCGGTCGACGAGAGTCTGCTCATCGAGTCGGGCCTGACTCCCGAGCCGGGCAGCACGCTGAAGGTCTACAACTACGCCGACTACCTCTCGCCGCGGGTGATCAAGAACTTCCAGAAGGAGTACGGCGTCACGGTCGAGCTGTCGACGTTCAACGACACCGAGGAGGCGATCAGCAAGCTCGCGTCGGGCTCGTTGGAGTACGACATCTACTACCCGTCGTACGACCAGATCGCCAAGCTCGTGCAGTCCGGGCTGGTCCTCCCGCTCAACCAGGACTACATCCCGAACATCGCCAACTGCTGGGACCAGTTCCAGAACCCGTTCTACGACCAGGACTGGCACTACTCCGTGCCCTACACCACCTACACCACCGGCATCGGCTGGAACACCGACCTGGTGCCCGACGACATCGGAGGGCTGGCCAACCCCTACGAATCTCTCTGGGACGCCCAGTACTCCGGCAAGACGGCCGTGATCGACGACTGGCACACGATGATGGCGATGGTGCTGCTGCGCAACGACATCCACGACATCAACACCGAGGACGACGCCAACATCGAGCTGATGCGCACCCAGATGGCCGAGCTCGCGCAGGCGACCGACCCGAAGGTGACCATCACGATGTACAACGACCTCCCCGCCGGCCAGATGGGGCTGTGCCAGATGTGGTCGGGCGACGTGGTCAACGCCGTCTACTACCTGCCCAAGGGCAAGAAGCCCGACATCCTGCGCTACTGGTTCCCCCAGGACGGTCGGGGCCAGGTCGACAACGACCTGATGCTCGTGCTGTCGCAGGGCAAGAACCCGGTCGCGGCACACTTCTGGATCAACTACCTGCTCGACGAGAAGGTCTCCATCCAGAACTTCGGCTACACCGGCTACCAACCGCCGCAGAAGTCGATCAACCCCAACAGCCTCGTCGAGGACGGCTTCATCCCCGACAACCTCCGCGAGGCCACCGTGCTGCCCGAGTGGTTCGACGCGGGTGACCGGCTGCTGGGCATGCCCATCGACGTGGAGCAGAAGTGGCTGGCTGTGTGGCAGGAGTTCAAGGCCGGTGCCTGAACCCGGGGCGGGGCCGGGTCCGGAGGACGGACCCTCCGTCGGCACCCGCCTGTCGGGCGCGGTGGGCGACCCTGCCGCCGCGGTCCGCCCACGGCGCCGAGGGGCGCACGACCGGTGGCTCTGGCGGACCCTCGCGACCCCCGGCAGCCTGTGGCTGCTGGCGTTCCTGGTGGCGCCGATGTACGTCGTCCTGGCGATCCTGTTCGGCACCATCGACCCGATCCTGCGCCGCCCGATCCCGGTCTGGAACCCTCTCGACTGGGACGGCAGCCAGTTCACCTACGTGCTCACCCGGCTGGTCGGGCCGGACGCGATCTTCCAGCCGGCGATCGTGCGGACCGCGGTCTACGTCGGCGTGGCCAGCGTGCTCTGCCTGCTGATCGCCTATCCCGTGGCCTACTACGCCGCGCGCATCGCGGCCCGGCGCAGGGGGCTGTTGCTGGCCGCACTCATCGCGCCGTTCTGGATCTCCTACATGATGCGGATGCTGGCCTGGGTCAACCTGCTGCAGAACGACGGGCTGGTCAACAAGGTGATCACCCTCGGCGGGGTCTGGGACATCCAGGTCGACTGGCTCAACGGCCATGCCGTCGTGGTGATCCTCGGTCTGGTCTACGGCTACGTGCCCTACATGATCCTGCCCCTCTTCGCCGGCCTCGACAGGATCCCGACCGCCCTGCTCGAGGCGGGGCGCGACCTCGGAGCGAGCCGCTTCCAGACCTGGCGCCGGGTCACCTGGCGGATGTCGCTGCCGGCCGTGATCACCGCGATCATCCTGACCTGCCTGCCGATGCTCGGCGACTACTTCACCTCCGACCTCCTCTCGGGGAACCCCAAGACCTCGATGATCGGCAACCTGATCAACTCGGCTGTGCTCACCCCCGGCCAGACCGGCCAGGCGGCCGCCTTCGTGCTGCTGGTGCTGCTGGTGTCGCTGGTGCCGATGGCCATCTACGTCCGGGTCTCGCGTGAGGGAGAGGGGCTGCGGTCGTGAGCGGGTCTCCTCGCGTGCCGGCCCGGAAGCGCCGGCGTACCGCCCCGTGGCTGGCGACGATCACCGGCCTCTACCTCTTCTGGTCCCTGGCCCCGGTGCTGATCGCCGTGCTCTTCTCGTTCAACGCCGGCCGGTCGCGCACCAACTGGCAGGGCTTCTCCTTCCAGTGGTACTACGGCGAGCCGCTGCGCTCGGTGTGGTCGGACCCGGCGCTGCAGCAGGCGGTGCTCCACACGTTCCGCCTGGGGGTGATCGTCACCGTGCTGACGGTGCCGCTCGGCACGATGCTGGCCCTGGGGCTGGACCGGTGGCGCGGACCGCTGCCCGCGTCGTCGAACTTCCTGGTGCTGCTGTCGTTCGTGCTGCCGGAGGTGCTGCTCGCGGTGGCGCTGCTCTTCGTCGCGACGACGATCCAGGCGTGGACGCCGGTGCAGCTCGGCACGCTCGGGCAGGTGATCGGGCTGATCACCTTCCAGGTCTCCTATCCCGTCATCATCGTGCGGGCGCGGCTGCTGACGATCGGGCGGCAGTACGAACAGGCGGCGATCGACCTGGGCGCCTCGCCTCTGGGCGCCGTACGCCGCGTCCTGCTGCCGATGATCACCCCGGCCGTGATCGCCTCGGCGGTGCTGGTCTTCGCCGACGTGATCGACGACTTCGTGCTCGCGCGCTACCTCTCGGGCGGGTCGACCACCGAGCCGGTGTCGGTGAAGATCTACAACACCGCCCGGGCCGCCCCGACCCCGGCGCTCAACGCCGCCGCCACCATCGTGCTGGTCGCCTCGCTCGTCGCCGTCACCCTGGGCTACCTCGCCTGGCGGCGGATGACCCGCGGCGAGCCCGCGCAGGGCGTCGACGCGTTCGTGGGGTGAGGGCGTCGGACCCCTCCCGACCCTCGACAGCCGGCCCCCGCGCTCCTATCCTGAACGGGTGTTCAAACCCGCTCCGGTCGACCAGACCCAGCTCGCCGACACCCTCAAGCCCTTCGGGCACAGCCGCATGCTTCCCGTCGGGTCCTATCGCGACGAGGCCGTCCTCGCCTGGGAGCGCGAGCATCTCTTCAACGGTTGGGTCGCGCTCGGCCGCAGCGAGGAGATCGGCAAGCCGCGCCAGATGAAGGCCTTCGGCCTCGGCAGCGCCGGCGTCCTCGTCACCCGTGGCGACGACCTCGAGCTGCGCGGCTTCGAGAACGCCTGCCGACACCGTGGCCACGAGCTGCTCGCCTGCGACGCGACCGCAGAGGCCCGGGCCATCGTCTGCCCCTACCACGCCTGGGCCTACCGCCTCACCGGCGAGCTGATCGGCGCTCCCGGGCACAAGGAGGCCGAGCACTTCGACCCGGAGGACTACCCGCTCCACCCGGTCGAGGTGCGCGACTGGCACGGCTGGCTGTTCGCCAACCGCGGCTCGAGCAAGACCTTCGAGGAGCATGTGCAGGGCCTCGACGCGATCCTCGAGAACTACGAGGGCATGGAGCTGGTCACCACCGAGACCCATGAGTACGACGTCGCCGCCAACTGGAAGGTCATCGTCGAGAACTACCAGGAGTGCTACCACTGCTCCTCGATCCACCCCGAGCTGTGCAAGGTCAGCCCGCCCGAGTCCGGAGACAACATCGAGCCCCAGGGCGACTGGATGGGCGGCGACATGGATCTTCGCGACTTCGCCTCCACCATGTCGCTCGACGGGCACAGCGACGGCATCGTGATGGCCAAGCTCGACGAGCGCGAGCAGCGCACGGTCATGTACCTCGCCCTGCTGCCCAACATGCTGCTGTCCCTGCACCCCGACTACGTGATGACGCATCTGCTGACCCCGATCTCCCCGGAGACGACCCGCATCAGGTGCTCGTGGGCGTTCCCGCGCCAGGTGGTGGAGCGCGAGGGCTTCGACCCGTCCTACGCCGTGGACTTCTGGGACCTCACCAACCGCCAGGACTGGACGGCGTGCGAGTCCGTGCAGCGGGGGATGGCCACGCCCGGTTACCTCCCCGGGCCGATGGCGCCGGCCGAGGACGGCGTCTACGACTTCGTCCGCTACGTCGCGCGGGCCTACGCGGGGGAGTAGCGCCGGCCGCTGGGCAGGCCACCACCGCCGACGCCGTCGCCGACAACGTGCGCCGCGCCTCGGCAGGGAGGGCCTCGCCTTGACCGAGAGACTGAACAGATGTTTAGTATCTTGAACATGAGTTCAGCGCACGAGCCCGACCTCACGTCTCGGGCGACGATCAGGAACACCGCGCTGGCGCTGTTCGCCGAGCGGGGCCACGACGCGGTGACGATGCGCGAGATCGCCGCGGCGGCGGGTGTGTCGCCGGCGCTGCTGGTCCACCACTTCGGCAGCAAGGACGGGCTGCGCGCCGCCGTGGACGAGCATGCCGGCCGTGCGTTCGACGCGCTCTTCGAGATGGACCAAGACGATCTGGCCGCCGTCCTGGCCGGCGAGCGGAGCGCGTCGATCGCCGAGCTGTTCGCCGCGTCGGTGCCGCCGGGCTCGCCGCTGCCGGCATACCTCCGTCGCCTCCTGCTCGCCGATGACCCGGCGGGCGGTGCCCTCGTGGCCCGGTGGTACGCCGGAACCCTCGCGCTGCTCGACGCCATGGCGCAGGGCGGGGCGACCACACCGAGCGAGGACCCGGAGGTGCGTGCGGCGTTCCTGCTGGCCAACGACCTTGCGCTGGTGCTGCTCCGCCCCCAGATCGAGGCCCTGCTCGGCGTCGACCCGCTCAGCCCCGACGGGCTGGACCGCTGGGCGCGCGAGGCGGCCGCCGTCTACGCCCACGGCGCCTTCGCCACACCCCCCGACGGTGACCCCGCCGACGACGACCGCCACCACGACCACCCCGAGGAGACGATCCGATGACCACGTCCACAGGACCCGTGATCCACGCCGAGCGCCTGGTGAAGACGTTCGGCGAGGTGCGTGCGCTCGACGGCCTCGACCTGACCGTCGGCCGCGGCGAGGTGCACGGCTTCCTCGGGCCCAACGGCGCCGGCAAGTCCACGACCATCCGGGTCCTGCTCGGCCTGCTCCGCGCGACCGACGGCCACGTCGAGCTGTTCGGTGAGGACCCGTGGCGGCACGCCCCCCGGCTGCACGCTCGGTTGGCCTACGTCGCCGGCGACGTCGGGCTGTGGCCCGGTCTGACCGGCGGCCAGTGCTTGGACATCCTCGGCTCCACTCACGGCGGTGTCGACGAGCAGCGGCGTGCCCGGCTGGTCGAGCGCTTCGATCTCGACCCCACGAAGCGGGTCCGCGACTACTCCAAGGGCAACCGCCAGAAGGTCGCCCTGGTCGCCGCGCTCGCCGCCGACGCCGAGCTGCTCATCCTCGACGAGCCGACCTCGGGCCTGGACCCGCTGATGGAGCAGGCCTTCCAGGAGTGCATCCGTGAGCGGCGCGACGAGGGCATCACGGTCCTGCTCTCGAGCCACCTCATGGCCGAGGTGGAGGCCCTCGCCGACCGGGTGAGCATCATCCGGCGCGGCCGCAACGTCACCACCGGCACCCTGGCCGAGCTGCGCCGCCACACCCGCACCCACGTGCACGCCGTCACCGACGACGAGCCGGCGCTGCAGGCGGTCGCCGGGGTCGAGGAGGTCGCCCGGGAACGCCTCGACGGCCACGTCGACACCCGCTTCACCGTGGATGCCGGCCACGTCGACGAGGTGGTGGGGCGCCTGCACCAGGCGCGGATCCGCACCCTCACCGTCACCCCGCCGAGCCTCGACGCGCTCTTCCTGCGGGAGTACGGCGAGGCGCTCGACGACGTCCGAGGGCGCGGTCGACGACGTCGAGGCCGCACGATGAGCCACGAGCATCGGGTCCAGCGAGAGCACGCGTCGTACGACGGGGTGGCCACCATGCTGCGCATCGTGTGGCGAACCCGGCGTCGAGGGATCCTGGTCTGGACGCTCACGCTCGCCGCAACGATGGCCTTCACCGCCGCGGCGGTGGCGGGGCTCTACGACACCCAGGCCAAGATCCAGAGCTATGCCGACGCCGTCACCGCCGGCAACGCCTTGATGGCCATCAACGGCCACGTCGAGGGCATCAACACCCTCGGCGGGGTGATCCAGGACGAGTTCGGCTTCCTCGCGTCGTTCCTGATGCCCCTGATGGGGATCAGCCTGGTGGCCGGCTCGACGAGGCGCGAGGAGGAGTTCGGCCGGCTCGAGGCCCTGCTGGCCGGGCGGGTCGGACGCGGGGCCCCGACGGTGGCCGCTCTCGTGGTGGCGCTCGGCGCAGTCACCGCGACCGCCGCACTCTTCGCGGTCTCCCTGGCGGCGGCCGGCGTCCCGGTCTCGGGGTCGGTGCTGTACTCCGTCTCAGTGGGGCTGCTCGCCCTGGTGTTCGCTGCGCTGGCGGCCCTGCTGGCCCAGCTCACCCTGCACGCCCGTGGTGTCTACACCGGCGGCCTCATCGTGCTCGCGGCGGCGTACGTCCTGCGCGGCGTCGGCGACGTCACCGACACGTTCTGGACGTGGCTGTCGCCGCTGGGGTGGGCGGAGAAGACGGCGCCGTTCGGCGACCAACGGTGGTGGGTGCTGCTGGTGCCGCTCGCGGTCGGGTCGCTGCTGGCGGTGCTCGCGGTGCGGCTCGCGGAGCGCCGCGACCTGGGCAGCGCGCCGGTCGCCCTCGGGGCCGGCCCGGCCAGGGCGCGGGCTGGGCTTCGACGGCCGTCCGGGCTCGCTGCCTGGATCCATCGGCCCTCGACGATCGGCTGGCTCGCGGGCGGGGTCCTGCTCACCGGCATGCTCGGTGCGCTCAGCCAGCAGATGGTGGATGCGATGACCGGCAACCCCGCCCTGGCCGAGGCGATGGGGACCGTCGGCGACGATCCGCTGATGGGACTGATCGCGGTCACCCAGCTCTATCTGGCCGTGGTTGCGACCGGTTACGTCGTCCAGGCGATCGGGATCCTGCGCGCGGAGGAGGCCGACGGACGTCTGGAGGCGCGGCTGGCCGGCACGCTCTCGCGCACGAGGTGGCTGGCCGTCCACTCGATGGTGGTGCTGCTCGGGCTGGTCGTCGTGGTGGGAGGGTCGTCGCTGGTCTTCGTCGGCGCGACGGCCCTTTCGGTGGGCGACGCCGCCGACTCGGGCGACATCCTCCGGTCGGGTCTGGCCTACCTGCCGGCCGAGCTGGTGCTGGCCGGGCTGGCGCTGGCGCTCTACGGGCTGCGACCGCGGTGGTTCCCGCTGGCATGGGTCGGCTATGCCGTCGTCACCTTCATCGCCTTCCTCGGCCCCGGGCTCAACTTCCGCCAGTGGGCCCTCGACCTCGCCCCCACCACGCACATCGGCAACCCGCCCGTCGGCTCGGTGCAGCCCACCGATGTCGTGGCCCTCACCACCCTGGCCCTGACGTTGGGCGTGGTCGGCTTCCTGTCCTTCCGGCGGCGGGGTGTGCCTCAGGCGTAGCGGTCGCCTTGTGTTGCTGTTTGGATCCAAACAGCAACACAACCGCCGCGCGACCTGCCGTTTGCGCCCACTCACGGCCCTCGACAGACCGCCACTGCCGCAGAACTAGGGTGACCACATGGACGACTGGCCCGCCGACTTCCGTGCCTTCCGGGCGGCGCGCGAGGCTGAGCTCGTCGAGCCCTACGGTTGGCTCACCCTCCGCGGCTTCCACTGGCTCTCCGAGGAGCCGACCGTGCTGCCGGGCCTCCCCGGTCGGTGGTACGCCGACCCCGACCAGGCGGCCGCCCACGTCGAGCCCGCCCCCGGGCTGACCCGCGAGGGCGCGCCCCTCGACGGCACCCACACCCTCACCGTGGACGAGTACGCCCGCGTCCCCTGGGTCGACCACGGCCAGACCCGTGTCGAGCTGCTCCGCCGTGGGGGCCGGCTCGCCGTCCGGACCCGCGCGGCCACCTCCCCCGAGCGCGAGGCCTTCACCGGCGTGCCGACGTACCCCTACGCCCCCGCCTGGCGGCTCACCGCGACCTACCTGGCGTACGCCGGCTCGCGCGAGGTCGAGGTGGAGACGATCCGAACCGAGCTGCACCAGGTGATCCGGCCGTTCGGCGAGGTCTCGTTCACCGTCGGCGGCGAGGCGCAGCGACTGGCGGTCAACAAGGGCAAGTACGGCTGGGGCGTGGAGTTCCGCGACCCCACCAACGGCGTCGAAACCGAGACGTGGCGGCAGCTCCACGTCGAGCCGCCGGCGCCTGTCACGGACCTCGTCGTCCTGGACTTCAACCGCGCGCTCAACATGTGGTGCGCCTTCACCGACTTCGCCACCTGCCCGGCGCCCGTCCCCGGCAACGTCGTGAGCGTCCCCGTGCGCGCCGGCGAGCTCCGCTGGCGCTGAGGATCCGACGCAGGGAACGGTGACGAACCGCCCGCCCCTACGCCCGCAGCGCGCGGGCCAGCTCGGTGAAGTCCGCGACCAGCAGGCCCATGTCGTCGTCGGTGTGGGCCAGCGACACCAGCCACTGCTCGTCGAGGCCGGGCGGGGTGAGGATGCTCCGGTTGACGCCCCACAGCCACGACAGCTCGGCGACCGCGAAGTCGGTGGCCTTGTAGTCGCGGTAGTTGCGCACCGGCGTCGTCGACCAGGTGACGCACCCCTTCACGCCCAGGCCGACGGTGTGGGCGGGCAGCTCGTGCTCGGCGATCACCGCGTCGATCGCCTCCATCGCGCGCACGTTGATCGCCTCCGCCGCGTCCAGCGCCTCGGGGGTGCAGATCTCGTCGACGGCGGCGGCCGCGGCCATCACCAGCGGGTTGCCGTTGTAGGTGCCGAAGTGGGCCATCCGGCCGTCGACCACGACCTCCATCACCTCTCGCTTGCCGCCGAACGCCGCCAGCGGCAGCCCGCCGCCGATCGACTTCGCGAGCGTGATCAGGTCGGGCTGGACGCCGAGGCGCTGCGCGGCACCGGCGACGCCCGCGGTGAGCCCGGTCTTGACCTCGTCGAAGATCAGCACGACACCGTGCCGGTCGCAGAGCTCGCGGCAGCCGGCCAGGTAGCCCTCGTCGGGCAGCACGATCGCCAGGTTCTCGATCACCGGCTCGACGACCATCGCGGCCACCTCGGAGCCGTGCTCGGTGAGCACCCGCTCCAGCATGCCGAGGTCGTTGTAGGCGACGACGTGAACGGTGCCGGCCTCCACGTCGAACGGCACGTCGCCGACCGGGGCGTCGGCCGGGCCGATGTCCTCCAGGGCCGGCTTCACCGAGACCTGGAGCGCGTCGTACCCGCCGTGGTAGCCGCCCTCGATCTTCACGATCGCCTTGCGCTGGGTGTAGGCCCGCGCTGCGCGAATGGCGTACATCAGCGACTCGGTGCCGGAGTTGGTGAAGCGGATCATGTCGAGCCCGAAGCGCCGGCAGAAGCGCTCGCTCATGTCGGTGGCCTGTGGCGACGGCGTGACGAAGAGGGTGCCGGTCTCCTTCAGTGCCCGCTCGACGTGCTCGACCACGGTCGGGTTGAGGTGGCCGACCAGCATCGCCCCGAAGCCCATCGACAGGTCGAGCAGTCGGCGGCCGTCGACGTCGGTGAGCCACGCGCCCTGCGCCGACTGGATCGAGATCGGGTAGGGCTCCCAGTGCTGGAACGACGATGTGACGCCGAGCGGCAGCGTGCGGCTGGCCCGCACGTTGTGCGCCCCGGAGGCGCCGGTCGTCGCCGTGAAGCGCTCCCACTCCTCCGCGAGCAGCTGCTCGATGCGGCCGGGGTCGACGGGCCGCGAGGTCTCCGGCAGCCGGCGGCGGGTGCCCGGGTCGTGGGCCGGCCAGCTCCGAGCGGCGGCGAGGTCGGTCATGGTGCCTCCTGGGTCAAACGGATCCGAAGGAAGTCAACCCCCTGGACGCGTGATTGCGCAACCGAATGCCGCGATCGCGCAGGGAATCCGCACCACGGACGCCCGAGGTCAGCGGCGCGACCAGGCCGGCACGGAGAGGAAGTCCAGCCCGCCGGGCGGCTGCACCGGCCGGAAGGACGACCCGCCGGTCGCGGCCACGACCCGCAGCTCCTGCCGCTGGCCGTTCTGGCCGGGGTCGACGTGTCCGTAGGCGACCTGCGTGCCGTCGACGGAGAACATCGGGTCCTGGTCCTTGCCGGGGGCGGCCGCGACGACCGTGCCCGGGCCCAGCCCGGAGGCGGTGACCGACGCCACGACCACGCGGAAGTTGCCCCCGCCGGTGTCCTGCCGGAAGGCCAGCCGGTCGCCCTGCTCGGAGAACACCGCGTCGCTGTACTCTTCCTCCTCCTGTCCGGAGCGCAGCAGGCTCCACGTGCCGCTCGCCACGTCGACGACGTACAGCGACCCACCCGCTGCCGGCGCTGCGGGGTTGCCCCAGACCACGACCGCGGAGCCGTCGGCGCTGATTGTCGGGTCGCCGAGCGTGGCCAACGGCCCCAGCTCCGGAGGCGGATCGAGCGTCCCGAGCAGCTCCCCCGCCAGGTCGACGACGACCAGGTGGGCGACCCCCGAGGTGTCCGTGCAGGGCACGGCGAGGGCGTCGCGATCGGGGAACCACGCCGGCCGCAGCATCGTGCCCGCGCACTCCGCGGGGGCGCCGTCGGCGAAGAACGGGCGTACGCCGGCTCCGTCGGCCGCCCCGGCGACCATCAGCTCCGCTACCGCCGCGTCACCCGGGCGCTCGCGGGCGAAGACCACGGTGGTGCGAGCGGGGTTCAGCACCGGGATCCACTCCCGCGTCGTGCCCCGGCTGACCTTCGTCGCCGACGAGGGTGAGTCGAGGTCGAGCAGCCAGACGTGCTGGTCGCGCTGGCTGGTGCCGGCGGCGACCAGCAGCTGGCTGTCGGTCAGCGGCTCCGACCGCGGCAGAGCGACCTCCTGCTCGCCACCGCCTCCGCCGTTGCCGCCTCCACCGCCGGGCTCGTCGCCGAGCAGCGAGACGGCCCCCAGGATCGCCAGCACCACGAGCAGCGCCGCCGCGCCGGCCAGCCCGAGCACCAGCAGCCGTCGGCGCGGCCGGGGCCCGGGCGGTGGTGACGGCGGTGGTGGCGGTGGCGGTGACGCGGAGGGTGGCGGCGCCGGGGCCGGCTGACGCGGCGGAGGAGTCGGTGCGGGACGCGCGCGCGGCCCGGCCACCGTCTCGGGACGCACCGGGTGGGTGTAGGAGAAGCCCCGCGGTGTGTGGGACACCGCCGCGTCCGCGGGCGGCGCCGACGCGGAGTCGGGGGTGGCCTCGGGCGGTGTCACGGGCAGCACCGCCGTCGTCCGGTTGCCGTCGTCGGTCGAGCCGCCCGAGGCCCGGGCAGGGTCGTCGGGCCCCGACGCGGCCACCGCCTCGTCGCCCCCCGTGGTGGAGTCCGTGCCGGACTCTGTGTCGACCCCGACGTTGCCCCCGATGTCGGCCCCCGGGTCGGCCGCGTCCTCATCGACCGGCGCGTGCACCTGCTGGAAGATGTCGCCGTCGGGTGAGCGAAGGAACAGCACCGGGGTCGCCCACTCGTCGGAGAAGTCGGCGAGCAGCGCCTTGCGCGCGCTGCTGGCGGCCTGGTCCACGGGCAGCCCGTCGACCAGTGCGCCGTAGAACGCGCCGGTGAAGGCCACCGCCGCGCGGTCGCTGATCGGGAACTGCATCGCGACCACGGCTGTCGCGTCCTGCTGGACCAGCCCCTGCGCCATCCCGCCGTAGGGGTCGACCAGGTCGGCGCGGGCGGACCGGCAGGCGTTCAGCACGACCATCCGCAACGGGTCGTGGTCGCGCAGGAACGGGCCGAGCACCGACGAGGTGACCGCCTTGCTGCGGCCGCGGTCGTCCTGGAAGTAGATGACTCCCTCGCGGATCCGCTGGTCGAAGTCGCCGTGGCCGACGAAGTGCACCACGTGCGTCGGGCGCCGACGCAGCCAGCGCCCGAGCTCGGTAAGGGTGGCCTCGGGCAGCCGGTCGACGACGACCACCCGGTCGGCCACCTTCGGTGCCAGGGCCTCCTGGATCCGCGCCCACTCCGCCTCGACGTCCAGCTCCTCGAGGTCGGTCGGGGAGGAGATTACGACCAGGACCCGCAGCGGCCCGTCGACGGCGATCGGCCGCGGGGGGCGCGGCAGGTCGAGGAAGCGCACGACCGGCGTGCGCTCGGACTGGGCGAGGAACGCGTTGATCCGCTGGTCGTACAACAGCTCCCAGGGCAGCCCCGCGATGGCGGGGGCGTCGCTGAGGCGCAGCCGGAGCCGCAGTCCGTCGCCCTCCTCGCGGGCGCGGTCCATGCTCCGGCTCCAGGCCAGCAGCATCTCGTCGCGGAAGACGGCCTCGAAGAGTGGGCCGCCGAAGTCCATGGCGGCCTGCTGCGCCGGAGAGCCGCCGACGCGACGGGTGCCGGAGCGCCCGGGGTCCAGCTTGAGCAGCAGGTTCTCCAGCGTGGTGGCGTCGAAGGGCAGGCGGAACCGGACACTGGGCGTCTCTCCGAGAGGGGACCCGGTCACGAGCGCCTGGTACTGGCCTTCGCCCTCCTGGTCGAGCAGGAGGTCGAAGTTGAGATAGCGCCTGGGTGCCATGCTCGTGTCCTCACCTGGGTGCAGGGCTTTTCCGAGAGGAGCCTGCACCTCTTTCGAAGATACTCTGGGTCGAGGCCGTGGGCCATGGTCGGGCGAGACGGCGTATCCCGGGGCCCTCCGTGGGCTCCTGATCCTCGGGAGGTGGGCATGAGCTCGGTAGATGCCTGGCTGGCCCTGGCCGACAGGGCCGCGCTGCTGAGTGAGCAGTCCCTGCGTGAGCGGCTCACTGTCGTGCTCGCCGGCCTGCTGGCGATGAGCGACGACCGGACCGCCGTCGCGACCGACGTCGACGGACGCCGCGATGCCGCCGCGAGCCTGCTGGCTGACGCCCTGGCCCGGTCGGAGGCGGCCCGGTCGGAGCTGGGCGGGAAGATGTTCGGCTACGCGAGGGCACCGGAGTTCTCCGACGCCGCTGCGAGCCGGGCGCGCGCGGCCGCCGCCTCGCTCGCGCGTGGGGCGGACGCCGCCCCCGATGACCTGGTCGCGCTGTCGCCGGACGCGGCCGCGGTCGTGGTCACCGAGCTGGTGTCGCAGGCGAGGTACGACGTGCTCGCCCGCGTCGTCGTCGCGCTGCCGCCCCATCGCCTGCCGGTGCCGCTGCTGCTGCGGACGGCCGCAGCCGTCGCCCCGGGGCTTCCCGCTCGCGACGCGTTGGTCCAGGCGGCCGCGCGGACCAGCGAGCTGCACCTGCTGCGCGGGCTGGCCGAGGTGCTCGGCACAGTCGGCGCCGCGGACGCGGTGGTGGCGGCCGTCGAGGGCACGCTGGTGGTACGCCGGCAGCTCGCCGCGCGCCCCTACCAGTGGTGGCCCGACGACAGCGGGCGCCGGCCCGCCCCGCCCGCCTGGGACGAGCCGGTGCACACCGCCGAGCGTCGGCCGCCGGTGCCGCGGGCGCCCGAGCCCGCCGGTGCCCCGCCACCGGAGGCCCCGTCTCCCGCTGCCCCGTCTCCCGCTGCCCCGCCACCGGCTGCCCCGCCACCGGCTGCCCCGCCACCGGCTGCCCCGCCACCGGCTGCCCCGCCACCGGCTGCCCCGCCACCGGCTGCCCCGCCACCGGCTGCCCCGCCACCGGCTGCCCCGCCACCGGCTGCCCCGCCACCGGCTGCCCCGCCACCGGCTGCCCCGTCACCGGCTGCCCCGTCCGTCGGGGCCACCCCGCCGCCGCCGCGTCCCGCGGAGGCCCCACCGTCGGCTGCCGAGCCACCGACGGCCGCCGAGCCACCGACGGCTGCCCCGCCCCCTGCGGCCCCGCCCCCTGCGGCCCCGCCCGGGCCTACGCGACACCTCGGTCGGCCCGACGAACCGACAACGGCCGCCCCGCCACCCGCGGCGCCCTCCGGCGCAGGCGGCGGCCGACCTCGCCTGCGGCTGCCCTGGCGCCGGCGGTCCGCGACGGTCGAGGCCGAGCCGGCACCGGTGCCGCCCGTGCCGTCCGCACCTGCCGACCCGGTCTTCCGCAGCTCGGAGCCCGCGACCCGCCAGTCCTACCCGCGGCTGGACGTCGAGTCCGACTCCGGACGTCAGGACGTCGTGGTCGTCGACCAGCCGTTCCAGCTGACCGCGGGGCTGCAGTCGCGCCGTGACAAGGCGCTGGTCGCCGCTCCCGGGCCGACCTTCGTCGTCGGCGAGACCGTCGAGCTGGAGCTGGTGCTGCTCTTCGACCCCGACTCGCTGACCGTCGCCGACAGCTCGCGCACGCGGGTGACGGTCTCCGACGCCGACCCGTCGCCGACCGCGACGTTCACCTGCACCGCCCGCTACGGCGAGGACCTCTCCCCGCAGCGGCGCATCGGGATGCAGTTGCTCCGTGACGGCCAGGTGGTCGCCGTGGCCTGGCGGACGATCGTCGCCGTCGACGAGCCCGACGACGTGGCCGCCGCCGAGGTGCCGGTGCGCCGCGAGGTGGCGCTGCTCGACCTCGACCCGCTCGTGGAGGACGCACCGCCCGACCTGGTCGTCTCGGTCTGCAAGGCCGACGCAGGCTCGACGACCTTCGTGTGGACGGCGTACGCCGCCGACCCGGGCGTCGCCGTGCCCGACCTGCCCAGCTCCACGACGCTGGAGGCCGACGTCGCGGCGTTCGCGACAGACGCGCGCCGGGCGATCCAGTTCTCCGCCGACCCGGCCAAGGACTACCTCGACCTCGCTGGGCGCGCCCGGCGGATCGGCCGGGCGGTGCCCCCCGGCATCCAGGACGCCGTCCGCCGCCTGGTCGAGCAGCCCGGGCGGACCAGCGCCCCGACGGTGCTGCTCCTGACCGAGGAGCTGAGCGTGCCGTGGGAGCTGGCGGCGTTCGACCCGCCGATGGCGGACTCGTGGGGCGGGGGCTCGCCCTTCCTCGGCGCGCACGTCGCGGTGTCCCGCTGGCCGCTGACCGAGCACAAGCCGCGACCGCGACCGCGCTCGAGCGTCTCCGTCGGCTGCGGCGCGGTGCTCACCGCTGACTACCAGGGCGTCCCCGGCTGGGGCCGGCTGGACAGCGCGATGGCCGAGGCCGACGAGGTGGCTGCGCTGTTCGACCCGCCCGCCGTCAGGGTCACGCCGGACCTGTGGGCGGTCACCGACCTCTTCCGCGGCACCCCACCGGGCGATGTCGTGCACGTCGCGCTGCACGGGCAGTACGACGCCCAAGGCGACCAGGAGGGCCTGGTGCTGCTGGCGCCGAGCCCTGCCGGCGGGGCGACCGCGCAGTTCCTCTCCCCGACCACCCTGGAGAACGGCAGCCTCGACAGCGGGCCGTTCGTCTTCCTCAACGCCTGTCAGGTCGGCACCGACGAGCGGGTGCTCGGCGACTACGGCGGCTTCGCCTCGACCCTGCTCCGGATCGGTGCCGCCGGCGTGGTGGCCCCGCTGTGGAACGTCAAGGACGACGTGGCCGCCGAGGTCGCTCGGCGGTTCTACGCCGCCACGCTCGGCGCGCCGCAGCCGGTCTCGGCCGCCGAGGCGATGCGCGCGCTGCGAGCGACGTACACCGAGGCCGGGGTGCGCGCCGGCGAGCCCGGACTGCACCCGACACTGGTCGCCTACCAGGTGTTCGGACACCCACGGCTGCGGCTCACCCGGCCGCAGCCCTGACTTCACCACCAGGAGGACGCTATGGCCGAGCAGCTGCGACCCGAGGGGATCCCCGTCGCCGTCGGCGACGTGGTCATCACGACGCCCGGGCTCACGGGTCAGGTCGAGGTCCATCCCGCCGGCACCGACGGCATGCGCGGTGCCGAGCAGGCCACCGCCGACCTCCAGCAGGCGCTGACCGAGGCCTCGATGCAGGAGCAGCTCTCGGTCGTGCTCTCCGGGCAGGCCGAGCGGCAGGCCGGCGGCGGCACCCGGGCCAGCGGGGGTGACGACGACATCGTCGTGGACGTGCCGGCGCCGGGTGAGGGCAACGGCCAGCTGCTCCTGTACGCCGCGGAGGACGGCTCGCTCTCGTGGCACCTGCCCGACGACATCACCCCGGACGCCGTGCCGACGCGGGGCGGGGAGCGGCGGCGCTACCGGGTGCCGCGGGCGGTCGTGCCCGCCGAGCAGCGCGACGGCGCCGGTCATCGCGGCGTGCTCGGGGCAGCCGGCACCAAGGTGCTCAAGGTCCTGGTCTTCCCGCTGGTCGACCCCGTGCTCGGCAGGGTCGGGGACTTCTTCGTCAGCAGGTGGGAGGCGAAGCACCGACCGGTGCGCGCGCGGTGGATGTCGGTCGACGCCGACCGGGGTGCGGACGCGCCGGCCTTCGGGGACGCCGACTGGGCGCGGCTCGCCGAGGGCCCGGCGCTGCTGCTCGTGCACGGCACCTTCTCGACGGCGCAGGGCGCCTTCGGAGGGCTGCCGACGACGACGATGGCGGCGCTGCACGACCGCTACCAGGGCCGGGTCTTCGCGCTCGACCACCCGTCGGTGTCGGTCACGCCGCGGGAGAACGTCGACCAGCTCGCCGCACTCGTGCCGGACGGCGTCTCCCTCGAGGTGGACGTCGTGACCCACTCCCGCGGGGGCCTGGTGGGCCGCGAGCTCGCAGCCTCCGACGTGGTCGGCGTACGCCGGCTGGTGACGGTCGCCGCGCCGCACGCGGGCACGGTCCTGGCGGACAGGAAGCATCTGTCGGACCTGCTCGACCGGGTCACCGACCTGGCGCAGTTCGTGCCGTCCAACGGCGTGACCGACACGCTCGCCGTGGTGCTGACGGTGCTCAAGCAGCTGGCCGTCGGCGCGGTCGGCGGGCTGGACGGGCTGACGTCGATGGACCCGACGGGCGACTACCTGGCCGAGCTCAACGCGCGACCGGCGTCGTCGGCCCAGGTCTTCGCGATCGCTGCCGACTACGACCCGCCCGGCGGCGCGCCGCTCACCCGCGTGGCCCGCAACGGCGCCACCGACCTGGTCTTCCAGCAGGCCAACGACCTGGTCGTGCCCACCGGCGGCTGCTGGGACGTGCCCGGCGCCGCCGGCTTCCCGATCGTCGACCGGCTGGTGCTCGACGCCGCGCGCGGAATCGACCACTGCTCGTTCTTCCGCGACGACGAGGTCAACGCCCGGCTGGTGGAGTGGCTGACCGCCCCAGGGGACGCTGAGACCGTGGGCTGACGTCGGGGTCGTGCCCGCGCCGAGATCGGTACGCCGTCAGGGTGTCATCGATGTCGGGAGCCTCATCCTCCGCGCGAGGCGGCCCACGGGCCCGGACCGGTCGGAGATGATGGCGGTGTGTGTCGCCTCTTCGGACTCTCCGCCGGACAGGAGCGCGTGGCCGCGACCTTCTGGCTGCTCGGCGCGCCTGACAGCCTGGCCGCCCAGTCCCGCCGCAACCCCGACGGCACGGGGCTCGGCACCTACGACGAGGCGGGACAGCCCGTGGTCGAGAAGCAGCCGATGGCGGCGTACGCCGACCACGCGTTCGCCCAGGAGGCCCGCGAGCGGCGCAGCGCCACCTTCGTGGCGCACGTGCGATACGCGACGGGGACGCCGCACACGCTGGCCAACACCCACCCGTTCGAGATGGACGGCCGGCTGGGTGCGCACAACGGTGTCGTCGGTGGGCTCGACGCGCTGGAGGAGCACCTGGGCGACGACCTGGCGCGGGTGCGGGGCGACACCGACTCCGAGCGGATCCTCGCGTTGGTGACCCGCGAGACGGCGCGGGCCGGCGGCGACGTCTCGGCGGGGATCGCGGCGGCGCTCGGGTGGCTCGCCGACCAGGTGCCGGTGCTGGCGGTCAACCTGGTGCTCACGACGCCGCACGAGCTGTGGGCCGTGCGCTGGCCCGACACCCACGACCTGCTGGTGCTGGACCGGCGGGGCGACCGGGGCACCCTCGACCACCGCAGCAGCCACGGCACGCGGGTGCACTCGTCCGAGCTGGCGTCCTCGCCGAGCATCGTGGTCGCCAGCGAGCCGCTGGACGGGTCCGCGGCCTGGCGGATGCTGGAGCCGGGAGAGCTGCTCCACGTCGGCCCGGAGCTGTCGCTCACCTCGACCAAGGCCGTCGACGGGCCGCCGCGACACCGGATCGATCCGTCCGCCATGGCCTGAAGGCGCCGTGGCCGCGAGGCCCGGCCGTCGACCCGCCTCCTCAGGTCGCCTGCAGCCAGGCCAGCACGGCGAGCACCCGGCGGTGGTCCTCGGCGGCCGGCAGCAGGCCCAGCTTGGTGAAGATCGAGCTGATGTGCTTCTCGACGGCGCCGGCGCTGAGCACGAGCTCGTCGCAGATGCCGGCGTTCGACCGGCCCTCGGCCATCAGGGCCAGCACGTCGCGCTCACGCGGGCTCAGTGACGTCAGCGGGTCGGCATGACGGCGTCGGGCCAGCAGCTGCTCGACGACCTCGTGGTCGAGCACGGTGCCGCCGGCGGCCACCGTCTCCAGGGAGCGGGCGAGCTTGCCGAGGTCGCTGACCCGGTCCTTCAGCAGGTAGCCCACGGCGCCGTCGCCCGCCGCGAGCAGCTCCTCGGCGTAGGACATCTCGACGTACTGGCTGAGCACGAGAACCCCCGTCTCCGGACGCTCGCGGCGGATCTGCACCGCGGCCCGGAGCCCGTCGTCGGTGTTGGTCGGCGGCATCCGGATGTCGACGACCGCGAGATCGGGGTCGTGCTCGGCGACCGCGTCGAGGAGGGCCGGGGCGTCACCCACCGCGGCCACCACCTCGTGGCCGGCCTCGGCGAGCAGCCGCACCAGACCTTCGCGGAGCAAGGCCGAGTCGTCGGCGAGGACTATCCGCACGGGATCACCGCCCGCACCGTCGTCGGGCCGCCCGTGGGGCTCTCGACGCCAAGGGACCCGTCGAGCGCGGCGACGCGGTCGGCGAGCCCGGCCAGGCCGTGTCCCTTCGCCACCGCGGCACCGCCGATGCCGTCGTCGACGACCTCCACGGCCAGCCGCCCGTCGGCCGCCCACGCGCGCAGCGCGGCGGCGGTCGCGTCGCTGTGCTTGGCGACGTTGGCGAGCGCCTCGCTGGCGACGAAGTACGCCGCGGTCTCGACCGGGGCGGCGTAGCGCCGCGGCAGCGACAGCTCCACCCGCGTCGGCACCGTCGAACGGTCGGCCAGTGCGGTCAGTGCCGCCGCCAGCCCGCGGTCGGCCAGGATCGGCGGCGCGATCCCCCGGGACAGCGCCCGCAGCTCGGCGAGCGCCTCGGCGGTCTGCGCGCGCGCCTCGGTGACGATCTGCGCGGCGCCCGCGCCGTCGTCGGAGGCCAGCCGCCGCTCGGCGGCGGCCAGGTCCATCTGCAGCCGCACCAGCCGTTGCTGCGGCCCGTCGTGGAGGTCACGCTCCAGCCGGCGCAGCGAGTCGACCTCGGCCGTGGCGGCCGCCGCCCGCTGCTCGGTGAGGTCGGCGATCCGCTCCTGGAGCTGGGCCACGTGTCGGTTGCCCAGCAGGCTGGCGGCGAACGTGGTCTGCGCCCAGGTGCAGCCGCGCAGCACCGGCACCAGCGTCGAGGCGAACGCCAGCCCGATCAACAGCTGGGTGACCCACTCGGGCCACGGCAGGCCCAGCAGCTCCGACAGCGTCGAGCTGGTCTCGTCGTCGGGCAGCGAGCGGCCCCAGATCCAGTAGGTGAGTCCGCCGGCGGTGCCGGCGACCCAGGTGACGGCGATCGACCAGGTGACGGTCGCGAGCGGCAGGATCAGCGTCCCGTGCAGCGCGTCCAGCCAGGCCTGGGTGTCGCGGAGCCGGTCCCACCAGTGCCGCAGCCAGCCGCCGCCCTCGGTCGTGGGGCGGTAGGCCGCCGGCACCGGCTGCCCGGTCACCTGCTCCACCCGCCACCGCTCGGCCAGCGCGAGCACCTTGCCGAGCTCGAGGGTGAGCACCAGGATCGGCAGCCCGATCACGGTGATCAGCAGTCCCAGGCCCATGCTCAGCCCGGTGACGAGCAGGGTGAAGCTGAGCAGCGCCAGCGGCAGTCCTGTCAGGAGGTACGCCGCGTCGCGACCCAGCTGGGCGAGCGCGGACGGCTTCATGACGGCCTCGAGTGGGGAGGGGGCGACGGTGTTCGTGGTCATGCTCCCACTGTCGGACCGGCGCCGGTCGGGCGTCGATGCTGCTGCCCGCCGACGTCGGTCGGGGGTTATCCCCCGGTCGCCCTCCTCCATCCGGACGCGCTCCGGAGCGGGCTCGCCGCTTCACTAGGCTCTCCGGCATGCCGGCCACGCTCGAGAGTGACCTCGCACTGCTGGGGGAGCTGCACGCCCAGGTCCTGAACGAGTCCGAGGACGCCGGACTCGTCGAGCTCATCGACGCCCTGGTGAGCCCGTCGGGGGAGGCGACGACCGCGGACCACGGCGACCTCGACGCGGGCACGGCCGCCCGGCTCACCCGCGCCGTCACGGTGCACCTCCACCTGACCAACCTCGCCGACGAGCGGCACCGGTCACGGTCGCTGCGGGCCGAGGACGCCGAGTTCACCGGGGACGTGGACGCCGGCGACGTCTGGCCGGCCGTCGCGGCGGCCGGCGAGGCCGTCGAGGCCCGGCTCGACCGGCTGCGCATCCACCCGGTGCTCACGGCGCACCCGACCGAGGCCCGCCGCCGCGCGGTCTCGTCGGCGCTGCGCCGGATCGCCTCCCAGCTGGACCGCTACGACGACGCGACCAACGGCCCCGCGGAGCGCGAGGTCGCCCGCCGTCGGCTGCTGGAGGACATCAACATCCTGCAGCGCACCTCCACCCTCCGCCGGACCCGTCCGGAGCCGGCCGACGAGGTCAAGACGGCGCTGACGGTCTTCGACGAGACGCTCTTCCGTGCCGTCCCGCGGCTCTACCGCTCGGTCGAGTCGGCGCTGGCCCGGCGAGGGCCCGCCAAGCAGGGCGGCTACGCGGACGACGTACCGGCGTTCGTACGCTTCGGCAGCTGGGTCGGCGGCGACCGTGACGGCAACCCGTTCGTCACCAGCGAGGTGACCCGGCAGACGCTGGCCACGCAGGCCGACCAGGCGCTGGCGCTGCTGACCTTCCACGTCGACCGGGTGGCGCGCACGATGACGATGGACCAGCACGCCAGCCCGCCGTCGGCGGCGCTGCTGGCGGCCCTGGCCAACGACTCGGTCGCGATGCCCGAGCAGATGGGCGAGATCGTGAAGAACTCACCCTCCGAGCCGCACCGGCAGAAGCTGCTGGCCGTCGGCGCGCGGGTAGCGGCCACCCAGGCCGAGCACGCGGGGCTGGCCTACCGCGACCCCGAGGAGATGCTGGCCGACCTGCGGCTGGTCAAGGAGAGCCTCGTCGCGGCCGGCGACCAGCGCAGCGCCCACGGCGAGCTCCAGCACCTGATCTGGATGGTGCAGACCTTCGGCTTCCACCTCGCCGAGCTCGAGGTGCGGCAGCACAGCGCCGTCCACGAGGCCGCGCTGGTCGAGCTGCTGGGCCAGCTCGACGAGGTCGACGGACGGCCGGTCACCGACCCCGTGGCCGCCGCCTGCGACGCCACGCTGCTCGATCGCCTGGCCACCGGCGGCTGGCCGGCGACGCCCCTGGAGACCTCGGAGCGGACCGTCGAGGTGCTCGACACCCTCCGGGTGATGTCGTGGCTGCAGCAGCGCTGGGGGCCGCAGTGCTGCGGCCGCTACGTCGTCAGCTTCAGCCAGTCCGCCGCCCACCTGGTCGCCGTCCGGGCCCTGGCGGCGCTCGCCGTGGGCGACCGGCCGCTGCGGCTCGACGTGGTGCCGCTGTTCGAGACCGGAGCGGACCTGCGAGCGGCGATCGACGTGCTCGAGGCCTGGCGGGAGACCGAGAGCACGCGCGGCTGGCTGGAGTCGACCGGCCACGAGGCGGAGATCATGCTGGGCTACTCCGACTCGGCCAAGGACGTGGGGCCGGCCTCGGCGACGCTCACGCTCTACGACGCCCAGCGCGAGCTGGTGGCCTGGGGCCACCGTCGTGGCGTGCGGCTGACGCTCTTCCACGGCCGGGGCGGTTCGCTGGGCCGAGGCGGTGGGCCGCTGCACCGGGCGATCACCGCCCAGCCGACCGGGTCGGTCGACGGACGCTTCAAGGTCACCGAGCAGGGCGAGGTGATCGCGGCGCGGTATGCCGACGTGATGCTCGCCCAGCGGCACCTGGAGCGGGTCACCTCGGCGGTGCTGCTCGCCGACCAAGGGGAGTACGCCGCCCGCCGGGACGCCGCCGCGGTGGAGTTCGCCGGGCTGGCCGGGGTGGTCGAAGAGGCCAGCCGGACGGCGTACCGCTCCCTGCTGGACACCCCCGGCCTGGCCGACCTGCTGGCCGCAGCCAGCCCCCTGGACGAGATCGGCGAGCTGCGCCTCGGGTCACGCCCCGCACGGCGCAGCGGCGCCGAGTCGGGACGCAGCATCGACGACCTGCGCGCGATCCCGTGGGTGTTCGCGTGGTCGATGACCCGGGTGAACCTGCCCGGTTGGTACGGCCTCGGGTCGGGTCTCGCGGCCGTGGACGACATGGCCGCGCTGCGCGAGGCGTATGCCCGCTGGCCGCTGTTCACCGCCCTTCTCGACGTCGCCGAGATGAGCCTGGCCAAGGTCAACCGCGAGCTGGCCGCGGGCTTCCTCGCCATCGGCCAGACGCCCGCCATGACCGAGCAGATCCTCGCCGAGCTGGACCTGACCGAGCGGATGGTGCTCGCCGTGCTGGGGCAGGAGCGCCTCCTCGAACGCAAGCCGCACCTGGACACCTCGGTGCGGCTGCGCGGCCCCTACATCGACGCCTTGAGCCGGATCCAGCTCCGCGCCTTGCAGCAGGTGCGCGGCAACGGTGAGGCGGTCGCCGGGGCCGAGCGCGAGGACTGGAACGCCGTGCTGCTGCTGACCGTCAACGGCGCCGCCGCCGGGTTGCAGAACACCGGCTGACAGGGGGCGTGGCGGCAGGTTCTGGTCCTCCGAGGAGCGTTGCGCACCCGATCAGCCGCGGAAGGGTGCGGAGCGCTCCTCGGAGGCGCCATCCCCGGCACCCGCGCGCGGGGGTCTACTGGTGCGTACGACGCGCCAGGTGCGTCGTACGCACCAGTAGATGCGACGACCGGCCGGCGCCTTCGGGCCGATCGACGAGCCCGCCGGGTGCGTCCACCAGTCCCACCGGGCCCTAGGCCGTCAACGTCCCGGCCGCCAAGCCGAGCTCGCGCTCGGCGGCGCCTCGCGACCAGGCGTCGGCCTGCGCGGCGCTGAGGACGTCGCCGTGGGCGACCACCTGGAGCGACAGCCCGTCGAGCAGCGACAGCACCCGCCAGGCGGCGGCGTCCGGGTCGTCGCTGGACAGCTCGCCGGCGGCGACTCCGGCAGCGATCACCGAGGCCAGCAGCGCCTGCCACTCCTCGTTGAGCCGGCGCGAGGTCCGCTGCAGCGCGGGACGGCGAGCAGCCTCCGCCCACGCGTCCAGCCACACCTGCATGCCCTCGTCGCCGTCGGTGCGGGCGTAGGTGTCGAAGAAGAGCCGCAGCCGCTCCAGAGGCGACCGCCCGGCGGCCACCGCGTCGACGGTCTCCTGCAGATCGGCGCGTGCGGACCGCTCGAACGCCTCGGCGACCAGCTCGTCCATCGAGGCGTAGTAGTGGTGGATCAGCCCGCTGGAGACGCCCAGCTCGGTGGCGACGTCGCGCACCGTCACCGCCGCGATCCCGCGCCGTTCCATCACCGTCAGGGTCGCGGCGACGATCGCCTCGCGCCGGTCAGCCGGGCTCATCCGCGCCACGGCCCGACCCTACCGATCCTGTTGCGCAACCGTCCAACAACTCTCTACGCTGGGGCGACCGCCGCAGCAGAAGCGAGGCATGCCCATGCGGATCAAGACCACACCCTTCTATCCCCGCCTGGTCGGGCTCAACGACACCGGGCTCTGGTCGCACTGGGCCGGCCACCTCTCGGCCACCCGCTACGACTTCTCCGCGAAGTACGAGTACTTCGGCATCCGCAACGCGGCGGCGTTCTTCGACGCCTCCCCCCTCTTCAAGCTCTGGATCCGCGGTCGCGACGCCGAGCGGCTGCTCGCCGGCGTGATGGCCCGAGACCCGCGCAGCGTCAAGCCAGGCCGCGCGCAGTACACCGTCTGGTGCGACGACGAGGGCTACGTCCTCGAGGACGGGGTGCTGTTCCGGCACTCCGGCGACGAGTTCATGCTCACCGCCGCCGAGCCCAACCTGTCCCACCTGCGCGAGCGCGCTCGCGGGAAGGACGTCGAGATCGTCGACGTCTCCGAGGAGTACGCCGTCCTGGCGCTGCAGGGTCCCCGCGCCCGCGCGATCCTCGAGCCGCTCGCCCCGGAGATCGCCGACCTGCGCTACTTCTCCTTCGCCCCCGCCAAGGTCGCCGGCAGGGCGGTGACCATCAGCCGCACCGGGTTCACCGGCGACCTCGGCTACGAGCTGATGATCCCCGCCGCCGACGCGCTCGACGTCCTCGACGCGGTGATCGAGGCAGGGGTACCCCACCAGCTGCGCCCGTTCGGCGAGGAGGCGCTCAACATGGCTCGGATCGAGGCCGGGCTGCCGCTGATCGGCGTGGAGTTCACCTCCGCCCGCTACGCCTACAACGACGCCGAGCGGTTCACCCCCACCGAGCTCGGCCTCGGCTGGCTGCTGCGCGGCATCGACGACGACAGCCGACCGTTCGTGGGCCGCAACGCGATCCGCCGCGAGCTCGCCGAGAAGACCTCGCGCTGGGCCACCGTCGGCATCGCCGTCGACCAGACCGCCTACTTCGAGCTGTTCGACTCCCACGGGCTCATCCCCGTCATGGACGAGTCCCCGGCGGACTGGGAGACGATGCTGTACGACGACACAGGCGAGCGCGCCGGCTATGCCACCAGCCTCATGTACTCCCCGGTGATGCAGCGCTACCTCGGCATCGCCAGGGTCAAGCCCGAGCACGCCGCCGTCGGCACCGCGGTCCATGTCGAGCAGACGGTCAACCACGAGTACCTCACCGTCCCGGCAGAGGTCACGACGCTGCCCTTCTTCAACCCCGAGCGGAAGCTGGCCTGACATGGCGAAAACGACCAAGGGGGCGTCCTCGGCCTCCCACGACTACGACGCGATCGTCGTCGGCGGTGGCCACAACGGCCTCACCAACGCGGCGTACCTCGCCAAATCCGGGCTTCGCACGCTCGTGCTCGAGCGCCGCTCCTTCGTCGGGGGCGCGGCGATCACCGAAGAGCTTCACCCGGGCTTCTCGTTCACCACGTTCTCCTACGCCCTGAGCCTGATCCGCCCCGAGATCGTGCAGGAGCTCGACCTGGTCAAGCACGGCTTCATGCCGCTCTACATGCGGTCGAGCTTCGCGCCGATGGACAACGGCGACTACCTCATCACCGGCCCGGACCGCGAGGAGAACCTCAACGAGATCCGCCGCCACTCCAAGGCCGACGCCGACGCGATGGAGCGCTTCGACTTCGACCTGTCCCGGGTGCAGCAGTTCGTGAAGCCGCTGTTCGACAACATGGCGCCCAACATCTTCAGCGGGGCACCCGAGGACCAGGAGCAGGTGGCCTGGATGCTCAAGCACCTGGGCTCGGCCCCTCCCAAGGTCGTGCACGACACGGTGCGGCTGCTCTTCGGGTCGATCGCCGACTTCGTCGAGGACTACTTCGAGTCCGAGATCGTCAAGGCCAGCCTCGCCTCGCCGGCCATCGTCGGCGCCAAGCTGGGCCCGATGTCGCCCGGGTCCGGGCTGGTCTTCCTCTACCTGGCCATGGGCGAGCACGACGGTGCGCTCGGCGCCTGGTCGTTCCACAAGGGCGGCAACGGCGGCTTCACCCAGGTGCTGGCCCGGGCCGCCGAGTCCTTCGGGGCCGAGATCCGGCTCGACTCGGCGGTGTCCCACGTCCTCACCTCGGAGGGTCGGGCCACGGGCGTCGTGCTCGCGGACGGCACCGAGTTCACCGCGCCTGTCGTCGTCAGCGCGCTGGACCCCCGGCGCACCTTCACCGAGCTCGTCGACCCGCTCGAGCTGCCCACCGATCTGGTGGACGCCATCCGCAGGTACCGGTTCACCGGCATGGCCTCGAAGGTCAACTTCGCCCTCGACGGTCCGCCGGTCTATCCCGGGCTCGAGGGGCGCACCGACCACTACCAGGGCTTCATCAACATCGCGCCGACGATCGAGTACGTCGAGCGCGCCTGGGACACCGCGAAGTACGGCTGGTACTCCGAGCGGCCCTACCTCGACTGCAGCGTCCAGTCCTTCATCGACCCCGACATGGCGCCCCCGGGCAAGCACGTCATGTCGTGCTTCACCCAGTACACCCCCTACCACCTGCGGCACCCCGACGGGACCCCGGCGAACTGGGACGACGAGCGGGAGAACCTCGGCGACGTGGTCCAGCGGACCCTCGCGGGGTTCTTCCCCGGCTTCGACGACCTGGTGCTGCACCGCGAGGTCGTCACGCCCCTCGACATCGAGCGCACCACCGGCCTGAGCGAGGGCAACATCTACGCGGGGGAGTTCCTGGCGCAGCAGATGTACTTCTTCCGGCCGGCACCGGGCTACTCCGACTACCGCACGCCCATCCACGGCTACTACCAGTGCGGCTCCGGCACCCACCCCGGCGGCTGCGTCATCGGCGCCCCCGGGCGCTTCGCCTCCCAGCAGGTGGTGAAGGACCTGTCCGAGCGCGGCTGACGGGTGCGGCGGGCCGCGCCTCCGAGGAGCGCTCCGCACCTCATCCGGCCATCCGGGGTGCCGAACGCTCCTCGGAGGAGCCGGCCCGCACCCCCGCCGGCATCGGCTCGCCTCAGGCGCTCTCCCAGACACCGACGAGGTTGCCCTCGGTGTCGGTGAAGTAGCCGGTGAACCCCATGTCGCCGACCTGCATCTTCGCGGTCACCGTCGTCCCGCCGGCCGACTCGACCTTGTCGAGCGCGTCGTCGACGCTGTCCACCTCGATCACGAGGTTCGGCGCCTTGCCCTCGAACTCCGGACTGCGTTGGAACATCCCGCCGTTGATGAAGCCGGGCTCCGTCAGCCCCTTCTCGGGATCGGTCGGACCCGTCATCACCATGGTGTAGCCGAGCTCGGGGATCGGCATGATCTGCCAGCCGAACGCCTCGCTGTAGAACGTGGCCGCGCGGTCACCGTCGTCGAACGGGATCTCGAAGTGCACCACCTTGCCGGACATGCTGCCTCCTCGGGGAAGGGTCGATCCTCCAGTCAAGCCTCGTCGGGCACGGGGGTCAACGCCGTCGTCGGGCTTCCCGGAGCCGGCACCTGGCTGGTGAGGTTGCTGGTCGTGCGACGCACCGGGCGTTCCGTACTCAGCAGTAGTCACAGGGCCGTCGCGACCCTCAGCACGACGACACGAGGCATCATCGGCCGGAGTGGGTACCGACCTCCGTATCGAATCGTGGCCGTTTCAACTTCCGTGAGAAGATCGACCACCCCCACGCTAGGAGCGCCCGTGAGCGGCAACACCGTCTACCGGTTCGACAACGCGGCCATTCTGTCCGTCACCGCCGTCGACGCCCCCGAGATCGTCACGTCGTCGCGGTTCGACGAGATCCTCGCGCCGACCCTCGACCGGCTCGGCGTCCGACCCGGCATGCTGCAGCAGCTGGCGGGCATCGAGGAGCGCCGGTGGTGGCCCGAGGGCATGGAGTACACCGACGCCGCCGCGCAGGCCGGCGCCGCCGCGCTCGCCCAGGCCGGCATCGCCCCCGAGCGGATCGGGCTGCTGATCGACAGCTCGGTCTCGCGCGGCCGGCTCGAGCCGTCGTCCGCGGTCTCGGTCCATCACGCACTCGACCTGCCGAGCAACTGCCTCAACTTCGACCTCTCCAACGCCTGCCTCGGCTTCGTCAACGGCATGCAGCTGGCCGCGATGATGATCGAGGCCGGCCAGATCGACTACGCCCTGATCGTCGACGGAGAGGGCAGCCGCCTGGTGCAGGAGCGCACGCTGGCGCGGCTGCAGTCCGAGGAGGCCTCGGTCGACGACCTGTTCAGCGACTTCGCGACCCTGACCCTCGGCTCGGGTGCCGCGGGCATGGTGATGGGTCCGCTCGACCGGCACCCCGAGGCACACCGCTTCGTCGGTGGTATCGGCCGCGCCGCGACCGAGCACCACCAGCTCTGCGTGGGCGACATGGAGCGGATGGTCACCGACAGCAAGGGGCTGCTGCTCGCCGGGCTCGACGTCGCCGAAGCGGCGTGGAAGGACGCCCAGGCCGACTTCATGTGGGACGACGTGCAGCACTACGTCATGCACCAGGTGTCCACGGTCCACTGCGAGGCGATGCTGGGCCGGCTCGGCCTCGACCCGGCCAAGGCGCCGCTGACGTTCCCGACCCGCGGCAACATCGGCCCTGCGGCGATCCCGATCACCCTCGCCATGCACCAGGACCAGATCGCGCGCGGCGACCGGGTCATCCTGCTCGGCATGGGCTCGGGCATCAACGCGGCCGCGGCCGAGATCCTCTGGTGAGCCTGCCGCCTCCGGGGCTCTCAGGGCTGGAGGCTCGGTGGTCGCGGGAGGTGTCCGCCACGGACTCGGCCGGCGTACGCCGGACCTGGCACGTCCTCGACTCCCACGCCGCACTGCCCGACGACACCCCGGCTCCTGTCGGCACGCTGCTGTGTGTCCACGGCAACCCGAGCTGGTCCTACCTCTGGCGGCGGCTGGTCGCCGACCCGCCCGAGGGCTGGCGCGTCGTGGCGATCGACCACCTCGACATGGGCTTCTCCGACCGCACCGGCACCGTCCGGCCGCTGGCCCAGCGGGTCGACGACCTCGACACGTTGACCACCGCGCTCGGGCTGACCGGTGACGGCGCGCCCGCGGTCGGTTCGGGCGGCTGGGTCGTGCCCGTCGCCCACGACTGGGGCGGCCCGATCGCCCTGGGCTGGTCGCTGCGTCACGTCGACCGGCTGGCCGGTGTCGTGCTGTCCAACACCGCCGTGCATCAGCCGGAGGAGGCGACGGCTCCGACGGTGATCCGTGCGGCGCGGCTGCCCGGCGTGCTGCCGACGATGACCTCCCGCACGCGGATGTTCATCCGCTCCGCCCTGTTGCTGTCGCGGCCGGTGCCGTCGCGCGAGGTGCGCGCCGGCTACTACGCGCCGTACGCCGACACGAGCCGCCGTCACGCGATCCAGGAGTTCGTCGCCGACATCCCCCTGGAGGACGGCGCGACCAGCGCTGCCCCGCTCGACGCCATCGCTGACGGGCTGGGTGCGCTGGCGGACGTGCCGGTGCTGCTGGCCTGGGGGCCGCGCGACCCGGTGTTCTCCGACCTGTATCTCCGCGACCTGCTGGGGCGACTGCCGCACGCCGACGTGCACCGCTACGAGCGCTCCAGCCACTTCGTCCCCGAGGACGCGCCGACCTTCGCGGCCGACGTCGCCCGCTGGGTGCGCACCCGCAGCCGGCCGGCCGACGCAGCGTCACCGCCGAGGCAGGTGCCGGACACCGCGACCACGGAGCAGCCGTTGTGGGCGGCGATCACTGAGCGCGCCGTCGACCCGGCGACGGCCGACCGGGCCGCGGTGACCGAGCTCGGGTCCGATGGCGTCACCGCCACGGTCAGCTGGGCCGAGCTCGACCGGCGGACCGCCGGCGTCGCCGCGGGGCTCGCCTCGATCGGCGTCACCCCCGGCACCCGGGTGGCGCTGCTGGTGCCGCCGGGGGCCGACCTGACCGCCGCGCTGTACGGCCTGTGGCGTGCCGGTGCGGTCGCCGTCGTCGTCGATGCCGGGCTCGGGGTGCGCGGCATGCGCACCGCCCTGCGCAGCGCCGGGCCGGCGTACGTCCTCGGCGTGGCGAAGGGCCTGGCCGCCGCGAAGGTGTTGGCCACCGGTGCCCGGCCGATCTCGGTCGGCCCCCTGTCGGCTACCGCTCGCCGGGCGCTCGGCATCCGCTGGAGCCTGGCCGAGATCGAGCGCCGTGGCCTCGACGCCACCGAGCCGGCCCCGCCGACAGGCGGCGACCCCGCGGTCGTCGCCTTCACCTCGGGGGCGACCGGACCCGCGAAGGGGGTGCTCTATCTGCATCGCCAGCTGCAGGCGCAGCGCGAGGCGCTTGCGGCGCTCTACGCCATCACGCCCGACGACCGGCTGGTCGCGGCGTTCGGTCCGTTCGCCTTGTTCGGAGCCGCGCTAGGGATCCCGTCGGCGGTGCCCGACATGGACCTCACCTCGCCGCGCACGCTGACGGCTCGTGCGCTGGGCGACGCCGCGGCGGCCATCGACGCCACGCTCGTGTTCGCCTCACCCGCGGCGCTGACGAACCTCGTCGCCACCGCGGCCGACGTCAGCTCGGCCGGCGTCGCGGCGCTGGCCCAGGTGCGGCTGCTGCTCTCGACGGGGGCACCGGTGCCGGCCGAGCTGCTCCACGAGGCGCGCCGGCTGATGCCCGCGGCGCAGGCGCACGCGCCCTACGGCATGACCGAGGTGCTGCCGGTCGCCGACATCGACCTGGCGGGGCTGGACGACGCCGGGCTGGGCAACGGCGTCTGCGTCGGACGTCCGGTGCCCGGGGTCGAGCTGGCGATCGCGCCGCTCGGCGCCGATGGCGTGGCCGGTGCCCCGACGCCGCCCGAGGCCGACGTGACGGGCGAGATCTGCGTCCGCGCCCCGCACGTCAAAGAGCGCTACGACCGGCTCTGGGTCACTGACGACGCCGCGACGCCCAGCCCCGGCTGGCACCGCACCGGCGACGTCGGCCACGTCGATGCAGCCGGACGGCTCTGGGTCGAGGGGCGGCTGCTGCATGTGGTCGTCACCGCTGACGGGCCGGTGACGCCGGTCGGCATCGAGCGTCGGGTGGAGTCGGTGCCCGGCTGCCACCGCGCAGCCGCGGTCGGCGTCGGGCCTGCCGGCGCCGCGCAGGTCGTGGTCGTGGTCGAGACCGACTCCGAGGACTCCGCCGACGTCGCGGACGCACGGGCGGGGCTGGCCCCGGCGCGCTTGCGGGACGCCGTACGCCGTGCCGCCGGGGTCGGCGAGCCGAAGGCCGAGATCGCCGCGGTGCTGACCATCGACCGGCTGCCGGTGGACATCCGACACAACTCCAAGATCGACCGGGTCGCCGTGGGCCGCTGGGCGCAGCGGGTGCTCGACGGGCGCCGCCCGGGGAGGCCATGACCAGCGCGCGAGTCCTGCTGACCGGCGCCTCGAGCCTGCTCGGTGCCGGGGTGGCACGCGCGCTGCACGCCCGCGACGACGACGTCGTGGTGCTGCAGCGCCGGCCGTCTGCGGTCGCCGCCGAGCTGGGCCTGCGCGAGGTCCTCGGCGACGTGACCTCCATCGCCGCCGTGGGCGCCGCCGCCGAGGGCGCGGACGCCGTGGTGCACGTCGCCGGCCGAGTGGGTGTCGTCGGCACCCGCACGCAGTTCCACGACACCAACGTGGTCGGCACCCGTGTCGTGCTCGACGCCGCCCGCACGGCCGGGGCCCACCGCTTCGTCTTCGTCTCCTCACCCTCGGTCGCGCACGCCGGCGCCGCGCTGGCCGGACGCGATGCGGACCCCGCCGACCCGCGGCGGGCGCGCGGACACTACTCGCGCAGCAAGGCCCAGGCCGAGCTCGACGTGCTCGCGGCCGACGCGCCAGGGTTCGCCACGATCGCCGTCCGCCCGCACCTGATCTGGGGGCCGGGTGACACCCAGCTGGTCGGGCGGATCGTCGACCGGGCCCGCTCGGGACGGCTCGCGTTGGTCGGTGGCGGGCGGGCGCTGATCGACACGACGTACGTCGACAACGCGGTCGACGCCGTCGTCGCCGCGCTCGACGGGGCGGTCGCCGGTCACGGGCAGGCGTTCGTCGTGTCCAACGGGCAGCCGCGGCCGGTGGCCGAGCTGCTGGAGCGGATCTGCGCCGCTCAGGGCGTCGAGCCGCCCCGCCGGTCGGTGCCGAGGTCGGTGGCCTGGGCGGGCGGAGCCGTCGCCGAGGCGGTCTGGCGGATGGCGCGTCGGCCCGACGACCCGCCGATGACGCGCTTCCTCGCCACCCAGCTCGCCACCGCCCACTGGTTCGACCAGCGCCGGGTGCGCGCCGTGCTCGGCTGGGCGCCCCGGGTCAGCCTGGAGGAGGGCTTCGACCGGCTCGCCGCCGCAGGAGGGCAGGGGTCTTCCTCCTCCGAGGAGCCGTAGGCACCCGATCGGGGTCGACAAGGTGTCGAGCGCTCCTCGGAGGAGCAGATCCACGCCTACCCGGCGACAATCCGCACCGGGGCGGCGTCGCCGGCGCGCTCGCGCACCAGCGCCTCGCCCTCGATGTCGAGGTTGGGCAGCAGCCGGTCGAGCCAGCGGGGCAGCCACCACATCCGCTCGCCGACGATCAGCATCACCGCCGGAACGATCAGCATCCGCACCAGGAAGGCGTCGGCGAGCACGCCCACGGCCAGGGCGAAGCCGAGCGTCTTGATGATGACGTCCTCACCGGTGATGAAGCCCGCGAAGACGCCGACCATGATCAGCGCCGCCGCCGTGACGACGCGCGCGCTGTGCACGAACCCCTCGACCACCGCAGCGCGGGCCTCGCGGCCGTGCACGTGCTCCTCGCGCATCCGCGAGACCAGGAAGACCTCGTAGTCCATCGCCAGGCCGAACAGGATGCCGGTCAGCAGCAGCGGCAGGATGAACACGACGGGCGAGCTCACGTCGAGGCCGAACAGCCCTTGCAGCCACCCCCACTGGAAGACGGCGACGGTCGCGCCGAGGGACATCCCGATCGACAGCAGGAACCCGAGCGTCGCCTTCAGCGGCACCAGGATCGACCGGAACACCAGCATCAGCAGCAGGAACGCGAGCCCCACCACGACGGCGAGGTACTTCGGGAAGGCGTCCTGCAGGCTCTGGGAGATGTCGACGCCGGCGGCCGTCTGTCCGGTGACGTACGGCGTCGCGCCGGTGGCCTCCTCCAGCGACGCGAGGTCGTCGCGCAGGGTCGCGACCAGCTCCTTGGTCGCCTGGTCCGACGGGCCGGTCGCCGGGATCACCGTGATCGTGGCGAACCCGAGCTGCTCCAGCGTGCCCTGGTAGGCGGCGTACGCCTCCGCGTCGGCCGGGTCGGCCACCTGCGGGATGACGGCGGCGACGCCCTCCTCGACGCCGGACACGGTGGCGATGGCCGCGCCGACCGCGGCGTTCGCGTCGCCGGCCCCGCGGACGTCGACGATGACGGCCAGCGGGCCGTTGGCCCCGGGCCCGAACTTCTCCGAGACCAGGTCGTAGGCCTGCCGAGCCTGGTTGGCTGCCGGCCGGGTGCCGTTGTCGGGCAGCGCCAGCTCCATGCCGGCGACCGGGATGGACACGACCGCGGCCGCGACCAGCCCGGCGCCCAGCGCCAGCCAGCGGTGTCGCGACACGAGCTCTGCCCACCGGCGGCCACGGGTGGCGTCTCCGTCGCCCTCGGGGTCGCGGTCCTTCAGGCCGGGGATGTGCCCGTCGGTGACGTGGCGACCGGCGATGCTGAGCAGCGCAGGGAGCAGGGTGAGCGCGATCAGCACCGCGACCGCGACCGTGCTGGCGGCGGCGAGACCCATCTGGGTCAGGAAGGAGATGCCGACCAGCGAGAGCCCGGCCAGGGCGATGATGACCGTGAGGCCGGCGAAGATCACCGCCGAGCCGGCGGTGCCGGTCGCGATGCCCGCTGCCTCCTCGCGGTCGCGGCCGGCCATCACCTCGTGCTTGTAGCGCGACATGATGAACAGCGCGTAGTCGATGCCGACCGCCAGGCCGAGCATGCTGGCCAGCGCCGGGGTGGTCGACGACAGGTCGACGAAGCCGGTGAGCGTGGTGATGCCGAGCATCCCGATCGCCACCCCGATGACCGCGGTGAGCAGCGGCATCCCGGCGGCCACCAGGGAGCCCAGCGTCACGACCAGGACGACCAGCGCCACCGCGACGCCGATGATCTCGCCCGTGCCGGGACCGGGGGTCTCCTGCAGCGCGTCGCCGCCGACGTACGCCGTGTAGCCGGCCTCACGCAGCGCCTCCGCCGCGTCGGTCAGCGCCGCCCGGTCGGCGTCGCTCAGCTCGCCGGACTGCCGGTCGTAGCTCGCGACGGCGTAGGCCGTGGTGCCGTCCTGCGACACCGCGCCGACGAGGAACGGATCGGTGAGCGAGACCACGTGGTCGGTCTGGATCTCGGTCAGCGCCCCACCGATGGCCTCCTGCGCGGCCGGGGCGCTGATCTCCTCGCCGTCGGGCGCCTGGACGACCAGCTGCGCGGTGGCGCCGTCGGCGTTGGTACCGGTGCGCTCCTTGATCAGCTCGAAGGCGCGGGCGGACTCGGTGTCGGGCAGCTCGAAGCGGTCGTTCGTCGAGCCCGCCAAGGTGAGCGCGCCGGCGCCGCCGAGCACGAGCAGGAGCAGCCAGGTGGCGATCACGGTGGCGCGATGGCGGAAGCTCCAGCGTCCCAGGCGGTACAGGTAGATGGCCATCGTGGACCTCTCTTCGCCCGGAGGCGGCTCCGTCGTACGCCGACCCGGTCGGTGGGCCGGTCTCCGAAATGGAGGTTACTTCCAGTTTCGGAGTCACTCCAAATCCGGATAGCATGCCCGCCATGGGTCTCCGGGAGATCAACGCAGAGCGGACGCGGCAGCTCATCGTCGACGCCGCGATGCAGCTCTTCCTCCAGCACGGCTACGACGCGACGACCATGGAGGACGTCGCCGCTCACGCCGGCATCGGCAGCAGCACCCTCTATCGCTACTTCCCGACCAAGGACCAGCTCGGCACGGCCCTGCTCGGCGACCCGGCGCTGATGGCCGAGGAGCTCACCGGCCGGCCCGCGGACGAGCCGATCGACAAGGCGATCGGCCAGGCGCTGCTGGCCTTCCTGCGCGCCACCGGCGACGACCCTCAGCGAGGCACCGCGTTCCGTCGCATGCTCAACGACAACCCGCGGCTCGGCATGCGGGTGGTCGAGTGGCTGATGGAGACCCATCACCTGCTGTCCGAGGCCGTCGCCGCTCGCCTCGGCCGGCCGGCGGGTGACCTGGGCGCCCGTGCAGCCGCCTGGTCCGCGGTGTTCGTGCTCCAGGAGGTCGGCGCCGCCGCCGACGTCGGCGACAGCCGTGACGGGGTCGTCATCGCCCGCGAGGTGATGCGGCGGCTGGCGCGCACCGACGCGGTGACCCCCCGCGCCTGAGCCCCCGGCGCCTGTGCCCCGAGGGTGCGGCCCTCAGGCCTTCGCCAGCACCGGCTGCAGCCGGAGCATGGCGAGGGAGCCGAGCAGCGGACCGATCCCGAGGAGCGCCACCGCCGTCGGCCACCCGAACGCCCCCTCCACCAGCGGCACGCCCTGGATGGTCACCACGGTCAGCAGGAAGCCCACGGCGGTCTGGAAGGTCAGCGCCGTGCCGGTCCACTCCGGGTCGACGACCCGCGTCGTCGCGGCGGAGAACAGCGCCGAGTCGGCGATCACGGAGACGCCCCACACGGCGAGCAGGGGGAGCACCAGCCACAGCGGGCGCCCGAAGAGCAGGGCGGCGAGCAGACAGCAGGTGCCGCTGGTGAGCATCGCGGCGGCGGCGGTCCTGCCGAGCCCCCACCGGTCGCCGATCCGGCCCCCCGCGACAGCGCCGACCACACCGCACACGCCGATCGCCACGAAGGCGACCGCGCCCCGGGTGGCGGCGCCGACCGGCTGTCCCGCGGCCGCCGCGCTGGCCGCGACGTACGCCGGCAGCCAGGTCCACACGGCGTACAGCTCCCACATGTGGCCGAAGTAGCCGAGGTTGGCCAGCCGTGGCCCGCGCTGCCGGAGCAGGGAGAACGCCACGCCGGGTCGGAAGGCCGGGGGGCGTGCGGCATGCGGGCCGATCCGGGTGCGCCACGCGATCACCCCGGCCAGCGCCGCCGACCCGGCAGCGACCAGGAGGCTCGCCCGCCAGGCGTCGCCGAAGGAGCCGCCGACCAGCTGCGGCACCGCCGACCCCAAGGTGAGGGCGCCGACGAGCACACCGAGGGCCAAGCCGCGGCGCTCCAGGAACCAGCTGCTCGCGAGCTTGAGGCCGACCGGGTAGACCAACGCCAGGAAGGCCCCGGTGAGCAGCCGCAGCACGGCGGCGGTCCACACGCCGTCGGCCACCAGCGCCACCAGCGCGGTGCACGCGGCCGCGCCGAAGGCCCCCAGAGCCATCACCCGTGGCGCCGGGAACCGGTCGGGCAGGTTGACCAGGGCCGAGCCGAGGGCCCCGATCACGAAGCCGACCTGGACGGCGACGGTGAGCAGCGGCACCTGCCCGCCGCTCAGTCCCCACTCGGCCTTGATCGCCGGGGCCGCCGCCGACGCCGCGAACCAGGTGCTCAGCGCCAGGACCTGTGCCCCGGCGATCATCGCGAGCTCCTGCCCGGGGCGAGGGGTCTCAGCGCTCATGGGTCGCCAGTGTGCCGCGGATCCGGACGCGCGGGCAGGCTCAGCCGTAGCGGTGGCTCTTGGCCGCGTGACCCTGCTCGCGGGTGCAGGTGCGCCCGTTCATCGAGCGGTGACCGCACAGGGCCTCCGTGGCGTCCGGCATCACAGTCGCCGGGGACGGCCTCGCGTCGGTCGTCGCTGCCGCCGACCGCGGCGGGACCGTCGGCGCGACGGCCGGCGGTGCTCCCACTCGGCGGGCGGGGGTCGCGCCGGAGGCGCCGGCTCGGGCATGCCGCTCGGCGTACTTCGCCTCGCGCATGGCCCGCATGGCGTCGATCTTGCTCATCGTCCACTCACCCGACTGACACTAGGCCCGCCCACCGACAGCGGCCCTCAGGCGCGCCCGGACCACGTGGTGCCGGCGTGGGAGCTGGTGCCCGCCGGGAATCGCGACCGGTGTTTCCAGGTTGCAGTCTGCATGGCCCTTTCCGGAGAGTACGAGCCGAGCCCCGCCCAGTGGGTCCGTGACCAGGTCGAGGAGTACGAGTCCTCGGGCGGGACCCGGGCCAACACCCTGCGAGACACGGGGCTACCCATCGTGGTCGTGACCTCGGTCGGTGCGAAGAGCGGCAAGCTCCGCAAGACGCCGCTGATGCGCGTCGAGCACGACGGGAGCTACGCCCTGGTCGCATCCAAGGGCGGCGCTCCGGAGCACCCCACCTGGTACGCCAACCTGGTGGCACATCCGGAGATCGAGCTGCAGGACGGACCCGCCCCGCGGTCCATGACCGTCCGGCTGCTCGAGGGTGACGAGAGGGCTGCCTGGTGGGACCGATCGGTCGCGGCGTTCTCGACCTATGCGCAGTACCAAGCCAACACCGACCGCGAGATCCCGGTCTTCCTCGCCGAGCCGGCCGTGTCGTAGCCGTCGTACGTCGCGCCCCGGCCCCCGTCGGGATCGTCCACTGGTCGGCATACTGGCTGTGATGACTTCCGACTCCCCCCACAAGCTCGAGATCGACTGGCTCAAGACGGCCGGTGGAGCGTTCGCGGCCGTCTCCTCGGCCTTCCTCCTCTCGACCCTCGGTGCTGCCGGCACCATCATCGGTGCCGCGCTCGGTAGCGTCATCGTGACGGTGGGCGGCGCGCTCTACAGCCAAGGTCTCGCTCGCAGCCAGCGGCGTCTGGCTCAGGTGCAGTCCGTCGCGATGCGCAAGGTGGGGGTCGCGCAGACCGAGGTGCGCCGGGCCGCCCGGGGCAGCGGCGACGGCGGCGCCGTCGACGACCAGCTCGCTCGGGCTGACCAACGCCTCGATGACGCGAAGGACGACCTTGGCTCCATGGCGGACGAGCCACCCGGCCCCGGTTGGCGGGAGCGTCTCGTGGTGCTGCCGTGGAAGCGGATCGCGCTGATCGCCGCGGGGTCGTTCGTGGCAGCCATTCTGGTGATCACCGTGTTCGAGCTGGTTGCCGGCCGGAGCGTCTCGTCGATCACCGGGGGGACCGAAGGAGACGGCCGCACCACGATCGGCCGCATCGGGGGAGGTGGGGGCTCGTCACCGGAGGATGACCAGGCACCGACGGACAACCAGTCATCGTCCGACGCCCCGGCGGAGGAGCCTTCTGGCCAGCCCGTGCCGACGAGCGAGCCGTCCGTTGACCCGACCCCCACGTTGCCATCCCCGACTCCGGCGACCACACCGTCGGAGACCGCACTGCCCACCGACCCCGCAACGACGTCCCCGTCAGGCTGAGGGCATCAGTATTGACCGCCCGAAGGCCCCCGATCGCTGTGGCCGCCTTCGCGGCGGTGTGACATGGCCGCCTACGCGGCGAAAGGGGGCAGGTCGAGAGCGCCAGCGACGTGCGTTCGCGGCCAAAGCACCGCTGAAACGTACAATTCAGCGTTTTAGGCGTACAGTGGCTTCATGAGTGAGATCACCGTCAGCGATGCTCGCGCCCGTCTGGCCGATGTGGTCGACACCGCCCGCGTGGAGCACGACCCGGTCTACCTGACCCGGCGCGGCCAGCGCGTGGCGGCAGTCATCGACGCCGACGACCTGGACCGGCTCATCGCAGCTGCGGAGGACCTGGCCGACATCGAAGCCGCAGCGGCGGCCCGGGCCGAGCTGGACCAGGGGGAGTCGGCCATCCCCTGGGAGCAGGTCAAGGCCGACCTCGGCTTGGCATGACCTACCAGGTCGAGGTCGCTCCGGCTGCGATCCGCCAGCTGCGGAAGCTGGACCCGGCGGCGCGGCGCCGGGTCCAGGCGGCGATCGAGCTGCTGGCCGACGAGCCCCGGCCAAGCGGTGCGAAGAAGCTGGTCGGCGGGGAGGGAGAATGGCGCGTCCGCACAGGCGACTATCGCATCGTCTACGAGATCAACGACAACATCCTCCTCGTCCTGGTCGTGGCACTCCGACATCGACGCGACATCTATCGACGTCGCTGACCAGGTACGTCGACAGGCGGCGGTTAGACGCAGCTGTGCGGGCTCTGGTCAGCTGCGCTGGCGGCGCTGATCAGGGTCCTATCGCCAATCGAAGTACTCCCGGTGGATGTGCCTCGATTGGACTCCGTGTTGACGCAGGCCGACTTGGAGGTCACGCAACATCGTCTCGGGGCCGCAGAGGAAGACGGAGAGGTTCGCTGGCTGTGCGGTCGCCGCGGTGATGATCCGGTCGGCGGTGAGACGACCATCGACGGCGGAGTTGACGAGGTGAACCCGGACGTTGTCCGTGGTCGATCCGATGGCGGTGAGCTCCTCGGCGAACGGTGCTGTTCCCCCAGTGAAGGCGTAGTAGAGATCCACATCGCCCGGAGGCGGGTGGTCCGCGAGTGCGCGCATCCAGCTGAGGAAGGGGGCGATACCGACACCTCCGGCGATCCAGACCTGGTCCCTGGTTCCCTTGGCGTGGTTGAAGCGACCGTGGGGACCGCCGATCACCGCAGGCATCCCCGGTTCGAGGAGGTTGCGCAAGGACGACGTGTAGTCACCCAACGCCTTGACGGTGACTCGGACGACCCGTTCGGTGGGTGCGCTGGCGATCGTGAACGGGTGTCGATGCCAGCCATCCTTGGCTTCGATGTAGACCAAGGCGAACTGGCCCGGGACGAAGGAGACCGGTCGACCAAGAGGCCGCAGCGTGATCTCGACGAGTCCATCTCCCGCCGGTGTGATCTTGTCGACTTCGTAGTCGTGCAGGGATCGGAAGAAGCGGGCCAGCAGCTCTCGGTAGACGTAGAACGCGATGCCGATGCCGCCGATCACGACGTACGACCAGCGCAGCAGCGGTGACTTCGGGAACGGTGAGCCATCGAGCAGTCCGTGCGCGAACCCGGCTGCGACGAAGATCCCGGTGAGGCGGTGGACCTGGCGCCAGCGGTCGTAGCCACCGAAGATCTTTCGGACCTCGCGGATCACTGGTGCGTCCTTGAGGACCTTGATCGAGCCTCGCAGAGGCCGAGGGACGACCGACTGCCAGCGCGGGAGAATGGCCCACAGTGCCAACGTGACCATTCCCCCGGCCCCGATGGCGCCGAGCTGGCCGCCCCAACGCGACTGGATCGGGCTCGACGACAACGGGATGTGAGCCGCCAGCAGCACCAGGCCGGCTATCGCCATCCGCCGGTGCCAGATCGCCGCACGGTCGATGCCGTCGAACCATTCCTCGACCCACGGCAGGGAGCTGATCAGGACCAGTGCAGCAGACAGCAGCAGGATGGAGACTGCTCCCACCAACTGCCCGACATACGCGCTGGCTGGTTCCCCGGACGGGCGTGCGAACGCCCACAGCACGACGTAGCCGATGAGCAGTCCAACGATCGAGACCGGGCCGAGATTGCGCGCGGAGGTGACCTGTCGCAGTTCCATCCCCCGACGCTAGTGCGCCGGCGAACCGACCTGCGCACGACAACGCCCCAACGACGCCGACGCTGCACATCCGTCGGCCGGACGCCACGACCACCGTCCGCTCATCGGCGCCAGTCCGCGCCCGATCGCGGCGGTAGGACATGGGTCTGTCCGACAAACGGTGTAAGCAGCGATTCCATTGTTAGAGATTCTCCGGTGCTGGCATCCGGTCGGCGAAGGTGATGGCGAAGGCGTTGAGCGCCGGCTTCCACCGCATGGTCCATCGTGTCTGACCAGTGCCCTTGGGGTCCAGCGATCTGGTGACCATGTAGAGGCACTTCATCGCGGCCTGCTCGGTTGGGAAGTGGCCCCGCACCGTGACCGCGCGACGGTAGCGGGCATTGAGAGACTCGATCGCGTTGGTCGAGCAGAGCACCTTGCGGATCTCGGCGTCGTAGTCGAGGAACGGGGTGAACTGCTCCCATGCCGAGCGCCACAGGCCACTGATCGCGGGGTAGGGCTTGCCCCACTTCTCGTCGAACTCCTCGAACGCCCTCCAGGCCGCCTCGCGGGTTGGGGCACCGTAGATCGGCTTCAGATCGGTCGCGATCTGTCCCCAATACCGCTTCGAGGCGTAGCGGAAGGTGTTGCGGATCAGGTGGATCACACAGGTCTGCACGATCGCCTGGCCGTACACCGCACCGACCGAGTCGGGCAGGCCCTTGAGGCCGTCACAGATGACGAAGAAGATGTCCTCCACGCCACGGTTCTTCAGCTCGGTCAACACCTGGAGCCAGAACTTCGCCGACTCCCCACCGCCGGCGCCGGCCCAGATGCCAAGGATGTCCTTGTGACCGGCCAGGTCGACCCCGATCGCGGCGTAGACCGGACGGTTCCCGACCTGGCCGTCACGGACCTTGACGTAGATCGCGTCGATGAACACCGCGGCGTAGACCTTCTCCAACGGCCTCGAGGTCCACTCGGCCATCTCGGCCACGACCTTGTCGGTGATCCTCGAGATCGTGTCCTTCGACAACGACGCACCATAGATCTCAGCGAAGTGGGCGCTGATCTCCCCGGTCGTCAGCCCCTTTGCCGATAGCGACAACACGATCGTGTCGACATCGCCCAGGCGACGTTGGCGTTTGCCCACGATCACCGGGCTGAACGTCCCATCACGATCACGCGGGACAGTGATCTCGATCGGCCCAACGTTGTCAGTCAGCACCGTCTTGGTCCGCACCCCGTTGCGGGAGTTCCCGCCGTTGCGGCCGGCGACCTCGTGCTTGTCATAGCCCAGGTGCTCAGACATCTCCTCGTCCAGAGCGGTCTCGATCACCGTCTTGGTCAGCGCCTTGAGCATCCCGTCCGGCCCGGTCAACGCGACCCCACGAGCCCGGGCCGTGCGGACCAGCTCCCGAGCAATCTCGAGCTCCTCGAGTGACGGCTCAGCGCCTACCCGAGTGTCGCGATCCTGCTCGGTCACTTCGTCTGGCGGTGACACCGCCGCATCCTCTGGAGGGCTCACAGAGTTCAGTGTTTCGGTCATCATGACTCCATCCCGCCAACCCGCTGGTCAGCGTGTCGAGCCACTTACACCGTTTTTCGGACAGTCCCGACCAGTTGACAACAGAGGGGAGCCGCAATGACTCAGCTGTCGTCACCGCGGTAGAGCCCGCGCATCGGGAACCGACGATGCTCCGTGGTTCACTGCGCGAATGATCCGGACTCCCGCCGACGTCCTTCGTGACGCTCTTGCAGACGCCGACCGCAGAGGAATCAGGAGCCCGACCCTTGATCGGCTGAGCAACAGCGACGTGCGATTGCTCGCCGAGCGGACCCCGGCCTTCCTGCGCACACGGCCTTCGAGCGCTTCAACCATCCCTGGTTGGCGCCAAGTGGGAAGTTTCGACGCCGGGGTGCATCGCTGGTGGAGCGAGCAGATCGACTCCCCGGACACCGCCGTCCGTCTGCGCAAACTCCGCGCGCAGATCTACGACTACCTCGACGACGAGCTGGGCCTGATCTCGCCCAGATCGTCGGTGTCGAGGTCGGCGGGCTGGTCACGCTGGCGACCGCGGCGGGAGACGCCGACTTCCGCATCGTCGGAATCGCGAAGAACCAGTAGGAGAACGGGACCGCGCTCTACGTCCCGCTCACCACTGCTCGAGCGCTCCTGGGCCAGCCGGCCGGCGCAAGCGCGTACTGGATCAAGATGGAGTCCTCCGACCAGGCGCTGGTGGACCGCACCACCAGCCTCCTCGAGGACCGGCTCGCGGCGCTCGGCCTCGAGGTCACCAGCGAGTGACTACGACAACTGCGCCCGGGTGCTCTCGGCGCACAATCACGCGCATCCCCGCGGGCCAGCAGGTGAGGTCGAGCCCTGCGCCCGCGGATCTTGTGCTGCTCTTGTGAGCCAGTGCAGAAGTTCTGCTGCTCACGCGTAGCAGAGCGCGTCGCCTGGCCGGAACCGGACAGCGCGGACACAGGAAGGAAGAGCACGACGAGTGCCAGAGCGACCGTCCCGATGAGCGCGATGGGGATGTTCTGAGGAGGGAAGGCGACCGGAAGGCGCACGCCGACGACCTCCCAGACCAGCCATAGCAGCAGGCGCGTCAGCGCGTAGCCGAGCGGGATGCCGAGGAGCCAGCCCCCGAGCGCGAGTGCGATCCCTTCGGTCGTGAGGATGCGCCGGATGTCGCGGGCGCGTGCACCGATGCTGCGGAGAATGCCGATCTCGCGGGTGCGCTCGAGAACATTGGTCGTGATGGCGTTTGCGAGCCCGACCATGCTCAGCGCCACGATCACGAACCCGAGCACGGCGATCGAGGTCGTCAGCGTTCTGTTGGCCGCGACCTCGTCCCTCTCGGCGACATACCTGACAGGGACTTGACGGGGCTAGGGCCGGCGCGGCGCCGTACGCCGCAGATCCTGAGCGGTGCGCCGCGGAGCCTTTGCCACGGCCAGTCGCTCCACTGCAACCACGAACCAGTGCTGGTTCACGCAGTCGATCTTGACGTGCTCGACCGGACCGTCGGTGCTGTAGAGGCCGAACCGGTCCAGTATCTCAGCGGGCAGGCCGCACTCGGGACAGGTCGTCAGTTCCATGGCGCTTGACCTCCTTCTGGGTCTAGGAGTCGGCTCGACCCGCCCACGGACATGGGGTCTCCGGCCAGCGCGCCGGATCAGACGGAGCCGATGAATCGGCGAGTCCCCACGCTCACAGGCACAGAGTCTCTTCGGCGGCCGCGATGATCGTTACTCCGGGCACGCGGTAGCGACCTGACCGGCGGCGCGCTGGAAGGGCAGGCCCCCGGTGGCCCGGGTGATTACCTGGCGGCGATCCCCCGACCTCCACGAGTCGCTTCCGCTCCTACCTCGGGCAAGCTGACCGCGGACCAGCAACAGGGCCAGCGCGATCAGCCACAGGCTCCAGTGCACGTAGCCGACGAAGTTCGCGATGTCGGTGCCGGGCACTCCCAGTGGCACCAGAACCCCCAGGATGAGTGCGGCCGTCAGCGCTCCCGATGCCCGCCACCAAGGGGCCGCGGCCGGGAATGCCAGGATGATGAGGCGCCTCCAGGCAGCGCTGAAGCTGTAGCCGGGCGTCTCGCCGACGATCGGGCGAGCACATCATGAGCCGTTTCGAAGGAAGACCTGGCACTGGAGCGCGCCGCCGAGGTGGCGGTTGGATCGAGGGCTCGGTGGACGTAGCCCGGAACGAGTAGGAACCAGCGCGACAGGCCGACCACCTGGTCGTGCTATTCGGTGGCGATGGCGGTGAGCACGTTCAACCGCACCGCCCGGATGGCGGGGAGGACGGCCGCGAGTACACCGGCGACCGCGGCTGCGGCGATCACGATCAGCAGGGTGCCCCAGGGGATGGCCAGGATCTCGAGGCCCTGGCCGGACCCTGCACGCTGCAGCGCAACTCCGAGACCCAGCCCCAGTGCCGCGCCCAGTAGGGCGCCGAAGACCGCGGTGGTGACCGACTCGACCGTGATCATCCGGAACAGCTGGGCGCGAGTCAGTCCGACCGCCCGGAGCAGGCCGATCTCGCGGGTTCGTTCGAAGACCGAGAGGGCGAGGGTGTTGATGATGCCCAGCACCGCGATGACAACACTGAGTGCGAGGAGGACGTAGAGGATCCCCAGGATCTGGTTGATGTCGGCGGCCTGGGAGTCGGTGAACTCCGAACCGTCCTGCACCGAGACCAACAGGTAGGGCTTGACGACATCGACCAGATGCGCCTTGAGGGTTGCGAGGTCCGCGCCCTGGCCCGCTTTGACGTAGACCAGGAAGTCACCCTGATCCGGAGCCGGAACGGCTTCGCGGTACAGGGTCCGCGGCACGATCAGGGCGGCCACGCTGAGCACCTGGTTGTCCTTGTAGACGCCGCCCACCGTCAACGGACGGTTCTTCAGCATCCCGAGGGTGGCTGTGATCGACTGACCGACCTGCCACCCCCGGTCCTTGGCGTAGGTCTCACTCAGCAGGACCTCCCCCTCGTCCAACGCCGTGAGGGAGCCCTGCGCCATGGTGATGACCACGTTGTCGCCGAGGCCCTCGGCGTCGGCGGCGATCGCAAACGACGTGTCCTCGCCCACGTCGACCCCCAGCCCGCCGATCGTGGCGACCGAGTCCACGCCGGGCAGTTTCGCCACCTTCTCGGCCACGGTGGCCGGGAACTGGACCTGGCCTCCGCCGTTGAGGACGTAGTCAGCAGTCAGCTGGGTCTCCACCAGGTCCGCGACGCTGGACTTCGCGGACGCCGCAAGCACCGAGATCGCGGCCATCAGCGCCAGGCCGATCATCAGCGCCGAGGCCGTGGTCGCCGTACGCCTCGGGTTGCGCAGCGAGTTCTCCCGCGCCAGCCGTCCGACCGTTCCCATCAACCACACGAACGGTGCCGCGACCACCCGGACGACCGGGCGGGTCGCCAGCGGTGCAGAGACCAGCACGCCGATCAGGGTCAGGCCGGCGCCGAACCCGACCAGGCTCCAGCGGACGTCCCCTCGAACCCCCACCATGAGGAGGGCGACGCCGAGCGCGGCGCCCACGACCCCGATCACCCCACGGCCCCAGAGCCGCTTCGGCGTCATGAGCACGGTGCTGCGCATCGCCTCGACCGGGGCGACCCGTGAGGCACGCACAGCGGGGACCAGCGCCGAGACCACCGTCACCACCAGGCCCACGCCGAAGCTCCACAGCACGGTGTGCAGGAGCACCGGCAGCTCACCGGAGCTCTCGATGCCGATGATCTGTTGGAGGCCGGCGGCCAAGCCCACGCCGAGCAGCAGGCCGACCGCCGACCCAACCAGACCCACCACCGCGGACTCCCCGAGCACCACCCTCATGACCTGCCCGCGGGAGGCCCCTACCGCGCGAAGGATCGCGAGCTCGCGGCCGCGCTGGGCGACCAGGATCGAGAAGGTGTTGGCGATGATGAACGCGCCGACGAACAGGCTGATCCCGGCGAAGGCCAACAAGAAGATGTTGATGAAGCCCAGACCTACCTCGACCTGGTCGCGCACCTCCTGCTGGAGCTGCTCGCCGGTGACGGCCTCCGCGTCGGGGGGCAGCACGTCGGCGACCCGGTCGCGCAGGGTGTCGGGGCTGACGCCGTCGGCGGCGGTCAGGGAGAAGGAGGGAACGGCGCCGTCGGGGGAAAACACGGCTCGCGCCGACGGCTCGTCGAGCAGGGTCAGCGTGGCCCCGGCGAGCGGGCCGTCGAACTCCAGCTCCCCGGCGACGGTCACCTGGCGCGGTTCCGGGCCGACCAGAGCCTGGGTCGTGTCACCGACCGTCAGGCCGGATCGTCGCAGCGTCGAGCTCTCGACAGCCACCTCGTTCGGCCCCCGAGGGGCCCGGCCCTTGATGAGGGTCACGACCGGATCGTCGGCGGCGTAGGCGAAGCCGAGGGTGGGGGCGCCGCCGACGCCGCGGACGGCGGTGCCGTTCTTGCCGACCAGCAGGATCGTGCCCTGGATGTCGGGGACTGCTCGCTCGACGCCGTCCACGCCGCGAAGCCGGTCGACCAGGTCGAGGGGTAGTCGCGTGGTCATGCCTTCGCCGGTGATGTTGCTACCGCCCTCCAGGCCCCGCACGCTGATGTCGGTGCCCTGAGTGGAGGTCTCGATCAGGGTGTCGAAGGTGGAGCGCAGCCCGTCGGTCAGCACGAACGACCCGGCGACGAACGCGACTCCCAGGGAGACCGCGAACAGGGTGAGCATGAACCGAACCACGTGCCCCCGCACGCTCTTGAGCGTCACGCGCAGCACGTCAGCCCCTCCGCCCGGTCAGTTCGAACCCCTTCATCCGTTCCAGCACCCGGTCCGCGGTCGGTTCGCGCATCTCATCGACGATGTGACCGTCACTGAGGAACAACACTCGGTCGGCGTACGCAGCCGCCGACGGCTCGTGGGTGACGATGACGATCGTCTGCCCGAACTCATCGACCGAGCGGCGCAGGAAGTCCAGGATCTCCACACTTGCGGCCGAGTCGAGGTTCCCGGTCGGCTCGTCGGCGAAGATGATCGTGGGTCGGCCCACCATGGCCCGCGCGCACGCCACCCGCTGCTGCTGCCCGCCGGACAGCTGGTCGGGGCGATGCCTCAGCCGGTCGCGCAGGCCGACGGTGTCGATGATCGACTCGAACCAAGCAGAGTCGACCTGGGTGCCGGCGATGTCCAGCGGCAGGGTGATGTTCTCCTTCGCGTTCAACGTCGGGACCAGGTTGAAGGACTGGAACACAAAGCCCAGCCGGTCGCGTCGCAACTGGGTCAGGGCCTTGTCCCTCAGCCCGTTGAGGGGCAAACCGTCGATCACGACCTGGCCACTGGTCGGGCGGTCCAAGGCCGCCATGCAGTGCATCAAGGTCGACTTGCCCGACCCCGACGGGCCCATGATCGCCGTCATCCGGCCGCGCTCGAAGTCGACATCGACGCCGTCCAGCGCGCGCACCACCGACTCGCCCGAACCATAGACCTTGGTGAGTCCTACCGCCTGTGCGACGCCGAGCTCGGCAACTGAGACCGGGTTACTCACAACGCCCCCTTCCGTAAACGACCTCGGTGGGCCGAATGCATCCGGTGACGGGCGTCGATGCCACGATCACCGTGGCGCTCTTGGCTTCACGCTACTCGCGCCAACAGTCAGAGACAATGCCGCGAGCGCTCCCAGGACAGCGGAGGCGGCGATGGCCGCCGTGATGAGGATCGCCGCGGTTGTCATGGAGAAGTCGGCATCCAACCCGGGCCGACGCCGACCGACGTGCTCACCACGTCGGAGAGGGCGGTCGTGAGAACGATGTAGTAGACAGGCCCCACCGCCGCCACTAGTGCGAGCGCGCGGCCCACAGCCGCGCGGGTAGTCGCGACCCCACTCATCGCGCTGGCACGGCCTCGTCGAGCAGCCCCGACACGGCGTCGTTCACACCCCGACAGACCACGCTTTGCCTCATGGGCGGCTCCAACTTCTCTCCCACCGTACGCCGGTGCCTTCGGCTGCCGGGGATCTGTGGGGGGTCGGGCCGGGCACGGTGACGACGGTCTATACGGAGTCACGGTCCGTGGAATGTGAGCCGGCGAGTTGATGTTCGGCGTCGCTCTCTGCGCTGCCCTCGACGTGGAGGTCAGGCAACCACTCGAGCCAGCTGGGGAGGTACCAGTTCCAGCGGCCTAGCAGCACCATGGTGGAGGGTAGGAGGACTGTGCGTATCACGGTCGCATCGATCAGCAGCGCGACGCCCACGCCCATCTGTTGGAAGCCGACGGTATCTCCGGTCGCGAAACCGAGGAAGACCACGACAATGATCAGGGCAGCACCGGTGATGATCCGACCGGTGGCGCCTACCCCGTGTGCGACGGCGTCGACCGCCACGACGGTGAGGTCTCCCCCTGGCGCGGTCGACACCGTCGATTCACCGATGGAGCTGTCGCCGGCCACCAGGCTACGAAGTTGTCGCACCGCCTCGCGGACCTCGGCACTCGAGGCGTCGGCGTCCACCACCGCCACTGCCGGGTCGTTCCGGGTGCCGGATGGGAAGTAGGTCGCTAGCGCGATGTACCCCTGCCGCGCGACCCTGTCGTCAGGCAGCGATGTGAGGCCGGCCGAGCCCGTCTGCAACGTGAGCACTGGCAGGGCGAGCGCAACCAGCACCGCGGTGGTCCCCACCGCCGTCAGGGCGGGCCGCCGGGTAACGAGCCTGACCGCACGGCTCCAGAAAGGGCTCTCCCCGCGGTGCTGGCACGGGAGGAGGGGGATGTGCAGCCGATCGATGTGATGGTGCCGCCGGATGGGCCATGGCACTCGACAAGCTCGCCGCACGACTTGATGAGGCGCAGCGCTCCTAGACGGTATTGATCTCCGTGCAGGCACTTGCGCGTCATTGTGGCCGAAAAGGGCCACAGCGCCGGGCACTGCCCTTCGCCGCCCGGCGGACCCATCGGGCAGGATGGCCACGTGAAGGTGGACCTGACGGTGGCGGCGATCCCGGCGTTCATCGGGGCGATGGGGGCGGAGGCGCTCTGGCAGCGCTCGCACCCGGTCGAGCCGGGCACGCGGGCCGGCGACTACCAGCTGGCCGACACGGTCGCGAGCCTGACCATGGGCGTCGGCAGCCTGCTGGCGCCGTACGTCGCCAAGAAGGTGCTCGACCCCGTGACGCCCGGCGTCGGACGGCACGGTCGGACGCTGCTCGCGGTCGGTGCGGCCACCGCGCTGCTGACCACCGTCGGCGACGTCGTACGCCGGCGCCTGCGGGACGGCCGGCTTCCCGATCCGCAGACCGTGCCGGTCGAGGTCCGCGCGGTGCAGGACGAGCTCGCGGGGCTTCGGCAGGGCCCGGCCGTCGACCCGCTGGAGCGGGCTCCGCTGAGCCCCGCGCTGCGCAGGACCCACGCCGGCCTGGCGGTCACCGCCGTCGCCTCGACCGCTCTGGTCACCTCGACGACGTGGGCGGCGCTCACGTCCGGAAGGCGGCTCTTCGCCAAGAGTCCGCTCGACCTCGGCACCTCTCCGTGGGCGTGGGCGGCCGCGATCCTCGGGTGGGACGCCATCTACTACTGGAACCACCGGGCCAGCCACGAGAGCCGATGGCTGTGGGCGGTGCACGTGGTGCACCACTCCAGTGAGCGCTACAACCTCTCGACGGCGCTGCGGCAGCCGGTGGCGGAGGGTGTCACGCTGACCGTGCCCTACGGGCTGCTCGCGCTGGCGGGCGTACGCCCCTCCCTGATCGAGCAGGCCCGCGGCATCAACCTGATCTACCAGTTCTGGATCCACACCGAGGCGATCCAGCGGCTCGGCTGGGTCGAGAAGGTCTTCAACACGCCGTCGCACCATCGGGTGCACCACGGGTCGAACCGGCAGTACCTCGACCGCAACCACGGCAGCATCCTGATCATCTGGGACAAGCTGTTCGGCACGTTCGAGGAGGAGGACGAGCCGGTGGTCTACGGGCTCACCAAGAACATCGACTCCTACCACCCGGTGACCATCGCCACCCACGAATGGGTCGACATCGCCGCCGACGTCGCCTCGGCCGGCACCTGGCGGGACCGGTGGTCCTACCTGCTGCGCGGGCCGGGCTGGGCCTACGCCCGGCGCGCCGCCTGACCGACCGGCCGTCACACCAGCCCGTGCTCGAAGGCGAACGCGGCGGCCGCGGTGCGCGACGACACGTCCAGCTTGGTGAAGATGTTGGAGAGGTGACGGGCGACCGTCTTCTCCGACAGGGTCAGCCGCTCGGCGATCAGGGTGTTGCCCAGACCGGTGGCGACCAGCCGCAGCACCTCGACCTCGCGCGCCGTCAGCCCGCCCGGGTGCTCGTCGGCCGCCAGGAGGCGGGCGACCTCCCGTCGGTCGGTCTCCGCGCCGAGCGCAGCGAGCCCCGTCACGGCAGAGTCCAGCTCGACGGCCGCCGACCGCTCGTCGCCCAGCAGGCGGAGGGCCCGCCCGAGCACGACCCGCGACCGCGCCTCCTCGTAGGGGGCTGGCAGCGCCGACCAGAGCTCGAGCGCCCGGCGGGCGTCCTCGACCGCTCGGGCCGGCTCCCCGCCGGCCGCGGCGGCGACCGCGGCGGCGTACCGTCCCGCCGCCAGGAGCGCCGAGCAGCCGAAGGCCTCCGCGAGGTCGGTCAGCTCCCGAGCGAGCTCGATGGCCTCGGCCGAGTCGCCGGCGGCCACCAGCACCTGCACCGCGGCGGGCAGCACCTGCGCCCGCTGCACCGGGTCGTGACGCTCCGCGAGCAGCCCGCGGACCGCGCCGGCCGCCGTGTCCGTGCGTCCCTGGGCCAGCCAGAGCATGGCCCTGCCCGGCTGGCCGGGGTGGCCGTGGAGCACGGCGTCGTCGTAGGACGCCTCGGCCCGGCCGAGGTCCCCGCGGAGCCGGTGGGTCTCGCCGAGCTCGTAGTAGGCCAGCCCGACGGCGGAGTGGCCGCCCAGCTCCTGGTAGCGGTGCAGCGCCTGCTCCAGCTCCTCGACGGCGTCCGCGAAGGCGCCGTGCAGCCGAAGCAGCTGGCCGCGATGGGTCGCGCACTGGCCGGTGTAGGCCAGCAGCCCGGGCTGTGCCTCGCACCATCGGGTGAGGGCGCGCGTCCACGCGCCCGCTCGGCCGAGGTCGGACACCTCCTGGCACGCCTCGATCGTCGAGCAGTAGACGCGCCCGGCGGTGACGGGACCGACCTCACCTGCCATCACCCCGGCCAGCGCCTCGTCCAGCCGGCCCAGCCCCTCGGCGACCCTGCCGAGGTGAAGCAGCAGCCGCCCCTCGGCATGCAGGCCGAGGGCGACCAGGTCCGGCTCGGCGAAGCGTCGCCCGTGGTCGGTGACCTGCGGAGCCAGGACGAGCGCCTCGGCGAGCTCGCCCCGGAAGATGTGGCTCATCAGCTCGGCCTCCCAGACGTAGCCCCGCTCGGCGACCTCGCCGTCGACCTGGTCCATGATCCGCACCGCACGAGCGAGCCAGCCGTTGCCGACGGCGCTCTCGCCGCGCTGCCACAGCGTCGACGCCAGCCAGTAGGCGGCACGCACCGCCGTGGGCCGGTCGCCGGCGTCGAGGCTGACCTGGTGTGCCCGCTGCAGGGCCTGGACGACGTCGTTGGTGCGCCCCAGGAGGTAGGCCGTGGCCGCGAGCGCCAGGAAGTCGGAGGCCTCGAGCGCATCGTCGTCGAGATCGCTCAGGGCGCGGTAGGCCGCCACCCACTCGTGTCGTTCGTAGGACTCACGAGCCTGACGCAGCTCCTCGATGACACCCATCCTGGCCGCCTCTCCCGGGGACGTCGGTGGTCCGCGGCGGGTCGCCCAGTCTAGGCAGCGACGGCCGCGGTGCGGGCCTGCGCCGCGATCCGTTGCGCGACGTACGCCGAGTCCCGCGCGACGCCGGGAAGGACCATCGAGCTGAAGGCGTACTGGAAGGCCAGCCCGCAGAAGTACAGCCCGGGCACCGAGTCCGAGACGCCGCGGTACTCCCGGGGCCAGCCCTCGTCGTCGGCGACCGGCGCCTCGATCCAGGAGTAGTCGGGCCGGAAACCGGTCGCCCAGACCACGTTGGCCACGTCGAGCACCTCGCCTCCCGGCAGCGTCGGCTTGCCGTCCGGGGAGGCTCCGGTCACCTTCTCGAGCGTCCGCACGACGCCTCGCTGGGCGAGGTGCCGCAGCTTGACCCGGGTGGTCGGTGCGCCCTGATGACGGACCTTGACCATCACCGCGCGCCCCACCGGCGTGCGCCTGGTGAGCAGGTGCCGCCACAGGAACACGATCACCGGCATGGCCACCTTGAAGCTCCGCGCGGACCAGTCGACCGGGATCGAGCCGCGGTCCGGACCGGCCAGGATCGTCGGGCCGTGCTCCCCGAGCTCGTAGGCGATGTCGTAGCCGGAGTGGGAGGCGCCGACGACGAGCGTCGCGCCCGCTTGCAGGTCGGCAGGGCGGTGGTACTGCGTCGAGTGGAGCTGCCGGATCGCCGGGTCCAACGCTGAGGCGACCTCGGGGGTGTGCGGGTGACGCCCGCCGAAGGTGCCCACGGCCACGACGAGGTGGTCGCAGGTGAGGGTGGAGGTGTCGAGGTCGACGGTGAAGCCGCCGCCCTCGCGGGGCACGACCCGCTCGACCCGCGTGCGCAGGCGCACCGGCAGCGCGTGGTCGACGGCGTACTGCTCCAGGAAGTCGGCGACCTCGTCCTTCCCGGGGCAGTGCCAGGGATCGCCCGGGAAGTCGCTGCCTGGCAGGCCGGCGTACCGCGCGGGGGAGTAGAGCCGAAGCGAGTCGTAGTGGCAGCGCCAGTTGTCGCCCACGCGGGCGTTGCTGTCCACGACGAGGCAGTCGCGGCCGAGCCGGCCGAGCTGGTACGCCGTGGCGAGCCCGGCCTGTCCTGCGCCGATGATCAGGGTCTCGATGTGCTGACGTGACATGGGTGCTCCTTCGGTCGTCGCCCGATGCCGGGCGGAGCCGGCGCGGATGGCCAGGTCGTCGACGCTAGGAGCCCACACGCCGGCGCCGCGTCGGGCGGCGTACCCACCTCGGGTCGGGCGAGGGATGGGTGAGATGACCCATCAGCGCCGCGAAGAGGGCGCGGAGGCGTCGGTCAGGCGCCGGTCACTGCCCCGGCACCCAGAGCTTCGAGGCCGCGGGCGGAGGGGAGGTGCTGCCAGGCGGGGCGCTGGGTGAGCCGGCAGCCGACGAGGCCGGCGGCGAGGGGGTGCGCTCCAGGTCGTTCGGCTCCGGCTCCCCCTGCCCGGCGGCCTGCTGCTCGGCGCTGACCTGCGCCATCCGCAGCTGGCCGAGGGCGCCCTCGACCTGCCCGGTGAGGTCGGCGGGCAGGTGCGGGCCGGCGTACTCCAGCGCCTGGGCTGCGAGGTCGATGAACAACCGGGCGTCGCGACGGCCGAGCTTGACCTGCGCGGCGCTGAGCAACGAGGAGAAGACGTCGGCGAGGAGCTGCGCCGCGGGGGAGGCCCGCAGCTGCTCCATCAGCTGGCGCATCTGCTCCTCGGACATGCCCTCGGGCAACTCCTCAGGCATCTCCTCCGACGTGTTCTCGGGCGCCCCGTCGGCGGCGTCGGCGGCGGGGGTGGCGTCGGGCTGGTCCTGAGGCTGGTCGGTGTCCACGGCTCCATTGTCCCCCGAGGGGGCGCAGGGATGTCTACTGGTGCGTGCGACCCACCAGGCGCGCCGCACGCACCAGTAGGCATCGCGCCGCGCAACGGTGCGTCTCCGGACCACTCACCCGATCACGAGCCCGAGCGGGCGGCCGACGATCTCCCCCACTCTCCCCGCGGCGGACTCGAGCTCGGCCCTCGGAGGACGCACCTCGGCGTCGAGCCAGGTGACCGACACCGCATCGCCGGTGATCAGCCAGGTGCCTCGCACGACCCCGCCGACCACCACCAGATTGGCCTTGCGGGTGACGGGAGTACGCCGATCGGCAGGCACCACGTGCTCGTCCTTGGTGGACGGCCCGATCACCCACTGGTCGTGGCCGGGGAGCAGGTGGGCCGAGTCGTGCACGCGGGCGTCGTGCAGGTCGTCGACGTGCTCGTCGAGCATCAGGCGGGGCTCGCCCTGGACCTCGACCGTGACGAGCCGGTCGGCGAGATCCGCGAGCCAGCCGCGGAGGCGCCTGGTGCCGGCGCTCAGCCCGTTGCCGAGCCAGGAGTGCACCTGCTCGGCGGTCGACGGGCCGTAGCTGCCGACGTACGCGGTGATCGCGTGCCGACCTGCGTCGTCAAGGTCCCAGACGCCCGCCCACCCGGGCGCGACCTCGAGCCTCTGGAAGGTGGCCTGGCCGTCGCGCGGCGCAGCGAAGCCCATGTCGCCTTGCCAGGTGAGCGGCTTGATGAGGGTGCCGGCGCCCTCGTCGAAGACAGGCCTGAGGTGGGCGAAGGCGCGTCGGCGGGTGACCGCCGCGCCGAGCTCGGGCAGGGTCAGTGGCCCGTCGGCCAAGGCGTCGCGGACCGCCTCGCGCAGGCGCGGCCAGTCTGCGGGGGACAGCTCGTAGTAGTCCTGCCAGCTCGGCAGCTCCCACTGGCGTCCTGCCGCCCGGAGCGCGAGGTAGGCCCCACCGTCCTCGGGGGTGAGATAGTGCGTCGCGCCGCGGAACGCGAAGGCCTTGACCAGCGCGCCCTCGGCCAGCGCCGCCGCGACGTCGCCGCTGCGATGGCCGTGGCGCCGGGCTCCTACCGCGAGGTCGGCCAGTCGGTCGTCCATGGCCAGCACCGCGCCGAGCCGCCCGACGACGCCGGAGACCGACTCATGGCTTCTCGGGTCGAGAAGGTGTCGGCGGAGTCGCCAGGAGAGCGCCTGCGCCCAGGTGACCGTCATGCCCGAAGAGTAGGGCGGGATCCGGTCGGCCTGCGTCCGGAAGACTGGTGGGCGGGCGCTCGCGCGGGATGTCCACTGGTGCGTACGACGCACCGTCGCGCCGTGCGCACCAGTAGCCCCGGAGGCCGCTGCCTCCGGGGGCCCGTCACGTGCGCGCCGTCCCGAGCCGGCGCCAGTGCGGCACGTCGCAGAAGTCCTCGATCATCCCGTACGGGTAGGCCGGCAGGCCGGGCGCCGACACGGCCGTGAGCCGCGCGATCTCCTCCTCGGAGAGGTCGAGGGCGACCGCGGCCAGGGTGCCGGCGAGCTGTTCGACGGTGCGGGCACCGAGCAGGACGCTCGCCACACCGGGGCGGGCGAGCAGCCAGGCGATCGCGACCTGCGCCATCGTCGCACCGCGTGCCTCGGCGACCTGCTCGACGACCGCCAGGACGTCCCAGGTGTGCGCGGTGTTGCGGGTGTCGTAGGCCTCGACGCCACGCTCCGGGTCCTCGCCGAGCCGGGTGTCGCCGGTGGGCCGCTGGTCGGCGTGGTACTTCCCGGTGAGCCACCCGCCGCCCAGCGGCGACCAGGGTGTGACCGCGAGCCCCTGCTCGAGGGCACACGGCAGCAGCTCCACCTCGATGCCGCGGTCGAGCAGGTTGTACTGCGGCTGGATGCTGCAGGGCACGACGTACCCCCCGAGCCTCGCCGTCGTCATGATCGTCGCCAGCTGCCACCCCGTGACGTTGGACCAACCGAGGTGGTGGATCTTGCCTGCGCGCACCAGGCTCGTGAGCGTGTCGAGGGTCTCGGCGACCGGGGTCTCGTCGTCCCAGCCATGCACGACGTAGTGGTCGATCGCGTCCACGCTCAGCCGGTGGAGGCTGGCGTCCACGGCGCGCGCCAGGGCGCGGCGCGAGGCACCGGCCGATCCGGGAGCCGGCGCGAACCGGCCCTTGGTCGCGACCAGCGTCTCCTCCGGGTGCCGGTCGGCGAGCCAGCGCCCGAGGATCCGCTCCGACTCTCCGCCGCCGTAGACGTCTGCGGTGTCGACCAGCGTGCCCCCTACCTCACGGAAGAGGTCGAGCTGCGCGAACGCCCCGGCCTCGTCGGTCTCGGCGCCGAAGGTCATCGTGCCGAGCGCCAGCCGTGAGACGTGCAGCCCGCTCCTGCCGAGCGGGGCGATGGGCAGGGGCGGTCCTGATGTCGGGGTCATCGCGCCAGTCAACGCCGTGGAGTGCCCTCCGGGCAAAGCCGCTAGGTGGTCGAGAGCCGGTGGCGGTCGTGAGCGTCTCGCCCACCTGGTGACGCTCGGGTCGCTGAGCCAGGGATGTCTACTGGTGCGTACGACGCACGAGGCGGGTCGTACGCACCAGTAGCCACAGGCCACCGGAGTCGCGCCGGTACTCCACCGGCCGGTATCACGCCGGCTGGGTCCAGGCGTCAGACGCCTTCCTGCACCATGAAGACCTCGTCGGCGACGAGGCCGTGCGCCTCGCGGTGCACGGTGTTGGCGGCATCGGGGTCGGGCGCCTCGACCAGGCAGAAGATCTGGCCCTTGCCCTCGTCCACCCAGTAGCGCAGGTAGTTGACGCCGTGGGCGTCCTGGATGGCGAGGTCGGCCTGGTGGGCCTTGGCGACGTCGTCCATCGTGACGCCGTCGCCCAGCGAGTGCACGTCCATGTAGAGCGGCATTGTTTCCTCTTCTCGGGTCGTGTCGAACTGACGTCTCAGTTGTACGACGCCCCGGGCGCTTCGCTCATCGGTGACGACTACCCAGACTCGGCGTCGGCACTACCCATCTCGAGAAGGTCCCGCCGACTATTGACACCGCGCTTGGCGAGGATCGAGGAGACGTGGTGCTCGGCCGTCCTCCGCGAGATCACGAGCGCGTCGGCGATCTCGGCGTCGGTGAGACCGCGGGACACGAGTGTCTGAACCTCGGCCTCGCGGGCGGTGAGCCCGTCGGCGTGGGTCGTCGACCGGCTGGCCCGGGGCACTGGGGCTCCTTCGGCGCGCAGCAGGGCGCGGGTGCGCGTGGCCGCCGCCGACGCGCCGAGCCCGTCGAAGATCCGGACGGCGTCGGTCATCAGTCGAACCTCGCCGCTGCGCGCCAGTGCCAGACCGCGGTCGAACGGCGACTCCACGCCCGCCCAGAACTCGGCGGCCTCCGCCCATCGGCCCTGCCGCTCCCGCAGGTAGGGCGTCGCCAGCGGTGGCGACACCTCGACCGCGGGCGGCAGCCAGGTCGCCACCTGGCCGCGGTTCCAGGGGCAGTCGACGTCCGCGAGGGCCGGCCACGCCTCGGTGGCGATCTCCTCCGCCACCCTCGGCTTGCCGGCGATCCACGCGGCCTCGCAGCGTGCGGAGGCGGTGGGCGCCACCCGCTGCGCCTCCTTCATGCCCTCGGCCAGCTGGACCGCCCGGGCCAGCTCCGCGGAGCCTGAGCCTGCGCCGGTGCGGATGTCCAGCTGCGCCACCACCAGCAACGGCTCCAGGGTGCCCACGGCGTTGATGCCGCGGACCATGACCGCGGCCGCGTCGGCGCGGGAGGCTCGTTCGTCACCCCGGTCGAGATGCAGGCGCGCCCGCCACCCCATCAGGTACGTCCCCCACGAGTCCAGGTCGCGGTCGTCGCAGTAGCCGATCCCCTCGTCGAGATAGTGGAACGCCTCCTGGTGACGACGCTGGACCACCGCGGACGACGCCAGGTTGCAGTAGGCCCGGGCCGCATGCTCGTGGAGCTCTGCTCGCTGGGCCCGCTCCAGCGACTCGACGAGCATCCGCCGGCCGGCCTCGAGGTCACCCGCCGTGATCTCGATCGTGCCCAGGTTGTTGAGTGCGTGCACCCGCACCTCGTCGCCGTCCGCGGCCTCGGGGATGCTCTCCAGCGCGGTCATCGCGCGCTCCCCCCACCTCCGCGTGTCCGCCAGCCGGGTGGCGAGCATCGACAGGCCGGCTCGGTGGCTCAGGGCCATCGCCTGCTCCACCGAACGGGTGCCGTCGAGGAGAGCGACTGCGACGTCGGCGAGCTCCTGCGCCGCGTCATGGTGTCCGGCGAACCAGTGCAGGCGCGACTGGCAGCGCCAGGCGTCGCCCACCCGCACGGTCGCGCCGAGGGACTCCCACAGGTCGCGCGCACGACCCACCATCTCGATCGACTGATCGATCTGACTGGTCAGGTAGTACTCGTAGCCCAGGTCCCAGTAGAGCTGGGCCCGGTCCTCGGCCGTCAGGTCGTCGGCGTGCCGCACCGCCCGCTCGTACTGGCGCGTGGCCTCGAGGTGGGAGCCGAGGGCCGCCGCGCGCGCGCCAGCCCGCCGGGCATGGGTCAGCATCGCCGCGTCCTCGCCGGCCTCCTCAGCGTGGTGGGCGAGCCGGGCCGGGTCGGCGTCCCGCTCGGTCAGCGCGGCGAGCAGGCGCCGATGCAGGTGCAGCCGGCGTCCCGCCGGGACCTGCTCCGCCACGACCAGACGGGCCAGCTCGTGGCGGAACAGCAGGTCGCCGCCCGACTGTCGCAGCAGCCCTCGCTCCAACGGCTCGTCGAGCGCGGGGAGCCCGACGTTGAGCAGGTGGCCGACCAGGTCGGCCTCCGCCCGCGATCCGGCCAGCGCGACGACCTCCAGCGCGCGTTGCCCCGTCTCGCTCAGTCGCGACACCCTCGCGAGGACGGCGTCGCGCACGGTGGCGGGGAGGTCGCTGGTTCCCGCGGAGAGAGCCTCGGTGACGAAGAACGGGTTGCCGCCCGTGACGTCGTACAGATCCGCGGAGGCGGCAGCACCCTGCTCGGCCGCGAGCCGGGCCACCCCCGCCGCGGTCAGCGGCGCGAGGTCGATCCGCCTGGTGCCCGTCGCCGACGCGGTGTCCCCCAGCAGCACCCGGAGCCTGTCGCCGACGGTCGTGTCCTCGACCCGGTAGCTGACCATCACCAGCGCCCGGCAGGCGTGGATGCGTCGAGCCAGGTGACGGATCAGGTCCAGGGTCGCCTCGTCGGCCCAGTGGGCGTCCTCGACAACCACGAGGTACGGCGTCCCGGCCGGCGGGTCGCGGAGCACAGACAGGAGCCCGGCGAACACCTCCGAGCGGGAGGCGCCCTCCGGCCAGGTCGTGGCCGGCAGCTGGGGCAGCATGTCCACCAACGGTCCGAGCGGAGGCGGGGTGGCCGAGCCGTCGCACCAGCCCACCAGCGGCGTGGCGTCGCTGGTCGCGAGCAGGTGCTCGAGGAAGGTCGTCTTGCCGATGCCGGGCTCGCCGGCGACGAAGACCAGCCGTCCGTGTCCGGCCGCGGCGTCGGCGAGGTAGCCCTGGGCGGCGCGGAGCTGCTCGTCGCGCTCGAGGAGCGCCATGGGCCCGATGGTAGGGGCTTTCGGGTCCGGAGGCGACCAGCCGGCACCGGCGGCCGCCCGGCGGAGGTGGGGAGCGATCTCAGGGTCCCCAGGGCGCCTGCGTGGTCGTCCACTGCTCGCGCATGCTGGCGCGGGCGGAGGAGACGCTGCGACTCTGGCCGACGACGCCGAAGATCGCCATGACCAGGAACAGCGCGTACCACCACCAGTCGTCGCTGACCAGCGACACGAAGTTCCCGTCGGTGAACGTCGAGGCGTCGATCGCGCCGAAGATCAGCATCAGGCCCGACACGGCGACCGCCGCACCACCGATCGCGCTGATCACGATGAGCACCGTCGTCGGCATGTCGACGGCGAGCGCGGCGACGGCGAACACCACGCCCACCGCCACCCCGACCAGCGCGACGAGCCAGTTCCAGTCGAGCCCCAGGGCGACCATCACCCAGCTGCCGACCGCGAAGCCGACCGAGCCCATGGCCATCACCACCGACACCGCGTAGAAGAAGTAGGCCAGTAGCGCGAACACGAGCGCAAGGACGAGGCCGAGAGCCCACCCGAGCACCGATCCCAGAAAGTTCTCGCCGGCGATGCCGGCCACCATCCCTGCGCCGAGGGCGAAGCCGGCGAAGGCGCCCCAGAGAGAGATCACCAGCCGCATGAAGTAGATGCCACCGAAGCAGAACGTCAGGCCCACCACGAAGGCGATCAGGCCGAGCAGGATGTCCGTCATGTGCTGAACGTACCGCCACCGCTCGGACCGGGCGACGCTGCCCGGCGGGTGGTGGACGACCGGTCAGGTCGTCGGCCCGTCCGCACGTAGGGCGACCCACCCCTCTGCCTCGTGGACGGCCTCCCGGGTCGACTCGGCGATGACCGGGGTGCGGACGTGGACCCGCTCCGGCCCGATCGCCGCGAGTGCTCCGGTCTTGGCCAGCTGGTCCACGACCTCCGCCGACGCCCCACTCACCCAGAGTCCGCTGCCGTGGCCGTCGAGTGCCTGCGCGTATCGGGTGACGACGTTGATGAAGGTGCTCCCGAGGTCCTCCTTGCCTCGGAGACTGATGACCACGGCGGAGTTCCTGGTGCCGCTGGTGACGGCGGGGAGCGCACGCTCGAACGTCGGGGCGGCGGCGAAGAAGAGGCTGCCGTAGGGGCGGAGCACGACCACCTCGCCGACTCCGATCTCGGCCCGGGGGTCCACCTCGGTGACGCCGGCGTCCTCGAGGTGCCACTCCCTGACCGTCACCCGGTTGGACTGACGGGCGACATGGAGGACGACCGACATCCCGACCCCGACGAGGACGGCGTACTGGAGGGGGATGAGGAGGGTGAGGGCGAACGTCGTGGCCAGCACCGCTGCCTGGACGGGTCCGGTGTACCAGACCATGACCAGGGCATCGACCCGAAGGGTCCGCACCCCGACGACCATCAGGAGTCCGGCCAGTGCGGGCATCGCGATGTAGCCCACCAGATCGGACAGCAGCACGACGGCGACGGCCATCGTCGTTCCGGCCACCAGCAGCGCCACCCGGCTGCGTGCTCCGGCGTTGGTCACGATCGACGTGGCCGACATGGAGCCGCCGACCGGCATCCCCTGGAGGAGACCCGCTCCGATGTTGGCCACTCCCTGGCCGCGGAAGTCCCCCGACGCATCCGGGTAGGTCCCGTCCGGGTTGGGCACGGAGCTGCTGATCGCGGCACCCTGGACGAGGCCGACGAAGGCCAGCGACACGGCGGGGATCGCCAGCGTGGCGATGAGGGAGAGCGAGGGGAGGGACGGGCTGGGCAGGCTCCCGGGGATCTCGGTGATCGAGTTCAGCGGGACGACGTCCAGGGAGAGCAGCGACGCGACCGCCGAGGTGACGACAATGGCGACCACGAGGCCCAGCGCGCCCAGACGGGTGCGTTCGAGGAGCAGGATCAGGACGATCGTGGCAGCGCCTACCAGCACCGCGTGCCAGCCCCACGATCCGAGGTGGAGCAGCGAGTTCACCGCGGACGCGACCCGGTTGTCGCCGACGCTGTCGTAGCCGGTGAAGTCGTCGAGCTGACCCAGGACGATGTTGACCGCGACGGCGTTGATGAAGCCGGTGAGAACTGCGTTCGGCACCCACCGCACCAGGCTTCCCAACCGCGCGATGCCGAGGGTCAGCATCACGACTCCGGTCAGCACGGACAGCGTGAACAGGGCGGTGTCGGCCTCCGGCGTGCCGCCGTGCACCTGAGGCACGTCGGACACCACGACCGCCATCGCCCCGGTGGCCTGGACGGCCATGAACGCGGAGCTGGTGGCCACGGCTCCGAACAGCGTCCCGACCATGTATCCGTACAGGCCGTAGACCGGGTTCACCCCCGCCAGCAGCCCGCCCGCCAGCCCGTCCGGCACGCTCTCGACGCCCAGGACGAGACCCGCGGAGACGTCCTCGCGGAGATGGCGCGTCGGGAACCGTCGGCGCAGCCAGGAGCGGGCCCGGGTGACCGGACCGCTCACGGAGCCGGGCGGTTCAGCCATTGTCCACGCTCCGCATCAGCTCGAGGGAGGCGGCGAGGATGGCCTCCTGGGCTTCGCTGCGTGTGGTCGTGGGCTGACCGTCCCCCGGCTGACTTCCGTAGTCGCCGAAGAAGCTGTGCACGGCTCCCGGCACCTCCACGAAGGTCGTGTCCGCGGGCAGGTCGGCCCGGCTGTCGGCGATGTCCGCCGGGGTGGTCAGGCCGTCCTCGGACCCGGAGATCGAGGTGACCGCCAGGTCATCGCGGGACGCGAGCCCGTCGTCGAGAGGGTACGACGCCCACAGCAGGAGGCCGTCGACGAGGCCGGGCTCGTCGGCCGCGAACGACGAGGCCACCACCCCTCCCAGGCTGTGTCCGCCGACGACCCAGTGCTCGACCTCGGGGTGTGCGGCGATCACGTGCGTTGGCGCGCCCCCGGCCAGGAAGCCGATGTTGAGGGGCTGCTTGACCACCACGACGAGGTAGCCCTCGCCAGCCACGGAGGTGAGCAGCGGCAGGGAGGCCCGGGCGTCGACCCGCGCCCCCGGCTGGAACACCAGTGCGGTGGTGGGCTCCTCGACGCCATCAGGGCGAAGCGTGATCGTGCGGGCCGACGAGGTCACCACCAGCCCGCCTTCGTCGTCGGTCAGCGCCCGAGCGGCCGGGCTGGCGGAGAAGGGTCGCAGCCACACCGTCACAGCGAGGGCCAGCGCCACGGTCAGCACCAGCGCCGCGCACCCCGCCATCCGTGCGACCGACCGCCCGCGGTCGGAGGGGCGCCGTCGCAGCCCGAGCCCGACGAGCAGCAGCCCGAGGGCCGCCCATGCGGCTGTCACGACGGCGTACGCCGGATGCTGAGCCAGCACCACCTCGCCCCGGGTCGCCCAGATCCAGGCGACCACCGCGAGGCAGGCGCCTCCCGTCAGCAGGCGGCACCACCGCGGACGTGTCCGCCGATCCTGGTCGGTCATGCCGTCGGCACCACCAGCTGGTCGGCGTCGGTGAAGAACCGTGAGCGCACGAGCACGGCCGCGGTCATCGCCGTGAGACCGCCCGCCGCCAGGATCATCGCGATCACCACGAACTGGTAGATCGCCGCCTGCACCGGGTCGGCGCCGGCGAGCACCATGCCCGACATCAGCCCGGGGATGAACACGATGCCGAGCGCTGTCATCGTGTTGACCTGCGGGATCATGGATGCCCGCACGGCGTTCTCGACGTACGGCGCCACGCAGGACGCCGGCGCGCCGCCGAGCGCGAGCTTCGCCTCGATGTCGCCGCGGTGGGCGTCGATGTCGGAGCGCAGCCGCTCGAGCATCTGGGTGACGGCGTTCATCGCGTTGGACAGCAGCATGGACCCGACGGGCACCAGCGTCGCGATCTCCCAGCGCATCACGCCGAGTGCCGTCATCACCACGATCACGCTGCCTGCTCCGATGAGCAGCGCGGTGAGGATGAGCCGGTAGGCCCCGGGGATCCCCTTGGCCCGTCGCCGCGCGATGGAGGCCGCGGCGGCGAACATCCCGAGCAGCACCACGATCGCGGTCCACACCGGCCCGCGCAGCAGGATCGCCAGCACCGAGCCGACCGCCACCACCTGCACGAAGCCGCGAGCCATCGCCCAGGTCGCCTCACCGAACATCGAGACGCCGTAGCGGCGGGCCACCAGCAGCACGGCCACGACCAGCAGCACCGCGGCGACCGCCTGGGTCAGCGCCACCACCCAGGTGTTGTCCGAGAGCGCGGTGATCACGACCCGAGCACCTCCTCGACCGCGCCCTCCTCGACGACCCGGCCCTCGCGCATCCGCAGCGCCCGGCCGGCCAGCCGTCGGGCCTGGGCCTCGTCGTGGGTGACCACCAGGCAGGTGACCTCGCCCGACGACAGCAGATCGCGCAGCGTCGACTCCACCTCTCCCTTGGTGTCCTCGTCGAGTGCCGAGGTCGGCTCGTCGAGCAGCAGCACCTCGGGCTCGTTGGCGAGCACCCGGGCCAGCGAGACCCGCTGAGCCTCGCCGCCGGAGAGCGAGGACGCGTCGCGATCGGCGTACCCCGGGAGCTGGACGCGCTCGAGCAGAGAGCTGACCCTGTCGTCCGCGAGCGTCTCGCCGCGCTCGTTGAACGCCCAACGCAGGTTGTCGAGGACCGTGCCAGGGAACATCCGGGGCGTCTGCGGCACCATCCCGACGCGGCGGCGCAGGTCGGAGGGTCGCAGCGACGCCTGGTCGGCACCGTCGACCGTGACCTGCCCGGCGGTCGGCTCGTCGAGCCGGTTGAGCAGCCGCAGCAGCGAGGACTTGCCGGCCCCGCTGCCGCCGACCACGGCCACCACCTCACCGCGTCCGACGCTGAACGACACGTTGTCCACGATCGTCGTCCCGTCGTCCAGCCGGCGGGTCAGCCCGTCGGCCCGCAGCACCTCGCCGCCCAGATCCTCCGTGGTCACGTGCGTAGTCTGCCCCAGGATCAGGCTCACCGTGAAGCTCCCCGTCCGCCGGGAGCGGATGGAGCGGTGAGCGCCACGGTTCAGGAGCACACGCGGCAGGACCACGCCGGGCGCGTCATGGGGCGAGACGCCCGTCAGGCTGCCGTCAGCAGCCCTTGGTGTAGGTGCCCCTGCTCATCCGCGGGGCCTTGATCGACTTGGCGTTCTTCCGGTCGAGCGTGTAGTGCCGCACCCAGTCCATCTGCAGCATCGAGCGGCGCATCGTCTGGCCCTTCTTGCCCTTGATGAGGAACTCGGGCCGCAGCTTGTAGCCCTGCAGGGCGGCCGGGCGACGCTCGGTGTGGACCACGCGCGTGTCCACGAACCACGAGATGTGGTCGGGGGTGACCTCGACCGCGAACGCGTGCCAGGCGCGCGAGCGCAGGTCGCGGCCCTTCGCATAGCTGAACGAGTGCGAGGGACGGGTGCGGACGGCACCACGGACCCGCTTGTCGCCGGGCCGGTAGGACGCCAGCGTGATCACCTTGCTGTTGCAGCGGGTGCCGTTGACGGGCGCCAGCCGCCAGATGAAGCGGAAGTGCTGGCCGGTCTTCGCCAGCTCGACGGCGCGCATCCGCGCCTCCCAGCGGCCGTACTTCGCCGCCCGGACGGCCCCCCAGGTGCGGACCTTGCGGTTGCCGGCGTTGGCAAAGATCGTCAGCATGCCGTGCTGCTGGCCGATCTGCTTGGGGTGCGTGGACTTCCAGACCTTGCGCGGGAAGGCGCCGGTCTCGAACTCGTAGCGCCACTTCTCGCGGCCCCAGCGGAACACCTTGCCGGCGTTGCGCGGGTAGCCGCAGTAGCCGATGCAGCCCGCGAGCTCCACCTCGTCGTCGGTGGTCGTCGGGGCGGTCACGGCGGCCACCGACAGCGTCGTGGCGACCAGGAGCAGACCGAGGACGGAGGCAAGATGGCGGCGCAGGGGGGCGAACATGAGGATCGAGGCTAGGGGAAAGGTCACGAAAAGGTAAATTCGGCGGCTGGGGGAGCCCTGGCGCGTCATCCGGATCGGGCGTCGGGACGACCTCTTCGGATGACGTCTCAGGCCCGCCCCGGCGTCGCCTCCGCACGACCGACGGCGGCCGCCTCGGCGCTGACGACCCTCGCCCTCACACCTCCGACAAGGACACGTCGTCGTCGCCCAGCCGATCGACGTCGACCCTGGTTCCGACCAGCCGCCGGATCTCGTCGGTGGCGTCCCAGTCGTTGGCCTGCATGCCGGCCACCACGTCGGCACCCCGCAGCCAGAAGGCCGTGAACTGCAGGGACGACGACGGGTCGGTGTCGCCTCGCACGACCACCCGGTCGAAGCCCTCGGGGCCGGGGTTGCCGACATACTCCATGCCGAGGTCGTACTGGTCGGTGAAGAAGTAGGGCAGCGCCTCCCACGACGCGTCCTCGCCCGCCACGACGGCGGCGGCCACGGCGGCGTGCTTCTTGGCGACGTCCCAGTGCTCGACCCGGAGCGGGTAGCCCAGCACGGCGTGGTCGGCGTGCGCCACGTCGCCGATCGCGAGGACGTGGGGGTCGCTGGTGCGCAGATGCGCGTCGACGCGGATGCCGTTGTCGACGGCCAGGCCCGCTGCCCCGGCGACGTCGACCTCCGGCAGCACCCCGACGCCGACCACCAGCAGGTCGAACGCCACCGGGTCGCCGGCCGCCAGCTCCACCACGCCGCCCGAGGCGGTCGCGGCGATCCCGGTGATCGTCGCGCCCAGCCGCAGGTCGACCCCGTGCTGCCGGTGCAGCTCGGCGAAGATCGCGGCCACCTCCGGCCCGAGCACGCCGAGCAGCGGCTGCTCGGCGGCCTCGAGCACGGTGACGTCGGCGCCGTTCTCGCGGGCCGCCGCGGCGACCTCCAGGCCGATCCAGCCTGCCCCCACGATCGCGATCCGGCGGGCCTCGGCCAGCTGGTCCTTGAGCGCCATCGCGTCGTCGAGGGTGCGCAGGTAGGCCACCGGCGCGCCGCTGTCGTCGGCCATCGGGAACGGCGCGCGGCTGCGCGCCGACGGCCAGCACGAGCGTGCCGTACGCCGTCCGGTCGCCGTCCGCGGTCACCGTCCGCGCGACGAGGTCGATCGAGCTGACGCGGCTCCCGAGCCGCAGCGTCACGTCGTGGTCGGCGTACCACTGCTCGTCGTGGACCACCGGGTCGTCGGGCCCGGCCTTGCCGAGCAGGAGCTCCTTCGACAGCGGCGGCCGCTCGTAGGGTGCGTGCTGCTCCTCGGCGAACACCGTCACCGGCCCGTCGTAGCCGCGCTCGCGCAGCTCCTCCACGAAGGTGGCGGCCGCCAGGCCGCCGCCCACCACCACGATCGGGCTGACCGGATCGCTCATCGTCTGCTCCTCTGTCGGTTGGCTCGTCCTCTCGGTGGTACCCACCCAGGTGCCGCCGCACGCGGCTCAGCGCGGCACCGGCACCGTCCGGGTGCCGCCGCCGTAGCCGTTGACCAGGTCGCGACCCTCGACGGTGACCTCGTCGACGTCGCCAGGGATCGCCACCCCACTCTGTACCCGGGTGACCGGCATCGCGGGAGCACCTCTGCGGCGCGGCATCTTCCGATGCTAGCCAGCGGTCCTGAGGGCCGAAGCCGGCCCAGGATGTCTACTGGTGCGTACGGCGCACCTGGCGCGCTGTACGCACCAGTAGACATCGCCTCGCGAGGGGGTCAGTCCCCCAGCGGGTTGAGCACGGCCGGGTCGTCGTCGTAGGCCACGAGCAGCAGATCCATCATCGTGAACCGGTTCTTCGCCCCGCCCAGCGTCGGGCGCCAGCCGGGTCGCCGGACGATCGAGCTGCCGGCCGCCTCCATCGCCCGGTGGAACGTCTCCGCCACGATCCGCGCGCCGACCCCGGCCAGCCGCCCGCCGGCGAGCTCGGCCTCGCGCAGCGTGTAGAACCACAGCGGCGTGTTGGCCGCGAACGCGTCGGCCTGCGCGGCGGTGAGCCTGTCCAGCCGGGTACCCGCGCCGGCGCCGTGGAGGATCTCCTCGCGGGTCAGCGGCGTCACCGGCACCCCGGAGGCCGCGAGCTGCGCGGCCATCTGCTGGCCGGAGGCCAGCCGCACCATGCCGGAGCGAGTCAGGTTGCGAAACGCCAGGTGCTGCTTGAGCGTCCCGAAGTCCGCGTCGGTGCCACCGAACGCGCCCGGCGGCAGCTCGTTCAGCGCTCGGGACACCTTGGTGTCGATCACCTGCGCGCGGTTGAACTCGCCCCGCGGCGGCTTCAGGTCCCCCCGCTTGATCCGGCTGAACGGATAGAACCGCCGCCAGTCGACGATCCAGTTGCTCGGCAGCGCCAGGTCGTCGCCGCCGAGGAACCCCGACGTGCCGGAGAAGCCGAACAACAGGTCGAGGCTGCCACCGCCGTCGCTGAACTCGGCGTTCCAGTCGTACGTCGGCCGCACCATGGAGTGCCCGAGTCGGAACGCCCCCACCGAGAACTCCACCGGCATCGCCGGCATGCTCGTCGGCGTCGCGCCGACGTCGAAGATCCGCCGGCCGTTCGCGAACACGTCCTCGACCACGCTCTTGTCGCAGATCCGCGGGAGGTAGTCGGTCTTGAGCATCCACTGGTAGTGCAGCACCACCTGCGTCTTCGCCTTGGCGAACCGCTGCCCCACGGGCACCGACGGGTCGAGCGTGTCGACGACCCGGTTGTGGAAGCGGATGAAGGCGACCTGGGTCTGGGCGACCGCCAGGTTCTCGTCGTTGCGGGGGTCGGGAACCACCGTCCGGCGAGGCCGCTTCTTCGACCCGTCGCCGTCCCGGGGCAGGTCGTAGCCGGTCCGACCGCGGAGCCGACGACCTCCTCCCGCACGGACCGTCGTACCGATCCTCAGGTGCCGGTCGTCGCGGTAGAACTCGGCTGAGGCCGGGTCGCGCGGCCCGGCGCCGTACAGGCAGTCGAGGTCGAGCTTCGGCGATCGTCCCGACAGCATGTCGGCCGGCGAGATCGTGTCACCGAACATCACGGCGGTCTTGTCGAAGGTGAGGTCGTGGTCGACCAGCTGGCCGAGATAGGTGTAGCCGGCCGGGATCGGCCCGTCCTGGAGCGCGGTTCCGGCGCTCATCGCCGCTGCCACCTTGACGTTGATGCCGCGCGCCAGCCGCTTGCCCCGCGGGCCGATCCGGGTGAAGCGGAACATCCGCGGGTCTCCGGGGGCCGCCGCCGCCCGGGCATCGACGCGGGCCGTGCGACCGCTCGCGCCGCCCACCAGCCCTTCGCCCTCGATGAGGAACAGGTCGCGGCCGTGGCGGCCCGTCGCGGGTTGGCTGGCTCCGGTGCCTGCGGGCATGGGGGTCCCTTCTCGATGCGGTCGTCTCCGGTCCAAGAGCCTCCGCGACCGGTGTGGATACCCCTCAGACGCCGTTGCGGGCCGGGGGGTTGCCGCGGCGTCTCCGGGCAGCATCCCGCACCTGCCGACCCCGTGGCGAGAGGCGGTAGCCGACCGGCAGGCTCTCGGTCAGACCCAGCTCCTTGAGGCGCCGCACCTGCGCCTTCCACGGCAGCGTCTCGCGGCCCAGAACCTCCGCGAGCTCGGGTGCTCGCCGACCTGGCCAGCGGCTGATCAGGTCGAGGGTGGCGAACACCCACGGCTCCTCTGCGCGCGCCTCCATCGCCTCGAGCCGGGCGAGCATCTCGGCGATGCCGCGCCGGTCGAGCCGGGTCTGCCGCAGGTCCGCCCGGGGGTCGGCCCCGGCGTAGGTGACCCGCACGCGGTAGACCCGGCTGGTCTCGTCGGGCCGGGCAACCCGCGCTCGCGCCCGCGCGGACGTCGTACGCCGTGGCGCGAGCGCCGCCCGCACCGCGTCGGCGTCGGCGTGGCCCGCCCGCCGCGCCTCGGCGTCGGTGATCGCCGACGGGTCGACGACGTCGACCTCGTGGATGGCGAGCTCCCCGACGGCCGTGCGCAGTCGGCCCCCGGCCTTCACGGTCGGGCGCTTCCAGAGGCGGAAGACCAGGTCGACCTCGCCGGCGACGATCCGGTCCAGCACCGGTCGGGTGAGCAGCACCCGCCCATCGTGCCCGACCGGCGGTTCGGGCGGCTTCAGGCCGCTTGGCCACGGGCACGCTGGACAGGAGACTGACACGACCCGGCCACGAGCCGGACGGGAGGAGACCCCGATGAGGACCTGGACAAAGGTGGGACTGGTGGCCGGCGGCGGGCTGCTGCTGGCGGCCGCGGGCACCGGCTACGCGATCGCCGGCGCGACGATGACGCGACCGAGACCCCGATCACCGGCGCGGCGCTGCAGCAGGCGACCGAGGCGGCACTCGCAGAGACCGGCGGGGGTGAGGTGACCGGCACGGAGGTCGGCGACGAGGACAGCTACTACGAGGTCGAGGTGACGCTGCCCGACGGCTCGCAGGTCGACGTCCAGCTGGACGAGGGCTTCCAGGTCGTCAGCGCCGACGCCGACTCCGAGACCGACGGCTGACCCGCGCCGGCTGGCTGGCGGGGCCGGTCGCAGGCGTTCACCGAGCGTTCGGTCGCCGTCCCCCGCTCGGGGGGTGCGGTGCGGCGCGAGACCGTCCTAACGTGAGGGCAACCCCACCTCGGGAGGTGTCCGATGCGCCGCATCCTCGCCCTGTCCGCAGTCGCCGCCCTGACACTGGCCGCCGTACCGTCCGCCGCCGGCTCGAGCCCACCCGGTCCCGCGACACGCCCGCGGGTCCGGTCACGGTCACGGTCACCACGCCGAGCCGCTGCGGTTCGCGACCTTCAACGCGTCGCTCAACCGCTGCAGACGAGGGCGACCTGGTGCGGGACCTCAGCACCCCCGACAACGCCCAGGCCCGGACGGTCGCCGAGATCATCCAGCGGACCGACCCGGACGTGCTGCTCGTCAACGAGTTCGACTACGTGGCGGGAGGGGTGGCGGCGCAGCTGTTCCGCGACAACTACCTGGCCGTGGGGCAGGGTGGCGCCGACCCGGTCGACTACCCGTACTTCTACGTCGCGCCGGTCAACACCGGGGTCCCGAGCGGGCTTCGACCTCAACAACGATGGCAGCGTCGGCGGCCCCGACGACGCGTTCGGCTTCGGGTTCTTCCCCGGCCAGTACGGCATGGTCGTCTACTCGAAGTACCCCATCAGGACCCGGCAGGTCCGCACCTTCCAGCACTTCCTGTGGAGGGACATGCCCGGCGCCCGGCTGCCCGACGACCCGGCGACCGCGGCCCCCGCCGACTGGTACTCCCCCGAGGAGCTGGCCGCGTTCCGGCTGTCGTCGAAGTCCCACTGGGACGTGCCGATCCGCACCCCGCGAGGCACGGTCCACTTCCTCGTCTCCCACCCCACGCCGCCGGTGTTCGACGGCCCCGAGGACCGCAACGGCACCCGCAACTTCGACGAGATCCGCTTCTGGGCCGACTACGTCGCCGGCGCGCGCTACGTGTACGACGACCGCGGTCACCGTGGCGGCCTGGCCCGCGGGGCGCGCTTCGTCATCGCCGGCGACCAGAACTCCGACCCGCTCGACGGCGACTCGATCCCCGGCGCGGTCCAGCAGCTGCTCGAGTCGCCGCGGGTCAACGCCTCGCACCCGCCGACGAGCGAGGGCGCCGCCGAGGCCTCGTTGCTCCAGGGCGGCGTCAACCTCGACCACCGGTCGCCGGCCGACCGGGACACCGCCGACTTCGCCGAGCCGCCGGGCAACCTGAGGGCCGACTACGTGCTGCCCAGCCGGTCGCTGCGGATCGCGGACTCCGGCGTCTTCTGGCCGGTGCGGGCCGACCCGCTGTCCGCGCTGACCGGCATCTTCCCGTTCCCGTCCAGCGACCACCGGCTGGTCTGGGTCGACGTCGACCTCACGCGGGGTCGCCGGTAGGGCCCTTTCCCACTGCCGCTGCACTGTCCCCCGACAACGCAGCGAGAGTCGGGGCGAGCGCGCGCCGCTGACCGTCGAAACCACGTGGAGGGTGACCCCGCGCGCGCCCTACGATGACCGCCATGCCGGACCTGCCCGTGACCGTCCACCAGATGCTCGCCTTCGGGCTGGCGGCGTTCATCGTGATCGCGATCCCGGGGCCGAGCGTGCTGTTCGTGCTGGGACGCGCGCTGGCCTACGGTCAGCGGGTCGCGCTGTCGAGCGTTCTCGGGCAACACTCTGGGGCTCTTCGTGGTGATGACGCTGGTCTCGGTCGGGCTCGGCGCGATCGTGGCGGAGTCGATCGTGGTGTTCACCGTGCTCAAGGTCGCGGGCGCGGCCTACCTCGTCTGGCTCGGCGTCCAGGCAATCCGACACCGCCGGGCCATCCACGTCGACGCCGAGGGGCAGCGGGTGCCGCTGGACCGGCGTACGGCCATCCGGCAGGGGTTCGTGGTCGGGCGTCAGCAACCCCAAGGGCTTCATGATCTTCGCCGCGCTGCTGCCGCAGTTCGTCGACCGGCAGGCCGGTGCGATCCCGGCGCAGATGTTCGTGCTCGGTCTCACCGCGGTCCTCCTGGGCCTGGTCTGCGACTCCGTGTGGGCCGTCGCGGCCGCGCGAATGCGCGACTGGTTCAACGCCTCCGAGGCACGCGGCCGCGGCCTCGGCATGGCCGGCGGGATGTCGATGATCGGTCTCGGCGTCGGCATCGCGCTCACGGGCCGGCCGGAGTAGCCCGACGCTCCGCCTCAACGGAGAGGCTTTCCGTCACCAGGTGACCGGAACCCTCCCCGATCCTGACGACACTCCCGCTCGTCCACAGGGGGCGCGCGACGGGCCCGACGGGTCCGCGTCTCGCGCCAGGATGGGCGGATGCTGCCCGAGCCGGTCTGTGCCCTCGCCGCGGACCAGGCCGGTGTCGTCGCCCTGCGGCAGCTGCTGGCCCTCGGCCTGGCCCCGCACGACGTCCGCCGCTGGGTGCGCCGGCGTGAGCTGGTGCGCCTGCACCGCGGGGTCTACCTCGTCCACACCGGCGAGCCGACCTGGCGGCAGCGGGCCTGGGCAGCGGTGCTGCTCCTCGAGCCGGCGGCCCTGTGCCACGAGTCGGCGCTCCGGCTCGTTGACGGTGGTGCGCTCGACCGCGGAGGCGCGCAGGCGATCCACGTGGCGGTGGCCCACGGGCGTCGCGTGGAGACCGTAGCGCCCGCGATCCTCGTGCATCGCAAGCGCGACCTGGACGCCCGGGTGCTCTGGCACCTCGCACCTCCGCGCCAGCGCTATGAGGATGCCGCCCTCGACGTGGCCGTCGCCGCCCCCGACGAGCTGGCCGCCATCGCCGTCCTCGCGGGCGGCATCCAGCGCGGCCGGACCACCGCCGCGCGGCTGCTCACCGTGAGCAGAGCGCGCCCCCGGGTCGCGGGTCGGGCGTGGCTGGAGGCCGTGCTGAGCGACATCGCCGACGGCACCTGCTCGGCACTGGAGCACGGCTACCTCGTCCGCGTCGAGCGGCCCCACGGCCTGCCGCCGGCCATGCGCCAGACCGCCGACCTGGCGGGCGCCGGGCGGGTCTACCGCGACGTGGACTACGGCCGGCTGCTGGTCGAGCTCGACGGGCGGCTCCACCACGACACCGCCCTCGCGCGGGACCGCGACATGGAGCGTGACCTCGACGCTGCCGTGGACGGCCGAGACACGGTCCGGCTGTCGTGGGGCCAGGTCTTCGACCGGCCCTGTTCCACGGCGGTGAAGGTGGCGGCACTCCTCCAGCAGCGTGGCTGGCGCGGCCACGCCGTCGCCTGCGGGCCGGGATGCGCGGCGGCGCTCGCAGCGTGAGTCCCGATTCCGCGGACGCAGCCATCGGAACGCCGTCATCGGGGAGGGTTTCCGTCACCAGGTGACCCGAACCCTCCCCGATCCCGACGAGGTTCGGCCGCGCGCGCCCCCGATCCGCCGCAGCCGCACGGATACTCACCCCCCGAGCCCTCGCGCGGCTAGGGTCGGAGCATGTCTCAGCCCGTCCGCCTGATCCGCGCCGAGGAGCTCGCCGAGGCCGACCCGACGCCGGGCATGCGACGGCGGCTCGCCTTCCACGCGCCCGGGCTCTGGGCGGGGCAGGTCATCACCGAGCCGGGCGCCGTCTCCGGGTGGCACCACCACGACAGCAACGTCACCAGCCTGTACGTCGTCCGCGGCGTGCTCCGCCTGGAGTGCGAGGGCGTCGAGGGCTTCCTCGACGCGATGGCCGGCGACTACCTCGAGGTGCCGGCGTACACCGTGCACCGGGAGTCCAACCCCACCGACGGGACGTCTCTGGCCGTGATCGCGCGGGCCGGCACCGGCACGCCCACCATCAACGTCGACCTGCCGCCCCCTCCGCACCGCTGACCGATGGAGCTCGTCTACCGCGGGGTCACCGCCGGCCTGCGCGCCCTCTTCGCCGCGCTGATGCTGCGGATCACCGTCATCGACGACCACCACCTGCCGACGCGGGGGCCGGTGGTGCTGGCGGCCAACCACATCGGCTACCTCGACTTCGCCTTCGTCGGCTGGCTGGGCCGTCGGCGGCGGCGGTTCGTGCGCTTCCTCGGCAAGAGCGGCGTCTTCGAGGCGCCGGTCGTCGGCGTGTTCATGCGTGCGATGAAGCACGTGCCGGTCGACCGCGAGCAGGGCGCGGGCGCGCTCCGTGAGGCCGAGCACCGGCTGCGCGCGGGAGAGGCGGTGGGCGTGTTCGCCGAGGGCACCATCTCGCGCTCCTTCGAGGTCAAGCCGCTGGCCCGCGGCGCGGCGGCGATGGCCCAGGCCACCGGCGCCCCACTGATCCCCGTGGTCCACTTCGGAGGCCATCGCGTCCTCACCGTCGACGGCCGGCGGCACCTGCGCTTCGGAACGCCGGTGACGATCCGGGTCGGGCCGCCGGTGCCGACGCACGGCCACGCCGACGAGGTGACCGCCCGGCTGCGCGAGGCGATGGCCGCGCTGCTGCACGAGGTGATCGGCGACTACCAGGTCGAGGAGGGGGCGTGGTGGCTGCCGGCGGCGTACGGCGGATCCGCGCCGCACCCGCAGGAGGCCGCCCGGCTCGACGAGGAGGCGTTGGCCCGGCTCCGGGAGCGCCGGGCGGCCCGCCGCCGCTGACCCTCCTCCGCGCCCCCTGGCGATCGGGTCGTGTGCCCGGCCCCGCGGGGAGTACGACGGCTGAGCCTGGATCCACCGATCCCTCGGCTGCTGCGCGGCACCATCCAGGCGCCCCGGCTGCGTTGTCGCACCTCGACGGGCCTCCGGCCCGCCTTCGGCACTCCGCCTTGCCGGGGCACCCGTCTGGTGCCGCTCGCGACGCCGGGGGTCGGTGGATCCAGGCTGAGGCACCCGACCCCCCGAGCGGGGGGGGGGGCGGCGAGGGCTCAGCCCGGAAGCCAGGAGACGTGCCCGGCGAGCACGGCGTATCCGACGAACGCGCCGACGTCGAGCAGCGTGTGCGCCACGACGAACGGCGTGACGCGGCCCCAACGGCGGTAGAGCCAGCCGAACAGCAGGCCCATCACCAGGTTGCCGAGGAAACCGCCGAACCCCTGGTAGAGGTGGTAGGTCCCGCGCAGCACCGCCGCCCAGCCGATCGCGGCGGGGTCGCCGAGCCCGGCCTGACGCAGCCGCACCAGCACGAAGCCGAGCACCACGAGCTCCTCCAGCACGGCGTTCTCCAGCGCCGCCAGCACCAGCACGGGGTAGCGCCACCACACCTCGGGCAGTGCCTCGGGCACCACCGTCAGGTTGATCCCGAGCGCATGGCTGACGAGGTAGAAGGCGATGCCGGCCGACCCGACGGCGACGGCGATGGCGGCGCCGCGGCCGGTGTCGCCGGCCAGCTGCCGCTCGCCCCACCACACCGACCGCAGCGTGGTGCCCGACCGCACGAGGAGATAGCCGGCCAGGGCCACCGGCACGACCGCGAAGAAGATGCGCAGCAGCTGGTAGGTCAGGTCGAGCCAGGGCCGGTCCGGCGCGAGGCTGCCGTTCATCACCGCGCTCTGCGACGACAGCGGCTCGGGCGCGGTCAGGCTGGCGATGATGTTGACGACGGCATAGACCCCCGACCGCCCCAAGGACACCCCGAGCACGAGCGCGATCTCGACCCAGATCAGCGTCCGGGTCAGCGGGGCGGTGGGGACGCTCACGGGGGTCATCCTGCCGCCCTCGCCTGAGCGTCTCCTGTGTGCCCGCGGATATTCGCTCGACCCGACCGCCGCCACGCGGAAGGGTCACGCTCATGGAGATCCCGGACTACGCCGAGCTGTGGGACGCCGAGACCGCCGAGCGCTACGACGTCGACGACGCCGAGATGTTCGCCCCGGAGGTGCTCGACCCGATGCTCGACCTGCTCGCCGAGCTGGCCGACGGCGGCCCGGCGCTGGAGCTGGCGATCGGCACCGGACGGGTGGGCGTGGCCCTGCACCGCCGCGGCGTGCCGGTCGCCGGGATCGAGCTGTCCGAGCCGATGGTCGCGCAGCTGCGCACCAAGGTGACGGCCGAGGAGCTGCCCGTCGTCGTGGGCGACATGGCGACGGCCACCGTCTCGACGCCGCCGGGCGAGCCGGGGGAGTTCGCGCTGGTCTACCTCGTCTACCACACGATCACCAACCTGCTCACCCAGGACGCCCAGGTGGCCTGCTTCGCCAATGCCGCCCGCCACCTGCGGCCCGGAGGCGCGTTCGTCGTCGAGTGCGGGCTCCCGCCGCTGCGGTCGCTGCCCCCGGGACAGGTCGCGGCGCCGTTCCACGTCTCGCCGGAGCACGTCGGGCTCGACACCGTCGACCCGGCCACCCAGCTGCTCACCTCGCACCACTTCTCGCGTCAGCCCGACGGCTCCTTCCGGCGCGGGGAGTCGCGGCACCGCTACGCCTGGCCCGCGGAGATGGACCTGATGGCGCGGCTGGCGGGCCTGACGCTCGCCGAGCGGTACGCCGGCTGGGACCGGTCGGCGTACACCTCCGAGAGCGCGGCGCACGTGTCGGTGTGGCGCACGGCTCCCGGCGAGCCGCCCCGATCGTTGACGAGTTCGTAACCCAGCGTCAATCCGGCGCACATCTTCCGGCGGCACGCTCGTCTGGTCGGCATCAGCACCGTGCACGACAGTGTCGGCAGAAGAGGGGGAAAGACCGGATGACCACCGACATCGAGATCCAGCTGGACCAGCTGTCCGCAGCGCGCCACAACCTCGCGCTGCGGCATGCACAGGGGTTGCTGAGACTGCTGGAGGACCGGGACGACCTGCGCGGCGTCTACGCGCTGGCCGACCAGATGGGGGACGGCGTGCTCTGGAGCGCCTAGGCCGGTGGGGGCGCTGGGAGCCCGGCACGTCTCCCGGCCCACGGAGTCCTTCGTGGAGCCTCCTCGGTCCAGCCGCCTCAACACGAGGTCCCCGACCGCTCCGCAGCCGGGCCATGGGCGCGGAGTGCGGTCGCGGTGAGTCGTCCCCGGCGGCGGCCGGCGCCGATCTGGCGCTGAGCCGCCGCCTGGCCCGGCCGGGCACGGAGCCTGTTCCGCGGCCGGTGCCGACCGACGGTGGCTGATTAAGCAAACCCTGAGGTGGCGTTGACACCCGGTGGTTGACTTGAGGGAATCGAGCGCCGAGAGGGAGGGCGACGGTGCAGGTTCCCGCTCCGCTGGAGTACGAACGAGCGACCAGTGTCGACCACGCCATCGCGCTCCTGGAGCGGCTGGGCGAGGAGGCTCGGATCGTGGCGGGTGGGCACAGCCTGATCCCGATGATGAAGCTCCGGCTGACTCACCTGGAGTACCTCGTTGACATCAACGACCTGCACGAGGAGCTCGACTACATCAAGGTCGCCCCCGGCGAGGTGCGGATCGGGGCGCTGACCCGCCACCGGGACCTGCTCGACTCCGAGGCGCTGGTGCCCGACCTGCCGATCTTCCGCGACGCCGAGCGGGTGATCGCCGACCCGGTGGTGCGCAACCGCGGCACTCTCGGGGGCTCGCTCTGCCAGGCCGACCCGTCGGAGGACCTCTCCTCGGTGTGCACGACCCTGGGCGCCAGCTGCGTGATCCGCGGGGCCGCGGGAGAGCGGGTGGTCTCGATGGAGGAGTTCTACCGCGGTCCCTACGAGACAGCCGTCGGTCCGGCCGAGCTCCTCATCGAGGTCCGCGTCCCGATCCGCCCGCACGGCAGCAACGCCTACGCCAAGGTGGACCGGCGGGCCGGGGACTGGGCGGTGGTGGCTGCCGGGGCGGCGCTCTGGCTCGACGACGCCGGGCTGATCGCCGACGCCCGCGTCGGGCTGGCCGCGGTGGGCCCCAACACGACCGGGATCCCGGTCATCTCCCAGGCGCTGCGCGGTCGGGTGCCGTCGGAGGAGGCGTTCGCCGAGGCCGGCGAGCTGGCCGCCGCTGCGTGCACGCCGGCCACGGACGGCCGCGGCAGCGCGGCCTACAAGCGTCACCTCGCCTACGAGCTGACCCGGCGCACCCTGCGCCGCGCGGCCGACCGGGTCGCCGACCGAGCGGCGGCCTGAGCCATGCAGGTCACGCTCACGGTCAACGGCGAGGTCGTCACCCGCGAGGTGGAGGCGCGGCTGCTGCTCGTCCACTTCCTCCGCGACGAGCTCGGGCTCACCGGGACCCACGCCGGCTGCGACACCAGCAACTGCGGCGCCTGCGTGGTCCTCTACGACGGCGAGCCGGTGAAGTCCTGCACCGTGCTGACCCCGATGGCCGGCGGCCACGAGATCCGGACCGTCGAAGACCTCGAGCGAGACGACCGGCTCGACCCCGTGCAGCAGGGGTTCATGGAGTGTCACGGTCTCCAGTGCGGCTTCTGCACGCCCGGGATGATGCTCACCGCTCGAGCCCTGCTCGATGCCGAGCCCGATCCCGACGAGGGCCGGATCCGGGAGGCCATCAGCGGTCAGATCTGCCGCTGCACCGGCTACACCTCGATCGTGCGGTCGGTGCGATGGGCGGCCGCGCAGGAGGCCGCCGCGCGTGAGGCGGTGCATCCGGGGTGAGCGTCGACGTCGAGCCGGTCGGCCACGGCCGGATGCTGCGCAAGGAGGACCCGCGTCTGGTGCGCGGCCGGGGGACCTTCTGCGACGACATCACCCTCCCCGGTCAGCTGCACCTCGCGATCCTGCGCTCCCCGGTGGCCCACGCGCGGCTCGTGCACGTCGACGTCACCGCCGCGCTCGCCCACCCCAAGGTGAAGGCGGTGGTGACCGCCGCCGACCTGGTGGAGCGCGGACTGGCCTGGATGCCCACGCTGGCCCATGACGTGCAACCCGTGCTGGCCACCGACAAGGTGCGCTTCCAGGGGCAGGAGGTGGCCTTCGTGGTCGCCGAGGACCGCTACGCCGCCCGGGACGCGCTCGAGCTCATCGACGTCGAGTACGACGCCCTGCCGCCCGTCGTCGACGCCCGACGGGCCCTCGACGGCGACGCACCGGTGATCCGCGACGACGTGGAGGGGAAGGCCGACAACCGCTGCTTCGACTGGGAGACCGGCGACGCGGCGGCCACCGAGGCGGCCTTCGACCGGGCCGACGTCGTGGTGACCGACGACCTCGTCTATCCCCGCGTGCATCCGGCGCCGCTCGAGACCTGCGGCGCGATCGCCGATTTCGACCGCGTCGACGGCAAGCTGACCATCTGGGTCACCAGCCAGGCCCCGCATGCCCATCGCACCCTCTTCGCCATGATGACCGGCCTCCCGGAGCACAAGATCCGCGTCGTCTCCCCCGACATCGGCGGCGGCTTCGGCAACAAGGTCCCGGTCTATCCGGGCTACCTGTGCGCCATCGTCGGGTCGATGGTCACCGGCCGCCCGGTGAAGTGGATCGAGGACCGCACCGAGAACCTCGTGTCCACCGCGTTCGCTCGCGACTTCCACCTGCACGGAGAGCTGGCCGCCACCCGAGACGGCCGGATCCTCGGCGTGCGGGCGAGGGTGCTCGCCGACCACGGCGCGTTCAACGCGGTGGCGGCGCCGGCGAAGTACCCCGGCGGCTTCTTCGGCGTCTTCACCGGCAGCTACGCCGTCGAGGCCGCCCACTGCTCGATGACCGCGGTGCACACCACCAAGGCACCCGGGGGAGTGGCCTACGCCTGCTCCTTCCGGATCGCGGAGGCGGTCTACTTCATCGAGCGGATGGTCGACCTGCTGGCCCGCGAGCTCGGGATCGACCCCGCCGAGATCCGGCGGCGCAACTTCATCCCGACCGAGGCCTTCCCCTATCTCAGCGCCACGGGCTGGGTCTACGACTCCGGCGACTACCCGCGAGCCCTGGACGAGATGCTGCGGATCGCGGGCTACGACGCCCTGCGCGCCGAGCAGGCCGAGAAGCGCGAGCGCGGAGAGCTGATGGGCATCGGGCTGGCCTTCTTCACCGAGGCGGTCGGCGCCGGCCCGCGCAAGCACATGGACATCCTGGGCCTCGGGATGGCCGACGGCTGTGATCTGCGGGTCCACCCCGACGGCCGGGCGGTGGTGCGGCTCTCGGTGCAGACCCAGGGGCAGGGCCACGAGACCACCTTCGCCCAGATCGTGGCGGAGGAGATCGGCATCGCGCCCGCCGACATCGACGTGGTGCACGGCGACACCGACGCGACGCCGTACGGCCTGGGCACCTACGGCTCCCGCTCCACCGCGGTCTCGGGCGCGGCGGCCGCCCTGGTCGCCCGGCAGGTGCGCGACAAGGCCCGTCGGATCGCGGCCCACCTGCTCGAGGTCGCCCCCGACGACCTCGAATGGACCAAGGGGGCCTTCGGCGTCCGCGGCATCCCGACCGCGACGGTGACGATGCCGGAGATCGCGCGGGCGGCCTACGGCATCGACCTGCCCGACGACCTCGAGTCGGGCCTGGAGGCCCACGTCAGCTACAACCCCGAGAACCTCACCTTCCCCTTCGGCGCCTACCTGGCGGTGGTCGACGTCGACCCCGGCACCGCCGTGGTGACCGTGCGCCGGTTCATCGCCGTCGACGACTGCGGCACCCGCATCAACGACATGATCATCGAGGGCCAGGTGCACCGTGGCCTGACCGACGGGGTGGGAGTGGCCCTGATGGAGTACGTCGGCTTCGACGAGCAGGGCAACTGCCTCAACGCGTCGCTGATGGACTACCTGATCCCCACGGCGCTCGAGGTCCCGACCTGGGAGACCGGGTTCACGGTCACGCCCTCGCCGCACCATCCGATCGGCGCCAAGGGGATCGGGGAGGCCGCCACCGTCGGCTCCCCGCCGGCGATCGTCAACGCCGTCATCGACGCCCTCCAGCCCGCCGGCGTCCACCATCTCGACATGCCGCTCACGCCCTCGCGGGTGTGGGAGGCGATGCAGGGACGGGCCCGCCCGCCCCACGATCAGGCAGACTGAACAAGAAGAGACAGGACACGCCATGACCACGACCACTCTCACGATCCAGGAGCGCATCTCAGAGCTCACCGCCCGCCGCGAGCCGTTCGTGCACGCTCGGGTGGTGCGCGCGCAGGAGCCGTCGTCGGCCCACGCGGGCGACACCGCGATCGTCCGCGCCGACGGCGAGATCGAGGGCTTCGTCGGCGGCCACTGCGCGACCGGCGCGGTGCGCGACGCGTCGCTGGAGGCGATCCGCACCGGCGTCGGCACGCTGCTGCGGGTGCTTCCCGACGACGCCGATGCCTTCCCCGAGACCCCCGGCGCCCGCGTCGTCGTCAACCCGTGCCTGTCCGGAGGAGCCATGGAGATCTTCCTCGAGCCGGTGCTGCCGGCGCCGATCGCCTACGTCGCCGGTGAGTCGCCGATCGCCCGCGCCGTCGCCGACCTGGCCGAGCACCTCGGCTACGAGGTCGCCCGCGCCGCCGACGGTGCCACCCCCGCGGGGGCGACGGCCGCGATCGTCGCCCAGCACGGCGGCGACGAGCCACGGGCGATCCGGGCGGCGCTCGATGCCGGCGTCCCCTTCATCGGGCTGGTCGCCAGCAGCAAGCGCGGCGGCGCGCTGCTCGACGAGATGGGGCTGACCGACGAGGAGCGGGCCCGGGTGCACTCCCCAGTCGGGCTGTGGATCGGCGCCCGCACCGCCTCGGAGATCGCGGTCTCGATCGTCGCCGAGATCGTCAAGGCGCAGCGCCTGGACGGGGTGCAGGGGCTCGACGGCGCGGCCGGTCCGTCCGATCCAGCGTCGGTGACCACCACCACGACCTCGCAGGCCATCGACCCGATCTGCGGGATGACGGTCACCATCGGACCCGACACGGTGCACCTGGCGCTCGACGGCGAGGACTTCTGGTTCTGCTGCCCGGGCTGCCGCGACAAGTACGCCGCCCAGCACGCGGGTCAGCAGTCCTCCCCGCCCGCGGGGGGCTGAACGATGACCTTCGTCACCGGGCTCGTGCTCGCCGCCGGCGCGTCCACCCGCCTGGGACAGCCCAAGCAGCTGCTGGCCGTCGGCGACGGCACGCTGCTCGACGCGTCGGTGGCGACGGCCCGGGCCTGCGGGTTCGACCAGTTGATCGTGGCGCTGGGCGGCGCGGCCGAGCAGGTCGAGGAGGCGGTCGACCTGGCCGGGGTCGACGTGGTCCACAACACGGCGTACGCCCAGGGGTGCTCGTCATCGATCGCCGCCGCGCTGTCCGTCGTCTCGGCGGAGGCCGACGGCATCGTGCTGCTGCTCGGCGACCAGCCGCTGGTCGACCCGGCCACCGTGACCGGTCTGGTGGCGGCGGCGGCCGGGGCTCGGATCGCGGTGACCCGCTACCGCGACGGCCTGGGGCATCCGTTCTGGCTGGGGCGGGAGCTCTTCGGCGACCTGGCCGACCTGCACGGCGACAAGGCCGTGTGGAAGCTGGTCGACGCCGCGGGCGAGAGCCTGGTGACCCACGAGGTCGACCTGATGATCCCCCACGACGTCGACACCTGGCAGGACTACGAGGCGCTGCTCGCGGCGCGCCCCCTCGGCCCCGGGCGCGCATGACCCCCACGCAGCTGCGTGCTTTCGCGACCGTCGTCCGCCTGGGTTCGGTCAAGGCGGCCGCCGCCGAGCTGGCGGTCTCGGAGGCGGCGGTGTCGCTGCACGTCGGTCAGCTGCGCAAGGAGCTCGGCGACCGGCTCTTCACCCGGACCGGTGCGGGTCTGGCGTTCACCCCCGGCGGCTTGCGGCTGGCCAGCCGGGCGGTCGAGATGCTGGGCCTCCAGGACCGCACCGTGCTGGAGGTGCGTCAGGCCGGCGGCGGTCGCCGGCTGCTGCGGCTGGGTGCGTCGAGCATGTTCGCCGAGTATGCCGCCCCTGGTCTGATCGGGCTCTTCGCCGAGCGGGCGCGCGACCTCGACGTGGAGCTGAGCATCCACCGGGCCGGTGAGTTCGAGGCGCTGCTGCACACCCGGGCGCTCGACGCGACCATCGGTCCGCGCGGCGCGGGCGAGCATCCCACGATCACGATCACCCACTTCCTCAACTACCAGGTGACCGCCGTGGTCGCCCCCGGCCACCCGCTCGCCGGGACCGAGCCGGGGGCGGCACAGCTGCGCGACCAGACCTGGCTGCTCGGGCCCTCGGCCACCGAGGACTCCGGCGTGGTGCCCGGCATGCTGCACCGGATCGGCGTGCCGGAGGAGCGGCAGCGCATCTTCCAGTCCCATGCCGCCGCGCTGGAGGAGGTGAAACGTGGCAGCGGCATCGCGCTGGCGCTCGGCTTCGCGGTGTCCCGCGACGTGGCCACCGGCAGCCTGGCGGAGGTCCGCGGACCGCTCCTGCACGCGCCGGGCACCTGGAACATCTGGACGCTCGCCGACCACCAGGCGCCCCCCGAGGCCCTCGAGCTCGGCCGCTTCGTCACGACCCCCCGAGCCACGCAGGCGATGCTGCGCGGGCCCGGCACCAGCGTGGGCCGGTTCAAGCCGTCGATCCACGTGACCCTGTGGAGCTGAGGCCACCGCGGTGACCCGGTCAGCTCGTCGGCGCCCTGCTGCCCGACTGCCGCGGCCAGCCGTCGGTGCCCCCGCATAAGCGATGCCTTAATCCGGCATTGCCGAGGGCCTGGCCCGGGTGGAGAGTGACGGGCACCACACGAGACGGTCGCTCGGGACCGGTCCAGCGGAAGGACAGCGCCAAGGATGCCGGTCGAGTCGGACGGACACAGCGCGGGCAACCCGCGGATGTACGAGCTCATCGAGAACTCGCCCCAGGAGGGCAAGAGCCCCACGGTCTGGGCCTGGCCGCAGTTCACGGAGTTCCTCAAGGTCGCCGGTCAGCCGGTGCAGGGACCCTGGCCCCCCCACCAGGAGCCGCGTCCGGACCCGACCGAGATCGAGTCCGGCCCGGTGGCGGTTCCCGATCCGCTGAGCGACCCCCGCCCGCCGTCCGACGGCTGAACCGCGCCCGCCCACCCCTGATCCGGAGGCCGACCACGATGTATCCCTCCCGCTTCGCCTACGAGGCGCCCACCTCCCTCGAGGAGGCCTTCCGGCTGCTCGCCGCCGGCGCCGGTGAGGCCAAGGTGCTGGCCGGTGGCCAGAGCCTGGTGCCGATGATGAAGCTGCGCTTCGCCAACCCCGAGATGCTCGTCGACATCAACAACCTGCCGGGGCTGGACTACCACCGCGAGGACCCCGACGGCACGCTCCGGATCGGTGCGCTCTGCCGGCACGCCACGATCGAGCACTCCGACCTCGTCGCCGCGACCCAGCCGACGATGACTGCGGCCGCCCACCTGGTGGCCGACCCGATCGTCCGCAACCGCGGCACGTTCGTCGGCTCGCTGTGCCACGCCGACCCCCAGGGTGACTGGGCGGCGGTGCTGACGGCCCTCGACGGGCACGTGGTCGCCCAGGGTGTCGGCGGCAAGCGCAGCATCGCGATCCGCGACTTCGTGACCGGCCCCTTCCAGACGGCCCTGGCCTACGACGAGCTGGCGGTCGAGGCGGTCGTCCCGGCGCCGACCGGCACCCGCGCGGGCGGCTACCTCAAGCTCGAGCGCCGCGTCGGCGACTTCGCCACTGCCGGCTGCGCCGTGGCGCTCGAGCTCAGCGGGGGCACGGTCGGCAAGGCCGGGATCGCGCTCACCGGCGTCGGCGGGTCCACCATCGACGCCGCCGAGGCTGCCGGCTCCCTGGTCGGCCAGCCGCTCAGCGCGGAGAGCATCGCCCGCGCCGCCGAGCTCGCGGCCGGGGTGGCGACACCGCAGTCGGACCACCGCGGCAGCGCGGCCTACAAGAAGCACATCGTGCACACCTTCGTCACCCGGATCCTGACCCGGGTCGCCGACACCACAGAGAGGGCGGCCTGACCAGATGTCGAGCCTGTTCGAGGAGATCAAGGACGCGCCACCGGAGACCACGCCGGTTCGCCGCGTGAGCGTCACGGTCAACGGCACCCGCCGCACCGCCGACGTGGAGCCCCGGCTCCTGCTGGCCCACCTGCTGCGCCAAGGGTTCGGTCTCACCGGCACCCACACCGGCTGCGACACCACCAACTGCGGAGCCTGCACGGTGCTGGTCGACGGCACCCCCGTCAAGAGCTGCACGATGCTCGCGGTGCAGACCGACGGGCACGAGGTGACCACTGTCGAGGGGATGGGCACCGCCAGTGAGCTGCACCCCATCCAAGAGGGCTTCAAGGACGAGCACGGCCTCCAGTGCGGTTTCTGCACGCCGGGCATGATGCTCACCGCGAAGGCGCTGCTGGAGCAGAACCCCGACCCGACCGATGACGAGGTGCGCTTCGCGCTGTCGGGCAACCTGTGCCGCTGCACGGGCTACCAGAACATCGTGAAGTCCGTGCTGTGGGCGGCCAAGAAGATGCAGGGCGAACAGCCGGCGTCCGGTGATGCCCAGGCCTCCGCGACGGCCGAGGAGGGCTGAGCAGATGACCACCACTGCCGGCAGCCGGGCGTTGGACGAGATCAAGATCGGCGGCATGGGCGCCAGCCGACGTCGCGTGGAGGACAACCGGTTCCTCCGGGGCAAGGGCAACTACGTCGACGACATCGTGCTGCCCGGCATGCTGCACATGGAGATCCTGCGCAGCCCGATGGCGCACGCGCGCATCACCTCCATCGACGTCTCCAAGGCCTACGCCATCCCGGGCGTCCGTCTGGTCCTCACCGGCGAGATGATGGCGACGCGCAACCTCGCCTGGATGCCCACGCTCAGCTATGACACCCAGGCAGTGCTCGCCACCGACAAGGTGCGCTTCCAGGGCCAGGAGGTCGCGGCCGTCATCGCCGACGACCCCTACATCGCCAAGGACGCCTGCGAGGCGATCGTGATCGAGTACGAGCAGCTGCCGCCGATCGTCAACCCCACCCAGGCGATGGCACCGGGTGCCCCGATCATCCGTGACGACAAGGAGAACCAGCACGACAACGTCGCGTTCACCTGGGAGGTCGGCGACCGGGAGGCCACCGACCGCGCCTTCGAGCAGGCCGACCTGGTCTCGAAGATCTCGCTGCACTACCCGCGCTCGCACCCCTCGCCCCTGGAGACCTGCGGCTCGATCGCCGACTACGACCGCGCGACCTCCAAGCTGACGGTCTACATGACCAGCCAGGCGCCGCACATCGTGCGGGCCGCGGTGGCCATGGTCGCCGAGCTGCCCGAGCACATGATCCGGATCGTGTCACCCGACCTCGGTGGCGGCTTCGGCAACAAGGTGCCGGTCTACCCCGGCTACGTCATCTCGATCCTCGCCTCGATCCTCACCGAGCGCCCCGTCAAGTGGATCGAGGACCGCTCCAGCAACCTGATCTCGACCGGTTTCGGCCGCGACATGTACCTCAAGGGCGAGCTCGCGCTCCGCAAGGACGGCAAGATCCTCGGGGTCCGGATGAACACCGAGTCCGACCACGGCGCGTTCTTCGCCGACGCCCAGCCCAGCAAGTTCAAGATCGGCCTGCTGCACTCGGCGTTCGCCTGCTACGACGTGCCGGCGGCCCACCTCACCAACCGCGGCGTCTACACCAACAAGGCGCCCGGTGGTGTGGCCTACCGCTGCTCGTTCCGGGTCACCGAGGCGATGTTCTTCCAGGAGCGGATGGTGCAGGCCGCCGCCGACGACCTCGGCATGGACCAGGCGGAGCTCCGGCGGATCAACCTGGTGCGCGACGACGACTTCCCGCACCGCACGGCGTTCGGCTTCCTCACCGACTCCGGGCAGTACGCCAAGTGCCTCGACGTGGGGCTGGAGGCGATCGGCTACACCGACTTCCTGAAGCAGAAGGAGGAGGCCAAGGCGCGCGGCCGCCTGCTCGGCATCGGCATCAGCACGATGACCGAGCCGCTCGGCGCCGGCAACAGCCGCGAGTACGACATCTTGGGCATCAAGATGTTCGACTCCGCCGAGCTGCGTGTCCACATGACCGGCAAGGCGATCCTCCGCACCGGCGCGAAGACGCAGGGCCAGGGCCACGAGACCACCTGGGCGCAGATCGTCGCCCACGAGCTGGGCATCCCCGCCGACGACATCGTGGTCGAAGAGGGCGACACCGACACCGCGCCGTTCGGCATGGGCACCTACGCCTCCCGGAGCACGCCCGTCGCCGGCGCCGCGGTCGCGATGGTGTCGCGCAAGATCCGGGCCAAGGCCCGCAAGCTTGCGGCCCACCTGCTGGAGGTGTCGGAGGAGGACCTCGAGTGGGAGCTCGGCCGGTTCTACGTCCGCGGCGCCCCCGACCGCGGTGCGTCCATCCAGGAGTGTGCGATGGCCGCCTACAGCAACATGCCCGACGGCATGGAGCCCGGCCTCGAGGGCAACGCCTACTACGACCCGCCGAACCTCACCTGGCCGTTCGCCTGCTACATCTGCACCGTCGAGGTGGACCCCGTGACGGGGGTCTGGGACGTGCTGCGCTTCGTGGCCGTCGACGACTGCGGCGTCCGGATCAACCCGATGATCGTCGAGGGGCAGATCATGGGCGGCCTCACCGAGGCCTACGCCATGTCCAGCATGCAGTTCATCACCTTCGACGCCGACGGCAACTGCGTGGGCTCCAACTTCATGGACTACCTCCTGCCGACGGCGTGGGAGACGCCCGGCTACGAGCTGCACGAGGTCGTCACGCCCTGCCCGCACCACCCGATCGGCGCCAAGGGGATCGGCGAGTGCGCCACCGTCGGCGGCCCGGCCGCCTTCGTCAACGCCGTGATGGACGCGATCAAGGACACCGGGGTCCGCAACATCGACATGCCGCTGCTGCCCGACCGGGTCCACGAGGCGCTCACCCAACGCCACGACGTGTCCGGCGCGCCCCCGATCAAGACCGACGCGTGAGGAGCTGAGCCGGTGACGGAGATGGTGAGGACGAGCCAGTGCTGATCGACAACGAGTTCACCGTGGCCCAGCCGGTCGACAAGGTCTGGGAGTTCTTCGGCAACATCCCCCAAGTGGCGCTGTGCCTGCCCGGTGCCGAGCTCACCGAGGACCTCGGCGACGGTGCCTACGAGGGCAAGGTCGGCATCTCGATGGGTCCGGTCAAGATGGCCTTCGACGGGGCCGCCAAGATCCTCGAGCGCAACGACGCGTCGAAGACGATGGTCATCGACGGCGCGGGTGCCGACCAGAAGGGACGCGGCAACGCCAAGCTGCTGCTGACCGCGCAGCTCCAGCCCGCCGGCCAGGGCACCAAGGTCAGCATGGTCCAGGACATCCAGCTCAGCGGCGCGGCCGCGCAGTACGGCCGCGGCATGATCTCCGACGTCTCCGCGGTGCTGATGGGCCAGTTCGCCGCCAACATGCAGGAGCGCATCGCGGCGATCGAGAGCGGCGTCTCGCTCGACTCCCTCGGCTCCGCGAAGTCTGCGAGCGGCTTCGCGATCGGCCTGCAGGCGCTGCGGATGGCGCTGATGCGGGTCGCGCGCCGGTTCTTCGCCCCCTACCAACCCACCCCCCGCTGAGGAGGCCGCCATGTTGTGGTGGATCGGCAACGCCGTGTTGCTGCTTGTCGTCGTTCCCGTCCTGGTCGCGCTGCTCAACCGGGTGCTGGCAGCCGCCGAGCGGATCCGCGGCGCCGCGGACGACATCCTCGCCGGCGGCGGCGCCCTCGCCGGTGAGCTGGACGGCGTCCCCGAGGCGCTCGCGACCACCGACCGGACCGTCCACGACATCTCCACCGGCGCCGCACGCTACGGCGGCTCCGTGGCAAAGCTGCTCGGCTAGAGGAACAGGAGAGACCGCCATGCCTGCCGTTGCCTGGGTGACGCTGATCATCACCGCGCTGATCATCGCCGCCGCAGCACTCGGACTGATCCGGGTCATCTTCCACCTGCGCGCCGTGGTCAAGGCCCTCGACGGTGTCATCGCCGGCGTGGGAGTCGTCGCCGACCGCACCGGCACCGTCCCGACCGTCGTCCCGTCCGTCAATGCCAACCTCGCGCCGGTGCGCGACTTCTGTGAGGCGATCTGAGATGAACACGCTGCTGCTGCCCATGCACCACACCGCCGTCCACTCCTGGCAGATCGGCTACGGCATCGCGATCGCCGTGGTGCTGGTGGTCGTCGCCCTGGTCGTCCCGATCCTGGTGCTCGCGCACCGGATCAACCAGCAGGCCGACGCCATCGACGAGTCCCTCCAGGACTCGGTGAAGAACACCGCCGGTCTCGCCGGCCTGGCCACCACCATCGACCACGCCACCGTGATCACCGCCGGCCTCAAGCGCGGCCGCGAGCGGCTGGGGGGCTGACGCGTGGCAGACGTGACCGTCCTGCTCACCGACACGGAGCGGACGCTGTGGTGGGGGGCGATCATCGGCGGCTTCGTCGTGGTGCTCGCCGTGGCCGCCCTGCTGACCATCCTCGTGGTCGAGTGCCGTGGCATCGCCCGCCGGGTGGCCACGGTCAAGTCGACCTTGCAGGCGGCCGCGCTCAACACCGACGACACCGCTCTGATCGCCCAGACGGCGGCGGGCGTGGAGGCCGTGCTCGCCGAGGGGCTCCAGCACCACCTGTTCCTCGGCCGGGTGCTCGACAAGGCGAGGATGTAGACGACGATGGTGACTCTCTCTGTTCTGGTGATCGCCTCGCTGATCGCGGTCCTCGCCGGCTACCTCTACGTCGTCGGCACCCTGCTGACCGGCATCGCCGGTGACCTCGAGGAGTGCGCCGACCTCGTCCACGAGATCGCCGCAGACGCCGAGCCGATCCTCGGTGGCCTCGACCACATCAACGCCACCGGCGGGCAGGTGGCCGGCGCGCTGCCGCTGCTCTACGGCATGGCCGAGGGCATCGTCATCGGCGTGACCCCGCAGCCCGAGGAGCCCGCCGAGCGACCCCCCGTCGGCCCCGCATCAGGCACGCGCCGGTCGCGGCTGCACGACGGCGTGGGCTACGCGCCGGTGGGCTGACGACGAACCGGCCTCCCGCGCGTCATCGCGACAGCAGATGAGATGTGCTGCCCTCCTCGCCGTTGGCCGGTGACAGCCGGGGTGCACCGGCACCGGGGCCGACGCTGACCTTCGACCGTCGGGGTCGACGTCCTTGACGCGGCCCCAGGGCGGGAGGAGCGTGGCACATGGACCTGGCACCACTGAGAGGCGGGTGGAGCTGTCATGGCCTGGCGACGGAGGGCCGTGCGACGAGGGCGACGGGTCCTGTGGTGCCTTGGCCTGGTGACCCTGCTGACGCTGGTGCTCCCAGCTCCGTCACAGGCCCAAGGGCTGCTGGAGCTAGAGCCGAACGTAGGGTCTCCCGGCACTTCGGTCACTGCCACCGTCACCGGGTTCGAGGACTGCATCACCATCGACGGCGGACCGCGAGCGGTGTTCTTGTGGGATGGCGTCCAGCAGGTAGCCGACGCACCGGTGATCAGTGGGACTGCCCAGGCCAGCTTCGACGTACCCAGCGACGCTGCAGAGGGCGGACATCGGGTGCTCGTGCAGTGCGCTGGGTTCGAGGTCGTGACCTCGGCCGCGGCGTTCGAGGTGACCGCACCCGAGCCGGCGCTTGCCACCATCCCGGACCTCCGGGGCCGCACCGTCGACGAGGCCGAGGAGATGCTTGCCGAGCAGGGCTTGGTCCTCGCCGACACCGAGCAGACCGACCAGCCGATAGCCGACCAGGATCCCCCGGCCGACACTCAGGTACCCGAGGGCACCGTCGTTGCGGTCTCCTTCGCGAGCTCACCCGAGGAGCCCCCGTCCGGGCCACCCTTGGACACGGTGCCGTGGTGGCCGTGGGTCGTGGGGGGGCTCGCCGGAGTCGCCGCCGCTGCCACAGCAGCACGAACGCTCCGACGCGCCCGGAAGCGGCGCTGGATTCGCGACCACGTCCGGGTCGTGCCCGGAAGGACCCCGCCGGGTGAGATCGAGGTGCAGACGCACGTCGTGGAGGTGACGGACCGATGACCGGCCAGGGCGTCATCTCCGCTGGCGCCGTCCTCTTCGGAACGAGACCCGCGGCGGTACGAAGCCTGGGCCGGTCCTTGCACAACCTCGGTGCGGCCGAGTCCGGCCTCCGCGGCGTACGTCAGGCGCGGGCGGCATTGCTGCAGCCTGTGGACGACCAGATCGCTGACGCCGTCACCAGCCAGCTCGACCACGACCTGGGGATGATGCTCCTCGAGGGGTGGCACCACTACCGGGCTCTGCGCAGAGCCGCCGACACGACCCTCGCCAAGCCGGAGTCTGAGGAGGACGTCGAGCTCGCCAGTCATCAGGTGACCGCGACCCGTCACCCACGGGCGGACGTGCTTGTGGACGGCAGCTGCGTCTACACGTTCGCATTCGACCTCGAGGCGGAGTTTGAGCTGACCTCCGTGGCCGCCGTGGTGCGGAACGGCTGCCTCGTCGCCCTGCGCGGTGGGGACTGCCACCTCAACGTCACCCTGAGGCTGGGTGACCACACCCTCGCCACCCGGGAGGTTCACGTCGACCTCGCGGTGCTTCTCCGGCTCGACGGTCCCGTCCCCCTCACGCAGGAGGCCGCGCGGCGACTACGTCTTCACAGCCCCTGACCGGCGACGGTGGCTCGCCGGTCGAGCGTGACCCGTTCTCCGACTCGGCGCCCCTGACCACCCTCGAATCATGGCTCCCTGCCCGTGCCCGGAGCGATACCGGGCCCGTTCCCCGCGTGCCGAGTCGGCGGTCCGTTGTCCGCATCACGGTGTGTCTGGCTCTCGGCGCTCAGGACGAACCGACCGCGCCGACAAGCGGCGGATAGACGCACGTCTCGTGCGAGCGGATCGCGGGCCCCGCACGATCACGGGCCGCTCGGCCAGCTCGTGCCGGGTGACAAGGCTGATGTCGAGCCCACCAGCCGGGGCAGAGTCACCCTGGTAGAAGACGGGTCAGTGCGGGATCTCGGCGGGTTGCGCGCGAGGTAGTCGGGCGTGCATTGGAAGCCGTCGCAGGTGGTCTCGGGGAGACGGTCCCTGATGGCCTCGTGCGCTGCTGCTAGCGCGTCGAGCTCATCGTCATGACAGAGCCCCGCTGGGTGGTGGGTTTTGAGGTGATCCTCGGTGCCTACCGGTCGTCGCTCTTGATGGCGGCGACGGGCTCAGTATCGCTGGTGTCGTAGAGCTTGGCCATGGACCCCTCTGAGAGATAACGGCGGTCGCCGGCGATCCACTCGTCATGCATGTCGATGAGCACGGCTCCGACGAGCCTGATCACTGCGGCGGCGTTGGGGAAGATGCCCACGACTCGACTGCGGCGCTTGATCTCCTTGTTGACCCGCTCGAGCGGGTTGGTCGACCAGATCTTGCGCCAGTGCTCGCGTGGGAACGCGGTGAACGCCAGGACCTCGGCCTTCTCCTCGTCCATCAGCGGCCCGAGCTTGGGGAACCGGGCGGCGAGCTCGTCGCGGGTCTTGTCCCAGGCGGCGTGGACGTCCTCGGCGGCGGGTTGGGCGAAGATCATCCGAAACGCCGCAGCGACGTAGTCGGCCTGCACCTTGGGTACGTGGGCCAGGAGGTTGCGGGCGAAGTGCACCCGGCACCGCTGACTCCCCGGGGGGGCTCAACGGAGTGCCGCTGGCGCTGCCCGACTTCCACCCCTGGTCGCAACGACACGATCTGATCGTCTTTGACCGCTTCATGCTCTGGGAAGGGCAGGTGAACGACGATCGCGCGCCGTACGAACGTGGTTTCGGACGTCGTTGGCCCGTCGCTCCCAACATGTCGGGGCTGGCTCGATACGTCCCCTCAGGGGCCACGACTTCCAGGACCGCGACCTACGTCGAACGAGGCCACCGATCGACCTACATGGTCGAGCTGAGGATGTCCTCCGCCGGCTGAAGCGAGTCCCCGGCCCTCCGGCCCCACCAACGAAAGGATCCCCCCGTGGACAGCACCTCCCTCGCCACCCTGGCCGACGACCTGCTCAGCCGTGCCAGGGAAGCCCACAGCGGTCGTGCCGCTCACACCGTCTTCGGTGGCAGCGGCCATCTCCTCCGACAGACTGCCATCGCGCTTGTCGGCGGGCAGGAGCTCTCCGAGCACAATAGCCCGGGAGAGGCGACCCTCCAGGTGCTCCACGGTCGGGTGCGGCTCAGCAGCCCATCGGGTTCGATCGACGCAGGTGCCGGAGATCTCATGACGATTCCGCCCGAGCGGCACGCGCTGGCCGCACTCGACGACGCCGTGGTCATCCTGACAGTGGTGGCCCGATGAGTGCCGGGTCGCCGTGGTCTCTCAGCCGTCGGCCGTGGCCATGACCAGCAGGCAGGAGCCCGGCTCCGCGAAGGGTTCGAGGGCGCTCCGATCGGGTCCGCGCCGTACTCCTCTGGCGCGCTGCGCACGATGCCGAGGTGCACGCCACAGACCACGTCGCAGTGTCGGTGGGCGGCCTCCAGCAGGGGGCACCTGGTGAGCCGGACCTCGGCGGGCTGCTCCGGCGCGGTCTCGGGCGCGAACCCCAGGTCGTCGAGGAGTCGCAGCACCTGGTCGCGGGCGGCGCGGGGCGAGACCGGGGCGGCTCCGCGGTCACGGGCGAGCTCCCTGCTGCCGCTCCGAGCTGGCTGCCCTGAGGCTGGACGACGTCGAGTTCCAGCCTGGGGGAGTCCTGCTCACCATCCGCCGGTCCAAGACCGATCAGTACGCCGATGGCCAGGTCGTCGCCGTCGTCCACGGCCAACACGCCGCCACCGACCCGATCGCCGCCCTCGACGCCTGGCTTAGCCACCGAGGCACCGAGCCCGGTCGACTGTTCACCAGCCTGCGCAGTGGGTCGGTCACCAGCGAACCGATCTCCGGGGAGGCGATCTCGATCGTGCTCCGCAAACGCGCCCGAGCCGCCGGCCTGGCCGCCGAGCGGATCACCGCCCACTCACTACGAGCCGGGCACGCCACCAGCGCCGCCGTCGCCGGCGTCACCCTGGACCGGATCGCCGCCCAGACCCGCCACAAACGGCTCTCCTCCCTCATCGAGCGCTACATCCGCCCGGCCCAGGCCATGGAGTACACCTCCAGCCGCGACCTCGGCCTTGGGACGACGGAGCGGGCCGCATCTCGCGCGCAAGGAGCGCTCCTGTGTCCATCCACTTGACGCAGTCCTCGACAAGGACCTGAAGGTGCACCCTCGAGGAGGGCGGGACTCTCCGCACCGGTCCTCTCGACATAGGTGACGACGCAGGGCTGCGCAGCGCTGGGACTGGGCGACCCACCTCAGGGGGAGTGTCTGGGGCCGTTCTCGGAGGAGTTGTCTAGGCCTGCGCAGTCGACCGGTGATCTGTGACTCGCAGGACCAGCTTGCGGAGCTCGTCGTACCAGAGCACGACCGAGCCGAGGGCGAAGCAGGCGGTCCAGTGGGTCGGGTCCATGGATGCCGTGCCGAAGGCGACCTGCAGGAACGAGACCTCGACGACCGCCACCTGCAACACCACCCCAAGGCCGATCGCACCCCACAGCCACTTGTTCGCGAAGAGGCTGTGGAAGGCGCTGGTCGTCTCCGAACGGGCGTTGAGCGAGTTGAACAGCTGGGCGAACACGAGGGTGGTGAACCCGGCGGTCCGGGCGACCTCGAGGTTGTCGTTGCCGTCGATCAGGCCGCCCGGCAGGAACAGGTCGATCGCGAAGCAGGGTCGCCAGGGCCATGACCAACCCGATCGACACGATGCCTCTCCACATCGCGGGGGTCGATCGACCCGGTCGGTCAGCTTGCGCGGTGCTGCGTGCCATCACGTCGTCGATCTCGGGGTCGACGCCCATGGCCAGCGCGGGCGTGGAGTCGGTGAGCAGGTTGATCCACAGGATCTGGGTCGCGAGCAGGGGCAGCACGACCGAGGACCCGTCGCTCGCCGTCGTTGAGTCCGATGAACCCGGCAAAGACGACACCGAGGAAGACGGTGAGCGACCTCGCCCATGTTCGACGACAGCAGGTAGCGCAGGAACTTCTTGATGTTGTCGAAGATCACGCGACCCTGACGCACGGCCGCCACGATCGTGGCGAAGTTGTCGTCGGCCAGGATCATCTCGCGCGGCCTCCTTGGTGACCTCGGTGCCGGTGATGCCCATCGCCACGCCGATGTCGGCGCGACTTGAGCGCGGGGGCGTCGTTGACGCCGTCGCCGGTCATGGCCACGACGTGGCCGTCGGCCTGAAGGGCGTCGACGATCCGCAGCTTGTGCTGCGGGCGCCACCCGGGCATAGACCGAGACGTCCCGGGTGGCGGCGCGGCAGTCCCTCGTCGTCGAGCGCGTCCAGCTCCACGCCCGGTCACGGCCGCGGCCTCCGGCCTCGATGATGCCGAGGTCCGCCGCGATCCTGGCTGGCGGTGATCGGATGGTCGCCGGTGATCATGATGACGCGGATGCCGGCACGGTGCGCCTCGGCGATCGCCGCCGCCGCCTCGGCGCGCGGCGGGTCGATGATGCCGACGACGCCGAGGTAGACGAGGTCACGCTCCTCAGGACTGACTCGTCGTCCTCGCGCCAGACCCGTCGGCGGACCTTCGGGCGACGGTGCGATAGGCGACGCCGAGCGTCCGGTAGGCGCTCCGCAGACAGGCTCTCGACCTCGGCGAGCGCGCGCGGCCCTCGCCGCGTCGGTGAGGGACGCCGTCTCGCGCCCACCTGGATCGCCTGGTGCAGCGGGCCAGGAGCACGTCCGGGGCACCCTTGGTAGCATGAGACGGGTGTCGTCGCTCGACGTCTTGGCGCAGGACGGACATCATCTTGCGCTCGGAGGTGAACGGGACCTCCGCCCGTCGGTCGAACTCGGCTGCGATGCCTGCGGCGGTGCCCTCCAGCTTGCGCGGCGCGACCAGGAACGCGGCCTCGGTCGGGTCGCCCTGGATCTCCCACTCGCCGCACGCTCGGTCAGCTGGGCGTCGTTGGCCAGGGCCCCGCCCCCAGCACGCAGCTGCGGCTCTCGAACTAGGAGGGCGTCGATACGGCCGCGCCGTCGCTTCGCACCTCACCCTCGGGCCGATACCCGATACCGCTCACCTCGGCCTCGCCCGAGGCCGTGACGATGCGCTGGATCGTCATCTCGTTCCGGGTCAGGGTGCCGGTCTTGTCCGTGCAGATCACCGACGCCGACCCCAGCGTCTCCACCGAGCTGAGGTTCTTGACGACGGCGTTGCGCTTCGCCATCCGTTGCACACCGATCGCGAGCACGACCGACAGGATCGCCGGCAGGCCCTCGGGCACCGCGGCGACCGCGAGCGAGACGCCCAGCAGCAGGATCGACCACCAGGTCGCTCGGCCGAGTCCGACACCGTCGACCAGGATCGATCGTGAGCGATCACGACCGATCGCGATGACGACGACGCCCGTCCCGAGCATCCTGCCGAGGCACGCCGATCTCCCTCTGCAGCGGGCGTCGGGCTCCTCGCCGGTGGCGTCCAGCATCTCCGCGATGGCCCCACCTCGGTGCCCATCCCGACGCGGTGACGACGGCCCGTCCGACGCCCTGGGCGACGGCGGTGCCCTTGAACACCATGTTCGACGCGGTCGCCGAGGGGCGACCTCGCCGGTCGAGGGTCGCCGGGTCCTTCGTGCACGGCCTCGCTCTCGCCGGTCAGCGACGCCTCCTGGACCCGCAGCGCGGTCGCTGTCACCAGCCGCGCGTCCGCTCCGACCGCGGTCGCCCTCGGCCAGGACCAGCAGGTCGCCGCGCACCAGCTCCGTCGAGGGCACCGTCCGGAGCTGCCGTCCGCAGGACCGTGGACGCGGCAGCCGTCATGTTGTCGAGGGCCGCCACCGCGTCCTCGGCCTGCGCCTCCTGGACGTAGCCGAGGACGGCGTTGAGCGATCGACGATGGCGGCGATGACGAGCGACGTCGACCGGGCGCACCTCGGGCACCCTCGAGGACCCAGGCGACGATCGAGATCGACGACGGCGGCGAGCAGCAGGTAGATCAGGGGGTCCTGGAACTGGGCGAGGATCTTGCGCCACAGCAGGCACTGGCGGCTTGCCGCCGCAGCTCGTTGGCGCCGTCGGCAGCCAGCCGGCGGGCGGCCTCGTCCTCGGAGAGCCCGGTGAGCGGGTCCACCTCCAGCTCCCGGGCGACGGCCTCGACGTCCAGAAGGGACGGGTCGCGAGAAGGCCCCGGAGTCAATGGATCTCGATCCATGAACATCTCCTCCATGCATTCGCCGTGCCACTCGGCGTAGTTCGGGGTTCGACGCTAGCCCTCCAGGTCCATGATCAAGCCCACTGGTCGGCCAAGAGCTAACGGCCGCTGGTCACGCGCGCCCACCGCCGTGGCCCTAGGTCCCATCGTCGGGTGATCCGATCGAGGCGATGGGCTCTCCCACATCGGCTGGCTCGCCACAGTTCCAGGGTCCCGCTGACGCCCGGCGCCCACTCAGACGCGATCTCAAGGCCGGGTAGGCGTCCTACGCCGGTAGGAGGCGCTTCTTTCAGAGCCAGTCCTTGCGCTTGAAGACGAGGTACAGGGCGCCGGAGATGACCAGGAGAACCGATGACGTGACGCGCCCGACTCGCGGGCGAACCCTGGATACGGCAGGTTCTGGCCGTAGAAGCTGGTGATCGCGGTGGGCACCGCGATGATCGCAGCCCAGCTCGTGACCTTCTTGGTGATGATGTTGAGACGGTTGCCCTGGATAGTCAGGTTCGTCTCGAGCATTGTGTTCACGAGGTCACGCAGGCTCTCGGTCCATTCCGTCGCACGCAGTACATGGTCATAGACGTCCTGGTAGTAGGGCATGAGCTCATCGGGGACCAACCCGATGTCGCGTCGCATCAGAGTGTTGACGACTTCGCGCATCGGAAGGACCACCCGACGGAGCTGCACCAGGCTCTTGCGCAGGGCGAAACTTCGGCGCTGGATGCTCTTGTCGGACGAACGGTCGTCGAACAGCAGGTCCTCCAGCTGTTCGATCTGGTCATCGAGTGACTCCACTGCTTCGAAGTGCCCATCGACCACGAAGTCCAACAGGCCGTGGAGCAGGGCACCGACACCGAACCTGGTGAGGTCGACCTCGTCATCCCACCGGCTCAGCAATACATCGATCGAGAAGGCCTCGTCGCGCCGTACCGTGACGAGGACGGCCGAGGTGATGAACGCATGGATCTCATCAGCACTGACCAGCTGGCAGCTGTCCACGTCGAGCTGCACCGAATACGCGCTGAGGAAGTCATGACCCGGGTAGCGGTCGAACTTGGGTCGCTGACGACCCTGCGCAGCATCCTTGACAGCCAGCCTGTGCAACCCCAGCTGCTCGGCGACCACTTGCAGATCCTCGAGGTTCGGCGCACACAGATCCACCCACACCACTGCCGACGGGTCCGTCAGGTGCTCGGACACCTGGTCAATCGGTAAGTCCTCACCAGTGAGGACTCCCCCGCGGTAGCAGCGAGTACGTGGCATCCGCCGATTATCCGGCACGAGAGGGCAAGGCGTCCCCGTCACTGCGCCTGCCAGCGGAGCGCCCTGTCGGCCGGGCTCGGCTTACACGACATGTGAAGTTCCGGGCGCCACGGATTCATTTCGGTCGAGGGGCCCCCTCCGCCCGAGTGCCTCCGCGTTGAGCGGGACCTTGGGCTCTGGCAGCCAGACCCCGCCAACGGCATCGAGCCGGCCCGTTCAACGCACTCCTGAACGGCCTCACGGAAGGCGAAGCATCGTGAGAGCCACCGTGCCGGTCCGGTGGATAATGCCGATGACAGCGAGTCAGGTGCTGTCCAAAGTACTGGTGTGTTCGCCTGCGGTCCCCGCGCCACGACTGGTGGTGTCCAGCTCCTGAAGAAGGGTGGTGCGATGTCTCTGTCCGATCTGCCCCATCCGGTCGGGTACGTCCTCGGCGGCGGAAGCAGCCTGGGCGCCATTCAGGTGGGCATGCTGCAGGCCCTTGCCGAGCAGAATGTCCTGCCCGACGTGGTGGCGGGGACGTCGGTGGGTGCGCTCAACGGCTCGGTCGTGGCGCTGGACCCGAGGGCGGCGGCGAATCGGCTCTCGCATGCCTGGGCGCGGATGACCCGCGAGCGGGTGTTCCCCGGCGGGCTCGCCGCTCAAGCGCGCACGCTGCAGCGCACCAAGACGCACTTGTTCCCCAACACCGGCCTCGCCACGGTGATCGGTGAGTTCCTCGGCAGCGCGCTCACGTTCGACGATCTGGCGCTGCCACTCTCAGTTGTCACCACAGACGTGGCCACCGCCCAAGCGCATGTCCTGGACTCGGGACCGCTGCTGCCCGCGTTGCTCGCCAGCGCCGCAGTACCTGGCCTCTACCCGCCGGTCGAGCACGACGCACTGCTGCTGTACGACGGCGGGATCGTCGCGAACGTGCCGATGCGCCAAGCGATCGCGATGGGGGCTCGCTCGCTCGTGGTGCTCGACTGCGCCTTTCCCGGCCGACTGCCCGCAGCCCCCCAGTCGATTGCCGAGGTCCTCGCCTACACCACGCTCGTGACCATGCGCAGCCAAGCAGTATCCGAGGCGCCGCTGGTCGCCGAAGACATGCCCGTCGTCTATGTCGGCGGCCCGGACGTCAAGATCATGTCCCCACTCGATTTCAGCCACACCCCGGCCCTGATCGAGGCTGCCTACGAGTCCGCACGGTCGTTCCTTGCCGATCTACAGATCACCGGACCTGGCCTGTACGGGGCCCCATCGATCTGAGGTGCAGTGCCGTGCTGATCGCGGGGAGTTCGGGGGTGCTGTTCTGGTTGTTCAGGCGCCGGGAAGTGACCGTCGCCAGCGCGCTGAGCGGGGCCGGGGATGCTAGGTGCATCGTGGCCTCACAGCCCACGGAGCCCTGGAACACCTAGCAGGGCTTCGACGCAATCACGGGGCTGAAGTCAGATGCTGACCGCGGTGCCGAGGGCCGCACCGATGGCGTAGGTGACGGCCATCGCCAGGGCGCCGCCGATCACGAGCCGGGCGACCGCACGTCCCCGCGGGGCGCCGCCCAAGCGTGCGCTGATCGAGCCGGTGATGGCCAGGGCCACGATGACCAGCGCGAAGGTCAACGGGACCCGCATCGCCGGTGAGGCCAGAACGATCGCCAGCAGGGGAAGCATTGCCCCGAGCGTGAAGGCGAGGGCCGACGAGATCGCGGCTTGCCATGGGTTGGTCAGCTCGTCAGGGTTGATCCCGAGCTCGGCGTCCACGTGCGCGGAGTATGCGTCATGGGCGGTCAGCTCCTCGGCGACGATCCGGGCGGTCGCGGGCTTCAGGCCCTTGGCCTGGTAGATCCCGACGAGCTCCTCCAGCTCGGTGTCGGGGTCTTCGGCCAACTCGGTGCGCTCCCTGACCAAGGTCGCGCGCTCGCTGTCGCGCTGGCTGCTCACCGACACGTACTCGCCCAGAGCCATGGACACGGCGCCGGCCACGAGACCGGCCACGCCGGCCGTGAGGACCGGCCCCCTGGCCGCCGTGGCCCCGGCGACGCCGATGACCAGCCCGGCGGTGGAGACGATGCCGTCGTTGGCACCCAGGACCCCCGCGCGCAGCCTGTTCATCCGGCTGGCCGATCCCTGGCTCTGCGCCTCCCCCTCATGCTGAGCGGGTTCGACAGGGCTGTGGTCAGGCAACGGATCCGGGATGTCGGGCACACCGTCAGGCTACTGCGGGCTAGGCCCCACAGGCACGCGTGCGAGTCGGTCCACAGCGCCGGCAAGCAGCCCCTCCAAGGGGTCCGCGCTGGTGGGCTGCCCGGTGGAGCTGGCGACCGGCGCGGGGGCGGTGATGGTGGGCGTGGTGGCGGCTCTACAGGGGGTCCTCGGCCGGCTCTGCGCGTAGGGAAGCAGGCGGCTTGCGTGGGTTGGCGTTGCGTGGGTGGGCACGGACGCACAGGTCCGGCGGTTCTGGTTGAGGTCGGGCTCGTCGCCCGCTGGTCTCCTGCTCATCGTTCGGTAGCGGGGGATGACCGTGCTGCGCGACTACTCGTGTTGCCGCACCTTGACCGATGAGGCGTCCTCATCCCGCAGCCAGCAGCGGGATGAGGACGAGGCCGGGGACAACGTTGAAGAGCAGCCCGCCGACTACCGTTCCGGCAACCGAGCCAGCCGCCATCGCGATCAGGAACGGCTTGTTGGCCGCGATGACCTGGAACGACTGGTCGCGGCTGTACCGGGCGAACGCGACGAGCATGGTGGGCAGCGACACCGCGAGCGACAACGACCCAGCGACTTTGATGTCGATGGCGTAGAGCAACACGATCGTGGGGATGAGTAGTTCGCCACCGGCGACACCCATGAGCGCCGCGACCGCGCCGACCGCGACCCCAGCCACGATTCCGGCGACCACCAACCAGGGGCCGTCGATACCTGACTATCGCACTGTTCCGAGGTGGGTGGCGAGCAAGGTGACAGCGATGAGTACGAGCAGGACCGCGAGGACCCGGTAGAGGGTCTTGGACCGCATCTTGGTCGCCCAGGTGGCTCCAAGCCAGGCGCCGACGAGGCTTCCGGCCAGCAAATTCACGATGACCGTCCAGTGCTCAGCCACCTCGCTGAAGGGGACGCCGAGGCAGCCGGGCCGGAAGGGCGGTCAGGACCACCACGAGGCTGAGCGCCTTGTTAACCCCGGTCTTTCATGACGGTGCTGACGAAGGCACCGCTGCTTGTGGTGACTCGATGAAGGCCCTTGGGGTCGACGGTGGGCCGGCTGACGCTACCGGGTTGCGGTTCTCCGGGTGTTGATGTCGTGGGCGGACGGTCTGGTCAGCTCGGTTGAGGGATCGCGGCGATGTTCGCGAACACCGCGGCAATCGGGGCCGCCCAGGGCCAGGACTCCGGGATCCGCAGTCGTCTGCGTCGAGCACCGCGGGTGAGCCGGGCGGGGACGTGGAGGAAGCGGTAGCGCAGCGTCTTGGGCTCGCAGGTCGCGAGGATCTTGGCGTCGCCAATCAGGGCGAGGAGCCGGGTCCAGGCGGTCAGGTCAGCTGCGATCTGGGTGAGCATCAGCCAGGTCTGGTTGATCTTGAACTCCCGCGACGGGAACCGTCCGAGTCCGGAGTCCTTGGCGTGCCGGATGCGGTCCTCGACCCGTGCGTGGGCACGATGTCGGGCCTCGAGGAACGCCAGTTGCCCGACTTCGGTGTTGGTGACGAACCCTTGGTAGCGCCAGCCATCGCGCTCCTCGAACAGCGACAGTTGAGCGCCCGGATGGGGTCGCTCCCGGCGCACGATGACTCGCATCCCGTCGGGCCACTTGGCCAGCACGTCCTTGTCGATGAGGCCGGTCAGCTCGGTGACGTCACCGCCCTCACGGATCCCACCGTCGGCATCGAGTGCCGCTGTCCAGGTCTTCGCGGGGACCAGGGCGATGGCTTCGCGCAGGGACTCGGTGATCGGGAATCCCACCGAGTACTCCACACTCCGGCCGCGGACCTGGTTCCGCTCGGTGAGCCAGTCCAGCAGCTTGTGGGAGGCGCCGGCGCCGTCAGAGCGGATCAGCAGCTTCTTGCGGTGGCCGGCGGGGATCTGGGCGATCGCGTCGGCGAGGACCTCGATGTGGTCAGCGGCGGTGTTGGATCCGGCGTTGCCTGCGCGGAGCTTGCCTGCGAGGAACTCGCTGGTGTTGTCGCACCACACCCCAAGCGGGTGGAACCCGAAGGTCCGCTTGAACGTGGGCGCGGCGTTCTCCTTCTCGGAGTGGGCGATCACGATCGTGGCATCGGCGTCGAGCACGATCACGTCCTCCAGGTCGGCTCCGGCCACCCGACTGGCCGGGACACCACCGGGCAGCTGCGCCCACACATGACGACGCACTCGCGCCCGCGCGATCTGGACCTTCTTCAACCGGCCAGGCGTGACCTCGTCCAGGGTCCGCCACACCGTGGGCGGCGACGCAACCCGACCGAGCACACCGGACTGATGCCGCAGAACATCGATGTCCGCGATCGCCTCGCCACCATCGGCGAGCATCACCGCCACGTCAGTCAACACCCGACCCCGGTCATGGAGCGGGGTGAAGTTGCGGCGGACCATCGCCTTGGACAACTCGGCCGTCAGCCCGGTCCGGTCGGCCAGGAGCCGGGTCGCGACGCTGCCCGCGTGCGCCACCACACCGACACCATCGGAGGTCACGGACAAGCCTGCGGACCACGAAGTACGCTTCACCTACGGAGTGCCTTCCAGCTTGAGCTTCTTGGACTGTCGCAAGAACAAGAATCCCAAGCAGGACAGGCACTTCCGTGTTTCTACACGCCGATCAACTCACCGAGCCGTGAACGATCCGGGTTAAGGATGACTGCCTGCAACGCTACGAATCCGAACCGACCGATCAACAACGGCAAGCGGAATTCGGCGCCGCCGAGGCCAATCATCCCGCCCCAGCACCCCGACAGCCGCTCCGGTGGTAAACGCCAATGTCCGCGACCGTCGCTTCGGCTGCACGACGGTTGGGGCGCTCACCGCTCAAGCCTAGGAGCAACCCAGCGCACCGAGAGATAGAACCTCCGCACCTTGGCCAGTCTGCGCTCGGGTGAAGGTGTGCTTGTTGCCGCGATTGCCGCTGCATGTAGTAGCCATGTGGTTCGCGTCTCCCGGATGAGATTCGACCAGGGTCCATCTACTGTCCAGATTGGGTCCGTCCGACTCGGTACTGGACGGGTATCCTGAGACTGGAAGCGAGGGCGAATCCCTCACCACACTGAGTGAATCGGTAGTTTCCGGCCCGAGGCCGTAGTAGTCGCGATGCCCCCGATGGCGTCCAGAGGTCGCAGGTTCAAATCCTGCCCCCGCTACGAAGAAAAATCGCAGGTCAGAGGCCGTTTTCCGGAGTTCCGGAAGATGGCCTCTGATGCGTCCAAAAGGCCCTGCGGTACCGATACGGTACCGGGCGCTGCCGCGAGATGGCCCTGGAACCGACGCCCCCGATGGGTGGTGAGACACCCGGATCGGCGGTGGTGAGGCGGTGGTGAGGCACTCCGGCGCCGGGTGGCCTGGGCAGCTCATCGCACTATCTGAGGGCTTTGGAGCTGGTGCTCGTCGTAGCCCACACCGCCCAGATAGACGCACCCCCGTATTGGGCCCGTGTCCCGGGAAGGTCACCGGGCGGGTCTACCGGAATCCGCCGTCTCGCGAGCGCTCGCTGACGAGCACTCGTTTCGCTCAGGGTTCGGCTTGTGGGAGTTCGTCGCTGAAATGGGAGTAGTTGACGCGACAATCTGTTCGGCAATCGTCTTGGACGACTTGCGCCGCTACGGCGGCAAGGGGGGACTGTCCGACGAACGGTGTAAGTGGCTCGACACGCCGGCCTGATGGTTGGCGGGGAAGGGTCGCTGATGACCGAGACACTGCCGGGCGTGAGCCCACAAGACACTGTCGATGACCGGACCGAGGATCAAGTCGAAGATCAGGCCGAGGAGCTGATCGCGGCTAGCGAGCAGGCGACGGCTGAGGAGCTGGAGATCGCCCGGGAGCTGGTGGCCTCAGCCCGGGCGCGCGGGGTGGCGTTGACCGGTCCGGAGGGGCTGTTGAAGGCGCTGACGAAGACGGTGATCGAGACCGCGTTGGACGAGGAGTTGGCCGACCATCTGGGCTATGACCGGCACGACCCGGCCGGTCGTGGGAGTGGGAACTCCCGCAACGGCAAACGCACCAAGACGGTGCTGACCGACAACGCCGGCCCGGTCGAGATCGAGGTGCCCCGGGATCGGGACGGCACGTTTGAGCCGCAGCTGGTCAAGAAGCGGCAACGCCGACTCGAGGGCGTGGACACCATCGTGTTGTCGCTGACCGCGAAGGGGCTGACCACTGGCGAGGTGTCCGCGCACTTCGCCGAGGTCTACGGCGCGAGCGTGTCCAAGGACACCGTCTCAAGGATCACCGACCGGGTGGTCGAGGAGATGGCCGAGTGGTTGGCCCGCCCGTTGGAGAAGGTCGACGCCGCGGTGTTCATCGACGCCATCTACGTCAAGATCCGCGACGGCCAGGTCGGGAACCGGCCGATCTACGCCGCGATCGGGGTCGACCTGGACGGCCACAAGGACATCCTCGGCTTATGGGCCGGCACAGGGGGCGGGGAGTCGGCGAAGTTCTGGCTCCAGGTCCTCTCGGAGCTGAAGAACCGCGGCGTGGAGGACGTCTTCTTCGTCGTCTGCGACGGGCTGAAGGGACTGCCGGACTCGGTGGGGTCGGCCTACCCCGCCGCGATCGTGCAGACCTGCATCATCCACCTGATCCGCAACACCTTCCGCTACGCCTCGAAGAAGTACTGGGGCCAGATCGCAGCCGACCTCAAACCGATCTACAGCGCCCCCTCAGCCGACGCCGCCTGGCGGGCGTTTGAGGAGTTCGAGGAGAAGTGGGGCACGCCATACCCAGCGATCAGCCGGCTCTGGCGCGATGCGTGGGAGCAGTTCATCCCGTTCCTGGACTATGACCCCGAGATCCGCAAGGTGCTCTGCTCGACGAACGCCATCGAGTCGCTGCACGCCCGCTACCGCCGCGCAGTGACCGTCCGTGGGCACTTCCCCACCGAGCAGGCCGCCCTGAAGTGCCTCTACATGGTCACCAGGTCGCTGGACCCCAAGGGCACCGGTCAGACACGATGGGCCATGCGCTGGAAGCCAGCACTCAACGCGTTCGCGATCACCTTCGCCGACCGCATGCCCAAGGCCGAGAACCACTAACCATGGAAACCGCCACTTACACCGAAGATCTGACAGTCCCAGCGAGGTGGCACTCACAAGAGCCAGGTTTGGTCGGCGGGTTTTCATGTTGCGCAAGTGTTTCGAGGACACGGAGCGTGTCAAGACACGAACAATGAGTGGATACACTCGTACACGTTTGGTGGCGGCACTTCCAGTCTCACGAGCCTTTATGGGATGAACAGTTTCCACCCCAATCAGGCCGGGCAGGTGGCGTACGCTTCGGCCTTCTCCAACGCCCTTCTGGAAAGGACTGGGGGTTGAAGCATCGCTTCCACATCGCTCGACGGAGAACCCAGTCCGTGGCGGCGCTCGTGCTGTGTGGGCTGCTAATGAGCTGTGCTGGAGAGGGCAGGCCCAGCTTGACCCAGCCCGACAGCAGCAGCCCGGGGGGGCCGTCGCCCACCTTCTCCTCCGGGGGGTCAGAAACGCCCGCCGCCGAAGCCCCACCGCTCAAACCGCTGGAGAGCGATGACCCAAACGGGCCGGAGCACGCGAGGAGCTTCGAGTCACGACCATCCGGGGCAGACCTGGCCGAGGTGTCACGTACAAGCGATACGCGGCGCTCCGCCGAGGAGTTCGCCATCCTTTTTAACCACGCCCTAGAGGACCGTTCGCCCGCTAGCGCAGGCAGCGAGGCAGTAGCCACGTTCACGGTCGGTCTGACCCCGCAGGAGATCACGTGGATCGAAGAGTCCCGGCCGGCCCTTGTTGAGGATGCGCAGGTGGTCCCAGGAAGCCGCTCTTGGATCCGATCGGTGGTCCAAGTGGAAGCTTCGACCGCGGTCGACGTCTACCTCGTCGAAAAGGCGAAAGCGCTGTTCTCCGCGAGCCAGGCTGACCCGCTGGTCTATTGGTCTCGCGCTCGCGTCTCTCTCATCTGGACTGATGGGAGGTGGGTGGTCACGGACTACAAGTCGGCGGTCGCGTCAGAGGGGCCGCGATTTAGTCCTGGGACCTGGGACGTCATCATGGACCGCGGGGTGGGATGGCGACGCTTCACCAATGAGTAGCGGCTCCTTCGGAGATTCCTTAGACAGCCAGCAGTCAGGTTCCCCCGGTTGAGACAGAAGCGAGGTCCTTCCTTCAGGGCCGCGCCAGTGACGCCGTGAACCGCATCCCGGGCATGTCTGGAGGCTTCGTTCCTCGGAGAGGTTCGGCTCGCGGAGTGTGACCGGGCGGGGATCGACCTTCGGGACATCCCGCCTGCCAAGACCCGGTCGTCATCGACCCGCTGCATTCCGCCGCCTGCTGGGCGCCCTCTCATGCCGATGTGAGGTCTGTCGATCAGATGGCGATGGGGGGTTCGCCGTACTCGACGGTGATCGGGTATCGGGTCGCCAGCGCCCCCTGTGGATCGCTCGCTTCGAGCAGATTCCGGTCGGTCGTTGTCACGCGCAGTCCTGTCCCGTCGTGGCGTGCGCCGCCGCTGTTGATCCGACCCCGCTGCTCGGACAGGATCCGCTCCACCTCGGCGTTCAACTCGGCGAGTGAGTAGGGCGCCTCCCGCCACGAGATCCGGATGTTGGCGGGTGCTCGCTCAATCTCCTCCGCCAGCTCCGCAGACGGCTCACCCACCCCGAAGATGAGCAGTTCGCGAGTCTCGTGCCTCAGCTCCGCGCCCGCGTAAAGAGGTGAAGACTCCGCAAGCTCCAGCACCTTGGTTCGGTATGCGCAGGTCTCGATGTGCCACCCGACATGAGTCTGGTGCCGCTCCTCGTCCACCTTCCAGATTCTGCCGCACCAGGCGCACTGTTGTGCCGCGATCCGCTCACGCCGTAGGTGCCCCCTTTCGCCGCGTAGCGTGCGCCCGCGGCCGTGTCTATCCGCCGCGTAGCGTGCGCCCGCGGCCGTGTCTATCCGCCGCCAGTGGGGTGGGCCGAAGCACCTGCACATGCAGTCGACAGCCCCCGTCCAAGCCCCTTGCCGGGGCTGTCGCGTTCCATGTTCAGGATCATCGTTCCCGTGGGCTGGGCACACACGCGCTTCGGCACCGCATTCCCAGCGCGGCCCTTCATGCTTCTGATTCGCGTGGCGACCGGTCGGGTCCCGTCAGGACGAGCACGAACGCCGCTGCACACCAGGTGGCGAGCAGGATGGGCCCGCCGGCGTTGACGTAGGCGACCACCCCGATCGCAGTTGCGAGCGGTGCCAATGCGAGGACTCTGCGGGTGCCGGCCACGTTCAACGCGAGCGCGACGGCGAGGGCAAGCAGAGAGAGCAGTTGAACTCCGGTCGACAGGGCGAAGACGACGAAGGCTTCCTCCACACCGAATCCGTCCTCGACGATGTTGGTGGCAGCACCGACTAGTGCTGCACCCAGGAGAACTGCGGTAATGGTGCGCACCCGAGGTGCAGGGGTGATGGTGCGCGCAAGGGCAGCGGCGGCGACCGCCAGCGACACGATCAACCCGCTGAAGGCAAGCAGGTAAGGCCATTCGCTCTGGGTCGCCGAGACCTCGACGGTTGGATCGGTGATCGTCCAGTGCAGCCAGGCTCCAGCGCCGATTGCGAGAAGGCCGAGCGCGACAAGGAATTCTTGCTTGGCGATCCTGCTGGCCATCGAAAGTCCTCCTAGAAGCGGATCCCGAGGTACCGGCTAGTTTCGCGCCAACTGAGTCTGCGTGCCAGCCACTGCAGCCCGTGTCTCTTGGTCACGGTCGACCGACCCCTCTGAGAGCGCTCAGCTCAGCTGCACCCGGTAGACGTGCGGGGTGCTGCCGCCGAGCACCTGCGGGGCCGCGTACTCCGTCAGCGTCGGCGAGGTGAGCGCTTGGGTCACCACTGCGAGGCGCCAGTGGGGATCCGTTGCCGCGGTCGAGTGCTCGTTGCGGGTGGGCAAGACGGTCGGCTTCGAGCCGGACACGCCTTTGACTTCTAGGTGCCGTTCAACTTCTCCTCGCCGCACGGTGACGTCCCAACCGACCCTGCGCGCTGAGACGTCGTGCGTGGCCCAGCCAAGTTCGAGATACGTAGACGCGACGAGATCCATAGCGACCTGCTCAACCTTCGCGTTCGTTGATGCATCGCCAAACCCAGCGCCTGTCGGCGTCACAGAGATGACTTCGACGAATTCCGATGTGCTACCGCGCAGATCCGGTGGGGCGACGTGAATGGGAACGTTGTTTCCAGGCCCTTTGACGATCAGTCCTCGCTCTTCAAGCAGGTCGTACACCGCCGTCCTCAAGGGCCGCAGGCTGAGCGCCTCGCGCTCGTCCAAGCCAGCAATCCGCTCCCGCCACGGCCGAATACCGCCAGCCGAGTACCACCATTCGTCGATGGGCGAGGGATCCGTGCGCTGCTCCCAGAGGAATTCCAGGCAGTACACCAGCAACTGATCCAGTTCGGGTTCGGTCAGATGCCTCGGTTTGACGCCGAGCAGACCATCAGCAGTTGCTCGTGCGAGTGCGCCGCGCAGAATTTCGGCGAGGGTCACCTGAGCACTCTGCCACTTGGCAGCGGATCATGGCCGCCGGCGCCTTTGCGTCCAACGGCGGCCAGCACCGATGTGCGTCTTAAGTAGCCGCGAGCGCGGCGTGTCCTCGGCCCACCGGCAGTCACTGCGCCGAGCAACGCCCTGACGATCGCTCGATCCGGCCGGCCCAGTAGGCAATCCGTGTCAGGACGTGATCGAGGCATGCCTCGTCGATCCAGGCCGACTCGATCGCGCCGACCGCGCTGACGCGGAGGTGAAGCAGGCACACCTCGCCGTTGGGCATGATCCCGGGTATGGCGTGGAGGATGCGGTTGCGCAAGAAGGCGACGTCCTTGAGTGCCATCGAGGCGACGCGCAGGAAGTGACCTTGCGGGTCACGCCCAGCGGTCGTGGCCGAGGCGTCTGCAAGCGCAGCTGCGATCTGCCCCGTGGAGCGCCCAAAGAGCTTGGGCGTTTCCACCAGTGGGTGATTAGCGTGTGGGTCGTCGAGGGCCGCCCACTCAAGTTCGGAGACCTTGTAGGCGACCTCACCCACCTTGGTCAGATAGCCGGTGCTGGGCACCGCGGTGGCGCCGATCCCGTGTTCTGACACGACGTGAGTATGGCGCGTCGGCGCGACTTCATACGGCGACTTCATGGGTCTCGACCTGAGGAGCCACAGGGGAGACTCGCTCGCGTTCGAGCGGCAACGCATGGGCGATTACTCTGAGCTCGTGGCTGGCGCAGCGCTCCTTGATCGGCTTGCGGACAGCGGGCGGATCGGACCCGATTGGGTTGTTGGGCTACGGGAGGCGGACGCGGACAGCGTGCTTGAGGACTGCGGCGGGCTTCTGCCCCTTGAAGAAGTCATCGTTGTTCACCATCAGGCCCTCCGGCGACCAGGCACCGGGTGGCCCCGGCAGCTCGATCTTGCCGCCGCTGCAATGCCGCGTCCGGCGAACGACTCGGCGTGTCGTCTGGCTCTGACCTCGGCTGTTGGTGGCATCGCCAGGCCTACTCAGGCTGGTGCCGGACCGAGGCATCGTCCGTCTTCGGGCTAACGAGAACGGTTTCGCTGCGTTCCAGATGCCCGTCGGGCAAGAGGGAGACAAGCGTGCCGTCTTCGCTCAGGATGTGATGCGCGGCCCCTAGTGCTCCGCGTGGTGATCCGGGGGCACGCCTTCATCCAGAACCTACGATGTGGCCACTACGAGCTCGCGGTCGCCGCCGCGCCCAGGGCTGCTCCCATGGCGGAGAACTCACCGAAACCCACCCCTATCGCGTAGGGGCAGGCTGCCCGTATCGTGGCAACAAGTGGAGGCCGTCCTTGTTGGGGGATTCGTGGGGCAGACGAGGACGGCTTCTAACTTCTGTGTCGCGGGAGCGGGCCACAGATCGGGCCGTCCTTGGCTGACCCCACACCCCCAGTGGCCGAGGACGGTTCACGCCTACGGATGCCGCTGGTAGCGGCTGGAACCCACCCTCGCTCATCGGCAAGTCGCGCACATAGCAGCGTGCGACACACCGCCGCGAGCCGGCGCGGGACCCGGCACTCTCCGATTTCGATCCCTTGTGTGGTTGTGCGTGCTGGAGGACGCTGGCGTGAGCGAGATCAACGTTGGGAGGTCGGCATGCTCTCAGGAAGTGTCGTTACGACGATTCTCCAGGTCAAGGAGCCTGCGCTTGCGGTCGAGTTCTACCGCGACCGGCTCGGGCTGGACCACGTGGGCCGCAACAGCGAGGGACAGGAGATCTTCGCTCTGGGCGGAGGCGCGAGCCTTGCGCTCATGCCTGATCCGGGTGCGACCCCGACGGGTCGCACTGAGATGTCCTTCGAGGTCTCCGACATCGGTGCGGAGATCGAGGCCCTCGAGGAGCGCGGCGTCACCTTCGCTGACTACGACTTGCCGGGTTTGAAGACGGTGGAGCACGTCTGCGTCCTCGGCTCGGAGAAGGCGGCGTGGTTTGAGGACCCTGACGGCAACGTCTTGTGTCTGCACGAGTTGCTGCCTTCGGCTTCGCCGAACCCGTAGGCGGCAGAGCGAGTTCGGAGGGCCGGTCTTGCGGTGGGCAGCCACGCTCGACAAGGTCGCGCCGGCCTACGGCCTCGCAACGCGAGCAAGTGCCGCGGCACGGTCGCGTCCTGCATGCGACGCAGGAGTCTGGACGAGCATGCGTTCTTGGTGCGCCAGGGCAAGATCTGCGCCACCCGGCTCGCATGAGCGGGTGCCCTGATGAGGACGGCCGCGGGGCCGGCTCGTGCACCTGGCGAAATCCAGATGCGTCGCTACGCCGCGTACCGTCCCGGTCGACGCGGTGAGTGCATACCGCCGCGATCCGGTCTGACACGGCGGAACTCATTCGCCGTCGACGACGGTCGGTTGATGCCTGGGCACGCGGAACAGTACTGCGGCGACGGCCAGGAGCCAGGCGCACCAGGCGACGTACCCCGCGAAGTTGGTGAGGCTCGCGGCCTCGAGGACCGGGATCAGCACGCCGGTGGCGATCAGGACGGCGGCGACGTAGCCGATGAGGGCGAGCCAGCGGGGCAGGATCGGTCCGGCTCAGTGCGATCGACGACGAGGACGGTGAAGGTCGCTGTCAGCGCGTAGCCGAGGGTCTCGCCGATGGCCTTGCCGAGGACGGTGTGCCACAACTCGAAGCGGTCCTCGGCGTCGGCACGCAGGGCTGGGTCGAGGGCGTCGTCGCTGATGCCGGGGACGAGGGTCACCCAGCGCTGCAGGCCGACGACCTGGACGGTGGCGGCGGCGATGCCGACGCCGGCGATCCAGCGACCGAGGCGGCCGCCGGCGATCCGGCCGAGCCAGATGCCGGCCGGTGCCATCAGGGCCGCGCTGATGGCGAGGACGAGGAACCAGCCCATCACCGTGCCCCGGTGCTCGCGGAAGAGAGCCAGGATGTCGGTGGTCGGCTCCTCGAGGATCTGGGGGTACTCGAAGACTGAGCCGAGGACGGTGAAGCCGGCGATGGCGAGGACGGAGGCCAGGGCCAGCGCGGCGCCGGCACGACGTGCGGTCCTGCGGTTGATGGTGTGGACGGGCGTGCGGTCGATGGTGGTCATGACGTGCTCCTTGGGGTGGACTGGGTGAAGTGGCGGAGGCTGCAGTGGTCGGCGTACCAGGCGAGGGTGGTGGCCAGCGCCTCGTCGAGCGGGGTGGCGAGGTCGCCGAACGCGGCGCGGAACTTGCCGTCGTCGACGATCCACGAGTCGGTGAACTGGTAGAGCGTGTGGAGGTACTCGCGCATCTCCGGCTTGAACAGGCCGATCACTGCGAAGGGTGGCGCGACGGGCCGCCAGCAGCCGTGGCTTGTGGCCGGCCCGCTCGTAGACCTGCTCGACCACCTCGCGGATGGTGCGAGCCTCGGCCACCGGGAGGTGCCAGACCTGTCCGGTGGTGCCGGGCGCGGTTCCCAGGGTGATCAGGGCGGCGGCCACGTCGGGCGTGTAGGAGTAGCTGTGCGGCTGTGCCGGGTCGCCCATCACGAGGGCCGTCTTGCCGGCGACCGCCGCCCCGAACACGGTCTCGCCTAGTGCGGATCGAAGCACGCCCGGACCGAAGTAGTCCGACGCGCGACCGATGACGACCTCGACCTCGCCCGCGGCGTGGGCCGCGAGCAGCTCCTCGGTCATCGCGGCCCGGGTCGCGGACTTCGCCGAGGTCGGGTTGGCGGCCATCGTCTCGACCAACGCCCGGCCCAGGGGCGGACCGTAGGCGTAGAGGTTGTCCAGGACCACGAGCCGGGCGCCGGCGCTGGCGGCACCCGCGAGGACGCCTCGCTGGAGTGGCGGGAACTCCTCGCTCCAGCGGTCGTAGTTCATCGCGTTGAGGCAGAAGTAGACGACGTCCGCGCCTGCGCAGACACGGGTGGTGAAGGCAGGATCGGAGGCGTCCCCGCCCACGACCTCGGCACCTGGGAAGGTGCCGCGACCGTCGCGGTTCACGGCGACCACATCGTGGCCGCCGGCGACCAGTTGCTCGACGAGGGGGTGACCGACTTGGCCGGTACCGAAGACGACGTGACGCATCAGAAGCTCTTCTCTGTGAGTGAACGGTTGAGGAGGACGGGCAGGACGGCAGTGAGGAAGGCGACCGTGACCGCGCCGGCGGCGCCGAAGACAGTGAACTGCTCGTCGACCTGGATGCCGACAGACGTGGTCACCGCCCAGCCGATCGACCAGGCGATGGCGAGGTAGGCCGGCCACGCGAAGGCGACGGCGCCGATGCGGCGTAGCAGCAGCAGGGACTGCGCGGCGCCGACGGCGAAGCCGGAGATCGCGCCTTGCACGACGAGGTCCCCGAGCCCGGTGCGGAAGTCGACAACCGAGGCGCCGACGGCGAGGCCGGCGGCCAGCCCGCCGGCGGTCGCGAGAACCCAGGTGACGAGGTCGAACCTCATCGCCAGGGCCTGGGCGGCACCGAGGACGGTGCCGGTGAGCAGTCCGCCGACGATCGCTGCGGCGATGGAGTCGACGGGGCCACTGATGACCCATCGCGGTGAACCCGCCGAGCGGAAAGCCGACGAACGACACCAGCCAGCGGGCCACCGTTCGGGTCGGGGACGGGCGGGCGGTGCGGGATGGTGTGGTGCTGAGCTGGGACATGAGCTTCTCCTTCTGGTCAGTGCTGGGGGATGGGCTGGCCGGCGATCCACGCCGCCAGCAGGTGGTCTGGGTGGTCCGCGAGGTGGTCGCGGACCAGGACGTCGAGCACGGATGCGTTGCCCTCCAAGGTGGGCCCCCGCGAGCGACCACGAGCTGACGCTCGCGGGCTCCGGTGGCCAGCTGGACGGCCCGTGCGAGATGGCCGGCGTCGCGGGCGAGCATGGCTGCCGCGACGAGGACGGACGCCGAGTCCGCCGTCGGGGCCAGGGCGAGGATCTCGCTGGCGGCTCGAAGGTCACCGCCGACGAGGCGGTGGAGGAGGAGGGTCTGATCGGTGGGCACAGGACGACAGTGGACGTGGGCGCTGACGGCGCGCTGACGACCGGCTGACGGCCTACTCTCGGACAGATGCTGACAGTGTCGGTTCTCGGGACAGTCGAGGTATGTCGAGACGGCGTGCGCCTTGACCTGCCCGCGGGCAAGACCTCCGAGCTGCTGGCGCGGCTCGCGCTCGCTGCGGGCTCGCGCGTCCGCGCGGACGCACTGATCGAGGACCTATGGTCGACGCCGACCGGCCGGAACACCCTGCAGTCGAAGGTCTCGCAGCTGCGCCGCGCGCTGGGCGGCGACAAGGACCTGGTAGTCGGCGACCAGGACGGCTACACCCTGGCCATCGAACCTGGCGACCGTGGACGCCGTCCGCGCGGTGGCGCTCGCCGACCGGGCCGCCGATGCCCGGGCCGCTGGTGATGTGGCAGGCGCACTGGAGAAGTCGCGCGAAGCGTTGGCGCTTGTTTCGGGGCGAGGTGCTCGTCGACGCCGGTGACTGGGCAGCGCCACACCGCACCCGAATGGAGGAGGTCCGGCTGGGGCTGCTCGAGGACGCGATGGCCGCCCGGGTCGAGCTCGGCGCCGGCAGCGAGATCGTCGGTGAGCTCGAATCCCTGGTCGGGCAGCACCCGCTGCGGGAGGGGCTGTGGACCTCACTCATCACCGCGCTCTACCGCGCGGGTAGGCAGGCCGAGGCGCTGGCGGCGTACGGAAGGGTGCGAACGCGCCCTGGTCGACGAGCTCGGCATCGAGCCCGGCGCGGCCCTGCGCTCACTGGAGCGGCTGGTGCTCCAGCAGAGTCCGAGCCTGGACGCCGGCACCCCGACCGTGGTGATCGGCGTCCCGGGCAACCTGCCGGCGCGGGCGGCACCGCTGGTCGGTCGCGCCGAGGACCTCGCAGCTCTGGCGGACGCGATGGATGAGCACCGGCTGATCACCCTGGTCGGCACGGCCGGGGTCGGCAAGACCCGGCTCGCCACCGAGGTCGGACGCGGGCTCACGGCGCCGGGCGGGGTCTGGCTGGTGCGCCTGGACGCGATCGACGAGACGGCGGTCCTCCCACAGGTCGTGGCCGAGACCCTGCACGTCGCCGGTGGAGAGGCCGCCCTACACGAGCGGCTCTCCGGGTCCGGCACGGTCCTGCTCCTCGACAACTGCGAGCACGTTGTGGCAGCCGCGGCCGCACTGGTCCGCTGGCTGCTCGACTCGGTGTCGCACCTTCGCGTGCTCGCGACCAGCCAGCTGCCGCTCGGCCTCGAGGACGAACACGTCCACCCGCTCGAGCCCCTGACCCAGGACCAGTCCGTCGCACTGTTCACACGCCGGGCCCGGGAGATGCGACGCCAGCTCGTGCTCGATGCCGACACCGTGGCGGCAGTCGAGGCGTTGTGCCGGTCCCTCGACGGGCTGCCGCTCGCGATCGAGCTCGCTGCCTCGCGGGTGCGATCGATGTCGGTCCGCGACATCGCCCGACGCCTCGACGACCGGTTCGTGCTCCTCCGGGACCCGACCAGCCAACGGCAGGAACGCCGCCGCGCGCTGTCCGCGGCGATCGGCTGGAGTTACGAGCTGCTGTTCCCCGACGACCAGCGCGGGCTCTGGGCGCTCTCCTGCTTCGCCGGCGACGCGTCGCTCGACGCGACCGAGCACGTGCTCACGGCCCTCGGGGTCCCCGGCGAATGCGGTGCTCGACACGATTACCCGGCTCGTCGACCGCAACCTGGTCAGCGTCGAGAACGCCGACGCCGGCGGGGTGCGCTATCGCCTGCTCGACTCCATCCAGGCCTTCGCAGCCGCACGGTTGGAGGAGTCCGGTGACAGCGCCTCGGCCGCCGCCGCGCACGCCGCCTGGTACGCCACCACCGCCGCCTGGTGCGACGAGCACGTCCGGGGCGACCGCCAGCCCGAGTGCCTGGCGATCGCCCGGGCGGAACGCGCCAATGTCGACCTCGCGCTGGCCTGGTGCGCCGCGCACGACCCGGGCCTGGGTCTGCGCATCGCAAACGGCTTCGGTTGGACCTGGGTCGTGCTCGGCGACGGACCAGCCGGTGCCGCCCGCGTCCGGCAGGCGCTGACGCCCGAGGCCACGGCCCGGCGAGCGGGCCACCGCCCTGCTGCTGGCCGGCTGGCTCGAGGCCTCGGCCGGCAACGTCGCCCTTGCCGACTCGGACCTCGACGGAGCGGCCGACCTGGCCGCCGGGCTGGACGACGCCGTCCTCGTCGCCGACGTCGATCGCCACCGGGCCTTCCTCGCCATCCAGCAGGGTCGGCCCGACGTGGTGCTGGACCGCTGCGGCGACCAGCCTGGCGACGTACAGACCGCTCGACCTGCCCGTGGCGAACCGCCGCAAGCCTGCTGCTGTCGGCGTACGGACACCTCATGGTCGGCGACACGGCAGCCGCCACCCGAGACGGCACCGAGGCTCTCGGCGCGCTCGGACCGATCGGCGACTCGTGGGGGATGGCGCACGCCGAGGCCATGCTCGGTGGGATCGCCCAGGCCGAGCACCGGTACGACGACGCCGCGCGCGCCCTCGCTCGTGCCGCCGACGAGTCCGCCACCATGGGCTTCCTCGGCCAGGCCGCCCTGCACCGCGCCAGCCTGGCGCGGGTCCAGCAGCGCCTCGGCGACCCGGCGGCGGTCGCGTCCTACGAGGAGGCGATCCGGGACGCGCTGTCTGTCGGGGACGGGCGCCTGACCGCCACCGCCCGGCTGAACCTGGCTCGGCTCCTGCGCGGCACCGGCCAGCGCGCCGAAGCCGTCGCGCTGCTCGAGGAGAACCAGCGGTGGTACACGTCCGCTGGCGGCGGCGACTTCGCGCTGCTCACGGACTGCGTGCTCGCTGCCGAACGCGGTGACGAAGGCGCACTGCGGTCGGTGCTGGACAAGGCGCGGGCCGCCGGCAACCTGGAGGTGCAGGTCGTCGCGCTCGACGCACTGGCTCGGCTGGCGGCCGAGTCGGACGACCTCGAGACCTCGGGCGACCTGCTCGCAGAGGCGGACCGGCTGGCCGCTCAAGTCGCGCACGTGGTTGATGAGGCCGACCGCATCGACGCGGCAGGAGCACGCGGAGTCAGCGGGTAGCCATCACGCGTCACGTGGTGAAGCTTCTGTTATGCCGGTGATCGATATACACCCCAATAGCGACTTCCGGGTGGAAGGCCTTGGCCTGCCCGAGAACGTGCGACGCTCCTATGCTTCGTCAAGCCGCTTCGGCCCCACTTTCAAGGAGGCGGTAGAGGTCGCGGGCGACGTAGCGGGCAAGGCAGCGTTTGATCTCTCGGCTGGTCTTGCCTTCGGCGGTGCGGCGGGCGATGTAGTCGCGGGTGGATTGCTGGTACTGGATCCTGATCTGGACCACGGTGTGCAGCGCGGTATTGAGGTTCCGGTCGCCGTAGCGGTTGAGCCGGTACCGGGTGGTGACCTGACCGCTGTTGGCGGGGATGGGTGCGACGCCGGCGAGCATCGCGAACGCTGCCTCGGAGTGGATGCGGCCGGGGTGGGACCAGGCGCACAGCACCGTCGCCGCGACGATTGGTCCGACGCCGAACTCCTCGAGCAGGTCTGGGCGCCAGCTGCGGATGATGGCCGCGATCGCCTTCTGGAGCTCCCGTGCCTCCTTCAACATCGCGTGCGCGCGACGAGCCAGGGTGCGCAGCGCGACGACGGTGCTGGTCGTCTCGACGTCCCACGACGGATGAACCCGCAGCTTTGCGGCGGTGTTGAGCATCGCGGCGAGCTTCTGGCCGCGGAACCGAGCTCGGATGGGTTCGGGCGCGGCGATCACCAGGCTGAAGACCTGCTGCTGAGCTTCGGTGGAGGCGTTGATCGCGGAGCGGCGAGCAGCCAGGAGCACTGACAGGGCTTGGCGTTCGCCACCCCTGCGCAGCGTTCCCAACCGCGGCCGCAGCGCCGCGTACCGTCCCGGCCGACATTGTTGGTCGCGGGATGTCGGAGCGTTCGTGCAGCTGGGAAGTGCGTGGCGTCGCCGCAACGAGGCTAGGTGGGTCGCTCAGCGCTGTGCCGTCACGGCACGGCCATGGTGATGTCGGTGTGGGTGAGTTGGATGCCCTCGTCGTAGCCGCCGAGGATCCGGACAGTGTCATCAACGACGGAGACGGTCGAGAAGGAGAGCCGCTCGGCCGGCACCACGCGCAGGGACCGCCAGGTGCCGGTGGCCGGGTCGAGCAGCTCCGCACCGTTACCGCCCCCTGCCACGATGACCGTCCCGTCGGGGGTGACCGCCACGCCGCCGGCCAGCTTGTAGCGACCGTTGACTAGCCGCGGCCCGGGGGTGAACCGCTGCGTCGCCGGGTCGTAGAGCTCGGTGCTCCGCAGGAGGCGTTCGTCGTCGGGCGTTCCGCCGAGCACCAGCACCCGCCCGTCCGGCAGGCCGACGCTCGCGTGCTTGAATCGGGCCTGCCGCAGCGGGCCGACCTCGGCGGCGACCCCGTCGGGCGAGATGAGCACGGCCTGGTCGCTCGCGGCTCCCGGGGACGACTGGCCGCCGGTCACCAGCACCGACCCCTCGGCGAGGGTGGTGGCGGCAGGGCCGTCGACAGGATCCCGCAGGGACGGTCCTGCCAAGAAGGTCCCGGTCGCGGGATCGAAGACCTCGGTGCTGTCGGTGTACTGCGACGGGCCGACCCAGCCGCCGGCGACCAGCACCCGTGATCCGCCGAGCAGCGCAGCAGCGTGGCCGCCGCGGCCGAGGGCCAGCGACCCGGTGGTCGTCCAGGTGCCGCGGTCGGCGTCGTACAGCTCGGCGCTGGCCAGGGGCGGTCGGCCTTCGCCGGTGAACCCGCCCGTCACCAGAACCCGGCCGTCGGCGAGCGTCGTTGCCGTGTGCGCGTCGCGCGCCTCGTGCATCTGCCCGGTGGCCCGGACGTCCGACGCGGTGAGGATGAACGCCTCCGACGAGGCCTCGGAACAGCCGTCGACCGTGCACCCGCCGGCGACCAGCGACGCCTCGGGCGTCAGCGTCGTGGCCGTGTGAGCTGCGCGGCCGGCCGCCGCCACGGCCGTCGTCTCCGTCGCTGCCGGCTCGGGGGTGGGACCCGACGACGGACGCTGGCTGCCGCTTGAGCAGCCCAGGACCGCGACAGCCACGGCGAGGGCGAGGGTGACCTCGGCCCCGCGCAGCCTCCTCTTCCCTCGCATCTTCACCATGGTGCCGCACGCGCGGACAGTCTCACCACACGATCCGATTGCCGGTGACCGGCCACGAGGACCGACGGCGCCTCGTCATCGGCCCGAGGCAAGCCGTCCGCCGGGAGCGCCACTTCGTCCGGGATCACGCGTTGATCCTGCCTCTGCTCCACGCGGATGCGTCATCACCTGGGGTCTGCCCAGGTGCTGCATACCGCCGCGTAGGCGGCCTGAACCGCCCCGGCAGTTCGTGGGTTCATCACCTCCCTGGGCTACCGCGCCGCCTGCGCCAGACCACCATCAGCGCGCGCGTTGAAGGATGAGCTGCTGGTCGGTGAGATCAGCCGGCTCCACGCGGAGAACTACGGCGTCTACGGAGTCCGCAAGATGCATGCCCTGATGCGTCGCCAGGGCTGGGACATCGGCCGCGACCAGACCGCCAGGCTCAGAAGATCGCCGGCGTACGGGGTGAAGCGCTCCAAGAAGGTCCACACGACCAAGTCCGAACCGGCGGCGGCCAAGCCGGCCGACCTGGGCCAGCGGCGGTTCACCGCGGCGGGTCGACGGAGGACGTCGGCCGCGAAGATGCTGATGGGTCAGTGCGCCGAGAGCGAACGAGCCGAGCACTCCCACGACGGCCACGATGACGAACTTCAGGTCACCGGCCAGGTGCACCGGTCGCAGCGCCAGGGCGAGCGCGACCAGCACCGGTCCCTGGCTGACGAACGCGCCGTACGCGGCACCGCTCGCGCGGCGCTCAAACCGGCCGTGCATGACCACGTGTCGCCGCGACCAGTCCAGGACCAGCAGCGACATGCCCACCGCGACCGCACCCTCGACGACCGCTAGGCCGGCGGCCTCCCAGTGCCAGCCGCCCTCGAACGACTCCGGCCCGTTGGAGAGCATCACCAGGGAGACCAGCAGGCCCACCGCCCCGGTGATCCCCCAGCGGCACAGCCGGAGGATGGGCGCGGAAACCGGGGTGAGCCACCCGCGTTCAGCGCCGACGGCGCCCAGCACGAATAGGGTCACCGACTGCGGCCAGAGCCACACGTGCAGGTCGAGGAACTGCCCCGAGTCGATGGCGAAGCGAGAGCGGACCAGGAAGGTCAGCAGGGCGATGGTGGCCGCCGCGACCATCACCGCGGTGCGGAGCGTCAGGCCGGTGGAGCGCGCTGGGAATCGCCATCGCCACACGCACCAGCCTGCGGTGGCCACCAGCAGGATCTCGACGAACCACATCGGCCCGGTGCCACGTGACTGCCAATCGGAGCCCGAGAACTCCTGGCGGTAGAAGGCCCACAGCGACGGCGCCGATCCACGAACCTCGTTGATCCACCACTCCAGCACCGGCCATACGACGAGGGCGTAGAGGACCACTGGGATGCCGAGCCGGCTGAGCCGGGAGGCAAGGAAGTGGAGTGGCCCGCGACGACGCAGGGGTCCCGTCGTGAGCATGCCGGCGATGAGGAAGAACAGGCCGAGAACGAACATGACTCCAAACCCGACCAGCACGCTCAGCGCGGTTCCGACGGGGGTCGAGAGCGAGTCCTCCTCGTAGATCCAGGTGCCCGCGGCTCCGTAGCTCATTGCGGCGTGGGCGACGATCACCCCGGCTGTCAGCACCACCTTCAGCCGATCCAGATGGGCGAACCGCGGCGTTCCCTGCGCGGTCGTCTCGACACCCGCCATGGGCCTCACTCCGACGCAGAACCTCTCAACTCCAGGATAGCGACCGCGCACCCCCGCCGATGAGGCCCTGGGCGGCGGGGACAAGCCCCCGGGGTGACGTTCCTCACCAGCAGGAGCCCACCCCTTAGGCCCATCCGGGCGCACCAGACCGAGGACAGCACGACGACGCCCAGCGCCTCGGCCCAGGCCCACTCGGCCTCGGTGCTGCTCGGGATGAGCACCACCCAGCCGGCGGACAGTGCCAGGCCGACGGCCGACAGCCAGCGCGGCGGGAGCGCTCGCGGCGCAAGACGTGGGGCCCACGTCACGCCCGAGACGCTGCTCAGCGAACGGCCAACGGCCTACTGCGCCGGTAACTCCCTCAGGGCACCCAGGTGTCCTCGTGGTCGGCCGACGAGATCGAAGCCGTAACTCACGCCCTGACCAACAGCCGTGGCCCCCCTACAACAACGGCCTGCGTGGGTAGGCCTCGGTGCGTGCCTTGAGGACGAGGTCGTATCCGCAGACCTCACAGTAGTTCTCTCGCACAGAAGCCCCACAGTCGGGACACGAATGCCGCCTTCGCAGAATCTTCGACAGCCAACCCGGACGCCTCATCTCTGGTCACCTCCTGCTGTCGCAGTCAATTCTACGCCGGGACGGCGTCACCTACCACCCGCGAACCCCAACTCGCGGCCGGCACTGTCTCTGCCGCGAAGCGGCCGCGGAATGCCGCCGCCGAAGACGGCGCCCTCGAATGGCAGACCGACGGCATCCTCAGACCACACACGGCCGCCTGACGTCCCGGAGGCAGCGGGCACCCGTATCGACGACGGTGAACCGGGCAGGGACCGTCGACGTCCTCCTTGTCGAGCATCCATACCCTGGAGGTCCGGTGGTCGTGGTCCGCAACGGCGTCGCGACGAGCGTCGTCGTCCTCGTCGGCCTGCTCGGGCTGCTCGGCACACCGCTGGGCCTCGGCCCGACCGCGTGGGTGACCGGGCTGGGGTGCGCGGCTGTCCTGGCGGCCGGGGTAGCGCACGGGGTCGCGAGGCACCAGGTCGAGATCCTCGGGCCCGCTGACGTCGTCACGCTGCTCCGCGGGATCCTCACTTGCGCGGTGGCCGCGCTGGTCGCGGCGTCGTACGGTGGCACGGGGTCGACCGGGGTCCTCGTCGCCCTCGCGGCGGTCGCGCTCACCCTCGACGCGGTTGACGGCCGCGTCGCGCGGCGCACCGGGACGGCGTCGGTCTTCGGGGCCCGGCTGGACGGCGAGGCCGAAGCGGTCGGTGGGCGGTCGCGGTGCTCGTGGTTGGTCGACGGGGCGATCTGGGCGCCCAGCTCGGTGAGCTGGGCACAGATCGACTCGACACCCATCTCAGACCGTCCCCGTCGCGGTTGCCTGCGAGCGAATCGATGTACCGCACGATCAACGCTGCGGCCGGTCGAGTTCGGCCGCGAAGAAAGCCGAAGCACTCTCCGCAAGATCGGCGGAATCAGCTCGTCGGCCGCGCGCCCCCGTTCGGAGCTCCTCGTCGCGGACGTCCCACCACAATACGGTTTCGTCGTACGGTCTCGGAGTCGGGTCAATCGAGGAGGCGACAAGCGGATGACGCTGGATGCGGTGGTCCTGGGCGCGGGGTTGGCCGGGCTGGCCGCGGCGCGCGACCTGCGACGCGCCGGCGCGGACGTCCTGGTGCTCGAGGCTCGGGACCGGGTGGGCGGTCGGGTGTCGCAGACGCGCCTGCCTGACGGGCGGCTGGTGCAGCTGGGCGGCGAGGTCGTCGGTCCCGGCCACACTGCCTACGCCCAGCTCGTGGAGGAGCTGGGGCTGACGATCGAGCCGGCGTTCCCCTCGGTGGCCGGGGAGGACACCTGGGCGCTGGTCGACGGGCTGTTCGTCGGCGGTCCGGAGAGCTGGCTGGGACCTGACGACCTGGCGTCGTACGAGCGGGTGGAAAGCCGATTCGCGGCCCTGGCGCGCACCGTGGACCCGCGTGACCCGTGGAGTCATCCCGAGGCGGAGCGGCTGGACCGGCTCAGCGTCGGTGACTGGCTGCGCGAGGAGGGCGCCACCCCTGCCGTGATCCGGGCCCGCGAGCTGGCGATGCTTGCGCTCGCCGCGGAGTCTGTCGAGCGTACGTCGCTGCTGTCCGACCTGCGCATGGAGGCGGTCGTCGGCGGGTACGGCTTCTACGACTACGAGACCTGGGAGTGCCTGCGCGTGCGCGAGGGCTCGGCGACGGTCGCGCTGCAGATGGCCGAGGAGCTCGGCGACCGGATTCGGTTCGGGTCACCGGTCAGCCGGGTGCAGGTCGGGCCACGTGGAGTCCGCGTCACCGTGCAGTCGGGGGAGCAGTACGACGCCGACGCGGTGATCAGCACACTGCCTCCCGGACCGTTGCGCGACGTGTCCGTCGAAGGGGTCTCCGAGGCGAGGTTGGCCTCGCTGCGACGGCAGCGGCACGCCCCTACGGTGAAGGCCTGCCTGGTCTACGACCGGTCCTTCTGGGTGGACAACGGCCAGAACGGAGCCGGCTACTTCGAACGAACCATGTTGGGCGGGACCTGGCAGCAGGTCGACGGCATCCTCTCGGCGCTGGTGCCGCCCGAACGCATCGGCGCCTATCTCGGCAGCGACCCGGCCCTTGCTCGCGAGGAGTTCATCGACGAGGTCGCCACGGCTTTCGGGGAGGACGCGCGTCATCCGCAGCAGGTCTTCGTCCGGACCTGGGCGACCGACCCGTACACCCAGGGCTACGTCACGGCCTGGCGCCCCGGTGACGTCACGGCGGTCGGCCCGCTGCACGCGACGCACGCCCCGCCGTTCCACGTGGCGGGGTCGGACCAATGGGTGGGCGGGTTCATGGAGGGTGCGGTCCGCACCGGAAGGGCCGCCGCCGGCGCCGTCCTCGGGCGCGACCACGCCCACGTCGGCGAGCCCGGCTTCGTGGTGTCATGGTGAGCGCCCGCCGGATGACCGCTCGGGAGGTGTGCTGATGGATCGCCTGGTCGACCGGCAGCTGGGTGCGGACATCTGCGGCATCGCGGGTGCCCGCGAGGAGCTGCCGCAGCGGGCACGGGTCGTCGTGGTGGGCGGTGGTCTGGTCGGTGCCTCGGTGGCCTATCACCTCGCGCTGATGGGGGAGTCCGACGTGCTGCTGCTGGAGCGCAACGTCCTCGGGAGCGGGACCACCTGGCACGCCGCGGGGCTGGTGTCCCGCGGCCGAGGCTCGGTGGCGCTCAGTGAGCTGGCGGGGTACGGCGTGGACTGCTACGCCCGGCTGCAGGAGGAGACCGGCGTCGACGTCTCGTTCAACCAGTGCGGCTCCCTCGCGGTGGCCCGGACCCCGGGCCGGTGGGACGAGCTGTGCCGCCAGCAGATGGTGGTCAGCCAGCTCGGCGTCGAGGCGCATCTGGTCGGTCCTGAGGACGTGCGTGGACTGTGGCCGTTGGCCCGTCCCGAGGGCTTGGTGGGAGGGTTCCACCAGCCGCAGGACGGTCACGTCAACCCTGGTCACGCCGCGATGGCGCTCGCCCGGGCCGCGCACCGGCGCGGGGCCGTGGTGCGCGAGAGGGTGTCGGTCGACGGCGTCCGCGTCGTGGACGGCACTGCCGTCGGGGTCGAGACGAGTGAGGGCTTCGTGGAGGCCGAGCACGTCGTCCTGGCGGCCGGGTTGTGGACCCGCGACCTTGCGGCCACGGCGGGAGCGACCGTCCCGCTGCATGCCGCCGAGCACGTGCACGCCCGCACCGCACCCGTGGACGGTGCCCACCCGGGCCTTCCGGTGTTGCGCGACCTCGACGGCTACTTCTACGTCCGGACCGAGTCCCACCGCCTGCTCGTGGGCGCCTTCGAGCCCGACGGCAGGCCGCGTCCGGTCGGCGACGTCTCGGCTGAGGGGTTCGCCGAGTTCGAGCCGGATTGGGACCACTTCTCGTCGGTGCGACGACTGGCCGAAGAGCGCGTGCCGGTTCTCGACGGCGTCGAGTACGACCGCTTCCTCAACGCGCCCGAGAGCTTCACCCCCGACGGCAACTTCTGCCTCGGCGAGAGCGCCGAGGTCTCGAGTCTGTTCGTGGCGGCAGGCTTCAACTCCCAGGGGGTCATCTACGCCCCGGGAGCCGGGCGGGCCCTCGCGGACTGGGTTCTGCACGGGGCAGCGGGCTTCGACGCCGCTGCGGTGGACGTGCAGCGCTTCAGCCGGCAGCAGGGCACCGCGAGGTACCTCCGCGAGCGGACGCGCGAGTCCTTGGGGCAGCTGTATGCGATGCATTGGCCCCACCGGCAACCCGAGACGGCCCGGGACGTTCGGCGCAGCCCGCTGCACGACCGGCTCGCCCGGGCCGGGGCGTGCTTCGGCGAGACAGCCGGGTGGGAGCGGGCCAACTGGTACGCCGGACAGGGGCAGCGACCGGAGTACGAGTACAGCTATGGACAGCAGAACTGGTTCGAGCAGGCGGGTCGGGAGCACCGCGCCGCGCGCGAGGCGGTGGCTCTGTTCGACCTCAGCTCCTTCACCAAGGTGGAGGTGGCCGGCCCGGACGCGCTCGACGTTGTGCAGCGGCTCTGCACCGCCAACCTGGACATGGACCCGGGTCAGGTGCGCTACACCTTGATGCTCAACGCACGCGGTGGCATCGAGCTGGACGGCACCGTCACACGACTGGCCGCAGACAGGTTCCTGGTCATCACCCCCGCAGTAAGCCAGACCAAGACGCTGTGGGCACTACGTCGCCTGGCACGAGGACGGGCGGCGGCGGTGTTCGACACCACCTCCGGGCTCGCCACGATCGCGGTCATGGGGCCACGCAGCCGTGAGCTGATGGCGCGCATCTCGCCGGCGGACTGGAGCGACGAGGCACAGCCCTACACGCGTGCCCGCGACGTCGAGGTTGCCTCCGGGCATGCACTGGTCCTGCGGACCAGCTTCGTCGGCGAGCTGGGCTACGAGATCTACCCGACCGCAGATCTGGCCGTCCACGTCTACGACGCGGTCCTCGACGCGGGCCGCGATCTCGGGCTGGTTCACGCCGGCTACCACGCCTTGGACTCGTTGCGCTGCGAGAAGGGCTACCGTCATCTTGGCCACGACATCGGACCCGGGCTCGACCCGGCGGAGGCAGGGCTGACCTTCGCGGTGTCCACGCGGAAGCAAGCCGACTTCGTTGGACGCGCGGCGCTGCGCCGAGATCGAGCGTTGCGGTGGCGCACCTTCTTCGTGCGTCTCGACGACCCGGGCCAGCTGCTCCACCACGACGAGCCGGTGGTCTGCGACGGCCGACAGATCGGCCGCGTGACGAGTGGCGCCTACGGATGGACTGTCGGCGGCGCCTGTGGAGTCGCGCTCATCGACGAGGACGAGACGCAAGGTCGAGACGACGGCCCGTGCGCCGTCACGGTGACCTGCGGCACGACCCGGGTGCCGGCGACCATGTCGCCGCAGCCCTTCTACGACCCGGAGGGATCTCGTCTGCGATAGTCGCTCTTACGAGGCATGGTCCGGACCGGTCCCGAGCCCGTAGACGTCAGGACCCGGCGGACTCGAGGGTGCGCCGGGTCCCGAGGCATGGCGCGAGGCTCAGCGACCAGCCCCGATCGGCTCGGACGTGGCGTACGAGGCCGGGAGCCGGGACAGCCCGAGGATGAGCAGCAGGCCGAAGCCGACCTTGGCCAGCAGGTCGACGACCGCGAAGATGCCCACCTCCGCAGAGAGCCCGATCACCTCCGACCCCTCGGTGCCGAGCGCCCACACCACCGGGTAGACGAACCACAGCACGGTGAGCACGGCGACCAGCCGCTGGTAGAGCGCGGCGTGCTCCGGGCTGCGTGCCGCGGCGGCGCGGCGCAGCGGACCGAAGATGGCGCCCAGCATGACCAGGAAGGCCACGCACCCGAGGGTGAACCAGGCGTGTGGCGGTTGGAAGGCGGGTGAGCGTTTGGGGGGGCGGGGTGCTCGGGGGGCGGGTCAAGGGCGGTCGGTCTGAGGGTGTTGGACGGTGAGAACTCTGGGGCTGGCTGGAAGGTTCTTCGGCGGTAGTGATCGCTCGGGGACCGGGACTTGGCGTAGGTGACTGTCAGAGTTCTAGCGACACGAGTGAGGGATGAGCAGATGAGCCAGCAGACGATGCGCCAGAAGGCCCGACGCGACGCGCGGACCGTGACGTCGAAACGACGCGCTGCACTCTTGGAACGGGCCAAGCGGCTCGAAGACCTGGCGGTGCAGGTGATGACTGCGATCGGTGAGCGGGACGCTGCGGTGGCCGAGGCGGAGAAGCGGGCCGGGAACGCGCTGCGCGAGATGACGACGGTCGAGGGCGTGACACTGCGCGAAGCCGTCGAGTGGTGCGGCGACCAGATCGGCGTACGAGAGGCGACGCGACTGCGGCGGCTGACCGTCGACGACCATGACGACAGCGCGACCGCAACGACGGCGACCAACGAGACTGGGGGAGCGGGTGCCGGTACGGCCATTGGATGACACCGGCCTCGCTGCGCTGGCGGCGATTGTGGATGCCCGGGTGCTCGCGCGCTACCCCGCCAAGGTCGCCACGATGCCGGGCCGGGGGCGCCCGGATTTGGGGCGAGTTGATCGCTGCCGGGGGTCGATCCGACCTAGGTGACTGCGGGACCGGATTCGCGGCTTCCGTAGTCACCTAGGAGGAACCCATGTCAACCACCGTCACCTTCGCGGGGAACCTCGTCGAAGACCCCGAGCTGCTCTACACCCACGACCAGAAGCCGTTCGTCAGCTGCCGCGTCCTGGTCAACCGCCGGATCCAGAACGAGACGGGGGAGTGGGTCAACGACGAGCCCACCCCGGACAACGTCACGGTTTACGGCTCTGCCGCCACCCACGTGCACGCCAGCTGGGGCTCCGGGGACCCGATCATCGTGCACGGCCTCGAGCGCACCGAGAGCTGGCCGGCCAAGGAGTCCGGCGACAAGCGCACCAACAACGTCGTCGTGGCCGACGATCGCTTCGGCGAGGTCGGTGTCTGGCTCAAGCATCTCTCCGCCCGGATCGAACGCGCCCAGCGCGTCGCGGCGCAGGCCGGCTGAGGACCGGGGGAGGACCCGATGGGCCTCGTCGTACGGTCCCCAGACGAACTGCTCGCCGCAGTGCCCCACGTCCTCGGGTTCAAGCCCGAGGAGTCGATCATCTTGGTCCCGTTCGGGCCCGGTCTTCCGATCACCCGCGTCGACCTCCCCAATACGGCACGGGACCGGGAGGAGGTCTGGGACGCGCTGAGCGGTCCGTACGGTCGGCACGCCCGGCCGGGAGCCAGCGTGGGCATCGTGTGCGTCACCGCGGACCGCCGCAGCGCCGAGCTGGCCAGCCAGCACCTGTCCAACCGGTTGGAGACCCTCGGCATCACCACTCATCTGCGGCTGTGGGCAGATGGGGAGCGCTGGCGGGAGTTCAACAGCGGTGCGACAGGTCTGCAGACCCAGGAGGCCGCGGAACGGATCGCCAGTACGACGGTTCTCGCCGGCGTCGTTCAGCCGGCGGCCAGTCGGGCCTACCTGGCGGCCTCGCTCGTGGGGGACCGTGAGCCGATCGCCCAGGTCCTCGAGGCGGCCCGAGCAAAGGCGGCCCGGGCAGAGGTGGTCTCGAGCAGTCCGGGCGCCGAACTGGACTGGGCTCTGGACCGTCTCGAGCAGTTTCACGCGGACGGCAATCGGCTCTCCGACGTCGACGGCGCCAGGATGCTTGTGGCTCTGGAGACGATCAGCACCCGCGACGCGCTCTGGGAGGACATGAGCACCCAGAACACTGCCTCGCACATCGCGCTGTGGAGCGACCTCACCCGACGTGCTCCCGACGAGGTACGCGCCGCCCCGGCGTCCATGCTCGGCTTTGCCAGCTGGCTGCGCGGAGACGGAGCCAAGGCCTGGTGCGCACTCGACCAGGTGCCTGCCGACCGGCCCTACTCCATGGCCGCCATCGTCGCCTCGGCCCTGCAGAACGGCCTGCACCCCAGGGAGTGGGAGCGCCACCATGCTCAGATGCGCGAGGTCGCCAGCGAGCTCGACGAGTCGTTCGTGCCGAAGCCGCCCGGACAGCAGGCGCAGCGGGACGTCCCGCGAACCCAGCCCACCACCGACCGGCCGGCACCCGGCCGCTGAGGAGGACACCTCGATGAACGAGCAGGACAACACCACCGCGCAGCAGAGCGTCACCGAGCGTCAGCTGCGCCGCCTAGTCGTGCCGGCATCCGCCGCATACGACCCCAGCAAGCGCATCGACGTCATCCACGAACCCGAACTCGGCCTGCTGTGGGCAGGGCACGCATGACCGCCAACGACGCCGACGGGCTAAACCGGCTTATCCGCGTCAAGTGCGTTGGGTTTGCGTCGTCCCCTCGTACTCGGTAGGGAGAACTCCTGGTCACGGCCCCGACCGACCACGCCCGTAGGGTCTGACTGTGCCGAAGAAGAAGCATGGCCGCGGCCGGGGAGGTCAGCCTCAGCGACGAAACCGGACCTCACAGCCGGTCCGCCAGCCGCACGGCGACCAGGAGCACCAGCTGTTCCAGAGCCTGCGTGCGGCGTTGCGGTCGGGTGAGCCGCTGGACCTGCTGGATGTCGTCAGCGGGTTCCTCGAGGTCACCGATCCGGGGAGCCGGGATCCGTTTGCACCGGACGAGCAGCGGACCAGTCTCGCCGAGCTGGTCGAGTCGTTCGTCGGGACGCCGTACGCCGAGACCACCGCCGCGCTGACCGGGATCAGGGCACTGGTCACCGACGAGGTGCTTGCCGCCCGGATTGGCCGCGAGCTCGAGCGTCGCCGGCACCCGATGCCGGGATGGCTGACCGGGCTGGGCCAGGCCGGGCTCGACCCGGACGTGTGGTTCATGACCCACGTGCTCGGGGACGGCGACGACTACCTGCTCGGCGTGACGCTGCCGACCGGGGAGGCGCTGTCGGCGTTGGTGTACGTCGACCACAACATGGGCACGGTGGTGAAGGACGCGTTCGTGGTCCCCGAGCCGCTGGAGGACCTGGCGATCAAGATGGGGACCCTGATCGACGACGCCGACCAGTCGCTGACCCGCACCGATCCCGCCTTGGCGCGGGCGGTGATCGAGGCGGCGATCGACTCCGGCTCCCGGCTGTACCCGCCGCTGTCGTCGGAGAGCTGGCCGATGTGTCGGCCGCTGGTGGAGTGGATGGTGCGGATGATGCCGGCCGGTGGGGAGGCACCGGAGTCGAAGGAGTGGTCGGAGGAGGAGACGGGTGCGGTCGCGGCCGAGTTCTTCTCGTCCCCGTTCGGGGCCGGTTTCGACGATGAGGAGCATCGCAGCCTGCTGGAGAGCGTGCTGTGGTTCTGCACCGGGTATGCGACCGGGGACCCGTGGCGGTGGAGCCCGGTGACGGTGGAGATGCTGCTGGCCGACTGGTTCCCCCGCAAGGTGATTGCCGAGCCGGCGTACCTGGCGAAGCTGCCTGACCTGGTGCGGGCCTACATCCGCTACTGCCACGACCGCAACGACATCCGTGCCGATCTGACCGAGGAGACGCTCGCAGCGGTCGACCAGCACGAACCGGAGTACTTGCAGCTGATCCGCGGTGACCGACAGCGGTCGATGGCGGGTCTGGCCGAGGCGATCCTGGAGTCGGAGCGGGTCAAGCACCTCAGTGACGAGGGGATCCATCTGGAGTACATCGCCAACGAGGTCGGCGGCGTCGAGACGCTGATGAGGCTCGACGCCGAGCCGCTCGCGGAGGAGAAGTTCGACTGGAGCGGCATCGGAGAGGAGATCCGGCCGACGGTGCAGGCGATCGTGGAGGAGTGCGACGCCTGTGCCGACGCGATCCTCGACGTCGAGCACCGGACCGCGATGCGTCGTTTCCTCGCGAAGGCCGCAAGGAACGATGCCGCGCTGTTCCGGCGCAAGGGCTCACCGTTCCGCGGTGCTGCGGCGGTCGCCTGGGTGATCACCACCGCGAACCGGACCATCGGCTCCTACCGATCGCCGATGACCGGCAAAGACGTGCTCGCCCACTTCGACATCACGGGATCGGTCTCGGACCGAGCCCAGTCGCTGATCCGTGCCGCCGGGATCGACCTGAGGCTGACCTACGGCTCGCTCCGGGTCGGTGACCCGGGACTCCTGGTCTCCCGACGTCGCCGTGAGCTGGTCGACGAGCGCGATCGAACCCTTGCCGGGGCCTGAGCGAGATGGACGACCGAGAAGCGCTGACGCGGCTGCGGTCGCTCGTGCACCAGGGCGACGGCCCCGGACTCGTGACGGTCTTGAACGAGCAGCCGTGGCCGGCCGACTCGCTGCAGCTGATCGGCGACGGGCTGCTGGCAGCGGTCTCCGACGGCATCGGCGATGCGCCTGAGCTGGCTCACACGTGTGTCAACGCGCTCGGAGAGCGGAGCTGGAAAGGCGACCACGAATTGGCGGAGGCCCTGGCAGTGGCTCTCGGTGACGGCCCGACCCCGATGCTTCGGCCGTTGCCGGTGGACCTGGAGGAGCTCGCCACGATCCTGGAGGGCGACCCTGTCCACGGCGGTGGCCGGATCGACATCCGCACCGGCGAGGTCTGGCCCCAGTCCGCGATCGAATACGCCGAGGAGGTCGGCGAGATCGACGAGGACGATGACGACCCCGAACGCTGGCTGTGGGTGCATTGCGAGGGGTCGCATGACGGCTACCGCGACATGGAGTGGTTCATCGAGGACCTCGACGACGCCGAGTTTGCCGACAAGCTCGCGCGGGCCATCACCGGGCGCGGCGCCTTCCGCCGGTTCAAGGATCGGCTGTCCGAGCGCCCCGAGCTGATGGCGCGCTGGCATGCGTTCTCCAATGACCGCCAGCGGGGGAGGGCCCGCAGCTGGTTGGCGGCCGAGGGCTACACGCCGGTGCGACGGTCGGACTAACGCGGTATGCCGCGGGTGCTCCGGCGAGCGGATCGCGGCAGACACGAGCAGCTTCGCGGATCACATCTGGCCGGATCAGACGTCCACGGTCAGGACCCGTTCAAGATCGCGAAGTACCAGATGAAGGCCGCGCCCACGATGAGCGGTGCAAGCACGGCTCCTGCCAGGAGTCCTACACCCCACCCACGCCGCCGCGTCATTGCGAGCGCCGCAGCCCCCGCCAGTCCGGTGACGACGGCGCTCCCGGCCACCAAGCCGACCGCCCACTCTTCCCCTCCCCGGGCGTTCCAGTGGTCGGCGATCGGGATAGTCGCGAGGCGGCGCTGTGACGTAGATGCTGGGCTAGCTGACAGCCGGCGGAGAGGAGAGTCCCAGGGAGTGGTGGGGTTTGAGGGCTGGCGGCGGGGCGTGAGGACGTAGAGGGCCATCGGCGGGATCTTCGGTGTGTATCGACCAAGAGACACATTGAAGGAGAGCCACCGATGGCCTTGCCCCAGTCTGCCCTGTCCGAGCTGCTCGAGGCGTTCCGTGCCGGCGACGGCGTCGACCTGGTCCGCGACTCGGTCCGCGTCGCGCTGCAGGAGCTGATCGATCTCGAGGCGACCGAACGCATCGGTGCCGCGCGGTATGAGCGCACCGAGGACCGTGTCGCCGAGCGCAACGGCCACCGGCCGCGGCAGTTGACCACGAAGGCCGGTGACGTCGAGTTGCGGATCGCGGCCCCGCACGATCACGGGCCGCTCGGCCAGCTCGTGCCGGGTGACAAGGCTGATGTCGAGCCCACCAGCCGGGGCAGAGTCACCCTGGTAGAAGACGGGTCAGTGCGGGATCTCGGCGGGTTGCGCGCGAGGTAGTCGGGCGTGCAGTGGAAGCCGTCGCAGGTGGTCTCGGGGAGACGGTCCCTGATGGCCTCGTGCGCTGCTGCTAGCGCGTCGAGCTCACCGTCATCGGGTGAGTGATCCCACACCCCGACAAAGCCGACAACGCTGCTGGGGAAGAACTCCTCCCCACAGATCGAGCCGTGGAGGAACAGGCCACTCAGGCGACCAGGCAGCCGACGATCTACCTCGTCAAGGAACGCGTCGGTGACTTCGGAAACTCGCCCGGGAAGGCGCACGGCCGCGAACCTAGTCGCTCACGGCCTCGGCGATGGCCTCGTTCGTGATGCAGCCACCACAGTCGCGGCGCATTGACACTGGTGCGTCGCCTGGGCGGGGGTGCACGGGGTCGGCGGTGACGGGCCACTCGATCCGGCCCCTTGGCGGCGGTCTGCCCCCGTCCTATGGTGCAGTGGTGGGGCGCGGTGAATCTGGGGTCGTGGACTGGCTCCTCGCCGGGGATCCGTCGATCCGCTGGCAGGTCCTCGAGTCGCTGCTGCACGCTCCAGCGGCTGAGGTCGGAGCTGAGCGGGCCCGCGTGGCCACCGAGGGTTGGGGCGCGAAGCTCTTGGCTCACCAGGATGCTGAAGGGACGTGGGCTCAGGGCCTGTACTCCCCCAAGTGGGTGTCCACCACCTACACCATGCTGCTGCTGCGAGACCTTGGCCTGCCCGCCGATCATCCTCAGGCCCAACAGGCGTGCGCGGTGATGTTGGACACCGCTGTGGGCCCGCGCAGCAGGGGCGGGATCGGATGGGCATCCGAGACGTGTATCGCGGGTCTGGTCCTCTCGATCCTGTCCGCCTTCGAGGTCGACGACGACCGCCTGGACCGCTTCGCCGATCATCTCCTCGGGGAACAGATGAGCGACGGGGGATGGAACTGCCGGTACCGCCGAGGCGCGCACCACGCGTCGATGAACACCACCATCCTCGCCCTGGAGGCCCTGGCCCGCTACGAACGACACCGAGCGCGGCAGGCGAGGAGGCTGACAGCGGTGCGGGAGGCGCAACGTCGCGGCCGCGAGTTCCTGCTGGTGCATCACCTCTACCGGTCGCACCGCACCGGTGAAGTGATCCAGCGCAACTACGTGCGATTCGCCTTCCCTCCGCACTGGCACTTCGACGTATTGCGTGCGCTCGACTACTTCCGGGACGTCGGCGCCCCTCGGGACCCTCGTTTGGTAGACGGCATCGACCTCGTCCGGGCCAAGCAACGCCCCGACGGCCGCTGGACACTCGAACACCGCTACAAGGCACGCGACTGGTTCCACATGGAAACCGTCGGTCGCCCGTCACGATGGAACACCCTCCGCGCCCTTCGGGTCCTCGCCTGGTGGGACGACGACGACCACACCCCGAGTCGCTCTGTCCGAGCGTGACCGCCGCGACGCGCGCCCGCCAGCCGACCACTCGGCTTCCAACCCGTCGCCGCTTCGCGGCGGTGTGACGTCGCCGCCTTCGCGGCGAAAGGGGGCAGGATCAGGATCTGCTTGCCCAACCGGGTCCTGCAAGTTAACTTGTAGGAGTGGAGGATCCGGTGATCGCGCCGTCCGCGCTGAAACACGGACTGAGCGAGGCCGAGGTCCTGCACGCTTACCGCAACCCGATCCGGGTCTGGGACCTAGGTGACGGGTTCACGATGATCGGCGCGAATGCCGCGGCGATCATCCTTGAGATCGGCTCATCCAAGGCGATGTTTCCGTCGTCACTGTCCACGCGATGCGGGCCCGCGAGAAATTCCTGAGGTGATGACCATGCCACGCAGCGTCGAAGAGATCCTCGCCCACGCCGACGAGCTGGCGAGCTGCTTTGAGAACTACGAGCCCGACCCTGCCCAAGAGCTGGACGCCGACGCGGTCGCCGCCCTGCGCACAGCTGTCCTGGAGCGCTCCGAGGCCGAGCGGCACCTCCTTGAAGCCATCCGCCAAGCGCGCGAGTCGGGGATGTCCTGGTCGGCGATTGGCCTCATGGTCGGAACCAGCGGGGAGGCAGCCCGCCAGCGGTACGGCGACAAGGTGGCCTGACGACCGCTCACGGCGGCAACCACACCTCGCCTGCCCTGTCACCACCGGCCGGTCGACAGGCGGCGGAATGACTCAGGTCTACGATCCGCCGTACTTCGCCTCTTGCGTCGGGCGGCGGCGCGCCGTTGACTCATCCCGACACCTCCCTTCGCCCCAGGAGATCCACCCCATGACCGAGTACGCCGTCCGCAACCCCGCCACGGGTGACCTGGTCCGCACCTACGACACCGCCACCGACGCCGACATCGCGAGCGCCATCGACCGCGCTCAGGCCGCCTACCAGGAGTGGGGGCGCCGGACCTCGGTCGCCGAACGTGCCGCCCTGGTGCGGCGCGTGGCCGAGCTCCACACGGAGCGCGCTGAGGAGCTCGCCGAGCTCATCGTCGAGGAGATGGGCAAGCCTCGCGAGGAGGCCGTCGGCGAGGTCGAGTTCAGCGCCGCGATCTACGAGTACTACGCAGACCACGCTGAGGAGTTCCTCAAGGACGAGGAGATCACGCTGCTTGCGGGCGAGGGCACTGCCCGGATCTCCCGCGAGCCGGTCGGCGTCCTGCTCGGGATCATGCCGTGGAACTTCCCGGCCTACCAGGTCGCCCGGTTCGCCGGCCCGAACCTGTGCCTGGGCAACACGATCCTGCTCAAGCACGCACCGCAGTGCCCCTCGTCGTCGGCGTTCATCGAGCGGATCTTCGCCGACGCCGGCTTCCCGGACGGCGCCTACGTCAACATCTACGCCAGCAACGAACAGGCAGCCGACGTCATCGCCGACCCGCGCGTCCAGGGCGTCTCGGTCACCGGCTCGGAGCGGGCGGGTGCCGCGGTGGCCGAGGTCGCTGGCCGCAACCTGAAGAAGGTAGTGCTCGAGCTCGGCGGCTCCGATCCGTTCCTCGTGCTCGGCACCGACGACATGGAGGTGACGGTCGAAGCGGCGCTGGCCGCCCGGCTCGGCAACACCGGCCAGGCGTGCAACGCGGGCAAGCGCTTCATCGTCACCGAAGACCTCTACGACGAGTTCCTCGACAAGTTCACCGCCGGCATCCTCGCTGCCGGCCGCGCGCCGCTCTCGTCGGAGCTCGCCGCGGACCGGCTCATGGAGCAGATCGAGCGCGCGACGGCCGGGGGAGCCACCTTGGTCGCGGCCGAGGGCGAACGCGGCGGAGCGCACGTGCCGTCCGGCGTGCTGACCGGCGTCAGCCGCGACAGCGACACCTTCTACCAGGAGCTGTTCGGGCCGGTGGCGATGGTGTTCAAGGCCACGGATGAGGCCGAGGCGATCGAGCTCGCCAACGACACGCCGTTCGGCCTCGGCTCCTACGTGTTCACCAATGACCCCGAGCAGGCCGAGCGGGTGGCGAGCCAGATCGAGGCGGGCATGGTGTTCGTCAACGTGGTCGACGCCGACGGTGTGGAGCTGCCGTTCGGCGGCGTGAAGAGGTCGGGTCTCGGTCGCGAGCTCGGCCGGTTCGGCATCGAGGAGTTCGTCAACCGGAAGATGATCCGCACGGGCTGATCGTCCCGGGCCGCCGTCTCCAACAACGTCACCTGCGCGCCTTGTCCGTGATCTTGGGCAGACACCCGATCGGTCAGCGCTGGGAGTGGAGGGTGCTGCTCAGCGCCTCGATGAGCTGATCAGCGTGCTCGTCGCCGAAGACCAGGGGCGGCCGGATCTTCAGGCTCGCGCGTTCTTGTCCGGTACGACCGATCAGCACACCTCTTTCCCGCAGGCCCTCGACGATCCTGCCGGTTCGTTCGGAGTCGGGACGACCTGTGGCCGGGTCCAGGATGTCGATGCCGACCGCGAGTCCCCAGCCGCGTACGTCGCCCAGCTGCGGCTCCTCGCTCGCGACACCACGCAACGCCGTGAGGAGACGCGCCCCCGTGGCCGCGACGCGGGCCACCACGTGCTCCGCCTCGATGGTCCGGAGCACGGCGACCGCTGCGGCGCACGCCGCGGTGCCGCCGCCGAACGTGCTGAAGTAGTCGGTGTCCGCCATGAACGGGTCCACCAGCTCCGCGGGACCGCAGACTGCGGCCACCGGGTAGCCGTTGCCCATGGGCTTGCCCAGGGTCACCAGGTCAGCCGGCACCTCGCCGGCCATGAAGCTCCACAGGGCGTCGCCGGTCCGCCCGTGCCCGGCCTGCACCTCGTCCGCGACGTACAGCCCGCCCGCCGCGTGCACCGCGGCCGCGGCCTCGGCGGTCCACTCGTGAGCCGGCCCACAGATGCCGTCGCTGGTGAACACGCCGTCGACGAACATGGCCGCCACGCCGTGACCGCTGGCGGCGAGGCTCTCCACCGCCGAGGTCACCGCGGTGGGTGCGGCAGGGGGAGGTTCCACCAGCCGCATGTGTGGCGGGGGCGGACAGTCGCCCCAGCTTTCCGGAGAGAAGGCGAACGTCGCCTCCGTGACACCGTGGTACGCCCACGAGGTCACGATGCCGCCCGTGGCGCCGGTGGCGTGCCGCGCGATCCGCCACGCCAGGTCGTTCGCCTCGCTGCCGGAGTTCACGAGCAGGACCCGGTTGAACCGAGCCGGGAGGGTGGACAGCAGCTGTTCGGCCAGCTCGACCGGAGCCTCCTGCAGGTAACGGCTGTTGGTGTTCAGCGTGGCCAGCTGCGAGCAGACGGCGTCCACGACCGCTGGGTGGGAGTGCCCCAGCACGGGCACGTTGTTGTAGGCATCGAGGTAGCGGCGCCCGTCCGCACCCTCGAGGTGCACCCCTCTGCCGCCCACGAGGTGCACCGGCTGGGCGTAGCTGACCTCCAGCCCTCCCAGCACCTGTGTGCGCGCACGGAGCAGCTCGGTCGTGGCCCGACGACCGTAGGGCAGCCCGCGCCCACGGTGAGACGGGCTGGGCGGGCCGCCCGCCAGAGCGGTGGTGAACCGCGCTGTCAACGTGTCCAGACCCACGTCGAGCATCGCCTCCAGCTGGCCGTAAGCCTCCTCGTCGATCTGCGGCGCGGAGCCCAGCTGCTGGGTACGCCAGGCGGTGATCAGGACGCAGGCGGCATAGCGCCCGGCCATCAGGTCGGCGAGGAGTCCGACTTCCTGCGGCTCCAGCGGCGTGGTGGCGGAGTACCCGGCCAGCACCTCGGGCGCGAGCTCGAGCGCGTCGTCGAGACCGCTGAGCAGATCGGCCGAGGTGACGGCCAGGTCGCAGATCAGCGCGGTGTGCGTCATGTCCCCGAAGTCGGTGATCCCAGTGACCGCCAACGTGTCGTCGACGAGCACGTTGGTGGGGGCGAAGTCGTTGTGCACGACCTGGGCACGCACCCTCGCCAGCTCTGGCGCGACACGTTGCTCGAAGCGGTCGAGCACGGCGCGCACCACCGGGCGCCGTGCCTCGTCGACGGCCGCGAGCCAGGGCCGCAGCTGCGGGAGTCGTCGTATGTCCCAGGCGATCGGGTAGGACGCGCCGAGGTGCACGAACCCGCGCAGCGACTGTCCCAGGCGGGCAGACACGCGCCCCCACTCCCTCATGTGGGTGGGGCCCATCTCAGCCGGCTCGGGATGCCGCCCCTCCAGCCAGGTCATGACCCAAGCCAGGGAACGCCGACCGTCGACCCCGGTCAACGCCACCGACCAGTCACCTTGTCGGGTCGGCACCACGTCGGGCACCGGCACGTCGGGTGCCACGGCTCGGATGTGGCGCAGCGCTGAGTACTGGAAGTCGAGCACCTCCTCCGTGTCCGCAGGGTTGTGGACCTTGAGCAGGTACCGGCCGCGGGGCGTATCGACCCTGAAGTTCCGGTCGCGCTCGCCGTGGACGGCGGTGAGATCCCCCTCCAGACGCCACCAGGTGGCCAAGGACTCGTGCAGCGTGGACAGGTCGAACTCCGGCGCCGACACAGCCAATGGATCGTTCGTCGATGCGGTCACCGGACCATTCTGGCGGTCCACGCAGCCGGCACCTCGACCATGACCCAGACGCGGCCGATTGGCGGCGCAAAGACGGCTCTCCTGACCCTTCCGTGGGTGGGTTGAGCGCGCCTGAACGAGCGCACGCCGTTCCCTGCTTAGGTTCCTGGCTTGTCGAGAGTCAGCAACCACGGAGCGGAGAACGGCGTGCGGAACACCACCCTATGGCGAGCCCTGCTTGGGGTCGAGAACACGGTCGTCGAGAGACATCGAGTTCGATGAGTCCGAGCAGTTCGTGGTGGCTCATGTTCGTCCACGCGAAACGGGCGCGGAGCCGGTGTGGTCGGTGCGGGCGGAGGTCACCGGGCTACGACCGTGGCGAGGGACGGCGCCGCTGGCGGGCACTGGACCTGGGCACGATCCAGGTCGTCCTCGAGGCCGACGCACCCCGGGTGAAGTGTCCCGAGCATGGGCCGACGGTGGCGCGCGGTGCCGTGGGCCCGACACGCGGCCGGGCACACTCATGCCTTCGACGAGCAGGTCGCCTGGCTGGCCACCCAGTGCGCCAAGACCGCGGTCACCGAGCTGATGCGGATCGCGTGGCGCACGGTCGGCGCGATCATGACCCGGGTCTGGGCCGACGTCGAGGCCGTGCACGACCGGTTCGCCGACCTGCAGGCGGATCGGGATCGATGAGATCTCCTACAAGCGTGGACAGCGGTACCTGACCGTGGTGGTCGATCACGACTCCGGCCGGCTGGTGTGGGCCGCACCCGGCCGGTAGAAGGCCACCCTGGGCCGGTTCTTCGACGCCCTGGGCGCTGAGCGCTGCGCCCAGATCACCCACGTCTCCGCCGACGGAGCGGACTGGATCAGCCACGGTGGTCGCCGACCGCTGCCGGTAACGCGGTGCGGTGCGCCGATCCTTCCACATCGTCAAGTGGGCCACCGAGGCCCTCGACGAGGTGCGCCGCCATGCATGGAACGCCGCTCGCGGCCGACCGGGCGGCCGCGGTGACCGGATCCGGTGGTCACGTGGGCGTCTGCGCCAAGACGCCGCAGGAGACGCCAAGGCGCTCAAGCACGCCCGCTATGCGTTGTGGAAGAACCCCGAGAACCTCACCACCAGGCAGCAGGCCAAGCTGGCCTGGATCGCCAAGACCGACCCCCGGCTGCACCGGGCCTACCTGCTCAAGGAAGGACTCCGGCTGATCTTCCAGCTCGACTACCAAGGAGCCGTCGAAGCCCTCGATGCCTGGATCGGCTGGGCCCGCCGCTGCCGCATCCCCACCTTCGTCGACCTGCAGCGTCGCATCGTCAAACACAAGGCATCGATCCTCGCCGCGATCGAGCACGGCCTGTCCAACGGACGCATCGAATCGGTCAACACCAAGATCCGCCTCATCACCCGCATCGCCTTCGGCTTCAAGTCCCCCGACGCCCTCATCGCCCTGGCCATGCTCAACCTCGGCGGACACCGCCCCACCCTCCCCGGTCGGCGATGACCCACGGATCAGTCAGGAGAGCCGCAAAGACGCGCCTTGTGGGAGCCCAATAGTCGGGCTCGGCGCGGCACACACGTACGTCACGGGGTCGTTGGTGGTCGCACTGCTATGGCCGTGGCACCCCACACAAGGAGGACCAGGACCCCGCCTCCCGCCTCCAAGTTGAGCATCCCGATCAACGTGCCGAGCACGACTAAGCCCGGCCACCGTGGTCGGCCGGCGAGTAACACCCCAGCCAGGACGATCATGGTGAGCATCGTGAGGCTGACGGAGACGAAGTAGACACTCCCCGCTGCGTCAACGCCCATGCCGTCCTCGACGAGATTGGCGATCGCCGTCGCAACCGCACCAAGCGTCGCAATCACTAGCAGGGCAGACGTGGCTCGCCCGCCCCGTTGGGTCAGCCGAACCAGCAACGCCAGACCCGCGGGTAGCAGCGCCCAGCAGAGGCTGAAAGAGACGACCGCCCACCAATCGGAGACGCTTTCAGGATCGGTGAAGTTCGGCTCCGCGAATGCCTGAAGCGAGCGCATCGCCCACACGATTCCCACCAGCGCAAACACTGCCCGGACCAGTGCGATGGAAGGAGGGCCGTCTGACCGCTCCGCTGTCACATCCGGATGCTCTCATAGGTGCCGCTGACCACAGGGATCTTATCCGTGACTCGCGGCCCCGCACATCGGCTAGATCCCGACGCACCCGAGGACGAGGGGGCTAGCCCAATCTGGGCGGAGCTGACGCACCTTGGCGAGCCGCCGGACTTCGCCTGATGATCGACCTTCTGGTGCTTCGCAAGCCGGTGGTCAAGCTTCCCCGCAGGGCGGCTCTGGGCGTCGAGGAGCTACCTGACGGCCAGCCCAACCCCTGCGAGCCGCTGGTCAAGCTTCCCCGCCGGGCGGCCCTGGGCGTCGAGGAGCAGCTGGACGGCCAGCCCGACCCCAGGTCGGGCCTTGGCCGGCTGAAGGATTTCTCGGTCATCACCGAGCTCAAGGTCTCCGCCACCCAGATCGAAGGGCCCGACTACACCGAGGTCGTCCGCGACTTCGAGAAGCTCTCCGCCATCTTGAGCGCCGCCGAGCACCCCGACGCTCCCCTTCCCCGCGCCTACGTCGGGATCTTCAACAACCGGGTGAAGCCGCGGTTCAACTTCGCCCACCTGCAACTCACCCCGGCTCGGCAGGCATGGGTCCTCGAGTCGTGACACGGGCCGTGAGGCTCTGCACACGACGTGTTGCGACGCTTGGCTAGAGCGGGGTCGATCGGACGAGCCAGTGGCTCGTCCGATCGACCCGCGGTCAGCCTGGTCAGTGCAGCGAGAAGGCGTACAGCTTGTTGTTCGCCGTCCCGGCACCGAAGGCCCCGCCGAAGTTGCTGTAGCCCGAGCCCCAGTACACGGAGCCGTTCGAGATGGCGGCGCCGGACAGGCAGGACCCACCGCTCGCGAAGCTCCAGAGCACTTCTCCCGTTGACGCGCTCAACGCGTACATGTAGCCGTCCGCGTCGAGGGAGCAACCGAACACCACTCCGTTGGCCGTCGTCACCGGTCCCGAGGTGCTGTTGCCGTGCGACGGCTCCGTCTGCCAGAGCAGCTGACCGGTCGCCGTGTTGAGGGCGCTCCAGATGCCCTCGTTCGTGGTGCTGTTGGCGTTCGCCGTGTACACCCGTTGACCGTCCACAGCCGAGCCCCACTGGAGACCACCAGCGGTGCCACCCGGACCGGCCTGGGTCACCCAGACGACGGCGCCGGTGTCGGGGTCGAGCGCCCAGTACTGGCCACTCTTCTGTCCGGCACCCACCAGCTCCCGCGGCTTGCCTTTGCCAGCCGCGGTGAACAGCGCCGGCGCCTGACCGAAGTCGTAGTCGGGGCCCGCTGGCTCCGGGCAGTTGCTCCCATCACCGAAGAACGGGAAGCAGTCGACCGTCCAGGCGTCGTACGGAAGTGCGCGGGTCGCCCACTTGACCGCACCGGTTCCCATGTCGAGCGCCATGATGGAGTCGAAGTGGTCGTCGGCCGGCAGGCAAGCCTGCGTCGCACCGGGGTCACCGGCAGCTTCAGCCACACAGTCGAGGACCGACTGCGGAACCGAGTAGTTGTTACCGGTGGCGATGTAGACCGACTTGCGCTTCACATCGATCGCAGGTGAGCTCCCCCACACCGCGTTGCCACTGAACCCGTCGGGGGCCACGAAGGTCTTCCACAACATCGCACCAGTCTTCAGATCGAGCGCCGCCATGCTGCCCCGGAACGAGCAGCAGGGATAGCCCGGGACCAGCGCCGCCAGCGCCTCCTCCTGGGAGGCCACGCCCACATAGACGACGCCGCCGAACACGGTGGCCGACTGGGTGATGATCGCTGCGGGGTGGCTGTCCACCTGCGTCGACCACAGGAGCTGTCCGTTGCGCTTGTCGATGCCCAGGACCGCACCGCCACCTCCGAACGGGCCCTGGTTGCCGATCACCAGGACGTTGCCGGAGATGGCCGGCGTCGCCCGGGCCTTGTCACCGGGGACCCCGGTGTAGCTCGAGATGGTCCTCGACCACACGAGCCCGCCGGTCGCGCGATTGACGGCGTACAGGTTGCCCGCCCAGTCCGGCACGTACACGTTCTGGGAGTCGACCGCCGGCGTCGCGGAGACATCGCCTCCGGTGGTGAACGCCCAGTCCACCCCGAGGTGCGCCACCGTCGTCGGCGAGATCTTGTGCTCGCTGTCGGCAAACCTGGTGTTCGTCCGGTTGCCACCGGCAGACTCCCAGTCGCTCCCGCCTGCTCCGGCCGAAGCCGGGCCCGTCCCTGTCGCCAATACCAGCGCAGATGCGGCCAGTACGACCGCCGCGCGACGCCAATGACCTCGCATATCCGACCTCCTGAGGGTGAGTTGCTGAAGACTCCCCCGTACTGCATGGAGCTTGGCCGACTTCGGCTGTGGCGCAGTCTTACGACACTACGCCGGGCATTCGGCAAACCGCCAGGGCAAATTCCCCGCAATCGAGGTCGTTCGCGCCGAGCAGCCGCACAACCCATGGGAGAGCCTCGGTGGGCGAGCCGGGTCGAGGGCAACGCGGCCAGATCCATGGCACGGCCTCACCCTCGAGCTGACCCGGGAGGAACTAGATGTCGAACAGCCTTCGGATCCTGTCCTACAACACCCAGCTGCGGTCGTGACGAAGTAGGTCTGGGCCTCCCCCGGCTAGATGATCCCACCCATCCACACCGCCGAGGTCACCCGTCAGGTCTTCCCTCCGGGTGTACTCCCAGGACTCCCCTTTCGCCGCCGACACATGACTCGACCTGCGTCCTAGTGTCATGCGTCGTTAATTGCTAGAGGGTTCTAGTTCTGAAATCATGGGGGCATGGCGAATCGTCCTGCTCCGGCGTTGGTGCTTCGTGATGGTGATCGTGCCGAGCTTGAGCGGTGGACCCGCTCGAACCGGTTCGGGGCCTCGGCGGCGAAGCGGGCGCGGATCGTGCTGCTGGCCGCGGAAGGTGTTGCGAACACGCGGATCGCGGAGTTGAGCGACGCGACCGTGACGACCGTGCTGAACTGGCGTGGTCGGTATGAGGACCGCGGGATCGCCGGCCTGTGTGACGCGCCCCGGCCCGGTCGGCCGCGCACCCTGGACCACCGGGCGATCGTGGCCGAGACGTTGAAGCCGCCGCCGAAGAAGCTGGGTGTGACGCACTGGTCGAGCCGGCTGCTGGCCGCCCGGCTCAAGGTGAGCCCGTCGGCGATCCAACGGGCCTGGCGCGCCTACGGGGTCAAGCCGTGGAAGGCGGAATCGTTCCGGTTCTCCACCGACCCTCAGCTGGTCGGGAAGGTCACCGACATCTGCGGGCTGTACCTGGCCCCACCCGAGAACGCGATCGTGTTGTGCGTGGACGAGAAGTCCCAGATTCAGGCGCTGGACCGCACCGTGCCGATCCTGCCCATGCAGGAGGGGCGGATCGAACGCCGCTCGCACGACTACTACCGCCACGGCACCACGACCCTGTTCGCCGCGCTCGACATCGCGACCGGTCAGGTCACCGCCGCGTTGAAGCCGCGGCACCGCCACCAGGAGTTCCTGGCGTTCCTGAAGCAGCTCGAACGCACATACCGCGATGTGGTCGACGACGACGGAGTGCCGGTCGACCTGCACCTGGTGATGGACAACTACGCAGCGCACAAGCATCCGAACGTGAAGGCGTGGCTGGCCAACAACCCGCGGTTCGTCGTGCATTTCACCCCGACCCACGCGTCCTGGATGAACCTCGTCGAGGTCTGGTTCGGGATCGTCGAGCGGCAGGCCATCCGCCGCGGGGTCTTCACGTCGGTCAAGGACCTCAACGCCAAGATCCGCGGCTTCATCGACGGGTGGAACGACCGCGCTCACCCGTTCGTGTGGACCAAGACTGCCGACCAAATCCTCGCGAAAGCCAACCGTCCAACAACTTCAAATCCGCGGCACTAGTGCCGCGTGTCGTAAAGATCTAGAGGGTATGGGGTCTGAAATCATGGGGCATGGCCAACCACCCTGCCCCTGCTCTGGTTCTTCGTGATGGTGACCGTGAGGTGCTGGAGGGGTGGACTCGGTCTGACCGGTTCGGGGCGAGCGCGGCCAAGCGTGCGCGGATCGTGTTGCTGGCGGCCGAGGGTGAGGCGAACACTCGGATCGCTGAGCTGACCGACGCGACGGTGACCACGGTGTTGAACTGGCGTGGTCGCTATGCCGAGCGCGGGATCGTGGGCCTGGCGAACGCGCCGCGTCCGGGCCGGCCGCGGGTGCTGGACCACCGCGCGATCGTGGCGGAGACGTTGAAGCCGCCACCGAAGAAGCTCGGGGTGACCCACTGGTCGACCCGGCTGTTGGCCGATCGGCTCAAGATCTCCAACACCTCGGTTGCCCGGGCGTGGCGCGCGTATGGGATCAAGCCGTGGAAGGCGGAGTCGTTTAGGTTCTCCACCGATCCGGAGCTGGTTGGGAAGGTCACCGACATCTGCGGGCTGTACCTAGCCCCGCCGGAGAACGCGATCGTGTTGTGCGTGGATGAGAAGTCCCAGATCCAGGCGTTGGACCGGACCACGCCGATCCTGCCCATGCAGGAGGGTCGCATCGAGCGTCGCTCGCACGACTATTACCGGCATGGCACCACGACGTTGTTCGCGGCGCTGGACATCGCGACGGGCGAGGTGACCGCGGCCCTGAAGCCGCGGCACCGTCACCAGGAGTTCCTGGCGTTCCTCAAGCAGGTCGAGCGGGCCTACCGCGACGTCGTGGACGCCGATGGTGAGCCGGTCGAGCTGCACCTGGTGATGGACAACTACGCCGCGCACAAGCACCCCAAGGTGAAGCACTGGCTGGCCGACAACCCCAGGTTCGTCGTGCACTTCACCCCGACCCACGCCTCGTGGATGAACCTGGTCGAGGTCTGGTTCGGCATCGTCGAACGCCAAGCCATCCGCCGCGGCGTCTTCAAGTCCGTACGCGACCTCAACGCCAAGATCCGCGCCTTCATCGACGCCTGGAACGACCGAGCCCACCCCTTCGTGTGGACCAAGACCGCCGAACAGGTCCTCGCCAAGGCCAACCGTCCAACAACTTCAAATCCGCGGCACTAGTGGGCCGGTGTGACCCAGGTAGGTGAGGCACGTCCGCCTGCGAGTATCAGGGGATACGGGTCAGCGCGACTCGGCAGGTACGACGTGCTGACCCGTGTCCCCACGCCGTGCTGCGGCCGCGCCGATGGTGACCTCGAGGCGCGTCGACCGGCGCCGGCTCAGTCGTCAGCAGCATCCGGCCGGCGACCCGGCTGCCTGTCGGTGGTGAGCGGCCCGGTGGTGGCGGGTGCGGAGTAGTCCTGGATCCACTCCTCGCGCCACGTCTGGTCGAACTGCTGCTCGTTGCACTGGGGCCGGTAGACCGCGCACAGCTCGCGCGTGATCTGCTCGCGATGGCTCGGCAGCCCGCCGGGGACGGCGTACGTCGCGATGGCGAGCTGCCACTTCGCGGCGCGGGAGGTCCAGCAGCCCGACCGCGGGTGCCGCCACGGGAGGCCTTCGGTGGACAGGTCGTCGCTGTGGCCGACGTAGATCACCGCCCAGCGCTCGGGGTTGGTCTCGGGCTCGGGCCGGTAGAGGACCACGAAGACGCCCGGTTCGGCCGGGGCGGTCCAGCCGCCGAGGACGCGCGGTCCCTCGAAGGGGTAGCCCGCGAGCGAGCCCAGCCGGATCATCGGGCGGCCGGCATCACGGGCTCGAGAGGTCGAGGTCGTCCATCTCGTCCTCGACCTCGCTGAGGGTCTCGGCCGAGGTGATCGGCCACGCCGGAAGTCCGGCGGTGGCGGCCGCGTCGGTGAAGGCCCGCCGGGCTGCCTCGACCGCGGCGTCGCGATGGTCGGCCTCGACGACCAGCTGGGCGCCGTACGTCGTGGTGCCGATGCCCGACGCCACGCCCAGGAAGGGCGCCACGGCGTCGGCCAGCTCCACGATCTCCTCGCGGGTCACCTCCCGGTCACCCTCGGCGGTCAGGCTCACGCTCCATCTCATGTCGTCCTCCTCGGCTCACCGGAGTGCGGGCAGGAGGGCTGCGAAGCCCTCGAGGCTGGCCAGGTCGTGGGCGGAGTGGATGACGTCGACGTGTGGTGCGGCCGCGATCATCCCCATCGTGGTCGGGACGTAGTCCTTGTCCTCGCCGCGGTGCGGGTTGAGCCACACCACCCGGTGGCAGAGCCGCTGCAGGCGTGCCATCGCCGCCTCGAGCACGGCAGGGTCACCGCGGTCCAGGCCGTCCGAGCAGACCACCACGATCGCTCCCCGGCCCAGCCCGCGTCGGCCGAACTCCCTGACGAAGGTGTCGAGGGAGTCCCCGATGCGGGTGCCGCCCTCCCAGTCGACCACCGCCCGCGCCGCCCGGTCCAGGGCGTCGTCGGGGCGCCGGAGCTCCAGCTCGCGCGTGATCCGGGTCAGCCGGGTGCCGAAGCAGAAGACCTCCACCCGCCGCGAGGCCCGGGCCGTGGAGTGGGCGAACTGCAGCAGGTGGCGGGAGTAGTCGGCCATCGAGCCGGACACGTCGAGGATCAGGATCAGGGGGCGCCGACGCAGCGTGCGGCGTCGGAAGGCCAGCTCGGCGGGCTCTCCATGAGCGCGCAGCGTCTCGCGGACCGTGCGGCGCAGGTCGACCAGCCTCCCCCGCGGGTCGCCGGCGGTCCGGCGGGTGCGCCGTTGCGGCGGCGTGAGCTGGACGGTTTTCATGATGCGCCGCAGAGCGGCGAGCTCCTCGGGGGTGCAGGCCGAGAAGGCCTTCGCCTTCAGCGTGGCCGCGTCGGAGGCGCGCAAGCCCAGCATCGCCTCCCGTTCGTCACGCGACTCCTCGCCCGGCTCCGTCTCCGGCAGCTGGAGCACGGCCGCGGACTCCGCCGCGGCCTTGACCGCCCAGGGCCGCGCCTCGTCGGTGTCCTCGGCCTCCCCGAGGAAGTAGCTGCGGAACACCGCGTCGTACGTCGGGATCTGGTCGCGCCGCTTCACCAGCGTGCCTCGGCCGGCCCAGTACACGTCGACCAGGTCGGAGGGGTCCAGCGCTGCCACCGCGGCGCAGTAGGTCAGCACGTCGCCCGAGCCGGTGGCCAGCCCGGCATCGCGGACGGCGCGCCCGAAGCCGACGAGCGTGTCGACGAAGGCGGGCACCTCGTCCCGCGCGGCGTCGGACAGCTCCTCACGCACCGCTGGCGATCCGGTCGAGGCTGCTCTGCACCAGCTCGAGGTCGTCGCGGTCCTTGACCACCGCGATCAGGGTGTCGGCGGCGGTGTCGGCGTCCAGGTCGTCGGCGCCGACGACCTCGAGGGTGCGCACCCAGTCGATGGTCTCGGCGACGCCGGGCGGCTTGGCCAGGTCGAGCCCACGCAGGCGGTTGACCGCGGCCACCACCTTGGCCACCAGGGCCGCGGCGGCGTCGGGCTGGCGGCTGAGCACGATCTCCGCCTCGCGCTCGGCGGTGGGGTAGCCCACCCAGTGGTAGAGGCAGCGCCTCTTGAGGGCGTCGTGCAGCTCGCGGGTGCGGTTGGAGGTGAGGATCACCAGCGGCGGCTTCTCGGCGGTGACCGTGCCGATCTCGGGGATCGTGATCGCGAAGTCCGACAGCAGCTCGAGCAGGAACGCCTCGAACTCGTCGTCGGCCCGGTCGACCTCGTCGATGAGCAGGACGGCGCGATCCCCTGCGCGGACGGCGTCGAGCAGGGGCCGCTCGACCAGGAACTTCGGACCGAAGAGGGCGTCGACGGCGTCGTCCTCCTCCAGCCGGCTCTGCGACAGAGCCCGGATCTGGAGCATCTGACGGGCGTAGTCCCACTCGTAGAGCGCCTGGTGGGTGTCGATTCCTTCGTAGCACTGGAGCCGGATCAGCCGCCGGCCCAGCACGGTGGCCAGCGCCTTGGCGACCTCGGTCTTGCCCACGCCGACCTCGCCCTCGAGGAGCACCGGGCGGTCCAGCGAGAGGGCGACGAACAGCGTGGTGGCCAGGCCGCGGTCGGCCAGGTAGCCGTCGCCGCGCAGGGCGTCGGTCAGCGCGGTGACGCTACTGGCCTGCTCCACGGGAGGCCCGTCACTCCTCGCCGGCCGGTCCGAGCACCAGGTCGCGGATGCTGCCGCCGGACGTCGACAGCTTGCCCTCGCGGGCCAGCACCTGCCGCCAGGCCGCGCCGATGTCACTGCCTGGCTCGGCGAAGCCGTCGAAGGTGACGTCCTTCATGTTCTTGCAGTTCTTCTGGGGGCCGCAGACCGCGTCGACATCGTCACGGCTCGACGCGTCGGCCGCCCAGAGGTTGCGCAGCACCTGGGTGGTCTCGTCGGTCATCGTCGCTCCTCGTGGCGGTAGGGGAAGCATCACCTGGGTGTTCCCTGACGTCAGTCTAGGTGCCGGTGGGTGACCCCGGGAGGGCTGATTAAGCATTGCCTTGCGCTGCGCCTCTCCCGGCCGGCGGGCGGGACACCCGGCGCCCGCGGGGTCAGCGGGCGAGGTGGCCGCCGCGGCGCCCGGTGCGCACCGCGAGGGCCTCGGCGATGACCGAGACCGCCACCTCCGCCGGCGTCGAGGCGCCGATGTCGAGCCCAGCCGGGCTGTGCAGCCGGGACTGGTCGACCACCCCGCGCATCGTCAGCCAGTCGCTGCGCAGCTCCTGCATCGCCCGCGATCCCAGTGCGGCCAGATAGCCGACGTCACTGGCCAGTGCGGCCTCGAGCGCCGCGCCCGCGACCTCGATGTCGTGGGCGGCCACGACGGCGAGGTCGAGGTCGGAGAGCCCGGCAAGGAGTCCGGTGGCGGTGGCGGCATCCCCGCCGACGGCGACCTTCCAGCCGAGCAGCTCCGCCTGGGTCGCCAGCGCCTGCACCATCGGGCCGCCGCCGACGAGCACCAGCGTGGTGACGGGGAAGAAGACGGTGACCACCACGTCGTCGTCGACCCACACGCCGCTGGCGCCGCGGGCCCAGAGCCGCTGCGCAGGCTCGCCCGCCGAGGCGACCTCGTGCCCCACGAACAGGCTGGTGTCGAGGACCTGGGTGCCGTCCAGCCGGGAGACCAGGCAGACCGGCTGCCGGCGCTCCAGCAGCTCCCACAGCGCACCGGGGAGTCGGTCACCCGGCACCAGCAGACAGCGGGCCGACCCGCCGGCTCCGAGCCCGGCCGCCTGCGCCTCCAGGTCGGAGACGTCCACGGAGAGCAGCGTCCCGGCGGAGCCCACGGCTGCGGCCGTCAGCTGGCTGTCGGCGGCGCCGCGCAGCAGGCCGCCGATCCGGCCGCCACCCGGGGTCAGCAGCACCGCGTCGGCCCGGTCGGTCTCCGGGAGCCCACGGGTCTCCACCGCCCAGGCCACAGTGACGTGGGTGCCGGCGCGTAGGCAGGCTCGGGCAGGCAGCGCGACGTCGTACATGGAGGCGAGACTAGGGCCTGCTGTGCCGCGCTGCCGAGTGATAGGTTCGCGCCTCCGTTCCGCGTCCGCCGCAGGGAGGTGCCCGATGTCCGAGGTGCCCCCCAGCCGTGACCGCGGCGCCGAGGACGATCCGGCGGCGGCCCGGCCCGACCTTGCTGTGAGCCGCCGCCTGGCCCGGCTCATGGACGACCTGGTGACCGTCCCCGGCACCACGGTCGGCGTCGGGCTCGACGCCCTGATCGGCCTGATCCCCGGGATCGGCGACGTCGTCGGCTCGTCGCTGTCGGGGGTGATCGTCTACGACGCCGTGCGGCTGCGCGTGCGCGTGCCGGTGCTGGCGAGGATGGGCTGGAACCTGCTCCTCGACGCACTGCTCGGGCTGGTCCCGCTCGGCGGCGACCTGCTCGACGTCGCCCATCGCGCCAACCGCAAGAACCTCCGCCTCCTCGAGCGCGACCTCGAGGAGCACCCGGTGCGTGGCACGCCGACGCTGGGCTACGTGCTGGTGGCGTTCGTGGTGGCGGTCGTGCCACTCGTCGCCGGCCTGGTGATCGGGCTGCTGGCGCTGTGGTTCCTGCTGCGATGGGCACTGGGGTGACCATGGTGGGGGCCAGGTGAGCGCGCGGGGGTCGCGGGAGGTTCGGCTGGCCTATCCGCACCAGCTGTTCGAGGCGCACCTCGACGCCCCGCGGGGCACCCGTTTCGTGCTGGTCGAGGACGATCTGCTCTATCGGCAGCTGCCGTTCCACGCCCACAAGCTGGTGCTGCACCGGGCCGGGCTCCTCACCCTGCGCGGCCGGCTCCGGGAGGCGGGCTTCGAGGTCGACCTGGTGGAGTCGTCGCCGGACTCGCCGACCGCTGAGCGGCTGGCGGCCCTGGTCGAGGACCTGGCCCCCGACCGGGTCAGGGTCTACGACGTCGTCGACGACTGGCTGTCGCGGGACTGCGCGGCGGCGCTGCGCGCGGGGGGTTACCGGCTGCGTCCCGACGACGTGCTGGAGTCGCCGGCGTTCCTCACCGACCGGCGGGCCTTCACCGACTGGTTCGGCGACCACCGGGCGCGGATGGCCTCGTTCTACTCCTGGCAGCGGCGCCGGCTCGGTGTGCTGGTCGAGGAGTCGGGCGACCCGGTGGGCGGCCGCTGGTCCTTCGACGCCGAGAACCGCAAGAGGCTGCCCCGGAACCATCCGGTGCCGCCGCGCGCAGCCCCGAGATGGACGACCGAGGTCGAGGAGGCCATCGCCTGGGTGGGCGAGCACTTCCCGGACGCCCCCGGGGACCCTGCGACGTTCTGCTGGCCGGTGACGCCGGAGGGCGCCCGGGCCGGTCTCGCGGAGTTCCTCACCGACCGCTTCGCGGAGTTCGGGCCCTACGAGGACGCCATCTCCGCCGAGCATCCCTTCGTCTTCCACTCCACCCTCTCGCCGGCCCTCAACGCCGGCCTGCTCTCCCCGCAGGAGGTCCTCGACGCGGCGCTCGCGGCGGCTGCCGAGGACGCCGTACCGCTGCCGTCGCTGGAGGGGTTCGTCCGGCAGCTGATCGGCTGGCGGGAGTACATGCGCGCGACGTACCACCTCTACGGGCGGCGGCTGCGCACCGGCAACCGGCTCGGCCACACCCGGCCGCTGGCCCCGGGCTGGTGGGACGGGACGACGGGGCTGGACCCGGTGGACCTGGTGGTGCGGCGGGTGCTGGAGCACGGCTACGCCCACCACATCGAGCGGCTGATGGTCCTCGGCAACGCGATGACGCTGCTGCGGACCGACCCGACCGAGGTCTACGAGTGGTTCAGTGCGCTGTTCGTCGACGCCTACGACTGGGTGATGGTGCCCAACGTCTATGCGATGAGCCAGTTCGCCGCCGACACCGCGATCACCACGAAGCCCTACGTCTCGGGCAGCGCCTACCTGCGGCGGATGTCGGACCTGCCGCGAGGTGACTGGGAGGGGGAGTGGGACGCGCTCTACTGGACCTTCGTCGACGACCAGCGCGACGTGTTCGAGGACAACCCGCGATCGCGGGTGATCACTCGCAGCTGGGACGGCATGGACGCCTCCCGGCGCGAGGGACTGGTCGGGCGGGGCCGGGCGGTCATCGACCGGCTGTGACGGGTGTCTGTAGGGCGAGATGTCTACTGGTGCGTACGACGCACCCAGTGCGCCGTACGCACCAGTAGCCCTCCCCCCGATGCGTCGTAGGCACCAGTAGCCTCACCCCATGCGCACCTTCCGTCGGGCCCTGGTCGGACTGCTGCTCCTGGTCGTGGTGGCCGCGGTGGGCGGCTACTGGTACGAGCGGCCGCTGCTCCTGACCGCCACCGGGTACGCCGCCCACAACGCGTGCGCCGTCGAGCAGATCGCCGGGCGCACCAACCCCGAGGACGACCTCCCGCCCAACCCGCTGGTGCCGGTGCTCCGCACGAAGGACACCGACGACGGCGGCACCAAGGGGATGCTCGTCGGCGGGCTGGCGGCGCAGAGGGCCTCGTTCACCGAGGGCTACGGCTGCACCCTCGCCGAGGCCGCGCCCGAGCTGCCGGCCCCGACGACGGTCGACCCGGCCGGCAACCCGTTCGCGGTCGCCCCCGCTCCGACCGCCGACCCGGCCGTGGACGCCGCCATCGCGACGGCGTTCGGTGACGACCTCTCCGCCGACGACAGGGCCGACCTCGGCACCCGCGCCGTCGTCGTGGTGAAGGACGGACAGCTCGTCGCCGAGCGGTACGCCGACGGGTTCAGCGCCGACACCCCGCAGCTGGGCTGGTCGATGACCAAGAGCGTCACCAACCTGCTGGTCGGCCGGCTGGTGCAGGAGGGCGTCGTCTCCGTCGACGACGCGCAGCTGCGGCCGGAGTGGACCGACGGGCGCGCCGACATCACCATCGAGCAGCTGATGCAGATGACCAGCGGTCTGGCCTGGGACGAGACCTACGCGCTGGGCACCCCGATCACCCGGATGCTCTACCTCGAGCCCGACATGGGCGGCTACGTCGCCTCGCAGCCGAAGGCGCACGACCCGGGCACCTACCAGCAGTACTCCAGCGGCAGCACCACGCTGCTCTGCGACATCCTGCTGTCGAGGACCGACGCGGGCGCCGACCTGCCGCGGCAGGAGCTCTTCGCCCCTCTCGGCCTGTCGTCGTTCGTGGTCGAGCCCGACGCGGCCGGCACGCCGGTGTGCAGCTCCTACGGCTGGGCGACGCCCCGCGACTGGGCGGCGCTGGGCCAGTTCGCCCTGCAGGACGGCGAGTGGGACGGCCAGCAGCTGCTGCCCGAGGGCTGGATGGCGTCGTGGACGACGGCGGTCGACGTCGAGACCGAGGACGCGGGGTACGCCGCCGGGTGGTGGGCCAACCGGCTGCCCGACGGCTCGCTGGTCCACCCGCAGCTGCCGGAGGACGCCTACTTCGCGGAGGGTCACGACGGTCAGTGGATCGCCGTGGTGCCGTCCGCCGACCTGGTCGTGGTGCGGCTCGGCTTCAGTCCGGCCATCGAGGACGACGGAGGGCGTGCCCGACCTCGTCGCCGCCGTCCTCGCCGCCGGCTGACGGTCTCCGGCTAGGTCGCCCGCACCCGGTTGTTGCGCGGCTGGTGCTCCAGCTCGACCCACCCCATCAACTCCAGCACCGGGGTGACGTAGTTGGCGAACCGACCCCGATAGCCCTTGCGCAGGCCGTAGTAGCCGCCCACCGGGTTGCCCGGATCGCGCGCCCACGCCTCCACCGTGCCGTCCTTGACCGGCTTGCCTTCGTCGGCATTGCCCAGCGGCATCCAGTCGCCGTGCGTCTGGAGCATCGCCCGCAGGTCATCGAGGGCCTCCAGCCGGTAGGACAGCCGCGTCGTGCCGACCTGCACCACCAGCGCCGGCGGGTCGAGAGTGTCGTCGCGCCAGGCGGAGTACGTCGACGTGCGCGGCGGCGTCTCCAGCAGCCACGGGTCGTCGGGCGTGCCGTCGCCGTAGGTCACCGTGGTCATCGGGTCTCCTCGCTCATCGTCCGGCTCCCTTCCGGCGCGGACCGTAACAGCCCTACGGTGACGTCTACTGTCACCTTTGTTCCAGGACTCGCCCGAGGAGGACCGATGCGCGCCTCGCGGCTGCTGCTGATGCTGCTGATCGTGCAGAACCGCGGCCGGATGACGGCCCAGGCGCTGGCCGACGAGCTGGAGGTCAGCAAGCGCACGATCCTGCGTGACGTCGACGCGCTCGCGGAGGCGGGGCTGCCGATGATCGTCCGGCCCGGCCGAGGTGGCGGCATCGAGCTCGGCTTCAACTACCGCACCCGGCTCACCGGGCTGGCCGCCGACGAGGCGGAGGCGCTCGGCGTGCTGCTCGGCCGGTCCTCACCCGAGCTGGCCGCCCTCGGCCTGGAGAGCGCGGGGGCCCGCGCCACCACCAAGCTGGTCGAGTCGCTGCCCGACACCTCCCGGCGGATCGCCCAGCAGGCGGCGGGCCGGTTCCGCGTCCGGGCCGGTCACCTCGATGCCGACGAGCGGGTCGCGGCGCTGGCCGAGGCCGTCCGCCACCGCCGGGTCGTGCGGATCCGCTCCCCGCGCGACGACAGGCGCACCGTGCACCCCATCGGGCTGGTGCTCCGCGGCGCCGAGTGGTCGCTCGTGGACGGGCTGTCGCACGAGGAGATCCCCCTGGGGGAGTGCGGGACGATCAACATCTCCGCCCGGCAGTACGACGACGGGTCGCCCGTCACGCCCGCCACTTGATCGAGCAGCCCATGCTCGGCCGGTGCGGTTCGGGGACGGGCTGGTCGGCGAGCACCCTCTCGATCGCGTCGGCCAGCAGGTCGCCCGTCACCGGCACGCCGTTGCCCGGCGTGGAGGCGTCCATGGCACCTCGGTAGGCGAGGCCACCGGAGGCCTCGTACAGGAAGAAGTCCGGGGTGCAGGCCGCCCGGAACGCCCGCCCCACCTCTTGGCTCTCGTCGATCAGGTAAGGGAAGGTCCACCGGGCGCGGGTGGCCTGGGCGGCGAGGTGCTCGACGTCGTCGTCGGGGTAGGTCTCGGCGTCGTTGCTGCAGATGCCGACGACCGCCAGGTCGGGATAGGCCGCCAGCACCTCGCCCAGCCCGGCCTCGACGTGCTTGACGTAGGGGCAGTGGTTGCAGAGGAAGGCCACCAGCAGCGGGCGCCCGGTCAGCGACTCGCTGGTGACGACGTCACCGGCGAGGTCGGGCAGGGCGAAGGAGGGAAGCGACGTCCCCAGGGGCACCATGGTCGACTCGACAGCCATGGCTCCAGCCTAGGAGCGCCGTCGTGACCGGGTGCCGCCCGGGGCCGTCGCCGCGCAGCGTCGGTCAGTACTCCACGCGCAGGGTGGTGTCCTTGCCCTCGCGGCCGCTGACCATGTCGAAGCCCTTGCCGCCGTCGACGTAGTCGGTGCCCTTGCCGCCGCCGACCAGGTCGTTGCCACGGCCGCCCTCGACCCGGTCGCGACCCTTGCCGCCGGTGACGGCGTCGTCGCCCTTGCCGCCCTGGACGCAGTCGTTGCCCGAGCCGCCCTTGATGATGTCGTCGCCGCTGCCGCCGACCAGGACGTCGTTGCCGCCCTCGCCCGTGATGACGTCGTCGCCACCCTTGCCGTCGATGTAGTCGTCGCCCGCCGTGCCGGTCAGCACGTCGTCACCGGAGGTGCCGGTGATGACGTTGCCGGGCTCGCCGCACTCCGGCGGCGGCGCGGACGCCACGGCGAACGCCGGAGCGAGCGCAAGCAGGCCGATCAGGGCGGGCACGGCGAGCCGGGTCCCCAGGCGGGTGGAGCGAGTGGTGGTGTTCTTCATGGTGGTTCTCCTGTTGAGGTGTCGGCCGAGGTGGCCGCCGGGGGAGGCGGTGGTGTCGCGGTGGTGCGACGGCGCCGACCGTGTCAGGTCGACGTCAGAGCGGGATCAGAACGTCGCGAAGCGACCGTCGTGCGCCGCCCTAGTCGGGCCGCTGCCGGGGCACCAGCTCGGCCGGGTCGGGCAGCGGCGCGTCGACCGAGGCCATCGCCTCGGACCAGCGGTCGAACGCCCGCCGGGCCTCGCCGTGACGGCCGGCACGGACCAGGTTGCGCACCAGCCCGCGGTGCACGCGCTCGTCGTAGGGGTCGACCCCCAGCAGCCGAACGAGGAGCGCGCTGGCGTCGTTGCTGCGGCCCTGCTGGGTGGCCAGCGTCGCGAGGTGGCGCAGCGACCGGAGCCACGCGGCTCGGGTCTCCTCCTTCAGTGCCAACGCCCAGTCGGTGGCGGCCCAGTCCTCGTAGGGCTCGTCCTCGAACGCCTCGCCTGCGTAGAGACGGTCGGCGGCGGCGCATGCGGTGCGTGCCTCCTCGGCCCGCTCGTCAGCCATCAGCATCGCGCCGTGCTCGGCCTCGGCGATCAGGTCCACCGCGTCGATGCCGACCCGGCGCAGGTCGAGCCAGACGCCGCGGGCGTCGGAGGCGACGTAGCGGTCCGGCGGCCAGGCCTTGTCGGGGTCGAGGACGCCTCGCACCGTGGTGAGCAGCACCGACAGCCGGTGGGAGGTCTTGGCCGGGTCGTCGTCGGGCCAGAGCACCTCGCAGAGCTCGCCGCGGCTCACCGGGCGGCCCCGCCGCGCGGCCAGCACCTTGACGAGCGTCCGTGCCTGCCGGGACTTCCAGGCCTTCAGCGTCACCGGTCGACCGCCCACCGTGACCTCGAACCGACCCAGCACCTGCACCGCCACCGGGCGGCCGACCGGGTCCTCGCCCAGCCGCCGTCCAGCGACCTGGGTGACGCCCAGCCGCTGCAGCCGTTCCGCCGCCTCTCGGCCGCGCCTGCGGGCCTCTCGGTCGGCCCCGTCGAGGCGGCCGATCAGCACCTCCATCCGGTCGCCGTCGGGGCCGGCACCGCCGGCCCGCCACAGCGACAGCGCCTCGTCGAGCGCGGTCTCGGCGCGGGCGGGGTCGGGGTCTGCCAGGGCGCCGAGCTCGAGGGCGTCGGCCAGCAGGTCGAGAGCGTGGCCGTCGCGGGCCGCGGACGCGGCGGTGCTCGCCAGCTCGGCGGCCTGCTTCGGGTCGCCCGCCGCCAGCCGCACGTGGCCCAGCGCCACCAGGGCGTACGGCGCCAGGGCAGGTGGTGCCAGCGCCACCGCCTCCTCGGCGAGGGTGCGCGCCTCGTCGGAGTGCTCGTCGACCACCAGCCGGGCCAGTCCCGACAACGCGGGCACCAGCACTTGGAGCTCCCCGGAGCTCCGGGTCAGAGCGACCACCTCCTGGTAGGCCGCCCGACCCTGCTCCCTCTGGCCGAGTGCCCGGTGGATCTCGGCCAGGCCGAGCATGCTTGTCGCGGCGCGCTGGGCGCCGAGATGGCGGGTGACGACGGCGGCGCGGCGCAGGTGCCAGCGCGCCTCGTCGTACTGCCCGGTGCGGGTGAGCGCCTCAGCCAGGTTGTGGAGGCCGGAGACCAGGGCGCCCATCGGCCGCACGAGCTCGGCCGCGCGGACCGCGTCCCTCCCGACCACGACGGCCTCGTCGCAGCGCACGGCCGCGAGCAGCGAGTACGCCTGGTTGCCGAGGATCCGGGCCAGCGCCACCGCGTCGCCGGCCCGTCGTGCGGCGTCGAGGGCGAGGTCCAGATGGGCGGCCTTGCGTGACCCGGTGCTGCACTTCGCGACCGCCTGGTGGGCCGCCACGGCGCCCACGGGGTCGCCGCACGCCTCGGCCAGCCGGAGCGAGTCCTGCGCCAGCTCGTCGGCGTCGTCCTCGCCGAGCATCGACGCGAGGGTCGCGCGGGCGGCGCGCCAGAGGATGCCGGCCCGGTCCTCGCCGACACGGTCGCGCGGCACCAGGTCGAGCACGTCGCGGGAGCCGGCCAGGTCGCCGCGGCTGAACGGCACCGCGGCGACGGCGGTGGCCAGGGCGGCGTCCCAGCCGTGGCTGTCGGCCGAGGCGGCCATCGGGGCGTAGGCGGCCATCGCGGCGGCCGGGTCGCCGGATGCGGCCAGGGCCTGTGCCATCATCAGCCCGGCTGCGGGTGGACGCTCGTCGCTCTCCGCCTGGATGAGCTCGCGCAGCAGCCGGACGAGCGGGATGGCGTACCCCTGCGCGATCATCGTCGACCCCTGGGTCGTGACCAGCCGGAGTGCGGTGTCACGGTCGCCGGCCCGCACCGCCGCCTGGGCTGCGGCGAACGGCGCGTCGTGGTCGGCGTACCACCGGGCCGCGGTGGCCCACTGCTCCGGAGCCAGGGTGGCCGGCCGCATCGCCGGTGCCAGGAGCGGCACCACCCGCTGGCCGGGGCGGCCGACCAGCTGCTCGTGCGGATGCGCGACGACGAGCCCGACCGCCTCGAGGGTGGCGTAGGCGCCGGTGGTCCCGGGGTCCGCGAGGACGCTCGCCACCAGCTCGGGGTGGAGCAGGTCGAGCGCAGCCGCGGTCTGCGCCACCGTCGCGTGGTCGGGGAGCAGGTCCGGGCGGACGTCGTTCTCCCACCACGACGCGATCGCGGAGCCGGGGCGGGTCAGCCGCCGCCACAGCTCGTCGAGGTCCGGCTCCGCGGTGGCCGCGTCCGCGCACAGGTGCACGAGGGTCGGCCATCCCGCGGTCCAACGGTGCACCAGCGAGGGGAGCTCGGGGTCGGTGAGGCCGTACTCCTCCTCCAGGACGGCGGCCACCTGGGGCGGGGTGAGTGCCAGGTCGCTCGGGCCCCGCTCCTGGACGGGGCCGGTGAGAGCGCGGCGCACCTCCGGGGCGAGCGGGACCCGTGAGGTGAGCACGAGCGGCTCGGTCGAGCCCGCCTGCCGCCGGTCGTCGACGAGCCGGCGCAGCAGCTCCACCTGGGCGGCGGTGCTGCGCGCATGCAGGTCCTCGGCCACCGTGGCGCGGATCTGACCCTCGGTCCAGGTGGTGCGGCCGTAGCCGGCCGCCGCCACGACCAGGGTGGTGGTCGTGCGGGGGCGAGAGGTGTGGGGGCGGGGTGTGAGGGTCACAGACGCGCCCCGGGGTGGGGTTGGTGGCGAGTCATGCCAGTAAGGACTCGCCGGGGTGGCGCGGGATACGTCGGCGGGACGGGGATGTCACAGGCCCGCGGGCGGGCCGAAGGGTGGGGCCCGGGCCCGCCCGTGGGGGTCTGAGGATGCCCACCGGCGACGAGCACCCTCGGTCGTCGAGCCGGACGGCGACACCGGCAGGGCCGGGTCGCTCCGTCTATCCTCGTGAGGGAGTTCGTCCAGACGCGGTGTCCGGCCGGCGTACCACGCCGGCAAGCATCGTGTCGTCGGCAGTGGGACGCGGTCGCGGGGTGATCGTGACGCGATTACCACACAGAAGATCGAAATATCTGGTTTCGGGAGAAGAAGGCTCATGGCCGACAGGTCCGACCGCACGACCACCCCGACGAACGACGATGTCCGCGGCTTCCTCGAGGCCGTCGCCGACCCACGACGTCGCGACGACGCCCTCGCGGTGCTCGACCTGATGCGCGCGGTGACCGGCGCCGAGCCGACGATGTGGGGCGCCTCGCTCGTCGGCTTCGGACGCCAGCCCTACACCACCGCCGACGGCAAGGAGCGGGAGTGGTTCGCGGTGGGGCTGGCGCCACGCAAGGCCGCGCTCACGCTCTACGGACTGACGTTCTACGGCTCCAACGCCGACCTCCTCGCCAGGCTCGGTCCGCACACGACCGGCAAGGGCTGCCTCTATCTCAAGCGCCTCTCCGATGTCGACCGCGACGTGCTCACCGAGCTGGTCGCTCGTGCCTGGGCCACCAACCACCACCCCCCCGACGTCGACGGCTGAGCCCTGCCCGGGCTGGGGTGGACTGCGTCATACGCTTCGGTCGCGCGGGGGACCGCCTCGTCTGACGACCCGGGGCCTCCCGACGACGCCGGTGGCGCTACATCTCCTCGTGGCTGTCGGGGTCACCGTCGAAGAGGCGGCCGTCGGGGCGGCCCAGCGCGGAGATGGCGGCGACCTCGTCAGCGGAGAGCGCGATGTCGAACACCGACAGGTTCTCCGCCTGCCGGGCCCGGTCGCCCGACTTCGGGATGGGCAGCGCGCCGAGCTCCAGATGCCACCGCAGGATCACCTGCGCCGGCGACACACCATGGCGAGCGGCGGCGGCGCGCACCGGCTCGGCGGCGTACTGCGCCTGCCGCTTGCCCAGCGGGCTCCACGACTCGGTGCGGATGCCGAGGCGCTCGTGCACCGCGCGCATCTCGGGCTGCGGGAACAGCGGGTGCAGCTCGATCTGGTTGACCGCCGGCGTCACGCCCGTCTCGTCGACGATCCGCCCGAGATGGGCCTCGGTGAAGTTCGAGACGCCCACCGACCCGACCAGCCCGCGCTCGCGCAGGTCGACCAGCGCCCGCCAGGCCTCGGGGAACAGCCCGCGGCCCGGGTTGGGCCAGTGGATGAGGTGCAGGTCGAGGTAGTCGACGCCGAGCCGATCCAGCGACGCCTCGGTGGAGGCGATCGCGTCGTCGTAGGCGTGGTGCCGACCGGGGAGCTTGGAGGTGACCACCACCTCCTCGCGCGGCAGCCCCGAGCGGCGCAGCGCCTCGCCGACCTCGATCTCGTTCTCGTAGTTCACGGCCGTGTCGAGGAGGCGGTAGCCGCTCTCGAGCGCCGCCACCATCGCGGCGACCCCCTCCTGCCCGCGGAGACCGTAGGTGCCGAGGCCCACCTGTGGGAGGTGGCGGCCGTCGTTGAGCGTGTACGTCGGTGCGGTGGTCACCCGGCCACGCTAGCCCGACCCCGGGCGACGCCGTGAGGTCGGTCACCGGGCCGACCGCCAGGCGGGGCACCGCTGGTAGCGTCCGCGCCATGTCCTGGGACCGCATCAGCGTCGAACGCCTCATCCCTGCTCCGGCAGAGCCCATCTTCGACCTGCTGGCCGACCCTGCCGGTCACCTGCGCATCGACGGCTCCGGCAGCGTGAAGCAGGCGCGCAGTGGCGGACGCCGGCTCGCGCTCGGCGACCGGTTCGGCATGGACATGCAGCTCGGCGCGCGCTACTCCACGCGCAACGTGGTCACCGAGTTCGAGGAGAACCGGCTGATCGCGTGGCGCACGCTGGCCGCCGGCCCGCTGTCGCACGTCTTCACCGGCCGCACCTGGCGCTACGAGCTGGAGCCGGTCGACGGCGGCACGCTGGTGCGCGAGACCTGGGACCTCTCCACGGAGAAGCTGCCCTCGCGGCTCCCGGTGCGGCTGACGATGGGCTCGATGACCCGCGACAACATGGCTCGCACGCTGGAGCGCATCGAGGAGCTCACCGGCTCGTCGAGCTGACGTCGCCGCCGCGCGCCGCCCGGCCCGGCGTAGGCCGTCCGGGCAGTCGGTCAGGCCAGACCGGCCAGCTCGGTCCCCCAGGCGCGGGCGCGGTCCTCCTCGCCCTCGGCGAGCGGCCCCTCGACTCCGAGCACGAAGAACGTCTCGCCGCGGTGTGCCCGGCCGAAGCCGTGATGGCGCAGGCTGGAGGCGGCCGACTTGGCCGCCGAACCCGGCACCAGCCTGACCTGCACCCGGGTGTCGAAGGTGACGACCGGCAGGTCGGGCCTCGGCGTGGCCCGGTCGATCCACTCGCGGATGCCTGAGTCGGAGCCGTGGTCGGGGGCGCCGTACTTGCTGTGCGCCTCGGCGCGGGTCGTCGGCCTGGTCATCGAGAACGCGTGGGTCGGCCCACCCAACACCAGCAGAGACACGTCGGGATCGAGCTCGGCCGGAGCCGCGGCCACGGGTGTGACCCCCACAGCCACGCCCGCGGCCTGGGCTCCCTCCGCGATCGCCGCCGCCACCGTCTGGCTGTTGCCGAACAGCGACTCGACGACGATGTGGATGCTCATCCGGTCCTCCGCTCGCGCCCGCGCTCTCCTCCCTGTCTACGCCTGCCGGGCACGCCGCGGAAGCGGCATCGGCGTGACGAGGCGGTGAGTTCGCTCACGCCCACCGCCGGCCGCGGGTCGGCAACGCCACCGCCGGGAGGTGACCCAGGCCCTGGCGCAGGTCGCCCGGGCGGCGTAGGCCTGGCGACATGACCGACCTGCGCACTGATCCCACCGGCCTTGGGCTGCACCGGCCGTGGCCCGTGACGGCCGCAGCGGGGGTGCTGACCTTCCTGGGTGCCAGCGCGGTGCCCTCGGGCGCCATGATGCTGCTCTACGGCACCGACATGTTCCCGGCCGCCTGGGTCGACGACTTCCCGCTCATCGACAGCCTGCTGCTGCCGGGGCTGACGCTCCTCGTGGGCTTCGGGCTGGGCTCGCTGGCGACGGCGTACGGCGTGTGGCGGCGGCCCCGATTGTCGGCCCTGGGTGGCGTCGAGCGCGTGACCGGCCATCACTGGTCGTGGCTGGCCCTGCTGCTGATCGGGCTCGGCCAGGGGGTGTGGATCGGCCTCGAGCTCATCTATCTGGGTCCGGCGGCGTTCCTGCAGGCGGTCTACGGTGGCGTCTCGCTGTTGCTCGTGGGACTTGCCCTGACCTCGTCGGTCCGACGCTGGCTCAGGACACCGTGACGGTGCGGGTGTCGGTCATCGGCGTGCCGCCCTCGCCGCCGGAGGGGTCGTCCTCGCTGACCTCGAGCGTGTAGGTGCCGGTGGGCAGCGTCACCTCGAAGGAGTAGGCGGCGAAGGTGAACGCCTCCTCGGCCGTGGTGAACCCCTTCTTCACGACCTTGCCCTTCTCGTCGAGGACCCGCCACGGCACGTTGGCCTCGAACGTCGCGGCCACGCCGGTGACGGTGACGGGCGACGAGACCTTCTCGCCCTCGCGGGGGGAGTCGATCTGCACCAGCTGGCGGACGTCGAGCGGGTCGGCGCGGCGGACCGGCTTGCTCCAGTCGACGGCGCCCCACAGCTCCCCGGCGGGCTGGCCGTCGATGGTGAGGCTGACGCGTGCCTTCGGCGTGGTGGCCTCGGTCACGGTGTAGACGAGCTGCTGGATCATCAGCGCCGCGCCCTCGGAGCCGACGTTCGCCCGACGAGCGTCGGCCGACAGGTCCACCGTGACGGCCTTGCCGTCGCGGGCCACCCCGAGCACCTCGGTGGCCGGGTCCCACGTGGTGGAGTAGTCGGGGTCGTCGGGGCCGGCGATCATCGCCTCGACCGCCCCGGTCACGGGGTCCTCGGCCGGCACCTCGTGCGGCTCGCCGGCCAGGCGGAGCCCGGCACGCGTGTCGACGGCGTAGAAGACGGTGGTCGTCTCGGTGGGCGGCGTCTCGCTGGGCTCCTCGCTCGGGCTCGGCGTCTCCGAGGGGGAGCCGGACCCTGAGGGCAGGTCGGTCGACGAGTCGGTGGCGGTGGGTGGGGTCTCCTCCGTGCCGCACGCCGTCGCCGCGACCGCGACGCCCAGCGCCAGGACGCCCGCGCGCAGCCCGGACCGGAGCGGGTTCCTCACCATGTCGACCTCCTTGCGGGTCGCGTCGGTGTCTCCGAGGGCCCGCGCTCTCGAGTCTGCCATCGGGCGCCACCCCTGCGCGACCCATCCACGCGGAGGCGTGGCGATGCCTTGCCCACCGTTCACCGAGGGTTCAGTCGGCACCTGTGGCGATGACACCTTCCCTCCCTAGCGTCGAGACGTGCCCGGATCCTCCCGGGCGACGACCGACCGGTCCCGGTCGCCCGGGACCCTCACCTGGGAGGAACCCCCTCGTGCCCCAGAGCATCCTCGTCGCCGCCACGGCGGCCGCTCTCGTTCTCACCGGCGCCGGCGCGGCGCTGGCCCACGGCTCCGACATCGGCCCCAACAGCTCGGAGTCGCCGTACCTGCTGCCCACCGTCCGCGGCGCGGACTCCACCGCGCTGCTGACCGTCGGGGACGCCGCCGACAACGGCTACCGGATGGTCGGGATCCCCGACGGCATGGGTGCCTTCACCAACGGTGACGGCACGTACACGCTGCTGATGAACCACGAGCTCGGCGCCGACAAGGGCACCGTGCGGGCGCACGGGTCGGCCGGCGCCTTCGTCTCGAGGTGGACCATCGACCGTCGCGGCCGGGTGCTGTCCGGCGAGGACCTGATCCAGCGGGTCTACCAGGGTGACGCCGCCACCGGTGACTTCACGCCCGTCTCCGCGACGTTCAACCGCTTCTGCTCAGCGGACCTGCCGGCCGTGTCGGCGTTCGCAGGCGGCCGCGGCGGGACGCGTGAGCGGATCTTCATGAACGGCGAGGAGGCCGGCGCCGACGGTCGCGCGGTGGCGCACGTGGTGACCGGGCCGGACGCCGGCTCGAGCTATGTCCTCCCGTGGCTCGGCAGGGCCAGCTGGGAGAACGTCGTCGCGATGCCCGGCTGGAAGCGGACGACGGTGGTCGCCGGGCTCGACGACGCCGGCGGCGGCCAGGTCTACTTCTACGTCGGCAGGAAGCAGCGCACGGGCAACGACGTCGAGAAGGCCGGGCTCACCAACGGCGCGGTCTACGGCCTGAAGATCGACGGCGTGACCGCCGAGAGCGACGCCACCGCGACGCCCGACCCCGTGGCGTTCTCGCTGGTCGAGATCCCGGGCGCCGCGTCGATGACCGGCGCCGAGCTGCAGACCGCGAGCGACGCCCTCGGCGTCACCGCGCTGGCCCGTCCCGAGGACGGCGCCTGGGACCCGAAGGACCCGGAGCACTTCTACTTCGCGACCACCGCGAGCTTCAGCGGCATCAGCCACCTGTGGCACCTGACGTTCAGCGACGCCAGCGACGTGCTCGAGGGCGGCACCGCCGAGATCGTCGCCGCCAGCCCGGCGTACGACCCGGCGCTCCCCTCGGCCGCGCAGGAAGGTCCGCGGATGATGGACAACCTCACCGTGAACAGCAAGGGTCAGGTGCTCGTGCAGGAGGACCCGGGTGGCCAGGAGTACCTCTCCGGCATCTTCCGCTACGACCCGAGGAACGGTCGGACGGAACGGGTCTTCCAGCACTCCGCGTCGGTCTTCAGCCCCGGGTCGCCCGGCTTCGTGACCTTCGACGAGGAGAGCTCGGGCATCTTCCCGGTGCCCTTCCTGGGCGCGCACCGCTACCTCGCGGTGACACAGGTGCACACCGGTCTGGCCGATCCCGAGCTCGTCGAGGGCGGGCAGCTCCAGCTGCTCACCGTGCCGTTCGGCGCGCGCGGTCACGAGCGCGACGGCTGACCCCACCCCAGCGGACCCACACGCTGGGTCTCTCTCCGGCCGGACCCGCCGCCGTCCGGCCGGAACGCGGCCCCCGACCCCCTCCAGGGTCGGGGGCCGCGACATGTCCGGCGGCGCGACCCACCTGACTCCCTGCCCGGCGCCCGAGCTCCTAGCGCGGCAAGGACGGCGTGACGATCGCGGCGCCGGTCTCGTCGGCGTACGTCGTGACGTCTGCGGGCCGCCGGTCGGCGTACGCCGCGACGTAGGCGCAGACGACGGCGTCGACCGGGTCCTCGGCGCGGCGCAGCTCGCTCTTGCGCGCGGCGGCGGCGACGGCGCCGACGAGCTCGTCCCAGGTGTCGCCGAGGCGGAGCGGCGGCTCGGCGTCGTGGAGGCTGCCGAGGAGGGTGGTCAACCGGAGCAGCTCGGCGCGCTGCGACTCCAGGGTGCGGCCGGGCTTGGCCTTGTACTTCAGCGTGCGGGACAACCCGAACAGCGCGATCGTGGCGGCGTGGGGGTGGACCTCGTACGCCCGCCGGTCGGCCTCCGGGTCGGTCAGCGACAGGCCCAGGCGCCGGGCGAGCCGCGCGCCCCGAGGCTCGGGGACGAACCACGGCTTAGCGGTGTTGGCGGAGTGGGTGCCGGCCTCGAACCGCGCGAAGTCGCGGTCCATCGCCCGCTCGGCGCCGCGCTTGCCCGTCGGGTTGGCGACGACGAGTGGCGCGTCGATCGCCGCGACCAAGGGGCCGTCGTAGGCCGTCAGGGCCCCCGCGATGTCGTCGTCGGTCTGCACCCGGGCGACCTCGACCAGCCGCCCGTCGGCGTCGAGCACCGCCAGCCCGGTGGGGTTGCGCTCTCCCCAGGCGAGGTCGAGCCCGACGTAGTGCACCCGCCCAGCATCCCTGGTGGTCCTCCCCACCACGTCACGTGTCGCCGCGCAGCGAGAAGGACCGCAGCCGGTCACCGGCGAACCACACCCCGCCCAGCATCACGACGGCCGTGGCGCCCAGGGCGTACACCGCCCCGACGCCGTCGCTGTGGAGCACGGCGCGGTCGCTCAAGGCGTCGGCCAGGCTGCCGGCCCAGTTGGTGATGCTCAGCCAGCGCACCCCGCTGAGCAGGTTGCCGAGGAGCCCCTCCCACACGAGGAGGAACAGCAGCCCCACCACGACGGCGTGCCGGGTGACGGCGGAGATCGCGAGGAACAGCCCGCAGTACGCCGCCGCCCCGAGGACTCCACCGGCGGTCCAGGCCAGCGTCGCCGCCCCCCGCGACGGGTCGAGCACGAAGCCGGCCACGGGCAGCGGCAGCACCCCGAAGCCGAGGGTGGCCACCAGCGCGACGGCGTACTTGCTCGCCGCGACCACGTGGCGGCTCACCGGCTTGGCGAGCAGGTAGACGATCGAGCCGTCGTCCATCTCCGGCCCCAGCGCGGAGGAGGTCGTCAGGAGGGCGACCAGGGGCAGCACCAGCCCCACCCCGAGCCCCACGAGGATCTCTTCGTAGCCCGCGCCCTCGCCGGCCAGCGCCCGCACCACCACCGCGAGGGCGACCAGCACCAGCGGCATCAGCAGCAGCAGCCAGAATCGGCGACGGCCGAGCAGCGCCTGCAGGGCGAGCCGGACGATCGTGGCGTTCACGACGCCACCCCCCGGCCGACGCCCGACCCGGACACGAGATAGGCGAAGACGCTCTCCAGCGACTCGTCGGTGGGCAGCACCTCGGTGAGCCGGATCCCGCCGTCGCGGGCCAGCGCCGGCAGCCGCAGCGCGAAGCCTCCGAGGTCGCCCACCTCGACCTCGAGGCCACCCCGCGGCCGCAGGGCGACGCCGAGCACCGACGGCTCCGCCATCAACAGCCCCGCGAGCCCTCGGTCGTCGCTGCTCACCACGACGTAGCGGTCGGGTCGGTCGGTCATCAGCCGCCGGATCGCCCCGAAGTCGCCCGAGGCTGCGTGCCGCCCCGACACCACGACCTCGATGTGCCGCGCGAGCTGCTCGACCTCCTCGAGGATGTGGGAGCTGAACAGCACGGTGCGGCCCTCCGCGCCCATCCGACGCAGCAGCTCCATCAGGTGCAGCCGCTGCCGCGGGTCGACGCCGTTGAACGGCTCGTCGAGCAGCAGCACCGCGGGGTCGTGCACCAGCGCCGACGCGAGCTTGATCCGCTGCCGCATGCCCTTGGAGTACGTCGCGATCCGCCGATCCGCCGCCTCGGCCTGGTCGACGGTGGCGATCGCCCGGTCGGCCGCGGCGCCGGCGTCGGCCAGGCCCTGGAGCTCGGCGTTGGCCACCACGAACTGTCGCCCGGTGAGGTAGTCGAAGGAGATCTCCCGCTCCGGCACCAGCCCGATCGTGCGGTAGACCCCGCGGTTGCGCCACAGCGCCGCCCCGTCGAGCGTGACGCTCCCCGACGACGGCGACAGGAAGCCCGACATCATCGCGATCAGCGTGGACTTGCCCGCGCCGTTGGGACCGAGCAGCCCGGTCACGCCCGGCCCGATCGTCATGGTGACGTCGTTGACGGCGACCACGTTGCCGTACCACCGTGAGGCGTTGGCCAGCTCGAGCACGCTCATCGCAGCCACCTCATCGACCGGCCACCTTGCGGTAGCGCCAGACGAGCAGCCCCAGCCCGCCGAACACGAACGTCAGCGCCGCGACGACGTACGCCGCCTGCGCCGGAGCCGACTCAGGCGGAGCCAGGCTGCCGCCTGCGTCGAGCCAGACGTCGACGAGCCCGCGGTGCAGCCGGAACGGCGACAGCAGCCCGGCGATCTCGCCGACCCGTGCCACCCCCTGGTCCGCCGCGATCGCCTGCACGGCGCTGATGATGCCGTCGCCGAGCAGCAGCACCGCGATCGTCGCGACCACCGCGAAGCCGCGGCGGGTCGACCAGGCGCTGATCAGCCCGGCGACGCTGGCGATCATGCAGGCCAGCAGCAGCGCCATCCCCACCCCGGCCAGCAGGTCGCCGGTCTCGCTGAGGAGGTCCGCGTCGGAGAGCAGCGCGCCGACATAGAGCAGCAGCATCGGGGTGAGCAGGAAGACCGTCAGCGCCGCGACCAGGGACAGCCACCGGGTGACGGCGTACGCCGAGGCGCGCAGCGGCCGCGCGAGGTAGAGCACGATCGAGCCGTAGCGCAGGTCGTGGGAGAACAGGATCGGCGCCTGGGCGGCGGCGAAGACGCTGACCAGCGGGATGGTGCCGGGCAGGGCGGGATAGCTGGCGAAGAGGTCGCGCTGGTCGAAGAGCACCATCGCCACGACGATGCCCAGCGTCGGCACGAGATAGAAGAGCAGCAGGAGGAACGGGAGGATCTTCGACTTCGTCGAGCGGCCCAGCCCATAGGCGTTGCGCAGCCCGGTCAGGAACAGTGACTGCGCGATGGGGATCCCGCCGTGACGGGGGCCGGCGTACGGGCGGTAGCCGAGGTCGTGGATCACGCCGCGGCGCGAGCTGCCGCTCTCAGGACGTGGCGACGACATGCTCACCTCCGTCGCGGAAGACGTCCTCGATCCGCCGATGGTCGACCTGCAGACGGGCCAGTCCGAGACCGAGGTCGACGGCGACGTCGCGGATCACGTCGTGCACGTCGTGGTCGCCGGTGGCGCGGGTGGTGTCGACGGCGATCAGGTGTCCCTGCGGCCAGCAGGGGAGCCCGGCCTCGGCGAGCGCGTGCCCCATCCGTTCCTGGGCGCCGGTGTCGCCGATGACCTCCACCAGCAGGGTGCCGGTCGTGTCGAGGAACTCCGTGGTTGCCGACGACCGCAGCAGCCGGCCGCTGTCGAGGATCACCACGTGGTCGCTGACCCGCTCCAGCTCGCCGAGCAGGTGGGAGGTGACCAGCACGGCGATGCCGAAGTCGTGGCCGATCCGCTGCACCAGCTGCAGCATGTCGTCGCGCGCGGCGGGGTCGAGCCCGTTGGTCGGCTCGTCGAGGAACACCAGCCTCGGGTCGTGGACCAGGGCCTGCGCCAGCTTGGCGCGCTGCTTCATGCCGGTGGAGTAGCCGCCCATCGGTCGGTAGCGCTCCTCGGCCAGCCCGACGTGCCGCAGCACGTCGGCCGTGCGCTCGCGTGCGGCGGTGCGGGGCAGGCCGGACATCTGCGCCAGGTGGTTGACGAAGTCGCTGGCGCTGACGTCGGGAGGCAGGCAGTCGTGCTCGGGCATGTAGCCCACCTGGCGCCGGATCGCCTCGCCCTGGCCGGCGATGTCGAAACCGAGCACGCTCGCGCTCCCGCGGGTGGGCGCCAGCAGCCCCAGCAGGATCTTGATCAGCGTGGACTTGCCCGCGCCGTTGGCCCCGACGAGCCCGGTGACCCCGTCGCCGATCGCCACGTCCAGGCTGTCGAGCGCCAGCACCGAGCCGTAGTCCTTGGTCAGCCCCCAGGTGGCGATCACCGACGACCCGGCGTCCAAGGGTGGGCCGGCGGCCGGCCCGGGCGGGCCGCTGCCCGCGAGGTGGTCCCCCATGCAGCCGACACTAGCGGCGCGGGGGTCGTCCCGGCCTCGGGGAGACCCCTGAGGTCACCCTCGCAGTCGTCCGGGAGCAGTCGGACCGCGCGGCCGACAAAGCGGTCGCGTGGTCGCTCGGCCGCGGACTAGGGTCGTCTGGCCATGCGCGACTATCCACCCCAGGTCACGGCGTACGCCGTGGCACCCGCACCTGTCGCACCGTCGGAGCGGGTCGGCCGGCGTGGTCGCGCGCCGGAGCTGCCCGACACCCGCGGTCCCGGGGCCTTCCTCCGATGGATGCTGCGCCGGCAGCCCGAGGTGATCTTCTGGGCCACCGTCGTCGGGGTGCTGTGGCAGCTGCCGCTCACGGTGGGCCCCTGGCTGTTCGGCCGCGCCGTGGACCGCGGCATCCTGCCCGGCGACACCGGGCAGACCCTGCTCTGGGCCGGCCTGCTGCTCCTGGTCACGCTGGTGGGCGCCGTCTTCGGCATCGCCATGCACACCCTGGTGGTGCGCAGCTGGCTGATCGGGATCTACGGCACGGTCCAGCTGGTGACGCGCAAGACCGTGCAGATGGGCCACGTGCTGCCCCGGCGTACGCCGACCGGTGAGGTGCTCAGCGTCGCCTCGGGCGACTCCGACGAGTTCGGGGCCTTGACCGAGATCCTCGCCCGGGCGGGAGCACAGCTGGTGGCCTACCTGGTGGTGGCGGGCATCGTGCTGTCCACCTCGCTGCCGCTGGGGCTGCTGGTGCTGGTGGCCGCGCCGCTGCTGGTGGGGGTGGCGCTGCCGCTGCTGCGGCCGCTGCACCGGCGGCAGGAGGTCGAGCGCTCCCGCAACAGCCAGCTGACGTCCCTGGCCACCGACATCGTCTCGGGGCTGCGCATCCTGCGCGGCATCGGCGGCGAGCGGACCTTCGGCCGCAACTACGCGCGGCAGTCGCAGCGGTCCCGCCGGGCCGGGGTGTCGGCCGGCGTCTGGCAGGCCGGCCTCGAGGGCATCGGGGTGCTGTTCTCCGGGGTGTTCGTGGTGCTGCTGGTGTGGCTCGGGTCGCGCGAGGTGAGCGCGGGCGACCTCACGGTGGGTCAGCTGATCGCGTTCCTCGGCTACGGCCTCTTCATGGTCGGGCCGATCCAGACCTTCTTCGAGTTCGCCCAGAAGCTGACCCGGGCGCTGGTCTCGGCCCGCAAGGCGGTCGCGATCTTCGAGCAGGACCTGCCCTGGCAGGACCCCGCCGCACCCGCGACCCTCCCGCCGGGTGGCGAGATCGTCGACCACGCCTCCGGCACGGTGGTGCATCCGGGCCAGCTGACCCTGCTCGTCAGCGGCGTGCCGGAGGAGTCAGCCGCGCTCTGCGACCGGCTCGGCCGCTACCTTCCCGGCGACGTCGAGGCCGTGAGCGGGGAGATCGGCGAGGGGCTCAAGGGCCGCGCCGCCCGCCGCGCCCGGGCCGAGCGGGAGGCCGAGCGCGCCCGCATCGCGGCTCGTGACGCGGACCGGGCCGGCCGTGCCTGGGGGGTCACCGTCGGCGGCGTCGACCTCGCCGCGGTCCGGCTGGCCGACGTACGCCGGGAGATCCTGGTCTCCGACGCCGCCAGCCAGCTCTTCGCCGGCTCGCTGCAGGACGCCATCGACCCGCACAGCCGCCTGACCCGCGACCAGGCCGAGCGTGCGCTGCGCGACGCCAGCGCGGAGGACGTCTACGACGCGCTGCCGGGCGGCTGGCAGGGCGAGCTCGACGAGCGGGGCCGTGGTCTCTCGGGCGGGCAGCGTCAGCGGGTCGTGCTGGCCCGGGCGCTGGCCGCCGACCCCGAGGTGCTGGTGCTCGTCGAGCCGACCTCGGCGGTCGACGCGCACACCGAGGCGCGCATCGCCGAGCGCGTGGCCGAGCGGCGCCGCGGCCGGACCACCGTCGTCACCACGGTCTCGCCGCTGTGGCTCCACCATGCCGACCGGGTGGTCCTCCTGGAGGACGGCCGCGCGGTGGCCGAGGGCACCCACGAGCACCTGTTGGCCCACCACGAGGGCTACCACCGGGTCGTGGTGCGGTCGATGGGGGAGGACGACGATGATGAGTGACCTCTCCGGGGGCGGCGCGGCGGGTCGGCCGGGCCGGACGTCGCCCCTCGACTACCTCCCGTCCGACCCGCTGGACTCCTCGGCCTCGACGTGGCGCGACCGGGCCACCGACGAGCCGACCCTCCCGGCCGACCTGATCCCGCCCGTCGACGTGTCGGTGCGGGTGCGGCTCGCCGCCCTGCGGCGGCGGCACACGCTGCGCCGCGAGCGCGCGGAGGCGGCGTACGCCGCCTCGCGCAACCCGGCCCGCGGCTGGCCGGTCGCCGACAACGAGGCCGTCCTGCACTTCTTCCGCAGCCTGGTGATCTCGCGTCGCGGGCGGTTCACGGCGATGGTCGTCTTCAACGCGCTCGCCGCGGGAGCGGCACTGCTGGTGCCGCGGCTGCTCGGCCGGGTGATCGACGAGACCGCCGGCGGAGAGCGGGTCACCGTCTCGCTGCTGTCGATGCTGCTCGCGGTGGTGGTGGCTCAGGCGGCCTTCACCTTCCTCGGCCAGGCGGTCTCCACGGTGTTCGGGCAGGACCTGCTCGCCTCCGCACGGGAGTACATCGTGCGCACCATCCTCGGCCTGCCCCTGGGCCGGGTCGAGAGCGCCAGCACCGGTGACCTGGTGACCCGGGTGACGCGCGACGTGAGCACGATGAGCAGGTCGGTGCAGTTCGGCCTGCCGATGGCGATCATCTCGGTGCTCACGGTGTCGCTGTCGGTGGTGGCGATGCTGCTCAACTCCGTGCTGCTCGCGCTGCCGTCGCTGCTGCTGATCGGGTCGTCCCTGCTCCAGGTCCGGCGCTATCTCCGGCGCGCCCAGAAGTGCTACATCGCCGAGGGGGCGACGTACTCCCGGATCAACACCACGCTGACCGAGACCGTGGAGGGCGCCCGCACGGTGGAGGCGCTGCGGCTCGGCGAGCTGCGGGTGCGGGCCGGAGAGGACGACGTCGCCGTCTCGGCGCAGGCGGAGCGCTACGGCATGACGCTGCGCAACCTGCTGTTCACCGTCATCGACATTGCGTTCAACACCCCCCGGGTGGTGACGGTCCTGGCAGGCGCCTACGGCTACAGCCGCGGGTGGGTGACCCTCGGCCAGATCACCGCCGCGGTGCTCTACGTCGAGGCGCTGGCCGGGCCGCTGGACCGCTTGATCGGCGAGGTCGACCGGCTGCAGGTGGGCGCCGCCTCGACGGCCCGCCTGCTGGGCATCGCCCAGGTGCCGCCCGACCGCACCGCCGGCGACCGGGTGCCCGACGGGCCCGAGCTGGTGGGTCACGACCTGCGCTTCGCCTACCGTGAGGGTCACGACGTGCTGCATGGCGTGGACCTCTCGCTGCGCACCGGCGAGAGGCTCGCGATCGTCGGCCCGAGTGGCTCCGGCAAGTCGACGCTCGGCCGGCTGCTCTCGGGCATCAACGGACCGCGCACGGGCTCGGTGACGGTTGGCGGCGTCGAGCTGACCGAGCTCCCCCTGGAGCTGTTGCGCACCGAGGTGGCGCTGGTCACCCAGGAGCACCACGTGTTCGTCGGCTCGGTGCGCGACAACGTCGTGCTGGCCCGGGAGGACTCCTCGGACGCGGCGGTGTGGGCGGCGCTGGAGACCGTCGGTGCCGCCGACTGGGTGCGGCGGCTGCCCGACGGCATCCTGACCACGATCGGGTCGGGCCACCAGCCGTTGACGCCGGCGCAGGCCCAGCAGGTCGCGCTGGCGCGGCTCATCATCGCCGACCCCCACACCCTGGTCCTCGACGAGGCGACGTCGCTGATCGACCCCCGCACCGCCCGCACGCTCGAGGGCTCGATGAACGCGCTGCTCTCCGGCCGGACCGTGGTCGCCATCGCCCACCGGCTGCACACCGCCCATGACGCCGAACGGATCGCCGTGGTCATCGACGGCCGGATCGTGGAGCTCGGCAGCCACGACGAGCTGGTCGCCCACGACGGCGAGTACGCCGCTCTCTGGCGCGCCTGGACCTCCTGAGAGGCCACCGTGCGGGTCGTCGGGAGGGCCGTCGTCGAGCTGGCCTAGACAAACCGATTCGGCATGTGAGAAGTCGCTGGCGGTCTTGAGACCGGTGCTAGTGTTTCAGTCGTAGCCCCGACCGGTACCCGAGAGCCGGTCGGGGCTACTCACGTCTCCGGCCGGGTCCAGGTGGGTGGACGTCCGGCCACGGCCCTCGCGTGGACGGCCCGCCGAGGACGACAATGTCGCCATGCCCGGCCCGTCGTCATGGACTGCCTCGTGGGGAGCACGCGCGCGCGGCTACCGTCGGGCCGACGCGCTACCCGACGTGGCGGCGGGGCTGCTGGTGGCGGCGCTCGCCATCCCGCAGTCGCTCGGCTACGCCGCCGTGGCCGGCGTACCGGTCCAGGTCGGTCTCTACACCCTGCCGCCGGCGCTGCTGGCCTACGCGGTCTTCGGGTCCTCGCGGCTGCTGTTCATGGGGCCGATCTCGACCGTGTCGGTGATGTCCGGGTCGATCGTGCGCCAGCTGGCGGGCGGAGACGCCGACCAGGCGGTGCTGCTCACCTCGGCGCTGGCCGTGCTGGCCGGCATCACGCTGGTGGCGGCGGGGCTGTTCAAGGTGGGCTGGATGGCCCGCTTCCTCAGCCAGCCGATCGTCACCGGCTTCGTCACCGGGCTGGTGGTGCTGATCGTGCTCGGCGAGCTGCCCTCGCTGCTCGGCCTGCCGCCTCCGGCGGGCGACGTCCTCGACCGGGTCCGGTCGCTGGCGCTCGGGCTGGACCGGGTCAGCGGTCGCGTGCTGCTGCTCTCGGCCGCGGCGCTGGCCGTGCTGTTCCTCGGACATCGGCTGGCTCCGCGAGCGCCGTGGGCGCTGCTGGTCCTGGTCGGTGGGATCGGTGCCTCGCAGGCCGTGGGTCTGGAGGCCCTCGGCGTGCCCGTCGTGGGCGACGTGCCCTCCGGCCTGCCGGCTCCGTCGTGGCCGTGGCTGGCGATGGACGACCGGCTCGAGCTGTTCGGCGGCCTGCTCACCGGGGCCCTGGCGGTGGCCGCGGTCGGGTTGGCCGAGGGCCTGGCTGCCGCGCGCACCTTCAGGGTCGCGGAGGACCGGCTGCGCGACGACACCGAGCTGGTGGCCAACGGCATCTCTGACGTCGCCTCGGGGCTCTTCGGCGGGATGGCGGTGGGGGGCAGCCTGTCCAAGACCGCGGCCAACGCGCGCGCCGGAGCCCGCTCCCAGGTCAGCGGGGTGGCGGCCGCGGTCGTGGTGCTGCTGGTCCTGCAGCTCGCGGCCGGGCTGCTCGAGCCGCTGCCGCGCGCCGTGCTGTCGGCGATCGTGGTGCACGCGGTGTGGGGGCTGGTGCAGCCGGCGGAGTTCCTCCGGTTCAAGCGGCTGCGGCGCAACGACTTCGTCTCGGCCGTGGTCGCCATGGGCGGAGTGCTGGTGCTGGGACCGCTCAACGGTCTGCTGCTGGCCGTGGCCCAGTCACTGCTGGGGCTGGTCTACCGGTCCTCGCAGGTCCAGATCGACCGGATGGGCAAGGTGCCGCACGAGAAGGCCGCCTGGGGGGCGATCGAGCACGACGACGACCGCGAGGCGGTGCCGGGGGTGCTGGTGCTGCGGCCCGACGGCCCGATCTTCTGGGCCAACGCCGACCCGGTCTTCCGGCGGATCCGCCGACACCTTCGACACCACCCCGAGACCGGCGTGGTCGTGCTCGACCTCGAGGCCAGCAACCAGATGGACGCCACGACCGTCGACAGCCTCAGCCTCCTGCTCACCGAGCTGCGCGAAGAGGGCCGCGACCTGTTCCTGGTGCGGGTCTTCGGCAACGTCAAGGGCGTGCTGGAGCGCTCGGGCTTCCTCGACGAGCTCGGCGAGGGGCGGCTGTGGCACTCCATCTCCGCTGGGGTGAAGGCTGCCAAGAAGACGCCGGCGTACGCGGCGGTGGTGGCGGCCGCCGACGCCGCCGAGGAGGAGGCCGGTGACGAGCGCGAGCACATCGTCGCCAAGGACGTCGAGCGCGAGCGCGGCGGTGAGCTCGACGGCTGATCCGGGTGACCGACCGCTCGGGAGCCTGTGGGCTCAGGTGAGCCGGGTGAAGCGCACCTCCACCTGCAGCCAGGCGGTGGCGGCGCCGGCGTAGACCCCCTTGAACGGCGGCACGTCCTCGTAGTCGCGACCGCGCGCCACGACGATGTGGTCGACGCCCACCGGCGTCTGGTTGGTCGGGTCGAGCGCCAGCCAGGCACCGTCCCAGAACTCCACCCAGGCGTGGCTCTCGCCGGTCGCGGTGTAGCCGATCGCGCCGTCGCGGGTCGGCGCGAGGTAGCCGCTGACGTAGCGGGCCGGGATCCCCAGCGAGCGCAGCGCACCCAGCGTGATGTGGGCGAAGTCCTGGCAGACGCCTCGGCGTTCCTCCCAGGCGTCCTCGCCACTGCTGTGCACGCCGGTCACCCCGGACTGGTAGGCCATCTCATCGTTGATGCGGTCGGCCAGGGCGTAGGCCGCGTCGCGTGGAGTCGACTCCGACCTGACCTGCTCGGCCAGCGCAGCCAGCCCGGGCCCGGCCAGCGTGCGGCGGGTGGGCATCAGCCACTCGAAGCTGCGGTCCTGGACGTCGCCGTCCTGGAGGCCGCGCCAGGACAGCGGGTCCCCGGGCGGCTCGGGGCCGGAGCGCTCGACGGTGCTGATCGCCTCGATGTCGAGCCGGTCGTGGGCGGCCAGCGACTCCATCGCCGTGACGTGGGTGCCCCAGTGGTCGCGGTAGACGTGGCTCCAGGTCATCGGTCGGACCCGGATGCGGTTCTCCAGCGTGGTCTGGCCCGGCTCGTTGAGCGGGGTCATCCGCAGCTCGTTGTGGGAGGCGCGGACCGGCGCGGGGTAGACGAGCTCGGTCGTGTGCACGATGCGGTAGCGGCGCATGCTCACACCAGCTCCTCGGTCCACACCGGCGTCGGCCCAGCCTGGAAGTAGCGCTCGGCGACCTCCTTCGAGGCGGCCATGACGGCTTCCATCACCTGCAGCATCTGGCCGGGGAGGTCCTCGAGGATCTCGTCCTGGGCGCGGAACTCCAGCGAGGTGCGGATCCGGCCGAGCTGCCGTCGGGCCTCGTCGGAGACGCCCATCCGTTGCGCCTCGGGGGAGAGCTTCATCAGCCGCCGCTCGGCCTGCTCCAGCGCGAAGATCACCGACCTCGGGAACTCGCGGTCGAGCACCAGGAACATCGCCGCCATGTCGTCGGTGAGCAGGCCGCGGTGGCTGCGCATGAACGCCTGCTGGGCGCCGCAGCTGCTCAGCACCGTGCTCCACGAGGGTCCGCCCGCCGGCAGCCCGCCGTTGGCCACCAGCCGAGCCGTCATGTCGGCCCGCTCGAGGGAACGCCCCAGCAAGAGGAACTCCCAGGCGTCGTCATGGCTCATCGTCGAGTCGGCGATGCCGCTGACCAGCGCCGCGCGCTCCCGCACCCAGGACAGATGTCGCTCGGTGACCGCATGGCGGCCCATGCTGTTCCAGCGGTGCCAGGTGGTGTTGATCGCCTCCCACAGCTCGGTGGACAGCGTCTCCCGGGCGCGGCGGGCGTTCTCCCGCGCGGCCAGCCACGAGCCGGTGATGGAGCTGGAGTTGGTGCGGTCGAAGACCAGCTGCGACCCGACCTCGGCCATCCCGGCGCCCTCCGGGGTCTGCATCCCCATGATCACCGAGAGCACGGTGCCGGCCGCTGCCTCCTCGTCGGTGCCGGGGTCCTCCAGCAGCTGCAGCCGGAGGACGTCGACGATGCGGGCAGTGCCGTCGGCGCGCTCGACGTAGCGCCCGATCCAGAAGAGCGACTCCGCGATCCGGCTCAGCAACGCGGACCCCTTCCCGAGGCTGTGGGCGGGTGCTCCGGCCGGATGTCCACGGCCCCACGCTAGGCGGAGACGGTGACCGGTGGAAGACCCGCAGGTCACAGGCTTGTTTCAGACCCTGGCGTGACTGGTCTGAACGTGGCCACAAGCGGCCACGTCGCCCGCTCGTCAGGCAGCGACCCCCGGGAGTACAGTGCATCGACTCGAGTGCGGTGGGGTGCTCGACACGAGCGTCATGGGGGACGCGATGTCGTGGTCTGCCGGTGTGGCCGATGGTGCGCGGAGAAGCTCCGTTGCGTGCCTGTCCCTGGTGCTCGGCGGCGCGCTGCTCGCCTCCGTCTCGGGGGCGACACCCGCCAGCGCGGACCCCGACACCAGGGCCGGCACGGTGGCGGAGCGGCCGCGTGACGCCGCGGTCCACGCGGTCGACGGCGAGGTCCACTCCCTCGCCCAGGTCGGCGGCAGCGTCGTCTTCGGTGGCACCTTCACCCAGGTCGGCCCGGTCACCCGAGGCGCGGTCGGCGTCGTCGACGTCGCGGGCAAGACCTTCGGCGCCTCCTTCCCCGATGTGGTCGGCTCGGTCGCGGTCGCGGTGCCCGACGGCGCGGGCGGCTGGTTCCTCGGCGGTGACTTCGACTCGGTGGGCGGCCAACCGCGTCGCAACCTGGCCCGGGTAGACGCCAGCGGCAGCGTCACCGCGTTCGACCCGTCCCCCGACGGACCGGTCAACGACCTGGCGCTCAACGCCGACCGGCTGGTTGTCGGAGGCGCCTTCACCTCGGTCGCCGGCCAGCCGGCCTCGGGGGTCGCCTCGCTGACGCCCACCGGGGTCCTGCACTGGGGCGGTGCGGTGACCGGGGGCGCGGTCCGCGCCGTCGCGCTGTCGGCCGACGGGTCTCTGGTCTACGTCGGAGGCGACTTCTCGCAGGTGGGCGGCGTGGTGTTCCGCCGTCTGGCGGGGCTCGACGGCGCGACCGGACAGCGGGCCGTCGGGTTCGCCGTCGGCACGCCCAACCAGCCGGTGACCGACCTCGTGGCCCGCCCGGGCGGCAGCCTGATCCTCGTCGGCAGCTTCACCGCCGTCGGCGGCGCGAGCCGCGTGCGGATCGCGGAGGTCGACGGCGCCAACGGGGCCCTCGGCGCGCTCGACGTCACCATCAACAACACCGTCAACGACGTGGAGGTCGACGAGGTCAGCGGGACGGCGTATGTCGCGGGCACCTTCGGCACCGTCGCCGGGGTCTCCCGCACCCGGCTGGCCGGCATCAGCCTGGCCGGAACGGGGTCGGTGACCGCCCTGTCGGTGCCCTCGATCACGGGGACGCTGTCGGCGGTGGCCCTCGACGGGGCCGGCGCGTTGTTCGTCGGGGGCGCCTTCCAGGTGACGCCGGAGAAGGACAACCCCGCCAGCTCGCCAGGGTGACGGTCGCGACCGGTGCGGTGACCGGGGTCGTTCCCTACTACCAGACTCCGCGCTCGCTGGCCCGCGCCCCGCGCTCCGGCACCGGCGGGGTGCTCGCCCTGGTCCGGCAGGGCGGGTCCCTCCTGGTGGCCGGCGACTTCTCCGACTACGGCGTCACCGCCCGCTCCGGGCTGGCGGCGTACGACCTGGCCACGGGCGCCCTGCGCTCGGACTTCGACCCCCGGCCCGACGGCCAGGTCAACTCGGTGAAGGCCGCCGCGAACGGTCAGGCGGTGTTCGTGGGCGGTGAGTTCCGCACCATCGGCGGCGAGAGCCACGACCGGCTGGCCAAGCTCTCGATCGCCACCGGCCAGAACGTCCCCGGCTTCACCGCCGCGGCCGACTCCTACGTGAAGGACATGGCGGTCCGCGCCGACGGTCAGACGGTCTACGTGGGCGGCAACTTCGAGTACTTCAACGGCGTCCCGGCGCCGCGCCTGGTGGCCGTCGACGCCGCGACCGGAGCCACCCGCGCGGGCTTCGACATGCCGCTCACCGAGCCGACCAACGACCGCTCCGAGGGCGGTCTGCGCGCGATGGCGCTGTCCGCCGACGAGACCCGGCTGATGGTCATCGGCAACTTCCGCAAGGTGGCCGGGCAGGACCGGCCGCTGATCGCGCAGATCGACGTGAGCGGGGCCGTGGCCACGGTCACCTCTGGCGCACCGGGCTCTACGACCAGCCCTGCGCGCGCAGCGGCAAGGTCGGCTGGATGCGCGACGTCGACATCTCGCCCGACGGTGCAGACGGCATACGTCGTCTCGTCGGGGCACTTCTACTACCCGGCCTGCGACTCGCTCAACGCCCTCCGCGATGAGCGCGACCGCCGACGACGTGCAGCCGGTGTGGACCGACAAGATCGGCGACACGATCGAGGCGGTGGCCGCCGACCGGGACGCGGTCTATCTGTCCGGGCACTTCCGCTACCTGGAGACCGAGACGCGCACGCAGCCCCGCTTCCAGGTCGCGGCGGTCGACCCGGCGACCGGCGAGGGCCTGAACTGGGTGCCCAACGCGGGCGGGTTCCGCGGCGTGCTCACCCTCGAGCTGGAGCCGGCAGGGCTGCTGGCCGGCAGCGACGGCGACGCCTTCGGCGGCGTGAACCACGGCCGCCAGGCGTTCTGGCCCAACCCGCAGCCGGGGATCGAGGTGCGCACCGCGCCGAGCCGACCCTGGGTGCTGGCGCCGTCCGGCCAGGTGACCCGCAAGGTGCGTGTCCAGAACACCTTCACCGACCGACCGGTCACCCTCACCTCGCTGAACGACCAGCGGCTCGGTGACCTCCACGGGTCCGGGAGCTGCACGGTGCCCCAGACCATTGCGCCGGGGGAGATCTACTCCTGCACCACCGCCGCCGACACCATCTCCGGCACAGCGCCCACCGACGTCTCCGACCTGGTCACCGCGACGGCGACGGCCGGCGCCGGCACCGTCAGCGACACCGACACCTCGCTGGTGCAGGTGATCGCCTCCGCGCCCCTGTTCCGTCTGCGGGCCGTCGCCGGCCCAGGTCAGGTCGCGTACCCCGGCGGCACGGTGCGCCTCGCGCTGACCATGATGAACCTCGACCTGGATCGGCCGGCCACCGTGACCAGCCTGACCAGCCCGACCTTCGGTGACCTGTCCAGCGCCTGCGGCCTGCCGGCGGTGGTGGGGGCCAACCGGCTGATCTACTGCCACGTCGACCGGCCGGTCTCGGGGTCGGTGGGCTCCAAGCCGTCGTACAGCTTCACCGCGACCGCGTCGCTGCCGGGCAGCCCGACCCAGACCAGCACGTCCTCACAGACGATCACGATCAACCCGCCCGTCGGCGGCACCAAGGTGCTGGCGGTCGTCGCCAACCCGGCCGCCCTCACGAGCTCGGACACCAAGGTGTCGGGCTGGGTGTCGAAGAACTACGCGATCTCCTACGCCGATGACAACACCGTCGCACCGGCCGACATCTCCGCCGACTACTCCTACGTGCTTCTCTACCCCAGCGTGGTGGAGGCCAAGCTCGGCAACAGACTGAGCGATCTGCAGCGACCGGTGCTGGTGATGCACAGCCGGATGCTCGACGAGATGGGGATGACCGCGACCGGTGCCAACGGCACCGTCTCCGGCACCCAGGTGACGATCGACAAGCCGCTCCACCCGCTGTCGACCGCCCGCGCAGGCGTGCAGACGGTCAACTCCGCTGCCCAGAGCATCGGATGGGGCACCCCCGCTGCCGGCGCTGTCGTCGTGGCCAGCGCCGGCGGCGGGGCCGCGGAGTTCGCCTACCGCACCGGTGACCCGATGACCTCGGGGTCGGCGCCGGCCTGCCGGGTCTTCTTCGGGGTCAACAACCCGACCAAGCTCAACACCGTTGGCCAGGCGCTCTTCACGAGGGCGACGGCGTACGCCGCCATGGACTGTGGCCGCAACATGCTCTGGACCGGGGCCGGCAATGGCACGACGTCGTACTCCGGCGACGGCAACCAGTCCGTCACCGTGGGGATCAACACGCCGTGGGGCCTGGCAGTCGACGCGCAGGGCCGGGTCTACTTCGTCGACACCGCGCTGCACGCGGTCCGCCGGATCGGCAGCGCCGGCAACGTCACCACGATCGCCGGCACGGGCACCGCCGGCAGCACCGGCGACGGCGGCCCTGCGACCGCCGCACGGCTCAACGGGCCGACCCGGATCGCCTTCAACGCCGCCGGCGACCTGTTCATCGCCGACAGCGCCAACAACAAGATCCGCAAGGTCACCATGAGCACCGGCCTCATCTCCACCGTGGTCGGCACCGGCACCGCCGGCAACACCGGCGACGGAGGCGCGGCCCTGAGCGCTCGGTTGCGCAATCCCTACGACGTCACCTTCGCCGCCGACGGCACGATGTACATCGCCGACCGCGGCAACCACCGGGTCCGCAAGGTGACCACCGGTGGTGTGATCAGCACCGTCGCGGGCAACGGGTCGGCCGGCTACAACGGCGACGAGATCGCCGCGACCTCGGCGCGGCTCAACAACCCCTACAGCGTGGCGGTCGACGCCGGTGGCAACCTCTACATCGCCGACTACGACAACGAGCGGGTGCGGGTGGTCGACACCAGCGGCCTGATCCACACCTTCGCCGGCACCGGCGTGGCGACGATCGACGGCGATGGAGGCCCGGCGACCGAGGCCGGACTGCACAAGCCGCAGTACGTCCAGGCGACCCCGGCCGGCGACGTCTACATCAGCGAGTCCAACAACAACCGGGTGCGGCTGGTGCACGACGGCCAGATCGACACGATTGCGGGCAGCGGCCAGTTCGGGTACGTCGGCGACGGAGGCGCCCCGATCTTCTCGACGTGGAGCCGGCCATCGGCCACCGTGCTCGACCCCGAGGGCAACCTCTGGGTGGCCGACCGAGGCAACCGGCGCCTCCGGGTGATCAGCGCCAGCTGAACGGGTGGGGGGCGGCCGCCGGACTCGGCCGGCGGCCCTCAGCTCTGCTGCTGCTGTTGCTGCTGGGAGCGCATCGAGTCTTCCGGCGACGCGGTCGGCGCGGTCATCACCACGACCTCACGGGTGTCCGGCTCCGAGGCCGGGCCGGCCGCCCGGTGGACGGGGCGCCCGTGGGCGGAGAGCACCCACGTGTCCTTCGAGCCGCCCCCTTGGCTGGAGTTGACGACCAGCTGGCCCTCGGGGAGCGCCACCCTCGTCAGGCCGCCGGGGAGCACCCGCACCCGGTCGCCGTCGTTGACCGCGAACGGCCGCAGGTCGACGTGCCGGCCGCGCAGCCGACCGTCGATCAGGGTCGGCACCGTGGAGAGCTGGACCACCGGCTGGGCGATCCAACCGCGGGGGTCCTGCTGGAGGCGCGCCCGCAGCCGGTCGAGCGTGGCGCCGTCGGCCGTCGTACCGACGACCAGGCCCTTGCCGCCGGAGCCGTCGACCGGCTTGACCACCATCTCGTCGAGGTGGCCGAGCACGTGCTGGAGGGAGCTGGGCTCGTTGCAGCGGTAGGTGTCGACGTTGGGGAGGATCGGATCCTCGCCGAGATAGAAGCGCACCAGGTCGGGGAGGTAGGAGTAGATCAGCTTGTCGTCGGCGACGCCGTTGCCGATCGCGTTGGCCAGCGTCACCCGGCCGGCACGCACCGCGGAGACCAGGCCGGCCACTCCGAGCACGGAGTCGCCGCGGAAGTGAACCGGGTCGAGGAAGTCGTCGTCGACGCGGCGGTAGATCACGTCGACCGGCCGGTCGCCCTTGGTGGTGCGCATCCGCACCTGGCCGCCGCTGCTCACCAGGTCGCGGCCCTCGACCAGCTCGACGCCCATCATCCGCGCGAGCAGGGCGTGCTCGAAGTAGGCGCTGTTGTAGACGCCGGGGGTGAGCACCACGACGTTGGGGTCCTTGGTGCCGTCGGGGGCGGCGGCCCGCAGCGCCCGCAGCAGCATCCGCGGGTAGTCGTGGACGGGGCGGATCCGCATCGTGGCGAACGCCTCGGGGAAGACGTTGGCCATCGCCCGGCGGTTGGCGATGACGTAGCTGACGCCGGACGGCACCCGGACGTTGTCCTCCAGCACCCGGAAGGTGCCGTGCTCGTCGCGGATCAGGTCGATGCCGGAGACGTGGACGCGGACGCCGTTGGTGGGACGGATGCCCATCACCGCGCGGTGGAAGTGAGCCGAGGAGGCGATCAGCCGCCACGGCACGACGCCCTCGTGGACGGCGCGCGGGATCTCGCCTTCGCGGCTGTAGATGTCGTCGAGCAGCGCCTCCAGGGCCGTGACCCGTTGCACGACGCCGGCCTCGATGACCTCCCACTCGTGGGCCGACAGCACTCTGGGGACAGCATCGAGCGGGAACGGCTGCTCCTCGCCGGAGTGGTCGAACGTGACGCCCTGGTCGAGGTAGTTGCGCGCCAGCTGGTCGGCACGCTCGTGCATCTCGGTCGAGCTCATCGAGGCCAGCGTGTGGTGCACGGCCTTGTAGGGCGTGCGGGGCGAACCCGGCTCGCTGAGCATCTCGTCCCACGCTGCGCCGAGCTGGTAGCCCTCGAAGAGGCTGGTCTGCTCGGCCGGCTGGTCCATGCCCCGAACGCTAGGCGGATGCTGTCACGGCCACAAGGCGCCCGCGTGTCGAACGTGTGTCGGGTGGGCGACGACGAGATTCGCTGGGGTCGCTGGGGTCGCTGGGGGAGGAAGATTCACTGGTTCTCCTGTGAAACTCGCACTTCACCCCTCGTACTGAGGTGGTGAAGTGCCAGATTCACAGGAGAACCAGTGAATCGTGAGGCGCTGGCGCCTCCGCTCAGAGCTGGCCCAGGTGCGTGAGCAGCCCCTGCTCGGCCTCGTCGCCGAGCTTCTTGAACGCCCCGCCGAGGAACGGCGCGACCAGCTTGGCCAGGCCCTTGAACTCGAAGTCGGCGGTGTAGGTGACCCGCGAGCCGCCGCCGGGCGTCTCGGCGAACTCCATGGTGTCGCGGGCGATGATCGTCTTGTTCTCCCCGCGCAGCGCGAACCGCTGGTGCTCGACCAGCTCGGTCACCTCGTAGACCAGCTCGGTCTCGCGGCCGTTGAACTCCGAGGTGTTGTGGTACGTCGTGCCGACGCCGCCGTCGCCGGACACCCGAACGGTGCGGACGGAACCCGGGTCCCACTCGGTGGTCGTGGAGAAGTCGCTGAGGTAGGCGAAGACCTTCTCCAGCGGGGTGTCGACCTCGACGGTGCGGCTGATCTTCATGACTGTCCTTCGGTGGGGAGGGGGTGTCAGGTTGCCGGGAGACCGGCTCCTCGTCTGACGTACCCGTTGACGGCCAGGACCATGCCCGCCGCCACGATCGCCGCCACCCCGGTCACCGCCGAGGCGGGCTCGTCGGTGAGCCTGCCCACCGCGATCCAGGCCAGCCCCCACGCGGCGGCGGCCGCGACCGCCCAGTCGCCGCGCAGCCGCCGGGCGACGACGGCGAGGATCCCGGTGGCGGCGGCCAGCACCACCACGGCGGCGGTGTCGGCAACCGCGGGGCCGGGGTCGACCCCGGAGTCGATGAGCGCGGCAGTGACGTTGGCGCACGTCGCCACGGTCACCCAGCCGAGGTAGAGCCCGAACGTGACGTCCACCACGACCCGCTCCGCCGTCGAGGTGGCGGGGTGGTCGGCGAGCCGCCGAGCGAGCACACCGAGGGTCACCACGAGGAGCGCGATCACCCCGACGCTGGCCCAGATCCAGCCCTGCTGGGTGACCAGCAGCCACACCGCGTTGAGCACCATCGACGCCGCGGCCAGCCAGCCGGTTGCGCGCAGTCGCGGGCAGGTGGCCCGCGAGGGCAGCCACTGCCAGACGGTGTACGCCGCCAGCCCGAGGTAGATCACCGACCAGATCGAGAACGCCGGCCCGGCCGGGGCCAGCCGGGTCGCGTCGGCGGCGAGCGCACCCCCGGAGGACTCCTCGACGCGGGTGCCGAGCACGCCGACGCCGACCAGGGTGCCGACGACGCAGAAGACCTCGGCGGCGGTGACGGTGAGCTGGCGGAGACGGTCGGCGCCGGTGACCGGGCTCGCCTGCGGCTCCCGAGTGGTGCTCATGCCTCCGAGGCTAGCCAGCCGCGCGAACCCCCAGGTCGTCGAGCACGGCCTTGGCGATCCGGGTGCCGGAGACCAGCGCCCCCTGGATCGAGGCGGTGTCGCGGTGGTCGCCGGCGAGGTAGGTGTGCGCGCCGACCTTCGGCTGCTGGCGCGGCACCAGCGGCGCCGGCTGGAAGGGCAGCGCGTGGGGGATGTCGTGGCGGACCAGCAGGTCCCAGGAGCCTGCGTCGGTGTCCCAGAGCTCGCCCAGGTGACGGCGTACGTCGGCCTCGTTCGCGTCAGGGACCCGGTCGAGGACGACGGTCGCCTCGATCAGATGCCGGCCCTGCGGGGCGTAGCTGGGCGCGGCCTTGCTCACGACCGCGGCGTGCTGGGCGGGCCCACGGCGGGCGCGGGCGTCGAGGGTGAGCAGCGCGCGGTCGAAGGGCGCCTCGTCGGCGGCGAACCACCAGGTCGCCAGGCCGCGCGTCGGTGGCGCCAGGCCGGGAACCAACGGTTCCACCTGGTCGGGGGAGACCGCGACGACGACGGCGCGCGCCTGCCAGGTGCCGTCGTCGGTCTCGGCCGTGACGCCGGTGTCGGAGGCGCTGAGTGCGGTGGCGCGCACGCCGAGGCGGACCGCGGTGGCGAGTCGGGCGGCCAGCTGGTCGGGCAGCGCCTGCATGCCGCGCGCGGGAAGCCCGGGCGTGCCGAGCACGAAGGAGCGCACCAGCATCCGCACCAGGTTCGCGGACGCGGTGACCGAGCTGTCGGCGAGCACCCCGGCCAGGAACGGCTCCAGCACGTCGCGCCGCAGCGGGCCGTCGACCCCGGCCCGGCCGAACGCCTCGGCCAGCGGCTCGTCGTCGCCGCGCAGGGCCTTCTGCGGGTTGGCCAGCGCCGGCCCGAGGAAGCGGCCGAGCCCCGCCAGCTCCTTCGGCCGGGTCATCCCGCTGGTCAGCGTGGAGCCGACCAACCGCGGCGCCCGGCGTGGGTCGCCGAGCAGGGTCAGCCCGTCGGCCCGCCGGACGGCCACCCCGGCGTCGAAGGTCTGCAGGCCGAGCGCGGGCACGTCGACGTACTTCTTGACGGCGGGGTACGCCGGGTTGAGCAGCTGGAAGCCACGGTCGCACAGGAAGTCGTCGACCCGGTCGGTGCGAACCCGCCCGCCCACGCCGTCGGACGCCTCGAGCAGCGCCACCTCGACGCCGGCCGACTCCAGCTCGGCCGCGCATCGCAGCCCGGCCAGGCCGGCTCCGATGACGACGACGTCGACCTGCTCGCTCACGGGGCCTCCTCAGGCGGACATGGACCGGTCGGTGGGCACCGCGCAAGCGACCTCGCCGCGCAGGCGGGCCCGCAGCGCCCAGGCGAGCAGCGCGATCGCGCCGACGGCGAGGTAGGGCTGGACCGGCTCGAACCACCGCAGCGCGCCGGTGTAGCCCAGCGCCAGCACCACGATCTTGTTGCACACCGGGCACCCGACAGCGAAGAAGCCGAGCAGGCCGCCGAGGGCGCCGCGCCGCCCCTGGCGGTCGGCCAGCGGGTCGCCGGCCTCGACCTCCGGCCGATCGCCGCGGGCCGGCTCGCGGACGTACGTCGCCAGCAGGAGGCCGCTGAGCACCGAGGTCACCGCGAGCACCGGCAGTGCCCACGCCGGCGCCTCGATCTGGCGGCCGAAGACCGGGTTGGGCACCAGGTCGGCCGGCAGCCCGAGGAGCAGCAGCGTGCCGAGAGCCGCGGCGCCGGCGGACAGCCACCGACGCGCGCTCCACCCGCGCAGGCTCTGCCAGACCATGGGCTCCAGTGTGCGGCACGGGCGGTGGGCTCGCGTGTGCCGGGTCGTGGCGGTGCCGTAGCGTGACCGAGCACAGCATCTCGACGGCGGCAGGAGACCCACGTACGTGGCCGGGTGGCGCGGCTGGTTGGCGGACACCCGCCCGCTGCGGGAGCCGCACTTCCGCCGGCTCTGGCTGGCCTCGATCATCACCGTCGTCGGCGCGCAGCTGACGGTCGTGGCGGTGCCGGCGCAGCTCTACGCGATGACCGGCTCGTCGGCGTACGTCGGCCTGGCCGGGGTCTTCGGACTCGTCCCGCTGGTGGTGTTCGGGCTGTGGGGCGGTGCGCTCGCCGACGTCTTCGACCGGCGTACCCTCCTCGTCGTCACGACGATCGGCCTGGTGGGCACCTCGGCGCTGTTCTGGCTGCAGGCGCTGCTCGGCACCACCGACGTGTGGCTGCTCCTCGGGCTGTTCTCGCTGCAGCAAGCGTTCTTCGCGGTCAACCACCCCACCCGCAACGCGATCATTCCGCGGCTGGTGCCGACCGACCAGCTGCCGGCGGCCAACTCGCTGTCGATGACGGTCTTCCAGGCCGGCGCGATCGCGGGGCCGCTGCTCGCGGGGGCGATGCTGCCGCTGCTGGGCTTCGCCTGGCTCTACGCGATCGACACCGTCAGCCTGTTCGCCACGCTCTTCGCGGCGCTGGCGCTGCCGCGGCTGAGGATCCAGGGCACGGCGACCACCCCGGGGCTGCGTTCGGTGGTCGAGGGGCTGCGCTACCTGCGCGGCCACCCGGTGCTGCTGATGAGCTTCGTGGTCGACCTGATCGCGATGATCTTCGGGATGCCGCGCGCGCTCTTCCCGGAGATGGCGCAGCTGTCGTTCGGCGGCCCCTCGGAGGGCGGCCTGGCCTTCGCGCTGCTGTTCGCCGCGATCCCGATCGGCGCGGTGCTCGGCGGTGTCCTGTCGGGGTGGGTGTCGCGGATCGAGCGCCAGGGGTACGCCGTCATCGTGGCGATCCTCGTCTGGGGACTCGCGATGACCGCCTTCGGCCTCGCGGCCGGCGCCGCCGACGGACGGGCGGGCTTCTTCCTCGCCCTCGCCGTGCTGATGCTGGTCATCGGCGGCGCGGCCGACATGGCCTCGGCCGCCTTCCGGATGAGCATGCTCCAGGCCGCCGCCTCCGACGACGTCCGCGGAAGGTTGCAGGGCGTCTTCATCGTCGTCGTGGCCGGTGGGCCACGGATCGCCGACGTGGCCCACGGGTCCGCGGCCGCGGTGGTCGGGACGACGGTCGCCGCTGCCGGTGGTGGGGTGCTGGTCGTCGTGCTGACGGTGGTCGCGGCGCTCGCCGTGCCGGCATTCGTGCGGTATCGGGTGACCATCCAGCGCGGCTGAGGGCGGTGTCCCGCCGCCGAGGGAGGCGCAGCCCTGACACCCGCCCCGCGCCTTGATCCGGATGGCCGCGGGCGATCGGCGAGGCGTGGCAGGCGTAGCGTCGGGGTCGCCCCCCCACTCGACAAGAAGGTGCTGAAGATGTCTCACGACTTCACAGCAGTCTCAGCCTTGGAGATCCTCGATTCGCGCGGGCGCCCGACCGTGCAGGTTTCGGTGACGTTGGCCGACGGCTCGGCGGGGACTGCGGGCGTTCCATCAGGCGCTTCGACAGGTACGCGCGAGGCCGTGGAACTTCGTGATGGTGACAGCTCCCGCTACGGCGGCGGTGGCGTGCTCACTGCGGTCGGCAACGTCAACGGCGAGATCGCCGACCTGCTCGAGGGCAGGTCCTGGACCACCCTCGTCGAGATCGACGAGGCCATGATCGCCCTGGACGGCACCCCCAACAAGGGCCGGCTGGGGGCCAACGCAGTCCTGGGTGTCTCGATCGCCGCCGCCAGGGCCATGGCCGCTTCGGAGGGCGAGCCGCTGTACCTGTGGCTACCCGGCTTCGGCCAGGCCAGGCGGATGCCGGTGCCCTGCTTCAACGTGCTCAACGGCGGAGCTCACGCCCCGAACGCGCTGGACTTCCAAGAGTTCATGATCTCCCCGCTGGGTGCCCCGAGCATGGCCGAGGCCATCCGCGCGGGCGCCGAGGTGTACGCCGCTCTCCGCAAGCGCCTGTCGGCAGCCGGGCACAACACCGGGCTCGGCGACGAGGGGGGATTCGCCCCCGACATGGCTGAGCCCGAAGAGGTCCTCGCCGAGATCGTCTCCGCCATCTCCGACGCCGGGTACACCCCCGGCCGTGACGGGATCGCGATCGCCCTGGATCCTGCCGCGTCGGAGTTCCACCGGGGAGGGTCCTACTCGGTCAACGGAGAAGCCCTCTCCAGCGACGACATGATCGCCCGCTACGAAGCGATGGTCGAGGCTTTCCCGATCTGGAGCATCGAGGACGGTCTTGGCGAGGCCGACAGCGAGGGTTGGCAGAAGTTGACAGCGGCGCTCGGCCAGAAGGTCCAACTCGTCGGTGACGACAACTTCTGCACCAACCCCGCCATCATCGCCGCCGCGATCCGGGACCACATCGCCAACAGCGCCCTGATCAAGGTCAACCAGATCGGCACCGTCACCGAGACCCTCGAGGCCATGGCGATCTGTCACCAGGCCGGATACACCCAGATGGTGTCCCACCGCTCCGGGGAGACCGCCGACACGTTCATCGCGGACCTGGTCGTGGCCACCGGGGCCGGGCAGATCAAGACCGGTGCCCCCGCTCGCGGCGAGCGAGTCGCCAAGTACAACCGACTCGTCGAGATCGCAGCAGACCACCCTCATCTCCCTTACGGCCTGGCCTAGGTCGACGAAGCCGGCGGCCGCTCCCACGGCCGACGGCGCTTCGGTGCCTGTCGACCGGCGCACGACCGCGGGTGTGGCGGCCTGCGGACGAGGTGTGGTTGCTGCCGTAGGTGGTTGTTCCGGGGCCCCCAGCACTCAAGGGTGGGCCACTCGTTGGACCGCCTCCGCCACCGATGTGTCACCGCCCACGAGGTTCCACTGGTGGCCCACGCTCGCGTCGACAGCGAGCACCTGGGCCAGGCACGCGGCCACGTCGGCCCGGGGGATCTCACCGCGAGGGACGTCTGGACCAAGCGATACGAGTCCGGTTGCCGGATCGTCGGTGAGTCGACCGGGTCGGATGATCGTCCAGTCCAGCTCGCTGGCGCGAAGGGCGGCGTCGGCGTCACGTTTTGCCTTGACGTAGGCCCTCCACGCCTCTCCGGTGTCAGGCGGCAGCGGCTCGTCAACGCCGATGGCGGACACCTGCACGAACCGTCGTATCCCCGTCCGGCGTGCTCCCTCGATGGACTTCAGCGAGCCCTCGAGATCGACGGTGCGCTTGCGCACCGGATTGCCGTCGGGACCACCGCCGGCGGAGAAGACGACCGCGGCACAACCGTCGAACGCCTCCCCGAACGCATCCGCGTCCGTCTGTTCGATGTCGAGCAACCGGACCTCCGCACCGAGGTCCTCCAGCTCTGCCCGATGCGCCTCCTGACGGACCAGCGCAACCGGCGCATGCCCGGCACGAACCAGAAGGGGGTGCAGATGCAGAGCGACCTGTCCGTGACCACCCACGATCGCGATGCGCATGCAGTCAACCTATCGGCGTGCCAGCTGCCGCGCGTAGGACAGCGAGGCCGAGGTTGTTCGAGTGGCCAGTGTCGAGTGACCGTTGTTGGACCGGGATGTCCCCGCCCGTCACCCGGCCCCGGCCGGGCGACTCAGTCCTTCCGCTGGAGCTCGGCCATCATCCGATGGATGCGTGCCTCGTCGGGTTCGCTCGCGAAGTAGACGTCCCACCCGTGAAGGACCACTCCGATGCCCCACCCGAGGATCGGGAAGAGCGGCCAGAAGAACGCTCCTGGGCTGCTGATCGCCCAGATCCCGACAAGCAAGCCGTTCACCAGGACGTACACCAATAGGTGGGTCTGGAACTCACGGCGCTTCTTGAGCTCCTTGATCGCACGTTCACGCAGGGCAATGTCGCCGGACATCTGTTCCTGAACCATGACAACCTCCTATACCTGCGACGCTACGTCGCTCGTTCTGCCCCGCAAAGTGACCTTCGGCCCGCGTCGCGGGCCCTTCGTCCGCAACCGAACCGTGTCGGCCGGGGCGCCGAGCTCGCTGCCGAGGAGCCGCAGCGCTGGGAGGAAGGCGAGACCGAGCCCGAGGGTGAGCACGAGGGCTCCGGGAGCGACGAACAACGTGGTGAGGCTGTGCCGGCTGACGACCCCGGCGAGTCCGGCAGACAGCGGAACCAGCCCGGTCGTGGCGAGCATCATCAGGCTCATCATCCGGCCGATCATCGTGGGCGGGGTGCGGCTCTGCATCCACGTGATGAGGATGACCGCCATGAAGCCGTTGCCCAGGCCGAGGAGGCCGAGCACGACGGCGTCGATCCAGGTCGAGCCGAGGACGCCGACGGCACTGATGCCGATCCCGAAGGCGGCGACCAGACCGACGATGATCAGGCGCATGCTGTGCCCGTCGGGGCGGGGCAGTCCCGCCGCGACGGCGTACCCGGCGAGGTTCCCGAGGGCGAGTGCGGCCATGAGCATCCCGAACGCGGCCGCGCCTTCCGGCAGCCGCTTGTCTGCCAGGAGCGGGATCCCGACCATGAGGGGGCCCAGGAGCAGGAGGTTGACGGCGAGCAGGATCGCGAACATCGCTCGCAGGACCCGGTCGTGCCACAGGTGCCGAACCCCGGCCAGAGTGGCCGCCAGGACCGTTTCGGCCTCGGTGTCCCGGGCGGGCGGGGCGAGGCCGGTCATGAGGGCGAGGGTCGCGGCGGACGCGGCGAAGGTGGCGGCGTCGACGGCGAAGGCGGCGCCCGCGCCGGTGATCGACGAGGAGAAGTGCCCGATGAGGATGCCGGCGGCCGCGGGGCCGACGAAGCCGGCGAGCTGAGTCAGCCCCATGATCACCGAGTTCCCGGCCTGGAGGTCGTCTCCGCGGACCAGCTGCGGAACCATGCTGGTCTCCGCGGGCACGGCCAGGCCGGCCGCGACCCCCACCAGCGCGCTGAAGACGAACACCATCCACAGCTGGGCGGCCCCGGTGAGCGCGGCGACCGCGAGGAGCCCGGTGAGGCAGCCGCGGATCACGTTCGCGGTCAGCATGACCCGCCGAGGCGTGAATCGGTCGGTGATGGCCCCACCGATGACCAGCAGGACGGCCCGGGGGATCCCCTGAAGTGCCAGAGCGAAGCCCAGCGCGGCCGGGTCGCCGCTGAGCTGGAGGGCCAGCCACGGCATGGCCAGGAGGCTGAACTGGTCGCCGAGCACCGATGCGCCGGTGCCGGCGGAGAGCAGTCGGAAGTTGCGGTCCGCCAGGACCCGAGCCAGCGGGCGAGCGGTGTCGGCGGACGCGGAGGTGGTCGTTGCGGAAGCCATGACGGTCCTCTCGGTGCGGATCTGGGTTGGTCGCCGCGCGGCGTATCGTACGATGTACCAGACAATATCGTACGACGTACAATAAAACAAGATCCGAGCCCATCCTCCTTCGGCGGACCGAGCGTGCTGCGAGGGAAGATCGACTGGGCCCCCTGCCCGACTGACGTCGTCCTCGCCGTCGATGCGACCTCGAAGCCGCCGATGGCCGCGTGGTACTCGCTGAGGTCCTGGATCGACTGCTGACCTACGCTGTGCGGGTGGACGTCTGGGGAGTCAGGCTCGAGCGGGCCGGCGCCTGGCTGATGGCGATCTCGGCCGCGGCGTTCCTCTACGCGGCCTTCGGCCCCGGCATGAGCAGCTGGCTGGGCGTGGCCAGCGCCGTCGGCCTCCTGGTCGCGTCGCTGCTGTACGGCGTCGGCGCCTGGCTGCAGACCCGCGCCGTGCACGAGGGCGCGGGGCCGGGCGGGCGGTAGACCCCGAGGGCGGGGGCGACCCCCGGTGACGACAACGGCAGGGACCACCGCGTCCCTGCCACTTCCAGGGTAGGGCCGAGCAGGGGGCTTGCGGCAAGGCCCCCGGCGTGGCGCAGACTGCTCGGCCGGACGCGGAGGTGTGGTTCGAGATGAGTGACGTCGTGATCGTCGGGGCGGGGCCGACGGGGCTGATGCTGGCGGGCGAGCTGGCGTTGGCGGGGGTCGAGGTGGAGGTGCTCGAGCGGCGTACGACGACCGAGCTCGTGGGCACCCGGGCGCGCGGGTTCCACGCCCGGACGCTGGAGATCTTCGACCAACGGGGGATCGGGGGGCGGTTCCTGGCGGAAGGGCAGACGGTGCCGCGGCTGGCGTTCGGCGCGACGCCGCTGGAGATCGGAGAGGTGCCGACGCGGCATCCCTACACGCTGGGGCTCGGGCAGGCCCGGATCGAGTCGATCCTGCTGGGGTGGGTCGAGGAGCTGGGCGTGCCGGTGCGACGCGGCTGGGAAGTGACGGGCGTCAGCCAGGACGAGGGCGGCGTGGACGTCCACCTCGCCGGGGGTACGCCGGTGCGCGCGGCGTACCTCGTCGGCGCCGACGGCGGCCACAGCCTCGTCCGCAAGGCGGCCGGGATCGAGCTGGCCGGAGCCGACCCGACCCGCAGCCTTCTCATCGCCGAGGTCGCGGTGACCGAGGAGCATCCCGTCGGCATCCGGCTCGACGACGTCGGCATCCACGCGCTGAACGCGATGCCCGACGGGGCCGCCGGTGTGGTCGTCACCGAGCAGGAGCTGAGCCTCGCCCCGGAGCCGACGATGGAGGAGCTGCGCGCGGCCCTGGTCGCGGCCTTCGGCAGCGACTTCGGGGCGCACCAGCCGCGGTGGATCTCGCGGTTCACCGACGCCACCCGGCACGCGGTCGACTACCGCCGGGGGCGGGTGCTGATCGCCGGCGACGCCGCGCACGTCCACCCGCCGACGGGCGGCCAGGGCATCGGCCTCGGCGTGCAGGACGCGGTCAACCTCGGCTGGAAGCTCGCCCAGGTCGTGCGCGAGGTCTCACCGGAGAGCCTGCTCGACACCTACCGCGAGGAGCGGCACCCGGCTACCGCGCGCGTGCTGACCAACGTCATGGCGCAGGCCCGGCTGCAGCGTGGCGACGCGCGGACCGAGGCGCTGCGCGCGACGTTCGGCGAGCTGCTCGCCGACCCCGGGGCCCGGGCGCGGATGGTGGGGCTGCTGACCGGGCTCGATGTCGCCTTCGACCTCGGCGACGGGCATCCGCTCCTCGGCCGACGGGTGCCCGACCTCGACGTGCGGACCCCCGCCGGCCAGACCCGTGTCCTCGCGCTGCTCCACGAGGCCCGGCCGGTGCTCCTCGACCTGGCGCATGCCCGGTCTCCAGCTCGCATCCGGGGCTGACCGGGTGCGCCACGTGGTGGCCGAGGTGGATGGCCCCTGGGTGCTGCCGGTGGTCGGCGAGGTCGCCGCACCGGCCGGCGTCCTGATCCGGCCGGACGGCCACGTCGCCTGGGTCGGCGACGGCACGGACGCCGGCCTGCACGAGGCGCTGACGAGGTGGTGTGGCCTGTCCTCCGGCGGAGCCGCCTAGCCTTGACGCCAGTGCCGAACGAGAACGTGACGACGTGCGTCTGACCATCGAACGTGGGGGAGAGCTGCTCGACCGCATGGCCCGTGCTGGTGGACGGCATCGTCGCGGACAGGTGAGCCGCCGTACGGCCGCTGGCTACTGTGGCCGTCATGACTCTTCGTGTTGGCATCCAGCTCCACCCGCAGGCGACCACCGTCGACCAGCTGCGCCAGGCCTGGCGCGCGGCCGACGACCTGGGCGCCGACTCCATCTGGACGTGGGACCACTTCTACCCGCTGTACGGCGACCCGGACGCGGCGCACTTCGAGGGCTGGACGCTGCTCTCGGTGATGGCCGCCGACACCAGCCGGGCCAAGCTCGGCATGCTCGTCACCTGCAACAGCTATCGCAACCCCGAGCTGCTGGCCGACATGGCGCGCACCCTCGACCACGTGTCCGGCGGCCGGATGTACCTCGGCGTCGGGTCCGGCTGGTTCGAGCGTGACTACACCGAGTACGGCTACGAGTTCGGCACCGCCCCCGACCGGCTGAGGCAGCTCGGGCGTGACCTGCCGCGGATGAAGGCGCGCCTGGAGAAGCTCACCCCCGGCCCGGTCGGCGACCTGCCGATCCTGATCGGCGGCTCGGGCGAGAAGGTCACCCTGCGCCTGGTCGCCGAGCACGCACAGGCCTGGAACACCTTCGGCCCGCCCGAGCACTTCGCCCAGAAGTCCGCCGTGCTCGACGAGTGGTGCGCCAAGCTCGGCCGCGACCCCGCGACGATCGAGCGCACCGTGGGCGTCGGCGGCGACGACGTGCACGACGTCGAGAGATACGTCGACGCGGGCGCCGACCACGTGATCGTGATGACCAGCGCGCCGTTCGACCTGGGGCCGCTGGAGTCGCTGATCGAGCAGCGCGACCGGATCAACGGCTGAGGGTCAGCGGCCCTCGATCGAGCGCACGAAGTCGGCGACCACCCGACCGAGCTCGTGGGGCCGGTCCTCCTGGAGGAAGTGGCCGCCGCCCTCGATCGTGGTGTGCGGACGGTCGGCAGCGCCGGGGATCTTCTTGCGCATCCACCCGTCGCCACCCCGGGTGATCGGGTCCCCGTCGCTGAACGCGCAGAGGAACGGCACGGTCACCGACGCCAGCCGCTCCCACGCGGCCCGGTTGGCCGGCGCGGCCGGGTCGTCGGGTGAGTTCGGGACCAGGCCCGGGAAGGCGCGGGGGCCCGCACAGAAGGACTCGTCGGGGAACGGCGCGGCGTACGCCGCCAGCTCGGCGTCGCTGAGCTCGCGCCGGCAGCCCGCCTGGACCATCCGGCCGACGTCGAGTCGCGGCGCCTGCTCGACCATCGCGCGGAACCGCTGCCAGGCCTCGGGCATCGGCACGTCACCGGTGGGCAGCCCGGTGTTGGCCATCACCACGCCGGCGAAGCGGTCGGGGTGCTCGGCGAGCAGCCGCAGCCCGACCAGCCCGCCCCAGTCCTGGCCGAGATAGTGGATGCCGGTGAGGTCCAGGCGGTCGAAGAGCGCCTCGCGCAGCCACGCGACGTGACGTGCATAGGTGTAGTCGGCGCGGTCGGTCGGCTTGTCCGAGCGGCCGAAGCCGATGAGGTCCGGGACGACCACGCGCAGCCCCGCGTCGATCAGCGGCGTCATCACCTCTCGGTAGAGGTAGCCCCACGTCGGCTCGCCGTGCACCAGCACGACCGGCGGAGCGTCTGCCGGCCCGGCTTCGACGACCGCCATCCGCAGCCCGTCGGCCAGCTCGAGGCGGTGCGTGGGCGCGGGGTAGCCCGCCACGCCGGTGAACCGGGAGTCGGGCGTCGTCACGAAGTCCATGCCGCCAGTATCGACGGGTCGGGGAACAACGGCGACACCCGGAGGTTGTGACAGCGTGGCCGCCGACACGTCCTACCTCCAGCGGCGGTCGCTGCGCGGCCGGCTCACCCTCGTGGCGCTCACCCTCGGCTCGGCCGTCGCGATCCTCGACAGCACGGTCGTCAACGTCGCGTTGCGGGCACTCGGGGCCGACCTCGGCGCGACGCTCGGGCAGCTGCAGTGGGTGGTCAACGGGTACCTGCTGGCGCTCGCGTCGCTGGTGCTGCTCGGCGGGGCCCTCGGCGACCGACTGGGCCGGCGGCGGGTCTACGTCGTCGGCATGGTGGTGTTCCTCCTCGCGTCAGTCGCGTGCGCGTGGGCGCCGACCATCGAGGTGCTGATCGCGACGCGGGTGGTGCAGGGAGTCGGCGCGGCGCTGCTCACGCCCGGCGCGCTGGCGATCATCGAGTCGTCGTTCGCCCCCGCCGACAGGGGTGCGGCGATCGGCACGTGGGCCGGGTACGCCGGCGTCGGCGCCGCGCTCGGGCCGCTCGTCGGGGGCTGGCTGGTCGACCACGGAGGCTGGCGATGGGTGTTCGGGATCAACGTGCCGCTGTGCCTGGCGGTGCTGGCGTTGACCTTCTCTGCCGTGCCGGAGAGCCGCGACGAGGAGTCGACGGGGCGCTTCGACCTGGGTGGCGCGGCGCTGACGGTCGCCGCTCTCGGGTCGCTCACCTGGGCACTGATCTCGGCGCGGGAGACCGGGACGTGGGCGGTGCTGACGGCGGCCGGCCTGGCGGTGGTGGCCGGCACGGCGTTCGTGCGGCGGGAACGACGGCTGGCGGCACCGATGGTGCCGATGGCCCTCTTCGCGTCGCGGGTGTTCTCCGTGGCCAACGCGATGACGATGCTGGTCTACGGCGCCCTCGGTTCGGTGCTGTTCCTGCTCGTGCTGCAGCTGCAGGTGTCGGCCGGCTGGTCGGCGCTCGCGGCCGGGCTGACCGCGCTGCCGCTGACGATCTCGATGATGCTGCTGTCGTCACGGGCCGCCGCGCTGTCCCAGCGGATCGGGCCGCGGCTGCCGATGAGCGTCGGGCCGCTGGTCTGCGCCGCCGGGGTCGTGGGCCTGCTCGGCGTGGGCGAGGGGTCGCGCTGGTGGGGCGTGCTGCCGGGGATGGTCGTCTTCGCGCTCGGCTTGTCGCTGCTGGTGGCGCCGCTGACGGCGACGGTGCTGGCGGCCGCTCCCGACCGCTACGCCGGCATCGCGAGCGGCGTCAACAACGCGGTCGCGCGGGCCGGCACCCTGCTGGCGGTGGCCGCGCTGCCGGCGGTCGCCGGCCTCAGCGGGACGGCGTACCAGGACCCGGTCGCGCTGACCCAGGGCTTCCGGGTCGCGATGGCGATCTGCGCCGTGCTGCTGGTGGCCGGCGGCGCGGTCAGCTGGGTGGGCCTGCGTCAGGCTCCGGAGCTGACGTCCGGCTGATCGGGCTCGACCAGCTCGCAGCGGCCATCGGCCCAGACGACCAGGCCGCTGCTGCCCGCGCGGGTGCGCAGCCAGTCCGCGGCGCCGGGGCCGTGGGCGTAGGCGGTCGTGGCGTCGATGTCGGCCCAGGTCAGTGACGGACCGACCACCGTCACCGAGCCCACACCCGTGGGCGGCCGGCCGGTGCGTGCGTCGATGACGTGGCTGCCACGGTGGGCCGCGCCCGAGGTGGCAACAGCACCGTCGTGGACCGGCACCCGGGCGACCAGCCGGGTCGGGTCGTGGGGGTCCTCGACGCCGACCAGCCACGGCGGGCTGTCGGGGCGGACGACGGAGCAGACCATGTCGCCGCCCGCGGAGAGGCAGAAGTCGGTGGCGTCGAGGTCGCGCAGGAAGCGCGCCGCCCGCTCCACGGCCCAGCCCTTGACCACACCGGTGGGGTCGAAGGCCAGCGCGCCGTCGGTCGTGGGCAGGAACGCCGAGAAGGCGCCGCCGGACTCGCGCTCGGCCTGCTCGGCGATGGCGATCACCTCGGACATCTCCGGCGGCGCCTCGTCGAGGGTCACCTCGCGACGGCGCAGCCGGGAGGCGGCTGAGTCCGCCCGCCACAGCGAGAACACCCGGTCGACCCAGCGCAGGTCGGTGACCACCTCCGCCCACGCGGCCTCGGCTGCTGGAGTGGCGGCGTGGCGACCACGCAGCGCCAGGCACACCGGCATGCCCATCAGCTGCTCGACCCGGCGGACGATCCGGCTCGGGTCGGCGTATGTCGGCGTCGACAGGGTGGACGGCGCCGTCACAGCCCCGCCTTGTCGAGGGCGGCCTGCAGCGACTGGAGGTAGCCGACGCTGGTGACCGTCGCGCCGCTGATCATGTCGATCTGGGCGCTCTGTCGGTCGAGGGTCTCCTGCACCAGGATCGGCAGGGCGTAGCTGTTGATCTGCAGGTCGCGCGGGTTGTTGGCGGGGTAGACCGGCACGCCGATGTCGGTGATGGCGCCGCCGTCGACGGTGATCTCGACCTGGATCGGGCCCCACTGGGTCTGCACCGTCGGCCCGGTGACCGTGCCCGAGGTGGTGCCCGTCCCGGAGCCGGAGCTGCCGGAGCCGGAGCTGTCGGAGCCGGAGCTGTCGGTGCGGGAGCTGTTGCCGCCGGATCCGTTGCCGGAAGCACTGCCGCCACCGCCGGCTGCGCCGTTGCCGCTCGTGCCCGAGGCGCCGGAACCGGCCGGTGGCGCGCCGAGGGCCGACGTGGCCGCCGGGAGAGCCCCGGAGGTGGAGGTGTGGTAGCCGAACAGCAGCACCACCACCGTGATCGTGGACAGCAGCCAGGTCACCAGGCGGGTTCCGGGAGTCATGCGGTCACCTTCGAGCTCACCAGCCGAAGCTCTCGACGTGGAAGCGGTCGGGGGGCAGGCCGAGCGCCAGCGCGCTGCGGCGTACGTCGTCGGCCCAGGCGTCCGGTCCGCAGACGTAGACGTCGCGCTCGGCGAGGTCCGGCACCCAGTGGGCCAGCGCGGTCGCGTCGGGGACGGTGCCGGCGTTGGCGCCGAGCCACGACGCCTCCGACCGGCGTCGGCCGGGCAGCCAGAGCACGTGGAGGCCGCGCTCGCGGGCGAGGATGCGGAACTCGCGTTCGAAGAGCGGGCGGTCGCGGAAGCGATAGAGGAGCACGGCGTCGCCCGGGGCGTAGTCGAGCCCCTCGGCCAGCGCTCGCAGTGGCGTGACGCCGACGCCGGCGCCGATCAGGGCGACCTTGCGGCGGGTGCGGGCGCGCGGGCTGAGCCGGCCGTAGGGACCTTCGACGAGCACCCGGGTCCCCGGGCGCACGGACGCCAGATCGCCGCTGCCGTCGCCCAGCGCCTTGACGCTGATCCGCAGGGATCGGCCGTCGGGGGCGGCGGACAGGGAGTAGGGATGGGCGCGGGTCCAGCCGGGACCGCTGAGGAAGCGCCACTGGAAGAACTGGCCGGCCTCGGCGCCGAGCAGGTCGAGCCGGCGGCCGGTGAGGTAGACCGACACCACGCCGTCCCCCTCGTCGTGGACCGTGGTCACCCGCAGCCGGTGACGGGTGCTGCGCCACAGGGGCAGCGCCACCCGCCAGAGGAGGATCGCGCCGGCGGCCGCGACCCAGGCGGTCCACCAGAAGACCGTGGCGCCACGCGAGGTGAGGAACGCCTGCCCGGTCCACAGCTGGTGGGGGAGCGCCAGCCCGACGCCGAGGTAGGCGTAGAGGTGCAGCAGGTGCCACGACTCGTAGCGCAGCCGGCCGCGCGCGGCGCGGATGCTGGTCACCGCGACGAGCACCAGGCACACCGTGCCCGCGACGGCGAGCAGCATGCCGGGGTAGTCGGCGGTGAGCGACCACAGCGTCGAGGGGGTCGCGGTGAGCGACCCGGCGGCGTACCCCCAGGTGATCAGGCCGACGTGGGCCAGCATCAGGTTGAACGACGTGAAGCCGACCAGCCGATGCTGCCGCGCGAGGCGGTCCTGTCCGAAGGCCCGCTCCAGCAGCGGAAGACGTGCCATCAGCAGCACCTGCGCGAGCAGCAGCACCGACGCGACCAGGCCGGTGATCCGACCGGTCGAGGTGAGGGCCCCGGCCCAGGTGGTGAGGTCCTGCACACCGCCGGCGGCGACCCACCAGTAGGTCACCAGCAGCAGGCTCAGCCACAGCAGGCTGAGCGCGCCGAGCCGGACGGCGGCGTCGCGGCGGGCGCGGGGGGCGGTAAGCCGCCGAGGGGTCGCGACGGTGGCGGTGGGCAGGACGGCGGTCACGTGGCGGTGCCGGGGGTGCCGGACTGGTGGGGCTGGTCGTCGTCGCCGGGCGCGCCGTAGCCGTCGCCCTGGCCGGGCAGACCCTCCCCTCGGAAGCCTTCGCCGTTGCCGGGCAGGCCGCGCTCGCCGTCGGAGCCGTGGCGGCCACCGCGGTCGCCGTCGCGGTCGACCTGGAACGAGGTGGGGCTGAACCCGTCGCCGCCGTCGTTGGCGGCGGAGCCGACAGCATAGCCGCCGACACCGCCGACGGCGACCAGGGCGGCCGCCGCGCCGGCCAGGCCGACCCGGCGGGCCCAGGGGGAGGGGCCGGCGCCGTCGCCGCGGAGGCCGAGGCGGCCGGCCCACGAGGTGGCGCCGACCTGGGTCGTGGGGTCACCGGTGAAGGGGCCGCCGGCGGGGTGGGCGATCATCGGGACCGGCTGGGGCGCGGCCGTCGGGGCGTCAGCGACGCCCGCCGCGGCTTCCTCGCCGGCCGGATCCCAGCGGGAGCCGCTGGCATCGGGGCCCGCGACGGCCTCCTCCTCGGGGTGGCTTCCGGTGGGGCCGCCCTGGCTCGGGTCGTGGGGCTGCGACGTGTCGCTCACGGGATGCTCCTGCTCGATGGTGGGGGGGCGTCGCCGACTCGCTGCGGCCTCTCGCCCTGGACCACCAGCGTGCGCGCCCGACCTGGGATCCCCCTCGGGCCAGCCTGTGGGTTTGCTGTCAACCGGCGCCCCTGTGCCCGTGCGAAGGCGTCGTTTGCTGCGTTCTGCAGCGCGACACGCCGAGGGGGACGTGCATGCTGCAGCAAACGATCGGGGTCGGCGGTGAGGCGGTGAGGCGGGGTGGGTCAGGCGGGGCGGGCGGCGACGAAGGCGTCGACACAGCGGCGTACGTCGGCCTCGGAGTGGGCCGCGGACAGCTGGACCCGGATCCGGGCCTGACCACGGGGGACCACGGGGAACGAGAAGGCGATGACGTAGACCCCGTCGGCAAGCATCCGGTCGGCCACCTCCGCAGCGACCCGGGCACCGTCGTCGCCGGGGAACATCACCGGCGTGATCGGGTGCAGCCCAGGGAGCAGGTCGAAGCCGGCCTCGGTCATCAGCTCCCGGAACAGCGCGGTGTTGCGGCGCAGCGCCTCGCGCGCCTCGCCGGAGGTGCGTGCGATCTCGAGGGCCCGCAGTGACCCGGCCGCGACGGTCGGCGCGACGGCGTTGGAGAAGAGGTAGGGCCGGGCCCGCTGCCGGAGCAGCTCGACGATCTCGGCGCGCCCGCTGACGTAGCCGCCCGACGCGCCACCGAGCGCCTTGCCGAGGGTGCCGGTGAGGATGTCGACCCGGTCGGCGACACCGTAGTGCTCGGGCGTGCCGCGGCCGCCCTCGCCGACGAAGCCGACGGCGTGGGAGTCGTCGACGAGCACCAGCGCGTCGTAGCGGTCGGCGAGGTCGCAGATCCGGTCGAGCGGCGCGAGGTAGCCGTCCATCGAGAACACCCCGTCGGTGACGATGCAGCGGCTGCGCGCCCCGGAGGCCGCCTGCAGCTGCGCCTCGAGGTCGGCCATGTCGGCGTTGCGGTAGCGGAGGCGCTGGGCCTTCGACAGCCGGATGCCGTCGATCAGCGAGGCGTGGTTGAGCTCGTCGGAGATGATCGCGTCCTCCGCCCCGAAGAGCGTCTCGAAGACACCGCCGTTGGCGTCGAAGCAGGACGAGAACAGGATCGTGTCCTCGGTCCCGAGGAAGTCGCTGAGCGCGCCCTCCAGCCGCTTGTGCAGCTCCTGGGTGCCACAGATGAAGCGCACGCTCGCCATCCCGAAGCCCCACTCGTCGAGGGCCGCCCGGGCCGCCGCGACGACGTCGGGGTGGTCGGCCAGGCCGAGGTAGTTGTTGGCGCAGAAGTTCAGCGCCTCGCTCTCCCCGCCGGTCGAGCCCTCGGTCGAGCCCGTCGAGACCCTGATGTGCGCCGCCTGCGGCGAGGTCAGCCGCCGCTCGTGCTTGGCCAGGCCGGCGGCCTCGATCTCGTCGAGCGTGGCCTGCAGCCGAGCCTTCGTGTCGCCGTACATCTCGTCCTCCTTGGTCTCGGGACGCGGCCTGCGGCCGCTCCTCGACCGGCGCTTAGTCAGCTCCAGTCCAGGATCACCTTGCCGCAGCGACCCGCGCGGATCGCGGCGAAGGCGTCCTCCCACTGCTCGGCCGGGAAGCGGTGGGTGATCACCGACCGCAGGGCCTCGCGCATCGCGGCGGAGGTCTGCAGCATCGAGCTCATGGCGTACCAGGTGTCGAACATCTCGCGCCCGTAGATCCCCTTGATCGTGAGCATGTGGGTGATCACCCGACCCCAGTCGATGACGTAGTCGGCGTGGGGGAGGCCGAGCATCGCGACCCGCCCGCCGTGGTTCATCGTCGCGAGCATCTCCGAGACGGCGGCCGGTGCGCCTGACATCTCGAGGCCGATGTCGAACCCCTCTCGCATGCCCAGCGTCGCCATCGCGTCGCGCAGCGAGGTCTGCTGCGTGTTGATCGCGAGGTCGGCGCCGGCGGCGCGCGCGAGCTCGAGGCGTACGTCGCTCACGTCGGTCACCACGATGAACCGCGCGCCGACGTGGCGGGTGATCGCGGTCGCCATCACCCCGATCGGCCCGGCACCGGTGATGACGACGTCCTCGCCGGCGATGGGGAACGACAGCGCCGTGTGGGTGGCGTTGCCGAACGGGTCGAACAGCGCGCCCAGGTCGGGGTCGAGGTCGGGCGGCTGGACCCAGACGTTGCTACCGGGGATGACGACATAGTCGGCGAACGCGCCGTCGCGGTTGACGCCGATGCCGACGGTGTTGATGCACAGGTGCCGCCGGCCGGCGCGGCAGTTGCGGCAGTGGCCGCAGACGATGTGTCCCTCGCCGGACACCAGCTGGCCGACCTCGACGTGGTCGACGTCGTCGCCGACCGCGACCACCTCTCCGCAGAACTCGTGGCCGACGACCAGCGGTGTGCCGACGGTGTGGGCGGCCCAGTCGTCCCAGTCGTAGAGGTGCAGGTCGGTGCCGCACAGGCCCGCGCGCAGCACCCGGATCTTGACGTCGTGGGGACCCGGCTCGGGCTCGGGGACGTCGCGCAGCTCCAGCCCGGGACCTGGCCGGCCCTTCACCAAGGCCCGCATCGGCGCTCCCTTCGACCCTGCGACGTCGTCGTCACGGTCACCGTATCGCCGCGCCGACCGAGGGGGTACGCCGGCCGCGACGGGCCGTCGTACCGCGGGAGGGCGCGACGACCAGGAGATGCCACGGGCCCGGTCCGCCGCAGCAGACCGGGCCCGTGAGGTGGCGCTGAGCTGGGTCAGCCGCGACCGAGCAGGCGACCGAGGAAGCCGCCGGACGAGGCTTCGTCGGCGTGGCCCTCGCACTGGTTGCTCTTGGGCACGTTGGCCATGACCTGCTGGACGTGCATGCCGCAGCCGGACCAGGTCGTCTTGCCGCACGAACGGCACGGGACGGGGTGGCACATGGGTGTCTCCTGAAGGTGTCGAGAGGTGCTGGTGGTGAGGTGTCGGACGAGTGGCGTCAGGCGGCCCGGGAGGACATGCCCTGGTCGAGCGGACGCCCCGAGCGTACCCACGCGGCGGTGCCGCCGGCGACGTTCCAGGCGTCGAAGCCGCGCGAGCGCAGCAGATCGGTCATCGCGCCGCTGCGGTTGCCGGTCGCGCAGATCACGAACGTCCGGCGCGAGCGGTCGAGCTCCCCGAGACGGGAGGAGAGCTGGCTCATCGGCATCGGCAGGGCGCCGGGCACATGACCGCGCACGAACTCCATGGGCTCACGGACGTCGAGGACGACCGCGTCGCTCGGGGCTGTGGCGAGGGTGTCGATGTCGATGTTCCACATCGGCGTGGGCTCTCCTTCTCGGTGCGGGACTTGGGTCTGGAATACCCCAGGGGGTATCTTGTGTTCGTCACATTAACACCCCCTGGGGTATCCTTCAAACCGACGTACGACGAAAGGCAGGCCATGGCCACCTCCACCCTCGGACAGGACAACTTCGAGGCGACCATCAAGGACAACGACATCGTGCTCGTGGACTTCTGGGCCTCGTGGTGCGGTCCCTGTCGCATGTTCGCCCCGATCTACGAGAAGGCCTCTGAGGTCAACTCCGACATCGTCTTCGGCTCGGTCGACACCGAGGCCGAGCGGTCGCTCGCCGCAGCCGCCGGCATCAGCTCGATCCCGACCCTGATGGCCTTCAAGGACGGCTCGCTGGTGTTCGCGCAGCCCGGCGCCCTGCCGGCCCCCGCGCTCGACGAGCTGATCGCCGCCGTCCGCGCGCTCGACATCGAGGCCGCCCGCAAGGAAGCCGCGGCCGCTCCGCAGTGACCACCCACGCCGACGCCGGCCCGTCCGGCGCCGCCCAGCCCCACCAACCCGACCAGCCCGACCAGCAACCAGGAGGAGCCATGGAGCTCGACCCCGAGGAGATGGGCCACGTCATCAACCGCATCAAGCGGGCGCAGGGCCAGCTCGGTGGCGTGATCAGGATGCTGGAGGAGGGACGCGACTGCGAGGCGGTCGTCACCCAGCTCGCGGCGGTCTCGAAGGCGCTCGACCGCGCCGGCTTCGCCGTGGTCGCCTCCGGCATGCAGCACTGCCTGGCCAACCCGACCGACGACGGCGGCGTCGACGTCAAGCGGATGGAGAAGCTCTTCCTCACCCTCGCCTGACCCACCCACGGGTCGCGGGCGAGCCGGCGACCACAGACACGGGTCGGGACGCCGCATCACCTGCGGCGTCCCGACCCGTGACCACGTCCGGGTGGCGTCAGCCGGCGCAGCAGACGGCCTCCTCCTCCGCGGCCGGCTCGCCGGCGAAGGTGGCGGAGTCCTCGAGGACGGTGTAGACCTCCCAGCCGAGCCCGTCGGGCGCGTCGTCGATCCAGAACTTCTCCTGCTTGGCGAAGCAACAGGTCGTCTCCCCCTGGTCGGTGGTCTCGAGGTCGGTGCCGACGCGGGCCGACCAGTCGGTCACGGCGTCGACGTCGTCCACCTCGACCCCGAGGTGGTTGATCGAGCCGCCCCGACCGGCGTTCTCGAAGAGCACCAGCTTCAGCGGCGGCTCGGCGATCGCGAAGTTGGCGTATCCGGGGCGCCGCTTGGCCGGCTCGGCGGCGAACAGACGGGAGTAGAACGTGACGGCCTGCTCGAGGTCGTCGACATTGAGGGCGAGTTGCAAGCGGGACATCGCGGTCTCCTAGATATCGATAGATGTCTATGTCTGGACCCAGCGTGACACGTCTCATCGACATCTGTCAATATTGATGCATGTCGAAGTCCTTGCCCCTGCTCACGTCGGTGGCCGAGTGCTGCTCGTCGCTCACGGCCGAGCCCTTGACCGGCGACCAGTCCGAGCGGCTCGCGCCGGTGTTCAAGGCCCTGGGTGACCCGGTCCGCCTGCGGCTGGTGTCGCTGATCGCCAGCCACGAGGGCGGGGAGGCCTGCGTGTGCGACCTCAACGACGCCTTCGAGCTGTCGCAGCCGACGATCAGCCACCACCTCAAGATCCTCCACGAGGCCGGCCTGCTCGACCGGTCGAAGCGGGGCGTGTGGGTGCACTACCGCGTGCGCCCGGAGATGCTCGCTGACCTCGCCGGGCTGCTGGCGGCCGCCCGGTGAGCGCCACGGAGGTCGCGCCGGTCGCCCAGCGCCTGGGGCGGCTCGACCGCTTCCTGCCGCTGTGGATCGGACTGGCCATGGTGCTGGGGCTGCTCGTCGGACGGCTCGTGCCCGGGTTCGACGACGCGCTGAGCGCTGTCGAGGTGGGGGGCATCTCGCTGCCGATCGCGGTCGGCCTGCTCGTGATGATGTACCCCGTCCTGGCCAAGGTCCGCTACGACCGGCTCGACACCGTCACCGCCGACCGCCGGATGCTGGTGGCCTCGCTGGTCCTCAACTGGGTCGTCGGTCCGGCACTGATGTTCTCGTTGGCCTGGCTGCTGCTGCCCGACCTGCCGGAGTACCGCACCGGTCTCATCATCGTCGGGCTCGCCCGCTGCATCGCCATGGTGATCATCTGGAACGACCTCGCCTGCGGCGACCGCGAGGCGGCGGCGGTGCTGGTGGCGCTGAACTCGGTCTTCCAGGTCGTCGCCTTCGGCGCCCTGGGGTGGTTCTACCTCGAGGTGCTGCCCTCCTGGCTGGGTCTCGACACCGCCGAGCTCGACGTGTCCGCCTGGGAGATCGCCGGGTCGGTGCTGGTGTTCCTCGGCATCCCGCTCCTGCTCGGCTACCTCTCCCGACGGTACGGCGAGCGCTGGCGCGGCCGGGAGTGGTACGAGCAGACCTTCCTGCACCGCGTCGGCCCCTGGGCGCTGATCGGGCTGCTGTTCACGATCGTCGTGCTGTTCGCGCTGCAGGGCGACCGGATCACCAACCAGCCGTGGGACGTGGCGCGGATCGCGCTGCCGCTGCTGGCCTACTTCGCACTGATGTGGGGCGGGGGTTACCTGCTCGGTCGGGCGCTCGGGATGACCTACGAGCGCACCACCACGCTGGCGTTCACCGCCGCCGGCAACAACTTCGAGCTGGCCATCGCCGTCGCGATCGCGACGTTCGGCGTCGCCTCGGGGCAGGCCCTGGCCGGCGTGGTCGGGCCGCTCATCGAGGTGCCCGTCCTGGTCGGTCTGGTCTACGTCTCCCTGGCCCTGCGCGACCGCTTCCCGCACGCCGCCCCCGTGACCGAGGAGGTCCGATGACCGCCACCCCCACTGCCCTGCCCACCGTGCTGTTCGTCTGCGTCCACAACGCCGGCCGCTCGCAGATGGCCGCCGGCTGGCTACGCCACCTCGGCGGCGACCGGGTGCGCGTGCTCTCGGCGGGCTCCGCACCCGGCGACTCGCTCAACCCGATGGCGGTCGCCGCGATGGCCGAGGAAGGCATCGACATCACCGCCGCCGTGCCGACGCTGCTCAGCGACGAGGCCGTCGTCGAGTCCGACGTGGTCATCACGATGGGGTGCGGCGACGCCTGCCCGTTCTACCCCGGCAAGCGCTACGAGGACTGGGCGCTCGACGACCCGGCCGGCCAGCCGATCGAGGCCGTCCGTCCGATCCGCGACGACATCCGGCGCCGCATCGAGGAGCTCCTCGTCTCACTGGGGATCGAGCGGGCTGTCTGAGGGCCGACGTCCTCAGGTCGGCAGCTGGAACAGGCAGAACGGGTGCCCGGCAGGGTCGAGCATCACCCGGACGTCGTCCTGGGGCTGGTACGCCGCCAGGCGAGCGCCGCGCGCCTCGGCGTACTCGATGCCGGCGGCCAGGTCGGAGGCGCCGATGTCGAGGTGCGCCTGCATCTGCTGGTCGCCGGGTCCGGCCGGCCAGGTGGGCTCGAGGTGGTGCTCCTCGAGCTGGAAGGCGAGGCCGTGGCCGCCGCCGGGTGGTTTGATCTTGACCCACTGGGGCAGATCGACGAGCGTCTCCCAGTCCGGCAGCAGCGCGCGATAGAAGTCGGCGAGTGCGCGCGGGTCGGACGCTCCGAGCACGGTCGAGGAGATGCGGAACTCCGGCGGCTGGGTCATCGGCCCAGGCTAGGCGCGGGCGTCACCGCACGTCGATGGCGCGGTGGACCCATACGTCGGTGACCACCATGCCGACCTTCTGGTAGAGCCCGAGCGCGCCGGTGCGGGAGTCGGTCGAGAGTCCGGCGCGGACCGCTCCGCGGCGTCGTGCCTCGGCGAAGCAGTCGACCAGCAGCGCCTGCGCGAGCCCACGGCCGCGCTGGTGGCGGCGGGTGGCCAGGCGGCTGACGAAGGCCTCGGGCGGGTCGAACCCCGCGCCGACCTGCACGATGCCCGCGGCCATCACGACGTCGTCGCCGTCGACGACGACCCGGACGTTCCAGGGCTCGGCGCCAGGCCGGCGGACGATCTCTGCCTCGAAGTCGGCGTAGGGCTCGCGGTCGCGCTCCGACCACTCCAGGAACGCGTCCTCGATGACAGCGTGGACCGCGGGGTACTCGTGCGGGGCGGCCGCGCGGACGGCGTACCCGGCGGGGAGCTGGCGGGGCGCGATCTCCGCGCCGGCGGGCAGGTGCAGCACCCAGCTGGTCCAGCGGACGCGGTAGCCGAGCCGCTCCAGCAGCCGGTCACCGGGCGAGCCCTCCGGCACCGGCATCCCGATGGAGGTCAGGCCTTCCTCGGCGGCGCGCCCCTGCATCCAGAGGGCCAGCGCGGTGCCGATGCCGCGGCCGGCGTACGCCGGGTCGACGGCGGCGTCGCCGCGGCCGGCGCGGCCCACCTCGGCGTAGCCGACCAGGCGACCTCCGTCGAACACCCCGATGCTGCTCTGGGTGACGTCGAACGACGGCCGCTGCCAGTCACTCACGATGTCCGCTTCCTCGATCTCGACCCTGCCGAGGTCGGCCTGCTGCTGGGCGGCCATCACGTCGTAGACCGCGCGAGCGTCGCCGAGCCCCAGCATCCGCACGGCGAGGTCGGCGGGCACCGCCGCGGCGAGGCGCTGCCCGGCCGCGGACACCGAGGTGTCGGGCGCGGCGCTACGGCTGGACGTGGCAGGGTCGGTGGCGGTCACGGGTGCCAGTGAAGCGCGCCTGCGCCTCGTCCCGCACCCCAAATATCGCCGAGGCGTCGCAACCGGGCGACCGAACCGTCGCAGACGGGGCAGCTACCCCCGTCTGCGACGGCTCACCGCGCCGTCTGCGACGCCTCGCGTGAGAATGCGGGGTCAGGCGGACTGGACGGCAGAGACGTCGAACTCCAGCTTGACCTTCTCGGAGACGAGCACGCCGCCGGTCTCGAGCGCGGCGTTCCAGGTGAGGCCCCAGTCCTTGCGGTTGATGGCGGTGCCACCTTCGAAGCCGACGCGGACGTTGCCGAACGGGTCGCGGGCCGAGCCGGTCTCCTCGAACGGGATGGTGACCGACCGGGTGACGGCCTTGATGGTCAGGTCGCCGGTGACCTGCCACACGCCGTCCTCGTCGCGCACGACGGACGTGGAGGTGAAGGTCATCACCGGGAACGTCTCGGCGTCGAAGAAGTCGCCGGAGCGGAGGTGACCGTCGCGGTCGGCGACGCCGGTGTCGACGCTGGCGATCTGGATGGTCAGCGAGACGCTCGACTTGCTCGGGTCGGCGACGTCGATGTGCGCGGTGCCGGCGAAGTCGGAGAACTGGCCGCGGACGGTCGTCACCATCGCGTGCCGCGTGGAGAAGCCGAGGCGGGTGTGGGTCGGGTCCAGCGTGTAGTCGCCGGTGACGTCCTCGAGCAGCGCGGTCGGTGCGTCGAAGGTCTCGGGCTGGCGGGTGAAGATGCTCATGGGGGCTCCTGGTCCTGAGGCGAGATCAGACAATATTGAACTTTCAATCACTGGAACGACGACCGCGTCCACGACATTCCCCGCGACCCTGGTGACCTGGTTCGCACGAGCCCGGGCACCCGATCCGCCGTCGCCCAGCCCGTCGCGACTTCCGCAGGTTCATGCAGTGCACGAACATGAGGATCCGGGTCCGTTGACCGGCGCCGACAGCGAGCGCGACTGTTCGCTCGGTGCGCCCGCGACCCGCGGGTCGCCTCCACCTCCCCGGCCCCACCGGTCCGGGGGTCTCGAGGAGGTTCTCGCTCACGATGAAGCGCAAAATCCTGGCCGCCATCGCGGCCTCGGCCACGGTCCTCACGGCCGGGACCCTCTCCTCGTCCTCGGCTTCGGCCGAGGCGCCTGTCGCGGCCGTGGCCGCCAAGACCGACGCGCGCGCCGCGGCTCGTACGACGGCCGGCCGACTGGTCGCCAGCAAGGCGCCCCAGCTCAAGGTCGGCCCACGGGACCGGTTCGCGCCGGGCCGGGTCTGGTCGTCGGGCCGGCTGCAGTACGTCGCCTACGAGCGCACCCATCGCGGGCTCCCCGTGGTCGGCGGCGACTTCGTGGTCGTCACCGACGCTCGCGGCCAGGTCGTCACGACCTCGGTCGCCCAGCAGCGGCCCACCACGATCGGTTCCATCACGCCGACCCTCTCCGCGGCCCGGGCCTCGGCCGCGGCCCGCGCCCTCCTCGGTCGGGTCTCCGACACCAGCACCCCCCGGCTGGTCATCTGGCAGCGCGGACGGTCGCACCTGGCCTGGGCGGTCGAGGTGGCCGGCACCCGGCAGAGCCGGCCCTCGCGCCAGTCGGTGTACGTCGATGCGCGCAGCGGCAAGGTCCTCGACGCCATCGAGCGGGTCGCGGAGGGCACCGGCAGCTCCGGCTGGTCCGGCACGGTCAGCCTGCCGACGACTCTGTCGGGGTCGACGTACTCCATGACCAACAGCAGCGCCTCCACGCTGAAGTGCCAGAACTCCTCGGGCAACGTCACCTTCACCGGCTCCGACGACAGCTGGGGCAACGGCGACCCGACCAACCGGGAGACCGGCTGCGTCGACGCCTTCTACGCCGCCGAGAAGGAGCGCCAGATGCTCTCGAGCTGGCTGGGCCGCAACGGCATGAACGGCTCCGGCGGCTGGGTCCCCACCCGGGTCGGGCTCAACGACGTCAACGCCTACTACGACGGCACGCAGGTGCAGATCGGTCACACCCAGACCGGCGGCAGGTGGATCAGCTCGATCGACGTCGTCGCCCATGAGTACGGCCACGGCATCGACGACAAGACGCCGGGCGGCATCTCCCGCGGCAACACCCAGGAGTTCGTCGCCGATGCCTTCGGCGCCGCCACCGAGTGGTACGCCGACAACGCCGTCGACCGGCCCGACTACCTCGTCGGCGAGCAGGTCGACCTGGTCGGCTCGGGCCCGATCCGCAACATGTCCAACCCGGCCGCGCTGGGCGACGACAACTGCTACTCCTCCTCGACGCCGAGCCAGGAGGTGCACGCCGCGGCGGGCCCCGGCAACCACTGGTTCTACCTGCTCGCCGAGGGCTCCGACCCGAGCAACGGCCAGCCCAGCAGCCCGACCTGCAACGGCTCGACGGTGAGCGGGATCGGCGTGCAGAAGGCGATCACGATCATGTACAACGCGATGCTGATGAAGACGACCACGTCGTCTTACCTGAAGTACCGCACCTGGACGCTGACCGCAGCGAAGAACCTCTACCCGGGCAGCTGCGCGGAGTTCAACGCGGTCAAGGCCGCCTGGAACGCCGTGTCGGTGCCGGCGCAGACCGCCGACCCGACCTGCACCACCGGCGGCACCAACACCGTCACGGTGACCAACCCCGGAAGCCAGACCGGGACCGTCGGCACCGCGACGACGCTGCAGATCGTGGCGACCGACAGTCAGGCGGGTCAGACGCTGACCTACTCGGCCACCGGGCTCCCCGCGGGGCTGTCGGTCAACGCCTCCTCCGGCCTGATCAGCGGTACGCCGACTACGGCGGGGACGTTCTCGTCCACCGTGACGGCCACCGACACCACCGGTGCTGCGGGGTCGGCGACGTTCAGCTGGTCGGTCGGCGGCGGGGGCGGCGGCAGCTGTTCGGGCCAGCAGCTGGGCAATCCCGGTTTCGAGAGCGGGGCGGCATCGTGGTCCGCGACCTCCGGGGTGATCACCAGCTCGGCCAGCCAGCCGGCCCGCACCGGCTCGTGGAAGGCGTGGCTGGACGGCTACGGCTCGCGCCACACCGACACCCTCAGCCAGTCGGTGTCGATCCCGGCCGGGTGCTCGGCGACGCTGTCGTTCTACCTGCACATCGACACCGCCGAGCGGACGACCAGGCGGGCGTACGACACGCTCACGGTGAAGATCGGCTCGACCACGCTCGCGACGTACTCGAACCTCAACAGGGCGTCGGGCTACACGCTGCGGTCGTTCGACGTGTCGTCGTTCGCGGGGCAGACCGTGACGGTCAGCTTCGCCGGCATCGAGGACTCGTCGTTGCAGACGAGCTTCGTCCTCGACGACACCTCACTCAGCCTCGGGTGAGTCCGACCGCACGGTGAGCGGGCGGGCCCGCGGTGTCGCATCGACATCGCGGGCCCGACCGGGTCTAGGGTGATCCCCGTCACCCATCACTCGGGGTGTGACGGCCGGCTCGGGGGACGACTCTCGGAGGTTCTCAACGATGCGCACATCTTGCCCGTCCCGCCGGCTCGCTCGGCTCGCCGCCGGCGTCAGCCTGGCGGCGCTCGCTGCCCTGCTGGCGCCGGCGCCGGCGCAGGCGGCCGACCCGGCGTACGTCGCCCTCGGCGACTCCTACTCCTCGGGCACCGGCACTCGCACGTACATCCCCGACGGCACCTCGTGCCAGCGCTCGGTCTACGCCTACCCGAGCCTGATCGCGTCGGCGCAGGGCTATGCGCTGAACTTCCGCGCCTGCTCGGGCGCCACCATCCCCGACGTCACCAACGCCCAGCTCGGCGCGTTGTCGGCCTCGACGGCGTACGTCACGATCTCGGTCGGTGGCAACGACGCCGGCTTCGCGAGCGTGCTGACCGAGTGTGCGCTGCCGGGCTGGATGAGCAACTGCAACGGCAAGGTCTCCAGCGCCCAGAACTTCATCAACGGCACCCTCCCGTCGCGGCTCGGCACGCTCTACGGCCAGATCCGCGCGCAGGCGCCCACCGCTCGGGTGACCGTGGTCGGCTACCCGCGGATCTTCAACGGCAAGGACTGCAGCTGGTTCACGTGGTTCTCCTCCTCGGAGATGAGCAAGCTCAACCAGACCGCCGACCTGCTCAACTCGCGGCTGAGTGCGGCGGCGTCGGCGGCCGGCTTCTCCTTCGCCAACCCGACCAGCGCCTTCCTCGGGCACGCTGTGTGCGATCGCGCCGAGTGGATCAACGGGCTGTCCAGCCCGATCTCGGAGAGCTTCCACCCGAAGGTCTCGGGCCACCAGTCGGGCTACTACCCCACGGTCAGCCCGGTCCTCGCCGGCGCCACCGCGGCGTTGACGAAGGCGGTGCTGACCCGCTCGGTGGCCGGGGCCGGCGAGCTGGCCGCGCAGCAGTCGGCGTACGCCGACCGCGACGCACGCATCACGCCGCAGGAGTTCCGCGCCCCCGACCTCACCAGCTCCCGCGCGAAGAAGGCCGCCCGCAGGGCCGGCGTCGACCTGAGCTCGCGCGCCAGCATCGACCGGATGGACCGGGTCTACGCGAAGAGGCAGGCGCGACAGTGGGCGCGCACCCACTGAGCAGGCTGCTGGGCTAGCTGCCCGACGCCGCCGCAGACCTCACCCGGTCGGGCCACACCCCCCCACGGCCCGGCCGGGTGAGCCGTGGGTGGGGCGCCTTCTCGAGGGGTGCCGGTCAGCCGGCGAGCGCTCGGACGACGGCGCGATGCCCGCGGCTGCTGGCATGCTCGAGCGCGGTGACGCCGTCGCGGTCGGCGATCGCCGGGTCTGCGCCGGCGTCGAGGAGCAGCCGGACGACCGCGACGTACCGAGGGGAACCGTCGCCGAGGATCACCGCCTCGAGCAGTGCCGTCCAGCCCAGATCGTTGACGTGGTCGACATCGATGCGGGTCCGAGACACCCGGCGCACGTAGTCGACGTGCCCGCGCTCAGCAGCCGGGATCAGGGAAAGCCCGCCGAAGCGGTTGCGGACGGTCAAGTCGGGGCGGAACGGCAGGAGGGTCTCGGCCATCGGCACCGACCCGGTCACGCCGGTCACCAGCCAAGGAGTGTCGTGCCGGTCGTCCAGGCCGTCGGGAGAGGCGCCCAGGGCGAGCAGCACCTGGGCGGTCGACACGTGGTCGCCGGTCACGGCGAGGAGCAGCGGCGTCCGCCCGCGGTCGTCACGTGCCTCGAGGTCGGCCCCCGCCCGCAGCGCCACCGCCACTCCATCGGCGTCGCCCGACCCGGCTGCGCGCAGCAGGGACCGGTCGGGGTCGGCGGGTGCGGGCCCGCTGGCCCTCCGCAGGGTCGTGGCGACCACCTGCTGGCCCCGCCGGTTCGCCTCCTCCAGGGGCGTGAGGTCGCTGCTCGCGCTGGGTACGTCGAGGTCGACGCGGCCGGCCGCCAACACGCGCACGGTCGCCGCGTCGTCGGCGTTGCCCTCGCCGAGGACCACGGCCTCGTGCAGGGCGGTCCAGCCGAGGTTGTTCACGTGATCGGGCTGCGAGCGCCGCCGCAGGTCGGGCTGGAGCAGCCGGCCGACAACCTGCCAGTGGCCCCGCTCGGCGGCCCGGATCAGGGCCGTCCCGTCGAAGCTGTCGTGCAGGCTCACGTCCGCGCCGCGTCGCACCGCGAGCTCGAGCAGGTCGGCATAGCCCTCGGAGGCGGCGATCAGGAAGGTGTTCTGCTGCGTCTCGTCGCGCCGGTCGAGATCTGCACCCAGGTCGAGCAGCCGGCGTACGGCGGCCAGGTCGTTGCGCCAGGCCGCGGCAACCAGCCGCTCGTCGAGGCGGTCCTGCTCGTCGGGCGACAGGTTGCGGCGGGGGAGGGTCGACCCGGTCACCTCGGTCGGCGACGCCGTGGCGGGCGACGTGGGCGAGGCGGGTGGGTCAGGCGTCGCCGGCGGCGGGGCGGCCGACGGCGTCGGCCGGTCGTGGCCCGATCCGGGGTCGCTGCACGCGGTCAGCGCCAGCATCAGCCCCGCCACGACGGCGAGGGTGGGTCGGGGCGGGCGACGCGGCATCCCTCCAGTGAACCCCTAGCGGCGCCGGTGCGCCATGCTGGAGCCGTGATCCGCCTCGTCGTCGATCTCGTGCTGGTCGCGGTGTTCGCCGCGGTCGGGCGGGCCAGCCACCAGGAGTCGCTCACCCCCGCGGGGTGGGCGCAGACGGCCTGGCCGTTCCTCCTCGGTGCCGCGGTGGGGTGGGCGGTGGTCGCGGCCACCGATCGGCCGGGCGCGAGCCTGGCGGCCGGCGCCATGGTGTGGGTCGCCGCGGTCGTCGTCGGCATGGTGCTGCGCCAGCTGAGCGGCCAGGGCACGGCGCCGGCGTTCGTGGTGGTGGCCATGGTGGTGCTCGGGGTACTGCTGCTGGGCTCGCGGCTGGTCTGGCGGGCCTGAGGCCGCCGGGCCGACCCCGTTTTGCATGACTATGCATGGGAGTGCATAATCGCTCGCATGTCCAAGGTCCTCACCTCCCTCCCCGTCGGCGAGCGCGTCGGCATCGCGTTCTCCGGGGGCCTCGACACCTCCGTCGCCGTCGCCTGGATGCGGGAGAGGGGGGCGATCCCCTGCACCTACACCGCCGACATCGGGCAGTACGACGAGCCCGACATCGCCGGCGTGCCGGGCCGGGCTCTCCAGTACGGCGCCGACCTCTCCCGCGCCGTGGACGCGAAGAAGCAGCTGGTCGAGGAGGGCCTGGTCGCGATGGCCTGCGGCGCCTTCCACATCCGCTCCGGCGGCCGCGCGTACTTCAACACCACGCCGCTGGGCCGTGCCGTCACCGGCACCCTGCTGGTCCGGGCGATGCACGAGGACGGCGTCGACATCTGGGGCGACGGGTCGACGTTCAAGGGCAACGACATCGAGCGCTTCTACCGCTACGGCCTGCTCGCCAACCCGGCACTGCGGATCTACAAGCCCTGGCTCGACGCAGACTTCGTCGCCGAGCTGGGTGGGCGGCACGAGATGAGCCAGTGGCTCACCGACCGCGACCTGCCCTACCGCGACAGCCAGGAGAAGGCCTACTCGACCGACGCCAACATCTGGGGCGCCACCCACGAGGCGAAGACCCTGGAGCACCTCGACGTCTCGCTGGAGACCGTCGAGCCGATCATGGGCGTGAAGTTCTGGGACCCGTCGGTCGTGATCGAGACCGAGGAGGTGGCCGTCCGCTTCGAGCAGGGGCGGCCGGTGGCGATCAACGGCCAGACGTACGCCGACCCGATCGCGATGGTCCACGCGGCCAACGCGATCGGCGGCCGGCACGGGCTCGGAATGTCCGACCAGATCGAGAACCGGATCATCGAGGCCAAGTCGCGCGGCATCTACGAGGCGCCCGGCATGGCGCTGCTGTGGGCGGCGTACGAGCGGCTGCTCAACGCGATCCACAACGAGGACACGCTGGCCAGCTACCACGCCGAGGGGCGGCGGCTGGGCCGGCTGCTCTACGAGGGCCGGTGGCTGGATCCGCAGGCGATGATGCTGCGCGAGTCGATCATGCGCTGGATCGCGTCGGTGGTCACCGGCGAGGTGACGCTGCGGCTGCGGCGCGGTGAGGACTACACGATCCTCGCGACGACCGGGCCGCACCTGTCCTACCACCCCGACCGGCTCTCGATGGAGCGCACCGAGGACGCGGCGTTCGGGCCGACCGACCGGATCGGCCAGCTGACGATGCGCAACCTCGATATCGCCGACAGCCGCGCCCTGCTCGAGCTCTACGCCACCCAGCCTCAGGACCAGGGCCACGTGCGGGTCGAGAACGGCACGCTCTTCGGTGAGCTGCCTGCCGGCGGCGCCGAGCAGATCATCGACAACCCGTCGGTGGCCGAGGACGCCGACGAGGAGATGGTCGACGCAGCGGCCATGGAGTTCGGCGCCGACTGACCGCGCCGCGACCCGCGCCGCGACCCGCGCCGTGCCCCGCGCCGCGACCGTGGTCGACCCGCGACGGGCACTGGTGATCGACCAGACACCCCACTGAAGCGCCCCGCGAGGCAAGATGGGGGCATGAGCGGTGGAGAAGAGTACGGCGAGTTCAGCGTCGACGACGAGACCCAGCTGCAGCCCGAGGACACCCTGGACTTCCACGGTGTCGACGACGTGCTCGACGAGGGCATCGTCACCCGCGAGGGATGGTCGGCAGGACAGGGGTTCGGCAACACCGCGGCCGAGGAGCATCAGGGGGAGACTCTCGAGCAGCGGATGGCCCAGGAGGAGCCCGACACCGACCTCGAGCACGACACCTGGACCGAGGACGTCCTCGACGACGACCAGGTCGGCGACAAGCGGTCCGGCCGACTGGTCGCCTCCGACGACGGCGACGACCGCTTCGTGACCGACGTCGGCATCGACGGCGCCGGGGCCAGCGCCGAAGAGGCCGCCATGCACGTCATCGACGAGGACGGGATCTGAGTCTGGCTGGCGCCGGGGTCGCGGGGGGTGGGTGGTGGGATTCACAGGTTCTCCTGTGGTTCTGTCACTGCACCCACTGAGCAACGCTGGAGAAGTGACCAATTCACCGGTTAACCAGTGAATCCCGGGGCCACCGCGTCCAGCGTGGTAGCAAGGACGCCATGCGCACAGCTCGGGGGACGACGGCCGCGGCGGTGGCGCTGGCCGCGCTCCTGACGGCCTGCTCCGGCGGCCCCGACGCCCCCGACTCCCCGGCACCGGACGCTGCCGTCGAGGCGCTCGCGGCCGCGCTCGGCGACGGCGACCTGACCGGTGCCGCCTGGACGGCCGACACCGCCGCCGACGCCCAGCCGGGCTACGACGCCATCGTGGAGGGCATGGGTGACCTGACGCCCACCGTCGAGCCGGGCCGGGTGACCATGGCCGAGGGCGCCGCCGACGCCCCCGAGACGGCGCGCGCCACCCTCACCTGGCACTGGCCGGTCGGCGACAACGAGTGGGTCTACGACACGCAGGCGGCGCTGATGCTGGTCGACGGTGCGTGGCGGGCCGGGTGGGAGCCGGCGCTGGTCGAGCCGTCGCTGCGCGGCAAGCTCGTCCTCGAGGCCGGCAGCCTCCGGCCCAGTCGTGGCGACGTCATCGGCTACGGCAACCTCAAGCTGGTCACCGAGCGCCCCGTCGTCCGCTTCGGCGTCGACCGGTCGCTGGTGCCGAAGGCCACCGCCGTGGCCTCCGCTCGCGAGCTGGCCCGGCTGGTCGACATCGACGTTCAGGCTTACGCCGCCCGGGTCAAGGGCGCCGGCGACCTGGCCTTCGTCGAGGCGATCACCTACCGCCGCGAGGAGGTGCCGCCGACCGTCGGGGCGGCGTACGAGTCGCTCGGCGGCGTGCGCGCCCTGCAGACCACCGCGCAGCTCGGCCCGACGTCGGCCTTCGGACAGCCGCTCCTCGGGCGGGTCGGCGAGGTGACCTCCGAGATGATCGAGGAGGACCCGGGTCGCTACCGGGTCGGCGACCTCGCCGGGCTGTCGGGCCTGGAGGCGAGGTACGACGAGCAGCTGGCCGGCCAGCCCGGGATCACCGTCGAGGCGGTCGACACCGACGGGAAGTCGCGCGAGCTCTACAGCGTCCCGGCCACGGACGGTGAGCCGCTGCGCACCTCGCTGGACATGGAGCTGCAGCTCGCGGCCGAGGACCTGCTCGCCGACCAGGGCCCGCCGTCGGGCCTGGTCGCCATCCGGCCGTCGACGGGTGCGGTGCTCGCCGCCGCGACCAGCCCGAGCGCCAACGGCGTCAACATCGCGACCTTCGGCAAGGCCGCACCCGGGTCGACGTACAAGATCGTCTCCAGCCTGGCGCTGCTGCGCTCGGGCCTGACCCCGGACAGCTTGGTCCCGTGCACGCCGTCGGTGCTCGTCGACGGCAAGGTGTTCGCCAACTACGACGCCTACCCACCCGACCACCTGGGTCGGATCCCCCTGTGGTCGGCTCTCGCCCACTCCTGCAACACCGCCTTCATCTCCCAACACGACCGGCTCGGCCAGGCCGACCTCGCCGAGGCCGCCGCCTCGCTCGGGTTCGGCGTCGACTACGACGTCGGCTACCCGGCGTACTTCGGCCAGGTAACGCCGACCGACAACACCACCGAGGCGGCCGCCGACCTGATCGGTCAGGGCACGGTGCTCTCTGCGCCGCTGTCGATGGCTGCCGTGGTCGCCTCCATCCAGGCCGGTCACACGGTGGTGCCGACCCTGGTCAAGGGCGTGGACCCGGTGCCGTCCGCCGAGGCTCCGCCGCTGACCGAGCAGGAGGCCGCTCAGCTGCGCTCGATGATGCGCCGGGTGGTCACCAGCGGGACCGGCCGGCAGCTCGCCGGCGTGCCGGGACCGCCGGTCGGCGCGAAGACCGGCACCGCGGAGTTCGACCAGGGCGGCAAGCGGCTGACCCACGCCTGGATGGTGGCCGGCCAGGGCGATCTCGCCGTCGCGGTCTACGTCGACGTCGGCAACTCCGGCTCCGGCATCGCCGGGCCGATCCTGGAGGCCTTTCTCCGGGCTGCGCGCGACCGCTGATTCTTTACCCGATCTCACCCTTTCGGAGGTGGTCGGGTGTCGGCCTCCCGTGTGACCATCCGTCGCGGGGTGGGGCTGCGGGTGGGCGGGCGCAGGGGGTGTCCGCCCACCCGTGGCGGGCGGCTCAGGAGCCGGCCCGCTCCTCGGCGATGCTGTTGCCGCCGTCGACCACCAGGCACTGGCCGGTGACGTACGACGCCCCCGGCGAGGCGAGGAACGCGATCGCAGCCGCCACCTCGGCGGGCGTGGCACTGCGCCCGAGCGGCGTCGAGGCACCCTGTTCGACCTCGCCTGGGGTCTGGGAGCCGGTGGCGATCCAGCCCGGGGCCACGGCGTTGACGACGATGCCGCGCGGCGCCAGGTCGACCGCCAGGGCGCGGGTGAGTCCCACCAGACCGGCCTTCGCCGCGGCGTACGCCGGGTTGGCGCGCATCGCCATCACCGGCCCGGTGACGCTGGCGACCATCACCAGCCTGGCCCCGTCGGTCAGCAGCGGCAGGGCCGCGCGCGTGGTGACGTAGGCCGTGTCGAGGTTGCGGGCGAGCGCGGCGCGCCACCCCTCGAGGCCGAGCGTCTCGAGGGTTCCGTCGTCGGAGGTCGGGTCGGCCACCGTCGCCATCCCGGCGTTGTTGACGAGCACATCGAGCCGACCGTGACGGGAGCGGATCTCGGCCAGTGCCGCCTCGGCCTGCGCAGGGACCGTCAGGTCGGCCACCACGCCCAGCGCATCGGGCCCGCCGATCTCCACCGCGCGCACGTGGGCGCGCTCGGTCGTCGCGGCCACCACCACCGTGGCGCCCAGGTCGTGGAGCAGCCGCGCGGTGGCGAACCCGATGCCGGTGCGGCTGCCGGCGCCGGTGACCAGGGCCACCTGGCCGGCCAGCGCGAACGGGGAGCCCACCTGCTCGGTCGGGTCGCTGCTCGTCACCGGCGTCAGCGGGCCTCCCGCGGCTCGACGGAGCGGGCGACGTCCTCGGGCATCGGCTCGTAGTGGGCGAAGGACCGGGTGAAGGTGCCGGCGCCGTGGGTGGATGACCGCAGGTCGATGGCGTAGCGGACCAGCTCGGTCTGCGGCACCTCGGCCTTGATCAGGGTGCGGTCGTCGCCGACCTTGTCGGTGCCGAGCAGCCGCCCGCGGCGCGAGGACAGGTCGGACATGACCCCGCCGACGTGGTCGTCGGGGACGACCACGCTCACCTCGTCGTAGGGCTCGAGCATGGTCACCGAGGTGGCCTCGGCGGCCTCGCGCAGGGCGAGCGACCCCGCCATCTGGAAGGCCATGTCGGAGGAGTCGACGCTGTGCGCCTTGCCGTCGGTGAGGGTGACCCGCAGGTCGACGACCGGGTAGCCGTTGCGCACGCCTCGCTCCATCTGGGCCCGCACGCCCTTCTCCACCGAGGGGATGAACTGGCGCGGAACGGCGCCGCCGACGACCTTGTCGACGAACTCCAATCCCGACCCCTCCGGGAGCGGCTCGACCTCGATGTCGCAGACGGCGTACTGACCGTGGCCGCCGGACTGCTTGACGTGGCGGCCGTGGCCCTTGCCCGGGCCGGCGAAGGTCTCGCGCAGCGACACCAGGAACGGCGTCTGGTCGACGTTGACGGAGTAGCGCGACGCGAGCCGCTCGAGGATGACGTCGGCGTGCGCCTCGCCCATGCACCACAGCACCAGCTGGTGGGTCTCGGAGTTGTTCTCGATGCGCAGGCTCGGGTCCTCCGCGGCGAGCCGGCCGAGGGCCGTGGAGAGCTTGTCCTCGTCGGCCTTGGACCTCGCGATGACGGCGACGGGGAGCAGCGGCTCGGGCATCGACCAGGGCCGCAGCACCCGTGGCTCGTCGGGGCTGGACAGGGTGTCGCCGGTCTCGGCGCGGCTGAGCCGACCGATCGCGCAGAGGTCGCCGGCGACGACCCGGGCTGTCGGGACCTGCTGACGACCGAAGGCGTAGGTCAGGGCGCCGATCTTCTCGTCCTCGTCGTGGTCCTCGTGGCCGCTGTCCTCGCCGAAGAACGACGAGAAGTGCCCCGAGACGTGGACGGTCGCGTCGGGTTCGAGGGTGCCGGAGAAGACCCGCACCAGGGAGAGCCGGCCGACGTAGGGGTCACTCGTGGTCTTGACGATCTCGGCCACCAGCGGGCCCTCGGGGGAGCAGCTGATCGGCGCGGTCTCGGCGCCGGCCGGGGTGAAGACGTCGGGGCAGACGTGCTCGGGCGGAGACGGGAAACCGCGGGTCGCAAGGTCGAGCAGCTCGCTGCAGCCGACCCCCGTCACCGAGCAGACCGGCACGACGGGGAAGAACGTCGCCTTGGCAACGGCCTTCTCGAGGTCGGCCACGAGGACGCTCTCGGCGACCTCCTCGCCGCCGAGGTAGCGCTCCATCAGCGTCTCGTCCTCGGACTCCTCGATGACCGCCTCGATGAGCGAGCCCCGCTGGTCGTCGTCGGCGTGCTCGCCGGGCGAGAGCAGCCCGGCCAGCGCGGTGACCTCCTCCCCGTCGGTGACGGGGAGGTAGAGCGGCATCACCTTGTCGCCGAAGGCGTCCTGCGCCTGCAGCAGCACGCCCTCGTAGTCGGCGCGGGCCTGGTCGAGCTTGGTGATCACCACGACGCGCGGCATGCCGACATCGGCGCACTCGCGCCACAGCGTGCGGGTCGCGTCGTCGACGCCGTCGTTGGCGGCGACCACGAAGAGCGCGCAGTCGGCGGCCCGCAGGCCGGCGCGCAGCTCGCCCACGAAGTCGGCGTACCCGGGGGTGTCGATGAGGTTGACCTTGATGCCCTCGTGCACGAGCGGGGCCAGGGCCAGGGAGTGGGAGCGCTGGTGGGCCTGCTCGGCCTCCTCGAAGTCGGTGACCGTGGTGCCGTCGCGCACCGAGCCGGCGCGCGGGACGGCTCCGGCGAAGGCGAGCAGCGTCTCGACCAAGGTCGTCTTGCCCGAGCCACCGGGTCCGATCAGCACGACGTTGCGGATCTGGTCGGGGCTGCCCGCCTCGAGATCTTGCCCGGCTGGTCTGCGGTCCTTCACCTTGTCTGCCACGGGGACTCCTCGGTCGGTCGTGCTGGTTCTCCCTCCCAACCAACTCCTGTTGTACGCCGAGCACAAGGGGCTGGAAGACTGGTCGCCAACATCACAGCCGCGGGGTCAGGAAATGCAGAACCGGGCCCCTCGCTGCATGGGGTCAGCGAGGAGCCCGGGGCTCTGGGGCCACCAGTAGCACCGGCGGCGACGACAACTATCGTACAAGAATCGTGACTTGTCCGGGGAATTGACGAGAAGGCACGTCGGAGAGGCAAATCCAATGGCTGGTCTGGACCTGCTCGAGCGCCACCGCCGGGCGTTGTTCATCGGTGGGCAGTGGGTGGAGGCCGTCGGGGGCGGTCGTTTCCCTGTGCTCGACCCGGCTGACGGGTCGACGTTGACGGACGTGGCCGATGGGCGCGCCGAGGATGCTCGGGCCGCGCTGGATGCCGCCGCCGGCGTCCAGGCGGAGTGGGCGGCGACCCCGCCGCGCGAGCGCGGAGAGATCCTGCGCCGCGCGTTCGAGGCGATCATGGACCGCGCCGATGACTTCGCCGAGCTGATGAGCCTCGAGATGGGCAAGACCGTCGCCGAGGCCAAGGGCGAGGTGGCCTACGGCGCGGAGTTCTTCCGCTGGTTCAGCGAGGAGGCGGTACGGATCCACGGCCGGTGGATGCACAACCCCGCCGGGGGCACCCGACTGCTCACCATCCGCAAGCCGGTGGGGCCGTGTCTGTTCATCACCCCGTGGAACTTCCCCCTCGCCATGGGGACCCGCAAGATCGGGCCGGCCGTCGCCGCCGGCTGCACGATGGTGGTCAAGCCGGCCGAGCTGACGCCGCTGACGATGCTCGCGCTGGCGGGGGTGCTGCAGGACGCAGGCCTGCCCGACGGGGTGCTCAACATCGTCACCACCACGACCTCGCCGGCGATCTCCGAGGCACTGATGGCCGACGCCCGGCTGCGCAAGGTGAGCTTCACCGGCTCGACGACGGTCGGCAAGGTGCTGATGCGGCAGTCGGCCGACCAGCTCCAGCGGATGAGCATGGAGCTCGGCGGCAACGCGCCGTTCATCGTGTTCGAGGACGCCGACGTGGACGCCGCGGTCGAGGGCGCGATGGTGGCCAAGATGCGCAACATGGGCGAGGCCTGCACCGCCGCCAACCGCTTCCTCGTGCATGAGTCGGTCGCCGTGGAGTTCGCCGAGAAGCTCGCCGAGCGGATGGGCGCCCTCCGGGTCGGCCGTGGCCAGGAGGCCGGCGTCGACGTCGGCCCGCTGATCGACGACAAGGCCGTCGAGTCGATCCGGTCGATGGTCAACGAGGCCGTCGTCGCCGGGGCGCGGGTCGTCGTCGGGGGTCAGGCGCCGGAGGGGCCGGGGCACTTCTTCGCGCCGACGGTGCTGCTCGACGTCCGGAGCGACGCCGAGATCGTCGCCCAGGAGATCTTCGGGCCGGTCGCTCCGATCGCGACCTTCGCCACCGAGGAGGAGGCCATCGAGCGCGCCAACAGCACGGAGTACGGCCTGGCGTCGTACGTCTACACCCGCGACCTCAACCGCACCATCCGCGTCTCCGAGGCGCTGCAGTTCGGCATGGTCGGCATCAACACCGGGCTGATCTCCAACGCCGCGGCGCCGTTCGGCGGGATGAAGCACAGCGGCTTCGGGCGCGAGGGCAGCTTCGAGGGGATCGAGGAGTATCTCGAGACGACGTACGTCGCGCTTCCGGTGAGCTGAACCGACAGATTTCACGGAGGGGTTACCCACGGCGGGGCTCGGGGTGCCAGGGTGGCGTCCATGAGCAAGTCGCCCCCGCCCGGTAGCGCCGGGCAGCCCACGACCGTCGTGCTGTTCGGTGCCACGGGCGATCTCGCCCAACGCAAGCTGCTGCCGGGACTGTTCCACCTGCAGCGCACCGGTCTGCTGCCCGACCTGCGCATCCTCGGCACCTCCCTGGACGACTTCGACCGCGAGTCGTTCACCGCGTTCGCCCGCAAGGCGCTCGAGGAGTACGCCAGCGACGTCACGGAGGAGCAGTGGGCCGAGTTCGCGGCCGCGCTGTTCTTCACCCCCGGTGGCTCGCCCGAGGCACTGCGCGCGGCGGTGGAGGAGGCCGAGCAGGTCAACCCCGGCGGCTTCCTGCGGCTGCACTACCTGTCGGTGCCGCCCTCGGCGGCGCTGCCCGTCGTACGCACGCTGGCCGAGGCCGGGCTGCACACCGACTGCCGGATCATCATGGAGAAGCCGTTCGGCACCGACCTGGCCTCGGCGCGCCGGCTCAACTCGGCCCTGCACGAGGTCTTCGACGAGGCGCAGATCTTCCGGATCGACCACTTCCTCGGCAAGGAGCAGGCGCTCAACATCTTGGCGTTCCGCTTCGCCAACGGCCTCTTCGAGCCGGTGTGGAACCGCAACATGATCGACCACATCCAGATCGACGTGCCCGAGCAGCTCGGCCTGGAGCAGCGGGCGTCGTTCTACGAGGCCACCGGCGCCTACCGCGACATGGTGGTCACCCACCTCTTCCAGATCCTGGCGTTCACCGCGATGGAGGCGCCGACGTCGCTCGACCCGCTGTCGATCACCGAGGAGAAGAACAAGGTCTTCCGGTCGATGCTGCCGATCTCGCCCGACGACGTGGTGCGCGGGCAGTACTCCGGCTATCTCGTCGAGGAGGGCGTGGCGCCGGACTCCGAGACCGAGACCTTCATCGCGCTGCGTTGCTACGTCGACAACTGGCGCTGGGCGGGCGTGCCGTTCTACCTCCGCACCGGCAAGCGCCTGGCCGAGGGGCAGCGGATCATCTCCATCGCCTTCAAGGAGCCGCCGCAGTCGATGTTCCCCGAGGGCTCGGGCATCGGTCAGCACGGCCCCGACCACCTCACCTTCGACCTTGCCGACCAAGGCAAGATGTCGCTGTCGTTCTACGGCAAGCGGCCGGGGCCGGGCTTCCGGCTCGACAAGCTGTCGATGCAGTTCGCCATCGCCGAGACCGGCTGGGCCGGATCGGTGCTGGAGGCCTACGAACGCCTGATCCTCGACGCCGTCAACGGCAACCACACGCTGTTCACCACCGCTGAGGGCGTCGAGCGGCTGTGGGAGGTCTCGGCCCCGCTGCTGGAGGAGATGCCACCGGTGCGCCCCTACGCCGAGGGCTCCTGGGGACCCAACCAGATCCATCAGCTGATCGCCCCCCACACCTGGCGGCTGCCGTTCGAGCGGATCTGGCGGGACAAGAAGTAGCCCGGACCGGAACGGCACCGTGGACCTCTTCGGCGACCTCGTCGAGCAGTACGCCGAGTTCGCGGGTCACGCGGCCGGGGAGTCGCCCTGCTTCGAGGAGTGGGCGTGCTCGCTGGCGGGCGACGAGGCTGTCCTCAGCTGGGTCTCGAGGCTTCCGCGCCTGAAACAGCAGCCCAACCTGGTGTTCGCGGCGGCGCGCTGGCACGGCGTCCCGGCGCCCGGGCCGTACGCCGGCCTGCGCGAGGCACTGCTCACCGACGACGGGACGATCGAGGCCACGATCCTCGCCCGGCGCACCCAGACCAACGAGGTGGGCCGGTTGGCGACGCTGCTGCCCGCCTTCGCCGTGGCGGCGCGGGACACGGCGGAGCCGTTGGCGCTGGTCGAGGCCGGGGCCAGCGCCGGGCTGTGCCTGTACCCCGACCGCTACCGCCACCGCTGGCAGCACGCAGAGGGGGAGCGGGTGCTCGGCGACGGCCCGGAGCTGGTCTGTGCGGTGACGGGGCCGATGCCCGTGCCGGCGTCGATGCCCGCCGTCGGCTGGCGGGCCGGGATCGACCTGCACCCGCTGTCGGTGCGCGACGCCGATGCGATGGCGTGGCTGGAGACGCTGGTCTGGCCGGAGCACGACGACCGACGGTCGCGCCTGCGCCGGGCGGTCGAGGTCGCCGCCACCGAGCCGGCGTACCTCGTCCGGGGGGACCTGCTCGACGAGCTGCCCGCCCTCGTGGAGGAGGCGCAGGGGTTCGGTCGCGTCGTCGTCTTCCACAGCGCGGTGGTCGCCTACCTCGACGAGGCCGACCGGCGCCGTTTCGCCGACCTGATGACCGGCCTGGTGGCCTCCGGGGCCTGTCACTGGGTGAGCAACGAGGGCCGGCGGGTGCTGCCGCAGGTCACCGCCACCGTCGGCGCCGTGGCGCCGGTGCCGGGATGCGAGTTCGTGCTCGGGCTCGACGGACAGGCACTGGCGCTCACCCACGGCCACGGGCGGGCGCTGCACTGGCTGGGGTGAGGACGCGGGTGCGCTCGTCTGGTTCGCCGCAGGGGCTGCGGGGGAGGAGAGCGTTGATCAGGTTTCCTGCCCGGTGACTTCGTCGACCGGGCTAGGGTCGGGGCGACCTACGACATGGCGTGGGCGCGACAACGGGGTCGAGAGGAGGTGCGGGTGACCCGGGACAACAGGCTCGAGACCGGTGGCGAGCTGCCCGAGCTGCCGGAGGGCTTCCAGTTCGGCACCAGCACCTCGGCGTACCAGATCGAGGGCGCCTGGCTCGAGGACGGCAAGGGCCTGTCGATCTGGGACACCTTCGCCAACCTTCCCGACCGCATCATCGACGGCTCCACCGGCAGCGAGGCGTGCGACCACTACCACCGCTATCCCGAGGACGTCGCGCTCATGAAGCAGCTCGGCGCTCCGGGCTACCGCTTCTCCATCTCCTGGCCACGGGTCCAGCCGCTCGGCTTCGGCGAGGTCAACCAGGCAGGGCTGGACTTCTACGACCGGCTGGTCGACGAGCTGTGTGAGGCCGGCATCAAGCCGATGGTCACGCTCTACCACTGGGACCTCCCGCAGGAGCTGGAGGACCGTGGCGGCTGGCTGGACCGCAACATCGCCGGCGTCTTCGGGGAGTTCGCCCGGATCGTGGCCACCCGGCTCGGCGACCGGGTCGAGCACTGGGTCCCGATCAACGAGCCCAACGTCGTCACCATGATGGGCTACGCCACCGGCGTCCACGCGCCCGGCCATCAGCTGCTCTTCGACGCGCTGCCGGTGGCTCACCACCTGCTGCTCGCCCATGGCCGGGCGACGGTCGCCCTGCGCGAGGCGGGTGCCGAGAGCGTCGGCTGTGCCAACAACCACGCGCCGATGTGGCCGGCCAGCGACGACGACGCCGACGTCGGCGCCACGAAGCTCTTCGACCAGCTGTGGAACGGGCTCTATCTCGAGCCGATGCTGCTCGGCCGCTACCCGGTCGACCTGGCGCCGATCATGGACGAGTTCGTCGAGCCCGGTGACCTCGCCATGATCCGCCAGCCGCTCGACTTCTACGGCATCAACTACTACAACCCGCTGAAGATCGCGGCCACTCCCGAAGACTCCGAGCTGCCGTTCGAGCAGATGCCGATCGTGGGCTACCCGACCACCGACTTCGGCTGGCCGGTCGTCCCCGACGCCCTGCGCGAGTGGCTGATCACGATGCGCGCCCGCTACCGCGCGGCGATCCCGCCGATCTACATCACCGAGGCGGGCTGCTCCTACGGCATGGGTCCCGACGGCGACGGCGTCGTCGATGACCAGCCGCGCATCGACTACCTCGACGCGCACCTGCGTGCGGTCGCCGAGGCGGTCCGGATCGGCATCGACGTCCGCGGCTTCTACACCTGGAGCCTGCTCGACAACTTCGAGTGGGCCGAGGGCTTCACCCAGCGCTTCGGTTTGGTGCACGTCGACTACGAGACCCAGAAGCGCACCCCCAAACGCTCCTTCGACTGGTACGCCCAGGTCATCGCCGCCACCCGCTGACCGCGACATGCTCGTCGTGGTGGCGCGACATGTGGGTGGTGGTGGTGCCACATGTGGGTGGTGGCGGAACGAGGTGCGGGCTCTGACGCTAGAAGGAGTGCTTGACCTCCATCACCGAGCGGACCCGGTCGAGGTCGAACGGCTCCCCGAGCCAGTCGTGCAGCCCGCGCAGGGTCGCCGGGTCGGCGGCGTACTCGTCGTAGTGCACGTGGTACGCCGCCTCGCCGAGGTCGGCGGCCACCGCCAGGATGCGCTGCTCGGTGGTGCTCAGCACCTCCAGCGCGTCGTCGCGCTTGGCCCACCACTTGCTCTGCGCGACCGCGGCGTGGTCGCGCGTGTTGACCACGAACCGCGCCCCGGGGAAGACCTGCCGCAGGAAGTCGACGTACGCCGGCAGGTCGTCGTAGGCCCACCGGATCTCCTTGTAGCCGGTGACCCGCGTGTCCGGCGCCGGGCGCAGCAGCGTGTCGACGACCAGCCGGCGCAGCATCACCAGCGCCTCGGCCTCGAGGTAGCCGGTGATGCCGTAGAACGGCATGTTCGGCCGCTCGGTGCGCTCGTGGTTGCGATGGCCGAGCTCGTTGACGCATCGGGAGTGGAAGTCATACAGCCCACGGACCGCGCCGGCGTTCTCCCCGCGGATGAGGTAGCCCGGTAGCGCATTGAGGAGGCCTTGCAGGAGGGTGGAGCCGGAGCGGCCGTAGGTCATCACGAACAGGTACGACGGCTCCTCCACACTCCGCACCCTAGTCTCGGGCAGCGCGCCCCCGCGCGACCACCACCCGCACGTCGGGGGACCACCACCGGCATGTCGGGGGACCACCACCGGCATGTCGCGGGACCACCACCGGCATGTCGGGCGACCACAACCGACATGTCGCGGCGACCACAACCCACATGTCGCGGAGGGGGGCGGGAGGGGACGCCGTAGGCTGTCCGCCATGGCCAGCAGCACGACAGAGACGCCGGCGGCGGGCGCCTCGGCGCCGCCGTCGGGAGACCGGCGACTCGTCTTCGTGGTCGGCTCGGGACGCAGCGGCACCAGCACCATGTCGGGGACCCTGCAGACGCTGGGGATCCACGTGCCACAGCCGGAGGTATCTGCCGACGACACCAACCCGAAGGGCTTCGGCGAGCCGCAGTGGGTCGTCGACCTTCACGACGAGCTGCTCAAGCGCTGCCAGGTGCAGGTCTCCGACGCCCGCCCGTCGGCGTGGTTCGAGGCCGGCAAGCTGGCCACGGTCGACGAGCTGCGCGAGCGGCTGCACACCTGGGTCGAGCAGCAGTTCGTCGAGGGCGGCAACGAGCTCGTGGTCAAGGACCCGCGGCTGTCGTGGTTCCTCGGGCTCTGGAGAGGGGCCGCGGTCCGCGCCGGGGCCACCCCGTCGTACATCACGATGCTGCGGCCCGTGACCGAGGTGGTGGGGAGCAAGCAGAAGTACTACTCCACGCGCTTCGGCGAGGTCAGCCGCACGGCCGCCTGGGTCAACATGATGCTGCACACCGAGCGGGCGACCCGCGACGGCGTTCGCGCCTTCGTGCGCTACCACGACCTGCTCGACGACTGGACCGTCCCGCTGTTCGCCATCGGGGAGCAGTTCGACCTCAAGGGCGTGCAGACGGCGTCGGCCAACGACATCCGCAAGGTCCACAACTTCATCGACCCCAGCCTGCGCCGGGTGTCGGCGACCTGGGAGGACCTGCACGTGCCGCCGCGGCTGCGCGAGGTCGCGGTCGAGACCTGGCAGGCGCTGGACTCGATGGCCGCGCCCGACGGCGACACCGCCGAGGTGCGCGCCGCCCTCGACCAGCTGCGGGTCGCCTACGCCGACCTGTACGACGAGTCCGAGGCGCTCGCTCAGTCCAGCGTCATCGCCGCCCGCCGCGCCGGGCAGCGGCACGCGCCCCCGCCCCCGCCGGCGCCGCTGCGCCGCGTCGACCGCATCCCGCACGGCGTCCGGGCGATGGTCCCGGGTCCGGTCCGCCGAGGGTTGCGCAAGGCCCTCGGTCGGGAGCGCTGACCCGGGTGAGCCCCGCGCCGTCCCCGCTGGACCCCTCGGCCCAGCTGGTCAACCGCGAAGGCCGCGACGACTTCGACGCGACCTGGCCGTGGGCCGCGCTGCCCGACCACGCCCGCCTCCCCCAGGCCACGACTGCGGTGCTCCGGGTCCGCAACGAGGCCCGCAGCCTGCCGTTCGTGCTGCCCGCCCTGGTGCGCACCTGCGCAGCGATCGTGCTCGTCGACAACGGCTCCGACGACGGCACACCCGAGGTCGCGGCCACGGTCGTCGGCGAGCTCGGCGCGGCCGACCGGCTGACGGTCACCGACTATCCCTTCGCCGTCAGCCGCTGCGGCCCCGAGCACCTGCACACGCCGGCCGACTCGGTGCACTCGCTGACCTACTTCTACAACTGGGCCTTCACCCACGCGCGGACGGCGTACTCCCTGAAGTGGGACGGCGACATGGTGCTCACCCGCGACGGTGAGGAGCTGCTGCGCGACTTCGCCTGGCAGCTGCCCGGCCGCGACGTGGTGCTGTCGGTGCCGCGGCACAGCCTCTACATCGAGTCCGAGCGGGTCGCCTACCTCGACCTGGGCTTCGCCAACGCCGAACCCTACGGCTACCCGATGGGGCCCGACTACGTGCACGTCAAGGCGTTCGAGTGGGAGCTGCGGCTCTATCCCGACGCTGCGCGACACGTGCGCTTCCCCGAGGGCAGCTCGGTGGAGCTGAAGTGGCTGGACTCCGACGAGTTCGCGCACTGGACCAGCCCGGAGGCGTTCGCCGAGAGCGCGCGCACCCGCCGCAAGCGCCGCGAGTACCAGCTGTTCACCGACCTCGCCGCCGGCCGCTGGGAGGGCCAGCCCGGCATCACCCGGATCGAGGCCCCGGAGGGGGTGCACGTGGTCGACCACGTCACCCAGACGTGGCTGCCCCGGGCGCCGCGGCCGCTGGTCGACCGCAGCCTCGAGGAGCCGCGGAGGACCGCCTCGTGAGCGTGGGCGCCCGCGGCCCGGAGGCGCTCCCCGACATCGCCTGCCTCGAGGGCGACCCGGCGTACGACGTCCGGTGGGCGTGGCACGACGGTCCGCTCGAGCCCGGGCTCACCTGCGTCTTCCGGGTGAAGAACGAGGCGCGCAACCTGCCCTGGGTGCTGCCGCCGATGTTCCGCGCGGTGCAGCGGATCGTGCTGGTCGACAACATGAGCGACGACGAGACCGGCCGGGTCGGGCACGACGTGGCCGAGGAGTGCGGGGCGCTCGACCGCTACACGGGGCTCGCCTATCCGCACCGGGTGAGCCGCGCCGGTGCCGAGCATCGCGACACCCGGGCCGACTCCGTCCACTCGCTCACGCACTTCTACAACTGGTCGTTCAGCCACGTCCGGACGGCGTACTCCATGAAGTGGGACGGCGACATGGTGCTGACCCCCGACGGCGTCGACGCCCTGCGCGACCTGTCGTGGCAGCTCGAGGGACGCGAGGCCGTGGTCGTGGTGCCACGACATCCGCTGACGGTGGTCGACGAGCGCACCGGCTGGCTCGACCTCGGCAAGTCGTTCCTGGAGCCGTGGGTCTATCCGATGGGACCCGACTACACGTTCGTGAAGGCCTTCGAGTGGGAGGTCCGCGAGTGGCCCGAGCGGGCCGAGCGGCTGGTGCTGCCCGACGGCCTCGCGGTGGAGCTGAAGTGGCTCGACGCCGACGAGTTCGCGCACTGGACCGACCCCTCGCAGTTCAACGCGCAGCGCTCGCCGCGCAAGCTGCGGGAGTGGCAGATCGACCGGGCCGTGCGCGAGGGGCGGGCCGGTGACATCGACGGGCTGGTCGAGATCGTCGCGCCACCAGGGGTCCACATCGTCGACCACGTCGTCAACGAGTGGCTGCCGAGGGCGGAGCGGCCGCTGGTCGGGCGCGCCCGGCCGAAACCTGCGGGGGGCGCCGGGGCTGCTGCGGCGACGCGGCGGGGACGCCGGCTCCCGGGTCGCCGGCCGCCGGGACCGGTCGGGCGATGGACCCGCTGGAGGTCGCGCTGCGCAACGCGGCCACGCCCGTGCTCGGGCTGGTGCACCCCGACTGCGCCCACCTCGCGCCGCGGCTGCCGGAGGGCTCGACCGTCGTCCAGCTGCCCACCGAGACGGTGCCCGACACCGGCCGCTGGGGCACGATCGTGCTGATCGTGCCCGACCGAGACGCGCTCCAACGCACCGTGGCCCGGCTGCCCGCCACGCGGGCGACCCGCAACGTCGGCATCTTCCTGGAGTACGCCGACGAGGTGGTCACCCTGACCCCTCGCGACGACTGGCCGCGGATGACGATGATGAGCACGCGCCGCGACCGGCACGAGTACGTCACCGTCGCCCGCTTCTCCAACTGGACCGCGGGCAAGGCGGTCCTCTCGGAGTTCGCCCGACAGGCCGTCCGCCGCGGGCTGACCCCGCACACCGGGCTGCGGGTCGGCGTGCACGGCGGGGCCGTCGCGCCCCCCGGAGAGGTGCACGCGATCCGGCTCGACGAGCTCGACGCCGCGAGCGACGCCGCCCGCGACGTGCCGCCCGACGTGATCGTCACCGACCAGGCCGACATCTCGTTGGCGGAGCACCACGTCATCGCCCGTGCGCCGGCGGTGGTCGACGAGTCGTCCGGTCCGATGGCGATCGGGGCGCTGGAGGAGCGGATCCTCAACCCGATCGGGTTCGACCGGACCGTGACCGAGCCGGTGGCCTCGCTGGTGGCCGTCGAGGGCGCGCCGGTGCTCCGGCTGCCCGGCCGCGAGGTCACCACGACGCCGGTGCGCGGGGCGACCGAGGAGATGGTGCGCGCGCTGCGGCCGCACCTGGGCGTCGACGTCGCGTGGCCCGAGGGCGAGGACGTCGGCTTCGCGCGGACGGTGGCGGGGCTGGCGATGGCCGGGGTGCCGCTGGTCGGCCCGGCGCCGGCGTGGGCTGCGCCGGTGCTGGGGGAGCCGGTGGTGTCGGCGCTGGCCGCGGCGGTGGACCTCGCGGACGAGCTGGCCCGCGAGGAGCACTCCGTGGTGCTGCGGCGGGCGGCGCTGCGCGCGTTCTCGATGCCCGCCTGGCGGGCCCGGGTCGCCAGCGGCGCGGGTCTGCGGCCGCCGTACACCCCGAGCGTGAGCGTGGTCGCCGCCAGCATGCGGCCGGACAACCTCGAGCACGTGATGACCCAGGTGGGGCGCCAGCGCGGTGTCGACCTGGAGGTCGTCTACCTGCCTCACGGGTGGGAGGCAGACCCGGCCCGCGTCGCCGAGGCCGCCGGCCCCCACGTGCGCACCGTGGTCCGCCCGCACCCCGCCGACACGCTCTTCGGTGACGTGCTCGCCGCCGGCGTCGAGGCGGCGTCGGGCGACGTCGTGCTGAAGATGGACGACGACGACTGGTACGGCCCCGACTTCGTCGCCGACCTGCTGTTGGCCCGCGGCTACAGCGGCGCCGACCTGGTCGGCATGCCGGCGGAGTACCTCTACCTCGAGCCGCTCGACACCACCGTCCGCCGCAACGACGGCTCGGAGGAGTTCGGTCGGTTCGTGGCGGGCGGCACCATGATGATCTCGCGGCAGACGATGCGTGAGCTCGGCAACTTCCGCGCCGCGCGTCGGTACGCCGACGCCTCGCTGCTGTCGGACCTGCTCGCCGCCGGCGGCTCGGTCTATCGGACCCAGGGGTTGGGCTACCTCTTCCGGCGCGGCGACTCCGGTGGCCACACCTGGCAGGCCGACCTCGACTTCTTCCTCGACCCCGAGCGGCTGCGCTTCCGGTGGGACGGCTTCCGGCCGAGCCGGCTGCTGGAGGTGTCCTCGCCGGACCCGTGAGGCTGGTGTGGCGGGTGGGGTGATTTGGCCCTCCGAGGAGCGCACGGCACCCGCGATGGACCATCCGGGTGCGGAACGCTCCTCCGAGGAGCAAACCCCGGCTCCCAGGGGCGGTGTGGACCCGGAGCACGCTCCGCGGAGGAGCAGGGCGGCCCTGCCATGGCGTCGCTGTGGGCGGCACGGACCGACGGCGAGCTGCTCGACGTCACAGCCGGCGTGGCCGAGCAGCGGGTGGTGCTCGACGCGGTGGAGGCACTTCCGGCCGCGCCGCTGCTCCGCCGCCACGGCGAGTCACAGCTGCTGGAGCAGGCGCGGTGCCTCGACGCGACCGACCTGGCGAGGGCGGGTCGACACCTCGCGCACGTGGTCGAGCCCGATCGGGCGGAGCGGCAGCTGGAGTCGACGTCTTCGCCAGCGTCACGGCCACGTGCCCTCAGGCGCCGGCTACGGGCCACCGACGAGCCCGTAGGTCCAGACGCGACCCTCCTCGTCCTGGACGTACACGATGACGGGTTGTCCTCCGCCCGAGCCGGCGGGAACGAGGATCGTGCCGCCGCCGTCGGTCTCTCCAAGACGATCGACGTCGTCTGGGGCGGTGGCGCTCGGCGCCAGGTCGCCCCGGTCGTAGTCCCGGCCGAGCACGGTGATCCGCAGTGGTGTCGCTGGAGCGGCGATCCCCCATTCGCCGTACCTCTCATGGGTCCGGACCGACTGCATCAGCAGCAGGCGCGCCGCCACGACCACGACCGCTGTGACGGCGACCAAGACCCTCTTCACAGCCGCCGGCCTACCGCCGCCCCAACCCTCGCGCATGCCAGCCGGCGTCCCGCCAGGCACCGAGGTCGAGGACGTTGCGACCGTCGAGCAGCAGCCGTCCGGCGGCGACCTCCGACACCGACGGGATCGAGACCTCGCGGAACTCCGGCCACTCGGTGAGGTGCAGGATCAGGTCGGCGTGGGCAGCGGCCTCCAGTGCCGACGACGCATAGGTGAGCGTCGGGAAGACCCGGGCGGCGCTCGCGCCGGCGCGGGGGTCGTAGACCGAGACCCGGCCGCCGCGGAGCTGCAGATGACCGGCGATCGACAGCGCGGGGCTGTCGCGGACGTCGTCGCTGTCGGGCTTGAACGCCGCACCCCAGACACCGATTCGGCGGTCGATCAGCGAGCCACCCAGCATCGAGGTGGCCAGCGAGACGACGTACTCGCGGCGCCGCTGGTTGATGTCGTCGATCTCCCGGAGGAACGACATGGCGTCGTCGACGCCGAGCTCGCCGGCGCGGTGCAGAAATGCGCGGATGTCCTTCGGCAGGCAGCCGCCTCCGAAGCCGATGCCGGCATTGAGGAAGCGGCGGCCGATGCGGGCGTCGTGGCCGATGGCGTCCGCGAGCTCGACGACGTCGGCACCGGTGACCTCGCAGATCTCCGAGACGGCGTTGATGAAGGAGATCTTGGTGGCAAGGAACGCGTTGGCGGCGACCTTGACCAGCTCCGCGGTGGCGAAGTCGGTGACGACGACCGGGCTGCCGGCCGCGATCATCGGGGCGTAGAAGTCGCGGAGCCGCCTCTCGGCCTCCGGCGACGCGACGCCGAACACCAGCCGGTCCGGCTCGAGGGTGTCCTTGATCGCGAAGCCCTCGCGGAGGAACTCAGGGTTCCAGGCCAGCTCGGCCCGGGCGCCGACCGGAGCGACCTCGGCCATCCGCGCCGACAGTCGTGCGGCCGTGCCGACCGGCACGGTCGACTTGCCGACCACCAGCGAGGGCCGGGTGAGATGGGGCGCCAGCGCCTCGATGGCGCCGTCGACCTGGCTGACGTCGGCGCCGAGTCCGGACGACGACTGGGGGGTGCCGACGCACAGGAAGTGCAGGTCCCCGAAGGCGGCCGCCTCCTCCGCCGAGTCGGTGAACCGTAGCCGCCCCGAGGCGACGTGGCGCGACAGCAGCTCCTCCAGCCCGGGCTCGTAGAACGGCACCGTGCCCCCGGCCAGCGTCTCCCGTTTGACGGGGTCGGTCTCGACGCCGAGGACCTCGTGGCCGAGCTCGGCCATGCTCGCCGCGTGGGTCGCCCCGAGATAGCCGCAGCCGATCACCGTGATGCGCACGGCCCCGAGTCTAGGGAGACGGTCGCCGCGCCCGGGGACCACCACCGCCGCGTCCTCCCGTGTCCTAGGCTGACCGCGACCCACCTCCTCGGCGAAGGACGTCGACCTGATGCTGCACCGCCTGCTCCGGCTGGCTCTCCCTGTCGCTGCTGGCATCGCCCTCCTCGCCGCGGTGACGGCGGAGTTCGGCTACGTCAGGGAAGCGGCCGGGCTCGGTCTGCTCGCCCTGGCCATTGCCCTGGCCGCGGGACATCTCCGCCTCGACAAGCTCGAGCGCCGCATGGCGCTGGTCGCGCGGCAGGGACGGCAGCGGGGTGCCGAGCAGGAGCGGCTCGCCGCGCTCCTCGACCGCAACCGCGACGTCGTACGACGGCAGGGTGAGCGGGTCCGCCGCGAGATCGCCGGCGTCCGCCGGCACCTCGACCAGCTGCCCAGCGACACGGCGTACCTCCAGCGGCTGGTCGCGCAGACCGCCGACCCGTCCGCCCCGCTGCCCGCGCTCGGCGGCTGGGCGGCCACCGCCCGCAGCATCCTCACGATCCTCGACGAGATCCAGAAGGCGCCCGGCCCGGTGACCGTGCTCGACTGCGGCTCGGGCTCCTCGACCGTGCTCGACGCGCTGCTGCTCCGGCAGCGGGGGGCGGGCGGTCACGTCTACGCCTTGGAGGCCGACCCTGGGTTCGCCGAGGAGACCCGCGGCTACCTGCGCGCGCACGGCGCGGAGGAGTACGCCGCCGTCGTCGACGCGCCGCTGACCGACGTCACGCTGCCCGACGGCAGCACGGCTCCGTGGTACGACCTCGCGCAGCTCCCCGACATCGGCGAGATCGACATCCTCTTCGTCGACGGCCCGATCGGCACCATCGCCGAGCAGGCCCGCTACCCGGCGTTCCCGCTGCTCGCCGACCGGCTCGCCGACGGCGCACTGGTCGTCGTCGACGACACCAACCGCCCCGACGAGAAGCAGATCGTGCGCCGCTGGCTGGAGGAGGAGTACGCCGGCCGGCGGCTCGTTCAGCCGCGCACGCACGGCCGGGCGACCCTGCTCCGCGTCGTGCGCACCCGCTGACGGGGACGGGATTCCCGCCGCCCCCTCGACAGGTGTGGCCCATGTCACTACGGTGCGGAGATGAAACGTCTCCTTCTGTCTGTGGCCGCCATCTCGGGACTGTTCGGCCTCACCGTGACCTCCGGACCGGCACCCGCCGCGTCGCCGGAGGAGTCGACCCGGCCCGACCGGGTCGTGGTCATCCTGGTCGACGCACTCTCACGCGAGATCGTCGACAAGTACGACATGCAGAACGCCCAGCAGCTGATGGCCGACGGGGTGTCCGCGAAGCACGCGGTCCTGGGCCACGTCGGCTCGGTGACCGTTGTGACCCACAACGTGATCACCTCCGGGCTGCTGCCGAAGAACATGGGCTGGTCGTCTGAGGGCTACCGCGATGCCGACGGCGTCCTCGCCGGTTTCAGCAGCAACCCCTACTGGTTCACCTCGGACTGGTCGCGGGACCAGATGTTCGCGGTCCAGCGCTCGGTGGGAGGACAGCGGCTGCCGGACTACCTCCACCAGATGAGGCCGGGCTCCAAGGTCGTCACCGTCAGCCCCAAGGGCTACGCCGCGTGGGGCTTCGGTGGCCCGAGCAGCGACATCATCGTGACGTTCTCCGGACGCAGCTACGACTGCGACGGCGACGGGGTCAACAACTGGCGCGGTCCGACGGGCGTCAACGTCCCGGCCTACCTCTCCGAGCCGGCCTGTGGTCGGTTCTACGTCGACTCGTCGAGCTCGAAGTTCTACGACACCAACTCCGACCCGGCGTGGATGTACCCCCTGGACGGCAACCGCTACACCAACGGCTATGACCCCGACCACCAGGGCTCCGACGTCTGGGCTGCGGACGCCGCGATCGCGGCGATGCAGCAGGAGGACTGGAGCGGGGTGTTCGTCAGCCTGCCCGGCGTCGACAAGGCGGCCCACATGTGGGGCTCGATCGACGACCCCGAGGGCGGCGACCCGATCAGCCACCTCGAGAACGCCACGGCCGTGGCCGACGCCCAGATCGGCAAGATCATGAGCTACCTCGAGGCCAGCGGTGAGCTCGACAACACCCTGGTGGTGCTGACCGCCGACCACGGGTCCGTGCCGGGGCGGCACTTCCACGGCATCAACGACGGCACGATCAACGGCGGCTTCACCAACTGGTACTACGGCGAGGGCGCCAACGGCACCTATCTGAAGCCGCAGCCGGCGATCCAGCCGCTCGTCGACACCGGCAACCTGGCCCAGGGCTACAGCGACACCCAGCTGGCCTACTGGTTGAAGGACACCTCGCGCGCCAAGGTCCGCGAGGCGGCCGCGATCGTCCGAGGGATGCCCGACGTGTCGGCGGTCTGGATCCGGGACGGCGACCACTACGACCGCTACGGCCGTGCGTTCCGCGAGCGCATGTCGAAGGCCGAGTGGGCGTGGTTCCAGCGATGGGCGCAGCGTCTGGTCGACACCGCCGCGTCGCCGACCGGCCCCGACATCATCGGGACGCTGATCGACGACACGACGTACTCCGTGGCCGGCGACCACGGCGGCATCCAGCGCCGGACGCAGCAGATCCCGATCGTGTTCGTGGGCGCCGGGCTCGGGCCCCGCGACATCGGGGCCCCGGTCCGGTCGGTCGACATCATGCCGACGCTGCTTGCTGAGCTGGGGCTGGAGCCCACCTCGCCGCTGGACGGGAAGGCCTACGACCTGCGCCGCCACTGACGACCCGCGGGCCGGTCCGGGTGTCGCGCAACGGCGCCCGGACCAGCCCCGGTGGGTCGGTCGGGCGGCTCAGTCGGCGAGCCCGACCGTCATCCGGCGGACCACCTCGGTCAGCCGCTCGGGTGAGGTCGCGAGGTTGACCCGCACGTGCCCCGGCAGCCCGGGGTGGTACTCCTGCCCCGGGCTGACCCAGGCGCGGCCCCGGGTCAGGATCCGCTCCGCAGGGTCGTCGTGCCCGTAGGCCCTGAGGTCGAGCCAGGCCAGGTAGGTGCCCTCCAGCGGCCGCATCCGCGCCTGCGGGAGGTGCTCCGCCAGCAGCGTCGCGAGCAGGCTGCGCTGACGGTCGAGCCGGCGCAGCAGCGCGTCGAGCCAGGGGTCGCCGTGGGTGTACGCCGCGACGGCACCGGCGACGCCCAGCGGCGACCATGAGTCGTTGCGCACGTAGGGCACGTCGCGGAGCCGGTCGCGCGTGGCCGGGTCGGCAGTGACGATCTGCGCGCACCGCAGGCCGGGGGTGTTGAACGCCTTGGACGACGCGGTGACCACGACGGCGTGCTCGGCGGTGCCTTCGACGGCGAGGTAGGACAGGTGCTCGGCCCCGGGCAGCACCAGCGGGGCGTGGATCTCGTCGCTGACCACCCGTGCGCCGTGGCGCAGCACCACGTCGCGGATGCCCTCGAGCTCGGGGCGGGTGAACACCCGGCCCCACGGGTTGTGCGGCTGGGTGAGCAGCAGCGTCCGGGCTCCCTCGGCGAAGAGCCGGTCGAGCCGGTCGAGGTCGACCTCCGCCCGCTCCGCGTCGGGGTCGAGCACCAGGTCGGCCCGCGCCCGGCCGGTGAGCGCGGCGACCTCCAGCTGCGGGGAGTACATGGGGACCGGACAGACCAGCGCACCCGCCTCGGAGAGCACGTCGAGCACCACCCGGACGCCGGCCGTCACGTCGACGGTCGGCAGCACGTGGTCCGGGTCCACGTCCTGGCCGTAGCGGCGCCGCGCGAAGTCGGCGTACGCCTCGCCGAGCTCGCCACCCGGGCCGAACCGGGGGTAGCCGGTGACCCCGGCGGACAGCGCCTCCTGCACCGCCTCCAGGACCACCGGCGCCAGCGCGAAGTCCATCTCGGCGACCCAGGCAGGGAGCACGTCGGGCTCGGCCATGCCCCACTTCGCCGGCAGCGCGCGGCGTGCCTCCGCGTCGGTGAGGTCGCGGACGAGGTCGACGGGCGCGTGGGCGGTCACGGGCGCGAGCCTACGACCCGAGACAACGGCGGCCGGACGTGTACCCTCGCACCCGTGCTCATCTCCGACCAGCACCGGATGCTCTTCGTGCACGTGCAGAAGACCGGCGGGGTCTCCATCGACCGGATGCTGCGGGGCCACATCGACGACCTGCGCTCGGTCGCCTCACGCCACGCGACGCTGACCCGGATCCTCAAGAACGAGCCGGAGCTGCACTCCTACTGGACGTTCGGTTTCGTGCGCAACCCGTGGACCCGAATGGTCTCGTGGTGGTCGATGATCGAGAAGTGGAACAAGTTCAACGGGCCCCGGTCGGGCAAGGAGCTCGGTGACAGGAGGCTCAACCCGTTCTGGGTGGCGGCGGACTCCTACGGCGACTTCGAGGAGTTCGTCATGCGCGGGCCGGAGGACTTCAAGCGACTGCGCACCCCGCAGATCGACTACCTCACGACGCCGCACCGGCGGGCTGACTTCATCGGCCGCACCGAGTCGTTCAACGCCGACATCCGGGCGGTGCTGGCGCGCCTCAACCTGCCGCTGATCGAGCCCGAGCAGCACAACGTCAGCAAGCACGGCAAGCACCAGGGCTACTACACCGACGCCACCCGACAGCGGGTCGGCGAGATCTTCGCCAAGGACGTCGAGCTCTTCGGCTACGAGTTCTGACGGGTCGGCGGGGGCCGCCTCACAGCGCCGCCACCACCCGGGTGCCCTGCTCGATCGCGCGCTTCGCGTCGAGCTCGGCGGCGACGTCGGCCCCGCCGATGAGGTGCACGCCATCGCGAGCGGCCGCCAGGTCGTCGTAGAGGTCGCGCACCGACTCCTGGCCGGCGCAGACGACCACCGTGTCGCACTCGACGACCGTGGGCTCGCCGTCGACGGTGAGGTGCAGGCCGTCGTCGTCGACGCGGTCGTACGCCGCCCCGGAGACCAGCCGGACCCCGCTCTGCTTGAGGACCGCGCGGTGCGCCCAGCCCGAGGTCTTGCCCAGGCCGATGCCGATCGGCGTGGTCTTGCGCTGCACGAGTGCCACCTCGCGCACCGGCTTGCGCGGCCTCGGCGCGGTGAGCCCGCCCCGGTCGGTGGCCGGGTCGCCCACGCCCCAGTGCGCCATCCAGTCCTCGAGCGTCTCGCCCGGCTCGTGGGTGAGGTAGTGCGCGACGTCGACACCGATGCCGCCGGCGCCGATGACGGCCACCCGGGCGCCGGCGGTCGCGCGTCCGGACAGCAGGTCGGCGTAGGACACCACCGACGGGTGGTCGATGCCCTCGATGTCTGGCACCCGCGGGACGACTCCGGTGGCCACGACCACCTGGTCGTACGCCGTCAGGTCGGCCTGCGTCGCCCGGGTGGAGAGACGGACGTCGACGTCGAGCACCTCCAGCCGACGGCGGTAGTAGCGCAGCGTCTCGGCGAACTCCTCCTTGCCGGGGATCGCCATCGCCAGGCGGAACTGGCCACCCAGCTCGGGCCCGGCCTCGAAGAGCGTCACCGCGAAGCCGCGCTCGGCGGCCGACACCGCCGCGGCCAGACCCGCCGGCCCGGCCCCGACCACGGCGACCGTGCGGCGTGGCTCGGCGGCCGGCAGCGGCAGCAGCACCAGCGTGGTCTCCCGGCAGGCACGCGGGTTGACCAGGCAGGAGGCCTTGTCGTTGCTGAACACGTGGTCGAGGCAGGCCTGGTTGCAGGCGATACAGGTGTTGATCTCGTCGGCGCGGCCCTCGGCGGCCTTGACGACGAAGTCGGGGTCCGCGAGCAGCGGGCGGGCCATCGAGACCAGGTCCGCGTCGCCGGAGGCGAGGATCTCCTCGGCCACCTCGGGGGTGTTGATCCGGTTGGAGGCGCAGACCGGCACGCCCACCTCGGCCTTGAGACGCGCGGTCAGCGACCGCCAGGCCGCCCGTGGGACCTGGGTGATGATGGTCGGCACCCGGGCCTCGTGCCAGCCGATCCCGGTGTTGAAGACGGTGACGCCGGCCTCCTCGAGCCGATGGGCCAGCTCGACGGTCTCCTCCCAGGTCTGCCCGTCCTCGACCAGGTCGAGCAGCGAGATGCGGTAGACGACAGGGAAGTCGCCGACGAGCTCGCGCGTGCGGCGCACCACCTCCACCGGGAAGCGCATCCGCGCCGACGCATCGCCGCCCCACTCGTCGTCTCGGAGGTTGGTGCGGGCGGCGAGGAACTGGTTGATGAGGTAGCCCTCGGAGCCCATGATCTCGACGGCGTCGTAGCCCGCCTTCTGGGCCAGCGCGACGGACCGGGCGAAGGCGGTGGCCGTCTGGTCGACCCCCTTGGCCGACAGCGCCGACGGCTTGAACGGCGTGATCGGCGAGGCGACGGCGGACGCACTGACGCTCAGCGGGTGGTAGCCGTAGCGGCCGGCGTGCAGCACCTGCAGGGCGATCGCGCCGCCGGCGTCGTGCACCGCGCCGGTCAGCTCGCGGTGCCGCATCGCCTGCAGCCGCGTCGTCATGTCGGAGGCCAGCGGCTTGAGCCAGCCGCGCCGGGTGGGGGCGTAGCCGCCGGTGATCATCAGGCCGACGCCGCCGCGGGCGCGCTCGACGAAGTACGCCGTCAGTGCGGGGAGGTCCCAGACGCGGTCCTCGAGCCCGGTGTGCATCGACCCCATCACGACGCGGTTGGGCAGCGTCAGGGGGCCGACCGTGATCGGGTCGAGCAGGTGGGGGTACGCCGTCGGTGCGGCGGCTGCGGTGGTCATCGGGCTCCCTCGGTGACGGGACGGGTGGACTCGTGCGCGTGGAGGTACTCCTCGAGCCAGCTGACCCAGAACTCCTCCAGCCGGATGCCGCCACGCAGCACCAGGTAGGTGTCGAGCTCCTGGCCCTCGAGCCGCCCGGGGGTGGGGTGGTCGCGGGCGGCCAGCTGCTCGTAGTGGGCCAGCCGGGTGCGGTGGTCGCTGAGGTTGTCGCGGACGACCGCGAGCACGGCGTCGCGTTCGCCCCGTGAGGCTCCACGCATCTTCACCGCCAGCTCGGAGCGCAACGGCTCCATCGGGGTCGAAGTGGCCAGCCACTCGGCGAGGACGCGGCGGCCCCGGTCGGAGACGGCGTACACCTTCTTGGTGGGGCGGTCGCGCTGCTCGACGAACTCGCGGTCGACCCAGCCGTCGGCCTCCATCCGCGCCAGTACGCGGTAGATCTGCTGGTGGGTGGCGTGCCAGAAGAAGCCGATGGATCGCTCGAAGCGGCGGGCCAGGTCGAGCCCGGCCGCCGGGCGCTCGCTGAGCGCCACGAGGAGAGCGTGCTCCAGGGCCATGACCGGCAGCGTAGGGGAGGTATGCAACGAGTTGCAACCCACGGTCACGGGACGGGCCGACGACGCGATCGTCGGGGCGCACTACGATGCCGCCATGCGTCAGCCCGCCCTGCCCCTGCCCCTGTCTCGTCGTCGGACCCGCGTCGGCCTCGCCCTCGCCACCCCGCTCCTCCTGTTCGCCGCCGCGTGCGCGCCCCAGGAGGACAGCACCGCCACCGACGCCACCAGCGACGCCGCCTCGGAGTCGCCTTCGGAGGCCGCCGACCCGTGCGCCACGGACACGCTGCCGGTGCTCACCCCCGGCACGCTGACCGTCGGCACCGACTCGCCGGCCTACGACCCGTGGTTCCGCAAGAACGACCCGACCAACGGCAAGGGATACGAGTCCGCGGTGGCCTACGCCGTCGCGGACCGGCTCGGCTTCTCCACCGACCAGGTCACCTGGGTGACGGTGCCGTTCAACTCGTCGTACAAGCCGGGTCAGAAGGACTTCGACTTCGACATCAACCAGATCTCGATCACCCCGCAGCGGGCGAAGGTCGTCGACTTCTCCGACGGCTACTACCAGGCCTCGCAGGCCGTGATCGCGCTCAAGGACAGCCCCGCCGCGGGCGCCACGAGCCTGACCGACCTCGCTGACCTCAAGCTCGGCGCCCAGACCGGCACCACGTCGCTGACCGCGATCCGCGACGGCATCCAGCCCGCCGAGGACCCGGCGGTCTTCCCCAACACCAACGCCGCCAAGCAGGCGCTGCTCAACGGTCAGGTCGACGCGATCCTCGCCGACCTGCCCACTGCGTTCTACATCGTCGCCGTCGAGATCCCGAAGGCCACGATCATCGGCCAGTTCCAGCCGACCGTGGGCGACCAGGAGGAGTTCGGGATGCTCTTCGAGAAGGGCAGCCCGCTGGTCTCGTGCGTCAACGCCGCGCTGCAGTCGCTCAAGGACGACGGCACCCTCGCGCAGATCGAGCAGGAGTGGCTCTCCGACACCGTCGACGTCCCCGTCCTGCAGTGACGCGCGGCCCGGACGCACAGCGGTGAGCGCCTGCCCGAGGGGGCGGCGGTGACCTCGTCCGGTGGCGCCGTCTGGCAGCCGAGCGAGCGGGAGCTCGAGCGGCGTGCCGTACGCCGTCGCCTGGCGATGCGCTCGCGCACGGCCGCAACCCTCGCGGTCGTGGTGTTCCTGGGTGTCAGCCTGGCCGCCATCCTCGGCTCGCCGGGCTGGCCGCGGGTGCAGGAGACCTTCTTCAGCGCCGAGCACGCCCGGGGGTCCTTCGCGGAGATCTGGAAGGGCTTCTGGCGCTACAACGTGGTGGTCTTCCTGATCGCCGAGCCGCTGATCCTCCTCCTCGGGCTCGGGCTGGCCGTCGCGCGGCAGGCGCGTTCGCCCTGGCTGACGCCGGTGCGCGGGATGGCCGTGGTCTACACCGACCTGTTCCGCGGCGTGCCCACCCTGCTGCTGGTGATGCTATTCGGCTTCGGGATGCCGGCGCTGCAGCTGCAAGGCGTGCCCAACAGCGGGTTGTTCTGGGCGATCGTCGCGCTGGTGGTGTCCTACGCCGCCTACGTCGCCGAGGTGTTCCGGGCCGGGATCGAGTCGATCCACCCGTCGCAGACGTCGAGTGCCGACGCGCTCGGGCTCTCGCGTGGCCAGGCGATGCGCTTCGTCGTGGTGCCGCAGGCCGTGCGGCGGGTGATCCCGCCGCTGCTCAACGACTTCGTGTCCCTCCAGAAGGACACCGCGCTGGTCTTCGTCGTCGGGGTGCTGGACGGGGTGTGGGCGGCCCAGGACTACGGCAACTACAACTTCAACTACACCCCTCTGGTCGTGGTGGCGCTGTTCTTCGTGGTCCTCACGATCCCGCTGGCGCGGCTGACCGACTGGCTGCAGCGGCGGATGGCCGAGCGGGAGCGGGAGGGGCTTCGATGACCGTCGTGAGCGCCGGCGGGTCGATCCTCGAGGTCGCCAACCTCCGCAAGACCTACGGCGACAAGGTGGTGCTCGCCGACATCGACCTGGTGGTGTCGCCGAGCGACGTGATCTGCCTGATCGGAGCCTCGGGGTCGGGCAAGTCGACGCTGCTGCGCTGCCTCAACCTCCTGGAGGACATCGACGACGGGGTCGTGGTGTTCCAGGGCGAGGAGGTCTCCGACCCTCGCTGCGACCGGCGGGCGGTGCGCGGCCGGATGGGCATGGTCTTCCAGGCCTACAACCTCTTCCCGCACCTGACCGTCCTCGACAACATCACGCTGGCGCCGCGCAAGGTGCACGGCGTCTCGCGGCGCGACGCGGAGGCGCAGGCCCGCGAGCTGCTCACCCGCTTCGGGCTGGCCGACAAGGCCGACGCTCACCCCGACCGGCTCTCCGGTGGCCAGCAGCAGCGGGTGGCGCTGGTGCGCGCGCTGGCCACCCGGCCCGCGCTGCTGCTCCTCGACGAGATCACCGCCGCGCTGGACCCCGAGCTCGTCGGCGACGTCCTCGGGATCGTGCGCGACCTCGCGGCCGAGGGCACCACGATGGTGCTGGCGACGCACGAGATGGCCTTCGCCCGCGAGGTCGCGACCACGGTCTGCTTCCTGGATGGCGGGCGGATCCTCGAGTCGGGCGCGCCGGCGCAGATCTTCTCCGCGCCGCGTGAGGAGCGCACCCGGCAGTTCCTGCGCCGGGTGCTGCCGGCGGGCTGACCCGTCTGTTGACCACGGCCATAGGCTCGGCGCGTGACCGACGCCCGCCCGTCCCTCCCGGTCATCGTCCTCGTCTCGGCGGAGCGCGCGGACACGATGGCCGAGGTGTTCTGGCGCTACTCCCGCGAGTACGACCTGCGGACCGCCCGCTCCTCCGAGGAGGCCTCCACGGTCACCGCCGCGGCGCGCGAGGAGGGGAGCCGGGTCGCGTTGCTGGTGTGCGACTCCCGTCTCCCCGATGAGCCCGACGTGCTCGCCGCCTTCGCCGCGTGGCGCCACCTGGTCCCCACTGCCAGGCGGCTGATCCTGGCGCCGTTCGACCGCTTCCTGGTCGACGGGCCGCGGCTGCGCGCGGGGATGGCGAAGGGCAAGTACGACGCCTACCTGATGCTGCCCCGCGGCGACCGCGACGAGGAGTTCCACCACGCCGTCTCGGAGCTGCTGAGCGACTGGGCCTCCACCTCCACCGACCCCGACGTGGTGTCGGCCAAGATCATCGCGCCCGACGGCGACCCGGTGGCCGCCGACATCCGCGACTTCTTCGACCGGATGGGCCTGCCCTGCCGGATGGCCACCCCCGACAGCGAGCTCGGCCGGCAGCTCGCCGAGTCCCTCCCCGCCGACGCGGGCTACCCGAGGGTGTGGGCGGTCAACCGCGACCCCACTACCTCGGCTTCCCTCGCGGGATCTCCGGCATGCGGCTCGCGCAGCGGGCCCGCGCCCAGGCGCTGCGCTTCGGCACCCGCTTCCGCACGGGCTGGGAGGTCGAGGAGCTGGTCGCCGGCACCGACGCCGACCCCCACCTGCTCCGCGGGGAGGACTTCGAGGTCCGTGCCCGCTCCGTCGTGGTGGCCTCCGGTGTCCGCTACCGCTCGCTCGGGGTGCCGGGCGTCGAGGCGCTCGTCGGTCGGGGCGTCAACTACGGAGCGGCGATGTCGCTCTCCCGTGAGATGGAGGACCAGGACGTCATCGTCGTGGGCGGCCGCAACTCCGCCGGCCAGCCCGCGGTGCACCTGGCGCGCTTCGCGCGGTCGGTGACGATCGTGATCCGGCGCCCGTCGCTGGCGGAGACGATGTCGGCATACCTCGTCGGCGAGATCACGTTCAACCCACGGATCACGCTCGAGGCCCGCTCCCGGGTGGTCGACGCCGGTGGCGACCAGCGGCTGGAGTGGGTGACGCTGGAGAACGACGAACGCGGGGGACGGCGGACCGCGGAGGTGGCCGGGCTGTTCCTGCTGCTCGGGGCCGAGCCGCACTGCGGTTGGCTGCCCGACGCGGTGGCCCGTGACGAGCGAGGCTTCGTGCTGACCGGGCGCGACGTGCCCCGGGAGCGTTGGCTCGACGACGTCCCTCCCGCGAGCCTGACCACCAGCGCGCCGGGCATCTTTGCCGTGGGCGACGTGCGCGCCGGCTCGATGAAGCGGGTGGCGGCCGCTACCGGCGAAGGTGCCTCCGTCGTGCCGCTGGTCCACCAGTGGCTCGCGCCCGGAGTGTGACGCGCACCCTGGCGCGGTCACGAGGTCGGGCCGTAGGTTCGTGTCGAGCGACCGGACCGACCGCCGAGGAGTCGTCGATGAGCAACGAGAACCCTGTCACCGTCCTGAGCCAGGAGGAGTGCTGGGACTTCCTGCGCTCCCAGGAGTTCGGGCGGCTGGCCTTCCACCTGGCCGAGCAGGTCCACATCACCCCGATCAACTACGCCGTCGACGACGACACTCTGCTGTTCCGCACCGCCGAGGGATCCAAGCTGCTCGCGGTGGTGATGAACCCCGACATCGCCTTCGAGGTCGACCAGTACGACGAGGAGATGGCGGTGAGCGTGATCCTGCGGGGCAGCGCGCGGCTGCTCGAGGAGGACGAGGCACATCGCTCGGAGAACGTGCCCCTGCGGCCGTGGGTCCCGACGCTTAAGTACAACGTCGTCGAGATCCGGCCGACGGAGCTCTCGGGGCGCCGCTTCGAGCTGGCCAAGCCCTGGACGCATCTCAACACCGACGGCTGAGCGGTCGCCGCAGCCGGAGTGGCCTAGGCTCCGGTGCTCGTGAAGCCCTTCCTGTTCCTCGGCACCCGCGCCGAGGACGACGCCGCGGACGGCGAGTACGCCGCCGTGCGCCGCTATGCCGGGCTGAGCGTCGACCGGCTCCAGCGGCGAAGGCTGGAGCGCGACCCTCTCGGGGACGTCGACCTGGCCGACTGGTCGGGGATCATCCTGGGCGGCGGGCCGTTCAACGTCAGCGACGCCGAGGCGTCGAAGTCCCCGACCCAGCACCGGGTCGAGGCGGAGCTGCGCGACCTGGCGCTGCGGGTGCTCGAGGCAGACTTCCCGTTCCTGGGCGCGTGCTACGGCATCGGGACACTGGGGGTCCACCGCGGTGGGGTGGTCGACCGGACCCACACCGAGCCGGTGAGCTGCACCCACATCACGCTGACCGACGCCGGGGTCGAGGACCCGCTCTTCGGGGTGCTGCCGCCGGCCTTCGACGCCTTCCTCGGCCACAAGGAGGCGGTGTCGCGGCTGCCCGACGGGGCCGTGCTGCTTGCGTCGTCGGCCGCCTGCCCGGTGCAGGGCTTCCGGCTCGGGCGCCACGTCTATGCCACCCAGTTCCACCCCGAGCTCGACGTCGAGGGGCTGTGCACCCGCGTCGACGTCTATCAGCACCACGGCTACTTCGACCCCGACGAGGTGGAGTCGTTGAAGGCGATGGCGCACGCCGCCGAGGTCACCGAGCCGATGCGGCTGCTGCCGCGGTTCGTGGAGCTCTACGCCGCCGGGTGACGTTCAGGTCCTGGGCGCGCCGAGGCGCTCGGTGAGCAAGTCCAGCGCGGCGGCCCAGGTGTGATCGTCGGCGTCGCCACGCCCGAGGTAGAGAGCGAGCCCGTTGTACTTGTCCGTGGCGTTGAGCACCAGCACCCGTCCTGCGAGCTGCCAGCTGCTGAAGGACGGCCAGGTGCGGGTAGCTGTGGACTGCGAGGTGACGATGGTGATTCCGTCGCTCCTCAGTGTGAGTCGCTGCGGGTTCGTCAGCTCCGGATTGAGCTGCGCCGTCCGCCGGGCGCCTCGACGGGCGGCCCAGTCGCTGGTCAGCATCGCGATCATCACGCCGACCGGAAGGTAGATGACGACGAAGCCGAGGTCTCCCGACGCGACGGCGCGGGCGACATAGAACGCGAAGCCAGCCAGGCCGCCCCAGCGCACCCAGCGGCGCCACGATGCCAGGGAACGGCGACGAGACACCCAGGCGTCCCCGAACTCCTTGTCGGTGAGCCAGCTGGTGAACTCCACGGTCTGTGTCTGCGTCACCGGCTCAAGGTAGGCACCCCCGGGGTGCCGCGGGGCCGTTTTGCCGAGATCGGGTATCGACGGAGGAGTGCAGCCAGCACCTTCGCTCACGGCTAGGCTCGCCGGTGTGAGCGAGATCGAGCAGGTGGACGTCCTGATCGTCGGAGCCGGGCTGTCCGGGATCGGGGCGGCGGCGCAGCTGGTCCGAGAACGCCCGGCCGCGTCGTACGCCATCCTCGAGGCGCGATCGGCGATGGGCGGCACCTGGGACCTCTTCCGCTATCCCGGCGTGCGGTCCGACTCCGACATGTTCACTCTCGGCTACCGCTTCAAGCCGTGGACCGACGAGAAGGCACTCGCCGACGGGCCCTCGATCCTGTCCTACGTCCGGGAGACAGCGCGGGAGTACGGCGTCGACCGCCACATCCGCTACGACCACGCGGTGACCTCCGCGTCCTGGGACTCGGAGACGGCGCTGTGGACCGTCACCGCGGGGAACGACGGCGCCGAGGTGAGGCTCACCTGCAGGTTGTCTGTGGGCCTGCAGCGGCTACTACGACTACGACGAGCCCTACGACGCGCAGCTCCCGGGTCTGGCGGACTTCGAGGGGCAGGTCGTCCACCCGCAGCACTGGCCCGAGGACCTCGACTACGCCGGCAAGCGGGTCGTCGTGGTCGGCTCCGGCGCCACGGCGGTGACGCTGGTCCCGGCCATGGCCGAGCAGGCGGCCCACGTCACGATGCTGCAGCGCTCGCCGACCTACGTCCTCTCGGTGCCGCGCGTGGACCGGATCGCGACGGGTCTGCGCCGGCTGCTGCCGGAGAAGGCGGCCTACGTCGCCTCGCGGTGGAAGAACATCGGCGTGGCGACCGGCACCTACCAGCTCAGCCGCAGCCGGCCGGCGTTCGTGCGCGGGTTCCTCCGCAAGGCCGCCGCGAAGGCGCTGCCCGAGGGCTACGCCGTCGACACCCACTTCAACCCCCGCTACGACCCCTGGGACCAGCGCCTCTGCCTGGTGCCCGACGGCGACCTCTTCGAGGCGATCGGCGACGGACGGGCCGAGGTCGTGACCGACACGATCGAGACGTTCACGCCGAACGGCGTCCGGCTCGCCTCCGGCCGGGAGCTCCCCGCCGACATCGTCGTCACGGCCACCGGTCTCAAGGTGCTCTTCCTGGGCGGCGCGCGGCTGGAGGTCGACGGGGCGGAGGTGAAGCTGCCCGAGACGATGGCCTACAAGGCGATGATGCTCGCCGACGTGCCCAACTTCGTGTTCACCGTCGGCTACACCAACGCCTCGTGGACGCTCAAGGCCGACCTGGTGGCGGAGTTCGTCTGCCGGCTGCTCGGCCATCTGGACGAGGGCGGCTATCGGGCGGCCACCCCGCGACGCGACCCGAGCGTCGCCGAGCGTCCGATCATGGACTTCTCCGCGGGCTACGTCCTGCGCGCGCTCGACGACCTGCCCAAGCAGGGCGACCGGGAGCCGTGGATGCTGCGCCAGAACTACGTCCAGGACGTGCGGACGATCCGGCGCGGAGCGCTCGACGACGGGGCGCTGGAGTTCTCCCGGTGAGCCCGACACCCCGCTGACCGCGTGGTGCCTCACGAGGCCCCCGTAAAGTCGGGGCGTGCACTCCTGGCTGCGACGGTCGCTGTGGGAGCAGGTTCCCCGCGACCACCGACAGACGCCGGAGGGGCTGCGGCGCCGACAGGCGGTGACGCTCGGCTTCCTGCTCCTCGGTGCCCTGGTGCTCGGGTGGTCGCTGCGGATCGAGCCGGGCAGCACGCTCTTCTATCCCGCCACCCTGGCGCTCGCCGCGGTGTGGGCCGTCGGTGCCTTCGCCTCGGGGCCGCTGCACCTGGGTCGGATCATGCACCCGGCCGGGCCCCGGCGCCCGGTGGTGACGCCGATCGTGCTCGGCCTGCTGCTGGCGGCGGTCTTCGTGGTGGGCGGTCTGGTGGTTCGGGAGATCCCGGCGCTGGACCGGCAGGTGCGGTGGGTCCTCGAGCACGCCGACCAGGGCTCCGGCCCGCTGATCGTGCTGATCACGGTCGTCAACGGGATCGCGGAGGAGCTCTTCTTCCGCGGCGCCGGCTACGCCGCCTCCACCCGCTACCCGGTCGCGGTGACCACGGTCGCCTACACGCTGGCGACGCTCGCCACCGGCAACGTGATGCTGACCTTCGCAGCCGTCGTGCTCGGCACGGTCGCCGGCCTCCAGCGGCGGGCCTCCGGCGGCATCCTCGCGCCGATCCTCACCCACGTCACCTGGTCGCTGGTGATGCTCGTGGCGCTGCCGCTGGTCTTCGGCGTCGGCTCGCTGTGAGCCCGGATCCGGGCTAGGCGTCCTGCTCGCGGCCGCGCTCCTCGAGCGCCCGCCGCACCGCCTCGGCGTAGGACACCGGCTCGCCGGGCACGATCTCCTTGATCGACTCGTCGGTGACGACCACCTCGGTGCCCATCGAGTCGATCAGGTTGCGGCCGGTGGTCACGTCGACGTCGGTGACGAACGCCAGCCAGTACGACGACAGCCGCGGCGTCAGCACCGGCAGCTGGATGATGGGCAGCCGACGGCCGTCGCGGACCTCGGCGGCGATCTGCAGCATCTCGAGATAGGTCAGCTGGTCGGGCCCGCCGATCTCGAAGACCCGCCCGGACGCTCGCGGCTCGTCGACCACGCCGACGAGGTAGCGCACCACGTCGTCGACCCCGATCGGCTGGGTGCGGGTGCCGACCCACCGGGGGACCACCATGGCGGGGAGGTTCTTGACGAGCTGGCGGGTGAGCTCCCACGAGATGCCGCCGTGGCCCACGACGATCGCCGCCCGCAGCACCGTCACCGGGACGCCCGCCTCGCCCAGCAGGCCCTCCACCTCGCGCCTGCTGCGCAGGTGCGGCGACAGGTCCTCTCCGTCGGCGCCCAACCCGCCCAGGTAGACGATCTGCCGGCAGCCGGCGTCGGCGGCGGCCTGCCCGAAGGCGCGCGCGGCCGCTGCGTCGCGCTGTTCGAAGTCCTCGGAGTCGAGCGAGTGCACGAGATAGACGGCGACATCGATCCCGTCCAGCGCCGGAGCCAACGTCTCCGGCCGGTGGACGTCGGCGCCGACGGGCTCACCCGGGCCGGCGTACTCGTCGGGCCGCCGGGTCATCGCCCGGACGGTGAAGCCCGCCTCGACGAGCGCCGGCGTGAGCCGCCGGCCGACGAAGCCCGTCGCACCCGTCACCAGGACGGTGACGTCGCTTCGGTCGGTCTCCCCCGCGGCGGTCATGTCGCCACCCTAGCCAGGGCCGCCACTCCGGACCCCGTCCGACCGCGGCTCGACCGCGGCGCGGATCGCCTGACGCCCCATCGTCGGGGACCCGCGCGCGGTCGGCCGTGGCTCAGCCGGGCTCACTCCGGCGTGCCGCGGAGCTCAGCCCCGGGTGATCCGGATGTAGTCGATCATCCCCGAGAAGTAGTCGCAGGTGACCGTGATCTGGTCGCAGTTGATCTTGCCGCCGATGGTCATCGGGATGCTGTTGTTGATCCAACCGCTGGAGCCGTTCTTGCGGCTCATGTAGGCGCCGTCGACGTACATCGTCACCCGGCTGGGCTCGCGCACACAGGTGAGGGTGTGCCACTCGTTGTCGTTGAGCGGCACCTTCGAGCGGGTGGCCGCGCGGCCGAGGGAGCCCTTGAACAGACACGACGGGCGGCCCTGCGGGTTCTGGATCTTCCACTGCCCGCCGCGGCTGGCGGACTGGCCCTTCTGCGTGATGTTGCCGAACTTCTCCTTGGTGCGGTAGCGGATCTCCACGGTGAAGGTGTCCGAGCCCGGGTCGATCAGGTCGCTGTCGGGCACCTGGATGATCCGCTCGGGCGACGCCGGCGGCTCGTTGGGGTTGCGTCGGGTCCAGAAGTAGCCCGTCGCCCCGTCGTACGTCACGCCCGTGTCGAGGCCGTTCTGGTCGATCGGGACGTCCCAGCCGTTGCCCGAGGAGTCGAGCATGATCGTGGCCTCGGGAGGCTCGTCCATCTCGAAGCTCACCTGCGGGACCGGTGGCAGCGGGGCTGCCGCCTGGGTCGCCGCCGGCAGGGCCAGCAGCGGGATCAGTGGGACGGCGGCGGCGGTCACGATCGCGCTCATCACGCGCAGAGGGCGGGCCATGGTTTCCCCAGGTGTGAGTCCGCCTGACGAGCCCCCCACGGCCCGCCGGTGCGGTTGCCCGGATCCTCTCCCGTCAACGGGCCCATGGGAATGGCCCGAACACCCTATTTCCCGCGCGCGCAGGAGATCGCACGAATCTTTACCCGGTGGTCTGGACCGGTGCTCCATGTGGGGCGTGACACCATGGATCCAGGGCCGTCGTACGCCCGAGGAGCAAGGAGCCATGCATGTCTGAAGCGTTCGTCTACGACCACCTCCGCACACCACGCGGCAAGGGCAAGAACGTCGGGGCGCTCCACGAGGTCAAGCCGGTCGACCTCGTGGTCGACCTGCTCGACGAGGTACGCCGCCGCAACCCGTCGCTCGACACCCACCGGGTCGACGACGTGGTTCTCGGCGTCGTCACGCCGATCGGCGACCAGGGCGGCGACATCGCCAAGACCGCCGCGCTGGCCGCGGGCTACCCGGAGACGACGGCCGGAGTGCAGCTCAACCGGTTCTGCGCCTCGGGGCTCGAGGCGGTCAACCAGGCAGCGTCGCGGGTGCGCGGCGGCTTCGAGGATCTGATCCTCGCGGGCGGAGTGGAGTCGATGAGCCGGGTGCCGATGGGCTCCGACGGCGGCGCCTGGGCGATGGACCCGGCGACCGCGCTCACCACGGGCTTCGTGCCGCAGGGCATCGGGGCCGACCTGATCGCCACGGTCGAGGGCTTCACCCGCACCGACGCCGACGCGTTCGCCGCGGAGTCGCACCACCGGGCGGCGAAGGCCTGGGCCAACGGCTACTTCACCGGCTCGGTCATCCCGGTGCGCGACATGAACGGGCTCACCATCCTCGACCACGACGAGCTGGTCCGGCCCGACACCAGTGTCGAGGGACTGGCCGGCCTGAAGCCGTCGTTCGCCCAGATCGGCGCGGAGGGCGGCTTCGACTCGGTCGCGCTCGAGAAGTACCACTGGGTCGAGGCGATCGACCACGTCCACCACGCCGGCAACTCCTCGGGCATCGTCGACGGCGCCGCACTGATGCTGATCGGCTCCGAGGCCGTGGGCGAGGAGCTGGGGCTGACGCCCCGGGCCCGGATCGTGTCCGCCGCGGTGTCGGGCGCCGACCCCACGATCATGCTGACCGGCCCGGCACCGGCCTCGCGCAAGGCGCTGGCCAGAGCCGGGCTCGAGGTCGGCGACATCGACCTGTTCGAGATCAACGAGGCGTTCGCGGCCGTGGCGCTGAGGTTCATGCGGGACCTCGGCATCGACCACGAGATCACCAACGTCAACGGCGGGGCGATCGCGATGGGTCACCCGCTCGGCGCCACCGGCGCGATGATCCTCGGCACCCTGGTCGACGAGCTCGAGCGCCGCGACCTGCGCCGCGGCCTGGCCACGCTCTGCGTCGGCGGCGGCATGGGCATCGCCACCATCGTCGAGCGCGTCTGACCCGCGGGTCGAGGAGGCCGCGCAGCGGCCGTCTCGAGACCCACCCGAAGAGACAGGACCACCGATGAGCACGACCACCGACACCGCCGTCCGCTACGAGAGCGACGCCGACGGCATCGTCACCCTCACCCTCGACGACCCGACCTCCAGCGCCAACACGATGACCGAGCTCTACGCCCGGTCGATGGCCGACGCGGTGGCGCGGCTCGAGGCGGAGGTCGACGACGTCACGGGCGTCGTCATCGCCAGCGCCAAGAAGACCTTCTTCGCCGGCGGCAACCTGCGCGCCATGGTCCAGGCCGGCCCCGACGACGCCGAGGCGATCTTCACCATGGGCGAGACGATCAAGGACTCGCTGCGCCGGCTGGAGCGCTACCCGCGGCCGGTCGTCGCGGCGATCAACGGCGCGGCCCTCGGCGGCGGCTTCGAGATCGCGCTCGCCGCCAACCGCCGGATCCTGGTCGACGACCCGCGGGCCGAGGTCGGGCCTTCCCGAGGCCTCGCTGGGCCTGCTGCCCGGCGGCGGCGGTGTCACCCGCGTCGTGCGCATGCTCGGGCTGCAGCACGCGCTGATGGACGTGCTGCTGCCGGGAGCGCGGTTCAAGCCGGGCGTGGCACTGCAGAAGCATCTCGTCGACGAGCTGGTCGCGATCGGTCGACGAGCTGGTGCCGACCGCGAAGGCATGGATCCTCGCGCACCGCGGCGACGACGACGTGGCGGCCAACCCGTGGGACCGGGCCGGCTACAAGATGCCCGGTGGCACGCCCAAGACCCCGGCGCTGGCGGCGTTCCTGCCGGCGTTCCCGGCGCTGCTGAGGCAGCAGAGCAAGGGGGCGGTCTACCCCGCGCAGCGGGCGATCCTGTCGGCCGCGATCGAGGGGGCGCAGGTCGACTTCGACACCGCGTCGCGGATCGAGTCGCGCTACCTCACCAAGCTGATCACCGGTCAGAACTCCAAGAACATGATCCAGGCGTTCTTCTTCGACCTGCAGGCGATCAACTCGGGGTCGCTGCGGCCGGCCGCAGTGCCGCCCTACACCGCTCGCAAGGTGGGCGTGCTGGGGGCCGGGATGATGGGCGCCGGCATCGCCTACTCCTGTGCGCGGGCCGGGGTCGAGGTGGTGCTCAAGGACGTGTCGGCCGAGGCGGCCGAGCGAGGCAAGGGCTACTCCGCGGGGCTGCTCGACAAGGCGATCGCGCGCGGCCGGTCGACGGAGGAGAAGAAGACCGCGCTGCTGGCCCGGATCACCCCGACCGCCGACCCGGCCGACCTGGCCGGCTGCGACCTGGTGATCGAGGCGGTCTTCGAGGACCCGTCGCTGAAGAAGCAGGTCTTCGCCGAGGTGGCGCCGCATGTCGAGGCCGACGCGCTGTTGTGCTCCAACACCTCGACGCTGCCGATCACCGAGCTGGCGGCGGCGGTCGACCGGCCGGCCGACTTCATCGGGCTGCACTTCTTCTCGCCGGTCGACAAGATGCCGCTGGTCGAGATCATCGTCGGCAAGGAGACCTCCGACGAGGCGCTGGCGAGGGCCTACGACGTGGTGCGGCAGATCAGGAAGACGCCGATCGTCGTCAACGACAGCCGCGGCTTCTACACCTCGCGGGTGATCTCGACGATGGTCAACGAGGGGCTCGCGATGCTCGCCGAGGGCGTGCACCCGATGTCGCTGGAGCGCGCGGCGATGCAGGCGGGCTACCCCGTCGGGCCGCTGCAGCTCACCGACGAGCTCAACATGGAGCTGTTCGGCAAGATCGAGAAGGCGACGGCCGCGGCCGCGGAGCGCGACGGGACGCCGTACACCCCGCATCCGGGCACGGAGGTCGTGCACCGGATGATCGGGCTGGGCCGACCGTCTCGGCTGAAGGGGGCGGGGTTCTACGACTACGCCGACGGGCGGCGGACCCGGCTGTGGTCGGGGCTCGCCGAGGAGTTCCCCGTGGCGGCCGAGCCGATCCCGTTCGTCGACGTGCAGGAGCGGATGCTCTTCGCCGAGGCGCTGGAGACCGCGAAGTGCTTCGAGGAGGGCGTGCTCACCTCGGCAGCGGCGGCCAACATCGGGTCGATCATGGGCATCGGCTTCCCGCCGGCGACCGGTGGCGCGGCGCAGCTCATGACCGGCTACGAGTCGGCGTCGGGCGAGATCGGGCTGGCGGCGTTCGTGGCCCGGGCCGACGAGCTCGCCGCGGCGTACGGCGACCGCTTCCGACCCACCGACCGGCTCCGTGAGATGGCCGCCTCCGGGGAGTCCTTCCCCGCCTGACTCCGCGCTGCCCGTCGTTCCGGCCGACTCCCGATCGTTTGCTGCGTTCGGCCCCTCGCAACGGCGTGTCGCGGGGCCTTCTGAAGCAAACGGTCGGGACCCGCCACCGGGGAGGCGCTCGATCCGCCGATTCCTCTGACAGCGCGGAGTGCAGCGGGGAGACTGAAGCGCGTGATCGCCCCCGAGATTCAGCCCGTCATCGACGTCCGGGGCCTCCACGTGCGCTTCGGCGAGGTGGAGGCTGTGGCCGGCGTCGACCTGCAGGCGTACGCCGGCCAGGCCAGCGCGCTGCTCGGCCGCAACGGCGCCGGGAAGTCGACCACCATGCGCGTGATCGCCGGCGTGGTCCCCCCGAGTGCGGGCCACGTGTTCGTCGCCGGCCTCGACATCACCCGACAGACGCTCGGGGTCAAGCACGCGGTCGGCTACTGCCCCGACGTGGGCGGCCTGATTCCGCGCGCGACCCCGTGGGAGCACCTCCAGCTCGCGGCGCGGCTGCGCCGGATGAACGACTGGGAGGAGCGCGCCCGCGACCTGCTGGAGCGCTTCGAGCTCGGTGATGTCGCTCATCGCGTCACGGCCGGCTTCTCGCACGGCATGAGCCGCCGGCTCTCGGTGATCCTGGCGGCCTTCCACCAGCCCTTCGTGCTGCTGCTCGACGAGCCCTTCGACGGCGTCGACCCGATCGGGGTCGAGGCCACCTTCGACGTCATCGCCGACGCGCGCGCCCGCGGCGCGTGTGTGCTGGTCTCCACCCACCTCCGCGAGCTCGCCATCGAGGCGTGCAACACGGTGCTGGTGCTGCGCGGCGGCGAGCGGGTCGCCACGGTCACCGCCGGCGACATGGCCGGAGAGGAGGGCGCGCGTGCCTACCGCGCCCTTCTCGACTGAGCCCCCCACGCAGCAGCCCGGACCGGTCGCCGCGGCCCGCCGCGCGGTCGCCGACGTCCGCCACCTGCTGTGGTTCCGCTCCGTGGCCGTACGCCGACGTCACGTCGCCGCCTGGGCCCTCGGCTTCTTCGTGGTCTTCTCCGCGGCGGTCGCGATCGTTCCGGCGTACCTCGATGGTGCCGGTGAGCTGAAGGCCGGCTCCGGGTCGCAGGCCCAGGAGTTCCTCGTCGTGCTGCCGACGCTGTTGGCCGGCCTGCTCGTGTTGGCCGTCGTCTCGTCCGTGTCGTCCGGCGGCGGTCGGGAGCTGCTGTCGCGCGAGCACGGCGTGGCCTACCCGGTCAGCCCGACGACCGACCACCTCGGCGCCTTGCTGCTCTCGCCGCTCAACATCGCGTGGCTGCTGCAGGCCTGGACCCTCCTGGGCATCGCGGGCTACACCTTCGGCCCGCGCCACCTGTGGGCGGTCCAGCTCGTCGCGCTGCTCTGGGTGGTCGCCGCCACCGCCGTCGCCCAGGTCGTCGCCTGGACCATGGAGGCGATCCGACGCCGCCCCCACGGGATCCTCGTCGTCCGCGGCCTGATGATCGGCACCGGTGCCGCCGTCGTGCTGCTCCAGCTGACCGGCAACGTCACGTCCGTGCTCGACAACATCCCGACCACCCGCGTCCTGATCGGCATGCTCGCCGGTCAGGAGGGCCAGTGGTGGAAGCTCCTCGCTACCGTGGCCACCCTGCTCGCCGTCGCCCTCGGCGCCGTCGTGCTCGGCGCCGTGCCCGCCCACCTCGCGGCCCGGCGCACGCCGCGCGACGAGCTCAGCGCCGAGACCGGTGCCCGGCCCGCCCGCCGCGACGTCGGGTCGGACCTGATGGCGCTGGTGCGGATCGACCGCGGCTCCATCTGGCGCTCGGTGCCGATGCGCCGCGGCCTGATGGTGCTGGCGATCGGCCCCGGCCTGGTCGCCCTGGCCGGTGGCCTGGAGTGGAGCACGATGACCATCCTGCCGGGCCTCGTCGCCTCCGGCGCCGCCCTGCTGTTCGGGGTGAACGTCTGGTGCCTCGACGCCCGCGGTGCCCTCTGGCGCGAAAGCCTTCCCGCGCGAGCGCGCACGGTGTTCGCCGCCCGCGTGCTGGTCCTCTCCGAGTGGCTGCTCGTTGCCTCCGGAGTCACCCTGGTGCTCGCGTCGCTGCGGGCCGGGCTGCCCGCGCCGCACGAGCTCGCGGCCCTGCTGGCGACCTGGCTCGTCGTCACGGTGCAGGTGGTCAGCGCGTCGATGCGCTGGTCGGCCAAGCGGCCGTTCTCCGTCGACATGCGCTCGGCGCGCGCCACCCCGGCGCCGCCGGTCGTGATGCTGGGCTACTCCGCGCGGCTGGCCGTGTCCACCACCATGACCGGGCTGGTCTTCTCCGGGATGGCGCGGCTGCCCTACTGGTCGCTGTCCATCGCCGTCGCGATCCCGTTCGTGGCCTGGTCGCTCGGGCGGCTGCTGTTCGCCCAGCAGACCTGGAGCAACCCCGTCGAGCGCGCCCGGATCGTGATGACGGTCGCCGCCTGAGCGAGGACGCCTCCAGCCGAGCCCGGCATCATCCGGCCCTCGGCCACTCGCCCGGCGCCCGGCGCCCGGGTCTAGGGTCGGGAGCATGGACTTCTCCCCCTCCCCCCGCGCTGCCGATCTCACCCAGCGGGTCGCGACGTTCGTCGCCGAGGAGATCGACCCGGTCGAGCCGGCGTACCACCGCGACCTGGCCGAGGCCCGGCGTACCGGCGACCCGTGGCAGCCGCTGCCCGTCATCGAGGAGCTGAAGGCGAAGGCCCGGGCCCAGGGCCTGTGGAACCTGTTCCTGCCGAAGGAGCACGCCGGGGAGTACGCCGTCAGGTACGGCACCCACGGCGGCGAGGGCCTGAGCAACGTGGACTACGCACCCCTCGCCGAGCAGATGGGCCGTTCGGCTCTCGCGCCGCTGGTCTTCAACTGCAACGCGCCCGACACCGGCAACATGGAGGTGCTGCTGCGCTACGGCAGCCAGGAGCAGCGTGACCGCTGGCTCGACCCGCTGCTCGACGGCCGGATCCGCTCGGCGTTCCTGATGACGGAGCCGGAGGTCGCCTCCTCCGACGCCACCAACATGGCCGCCACCGCCGTCGTCGAGGGTGACGAGGTGGTCGTCAACGGCCGCAAGTGGTGGTCCACCGGCGTCGGCCACCCCGACTGCGAGATCTATGTCTTCATGGGGCTGACCGACCCCGAGGCCGACCGGCACCACCGGCACTCGATGGTGCTGGTGCCGCGCGACACCCCCGGGGTGACGATCGAGCGGATGCTGCCGACGATGGGGATCTACGACGAGCCGCTCGGCCACGGCGAGGTGTCGCTCACCGGGGTCCGCGTGCCCGTCGGCAACATCCTGTCCGGCCCGGGCGAGGCGTTCGCGATCGCCCAGGGACGGCTCGGACCCGGGCGGGTCCACCACTGCATGCGGCTGATCGGGCTGGCCGAGGCGGCCCTGGGGCACGCCTGCCGGCGCGGCCTGGAGCGGACCGCCTTCGGCAAGCCCCTGGTCAACCTCGGCGGCAACCGAGAGCGCATCGCCGACGCCCGCATTGCGTTGGAGCAAGCGCGGCTGCTGGTGCTGCATGCGGCCTGGAAGCTCGACCAGGGTGGCCCGATGGCGGCGCTCTCGGAGGTCTCGCAGATCAAGGTCGCCGTCCCGGCGATGGCCACCTCGGTGATCGACCTGGCCATCCAGCTCCACGGCGGCGGTGGGATGTCCGACGACTTCCCGCTCGCGGCCGCGTGGGTGGGTGCTCGCTCGCTGCGGCTCGCCGACGGCCCCGACGAGGTGCACCGCGGGCTGGTGGCCCGCCTCGAGCTCGGCAAGTACGGCGCCGCCCGATGAGGCGGGTCCTCGTCACCGGCGCCGCCTCCGGGCTCGGCGCCGCGTTGACCGCAGCCTTCCGGGCTCGCGGCGACGAGGTGCTGGCGACGGACAGGGCTGGCGTCGAGACGGCCGCTGCGCGGCCTCCTCGACCAGCGGGGGAGGTGTTCCCGCTCGACGTGACCTCCGACGACGACTGGGCGGCGGCGGTGGCCGAGGTCGAGCGGCGGTGGGGTGGGCTCGACGTCCTGGTGCACAACGCCGGCGTGGCCGGGGGCGGCCGGCTCGAGGTCGCCGGCCTCGACGAGTGGCAGCGGGTGCTCGACGTCAACCTGCTGGGCATCGCCCGCGGTATGCGCGCCTTCACGCCGCTGCTGAAGCGGCAGCGCTCGGGCCACGTCGTCACGATCGCGTCCCTTGCCGGGCTGGTGCACCCTGCGGGCATGGCGGCCTACAACGCAGCGAAGGCCGGTGCGGTCGCGCTCAGCGAGACCATCGGCCACGAGCTGGCGGCGTACGACGTCCGGGCGACGACGGTCTGCCCCGGCTACTTCCGCACCAACCTGGTCGCCTCGATGACCGGCCGAGACGAGGCGGTCGGCGCGGTGGTGGCGCGGCTCGTCGAGGAGTCCCCGACGACCGCCGACGACATCGCGGCCGCGGTGCTGGCCGGGATCGACCGTGGCGACGAGCTGGTGCTGCCCGACGAGTCGGCCCGGGCGGCGTACGCCCTGAAGGTCGGCGACCGCGCGGCCTACGACCAGCTGATGCGCGCCCAGGCGGCCAAGCTGGGGCAGCTGGCGTGAGTCCGCCGGACGACGCCCGCGACGCCGGCAACGCCCGCGACGCCGGCAACGCCCGCGACGCCGGCAACCCGGCCCGCCCGGTGCGCGACGAGGACGCCTTCGACGTCGCCGCCGTGGCGGCCTGGCTGCGCCGGCACGCCGCCCCGGACTTCGCCGCGGCCGTGTCGGGAGAGCCGGAGGTGCGCCAGTTCCCCGGCGGCGCCTCGAACCTGACCTACCTGCTGCGCTACCCGGCCGGCGACCTGATCCTGCGGCGACCGCCGGTCGGCACCAAGGCCAGGAGCGCCCACGACATGGGCCGCGAGCACGACATCCAGGCGGCGCTGCACCCCGTCTTCCCGCTGGTCCCGCGGATGGTGGCCTTCTGCGGCGACGCCGCAGTGCTCGGCTCGGACTTCTACGTCATGGAGCGGCTGGAGGGCGTGATCCCGCGCCGGGACCTGCCCTTCGACCTCACGCCGGAGCAGACCGGACGCCTCTGCGAGACGGCCTACGACGTGCTGGTGCGGCTGCACTCGGTCGACGTCGAGGCGGCGGGGCTGGCGGGCCTCGGACGCGGCGAGGGCTACGTCGCGCGCCAGGTCGCGGGGTGGACCGACCGCTTCGCCCGCGCCCGCACCGACGACACCGGCGACTGGTCGGTCGTCACCGACTGGCTCGCCGCCGAGCAGCCGCCGGACGTCGCGTCCTGTCTGATCCACAACGACTTCCGCTTCGACAACCTGGTGCTGGCCGAGGATGCGGAGGCGCCCCGTGTGGTCGGCGTCCTCGACTGGGAGATGGCCACGGTCGGCGACCCGCTGATGGACCTCGGTGGGGCGCTGGCCTACTGGGTGCAGGCCGACGACGACGAGTTCTTCCAGGGCTTCCGGCGGCAGCCGTCGAGCGCCCCGGGCATGTGGACGCGCGGGGAGATCGTGGCGTGGTACTGCGACCGGATGGGCTTCGCGATGACTCCGGAGCGCTGGCGGTTCTATGAGGTGTTCGGGCTGTTCCGGCTCGCGGTGATCGCCCAGCAGATCTGGTACCGCTACGTCCACGGGCAGACCCACAACGAGGCGTACGCCGTCTTCGGCCCGGCCGTCGGCTACCTCGAGTCGCGTTGCCGCCGCCTGGTCGGCGAGGCGGTCGGCGGGGCGGTCGGCGGGGTGGCCGACTGATGGGGCAGGTGCTGCTGGTCCGGCACGGGCAGGCGTCCTTCGGAGCCGACGACTACGACGTGCTCTCCGAGACCGGCTGGGAGCAGTCGCGCGCCCTGGGCCGGTGGCTGGCCGAACGTGGCGTGGTCGCCGACGCGGTGCTGCACGGCGAGATGCGTCGCCAGCGCGAGACGGCGGAGGCGATGGCGCAGGCGGCCGGGTGGACGGTCGCGACGGCGGTCGACGCCGGGTGGAACGAGTTCGACCACCGTGCGGTGGTCGCCGCCTTCGGCGGGGTGCCCGACACGGTCGACCGGGCGGGGTTCCAGGCCGCGTTCACCGCGGCGCTGGGACGCTGGATCGCCGGTGAGCCCGGTGAGGTCCCCGAGTCGTTCCCCGACTTCGCGAAGCGGGCCGCCGCCGCGCTGACCCGTGCCTGTGCCGGGGCCGGGCCGGGCGGCACCGTGGTGGTGTCGTCCTCCGGGGGGCCGATCGCGGCCGCCTGCGCTGCCCTGCTCGAGCCGGACCGGCCGACCGTCGAGCGGGGCGCGCTGTGGGCGCGGCTCAACACCGTCATCCTCAACGCCTCCTGCTCGCGGGTCGTCATCGGCTCCACCGGACCCCGGCTGCTCACCTTCAACGAGCACGACCACGTGCCCGAGGCGCAGCGCACCTATCGTTGAACCGCGGTCGAGACTGTCGCCGAGCACCCGCGAGGCCGGTGCGAGGAGCTGGTGGATCGGTCGACCCCGCGCTGGACCGCAGCGAGGTGCATCGGCTGACCTGCCCGCCGGATGGTGCTGGGTCGGCCGCGAGGGCTCCGAGCTGGTCGTGCGTGACCTGGCGCGGCCGCCCGGCTCGCCGATCGGCGAGGTGCGGGAGTGGCTGTTCGCCGCGGCGCGGGACGCCGGGGCCATGGGGGTGATCGCCCGCTCACGCGTGGAGTGGGCGGAGTCCGGGCGGCTGGTCGCCGACGATCGCTTCACCCGGGTGTCGACGACGATGTGCCTGGAGCTCGACCCCGCCCGGGTCGACCACGTCGTCCCGGTGGAGTTGCGGCCGATGTCGGTGTCGGCGTACCTCCACCACGCGGAGCGCGCCGAGCGCGAGTACGCCGCCGAGCGGCACGCCAGTGGCGAGCCGCGGGAGGACGCCGAGCGGATCGCGGCCGAGCAGATGGCCGGGCTGCTGCCCGACGGGCTGGACACCCGCGCCGCGCACTTCTTCACCCCTGTTCTGGCGGTGAGGAGCTGGGTCTGCTGTGGCTGGCCACCGACCGTCCGGTCGCCTACATCTACGACGTCGAGCTGCACCAGCGGCTGCGCGGGCGTGGCCTCGGCCGGGCGGTGATGGAGGCCGCGGCGGCCTGGTCGGCGGCCCGCGGCGCCCCGGCGCTGGGCCTCAACGTGTTCGGCCACAACGCCCGGGCGCGGGGGCTCTACGACAGCCTGGGCTTCCGGGTCCTCGAGGACGTCTGGCGGGGCCGACCTCGGGTGAGGCGGGCTGCTCCTCCGAGGAGCGTTCGGCACCACACCAACCCCGTGGCGCGACCCTTTCGCTCCTCGGAGGCGCTTCATCCGCGCCCCAGCAGGGCTGAGGCGCCGCCGATCACGCCCCGGGGTCGGGCTGCTGCACGACGTAGGTGCTGAGGATCTTGTCGGTCAGCGTCTGCCGCATCGGGTCCCACAGCGGCCACAGGTAGTCGATGTAGCAGGCCTGGTTGATGAGGGCGTGCAGGAAGTATCGCCCGACGCAGCTGCCGACGCCGGCGGGCTGGCCATCGGCGATCCGGACGGTGCGGATGCCGACCTTGCGCTTGCCGTACGTCCAGCCGGTGCGGCCCTGGTCGAGCATGTAGTTGACGACGAGCCGCCACACCAAGAGACCGAAGCCGACGAAGATGACCAGCCCGCCGATGGCGGCCAGCGCACCGGAGTCGCCGGCGGCGCCGATCCCGAGGATGACGTAGCCGACGATCACGGTCGCCCAGCCGGGCCAGAGGAAGACGAAGTCCCACAGGGTGCCGATCGCCCGCTGACCCCACGAGGCGACCTGGGCTCCGCCCACCGGACTCGGCTGCTGGTACGGCGTCGGCGGCGGCGGGGCGCCGTACGCCGGCGGCTGCTGGCCGAACTGCCCGGGCTCACCCGGGGGAGGCTGCGGCTGCTCGGGGGTCGCTGGCTGCTGGTCGGACACGAGGACTCCTGGGGGTGGTGCTGGGACGACGGGTAGACGGCCGCACGCTAGTGCAGGAACACCTTCCCATGGCAATGCATACGTGGTATACATACCGCGTATCTACCGGCGCGGGGGATCGGTGGAGCACCCACGAAGGGGGCGCGGAGATGTCGGTGAAGCAGGCGCTGTTGGCGCTGCTGGAGCAGGGGCCGATGTACGGCTACCAGCTCCGGGCGGAGTTCGAGGAGCGCACCGGGGCGACCTGGCCGCTGAACGTCGGCCAGGTCTACACCACCCTGGCCCGGCTCGAGCGGGACGGCCTGGTCGAAGGCACGGGGGCCGACGACGAGGGGCACCTCCACTACCGCGTGACCGACGCGGGGCGAGCCGAGGTGTCGGCGTGGTTCACCACGCCGGTGCCTCGAATCAAGCCCCCGCGCGACGAGCTGGCGATCAAGCTGGCCCTGGCCGTCACGGTGCCAGGGGTCGACGTGGGCGCGGTGATCCAGCAGCAGCGGATGGCCACGATCGCCGCGCTGCAGGACTACACCCGACTCAAGCGGACCGGACGCGCCGCGGCGCCCGCCGAGCCGGCCGACCTTGCGTGGTCGTTGGTCCTCGACTCCCTCGTCTTCGACGCGGAGGCCGAGGTTCGCTGGCTCGACCACTGCGAGGCGCGGCTGCGCCGGGCAGCCACCGAGGGGTCGGTGCGGGCCAGCAGCGACGCGTCGCCGACCCCGGTCGCCACGCCCGCGACGGAGGCGACCCGATGACGCCCGCGATCGCCGACCCGGTGCTCCGGCTGCGGGCCGTCACCCGGATCCACGGCCAAGGCGAGACCGAGGTGCACGCGCTGCGCAGCGTCTCGTTCACGGCGTACGCCGGCGAGCTGGTCGCCGTGATGGGCCCGTCCGGCTCCGGCAAGTCCACCCTGCTGACTCTTGCCGGCGGCCTGGACACCCCGACCTCCGGAGAGGTTCTGATCGAGGGGCGCGACCTCGCGCCGCTGGGGCAGCGCGGCCGCGCGCAGCTGCGTCGCACCTCCGTGGGCTACGTCTTCCAGGACTTCAACCTGATCCCCGCGCTGACGGCGGCGGAGAACGTCTCGCTCCCGCTCGAGCTCGATGGCGTCCCGGCCCGCGCCGCACGGACCGCGGCCCGCGCCGCGCTGGCCCAGGTGGGCATCGACGACCTCGGCGACCGGTTCCCCGACGAGATGTCGGGCGGGCAGCAGCAACGGGTGGCGATCGCCCGTGCGGTCGTCGGGGAACGGCGGCTGATCCTCGCCGACGAGCCGACCGGGGCGCTCGACACCGATACCGGGGAGCAGATCCTCCGACTGCTGCGGGCGCGCTGCGACGACGGGGCTGCGGGGGTGCTGGTCACCCATGAGGCCCGGCACGCCGCCTGGGCCGACCGGGTGGTGTTCCTCCGGGACGGGGTCGTCGTCGACGAGTCGGGCACCGACCCGGTGGACACGCTCCTCGAGCAGGACCTCCAGCGGTGAACGTCGTACGCCGCTGGCGGCCGCTGCTGCGGCTCGCGTGGCGCGATGCCGTCCGCCACAAGGCTCGAGCCGCGCTCGTGCTGACCCTGATCGCACTCCCGGTCGCCGCCGTGACGGCCGCCGACGTGCTCTACCAGACCCAGGACATCTCCGGCTCCGAGGCGCTCGACCGGCGCCTGGGCGGCGCCGACGCCCAGCTCGAGGTCAACGCGTGGGCGGGCCGCGTGCTCCAGTGGCCCGATCCCGACCGCGGCTGGACCAGCACGGGCGGCGAGGGCACGGAGAAGCTCCCGTCGCTGGCCGACCTGGGTCTCGCCGTCGGCCGCGACCTCCGGGGCGTCCGACTGAGCAGCGGCGAGGTTCGGGTCGAGACCGCGGGGGGTGTCTCGGCGGTCGAGGCCGACGAGCTCGACCTGCGCGACCCGCTCACCCGCGGCCTCTTCACGGTCGAGCAGGGGCGCGCGCCCATCGCCGCCGACGAGGTGGTGGTCAACGGGGAGCTGGCCGACCGAGGGCCGCAGCTGGGCGGCACCCTGCAGATCGCCGACGGACCCCCGTTCACCGTCGTCGGGGTCGGCGAGTCGACCTCGACCTACGGCCTTCCGATGGTGCTGGGGCTGCCTGGCGCGCTGGGCCTGCCGCAGGACCCGGCGTCGGCCACCTGGCTGGTCGACGCAGGTGGCCCCGTCTCGTGGGCCGACGTGCAGCGGCTCAATCAGGTCGGTGTCGTCGTCACCTCTCGCGACGTGCTGCTGCACCCGCCGGCAGCTGCCGAAGTGGCGCCCCAGCTCGCCGAGATGACGAGGACCGACAGGTCGCAGACGCTGGCCATCGCCGGTCTGATCGTCGCGATGGTGCTGCTCGAGGTGGTGCTGCTCGCCGGGCCCGCCTTCGCGGTGGGTGCGCGACGTCAGTCGCGCAGCCTCGCGCTGATGGCCGCCTGCGGCGGCACGCCTTCCCAAACGAGGCGTGCGGTGCTGAGCTCGGCCCTCGTGCTGGGCTCGCTCGGCGCCGCGCTCGGCGTCGGTGGGGGGCTGCTGACCGCCTGGGCGATCCAGCCTCTCGTGCAGCGGCTGACGCGCACCTGGTTCGGTCCCTACGACGTGTCGTGGACCCAGGTGGGCGTGGTGGCAGCGTTCGGGCTGGTGTCGGCGCTGCTGGCGTCGATGGTGCCGGCCTGGCTCGCCTCCCGGCAGGACGTGGTGGCGGTGCTCGCCGGCCGGCGAGGCGACCGCAAGGCGGGCTTCCGCTCGCCGCTGGTCGGGCTCCTGCTGCTGGCGGGCGGCGTCGCCGGGTCTGCGTTCGGCGCCCGCGCGAGCGGCAACGGCGAGCTGATGATCGCCTTCTCGGCGCTGGTCGCCGTGCTCGGCATGATCCTGCTGGTGCCCGTCGTGCTGGCCGTCCTGTCGCGGCTGTCGGGGCGGCTGCCGCTGGCGCTGCGCTTCGCCGTGCGAGACGCCGCCCGGCACCGTTCCCGCACCGTGCCGGCGGTGGCCGCGGTCGCTGCGACCGTGGCCGGCGTCGTGGCGCTGGGCATCGCCAACGCCAGTGACGCCAAGGAGAACCGCGAGACCTACGTGCCGACCCTGGTCGCCGGCGACGGCATCGTCACGTCCTACGAGGCCCGCGCGCGCGACTGGGCGCCGATGCGGCGGCTCCTCGAGCGAGAGCTGCCCGACGCGAGCGTGGTCGAGGTCCAGGGGCTCCCCGACGGCGTCGCAGCCGGCACCCGGCTGGAGTTCCGCACGTCGGGTCGGCGCGACCTGCTCTACTCCTACGGCGGCAGCCTCGGGGCGGCGGTGCTGGTCGCCGACCGCGTCCCCGACCTGCCAGGGGTGACGCCCGCGCAGCTCGCCGAGGCCGACCGGTCCCTGGCCGCGGGCGGTGCCGCCGTGTTCGTCAACGAGGCCGTGGACGCCGACCGGGCCACGGTGTCGGGCGAGCGCTACGACGCGGACGGTCGGCCCGCCGGGAAGATCGACCGCCAGAAGCTGTCCGCGGCCTTCGTGACCGTGCCGACCTCGGCGATCGTGCCGCAGGCGGTGCTGTCTCGAGCGGCTGCCGCTCGCCTCGATGTCGGGGTCGGCACGGTCGGGCTGCTGGTCACCGGCACCACGATCAGTGACGGCCAGGAGCGCGCCGTCGACGAGGCGATCGGGGCGGTCGTGCCCTACGCCGGGCTGTACGTCGAACGTGGTTACCAGGCCGACGACGCCACCCGGATCCTGCTGCTCATCCTCGGCGTGCTGGGCGGGGTGCTGATGCTCGGCGGCACGCTCACCACGACGTACCTCGCGCTTTCCGACGCCCGCCCCGATCTCGCCACCCTCGGCGCAGTGGGTGCCGCGCCGCGCACCCGGCGGGCGGTCGCCGGCTCGTTCGCGGTCGTCGTGGCGCTGGTCGGCGGTGTCGTGGGTGCGCTGGTGGGCTTCGTGCCCGGGATCGCGGTGACCTACCCGTTGACGTCGACCGGCTCGTCGTTGGTGGTCGACGGTGGTGAGGCAGGGTCGGTCACGGCGGGCTTCAACGCCGACCAGCTCCCGCGGTCCGGGCCTTTTCTGGAGATCCCCTGGCTGCTGATCGGCGTCCTGGTGATCGCGCTGCCGCTGCTCACCGGTCTGTTGGTCGCCGCCACCACCCGCTCGCGCCTCCCCCTGGTGGCCCGCCTCGACTGACGCGACATGCCGGTTGTGGTCCCGCGACATGCCGGTTGTGGTCCTGCGAGAGGCGGGTGGTGGTGGCGGGACCAGTGGGGGGCGCGCGGCAACACATGTCCGGACCGGCGATGATGGGGACATGTCGCGTCGACCGCGCCGCTGGGTGCTGCCCCTGATCGTGATCCTGCTGTGGCTGCTGGTGGGCGGCCCCCTCGGCTCCTTCGCGGGCCGGCTGGCGGAGGTCCAGGAGAACGACAACTCCTCCTTCCTCCCGTCGAGTGCGGAGTCGACGAAGGCGCTCGACGTGCTGGTCGACTTCCAGGACCAGGAGACGATCCCGACCACGCTGGTCTTCGAGCGCGCGGGCGGGCTCACCGCGGAGGACCTGACTGCCATCGAGGATCTGAGCACCGAGGTCGCCGACGTGGAGGGCGTTGTCGAGGGAGGCGTCGGTCCGATCATCGAGTCCGACGACGGCACCGCCGCCCAGGTGGTGGTGCAGGTCCTCGCAGAGGACGGCGAGCAGGTCGAGTCCGCGGTCACCGACCTACGGGTGGTGCTCGAGGACGCCCCCGACGGCCTGACCGCCCTGGTCGGCGGCCAAGGTGGCGTGCTTGGCGACTTCATCGAGGCGTTCGGCGCCATCGACGGACTGCTGCTGCTCGTCGCGCTGTCCGTTGTCTTCCTGATCCTGGTGGTGGTCTACCGCACCCCGATCCTGCCGATCGTGGTGCTGGTGAGCGCCGTGCTCTCCCTGGGCGTGGCCTCGGCGGCGATCTTTGCCCTGGCCAAGGCCGACCTGCTGACGCTCAACGGGCAGAGCCAGGGGATCCTCTTCATCCTCGCGGTCGGCGCCGCGACCGACTACTCGCTGCTCATCGTGGCGCGCTTCCGCGAGGAGCTGCGCGACCTCGAGTCGAAGTACGACGCCATGCGGATCGCCTACCGCCAGGCCCTCGAGCCGATCCTGGCCTCCGGGGTCACGGTGATCCTGGGCCTGCTGTGCCTGCTGCTCTCGGACCTGGCCTCACTCCGCGGGCTCGGCCCGGTCGGCGCCATCGGCGTAGCCGGCGCGATGCTCAGCTCGCTCACCCTGCTGCCCGCCACGCTGGTGCTGCTGGGGCGGCGCGCCTACTGGCCGGTCCGCCCCGACCACGGCTCCGAGCACACCGACACGAGGGGGCTGTGGGGCAAGATGGCGCGGCTGATCAGCCGCCGGGCGCGGCTGGTCTGGTCGGTGACCTTCGCGGTGCTGCTCACCGCCGCGGCGTTCATCGTCACGCTCAACGAGGAGCAGGTGCCGCAGACCGAGCTGTTCCTCACCGCGGTGGACTCGGTGACCGCGCAGGACATCCTCGACACCCACTTCACCGCCGACACCGCGAGTCCGGTGCAGGTGGTGGTCCCGGTCGCCGAGGTGGGCGCCGCCGTCGCCCTGCTCAGCAGCCACGACGGCATCGCCACCTCCGACGGTCAGGCGGCCCCCGGTGGTCAGGTGCCGCCGCCCGTCTTCCCGATCCCCTCACCCGAGGACCCGACCCAGCCGTTGGTCAAGGACGGCCAGGCGATCGTGCTGGCCACCCTGGCTGACCCCGCCGACTCCTCGGCCGCGATCGACACGGTGCGCAGCCTGCGGTCCGACCTCGACGCGATCGACCCCGGCATCCTGGTCGGAGGCGCGACCGCGATCCAGATGGACGTGCGCGATACCACGGACCGGGACCGGGCGGTGGTGATCCCGGTGATCCTCGTGGTGATCTTCCTGGTCCTGATGATGCTGCTCCGGTCGGTGGTGGCGCCCGCGCTGCTGCTGGTCGCCAACGTGCTGTCCTTCGGCTCGACGATGGGCATCAGCGCGATCCTGTTCAACCACGTCTTCGACTTCCCGGCGAGCGACCCCTCGACGGTGCTGATCGCCTTCGTCTTCCTGGTGGCGCTGGGCATCGACTACTCGATCTTCCTGATGACCCGGGTGCGCGAGGAGTCGATCCGGCAGGGCACCCACCCGGGCATCCTCAAGGGACTGTCGGCGACCGGCGGCGTGATCACCTCGGCCGGCGTCGTCCTGGCCGCGACCTTCGCCGCTCTTGGCATCATCCCGATCCTGTTCCTGGCCCAGATCGGGTTCATCGTCGCCTTCGGCGTCCTGCTCGACACGCTGGTCGTGCGCTCGCTGCTGGTGCCGGCCCTGTCCTACGACATAGGTCGCTGGATCTGGTGGCCGGGCCGGCTGTTCCGCGAGCAGGACCACGCCGACGCCGAGACCGAAGAGATGCTCCGGCAGCCCTGACGCGACCGGTCAAGAAAAAGTCAGGCTTGACTGTTTGTTTGTCTCGCGGCACGCTCGTGCCGTGAGTACGGCGACCCGTGTGCCCCAGGAGGAGCGCTCGCGCGCCATGCGGGCCCGCCTTCTCGAGGCGACGGTCGAGTGCTTGGTGGAGAGGGGATTCGCGGGCACCACGACGACGCTGGTCTCGGAGCGGGCGGGAGTCTCCCGAGGTGCTCAGCTGCACCACTTTCCGACGAAGAACGACCTGGTGGTCGCCGCGGTCGAGCACGTCACCATGCTGCGCGCGGAGGAGCTGCGCACGGCCGTGGCCGGCGTGCCGCCCGGTGAGCGGCGAACCCGCCAGGCGCTGCAGGTGCTCGCCGACCACGTGACGTCGCCGGCCTTCACCGCGGCGCTGGAGCTCTGGGTCGCGGCGCGCACCGACCCGACGCTGCTGGCCGCGGTGGCGCCGCTGGAGAAGCGGGTCGGCCGCGAGACGCACCGGCTCACCGTCGAGGCGCTCGGCGCCGACGAGGCGGCCCCGGGCGTGCGTGAGCTGGTGCAGGCGACGCTCGACCTGGTGCGGGGACTGGGTTTGGCCGACACCGTGACCGACGACCGCCGGCGCCGTGGGCGGATCCTTGACCGGTGGGCCGAGGTGCTCGACGAGCGACTGGGTGCGGCCACATGACGGCGCTGCTCGACGGCATCCTCGACGACCTCGCTGCCGAGGGCGAGGCGCTCGACGCGCTGGTCGCCCCGCTGAGCGACGACGCGTGGCGCACGCCTACACCGGCCGAGGGGTGGGACGTCGCCACCCAGATCGCGCACCTGGCGTGGACCGACCAGGCGGCGATGCTCGCGGCGACCGACAAGGCCGGCTGGGACGCGCTGGTGCTGGAGGCGCTCGACGACCCGACCGGCATCGTCGACCGCGCCGCTCGCGAGGGTGGCGCCGGTGCGCCGGCCGCGCTGCTCCCCCGCTGGCGGGGTGGCCGTCGGCGGCTGGCGGCCGCGCTGCGGGGGGTGCCCGAGGGGGAGCGGATGCCGTGGTTCGGGCCGCCGATGTCGGCGACGTCCATGGCGACGGCGCGGTTCATGGAGACCTGGGCCCACTCCTTGGACGTCTGCGAGGCGCTCGGGGCAGCGCCATCGGTGACCGACCGGATCCGCCACGTCGCCCATCTGGGGGTGCGCACCCGTCGCTTCTCGTTCGCCGCGCACGGCCGCGAGGCGCCGGATGCCGAGCCGCGGGTCGAGCTGGTCGCGCCGTCCGGGGAGACGTGGGCCTGGGGGCCGGGCGACGCCACGCAGCGGGTGACCGGGTCGGCGTTCTCCTTCTGCCTGCTGGTCACCCAGCGCATCCACCGCGCCGACACCGAGCTGGTGGCGGTCGGCGACGAGGCAGAGGCGTGGCTCGCCATCGCCCAGTGCTTCGCCGGGCCGCCGGGTGAGGGGAGGGCGCCGCGTGGCTGAGGTGCCTCCCGTGGCCGACGTACTCCGGGTCGGCAACTGCTCCGGCTTCTACGGCGACCGGCTGTCCGCGATGCGCGAGATGCTCGAGGGCGGGCCGCTCGACGTGCTCACCGGCGACTATCTCGCTGAGCTGACCATGCTGATCCTGGGCAAGGACACGCTCAAGGACTCCTCACTCGGCTACGCGCGTACCTTCGTCCGTCAGCTCGAGGACTGCCTCGGACTCGCGGTCGAGCGCGGGGTCCGGATCGTCTCCAACGCGGGAGGACTCAACCCCGCCGGACTCGCCGAGCGGGTGCGCGAGATGGCGCGAGGTCTGGGTCTCGAGCTCTCGGTCGTCCACGTGGAGGGCGACGACCTGCGGCCGCTGGCCGGCGACCTCGGGCTCGACGGGGCGCTGACAGCCAACGCCTACCTCGGCGGATCAGGCATCGCGGCGGCGCTCGCGGCTGGCGCCGACGTGGTGGTCACCGGGCGGGTCACCGATGCCTCGCTCGTCGTCGGGCCGGCCGTGGCGCACTTCGGCTGGTCGCCGACGTCGTACGACGCCCTGGCCGGCGCCACGGTCGCGGGGCACCTCCTGGAGTGCGGGGCGCACGTCACCGGCGGCAACTTCTCCGGTTTCCTCGAGCTCCCGCGGGACGGGCGGCCGCTCGGGTTCCCCCTGGCCGAGATCGCCGCCGACGGTTCGTGCCTGGTGACCAAGCACCCCGACACCGGCGGTGCCGTCACCGTCGACACGGTCAGCGCACAGCTCTTCTACGAGATCCAGGGGCCGGCCTACCTCGGGCCCGACGTCACCACGCGGCTGGACACCGTCGAGCTGGCTCAGGTCGCCCCCGACCGGGTCGCCGTCACCGGCGTCCGCGGCTCGGCGCCACCGGCGACGCTCAAGGTGGGGGCGAACCTGCTCGGCGGGTTCCGCAACTCGGTCGAGCTCGTGCTCACCGGCCTCGACCTCGACGCGAAGGCCGCCTGGGTGCAGGCGCAGGTCGAGGCTGCCTGGGGTGAGCGGCCGCCGGCCGAGGTGGTGTGGACGCGGACCCCTGCGCCGGCTGCCGGCGCGGACACCGAGGAGGGCGCGTCCTGCCTGCTCCGCTGCGCCGTCAAGGACTCCTCGTCCGACGTGGCCGGCAAGGGGCTCACCGTCCCGGTCGTCGAGCTCGCGCTCGCGTCGTACCCCGGCTTCACGATGACCGCGCCGCCCGGACCTGCGACGCCGTACGGCATCTTCCGGGTGGCGTACGCCGACCGTTCCCTCGTCACGCAGACCGTCGTGCACGCCGACGGGCGGCGTGAGGTGGTCGCCGAGGACGAGCCGGACGAGGGCACCGAGGTCGAGGTGCCTGCGGGGATCGGGCTGGCGATCGCGGGGCCGACCGCGCGAGTGCGGCTGGGAAGGTTCGTCCACGCGCGCTCAGGCGACAAGGGCGGCGACGCCAACCTCGGGCTCTGGGTGCGCCACGACGGCGACGCTCGCCGCGACGGCAGGGTCGGCTGGCTGCTGGCCACGGTGACCGAGGAGTGGGTGCGGGCCCTGCTCCCCGAGGCGGCGGCGCTCGACATCGACATCCATCCGCTGCCCAACCTCGGCGGCGTCAACATCGTCCTGCACGGTCTGCTCGGCGAGGGCGTCGCCGCGTCCACCCGCTTCGACCCCCAAGCCAAGGCTCTCGGCGAGTGGGCCCGCTCCCGGCTGGTCGCGATCCCCGAGGAGCTGTTGTGAGCGCTCGTCCCACGAACCACTGGTTCTCCTGTGGTTCCGTCACTTCACCCCGTTTGCTCCACCGGAGAAGTGCCAGATTCACTGGTTATCCAGTGAATCCCCGGATCCCCAGGACCACCTCGTGAGCGCCCACCGCGAGGCCATGCTGACCAAGCTCGCCGAGCTGGAGGCCGAGCACGCGAAGGCGGTGGCCGGCGGCGGGGAGAAGTACGTCGACCGGCACCACGCCCGCGGCAAGCTCCTGGCCCGTGAGCGCATCGAGCTGCTCCTCGACGAGGGGACGGCGTTCCTCGAGCTGTCGCCACTGGCCGGCTGGGGTTCCGACTTCACCGTCGGCGCCAGCGTGGTCACCGGCATCGGCGTGGTCGAGGGTGTCGAGTGCATGATCACCGCCAACGACCCGACGGTGAAGGGCGGCGCCTCCAACCCCTGGACGGTGAAGAAGATCTTCCGGGCGGCCCAGATCGCCGAGGAGAACCACCTGCCCACGGTCTCCCTGGTCGAGTCGGGTGGGGCCGACCTGCCGACGCAGAAGGAGATCTTCATCCCCGGCGGCAAGCTCTTCCGCGACCTCACCCGGGCGTCGAAGCGCCGCCAGCCGACGATCGCGCTGGTCTTCGGCAACTCCACCGCAGGCGGCGCCTACGTGCCGGGCATGAGCGACTACGTCGTCATGGTCAAGGAGCAGGCGAAGGTCTTCCTCGGGGGCCCGCCGCTGGTCAAGATGGCTACCGGCGAGGAGTCCGACGACGAGTCGCTCGGCGGTGCCGAGATGCATGCCCGGGTCTCCGGGCTGGCCGACTACCTCGCCGAGGACGAGCGCGACGCCATCCGCCTCGGGCGGCGGATCGTGGCCAGGCTCAACCGTCGCAAGCCGGCGGGCACGTCTGACGCTCCGGCCGTCGGGGCGAGCGCCTCGTCTGACACAACCCCGCACACCGGCAGCACGACGTTCGCCGAGCCCGACGCCGACCCCGACGGGCTGCTCGACCTGATCCCGGCAGACCTCAAGGAGCCGTTCGACCCCCGCGAGGTGGTCCTGCGCGTCGTCGACGGGTCGGGCCGGGGCAACGAGCGGCCCTTCGACGAGTTCAAGCCGCTCTACGGTCCCTCGCTGGTCACCGGCTGGGCGCGGATCCACGGCCGGCCGATCGGCATCCTCGCCAACGCCCAGGGCGTGATCTTCAGTGAGGAGGCGCAGAAGGCGGCGCAGTTCATCCAGCTCGCCAACCAGGCCGACACCCCGCTGCTGTTCCTGCACAACACCACCGGCTACATGGTCGGAGCGGACTACGAGCAGGGCGGGATCATCAAGCACGGCGCCCAGATGATCAACGCCGTCTCCAACTCCACCGTGCCGCACCTGAGCGTGATCATGGGGGCGTCGTACGGCGCCGGCAACTACGGCATGGCCGGCCGCGCGTACGATCCCCGATTCCTCTTCACCTGGCCCTCGGCCAAGTCCGCGGTGATGGGGCCGGCACAGCTCGCCGGCGTCCTGTCGATCGTCGCGCGCGCCGCCGCCGAGGGCCGCGGGCAGGAGTACGACGAGGCCGGCGACGCGGCGATGCGGGAGTTCGTCGAGACCAGCGTGGAGGAGCAGAGCCTGCCGTTCTTCCTCTCCGGGATGCTCTACGACGACGGCGTCATCGACCCACGCGACACCCGCACGGTCCTGGCCATCTGCCTCTCGGTCATCGAGAACGCACCGATCAAGGGCGCCGACGGCTACGGCGTCTTCCGGATGTGAGGGCGATGATCAACAGACTCCTCGTGGCCAACCGGGCCGAGATCGCCTCCCGGGTCTTCGCGACCTGCCGCCGGCTCGGCATCCAGACCGTCGCCGTCCACTCACCCGCCGACGCCGGGCTTCCTTTCGTCGCCGAGGCGGACGACGCCGTCGAGCTGCCGGGCAACGCCCCCGCCGACTCCTACCTCCGCATCGACGCCATCCTCGACGCCGCCCGTGCGACCGGCGCCGACGCGGTGCACCCCGGCTACGGCTTCCTCGCCGAGAACGCCGACTTCGCCCGCGCCGTCCTCGCCGCCGGGCTGACCTGGATCGGGCCGAGCCCGGAGTCCATCGAGGCGATGGGCGACAAGGTCCGCGCCAAGGCGATGATGCGAGACGCGGGCGTGCCGGTCCTCGACTCGCTCGACCCCGACGCGGTCACCGAGGCCGACCTGCCGGTGCTGGTCAAGGCCTCGGCCGGTGGCGGTGGTCGCGGGATGCGGATGGTCCGGTCGCTCGCCGACCTGCCCGCCGAGATCGAGGCCGCGCGCGCCGAGGCTCTCTCGGCGTTCGGCGACGGCACCGTGTTCCTCGAGCCGGTGGTGATCAACGGGCGCCACATCGAGGTGCAGGTCGTCTGCGACCACTTCGACGTCATCGAGCTCATCGGCGAGCGCGACTGCTCGCTCCAGCGCCGCCACCAGAAGGTCGTGGAGGAGGCCCCGGCCCCCGGCCTGCAACAGTCGACCAGAGAGGCATTGAGCGACGCGGCGATGGATGCCGCGTTGGCCGTGGGCTACGTCGGCGCGGGCACCGTCGAGTTCCTGTACGACGAGCTCCGGGACTCCTTCTACTTCCTCGAGATGAACACCCGGCTCCAGGTCGAGCACCCCGTCACCGAGCTCGTGCACGGCGTCGACCTCGTGGAGCGGCAGATCGGCGTGGCCGAGCGGGCGAGGCTCCCGGTCCTGTGGCAGAACTCCGAGGTGACCCACGGTCACGCCGTCGAGGCCCGGCTCTACGCCGAGGACCCGGCGGCGGCGTACCAGCCGCAGACCGGCGGCCTGGTCACCCTCGACGTCCCGCACGATGCGGCGTTCGGTCCCCTCGCCCGGGCGGGCGTCCGCGTCGACGCGGGCTTCGTCTCCGGAGACGAGGTCTCACCGCACTACGACGCCATGCTGGCCAAGGTTATCTCGTGGGCGCCGAGCCGCGAGCAGGCGATCCGCCAGCTGGCCGGCGCGCTGCGCCGCGCTCGCATTCACGGGGTGACCACCAACCGCGACCAGCTGCTGGCGATCCTGGCCAACGAGCGGTTCGTGGCCGGCGAGGTCTCCACGGCCTTGTTGGACGAGATCGCCCTGCCGGAGGCAACGACCGACCCGGTGGTGCTGATGGCGGCCGCCGCGACCCACCTGGCCGACATCGCTGCGGCTCGGACCACCCACCGGGGCGTGGCTGCCGGCTGGCGCAACGTGCCCAGCCAGCTCCACCGAGTCCGGCTCGAGGTCGACGGCGTCGAGCACGACGTCGGCTGGCGCAGCTGGCCGCCGGAGTTCCCCGAGCTCGGAGGGCTGGCCGCACCCACGCCGGCGGGGCCGAGCTGGCGTGTCGCGGTCACCCTGGACGGCCGCACCCGGCACACCGGTGGACTCATCGAGCAGGCGCCGCCCGGTCGCCCGCGTCGGGTCTTCGTCGACACCCCCGATCGGTCCGCCGCTGTGCTGGTGCTGCCCCGGTTCACCGACCCGGCCGCAGCCCACGCGACGGGCAGCCTGCTCGCCCCGATGCCCGGCACCGTGGTGTCCGTGCTCGCCGCGCCGGGTGACACCGTCGAGGCCGGGCAGCCGGTCCTGGTGCTGGAGGCGATGAAGATGCAGCACACCGTGGCCGCGCCCACCGCCGGCACGGTCACCGAGATCCCTGTCGAGCCGGGCCGACAGGTCGCCGCGGGCGACCTGCTCGCCGTCGTATCCGAAGGAGAGGAAGCATGAGCGCGTTCACCGAGTCCGAGGAGCGGCGCGACCTGCGTCGTGAGGTCGCCAAGCTGGCCGGAAGCTACGGCCGCGACTACTTCACCACGCAAGCCCGCAGCGGCGGGAAGACCACCGACCTGTGGCTGGAGATCGGCAAGGCGGGCTACCTCGGCATCAACATCCCCGAGGAGTACGGCGGCGGCGGGGGCGGCATCGGCGACATCGCCGCCGTCTGCGAGGAGCTCGCGGCGCAGGGCTGCCCGCTGCTGATGATGGTGGTCTCACCGGCCATCTGCGGCACGGTCATCAGCCGCTTCGGCACCGAGGAGCAGAAGCAGCGCTGGCTCCCCGGCATCGCCGACGGCACCGGCACGATGGCTTTCGCGATCACCGAGCCCGACGCCGGCACCAACTCCCACCGGCTGACCACCACCGCCCGCCGGGACGGTGACGGCTGGCGGCTCGAGCGGGCGCAAGATCTACATCTCGGGGGTCGACGAGTCGGAGAACGTGCTCGTCGTCGCCCGCACCGAGGACGACCGCACCGGTCGGCTCAAGCCGTGCCTGTTCGTCGTCCCGACCGACGCCGACGGCTTCGAGGCGCAGCCGATCCCGATGGAGATCGTGTCGCCCGAGCAGCAGTTCACCGTGTTCCTCGACGACGTGCGGCTGCCCGGCGGCGCGCTGGTCGGCGACCCCGACGCGGGCCTGGTGCAGCTCTTCGCCGGGCTCAACCCCGAGCGGATCATGGCCGCCGTCGTTCTCGACCGGCCTCGGCCGCTTCGCGCTGACGCGCGCGTCGGCGTACGCCCGCGAGCGGGAGGTGTTCGATACCCCGATCGGCGCCCACCAGGCGATCGCGCACCCGCTCGCGCAGGCACACATCGAGGTCGAGCTGGCCCGGCTGATGACCCAGAAGGCGGCCGCGCTCTGCGACGCCGGCGACGACACGGGTGCGGGCGAGGCGGCGAACATGGCGAAGTACGCCGCCGCCGAGGCTGCCTGTCACGCCGTCGACGCCGCGGTGCAGACCCACGGCGGCAACGGCATCACCCAGGAGTACGGCATGGCCGGTCTCCTCGTCGCCGCCCGCGCCGGCCGGATCGCCCCGGTGTCGCGGGAGATGATCCTCAACTACGTCTCCATGCACTCCCTGGGTCTCCCGAAGTCCTACTGAGGTCGACCTCGGGTCGGTGGGCGGGCCGGGCAGGGTGCCCGGTGCGCTGGGAAGGAGGGGAGTCGGTCCGGTCACAGACGCGGCCGGTCGGCCGTCAGGGAGGTACGACGCCCGGTGGCGTCGGCAGGTGACCGGACCGGGAGGAACCCTTGACCGACAGCGATCTGACCGCCGCGTTCGAGACCGAGCGACCCCGCCTGCGCGCCATCGCCCTGCGGATGCTCGGCTCGCCCGCGGAGGCCGACGACGCCCTGCAGGAGGCCTGGCTGCGGGTCGCCGCGGCGCCGACGACCGAGATCGACAACCCGCCCGGCTGGCTGACGACCGTCGTCGGCCGCACCTGTCTCGACCTGCTGCGCGCCCGCCGCCGCCGGCCCGCACCCGAGGACCTCGACGGCCACGACGTCCGGGCGCCGGTCGCCGAGCAGCCGGCTCAGGAGGTCGAGCTGGCGGACTCCGTGGGCCTGGCGATGGTGGTCGTCCTGGAGGCGATGAGCCCGGGCGAGCGGCTCGCCTTCTGCCTGCACGACCTGTTCGGCACACCGTTCGAGGAGGTCGGGGAGATCCTCGGTCGGACGCCGGCCGCCGCTCGCCAGCTGGCCAGCCGAGGCCGGCGCCGCCTGCGCGAGCCCGACACCGTCGCGGAGGACCGGCGGAGACACGGTGAGGTGGTCCATGCCTTCCTGGCCGCCTCACGCGAGGGAGACTTCGGGCGCCTGATCGCGCTGCTCGATCCGGGCGCGACGATCGTGGCCGACCCGGGCGCGGTCGACATGGGCGCGGCCGCGCGGCTGCAGGGCGCCCCAGCGGTCGCCGAGCGCTTCGCCGGGGGCGCCAAGGCGGCCTTCGAGGTGGTCAGCGAGGGCTACCCCGCCGTCGCCTGGTGGCACCGCGGCGCCCCCAAGGTCGTCTTCTCCTTCCTCGTGGTGGACGGACTGGTGCACGAGATCGAGCTGCTGGGCGACCCCGCCACGATCGCGTTGCTCGACGTCCTCCGCACCTGACGTCTCGGTGGGAGATCTGCGACGTCTCGCCGGGAGATCTGCGACGCCTCGGCGTCGCCGCGCTGCTGCTGGTGCCGGCGATGGTGGCCCGGCCGCTCGGCGCGCGGCGGAGGTGCGGTGAGTCGAGCCGGCGCGGCCGACGCCCGCCCGGCTGAGGGCACCTGGCGGAGGATGCGGGATTCGAACCCGCGAGGGCTGTTAACCCAACCCGCTTTCCAACTCTGGGATCGGTGGTTCCGAGGCGTTCGCCGGCCTTCGCTGAGCGTGAAACCGATGTCCGCGACCGGCTGCGGACGTACCTGAATCAGGACAACTGAGACTAGAACTGAGACTACGGAGGGGCCGCCGGCGTCACGGCCACATGCGTCTGATCTTGCCGTCGCGATAGACGTGCCAGAACCCAACGGGCTGGTCGCGAGACACTCGCTTGATCCTCGGCAGCGCATCAAGGAAGGCCTGCGTCATCTGGGCGATGTCCAGGTTGCCGCTGACGAGGCAGAACAGGTGACCTTCCTGCAACGCCTCGATCTTGCAGCTCGGTACCGGATTCGCTTGTCCTTGGTCAGCAGGACCCACCCATTCGAGCAACCCTCGCCGATCCAGTCCTCGTCAGGGATGTCGCTCGCATCATCTGGGTAGTGATCGGCGATCAGGTGGATCACGTAGCCGTGCTCCCGCAGTCGGAAGGCCGTCGTCTTCCCCAGGCTGCGGTCGAGGAAGAACTCAGGCCGCCCGGCGGAGGACATCCTCGACGACGTCGACCGTCAGCCCGTACTCGTCGGCAATGGCCGAGAGGCGCTCACCGTTGCGCCAGAGCGCCACGAGGTCCTCGACCTTCACCTTCGACTGGCCGAGCACAGGCGCGCCCCAGCCGAAGCGCGGGTCGATGATCACATCGGCCGCCGCCGGGAAGTTCCTGAGGTGTAGTCGCTTCGCGTTACCGTCCGATGCCCAGTCGATGTGCTTGAGGTGCTCTTCGAGAACGTCGGAGATGGCGATCTGACGGTCGCGAGCGTGGACGTAGGACTGGTCGGTCATCTTCACGAACAGCGCAACCCCGTCGGTGACGATGCGACGGTGGGCCAGGGCGTAGGGGTCGGCGAACTCTAGGCGCACGAGCTCGGCGGCCTTGCGGATGTCCTGCATGGGTAGCTTGAGGTCACGGAGGGCTCGCAGGACGTATGCCTCGATCACACCCACGAACGGCACACGGGGCCAGCCCCTTTGGTCGGGCTGCACCGCATGGACCAGCGGCGGCTTACCGCGGTCGAGGAGCCAGACGTCCAGGGTGCTCTCGGGCATGCCGAGATAGCGCGCAGTCTCGCGCGCGGTCAGGATCGGCTTGGAGTAGTAGTCGATCACCGCTGTCACCTCCTCCGGTTTCTGACCCAACGCTAGTGCCTTGACTGGTCGTGGCCCCGGCCCCACGACCGGACTCACGTCGCAGATCCCAGATGGGCTCAGGCTAGACCTGACCGCCGACCTCAGCCGCTCGGATCAGTTGACGAGCTTGGTGGTAGCCAACACCGACCCGTTCGGCGGCCGCGCGGACGCTCAAGTCTTCGTCGAGCAGTCGCCTCAGCGCATCGACCAGCCTGCTCCGCTGCTGCGCGGGCCTGCACAGCGGCCTTGCCTGTGCGTGCGGCCGCGCGAATCCGGGCCCGCCGCCGCGACGCCTCGGGGACCGGCGCTCCGCCTCGCGGACGGTCCGCTCGATGTGCCGGCCGATCTTGCGCCGCTGCGCCGCCAAGCGTTCATTCGTAACGACACCCACGTCAGCTCCTTCCGTTCGACCTCCGAGTTCAAGCGCGAAACGCCCAGCGAGTGGAACGACTCGCGCCCTCACTTGGTCCGCGAATCGAAGCGCCACACACCCACTGCACTCCCTGAGCGGGTTTCGTCCGTACGAAAGGGGTAGCCTGCCCGGATGAACGATCGGACGTGCCGTCGGTGCGGTGGCCCGATGCCCTCTCCGCGTCCGACGGGGCGTCCTGCGACGTGGTGCTCGGACCGCTGCAAGCGGGCGGCGTACGAGGAACGACGCGCGGCTGCACGCGGCGCGATCGCTGTGAAGATCGTCGAGAAGGTCGTCGAGAAGGACGCCCATGCAGTCAACGAGTGCGCCAACCAGGTGATGGAGTCGCCGGTCGCCTGTCGGCGGGTCCTCGACCACTTGGCCCTGCTCGCCCGCGAAGGCCGCCTCACCGACCCCAAGTGGATGCCACTGTCCGCTCGTTGCGCAACCTGGTCCTCGACCTGACGCCGCGTCGCTAGGACCCACTCCCGGGTCGCCTCGGGAAGCACGTTGTCCACAGGCGCCGCCCGCAACCGAGCGAAACCGCGAAAGGCGCGCGAAGGTCGGCGAATGAATACCCCGATGACCCTCGGCTACGCCATGAAGCTCGCCGAGGCGCGGTCGTGTTTCGCGGCGGTGGCCGACACATCGCCCTACGAGCGCTCCATCGCGTACGAACACCTCCTCCTCGACCTCGACGCGATGCATGGCGGCGAAGGTGCGGCCACGTTCCCGATTGCCGGCTCGCCCTCGGCGTTGCACCGACGCCTCGAAGCCCGGCTCGAGGACCTGTCCGAGATCGGCGCCGACTCACTGAGGATCGAGCTGCTCCTCGCCGGTCTCGACGAGATCCGCCTTGCGTCGGGCGAGGGTGCCGAGGTGAGGGGAGCCATCGGGCGGCGACAGGCTCACCACCTGCCTCACCGACCCCTTCACAGTCGCCCTCACAAGAAGTGGATTCGGCTCGCAGGCGGTCCACTCGTCGTCTCGTCTGCGCTTGAGAGAAGCCGACGCGCCCGCACGCAGACGGATCAGTGCGACCCGTCGGCACCGGTCGCCGACCGGCAGCCAACCCCACGAGATCGGATCGAGGAGTGACGATGAACGACATTGAACCGAACGAGGACGGCTTTGTCCCCACTCTGCTGCTGCGGGTCGAGGAGGCCGCACTCCGCCTCGGCATCGGCCGCACGTCCATGTACCGCCTGGTCATGACCGGCGAGGTCGAGTCTGTCCAGATCGGTGGCCTCCGGCGGATCCCCGCGCCCTGCTTGGAGGAGTTCGTCGAGCGGCTGCGGCACGGCGAGCCAGCTCCGGTGGCCTGACCATGAACAGGGCAGGCAACCGGCAGTCGACCATCTACTTCGGCAAGGACGGTCACTGGCACGGCCGGGTCACCGTGGGTCGCAAGGACGACGGCAGGGAGGATCGCCGCCACGTTATGAGCAGGTCCAAGGCCACGGTCGTCGCCAAGGTCCGCGCCCTGGAGAGGCTCCGCGACGAGGCCCGGGTGCCCAAGGCAGGGCGCGCCTGGACAGTCGAGAAGTGGCTGCTCTACTGGCTGGAGGAGATAGCCCGGCCCGCCATCCGGGAGTCAAGCTTCCAGGCTTATCGCACGGCCGTCACCAAGCACCTTCTGCCGATCATCGGCGCGATGCGCCTCGACCGTCTCGAACCTGAGAACATCGAGGCCGTCTACCGACGAATGATCGACGCGGGTGCCAAGCCGGCCACCGCCCACCAGGTGCATCGCACGTTGCGGACCGCCCTTGGCGAGGCCCAGCGACGAGGTCACATCGGCCGCAACCCCGCCGAGTTGGTCCGGCCGCCCCGGGTCCAGCCCGACCTCGTCGAGCCGTTCAGCGTTCGGGAGGTCCATTGGCTGCTGGCCGCTGCGAACGAGCGCCGCAACGGCGCCCGATGGGCCATCGCTCTGGCCCTCGGGCTGCGCCAGGGTGAGGCGCTCGCGCTGAGGTGGGACGACGTTGACCTTGGGGCCAAGTCGCTTCGGGTGCGCGCCACGCGTCTGCGGCCGGTGTACGAGCACGGGTGTGACGGGGACTGCGGCAAGTCAGCCGGCTACTGCACCCAGCGGCGACAGACCAACGGCGTCGTCGGCGCAACCAAGTCCGCGGCCGGCAACCGCGTGATCGGACTCCCCGACGAGCTTGCGGCGCTGTTGAAGGAGCACCGGCTGGTGCAGCTGGAGGAACGGATTCACTCAGGCTCGCTCTGGCAAGAAGGCGGATGGGTGTTCACGACACTCCGGGGCCGCCCGATCGCCCCCAACAGCGACTACCACGAATGGCGGGCCTTGCTCGAACGCGCCGGGGTCCGCCATGCCCGTCTCCACGACGCTCGCCACACCGCAGCCACGGTGCTGCTCGTCCTGGGCGTCCCGGAACGAACGGTCATGTCGATCATGGGCTGGTCGAGCACCTCCATGGCCGCCCGCTACCAACATGTCACCGACCCCATTCGCCGCGAGGTCGCCAACCGCGTGGGCGGACTACTCTTCGGCAACCAGGCGCGCGCCGACGCACAGTGAGCCAGAGGGCAAAAGCCGCCTTGCCGGGTAGGGGTGACGAGGGCGCCGCGGGGCCACCAGCTCGACGACAGCGACGGCTAGGAATGGGTGCCGCTCTTCGCTCAAAATGGGTGCGTCCTTCCCGCGCTAAGACGCTGCACCTCGCTCACTTGGGCGCTGCACTCGGCGGAGTTCGCTGCTTGCGCTTGCCGCCAGGCGCTTCCAATCGTCTAGGAGGTCGTGGAGGTTCCATCCCCTCCTTTCCGCCAGGACACGACTACCCGAATCACCGACCGAAGAAGGGTCGGCAAGCAACGTTCCTCGGGTTTCAGGCGGTCATTCGTTGCATGCGACGGGCCGCCGCTTGTCCCGTGACACGTGACGCGCGCGACGCACCCAGGTTGTGCGTTCCTCGCATCTTCAAACATGATCTGCCAAGAACGACGACCGGCTCCCCGGCGATGGGGAACAATGCGGGCCATGACGGAAGACGAACTCGGGGAGACAACCAAGCGCTCAGTCAGCACGCAGGACCTCAGCTGGCTTATAGAGCACAGCCGTCTCCAGCGACTCGACCTAGACCCGCCGTACCAGCGCCGCAGCGTCTGGACACCGAGGGACCGGCGATCGTTCATGGACACGGTCTTCAAGAACTACCCCTCGCCACCTATCTACCTCCACAAGACCATCGACCTCGACACCGGCAACGCCATGTATCACGTTGTCGACGGCAAACAGCGAATCAGCACTGTGCTCCAGTTCCTGGTGAACAAGGTCTACTTGCCGCACGAGTTCGGCGATGCGCGATTCGATGGCAAACGGTGGCGGGACCTCGCCAATGACGACGCGGGCCGAGCGGCTCTGTGGAACTTGGCGGAGGATGCGGGATTCGAACCCGCGAGGGCTGTTAACCCAACCCGCTTTCCAAGCGAGCGCCATAGGCCACTAGGCGAATCCTCCGCAGAGGAGGGTACCGGTAGCCCTCCCGGCCCGCGAAATCTCCCGACTGCCGCGGTGTTGCCCTCTCTCTGCCCGCGTTGCAGCGCCGGCAGAGAGAGGGAGGCGCCGCGGCAGGGCCCCGAACACCGCGGCAGTCAGTCCCGTCGGTTGGCGGGCCTCACCTCGCCTCACCTAGACTCTGGGCCAACCCCCCGTGTGGCGGCATCTTGCCGAACTCCCCCAGGGCCGGAAGGCAGCAAGGGTAGGCGAGCTCTGCCGGGTGCGCGGGGGGCCTTTGCTTGCCCGGAGCGGCCGGTCGTGTGAATGGCCCGCACCGGGACGACGCCGACGGAGGCACCCGACCCCTCACCTGTGGGGCACGATGGCGCCATGCTGGTCATCGCGCACCTCAGCGACACGCACGTCGGTGGCCGGGGCGACCCGGTGGGGCGCGTCCGGCGGGTGTGGGGCCACCTGGCCAGCCTCGACCCACCGGTCGACGTGGTGCTGGTCACCGGTGACATCGCAGACCACGGCACGCCGGAGGAGTACGCCGAGGCGGCGGCCGTGCTGGGGGAGTGGCCGGGCCCCGCCCCGGCGTACCTCTGCATCGGCAACCACGACGTCCGGTGGGCGTACGCAGAGATGCGGGGGCTGCCTCCCGACCGCCCCGCCGACGAGGCGCACCGCGCGTCCGGTCATCTCTTCCTGTTGCTCGACTCGATGGTCCCCGCGCCGCCGGGGGAGCGCATCGACCACGGCGTGCTTGCGCCGGAGACGCTCGCCTGGCTCGACGAGCAGCTGGCCGCGCGCGAGCCTGGGGAGCGCGCGTTCGTGTGCCTGCACCACCCGCCCGAGCGGATCCACCTCGGGCTGATGGACCCGATCCGCCTGGAGAACGCCGCCGACCTCGCCGCCGTCCTCGACCGCCACGACGACGTGGTCGCGGTGCTCGTCGGCCACGCCCACTCCGCCTGCGCGCTCACCTTCACCTCCATGCGGCGCCCGCTGCCCGTGCTGATCCCCGGCGGCGTCGTCTCGACCGTGACGATGGACGCCGAGCCTCTCCCCCCGATCACCTCCGACCTCCCGCCGACGTTCGCGGTCCACTTCGTGGACGACGCCCCCGACGGCTCGCCCCGCATCGTCACCCACTGGCGCAGCCTGCCGATGCCCTGACCCCTCGCCCACCACCGGCCAGCCGCTCCCGATCGTTTGCTGCGTCCTGCATCCCCACACCGGCGTGTCGACGGGCGAAATGCGGCAAACGATCGTGCAGGCACGGGGTCGGCGGGAGCGGCCTACCGGGGGTCGGTGGTGGTGGTTAGTGTTCAGGGGTGGACTCACCCCTCGCGCTCTACCGCCGCTACCGGCCCGAGACGTTCGCCGAGGTGATCGGTCAGGACCACGTGACGGAGCCGCTGCGGGCCGCGCTCGCGAACAACCGGGTCAACCACGCCTACCTCTTCTCCGGCCCGCGCGGCTGCGGCAAGACCACCTCGCGCGCGCATCCTGGCGCGGGCGCTCAACTGCGCGCAGGCGCCGGTGGCCGACCCCTGCGGCGAGTGCGACTCCTGCCGCGAGCTGGCGCGCGGCGGCCCGGGCTCGATCGACGTGATCGAGATCGACGCGGCCTCCCACAACGGCGTCGACGACGCCCGTGACCTTCGAGAGAAGGCCTTCTTCGCGCCGGTGCGCGACCGCTACAAGGTCTACATCATCGACGAGGCCCACATGGTCACCACGCAGGCCTTCAACGCCCTGCTCAAGCTCGTCGAGGAGCCGCCGCCCCACCTGCGCTTCATCTTCGCCACGACCGAGCCCGACAAGGTGATCCCGACGATCCGCTCGCGGACCCACCACTACCCGTTCCGGCTGATCCCGCCGCGTCTGCTGTCGTCGTACCTCGTCCGAGCTCTGCGACCGCGAGGGCGTCGCCATCGAGCCGGCGGCGGTCCCGCTGGTCGTCCGGGCCGGTGGCGGCTCGGCGCGCGACACGCTCTCGGTGCTCGACCAGCTGCTGGGCGGTGCCGGCCCCGACGGCGTCACCCACCAGCTCGCCACCGGGCTGCTGGGGTTCACGCCCGAGTCGCTGCTCGACGAGGTCGTCGACGCGTTCGCGGCCGACGACGGCCAGTCGGTCTTCGGCGTGGTCGACAAGGTGATCGAGACCGGCCAGGACCCACGGCGTTTCACCGAGGACCTGCTGCGCCGGCTGCGCGACCTGGTGGTCGTGGCGGCGGTCCCCGACGCGCCGGCCACGGGGCTGATCGACGTCTCGGAGGACCAGGGGGAGCGGCTGGTCGCGCAGGCCGCCCGCTTCGGCCGCAGCGAGCTCTCCCGCGCCGCCGACCTGGTGGCCGCCGGGCTGACCGAGATGCGGGGAGCCACCGCGCCGCGGATGCTGCTGGAGCTCATCTGCGCGCGGGTGCTGCTGCCCGGCGCCGACCACACGGCCGACGGTGTGATGGCGCGCCTGGACCGGCTCGAGAAGCGCGCCGCCATCACCGGCACGCCGGGTGCACCCGTGGCGGCTGCTCCCGCCGTCGCTTCGGCCGCGGCTCCCGCCCCGTCCGCCCGACCGGAGCCGGCTGCCGAGTCGCCGGCCGCCCCTGCCCCTGCCCCGGCCGGTCGTCCCGCGGAGCCGGCCGCCGCGGAACCGGCCGCCGTCGAGCCCGCCGCCGTGGAGCCCGCGGCAGCTCCTGCTCCGGAGCCTGCGGCTCCCCCGCCGACGGCCAGCGAGCCGGCGTCGACGCCGGTGCCGGGGCCGACGGGTGGCCTCACCCTGGTCGACGTACGCCGCCTGTGGCCCGACATCGTCGAGGCCACCAAGCTGCGCCGCCGGCTCACCTGGATCCATCTCACGCAGCACGCCCAGGTCGTCGCCGTCGACGGCGACACGCTGACTCTCGGCTTCGCCAACGCCGGCGCGCGCGAGTCGTTCCTCAAGGGCGGGAGCGTCGACATCGTCCGTCAGGCGGCCATCGACGTGGTCGGCGCCGACTGGACGATCGAGGCGATCGTCGACCCCGGCGCCCAGGCGCCGACCGCTGAGTCGGTCGAGCCGGGTCGAGCCGCGCCCCAGGCCGTCGCACCCGCTGAGGACTCCTCTGCTCCCGCGACCGACGCCGCGCCGGCGGCGCCCACCGGCCCTCCCGACTGGGCCGCCCCTGAGCCGGACCCCGCCCCCGACAGCGGCGACGCAGCCGACGCCCCAGCCGACGGCTCGGCCGACGCCGCGACCGACGCCTCGACCGAGGCCCCACCCGCTCCCGACGCCTCCGGGGCCGGGCCCGGCGCCATCGACGCGGCCCGCCAGGCGATCCGCGACACCCGCCGCACCGACGCGCCGACCGAGGGCGATGACGGTGTCGCCGCTGCCGACGCGGAGGCCCACCCCGACGACCTCGACGTGGCCAGCCTCGACGGCGCCGAGCTGCTGCAGCGCACCCTCGGGGCGGAGATCATCGAGGAGATCCCCCACCAGTAAGCGGCGCGCCCGACCGCCCCTGCCACCTCCGACCAGACAAGGTGACCTCATGACCGACAACCCCTTCGACGCCCTCGGCGGCGGCTTCGACATGAACTCCCTGCTCGAGCAGGCCCAGCAGATGCAGGAGCAGCTGCAGAACGCCCAGGCCCAGCTCGCCGAGCAGACCGTCGACGGCTCGGTGGCGGGGGGCGCGGTGACGGTCACCGTGAGCGGCCTCGGCGACCTGGTCGGTGTCCGGATCCGCCCCGGCACGGTCGACGGCGACAGCGAGGACGACCTGGGCGAGCTGGCCGACATGATCGTGGCTGCCTTCCGCGACGCCAAGGCCCAGGCCGAGTCGCTCGCCTCCGGCGCGCTGGGTCCCCTCGCCGGTGGGGGTCTGCCCGGTGGGGGTCTGCCCGGTGGTGACCAGCCCGGTGGCGGCCTGCCGGGCGGTCTGCCCGGGCTGGGCTGAGGAGAGCCTCGTTGTACGAAGGTGTCGTCCAGGACCTGATCGACGAGCTCGGTCGGCTGCCGGGCATCGGGCCCAAGGGCGCGCAGCGGATCGCGTTCCACCTGCTGCAGGCCGACCCGGTCGACGTACGCCGGCTCGCCGACGTGCTGGTCGAGGTCAAGGCGAAGGTGAAGTTCTGCACCACCTGCTTCAACGTCTCCGAGGACGAGCAGTGCCGCATCTGCCGCGACCCCCGACGCGACCCGGCGGTGCTGTGCGTGGTGGAGGAGTACAAGGACGTCGTCGCGATCGAACGCACCCGCGAGTTCCGTGGTCGCTACCACGTGCTCGGCGGTGCGATCAGCCCCATCGACGGCATCGGCCCCGACCAGCTGCGCATCCGTGAGCTGATGCCCCGGCTGGCCGACGGCACGGTCACCGAGGTCATCCTGGCCACCGACCCCAACCTCGAGGGCGAGGCGACGGCGACCTATCTCACTCGCCTGCTCAAGCCCATGGGGTTGCGCGTGACGCGCTTGGCGAGTGGACTTCCCGTAGGCGGTGACCTCGAGTACGCCGACGAGGTGACCTTGGGCCGCGCGTTCGCCGGAAGGAGATCGGCCGATGACTGACCGCGACGAAGGTCGCCTGGAGTCCATCGAGGACCTCAGCGGAGGTCTCGACAGCGACACGGAGGACTTCGCCCTTCAGATCGCAGACCAGGTGAAGAGCTTCCTGCTGGCGCTGCGCGAGATCTCGCGCGACGAGCAGACCGGCTCCGCCATCCCGATGCTCCTGCTCGAGGTGAGCCAGCTCCTGCTCGCCGGCGCCCGGCTCGGCGCGATGCAGGACTTCGAGCCCCCGACGGAGTACCAGCCCGACGTGGGGCCGGAGTCCGACCTGGACCAGATGCGGCTGCGCTTCGCCGACCTCTTCGACGCCGTCGACACCTACAGCTTCGTGTTCGACCCCTACGCCCCCGAGCTGGTCGACAGCCAGCTCTCCGACGACCTCACCAGCATCGCCACCGACCTCGAGACCGGCCTGCGGCACTTCCGCTCCGGCGACGTGGCCGAGGCGCTGTGGTGGTGGCAGTTCTCCTACGTCTCCTCCTGGGGCAACCTCGCCGGCGCGCTGCTCAACGCCCTGCTGTCGGTGGTGGCCCACGACCGGCTGGACGCCGACTTCACCATCGACGACGACCACGTCGCGGCTGCCGATGAGATACTCGGAGGCGACTCCACGACCCCTCGGTAGACTCGGCGTCGGCCGCAGCGCAGCGTGGCGGGCCCGCTCCGGGCAGGTGGCCGTCTCCGAACGACCTCGAGGACCAACCGTGGGCATTGTCGTGCAGAAGTACGGCGGCTCCTCCGTGGCCGATGCCGCCGGCATCAAGCGCGTCGCTCAGCGCATCGTCAGCACCAAGAAGGCCGGTCACGACGTGGTGGTCGTGGTGTCCGCGATGGGTGACACCACCGACGAGCTGCGCGATCTCGCCGAGCAGGTGACGCCGCTGCCGCCTCCGCGCGAGCTCGACATGCTCCTCACGGCGGGCGAGCGGATCTCGATGGCGCTGGTGGCGATGGCCATCGCCCAGCTCGGCCACAAGGCTCAGTCGTTCACCGGCTCGCAGGCGGGGGTGATCACCGACTCCGCTCACGGCAAGGCCAAGATCATCGACATCACGCCGGGCCGCATCGTCACCGCCATCGAGGCCGGGGCGATCGCGATCGTGGCGGGCTTCCAGGGTGTCTCGCAGGACACCAAGGACGTCACCACGCTCGGCCGCGGCGCTTCCGACACGACCGCGGTCGCCCTCGCGGCGGCGCTGGGCGCGGAGGTCTGCGAGATCTACACCGACGTCGACGGCGTGTTCACCGCCGACCCCCGGATCGTGCCCAGTGCCCGGCGTCTCGAGCGGGTCTCCACCGAGGAGATGCTCGAGATGGCCGCAAGCGGCGCCAAGATCCTGCACCTGCGGTGCGTCGAGTACGCCCGTCGCTACAGCATGCCCGTCCACGTGCGGTCGTCGTTCTCGACGAAGGAAGGCACCTGGATCGTCCCCGACCCAGCAGAGGAAGTCCCGATGGAACAGGCCATCATCGCCGGCGTCGCCCACGACCGCAGCGAGGCGAAGATCACCGTGGTCGGCGTCCCCGACAAGGTCGGCGAGGCCGCGCGGATCTTCGAGGCGCTGGCCGCCGCCGAGATCAACATCGACATGGTCGTGCAGAACGTCTCGGCCGCCGCGACCGGGTTGACGGACATCTCGTTCACGCTGCCGCGCACCGACGGCCAGATCGCGATGAGCGCGCTGGCGAAGATCCAGCACGAGGTCGGCTACGACAAGCTGCTCTACGACGACCAGATCGGCAAGGTCTCCCTGATCGGGGCCGGCATGCGCTCCCACCCGGGCATCACCGCCAGGTTCTTCGCCGCGCTCGCCTCGGTCGGCGTCAACATCGAGATGATCTCGACCTCGGAGATCCGGATCTCGGTGATCGTCGACGAGGCGCAGGTGGAGGCGGCCGTGCGCGCCACCCACACGGCCTTCGACCTCGACACCGAGCAGGTCGAGGCGGTCATCTACGGCGGGACCGGCCGATGACTGGCCGCGGGGTGCGTCTGGGTGTCGTCGGTGCGACCGGTCAGGTCGGCGTCGCGATGCGTCAGATACTGCTCGAGCGCGGTTTCCCGGTCGAGGAGGTGCGCTTCTTCGCGTCGGCGCGCTCGGCCGGCACCGTGCTGCCCTTCGGTGGCCGCGACGTCGTCGTCGAGGACGCCGCCACGGCCGACCCCTCGGGCCTCGACATCGCGGTGTTCTCGGCGGGCGCCACCACCTCCCGCGCGGTCGCCCCGACGTTCGCCGCGGCCGGGGTGACCGTGGTCGACAACTCCTCGGCCTGGCGGCTCGACCCCGACGTCCCGCTGGTGGTCTCCGAGGTCAACCCGGAGGCGATCCACGAGGCCCGCAAGGGCATCATCGCCAACCCGAACTGCACCACGATGGCCGCGATGCCGGTGCTCAAGCCGCTGCACGACGAGGCGGGGCTGGTGCGCCTGGTCGCGTCGACGTACCAAGCCGTCTCCGGCTCCGGGATCGCCGGGGTGGAGGAGCTGGCCTCGCAGGTCGCAGCCGCCGGCGAGAAGTCACGCGAGCTGGCCTACGACGGCGAGTCGGTCACCTTCCCCGAGCCGGTGACGTACGCCCGCACCATCGCCTACAACGTCCTCCCCCTCGCCGGCTCCATCGTGGACGACGGGCTCGGAGAGACCGACGAGGAGCAGAAGCTCCGCCACGAGTCGCGCAAGATCCTCGGCATCCCCGACCTGCGCGTCTCGGGCCTGTGTGTGCGGGTGCCGGTCTTCACCGGTCACTCGCTGGCGATCAACGCCGAGTTCGCGCGCCCGCTCACCGTTGCGCGCGCGCAGGAGCTGCTGGCCGCCGCTCCGGGCGTCGAGCTGAGCGAGATCCCCAACCCGCTGCAGGCAGCCGGCAAGGACCCGTCCTACGTCGGCCGGATCCGGCAGGACCAGGGTGTCGACGACGACCGAGGCCTCGCGCTGTTCGTGAGCAACGACAACCTGCGCAAGGGTGCTGCGCTCAACACGGTGCAGATCGCGGAGCTCGTCGCCGCCTCCCGGTGAGCGGTCGTGGCGCTCGCCGGGCCGCCCGCGGCACAGAGAAACACCCGGACCCGCGTCTCCGCGGGGCCGGGTGTCGCCGATGTCCTGAGACATCACATGGTCGGGCTGACAGGATTTGAACCTGTCGCCATCGCAGTTCGACAGAACGCCGCTGACGTAGCAAAATGGCCTCTGACCTGCACAGATGTGTTAGTCCTGCTCGGTCACTAGATGACACGAATGGACTCGGCGTGCCAAGATTCATGGCACGTTCAAGGCACGAAACAGCGACAGGGAGAAGCACTGTGGCCACCACATCGCGCCGATTCGGCTCTATTCGCCGGCTGCCGTCCGGCCGATACCAGGTCCGCTATGTAGGCCCTGACCGGCAGAGTCACAAGGCTCCGGTCACGTTCTCCTCCAAGGGGGACGCGGAGACGTTCTTAGCCACCGTCCGCGCCGACATTGCCAGGTCGACCTGGCAGCCGCCTGAGCGCCACCCCGACCGCGTGCCCACCCTTGACGAGTACGCGGACGAGTGGCTGTCCTCGCGCTCCCGCGAGCTGAAGCCCCGGACGACGGCCCTCTACCGGGGGCTGCTCGACGGTCACTTGCTCCCGACGCTTGGGAGCAGGCGGCTGGACGAGATCAGCCCGGCCACGGTCCGCGCCTGGCACTCCCGACTGGACACCGGGCCCACCCGCCGGGCGCACGCCTACAGCCTGCTGCGGACGATCCTCAACACCGCTGTGGCCGACGATGTGATCCCGGCCAACCCCTGTCGACTCCGCGGAGCTGGCCAGTCGCGGCGGGTCAAGGACATCCGCCCGGCCACCTTGAGCGAGCTGGACGAGTTAGCTGAGGCTATGCCAGAACGCCTCCGGCTGACCGTGCTCTTGGCGGCATGGTGCGGCTTGCGATTCGGGGAACTGGTGGAGTTGCGCCGCAAAGACGTCGACACCAAAGAGGGCGTGCTGCGTGTCCGCCGCGCCGTCACTTGGGTCGACGGCAAGCCGGTGATCGGGATCCCCAAGTCGGACGCCGGTATCCGGGTCGTCGCTATACCACCCCACCTGGTTCCAGCAGTCGCCGAGCACCTACTTCAGCATGCAGGGAAGGGCCGCGACGGGCTGCTATTCGCAGCCGTTGACGGCGTCTCGCTATTGACCCACGACATGCTCAAGCGGCCGTTCGATCGTGCGCGGAAGGCCGCTGGTCGGCCCGACCTGCGGTTCCATGACCTGCGGCACACCGGCGCCGTGTTTGCGGCGCAGGCCGGAGCTACCCTCGCGGAGCTGATGGCCCGACTCGGACACTCCACTCCCGGCGCAGCTCTTCGGTACCAGCACGCAGCAGCAGGACGCGACGCCCAGATCGCCGCAGCCCTTTCCCGGATCGCCAACGGAACGGGAGCGCCGTAGCAAATGCATCGGGCCTTTCCGTTGATGCTCGTTCGCGCGATCAGCGAAGCCACGGTGTGCGCGGTCGTCGGGCGTCCACGGAGCGCCATCGGCTTGTGGAGTGCGGACCGCGAGCGGCAACCAACTGACATGACACAACGACGGCCATCGGCTACAGACAAGGGAGACGAAGCAGAACCGGTCGCTCGCGGGAAATGTCAGGAACACTCGAGAGATTGAATGATGCGTCGAGCGACATCCCGGGAGGCCTGGACATCCACCGTGCTTGCTTCGGGCGAGAAAACCCGAAGCAAGTATTCGAGCTCACCACACTTGAACAGGAGGGCGTCTGACTGAGAGGATCCAAACCGAAGTTGTTCGACCTCAGTGCCCCGGACGCTTGTCTTACGTAGTACCTCGGCGTCGTAGTTGATCTCTTGCTCGGACGTTGAGACAGTTACATACCTGCTGCCATCATGGCCGCCGACGTTCGAACCACGGAATCCAGTCTCAACAGGCTGTGCGTCACTGATGCCGATTGCGCGCAACTCCCCTACCAATTGACGATCCCACTTTGTCATCGCGGTGAGAGTTGCGCTGGGGACCGGAGATGAGTTCTTTCCGGGTGCCGGCATGCCGGCCGTCGCGGATGCCCCGGAGGTCGGGGCGCTAGTAGAAGGGGGCGCCCTCCCGGAGTCGTCCGGGCTGCAGGCCGTCACGACTCCGAGAAGGACCGTCGAGAGCATCGCGACCGTATGTCTACCTGGGTCGCGACGATTGCCAGCTACGAGTCCCATCGTCCCGCTTGCTCTGCGACGAAGGCTCGAAAGGCTTCATTCTGGCGCATGTCGTCAACTGTGTCGGAGTATCGATCCTGCTGGCGCGAAATGGGCTCAGCGTGCTCTTGGCGAAATCGCGGAATAAGCGACGTCACGCCCGCATCAACTGCTTCGATCCAATAGCGGTTGCACACTTCGTTCACCAGGGAAACGACGGATACCGGGAGAGCCGCCGTCTCCAAGTCAGCCGGGCTGGTCACTTGTGCGCCGTGGTTCAAGGCGCACTTCGTGTAGTCCGCAATCCGAGTGTCGAATTCGCTGGTGCTTCTCGCCTCGAGGCGCATGGCGTCTAGGTCAGATGCCAACTCTTCTCTCAGCTCCCAGATGCTGCCGATTGCCGCCCAGGCTTCACCCCTGCAACCCCCTTCGGCAAAGCCTGCACGGTCCCCGGGGGCGGTGCCGGACTCCCTGGCGTGGTCGATGTCCCTTGCTGATTCGGCATATAGCGCCTTGTAGTAGCTGTCGCGCCCCGAGGGCCCGAGTGAGTCTACGTACTCCGCGTTGGCAACCTCTGGGTCCGGGCCCGTCGGGGGTCGCGCGTCGACACCTAGCGCCTGTGCGATCTTGGCGGACTCCTCGACAGGGTAGTCCAACTCCACGACCCATTGGTGTCCAGCCTGGGCCATGCACTCTGCCGTGTAGGTAGCGCGCTGCCAAGATTCCCAGTACGCGATGACTTCGTCACGCTGGAACGCGTCGGCGCCAACCCCAAGGCCGGGGACGTCATCAAGCATGGTGAGACCCTGGACGCGAGTCGTCTCCGTCATAGTGTTCGATTCCCGGCCAGGGTGGCTGAGGCTAACTGCGCTGATGATGGCGACAACCGCTAATGCGGCACCTGCACTGACGATTCCGATGTGTACCGACTCTCGAGAACGGCTCATGGGTACCCTAGGTGCTTGTCGACGGCCCAGCCGTAGAGACAGGCCGCGTCCCTCTTTGAGTCGTCGTGAATCCACGTCTGGGTCGATTGGTTGTCGTGGAACTGCAGCTCGACATACACGTCGCCACGTGGCCTATTGGTAAGGAGCTCGCCTGGAGTCCAGCCGAGTATGTCGACGGCCTTGCCGCGCTGGCCGGGGCCCGGAACTCCGTCCCCCACGCCGAAGCCAGTGTTCAGACTCGGTCCGACCTCTGCGGCGAGGTTCTGGTCGTTGGTGTCATTCCATAGGGTGAGGAGGTAGTTGCCGGCTGCGTCACAGCCGGTGGTGGCATTCGTGTGCGTCACAATATGCACGTCGGACCCCCAGGACCGAGATTTGTCCCGGTTCTGTATCCAGTCGCCATCCCTAGGGTTCTTACTCACAAGGACGTGGTATCCCCGACCGTGGAGATTAGCCAGGCCCTCCTTCCCGTACCAGGATCCGGCGTAGTACCCGCCATTAGCGGCCTCCCAGTTGAACTTTCGTCCGTTCACGTTCTCTTCACGGCCGGGATTGGTACACTCGCCGCGGCTCCCTGAGTCGGAGTGGCGGGGAGAGGACAGAAAGACCTTGAACCCATTGGATGCATCGTCGCCTGATCCAGGTTGGAACCAGTCGTGAGTAGTGACGATTCCGTACTGAGATGTCGCGGCATCGTCGTGTGCCTGCGCTGCGGGAATTGACATGAAGAGGGCCGATACGCCCACGGCGACTGCAACGGTACCGGAATGACGTTCAGGTGATCTCAGCAGAATCAGCTCCCCAGGTCCTCGGCGATTCAGCATTACGCTCTGGCCTGTTCGCACTTTGAACGTACCTCCAACCGCCCGTGGCCGCAACCGAGCCCACGTCGATGTGGCTGTACAAACGGCCTTGGCCCAGCCCCAGCGGTCGAGGGTCAGCCCCGACACCAGATCCTGAGGACGCATGACCGGCTGTCCCGGCCTCTGCCGGTTGCCCAGCCGAGTCGGGGTCTGTGGCGGTCGGCGGGATCGGGTCCTCCGATGCGGGCAATCGAAGTGCTCTAGGTTTGGGTAGCCGGGGCGTCGTCCCTCAGTACAACGCCAGCCAGGGTTCGTCGTCCCCGAGTTCGTCGTCTTCTGCGCACTCCTCCTCGGAGTCGGTCCCGACCCTGGGCCAAACCTGTCCGGTGCGCAAGCCGAAACCGCCGCCACTCGTGAGCGGGTCGCCGTCAAGAACGTCGGCGAGCTGCCCGAGGCCCGCCGAGAAGGCCTCCGCATTTACGGCTCCCAGACGTCCAGCGTGACGGCCTCGATTTCTCTCCCCCCATTGAGGAACAGGTCAATTGTGAACCAGGACAGGCAGCTGTCGATGGAGGCCCGCGCGGGTTGAATGGACACTCGTCGATGGTCGCCGAAGCCCTGCGGTGCGGGAACGGGCGGACTTGCGCAGTGCGGGTGCTCCCCGAGCGAGACCTCGTAGCCACCCCCGCCAGGTCCAACCGCTGTGGAGCCAGACCGGTCGGCTTGTCGCTCGATCAGTTCCAAGGCACTAAACGGCCCAGAGTGGGCGCGGAACGCCTCGGCGTTGATCACCCAGCTCGCGGCCTTGGCGGCACCGTCACGGTCAAGCATGGTCTTGAGGTCTCGGCTCAGCCCCAGCTGGACCTGGTCTGCGACTGGCAGCCGTCCTGCTGCTTCGTCAGACGGTTGCAGGGCAAAGGCGACGAAGTGTCGCACCAGTTTCAGGTCCGCGGCCTTCGGTGAGGGACCTGCAGGAGGCTCCCGCGTTCCCCTTCCCGAATTCCTGAACGGGGGTGCGGAGGAGTCATGTGTTGTTGAAGGGGGTGCGGAGACGGCTGGAGTCACCTGGTCGCTCTTCGCGATATCTGGCGCCCTCGGGCCATCTCCGCACGCGGCCAAGAAGAGCAGGCTCAGGCAAGCGACAGTCGTGGCGCCCTCGGCGGTGGTGGTGATGCGTTGGGCGGTCGCTCGTGCTCCGGTGAGCACGTCCAGTCTCCTCATGTTCGCTGTCCCATCCGGCGAGCGGGCTCGATTCGCCCGTGTGCATGTTCTGACGCCCGAGAGCGCGATTCGGTTGTCGTCGCGAACCGCCTGGGCCCGATCTGCAGTAGAGATGCCACTGGCCCCCGCCAGCACTGCGGTCGATCCTTGCGGGTCGCGCGTACAACTGTCGCGTGGCGTCTCACGATGGTGACGATGACAGGCCGTTCCCGGGGTTCAAGCACCATCCCCGCTGGATCAAGGCTGGTGCGCCCTACTCCCTCGACAACACTGCTGTCGTTCTGCCCTATGTTGTGCAGACCCCTCAGGCGTCGTGGTGCGCGTTGCCGGGGCGGAGCCGAGCTGGCCCGACACCAAGTTGAAGATGCTCCTCTTGCCTGAGCCGATCTTGTTGCCCATTGGCGATTGGGGTCAGTCTCTAGTGCCGCGGTTTTGAAGTTGTTGGACGGTTGGCCTTCGCGAGTAGGTCGTTTGCGGTCTTGGTCCACACGAAGGGGTGGGCGCGCTTGTTCCAGCCCTCGATGTAGGCGCGGAGCTTGCCGTTGAGGTCCTTGACCGACTTGAACACTCCGCGGCGCACGGCCTGGCGCTCGACCAGGCCGAACCAGACCTCGACCAGGTTCATCCACGAGGCGTGGGTCGGGGTGAAGTGGACCTTGAACCGCGGGTGCTCTGCCAGCCAGTCCCGGACGTTCTTGTGCTTGTGGGCGGCGTAGTTGTCCATCACCAGATGCAGCTCGACGGGCTTTCCGGTCTCGGGATCCACGGCGCCGCGGTAGGTCCGCTCGATCTGCTTGAGGAAGGCGAGGAACTCCTGGTGGCGGTGCTTGGGCTTCAAGGCCGCGGTCACCTGACCGGTGGCGATCTCGAGCGCGGGGAACAGCGTCGTGGTGCCGTGCCGGTAGTAGTCGCGCGAGCGCCACTCGACCTTCCCGGGCTGCATCGGCAGGATCGGCACCGTCCGGTCCAGGGCCTGGATCTGGGACTTCTCATCGACGCTGAGCACGATCGCGTTCGCGGGGATGTCGGCGTTGGTGCCCAGGTAGAGCCCGCAGATGTCGGTGACCTTCCCGACCAGTTCGGGATCGGTGGAGAACCGGAACGACTCGGCCTTCCACGGCTTGATCCCGTAGGCCTTCCACGCCCGGGTCACCGTCTTGTGGCTGATTCCCAGCTCGCCGGCCAACAGCCGGCTCGACCAATGCGTCACCGCCAGCTTCTTCGGCGGCGGCGTCAACGTCGCGGTCACCACCGCCGCGTGATCGACCTCGCGGGGCCGCCCCGAACGGTCGCGGTCCTCCAGACCCGGCAGGCCGCGAGACTGTAGCGGCTGCGCCACTGGATCACCGTCGTGCGCGAGGCATCCACACGATCCGCGATCTCCTGGTTGGCAACCCCTCGGCAGCCAACAGCACGATCCTGGCCCGCTTGGCCAAGCCGGCCTTCACCGACCGCGACCGCAGCCAGCCCTCCAACCTCTCCCGATCGCCGTCACGCAACACCAACGCAGGGGCAGGACGATTCGCCATGCCCCATGATTTCAGAACCCAACCGTTCAGAAACTAACGACACGCCACACTAGGGGTCGCCGACATGCTGGACCCGCTCAGTGACGTCCTTCGCGGCACAGATCCATCTCGCGTGGCGGCTTGCCTGACCCCGGGAAGGTGCTTCACGATGCACATCGGCTGCTCCGCGCGAGCCTTCTCGACGGCGGTCCGGTCGACCTGCCAGGGCGGCGAGGCCCGCGATCGCGGTGCCCGACGGGAACCAACCAGGTCGACGGGCGTGGATCGCTGCGGGCGTCCCGCAACACCCGTCCGGACGAGAGTCCCCCAGGGGTCCCCCATCCGACACGCCGGGCTTGGCCTGCGCTGAGACAGCCAGGTTGATCGCGTGTCTCGATCACATCCGAACGGCCGACGCCCTCGGCATCGTCCTGCATCGGGACAGCTCGAGTGACGACCAGTGACGGACCCGGAATCCTCACCGCCGCGCCCACCTTGACGGCCTTCAGATCGAGCGGCACGCATGCTACGAAGGTCCGTAGATCGGTCCGCCCCTGCGGGGTGGGCCGAGCGTCGTTTCAAGGCTAGGTGACGAGTGTTGACGGGCGGTGATGAGGGCGATGCACGGTGGAGTGAAGTTCTACCGGGGGTCTGCCGCCGCCGCGCGCTCCTACGTCGAGGCCGATCACTCACGTGCCGACGACTACTACCTGGCCGAGGGCAGCGGCCTGGCCGAGCACTACACCGCCGGACCGGGTGCGGTGCGGCGGGTCGGCGACCTGGACGGCGCGGCATACGAGCGTTGGGTCGCCGGGTACGACGTGCTGACCGGCGTGGCCAAGGGACGCCTGCGCGATGACGCACGCGCGCTGCGGTTCGTCGAGGTCGTCGTCAACGGGCCGAAGTCCTGGTCGCTCGCCGCAGCTCTCCACCCCGACATCGCGGCGGCGTACGACGCGGCGATGGATCGGGCCGCTGGTGAGGTGGTCGGGTGGGTGGCCGAGCACGCCACCACCCGGGTCGGTCCGCGTGGCCGTCAGGTGCAGGTGCCGGTGGAGATGGTCGAGGCCGCCGTCGTACGTCACTACACCTCGCGGGCCGGCGACCCGCACCGTCACCTCCATGTGCAGATCAACGCACGCGTCTTCGCGGCCGGGGCGTGGCGGGGACTGCACTCGGTCGGGGTCGTCGACAGCATCGAGGCGCTCAACGGGATCGGTCACGCCGCGGTGATGTGCGACCCCGCGTTCCGCGCCGCGCTCGCGGGCCGCGGCTACAGCCTCGACGACGATGCCGAGATCCAGCAGCTTGCGCCGTACGCCGGCGGGTTCAGCCAGCGCGCGGCACAGATCAACCGCAACGTCGACCGGTACGAGGCCGCCTGGCGAGCCGAGCACCCCGGCCAGGAGCCCGGGCCGCGGCTGCGGCGTAGTTGGGACCGACGCGCGTGGGCGGACGCGCGGCCCGACAAGGTCGTGCCCCAGGGCGGCGCCGACCTCGTCGCCGCGTGGAACAGCGAACTGCGTGACCTCGGCTTCACGCCACCGACCAATCCCGCGCCGGAGCCGGGCCTCCAGATTGGCCGGATCAACCGTGACGTCGCTGCGGACCTGGTGATCACCCGGCTCGGCGCGAAGCGGTCGGCATGGAACGCCGCGGACATCCGCGGCGAAGCCGAGCGACTGATCGCCTCCATCGGCGTGATCACCGAGCGACCCGTCCGGCACGAGCTGGTCGAAGACATCGCTGAGCGTGCCCGGGCACGATGCGTGCCGCTGCTGGAACGCGACGACGTCCCCGAGCACGTCCGCCACCTGACCTCCGAACGTGTCCTCGCCGTCGAAGCCGACCTGGTCGACAGCATCGCTGCACGCTCGGCACGGCCGGTCACTGACGCGGTCCGGTTGCGCGGCGTCGCGCACCTCGACCCCGCGCAGCGGCGCGTCGTCGCGGCCCTCGCCGGCGACGCCCGTCTGCTGGTGATCGAAGGCGCCGCCGGCACCGGGAAGACCACCACCCTGGCCGCCGCACGCGACGTACTCGACGACGCCGATCGTCGACTCGTGGTCGTCACGCCCACGCTCAAGGCCGCCCAAGCCGCCCAACAGCAGGTCGGCACCGCCGTGTTCTCCGCCTCCTGGCTCATCCACCAACACGGCTACCGCTGGGACGAGGACGGCCACTGGACTCACATTGACCCGGCATCCGACGCCGTACCCGAGGCCCGTGCACGGCTGCTCCCCGGCGACGTACTCCTGGTCGATGAGGCCGGCATGCTCGATCAGGACACTGCGCGCGCGTTGTTCGCCATCGCCGACCGAGCCCACGCGACCGTCGCGCTCCTCGGCGACCGACACCAGCTCCCGGCCGTCGGCCGCGGCGGGGTCCTCGACCTCGCCGCACGCTGGGTGCGACCCGGAGCGCACCATGAGCTCGAGTCGATCCACCGGTTCAGCGACCCCGCGTACGCCGATCTCAGCCTGCTCATGCGCTCCGGTGAGCGCTGTGGTGAGGTCTTCGACGCACTTCTCGAACGCGGGCAGGTCGTCGTCCATGCCAGCGAGGTCGAACGCACCGCGGCCCTGGCCGCGATCGGCGCCGACGGCGACCAGCTCGTGATCACCGACACCCGCGACCAGGTCGGCACACTGAACGCGGCGATCCGCGACCGTCGACACTGCGTTGGTGAGCAGTCTGGTGAGCTCCTCACGCGTCGTGGTGAGCGGATCGGATTGGGCGACCGGGTCGCCACCCGACGCAACGACCGCGACCTTGCCGTCGCCAACCGTGACACCTGGACAGTGGCCGGGGTCGGCGTCGACGGCAGCCTGCTCGTCACGGGCCGTGCCGGCCGACGCGCGCTCCCCGCCGAGTACGTCCGCGATCACGTCGAGCTCGCCTTCGCCACCACCGCCTACGGAGCCCAGGGCGAGACCGTCGATTGCGCCCACCTCGCGCTCGGAGAGACCACCGGCGCCGCCTCGGCGTACGTCGGCATGACCCGCGGCCGCCACACCAACATCGCCCACCTCGTCGCCGAGTCCATCGACGAGGCCCGCAGCCAATGGGTCGACGTGTTCAACCGCGACCGCGCCGACCTCGGCCCCAGGCACGCCGCCCAGAGGGCCGCGGACGACATCGACCGGGACGGACCGAACGCGCAGCCGCCCGCAGTGGGGCTGCAGGCCGCGGTGCTGCGCGACGGCCCGCGTCGCCCGCCCCAGCCGGTCCCGACTCCTCTGCCGACCTCCCGCGGGATCGGCCGCTGACCAACTTCCTCGCGACGAGTGATCGCCCGGGGTGGCCTGGATGACATAGGTGACCAGGAGAGGCTCCGGTTTCGACAGCAGCGGTCACAGATGTCCGATCCGCCGACCGCGATGTTGCTTCTCCGGTTACGGAGCCGCCGAATCCGTCGGCGGCCACGACGAGAGGCGAAGCGATGGTGACACCGATCGGCATCCCCGACGACTGGGACGACAAGAACCTGATCCTGTTCGAGGAGTTCTGCGAACTCATCCGCACACCCCAACGCACCGTCCGCGACTGGCGCCGACGCGGCGTCGGCCCCCACTGGACCCGCTTCCAAGGCGTCGGCCGGCTCTACATCACCGTCGCCGAGGCCAGACGCTTCCTCACCACAGCCACAGCAACGAGAGCGAAGGCGCGCACCGATGGCTGAGTCACGCCCCATCCCGGTCTACCTCAGCCTCGAGGACGCGGCCGAGGCCATGTCGGTCTCGGTCAAGACCATCCGACGCTGGATCGCCGCCGGCACGCTTCCGGCGTACCGCTGCGGCAAGCGCGCCATCCGAATCAAGCTCGAGGACTTGGAAGCCGCGCCGCGCCGGATCCCGTCGGTGCGCTGGTAAGGACCATGAGGGTCAACCACGCTCACGTCAGCCAGGTGATCGACGCGGCACGGGCTGCTGAACACGCGATCAAGAACCTGTGCCGGACCACGTTGAGCCGACCGAGCATGACGCCCGCGGAACTCGACATCGTCCTGGCCTACCTGGCTGACGCTGCAGCTGGCCTTCCTCAGGCCGCCCAGCAGCTCGGCGACATCCTCGAACAGACCAAGGGACCTCGAGCTCGAGATGGACACACTCACCGAGAACGAGGACCCCACATTGCCATCGACACGGCACAGCGCCACCTTGACGGCCTCCGCGAACCGGCCCTCAGCTTGTACCGGTTGCTCGACGCCGCTCACAACCAGGTGGCCCACATCGCCACGGTGGACCGTGAAGCTGGGCCCGCAGGCCGAGTCGCTCAGGGTCACGCCTTCGCCGTCCGTCGCCCGGAGGGCCGGCAGCTGCCATCTACTGGTTCGGGTGGAGCCTGGTCCGCTCCTCCACGGTGATGAGCGGACGACCCTCCAGCGGCACGAAACGGGCGAGCCCCGGTCACCCCATAGGGAGATTTCGAATACGGATGTTGTCATCGGTGAACACGACTATCGCGCCAGAGGCCAGGTCCTGGCCGACGTAGTCGAGGTTGTCCAAGAGGGTCGCAGCTTGATGCTCGGGGCTGCGGTTTCCTTGACGAAAGAGCACCAAGCTCGGTAGCGCCAGCCGTTGCTTGGCAAGAAGCTCGCCGAAGTCGGTGTCGGCCGACACAAGGACTCGCTCGTCATCACGTGCCGCGGCGAGCACCTCCTCATCGACGTGACCCGCGAGGCCGCGGTCCGAGACATGGACCACGTCGTGGCCTGCTTCGGCGACCAGTGGCCCAAGCCGAGCACTGATGCACTCGTCGAGCAGGAACTTCACGCCGGTGTGCGGAGTGGAACCTGCCGCTCGCTGACCGCTGCGGCGGCGAACTCGAGGGAGGCGCGCACATCGTCAGTCGACAGTTGCGGGTAGTCGGCCAAGATCCCTTCGACTGAAAGCCCTTGCGCGAGATGTCCCACAACTGTCGCGACTGGGATGCGAGTGCCGCGAATGCACGGCACGCCATCCATGACGCGGTGATCGGCGACAATGCGAGACTCGGGCATGCATCCAGTGTAGGGGCGAATCGCTCTTGCGCCCCGGGCGCAGCGGTTCATTCGGCCCTGGTCGGTGGCACACTCACGGCACGAAGTCCCCAGGCCAGACCCCGATATGGGTCCTGACCTGGGGAAACGTCGGTCGGGCTGACAGGATTTGAACCTGCGGCCTCTTCGTCCCGAACGAAGCGCGCTACCAAGCTGCGCCACAGCCCGATGCGGTGACCGGAGCCACCGCAACCCGGGTGAGCATACCGGAGCGCCGGGGGTCGCCCGAAATCGGATCACGGCCACGAGATGTCCCTCGTGGCGGCGCCACAGGTGGGTGGTGGTGGCGCGAGATGTCGCTAGTGGTGGGGCGAGAAGCGTGCGCCAGGCGACCGCCGGGGGTGCGGCGCGGCGCTCAGCGCGGGGTGAGGGTCAGCAGCGTGGCCTCGGGGCGGCAGGCCACGCGGATCCGGGCGTACGGCGAGGTGCCGAGGCCTGCGGAGACGTGAAGCCAGCTCGAGCCCGGGTCATCGGGCCGGGAGTCCGCTGGGTGGCGATGCAGGCCCTTGGCACGGGCGTTGTCGAGGTCGCAGTTGGTGGTGAGCGCCCCGGCGAACGGCAGGCAGACCTGGCCACCGTGAGTGTGCCCGGCGATGATCGCGTCGTAGCCGTCGCGGGCGAACTGGTCGAGCACCCGGAGGTACGGCGCATGGGTCACCGCCAGCCGCAGGTCGGCAGTGGGGTCGGCCTGCCCGGCGACCAGGTCGAGCCGGTCGTAGCCCAGATGGGGGTCGTCGACGCCGGCGAAGGAGATCCGCAGCCCGCCGACCACGACGTCGCCGATCTCGTTGGTGAGCTCCAGCCAGCCCCGCTTCGCGAGCCCCGCCTGCAGGTCGGGCCACGGCAGCGGAGGCGCGTTGGTGTTGCGGCGCCCGTCGTCGGGCATGACATAGCGCAGCGGGTTCTTCAGCTGCGCGGCGAAGTAGTCGTTGGACCCGAAGACGAACACGCCCGGTCGCTCCAGCAGCTCGTCGTAGGCCGCCAGGACCGGGTCGACGGCCTCGCGGTGCGCCAGGAAGTCGCCGGTGGTGATCACCAGGTCGGGGTCGAGCGCGGCCAGGCCGCGCACCCACGCGAGCTTGCGCCGCTGCCCGGGAGTGACGTGCAGGTCGCTGAGGTGCAGCACCCGCAGCGGGTCGGCCCCCGCCGGGAGCACCGGCACGGTGGCGTACCGCAGGGTGTACTGCCGCGCCTCCCAGGCGGCGTACGCCGACAGTGCGGCGCCGGTCGCCGCCCCGGCGCCGATCGTGCGCCCCGCAATCCGGATGAGTCCCACGCGGCAAGGCTGCCACAATGGCCCTCATGAGTGCCCTGAAGGACCAACTCCGCGCCGACCTGACCGTTGCCATCAAGGCGCGCGACGAGGTGCGCTCCGGCACGCTGCGGATGGTCCTGGCCGCGATCACCAACGCCGAGGTGGCCGGCAAGCAGGCGCGTGAGCTCTCCGACGACGACATCGTCGGCGTGCTGTCGACGGAGGCGAAGAAGCGCCGCGAGGCGGCCACGGCGTTCGCTGAGGGCGGCCGTGACGAGAGCGCGGCCAAGGAGCGGGCCGAGGCAGCGGTGATCGCGGACTACCTCCCCGCCCAGCTCGGCGAGGCCGAGGTCGCCGACCTGGTGACCGCGGCCATTGCGCAGACCGGCGCGGCAGGCGAGGGCATGCGCGCGATGGGCAAGGTGATGGGTGTGCTTACCCCGCAGACCAAGGGCCGGGCCGACGGCGCCGCCGTCGCCGCGGAGGTACGCCGGCAGCTGGGCTGAGCGGTCAGCCGCGCCCGCCGCCGCCGTTGCCGCCGCCGTTGCCACGGCCGCCGTTCTTCTTCTTGCCCTCGCCCTTGGGCGGGGCAGGAGCGTTGGACGAGGGCACCAGGAGCACCATGCCGCCCTGGGCCACCGACGACCCTGGCGAGGGGTAGGAGATCCGCACGGACTCGGACTCCGAGAACGTCTTGGTCACGTGCACGTCGATGGCCGCCTTGAGACCCTGCGAGTGCAACAGCGACTTGGCCTCCGCGACCGTCAGCCCGGTGACCGCGGGCACCGTCGTCATCGGGCGGGGCTTCACCCCAGACAGGTCCGGGGTCGGGAAGTCGACGTAGTTCAGATCGTCGTCGACGACGCGCATCAGCTCACCCCACTGTGGTGCTGCCACCGTGGTGCCGGACGCGCTCGAGATGAACTGCGGCCCCACCGTCTGGTACTGCAGGGAGATGGGTTGTCCCTTGCCGTTGATGCCGGCGACCATCGAGGCGGCCGCGGCCTCCGGGGTGAACCCCAGGAACCACACGGCTCGCTGGTTCTGAGTAGTGCCGGTCTTGCCGGCCGCGGGGACACTCAGTCGCTGCGCCGAGGCGAACCCGCCGTCGATGACCCCCTCCATGATCTGGGCGACGGTGTCGGCCACCCCGGAGTCCAGCACCTGTTGGCACTTGGAGGGGTACTCCCGCAGGACCTTGCCGTCGGCGTCGAGGATGTCCGTGACGGGCCTGCTGTCGCAGTGCTTGCCGTGGGCGGCGAAGGTGGCGTAGGCCTCGGCCATCTCGAGCGGGCTGGCGTCGGCGATGCCGAGCGTCAACGTCGGCGCCATCTCCGGGTTGGGGTTGTCCTTGGTGGGCCGCGGGTGCGTCAGGTTGACGCCGAGCTTCTTGGCCAGCCGGTAGGGAGCGCACAGGCCGGTCGCCGCCTCGAGCTGGAGGTAGAAGGTGTTCACCGACAGGCGGGTCGCGGTCGTCATGTCCATGGAGCCGCTGGAGGTGGAGTTCTCGTAGTCCTCCGGGCCGTAGTCGGTCGGCTTGCCGCGGCAGTTCTGGTACTCCGACTTGTCAGCGACGATCGTGGAGGGAGACTCGATCGTGTAGCTCGGCGGCATGCCGTCCTGGAGGGCCGCGGCCAGGGTGAAGGCCTTGAACGTCGAGCCGGGCTGGAAGCCCGCGGACCCGCCGAGCTCCTTGGGGATCGTGAAGTTGACGAACGTCTCGCCCTTCTTCGCGTCGAAGCCCATCGGCCGGGACTGCGCGAGGGCCATCACCTCGCCGGTGCCGGGCTTGACCAGCGCCAGACCTCCGACGGCGTTGTCGGTGGGGTAGACGTTCCTGGCTACGGCCTGCTCGGCCGTCTGCTGGTACTTCGGGTTCATCGTGGTGCGGATGGTCAGCCCGCCGGTCTTCAGCAGCTGCTTGCGCTGCTTGAGGTTCTTGCCGAGCTGCTTGTCCTGGTAGAGGTAGGCCAGCACGTAGTCGCAGAAGAACTGGGCGCTGAAGTCGAGGCAGCCGTTGTTGTCGTTCTGGACCAGCAGCCCGAGCTTCTTGCCCTTGACCCGGTCGGCATCGGCCTGGGTGATGACGTGCAGGTCGGCCATCCGCTGGAGGACGACGTTGCGGCGCTCGAGCGCCTTGTCGGGGTAGCGGGTCGGGTCGTAGCCGTTGGGGTTGCGGACCAGACCCGCGAGCATCGCCGCTTGGCGCAGGCTGAGCCGCTTGGCGTCGGTGTTGAAGTAGTGTCGGGCGGCGGCCTGGATGCCGTAGGCGCCGTCCCCGAAGTAGGCGATGTTGAGGTAGCGCTCGAGGATCCAGTCCTTGGTGTGCTGCTCCTCGATGGCGATGGCGTAGCGAAGCTCGCGGATCTTGCGGGCATAGGTGTCGTCGGTCGCCGCGAGGCGCTCCTCCTTGGTCTTCGCCTGCTGGATCAGCGTGAGCTTGACCATCTGCTGGGTGATCGACGACCCACCCTGCACCTGCTCGCCGGTGGCCTTGTTCTTGAGGAAGGCGCGCAGCGTGCCCTTGAGGTCGAGCGCACCGTGCTCGTAGAAGCGGTAGTCCTCGATCGAGACGATCGCCTCTCTCATCTTGCGGGAGACGTGCTTGAGCGAGACGTTGATGCGGTTCTGGTCGTAGATGATCGCCATCGTGTTGCCGTCGGCGTCGAGGATCTTGGTGCGCTGCGCCAGCGGCTCGGTCTCGAGCTCCTGCGGCAGCTTGTCCATGGTCTTGGCGACCTCTTGCGCACCGATGCCCAGGGCACCCGCGAACGGGATCGCGAGGCCGGCCGTGATCACGCCCATGACGACCGCGACGATCCCCATGACGCCCAGGTGAGAGAGCACGCGGGCAGGGGGAAGTCGCTCCTCGGGCGGCCGGCTCATGCGCTCCAGCGTACGGGACCGGACTAGTCGCAGCCCATTTCACGGACTAGGAGGGGCCATGCCGGGCTAGTCCCATCGGACTATGCCAATTGACACGGGGAGACCTGTTGTCCAGTCCACCGATTTCTTAACTTGGTGTTCGTCGGATCCGAGTGGCTGCCACCAGGGTAGTCGCCGGCCCGGATGGATGTGGGGACACCATCATGTGGATTGAGGACTGGGCTTCGTCGGCCAAGTGCCGTGAGCAGCAGCCGGACGAGCTTTTCGTGCGGGGTGCAGAGCAGAACAAGGCCAAGCTGGTGTGTCGGGGCTGCCCGGTGCGCACCGAGTGCCTGGCCGAGGCTCTCGACAACCAGATCGAGTGGGGGGTCTGGGGCGGCATGACCGAGCGCGAGCGTCGTGCTCTCCTCCGTCGCCGCCCGGCCGCCTCGTGGCGCTCGGTGCTGGAGACGGCGAAGCAGGAGCACGGCAAGATCCCGACGGTCCTCTGACTGTCAGGCGTCTCCCATCCGCCTGCTGGCCGGTGGCGACGAGTCGGGACGAGGATCGGACGGACCCCCCCGCCTCAGCTGCCGGCCAGCAGTGTGCCCACCCGACGCAGGCCGTCGAGGTCGTGCACGTCGGTGGGCAGTGCCGCCACCACCACCGTCGGCACCTCCGGATGGGCGGCAGTGAACCGCTCCCGCAGCCGGGCCTCGCGCTCGGCCAGCCGCATCCGGTCGGCGTGGAGACGCAGCAGGCCCACCGTGGCCGACCGGGTCTGCTTCCGCTGCAGGCGGGTCGCCGCCGCGAGGGCTTCCTCCGGGTCCAGGTCCTGGGGGGACGTCGCCGTCGCCCGGTTGACCACCAGGCCGGCCAGCGGCATCTGGTCCTCGTCGAGCCGCTCGACGAAGTACGCCGCCTCGCGCAGCGCGTCCGGCTCCGGGGCAGCGATCACCAGGAACGCCGTACCGCCGGTCTGGAGTAGTCGGTAGGTCTGCTGGGCCCGCTGCCGGAACCCGCCGAAGAGGGTGTCGACCGCCGCCACGAACGTCTGCAGGTCCCGCAGCACCTGTGCGCCGAGGATCCTGCTCAGCGCCGAGGTGATCAGGTGCAGTCCCATCGTCATCATCCGTGCGGGCCCGCGCGCGGGCGCCAGCAACAGCTTGATGAACCGCCCGTCGAGGAAGCTGGACAGCCGCTCCGGCGCGTCGAGGAAGTCGAGCGCCGACCGTGAGGGCGGGGTGTCGACCACGATCAGGTCATAGGTGCCGTCGCGCTCGGCGTCGCGGTAGATCTGCCCCAGCTTCTCCATCGCCATGTACTCCTGGGTGCCGGCGAACGAGCTCGACAGGGCGACGTAGAACGGGTTGTCCAGGATCTGCTGGGCCTTCTCGGGGTTGGCCTGGCTCTCGACCACCTCGTCGAAGGTGCGCTTCATGTCGAGCATCATGGCGTCCATCCGCGGTGCCTTGGTCGGACGCTTGCGGGTCCCCTTGGGCCAGGTCAGGCCCGGCACCGGCCGCGGGGTGTTGTCGAGCTGCTCGATGCCCATCGACTGGGCCAGGCGGCGGGCCGGGTCGATGGTGAGCACCACCACGTAGCGGCCGCGCTCGGCGGCGCGCAGGGCCAGGGCCGCCGAGGTGGTGGTCTTGCCCACCCCGCCCGATCCGCAGCAGACGATGATCTTGGTCTCGCGGTCGTCGAGCAGCGCGTCGACGTCCAGCGGCGGCGCGACCCGGCTGGTCGAGGCGAGCGGGCCCACGCGGTGGCGACTGCGGTCGGAGGCGGGGCTCATGCCATCCCCTGCTCGCGCAGGCGGGCGGCCAGCTCGTAGAGCCCGCCCAGGTCGACGCCCGCGGCCAGCCGTGGCAGCTCGTACGTCGGCCGGTCGAGCTCCGCGACCCGCTCCCGCTGCTCGTCCTCCAGCGCCCGCCGGTCGGCGTGGTCGCTGGCCTCCTGGAGCAGGTCGGCGACCAGGGTGTCACCGTGCTCCAGCCCCGCAGCCGTGAGGTCGGTCGCGATCCGGGTGGCGTCGAGGCCGCCGGCGCGAGCCGCCTCGAGGGCATCGTCGTCCAGCTCGTCGGGTCGCACCTGGTTGACCACTACCGCCCCCACGGGCAGGTCGGTCGAGCGCATCTCCTCGATCGCGTCGGCGGTCTCCTGCACCGGCATCTCCTCCAGCAGCGTGACCAGGTGCACCGCCGTCTGCGGCGACCGCAGCAAGGTCATCACCGCATCGGACTGGTGCTTGATCGGGCCCATCCGGGCCAGCACGGCGACCTCGGCGTTGACGTCGAGGAACTGCACGATCCGGCCGGTCGGTGGCGCATCGAGGACGACGGCGTCGTACTGCACGGCGTTGCGGTTGCGGTTGTTGCGGTTGACCGCCTCGTAGACCTTGCCGGTCAGCAGCACGTCGCGGACGCCGGGGGCGATGGTCGTGGCGAACTCCACGACACCGAAGCGGTCGAGCGCCCGACCGGCACGGCCCAGCTTGTAGTACATCGCGAGGTAGTCCATCAGCGCCGACTCTGGGTCGATGTGCAACGCGTGCACCGCGCCGGCCCGTCCGTCGGGGCCGGCGAGCCCGGTGGCGATGCGGCGCTCGGCATACGGGAGCGGGTCGACGTCGAACATCCGCGCGATCCCCTGGCGCCCCTCCACCTCACAGAGCAGCACGCTGCGACCGTGGGAGGCGAGGGCGAGCGCCAGCGCGGCGGCGACCGTGGACTTGCCGGTGCCGCCCTTGCCGGTGACGACGTGGAGCCGGACGCCGGCCCAGTCGCTGCTGTCGGCGGTCATGGGGGTCGCGCCCTGCGCACGTCTGGCCACGCATCCACCCTAGAACCGCGGTGTCTGGTCTAGGCGGGGCGGGCGGGTCGGTAAAGAAGGGTCGGGTTCTGCTCCGGACCACGCCGGCGCCCGGATAGAACTCTCCTGTCGGGTCCGCACCAGGGCCCGTGCAGGCCACCACATGGGCCCTTCGGACGCCGCTGCGATACCCCACGTCGCAGCGGCGTCCGCCGCATTCGTGGTCGTTTGCTGCGTTCGGCACGCGACACGCCGACGCGGAGGGGCCTTCTGCAGCAAACGATCGGGCGAGGGGTCAGCCAGGCCGGCGCTCAGCCGCGGGCTGGCCGGCGGGCCCGGGTGGCGGCGTACACCGCGAGCAGCGCCCAGGCGGCCGCGCCGGCGTACACGGCCGCGAACGACGCATCGGTCGCGAACAGCACGCCGCTGACGGCGAGGGCCAGTGCGCCGCCGAGGGAGTCGGCGACCGACAGGGCCGAGGAGTTGAAGCCCCGGTCGCGGTCACCGGAGGCGGTCAGCGTGGCCACGCTGGTGCGCGGGTAGCCCAGCCCCATGCCCGTCGCCGCGAGGCCGTACGACGTCACGAGGGCCGCCGCGGGCCCGTGCCAGGCGATCGTGGCGAACGCTCCGGTCACGCCCGCCGTGAGCCCGACGGCGCCGATCAGTACTGCCTGGTGGTCAGAGAGCCGGTCGCCGAGCCGGGCCTGGACCTGGCTGGCCAGCGTCCAGGTCAGCCCGGCCACCGCCAGCGCCATCCCGGCGGTGGCGGGCGACCAGGCCCACTGCTCCTGGAGCACGAAGGGCAGGTAGGCCTCGGAGCTGAAGAACGCCGCGCTCAGCGCGCCGCGCGCCAGGATCACGCTGGGCAGCCCGGCCGCGGCGGCGAGGGTGTGCGGCGGCACCAGCGGCCGCACGGCGAGGAGCACGACGGCCGCCGCGAGCACCGACAGCGCGACCGACCGCTGGCCCAGCAGGTCCAGGCTCAGCACGGCGGCCGCCGCCACGACCGCCCAGGCCAGTCGTCGCCCGCCGGGCCTGCTCGACCCACCCTCGGTGGTCGGAGGCAGCGTGCGCACCGCCGGCAGCACCAGCAGCGTCGCCACCGCGACCAGCCCCACCACCCCTAGGAAGACCCAGCGCCACCCCACGGCCGCGGCCACCCAGGCCGCCACCGCCGGGCCGACGAGCGAGGGGAGCACCCAGGCGGCCGCGAAGCTGGCGAACACCGCCGGCTGGAGCCTGGTCGGGAAGACCATCCCGACCACGACGTAGAGGCCCACCGTGAGGCCGCCGCCGCCCAGTCCCTGCAGCAGCCGACCGGCGACGAGCACCGGCATGTCGGGGGCCAGCCCACACACGATCAGCCCCAGGGCGAAGAGCGCGACCGAGGCCAGCAGCGGCGTGCGGGGTCCGTGGCGGTCGCTCCACCACCCGGTCAGCACCATCCCGACCACGCCGCTGGCCAGCGGCGCCGCGAAGGCGAGGGCGTAGAGCCGGACGCCGTCCAGCTCACGGGCGACCCCGGGCATCACGGTCGTGACCGCGAGCGCCTCGAAAGCCGAGAAGAACACCAGCGCGAACATGCCGGCGGTGGTCAGGGCGTAGCGCGCCGACAGCAGCCCCTCGCGGGCCGGCGGCGCCGCCGGCGGCACGGGCGGGCTGGTGGTCACCAGCCGATGCTAGGAGTTCAAGCGGGCTGGAGCTCAAGCGGCTTCTCGGGGACCGGTGGTGCCCGCCGGCGGCGGGGCCGCTCCGGCCGGGCGCGGCGCCCTCAGGGGTAGGGTCAGCGCATGACCAAGTGGGAGTACCTCACCGCGCCGATCCTGGTGCACGCGGCCAAGCAGATCCTCGACAACTTCGGCGCCGACGGGTGGGAGCTCGTCCAGGTCGTGCCCGGGATGAACCCGGAGAACCTGGTCGGCTACTTCAAGCGGCCGGTGTCGTCGTGACCACGCCTGAGGAGCGCCTGGCAGAGCTCGGCCTGCGCCTGCCCGAGGTGGTCCCCCCGCTGGCGGCGTACCAACCGACCGCGCGAGCCGGCGACCTCGTCTTCACCGCCGGCCAGCTGCCTGCCCGCGACGGCGAGATGCTCGCCACCGGCAAGCTCGGCGCGGAGGTCTCTGAGGAAGAGGGCTACGCCTGCGCCCGCCAGTGCGCACTCAACGCGCTGGCCGCCGTGGCCGCCGAGGTGGGCGGGCTCTCGGCGGTGAAGCGCGTCGTCAAGGTCGTCGTCTTCGTGGCGTCGACGCCCGACTTCACGGCGCAGCCGAAGGTCGCCAACGGCGCGTCGGAGCTGCTCGGCGAGGTCTTCGGGGACACGGGTCGCCACGCCAGGTCCGCGGTCGGCGTCGCGTCGTTGCCGCTGGACGTGCCGGTCGAGGTCGAGCTCGTCGTCGAGGTCTGAGGTGCGGCTGCCGCTGCCCCCACGGCTGGTTGCCACGGCGCGGGAGTACGCCGCCGGCGTGAGGACCCCCGCCGAGCCGCGCAACGCCGCCACGGTGGCGCTGCTGCGGTCGGGCCGGGGTGGCCCGGAGCTCTACCTGCTGCGGCGGCACGGCGAGATGGCTTTCGCCCAGGGGATGCACGTGTTTCCCGGCGGCGGCGTCGACCCGCGCGACGACGATGTCGCCGTGGGGTGGGCGGGCCCGGTGCCGGGGGAGTGGGCGGAGCGGCTCGGCGTGGACGAGGCGTTGGCTCGGGCGTTGGTGTGCGCCGCGGTGCGCGAGACGTTCGAGGAGTCGGGTGTGCTGCTGGCCGGGCCGGACCACGCTTCGGTCGTGGCCGACACCACCGGGGACGACTGGGAGGCCGACCGGGTGGCGCTCGAGGCGCGAGAGCTGTCGCTGACCGACCTGCTGCGCCGCCGCGGGCTGGTGCTGCGCGCCGACCTGCTCGGCGCCTGGTCGGGATGGCTGACACCGGAGTTCGAGCCGCGGCGCTATCGCACGTGGTTCTTCGTCGCCGAGCTGCCTGCCGGCCAGCGGACCCGCGACGTGTCGACCGAGTCCGACGGGGTTGCCTGGCTGCCGGCGGCGGAGGCGGTGGCCGGCGCCGATGCCGGGGAGATCGCGATGCTGCCGCCGACCTATGTGACCTGCCTCGAGCTCGCGTCGTACGCCGCCCCGGAGGCGGTGCTGGCGGCGGCCGGGGAGAGGACGGTCGAGATGTTCATGCCGGAGCTGGTGGACGGCGAGGAGCCCACGCTGTCGAACCCGGCGTGGCTGGAGCCGCTGCTCGCCCGGCGGGGGACGTCGTGACCGCGTGGTCCGGCGGGTCGTTCGGGGCGGCCAGCGCGTGCGTGCTCGCCCCCAACGCCTCCCCGATGACCCTCGACGGCACCAACACCTGGGTGCTGCGGCCGGCCCACGGCGGGCCGTCGTACGTCGTCGACCCGGGGCCGCTCGACGACGGGCACCTGGCCGCGGTCGCCGAGGCCGCCGGTGACGTGCGGGGCGTGCTGCTCACCCACGGGCACCCCGACCACTCCGAGGGGGCGCGGGCCTTCGCGGAGCGCGTCGGTTGCGGGGTGCGGGCGCTCGACCCGGCCCACCGGCTGGGCGACGAGGGGCTCGTCGGGGGCGACGTCGTCGAGCTCGACGGCTGGGAGGTGCGGGTCGTCGCGACCCCCGGGCACACCTCGGACTCCCTGTCGTTCCTGCTGCCCGCGGAGCGGGTGGTGCTGACCGGCGACACCGTGCTCGGGCGGGGGACGACCGTCGTCGCGCATCCCGACGGGCGGCTGGGCGCCTACCTCGACTCCCTCGACCGACTGCACGCCCTGGCGGCGGCCGAGGAGGTCACCGCGATCTGGCCGGGCCACGGGCCGGTGGTCCCCGACGCGCTGGCGGTGCTCGACTACTACGTCTCCCACCGACGCGAGCGGCTGGAGCAGGTCCGCGAGGCGGTGCGCGAGCTGCGCGCCGACCCGGCGACGTACGTGTCCCTCACCGGCGCCGACCCCCTCGCCGACGACAGCCGTCTCCCCCGCGCCGTGGTGGAGATCGTCTACGCCGACGTCGACGAGGTCCTCTGGGGCGCCGCCGAGATGTCCGTGCGCGCCCAGCTCACCTATCTGTTCTCGCGGGGGCTGGTCGGATAGTCCGCGCGGGGCCTCAGGCCAGGCGGCGTCGACGAGCTCGCCGGACGAGCGCTTCGCCGTCGTCGTGGCCCCACGGGTCACCACGAGGTCACCTCCTCACGACAGACGACCCGGGAGGCGGCCGACTCGGAGGTCGGCCTGCGCGAGGAGTCTGCGGTCAGCGGGCCCGGCGCGAGAGCCGGTCGACCTCCATGATCACCACGGAGCGCGGCTCCAGCCGCAGCCAGCCGCGGGAGGCGAAGTCGGCCAACGCCTTGTTGACCGTCTCGCGAGAGGCGCCGACCAGCTGGGCCAGCTCCTCCTGGGTGAGGTCGTGGTGCACGTGGACGCCGTCGTCGGCGGTGCGGCCGAAGCGGTCGGCGAGGTCGAGAAGGGCCTTGGCGACCCGGCCGGGCACGTCGGAGAAGACCAGGTCGGCGACGACGTCGTTGGCCTTGCGGAGCCGGCCGGCGAGCTGGGCCAGCAGTCCACGCGACACCACGGGACGGCCGTCGAGCCAGCGCAGCAGGTCCTCGTGGGAGAGGGAGGCGAAGACGGTGTCGGTGACCGCCGTGACGGTGGCCGAGCGCGGTCCCGGGTCGAAGAGGGACAGCTCGCCGAACATCTGGCCCGGCCCGAGGATGGCCAGGAGGTTCTCGCGGCCGTCGGAGGAGGTGCGGCCGAGCTTCACCTTGCCCTCGGTGACGATGTAGAGCCGGTCGCCCGAGTCGCCCTCGTGGAACAGCACCTCGCCGCGGCGCAGGCGAGTGTCGGTCATCGAGGCGCGCAGGGCGGTGGCGGCCTCGTCGTCGAGGGCGCTGAACAGCGGAGCCTGACGAAGCACGTCGTTGTTGACCACGGGAGCCTCCACTTTCCACGTCCCACTCTCGACGCCCGGCAGAGCGCCGGTTGACCTGATCCTAGCGAGTGGCATTGCTCACACCGGCACCCCGGTCTTCTCCGGGACGGCGTACGGCGGGATCCTTGCGGCGAGCGGGCCCCTCCACGGTCGACGGCCGGCCGCGGGGCGAGGCTGTCGCCCCCGCCCCGTACCCTGGTCGCGTGCCCGAGACGGCCCTGGTGCGGCGTGCCCGCAAGATCGACCGCGTGCTGGCCGCGACCTACCCCGAGGCGCGGTGCGAGCTGGACTTCGACGACCCCTTCCAGCTCCTGGTGGTCACGGTGCTGAGCGCGCAGACCACGGACCGCAGGGTCAACGCCGTCAGACCGACCCTGTTCGCGGCCTACCCCACCCCCGAGGCGATGGCGGGCGCCCCCCGCGAGCACCTCGAGCAGATCGTCGGTCCACTGGGCTTCTTCCGCGCCAAGACCGAGTCGCTGCTCAAGCTCAGCCAAGCGCTGGTGGAGCGCTTCGACGGCCAGGTGCCGCCCCGTCTCGACGACCTGGTCACGCTGCCCGGCGTGGGCCGCAAGACCGCCAACGTCGTGCTGGGCAACGCCTTCGGAGTCCCCGGCATCACCGTCGACACTCACTTCGGCCGGCTGGTGCGTCGGTTCGGCTGGACCGAGGAGACCGACCCGGTCAAGGTCGAGCACGCGGTGGGCGAGCTCTTCCGTCGGCGCGACTGGACCATGCTCAGCCACCACGTGATCTGGCACGGCCGCCGGGTCTGTCATGCCAAGAAGCCCGCGTGCGGCGCCTGCCCGGTGGCCCGCTGGTGCCCTGCCTTCGGTGAGGGCCCGACCGACCCCGAGGCAGCGGCAGCGCTGGTCCGCACCGAGGGCCCCGCGTGAGGGTCGGGCGCGCGGTGGCCGCCCTCGTGCTGGCCCTGGGCGTCCTGGCCGGCTGTGCCGGCGAGGATGACCCCGGCCTGCTGCCGGCGGTCTCCGGTGTCGAGGTCGACACTTCTCAGCTGCGTGCGCTCAAGAAGGACGCCGGCATCGAGCCCTGCCCGGCGACGGTGGCATCCGAGCCCCCGGGCGACGGCCTTCCCGACGTCAGCCTGCCCTGCCTCGGCGGCGGCCCCGACGTGGCGCTGGCGGCGCTGCGGGGCCCGCTCGTGATCAACGTGTGGGCCTCGTGGTGCGGCCCGTGCCGCGACGAGCTGCCGGTCTACCAGCGCTTCGCCGAGCAGTACGTCGGCCGCGTGGCCGTCCTGGGCATCGACTTCAACGACACCCAGCCTCGCGCCGCACTCGAGCTGGCCCGCGACACCGGCGTGACCTACCCGCTCGTCGCCGACCCCGAGAGCGCGGTCGCCGGTCCGCCGCCCGGCCTGGTGCCGCGCGGCCTGCCGATGGTCGTGCTGGTCGACGCCGAGGGGCGGGTCGTCCATCGCGAGGCGCGTGAGATCACCGACGTCGCCGAGCTCGAGGAGCTCGTCTGGACCCATCTCGGGGTGCGCGCGTGATCCCCGCCTGGCTCGAGCCGGTGCGCGCCGCCGCCACCGGCGTCACCGCGGCCGACCTCACCCGTCTGGTGCCACCCGAGGACGCCAGCCCCCGCCGGGGCGCTGTGCTCATCCTCTTCGGCGAGGGGGCACTCGGTCCCGACCTGCTGCTCACCGAGCGGGCCCATCACCTGCGCCACCACCCCGGCCAGGTGTCGTTCCCGGGCGGCGCGTTGGAGGAGGCCGAGCATGCCGTCGCCGCGGCGCTGCGCGAGGCGGAGGAGGAGACGGGTCTCGACCCCGCGGGCGTCGAGGTGTTCGCCGAGCTGCCCGAGCTGTGGCTGCCGCCGAGCAACTTCGCCGTCACGCCGGTGCTGGGCTGGTGGGCGCGGCCCAGCGAGGTCAGCGTCGTCGACCCCGGCGAGGTGCATGCGGTGCTCCGCGAGCCGGTCGCCGAGCTGACCGACCCCGACCACCGGTTCGTCACCCGCCACCCACGCACGGGCTGGCTCGGGCCGGCGTTCTGGATCGGGCAGGGCAAGCAGACCCTGCTCTGGGGCTTCACTGCCGGAGTGATCTCCCGCCTGTTCGACCACGCTGGCTGGACCCGCCCCTGGGACGAGAGCCGGGTGCGTGACCTTCCCGACGCCATGCTGCAAGGTGGTGCCACGCGCGCCGTGCTCGACCCCCCGGCGCCGACCGACCGCCCGGAGGAGCCACGGTGAACCTGCTCGACTGGGTGCTCCTCGTGCTCGTCCTGGCCTATGCCCTGTCCGGCTACTGGCAGGGCTTCATCACCGGCGCCTTCGCGACCGCCGGGCTGCTCCTGGGTGGACTTCTCGGTGTCTGGCTGGCCCCGAAGGCCCTCGGCGACGCCGCTCCCTCGGTCTGGGTGTCGATGGGGGCGCTGTTCATCGTGATCCTGGCGGCGTCGCTGGGCCAGGCCGTCCTGCAGTACGCCGGCGCGCACCTGCGCGACCGCATCACCTGGCAGCCCGTGCGCGCCGTCGACGCCGTCGGTGGCGCCCTGCTCAGCGCCTTCGCCGTGCTGCTGGTCGCCTGGGCGCTGGGCGTGGCGATCTCCGGCTCCCGGCTGGGCGGGATCACCCCGCTGGTGCGCGGGTCCGCGATTCTGGCCAAGGTCGACCAGATGCTCCCGCAGCAGGCCGGGCAGGTGCTGCGGGCCTTCGACAACGTCGTGGGTGCGAGCTTCTTCCCGCGCTACCTCGAGCCGTTCGCGCCTGAGCGGATCGTGGCGGTGCCCGCCGGCCCGCAGCGGTTGCTGCAGGACCCCGACGTGCTCGATGCCGGCGACAGCGTCGTCAAGGTGCGCGGCCAGAACCGCTGCGGCCAGGGTGTCGAGGGCTCCGGATTCGTCTACAGCGACGGACGGGTGATGACCAACGCCCACGTCGTCGCCGGGGTCTCCGACGTGGAGATCTCCGCCGGCGGCGAGGCGGTCTCCGGCCAGGTCGTCGTCTACGACCCCGACCTTGACATCGCCGTGCTGGCCGTCGACGGGCTCGACGCTCTCGACCCGCTCCGCTTCGACTTCGGCGTCGCGGAGCGCGCCGGGGTCGCGATCCTGGGCTACCCCGAGGACGGCCCGTTCGACGTCCAGACCGCCCGGATCCGCGCCGAGCAGCGGCTGCGCTCCCCCAACATCTACGGCAGCGACACCGTCGTCCGTGAGGTCTACTCGCTGCGCGGCAACGTCCGGCCCGGCAACAGTGGCGGCCCGATCGTCACGTCGAAGGGCAACGTCGCTGGCCTGGTCTTCGCAGCCTCGGTCACCGACCCGCAGACCGGCTACGCCCTGACCGCCGAGCAGCTCCGCGACACCGCCGCAGCGGGCGCGACGACCGGCACCGCCGTGTCGACGGGTGCCTGCGCCGGCTGAGTGCGCTCCGCTGGGCCGTGCCTGTGCGGGTCAGCCGCGCTTGAGCGTGGCCGCGGTCTCCTGCGCCTGGTGGATCGCCCGCTCGGGACCCTTGACCTTCTTGACCTTGCGCACGCCGATCAGCGCCAAGGATCGCGGCCAGCAGGAGGTAGAACCCGAAGACGATCAGGAAGGCCCAGTGCAGGTCCAGGCCCTGGCCGTTCCAGTGGATGAGGTAGGCGATCGCCACCGAGAGCATGATCAGGCTCATCAGCCCGAAGAACGCCGCGGCCGCGAAGAGCCCGACGCCGGTGCCGCCGTTCTTGATGCTGACCCGGATCTCCGACTTGGCCAGCGCGATCTCCTGCGAGACCAGCGTCGAGAGGTCGCGGCTGGCGTCGCTGACCAGCCGCCCGATCGTCGGGTCGGTGTCCTTGACCGGATAGCTCATGCGTCCCCTCGCTCCGTGCTCGCTGATCCGCTCCGACCCTACAGCCCCGACGCCGTGTGGTCCGGGCCGGGACCACCGGCCCGCTAGGATCGTGGGCGGAGCGCCGGGAAGTCTGGTCGGCAGGTCCATCGACGCGCGCCCCGACGGGAGTCCTCCCCTTGTCCGACACCTCCTTCGTCCGCCGGTTCTTCCCCGAGCCGGATCCGCACGAACGCCGGTTCCTCGGTGACTTCTTCCGCCTGGAGACGGTCGGTGGCGCCCTCGCCCTGCTGGCGGCGGCGGTCGCGCTGGTGTGGGCCAACCTCGACGCGACGTCGTACGACCGGCTCCGCGAGGTCGAGCTCGGCCCGCTCGACCTGGAGCACTGGGCCTCCGAGGGGGCGCTGACGCTGTTCTTCTTCGTCGCCGGTCTGGAGCTGAAGCGTGAGTTCGTCGTCGGCTCGCTGCGCCGGCCGGCCGACGCCGCCGTCCCGGTGGTGGCGGCGATCTGCGGGGTGCTGGTCCCAGCCGCGGTCTATCTCCTGGTCAACCTCGGCGGCCAGACGGGAGGCTGGGCGATCCCGGCGGCGACGGACATCGCCTTCGCCCTGGCCGTCCTGGCCGTCGTCGGCTCCAACCTGCCGACCTCGTTGCGCGCCTTCCTGCTCACCATGGCCGTGGTCGACGACCTGATCGTGATCATCATCATCGCCACCGTCTTCAGCGACGAGGTCTACTGGCTCTCCCTGCTGGGCGCCGGCCTATCACTCGCGGCGTACGCCGTCGGTCAGCGGCTGCGCTGGCGCAGCCCGCTGCTCTACCTGCCGTTGGCGGCCGGCCGCGTGGTGGTTCACCCACGAGGCCGGCCTCCACGCCACGATCGCCGGCGTGGCGCTGGGTCTGCTGACCCGGGTGCGTCTGGACGAGGGCGAGGACCACAGTCCGGCGGAGCACCTCGAGCACCGGCTGCAGCCGATCTCGGCGGCGCTCGCGGTGCCGGTGTTCGCGCTGCTCACGGCGGGGGTGCCGCTCAGTGGCGGTGCCGAGCTGGTTCGCGACCCGGTCGTGATCGGCGTCGTCCTCGGTCTGCTGGTGGGCAAGCCGCTCGGCGTCATGCTCGGCGCCTGGGGGGTCACCCGCCTCACGCACGCCGAGCTCAACCCCGACCTCGCGTGGCGTGACCTCTTCGGGGTCGCGGTCCTGGCCGGCATCGGCTTCACCGTCTCGCTGCTGGTCTCCGACCTCGCCTTCTCCGGAGCGCAGCAGGAGGCAGCCAAGGTCGGGGTGCTGGCCGGCTCGGTGCTCGCCGCCGGCGTGGGGGCCCTGGTGCTCGGGCATCGCGACCGCTTCCACGCGACGCCCTGACTAGCCCCGGCCCGCGGTCGCGCTCCCAGCGGTGGGCGACCAGGTGCCGTGCCGCATCACACGGGTGACCTGGAGCGAGCCGTCGAGCACGACGAGATCGGCCGCTGCCCCGGCGGTCAGCACCGGGGAGGGGAGGCCCAGCGCGCGGGCGGGAACGACGGAGGTCTGGCGGACGGCCGCGTCGAGGGCGGCGGCGTGGTCCGGGCCCCCATGGGTGACGGCGAACCTGAAGAGCTGGTCCATCGTCGCGGTGCTCCCGGCGATCGTGTCGGTGCCGGCAAGCCGGGCGACGCCCTGTGCGACGTCGACGGCGAGCTGGCCGAGTCGGTAGTCGCCGTCCGGCATCCCGGCGGCGGCCATGGCGTCGGTGACCAGGGAGACCCGGTCGGCCCCGGCCGTCGCGACCACCTGGCGGTAGAGCGCGGGATGCAGGTGCGTGCCGTCGGTGATCATCTCGAGGGTGACCGCATCGTCCTCGAGAAGGGCGATGACCGGCCCCGGCTCCCGATGGTGCACCGGGCGCATGGCGTTGAACAGATGGGTGGCCACCGTGGCCCCGGCCTCGACCGCGGCCCGGGCGTCGTCGTAGGTGCCGTCGGTGTGGCCGACGGCGGCGACGGCTCCGGCGGCGACCACCCGACGGATCGCGTCGAGCGCCCCCGGCAGCTCCGGGGCGAGGGTCACCATCCGGATCGTGCCGGCGGAGGCGGTCAGCAGGGCGTCCAGCTCGGCGAGGTCGGGGGCGCGCAACGCCGCGGGCTCGTGGGCGCCGCACCGGCGCGGGGAGAGCCATGGACCCTCGAGGTGGAGGCCGGCGAGGAGGCCGTCGTCGACCTGACCGGAGAGCGCCTCCACCTGACCGTGCAGGGTCGCGGCGTCGGCGGAGACCAACGACGCGACCAGCGTGGTGGTGCCGTGGATCCGGTGCAGGCCGGCGGCGGCGCGGGTCGCCTCCGTGGTGGCGTCGGAGAAGGTCGCCCCACCGCCCCCGTGGACGTGGGTGTCCACGAACCCCGGGACGACCGTCGACTCGGGGAGGTCGAGGTCGGCAGGCCGCGGTGGGGTGCCGTTGCCCGCGGCCACGACCCCGCCGGCCGCGACCTCCAGCCACCCCGGGCGGAGGCTCGCTGCCCCGGTCAGGATCTCGCGGGCGCTGATCAGCACGGCATGCCTTTCTGCTCGGGGCACCCGACGGTGGCGGGTGGACCCATGATGATCACAGCCCTTGCCAGGCCGGTTTGGCCAGGTAGGTCTCGCGGTAGTAGCCCGCGAGCTGGAGCCGACCGGCTGCCGGCCCGTCGACCAGCACGCTCACATGGGGATGGTGCTGGAGGATCGTGGCGGGCCACAGTGCGCTGACCGGGCCCTCGGCCAGCTGGTGCACCGCCTGCGCCTTGCCGGACCCGGTGGCGACCATCACCAGGTGCCGCGCGGCCATGATCGTCGCCAGCCCCTGGGTCAGGCAGTGCGTGGGCACCGCGTCCAGGTCTCCATCGAAGAAGCGCGCGTTGTCGAGACGGGTCTGGCGGGTCAGCGTCTTGATCCTGGTGCGTGAGGCCAGCGACGACCCCGGCTCGTTGAAGCCGATGTGCCCGTCGGTGCCGATCCCCAGGATCTGCAGGTCCACCCCGCCGGCGTCAGCGATGGCCTGCTCGTACGCCGTGCACGCGGCCGGCACGTCCTCGGCCAGGCCGTCGGGCCCCGCGACCCGGGACGGGTCGATGTCGACCCGTCCCGCGAACTCGCGGTCGATGACGTTGCGGTAGCGCTCGGGGTGGTCCTCCGGCAGACCGACGTACTCGTCGAGGGTGAAGGCCCGGGCCTGGGCGAACGACACCTCCCCTGCTGTGCAGCGCCGCGCGAGCTCGTCGTAGACGGGCAGTGGCGATGAGCCGGTCGCCAGGCCGAGCACCGCGTCGGGCTTGCGCCGCACCAGGGCGCCGATCTGCTCGGCGGCGAGCCGGCCGATGGCCTCGGCCTCGTCGAGGATCACGATCTCCATCGTCGTCGTCCCTCCGGTCAGCGCTCGACGGTCAGCAGGGCGTCGAGCGCGGCGACCTGGGCGGTCGCCTCGGCGACGACGGTGACCTGGTCGGGTCGGGCATCCATCACGACCACGGGAACGATCGGGTTGCGCCCGCTCTCCTCGATGGCGGCCATGTCCGCGGTGACGACCGTCTCGCCGACCTCGACGCGGTCGCCCTCGGCCCGGTGTGTCTCGAACCCGCGGCCTTCGAGCTGGACGGTGTCGAGTCCGAGGTGGACCAGGACGCCGACGTTGTCGTCGGTGAGGATGACGTAGGCGTGCGGCCAGAGCTTCACGAGGCGGCCGCTGACCGGCGCCACCGCAGTCACCTGCTCGCGCGGCGGGTCGATGGCCACGCCGTGGCCGACCAGACCTCGGGCGAAGGTCGCGTCGGGGACCTCGCTGAGCACCACCGTCCGCCCGGGGACTGGCGCGACCACCGCGGTGGGCGGCGGCCGACACGACGGCCGGCTCCTCGATCGCCGGCTCCTCGGCGACCACCGTCTCCGCCGGTGCCGCCCCCTCGAGCACGGCGTTGATGTCGCTCTTGAGCGCGTCGGCCTGCGTCCCGAAGATCGCCTGCACGTTGTTGCCCACCTCGATCACGCCCGCGGCGCCGAGGGCCTTGAGCCGGCGCTGGTCGACGAGGCCCTTGTCGGCCACCTCGATCCGCAGCCGGGTGATGCAGGCGTCGACGTGCGTCAGGTTCTCCGCGCCACCGAAGGCCGCGATCAGCTGGCGGGCGCGCGCGGCCGCGCCTCCGGCCGCAACGCCGGCGCCGGCCGCGCCATCGGTGAGGTTGGCGGCCTGCTCGGCCTCGAACTCGTCGTCGGGCTCGCGGCCGGGGGTGCGCATGTTCCAGCGCTCGATCGCGAACCGGAACATGAAGTAGTAGAGGAAGAAGAAGAACGCCCCCATGACCAGCAGCACCGGGATGTTCTTGGCGGCCGGCGCGGTGCCGTAGAGCAGCAGGTCGATCAGGCCCGCGGAGAACGAGAACCCGAGGTGCACGTCCAGGGCGTAGGCGATCGCCAGCGAGAGACCGGTGAGCAGCGCGTGGATCACGTAGAGGGGGAAGGCCACGAACATGAAGGCGAACTCGAGGGGCTCGGTGACGCCGGTGAGGAACGCGGTGAGGGCCGCCGCGGACAGGATGCCGACCGCCACCTTCTTCTGGCTCGGCTTGGCCGACCGGATCATCGCCAACGCGGCACCCGGCAGCCCAAACATCAGGATCGGGTAGAAGCCGGCGGTCAACCGCCCGGCTTCGGGGTCGCCAGCCGCGAAGCGGGTGAGCTCGCCGGACACCGCGCCGTTGGGGCCGACGTAGTCGCCGTAGATGAACCAGACGTAGGTGTTGACGATGTGGTGGAGGCCGAGAGGGATCAGCATCCGGTTGACGAAGCCGTAGAGGAACGCGCCGAACACGCCGGCGCCACCGATGAACTCACCGACCGAGGTCAGCCCGGAGTTGAAGATGGGGTAGAACCAGCTCATCGCGAACGCCAGCGCCAGGCTGGTGACGGACACGACGATCGGGACGAAGCGGCGACCACCGAAGAAGCCGAGGTACGACGGCAGCTGGATGTTGTGGTAGCGGTCGAACAGCCAGGCGGTGAGCAGGCCGACGACGATGCCGGCGAAGACGCTGTAGTTGATGGTGGCCTGGTTGCCGGCGGCGTCGGTGACGCCGTCGAGGACCACCGGCGACATCGAGGTGAACACTGCGCTCATGACCAGATAGCCAGCCACGGCCGACAGGGCCGTCGACCCGTCCGCCTTGCGGGCGAACCCGATGGCCACGCCGACGGCGAACAGCAGCGGCAGGTTGGCGAAGATCGCCCCGCCCGCCGCGCTCATCGCCTCGAAGAAGGGCCCGATGACGGCGGCGTCGATCTTCCCCAGCAGGTCGGGCTGTCCGAGCCGGAGCAGGATTCCGGCGGCTGGCAACAGCGCGATCGGCAGCATCAGGCTCTTGCCCAGGCGCTGCAGCTGCGCGAACCCGGGGATGCGCAACCGTGAGCGCTCGGTGCGCTCGGTGGTCGTGGTGGTCATGGTGTCCTCCTTGCCGTCGGGGTGACGGCGGCGGTGGGGCGAGCCCCCTCGATTGGTCTATACCTTTGATAGATTGGCATAGACCAATCGCCGGCGCAAGGCCTCTGCTGAAATTGGTCTAATCCAATGCGTTAGACTCGGCCGCACCATGAAGGTGCCCAAGTACTTCCACGTGAAGAGCCAGATCCTCGGGCTGATCGCCGACCTGGGTCCCGGAGACCCGGTGCCGACCGAGCGCGACCTGGCCGAGATGTTCGCGACCTCGCGCACGACCGTGCGCCGAGCGATCGCCGAGCTCGTGGCCGACGGCCGACTGGTGCACACCCAGGGGCGCGGCACCTTCGTCGCCCAGCCCAAGCTGATGCAGGTGCGCCAGCTGACGTCGTTCTCGCAGGACCTCACCCACGAGGGCTGGCGTCCGGGCAGCATCGTGCTCGACATCGCCGAGGTGCCTGCCGACGCCGAGGTGACCGCTCGGCTGCAGGTGCCCGAGGGGCAGTCCGTGCACCGGGTCGAGCGGCTGCGCACCGCGGCCGACCAGCCGATCGCGCACGAGATCGCGCACCTGCCCGGACCGCTGCCCGGGCTGGCCGAGCAGCTCGAGCGTCACGGGTCGCTCTATGCCACCCTCCGGGAGTCCTACGGCGTGGAGCTCGCCGTCGTCGAGGACACCGTCGAGACCTCCGTCGCCGACCCGCAGCAGGCCGACCTGCTGGGGTGTGACACCGGACAGCCCATGCTGCTCATCCACCGCACCGGCCTCGACGTCGACGGCAACCTCGTGGAGTGGACCCGGTCGGTGTTCCGGGGCGACCGCTTCCGGTTCGTCGCCCTGCAGAGGGTCGGCGCCGATGCCGCCTCCTCCTCCCCGACATGACGGACGACGCGCCCCGTGGGGTTGCGCGCCGTCCGGTTCGAGTGAGGTCTACTCGTCCGACGCTCCGCCGCCCTCCTTGGACTTGATCAGGTCCATCACCGTGGAGTCGGCGAGGGTGGTGACGTCGCCGACCTCGCGGTGCTCGGCGATGTCCTTGAGCAGGCGGCGCATGATCTTGCCGGAGCGGGTCTTGGGCAGCTCGGGGACCACCATCACCTGGCGGGGCTTGGCGATCGGGCCGATCTCGTGCGCGACGTGGTTGCGCAGCTCCTGGACGATGTCCTGGCCGCCGTCACCGGCCGCCTCGCGCAGGATGACGAAGGCGCAGACCGCCTGACCGGTCATGTCGTCGGCGGCACCGACCACGGCCGCCTCGGCGACCTTCGGGTGGGACACCAGCGCCGACTCGATCTCGGTGGTCGAGAGTCGGTGACCCGACACGTTCATCACGTCGTCGACGCGACCGAGCAGCCAGATGTCGCCGTCCTCGTCCTTCTTGGCACCGTCGCCCGCGAAGTACAGCCCCTCCCAGCGAGACCAGTAGGTGTCCTTGAAGCGCTGGTCGTCGCCCCACAGCGTGCGCAGCATCGCGGGCCACGGCTCGGTGAGCACGAGGTAGCCACCCGAGCCGTTCGGCACCGACTGGGCGTTGTCGTCGACCACGTCGGCGCCGATGCCGGGCAGCGGGGTCATCGCCGACCCGGGCTTGCCGTGGGTCACCCCGGGGAGCGGGGAGATCATGATCTGGCCCGTCTCGGTCTGCCACCAGGTGTCGACGACCGGCGCCCGGTCGGCGCCGATGTGCTGGCGATACCACACGTAGGCCTCGGGGTTGATCGACTCACCGACCGAGCCCAGGAGCCGCACCGAGGAGAGGTCGAACTTCGCGGGGATGTCGTCGCCCCACTTCATGAACGTCCGGATGGCGGTGGGAGCGGTGTAGAAGATGGTGACGCCGTACTGCTGGATGATCTCCCACCAGCGGCCCTTGTGCGGGGAGTCGGGGGTGCCTTCGTACATCACCTGGGTGGCGCCGTTGGCGAGCGGGCCGTAGACCATGTAGGAGTGGCCGGTCACCCAGCCGACGTCGGCGGTGCACCAGTAGACGTCGGTCTCCGGCTTGAGGTCGAAGACCTCCCAGTGGGTGAACGACGTGCCCACGAGGTAGCCGCCGGTGGTGTGCAGGATGCCCTTGGGCTTGCCGGTGGTGCCGGAGGTGTACATGACGTACAGCGGGTGCTCGGAGTCGTGCAGCTCGGCCTCGTGCTCGGCGGGCTGCCCGTCCACCAGCTCGTGCCACCAGACGTCGCGCTCGTCGTCCCAGGCGACGTCCTGTCCGGTGCGGCGTACGACGAGGACCTTGCGCACCAGGTCACCGGTCTTCTCGCACGCCTCGTCGACGGCCGGCTTGAGAGCCGACGGGGCGCCGCGCCGGTAGCCGCCGTCGGAGGTGATCACGACCTTGGCGTCGCAGTCCTCGACGCGCGAGGCCAGCGCGTCGGCGGAGAAGCCGCCGAAGACCACGGTGTGCGGGGCTCCGAGCCGCGCACAGGCCAACATGGCGATCGCCGTCTCGGGGATCATCGGCATGTAGATGGCGACCCGGTCGCCCTTCTGGACCCCGAGCTCGATCAGGGCGTTGGTGGCCTTGCAGACCTCGGCCCGGAGGTCGGCATAGGTCAGGTCGCGGGTGTCGCCCTCGGGCTCGCCGACCCAGTGGAAGGCGACCTTGTCACCGTTGCCGGCCGCGACGTGCCGGTCGACGCAGTTGACGGCGGCGTTGATCGTGGCGCCGGTGAACCATTGGGCGAACGGCGGGTTCGACCAGTCGAGCACCTGGTCCCAGCGCTGCCCCCAGTCGAGCCGCTCGGCGGCTTGCTCCCAGAACGCCAGCCGGTCGGCCGACGCCCGGGCGTAGGCCTCCTCGGTGACGTTGGCCTGAGCGGCCAGGTCGGCCGGCGGCGGAAAGCGGCGCTCCTCGTGCAGGAGGTTCGACAGGGTCTCGGACTGGTCGCTCACGGCGTCTCCTCGGGGTCTCGGAGTCGGTCTCGGGACAGTATCGGCCCGGAAGGTTGGCCTCCGGCTGGCAGCGTAATGGCCACGGTCACAGCCGTGCGGGGTCAGGCCCGCTCGCGCGACGAGGGGGAGGTGCGGTGCGACGAACGGCCGGCGGCCGGGAACGTGAGCCGCCCGGGCGGCGAGGTTGTTCCGGTGGGAACCGGAGCAGAGCCTCGCCGCCCGGGCGGTCTTTCCCGTCAGGGCCCTGGGTGGGGTGGGCGCCTCACGTCGGACGCGATCAGTGCAGGTCCTCTCCCGCGGCGTGCCGGCTGACCAGCTCGCTGCGACCGGGGAAGCGGATCTCCTCGACCAGGTCCTGCATCTCCTGCGACGGCTTCGCGGTGAACTGCGAGACGGTGATCGTCACCGCGAAGTTGATCAGCATGCCGATCGTGCCGAAGCCGGTGGCGGGGATGCCCCAGAGGCCCTCGCTGCCGCCCCAGATCGGGATCGTCCAGTAGATGTAGATCATCGTGATCACCAGCCCGGTGATCATGCCGGCCGCTGCGCCCGCCGCGGTGCACTTCTTCCAGAAGATGCCGAGCACCAGGATCGGGAAGAAGCTCGCTGCGGCGAGACCGAAGGCCAACGCGACCACCTGCGCCACGAACCCAGGAGGGTTGATGCCGAGGTAGCCGGCGACGACGATCGCTGCGGCCATCGCGATCCGACCGACCATCAGCTGCTGCTTCTCGGAGGCCTGTGGGTTGATCTTCTTGTAGTAGACGTCGTTCGCGACCGCCGAGGAGATCACCAGCAGCAGACCGGACGCCGTGGAGAGCGCCGCGGCCAGACCACCGGCGGCCACCAGGCCGACGATCGGAGCGGGCAGGCCGCCGATCTCGGGCGAGGCGAGCACGATGATGTCGTTGTTGATCGCGACGTCGGTGTAGGTCAGCGCCTGGTCGGGCGGCAGCTGCGAGATCGGTGCCGCGGCCTCACCCGCCTGCGTGATCAGGCCGACGTCGGCCCAGGTGCCGAACCACTCGGGCGCCGAGGCGACCGTGAAGTTCTGGAGGTTGTCCATGATCTCGAGCTTCGTGAACGCCGCCACCGACGGAGCGGTGGTGTAGAGCAGGGCGATGAAGAACAGCGCCCACAGGGCGGAGTACCGCGCCGCGCGCACGCTCTTGGCGGTGTAGAAGCGCACGATCACGTGCGGCAGGCCGGCGGTGCCGAACATCAGCGCCGCGGTGATCAGGATCATGTTGGGCATCGTGATCTGGCCGAAGGCCTGGGTGTACGTCGACCCGAGGCCGAGGTCGGTCTGGAGACCGTTGAGCTCCTCGAGGATCTTGCCGAAGCCGATCTGCGGGAGCGGGACGCCCGTGACCTTCTGCGATACCGCGACCGCCGGGATCAGGTAGGCGATGATCAGCACGGAGTACTGCGCCACCTGGGTCCACGTGATGCCCTTCATGCCGCCGAGGACGGCGTAGAAGAACACGATCGCCATGCCGATCACCACACCCCAGGTCGTGTCGACCTTGAGGAACCGGGTGAACACCAGGCCGACACCGGCCATCTGGCCGGCGACGTAGACGAACGACACGACGATGGCCGCGATGATCGCGATCAGGCGGGCGGTCTCGTTGTAGCGGTCGCCCACGAAGTCGGGGAGGGTGTACTTGCCGAACTTGCGGAGGTACGGCGCCAGCAGCAGGGCCAGCAGCACGTAACCGCCGGTCCAGCCCATCAGGAACACCGAGCCGCCGTAGCCGTTGTAGGCCAGGCCCACGATGCCTGCCAGCGAGATGAACGACGCCGCGCTCATCCAGTCGGCCGCGATCGCGGCGCCGTTGGCGGGCGCCGGGATGCCGCCGCCCGCGACGTAGAACTCCGAGGTGCTGGACACCCGGCTCGCGTAGGCGATGTAGATGTAGACGCTGAACGTGAGGAGCGTGAAGATCAGCGTCCAGAGCTGGATGGTGCTCATGAGTGGTGCACCTCCTGCTCGTACTCGTCGATGCCGAACTCGGCGTCGAGCTTGTCCATCCGCCACACGTAGATGGCGATCAGGATCACGAACACGATGATCGAGCCCTGCTGGGCGAACCAGAAGCCCAGCGGGAAGCCCAGGAAGCTCACCTTGTTCAGCTGCTCGACGAAGAGGATGCCCGCGCCGAAGGACACGAGTGCCCACACGGTCAGCAGGCTGGCCATCAGCCGGAGATTGCGGCGCCAGTACTCCTGGCGCTGACTCTGGTCCATGGGATGCCTTTCCGGTCGGAGTGAAACCGCACGTGACGGCTGGTGTCGCCACCCGTTGCGGCGTCCGCGTCTCGGGCAGGCAACCGTTCGCCAAGTTGGCCGGTCAAGGCTCGGATGTGGCTGGGGTCACAATTTGCGACGAGTGGTCGGCTTCGGGCGACGAGTGGCCTCCCCCCACCGAGGCCGGGGCCGTAGGGTCGGGGGCATGTCCAACGGCTCCCCGGCACGCCCCTCCAGCCGTCCCGTGGTGCGCCGGAAGGCCGACCCCGCGAAGCGTCAGCTCTTCATCGCCAGCATGATGGTGATCTTCGGGTCCTTCATGCCGTGGGTCTCCACCTCGCTCGGCTCGATCTCGGGGTTGCGTGGCCCCGGACTGTGGACGTTCTACTTCTCGATGCTGGGCATCGCAGGCGTGCTGATCCCGTGGCGACGGGTGGCCGGCGTCCAGGCGTTGGTCTTCGCCGGCGTGGCGGTCGCGCTGCCGATCTGGCAGGTGGGGCGGCTCTACCGCCTGGTCGGCTTCGACGGCTGGATGCCCGGGCCGGGGATCGTGCTGGTCTTCGGCGGTGGCGTGCTCGCCGCCGTCGCGGCGCGCAGGTTGCTGGTCGCGCCACCCGGGCCCCCGGCATGATGCCCGGGTGCGCGACGACTATCTGAAGGCCTACGACACCCAGCTCCGGGTCGGCGGCGAGCTGCGGGGTGCTGCTCGGGTCGATCGGCACGGCCCGCTCTGGTGGGCGGAGTTCGACGACGGCTGGGGCTTCGTGACGTACGCCGACCTCGGGGGGCTCGCCGGCGAGGCGGTGGACGGGCTGATCGTGGCCAGCGTCGCGCACTTCCGCGACGACACCGGCGTGAGCCGCTTCGAGTGGAAGACCCGCGGACATGACCTGCCCGCCGACCTCGGGGCGCGGCTGGACCGACACGGCCTCGTGGGGGAGGACGAGGAGACGGTGATGATCGGTGAGTCGGCGTTGCTCGCCGGGCCCGTCGACCTCCCTGTCGGAGTCGGCGTACGCCGGGCGGGGGTGGGGGCCGAGCTCCGCGACGACGTGCGGCGGGCACGGGCGATGCAGGACGAGGTGTTCGGGCGGAGCTCCGGCGATGGCCTCGACGTCGCCGTCGCCGAGCTGGCCGAGGGCGACGACGCGCAGCTGTGGCTGGCCGAGGTCGAGGGCGAGGTCGTCTCGGCGGGACGCCTGGTGCGGGTGCCCGACACGGACGTCGCGGGCCTGTGGGGTGGGGCCACCCGGGCCGAGTGGCGCGGCCGGGGGATCTATCGCGCGCTGACGGCGGCCCGCGCGCAGGCTGCCCTGGCCCTGGGCGTGCGCTACGTGCAGAGTGACTGCACACCGATGTCGCGGCCGATCCTCGAACGCTCGGGTCTGGTCGCGGTCACCACCACGACCCCCTACGTCTGGGAGCGCGGCTGACCCGCCACGGCGACGTGGGGAGCCACGCGGCGCATGTCGAGCAGCGACGCGCGCACGCGGCGCATGTCGGGCAGCCAGCAGCCGGGGCATGTCGCGGTCAGCCGCGGTGCAGCGGCACGCCCTCGGGGGTGTGCAGGCGGATCATGAAGGTGCTGACGTGGGGGGCACGGCGCTGCGGGGTGAGCAGTGAGACGCCGATCATGGTGAGGAAGGCCAGCGGCACCGTCCAGGCGGCGGGCTGGGCCAGGAACGCCGAGAACCACGACGTGCCGCCGTCGGAGAAGAACGTGCGGACCACGGCGATGCCGGAGAGGAAGCCGCCGACCAGCAGGCCCGCGTAGGCGCCCGCATCGGTGAGCCGCGACCACCAGATCCCGAGCACCAGCAGTGGACAGAACGTCGACGCAGAGACGGCGAAGGCCAGCCCGACGGCGGTGGCGACACCGACGTCCTGGGCCGCCACGGCCAGTGCATAGGGGAAGACCACGGCGACCACGGCGGCGACCCGGAACGCGGCGACACCGGGCAGCCAGCGCTGCATGATGTCCTGGCTGACCACGCCCGCGACCGCGATGGTGAGCCCCGACGAGGTCGACAGGAAGGCCGCGAAGGCGCCGGCGATCAGCAGGGCGCTCAACAGCTCGCCGAGGGTGCCGCCGACCATCCGCGACGGCAGCTCGAGCACCACGGCGTCGGAGCGGCCGGCGGCGATCAGGTCGCCGGCGTAGATCCGGCCCAGGGCGCCGTAGACCGGTGGCAGCACGTAGAACATCCCCAGCAGCCCGAGCACCACCAGGGTGGTCCGCCGGGCGGCCCGTCCGTCGGGGTTGGTGTAGAAGCGCACCACCACGTGCGGCAGGCCCATGGTGCCGAGGAAGGTCGCGATGATGATGGAGTACGTCGAGTAGAGCGGGTGGCTGGCCGAGTCCGTGCCGTGCCCCGACAGCGGGTCGGCCCAGCTGCCGGACTGGCTCGCGACGTCGAACACGGGGTCGGCCGGCGACGGTGAGCCGTCGCCCATCCACACGAGCAGCAGGAAGACCAGGGGCACCAGCAGCGCCGTGAGCTTGAGCCAGTACTGGAAGGCCTGCACGAAGGTCACCGAACGCATGCCGCCCGAGAGCACGCTGGCCAGCACCACGACCGCGACGACCAGCCCGCCCAGCCGCGCGTCGATGCCGGTCGCGAGCCGAAGGGTGAAGCCTGCTCCCTGGAACTGCGGAATCAGGTAGAGCCACCCGATCGCGACCACGAGCAGCGAGGTGAGTGCCCGCACCTGGCGGGAGCCGAGGCGGGCCTCGGCGAAGTCCGGGAGGGTGTAGGCGCCCGACCGACGCAGCGGGGCGGCCACCAGCACCAGCAGCACGAGATAGCCGGCCGTCCACCCGACCGGGTACCACAGCATGTCGGCCCCGAACGTGAGGATCAGGCCCGCGACCCCCAGGAAGGACGCCGCGGAGAGGTACTCCCCGCCGATCGCCGAGGCGTTCAGCGCCGGCCGCACCGTGCGTGAGGCGACGAAGAAGTCCGAGGTGGTGCGGGAGACCCGCAGCCCCCAGAACCCGATGCCGAGCGTCAGCAGCGAGACCACCACGACCGCCGCGATGCCGCCGGCGTGGCTCATCGCTCCACCAGGTCGGCGAAGGACCGCTCGTTGCGCTCGGCCCGGCGGACGTAGAGCCACCCGAGCAGCAGGAGCAGCGGATAGACCAGGAAGCCCAGCAGCCCCCAGGTCAGCGGCATCCCGAGGACGGTGCTGCTCAGCAGCTCCGGCGCCACGGTGAACAGCAGCGGGAGGCCGCCGATCATCAGCCCCATCGCCACCAGGATGCCGGCGGCCAGCCGCAGCTGGGCCCACAGCAGCGAGCGGACGTAGACGGCACCCAGCTCGGTCTGCTCGTCGATCTCCTGGACCAGCAGCTGCGGGCGCCGGCGTACGTCGGACCGCGGGGCCGTCACCCGTACCCGCGGAGGTGGCGGCTGCTCGGGGGTGCCGGTCACGACGACCCCGGTCGGTTGCGCCGCACGAGCAGGTCGCGCAGCTCGCGGGTGTGGCGGCGACTCACGGCGAGCTCCTGGCCGGCGATCACGACTGTGCAGCGGCCGGAGTCGGTGCGGATCTCCTCGACGTGCGGCAGCGACACGAGCAGCGACCGGTGGATCCGGACGAACCCGGCCTCGCGCCACTCGGCCTCCAGGGTGGTGAGCGGGGTGCGCAGCAGGTGGCTGCCCTCGGGGGTGTGGAGCCGGGCGTAGTCGCCCTGCGCCTCGACGTAGCGCACGTCGGCCCGAGAGATGAAGCGGGTGCGGCCGCCGAGCTCCACCGCGATCTGGTCGTCGGTGCGCGGGGCCGGCCGCCCCGACCCCTCGACCACGCGGCGGACCGCCTCGGCCAGCCGGTCCTCGCTGACCGGCTTGAGGACGTAGTCGATGGCGTTGACGTCGAACGCCTCGACGGCGTGCTGGTCGTGGGCCGTCACGAACACCACCGGCGGCGGGCTCTTGAAGCGGGACAGCACCTGGGCGAGCTCGAGGCCGGACAGGCCGGGCATCGAGATGTCGAGGAAGACCGCGTCGACCTCGAGGTCCTGCAGGATCCGCAGCGCCTCCGTCGCCGAGTCCGAGGTCAGCACCCCGCGCACCCGGGGGTCCTGCTTGAGCAGGAAGGAGAGCTCGTCGAGCGCGGGGCGCTCGTCGTCGATGACGAGCACTCGGAGGCCTGCGGCGTGGGTCATGGGTGGACTCCAGGGGCGTACTTGGGGACGCGGACCGACACCTTGGTCCCTGCGCCGGGCGCCGTCTCCACGACCAGACCGTAGTCCTCGCCGAACGCGCGGCGCAGCCGCTCGTCCACGTTGCCGAGGCCGACGGAGTCGATCGAGACGTCGGCCGCGAGCGCGCGGCGTACGCGCTCGGGGTCGTCACCCGCGCCGTCGTCCTCGATGGTGATCAGGCACTCCCGGTCGCGGTCCTCGGCGATGATGGTGATCTGACCGCCGTCGGGCCGCCCCTCGAGGCCGTGCTGGACCGCGTTCTCCACCAGCGGCTGGAGGCAGAGGAACGGGATCGCCACCGGCAGCACCTCGGGGGCGATCCGCAGCGTCACGCGGAGCCGGTCACCGAAGCGCGCCTGCTCGAGCATGAGGTAGCGCTCGATCGAGCGGAGCTCCTCGGCCAGCGTGGTGAACTCGCCGTGCTTGCGGAACGAGTAGCGGGTGAAGTCGGCGAACTCCAGCAGCAGCTCCCGGGCCCGGTCGGGGTCGGTCCGCACGAACGACGCGATCGCGCCCAGGGAGTTGTAGATGAAGTGCGGCGAGATCTGGGCACGCAGCGCGCGCACCTCGGCCTCCATCAGGCGGGTGCGCGAGGCGTCGAGCTCGGCGAGCGACAGCTGACCCGACACCCACTGGGCGACCTCGTCGGCGGCGCGGACCAGACCGGCGGTCGGGGAGGGGGAGAACACCAGCAGCGCGCCGACTGTCCGGTCCTCGACGAACAGCGGCGACCCGATGGCATAGCTGCAGGGGCAGCCCGGCTCGTCGCAGGGCAGCTCCCGCGGCGGGAAGACACGGGTGGAGGCCTGCTCGGCCACGGCGACAGCGAGCTGGCGCGCCTGCGGCGCGTGATGGTCGCCGGTGCCGTCCCAGGCAAGCAGCCGCGACTCGTCGGTCAGGGCCACCGCGGGGGAGCCCAGCAGCGCGTGCAGGTGCTTGATGCTGCGCTCCGCGGAGGTGGTGGTGAGCCCCTCGCGCAGCGCGGGCGAGGCGAGGCTGGCCGTGTGCAGCGTGCGGAACGTCGCCCGGTCGGCCTCGGTGCCGAAGTGAGACCTGCGGAGCACACGTGACCACAGCGACGTCATGATCGGCCGAACCTAACCGGACCCGCAGCCGATGTCGAGGGACGCCCCTGGCTCGGCAGAGCCACCGTGCCGGCTCAGCGGAAGTCGATGAGCAGCAGGTCGGTGTCGGTGCCGTCGGAGACGCCGGTGGCCGCCTGCTCGGCCCCGTCGGCGCGGGCCGTCAGCTCGTCGTCCGCGCCGTGCTCGGCCCCGTCGTCGGCACCGGGGGAGCCGAGGACCGTCGCCCGGAAGCACCGTGTCAGGTAGGGCAGCTGCATGCCGTCCATCCCGCGGCCGTAGTCGTCGTAGAACGCGAGCACCTCCGCCAGCTTGGCCTCGCGGGCCTCGTCGTCGAGCACGGCGATGGTCGAGCGCGACCGGGCCAGGTCGAGGATCGTCTCGCGGTTGACGTCCTGCCAGACCTGGAAGTCCTGCTCCTCGACGAAGCCGAAACGCCCGGACTCCACCAGCGGCTGGGCGGGCTCGCGGAGCTGGTCCTGGGTGCCGATCAGCCGACCGAGCCGCTTGACCCACGGGATCCGCTCGTCACGTTGGTTCCAGACCAGGGCCAGCTGGCCACCGGGACGGAGCACGCGAGCGATCTCGGGCAGGGCGACGTCGAGGTCGAACCAGTGGAACGCCTGCGCCGCGACCACGACGTCGACGCTGCGGTCGCGCAGCGGGAGCGACTCGGCGCCGGCGACGGTGGTCGCGGCCCCGGGGACCCGCTCGGCGAGGATCTCCAGCATCGCCGCGTCGGGGTCGGTGGCGTGCACGTCGTGGCCGAGGCCGACCAGCTCGGCGGTGAGCTTGCCGGTGCCGGCGCCGAGCTCGAGAACAGTAGCCCGCTCTCGACCGACCAGCCACGCCGCAGCCTCGCGGGGGTAGCCCGGCCGGCCGCGGTCGTAGGCGGCGGCCACCGCCCCGAAGGACCGCGCCCACCGGGCGGTCATGTGCTCGGCCAGCTCGCTTGCCTGCTCGGCTGCCTGCTCCGCGTGCTCGTCCATCAGGGGCAGGCTACCTCCGGTCACGGGCCGGATCGGGGAGCCACGTAGCGTGTGCGGCCATGCAGAGGTGGCAGCTGGCCGGCGGCGAGATGGACGCGTGGGAGCCGCTGACGGCGCTCGAGGGGGTCGGGTCGGCGTACGCCGCGGCCCGCGACGGCATCGACGCACTGCTGCGCGACCGGGGGCTGCGGCGCTCCGGTCCGGACGCGACGGTGGAGGCGCTGCTGCGCGGTGCCCAGGCCAGTGCCGAGCTCGAGGGGTCCGCCTCCACGCTGCGGGACTGCCGCGCCGGCAGCCTCGACGAGACGGCCGCCGCCTCGCTGCGGGTGTCGACCGAGCTGCTGGCGCTGGTGCCGGTGCTCGCCCGCTCGCCCGTGCAGGCGGTCGCCCGGCTGCACGCGCTGGCCGCCGGCGGAGTGCTGCCCGACGACCAGGTGGGGCGGCCGGCGACGCCCGAGGCCGCTCGGCGGCTGCAGTCGCTGGGGGCGGCGCTGCTGGCCTCGGAGTCGGCGCCGGCCCTGCTCGTGGCGGCGGTGGCTCATGCCGAGCTGGCGACGACGGTGCCGTTCGCGTCGCACACCGGGCTGGTGGCCCGCGCCGCCGAGCGGCTCGTGCTGGTCGCCCGCGGAGTCGACCCCGCCTCGGTGCTCGTGCCGGAGGGGGCGCACCTCGCGCTGCGGCCGGCGTACGAGTCGAACCTGCGGGGCTGGGCCACCGGCGGCACCGCCGGTCGGCACGCGTGGCTGCTCTACGCCGCGGAGTCCTACGCCCGGGCGGCCGAGCTGAGCCCGCTGGCTGAGTGACCCACCGGGGCCGGTCGCGTCCGGACATGCGGACGGCACCCGCTCACGGGGACCGGATGCCGCCGCTGACACGTGATCCGTGGCTACCAGGCGTGCAACTGTCGTAGTGCGGCCCCGGGAGGCTCCCGTGGGCTCGCGCCCTGAAGAAGGGTAGTTCGCCGCGTGGGTACCCGACTCACGTGCGGGTCTTGAGTTGTCTTCCTGCCTTCGTTTGTACGCCGCCCGCCGGCCAGGTTCAAGGCTTGACTTTGCCGGGTGTCGGTGGGTCCGGCGTGTCGGTGAACCGTCAACGCCCCTACGCCTGGACCCGGCGGCGGCGGGCGCTGGCCCAGAGCACGCCGCCGACGGCGAGCGCACCACCGACCGCGAGCGCGGCCAGGGTCGGCCTGGCCGGAACCCGGCTGCGCAGGGTCACCGGCCGGGTGAACACCAGCACCGGCCAGCCGCGCTCGGCGGCCACCTTGCGCAGCTCCTTGTCGGGGTTGACGGCGAAGGCGTGACCGACCTCGGAGAGCATCGGGACGTCGGTGGCCGAGTCGCTGTAGCCGAACGAGTCCGCCAGGTCGTAGCCCCGTTCGGCGGCCATCTCCCGGACGGCACGTGCCTTCTCCTCGGCGTACACGTAGTGCTCGATGACCCCGGTGTACTTCCCGTCGACGATCTCCAGCTGGGTCGCGATCGCGTGGTCGGCGCCGAGGAGCTCGGCGATCGGGCCGACCACCTCCGACCCCGACGCCGAGACGATGATGACGTCGCGGCCCGCGGCGTGGTGCTCCTCGATGAGCGTGACCGCCTCGGCGTAGACCAGCGGCTCGACGACGTGGTGCAGCGTCTCGGCCACGACCTCCCGCACCGTCGCGACGTCCCAGCCGGCGACCAGCTGCGACATGAACCGGCGCAGTCTCTCCATCTGGTCGTCGTCCGCGCCACCGGTGAGGAAGACCAGCTGGGCGTACGCCGCTCGCAACGCCGCCTTCCTGCTGATCAGACCGCCGGCCTGGAACGGCTTGGTGAACGCCAGCGAGCTGGACGTGGCGATGATCGTCTTGTCCAGGTCGAAGAAGGCCGCGGCGGGCATGGCGGTCAGTCTAGGTGGGGCGGGCGAAGGCCCGGGTGCCGGTCGGTCCGGCGCCGGGGTGGCGGTCGGGTCGGGGGCGGACCCGTTGTCCCGCACAGCCGCGGCCGCTGCGGTGTCTCTCCACAGGACAGCCGTCGGCCGGCGCGTGCGGCGGCGATCCGGGGAAGCCTGGCGTCATGACGACTCCACTCCTGGTGACCGCGGACGAGGCGCTGCTGGAGGAGCTGCTGCGGCTCGCCGCCGCGGCCGGGGTGACCCCCGAGGTGGCCGCCGACGCGGGTGTGGCGCTGCGCTCCTGGGCCACGGCGCCGGTCGTGCTGGTCGGGCTCGACGTCGCGCCGGCGCTCCTGCGGCTCGCGCCGCCCCGTCGGCCGGAGGTGCACGTGGTGGTGGCCGGCCAGCCTCCCGACGATGTCTTCCGCACCGCGATCCGCGTGGGTGCGCAGGACGTCGTGGAGCTGCCGAGGTCGGAGGCCTGGCTGGTCGAGGCCTTCGCCGAGCTGGTGGAGCCCACCCTGTCGCGCGGTCGCACCGTGGGCGTCGTCGGTGGGTGCGGCGGTGCGGGTGCCAGCGTGTTCGCCACCGCCCTGGCACAGGTCGCCTCGGCGTCCGGACCGACGCTGCTGGTCGACGCCGACGCGCACGGAGCCGGCCTCGACCGGCTGCTCGGGCTCGAGGGCGACGACGGGCTCCGCTGGGAGGCGCTCGAGCAGACGACGGGACGCCTGGGCGCGCGCTCGATGCGCGACGCCGTGCCGCGGCTCGGCCCTCTGGGGGTGCTCACCTTCGGCCCGAGGAGGTCGGCTGCGCTGCCGCCGTTCGTGGTGCGCGAGGCGCTGGCGGCGGCACGGCGAGGGCACGAGACGGTCGTCGTCGACCTGCCGCGCTGCTCTCCCACGCTCACCGACGAGATGGTGGCCCACTGCGACCGCCTGGTCGTGGTCACCACCGCGACCGTGCCTGCGGTGGCGGCGACGTCACGGCTGACTGCCCGACTGCCCGGCGGGGTGCGCTGCCTCGTCGTCCGGGGCCGCGGGGTCGACCCTCGCGACGTCGCTCGGGCGACCGGTGTCCGCGACGTCGTCGTGATGACGGACCAGCGCGGGGTGGACGAGGCGATCGACCTGGGGCTGGGCCCGGTCCGGGGCCGTCGCGGCGCCCTGGCCCGTGCGGCCGGCGAGGTGCTCGCGCTGGATGAGGACCGGGCGGCGGCATGAGCCAGCGCGGTGCGCCGGCGGGTTCCGCCATCGAGCGCCCGGTGGTCGACCCTGCGCTCGTGGAGACGGTCCGCGAGGAGCTCGCCCGATCGCCCGGGGCGCTCACCCCGCACCGGGTGGCCGAGGCGCTGCGCGGCTCGGGCCGGCCGATCGGCGATGCGACCGTGCTGGCGGTCCACGACCTGCTGCGGCGAGATGTGCTCGGGGCGGGTCCGCTGGAGCCGCTGCTGCGCCAGCCCGGCGTGACCGACGTCCTGGTCAACGGCCCCGACCAGGTGTTCTGCGACCGCGGCGCCGGGCTGGAGCCGGTGAGCGTCCGGTTCGCCGACGAGCCGGCGGTGCGCCGGCTGGCCCAGCGGCTGGCCGCCGCGGGCGGGCGCCGGCTCGACGACGCCTCGCCTTACGTCGACGTCCGCCTCCCCGACGGCACGCGGTTCCATGCCGTGCTGGCGCCCCTGGCGGGCCCCGGCACGCTGCTGTCCCTGCGCGTCCCGTCGGCCCGCGGCTTCACGCTGGCGGCGCTTGCCGACGCCGGGCTCCTGACCGCGGGCGGGCTGCGGCTGCTGCAGGCGGTGGTGGCTGCCCGGCTCGCGTTCCTGGTCTCCGGCGGCACCGGCTCCGGCAAGACCACGCTGCTGTCCGCGTTGCTCGGGCAGGTGTCGGCCGCCGAGCGCGTGCTCGTGGTGGAGGACGCGGCGGAGCTGCGCCCCGACCACCCTCACCTGGTGACCCTCGAGGCGCGGCCGGCCAACCAGGAGGGCGCGGGTGAGGTGCCCCTGCGCACGCTGGTCAGACAGGCGCTGCGGATGCGCCCCGACCGGCTGGTCGTGGGAGAGGTGCGCGGCGGCGAGGTGGTCGACCTCCTGGCAGCGCTCAACACCGGCCACGAGGGTGGCTGCGGCACCCTCCACGCCAACTCTGCCGCCGACGTCCCCGCCCGGGTCGAGGCGTTGGCCCTCGCCGCGGGTCTCGGGCGGGAGGCCGCGCACAGCCAGTTCGCGTCTGCGGTGCAGCTCGTGCTGCATCTCGGGCGGGACGCCGACGGGGTGCGCCGGCTGCAGCAGGTGGCCGTGCCGGTGCGCGCGCCGGACGGGTTGGTGACGATGGCCGACGCCTTCACCCTGGTCGACGGGCGGCTCTGTCGCCAGCCGGCGGCCACCGCGCTCGAGGAGCGCCTCGCGTGAGCATGGGCTCCCCCGTGATGGTGGCCGTGGCCGTGGCCGCGGTCGCGGCGGCTGTCCTGCTGACCGGCCCCGCTCCGCCCGCCAGGCCGGTCCCGAAGGTGTGGATGGTCGTCGGCGCGGGCGTGGCGCTGTCGCTGACGGCGTCTGTGCCACGCGTCGTCGGGCTGGGTCTGCTGGCGGGCGTCCTCGGTGGCGTCCGGTGGCTGGTCGCGATGCGCCGCCGGCGTCTCGAGGCCGAGCGGGGGAGCCTTCGCGTCCTCGAGGCGTGCGCGACGCTGACGGCCGAGCTCGCGGCGGGTCAGCCACCGGCGGCCGCGCTGCGCCAGGCCGCCCAGGAGTGGCCCCATCTCGAGCCGGCCGCCGAGGCGGCGTCGCTCGGCGCCGACGTGCCGACAGCGTTGCGGGCGCTCGCCGCCGCGCCGGGCACCGCCGACCTCGCCCTGGTCGGGGCGGCCTGGCAGGTCGCGCACCAGGCCGGACTCGGCCTGACGGGTGCGCTGACGCTCGTGCGAGACGACCTCCGGGCGATGCGGGAGACCCGGCGGGTGGTGGCCTCCGAGCTCGCGTCGGCGCGCGCCACCGCCCGGCTGGTCGCCGTCCTGCCGGTGGGCGTGCTCGTCATGGGGAGCGGCGCCGGCGGCGACCCCGTGGGGTTCCTGGTCCACCAGCCGCTCGGCTGGGCATGCGTGGCCGGTGGTCTCGCGCTGCTCCTGGCGGGCCTCGGCTGGGTCGAGGCGATCGCGGCGCGGGCGGAGCGCGAGGGGCAGGCCGTCGGCCCGTGACGGCGTCGACGGCGATGGCGGGGCTGGCCGTGGCGGCGCTCGTGCTCGTCGCCTGGCCCGGACGGCCCGTCGTGAGGCCGCGCGCCTCCGCGGCGGCGGCCTCCGGTGCTGTCCGCCGCCGGTCGGTCTGGACAGTGCTGGCCGGCCTGGCCGGCGTGACATGGGTGCCAGGGGGCAGGGGCGCGCTCCTCGGCGTCGCGCTGGCCGTCGGGGCGTGGTGGTGGACGGGTCGCGCCGAGCTGGCCGGCGTACGTCGGGCGCGGGAGCGTGCGCAGGCCGAGCTGCCGCACCTGGTGCTCCTGTTCGGGGCGGTGCTGAGCGCCGGCGCGGCACCGGGACCAGCGTTGGAGCTGGTGTGCCGAGCGCTGCCCGGCGCCGCCGCCGACCGTCTCGGCCCGGTGACCGCGCGGCTCGCGCTCGGCGCCGACCCGGCCAGGGTGTGGGCCGACCTGAGCGACGACCTTGAGCTAGGGCCGCTGGGTCGGTGCCTGTCCCGAGCGCAGGCGACCGGGGCGCCGGTGGCGGAGGCGATCACGCACCTGGGCCGGGAGCTCGCCATGGAGCGCCGGGCCCAGTCGCAGGACCGCGCCCGGACCGTCGGTGTGCGGGCGGCCCTGCCGCTGGGCGTGTGTCTGCTGCCGGCGTTCCTCCTGCTCGGGATCGTGCCGGTGGTGGCGGGCCTGGCCGGCCGCCTGCTCGCTCCCTGAGGAGGACCCTCCCGGAGCCGGATCCCGTCCACCGCGCCCTCGTCCGCACGGCTTTCCCCAGGCGACGCTCCTGGCCGTGTCGACGCGCTCGGATCCGAGCAGGCTCGACCCGGAGCGGTCGCACCCGGCGGCCGTCGGGAAGGGAGACGACATGCGAGTGCGACACGACGAGCGGGGCATCACCACAGCGGAGTACGCCGTCGGCACGGCCGCCGGCGCCGGCCTGGCGGGCCTGCTCTACACCCTGTTGACGGGCGGGCTGGGGGAGCGGCTGCTGCGCACACTGTTCGACTACGTGTTGGGGCTGCTGGGGATCGGGTGACGACTCACCGGCGCCGCGACGAGGCGGGGGCGGCCACGGCCGAGCTGGCGATGACTGTGCCGCTGCTCGCCGCGGTCACCCTGGCCCTCGCCTGGCTGCTCACGCTCGGGCTGACGCAGGTGAGGCTGGTCGACGCGGCGCGGGAGACGGCGCGCGCGGTTGCTCGCGGCGAGGCGGTGTCCGAGGCGATGGCGCTCGGAGAGCGGGTGGCGCCCGAGGGTGCGGTGGTCACCGTCGTGCGCGGCGACCCCGTGGTGGTCCGGGTGGCTGCAGAGGTGGCTGGGCCCGCGGGGCTGTGGGGCTTCCTGCCGGGGGCTCGGCTGGAGGCCGAGGCGGTCGCCGCCCCGGAGCCCGAATCGTGAGCGCCGAGCGAGGCTCGGCCAGCATGCTGACCGTCACCATGGCCGGGCTGCTCGTGTTCCTCGGCGGCGCGCTGGCGGGGGTGACGGCCCTCGTGGTCGACCACCGCAGGGCGCAGGCGGCTGCCGACCTCGCCGCCCTCGCCGGGGCCGGGGCTCCGACCGACGCGTGTGGCGCAGCCGCCCGGATCGCCGCGTCCAACGGTGCGCTGCTGATCGGTTGCACGCAGTGGGGGGCCGACCTGGTCGTCACGGTCACGGTGACGAGCGCGGCCTGGCCCAGGCACGACCTCAGGGTCAGCGCCCAGGCTCGCGCGGGGCCGGCGTGAGGGGAGGGCTGGTCAGGTCTGGGCGTCGCCGTCGGCGCGGCGCTCGGCCTCGACCTGATCGAGCTTGTCCGACAGCTGGTTGATCTGCTTGCGCTCCTTGCGCTGCTGGAACTCCCGCTTCGTGCCGTACTTGAGGATCGCGAAGCCCCAGATCAGAGCGGCGCCGGCGCCCACACCGACCAGGAAGATCGCGAGGGCGGTGAGGTCCATGCCGAGCAGCTCCGCGCTGCCGTCGCTGACGAACACTGCCGACAGGATCGCGATGATGCCCAGCGCGAGCAGCAGCAGACCGAGGAACACCATGCGCGCAGGTTAACCCACGGCGGCACCGGGTCGCCTCACCCTTGAGTGTCCGTGGAGCGTGGCGCGTGCTCCATCAGCAGGTCAAGCAGCACGCCGGCGGCCTCCTTGTCGAGCGGGTGGTTCTGGTTGCCGCACTTCGGTGACTGCACACACGACGGGCAGCCGTCCTCGCAGCCGCACGAGGCGATGGTCTCGCGAGTGGCGGTGAGCCAGGCCCTCGCTGCGGCGTACCCTCGCTCGGCGAAGCCGGCGCCGCCCGGGTGGCCGTCATAGACGAAGACGGTCAGCTGGCCGGTGTCCGGGTGCAGCGCGGTGGAGACGCCGCCGATGTCCCAGCGATCGCAGGTGGCGAAGAGCGGCAGCAGGCCGATGGCGCAGTGCTCGGCGGCGTGCGCCGCTCCGGGGAGGTCCGCCGGCGCCAGGCCGGCGTCCTCGAGCGCGGTGGCGGGCATGGTCCACCACACCGCCGCCGTGACCAGCGACCTCGCCGGCAGGTCGAGCGGCTCCTCGCCGAGCACCTCGCCGCCCGGCTGGCGGCGGCGCAGGAACGACACCGTCTGGTGGGTCACCTCCACCAGGCCGAACGAGAGCCGACACTCGCCCCACGCCTGCGCCCGACGCTCCTCCCGGACGCTGATGTCGGTGACCTCGCGCGCGGTCGTGGAGTAGTCCAGGTCGGGTGCCGGGTGCATCAGCGCGACGCTGTCGTCGAGGTCGAGCTCGGTCACCAGCCAGGTCTCGCCCAGGTGGAGGTAGACCGCGCCAGGGTGGGCCGTCGCGTGCGCGCCACCGGCGTCGACGGTGCCCACGACCCGCCCGGTCGCCTCGTCGACGAGCTGCACCGGGGACCCCCCGGTCGATCGCAGGTCGGCCAGATCGGCGGCCCGCCGACGGTCGGTCCAGAACCACCCGCGCGGGCGCCGGCGGAGCAGCCCCGCCCGGGTCAGCGCCTCGACGGCCTCGCCCGCCGTCGGCCCGAACAGCGGCAGGTCGGCCTCGGTCAACGGAATCTCCTGGGCGGCGGCGCAGAGGTGCGGGCCCAGGACGTACTCGTTGCCGGGGTCGAACACCGTGGCCTCGACGGGCTGGCCGAAGATCGCGTCGGGATGTGTCACCAGGTAGGTGTCCAGAGGGTCGTCGCGCGCCACCAGGATCCCCAGCGCGTCCTGCCGCTCCCGTCCGGCACGCCCGAGCTGCTGCCACAGCGCGGCCCGGGTCCCCGGGAAGCCGGCGACGACGACGGCGTCGAGACCGCTGATGTCGATGCCGAGCTCGAGCGCGTTGGTCGCGGCCAGCCCGAGCAGCTCGCCGCTGCGGAGTCGCTGCTCGAGGGCGCGACGCTCCTCCGGCAGGTATCCCCCACGGTAGGCCGCGACCCGCGCCGACAGCCCCGGGTCGACCTCCTCCAGCAGTCCGGCGACCGACATCGCGACCTGCTCGACGCCCCGACGGGACCGGATGAAGGCCAGGGTCCGCACCCCGTCGACCACCAGGTCGGTGAGCAGGTCGGCGGTCTCCGACGAGGCCGCGCGACGGACGGGCGCGCCGTTCTCGCCGGTGTGGGACACGAACGGCGGCTCCCACAGAGCGACGGCCAGCCGTCCCTTCGGCGAGTGGTCCGCGGTCAGCGCCCTGACGTCGAGACCGGTGAGCCGCGATGCCGCCAGCTCGGGGTCGGCGACCGTGGCGGAGGCCAGCACGAAGGTCGGGGACGCGTCGTACGACGCACAGACACGGCGCAGCCGCCGCAGCACGTGCGAGACGTGCGCACCGAAGACGCCGCGGTAGTGGTGGCACTCGTCCACGACGACGTAGCGCAGCGACCCCAGGAAGGACCCCCACCGCTGGTGTCCGGGGAGCAGCGACCGGTGGAGCATGTCGGGGTTGGTGAGGACGTACTCGCCGAACGCCCGTGTCCAGTCGCGCTGCTCGCGGCTCGCGTCGCCGTCGTGGGTGACCGCTCGCACGTCCAGCCCGAGCGACCGGACCGTGTCGAGCTGGTCGTGGGCGAGCGCCTTGGTGGGGGCGATGTAGAGGACGGTGGCGCCGCGCTGCCCCCGCGAGCCCCTTCGCTCCAGGATCTCGGTGAGTCCCGGCAGCTGGTAGCCCAGCGACTTCCCCGACGCGGTGCCGGTGGCCATCACCACGTGCTGCCCGGCTCGGGCGGCCTCGGCGGCGGCGACCTGGTGCCGCCACGGGCGATCGACTCCGCGGCCGGCGTACGCCGTGCGCACGGCGCGTGGGACCCACACCGGCCAGTCCTCCACCACGGCCTCGCGGGCCGGCAGCACGCGCAGGTGGGTCAGCCGGTCGTGGCGACCCGCGCGGGCGGCGAGCCGCTCCACCCGCTCCTCCACCGACGTCCTCACGAGGGGAGTCTGGCAAATGGCTCCGACGCCGGGTGGCCCCGGCGGAGCGAGGTGGATTGGACCGGCGGGCGCGGCCACCCCTGCACGGGGCCGGATTGCGTGGTTTGATACTTCCTGAGGCGGAGGCGTACGGCGTCCGCCCACCGCCGGCCCGGTGACCGGAGCCGACGACCGGGCTGCTGGAGGAGCAGATCGTGGACCTGACCCTGACGACGCGAGAAGCGGACGGCAAGACCGTCATCTCCGTCGGCGGCGAGATCGACGTCTACACCGCGCCCAAGCTCCGCGACAAGATCACCGAGCTGGTGGCCGACGGTCGCTACCGCATCGTGATCGACATGGAGGGCGTGGAGTTCCTCGACTCCACCGGCCTGGGCGTCCTGGTCGGAGGGCTGAAGAAGGTGCGCGCCCACGACGGCACGCTCGAGCTGGTCTGCAACCAGGACCGCCTGCTCAAGATCTTCCGGATCACCGGCCTGGCCAAGGTCTTCCCGATCCACGGCTCGGCCGAGTCGGCGCTCGCCGCCACCTGAGCCGGGCCCGTCCGTCCGGCGAGCGTCGCCCTGCGACGGCGGATGCCGTGCCCGCTCACCCCCGCGGGTCAGCCGCGTGGCGCTGGTCACACCCGAGTGCGCTCGACGGTCTCTTCCTGCGTAGACTCCGCACGTTCACGCGCTTGCTTTACTCAGGAGGACACACATGACCGGGATCTATCCCGATGTCGTGGAGCTCTCCGGAGGCAACCTCCTGCTGGTCATCGTCGTCGCCCTGATCGCGCTCGCCGCGATCGGGATGGCGTTGCTGTTCCGCCAGCAGGTGCTCGCCGCCGGTGAGGGCACCGACAACATGAAGAACATCGCCCTGGCGGTCCAGGAGGGCGCCAACGCCTATCTCACCCGGCAGTTCCGCACGCTCAGCGTCTTTGCCGCCATCGCCTTCTTCGTGCTGCTGGTGCTGCCGGCCGACGACATGGCCGTTCGGATCGCCCGCTCGATCTTCTTCCTCCTGGGCGCCGGCTTCTCGGCTGCGATCGGCTATCTCGGCATGTGGCTCGCGGTGCGCGCCAACGTCCGCGTGGCAGCCGCCGCCAACGCCGAGGGTCGCGACCCGGCGATGAACGTCGCCTTCCGCACCGGCGCGGTGGTCGGCATGGCCACCGTCGGCGCCGGTCTCCTCGGAGCCTCGGTCGTGGTGCTGCTGTTCAAGGACAAGGCGCCCACGGTGCTCGAGGGCTTCGGCTTCGGCGCGGCACTGCTCGCGATGTTCATGCGGGTCGGCGGCGGCATCTTCACCAAGGCTGCCGACGTCGGTGCCGACCTGGTCGGCAAGGTGGAGCAGGGCATCCCCGAGGACGACCCGCGCAACGCCGCCACCATCGCCGACAACGTCGGTGACAATGTGGGCGACTGCGCCGGCATGGCAGCCGACCTGTTCGAGTCGTACGCCGTCACGCTCGTCGCCGCCCTGATCCTGGGCTCGCAGGCCTTCGGCGACGCCGGCCTGGTGTTCCCGCTGCTGGTCCCGGCGATCGGTGCGATCACCGCGATCATCGGCGTCTACCTCACCAAGCCCCGTGAGGGCGAGAACGGCCTGAAGACCATCAACCGGTCCTTCTACATCTCCGCGACCATCGGTGCCGTCGCCTCGGCCATCGCCGCCTACGTCTACCTGCCCAGCTCGTTCGCCGACCTCAACAACGTGACCGGCGCCGACATGGCCGGCTTCGACGGCGACCCCCGCCTGATCGCCACCATCGCCGTGGTGCTCGGCATCGTGATGTCCGCCGGGATCCTGGCGCTCACCGGCTACTACACCGGCACCGAGCACCGCCCCGTCAAGGACGTCGGCAAGACCTCGCTGACCGGGGCCGCGACGGTGATCCTGTCCGGCATCTCGGTGGGCTTCGAGTCGGCCGTCTACACCGCCGTCGTGATCGGTAGCGCGGTGTTCATCGCGTTCCTGCTGGGTGGTGCGACGCTGACCGTGTCGCTGTTCGCCGTGGCGCTCGCGGGCTGTGGCCTGCTCACCACGGTCGGCGTGATCGTGGCCATGGACACCTTCGGCCCGGTCTCCGACAACGCCCAGGGGATCGCGGAGATGTCTGGTGACGTCAGCCCCGAGGGCGCGCAGATCCTCACCGAGCTCGACGCGGTGGGCAACACCACCAAGGCGATCACGAAGGGCATCGCGATCGCCACCGCGGTGCTCGCCGCGACCGCGCTGTTCGGGTCGTACGCCACCTCGGTGGCCGAGGCGCTGCTCAAGGCCAACCCCACCGCTGACGAGCAGGCGCTGCTCAACTTCGAGGTCTACAACCCCGCCGTGCTCGTGGGTGTGATCGCCGGTGCCGCCGTGGTGTTCATGTTCTCCGGCCTGGCGATCAGCGCCGTCGGTCGGGCAGCCGGCGCGGTGGTGTTCGAGGTGCGTCGTCAGTTCCGCGAGATCCCCGGGATCATGGAGGGCACCGGCCGGCCGGAGTACGGCCGCGTCGTCGACATCGTCACCCGTGACTCGTTGCGCGAGCTGGTCGCCCCGGGTCTCCTGGCGATCATGGCGCCGGTCGCCGTCGGCTTCGGCCTCGGGGTCACCGCGCTGGCCGGCTTCCTGGCCGGCGCGATCGGCGCCGGTGTGCTCATGGCGATCTTCCTCGCGAACTCGGGCGGTGCCTGGGACAACGCCAAGAAGCTCGTCGAGGACGGCCACCACGGCGGCAAGGGTTCGCCCGCCCACGAGGCGACGGTCATCGGCGACACGGTCGGCGACCCGTTCAAGGACACCGCCGGCCCGGCCATCAACCCGCTGATCAAGGTGATGAACCTGGTCTCGCTGCTGATCGCGTCGGCCGTGGTCTCGCTCAGCGTCGGCGACGACCAGAACGACGTCCTCCGGATCGGTATCGCCCTAGCCGCGTTGGCGGTCATCGTGGTGTCGGTCTACATCGCCAAGCAGCGGGCGGTCGCCATCGGTGACGACGGCGACGACGCCGGCTCCGCGGCGGTACAGCCGGAGGTCTCGGCCTGATCCAGGTCGGCCGGTGGTGACGCCGACCGACCGACGCGCGACTGCACGGCCCGTCCCCGGCACCCCGGGGGCGGGCCGTTCGTCGTTCCCCACGAGATGCCGGTCGTGGTCGCGCGACATGCGGGTGGTGGTTGCGCGACATGCGGGTGGTGGCTCACCGACCCGCGGGTTCTGGTGGCGGGAGGTGTCGGGCAGCCACCACCGGCATCTGGGGCAGCCACGACGCGCATGTGGGGGGACCACGACGCGCATCTGGGGTCAGGGGAGGTGCACGGCGAAGGCGGCGCCGCCCTCGGGGGCCACCTGCACCGTGACGCGGCCGCCGAGCCGCGCGACGAGCCGGTCGACCAGGGCGAGGCCCAGCCCGGCGCCGCCGGCGCGGTCGGCGTGGCGCTCGTGCAGCACACCAGGCTCGAAGGCGACGGCCACGTCGTCGGGGGTGAGGCCCGGGCCGGAGTCCCGCACCTCCAGGAGTACGCCGGCCGCGTCGGCCCGCACCGCCACGACGACCTGGTCGCCCTCCCCGCAGGCCCGCACCGCGTTGTCGACCAGCGCGTCGACCACCTGCCGCACCCGGTGCCCGTCGGTGTCGACCACGAGCGGCCCGGCCGTCTCGGCGCGCACGGTCACGCCTCGGGTCGCGCCGCGGGCGGTCCACGCCGCTACCGCCTCGGCGACCACGCCGGAGAGGTCGACCGGCGCGACCGCGAGGGAGAAGTCGTCGGCCTCGAACCGCGCCAGCGTCAGCAGGTCGGCGACATAGCGTTCCAGCCGCTGCGCCTCGGCGCGCATGGTCTCGCCGACCTCCTCCAGCTCGTCCGGCTCGATGTCGCCGTCGGCGAGCGCGTCGGCGTAGCCCCGCAGCGTGGTCAGCGGTGTTCGCAGCTCATGCGACACCGACAGCAGGAAGCGTCGCTGCCGGCCCTCGCTGGTGCGCAGCGCGTCGTCGAGGTGGCCGAGCGCAGCAGTGACGTCGGCGATCTCCCGCGTCCCGGCCCCCGGCAGCGGCACGCTGCGCTCCCCGGCCGCGAGTCGGCGGGCGGCATCGGCGGTCTGCGCCAGTGGTCGGGCCAGCCAGGCGGCCACCGCTGCGGCGACGGCGACGGCCGCCGCCAGTGCGAGCCCCAGCGCGAGCAGGACGCGGCGTCGCTGCTGCGTCAGGGAGCGCTGCACGGTGTCGTCGCCGGTAGCGAGCGCGACCGCGCCGCCGGTGCGGGCGGGGCGTGCCTCCACCAGCAGCCGGCCCTCGTCGGTGCGCACGCTCGTCGACACCGACTCTCCGTCCGCCAGCGCGGCGAGCTCCTCGGGCGACAGGGTCAGCGCGACCCCGGAGGCCACCCCGGCCCGGCTGACGACCCCCAGCGACAGGTCGCCGCTGCGCGCCACCTGCTGTCCTCGGCCGGTGGCCAGCGCCCCGACCGGCAGCCGGGCGAGCAGGTCGGCCTGCCGGGCCAGCCCCTCCCGCACGGCAGCCTCCGTCGAGGAGCGCAGCAGCGGCCCGGTGAGCAGCAGGGAGAACGCCGAGGAGAGGACCACGATCCCGGTCAGCGCCAGCAGCAGCCGGCGTCCCAGCCCCGGATGCGTCGGGTTCACGAGCCCGCCAGCCGGTAGCCGATGCCCCGGACGGTCGCGATCGGGCAGCCGGGCCCGAGCTTGGCCCGCAGCTGCGCCACGTGGACGTCCACCGTGCGGGTGCCGCTGTAGTCGGCCTGGCCCCACGCCTGGGCCATCAGCTCGGCGCGACTGACGACGCGGCCGTCGCTGGCGAGCAGCGCCTCGAGCAGGTTGAACTCCGTCTGCGTCAGCTGCACCGGCGCCCCCTCGACCGCGAGGAGGCGCCGGTCGAGGTCGAGCCGCACCGGCCCGAGCTCCAGGACCCGCCGCGGCCGCCCGTCGTAGCGGCGCAGGATCGCCTTCACGCGGGCCACCAGCTCGCGGGGGGAGAAGGGCTTGGTGACGTAGTCGTCAGCCCCGACCTCGAGCCCGAGCACCCGGTCGACCTCCTCGTCGCGGGCCGTCGCGAGCACCACGGGCGTCCAGTCGTCGGCGGCGCGCAGCGCGGTGAGCACGGCGATCCCGTCGCGACCCGGGAGGCCGACGTCGAGCACCACGGCGACCGGCCGCAGCCGGCGTACGGCGTCCAGGGCGGCCTCGCCGTCGGTCGCGAGGTGCACCCCGAAGCCCTCGCGGGCCAGGAAGCGTCGCTCCAGCTCCGCGATCGCCGGGTCGTCCTCGACGACCAGCACCAGCCCACGGGAGTCCTTCACGCGGCCACGCTAGCCGCGCCCGAGCGCTCCCGCGCGCGCAGCGGGCCGGTCCTTACCGAACCCGAACACACGACTGACCCGCCGGTCACCCCCAGCGGTCAGCGTGGTGACACCACGCCGGAGGAGCCGGCGACGAGCGAGGGAGAGCGACATGGCAGGACAGGTGGTGGCCGGCATCGCGGCGGCGGCGCTGATCGGCGGTGGGTCCCTGGTGACGGCCGCGACCGGGACCGGCGGCGACACATCGGCGCCCGCCGCGGACCGCACCCTCCCGTGCGGCGCCGTCTGGGAGCGGCTGCCCGAGGACCTCCAAGGCGACCTGCTCTCGCTGAAGGACCTCTCGCCGGCGGAGCGCCCGGCCGCCGTCCGCCAGCTGCGCGAGGATGCGCTGGCGGGCGACTACGGCAACCAGGTCCAGCAGTTCGCCGAGCGCCGTGACGAGCGTCGCGCCTGGGTCCGCCGACACCTCCCCGACCAGCTCAGGCAGGACCTGAAGGCGGCGGTGCATACCGACGGCGAGGGGCGTCGTACGGCGCTGCTGGAGGTGCGCGAGGCCGCCCGGGCGGGGGAGTACGGCGACCGGGTGCAGCAGGCGGTCGAGCGCCGCCAGGAGCGCCGGGACACCTGTCGGCCGGCGGAGACCGGGTGAGTGTCCGGGTCGGGATGTGGCTCTCGGTCGCCCGTGCGGGGCTCGCCTCGGCGGCGCTCACCGCGGCGGTGGCACTCGCGGTGGCCGCGGGAGGAGCGTCGCCGCCGCCTGAGCCGGCGCCGCTCCCGCCGCCGCCCCCGACCCCCGCCGCCGTGCTGCGCGTCGACGAGCTGATCGCCGCGCATGGCTGCTGGAGCGGGCCGGCTCCCGATCCGAACGCGGTCCCGAGCCTGGCCGTGTCACGCTGCCGGGTGAGCAGCCCGCCCTGCTGCCCGCCGACGTCGGCTTCGAGATCTGGTGGGAGGGACGCGCGGGCACGCTGCATGCGTTCTGCCCGTGAGCCACCGCTGCGCCTGGGCCGCCGGCGCCCTAGGGTCGGGCCCGTGCAGGATCAGGAGCTCGCCCGGCGCGTGCGCGAGGCCGTGGCGGCCGCGGGCTACACCTACGACGCCGTCGCCGCGCAGCTGGGCCGGCGCGCCCACGCCGCCCTCGGGCGCAACGAGACCACCCCGGCGCTGCCGCGGACCTCCGGGGGGTCGCCGGTCGAGACCCTGACCCGGCTCTTCCTGCTCCAGGTGCCGGTGCCTCGCCGCGACGCCGACCGGGCGCTGCCGGGGCTGGTCGACGCGATGGCGGTCGCGGGGCTGCTCACCACCTCGGTCGGCCAGGTGGCGGCCCGCCTCGACCTGCGGCCGTACGCCGCCCCCGACGCCGCCGGCGACCACGATCTCTGGGTGGTCTCCGACCTGACCCCCGGCCTGGACGGCGCGGCGGCCGTGGTCGGCGCCGACCACGTGCTGGGTATCAGCCCGGCCTCGACCAGCCTCGCCCAGCTCACCCTGCGCCATCGGGTCGGCCGCGCGCTGGACCTCGGCACCGGCTGCGGTGTGCAGGCGCTCCATCTCGCCACCCACGCCGACGCCGTCGTCGCGACCGACGTCAATGCTCGCGCCCTCCGGATGACGCGGTTCAACGCCGCACTCAACGAGCTGCCCTCGATCGACGTCCGCCACGGCTCGCTCTTCGAACCGGTGGCCGGTGAGCGCTTCGACCTGGTCAGCACCAACCCTCCCTTCGTCATCTCGCCGGCCACCGGCGAGCGGCTGGTCTACCGCGACTCCGGGCTGCCCGGCGACCAGGTCGTCGAACGTCTCGTGCGCCACGCGCCGGACCACCTCACCGACGGCGGCTGGTGTCAGATCCTGGCCAACTGGGTGGTCGCGCGCGACCAGCCCTGGGACGAGCGGCTGGCCGCCTGGCTCGACGGCCGCTGCGACGCGCTGGTGGTGCAGCGCGAGACCCTCGACCCCGCCGAGTACGTCGAGCTCTGGCTCAAGGACGCAGGCCACCACGGCGGCGCCGACTACGCCGAGCGCTACGACACCTGGCTGTCCTGGCTGGACGAGCAGGGGGTCGAGGGGGTCGGCTTCGGCTGGGTCAACCTGCGTCGGGTGGACCGCGCGCCTCGGGTCGAGATGCTCGACTGGCCCTACGCCGTCGAGCAGCCGGTCGCGCGCGCCATCGCGGGCTGGGGGGAGGCCGCTGCGCTCCTGGCCGGTGAGGGCGACCTCGCTGCCCGGACGCTCACCCGCGGCGACGACGTGGTGCAGGAGACCGTGGGTGTCCCGGGTGCCGAGGACCCGGGGACGATCGTGCTGCGCCAGCAGCGAGGGCTGCGCCGCGCGCGAGCCGTCGACACGGTGGAGGCGGGCCTGGTCGGCGCCTGTGACGGTGACCTGACCGTCGGCCAGATCCTCGATGCGCTGGGGACCCTGCTCGATCGCGACCGCGACGAGCTGCGGACGGCGTACCTCCCGGTGGTCGGCGAGCTGGTCGCCGAGGGGTTCCTCGAGGCGTGAGCCGGGTCAGCCGGCCAGGCTCACCTGCACGGTGATCTCGACGCCGGTCAGCGCCTTGCTCACCGGGCAGCCCTGCTTGGCCGCCGCGGCCGGCAGCAAGGGGCCGGTGGCAGGGGCGACCACCACCGAGCCGGGTCTCTTCCCGATGGTCCGGAGGGACCGTGTCGCTGGACTCTGCCGGGCTTCGCGCTACCGTGTCACGCCGTGGGCCCGCTGCCGCCCACGTCGTACGCCGACCGGGGCAGCCAGTCAGACAGCGAGCAAGGGACGTCCGTGGCACACAAGTTGGTGATCGTCGAGTCGCCGGCGAAGGCGCGCACGATCGGTGGCTACCTCGGCAAGGACTATGTCGTGGAGTCGTCGATCGGGCACATCCGCGACCTGCCGCAGTCGGCCGCCGACACGCCGGCCGCGATCAAGGACAAGCCGTGGGGGCGGCTCGCCGTCGACGTCGACAACGAGTTCCAGCCCTACTACGTCGTCCCGCGCGACAAGAAGTCCCACATCGCCAAGCTCAAGAAGCTCCTCAAGGAGGCCGACGAGCTCTACCTCGCCACCGACGAGGACCGCGAGGGCGAGGCGATCGCGTGGCACCTCCTGGACGAGCTGAAGCCGAAGGTCCCGGTCAAGCGGATGGTCTTCCACGAGATCACCAAGTCCGCGATCCTTGCCGCCGCGGACAACCCGCGCGACCTCGACCTCGACCTCGTCGAGGCGCAGGAGGCGCGGCGGATCCTCGACCGCCTCTACGGCTACGAGGTCTCGCCTGTGCTGTGGCGCAAGGTGATGTCCGGGCTGTCCGCGGGCCGCGTGCAGTCGGTGGCGACCCGCCTGGTGGTCGACCGCGAGCGGGAGCGGATGGCGTTTCGGGTCGCGTCCTACTGGGACCTCGAGGGCACCTTCGACGCCGGCGCCGACCACCAGCCGCGGATGTTCCCCGCCAAGCTGCACTCCGTCGACGGGTCGCGGGTCGCTCGCGGTTCCGACTTCGGCCCCGACGGCCACCTCGCCAAGCAGAAGGTGGTCCACCTCGACCGGGGTCGCGCCGAGGCCCTGGTCGCATCGCTCGCGGAGACGTCGTACGCCGTACGGTCGGTGGAGTCCAAGCCCTACCGGCGCTCTCCCTACCCGCCGTTCCGCACGACCACGCTGCAGCAGGAGGCTTCGCGCAAGCTCGGCATGAGCGCCTCGGCGACCATGTCGGTGGCCCAGCGGCTCTACGAGAACGGCTTCATCACCTACATGCGCACCGACAGCACGACGCTGTCGGGCTCCGCGGTCGACGCCGCGCGCTCCCAGGTTCGCGAGCTCTACGGCGCGGACTACCTCCCCGACGCCCCCCGCACCTATGCCAACAAGGTCAAGAACGCGCAGGAGGCGCACGAGGCGATCCGGCCGGCGGGCGAGACGTTCCGCACACCCGGGCAGACGGGCCTCTCCGGCGAGCAGTTCCGGCTCTACGAGCTGATCTGGATGCGCACCGTCGCCTCCCAGATGAAGGACGCGGTGGGCAGCTCGGTGACGGTGCGGCTCGGCGGGGCCGCGGCCACGGGTGAGGACGTCGTCTTCTCTGCGAGTGGTCGCACGATCACCTTCCACGGCTTCCTCAAGGCCTACGTCGAGGACCAGGACGACAGCTCGAAGAAGCGCGACGACGAGCAGACGAGGCTGCCGTCGCTGGCCGAGGGCGACGCGCTCACGGCCGCCACGGTCAGTGCCGCCGGCCACGAGACGAAGCCACCGGCCCGCTTCACCGAGGCGACCTTGATCAGGGAGCTCGAGGAGCGGGAGATCGGCCGCCCGTCGACGTACGCCTCGATCATGGGCACCATCGTCAACCGCGGCTACGTCTACAAGAAGGGAACCGCGCTGGTGCCGGCGTGGCTGGCGTTCTCTGTGGTGCGGCTGCTGGAGGAGCACTTCACCCGCTTCATCTCCTACGAGTTCACCGCGCAGATGGAGGACGTGCTCGACGAGATCGCCCGCGGCGACAAGGACCGCAACTCCGAGCTGTCGGAGTTCTACTACGGCTCCGACCGGGTGCGCGGCCTGCACTCGCTGGTGACGGGCCTCGGCGACATCGACGCCAAGGAGCTGGCGACCTTCCCGATCGGCGGCCCCGACTCCGGGGTGGTGCTGCGGGTCGGCCGCTACGGCCCCTACCTCGAGGGCCCCGACGATGACGGCACGCCGTTCGCCAAGCGGGCCAACGTGCCCGACGACCTGCCGCCCGACGAGCTGACGATGGAGAAGGCGCGCGAGCTGTTCGCGAACCCGGCCGGCGCCGAGATCGCGCTCGGCGAGCACCCGGAGACCGGGCTGCCGGTCGTGGCGAAGAACGGCCGCTACGGCCCCTACGTCACCGAGGTGCTGCCGGAGGACGCGCCGAAGAGCGCCAAGCCGCGCACCGGCTCGCTCTTCACGTCGATGTCGCTCGACACGATCACCCTCGACGACGCCGTGACGCTGCTGTCGCTGCCGCGCGTCGTCGGGGTGGATGCCGAGGGAGTCGAGATCACCGCCCAGAACGGCCGCTACGGCCCCTACCTCAAGAAGGGCACCGACTCGCGTTCGCTGACGTCGGAGGAGCAGCTGCTCATCATCACCCTCGACGAGGCGCTGGCGATCTACGCGCAGCCGAAGACCCGCGGCCGCGCCGCTGCCGCGGCGCCGCTCAAGGAGCTGGGTGCCGACCCCGTCTCCGGGCAGCCGGTGGTGGTCAAGAGCGGCCGGTTCGGCGACTACGTGACCGACGGGGAGTACAACGCCACCCTCCGCAAGGACGACACCGTCGAGGCGATCACTCTCGAGCGCGCCGCGGAACTGCTGGCCGAGCGCCGTGCCAAGGGGCCGGCCAAGAAGGTCGCCAAGCGTGGGGCGAAGAAGACCACCACGAAGGCCGCCAAGAAGACCACGAAGAAGGCCGCGGCGAAGAAGTAGCCGGGGGGCCGTCGCGTCGGCCTCAGGGCAGCGGGATGGCCTCGGCCTCGAGGCGGGCCAGCAGCTCGGTGAGCGTCGGCAGTCCGGCCTCCGGCGGGTCGCTCAGCAGCAGCGCCGTGCAGGCGTCGTAGGGCTCGTCGACGACCTCGGGGTCATTGAGGTACCCCGCCTCCAGGCAGAGGGCTGCCGCCGAGTCGGGCGTGATCGGCGCGGGCGCCGGGTCACCACTCGGGCTCGGGTCGCCCTCGGGGAGGGGCTGACCGTCCGGCGTCGGCGTGTCACTCGGGGTCGGGTCGCCGCTGGGGGTCGGGTCACCACTGGGGGTCGGGTCCGCGCCCGGGGTCGGTTCCTCCGACGGGTCGGGGTCGGGCGACGGCTGCTCCAGGACCGGGTCGAAGGTCGGAGGGGGAGGCTCCTCGGTGCCCTCGGGGTCGGGGGTGACCTGTTCGGCGTGTGGCTGCTTGGGTGGCTCGGGCGTGGGCGGGGCGGCAGGGGGGACGACCTGCTCCGTGGGACGTGTCTGCGCGGTGGACGGGAAGCTGGTGGTGGTGCTCGGGGGGACGGTGGAGTAGTCGCCAGTGGCGTAGGCGCGGGCGATGCGCAGCACCAGGTCGACGTAGGACTGGCTGTGGTTGTAGCGGTGCACCGCCGACCGCTGACCAGCGACCGTGGCGAGGTCCTGGTCGCCGACGCAGAGGTAGACCGCCGCCGCCAGCGCAGCGTCGTCGATGTCCTGCGGGTTGCGGACACCGTCGCCGTCGGCGTCCACGCCGACGTAGGTCCAGGTGGACGGGATGAACTGCATCGGGCCGACGGCGCGGTCGTAGGTGGGGTCGCCGTCGAGCTCACCCTGGTCGGTGTCGGCGATCACCGCGGTGTTCCGGGTGCCGTCGAGCGCGATGCCGAGGATCGACGGGGAGGCGACCCCGGAGGCGTCGAGCTGGCTGCCGCCGAACCGGCCGTGGTTGGACTCGACGCGGCCGATGCCGGCCAGCAGCTCCCAGGGGAGGTGGCAGCCGCGGTCGGTGGCGTTGATGACGGTGGCAGCGCGCTGGTAGGCCGCGAGGGCGGCGTCGGGGATGTCAGCGGCGCTGGCCGTGCGGGACAGGTCGGTGGTGGGGGCCGTGCGGGTGCTGCCGGGAGTGTCGGTGACGGGGGCCGTCACGGCCTCGGGAAGGCTCGGCTCGAGCGGCTCGACCGTGGCGGGAGCGGCTGCCGTGACGATCATCGTCGCGGGAGGGGCATCGGCACGGTCACCCAGGACGAGGGTCCAGCCGGCGGTCATGGCGAGGATCGGGACCGTCGTGACGGCGCGCATGACCCAGGAGTGCCGGCGCCCACCTGGTACGCCGACCGGGCCTGGCTCGGTCATCGCAACGCTCCCCGTAGGGCCACGGCCACCGCCGTCGCAGCCGGCGGGGCGATGGTCCTGACCCCATGTCCTTGCCACGTGACTTCCCCTTCACGCGGTCACTCTCAACGTACCCGCGTTTCCTTCGGAGCGGGATGGCCCGGTCGGATTCTTTTCCATGACGGTTGGATGACCGGCGGATGACCGGTCCGGTCCGGCGCGTCGTCCCCGCCATCCCTGCCATCCCCGGCGAGCCCGACGTGGCGGCGGGGGGCGGCACCTCGTACCGTCGTCCCGAGCGGACCGACGTGGTCCACCTCTCCCACTCCGTCACAGCAGGAGGAGTCCGCCCTGACCGAGCAGATACCGCTCGCGCCCGCCACCGATGGCGGGCCGGGCGCGCTGAGCACCACCGGGCTCTTCGTGTGCTTCGAGGGCGGCGAGGGTGCGGGCAAGTCGACGCAGGCGCGGCTGCTGTGCGACTGGCTCGAGCACGAGGGGTACGCCGTCCTGCTGACGTTCGAGCCCGGCGACACCGAGGTGGGCCGGCAGCTCCGCAGGATCGTCCTCGACCCCGCCACCGGCGAGCTCTCCCACCGCACCGAGGCGCTGCTCTATGCCGCCGACAAGGCCGAGCACGTCGACGCCGTCGTGCTTCCGTCGCTCGCCCGCGGGGAGGTCGTGGTGACCGACCGCTACGTCGACTCCACCCTGGCCTACCAGGGGGCCGGCCGTGCCCTGATCGAGGACGAGGTGGCGGTCGTCGCGCGCTGGGCGACCCACGACCTGCGTCCCCAGCTGACCGTGCTGCTCGACCTGGAGCCGACCCACGGGCTCGGTCGCTTCGCGGAACGCGACCGGATCGAGGGTGAGTCGGTGGACTTCCACCAGCGGGTCCGCGAGGCGTTCCTGCGGATGGCTGCGGACACCCCTGCGCGCTACCTCGTCCTCGACGCCCGGCTCCCCCAGGAGGAGATCGCGGTGGCGGTGCGGGAGCGCGTCGTACCGTTGCTGGCGCGGGCCAGGCGTGCGGAGCCGGGCCACCAGGAGCCGGGGGTGCGACCGTGAGTGTCTGGGACACCTTGGTGGGTCAGCGAGCAGCCGCCGAGGTGCTGCGCGCCGCCGCGAGCGGCACCGGCATGACGCATGCGTGGCTGGTCACCGGCCCCCCTGGGTCGGGCCGCTCCAACGCTGCCGTCGCCTTCGCCGCCGCCCTGCAGTGCCCCGAGCACGGGTGCGGCGGCTGCCACGCCTGCCGGACGGCGCTGGCCGGGTCGCACCCCGACATCACCCGGGTCACGACCGACAGGCTGTCCATCGGTGTCGACGAGGTGCGCGAGCTGGTCCGCCGCGCGGCGCTGGCGCCGGTGGGCGCGGGCTACCAGGTGCTCGTCGTCGAGGACGCCGACCGGCTGACCGACCAGGCGTTCAACGCCCTGCTGAAGGCGATCGAGGAGCCGACGGGTCACACCGTGTGGGTGCTCTGCGCCCCGACCGTCGAAGACGTGCTGCCGACCATCCGCTCCCGCTGTCGGCTGGTGGGACTGACCACCCCGACGGCCGACGAGGTGGCCGCCTACCTCGTCCGCCACGACGGGATCGACACCGCGCTCGCGGCGTACGCCGCCCGCGCCAGCCAGGGACACATCGGGCGCGCCCGCGCCCTGGCCCGCGACGAGGCGACCCGCAACCGCCGCCGCGAGGTCGTCTCGCTGCCGATCCGGCTGACGTCGCTGGGCGCCTGCATGACGGCCGCTGCCAACCTGCATGAGTCCACCCAGGAGGAGGCCGAGGCGATCACCACCGATCTGGACGCGCGCGAGAAGACCGATCTCGACACGGCCTACGGCGTGGTCGAGCGGGGCCGCAAGCCTCGCGAGTACGCCCCCGCCCTGGCCGCCCTGCAGAAGGCGCAGAAGACCCGCGCCAAGCGCCGTCATCTCGACGTCGTCGACCGCGGACTGATGGACCTCGCCTCGGTCTACCGCGACGCGATCGCGCTCGCCGCCGGCGCCCGTGGCTCGCTGGTCAACGAGGAGCAGCGGGGCGACATCGCGGAGCTCACGCGGGTCTCCACCCCCGAAGGCCACCTCCGCCGGATCGAGGCGATCTTCGCGGCGCGCGAGCAGATGCTGGAGTTCAACGTGCCGCCGATGCTCGCCCTCGAGTCGATGATGCTGGCGCTGCGCGTCGCCCGGAGAAGCGCCTGATGCGGCGGTGGATCGCCGGCCTGGTCGTGCTCGGCCTGGTCGCCGTCAGCACCGGTGTCGTCGGTGCGATCCTGGTGGTGCGTGGTGGCTGGCTGGTGCCGGCGGCCAGGCCGGGCCTCACCTCCTCGCCCGACGCGCAGACCACGGTGCCGCCGAGCGCGGACCTCGCCCGCTTCTACGAGCAGGCCCTCGACTGGGAGGCCTGCGCCGACGGCAACGACTGCGCCACGCTCGAGGTGCCGCTCGACTACGCCGACTCCGGCGGCGAGACGATCCGGCTCGCGCTGCTGCGCCACCCCGCCGCCGTGCCGCGAGACCGGCTGGGCTCGCTGGTGGTCAACCCGGGTGGACCCGGTGCCCCCGGGACGTCGTACGCCGCCGGCGCGGGGTCGTCCTTCGGCCGCGAGCTGGTCGAGAGGTTCGACCTGGTGGGTTTCGACCCACGCGGGGCCGGACGGAGCAGCCCGGTCGACTGCCTCAGCGACGGCGAGCTCGACTCCTATGTCGCTGAGGACCCCGACCCCGACACCCCCGACGAGGTGCGGGCCTTCATGCGCACCGTGCGGGGGTTCGGCTCCGGCTGCGCTCGCCGCTCGGGCGAGGTGGCGGCCCACGTCTCCACCGTCGAGGCGGCCCGCGACATGGACGTGCTGCGAGCGGCGCTGGGCGAGGGCTCGATGGTCTACTTCGGGGCCTCCTACGGCACCAAGCTGGGAGCCACCTATGCCGACCTCTTCCCCGACCGGGTGGGCCGGATGGTGCTCGACGGCGCTCTCGACCCGACGCTCGGGCTGAAGGAGACCTCGCTGGGCCAGGCGCGCGGTTTCCAGACCGCCCTCGACGCCTACCTCGGCAACTGCGTCGAGAGCAGCGACTCGTGCTTCCTCGGCGACAGCGTGGCGCAGGGGCGACAGCGGATCACCGACCTGCTGGCCGCCATCGAGCGGCAGCCGCTCCCGACCGCCGACGGGCGTGAGCTGCGGGTAGGCAACGCCTTCTACGGCATCGTGCTGCCGCTCTACAACCGCTCGTCGTGGTTCGCGCTGTCCACCGCTCTTCGGGCCGCCCTCGGCGGCGACGGCAGCCAGCTGCTGGCGTTCTCCGACCTCTACACCTCTCGTGCCGCCGACGGCACCTATGACGACAACAGCCTCGAGGCCAACCTGGCCATCAACTGCCTCGACGACCCGGCCTCGTTCACCCCCGCGCAGGTGCAGGAGGCGATCCCCGACTTCGCGGAGGCCTCGCCGACGTTCGGTCGGGTCTTCGCCTGGAGCCTGACCGGCTGTCGGGGCTTCTCTCTGCGAGCCACGGAGACCGACCCGCCACCGCTGCGGGCGACCGGTGCCGCGCCGATCGTGGTCATCGGCACCACCCGCGACCCCGCCACGCCGCTCGCGTGGGCCGAGGCGCTCGCCGCCCAGCTCGACTCCGGGGTGCTGGTCACCCGTGACGGTGACGGCCACGTCGGCTACCGGCGCGGCAACGAGTGCGTGGACGGCGCGGTCGAGGACTACCTCGTCACCGGCGCCGTCCCGCGCGACGGGCTCGCCTGCTGATCGCAGCACGACGAGGGCCGGGCCCACCGTGGGGCCGGCCCTCGTCGCGTGGGGGGTCGGTGCGGCCGGGTCAGTGGTGCTGGTTGCGCGAGGCGGCCACCCCGGCGGAGTACTTCGGGATGACGATGCTGACCAGGATGCCGAGGTTGACCTTGGCGGCGTCGAGCAGCATGCCCGACATCAGGTCGTCGCCGTGCTTCTGGCAGACCACCGTGTTGCCGCCGTCGAGGTCGAGGAGGAAGTAGCGGTTGAGGCCCGGGAAGTTGGACCCCGCCAGCGTGGAGGCCATCTCGTTGGTGAGCTGGTTGAACAGCGCCACCGCCTCGGGCTGGGGGTTGAAGCCGGCCAGGCTGAGGCCGGTCTCACGGTCCCAGATGTCCGTCGCGACCAGGCCGTCGCGGAGGGTCTCCTTCGCCTCCTTGACAGTCTGCTCGAGCAGATTGACGTCGATGTCCAACATGGTGGGTTTCCTCCTCGGGAAGGGGTGGGGAATCAGAGGTGGACTGATGGAACGGCGTGCGCCCTCGGTCAGTCCTCGCCGAGCTTGGTGCGGATCGACTCGGCGGCGACCTTGGCGCGCATCAACAGGGCGCCCAAGGAGTCGTCCCCGACGGTGACCCACAGCAGCAGCTGGCCCACGATGAGGTGGCGCACCGCGAGCACCACGGTCTTCGAGGTGCCGTTGGTGAGGGTGACCATGTCGAGCGGCCCACCGTCGTCGTCGTGGACGGAGCTCGACACCGCGTCGGCGATCGAGTGCAGCGAGCTGGTCATCGCGGAGAGCCGGCTGACCTGGGTCTCGTCGACGCCGATCGTGCACAGGTTGAAGCCGTCGGCGGTGCAGATCATCGCCGAGCTGAAGGTCGGCAGCGAGGCTGACAAGGTCTGCAGCACCGGCAGCAACGCGCGGCCGATCTGCTCGGACCACAGGCCCCAGTGGGCGGCGATGTCGTCGTCCATCTCCACGCCGAGCGGCGCGCGCGGGGTGTCGGCCGTGGGGTTGCGCGGCGGAAGGACGACGATGTCCGCGTCGCGTTCGATGGTCTCGTCCACCTCTGCCTCCTCGTGCATCTCAGCGAGCGCGACAGCGGTGGTGTGGGGGGTGCGCATGGTCATCCGACGGCCTCCTTCTCGGCGGCGGGCCTCTCCGTGGTGGGAGTCCCGGTGGGGATCCGCAAGGCGGCATGCAACACCTCGACGACGGAGTCGCGGTCACGCGGGTCGGCGGAGACGACCGGGATGTTCTCGTCGCACGCCGCGACGACCTCCCGGAACCCTTCCAGCTGCGCGTGGGGCTGCTCCAACCGGGTCACGGCCACCGTCAGCTTGGAGGTCGAGACCTCCGCCGCGATGAACTCCAGCCACAGCTCGGTGTCGAGCCGGGCCAGGTCGTGGTGACCGAAGAGCCAGAGCACGACCGCGGTGCTGCGCGGCATGGCCGACTTCCGCACCAGGTCGAAACGCTCCTGTCCCGGAGTGCCGACCACGGAGATCGTCTGTCCGTCCGGCGACTGCCACTCGCCGATCTCCAAGCCGACGGTGGTGGTCGTCTTGAGGTGTCGACCGGGCCGGCCGGTCCGCGCGCGCAGCGCGGAGCTCAACACCTCGGTGGAGGACACCTGCGAGTCGGACACCGTGCAGACAGCCGTGGTCTTCCCGACGCCGAAAGGGCCCACGAAGGACACCTGACGGGGGATGGGGGTCCCGAGAACTGGCTTCATTGTTTGTCTCCCGAGTTGCAAACCTTCTTGCCGCTGCCGACGGTAGTCTGCCCCATCCTGTCCTGGTAGGGAACCGTTGAATCTGCTCCTCCGATCGGCGCGGTCGTCTAGCCCACTTGGGCCATACCAGCGGCCTGATCGGGTCCCCCGGGCGTTTTCGCGCGTGACCTCGCGGTCCGTTATCCTGCTCCGCGTTGCCCAGACGGTGAGCGGAGGCGGACGTCGCGCCTCAGCGAGCCCGGGCTGCACGCCGCCTTAGCTCAGTCGGTAGAGCGAATCACTCGTAATGATTAGGTCGTCGGTTCGATTCCGACAGGCGGCTCCACACGCGGCTCCCCGCGATGCTCCGTCCGCGGGAGACCCCTCACAGCGAAGCGGCGAGAAGCCATGCCCCGACGTCGGCGAGGCAGCCGCCGAGGGGAAGCGGAAGGCCACCAGGGCTGCCAGCCCGGCGCCGTTCATGACAGGGCTCGGGTGGTGAGGCGTGGGGTCCGCCGGGGCCGTGGTAGCAGCTCGCCACCGCAGTTCGGGCACCGCCCGCCCATGTCCGCGGCGCACGGAGGACAGAAGGTGCACTCGTGGCGGCAGATCCGGGCCAGGTCGGTCGCCCGGAGCGTCTCTCGTCACATCGCTCACACGTGGTTCACCTCTCCACCATGGGTCCTGCCTGGCTTGCGAGGAACGTGCCGTGAGCGGCATGTTCGCCGCTCGACCGAAGGAATCCGCCAGAGCGCACCGAGTGGCCGTGGTGGTGACCCCTCAGGCGCCGCTGTTCGAGCTCGCGATCCCGTGCGAGGTGTTCGGCACCGACGGGACCGACCTGACATCGCGGTGGTACTCCTTCGAGCTGGTCGGCACCGAGCCGGAGCAGACCACAGCCTTCGGGTTCTCGGCCACCACACGACCCATCCGCAACCTCCGCCGGGTCGACACGATCGTCGTGCCGGCGTTCGCGTGCTGGACCGGACTCGACCCCGATGCGGCGTTGGTCGCCGAGCTGCGCGCCGCCCACCGTCGCGGCGCGCGGATCGCCGGTGCTCCGCCTCCTGGTCCACCCGACGGGCCGCGGCGACACGTCGCTGCGGGTCGACACCATCTCGGGGACGCCGATGATCTCTACGGTCGGCGGCGAGGTCTGGCGCCCCCTCCTGACCGTGCGCAGCACAGATCCGCCCCGTCACCTGGACCTCGAGATGCAGCCTGCTCGCTGTGACGACCACGTCTTGATGGAGGGGGGCGGGTCGACGGCGTTCAAGCCCAGCCTCACCCTCGACGGGCGGCCGGCCACCGTCCTGCTGCGGATGTCTGGTCCGGGGGCCGGTGCAGCGATCTCCTACATCCGCGACGCGTGCGGCAAGCAGTGACGCCGATCGCGCTCCGGCGGCGACCGGACACAGATCACACCCACCAGCGCTTGAGCCGGAGGCCCGGAAGGAGAAGGCTGGAGGTGGTGAAGGGGAGTACCCCACTCATCGCGGCGTCGTCAGTCCGGCCGTCAGGCCCGGCGCCCGGGGCGGTCAGACCGCCGGGGAAGACCTTCATCGGATGCCAACGCCGATGGAGGTGCGACGATGCCCGCGACCTCTCACCTCACCCTGATGGGTACGCCGGCTGGTCCCGGTGGCGGCTCTCGCCCCGGAGGCGCGCCGCCGCACGCCCGTGAGGCGGCCGCCGTCGCCCGCGACCTCGGGGTCGACCCGGCCCGCGGGCTGTCTCAGGAGGAGGTCGCCACCCGGGTGGCGGCGTGGGGCCCGAACCGGCTGCGGGAGACCCCGCCGCGGGCTGCCTGGCTGGTCTTCACCGACCAGCTGCGCAGTGGCCTGTTCCTGATCCTGCTCGCCGCCGCCGTCCTCGCCGCGCTGGTGGGCGACCTCAAGGACGCCGCGATCATCGCTGTGGTGATGCTGCTCAACGCGACCATCGGCTTCGCGCAGGAGCGCAAGGCGACCCGCAGCCTGGCCGCCCTCCGGCAGCTGCTGGTGCCGATGACCACCGTGCGGCGGGAGGGAGCGCCAGCGACGGTGCCGTCCGCCGACATCGTTCCTGGTGACGTGGTGGTGCTGGACGCCGGCAGCCGGGTCCCCGCCGACGGCCGGCTGCTGGCGGCCCACGACGTCGCCGTCGACCAGTCCTCGCTGACCGGGGAGTCCGAGCCGGTGGCCAAGCACCGTCGGCCGGTGACCGCGGGAGCCACGCTGGCCGACCGGACCGACATGCTGCACGCCGGCACGGTGGTGGTGCGGGGTCGGGCCGAGCTCCTGGTCACCGCGACCGGGATGTCCACCGAGGTCGGCCGGATCGCCGGCATGCTGGCGGCGACCCCGCCGCCCCGCACGCCGCTGCAGCGGCAGCTCGACCAGGCCGGTCGCCGGATCGCGCTGATCGGGGTCCTCGCCGTCGTGCTCTACTCGGGCGCGGCGTGGTGGCGGGGGGACCCGTGGGCCGACATCGTGCTTCGCGGGGTGGCCCTGGCCGTGGCCGCCGTACCCGAAGGTCTGCCGGCGGTCCTCGCGCTGGTGCTGGCGCTCGGGGTGCACCGGATGGCCGCTCACGGCGCCATCGTCCGGCGGCTCGCGTCGGTGGAGACGTTGGGGTCGGCGACGGTCATCTGCACCGACAAGACCGGCACCCTCACCCGCAACCGGATGACGGTGCGGGAGGTCGTGCCGGCCGGGTCGGCGCTGGCCACGGACGACCTTCCCGAAGGCCGGCCGGCGACGCAGCCGGACGACCGGCGCCGTCTGCTGACGGCGTTCGTGCGCTGCAGCGACGCCGGAGGAGCCGGCGACGACCTCGTCGGCGACCCGATGGAGACCGCGCTGCGCGTCGCGGCGCTGGCCGAGGGACTCGACCCGGTCGCCTCGTTCGCGGCGGCCCCGCGCCTCGCGGAGCAGCCGTTCTCGGCGGAGCGGAAGTACATGGCCACCCTGCACCGCCACGACGACGGCAGCCTCGAGCTGCTCGCGAAGGGCGCGCCCGACGTGCTGCTGCCCCGCTGCAGCCACGCCTGGGTGGGCGGTCGGCCGGTCCCGCTCGACGTGGCGGGGCGGACCGGCCTGCTCGCGGCGGTCGAGCGGCAGGCGGCCGAGGGACGCCGGGTGCTGGCGGCAGCGTCCGCTCCGGTGGACCGACCCGAGGGTGGCTGGGACACCGACCGGCTTCTCGACGCCGCCGGCGAGCTGGTCTTCCTCGGCTTCGTGGGGATCGCCGACCCGCCGCGGCCGGAGGCCGTCGACGCGGTGGGCCTGTGCCACCGCGCGGGCATCGAGGTGAAGATGATCACCGGCGACCACGTCGCCACTGCCGCGGCGATCGCTGCCGAGGTCGGCATCCCCGGCCGTGCGGTGACCGGCGACAAGCTGGACGCGATGACCGTCGACGAGCTGGCGGAGGCCATCGACGACATCGGGGTGTTCGCGCGGGTCACTCCGGCCCACAAGGTCGCCATCGTCGCGGCGCTGACGGCCCGGGGCCACGTGACCGCCATGACCGGCGACGGCCAGAACGACGCCGCTGCCGTGCGCGCGGCCCACGTCGGCGTGGCCATGGGCCGCACCGGCGCCGACGTCACCAAGGAGGCCGCCGACCTGGTCCTCACCGACGACAACTTCGCCACCATCGTGCGCGCGGTGCGGCAGGGGCGGGGGATCTACGACAACATCCTCAAGTTCATCCGGCTCCAGCTGACCACCAACGTGGCCGCGATCCTCACGTTCGTGGTCGCAGTGGTCGCCGGCCTCCCGGCGCCGATGACCGCCGTCCAGGTGCTCTGGGTCAACCTGATCACCGACGGCCCGCCGGCGTTGGCGCTGGGCCTGGACCGCCCGGACAGCCGGACCATGAGCCGGCGTCCGCGTCGCCCCGACGAGCGGATCCTGTCGTTGCCGCGGCTGGCCCGGCTGACGTTGACCGCGGCCGTGATGGCCGCCGGCACGCTGGCCGCGCTGGCCGCGACCGACCACCAGCACGGGACGGCGTACGCCACGACCTTCGCCTTCACCACGTTCGTGCTCTTCCAGGTGGTCAACGCGCTCAACGTGCGCACCGAGGACGTGTCCGCACTCTCGCGGTCGTTGCCGGTCAACCCGGTGCTGCTGGGCAGCCTCGCGCTGGTGGTCGTGCTGCAGGTCCTGGCCGTCGAGCTGCCGATCGCGCAGGGCGTGTTCGGCACCGTGGCGCTCGAGCCGCTGCACTGGGCCGCCGCCACCGGGCTGGCGTCGCTGGCCCTGGTGGTCGGTGAGCTCGACCGGGCCGTACGCCGGCGCCGCGACACGCGCCGCGCGCGGCGGATCCAGGCGACTCCGGAAGGGGCCGGCGCCGAGTGACCTTCCTGCTCCTGGTGATCGGCGTGCTGGCTGCGGCGGCCGGCGGGGAGCTCTTCGTCCGCGGGACCGTCGGTGTCGCCGCCTGGGCCCGCGTGCCCGCGGGCATCATCGGCGCGACGGTGGCCGCCTTCGCGACCTCGAGCCCCGAGCTCTCCGTGGGTGTGCAGTCCGCGCTGGCCGGCACGCCGGTGATCGCCCTGGGCGACGCGCTGGGCAGCAACGTCATCAACGTGGCTGTCGTGCTCGGCATCGCGCTGCTCGCCGGGCCGGTGCGCGTGGGCCGGCACACGCTTCGTCGCGAGCTGGCGTTCGCCGCGGCGGCACCGGTGCTGACCCTGCTGGCGCTGGTGGACGGCACGTTGGTGCGCCTCGAGGCGCTGGTCCTCCTGGGAGTCTTCGCGGGCTGGCTGGTGCTGGTCACGCGCGAGGCCCGCCGGGCACGCAGCGCAGCCGTCGTCGACGTCGGCGAGACCCGGCCGCGGGTCGCCGTCGCCAGCCTGGTCGGCGGTCTGGTGCTGCTCGTGGTCGCCGGCCGGCTGATCGTGCTGGCCGCGAAGGGGATCGGGGAGGGCCTGGGCCTGGACCCGTTCGTGGTCGGCGCGACGCTGGTGGCAGTCGGCACCTCGACCCCCGAGCTGGCCACCACGGTCATCGCCCTGCGCCGTGGCCACCTCGAGGTGGGCGTCGGCACGGTGCTGGGCAGCAACGTGTTCAACAACCTCTGGATCGTCGGCGTCGCGGCGTTGTTGCACCCGATCACCGCCTCCGTCGGTGAGGTGCTGCTGGCGATCGTCGCCTGCCTGGTCGCGTTGGCCCTGGTCACACCGACCCGCCGGTGGGTGCCGGGGCGGGCTCGTGGTGTGCTGCTGCTGGGCGTCGGTGGGCTCTATCTGGTCGGCACCGTGCTTCTGGGGTCTTGACTCTCCAGCGGAGTGGGAAAGGATGGCGAGGGTGACCGAGAGAACAGTGATCGTGGCCCTGCTGTGGCTCGTGCTAGGGCTGGGCTCGGGGATCTGGATGGTCCGCCGCGGCTACGACCAGCGATGGATCTACATCGCGCTCGTGCTCGGCCCGCTCTTCGTGCCGATCGCGGTGGAGCGGGTGCGGGGGCGCCCGGTGCCGGCCGAGCGGGAGCCAGTCTCGGCCGACGACGGGGTGCTGCGCGTCATGGTCGGGTACGACGGCTCCGAGGACTCGCAGGCGGCAGCCGCGACGACGTACCGGCTCTTCGGGCCGGCGCTCGCCGAGATGCTGCTCGTGCAGGTGGTGTCCTACGACGCGGCCGACGACACCGAGGCGCCCGACCTCGACGAGGCGAGGCACCACCTCGAGCAGGCGGTCGCGGAGATCGACAGCCCGGTGGTCCACAGCGACGTGCTGGCCGGGCCGCCGGCGGAGACGCTCTGCCAGGCGGCGCTGGACCGCGGCATGGACCTGATCGTGGTCGGTCCTCGGGGCGGTGGGCTCGCGGAACGGGTGCTCGGCAGCGTCGCCGAGCAGGTCGTCGACCAGGCGCACCTGCCGGTGCTGGTGGCGCAGGGCCCACCTGCCTCCTGACCGCGCGCGCGAGGCCCGACGACGTGCCATGATGCGGCAGGTGAGCGACACCTCCCCTCCCAACGCCGTCCTCGAGTCACCCGACGGCCGCTCGTTGCTGCTGCGAGTCACCGGCGAGGTTCCGGCGGCCGGCGACCTGCTCGAGGTCGGCACGGACACCGGCGCCCTCGTGGGCTACGTCGAGCACGTCGGCCCCGCGGAGCCCGACGACGCGCGGGTGGTCACCGCCCGACTGGTCGGCGGCGAGGGTGGACCGCCCGCGCGCGCCCGGCAGCACGTCCGGGTCGCACCGGCGGCGGCGGCGCACATCGCCGACGCGGTGGCCGGAGCCGATCCGCGCCTCCACCTCGGGAGGCTGGTGGGTCGTCCCGAGGTCGCGGTCGGGCTGCAGGCCGGCCGGATGAACCGGCACACCTTCTGGTGCGGACAGAGCGGCTCGGGCAAGACCTACGCCCTCGGGGTCGCCCTGGAGCGGCTGTTGAGCGCCACCCGGCTGCCGCTCGTCGTCCTCGATCCCAACAGCGACTACGTCGGTCTGGGCAGCAGCCGCCCCGACGCCGACCCGGCGGAGGCCGAGGCGATCACGGGGCGCGACGTCGTCGTGATGCGGCCAGATGACGAGGAGCACCCGCTGCGCGTGCGGTTCCGCGACCTGAGCCCGCGCTCCCAGGCGGCCGTGTTGCGTCTCGACCCGGTGCTGGACCGGGCGGAGTACAACGCCTTCATCCGCGCCATCGGCGGGCTCTACGACAGCGCCGAGACGATCCCGGACCGGCTGCGTTCGATGGGCGACCCCGACGCCGCGGCGCTGGCCCAGCGCGTCGAGAACCTGGGGGTGCTCGAGTGGACCCGCACCTGGGCGCTGGGTGGCCACTGCGCCACCGACACCGTCGCGCGCAGGCCGGCCGCCACGGTGCTCGACCTCGGCAGCTATGACCGGCACGAGGAGCAGCTGGCGATCGCGCTGGCGGTGCTGGAGGACCTCTGGGAGCGGCGCGCCGAGCGGCGTCCGGTGCTGCTGGTGCTCGACGAGGCCCACAACTTCTGCCCGCCGTCCCCGGAGACGCCGCTGGGCGTCGCGGTGCGCGACCGGCTGGTGCAGATCGCCGCGGAGGGCCGCAAGTACGGCCTGTGGCTGCTGCTGTCGACCCAGCGGCCGTCGAAGATCCACCCCGGTGTGCTCAGCCAGTGCGACAACCTGACGCTGATGCGGATGAACTCCCCGGGTGACCTCGAAGAGCTGGGGCGAGCGTTCGGCTTCGTGCCCCGGCAGCTGCTGGACCGCGCCTCGCACTTCATCCAGGGTGAGGCGCTGGTGGCCGGCGGCTTCGTCCGCCTGCCGGTCGTGGTCAAGATGCGCGACCGGGTGACGCCGGAGGGTGGCGTCGACGTGAAGGTGCCCATGGTCGACGGCCCCTGAGCCGGAGGCCACCGGGGCTGCTAGACGAGCTTGGGGAAGCTCAGCAGCATGCCGGACAGCACCAGGAAGCCCACGCAACCCAGCCCCAGCAGGGCCCACTGGGCGCGGAGCGACCTCATCCGTCCCGAGATCGCGGCGAAGAACAGCACCGTGGCGAACCCGACGGTGAGCACGGTGTAGTCGTCGCCACGCTGGTTGTTCTCGAGCGCCGTCGCGAAGCGCTCGTCGGCGCGGGCGTCGGCCTCCTCGGCCGACACCTGCTCCGGGATGACGTACTCCGCCATCTCGAACGGCGTCGATGGCGCGTCGGGGTTCTGCAGGGGTCGGGTGTCGAGCCAGGTCGGGAAAGTGGTGGCCAACGGCTCGGGGAACCGTGCCTGCAGGAAGTCCGCCAGCTCGGTATCGCCGTCCTGGTAGGCCTGGAGCCAGGTGGTGAACAGCGACACCTGCACCGTCAGCTTCGAACGCCCGAGAGCTTCGGCCCGGCTCGCGGCGATCCGGCTCGACGACGCCTCGGAGAAGGCGATCGACATCGCGCCGCCCCACTTGCTGGCCTGGAAGCCGGTCCAGGCGGTCATGATGGCCGTCACCGAGAGCAGCAGCACGGCGACCAGCTCCCGCCATTCGGCGCTGTTCGACGGCGTGCGGCTCGAGGGGTCTGCCGCCTGGCCGGCCGTCTGCTCCACCGCAGGTGACTCGTCATTCATGGGACAAGGATGGCGGATGTCCACCGGACGGCGCACGGCGGTCCGCCCGAGTCTCGTCGAGGCCTGGGGCGACCCCGGGGGCCTCGCCCCGCGGATAGACCGTGCGGATGCCCAGCCACACCGCGGCGGCGGCCATCGCGAAGCCGACGACGTCGTCGAGCACGTAGTGCCAGCCGAGGTAGACGGTGGCGACCATCGTGAGCCCGAGGTAGACACCCCACACCACCCCGAGCCGTCGGAACCCGTAGTAGCGCAGCATCAGCCAGATCACGGTGGAGACGCCGACGTGCAGGCTGGCGAACGCCGCGATCTGGGCTGCGGCGTCGGCCGCCTCGGGGTGGGCCAACAGGTAGGCCCGCTGGGCGACGTACGTCGCCTGAGTGTCGGTGACCATGGAGCGCGGCAGTCCGGCGAACGTCGCAGGATCCTGGTGGAACGGCCCGAACGACGGGATCAGGTAGTAGCTCACCGTGCCGAAGATCCACACCCACGCTGCCGAGGTGATGTAGACGTAACCGTGCCGGACCCGGTCGGCCAGCACCAGCGCCGCCGGGAACGCGAACGAGACGAAGGACGGGAACGACTCGTAGACCCCGATCAGCGCCCAGTTCGCCCAGCCCTGACCGAGCATGCCGTGCAGGAGGGCGGACGGGTCCTGGCCCAGGAAGAGCCAGCTGTCCCAGCGAGCGAGCAGGTCGTCGTGAGTCGGGCGGAAGACCACCCAGCTCTTGAGGTTGTGGTAGGTGAAGTAGACCGTGTGGTACGCCGCGAGGCCGGCGAGCACCAACGCGATCCGGTGGGCCGGCCACCGGCGACGGAGCATGGCCGGCGTACCCCTGAGCGACCGCGAGGCCCGCCAGGACCGCCAGCCGGCGTCCACCAGCACCAGGACCGCCACGATCCCTGCGGTGAAGGCGATCCGGTGGGCGAGCCACTCGCCGCGGGGGTCGCGAAACGGGATCCCGAGCGCCTGCGACCGGATCACGGCCACGACCGCGAACCCAGCGATGACGAGCCAGAGCCGTCGGACCCAGCGCAGGTCGGGCTCGCGGTCGGCGCGCCCGTCGTCGCCGGAGCGACTGGAGAAGGGTGCGGGCGTGGCAGGCCAGGAGCGCAACGTCACGGGCGACACGGTAGCGGCGGTGCGCGGAGTCCGGGGAAGGCCCTCCGATGGCTGGGTCTCAGGCAGGTCACAGGTCGGGGGGTGCATGATCGTCCCATGGGGACCAGTTCTTTCCTGCGGATCCTGACTGCCTCGAGGCTCCGCTACCTCGGCGGGATCCTGATCGCGGTGGGGCTGCTGTGGGTCGCGCTGCCAGCGGTGTCGGGGGTCTCCCTCGCCGCCGTGAAGGCGGTGGTCGGCTCGCTGCCGGTGCGTGCGGTGGCTGTCCTGGTCGTGATGTGGTTCGCCGGGCTCGCCCTGCACACCGTCACGCTCACCGCGGCACTGCCCCGGCTGACCCACCGGCGGGCTCTCACCCTGAGCCTCACCGGCAGCGCGGTGGCGAACGTGCTGCCGTTGGGGGGTGCGGCGGGCGTCGCCATGAACTACCGGATGGTCCGCGGCTGGGGGTTCAGCCGGCAGCAGTTCGCGACATACACGATCGTGACGAACGTCTGGGACGTGCTGGCCAAGCTGGTGCTGGCCCTGGTCGCGCTACCCGTCCTCGCCATGACGTCCAGCGTGGTGCAGGGCCATTGGTTCCAGGCCGTGGTCACGTTGTCGGTCGTGGTCGCGCTGGTGCTCGCGACGACCGCCGTCGCGCTGGCGAGCCCGGTCGCCGCCGCGCGGCTGGGCAGGCTGGGTGACGCCGTGGCGCGGCGCTTCCGCCGCACCACCGACCTCGAGAAGGCGATGGTCGAGGTCCAGGCCGGCTGCAGCCGGGTCGTGCGGTCGTCGTGGCTTCGCCTCTCCCTGGGGATGGCGCTCTACCTCGGCTCGCTCGGCCTGCTGCTCGGCGCCTGCCTCTGGCTCACCGGAGCGGGGGTGTCGCCCGTGGTGGTGCTCGCCGCCCTCGCCGTGGAGCGGCTGCTGACCCTTGCCGGAATCACCCCGGGAGGGGCGGGGGTCGTCGAGGTGGGTCTCTCCGGCGTCCTGCTGATGCTGGGCGGAGACCCGGCCGGGGTGGTCTCGGGCGTCCTGCTCTATCGCGCGCTCACCTTCGGTCTGGAGATCCCGGTCGGCGGCGCCGGCCTGGCGGCATGGGTGTGGTCGCGACGACGCGCCGGTCAGCCGCTGGACCTCGCGGAGGAGCCCGCGGAGCTGGTGGAGGTGGCCGCGTGAGGCGGGTGCTGCACGTGACGGACGTCTACCTGCCGCGCCTGGGCGGCATCGAGGTGCACCTGTCCGGCCTGGTGGCCGAGCAGCGCCGCCGGGGTGTGCAGGCGGAGGTCGCCACGTCGTGCCCGTCAGCCAGGTCCGCCGACGCGGCGGCAGGACCCCCCGACCCCGCGTACGTCCATCGGCTGGCGGGCGGCCCCGCGTCCGCGGTGCGTCGGCTGGCTGCGCTGGTGGCAGAGCATGAGTACGACGTCGTCCACGTCCACGTGTCGGTGTGGTCGCCCTTCGCGACGCTCGCGGCCCGCGATCTCGTGCGCCGCGGGGTGCCGGTGCTGGTCACCGTGCACTCCATGTGGTCGCGGCTGGGACCGCTGCCCGTGCTGGCCCGTGAGCTGCTCCGGCTGCGCGCCTGGCCGCTGACCTGGTCGGCCGTGAGCGAGGCCGCGGCCGCCCCGCTGCGGGAGATGCTCGGGCCGGAGATCCCGGTCGCCGTGCTCGGCAACGCGGTGGACCTCGCGTTCTGGCGCCCGACGAGCACCTCGCCCCCGGTCGAGGCGGGTCGTCCGCTCCGGGTGGTGAGCGTGATGCGGCTGACCCGGGTGAAGCGCGCCGTGCCGCTGGCGCAGGTGCTCCACGACGTGCGGCGGCGGGTGCCGGAGGGGCGCCGGCTGGAGGCCGTCGTGGTCGGCGACGGGCCGCGCGGAGAGGCGATGCGACGGCTGCTGGCTCGACAGGGCGACCTTGGCTGGGTGCGGCTGCCCGGGCGCCTCGACCGCACCGGCATCCGGACGCTGCTCGCGGGGGCCGACGTCTATGTGGCTCCCGCGGAGCTCGAGTCGTTCGGCATCGCCGCCCTCGAGGCTCGCACGGCCGGCGTACCGGTGGTGGCGAGCAGCCTCGGTGGTGTCGGTGACTTCGTGGTGCCGGGGGTGAACGGCTTCCTGGGCGCCGACGACGCGGGGCTGGTCGACGGGCTGGTGCGGCTGCTCACCGACGACGACCTGCGGAGGCGGATCGCGCTGCACAATGCGACCGTGCCTCCCGATCACGGCTGGGATCTCGCCTGCGACCGGGCGGAGCCGCTCTACGACCGTGCGGCCGCGGCGGCACGGGTTCCTGCCCGGGCGCTACCGCTCGCCGTCGGCCTACGGTGAGCGGGTGCCGTTCACGCTGGTCGCCTTTCACGCCCACCCCGACGACGAGGCGCTGCTGACCGGCGGGACGCTCGCCCGGGCGTCCGCAGAGGGGCACCGGGTGGTGCTGGTCGTGGCGACCGCGGGGGAGGCCGGGCTGGCCGACGAGCGCGCAGATCTGGGATCGCGGCGGCGGGCGGAGCTTCGTGCCTCGGCCGCGGCGTTGGGCGTGGACCGCGTCGAGGAGCTCGGCTATCCCGACTCGGGCTCGGACCCCGATGACGTCAGGGAGGGCTTCGCCTCGCTCGACCCGGCTGTGGTCGCGGGCAGACTCGCCGCCCTGCTGGTGGAGGAGCGTGCCGACGTGCTCACGTCGTACGACGAGCACGGCGGCTACGGGCACCCTGACCACGTGCAGGTGCACCGTGTCGCCGCCCTCGCGGCGGAGCTGGCGGGGACGCCCGTGCTGCTGGAGGCGACGATCGACCGGCGGCTGTTCGGTCCGCTGGTGACCCTCCTGCGGATGGTCGGGCGGGTGCTCCCCCTGCCGCAGCTGCCCGCGGCCGATCGGCTCTACTCACCGCGCACGGCCCTCACGCACCGGGTCGACGTCCGAGGCCGTCTGGCGGCCAAGCGCGCCGCGCTCGAGGCGCACGGCAGCCAGGCCGGCGGTGGTCCGCGCACCGTCGCGCTGCTGCTGCGGCTGCCTGGGCCGGTGTTCCGGCTGGTCGCGGGCCAGGAGTGGTTCTGCGAGGTGGGTCGACCGCCCGGGGGGCGGCTGCTCGACGACGTGTTCGCGTCGTTGCGATGAGTGTCGACCTTCGACGCGTCGGTGGCCCGGCTGCGACGCGTCAGCGCCCCGTCTGCGACGCCTCGGCGTAGGAGGAGGCGACGGCGGCGCCGAGCCGGGCGTTGTGGCGGACCAGCGCGATGTTGGCGGTGAGGCTGGCCCCGTCGGTGAGCTCGACGATCCGCCCGAGGAGGTACGGCGTCGCGGCCTGCCCGCTGATCCCTCGGCGGTCGAGGTCACCCAGCGCCTGCTCGATCACGGCCCCGATCTCGCCGGCGGGGATCTCGTCGTCCACCGGGATCGGGTTGGCCACCACCAGCCCGCCGGGCAGCCGGAGACCCCAGTGCGCCTGCATCACGCGGGCGATCTCGGCCGCGGAGTCGACCCTCGTGGGCGCTCGGAAGCCGCTGGTGCGCGAGTAGAACGACGGGAACTCCTCGGTGCCCACCCCCAGCACCGGCACCCCGAGGGTCTCGAGCGCCTCCAGGGTCAGCCCGATGTCGAGGATCGACTTCACCCCCGCGCAGACCACCGCGACCGGGGTGCGCGCGAGCTCGGTCAGGTCGGCGGAGATGTCGAAGCTCTGCTGGGCGCCGCGGTGCACGCCGCCCAGCCCGCCGGTGACGAACACCCGGATGCCCGCGAGAGCCGCGAGCCGCATCGTCGCGGCCACCGTGGTCGCGCCGTGGCGCCGCTGCGCCGCCAGCACGGACAGGTCGCGGACGCTGGCCTTGGCCACCGAGGGGTCGGACGCCAGCACCTCCAGCTGGTCGCTGCCGAGGCCCACCAGCGGCCGCCCGTCGAGCACCGCGATCGTCGCCGGGACGGCGCCGGCGTCGCGGACGATGCCCTCCACCTCCACCGCCATCGCGACGTTCTGCGGGTAGGGCATGCCGTGGCTGATGATCGTGCTCTCCAGCGCCACCACGGGTCGCCCATCGGCGAGGGCGTCCGCGACCTCGGGAGCCAGCTCGACCGGTCCGCTCATCACCATCTCCCTACCGGCCGCGCGAGCTGCGTCTCGACGAGCTGGGCGCTCAGGTCGGGGCGCACCGTCTCCTCGCTGCTGACAGTGAGCGCCGCGACCGCCTGGCCGTAGGCCGCCGCCTCGGCCAGCGGGTCGCCGAGCAGCCAGCGATGCACCAGCCCGGCCAGCATCGCGTCGCCGCCTCCGGTCACGTCGACGACCTTGACCCGGTGGGCGCCGAGCGGCACCGGGTCGTTGGCGCGCGGCACCAGCAGCGACCCGTCGGCGCCCATCCGCACCCAGACGTTCTCGGCACCCATCGCGCACAGCCGGCGAGCGGCGCTCACGAGCTCGGACCGCGAACCGGTCGACGCCCCGGTGAGCGCCGCCAGCTCGTCGCGGTTGGGGCTCACCAGCAGCACCGGGTGGCGCGGGTCGAGCACCGCCGCGACCCGGCCCGACTTCGGGACGCTGACGGGGTCGAGGACGACCGGGACCCGGGCGTCGCGGGCGCGCACGACCAGGTTGTGCAGGAAGGACACCGGCAGGTTGGCGTCGGCGACCAGGAGGGCGGCGCCGACCACCAGCGGCAGCATCACCGCCAGGTCGTCGGGTGCCAGCGCCTCCGTGGCCGCGAGGTCGGCGACGCCTGCCACCAGCTCGCCGTGCTCGTCGAGCATCGCCGTGTAGGTGCCGGTCAGCTCGCGCTGGCCGACCGGGACGACGGTGACGCCGGCCGCGCGGGTCTTCTCGACCAGCTCGGTGCCCAACGGGTCGTCGCCGACGGCCCCGACCAGATGCACGGCGGTGTCGAGGCGGGCCAGGTTCTCCGCGATGTTGCGGGCCACCCCGCCGGGGCAGCGGGTGAGCGTGCCGCGGTTGCTGGAGCCGCGCACGAGCGCGGCATTGGCCCGGGCCTTCAGGTCCAGGGCGATGCCACCGGTCACGACGACGTACCCACCCACCACGGGTGGACCCTATCCGCGACCGGGCCGCGGGCGTCGCCCCCGCACCGGCGAACCGTCCGTGGCCAAGGCGCCGCCGGCGGTCTCAAGGGGCCGGGCGCGCCATCGGCAGGTGCATGATGCCGTCCTCGTCGAAGGCTGGGCCGCTGGCGGCGAAGCCGAAGCCGGCGTACCACTCGGCGAGGCCGAGCTGAGCGTCGAGGCGGGCGGGTCGGCCACCGACCATGCCCATCGCCTCGGCCATCAGCAGCGCGGCCAGCCCACGCCCGCGGGCTGGGGCGGCCACTGCGACCCGCCCGATCCGCAGCGCGTCGCCGTCGTCGAGCAGCCGCAGACAGCCGACCAGCTCGTCGTGGTCCTCCAGGAGCAGGTGACGCGTCGCGGGCTCGGTGTCGCGGCCGTCGAGATCGGGGTAGGGGCAGGCCTGCTCGACGACGAACACCTGCTGCCGCAGCCGCCACAGGGCGTACGCCGTCCGCGGGTCGAGCTCGTCGAAGGAGGACGCCGACACGCGGGGGCTGCCGCTCATCGGCAGTGGTCCGCGGCCCGGCGCAGGGCGCGGCGCCCCTCGGGCAGCCCGGGCAGCAGCGTGTAGACGTGCATCGCCCCCGGCTCCTCGACCGCAGCCAGCGACCAGCCGGCCTCCGGCGCACGGGCCGCGAGAGCGCGGCACGACGGCGTCAGCAGCTCGCCACCGCCGAAGAACATGATCGTCGGCGGCAGCCCGGCCAGGTCGCCCAGCGCCGGGCTCACCTCGGGCCGGGCCAGGTCCTCGGGCGTGCCGGCCCACCACCGGGCGTACTCGTGCGCCTTGCTGAGGAACAGCCAGGCGTCGCGCCGGTCGAACTCGTCGGTCTCGGGGGCGCTCATCGTCAGGTCGGCCCAGGGGGAGTGCAGCACCATCCGGCGCGGCTGCGGCCCGCCCCGGTCGCGCAGCGTCTGCGCCACGGCGAGCGCGAGCCCCCCGCCGGCGGAGTCGCCGACCAGCACGGCGCCCCCCGGGCGCCCGGCCCAGGCCTCGGTGAGGTCGGCCAGCTGGGTGTGGGAGTCGCGCCAGGTGTGCTCGGGCGCCAAGGGGTAGTCGGGCAGCACGAGTCGGGCATCGAGCGCCTTCGCCAACGCGAGCCCGTAGCGGACGTGCACCGCGTCGATCGGGGCGACGAAGGCGCCGCCGTGCAGGTGGAGGACCGTCTGCGTCGGCCGGTGGCCCCGCCGGGTCAGGACGTAGGACGGGAAGCCGTCGGCGTCCTGCCGCTCGACGGTGAACCGCCGCGAGAAGGCCGGCACCGACCAGGTCGGCAGCCCGCGCGGGCGGGCCTGCTGACGCTCCACCACGAGCGCTCGCTCGCGCTCGGCGTCGACCAGGTCGCCGGCGCCGGTGAGGCGGGGGATCGCGGCGGCGAAGAGCGCATGCAGGGGGCTGGGCACGCGCCCACCCTAGGGGTCGCCCCGAGGTCCGGGACGACGACGTGTCACAACCTGCGCGTGGCCGGTGTCTCGTGGGTGACGGGCCGACCGCCCGGTGCCGATCGCCTACCCGACCCACAAGGAGCACCCATGACCAGTCAGAGCGCATTCCGCATCCCCGCAGCCGAGATCACCGGCCCCTACGGCCGGCTGCTGTCGGCCTACGCCCGCCGCACCTATGGCCAGGTGCCCGACACGGCCCTCGTCTGGTGGCACCACCGTCCGCTGCTGCGAGCGCTGCTCCGCTTCGAGCGGGCCGTGTCGCGGCTCGACGAGCTCGACGCCCACCTCAAGGCCTATGCGGTGATGGCCGCGGCCGGTTCGATCGGCTGCTCGTGGTGCCTCGACTTCGGCTACTACCTCGCCCACCACGACGGTCTGGACGAGGGGAAGGTGCGGGAGGTGCCGCGGTGGCGGGAGTCGACGGCGTTCAGCCCGCTGGAGCGCGACGTGATGGCCTACGCCGAGGCGATGACGCAGACGCCGCCCACCGTGACCGACGAGATGGTCGCCGAGCTGGTCCAGCAGCTGGGCGTTGCCGCGGTCGTCGAGCTCACCCAGATGGTCGCGCTGGAGAACATGCGCTCGCGGGTCAACGCCGCGGCCGGGCTCGCCAGCCAGGGCTTCTCCGACGTGTGCGCGCTGCCGCTCGCCGTACCCTCGGGCGTATGAGCGAGCAGGGCGGCGACGACCCGTTCGTGGTCCATCGCGGCCTGCTCTTCACCGTTGCCTACGAGCTCCTCGGGTCGGCGGCGGACGCCGAGGACGTGGTGCAGGAGGCGTGGCTGCGATGGGCCGACGTCGACCGGGCCACCGTCCGCGACCCACGCGCCTACCTGGTGCGGGTGGTGACCAGGCAGGGGCTCAACCGGCTGCGCACGCTCGCTCGCCGGCGGGAGTCCTACGTGGGGCCGTGGCTGCCCGAGCCGCTGGTCACCACGCACGACGTGGCCGACGACGTGGCGCTCGCCGACAGCGTGTCCACGGCGATGCTGCTCGTCCTCGAGAGCCTGGCCCCGACGGAGCGCGCGGTGTTCGTGCTGCGCGAGGTCTTCGACGTGGAGTACGACGAGATCGCGGCCGCCGTGGACAAGTCGCCGGCCGCGGTCCGCCAGATCGCGCACCGTGCCCGGCGGCATGTGGCGGCCCGCCGCCCGCGACAGCAGGTGGACCCGGCGCAGGGCCGCGACGTCGTGGACCGGTTCCTGCGCGCTGCCGCGAGTGGCGACCTGCAGTCGCTGCTCGACGTGCTGGCGCCCGACGTGGTGCTGACCAGTGACGGAGGGGGCCGGGTCTCCGCGGCGCTGCGGCCGGTCGAGGGGCGGGACAAGGTCACCCGGTTCCTCGCCGGGCTGGCCGCGCAGGGTCCCTTCACCATCGCGCCGCTCGACGTCAACGGCGGGCCGGGCCTGCGGGTCGACGTCGGCGGTGAGCTCGCGCTGGTCGGCTCGCTGGACGTCGTCGACGGCCAGGTGCGGGCGCTCTACCTGGTTCGCAATCCCGACAAGCTGGGCCGGATCGCGGGCGAGGTCCGGCTGACCCGCTGAGGCCCCGCACGACGGCGGAGCAGTGAGGGGCCGCCCGGTAGCATGGCCGGACAAGACAGGGGAGCCCCGACGGGGCTGAGAGTGCGGACACGCCGCAGACCCTCCGAACCTGCTCCGGTTAGCACCGGCGAAGGGAGTCGACATGAGTCGCCCACGTATCCGGCGGTCCGCCCTGCTCCTGGCGGGAGCCGCGCTCGGCCTCACCGGCTGCACGCTCACCGCGGAGAGCAGCGGCCCGAGCGGGCCGGTCACCGCGGGCACCGCGGCCGGCGAGCCGGTGGTGCTGGTCACCCACGAGTCGTTCACGCTGCCGAAGAAGCTCATCGCTGAGTTCGAGGACGCCACCGGCTACGAGCTCGAGGTGCGTGCCAACGGCGATGCGGGCACCCTCACCAACAAGCTGGTGCTCACCCGGGACAGCCCGACCGGAGACGTCGCGTACGGCGTCGACAACACCTTCGCCTCGCGGGCTCTCGAGGCGGGCGTCTTCGACACCTCGGACATCCCGCTGCCGCCCGGTGCCGACGCCTACGCGCTCCCCGAGGGTTCCGACCGGCTGGTGCCCGTCGACAGCGGCAACGTCTGCGTCAACGTCGACACCCGCTGGTTCCGGTCGCGCGGCCTCACCCCGCCGGCCGTGCTCGAGGACCTCACGAAGCCGGCGTACCGCGACCTGTTCGTGACGCCCGGGGCCCCGACGAGCTCGCCCGGCATGGCCTTCCTGCTGACCACGGTCGCGGCGTACGGCGACGCGTGGCCGGACTACTGGGCCGACCTGATGGCCAACGGCACCCGCGTGACCAGCGGCTGGAGCGATGCCTACTACGTCGACTTCACCCAGGGCGGCGGCGACGGCACCCGGCCCATCGTGCTGTCCTACGACTCCAGCCCCGCGTTCACGGTGTCCGGCGGCCGCTCGACCACCAAGGCGCTGCTCGACACGTGCTTCCGCCAGGTGGAGTACGCCGGGGTGCTGGCCGGCGCGGCCAACCCGGTCGGGGCCCGAGCGCTCGTGGAGTTCCTGCTCGGGGAGGACGTCCAGGCGGCCCTGCCGGAGAGCATGTACGTCTTCCCCGTCCGCGACGGCGTGGCGCTCCCGAAGGCCTGGGCGCGCTTCGCGCCGCGTCCCGCCACGCCGTACACCGTCGACCCGGCTGACATCGACGCCCACCGCGACGAGTGGCTCACCACCTGGCAGGACGTCGTCACTCGGTGAGCGGGACAGCAGCGAGCACCCGGGCCGACGTGGGCCGGCTGCTCACCCTGCTCGCGCTGGCCGCGGTCCCGCTCGCGGTCCTGGGCGTCTTCTTCGCCCTGCCCGTGACCGGCATGGTCGCGCGCGGCTTCTGGACCGACGGGAGCCTCGACCCGGCCGGGGTGGTGGAGGTCTTCGGGCGGCCACGCGTGCATCGCGTGCTGTGGTTCACGCTGTGGTCAGCCACCCTCGGCACCGTCCTGTCGGTGCTGCTCGGGCTCCCGGCCGCGCACCTGCTCTATCGCCGCCGGTTCCGCGGCCGCGGCGCGCTGCGGGCGATGCTGCTGGTCCCGTTCGTGCTGCCCACGGTGGTGGTGGGGGTCGCGTTCCGCCGGCTCGTCGCCGAGGGAGGCCCGTGGGGCCGGCTCGGTCTCGACGGGAGCGCGGCGGTGATCGTGGCCGCGCTCGTCTTCTTCAACGTCGCGGTCGTCGTCCGCGCCGTGGGCGCCACCTGGGAGTCGCTCGACCCGCGTCCCGCGGAGGCGGCCGCCGCGCTCGGCGCGAGCCCGCGGCAGGTCTTCTGGACGGTGACGATGCCGGCACTGCGCCCAGCGGTGGTCTCGGCGGCCAGCGTGGTGTTCCTGTTCTGTGCCACCGCCTTCGGTGTGGTGCTGACCCTCGGCGGGCTCCGCTACGCCACCGTCGAGACCGAGATCTACCTGCTGACGACGAACCTGCTCGACCTGCAGGCCGCGGCCGCGCTGGCGCTGCTCCAGCTGGTCGTCGTGGTCGGGCTGCTCGTGGTCACCCAGCGGCTCCGTCGCACCCCCGACCCGGCCCGCGGCCACCACGTGGGCGCCGCGCCGAGGCTGGGACGCCGCGACCTGCCCGCGGTGGTGGCGTCGCTGCTGCCGGTCGCGTTGGTGGTGGCGCCGCTGACGGCGCTGGTCGTCGGCTCGCTCCGGGTCGACGGGGCGTGGAGCCTGGCGGCCTACCGGGCCCTGACCGAACCGACAGCGGCGCTGGTCACGCCGGTCCAGGCCGCGCTGCTGACCTCGCTGCGGACCGCTGTCGACGCGACCTGGATGGCCGTGGGGCTCGGCCTGCTGGTCGCCGTGGTGGTCACCGGCCGCTCCCGCAGCCGGGCCGAGCGGCGCACCCGGGCCGTCCTCGACGGGCTGTTCATGCTGCCGCTGGGGGTCTCCGCGGTGATGGTGGGGTTCGGCTTCCTGATCACCCTCGACCGGCCACCGCTCGACCTGCGCGACAGCCCGCTGCTGGTGCCGGTGGCGCAGGCGCTGGTCGCGCTGCCGTTGGTGGTGCGCACCCTCGCGCCCGCCCTCGGTGGCATCGACGACCGGCAGCGGCAGGCGGCCGCCTCGCTGGGCGCGGCGCCCTGGCGGGTCGCGCTGACGGTGGACCTGCCCGTCGTCTGGCGTCCGCTGCTGGCGGCGGCCGGCTTCGCCTTCGCCGTGTCCCTGGGGGAGTTCGGTGCGACGTCCTTCCTGGTGCGTGAGGACGACCCGACGCTGCCGATCGTGATCTACCGCCTGCTCGGCCGCCCCGGGGAGCTCAACGCCGAGATGGCACTCGCGGCCTCGGTCGTGCTCGCGGCCGCTACGGCGACGGTGATGCTGGCCGTCGAGCGGCTGCGGGTGCGCAGCCTGGGAGCCTGGTGACCGTGACGGCGCAGCGCGGCAAGGGGGAGCTGAGGCTCGAGCAGGTCGGCCTCGACTACGACGGGGTGCCCGTCGTGCACGACGTGACCCTCACCGTGCCGACCGGCGGCGTGCTCGCCGTCCTCGGCCCGTCCGGGTCGGGCAAGTCCACGCTGCTGCGCGGCATCGCCGGGCTCGAGCCGCTGGCGGAGGGGCGCGTGCTGCTCGACGGACGCGACCTGGCCGGCGTACCGACGCACCGCCGGGGGTGCGCGCTGATGTTCCAGGACGGGCAGCTCTTCTCCCACCTGAGCGTCGCGCAGAACGTCGGCTACCCGCTGCGGGTGCGGCGGCAGCCAGCCGCGCAGGCGCGACCGCGGGTGGCCGGGCTGCTGGAGCTCGTCGGACTCGGGGCGTACGCCGACCGGTTGCCCGCCACCCTCTCCGGAGGCGAGCGGCAGCGGGTCGCCCTGGCCCGGGCGCTGGCCGCGGACCCGCAGGCGCTGTTGCTCGACGAGCCGCTCTCGGCACTCGACACCGGCCTGCGCGCGAGGTTGGCGGAGGACCTGCGGGCGATCCTGCGTGCGGCCGGCACCACCGCCGTGCTGGTGACCCACGAGCAGGAGGAGGCGTTCGCGGTGGCCGACACGATGGCGGTGATGCGCGCGGGCGAGGTCGTCCAGCAGGGCTCGGTGGCCGACGTGTGGAGCGCCCCCGTCGATGCCGAGACGGCCCTCTTCCTGGGCTATGCCTGCGTGCTCACCGGCGACGGCGCGCGGCCGGTCCTCGCCGCCGCGGGGCTGCCGGTCCAGGGCGATGTCGCGCTGCGTCGCTCAGCGCTGCGCGTCAGCGACGCCGGTCCGCTGTCGGGTGTGGTCGAGGCCGCTCGAGCCTCTGCGGAGCAGCTGCGGCTCGTGGTCCGGGTGGCCGACGTCGGCGCGGTGGACGCCGTCGCCGCGCTCGGCAGCCACGTCGGGCCCGGCGACGAGGTGCACCTGTCGGTGGACGGCACCCGGGTAGCGCCGCTGGCGAAGGTGTGAGCGTCACCGACGGTCCCTAGACTGGCCAGATGTATCTCCGCGCGCAGCTCCTCCTCTGGGGCGTCGCGCTGTCCATGGCCACCATGGCCGTGCTTGCCGCTGTCCACCTCGACCGCGGCCTGGCCGATCCCGACGGCTTCCTCGGGCCCGCGTGGGTGCGGCTGCCGATGTTGATCGCCGGCGCCTTCGCCGCCGACCTGGTGCCGCGGACCCTGTGGGCCTCCCGCTTCCGGCCGCGGCTGATGCCGGACATGATGCGGGAGCGCATCCGAGAGCACTGGACCCGTGAGCGCGCGGTGCTGGTCGTCACGGGCGTGGCGACGTTCTATCTCACCTACGTCAGCTATCGGAACCTCAAGTCGTTCCTACCCGCCCTCTTCGGTGAGCGCTCCTACGACCGCGAGCTCTACATCATCGACCGGGCGCTGTTCCTGGGGAACCCACCACCGGTGGTGCTCCACAACCTGCTCGGCACCGACCTGAGCGCACATCTCCTGTCGACGATCTATCTGTGGTTCCTGCCACTGGTGCCGCTCGCGCTGACGGCCTGGCTGGTGTGGTCGACGACCATCGGCTACGGCTACTGGTTCGCGACCTCGCAGTGCCTGGCCTGGACGCTCGGCACGCTGTCGTACTACGCCCTGCCGACGCTCGGCCCCGGCTTCGAGTACGCCTGGCTCTTCCGCGACCTCGCCCCCACGGCCTCGAGCCAGCTGATGGAGGCCCTGATCAACGGACGCCACGACGTCAACAACGCCGTGCTGCAGGACGCCGTCCAGTCGGTGGCCGGCTTCGCCAGCCTGCACTGCGCGATCACGCTGCTGGTGGCGCTGATGGCGCAGGCCACGCTGCGCAACCGATGGATCGCTCGGCTGCTGTGGGTCAACTTCGCCATCACCGTGGTCGCCACGCTCTACTTCGGCTGGCACTACATCGCCGACGACGTCGCCGGCATCGTGATCGCGTTGTTCTCCTTCTACGTCGGCGGCCTGGTGAGCGGGCAGAGCTTCGACCGGCACTCGCTGCGCCCGGTGGAGCAGCCGCCGGCGACGCTCGAGAACGCCTGAGCCTTCGGCGCCGTCGTCGCGCGGGTGCCTGGCGGAGGTCGCAGGGCCCTCGGGCAGGTGGGTGTGCGTCAGCCGTTCCCTCCGTGCGAATGACAGTCGTGTAGTTCGTCAAGCCGACACGCCGTGGCTTCTGAACCATTTCTGTGAAAACTGTTTCTTTTGTGACAGGAGCGCACTAGCGTGCCGGAAGTGCCTCGGGCGATGGGGAAGTCGCCCGAGGCCACCCACGACTCTGCTCCTCTGAAGGGGACCCCGTGCCCGGACCGCTCCGCCGCGCCAAGCGCGGGCACCGACGGACCCCTGCCCTGGCGCTGACCGCCGCGCTGGCCACCGCCCTCCTCGCCGGCTCGACCCTCGCCGGGCCCCTCCCTGGGGCCGCCTTCGCCGACGGCGACGTGCCGAGCAGCCAGGACGTCGCCGACGCACGGGCCGCCGCCACCGACGGGGCCCGCGACGTGGCCGCGGTGCAGGCCGACCTGGTCCTTGCCAACGACGAGCTGCGGCGTACGGCGGTCGCGGCCGGCCAGGCCGCCGAGGCCTACAACGGCGCCCGCTACCACCTGCGCCTGGCCCGGAAGCAGGTCGCGCTCGCCGAGCGGCGCGCCGGCGACGCCCAGGCCGACGTCGAGCGCCAGCGGGCGGCGTACGCCGAGGCGCTCACAGCGGGCTACCAGCAGTCCCCGGAGCTCAACGCGCTGTCCGCGATCGTCGACGCCGACGGTTTCGCCGAGGTGGTCGACGAGACCTACACGCTTCAGAACGGCCAGGACGCCATCGCCGCCCAGTACGACGCCTACCGCGCGGCCGCGACGCTGGCCGATGTCGCCACGGCGCAGGCCGAGGAGGCGCGCACGGAGGCGTCCGCGGCCGAGCAGGCCGCCGGCGCCACGCGCGACCGGGCCCGCCAGGCGCAGGCCGCGGCAGCGGCCAACGCCCAGCAGGTGGCGGCACGCAAGACCGACCTGATCGCCGAGCTGGCGCGCCTCCAGGGCATCAGCGTGGCGCTCGCCGAGCAGCGGCAGAGCGCTCTCGAGGAGGCGGCCGCCGCCGCTGCGGCCGCCGCGGCGCAGCAGGAGCAGGCCGCCCAGCCCGAGCCGGACCCCTCGCCCGTCGCCGGCGGCGACCCCGCCCCCAGCCGGACCCGACTCCGGAACCGGCTCCCGACCCGGAGCCGACACCCGACCCCACCCCGACCCCGGACCCGACCCCGGACCCCGCCCCCGCGCCGCCGGCCCCGTCCGGCGGAGCCGACGCGGCGGTCGCCTTCGCGCGTGCTCAGATCGGCGAGCCCTACCGCTGGGGCGCGGCCGGCCCGTCGTCGTGGGACTGCTCGGGCCTCACCATGGGCGCGTGGCGCGCGGGCGGGACCTCGCTGCCGCACTACTCCGTGGCGCAGTACCAGCAGTCGACGCCGATCTCGGCGTCAGCGCTGCGGCCTGGGGACCTGGTGTTCTGGGGCTCCTCGAGCAGCCCGTCCTCGATCTACCACGTCGCGCTCTACGTCGGCGGCGGCAGGATCGTGCACGCCCCGCGGACCGGACGTCCCGTCAGCGAGGAGTCGATGTACTACTGGATCGCGCCGAGCTTCTTCGCACGTCCCTAGCGTCGGACGCCCACCGTCGGAGGGCGACCGCGAGGTCAGTGCTCCTCGGGCTGCGCGTGGGCCTCCTGGGCGCGCCGGAACGACGCCCGCACCTCGGCCTCGGCCTCGGTCCGGCCCGTCCACTCGGCGCCCTCGACGGACTTGCCGGGCTCGAGGTCCTTGTAGACGGTGAAGAAGTGCTCGATCTCCATCCGGTCGAACTTCGGCAGGTGGTTGATGTCGCGCAGGTGCTCCAGCCGCGGGTCCGTGACCGGCACGCAGAGCACCTTGTCGTCGCCGCCCGCCTCGTCGGTCATGCGATACATCCCGATCGCACGGCAGCGGATCAGGCAGCCCGGGAAGGTGGGCTCGCCGATCAGCAGCACCAGCGCGTCGAGCGGGTCGCTGTCGAGGCCGAGGGTGTCCTCGATGAAGCCGTAGTCGGCGGGGTACTGCGTCGCGGTGAACAGCGTCCGGTCGAGCCGGATCCGCCCGGTCCCGTGGTCCACCTCGTACTTGTTGCGGCTCCCCTTGGGGATCTCCACCAGTACGTCGAACTCCAGCACGTCTGCCTCCCGGGCTTTCGCCGTGTGTCTGTGGTCTGCCTCTACCAGCGTTGTGGACCTGTGTCACCGTAGCGCCAAACCGGCACCGGGCGGGGTCCCTCACAGCCTGGTGGAAGCAGTCTCGCGCACAATGGCCGGCAACGTGGAGCACGGAAGGGGGTTTCGGTGGCCCGACCTCAGGCAGACCACCCCGCTGGCGAGCCTGCGGAGCCGGCCGGGCGGCGGCCTCGTCGGTGGCGCCGCCGGGTCGCGGTGCTCCTCGGACTGGTGCTGGTCGCGGCGGGCGCCGTGGCGGCGTACGACCGGCTCGGCTCCGGCGTGCCGGGGCTGCCCGAGCTGATCGCGCCCGGCCCCTCGTCGAGCAGCTCTCCCACGGCCACACCGCCCCCGACGCCGTCGGTGGTGGGCGTCGACCCGCCCGCGCCGGCGGTACCGGCCCCCGTGGCCGAGCCGCTGGAGCGGCCGGACCTCGGCCGCGCCGACCGGGACGCGGTCGGCCAGGCGCTGCGGCCGGGCCTGGTGGACCCGGCGTTCGGCCCGCACGTCGTGGCTCGGGTGGCCGACGTCTCCGATGGGCGGGTGGTGTTCTCGTCGGGGACCGCCCCGTTCGTGCCTGCCTCGACGCTGAAGCTGCTGACCGCGGCCGCCGCGCTGGAGGCGCTCGGGCCCGACCATGTCTTCGAGACCCGCGTGGTGCAGGGGACCGGTAGCCAGATCGTGCTCGTGGGGGGTGGTGACCCCACCCTCGCCAGCCGACCCACCGGGGGGACCGCGATCTACCCCGATCGGCCCGACCTGCAGACCCTGGCCCGGCTCACCGCCGAGGCCCTGGGGCCGGGTTCCGCCGTGCGGCTGCGCTACGACGCCACGCTCTTCTCCGGCCCGGCGGCCTCTCCCCGATGGGAGGCGGACTACGTGCCCGACGGCGTGGTGGCGCCCGATCTCCGCGCTCTGGGCCGACGGTGGGCGGCCCGCGGCCGGCTTCGGCCGGGTCGACGACCCGCCGGCCGCCGCGGCGGCGGTCTTCCGCCGCGCCCTGGAGCGCCGCGGGCTGACCGTCCAGGGGCCGGTGCGCGCCGGCGCCGCCCCGGAGGCCCAGCCGGAGCTCGCCAGCGTGGCCAGCGTGCCCCTGGAGCGGATCGTCGAGCGGGTGCTGGAGACCAGCGACAACGAGGGTGCCGAGGTGCTGCTGCGCCAGGTCGGGATCGCCGAGTCGGGCGTCGGGTCGTTCGAGGCCGGCGTGGCCGGCGTACGCACGGTGCTCGAGGGGCTCGGCGTCCCGATGCGCGGCGCCCGGATCTACGACGGCAGCGGGCTGTCGCGCGCCGACCGGCTGGCCCCTGCCACGTTGCTGGAGCTGCTGCGGGTGGCCGCCGACCCGGCCCGTCCCGAGCTCCGCGCGGTCCTGTCCGGGCTGCCGGTGGCCGGGGCCACGGGGTCCCTGACGACCCGCTTCGCGGGCGAGGCGAGGTCCGGCCGCGGGCTGGTGCGGGCGAAGACCGGCACTCTCAGCGGGATCTCGAGCCTGGCCGGAGTCGTCACCGACCGCGAGGGCACCACCCTCGCCTTCGTGCTCGCGGCCGACCGGTTCGCCGTCGCCGACACGCTCGCGGTACGCGCCGGCCTGGACGGTCTGGCCGCGGATCTGGCGGCCTGCCGCTGCGCCACGCCCCCCGCAGGGTGAGGAGGCCGCGCGCCGGCCGTCGACCCTCTGGTGGTGGAGGCTGCCCGGCGGCGGTCTCACCACCACCCCCAGGTCCGACCCCATAGGGTCTGGGCATGACGTCGATGGTCGACTGGGAGGTGGCGGTCGCCACCGGTGCCCGCCTGGCCGGTGAGGGTCCCCCCGTGACCCCGAGCGAGGCCGAGGCGTGCGTCGCCGAGCTGCGCGCGGGCGCCGACCGCTCCACGGGGCTGGTCCGCGAGTTCACCGGGCTCGCGGCGGCCGAGCGCACCGCGCCGGTCCTCGTGGTCGACCGGGCCGCCTGGGTCCGGGCCAACGCCGAGTCGTTCGCCACGCTCCTCGAGCCGGTCGCGGCCAAGCTCACCGAGCATCGCGGCGCGCCCACCGGCCTGGCGCTCGCCGTCGGCTCCCGCGTCACCGGTGCCGAGGTCGGGCTGGTGCTCGGCTTCCTCGGCAGCAAGGTGCTCGGCCAGTTCGACCCGTTCCACGACCCGGCCGGCAGGCTGCTCCTGGTGGCGCCCAACATCGTGCACGTCGAGCGCGAGCTGGGCGCGGTCCCGAGCGACTTCCGGCTGTGGGTGTGCCTGCACGAGGAGACCCATCGGGTGCAGTTCACCGCCGTGCCGTGGATGCGCGAGCACCTCGAGCAGGAGATCGGCCGGCTCACCGACACCATCGAGCCCGCGAGGCTGACCGAGGACATCGTCGGCCGGGTGGCCGAGGCGGTCCGGGGTCAGGGCGGAAGCCTGGCGGAGGCGATGAGCACGCCGGAGCAGCGCGAGATCCTCGACCGGGTCACCGGCGTGATGTCGCTGCTCGAGGGTCACGCCGACGTGGTCATGGACGGGGTGGGCCCTTCGGTCATCCCGTCGGTGGCGTCGATCCGTGCGGCCTTCAACCGGCGCCGCCGGGGCGCGGGCTCGATCGACCGCCTGCTGCGCCGGCTCCTGGGCATGGAGGCGAAGATGGCGCAGTACCGCGACGGGGCCGCCTTCGTCCGCGCCGTCGTCGACCAGGTGGGCATGGAGCAGTTCAACGCCGTCTGGGCCACGCCCGACCACCTGCCGTCCAAGGACGAGATCCACGCCCCCGACGCCTGGGTGGCGCGGGTCCTCGGCTGACCCGGAGGCGTGCCATGGGCCTGCATCCCTCGGTCGCCGCCTGCCGGGCCGGCGTACGCCGGTCGCTCGCCGACCTCGACCCCGGCGATGTCCTGGTCGTGGCCTGCTCGGGGGGTGCCGACTCGCTCGCGCTCCTGGCCGCGACCCTCGCCGAGGGGCGCCGCGCCGGCTGGAGGGTGGTCGGGGCGACGGTCGACCACGGGCTGCAGGAGGGCTCGGCGGAGCTGGCCGCGCGGGTCACCGAGCAGATGGCCGCCATGGGCGTCGACGAGACCGTCGCCGCTCGGGTGACGGTGACGGCTGAGGGGATGGGCCCGGAGGCGGCCGCCCGGGAGGCCCGGTATGCGGTGCTGGGTGAGATCGCCGAGCGCTTCGGCGCCGCGGCCGTGCTGCTCGGCCACACCCGCGACGACCAGGCCGAGACCGTGCTGCTGGGGCTGACGCGGGGCTCGGGCGGGCGCTCGTTGGCCGGCATGCGGCGCGTCTTCGAGCACTACCGGCGCCCGTTGCTCGACGTGGGCCGCACCGACACCGTGACCGCGTGCCGGGTCGAGGGGGTGGAGTTCTGGGACGACCCTCACAACGCCGACCCGCGCTTCCTCCGCTCCCGGGTGCGCACCCGCGTGCTGCCGCTGCTCGAGGAGGAGCTCGGACCGGGCGTGGCGGTGACGCTGGCCCGCACCGCCGACGCGCTGCGTGAGGACGCCGAGCTGCTCGACGACCTTGCTGCGACGACGTACGCCGAGCTGTCGCGGCCGCTCCGCGTCGCCGACCTCGAGGTGCTGGCCACCGCGCTGCGCCGCCGCGTCCTGCGGCTGGTTGCCCTCGACGCCGGTGCCCCGCCCGCCGAGCTGTTCCGCGAGCACGTGCTGGCCGTCGACTCCCTCCTCACCGACTGGCGCGGCCAGCGCTGGATCGACCTCCCCGGACACGTCCGGGTCCGCCGCGCCGACGGGCTGCTCCTCCTCGAGCAGGGTCGTGGGCCCGAGGGACTCCCCGACCGCGACGGCTGAGGCACACGACCTGCGAGGACCGGGTCGCCGCGCCGGTGGCTCCGGCCGTAGGCTGCCGCCCATGGACGCGTCCCACGTGGAGAACGACCTCGTCAACGTCATCTTCACCGAGGAGCAGATCCAGGCCAAGCTCGGCGAGATGGCGCAGCAGATCAGCCGCGACTACGACGGCGAGGACCTGCTGATGGTCGGCGTGCTGCGTGGCGCGGTGATGGTGATGGCCGACCTCGCGCGGTCCCTCGACCGGCACGTGGAGATGGACTGGATGGCCGTGTCGTCCTACGGCTCCGGCACCAAGTCCAGCGGCGTCGTCCGCATCCTCAAGGACCTCGACACCGACATCAGCAACCGGCACGTGCTCGTCGTCGACGAGATCATCGACACCGGCCTGACCCTGAGCTGGCTGATCTCCAACCTCACCTCGCGCAACCCGGCCAGCGTCGAGATCGCCACCCTGCTCCGCAAGCCCGAGGCGGCGCGGATGTCGGTGCCGGTGAAGTACGTCGGCTGGGACATCCCCGACGAGTTCGTGGTGGGCTATGGGCTCGACTACCGCGAGCGCTACCGCAACCTGCGTGACATCGGCACCCTCGCCCGGCACGTCTACTCCTGACCCCGCGGCTGTGTGACCGGGTCGTGCGGGCGCCCGGCGAGCACGGACGGAGGGGGCGCCTGAGACAATGGAACGGGCCACGCGATTGCGGCGTCCCGTGTACCGTCGTCAGTCAGTCTCTCCTGGAGTGCGTGCGCCGTGGGGTCCCCGACCATGCTGCGCGAGCCACCCCCCGAACACTGTGAAAGAAACCTGTGAAGCGTTTGTTCAAGGGTCCCTGGCTGTGGATCGTGCTCGCCGTGGTCGGCGTGCTGGTGGCCTTGCAGTTCATCGCGCCCAACGGCGGCTACGACGAGGTCGACACCTCCCGGATGCAGGCCTACATCACCTCCGGCGAGGTCAAAGAGATCACCTTCATCGACGGTGACCAGGAGATCCAGGCGACGCTCGACGACTCCGTCCAGCGCAGCGGGGGCCTCAAGGTGATGGCCCACTGGGTCGACGGTCAGCAGGAGACGATCCTCGCGGAGGTCGACAAGCAGGTGAAGGCCGGCGCCATCGAGTCGGCGAACTCCGAGAACCCGCAGCCGAACCTCCTCACGTCGTTCCTGTTCAGCCTGCTGCCGTTCCTGATCATCGTCCTGGTCTTCCTCTGGCTGATGAACCAGGTGCAGGGCGGCGCGGCCGCGGGGTCATGCAGTTCGGCAAGTCCAAGGCCAAGCTGATCACCAAGGACATGCCGAAGTCGACCTTCGCCGACGTGGCGGGCTGCGAGGAGGCCATCGAGGAGCTCGGCGAGATCAAGGAGTTCCTCCAGGAGCCCGGCAAGTTCCAGGCCGTCGGCGCCAAGATCCCCAAGGGTGTGCTGCTCTACGGCCCGCCCGGCACCGGCAAGACGCTGCTGGCCCGCGCGGTGGCCGGCGAGGCCGGCGTGCCGTTCTACTCCATCTCCGGCTCCGACTTCGTCGAGATGTTCGTCGGCGTCGGCGCGAGCCGGGTCCGCGACCTGTTCGAGCAGGCCAAGGAGAACGCTCCGGCCATCGTGTTCATCGACGAGATCGACGCCGTCGGCCGTCACCGTGGCGCCGGCATGGGCGGCGGCCACGACGAGCGCGAGCAGACCCTCAACCAGCTGCTGGTCGAGATGGACGGCTTCGACGTCCGCGGCGGCGTCATCCTGATCGCCGCCACCAACCGGCCCGACGTGCTCGACCCGGCGCTGCTGCGCCCCGGCCGCTTCGACCGGCAGATCCAGGTCGACGCCCCCGACCTCAACGGCCGCTTCAAGATCCTCCAGGTCCACTCCCGCGGCAAGCCGATGTCGCCCGACATCGACCTGCTGAGCGTCGCCCGCCGCACGCCCGGCTTCACCGGCGCCGACCTCGCCAACGTGCTCAACGAGGCCGCGCTGCTCACCGCCCGCTCCAACGCCCGCCTGATCAGCGACGAGGCGCTCGACGAGGCCATCGACCGCGTGATCGCCGGCCCACAGCGGCGCACCCGCCTGATGAGCGAGAAGGAGAAGCTCATCACGGCCTACCACGAGGGTGGCCACGCCCTGGTCGCCGCCGCGCTCCCGGGCAACGACCCGGTGCACAAGGTCACGATCCTGCCGCGCGGCCGCGCGCTGGGCTACACGATGGTGCTGCCCGACGAGGACAAGTACGCCCGCACCCGCGGCGAGATGCTCGACCAGCTGGCCTACATGCTCGGCGGCCGGGCGGCCGAGGAGCTGGTCTTCCACGACCCGACCACCGGTGCCGGCAACGACATCGAGAAGGCCACCTCGCTGGCTCGCGCGATGGTGACCCAGTTCGGCATGACCGAGCGGCTGGGCGCCATCAAGCTGGGCGAGTCCAACTCGGAGCCGTTCCTCGGCCGCGACCTCGGGCACAGCCGCAACTACTCCGAGGAGGTCGCCGCCGTCGTCGACTCGGAGACCAAGAAGCTGCTCACCGAAGCCCACCAGGAGGCCTTCGACATCCTCGTGGAGAACCGCGACGTGCTCGACTCCCTGGTGCTCGAGCTGATCGACAAGGAGACGCTCGACAAGGAACAGGTCGCGCGGGTCTTCGAGGCGCTGCGCCGCCGCCAGCCGCGCCCCGCCTGGACCGGCTCCCCGACCCGCAACCCCTCCGAGATCCCGCCGGTCGAGATCCCGCAGGAGATCCGCGACCGCGCGACCGCCAACGGCGTGCCGGTGTCCGAGGGCGGCGTCGTCGTCACCCCGCCCGGGCCCGGTGGCGACGTCCACGACCCGGGGCTCACCCCTCCGACAGCCTGATCAGCCCATGACCGACCCGATCAGCCTCAGCGAGGTGGCACCCGAGAACGTGCCGGTGTTCGACCACGCCCGTGCCGAGGCCGCCGTGCGCGAGCTGCTCATCGCCATCGGGGAGGACCCCGACCGCGAGGGCCTGCACGACACCCCCGCCCGGGTCGCCCGGGCCTATGCCGAGCTGACGGCCGGGTTGCGGATGACCCCGGAGGAGGTGCTCACCACCACCTTCGACCTCGGCCACGACGAGATGGTGCTGGTGCGCGACATCGAGCTGTGGTCGATGTGCGAGCACCACCTGGTGCCGTTCACCGGCGTCGCCCACGTCGGCTACATCCCGGCCGACTCCGGCAAGATCACCGGCCTGTCCAAGCTGGCGCGGCTGGTCGACGTCTTCGCCAAGCGGCCGCAGGTGCAGGAGCGGCTCACCACCCAGGTCGCGGACGCCTTGGTCGACATCCTCGACGCGCGCGGAGTGATCGTGGTGATCGAGGCCGAGCACCTCTGCATGACCATGCGCGGGGTCCGCAAGGCCGGCGCCCGCACCGTCACCTCGGCCGTACGCGGCCAGATGCGCGAGCTGGCGACCCGCAACGAGGCGATGGCCCTGATCCACCGGCGACCATGACGGCTGGCGCGGACCGGTCCGGTCCGGCCGGGTTCGACCTCCGTGCCGAGCTCGGGCGGCCGCGCGTGATGGGGATCCTCAACGTCACGCCCGACTCGTTCTCCGACGGCGGGCTGTGGGACGACACCGAGGCTGCGGTCGCGCACGGCCTCGAGATGCAGGCCGCCGGCGCCGATCTGGTCGACGTGGGCGGCGAGTCCACCCGACCGGGCGCGGTCCGTCCGCCGCCTCAGGAGGAGCTCGGCCGCGTGGCGCCGGTCGTCGCCGCGCTCGCCGCCGCCGGGGTCGCGGTGTCGGTGGACACGATGCGTGCTGAGGTGGCCCGGGCCGCTCTCGACGCCGGGGCGGTGATGGTCAACGACGTCTCCGGCGGACTCGCCGACCCCGGCGTTCTCGAGGTCGTCGCTGCTGCCGGGGCGGCGTACGTCGCGATGCACTGGCGTGCGCACTCCGACCGGATGCAGTCCCTCGCGACGTACGACGGCTCCGGCGGGGTGGTCGCAGCGGTCTGCGAGGAGCTCGCCCAGCGACTCGCAGCCATCGACGCCGCCGGCATCCCGCGCGCGCGTGTGGTCCTCGACCCGGGGCTGGGATTCGCCAAGACCGCCGAGCACAACTGGCAGCTGCTGCGGGCCTGGCCGGAGCTGGAGGCGCTCGGGCTGCCGCTGCTGGTGGGGGCTTCACGCAAGTCGTTCCTGGGCTCCCTCCTCGCCGACGAGGACGGGGAGCCGCGGCCCCCGAGCGACCGGGAGCACGCCCATGCGGCCCTGGTCGCCCTGCTCTCTCCCCGGGTATGGGGCTTCCGGGTCCACGACGTGACCGCCACTCGCGACGCGCTCGCCGTCGCGGCCCGCCTCACCGACGGAGACGCCCGTGACTGACCCGGCACCGCAGGACACGCTGACCATCAGGGGCATCGAGTGCTTCGCCCACCACGGGGTCTTCGACCACGAGCGGCGCGACGGACAGCGATTCGTGATCGACCTGACGCTGGGCGTCGACACCCGCGCGGCCGCCGCGTCGGACGACTTGCACAACACCGTCGACTACGGAAGCCTCGTGGGCGCGGTCGTGGCCGCGGTCGAACGTGACCCCGTCGACCTGATCGAGACGCTGGCGGACAGGGTCGCCGGCACCTGCCTGGAGCGGAGCCTGGTTGACTGGGCGCGGGTGACGATCCACAAACCGGACGCACCGATCGAGGCGACGTTCACCGATGTCGCTCTGACGATCACGAGGAGACGAGGGCAGCAGTGACCGAGACCCCCAACCCCCACATCGTCGACACCGACACCATCACCGGCGAGATGCGGCCCATCCGCCGCGTGGTCGTCGCGCTCGGCTCCAACCTGGGCGACCGGATGGCCAGCATGCAAGGCGCGCTGACCTCGCTGGCCGACACCCCGGACGTGTGGCTGACGGCCGTCTCCCCTGTCTACGAGACCCGGCCCGTCGACTCTCCCGACGACGCCGGCCCCTATCTCAACGCCGTGGTCCTGATGGACACCACCCTGCCCGCCCACCGGCTCCTCGACCGGGCGATGGCGATCGAGCAGGCCTACGACCGCGAGCGTGTCGAGGGCGTGCCCAACGCGCCGCGCACGCTCGACGTGGACCTGATCGTGGTGGGCGACCGGCGCTCCGACACCGAGGTGCTGCGGTTGCCGCACCCACGGGCCGCCGAGCGCGCCTTCGTGCTACGGCCCTGGCACGACCTCGAGCCGGACGCGGTGCTGCCCGGCGAGGGTCCGGTGGCGCGCCTGCTGGCCGACGCCGCCGACCGGGACGGGCTGGTGCCCAGGGACGACCTGGTCCTCGAGATCCCGTGACCGACGAGCAGGGCGGGCCGCAGGGACGACTGCGGCCGGTCTCGGCGGCCCTCATCGTCGCGCTCGGCCTGCTCGGCCTGCTGGTCGGCTGGCTGGCCCGACCGCTGCTGCAGGGCTGGATGGGCGTCGCCCCGGTCGTCACCTGGCTGCCCGCGTTGCTGTTCGGCCTCGTGACGGCGATCCTGCTGGTCGCCGTTCGCGGCACCCGGAGGGCTCTGGCCGGCGCCGGACCACGCCCCGACCCGCAGCACATGGTCAACCGGTTCGTCCTCGCCCGGTCGACCGCGCTGGTGGGCGCGTTCGTGGCCGGCGGTTACGGCGGTTACGCCGTCAGCTGGCTGGGTCTGGAGGCCGAGCTGGCCTCCCAACGCGTCCTTCGCTCGGGGGTCGCGGCCCTTGCGGCGCTGGTGATGGTGGCGGCAGCGGTTCTGCTCGAGCGCGCGTGTCGCGTTCGATCCGACGACGAGGACCCTTAATCTGCCCCCATGGCATCTTCCCCCTCCGCCCGCCGCCGCCAGCGCAGCGCTCGCCTGGTCGCCGCTGTCGCTCTCCTGCTCGTCGCCGCCGCTTCTGTGGCCGGCGCCCTCATGTCCGGCTCGCCGGTCCTCGTGTCTGTCGCCGCCGTCGCTGCTGTCGTCCTCGGGGTCGTCGCGACCCGGATCACCCACACCGAGCTGATGGTCGCCCGGCGTGAAGGCTACGGCGGCCTGGCCCGCCAGGCCCAGGCCTACGCCGCCATCACCGAGGCCCGCGCGGAGGAGAACTCCCGCTTCGTCGCCCTCCTGCGCGAGCGCATCGAGCTTGGCGCCTCGGCGCTGGAGCAGATCGAGGAGGCGCTCTGCGCCGCCCAGCGTCGTGCCGCCGAGGCTGCCCGGGTCATCCGGTCGGAGTCCGAGCGCGCCGACCGGGCCATGTCCGAGAGCATGGGCCTCGCGCGTCGTCTCGAGGACGCCGAGGAGCGTGCCGCCGAGGCGATCGTGCGCGTGGCCGAGCTCGAGCAGGAGCGCGACCTGCTCCTCTCCGAGCTGGACGCCTGGCGCTCCGCCCCGGCGTACCGCAGGCACGCCTGACCTTCCGCCGAGGCGTCGCACACGGTTCGCCGAGGCGTCGCCAACGGGCGGGCGAGGCGTCGCACCCGGCGAGTCTTCCCCGTGAGCCGCCGACGGTGACGCCTGGGTGCTCCGTCCGTGACGCTTGGGTGGCCCGGCTACGACACGTCGGCGAGCGAGGCGCGTAGCGCCCGGTGGACGCCGTTGGGGGTGAGCACGCCGGCGAACCCGTCCCCACGGCGTACGCCGACCACCTGCTGGTCGTGGCTCAGCAGGACCGTCAACGCCTCCTCCAGGGAGGCGCCGAGCTCGACGGTCGCGGCGAGGTCACCGGTGCGCACGCCGTCGACGGGCTCGAGATGCTCGACGTCGAGCCGGGTGACCCGCAGCCGACGCAGGCTGGTGGTCGATCCCACGAAGTCGGCCACGAAGTCGTCGGACGGTCGGGCGACCACCTCCAGCGGCGTGCCGACCTGGGCCAGCCGGCCGCCGGTCGCGAACACCGCCACCTGGTCGCCCATCGTCACCGCCTCGTCGATGTCGTGGGTGACCAGCACGACGGTCTTGTGCAGCTCCTGCTGCAGGCGTCGGAACTCCTCCTGCAGCCGGCCGCGCACGACCGGGTCGACCGCGCCGAAGGGCTCGTCCATCAGCAGCACCGGCGGGTCGGCCGCGAGCGCGCGGGCCACGCCGACGCGCTGTCGCTGACCTCCTGAGAGCTGGTGGGGGTAGCGGTCGGCGAACACGCTGGGGTCGAGGCCGACCAGGTCCATCAGCTCCACGGCCCGCGCCCGGGCGGCGGCCTTCGGCGTGCCGAGCAGCGACAGCACCGTCGCGACGTTGACCGCGACGGTGTGGTGGGGGAACAGCCCGATCTGCTGGATGACGTAGCCGATGCCCCGCCGCAGCGTCACGGGGTCCACCTCGGTCACATCGCGGCCGTCCAGCCAGATCCGCCCACGTGAGGGCTCGATCAGGCGGTTGATCATCTTCAGGGTGGTCGACTTGCCGCACCCCGAGGGGCCCACCAGGCACATCACCTGGCCACGCGGCACCTCGAGATCGAGGTCGTGGACCGCGACCGTCCCGCCGTCGTAGGTCTTGCCCACGCCAGCGAGCCGGATCATCGGATCCGCGGTAGCGTCCATGCGGTGACCCTACTCGCGACAGTCACGGCCGTCGCCGCGTCGCGACCGGGGGCCCGCGCTGCGGATGAGCCCGTCTGCTACAGCCGGACCGTCAACGACTGGATCTGCCCCGCCTATCTCGTCGACCGGCAGGAGCAGCTGGTCGACGCCACCGTCCAGCACCTGTGGATCACCGCCGCGGCGGTCCTGCTGGGGCTCGGGATCGCGTTCCCGCTCGCGTTGCTGGCGCGCCGTCACGCCCGGCTCGAGTCGGCGATCGTCGGCAGCGCCACGACCCTCTACACGATCCCGTCGCTCGCGCTGTTCCCGCTCCTCGTGCCGTTCACGGGCATCAGCGCCACGACCGTGGTGCTCGGTCTGGCGCTCTACTGCCTCACGATCCTGGTGCGCGCGCTGCTCGACGGGCTGCGCTCGGTGCCAGCCGACGTCGTCGAGTCGGCCACCGGGCTGGGCTACGGGCGGGGCATGCTGCTGTGGCGCGTCGAGCTGCCCCTCGCGCTGCCGGTGGTGATGGCCGGGCTCCGCGTGGCCACCGTGTCGACGGTCGCGCTCACCACGGTCGGCACGCTGGTCGCCCACGGCGGCCTGGGCAACCTGATCTCGGACGGGGTGTTCAGCAACTTCCGCGCCGAGCTGCTGGCCGCCTGTGTGCTGTGTGTCGTCCTCGCCGTCGCCCTCGACCTCGTGCTCGTGGGTGTGCAGCGCGTGCTCACCCCGTGGACCCGGGGGGCGGGTGCCTGATGCTGGCCGATGCGTGGGCCTACCTGCTCGACGGTGCCAACTGGACCGGCGACCAGGGGCTACTCCTGTTGCTGCTGCAACAGCTGCTGATCACGGTCACCGCGCTCGGCATCGCGCTGGTGATCGGGCTGCCGCTCGCGCTGTGGCTGGGCCACGTCGGCCGGGGTGGGTTCCTCGCCGTCAACGTGTCGAACGTCGGCCGCGCCATCCCGACCTTCGCGCTGCTGGCCCTGCTCGTGACCGCGAGCTGGCCGGGGACGGCGTACCTCGGCCCGTATGGGCGCGCCGGCCTGGCGACCCTCCTGTCGCTGGCGGCGTTCGCGCTGCCACCGGTGATCACCAACGCGTACGTCGCCGTTCGCGAGGTCGCGCCCGACGCCAAGGAGGCCGCGCGCGGCATGGGGATGAGCGGCTGGCAGCAGTTCGCGCGGGTCGAGCTGCCGCTGGCGATGCCGCTGGTGGCGACCGGGGTCCGGCTGGCGCTGGTGCAGGTGTGGGCGACCGCCACGCTGGCGGCGCTGGTGGCCGGTCCAGGTCTCGGACGGATCATCACCGACGGGTTTGCCAACACCGACTATGGGAAGGGAATAGCAGGGGCCGTTGTTGTGGCCCTCGTCGCACTGGTGCTCGAGTTGGTGGGCTCGGTCGTGCAACGCATGGCCGACCCGATGCGGGTGGCGGTGCGACCGACCGCCAAGGTTCTGCCGGCCAGCAGCTGAGGGTCGCCCGAGCCACCGGACACGCGCGGCGCCCGCCGCGGGACACAGAAGGTGAGACACATGCAGGCACTACGACCTTTCGCCACCGTGCTGGCCGCGGGGGCGGTTCTCCTGGCCGCCGGCTGCGGCGGTGACGACGGCGGCACCGCCTCCGACAGCGGGGGCGACAAGGGAGCCGTCACGATCAGCGGCCAGAGCTTCCCCGAGGCCACGCTGGTGGCGTCGATGTACGAGCAGCTCCTCGACGCCAAGGGCTACGACGCCAGCACCCAGCTGGTCGACACCCGCGACGTCTACATGGCCGACGGCCAGTTCCCCGGCTCGATCCAGGTCGTCCCGGAGTACGTCGGCGGGGTCGTCGACTACCTCAACGCCACGGCGAACGGCCCCGACGCGGCGTCGCTGACGACCAACGACCCGGCGGCCTCGCTCGAGGCGGCCCAGTCGCTGTTCGACGACGCCGGCATCACCATGCTTGAGCCGTCGGCGGCCACCGACCAGAACGCCTTCTTCGTCACGCAGGCCTACGCCGACAGCAACGGCCTCTCGGCCCTGTCGGACCTCGAGGGCACCAGCGTCGTGCTGGCGGCGGCTCCTGACTGTGCCGATCGCCCTGACTGCGAGGCGGGCCTGACGGATGTCTACGGCATCGACATCACCAAGATCCTGCCGCTGGGCTTCGCCAGCGACCAGACCTACCAGTCGGTGATCAAGGACGAGTCGCAGCTCGGACTCACCAGCACCACCGACGGCACGCTCGCCGACCAGGGCCTGGTCCTGCTCGACGACGACCGGGGCATCCAGCCGGCACAGAACCTCGTGCCCGCCGTCGACTCGGCCTGGGCCTCGGACAACCAGGAGGCCGTCGACGCGCTCAACGAGCTGATGGCGGCCCTGGACACCGAGAAGCTGACCGAGCTCAACGGCCGGGTCTCCGTCGATCGCGAGGAGCCCGCCACCGTCGCGAAGGACTTCCTCTCCGAGGCGGGCCTGATCTGAGCCGAGGCGTCGCAAACGGTGCGGTGAGGCGTCGTTGACGGGGGGGGAACCGCCCGTTTCCGACGCGTCGGTGGCCCGTGTGCGACGCGTCAGCGCTCGTGCGGGTGGAGGGTGAGGGCGCCGGCCGCCTCGGCCTCCGCGCGTACGTCGGGCGGGAGCACGTCGTCGGGCAGTGCCAGCCGCACCCCGGCAGTCGGCACCTCGCCGGTCACCGCCCCCGGCGCCGAGCCCGGCACCTCACGCGCCGCGGCGCCCGGCGATCTGCCTGCGGCCCCTCCCTCGACCCGCGGCACGGGCCCGCCGTCGAGGGAGGCGACGTAGGCCATCACCGAGGCGGCCTCGTCGCGCCGGCCCTGCTCCACCAGCCAGCCGGTCAGCCGGTGTGCCGGCGGCAGCCCGGAGTGCACCAGCGACCGCCCGTCCCACAGCTCCGCGATGCCCTCGACGAGCAGCGACCACCACTCGTCGGAGCAGCCGGGGATCTCCAGGAAGTAGCGCCACAGGTCGCCGGCCAGCACCCGGTCGACGAACACCCGCTGGACCTCCGCTCCGCCGAGCGCGCGCACCGATGCCAGGGCCATCCGCTTGGTCGCGACCCGGTCCCGCAGGTCGGTGAGCGAGGACCGCTGCTGCGTGATCGAGGTCCCGTCGTCGCGGATCCGCCAGTGGTAGACCACGTCGGGCACGACGTCGAAGCGCCCGCGCAGGTAGGCCTCCGTCGTCGTCGGCTGGTCCTCGTAGCGCACCCCCTCGGCCCACGCCAACCCCGCTCGGTCCCAGAACGACCGCCGGAAGACCTTGTTCCAGGCGAAAACGTCGCCCAGAATCTCCGGGTGGTCGCCCGCGGTGAGCCCGCGCCCCGCGCCGCCGGTGTGCAGCCGCCGCATCCAGGGGGGCTCGTGCAGCCCGTCGGACTCCCACCGCGCGACCGAGCCGGTCACGAAGTCCGAGCCCGACCGCTCGAGCGCGCCGACCAGGGCGGCATACGCCGTCCGCGGCACGACGTCGTCGGAGTCGCAGAAGCCGAGCAGCTCGCCGGTGGCGTGCCGGACCCCCTCGTTCCGCGCCGCGCCCAGCCCCTGGTTGACCGTGTGCACGACGCGCACCCGCGCGTCGCGCGTCGCGTACTCGTCGGCCAGCGCGCCGCTCCCGTCGGGTGAGCCGTCGTCGACGACGACCACCTCGAGCGCGGTGTACGACGACCGCAGCACGCTGTCGAGACACTCAGGCAGCCAGGCCTCGACGTCATAGACCGGCACCACGACGCTGAGCAGCGGCCGTGCGCCCCGCGTCGTCGCCCGCGCCGCCGCGCCCCGCCGCCCGAACCTCACGAGCCGCAGCCTAGTGAGCCCCGCCGGCCCGCGCTCTCCGCCGGGCCACCCCTCCGCCTGGCGGGCGCTCCGCCCGGGCGACGGTAGGCTCAGCCACCGTGAACGCCGCGCCGCCCCCCTCCGACAGCGGAGACAGCCCGCGCACCGTCCTGTTCGTGGCCGGAGCGGGTCGCTCCGGCACCAGCACCTTCGCGGGCCTGATGAAGCTGCTCGGGCTGCACGTGCCGCAGCCGGAGGTGCCCGCCGACGACTCCAACCCCAAGGGCTTCGCCGAGCCGCAGTGGACCGTCGACTTCCACGACCGGCTGCTGGCCGACGCGATGGTCACGGTGAGCGACAGTCGCCCCGCCGCGTGGTTCGAGACCGGCCGGATCGCCACCCGCGAGGTGGAGCGGATCGCTGCTGCCACGTGGCTGGAGGGCCACCTGGCCGACCACCCGGAGCTGGTCGTCAAGGACCCCCGACTCGGCTGGTTCCTCGGCCTCTGGCGCGTCGCCGCGGTCCGAGCCGGCGCGCGCCCGGCGTTCGCCACCATGCTGCGCCCGCCGGCGGAGGTCGTGGGCAGCAAGCAGAAGTACTACCGCAACCGGCTCGGCTCGGCTCATCTCGCCTCGTCGTGGCTCAACATGCTCCTTCACGTCGAGCGCGCCACCCGTGAGAACGTCACCGACGGCGGCCGCGTCTTCGTCCGCTACGCCGACCTGCTCGACGACTGGACCCGAGTCACCATGGACACCGCGAGGCGCCTCGACCTGCAGGCGGTGCTCCACGCCGACCAGGAGAACCTCCGCGACGTCCACCGCTTCATCGACCCGAGCCTGCGTCGGGTCACCGTCTCCCTCGACGAGCTCGGCCTGCCGCGCCGCCTGCACGACCTCACCCAGGAGACCTGGGAGCAGCTCAACATGCTGGCGGAGCTCGACGGCGACACCCCGGAGGTGCGGGCGGCGCTCGACCAGCTGCGCGACTCCTACGTCGAGCTCTACGAGGAGTCCGAGGCGATCTCGCGCTCCAGCGTCGAGGTCGCCAAGACCGAGCTCAAGCGGCGGCTGCGTGCCCCGCAGCCGGTCGCACGGGCCTCGGTGGCCGACAAGATCCCTCACGACCTCCGCGCGAAGATCCCGCCGGGCGTGCGCACCGGCGTACGCCGCGCGCTCGGGCGGCAGCGGTGACGGTCGAGAACATCGAGGGTCACGCCGACTTCGACATCGTGTGGCCGTGGGAGTCCGGCGAGCCGCAGCGCTCCGGCACCACCGCGGTGCTGCGGGTCAAGAACGAAGCGTCCTCGCTGCCGTTCGTGCTCCCCCCGCTGCTGCGCGCGTGCGACGAGGTGCTGCTCGTCGACAACGGTTCCACCGACGGCACCCTCGAGGTGGCCCTGGAGACCGCCGAGCGGTCCGGCCAGGCGGCGTCGTTCCGCACCAACGTCTACCCGTTCGACGTCGCCCGCGCCGGCGCCGAGCATCTCGGCCGGCATGAGCGCTCGGTGCACTCGCTGGCCTACTTCTACAACTGGTGCTTCGCGCAGGTCCGCACGGCCTACTCCTGGAAGTGGGACGGCGACATGGTGCTGACCACCGAGGGCGAGGTGTCGCTGGCCGCGCTCGGCTGGCAGGTCGGCCATCAGGACGTGATCGTCCGGGTGCCCCGACACGGCCTCTACCTCGAGAGCGACCGGCGGGCCTATCTCGACCTGGGGCTGCGCAACGCCGAGGAGTGGGGCTTCCCGATGACGCCGGACTTCGTGTTCACCAAGGCGTTCGAGTGGGAGATGCGTACGACGCCGGAGCGGGTGCGCTCCATCGGGTTGCCGCACGGGCTGGTCGTGGAGCTGAAGTACCTCGACGGCGACGAGTTCGCCCACTGGACCGACCCCGCGTCGTTCGCCACCAGCCACCGCAACCGGCGCAAGCGCCGCGAGTGGGAGGTCTTCCACGCGCTGCGCGACGGCGTCCTCCCGGCCGGCGTGGTGGCGATCGACGCCCCCGAGGGGCAGCACATCGTCGACCACGTGACCCACGAGTGGCTGCCCCGGGCGCCGCGCCCGCTGGTGGTCGGTGAGGCCGCGATCGCCGCGGGCTGAGCCCCGCGACCTGCCGCCGGGTTAGTTTCGTCACGTTCGGCGGAGGTTTCGCCCGCGGAATGCCGGCGCGTAGGCTTCGGTTGATCTGTTTGCCTGGCGACATCGTCTGGTACCCGCCGTGGAGCGGGACTGGAACGAGGAAGGTACGGCATGGACTCCAGCTCGACAGCGGCGCGCACGCCGCAGCCCCTGCGCATCGGCGTCGTCGGCGCCGGCCGGGTCGGCGCCGTGCTGGCCGCCGCCCTCGGAGCCGCGGGCCACGAGGTGGTCGCGGTGGCCGGTGAGTCCGACGCCAGCCGTCGGCGCATCGACGAGCTGCTGCCGGGTGTCACGGTGGACAAGCCGAGCGTCGTGGCGCGCTCCTGTGACCTGTTGCTGCTCACCGTCCCGGACGACATGCTCCACAACGTCGTCACGGTGCTCGCCGACGCGGGTGCCCTGAGGTCAGGGCAGTACGTCGTCCACACCTCCGGCCGGCACGGTCTCGCCGTGTTGGAGCCGGCCGCGCGCCTGGGCGTCCGGCCCGTCGCCCTGCACCCTGCGATGACGTTCACCGGCACCGCCGTCGACCTGCCTCGCCTCCAGGGCTGCACGTTCGGCGTGACGGTGGGCCGCGAGGAGCGGGCTCTCGCCGAGCAGCTCGTCGCCGACCTCGGCGGCCGATGCATGTGGGTGCCCGAGGAGCACCGCACCCTCTACCACGCTGCGCTCGCGCACGGTGCCAACCACCTGGTCACCCTGGTCTCCGAGGCGATCGCCATGCTCGCGGCGGCAGCGTCGGACAACCCCGACCTCGACCCCGCCGCGACGCTCCGCCCGCTGCTGACCGCTGCGCTCGACAACGCGCTGGTCGCCGGCGACGCGGCGCTCACCGGCCCGATCGTCCGCGGCGACGTCAACACCGTGCGCGCCCACCTCGCCGACATCGCCGCCAACGCACCCGACACCCTGCCGTCGTACGTCGCCATGGCGAGGGCCACGCTGGACCGGGTGGTGACCGACGGTCGGGTGCTGCCGATCCGCGCCGCGCGGATCCGGCAGATCCTCGACACCGCGCTGACCGGGGTCGAGCGTCCTCGACGCCCGCTCGACGTCCAGACGTTCGACACCCCGTGGGCCTGACCGCGTGTCGCTGCCTCTCCTCGCGTCGTCGCGCGCCGAGCTGACGGGCACGCTCGCCTCTCGAGGTGCCCGAGCGGTGGGCTTCGTGCCGACCATGGGCGCGCTGCACGACGGTCACGCCGACCTGATGCGCGCGGCGCGCGAGCGCGTCGGCGCGGGCCCCGTGGTGGTGTCGGTGTTCGTCAACCCGCTGCAGTTCGGCCCTGGCGAGGACCTCGACCGCTACCCCCGCACCCTCGACGCCGACCTCGAGCTCTGTGGCGCCCAGGGGGTCGACGTGGTGTTCGCGCCCTCGGTCGAGGAGGTCTACCCCACCGGCGAGCCGGTGGTCACCGTCGACCCCGGCCCGCTGGCCGAGGTCCTCGAGGGCGCGGTGCGCCCGGGGCACTTCCGCGGCGTCCTCACGGTCGTGGCCAAGCTGTTCGGGCTGGTCCGCCCCGATCTCGCTGTCTTCGGCGAGAAGGACTACCAGCAGCTGACCCTGATCCGTCGGATGGTCAGCGACCTCTGCCTGGGTGTCGACGTCGTCGGAGCGGAGACGCGGCGCGAGGACGACGGCCTGGCGATGAGCTCGCGCAACCGCTACCTCGACCCCGATGAGCGCCGTCGGGCGACCGCCCTGTCCCGTGCCCTCGCCGCCGTCCAGCGGGCCGCCGTGTCGACCGACCGCCCGGCGACGGCGCTCGCTGCCGGCCGGGAGCTGCTCGACGCCTCCGAGGGCATCGACGTCGACTACGTCGTGCTGACCGGCACCGACCTCGATGAGCTCCCCACCCAGGTGCCCGCCGGCGCCCAGGGCCGGGCCCTCGTGGCGGCTCGCGTGGGGAGCACCCGGCTCATCGACAACATGGCCGTCCGGTTCCAGGGCTGACCGGCGGTAGCCTGCGCAGATGATCGTCGACGGACCCGCGGCCGATGCCGTGCCCGCCCGCCTGCTGGCTCCCGAGCCGGGGTGGACCACCCGGGCCGACGTGGTGGTCGTCGGGTCCGGCATCGCCGGGCTCACCGCCGCGCTGCGGATCCACGCCGCCCTTCCCGAGCATCGGGTCATGGTGGTGACCAAGGACGTCCTCGACGCTGGGTCCACTCAGTGGGCGCAGGGCGGCATCGCCGCGGCGCTCGGCCCGGGCGATACCCCCGCGCAGCACGAGTGGGACACCCTGGTCGCGGGCGCCGGCGCCTGCGACCGCGAGGCCGTGCGGGCGCTGGTCACCGAGGGCCCCGAGGCGGTGCGCGAGCTGATCGCTCTCGGCACGCAGTTCGACCACCACCCCGACGGCGAGCTCAGCCTGACCCGCGAGGGCGGCCACCATCGTGACCGGATCGCCCACGCCGGTGGTGACGCGACCGGCGCCGAGATCCAGCGGGCTCTGATCGCGGCCGTGCAACGGGCACCCGAGATCGAGGTGATCCCTCACGCACTCGCCGTCGACCTGCTGCTCGACACCGGTGGCGGGGTCGCCGGCGCCACGCTGCACGTGATGGGCGAGGGGCAGCGCGACGGCGTCGGCGCCGTCCACTGCCGGGCGCTGGTGCTGGCCAGCGGGGGCCTCGGGCCAGGTCTTCTCCCAGACCACCAACCCGGCCGTCACCACCGGCGACGGCATGGCGCTGGCGCTGCGCGGCGGAGCGGTGCTGCGCGACCTGGAGTTCGTGCAGTTCCACCCCACGGTGATGTACCTCGGCCCCGACTCCCGCGGCCAGCAGCCGCTGGTCTCCGAGGCGGTGCGTGGCGAGGGCGCGTTCCTGGTCGACTTCGAGGGGCGTCGCTTCATGCAGGGCCAGCACGAGCTCGCTGACCTGGCCCCGCGCGACGTGGTCGCCAAGGCGATCACCCGCCGCATGGAGGAGACCGGCCAGCCGCACATGTGGCTGGATGCGCGCCACCTCGGTGCTGCGTTCTGGAAGAAGCGCTTCCCGACCATCCTCGCCACCACCCGCAGCCACGGGGTCGACCCGGTCACCGAGCTGATCCCTGTCGCACCCGCCTGCCACTACGCCTCCGGCGGCGTCGCCACCGACCTGTGGGGTCGCACCAACGTCCCCGGGCTCTACGCCACCGGCGAGGCCGCGTGCTCGGGCGTCCACGGCGCCAACCGGCTCGCCTCCAACTCCCTGCTCGAGGGCCTGGTCTTCTCGCGGCGGATCGCCGACGTGCTCCCTTCCGAGCTGCGGCCGTGGAGCGACCCGGTCGTCGACGCGCGCGTGCCCGGCCTGGTGACGGGCGACCAGCGGCGACGGCTGCAGGAGACCATGACGGCGCAGGTCGGGGTGCTGCGCTCCGCCGACGGCCTGAAGGCCGCCATCGAGACGCTCGGCTCGATCTCGGCTGACTCGGCCACGGAGGTCGTCGACCTGGAGGCGTGGGAGACCACCAACCTGCTCACCGTCTCGGTCGCCCTCACCGAGGCCGCCAGGCAGCGCGAGGAGACGCGCGGCTCGCACTGGCGCGAGGACTTCCCCGAGCGTGACGACGAGCGCTGGTCGGGCCACTTCGACGCCACCAGTGACGACCAGCAGCTGTCGTTGGAGTTCCGGCCCGTTGCACCGAGCGACCTTGCCCCGGAGGAAGGGGTGCCCGCGTGAGCGCCCACCCGCTGCCCGTCTCGCTGTTGGCCGAGATCGAGCGCGCCGGCCTCGAACCCGTGGAGCTGCTCGCCGCGATCGACCGCGCGCTGGCCGAGGACCTGCCGGGTGAGGCGGTCGACGTGACCAGCGCCGCCACCATCCCCGCCACTGCGCAGGGGACGGCCGACCTCGCCGCGCGCGAGCCAGGCGTCGTCGCCGGCCTGGGGGTCGCGGCGATGGTGTTCCACCGCGTGCTCGGTGACGGCGTCACGATCACCGACCGGGCCGCCGACGGCACCCGGGTCACCGCCGGTGAGGTGGTGATGCGTGTCGCCGGCCCGACCCGAGGGCTGTTGACCGCTGAGCGCACCGCCCTCAACTTCGCCTGCCACCTCTCGGGGGTCGCCACCGCGACCGCGGCGTGGGTCGCGGCGCTGGAGGGCAGCGGCGCTCGAGTGCTCGACACTCGCAAGACGCTTCCGGGCTATCGCGCGCTGCAGAAGTACGCCGTGCGGTGCGGGGGTGGGGTCAACCACCGGTTCTCGCTGGCCGACCTGGCGATGGTCAAGGACAACCATGTGGTGGCCGCGGGTGGGGTCGTGCCGGCGTACCACGCCGTGCGCGAGCAGTTCCCCGACGTCCCGGTCGAGGTGGAGGTGACCGGCCTCGACCAGCTGCGGCTGCTGCTCGAGGCCGGCTGCGACCGGATCCTGCTCGACAACATGGACGCCGCCACGATGGCGGAGGCGGTGGCGATCACCGACGGTCGTGCCACGCTCGAGGCCTCCGGCGGGTTGACCCTGGAGCGCGCGCGGGAGGTGGCGGCCACCGGCGTCGACTACATCTCCGTCGGCGCGCTCACCCACTCGGTCACGGTCTTCGACATCGGCATGGACCTGGTCGACGAGGACACGGTGGAGGACTAGCCGTGCTGCTGGCCGCCGACATCCGCAACGCGCACACCACGCTCGGCCTGTTCGCCGGCCCCGACGCGGCCGAGCCGCTGGGGCACTGGCGGGTCGCCACCGAGCGGCGCCGCACGTCCGACGAGTGGGCGGTCCTGGTGCGCGGACTGATGCGCGAGGCCGGGGTCGAGGAGCTGACAGGGCTGGCGGTGGCCGCCACGGTGCCCGCGGTGCTGCACGAGTGGCGCGCCATGGCCACCCGGCACCATCCGGCGGCGGCGTTGGTGGTCGTCGAGCCCGGCACCCGCACCGGGCTGAGCGTGCTCACCGACAACCCCCGCGAGATCGGCGCCGACCGGATCTGCAACGCGGTCGCCGCCGCGGAGGGGTACGCCGGCCCGATCGTGGTGGTCGACTTCGGCGATGCGACGACCTACGACGTGGTGTCGGCCGACGGGCGCTACGTCGGGGGGCTGATCACCCCGGGGGTGGAGATGTCGCTCGAGGCGCTGGGCCAGGGCAGCGCCCAGCTCCGCGAGGTGGAGCTGGTGCGGCCGCGCTCGGTGATCGCCAAGAACACCGTGGAGGCGCTGCAGGCCGGGCTGGTGTGGGGGACGGCCGCCCAGGTGGAGGGCCTTGTCGCACGCATCCGCGAGCACCTGGATGACCTACCGACGGTGGTGGCCACGGGTCATCATGCGCCGCTGGTGCTCGAGGAGTGCGAATGCGTGGATGAATACGACCCGCTGCTCACCCTGCGCGGACTGACGCTGGTCTTCTCGCGCAATTCCTGACGGATTTACACTCGGCCCGATGTTCTCGGTCACGGAGTTCCACCCTCCTCCGGGAAGGGAATTCGACCGTGGCCCGGGCCTGGGTATTTCGCCGGGCGATTCCGCACGTAGCGTGCCACGCTTCTGCGTGCAGATACGGACGAGGTCACGGCGCGCCGGCTTTGACGGATAGATGCGCCGCGTTGTTGAATGACGCCTGCAACGACAACCTCGGGTCGGGGAGTAGGGTTTCCTGCTGCCCGACTCTTTTCTTTTCCCCCCTTCGAGGAGTCAATTCCATGGCACAAAAGGTCAACATCGTTCTCGTCGACGACATCGACGGCTCGGAGGCCTCGGAGACCGTTTCCTTCGGTCTCGACGGCACGTCGTACGAGATCGACCTCAACGACGCGAACGCCCAGGCGCTGCGCGACGCGCTCGCCTCCTACATCGGTCACGGGCGCAAGGCGGGGGGATCCTCGCGTCGTGGCCGCCGGTCGACCGCGGCCGCCCTCGGTCCCAGCACCAAGGAGATCCGCGACTGGGCCCGCAGCAACGGCCACAAGGTCTCCGACCGGGGCCGGGTGTCGGCGGAGGTCCGCCAGGCGTTCGACGCCGCCCACTGAGCCCGCCGGGCGGAGGAACGCGACGGGGGAGCACGGTCGTTCCTACCGCGGACTCACGGTTTCCGCGTCACGGGACGACTTGTCCTCCGTCTCCCTGACAACGGTAGGCTGCGCCCTGCCCGGATGACGACAGACGAGCACCACACCACCCTGTCCTCGGTCGGCACCGTCGCCGGCCTGGAGTCAGGGTGACATTCGGCGTGGCACATCCCGGGGACGCTCGGGGGATCGGGAGACATACATCCATGAAGGTCGGTCGGTGGTTCCGCCGTCTCCGTGACAACAAGCCGCTCGCGCTGCTTCAGGCGGTCGGCCTGGTGACCGTGGGTGTGCTGGCCTTCCTGCCGTCCCCGGCCAATGCCTACGAGTTCCCCACGGGGTCGTTCGCGCTCACCCAGACCGGGGCCACCGACATCAGCAGTGCGACCTACCCGTCCGGAGTCACGACGACGGTCACGGCCACCGGAGCCACGGACCTGCAGACCCCGACCACGCTGGGCGCGCGAGGGTGGGACCAGACCCACTACACCCCCACCAACATGCAGAGTGGCGACACGGGTGCGAACGTCGTCGTCAACACGGGCTCCTGCAACTCGACGGGCAGCTGCCCCGGGCTGGGCACCCTCACGGTCACGTTCAGCGAGCCCGTGCGCAACCCGGTGATCCACATGGCCGGCATGGGTGGGGCCACCGCAACCACACAGTCCGGCACCGTCGTCCAGCAGTCCGATCTGCATGCCATCTACACCCTGACGACCCCGGGAGTGACGCTTTCCAAGCTGGATGGCAATGCCCAGCTGGCCGTGACGTCCAACGTCATCACTGCTGTCAATGACTCGACGTCACCCAGCTGCACCACCAACGTCCTGGGCGGCACCTACGGCAATGCCGCAGGCACCGCCTCGTGTGGCAGCATCCAGGTCAACGGGACCGTCACGACGTTGACGTTCAACATGTCGGCGGTCTTTGTCCAGAACTCCCCGTCGCGTCCACCCGTCAACACCGCGAGCTCCGGTGACGGCATGGTCCTCACCTTCACGTTGCCCCAGGACTTCTCGGACGCCCCGGCGTCCTACAACGGCTCGCAGGCGCCGGCTCACACGCTCAGCAACCTGACTCTCGGAGCCAGCGTCGACGAGGACCGTCCCAACGACCGCAACGCGACCACCAGCCCGTTCGCCGGCGCCGCGGCGAACGGTGACGACACCAGCGGCACGGACGACGAGGACGCCTTCGGCACCCTCCCCCTCTATCTCACCAACCAGACGTCGTACTCCCTGACGGTGCCGCTCTCCGGAGTGAGCAAGGCTGCCACGCTGTGTGGCTGGATCGACGTCAACAAGAACGGCACCTTCGACACCGGTGAACGAGCATGTGCCACGCCCGCGGCGGGGGCGACCTCCGCGACCCTGACCTGGTCTGGCCTCTCAGGTGTCACCCCCGGCACGTCCTATGCCCGCCTCCGGCTCGGCTACACCGCCGGTCAGGTGCAGTCACCGACAGGACTTGCCGGCTCCGGTGAGGTCGAGGACTACCCGATCACCTTCGCCGACCCGCCGCGGCTGCGCATCGCGAAGGTCTCCAACGGTGGCACCGACACCTTCCCGTTCGCGGTGAGTGGCGCGACCATCGGCAGCGACTCGGTGACGACGACCGCGGCCGGTTCTACGGTCACGAGCACCACCGTCCACCTGGGCACCGCCGGCACCCCGGTCACCGTGAGCGAGACCGTGCCGGCCGGCTGGCGCGCCACCTCTGCCACCTGCAACGACGCGAATGCGGCGACGACGGGTGTCACCAACCCGGTCAACGGGGCACTCACCGGCTTCCCGGTGGCAGGCGGCGGGACCGCCTCGGTGACCATCCCCGGCGGCAACGTGCGCAACAACGCGGACGTCACCTGCACGTTCACCAACGAGAAGCTCGCCCGACTCACCATCGTGAAGACCACGCTCGGTGGAGGCAGCTCGTTCGACTTCACCACCACCGGCGCCGGCCTCAGCAACTTCTCGCTCAACCCCAGCGGGGGCGGCCAGCAGTCGGCGTCGACGACCTTCGCCGACCTGGCGCCGGGGCAGTCCTACTCCATCACCGAGGTTGCCAGCGGCGGCAACAACAGCCAGTTCTCGCTGGTCTCGGCCGCCTGCGTCAACAACACCGGCGGGCCAACCGGGTCGGGGTTCTCCTCCTCGATCCTCAACAACGCCACGACGTTCGGCTCGGTCACCGTCAACCCGCTGGTGGCCGGCGCCGATGTGATCTGCACGTTCATGAACGTGCGTGACCCCCGGCTCGTGATCGTCAAGCAGAGCCAGGGTGGCGACGGCACCTTCAACTTCACGGCCACCACCACCGCGGGCAACCTCGACAGCAACGCCCCCTCCATCACCACAAGCTCGGGCACCGGCGTCTTCAACAACCGGATCACCGGCCTGAACGGCAACAGCGCCACCACCCTGACGCTCAACGAGACCTCCCCGGCCGCGCCCTTCGTCTTCAGCTCGGTGTCGTGTGTCAACGCGTCTGGCACCACGGTCGGCAGCGTGAGCGGCAGCCAGGTGACCTTGTCCGGCGTCACGACCGGCACCGAGATCACCTGCACCTACGTCAACAAGGTCCGACCGACCATCAAGATCCGCAAGTCCAGCAGTGGCGGCACCGGCACGTTCAGCTTCTCGAGCTCGATCTTCCCGAGCTCGCCGGTGGCGATCACGACCGCGGCACAGAACACGCCGACCCCTCCCGCGGGCGACCCGACGTACACCGTCAACCCCGACCAGCAGGTCACCATCACCGAGGCGGTGCCGGCCAACTGGAGCCTGTCGGGCGTCAGCTGTGTCAACACCAACTCCAACTCCGTGGTGCCCAGCAGCTTCACCTCGGGCGGTCAGCTGACCATCCCGGCGACCAGCCTGCCCGGCGGGGCCAACCTGGTCTGTACCTTCACCGACACTCGTAATGCGCGCACGCTGACGGTGACCAAGGCCCTGGTGCCCGCGACCGACGCCGGGCAGTTCCAGATGAACGCCAACGGCTCGCTCAGCATCGTGGGCGGCAACGGCGTCACCGCCTCCGCCACCGCGCTGGCCGGTGCGGCCGCCACCTTCGCCGAGACGGCCGGCTCCGGCACGTCGCTGGCCAACTACACCTCGGCCTACCGATGTGTCCGTAGCGACACCGGCGCCGTCGTCGCCTCGGGCCCGGGCACCTCCGGCGGGTTCACCATGCCCGACGCGAGCGTGGACTGCACGATCACCAACACCAGGCTGCAATCCCAGCTGCGACTGGCGAAGACCTGGTCCGGCGCCGAGGTCGGCGACACAGCCGTGCTCTCGGCGACGGGCCCGCAGACGATCCCGGTGTTCACCTCGACCGCCGACTCCCCCGCGGAGACAGACACCGGCCCGGCCAGCACCGTCTACGCCGGCCAGAGCTACGCGCTCTCCGAGGACCTCGGCGGAGCCAACCTGGGGTCCTACTCATCGAGCGCCTGGTCGTGCACCGGCGGCAGCCTCTCGGGTAGCACGCTGACGATCACGGGCGGGGCCGCCGGGTCCACCATCACCTGCACGATCGTCAACACGCTGCAGCCTGTCTCGATCAGCCTGGACAAGACGGCTAGCCCGACGACCTTCTCTGCGCCTGGGCAGACGATCACCTACTCCTACCTGGTGACCAACACCGGTGGTGCTCCGGTCTTCGCCCCCTACACGGTGGCTGACGACAAGGCGTCCGTGACGTGCCCGGAGACTCCTGCGGCCTTGGCTCCCGGCGACTCAGTGACGTGTACGGCGACCTATGTGACCAGTCAGGCCGATGTCGATGCCGGCTCGGTCACCAATGTCGCCACGGCCGCGGCCACCGACCAGGCCGGTCGCGGCGTCACGTCCAACCGGGACACGGTGACGGTCACGGCTGACCGGACCGCGGCGCTGACGGTCGACAAGCAGGCTGGGGTGCCGACCGGAAGCGCTGTCGGCGACACCATCGACTACACGTTCCTGGTGGAGAACACCGGCAACGTCACGCTGACGAACGTCAACGTCGATGACCCGAAGGTCGGCTCGGTGTCCTGCCCACAGAACACCCTCGCCCCCGGCGAGCAGATGACCTGCACGGGGACGTACACACTGACCCAGGACGACATCGACGCCGGCACGGTCGACAACACGGTCACCGTCACGGCCACTCCGCCCCGGCGGGGTGACGCCGCCGACCGCGACCGACTCCACCTCGACGCCGATCACCCGGACCGCCTCCCTCACGCTCGACAAGCAGAGCGCCGGCGTGACCGACCTCGACGGCAACGGCACCGACGCCGGCGACGAACTCGCCTACACCTTCCTGGTGACCAACACCGGCAACACCACGCTGACCGGCGTGACCGTCACCGACCCTCTGGTGGGTCCGGTGACCTGCCCGACGACGCCGATCGGTCCGGGGGAGTCGGTGACCTGCACTGCCACGTACGTGCTCACGCAGGGCGACATCGACGCCGGTGAGGTCGTCAACACCGCGGACGCGACCGCGACGCCTCCGCCGGGCGTCACGCCGCCGACGGCGACCGACACGCTGACCACGCCGGTCGCGGCGGCAGCGTCGCTGTCGCTTGACAAGCAGGACGGCGTCCCGAGCGGCAGCAACGCCGGCGACACGATCGCCTACGACTTCGTGGTGACGAATACAGGCAGTGTCACCCTCGACCCCCTGGTCGTCGACGACCCGCTCGTGGGCCCGGTGAGCTGCCCGGTGACGTCGCTGACCCCCGGTGAGTCCACGACGTGCACGGCGACCTACACCCTGATCCAGGCCGACGTCGACGCCGGCTCGGTGACCAACACGGCCACCGCGACCGGGACCGCCCCCAACGGCGACACCCCGGAGGCGACCGACTCGGTCACGACTCCGCTGACGCAGACGCCGGGCATCGCGATCGACAAGCAGGCCGGCACGCCGACGGGGTCCACCGTCGGCGACACCATCGACTACACGTTCCTGGTGACCAACACCGGCAACGTCACGCTCGCCAATGTCGGCGTCTCCGACGCCACCGTGGGCACGGTCAGCTGCCCGGTCACCACCCTCGCTCCGACCGAGTCGGTGACCTGCACCGCTCAGTACACCCTCACGCAGACCGATATCGACGCCGGCCATGTGGCCAACACGGCGGACGCTACCGGCACCCCGCCGGGGGGGCTGACGCCGCCGACGGCCACCGATAGCACCGACGTTCCGCTGACCGCCTCGCCCGCGGTCACGTTGGACAAGCAGGCCGGTGTCCCGAGCGGCAACAGCGCCGGGGACACGGTCGACTACAGCTTCGTGGTGACCAACACCGGCAACGTGACGCTGACCGGGATCTCGGTGGACGACCCGCTGGTCGGGACGGTGGACTGCCCGACCACGACGCTGGCGCCGACGGCGTCCACGACGTGCACCGCGACCTACACGTTGACCCAGACGGATGTGGACTCGGGTCACGTGGCGAACACGGCGACGGTGACGGGGACGGACCCGAACGACACCGATGTCGATGCGACTGACTCCACGGACACGCCGATCGCGGCGGGTCCGGCGATCACGCTGGACAAGCAGGCCGGTGTCCCGACCGGTAACAGCGCGGGTGACACGGTCGACTACACGTTCCTGGTGACCAACACCGGCAACGTGACGCTGACCGGGATCGTGGTCGATGACCCGTTGGTGGGGACGGTGGACTGCCCGACCACGACGTTGGCGCCGACGGAGTCGACGACGTGTACGGCGACGTACACGTTGACCCAGGCCGATGTGGATGCCGGGGTGGTGGACAACTCCGCGACCGTGACCGGCACGGACCCCAACGGCACGGACGTGGACGCGACCGACACCGCGTCGGTGCCGATCACCGCGGCTCCCGCGGTCACGTTGGACAAGCAGGCCGGCACCCCGTCGGGCAACAACGCGGGTGACACGATCGACTACACGTTCGTGGTGACCAACACCGGCAACGTGACGCTGACCGGCATCACCGTGGACGACCCGCTGGTCGGGACGGTGGACTGCCCGACCACGACGCTGGCGCCGACGGCGTCGACGACGTGTACGGCGACGTACACGTTGACCCAGACGGATGTGGACTCGGGTCACGTGGCGAACACGGCGACGGTGACGGGGACGGACCCGAACGACACCGATGTCGATGCGACTGACTCCACGGACACGCCGATCGCGGCGGGTCCGGCGATCAGCCTGGACAAGCAGGCCGGGACACCGAGCGGTAACAGCGCGGGTGACACGGTCGACTACAGCTTCGTGGTGACCAACACCGGCAACGTGACGCTGACCGGGATCTCGGTGGATGACCCGTTGGTGGGGACGGTGGACTGCCCGACCACGACGTTGGCGCCGACGGAGTCGACGACGTGTACCGCGACGTACACGTTGACCCAGGCCGATGTGGATGCCGGGGTGGTGGACAACACCGCGACCGTGACCGGCACGGACCCCAACGGCACCGACGTGGACGCGACCGACACCGCGTCGGTGCCGATCACCGCGGCTCCCGCGGTCACGTTGGACAAGCAGGCCGGCACCCCGTCGGGCAACAACGCGGGTGACACGATCGACTACACGTTCGTGGTGACCAACACCGGCAACGTGACGCTGACCGGCATCACCGTGGACGACCCGCTGGTCGGGACGGTGGACTGCCCGACCACGACGCTGGCGCCGACGGAGTCCACGACGTGTACGGCGACGTACACGTTGACCCAGACGGATGTGGACTCGGGTCACGTGGCGAACACGGCGACGGTGACGGGGACGGACCCGAACGACACCGATGTCGATGCGACTGACTCCACGGACACGCCGATCGCGGCTGGTCCGGCGATCAGCTTGGACAAGCAGGCCGGTGTCCCCAGCGGTAACAGCGCGGGTGACACGGTCGACTACAGCTTCGTGGTGACCAACACCGGCAACGTGACGTTGACCGGGATCGTGGTCGATGACCCGTTGGTGGGGACGGTGGACTGCCCGACCACGACGTTGGCGCCGACGGAGTCGACGACGTGTACCGCGACGTACACGTTGACCCAGGCCGATGTGGATGCCGGGGTGGTGGACAACACCGCGACCGTGACCGGCACGGACCCCAACGGCACCGACGTGGACGCGACCGACACCGCGTCGGTGCCGATCACCGCGGCTCCCGCGGTCACGTTGGACAAGCAGGCCGGCACCCCGTCGGGCAACAGCGCGGGTGACACGATCGACTACAGCTTCGTGGTGACCAACACCGGCAATGTCACGCTGGACCCGGTGAGTGTGGATGACCCGACCGTGGGTCCGGTGACGTGTGACGTCACCGTCCTCGCGCCGACAGCGGTTGCTACCTGCACCGCGACCTACGCGCTGACCCAGGCTGACGTGGATGCCGGTCACATCGCGAACACCGCGACGGCGACGGGCACGGACCCCAACGGCACGGATGTCGACGCGACCGACAACACCGACGTACCGATCGCCCCGGGTCCGGCGGTCACGTTGGACAAGCAGGCCGGTGTCCCGACCGGTAACAGCGCGGGTGACACGGTCGACTACAGCTTCGTGGTGACCAACACGGGCAATGTGACGTTGACGGGGATCGCCGTGGATGACCCGTTGGTGGGGACGGTGGACTGCCCGACCACGACGTTGGCGCCGACGGAGTCCACGACGTGTACCGCGACCTACACGTTGACCCAGGCCGATGTGGATGCCGGGGTGGTGGACAACACCGCGACCGTGACGGGTACGGACCCCAACGGCACGGACGTGGACGCGACCGACACCGCGTCGGTGCCGATCACCGCGGCTCCCGCGGTCACGTTGGACAAGCAGGCCGGTGTCCCGACCGGTAACAGCGCGGGTGACACGGTCGACTACACGTTCCTGGTGACGAACACGGGCAATGTGACGTTGACGGGGATCTCGGTGGATGACCCGTTGGTGGGGACGGTGGACTGCCCGACCACGACGTTGGCGCCGACGGAGTCCACGACGTGTACCGCGACCTACACGTTGACCCAGGCCGATGTGGATGCCGGGGTGGTGGACAACACCGCGACCGTGACGGGTACGGACCCCAACGGCACGGACGTGGACGCGACCGACACCGCGTCGGTGCCGATCACCGCGGCTCCCGCGGTCACGTTGGACAAGCAGGCCGGCACCCCGTCGGGCAACAACGCGGGTGACACGATCGACTACACGTTCGTGGTGACCAACACCGGCAACGTGACGCTGACCGGCATCACCGTGGACGACCCGCTGGTCGGGACGGTGGACTGCCCGACCACGACGCTGGCGCCGACGGCGTCGACGACGTGTACGGCGACGTACACGTTGACCCAGACGGATGTGGACTCGGGTCACGTGGCGAACACGGCGACGGTGACGGGGACGGACCCGAACGACACCGATGTCGATGCGACTGACTCCACGGACACGCCGATCGCGGCGGGTCCGGCGATCACGCTGGACAAGCAGGCCGGTGTCCCCAGCGGTAACAGCGCGGGTGACACGGTCGACTACACGTTCCTGGTGACCAACACCGGCAACGTGACGCTGACCGGGATCGTGGTCGATGACCCGTTGGTGGGGACGGTGGACTGCCCGACCACGACGTTGGCGCCGACGGAGTCCACGACGTGTACCGCGACGTACACGTTGACCCAGGCCGATGTGGATGCCGGGGTGGTGGACAACACCGCGACCGTGACCGGCACGGACCCCAACGGCACGGACGTGGACGCGACCGACACCGCGTCGGTGCCGATCACCGCGGCTCCCGCGGTCACGTTGGACAAGCAGGCCGGCATCCCGAGCGGGCAACAGCGCCGGGGACACGATCGACTACACGTTCGTGGTGACCAACACCGGCAACGTGACGCTGACCGGGATCTCGGTGGACGACCCGCTGGTCGGGACGGTGGACTGCCCGACCACGACGCTGGCGCCGACGGAGTCCACGACGTGTACGGCGACCTACACGTTGACCCAGACGGATGTGGACTCGGGTCACGTGGCGAACACGGCGACGGTGACGGGGACGGACCCGAACGACACCGATGTCGATGCGACTGACTCCACGGACACGCCGATCGCGGCGGGTCCGGCGATCACGCTGGACAAGCAGGCCGGTGTCCCGACCGGTAACAGCGCGGGTGACACGGTCGACTACAGCGTTCCTGGTGACCAACACCGGCAACGTGACGCTGACCGGGATCGTGGTCGATGACCCGTTGGTGGGGACGGTGGACTGCCCGACCACGACGTTGGCGCCGACGGAGTCCACGACGTGTACCGCGACGTACACGTTGACCCAGGCCGATGTGGATGCCGGGGTGGTGGACAACACCGCGACCGTGACCGGCACGGACCCCAACGGCACCGACGTGGACGCGACCGACACCGCGTCGGTGCCGATCACCGCGGCTCCCGCGGTCACGTTGGACAAGCAGGCCGGCACCCCGTCGGGCAACAGCGCGGGTGACACGATCGACTACAGCTTCGTGGTGACCAACACCGGCAATGTCACGCTGGACCCGGTGAGTGTGGATGACCCGACCGTGGGTCCGGTGACGTGTGACGTCACCGTCCTCGCGCCGACAGCGGTTGCTACCTGCACCGCGACCTACGCGCTGACCCAGGCTGACGTGGATGCCGGTCACATCGCGAACACCGCGACGGCGACGGGCACGGACCCCAACGGCACGGATGTCGACGCGACCGACAACACCGACGTACCGATCGCCCCGGGTCCGGCGGTCACGTTGGACAAGCAGGCCGGTGTCCCGACCGGTAACAGCGCGGGTGACACGGTCGACTACAGCTTCGTGGTGACGAACACGGGCAATGTGACGTTGACGGGGATCGTCGGTGGATGACCCGTTGGTGGGGACGGTGGACTGCCCGACCACGACGTTGGCGCCGACGGAGTCCACGACGTGTACCGCGACCTACACGTTGACCCAGGCCGATGTGGATGCCGGGGTGGTGGACAACACCGCGACCGTGACGGGTACGGACCCCAACGGCACGGACGTGGACGCGACCGACACCGCGTCGGTGCCGATCACCGCGGCTCCCGCGGTCACGTTGGACAAGCAGGCCGGTGTCCCGACCGGTAACAGCGCGGGTGACACGGTCGACTACAGCGTTCCTGGTGACGAACACGGGCAATGTGACGTTGACGGGGATCTCGGTGGATGACCCGTTGGTGGGGACGGTGGACTGCCCGACCACGACGTTGGCGCCGACGGAGTCCACGACGTGTACCGCGACCTACACGTTGACCCAGGCCGATGTGGATGCCGGGGTGGTGGACAACACCGCGACCGTGACGGGTACGGACCCCAACGGCACGGACGTGGACGCGACCGACACCGCGTCGGTGCCGATCACCGCGGCTCCCGCGGTCACGTTGGACAAGCAGGCCGGCACCCCGTCGGGCAACAACGCGGGTGACACGATCGACTACACGTTCGTGGTGACCAACACCGGCAACGTGACGCTGACCGGCATCACCGTGGACGACCCGCTGGTCGGGACGGTGGACTGCCCGACCACGACGCTGGCGCCGACGGCGTCGACGACGTGTACGGCGACGTACACGTTGACCCAGACGGATGTGGACTCGGGTCACGTGGCGAACACGGCGACGGTGACGGGGACGGACCCGAACGACACCGATGTCGATGCGACTGACTCCACGGACACGCCGATCGCGGCGGGTCCGGCGATCACGCTGGACAAGCAGGCCGGTGTCCCGAGCGGTAACAGCGCGGGTGACACGGTCGACTACACGTTCCTGGTGACCAACACCGGCAACGTGACGCTGACCGGGATCGTGGTCGATGACCCGTTGGTGGGGACGGTGGACTGCCCGACCACGACGTTGGCGCCGACGGAGTCCACGACGTGTACCGCGACGTACACGTTGACCCAGGCCGATGTGGATGCCGGGGTGGTGGACAACACCGCGACCGTGACCGGCACGGACCCCAACGGCACGGACGTGGACGCGACCGACACCGCGTCGGTGCCGATCACCGCGGCTCCCGCGGTCACGTTGGACAAGCAGGCCGGCACCCCGTCGGGCAACAACGCGGGCGACACGATCGACTACACGTTCGTGGTGACCAACACCGGCAACGTGACGCTGACCGGCGATCACCGTGGACGACCCGCTGGTCGGGACGGTGGACTGCCCGACCACGACGCTGGCGCCGACGGAGTCCACGACGTGCACGGCGACGCTACACGTTGACCCAGACGGACGTGGACTCGGGTCACGTGGCGAACACGGCGACGGTGACGGGGACGGACCCGAACGACACCGATGTCGATGCGACTCGACTCGCACGGACACGCCGATCGCGGCGGGTCCGGCGATCACGCTGGACAAGCAGGCCGGGACACCGAGCGGGAACAGCGCGGGTGACACGGTCGACTACACGTTCCTGGTGACCAACACCGGCAACGTGACGCTGACCGGGATCGTGGTCGATGACCCGTTGGTGGGGACGGTGGACTGCCCGACCACGACGTTGGCGCCGACGGAGTCCACGACGTGTACCGCGACGTACACGTTGACCCAGGCCGATGTGGATGCCGGGGTGGTGGACAACACCGCGACCGTGACCGGCACGGACCCCAACGGCACCGACGTGGACGCGACCGACACCGCGTCGGTGCCGATCACCGCGGCTCCCGCGGTCACGTTGGACAAGCAGGCCGGCACCCCGTCGGGCAACAACGCGGGCGACACGATCGACTACACGTTCGTGGTGACCAACACCGGCAACGTGACGCTGACCGGCATCACCGTGGACGACCCGCTGGTCGGCACGGTGGACTGCCCGACCACGACGCTGGCGCCGACGGAGTCCACGACGTGCACCGCGACCTACACGTTGACCCAGGCCGACGTGGACGCTGGCGTGGTGGACAACTCCGCGACCGTGACCGGCACCGACCCGAACGACACAGACGTCACCGACGTGGACACCGCGTCGGTGGACATCCCGGCCGAGCCGGCGATCGCGTTGGACAAGCAGGCTGGCATCCCGACAGGCACGTTCGCGGGTGACACGATCGACTACACGTTCGTGGTGACCAACACCGGCAACGTGACCCTGACGGGCATCGACGTGGCCGACCCGCTGGTCGGCACCGTGGACTGCCCGACCACGACGCTGGCGCCGACGGAGTCCACGACCTGCACCGCGACCTACACGCTGACCCAGGCCGACGTCGACTCGGGTCACGTGGCCAACACCGCCACCGTCACGGGCACCGACCCCAACGGCACGGACGTCGACGCGACCGACAGCACGGACACGCCGATCCCGGCGGGCCCGGCGATCACCCTTGACAAGGAAGCGGGTGTCCCCAGCGGCAACTTCGTCGGTGACGCCATCGAGTACACGTTCCTGGTGGCCAACACCGGCAACGTGACCCTGACCGACATCGTGGTGGACGACCCGCTGGTCGGCACCGTGGACTGCCCGACGACGACCCTGTTGCCGGGCGAGCAGACGACCTGCACCGCGACCTACACGCTGACCCAGGACGACGTGGATGCGGGCGTGGTCGACAACACCGCGACCGTCACGGGCACCGACCCCAACGACACCGACGTGACGTCGACCGACTCGACCAGCACGCCCATCGAGCAGACGCCGGCGATCGACCTGGTCAAGGAGGCGACCGCGGTCGGCGACGAGGCAGGGGAGACGATCGACTACATCTTCACGGTGACCAACACCGGCAACGTGACGCTGACCGGCATCACCGTGGATGACCCGCTGGTCGGCGCGGTGGACTGCCTCGTGACGACGCTGGCCCCCACGGAGTCGGTGACGTGTACGGCGACGTACACGCTGACCCAGGCCGACGTCGATGCCGGCCAGGTGGAGAACACCGCCACCGCCAGCGGTCTCCCGCCGGCGACCCCCGTGAACCCGGAGCCCGAGCCGGTCACGGACGTGGACACGGTCGTGACGCCGATCGACCAGAACCCGTCGATCGAGCTGGTGAAGTCGGCAGACACCGCGGGACCGGTGTCGGTGGGCGACGAGATCGTGTTCTCCTTCGAGGTCACCAACACCGGCAACGTCACGCTGACCAAGGTCAAGGTCAAGGACCCGATGGTCGGCCCGGTGACCTGTCCGCAGACGACGCTGGCCCCGGGTGAGGCGATGACCTGCACAGCAGAGCCCTACACGGTCACCGCGCAGGACGTCCGCAACGGCGAGGTCGTCAACCGGGCGACCGCGACCGGCACCGGTGGCGGCGGGGTCGAGGTGAGCGCGCAGGACGAGGTTGTCATCGAGACCCGCACCAGCGGCAGCGGGGGCGGGGGCGGCCTGCCCAACACCGGCAACCCGGTCGACCCGATCGTGCCGTGGATCGCCCTCGGCATGCTCGGTGCCGGCGGCGCCCTGATCGTGGGTGGCCGGCGCCGCAAGGAGCAGAACGCCTGACCGGTTCGGCCCGCTGGCTATGCTCGGCAGCGACTTCCGACGTCCGCCTGGGTCGCCGGGGGCGGCTGGCCGGCCGGGGGAGCGGCTCGCACCCGAGCCGGTGTACGGATCGAGACACGGACGCGGCCGAGAGTCGGCCGCACGGACAAGGAATGTGACGATGAAGAAGACGCTCTCGCTCGCGCTCGCCGCGGGCGTGCTGGCAGCGGCGCTCGCCGGCTGCACCGACGACGGCTCGCCCGGGGCCGAGGGCAGCGGTTCCGCCACCGCCGGCGCCACCGAGGGGGTCGACCCGGCCAACGTCTCGCCGAGCGACCTGCCCGACATCCCCGCGCTGAAGAAGGAGCGCGGCGGTGCCATCAAGGACCTCGACCTCGGCGAGTGCGCCACCGACAAGGGCAAGCAGGAGGTCACTGGCACGGTCACCTCCTCGCTCAAGAAGAAGGCCGACTACCTCGTCACCGTCTCCTGGACCACCAGCAGCGGCGACGTGATGGGGCGCGGCTTCGCGGTGCTCAAGGGCGTCGCGCCGGGTGCCAGCGAGGACTTCACGATCGAGGCGAAGGTCGCCGACGGCGCCACCCAGTGCGTGTCCGGGGTCGTCTACGGCAAGGCCTGAGCGCGGCCTGCCGGCTCAGCCGCGACTGGTCCTCCGGCTCTCCAGATGTTCGCTCAGGGCGGACGCGCTCGTCTGCCCGCCGGGAACACGTAGGCTGTGACCAGAGTTGAGCCAAGGGTGTCCTGCCGGGGTCGTCGGTGACCTCGGGGATGCTCTCAGGATTTCAGTTCCAAGGAACGAGGCGAGAATGTTCGAGCGTTTTACTGACCGAGCCCGGCGGGTGGTCGTGCTGGCCCAGGAAGAGGCCCGCATGCTCTCGCACAACTACATCGGCACCGAGCACATCCTGCTCGGTCTGATCCACGAGGGCGAGGGCGTCGCGGCCAAGGCGCTGGAGAGCCTCGACATCTCGCTCGAGGCGGTGCGCGCCCAGGTCGAGGAGATCATCGGCCAGGGCCAGCAGGCGCCCAGCGGCCACATCCCGTTCACCCCGCGCGCCAAGAAGGTGCTCGAGCTGTCTCTGCGCGAGGCGCTGCAGCTCGGCCACTCCTACATCGGCACCGAGCACATCCTGCTCGGCCTGATCCGCGAGGGCGAGGGCGTCGCCGCCCAGGTGCTGCAGAAGCTGGGCGCCGACCTCAACCGGGTCCGCCAGCAGGTCATCCAGCTGCTCTCCGGCTTCCAGGGCAAGGAGTCTGCTTCGGCCGGGGCCACCGCCGGCGCCGGGGGCGGCGAGGCGCCCTCGTCGTCGCTGGTGCTCGACCAGTTCGGGCAGAACCTCACCCAGGCGGCCCGCGAGGGCAAGCTCGACCCGGTCATCGGTCGGGAGCCCGAGATCGAGCGGGTCATGCAGATCCTCTCTCGACGCACGAAGAACAACCCCGTGCTGATCGGCGAGCCGGGCGTCGGCAAGACCACGATCGTCGCCGGCCTGGCCCAGGACATCGTCAAGGGCAACGTCCCGGAGACGCTGAAGGACAAGCAGATCTACACCCTCGACCTAGGCGCCCTGGTCGCCGGGTCGCGCTACCGCGGCGACTTCGAGGAACGCCTCAAGAAGGTCCTCAAGGAGATCAAGACCCGCGGCGACATCGTGCTGTTCATCGACGAGATCCACACCCTCGTCGGCGCCGGCGCGGCGGAGGGCGCGATCGACGCGGCGTCGATCCTCAAGCCGATGCTGGCCCGCGGCGAGCTGCAGACCATCGGGGCGACGACCCTCGACGAGTACCGCAAGTACCTCGAGAAGGACGCCGCGCTCGAGCGACGCTTCCAGCCGATCCAGGTGGCCGAGCCGTCGATCGCGCACACCATCGAGATGCTGAAGGGGCTGCGCGACCGCTACGAGGCCCACCACCGGGTCACCATCACCGACGAGGCGCTGGTGTCGGCGGCCACGCTGGCCGACCGCTACATCTCCGACCGCTTCCTGCCCGACAAGGCGATCGACCTGATCGACGAGGCCGGCTCGCGGCTGCGCATCAGGCGGATGACCGCTCCGGCGGACCTCCGCGAGTACGACGAGAAGATCGCCGACGTGCGGCAGCGCAAGGAGGCCGCGATCGACGGCCAGGACTTCGAGGCCGCCGCTCGCCTGCGCGACGAGGAGAAGCAGCTCATCGCCAGGAAGGGCGAGCGTGAGAAGCAGTGGCGTGCCGGCGACATGGACGAGGTCGCGGAGGTCGACGAGGAGCTGATCGCGGAGGTGCTGGCGGTTGCCACCGGCATCCCGATCGTCAAGCTCTCGGAGGAGGAGTCCACCCGCCTGCTGAAGATGGAGGACGAGCTCCACAAGAGGGTCATCGGCCAGGATCAGGCCGTCAAGGCGCTCTCCCGGGCGATCCGGCGCACCCGCGCAGGCCTGAAGGACCCCAAGCGGCCCGGCGGGTCGTTCATCTTCGCCGGCCCGTCCGGCGTCGGCAAGACGTGGCTGTCCAAGTCGCTGGCGGAGTTCCTCTTCGGCGACGAGGACGCGCTGATCCAGCTCGACATGAGCGAGTTCAGCGAGAAGCACACGGTGTCGCGGCTGTTCGGCTCGCCCCCGGGCTACGTCGGCTACGAAGAGGGTGGCCAGCTCACCGAGAAGGTGCGGCGCAAGCCGTTCTCGGTGGTGCTGTTCGACGAGGTCGAGAAGGCCCACCCCGACATCTTCAACAGCCTGCTGCAGATCCTGGAGGAGGGTCGGTTGACCGACTCGCAGGGTCGGGTGGTCGACTTCAAGAACACCGTGATCATCATGACCACCAACCTCGGCACCCGCGACATCGCCAAGGGGGTCAACCTCGGCTTCGCCCAGACCGGCGACGTGGCCGGCTCCTATGACCGGATGAAGAACAAGGTGTCGGAGGAGCTCAAGCAGCACTTCCGGCCCGAGTTCCTCAACCGGGTCGACGAGATCATCGTCTTCCCGCCGCTGTCGCAGGAGCAGATCATCTCGATGGTCGACAACATGATCGCGGCAGTCGAGCTGCGCCTCAAGGACCGCGACATGAGCCTCGAGCTGACCCAGCCGGCCAAGAACCTCCTGGCGACGCGTGGCTTCGACCCCGTGCTCGGGGCCCGGCCGCTCCGGCGGACGGTGCAGCGCGAGATCGAGGACATGCTCGCCGAGAAGATGCTCTACGGCGAGGTGGGCCCCGGCCAGATCGTCCTCGTCGACATCGAGGGTGAGGGCCCGGAGGCGACCTTCACCTTCCAGGGCTCCAAGATGGCCGAGCTGCCCGACCTGCCGCCGCTCGAGACGGCAGCCGTCGACCTGGGCGACGACCCGCTGGGGTCGGCGGAGCTCGAGCCGCCGGCCGACACCGAGTGAGCTGAGACCGTCAGCAGCAGGGCCCGCCGGCCTCGCCGGCGGGCCCTGCTGCGTGCCGTGGTCCCTCACGGTCGGTCCTCACGGAAGTCGCACCCGACCTTCCTCCTCGACCAGGAGTCCGTCGGCCAGCAGTGACTGCAGGCAGCGCTCGCGCTGCTCCGGCTCCGACCACGTACCCGCAAGCCTTCCGCGGCTGACCGACCCCTCAGCCTCGCGGACGAGGGAGAGCAGCCGGCCGCGACACTGGCGGTCGGTGCCGGCCCACGCCTGAGCGCGCCGCGGCGGGCCGTCGTACGCCGGGTAGCCGGCGGCGCGCCAGGCACACCGGTCGCGCACCGGGCACCCCTCGCACCGCGGCTGGGCGGCGCGGCAGCGCAGCGCCCCCAGCTCCATCAGCGCGATCGACCAGGTCGCGGCCGTGGGCTCGTCCCCGGGGAGCAGGCCCTCGGCCCGGGTCCGTTCGGCGCGTGACACGTGGGTCGACGGCAGCTCCTGACCGTCCAGCAGGCGTGCCAGCACCCTGCGGACGTTGGTGTCGAGCACCGCGTGACGGCGTCCGTACGCGAAGACCGCGACCGCGGCGGCGGTGTAGTCGCCGACCCCGGGCAGCGCGCGGAGCAGGTCCAGGTCGGCCGGGACCTCGCCTCCGTGGCGCGTGGTGATCGCCTGCGCGGCGGCGTGGAGGCGCAGCGCCCGGCGCGGGTAGCCCAGCCGACCCCAGGCCCGCACTGCCTCCCCGGCGGGCTCGGTCGCGAGTGCCTCGGGGGTGGGCCAACGCTCGACCCAGGCCTCGTACACCGGGAGGACGCGCGCCACCGGCGTCTGTTGGAGCATCAGCTCGCTGACGAGCACCGCCCAGGCAGAGGCCTCGGGTGCTCGCCAGGGCAGGTCGCGCGCATGCTCGGCATACCAACCGACGAGGGTGTCGACGAGATCGGGGCGGCGGTCATCCATCGTCGTTGATGCTAGGCGGCACCGCGGGGCCGTTCGAGGCCGGTCCGGTGTGGCACCTCCGTCCGGACGCCGTCGCTGGCTACGGTGACCGCATGAGCGCGCTGACCCGACCGCGCGGCCCGCTGTCCGCCCGGACCTACTGGACGCGCCGGATCCTCGTGCTGGGCACCGCGCTGGCGCTGGTCGTCGGACTCGGGATGACGCTCACCCGGTTCTCCGACGGCTCGGGCGGCGGCGGGGCCGTCACGCCGGTCTCGGCGGGCGAGGCCACCGGCGGCGCCGCCTCGGCCACCTCCGATGCCACCAGGCCGGCGAAGGACAAGAAGAAGGACAAGAAGAAGAACAAGAAGAAGAAGCCCGCCCTGCCGCAGCCCAGCGGCCCGTGCCTCGACGCCGATGTCGACGTGACGCCGGTGGTGAAGGACGCCGTGGCCGGCCGCGACGTGACGCTGCGCTTCCGGATCGGCACCAAGCTCAGCCCGGCGTGCACCTGGCAGGCGTCCCGGGAGACGCTCACGCTCAAGATCACCTCCGGCAAGGACCTGATCTGGACCAGCCAGCAGTGCCCGAGGGCGGTGCCGACCAAGGACCTCGTGCTGCGCCGCGAGAAGGCCAGCTGGCTGACCGCCACCTGGTCGGCGCGGCGCTCCGACGAGACGTGTAGCCGGCTGACCGAGTGGGCGCTGCCCGGGTGGTACCACGTCGCGGTGGCACCGTTGGGGGGCGAGCCCGAGGACGTGCAGTTCAAGCTGAGCCGGCCCGAGCCGGAGGTCATCACGGCCGCGCCGGAGCCGAAGCAGAGGAAGCAGAAGAAGGACAGGAAGAAGACCGGGGGAGCGACGGCCTCGGCGTCACCGTCGGGTGCGGTCGAACCCAACGGCTGAGGCGCCTGTCAGAGCCGACGTCAGACGTAGCGCTCGAGGATGCTCGACTCGGCGAGCCGGGACAGGCCCTCGCGGACGCTGCGGGCGCGCAGCTCGCCGACGCCCTCGACCGCCTGCAGGTCGTCGACGCTCGCCGACAGCAGCTTCTGCAGGGTGCCGAAGTGGTCGACCAGCCGGTCGACCACGGAGCTGGGCAGTCGAGGGACCTTGGCGAGCAGGCGGTAGCCCCGCGGGGTGACCGCCGCGTCGAGGTGCTCCCCGCCGCTCAGTGACAGCGCCCGGGCCACCGCGCCAGGGTCGACCAGCTCGGTCGGGGACAGCCCCTCGAGGCGCGCCAGCATGTCCTCGGTGGTGGCCGGTCGACGGCCGCCGGGGAGGTAGTCGCGGACCACCAGCTCACGCTCGGCGTCGACGCCGGTCACCAGCTCCTCCAGCTGGAGGGACAGCAGGCGTCCGTCGGTGCCGAGCTCGAGGACGTAGTCCTCGATCTCACGGGCGATCCGGCTGACCATCTCCAGCCGCTGCGCGACGACCGCGACGTCGCGAGCGGTGACCAGGTCCTCGATCTCCAGTGCCGACAGCGTGCTGGCGACCTCGTCGAGCCTCAGCTTGTAGCGCTCGAGGGTGGCGAGCGCCTGGTTGGCGCGCGACAGGATCTGTCCGGAGTCCTCCAGGACGTGCCTCGTCTCGCCGACGTAGGCCGCGATGATCTGCATCGACTGGGAGACGGAGATGACGGGGAAGCCGCTCTGCCGGGCCACCCGGTCGGCGGTGCGGTGGCGGGTGCCGGTCTCCTCCGACGGGATCGTCGGGTCGGGCATCAGGTGGACCGCGGCCCGGTGCACGCGCGTCAGGTCGCGATCGAGGATGATGGCGCCGTCCATCTTGGCCAGCTCGCGCAAGCCGGTGGCCGTGAACGGCACGTCGAGGGTGAACCCGCCCGTGGAGATCGACTCGACGGTGCGGTCGTAGCCGAGCACCAGCAGCGCTCCCGTGCGACCGCGGAGGATGCGCTCCAGGCCGTCACGCAGGGCGGTGCCGGGAGCGATCGAGGCCAGCGTCGCCCGCAACCGCGGGTTCGCGGCATGCCGGTCAGTGGCCACGTGTCCCCGTCTCCTCCCGCCCACTCACCAGCAGGCTGGCGCCAGTCTAGGGGACACACCTCCGGCACCGCTCGGACCTGGGTCAGCCCCGTGCCAGCAGGAGCAGGTCGCTCAGCGTGCACCGGCCGCGCTCGGCCTCCACCTGGCCGGCCAGGCTGATCAGGAGCATCGCGGTGCTCAGCGCGTCGGAGTGGGCCTGGTGTGCGGCCAGCGGGGGTACGCCGTAGCGCCGGGCGGCGTCGGGCAGGCGGGCGTCGGCCCCGGGGCGGCCGGCCCGCTGGTCGAGGGTGCGGACGATGCGCAGGGTGTCGAGACAGGCGTCGTAGGGCACGGCGAACCGGTCGAGCATCCGCTGCTCCAGCGCGGCGCCGTGCGCCACCAGCACCCGCCCGTCGACGGCCTCGCGGAGCATCTCGCCCAGCGCCTCGGGGGCGACCCCCTCACTCAGCTCGCCCGGCACCAGCCGGTGGATGCGGATCGACTCGACCGGCACCTCGCCACGGTGGGCCACCAACGTGTAGCCGGCGTCGCCGATCTGCACCCGGCCGTCCTCGAGTCCCACCCAGCCCACTGAGAGCGGCTCGGCAGCGCCGGCATCGGCCGTGGTGGTCTCGAAGTCGACGGCCACCATCGCCACGTCCCGCCACGGGCGGTTGTCTGCGGGGCTGCGGCGCAGGGACCTCATCCGAGCATGTCGGTGTGATAGCGGACGCTGAGTGCCTCCTGCGCGGTCCGAACGGCCTTGAAGGTCTCGCGCAGGCGGGAACGGTCGACCGCGTCGAGATCGTCGGGGTCGAGCCAGTTGTCGAGCGGCTCGCCGCGCCGCCACTGGTCGACGTGGCGCCGCAGCCGCAGCCGCATCGCCAGCTCGTACCCCGCGCGCAGCGTCTCTGTCAGGTCCTCCGACAGCTGGCCGGCCCCGGCAGCGGCAGCCAGCCGGGCGTCGGTGCCGATCTCCGGCCCGCCCCTGGCGAGCGTGGCCAGCCGGGCCAGGTCGGCGATCGGCAGCATCGCTCCCGCCTTCACGTCGAACGAGCCGCTGTGCTCGCCGGAGCGCTTCACGGCGAAGCGACCGAGGAAGCCGAGCGGCGGCCGGTGGCTCACCGTGCTGCGCGCCAGGTGGGCCAGGAAGATCTGCGAGGTCCGGGCCGACTGGAGCACCGGCTGCATCAGCTCGCGAGCCATCAGGTCGCCCTCGACGGTGCGGAGGTCGAAGGCGATGGCGGACTCCATGACATGTCGCTCCGTCGGCCGGTTGATGAGCGACCCGAACTCCTGGAGCCAGCCCGACTGGGTGTGCCGCCAGTGCGGGTTGCTCGCCATCACCTCGCCGTGGCAGCGCGGGTAGCCGCACCGCTCGAGCGCGGCGACCGCCCGGTCGGCGTACTCCGCCCACCAGGCGAGCTGCTCGTCGGTCGCCGCGTCGTCGAGGACCAGGCCGTGGTCCTGGTCGGACAGGAGGGTCTGCTCGCGCCGGGCCTGGCTGCCGAAGGCTACCCAGCCGTACGACGTCGGCGGCTCGCCCATCTCCGCGTGGATCAGCGCGAACACCTTGCGCTGGATCCGGTCGGTGACCGTGGCGACCACCCTCCCGATGTCGGCGGCGGTCATGTGCGCCGTGAGCAGGGTGTCGACCATGTCGGGCAGGTCGTCGCGGGCGGCCGCCACGCCGTCGAGGTCGGCGGCCCGGTCGACCGCGACCCGCACGTGCAGGGGGGATCGGGCACCCAGCTGGTTGAGGTCGCCAGAGCTGACCATGCCGACCAGGCGGCCGGACTCGACGATCGGCAGATGGTGGATGCCGAGGGCCACCATCTCGACCAGGACCTCGAACACCGAGGTGTCGGCCTCGATGGTGCGCGCCGGGGCGGTGGCGATCTCGCCGACGGGGGTCTCGGGAGACCGGCCCTGTGCCACCAGGCGGGTGCGCAGGTCGCGGTCGGTGGCGATGCCGACCTGGTCGCCCATCCGCAGCAGGACGCTCGAGACGCCGTGCTCGCTCATCCGTCGGGCAACCTCACGGCAGGTCTCGTGCGGCTCGGCGGTGAGCACCGGCGACCGCATGATGGTGCGCACCGGGGCCAGCTGGAGCTCGGCGACCGGACGGTCGGGCTGGGTCAGCCGCCGGGGCAGCTCGTCGGCCGGCAGCGACCAGGCCAGCTCGCGCGCCGCCTCCGGCAGCCAGACCACCAGGCTCGACTCGACGGGGGCGAGGCGCTCGCCGGCCGAAGGGGCGGCGTACTCCCCCTGCGCGACCACGTCGACGCTGTGTCCGTCGCCATCACGGAGGTAGAGAGCGCCGCGGAGCACCACGAAGGCCGGGGTGACCGGCTCGCGCTCGGCGGCGAGGTAGTCGATCTCGGCGGCGCTGGCCAGCCGTGCCAGCTCCGGCCTGCCGACCCCGAGGAAGGCGGGGCACGCCTCGAGGACGTCGGTGATGTCGGCCAGCACCTCCGGAGGGAGGCCGGGGGTGCGGCCGGACGACTTCTTGCGCAGGGCCATGACCTCATCCTGGCCCAGAAGCCGGCCATCGCGCCGTGCCGGCGCGACGAACGGCCCTCAACCGTCGGTGAGGTGCAGCATCCGCAGCGCCGCGGCGACGTCGGGGGCCTCCAGCACCCGCATCCCGTCGACGGTCCTCGGCTCCGCGGAGCGCGGGTCGGTGTCGGGCGCGCCGGGCACGACGGCCACCGCGAAGCCGAGGCGCGCGGCCTCGGCGAGGCGCTGGGGCAGGTCGCGGACCTTGCGGAGCTCGCCGGCCAGCCCGAGCTCGCCGATCGCCACCACGCCGCTGGGCAGGGCGACGCCGTGGTGGGCCGAGGCGAGCGCGAGCGCCGTGGCCAGGTCGGCCGCCGGCTCGGTGAGCCGCGCCCCGCCGACCGTCGAGGCGAACACGTCGGAGGTGTGGAAGCGCAGTCGACAGTGCTGCTGCAGCACGGCGGTCACCAGGGCCACCCGCGAGGAGTCCAGGCCGGAGGTGGTGCGCCGCGGACGGTCGGACGTGGTCGGGGTGACCAGTGCCTGCACCTCGGCGAGCAGCGGCCGGCGACCTTCGAGGGTGACCGCCACGCAGGTGCCGGGCACCCGCTGGTGATGGCTCTCGACGAACAGCCCGGTGGGGTCGGCGACCGCGTTGATGCCGTCGGAGGCGAGGTCGAAGCAGCCCACCTCGTCGACCGGACCGAAGCGGTTCTTCATGGCTCGGACCATCCGGAAGCGGGAGGTGCGCTCGCCCTCGAAGTGGAGCACGACGTCGACGAGGTGCTCCAGGACCCGGGGCCCGGCGATCGAGCCGTCCTTGGTGACGTGGCCGACCAGCACCGTGGTGATGTTGCGGGTCTTGGCGACGCGGACCAGGGCGGCGGCCACCTCCTTGACCTGGGTGACCCCTCCGGGCACGCCGTCGACACCGGAGGCGCCGATGGCCTGCACCGAGTCGATGACCAGCAGCTCGGGGCGCACGTCCTCGACGTGGGTGAGCACCGCACCCAGGTCGGTCTCTGCGGCGAGGTAGAGGTCGTCGCGCACGCCGTCGGTGCGCTCCGCGCGCAGCCGCACCTGGGCGGCGGACTCCTCGCCGGTGAGGTAGAGCGCGCGCCGCCCGTGGCGGGCGGTCTGGGCAGCCACCTCGAGCAGCAGCGTGCTCTTGCCCACGCCCGGCTCGCCGGCCAGCAGGATGGCCGCCCCCGGGACCAGCCCGCCGCCGAGCACCCGATCGAGCTCGGCGACGCCGCTGGGACGGAAACTCGCATCCTCCAGCGAGACCTGCCCGATCGGCACGGCCGGGGTCGTCACCGGGCCGGCGGCCACCCGGGCCGTCGGTGCACCGGCCTCGACCACCGACCCCCAGGCCTGGCACTCTCCGCACCGGCCGACCCACTTCGCGGTCTCCCAGCCGCACTCGGTGCAGCGGTAGGAGGCCCGGTTGCGGGCGCGTGCGGGGGTTGCTCTGCTCATGGCGAGCAGGCTAGGCGGCACCGCCGACAACGGTCGGAGGCGCGGCGGTATCCTGGGAATTGGAACGATCAAGGGGGCCTCATGGGCAGGACCGTTCGCCGGTCGCCAACGGCGTACGCCGTGGCGCCGCCGACGCTTGCCGACGTGGCGGAGCGGGCCGGCGTCTCCCGTCAGACGGTCTCCAACGCCGTCAACAACCCCGAGCTGTTGCGAGCCGACACCCTGGAGCGCGTGCGGGGCGCGATCCGCGAGCTCGGCTACACCCCCAACCGCGCGGCCCGCAACCTCCGCACCCGCTCCACACACCTGATCGGGATGCGCTTCGCGCCGGCCCAGGAGGGCACCGCCAACGCCACCATGGACCGTTTCGTGCACACCCTGGTGGAGGCGTCCCGCGAGGCGGGCTACCACGTGCTCCTGTTCGCCGGCGAGGACGACGACCCGGTGTCCGGCTACGGCGAGCTGGTGCGGTCCACGGCGGTCGACGCCTTCGTGGTCACCGACACCTACCTCGGCAACCCGCAGTCGGCCTGGCTCGAGGGCCGCAGCGTGCCCTTCGTGGCCTTCGGACGTCCCTGGGGCGATGTCGACGGTGCCCCTGCGCGGCCCCGACACCCGTGGGTCGACGTCGACGGCGCCGCCGGCACCCGGCTGGCCACCGACCACCTGCTCGACGCGGGCCATTCCCGGATCGCCTGGATCGGCTGGCGCAAGGACTCCGTGATCGGCGAGGACCGACGCCGGGGCTGGAGTGCGGCGCTCCGCTCCCGCGGGCTGCCGACCACTGGTCTCGCCAGCCGGGTCGAGGACACCGTCTCGTCCGGTCGTGAGGCGGCGGCGGTGCTGCTGGACGAGGCCCGCCCGACCGGGTTCGTCTGCGCCTCGGACACGCTGGCGATGGGCGTGCTCGACACGCTCGCGGCGCGCGGCCTGCAACCGGGCCACGACGTCGCCGTGGTGGGCTTCGACGACTCGCAGGTCGCCCAGCTGACCCCCGGCGGGCTCACCTCGGTGCGCCAGCCGCTGGAGGAGGTCGCGGTCGAGGTTGTCGCCGCGCTCGAGGGCCTGCTCTCGGTGCCCCGTCGGATCCGCGGCGGGGTGCTGCTGAGCCCCACCCTGGTGACGCGCGGCTCCAGCGGCGTCCTCGCCTAGAAGCGCCGCCACCACAGGTTGACGGCGTAGTCCACCTCCAGCCCCTCGTGGACCGCGAGCACCTGCTCCGCCACGGCGTCCGGGAGCTCGATGCGGACCACGCTCTCCAGGTCGGTGCGTGTGGAGAACGCCCAGCGCGTCAGCACCGCACGGCGGGTCCACCCCTGGGTCGACCAGAAGCGTTCGACCTCCGCTGCCGCGGGCAGGTGGGGATAGCCGCGGCGGAACCACGCGCCGAACGTCGACCGGGTGGTGTCGTTGTCCACGACGACCGCGGTGCCGCCCCGGCGTACCACCCGCGCCAGCTCGGCCAGCCCGGGCTCGCAGCCGGGGCCGAAGAAGTAGGCCCACCGCGCGTGCGCGACGTCGACCGAGCCGCTCGGCAGCGGCAGCTGCTGCGCGGTGCCCTGCAGCACGCGGACCGACGCCGTCCCGCGAGTACGCCGCTGCGCCAGCCGCACCAGCTCGGGATGCGGCTCCACGCCGACGACCGAGCGCGCGGTCTGGGCGAACCATGGCAGGTGGAAGCCCGTGCCGCAGCCGACGTCGAGCACGTCGCGCCCGGACCAGTCGGCGATCTCGGCCATGGCGCCGGCGACCAGGCCGGCGGGGTCGAAGGCGCGGTTCTCGGTCTCGTAGGTGCCCGGATGCCGCCAGATGTTGGGGCTGGCCACGGCTCCCCGCGGCAGCGAACCTCCGGGTCCCGTCGGAGGACGACCGGTCAGATGCGGACCAGCCCGCGCGGGGTCTGCACCTGCACCGCGAGGATGCCGGGGGTGCCGTGCGGTGCGACCCACTCGACCTTGACGTCCTCCAGTGGCGCTTCGACGGCCTCTCCGAGCCACTCGCTGACGCGTTGCGGGTCGCCGGCGATCTCCAGGCAGGCAAGGGTGTAGTCGGGGTCGGCGCCGACGCTGGGGTGCAGCCCGGCGGGGATCAGCCACTGCACGAAGAACGGCAGCTGCGGGTCGGCGATCAGGCCGTTGACGCCGATCTGCCTCCAGGTCAGCTCGGTCCCGTCGGGGCGGAAGCGGTTGCCCGCCGCTGCCTCGCGGCCGAGCCGCCGCTCGACGGGCGCGATGTCGTCGACCGCGACGACCCAGCCGAGCCAGCCGCCGCCGAGCGCCGAGCGCGCGCGCACGGCCTGCCCGAAGGGGGCCTTGTCCGAGGCCGGGTGGTCGAGCACCTCGACGATCTCGAGGTAGGTGCCACCGCCGAGCGGCAACGTCATGTTGCGCGTGCCGAAGCGGGGGTGCACCCCGCCGTCGACGAAGTCACGCCCCAGAAGCTCCCCGATGCGCTCCGCGGTGTGGGCGAGCCCGTCGGGCCCCGCGGCGTACGACAGATGGTCCAGGCGCATGTCTGCATTGTGGCCCGACTGTGCAGAGCGCCCGACAGCGGGGTCCGGACTCTCTTGATGTCAAGATTCCTGCAGCGGGTCGGCCGGGTGGGCGGCCAGAGTGCGTGAGTGCAGGTGACCTTCACACAGCCGTGCGAGGACGTCGTACGCCGGCTGGCCCATCAGCTCGATCAGCTCGGCCGCACTGCCCAGATAGAGCGGCTCGGCGGCGACGTGAGCCTCGGTGTTGCCGGAGCAGTACCAGTCGAGGTCGTGCCCGCCGGGCCCCCAGCCGCGCCGGTCGTACTCGCCGATGCTGATCTCGACGTACGACGTGTCGTCGGGCCGCTCGACGGTGCGGAAGGTGCGCCTGATCGGCAGCTGCCAGCACACGTCGGGCTTGGCCTCCAACGGATGCCGGCCCTCGCGGAGCGCGAGCGCGTGCAGGGCGCAGCCGGCACCCAGGGCGAAGTCGGTGCGGTTGTGGAAGACGCAGCCCCACTGGCCGTCGACCTCGACGGCGAGGGTCTTGCGGGCGCCCTCCTCGTCGGTCTCGACCCAGTCCTTGCGGGTGATCGTGCGGCGCTCCGGGCGCAGCTGCCACAGGTCGGGCGTCAGCCGGGACACCCAGCCGGCCACCCGTCGCTCGTCGTCGACGTCGGAGAAGTGCGCCCCCAGCGTGCAGCAGCCGGTGTCGGGGGAGTCGGCGAAGATCCCCTGGCAGCCGCGGCCGAAGATGCAGGTGAACCGCGAGGTGAGCCAGGTGAGGTCGCAGCGGAACAGCTGGCCCTCGTCGGCGGGGTCGGGGAACTCGACGAACGCGCGGGGGAACCCCAGGTCGACTTCGGGCACGGCCACACGCTACTGCCAGGCCGGAAGCCCGCATCGCGGCCGGGTGTCCGGGCACGGGCGGTAGTTTGGTCTCATGCGCCTGGGCGTCCTCGACATCGGTTCCAACACGGGTCACCTCCTGGTGGTGGACGCGCACGGTGGCGCGGCGCCGCTGCCGGCGTTCTCGCACAAGCAGCCGCTGCGGCTGGCCGAGCACCTCGACGACGACGGTGCGGTCAGTGACGCCGGCGTCGAGGCGCTGACGTCGTTCGTCGCGTCGTCGCTGGAGGTGGCCGAGGACAAGGGCTGCGAGGAGATGCTGGGCTTCGCGACCTCGGCGGTGCGCGACGCGATCAACTCCTACGTCGTCCTGGAGACCGTGCACCGCGAGGCCGGCGTCGACATCCAGGTGCTGTCGGGGGAGGACGAGGCGCGGCTGACGTTCCTGGCGGTGCGGCGGTGGTTCGGCTGGTCGGCCGGACGGCTGGCCGTCTTCGACATCGGTGGCGGTTCGCTGGAGATCGCCGGCGGGGCCGACGAGGCGCCCGACGTGGCGTGGTCGCTGCCGCTGGGTGCGGCTCGCCTCGCGCGGCAGTGGTTCGCAGGCAGTGCCCCCGACGACGAGACCATCCGGTCCCTGCGCAAGCAGATCCGTGCCGACATCGCCCACGACGCCGGCCACCTGCTGCGCGCCGGCGCGCCGGACCGCGCCGTCGCGACGTCCAAGACCTTCCGGTCGCTCGCCCGCATCTGCGGGGCCGCACCCGCCGGCGAGGGGCCCCTCGTGCCGCGCACGCTGCCGCTCGACGCGCTCGAGGAGCGGATCCCCGAGCTGGTGGCGATGGAGGCCGACACCCTGGCCAAGCTTCCCGGGGTCTCCTCGAGCCGGGCCCACCAGATCGTGCCCGGCGCGCTGGTGGCCGAGGCATGCATGGACATCTTCGGGCTCAACGAGCTCGAGATCTGCCCCTGGGCGCTCCGCGAGGGCGTGATCCTCGAGCGCCTCGACCAGATCAGCGTGCTCGGGTGAGGGCGCCGGTGAGTGGCCCGTGAGCGCAGTGTCGGGGGTCCCGGTGGCACTGTCCACCGCGTCGACGTACCCCGAGTCCACGGCGCATGCCTTCGCCTGGGCGGCGCGGCTCGGCTACGACGCCGTCGAGGTGATGGTCGGCATCGACGCGCTGAGCCAGCAGGTCAGCGCGATCGGTGAGCTGTCGGCGCACCATGAGATGCCGGTGCTGGCGGTCCACGCGCCGTGCCTGCTCTTCACCCAGCGCGTGTGGGGCACCGACCCGTGGGGCAAGCTCGAGCGCTCGGCCGAGATGGCGCAGGCCGTCGGTGCCGACGTCGTCGTGGTGCATCCACCCTTCCGCTGGCAGAAGGAGTACGCCGCCGGGTTCGTCGACGGCATCGCGGCTCTCGAGGAGTCCACCGGGATCGCGTTCGCGATCGAGAACATGTATCCCTGGCGCGCGTCCTCGCGGCGCGGGATGGAGATGTACCTCCCCGGGTGGGACCCCTCGGAGGAGACCTACGCCAACCTCACGCTCGACCTCTCGCACGCCGCCATCGCCCGCAACGACGCGATCGAGCTGGCCGACCGGATGGGGGCGCGGCTGCGCCACGTGCACCTCACCGACGGCACCGGCTCGGCGAAGGACGAGCACCTGGTGCCCGGTCGCGGCGACATGGAGGCCGACGCCTTCCTCCGTCACCTCGCCGACCGCGGCTTCGCCGGCAACATCGTGGTGGAGATCAACACCCGCCGGTGTCAGAGTGCCGACGAGCGCGAGCGTGACCTGGCCGAGTCGCTGGAGTTCGCCCGCGCGCACTTCCGGGTGCCGGCGCGATGAGCCGCGCAGCGCGTACACCGACCGCCAGGCGCGGCCGCCGCCCGGGCACCCCCGACACCCGGGCGGCCATCCTCGACGCGGCGCGCGAGCTGTTCGCCACCGGCGGCTTCGCCGGCACCTCTGTGCGCGCCGTGGCCGCCGCCGCTGGCGTCGACCCGGCGCTGGTCCACCACTACTTCGGCAGCAAGGACGACCTGTTCATCGCCGCGCTCCAGCTGCCGGTCGACCCGCGGGTCATCCTGGCTCCGGTGCTTGCGGAGGGACCCGACGGCGCCGGGGAGCGGATCCTGCGGGTGATGGTGTCGGTCTGGGACGAGCCCGACCACCGTCTCCCGCTGCTGGCCATGGCGCGCGGACTGCTGGAGCCGACCGGCAGGCAGCTGATGGGCCGCGGGTTTCTGCCCGTGGTGATCGAGCCGTTGGGGCAGGCGCTGGGCATCGACCACCCCGAGATCCGGATGCCGCTGTTCGCCTCGCAGATCGTCGGGCTGATCATGCTGCGCTACCTGCTGGAGGCCGAGCCGCTCGCCTCCATGCCGGTGGACGACGTCGTGGCGGCGTACGCCCCGACGCTGCAGCGCTACCTGACCGGCGACCTGGGCTTCGTGGGCTGAGCCCGTGGCTTGCATCCGGCGCCCCACAAAGGCAGTATTCATCGCATGGTGAATAATCCATGGTGACCAACGTGGTGGAGGTGCGCGACCTCCACGTGACCCGCGGTTCGCTGGCCGTGCTGCACGGGCTCGACCTCGACATCGACGGTGGGGTGACCGGCCTGCTCGGGCCGTCCGGCTGCGGCAAGACCACCCTGATGCGCTGCCTGGTCGGCGTCCAGCGGATCGAGAGCGGCACGGTGACGGTGTTCGGCGAGGAGGCCGGGAGCCCGTCGCTGCGGCACCGGATCGGCTACCACACCCAGGCGGCCAGCGTGTACGACGACCTCACGGTGATGGAGAACCTCACGTTCTTCGCGAGGGTGCGCGGTCTGGAGCGCGAGGCGGTCGACCGCGCCGTCGAGGCCGTCGAGCTCACCACCCACGCCGACCACGTCGTCGGCAGGCTGAGCGGCGGCCAGCACTCGCGGGCCAGCCTCGCGGTCGCGCTGCTCGGCGAGCCCGACCTGGTCGTGCTCGACGAGCCGACGGTGGGGCTCGACCCGGTGCTGCGGCAGGAGCTGTGGGAGCTGTTCCACCGGCTGGCCGACAGCGGGTCGGCGATGTTCGTGTCCAGCCACGTGATGGACGAGGCCGAGCGCTGCGACCGGCTGCTGCTGATGCGCGAGGGCGAGATCATCGCCGACGGCAGCCCCCGGCAGATCAAGGAGAGCACCGGAGCGCGGGACACCGAGCACGCCTTCCTGGAGCTGGTCGCCCGCCATGCCGGCCGCCATGCGCGCCGCGAGGGTGAGGAGTCGGCATGAACCCTCGCATCACGCTCGCCGTCACCCGTCGGGTGCTCACCCAGCTCCGTCGCGACCGCCGCACCCTGGCGATGCTGCTTCTGCTGCCGACGCTGCTGATGACCCTCCTGTGGTGGATGTACAAGGACGCGCCGAGTCAGATGTTCGACCAGATCGGTCCGAGCCTGCTCGCGATGTTCCCCTTCTTCATCATGTTCCTGGTGACCAGCGTGACGACGCTGCGCGAGCGGTCCAGCGGCACGCTCGAGCGGCTGCTGGCGATGCCGATGGGCAAGCTCGACTTCCTGTTCGGCTACGCCCTGGCCTTCGGTCTGATGGCGGCGCTGCAGTCGGTGATCGCGGTCGGGGTCAGCGTGGGACTGCTCGGCATGGACATCGTCGGCCCGGTCTGGCTGCTGACGGTGGTGGCGGTGCTCGACGCCGTGCTGGGCACTGCCCTGGGCCTGTTCGTGTCGGCGTTCGCGCAGACGGAGTTCCAGGCGGTGCAGTTCATGCCGGCCGTCGTCGTGCCGCAGATGCTGCTGTGCGGCCTGCTCATCCCACGCGATCAGCTGCCGACGGTGCTGAGCCAGATCAGCGACGTCCTGCCGCTGTCGTACGCCGTCGACGCGATGCAGCACCTCATGGTCAGCACCACCACCGTCGAGGTGTGGCAGAAGCTGGCCGTCGTGGCCGTGTTCGCCGTGGGGGGCCTGGCCCTCGGGGCGGCGACGCTGCGCCGGCGTACCCCCTGACCGCGGCCCGCCTGGTGACGGCGTGGTCGGCGGACGGGCTAGCCTGTCGGGCGTCGCCCTCGCCCGGGGGCGGCGCTCGGGACGTGTGACGGGAGGACCATGGCACTGCTGCGTGAGCCACTGCTGCTGCTGAGCCGGAGCGGGCAGGTGAAGCGGCTCGTCGAGACCATGCCTGTGTCGGCGGGGATCGTGCACAGCTACGTGCCCGGCGAGACCAACGCCCACGCGGTCGAGGCGACCGCCGGGCTGGTCGCCGACGGGCTGCACGTGACGCTGGACTATCTCGGCGAGGACGTCGAGGACCTCGCTCAGGCCGAAGCCGTCGTGACGGCGTACCAGTCGCTGCTGGAGCAGCTGGCCGGCGCCGGACTGGCGCGCAAGGCCGAGGTCTCGGTCAAGCTGTCCGCCATCGGGCAGGCGCTGCCCGCGGTCGGGGGCCGCAGCGGCGAGCAGATCGCCCTCGACCATGCGCGAGCGATCTGCCGCACGGCCCGCAACGCGGGCACCACGGTCACGCTCGACATGGAGGACCACACCACCACCGACTCGACGCTCGACCTCCTGCGCGAGCTGCGCAAGGACTTCCCGGAGACCGGCGCGGTGCTGCAGGCCTACCTCCACCGCACCGAGGCCGACTGCCGGGCGCTGGCCTACGAGGGGTCGCGGGTGCGGCTGTGCAAGGGCGCCTACCAGGAGCCCGAGACGGTCGCCTTCCAGTCGCGGCTCGACGTGGACCGGTCGTTCGTGCGCTGCCTCAAGGTGCTGCTCGGCGGGCACGGCTACCCGATGATCGCCACCCACGACCCGCGGATGGTGGAGATCGCCTCGTCGCTGGTGAGTCGCTACGGCCGGGCGCAGGGGTCCTACGAGTTCCAGATGCTCTACGGCTGCCGGCCCGAGGAGCAGCGTCGGCTCTCCGAAAGTGGCGAGACGGTGCGGGTCTACATCCCCTACGGTCAGGAGTGGTACGGCTACCTGATGCGGCGCCTGGCCGAGCGACCGCAGAACCTGTCGTTCTTCCTGCGTTCCCTGGTCTCGAAGAAGTAGGTCACTGATGAGTGAGGCGATGACGTCGCAGAGCACCGCCGGCAGCGCCGGCGGCCAGACCGCCATCATCGGCGCCGGCGTGATGGGCGAGACCCTGCTGTCCGGCCTGGTGCGCGCGGGCCGACGGGTCGACAACCTGATGGTGGGGGAGAAGCGGCCGGAGCGCGCGGCCGAGCTGGAGGAGCGCTACGGCGTCTCCGTGGTGTCCAACGTGGAGGCTGCGGCGAAGGCCGACACGGTCGCGCTCGTGGTCAAGCCGCAGGACATGGCGGCGGTGCTGGAGGAGATCGCGGGCGTGCTGCGCCCTGGCCAGCTGGTGGTGTCGCTGGCCGCAGGCATCACCACCGCGTTCATCGAGTCGCGGGTGCCGGCCGGCGTGGCGGTGGTGCGGGTGATGCCCAACACCCCGGCGCTGGTCGACGAGGGCATGGCCGCCATCTCCCCGGGGTCGCACTGCGACGAGGCGCATCTGCGTGAGGCCGAGTCGCTGATGGGCTCCACGGGTCGCGTCCTGCGGATCCCCGAGCGGCAGCAGGACGCCGTCACGGCGATCAGCGGCTCCGGGCCGGCGTACATCTTCTTCGTCGTGGAGTCGATGATCGAGGCCGGCGTCCACCTCGGGCTGCCGCGGACCACCGCGACCGAGCTCGTCGTGCAGACGGTGGTCGGGTCGGCCAAGATGCTCCGCGAGACCGGCACCCACCCGGTGGTCCTGCGCGAGCAGGTCACCTCCCCTGGCGGCACCACCGCCTCCGCCCTGCGCGAGCTCGAGATCCACCGGGTCCGGGCGGCGTTCCTGGCCGCTATGGAGGCCGCCCGTGACCGCTCCCGCGAGCTGGCCGAGGGGTCGTAGCTCGGTCCCAAGATTCACTGGTTCTCCTGTGGTTCTGGCACCTCACCCCTGTTGCACAGGTGGAGAAGTGATGGATTCACAGGAGAACCAGTGAATTCCAGTGACCCGACGCCCTCAACCCCGCACCCTGCGGAAGAGGCCGATGCCGGTTTCGCGGGCAGCCGCTGGCCCGCTGCTGAACATCTTGAACATGTTCAATGCGGGCGCCAACCTCACAGACCCATGGCTGCACGGGCGGCGGCCAGCACGGGCCGAGTCAGCTCCCGGCACCGCTCGGCGCCGCGGCCGTAGACCTCCTCCACCGCGCCTGGGTCGGCCGCGAGCGATGCGTAACGGCGCTGCACGGGCTCGAGGGTGGCGACGACCGCGTCGGTCACGGCCGCCTTCAGTGCGCCGTACGTCGTCAGGCCGGCCGCCGCGCCCGGTCCGGCGCACGCCTCCAGGATCTCCAGCAGGTTGCTCACCCCCCGCTTGCCGGGGGAACGACGCACGGCCTGGCCCCCCGTGTCTGAGTCGGTGACCGCACGCTGCACCTTTCGGCGGACGACGTCCGGAGGGTCGAGCAGGTAGATGATGCCGGAGCCGTCCTCGTGAGACTTGCCCATCTTGCGACGGGGGTCGGCGAGGTCCATCACCCGCGCAGCCACCGGCGGAACCGCGATCTCGGGCACCACGAAGACCGGACCGTAGTCGCGGTTGAAGCGGGTGGCGAGGTCCCGCGTCAGCTCCAGGTGCTGCCGCTGGTCGTCCCCCACCGGGACCGACGCGGGCCGATAGAGCAGGATGTCGGCGGCCATCAGCGCGGGATAGGTGAGCAGCGAGGCGCGGCTGCCGCCGCGGCCCCGGCCCTTCTCCTTGAACTGGATCATCCGGTTGAGCTCGCCGGTGGTCGCCGTGCACTCGAGCAGATAGGCCAGCTCGCTGTGGGCCGGGACCTGGCTCTGCACGAACAGCGTGCTGTCGTCGAGTCCGGCGGCCTGGAGCAAGGTCATCGTCTCCCGGACCAGCGTGCGCAGCCGGGCCGGATCGTGCGGCACGGTGAGCGCGTGCAGGTCGGCGATGCCGTAGATGCCGTCGGTCTCGGGTTGCGCAGCGGCCATCGGTCGCAGGGCGCCGAGCAGGTTGCCGAGCGTCAGGTGACCGGTCGGCTTGAGCAGTGACAAGGTGCGGGGTCCTCCGGCGACGGCGGACGCGGAAGGGTGGGTCGGAAGGGACATCGGATTCTCCTGAGGTCGAGGCCGCAGGCGTCCGCAGATGTCGTGAGACGACGACGGCCGCCCGGAGGCGGCCGTGGGATGAGGGTGTGCTCGATCGGGGTCCGCCGTCAGGCGGGCCACCACGCGGTCGTCGTGCGCATCAGCATCTGGCCAGGGTACGCCGGGACACGTGACGGCCGCCACAGACATCGCGAGTAGATTCAGCCCCATGGAGTGCCACGGCCCGGCCACGGTGGTCTTCGAGAAGACCCTCACCGAGTACGACTTCGGCCCGGATCACCCCATGTCCCCCGTCCGCGTCGACCTCACGATGCGGCTGGCCGCCGAGCTCGGCGTCCTCGACCGCCTGCGGATCGTTCCCGCGCCGATCGCGACCGTGGACCAGATCGCCACCGTCCACGACGCGCGGCTGATCGAGGCGGTGACGGCCTGCGGCACCCGTCCCGACCACGTCGACCTCGCCTGCGGCCTCGGCACCGACGACAACCCGGTCTTCCCGGGTATGCACCACGCCGCCGCCCACGTCGTGGGCGCCAGCCTGGAGGCTTGCCGTCAGGTGTGGAGCGGCGAGTCGCTGCATGCCGCCAACATCACCGGCGGGCTGCACCACGCGATGCGCGGCACGGCCAGCGGCTTCTGCATCTACAACGACATCGCGGTCGGGATCCAGTCGCTGCTCGACCAGGGCGCGGAGCGGATCGCCTATGTTGACGTCGACGTCCATCACGGCGACGGGGTGGAGCGGATCTTCTGGGACGACCCGCGGGTGCTGACCATCTCGTTGCACGAGACCGGCCAGATGCTGTTCCCCGGCACCGGCTTCCCGCACGACCTGGGCGGGCGCGACGCGCAGGGCTCCGCGGTCAACCTCGCGCTGCCGCCCGGCACGTCAGACGCCGGGTGGCTGCGAGCCTTCCACGCGGTGGTCCCGCCGCTGCTGCGCGAGTTCAAGCCCGAGGTCCTGGTGACCCAGCACGGCTGCGACTCCCACATGGAGGACCCGCTGGCGCACATGATGCTGAGCGTCGACGGTCAGCGGGCGGCGTACCTCGCCCTGCACGAGCTCGCCCACGAGGTGGCCGGCGGCCGCTGGGTCGCCACCGGTGGCGGGGGGTATGCCATCGTCGACGTCGTCCCGCGCGCCTGGAGCCACCTGCTGGCGATCCTGGGCGGGCATCCGCTCGACCCCCAGACCGACACCCCGTTGGCGTGGCGCGACCACGTGCGGGAGACGCTCGGTCGGCACGCCCCGCACCGGATGACCGACGGGCGGCGGCCCGCGTGGCGCGACTGGGTCGAGGGCTACGACCCCGACACCTGGCTCGACCGAGCGATCTTCGCGACCCGTCAGGAGGCCTTCCCGCTGCACGGTCTGGACCCCATGCCCTGACGACGTGCCCCAGGAGCCACTCCAACCCCAGTCATGGCAAGTCAACACGCCGCAAACGCGGTCAATCTTTCGGGATTCTCTTCCCCACGAGTCACATCAGGCACTACTCTCACCTACAGCGTGCATGTTGGTCGCCGGTGGGGAAGCCGGCGGCGTGCCCGCACAGAAGGATCGGTGCACGATGGCTGACAGCACGCCCCATGACGCGTCCGGAGACATCTCCGGCGTCACCTTCCTGACCGTCGCCGAGGTCGCTGCGATGATGCGCGTCTCGAAGATGACCGTCTACCGCCTCGTCCACTCCGGCGAGCTGCCTGCGGTCCGCGTCGGCCGCTCCTTCCGGGTGCCCGAGGACGAGGTCAACGAGTACCTCCGCAAGTCCTTCTACTCCGCCGGCTGACCCAGGGCTGCCCGGCGGCGGTCGTCGGGGGGCGACCGCGATTGTCGTGGCCCTGCGGTCGGCGGCTAGGCTGTCGTGGTCCGCGCGAGTCTCGCGCGCCCGATGTCGTGAGTTCGTGAAAGGTTCCCCGTGGGTTCGGTCATCAAGAAGCGCCGCAAGCGCATGGCGAAGAAGAAGCACCGCAAGCTGCTGAAGAAGACGCGCGTCCAGCGTCGCAAGCTCGGCAAGTAGTCGCCGAGCCAGGAGCTCCCATGGGCAGGGTCGTGCTGGTCACCGGCGTCTCTCGTGACCTGGGACGGCGCTTCGCGCGGTACGCCGCCGCCGATCCCGACATCGACCGGGTGATCGGCGTCGACGTCGTCCCGCCGCGTGGCGACATCGGGGAGATGTCGTTCGTGCGCGCCGACATCCGCAACCCGGTGATCGCCAAGGTTCTCGCCAAGGAGGACGTCGACACCGTCGTCCACATGAGCGTCATCGCCACCCCCGGCAGCGCCGGCGGCCGGGGCGCGATGAAGGAGCTCAACGTCATCGGCACGATGCAGCTCCTCGCCGCCTGCCAGCGTGCGCCCGGCCTGGAGCACCTGGTCGTGAAGTCCACGGGCACCGTCTACGGTGCCAGCTCGCGGGACCCGGCGATGTTCACCGAGGACATGCACCCCAAGAAGCTTCCGCGGTCGGGCTACGCCAAGGACGTCTACGAGATCGAGGGCTACGTGCGCGGCTTCGCCCGCCGCCGACCCGACGTCCGGGTGACGATGCTGCGCTGCGCCAACGTCATCGGCCCGCACGTGACCAGCCCGATGACGTCGTACTTCCGGCTGCCGGTCATCCCGCGGGTGCTCGGCTTCGACCCCCGGGTGCAGTTCCTGCACCAGGAGGACCTCTTCGGCGTCCTCAAGCACAGCGTCACCCATGAGCAGTCGGGCACGTTCAACGTCGCCGGCGACGGGGTGATGCTGCTGTCCCAGGCGATCCGGATGCTCGGCAAGCCGTCGCTGCCGCTGCCCTCACCCGCGGTCGGGGGGCTCGGCCAGGCCCTGCGCTCGACGCGGATGCTGGACTTCTCCCCCGAGCAGCTTGCCGTGCTCACCTTCGGCCGGGGGATGGACACCACCCGGATGCGTAGCGAGCTCGGCTTCGAGCCCACGTACACCACGCTCGAGGCGTTCACCGACTTCGCCGAAGGGCTGCGGCCCTCGGCCGTGACCGCCGCCGACGCCGGCGAGGAGGTGGGGACCCGTGGCTGACGCCGAGATCATCCCGATCGGCACCCGCGGCCGGCCCGGCCGGGGCAGCGGCTCGATGCGTCCCTCCTCGGCCGCCCGCGACCTGGCGGCGGCCACCCCCCGGCGTACGCCGTCCGACAAGGCCGACGTCAAGGCGGACGGGACGCGCCGGCGCGCCGATGCCGAGGCCGGGGCGCCCGATCTCGAGGTCGACGCCGGCGTCGATGACGCGACAGACGGCGACTCGGGTCCCGCCACCACGCGGGACCGCACGCCCCTGCCGGGCATCCCCGTAGGCGACTGGTGGGACGCGATCCGCACTGCCGCGCTGGAGCTGTGGGGCCACGACTGGGAGGGCGCACTCGCAGCGCTGCTGGCGTCGTGGCGGCGCCGGCTGGAGGGCGACTACACCGTCGACGACTACGGCTTCGACGCGGAGTTCACCGAGCAGTTCGTGCTCGCGGTGCTCCGCCCGATCGCGGCGAAGTGGTTCCGCATCGAGGTGCGCGGTGCCGACAACATCCCCGAGGACGGCGGCGCGCTGATCGTCAGCAACCACTCCGGCACGGTGCCGTTGGACGCGATGATGACCGGCGTCGTCGTCCACGACGAGACCGGCCGCTTCCTGCGACCGCTCGGCGCCGACCTGGTCTTCCGCCTCCCGATGGTCAGCTCGATGGCGCGCCGCACCGGCGCCACGCTGGCCTGCACCGAGGACGCCGAGCGGATGCTCAGCGGCGGCGAGCTGGTCGGGGTGTGGCCCGAGGGCTTCAAGGGCATCGGCAAGCCCTACTCCGAGCGCTACCGCCTGCAGCGGTTCGGCCGCGGCGGCTTCGTGTCGGCGGCGATGCGCACCGGCGTACCCATCGTGCCGCTGTCGGTCGTCGGTGCCGAGGAGATCTACCCCATGATCGGCAACCTGCCGGTGTTGGCCCGGATCCTCGGGGTGCCCTACATCCCCGTCACGCCGACCTTCCCGCTGCTCGGCCCACTCGGCCTCGTGCCTCTGCCGTCGAAGTGGCTGGTGGAGTTCGGCGAGCCGATCCGCACCGACGAGCTCGACGAGGGCGCCGCCGACGACCCGATGCTGGTCTTCGAGGTCACCGACCAGGTGCGCGAGACGATCCAGCAGTCGCTCTTCGCGCTGCTGCGGGAGCGGCGCACCGTCTTCGGCTGAGCGGTTGCTGGTCGAGGAGTGGCGGCACAGCCGTGCCGACACCCCCGTTGCCCCCGCCGGCGGAGGAGGTCGCGTGGCGACCGTCGGGAGACCGGCTGCGCCGGCTGCGTACGGCGGCCTGTGGTCGCTGTGTCTGGCAGCGATGAGCGGGCGGCGAGTGCGTGGCTGAGGTCGGCCGGCGGCCGCCGGTCCGCTCCGACTGGCGCCTCGCTCGTGGCGGAGATCGCGAGCCCTGCGCTGGGGAGGAGGTCGTGCAGTGGGTGTCGCGACACCAGCCTCGGGGGGCGGTCGAGGAGGCGGTCGAGGAGGCGGTTCGAAAATTTCTTCACAAACTGTCTCGTCATCCGGGACCGGGGGCCTCTGACCAGGGGTGACTGTCGGTGGCGGGTGCTTGGGTGGGGGTATGAGCACAGCAGCCGACCATGACGCGGGGGTCCCGGTCCCGGGGTCGCCGGAGGCGGTGTTGTCGGCTGCGCGCAACCATCGGCGGGCGGTGGTGTGGGGTGAGGCCGGGCTGCTGGCGTCGGCGGTGGAGTGGGCGGCGATGCATGAGCCGGTCGACGGGGTGGGTGGGGTGTGGTGGCAGGGCGGCAACGCGATCCCGTTGGCGGGTGAGGGTGCCCCTCCGATCGGGGAGTACGCGATCGGGGAGTTCGCGACCGCGGTCGGGCTCACCACCGATGCGGGGCGTCGGCTGATCGGGCACGCCCTCGAGCTGGCCTGGCGGCTCCCGGCGCTGTGGGCGTTGGTGCAGGAGGGCCGGGTCCCGGTGTGGCGGGCCCGCCGGGTCGCCGAGCAGACCGTGGCCCTGTCACGCGAGGCGGCGGGGTTCGTGGACCGTCAGGTCGCCGCCGTGACCGGGCGGGTGTCGCTCACCCAGCTGGACCACCTGGTGCTAGAGGCCAGGATCCGGTGTGAGGGGGTGGAGCGGGAGGACCCGGAGAACCCGTCCCCGGAGGTGCCCGACACCCGACAGGTCGCGGTGCACATCGACCAGGTGTCCTTCACCGGCACCGTCGCCGTCACCGGCGAGCTGGATCTGGCCGACGCCCTGCACCTCGACCAGGCCCTGGCGGCCGGTGCGGAGCAGCTGAAGGTCGCCGGCTCGGCTGAGTCGGTGGACGCCCGCCGGGCCACCGCCCTGGGAGAGATGTCCCGCCAGCAGTTGGCGTTGTCGTTCGAGCAGGCCGACCCGGCCTCGTCAGACAGCACGACCACGATCACGGCGACGTCGCCGGTGCGGCCGGTCACGCTCTACCTGCACCTGGCCGAGGACGCCCTGACCGGTGCGAACCCGGTGGGGCGGTGTGAGAACACCCGCAGCCCGGTCGACGTGGAGACGATCCGGGGCTGGTGTGGCCATCCCGACGCGGTGGTCACCGTCAAGCCGGTCGTCGACCTGAACGGCCATGTCCGGGTGGACCAGTACGAGCTGCCCGACCGGCTCAAGGAGCTGGTCGACCTGCGCGACGGGCACTGCGTGTTCCCCTACTGCACCAGGCCAGCTCGGGGCTGCGACCACGACCACGCGATCCCCTACGACCCGACCGACCCGGCCCGCGGCCCGACCTGTTCGTGCAACACCGCCCCGCTGTGTCGCAGCCATCACCGGTTGAAGACCCATACGCCGTGGCGCTACCAGGTCATCGAGCCAGGGGTCTACGCCTGGACCACCCCGCACGGCTACCGACTGGTCGTCGACCATGCGGGCACCCGCGACGTCACCCCCGCTGATGGAGCGATCGGCCCGGCCTGCCTCCGTCCGGTCGAGGACCTGGGCGACCCACCCGACCAGTAGCTACCCCGCCCCACACCCCGCCGGAGACTAGGGCCGGCGGGGCCTCCGGCACGTCCGAGGACCGATCCAAGCTCTCGCGCAGCCGAGGTGAGTGGATGTTCCTGCGACCGGACTGACGCGCAGCTCCAGCTCGGAGACTCGGTCGATCCCAGCGGCGCGACCGAGGGTCACCGGTAGACGTCACCGCGCAGGTACTTCAACCCGGAGTCTGGCTGAAGGGTCACGACCGTGTGCCCGCCGCCGACCTCACGTGCCATCCGGCACGCCGCCAGAATGCTCGCGCCACCACTGGGGCCGGTCCAGACGCCCTCGGTGCGAGCCAGGTCGCGTGCGGCCTGGAAAGCATCTTCCGTGCTGACGGCGTCGACACGGTCGTAGCTACCGGGTGTGAGGAGCGGTGGGACGAAGCCGACGCCGCCCCCTTCGATGCGGTGGCTGCCCGCGGGTCCGCCGGCGATCACCGCCGACTCCGCCGGTTCGACGACGGTCCCCACCACCTCTGGCCAGCGCTCGCGGATCGGACGGTAGGTGCCCGTGTAGGCGCCGCCGACCCCGACGTAGACGGCGACCCCGTGGATCTCGCCCTCGATCTGCTCCACCAGCTCGCGTCCGATTCCGAGATAGCCGTCGAGCGTGTCGAGATTGTTGAACTGATCGGTCTGGAACGCATCCTCGCGTTCGGCGATCTGGGAGGCGCGCTCCTGCATCGCAGGCACCAGACCCGGGTGGATGCCGTCATCGCTGTGGATGATCTCGAGGTCGGCGCCGAAGGCGCGCATCGTCTGCAGCTTCTCCTCCGCGAAGACGTTCGAGGTGACGATCTTGAGCGGGTAGCCCTTGATGCTGCAGACGAAGGCCAGCGAGCTCCCGGTGGACCCGCCGGTGTACTCCACGACGGTCTGGCCGGGCTGCAGGTCACCCCTCCGCTCGGCTCCCTCGATCATCGCCAGCGCCATTCGGTCCTTGTAAGAACCGGTCGGGTTCGCGGCCTCCAGCTTGACCCAGACCTCTGCGGCGCCCGGACCGGGAAACGTCGAGAGCCGCACGACCGGCGTATGGCCGATCCCGGCCAGTGCCCCCACGCGCTCGACCATGCCGCGGACCCTACCGCAGCCGGTGGGACGAGGCGCTCCACGGACGTCAGTCCCGCTTGACGATGCTCGAGGGACCCCGACTGCTCACGCGGGGCAAGGTCAGCTCACAGCACGGCGTCGAGAAAGGCCCGCGTCTCGGGGTGCTGGGTGTGGTTGAAGATCTGCTCGGGGGAGCCCTCCTCGAGGATCCTGCCCTCGTGGAAGAAGGCCATCCGGTCGCTGACCTCGCGGGCGAAGCCCATCTCGTGGGTGACGACCATCATCGGCATGTGCAGGTCGGTGGCGAGGCTCTTCATCACCGAGAGCACCTCGCCGGTGAGCTCCGGGTCGAGTGCGGACGTCGGCTCGTCGAAGAGCATCACCTCGGGCTGCATGGCCAGCGCCCGGGCGATCGCGACCCGTTGCTGCTGGCCGCCGGAGAGGCGGATCGGGTGTTCGTCGGCCTTCTCGGCGAGACCGACCTGGTCGAGAAGGTCCAGGCAGCGCTGCCGGAGCTCGGCCTTGTCGGTGCCCTTGACCATCGAGGGGGCGACCATCAGGTTCTGCAGGACGGTCATATGGGGGAAGAGGTTGAACTGCTGGAAGACCATGCCGACCTTGAGTCGGAGCTGCCGGATCTGGGAACGCTGGCGCGTCGTGCGGTGGCCGCCGCGCAACGTGATGCCGGCCGCCTCGATGGTGCCGGCCGTCGGGTCCTCCAGGAAGTTCACGCAGCGCAGCAGCGTGGACTTGCCGGACCCCGACCGCCCGAAGATCACGATCACCTCGCCGCGATGCAACTCCAGGTCGATGCCCTTGAGCACCTCCAGCCGCCCGAACGTCTTGTGGACGTCGGTGCAACGGACGACGACCTCCCGGCTCTCCACCGGCGCCGCGCTCATCAGTGCTCCCCACCCTTCAGTGCCGGATCGGTCGCCGGGCCCGGGCCCTTGCCCTGGGCGACCGCCGACCGGTCGTAGCCCCTTCCGAGCCGGGTCTCGAGCTTGCCCTGGAAGTAGCTGAACAGGAGGGTGAGGACCCAGTAGAGCCCGGCCGCGACGATGAAGGCCTCCAGGCCCTTGATGTCGGCCTTGCCCACCAGCTGGGACCGACGGAAGATCTCGGCGCTCGCCGCCGTCACGCCGAGGAACGACACCAGCGCGGTGTCCTTCATCATCGCGATGAACTCGTTGCCCGTCGGCGGGATGATCACCCGCAGCGCCTGCGGCAGGATCACCCTGCGCATCCTCTGGGAGTAGGTCATCCCGAGCGCCTCGGCCGCCTCGGTCTGCCCGCCGCTGACCGACTGGATGCCGCCTCTGAAGATCTCGGTCATGTAGGCGCCGTAGTTCAGGCCGAGCGCCAGGGTGCCGGCGATCACGGCGTCGAGGGTGAAGAACTGCTCGAACCCGCGGCCCAGCTCGAAGCGGTCACGCAGGTTGCCCGCCACCTGCGGCAGCGCCAGGTAGATCAGGAACATCTGCACGATCAGGGGGGTGCCGCGGAAGAACGAGGTGTAGAAGCCCGCGATCCCGTAGGCGATCGGGTTGCGGGAGATCCGTGCCAGCGCCCCCAGGCAGGCCAGGACGAACGCCAGCACGATGCCGCCGACGGCCATGTACATCGTGAACTGCAGGCCCTTGAAGATGAAGGAGAACTTCTCCGCCATCCACGGCCAGTCGAACTGGGCGGCCCAGAGGAACAGCCCGATCACGAAGAAGATGACGGCCCAGACGGCCGCCACCTTGTAGCGGAAGCCCACGCCGGCGCTCGCCAGCTCGAGCCGTTCGCGGCCGCCGAGTCGCTCGACGGCTAGGGACGGGTCCTGATGGCTCCGGTCGGACACGACGCCCGCCGACTCACTGCTGGACGGTCAGGTCGATGCCGTCGTACCACTGCTCCGACAGGCCGGTCAGTGTGCCGTCCTCGTGCATGTCGGCGACGATCTGGTTGACCGCCTCGACCAGGGAGGTGCCGTCGAGCTCCGAGCCCTTGTCGAAGGCGACGCCCAGGGGCTCGTAGAACAGCGGGTCGCCGGCGATCTTGACCGGCTTGCCGGAGTCGATGAATCCCTGCGCCGTCGTGACCGACGTCATCACGGCGTCGAGCCGGTTGCCGTCACCCAGGGCGAGGTCCTGCAGAGCCGTGGTGTCGGTGTCGTAGCCGCTGATCTGGGGGTCGTCGATGACGAAGTCGAAGGTGTAGCCGTCGATCTCCAGCGACTTGTCGAGGTAGGACTCGTAGGAGCATCCGCTGCAGACACCGATCTTCTTCCCGTCCAGGTCGGTGCTGAGGTCCTGCACGCTGGTGTTGTCCTCGTGGACGACGGCGACGGCGGGGGTGTAGTAGTACGGCTCGGTGAAGTCGAGCACCCGCTGACGGTCGTTGGTCGGCGTCATGGAGCCCACGCTCATGTCCCACCGGTTGTTCCAGCTGCCCGCGGTCAGGATGTCCCAGGACGGCGTCTCCCAGACGATGTCGACGCCCAGTCGCTTCGCGACCTCGGTCGCGACGTCGATGTCGAAGCCGACGTACTCACCGGTCGCCTCGTCGAGGGAGGACTGCGGCGGGTACGCCGGGTCGGTGGACACCGCGATCTCGCCACGGTCGCAGATGTCGGCGAGCAGGTCGCCGCTGGCATCGGTGCTGGCGCAGACGCCGTCGCCCCCGGAGCCGGCATCTCCCTCGGAGGCGCTCCCGCCCCCGTCGTCACCGCACGCGGCCAGCGTGAGTCCGAGGACTCCGACGAAAAGGACGGACAGGGCGCGGATCCGCATGTGTCACCTCGTTGCTCGGTGGAGGGTCGTTCATTTGCCCGAGAGCGCGATGCGTGCAGGATGTCACGACGCGCGGCGGGTGAACAGCCCCGCGGAGGCTCAGGCGTGGTCCTGGCGTCCGCGAAGCGCCGCCCCTGCCGCCAGCGACCCGGCCACCGCCCCAGCGACGCCGGCGGCGAGCAGCCCTGCCCGGGCGGCCTTGCGACCGGTGCGGTAGTCACGGATCTGCCAGCCGTGCTCGCGGGCGTGCGAGCGCAGCCGTGGGTCGGGGTTGACGGCGCAGGGATGGCCGACGAGGGAGAGCATCGGCAGGTCGTTGACGGAGTCGGAGTACGCCGCGCAGCGCGTCAGGTCGAGCCCCTCGCGGGCCGCTAGCGCCCTGACCGCCTCGGCCTTCGCCGGGCCGTGCAGCAGGTCGCCGACCAGCCGTCCGGTGTAGACGCCGTCGACGTGCTCCGAGACGGTCCCGAGGGCACCGGTGAGCCCGAGCCGCCGGGCGATGATGCTGGCGATCTCGATCGGGGCGGCGGTGACCAGCCAGACACGCTCGCCCTCGTCCAGGTGGAGCTGGGCCAGGGCGCGGGTGCCCGGCCAGATCCGGGGCGCCATGGCCTCGTCGAAGATCTCCTCGCCGAGCGCCTCGAGCTCGGCCACGGTGTGACCGGCGATGAAGCTGAGGGCGGAGTTGCGTGCCTCCGCGACGTGCTCGGGGTCCTCGACCCCCACGATGCGGAAGTAGGCCTGCTTCCAGGCCGCGCTGGCGATGTCGCGGGTGCTGAAGAACTTGCGGCGGTGCAGCCCCCGGGCCAGGTGGAAGATGCTGGCGCCCTGCATGACGGTGTTGTCGACGTCGAAGAACGCCGCTGCCGTCGGGTCGGCAGGGGTGTCCAGCGCCGACTCGACCTCGGCGATCGATGCCGCCGCTTCACCCGCCAGCACGCTGCGCTGCTGGAGGTCCAGGCGGCGGGGGTGCCGGTCGTTCGACGGGGTCACGGGGCCAGGGTATCGGCGGGCGCGTTCCCCGGACCGGCTCCGCCGCGCTGTGCGACCATCGAAGACATGGCCGCCCACGACCTCTCCGACCTGCTGACCCGCGCCGCCGGGTCACGGCCGGACCACGTCGCGCTGCTGGAGCCGAACGGTCGCCTGCTCACCTGGGGTGAGCTCGACGCCGAGGTGACCCGGGTCGCCGCAGGCCTGGTCTCGGCGGGCGTCGTGGCCGGCACTCGCGTGCTGCTGGCGCTCGGCAACCGGGTCGAGCTGGTGGTGGCATACCTCGCCGTGCTGCGCGCCCAGGCGGTGGCCGTGCCGGTCAACCCCGACGCCACCGCACGCGAGCTCGCGACGGTGCTGGCCGACTCGGGGTGCCGCTACGCCGTCGCCGACGGCGGTGCCGTGGACGCCGTACGCGCGGCCGGGGAGGGCTCGCCCCTGTCGCTGGTCGTCACCGACGACGTGCCGCCCGCGACCGGCGAACGGACCCTGGCGGCGTTGGCCGGCGACGGGCCGCTCCCGCCGCTGCTCGACACGGAGCGGCTGGCCGTGCTGCTCTACACCAGCGGGACCTCCGGTCCGCCGCGCGGCGTGATGCTCAGCCATCGCGCGCTGGCGGCCAACGTGGACCAGGTGGCTGCCCTCGAGCCGCCGCTGATCGCCCCCGGCGACTTGGTGCTCGGGGTGCTCCCGCTGTTCCACGTCTACGGCCTCGCGGCCGTCCTCGGTGGTGTGCTGCGGCAGGGCGCGACCCTGCTGCTGGTGCCGCGCTTCGACGCCGACGAGACGCTCGCGCTGGTCGGTCGGCACGGGTGCACGGTGCTGCCGGTGGCGCCGCGGGCTCTCGAGCGGTGGCTCGATGTCGATGACCTGGCCGCCCGGCTGGCGTCGGTCCGGCTGGTGCTGTCGGGGTCGGCCCAGGTCGACCGCGCGACGTGGCAGGCGTTCGGTGCGGCCGCTGGGGTGCCGGTGCACCAGGGCTACGGGCTCACCGAGGCCGCCCCGGTGGTGACCAGCACCGTCGTGACCGGCGACGCGCCTGCGGTGGGGGGGACGCTCGGGAGGCCGATCCCGGGGGTCGAGCTCCGCATCGTCGACGGGCACGACGACTCGGTGCTGCCCGGCGACCCGGGTGAGATCCGGATTCGGGGAGCCAACCTGTTCTCCGGCTACTGGCCCGACGGTGCCGACGGCCCCGACGCCGACGGTTGGTGGCCGACCGGCGACCTGGGAGTGGTCGACGACGACGGCTGGCTGGCCCTGGTCGACCGGGTGCAGGAGACGATCGTGGTGCACGGCTTCCCGGTCTACCCCCAGGAGGTCGAGGACGTGCTGGGCCGGGTGCCGGGGGTCGACGCCATCGCCGTGATCGGGGTCCCGGGCGACGACGAGCGCGACGAGGTGGTCGCCTACGTCGTCCCCGCCGCTGCCGCGGCCGCTGCCGACGTACGGGCGGCGGTGCTGGCCCGAGCGGAGGACTCGCTGGCGGCGTTCAAGAGACCACGTCGGGTCGAGACCGTCGAGCGGTTGCCGCTGACCGTCACCGGGCGGGTGCAGAAGGGCCGGCTGCGTCATCTCGAGCGGCGCCGGGCGCTGGAGCTGCTGACGTGAGCGCGCGGGTGACGCTCTATGGGCGTCCCGGCTGCCACCTGTGCGACGACGCCCGCGCCGTGGTCGCCCGGGTCTGCGCCGAGCTGGGCGAAGCCTTCACCGAGGTCGACATCGACTCCGACCCCGCGCTGCTCGACCGCTTCGCCGAGGAGATCCCGGTGACGTTCGTCGACGGCGCCCAGCACGACTTCTGGCGAGTCGACGAGACGCGGCTGAGGGCTGCCTTGGGCTCGCCCCCTGTGGGGTAGGTCACATCGTGATCCGGTCGTGATCCGCCGGTTTTGTTCTCACGTTCACAAACTCCTACAGTGAGGGCGCCGAGTGGAAGCCGACCCGGGAGACCGGACGGGGCATGTCAGGGCCTCGACCATGGGCGCCCCAGCGCCGCACCGGGGCCGCGCGGCTAGAAACGAGACGCCAGTGACCTCACGCCCGTCCGCCGAGCCCCGGGACATCCCCGAGGCCACCGTGGCGCGACTTCCGGTCTACCTCCGGGCGTTGACGACGCTCGCGGAGGACGGCGTGGCGACCTGCTCCAGCGAGCAGCTGGCCCAGGCAACGGGCGTCAACAGCGCCAAGCTGCGCAAGGACCTGTCCTACCTCGGCAGCTACGGCACCCGTGGGGTGGGCTACGACGTCGCCTACCTGCGCTACCAGATCGCCCGGCAGATCGGGGTCACCCAGGACTGGCCCGTGGTCATCGTCGGCATCGGCAACCTCGGCCACGCGCTCGCCAACTACTCCGGCTTCCGCAGTCGTGGCTTCCGGGTCGTCGCGCTGCTCGACGCCGACCCGTCGCGGCAGGAGGAGGTCGTCGCGGGCGTCGACGTACGCCCCTTCGACGACCTGGAGGCGATCGTCGAGGAGTGCGGGGTGGCGATCGGCGTGATCGCGACCCCTGCGGGCTCGGCGCAGGCCGTCGCCGACCGCATGGTCGCCGCCGGCATCCGAAGCATCCTGAACTTCGCACCGACCGTGCTCGCCGTGCCCGACGGCGTCGACGTGCGCAAGGTCGACCTGTCCATCGAGCTGCAGATCCTGGCCTACCACGAACAGCGCAAGTCGCCCCACCTCGCGCTCGCCCCGATCGAGGAGCCGGCCATATGAGCGTCCTCGTGGTGGGGGTCTCCCACAAGACCGCGCCGATGGCGCTTCTCGACCAGCTGGCGCTCGACGCCGACGGCGTCTCCAAGCTGCTCGCCGACGCCCAGGCCGGCGACCACGTCACCGAGTCGACGGTGGTCGCGACGTGCAACCGGCTCGAGGTCTACGCCGTCGTCGACCGCTTCCACGGCAGTGTCGAGGAGCTGTCGCGGCTGCTGCTGGAGCGCGCCGACGAGCCTGCCGAGTCGCTGCTGCCCCACCTCTACGTCCACTACGACGACGGCGCCGTCTCGCACCTCTTCCAGGTCGCCTCTGGGCTGGACTCGATGGCGCTCGGCGAGGGTCAGATCCTCGGCCAGGCCCGCGACGCGCTGCGCCTGGGCCAGGAGGCCGGCTCCGTCGGGCCGGTCCTCAACTCGCTGTTCCAGCAGGCGCTGCGGGTCGGCAAGCGTGCCCACGCCGAGACCGACATCGACCGTGCGGCGCCCTCGCTGGTGAGCGCCGCGCTCGACGCCGCGGCCGAGACCACGCAGATCGCCGGCGCGCGGGTGCTCGTGCTCGGGGCTGGCTCCATGGCGTCGCTGGCGGTGGCCGCGGTGGCCGGCGCCGGGGCCGGCGAGGTCGTGGTGGTCAACCGCACCCCGGAGACCGCCGACCGGCTCGCGAAGGAGTACGCCGCCCGCACCGCGCCCCTGGAGGCGCTGGCCGTCGAGCTGTCCACCGCCGACCTGGTGATCGCCTGCACCGGCTCGGCCGACCTGATGGTCACCCCGGCCATGCTGCCGGCCCGCCCCTTGACCCTGGTCGACCTCGCCCTGCCACACGACATCGACCCGGCGGTCGGCGCGCTGCCGGCGGTCCGGCTGGTCAACCTCGCCGTTCTCGGCGAGCGCCTGCAGTCCACGACCGCGGGGCAGGAGGTCGAGGGCGTGCGCGCGATCGTCGCCCAGGAGGTCGCAGCGTTCCTCGCGGCCCGCCGACAGGCCAGCGTCACCCCGACCGTCGTCGCCCTCCGCTCCATGGCCACCGGCCTGGTCGAGGCCGAGCTCGCGCGTCTCGACGTCCGGCTGCCCGGGCTCGAGTCCAGCGCCCGCGACGAAGTGGCCCGGTCGATGGAACGGCTGGTCGACAAGCTGCTGCACCAGCCGACGGTCCGGGTCAAGGAGCTCGCGGACGAGGCCGGTGCGGTGTCCTACGCCGCGGCGCTGGCCGAGCTGTTCTCCCTCGACCCCGATGCGGTCGAGGCGATGACCCGGCCGGTCGTAGCCGAGGAGTCTCGGCTGGGGAAGGAGGTCTGATGAGCAGCCCGCTGAGGCTGGGCACCCGGGCCTCCACGCTGGCCCGCACCCAGTCCGCGACCATCGCCGCGATGGTGAGCGACCGGCTCGGCCGCGAGGTCGAGCTGGTGCCGGTGACCACCGAGGGCGACGTCACCGACGCGCCGCTGGCCTCGCTCGGCGGCGCCGGGGTCTTCGTCAGCGCGCTGCGGGCCGCCCTGCTGCGCGGCGAGGTCGACGTGGCCGTCCACTCGCTCAAGGACCTGCCCACCCACGACGAGGACGGCGTCGCGTTGGCCGCCGTACCCCCGCGGGAGGACCCGCGCGACGCGGTCGTCGCGCGCGACGGGCTCACCCTCGGAGAGCTGCCGGTCGGGTCCACCATCGGCACGGGCTCGCCGCGCCGTGCGGCCCAGCTGGCCGCGCTCGGCCTCGGGCTGGAGGTCACCGACCTGCGCGGCAACGTCGACACCCGGCTGCGCCGGGTCGCCGACGGTGACCTCGACGCCGTGGTGCTCGCCCGCGCCGGACTTGCCCGGCTCGGTCGTCAGGGTGAGATCACCGAGACCCTCGACCCGCTCCAGATGCTGCCCGCTCCCGGGCAGGGCGCGCTCGCCGTGGAGTGCCGCGCCGACGACCGCGAGCTGGTCGCCGCGCTCTCCGCGCTCGACGACGCCGCCACCCGCGCCGCCGTCGTCGCCGAGCGGGCGTTGCTCGCCACGCTCGGGGCGGGCTGCTCGGCGCCGGTCGGCGCCCTCGCCGAGGTCGTCGAGGGCGAGGAGGGTGAGGAGCTCTGGCTGCGTGCCCTGGTGCTCTCGCTCGATGGCGCCCTTAGCGTCCGCATGTCAGCCTCCGGTCCCCCCGGCGACGCCTTCGGCGTCGGGACCCGCCTCGCCGAGCAGATGCTCGACGACGGCGCCGCCGACCTGATGTCCCCCGCGGCCGACCAGGCCGCACCCCTGACCGCGGCGTCCAGCCAGGCCGCCACCGCCGGCACCACCCCGAGAAGGCAGCACGCATGACTCGTCGTACCTCTTCGCGCCCCGCCTCCGCCTCCGCGCAGCGCCGCACGGCCTCCACCGCGTCTCCGCGCGGCTGGGTGTCGTTCGTCGGCAGCGGCCCCGGTGACCCCGACCTGCTCACCGTACGCGCGGCCGAGCTGCTGCGCGCGGCCGATGTCGTCGTCATCGAGGCGCCCGAGCACGAGCCGATGGTCCGGGCGCTGCTCGGCCTGCCCGCCGAGGCGACGCCCGACGAGAAGGGCCCCGTCTTCGTCGACGGTGGGTTCGGCGAGGACGGCCAGCCGCTCACCCACGCCGCCCGCGCCAAGGTCGTCGTCCGTGAGGCCAAGCGCGGCGACGCCGTCGTCCGGCTGATGGCCGGCGACCCGTTTCTGCACGCCAGCGGCCCCGAGGAGGCGCAGGCGTGCGCCAAGGCCGGCGTGGCCTTCGAGATCGTGCCGGGCGTGAGCGAGGCCCTCGCGGTGCCGGCGTACGCCGGCATCCCGCTGACCACCAAGACCACCCGCGAGGTCTCGGTCGTCGGCTACGGCCCCAAGGTCGACTGGACCCGCCACGCCACCCGCGCGACCCTCGTCGTGCTCGGCGCCGGTGAGCACCTCGCCGAGCTGTCCGACTCCCTGGTGGCGGCCGGCTTCGACGAGGAGACCGCCGTCGCCGTCACCCAGCACGGCACCACCACCTCTCAGGCCACCGTGCGGTCGACGCTCGGACAGCTCGCCGCCGCCGGCCGCTCGGCGCTGGTCGGCTGCCCTGCCGTGGTCGTGGTCGGCGAGGTGGTCGACCTGCGCGAGACGCTCTCCTGGTTCGAGAGCAAGCCGCTCTTCGGCTGGCGGGTCTTGGTGCCCCGCACCAAGGAGCAGGCCGGCTCGCTCTCTCAGCGGCTGCGCGGCCACGGCGCCGTTCCGGAGGAGGTCCCGACCATCTCCGTCGAGCCGCCCCGCAACCCTCAGCAGATGGACAAGGCGCTGCGCGGGCTGGTCGAGGGCCGCTACGAGTGGATCGCGTTCACCTCGGTCAACGCGGTGAAGGCCGTGCGCGAGAAGTTCGAGGAGTACGGCCTCGACGCGCGCGCCTTCTCCGGCCTCAAGATCGCCTGCGTCGGCGACAAGACCGCCGCGTCCCTCGAGGCGTGGGGGCTGCTTCCCGACCTGGTGCCGACCGGGCAGCAGTCCGCCGCCGGGCTGCTCGAGGACTGGCCGGAGTACGACCAGCTGCTCGACCCGATCAACCGGGTGTTCCTGCCGCGGGCCGACATCGCGACCGAGAACCTCGTCGCGGGCCTGATCGACAAGGGCTGGGAGTGCGACGACGTGACGGCCTACCGCACGGTGCGCGCCGCGCCGCCGCCGGCGCCGACCCGCGACGCGATCAAGACGGGCAAGTTCGATGCGGTCGTGTTCACCTCGTCGTCGACGGTGCGCAACCTCGTCGGCATCGCCGGCAAGCCGCACGCCTCGACCGTGATCGCGGTGATCGGCCCGGCGACCGCCAAGACCGCCGAGGAGCACGGCCTGCGGGTCGACGTCCTCGCGTCGAAGCCCGACGTGGAGGTGCTTGTCGGCGCGCTGGCCGACTTCGGTGCCGCGCGGCGCCAGGCGCTGCTCGACGAAGGGCTGCCGGTCACGAAGCCGTCGGAGCGCAAGCCGTCGGCGCGGCGCAGGGCGAGCTCGAAGTAGTGGCCGGGGAGGACGCCGCCGGTCGCCGCCGGGCCGGGGACCCCGTCGCTGCCCCGGTGGTCCGACCGCGCCGGCTGCGACGTACCCCCGGGCTGCGGCGGATGGTCGCCGAGACCACCCTGGCCCCCGGCCAGCTGGTGCTGCCGATGTTCGTCCGCGAGGGCCTCGACGAGCCGCGCCCGATCGCGTCGATGCCTGGCGTCGTCCAGCACACCCGCGCCACGTTGGCGAAGGCCGCCGAGGAGGCGGCCCAGCTCGGGCTCGGCGGGGTCATGCTGTTCGGCGTGCCCGAGTCGCGTGACGAGCGCGGTTCCGGAGCCGTCGACCCCGGCGGCATCCTCAACGTCGCGATCACCGACGTGGTGGCTGCGGTCGGCGACGCGCTCACGGTGATGAGCGACCTCTGCCTCGACGAGTTCACCTCCCACGGGCACTGCGGCGTGCTCACCCCCGACGGTCGGGTCGACAACGACGAGACGCTCAAGGTCTACGCCGACATGGCGCTCGTTCAGGCCGACGCCGGCGTCGACATGGTCGGGCCCAGCGGGATGATGGACGGCCAGGTGCGCGTGATCCGCGCCGCCCTCGACGCTGCCGGCCACGCCGAGGTGGGGGTGCTGGCCTACTCCGCCAAGTACGCCTCCGCCTTCTACGGCCCCTTCCGTGAGGCCGTCGACTCGTGCCTCGAGGGCGACCGGCGGACCTACCAGCAGGACCCCGCGAACGCCGTCGAGGGTGTGCGGGAGGCGCTGCTCGACGTCGCCGAGGGCGCCGACCTCGTGATGGTGAAGCCGGCGCTGGCCTACCTCGACGTGCTGCGCCGCGTGCGCGACGCCGTCGATGTGCCCGTCGCGGCCTACAACATCTCCGGGGAGTACTCCATGGTCGAGGCCGCCGCCGCCCGCGGCTGGATCGACCGCGAGGCCGCCATCCTGGAGACGCTGCTGTCGATCCGCCGCGCCGGCGCCGACGTGATCCTCAGCTACTGGGCCGCCGAGGCGGCGCGGCTGCTGCGCTAGCTGCCGGGGCCCTGCCAAGGGGCGCTAGGGTCGGGCCATGGCGGAGTCCAACGAGGACCAGGCAGCGGCCGGCGAAGCGCGGCGTACCGTCCTGCTCGTCGACGGTGAGAACGTCGACGCGACGCTGGGCGGCTCGATCCTCGGCCGGCGGCCGCAGCCGGAGGAGCGGCCGCGGTGGGAGCGGCTGCTGCAGTTCTGCCGCGACCGGTGGGCCAACGACGACGTGGTCGGTCTGTTCTTCCTGGCCGCCAACGACCCGCTGCCGATGGCCTTCGTGCAGGCCCTGCTCGCGATCGGCTACAAGCCGGTGCCGCTCTCGGGCGAGTCGCACCAGAAGGTCGTCGACCTCGCCATCCAGCGCACCCTCGAGGCGCTGCGGGAGTCTCGCGACGACGTGATGCTGGTCAGCCACGACGGCGACTTCCTGCCGCAGCTCAGGGACGTCTGCGACGGCCGTCGGGTCGGGGTGATGGGCTTCCAGGAGTTCTGCAACCTGGGCTTCAGCGAGCTCGGGGTGGAGTTCTTCGACCTGGAGTACGACGTCAAGGCGTTCAACGGCAGCCTGCCGCGGATCCGGATCATTCCGATCGACGAGTTCGACCCGCTCGACTTCCTCTGACTCGACGGGTGACGACCCCCGCCGCCCGCCTGGTCGATCGTTTGCTGCGTTCTGCACCGTGACACGCCGTGCGGAGGTGTCTTCCGCAGCAAACGTTCGGTCATGCCACCCGCCGATTCCGGCGGGACTTCGGTCGTCGGCCACAATGACGGGGTGAGTCGCCCTGATGCCCGCCGCTCCGAGCCCGTGCAGTCCGCCGCCCTGTTCGAGCGGGGGCGCGTGGTCACCCCGGGGGGCGTCAACTCCCCGGTGCGCGCGTTCAGCGCCGTCGGCGGCACCCCGCGGTTCATCCGCAGCGCTCAGGGCGCCTGGCTGACCGACGTCGACGGCAACGAGTACGTCGACCTGATCTGCTCGTGGGGGCCGATGCTGCTGGGCCACGCGCACCCCGAGGTGCAGGCCGCCGTGCAGGCTGCCGTGGCCCGCGGCACGTCGTACGGCACCCCCACGGAGCCGGAGATCGAGCTCGCCGAGGAGATCGTCGACCGCACCCCCGTCGACCAGGTGCGCTTCGTGTCCTCCGGCACCGAGGCAACCATGTCGGCCATCCGGCTGGCCCGCGGCGCGACCGGCCGCGACCTGGTGGTGAAGTTCGCCGGCTGCTACCACGGCCACGTCGACGCGCTGTTGGCCTCGGCCGGCTCGGGCCTGGCCACCTTCGCCGTGCCCGGCACCCCCGGCGTCCCCGAGGCCTCGACAGCGCTGACGATCGTGCTGCCCTACCACGACCGGGCCGCGGTCGAGGCGGCGTTCGCCGAGCACGGCGACCGGATCGCCTGCCTGGTCACGGAGGCCGCCCCCGGCAACATGGGCGTCGTCCCGCCGGAGCCCGGCTTCAACGCCTTTCTCGCCGAGACCTGCGCCCGCCACGGCGCCCTGTTCGTCAGCGACGAGGTGATGACGGGCTTCCGGGTCACCCGTCAGGGCCAGTGGGGTCTCGACGGCGCCCGCGAAGGCTGGCGCCCCGACCTGATGACCTTCGGCAAGGTGATGGGGGGCGGGCTCCCCGCAGCGGCGTTCGGCGGTCGCGCCGACGTGATGGCCCAGCTGAGCCCGGAGGGCCCGGTCTACCAGGCGGGCACGCTCTCGGGAAACCCTGTCGCCACCACGGCCGGCCTCACCACGCTGCGGCTGGCCACCGACGACGTCTACGCCCACCTCGACGCGACCGCGGAGACGATCAAGGCCGCAGCGGGCAAGGCGCTCGATGCCGCCGGCGTGCCGCACGTCGTGCAGTCGACCGGCACGATGTTCTCGGTCTTCTTCACCGGCATGCCCGTCCGCGACTTCGCCGATGCCTCGCGCCAGGACACCGCGGCGTACGCCGCGTTCTTCCACGCCATGCTCGACCGCGGCGTCTACCTCCCGCCCTCGGCCTACGAGGCGTGGTTCGTCTCCGCCGCCCACGACGACCGGGCCGTCGAGACCATCCTCGAGGCGCTGCCCGACGCCGCGCGGGCAGCGGCCGCCGCCGGAGGTGCCGCATGAGCGTCGAGACCACGGTCCACCTGCTCCGCCACGGAGAGGTGCACAACCCCGAGGGCGTGCTCTACGGCCGCCGCGACGGCTTCCACCTCTCCGACCTCGGGCGGCGGATGGCGCAGCGGGTGGCCGACACCATCGGCGACCGCGACATCGTCCACCTCGTGGCCTCGCCGCTGGAGCGGGCCCAGGAGACCGCCGCCCCGCTCGCCGCGGCGCGCGGCCTCGAGGTCGCCACCGACGAGCGGCTCATCGAGTCGACGAACGTCTTCGAGGGCCGCTCCTTCGCCGACCCCGGCAGGGTTCTCCGCGACCCGTCCGTGTGGCGACACCTCTGGAACCCGTTCCAGCCCTCCTGGGGCGAGCCCTACGCCGATGTGGCGGCGCGGATGCGCGCCGCCGTCCTCGACGCCCGCCGCGAGGCGGAGGGCCACGAGGCCGTGCTGGTGAGCCACCAGCTGCCGATCTGGGTGGCGCGACTCTCGGGTGAGGGCAGGTCGTTCCTGCACGACCCGCGGCGCCGCCAGTGCACGCTGTGCTCGCTGACGTCGTTCCACTTCACCGACGGCAGGCTCGACCGGGTGACCTACTCCGAGCCCGCCGGTGACCTGATCCCGGTGCGCGACAAGCGCGCCACCTTCTCCGCGGGCGGGGCCCCCGAGGAGCGGCGCCCGTGAGGCGTGTCCTGCTCCTGGCCCTGCTGCTCGTCCTGGCGCTGACCGGCTGCTCGTCGGTCGGCAGCACCGGCGACAAGGGCTACATCTCCGGCAACGGCCAGATCCTGCAGTACGCCGGCGCCGACCGCGGCATCCCCGTCGAGCTGGTGGGCACCGATCTCGACGGTCAGGCGCTCGACCTTGCCGACCTCCGCGGGCAGGTCGTGGTCGTCAACTTCTGGGGCGCCTGGTGCGGGCCCTGCCAGTCGGAGGCGCCCGACCTGGTCGAGGTCGCCACCGACCCCGAGGTCGACGCCGCCTTCGTCGGCGTCAACGTGCGCGACCCCTCGGTCGCCAACGCCCAGAGCTTCGTCCGTGACTACGGCATCCCGTTCCCGACGTACTGGGACCCCGACGGCGAGGCCCTCCTCGCGTTCCCGGTCAGCCTGGTGCGCAGCCCGCCGACGACGCTGGTCCTCGACTCCCAGGGCCGGATCGCGGCCGCGATCAGCGGCCCGCTGCCCTCCGCCCAGACCCTGCGTGACGTGATCACCGACGCCGGGGAGGCCTGACCCGTGGGCGACTGGTTCCGCGAGCAGGCGCTCTCCGGGTCGCTGGTGCTGGCCGTGCCGGTGGCACTGGTCGCCGGGCTGGTCTCCTTCTTCTCTCCCTGCGTGATCCCGCTGCTGCCGGGCTACCTCTCCTACGCCACGGGCCTCTCGGGCGCCGACCTGCAGGACGCCGAGGTGACCAGGGAGCGCCGCGGGCGGATGCTCGCGGGCTCACTGCTCTTCGTGCTCGGCTTCTCGACGGTCTTCGTGCTGATCGGGCTGGCGTCCGGGGCCGCGGGTGCCTGGCTGGTGCGCTGGCAGAGCGAGCTGACGATGGTGCTCGGTGTGCTGAGCATCCTGCTCGGGCTGGCGTTCCTCGGCGCTGTCCCGTTCCTGCAGCGCGACCTGCGGGTGCACCGTGTGCCAGCGGTCGGCCTCGTCGCGGCGCCGTTCCTCGGCTTCCTCTTCGGGCTGGGCTGGACCCCCTGCATCGGCCCCACCCTCGGGGTGATCACCAACCTCTCGATCAACGAGGGCACCGCTGCGCGGGGGGCGCTGCTGTCGGCGTGCTACGCCCTCGGCCTCGGGCTGCCGTTCATCGTCGCCGGCGTCGCCTACGAGCGGATGCTCGGCACGGTCCGGTTCGTGCGTGACCACCAGGTCTGGGTCACTCGGATCGGCGGGCTGATGATGATCGCGGTGGGGCTGCTCCTGGTCTCCGGCTGGTGGGACCACCTTGTCGCGTGGCTCCAGATCAACCTGGTCGGCCCCTTCGAGGTGGTCGTGTGACGACGACGACCGAGCCCCGCACCGAGACCCCCGAGCCGAGCCCGAACGACCTGTCGGTGCGCGAGCTGGCGCGCTGGGCCTGGCGGCAGCTCACCTCGATGCGGACCGCGCTGCTGCTCCTGCTGCTGACCGCGCTCGCCGCGGTGCCCGGGTCGGTCATCCCGCAGGAGGGCGTCGACTCGCTCAAGACCTCGCGCTGGCAGGACGCCCACCCGACGCTGACCCCGATCTACGAGCGGCTCGGGCTCTTCGACGTCTTCAGCTCGCCGTGGTTCGCGGCGATCTACCTGTTGCTGATGGTCTCGCTGGTGGGCTGCATCATCCCGCGGCTGGGGGTCTACTGGCGGGCGCTGCGGGCCGCGCCGCCGCCTGCGCCGCGTCGGCTCGACCGGCTGCCTGCGCACGCGTCGTACACGTCCGGGGAGAGCGCGGCGCAGATCCTCGAGCGCGGTCGCGCCGTGCTGAAGGGCCGCCGCTACCGGCTCGCTGCCGCCACCGAGCCCGGCGACGCGGTGTCGGCGGAGAAGGGCCGGCTGCGCGAGGCCGGCAACCTGCTGTTCCACCTGGCGCTGCTGTTCGTGCTGGCGGGCTTCGCCTGGGGCAGCCTCTACGGCTACAAGGGCGGCGCGATCATCGTGGTCGGAGACGGGTTCTCCAACAACCTCACGTCCTACGACGACTTCGCGCCGGGGCGGATGTTCGACCCCGACGTGATGGAGCCGTTCACGTTCACCGTCGACGACTTCGGTGCCGAGTGGCTGCTCACCGGTCCCCGGGCCGGGATGGCGCGGAAGTTCGAGGCGCCGCTGACCTACCGCACCGAGCCGGGCGCGGCGGAGCAGCGCTACGACCTGCGGGTCAACCACCCGCTGTCGATCGGCGGCACCGACATCTTCCTGATCGGCCACGGCTATGCGCCGGTGATCACCGTGACCGACGGCGACGGCAACGTCGCCTACAGCGGACCCACGCCGTTCCTGCCCACCGACGGCCAGACGTTCCGGTCCTTCGGCGTGGTCAAGGCCGCCAACGCCAGCCCGACCCAGATCGGGCTGCAGGGCGAGCTCTACCCGACGTACGCCTTCACCGACGAGGCCGGTCCCTTCTCGACCTTCGGCGATGCGCTCGACCCGTTCATCTCGATGACCGTCTGGGAGGGCGACCTCGGTCTGGCCGACGGGGCACCCCAGTCGGTCTACGCGATGAGCACCGCGAAGATGACGATGCTCGAGAAGACCGACGGGGCGCCGTTCCGAGTCGACCTCAGGCCGGGGGAGTCCGTGGACCTGCCCGACGGCCTCGGATCCGTCAGCTTCGACGGGCTGGAGCGCTGGACGCGGGTGCAGATCAGCCGACAGCCGGGCATCCACCTCGCGCTGGGTGGGGTGATCGCGGCCCTGCTCGGGCTGCTCGGGTCGCTGTTCGTGCGGCCGCGCCGGGTGTGGGTGCGGGCACGGGAGACCGACGACGGCACCGTGGTCGAGGTCGGCGGGCTCGACCGCACCGAGGGCGGCGACCCTTCCGAGGAGGTGGCGGCTATCGTGGCCGCACTGCGGGCAGACGGGCCCGACGAGCCGTCCACCCAGCCAGGAGAGGAGCAGCACGCGTGACCGACGCATCGTGGGAGACGCTGTCCAACCAGGCGGTCGCGGCCGCCGGGGTGGTCTACTTCCTGGCGCTGCTGGCGCACCTGGTCCAGTGGAGCTCGCTGCGCAAGGTGCCGGTGGCGGCGTCGCGCCGCGCGTCGGCGGAGCGCCCGGGTGACCTGGGGCCGGACGCGCCGGTGGCGGTGCTGGACCGCGACCCCGGGGAGGCCCGACGCTCGGCCCTGTTCGCCCGGCTGGGTCTGCTGCTGACCGGCCTCGCCTGCGGGCTGCACGCCGTGGCGCTCGTGGGGCGCGGCATGGCCGCCGACCCGAACCGCGTGCCCTGGGGCAACATGTACGAGTTCACCCTGTCCGGCACGTTCGTCGTGACCCTGCTCTACCTGGCGTTCTACCGGCGGTTCGGGCTCGCGTGGCTCGGCCCGCTCGTCGACGGCTTCGTCGTGACGATGCTGATGGTCGCCGTGATCTGGCTCTACGACCCGGTCGCGCCGCTGACCGAGGCGCTGAACTCACCGTGGCTGGTCATCCACGTGGTGGCCGCCATCATCGCGACGGGTGCCTTCACCCTCGGCGGGTTCACCTCGGCGCTCTACCTCCTCAAGGCGCGCGCAGGGGAGCGGTCGACCGGCTACCTCGCGCGGCTGCCGGAGCTGCCCGTGCTCGACCGGGTGTCCTACCGCCTGCACGCCTTCGGCTTCCCGGTGTGGACGTTCGCGGTGCTCATCACCGGCCCGATCTGGGCGCACCAGGCATGGAGCTCCTACTGGAGCTGGGACCCCAAGGAGGTGTGGGCGTTCATCACGTGGGTGGTCTACGCCGCCTATCTCCACGCCCGCACGACGGCCGGCTGGAAGGGCCGCAACGCGGCCTGGCTGGCGCTGCTCGGGACGGCCACGCTGTGGTTCAACTTCATCGGGATCAACTACTTCTCCACGACGTCGCAGCACTCGTACGCCGTCCCGGCGGCCGTGGTGGCGCCGGTCGCCCCGGTCGACGGCTGAGCCGACCCCGCGCGCCGGCGGGCTACCAGTCGGCGCCGAAGCAGCCGGCGTACAGCTCGTCGTAGGAGGGCGAGGTGAGCCCGTCGTCGCGGATCGCGCCGCCGAGCACGCCGTAGAACTCGTCGCCGAACGTCGTGAAGCGTTCGTCGGTCTTGGTGCACTCCTTGATCTCCGAGACCTGCAGGACGCCGTCCTCGTCACGGCAGCCGGCGTAGTCCTCGGGGATGGTGTCGCCGGCGACCCAGACGTCGTCGCACGCGGGGAGCGTCTCGCTGACCGGCGTCGGGCCCTCGTCGCGGCCGCAGCCGGTGAGCAGGGCGGCCAGGGCGACGCCGGCGACGAGCAGGCTCGGAGAGGGCGTCAGCGGGCGGTGCATGCGCTCACGGTAGTGCGCGACGGCGCCCTCAGGAGTCGGAATCGTCGCGTTGCCGACGCTTGCGGTCGAGGTCACGCAGGAAGTCTGCGTCGTCGTCGGGTGCGACGGGGCGGATCGGCTTCGCCGGCGACCGGCCGGAGCCTCCGGGGCCGGGACCCTGCACGAGCCGCACGACGGCATAGATGACCGCGCCCACGATGAGGACGACGATCAGCAGCTTGAGCACGCCTCCAGGGTAGACGGGCTGTGGTAGCCCCCTATCCTCGGAGTCGTGAAGGAGTTCGCGGTCTACACCCTGATGCGCCTGCTGCTGTTCGTGGCGGTGCTCGCCGTCGTCCTCGGCCTGTGGATCCTGGTGATCGGTGAGGACTCCTCACTGCTGTGGCCGCTGCTGGTGTCGTTCGTCGTGTCCGGGGTGCTCTCGGTCTCGCTCCTCAACCGCCCCCGGGAGGCGTTCGCCCGCAAGGTCGAGTCCCGCGCCCAGCGCGCCGCCTCGCGGTTCGACGCCCACCGCAGCGCAGAGGACTGACCCTGCCCGCTCCCCGGTGGGTCGGCCCCTCGGCCGCGGCGTCAGACGGTGGGCACGTGCGCGAGCGCGGCCTGGAGGGAGTCCTCGGAGAGCGGGTCGTCGGCGAGGTGGCCCTCGAGGTAGTCGGCGTACGCGCCGAGCTCGAGGAGGCCGTGGCCGGACAGGCCGAGCACGATCACCTTCTCCTCGCCGGTCTCCTTGCAGGCCAGCGCCTCGCGGCGCACCTGGGCAACCGCGTGCGAGGACTCGGGAGCCGCCACCACACCCTCGGTGCGGGCGAACTCCACGGCCGCCTCGAAGCACTCCCGCTGGTGCAGCGCGCGCCCCTCGATCAGCCCGAGATCGACGGCGTGCGAGACCAGCGGCGCCATGCCGTGGTATCGCAGCCCGCCGGCGTGGATCGTCGACGGAACGAACTGGTGGCCGAGGGTGTACATCTTCATGAGGGGCGTCAGCCCGGCGGTGTCGCCGAAGTCGTAGCGGAACTCGCCGCGGGTGATCGTCGGGCATGACGACGGCTCGACGGCCAGGATCGTCGGGTCCTGGGTGCCGGCGAGCTTCTCGCGCAGGAACGGGAAGGCCAGCCCGGCGAAGTTGGAGCCACCTCCGGCGCAGCCGACGACCAGGTCGACCGAGCTCTCCCCGGCCTTGGCCAGCTGGCGCAGGGCCTCCTCGCCGATGATCGTCTGGTGCATCAGCACGTGGTTGAGCACCGAGCCGAGGGAGTACTTCGTGTCGTCGGCCTGGGCGGCCACCTCGACGGCCTCCGAGATCGCGATGCCCAGCGTGCCGGGGTGGTCCTCGGGGAAGGCCCGCCCTGACTGGGTCATCCGCGACGGGGAGCGGTGAACCTGCCCGCCGAACACCTCGATCAGGGTGCGCCGCTGCGGCTTGGTGTCGTACGACGTGCCGACCTGCCACACCTCGCACTCGATGTCGAAGAGGGAGCACGCGTAGGACAGCGCGGTGCCCCACTGCCCGGCCCCGGTCTCCGTGGTCAGCCGGCGGATCCCGTGCAGGGAGTTGTAGTAGACCTGCGGCACCGCGGTGTTGAGCTTGTGGGAGCCGGCCGGGGACACGCCTTCGTACTTGTAGTAGATCCGCGCGGGCGTGCCGAGCTTCTGCTCCAGCCGGTGCGCCCGGAACAGCGGCGAGGGACGCCACTGCTTGTAGACGTCCTGGACCGCCTCGGGAATCTCGACGTACCGGTCCTGGCTGACCTCCTGCAGGATCAGCTCCATGGGGAAGAGCGGCCCGAGGTCGTCGGGGCCGACCTGCTCGCGGGTGCCCGGGTGCAGCGGCGGCGGAGGCGGCTCCGGCAGGTCGGGGACGATGTTGTACCAGTGCGTCGGCATCTCCGACTCGTCGAGGACGAACTTGTGCTGCTGCTCGGACACGGGAGCGCCTCTCTAGGGGATGTCGGGGTGCCGGTCAGCGTAGGCGGTGCGCCGGAGGTGGGGTAGCGGTCGTCTCGCGGAATTCACTGGTTAACCAGTGAATTCGGCACTTCACCCCCGCTGCAACGTGGGTGAAGTGGCAGAACCACTGGTTAACCAGTGGTTCATGGGACCTATCGCACCAGCAGGGGTACGCCGACCAGCACCGCCCACGCGAGCTCGGCTACCCCTGTCTGCTGCAGCACGGGCACCAGCGCGAGTCCGCTGGCTCCGCTCCGCACGGTGCGCAGCGCCGGCATCAGCGGCACCAGGAACCCGAGACCGAGCAGCGCCCACCAGGTGGTGGACACGGCCACAGCGACGACGGCAGCCGCGGCGGCCAGGGCCAGCAGCAGGTAGAGCGAGCGGGTCCGCTCGTCGCCGAGGACGACGGCGAGCGTGCGCTTGCCGGCCTCGGTGTCGGTGGGGATGTCGCGCAGGTTGTTGACCACGAGGATCGCGCAGGCGAGCGCGCCGACGCCGACGGCGGCGTACAGGGCGGGCCACTCCCACGTCTCGGTCTGGACGTACGTCGTCCCGATCACGGCGACCAGGCCGAAGAACACGAAGACCATCACCTCGCCGAGGGCGAGGTAGCCGTAGGGGCGCTTGCCGCCGGTGTAGAACCACGCCGCGACCATCGAGACCAGCCCCACCGCCACCAGCCACCAGGCGGTGCTCGCGGCGAGGGCCAGGCCTGCCAGCGCAGCCACCCCGAAGGCGAGGAACGCCGCTCGCTTCACGGCGGCCGGGCTGGCGGCGCCCGAGCCCACCAGACGCATCGGGCCCACCCGCTCGGCGTCGGTGCCGCGCACCCCGTCGGAGTAGTCGTTGGCGTAGTTGACCGCGACCTGCAGGGCCAGCGCGACGACCAGCGCGAGGCCGGCCTTCCACCAGACCGCGCCTCCGGCGCCGACGCCACCGCGGTGCCGGCGACCACCGGGGACACGGCGGCGGGCAGGGTGCGCGGGCGGGCGCCGTGGAGCCACTGGTCGGGGGTTGCCATGGCACGGGATTCAAGCAGGCGCGGCGGCCGCGGTCCTCCGCTGGCCCCAGGGGCGGACCGGCCGCCAGCGGGGACGGGCGGCTAGCGTTCCCCGGGTGAGCTCCCTGCGGCCGGTGGCCGGCACCCCCGACGAGATCGTCGCGGCGCTGCGGTCGTGGCTCGCCGAGGAACGCGGAGCCCGAGCCCTCGGTCGTGGAGACCTCTGGCTCGACCGGCGCCCCCAAACGGGTGCTGCTGTCGCGGCGCGCCGTGGTCGCCTCGGCCGGCGCCACGACGGCCCGGCTCGGCGCGGAGGGGCGGTGGCTGCTGACGCTGCCGCCGACGTACGTCGCCGGGCTGATGGTGCTGGTGCGCTCGCTTGGTGGCCGGTCGCGAGCCGACCGTCGTGAGCGATGCGTCCATCGCCGCATCGCTGCCGGAGGATGCGATAGATCCGCACTTCTGCTCGCTGGTGCCGACCCAGCTCGGGCGCCTGCTCGACGACCCGGTCGAGGCGGCCGCCCTGAGCCGACTGCACACCGTGCTGCTGGGCGGCGGTCCGATCCCGGCCGGCCTTCGCGAGCGAGCCTCCGCCGCGGGCGTGCGCGTCGTGGCGACCTACGGCTCGGCCGAGACCTCCGGCGGCTGCGTGTACGACGGCGTGCCCCTCGACGGCGTGGGCCTCGCGATCGGGGCCGACGCCCGGATCCGGCTCACCGGGCCGATGCTCTTCGACGGCTATGCCGACGACCCCTCGCTCACGACGGCGGCGCTGGTCGACGGCTGGTTCCTCACCTCCGATGCGGGCCGGCTCGACGACGACGGCCGGCTGCAGGTGCTGGGGCGGCTCGACGACGTGGTGGTCTCCGGCGGCGTCAACGTGCCCGGTCCGGCCGTGGCGGCCCGCCTGCGCGAGCACCCCGAGGTGCGCGAGGCCGAGGTGCTCGGCGTCGACGACCCGGAGTGGGGCCAGCGGGTCGTCGCCTTCGTGGTCGGGGACCTGGCGCTCGACGAGGCCCGCGACTGGGTCGGGTCGGCCCTGCCCCGCGCCTGGGCGCCCCGGCAGCTGGTGCTGCTCGACGGGCTCCCGATGCTGGCCCACGGCAAGCTCGACCGGCTCGCGCTGCGGGAGCGGGCATGAACGTCTTCTCCGTCCCGATGCGCACCCGCTTCCGCGGCATCACCGTGCGCGAGGGCATGCTGCTGCGCGGCGAGGGCGGCTGGGGCGAGTGGAGCCCGTTCCTGGAGTACCCACCGGCGGTCGCCGAGCCCTGGCTGCGCTGCGCGGAGGAGGCGGCCGCCGGGGACTGGCCCGCGCCGGTGCGCGACGCCGTACCCGTCAACGTGACGGTGCCCGCGGTCGGGCCCGAGCAGGCGCACGCGATCGTGCGCGGCGGTGGCTGCACCACGGCGAAGGTGAAGGTCGCCGAGCCCGGGCAGTCGCCGGCCGAGGACGAGGCGCGGCTGGAGGCGGTGCGGGACGCGCTGGGACCCGGCGGCCGGGTACGGATCGACGCCAACGGCGCGTGGTCGGTCGACGAGGCGGTGGCCGCGCTGCGGCTGCTCGACCGGGCGTCCGGGGGCCTGGAGTACGCCGAGCAGCCGTGCGCCACGGTCGAGGAGCTGGCGTCGCTGCGGCGGCGGGTGTCGGTGCCGGTCGCGGCGGACGAGTCGATCCGGCGGGCGGAGGACCCCTACCGGGTGCGCGACCTCGAGGCGGCCGACGTCGCGGTGCTCAAGGTGCAGCCGCTCGGCGGGGTGCGCGCGTGCCTGCGGATCGCCGAGGAGATCGGGCTGCCCGTGGTGGTGTCGTCGGCGCTGGAGACGTCGGTGGGGATCGCGGCGGGGGTCGCGCTGGCCGCCGCGCTGCCGGAGCTGCCCTACGCCTGCGGGCTGGCGACCGTGCAGCTGCTCGCCGAGGACGTCGCTGTCGCCCCGCTGCTGCCGGTCAGCGGCATGCTGCCGGTCGGGCCGCCTCAGGTCGACCAGGCGGCTCTGACCCGGCTGGCGGCCGCCCCGGAGCGGGAGGCGGCCTGGCGGCAGCGGCTGGCCGCGGTGCACGGCGTACGGCAGGATCGGCGACCGTGAGCCCCTCGACCGCTGTCGCCCGCGCGGCGATGGCCGAGCTGGTCGCCGCCGGGGTGCGAGAGGTCGTGGTCTGCCCCGGCTCGCGCAACGCGCCCCTCTCGTTCGCGGCCTACGACGCCGCCGAGGCGGGCCTGCTGCGGCTGCACACGCGGCTGGACGAACGGTCGGCGGGGTTCCTGGCACTGGGGCTGGCCAAGGTGGGCCCGCCGGCGGCTGTCGTGTGCACGTCTGGGACGGCCGTCGCCAACCTGCATCCGGCGGTGCTCGAGGCCGCCCACGCTGGGGTGGCGCTGGTGGCGGTCACCGCCGACCGGCCGGCACGACTGCACGGCACCGGGGCCAACCAGACCACCGACCAGGTCGGCATCTTCGGGCCGCTGGTGCCCACCGTCGACGTGGCCGAGCAGGTGGGCCGCCTCGAGCTGGGTGGCGGCCCGGTGCACCTCAACGTGCACCTGGACGAGCCGTTGGTGCCGGAGGACCGCTGGGAGGTCGACGCCCCCGCGAGCGAAGCGGTCGAGGGCCCCACGGGGTCAGCCGAGGGGCCGGCGAATGGGCGTCAACGGCAGCCCGCGGTCGGGGACTCGGCACGTGTGGACCCAAGCAGCATGACACCGGGCCCCCGGACCGTCGTCGTGGCAGGAGACGACGCGGGCCCGCCGCCGCGGGTGCTGGCGCAGGCCCGGGGCTGGCCGCTCTTCGCGGAGCCGACCTCGGGGTGCCGGACGGGCGACCACGTGATCCGCACGTACCGGCTGCTGCTCGACACCGACCTCGGACGCAGCATCGAGCGGGTGGTGGTCGCGGGGCATCCCACGCTGTCGCGGCCGGTCACCCGGCTGCTCGGCCGGGACCACGTCGAGGTCTGGTCGGCGGCGTCTCGCGGCGTCTGGTCGGGACGGCCCTTCCCGGTCGACCACGAGCTCGACCTCACCGGGCCGCTGCGCGACCTGGCCGATGGGCAGACCCGCGACCCGGACGACTGGCTCGAGAGGTGGCGCGCGGCCGACGCTGAGGCCTCCCGGAGGCTCGACGGGCTGCTCGCCGGCGAGCCCGGGCTGACGCCCTACGAGGTCGCCGGTGCCGTCAGCCGGGCGGTCCCGCCCGAGGGCCTCCTCGTGGTCGGTGCGTCCAGCCCGATCCGCGACCTGGATCTGATGGTGGCGCCGTACGCCGTCGGCGACCGCCGCAAGGTGATCGCCAACCGCGGTCTCTCCGGCATCGACGGGGTCGTCTCCACCGCGGTGGGGGCGGCGCTGGGCCGGCCGCGCAGCTCCCGCGCCCTCGCGCTCGTCGGTGACGTGACGTTCCTCCACGACGGCAACGGGCTGGTCCTCGGGCCCGACGAGCCGACACCCGACCTGACCATCGTCGTCGTCAACGATGACGGTGGTGCGATCTTCACCATGCTGGAGCAGGGCGCGCCGGAGTACGCCGACCGCTACGAGCGGCTCTTCGGGACGCCCCACCACGTCGACCTGGGCAGCCTGTGCGCCGCCACCCGCACGCCCCACTGGCGGGTCGGCTCCCTCGCCGAGCTCCAGCACGCCCTCGCCAGCCCCCACGGCGGGATCGAGGTGGTCGAGGCGGTCGTCGACCGCGCCGGCCGCCGCGACCTCGACGCGCGGATCCGCGCGCTCGCCTGACGCAGGCGACCCGGCTGACGGCGGGGCCGGCCGGCCCACCCGCCGACCCCCCACAATGGCCGGGTGGAGATAGCCGCCCTGATCGTGGGCCTCGCCGTCGTCGTCCTCGCCGGCGCGAGCCTGGCCGAGCGGATCGGGCTGCCGCCACCGCTCCTGCTGCTCGCCGTCGGCGTCGCGGCGTCGTACCTCCCCGGGCTCCCCGAGCTGCGCCTGGATCCCGAGGTGGTGCTGATCGGGCTGCTCCCGCCGCTGCTCTACGCCACCGCCATCCAGACGAGCCTGGTCGACTTCCGCGCCAACCAGCGAGCCATCCTGCTGCTGTCGGTGGGGCTGGTGGCGTTCACCACCGTGGGCGTGGGGGCGGTCGTCCACGAGCTGCTGCCGGGGGTCGCCTGGCCCGTGGCGCTGGCGCTCGGCGCCGTGGTCGCGCCGCCCGACGCGGTCGCCGCCACCGCGGTCGCCAAGCGGATCGGCCTGCCGCGGCGGATCGTCACCGTTCTCGAGGGCGAGTCGCTGCTCAACGACGCCACCGCACTGGTCTCGCTGCGGACCGCGGTCGCGGCGATCGCTGGCGGCTGGTCGGTGGCCGGGCTGGCGGGCGACTTCGTGGTGGCTGCCGGGGGCGGTGTGGCCGTCGGGCTGGCGGCGTTCGCCCTCTGCGCGTGGGTACGCCGCCGGGTCACCGACCCCCTGATCGACACCGGCGTCTCCCTGGTCGTCCCGTTCGCGGCGTACCTCGTGGCCGAGGAGATCCACGCCTCCGGCGTCATCGCCGTCGTCGTCGCGGGCCTGTTCCTCGGGCACAAGGCGCCGATCCTGCAGACCGCCCCGTCGCGGATCGCCGAGCGGGTCAACTGGCGCACGGTCGCGTTCATCCTCGAGAACACCGTCTTCCTGCTGATCGGCCTCCAGGCGAGCTGGATCCTCGCCGACGTGGGGGCCAGCGACCTCGGCCCCGGCCGGATCGCCGCGGTCTGCGCCGGCACCCTGGTCGCCGTGATCGTGCTGCGCCTGGTCTGGGTGTTCCCCGCGCGCTACCTGCTGGTCCGCCCCGGCCCCGACTACGCCGGCCGGGTGCCGCCGGCCCGCAACACCTTCCTGATCGGCTGGGCCGGTATGCGCGGCGTGGTCACCCTCGCGGCGGCGTTCGTGATCCCGGCCGACACCCCGGACCGGGAGATCCTGCTGCTGGCTGCGTTCACCGTGGTGGCCGGCACGCTGTTCCTGCAGGGGCTCACCCTGCCCTGGTTGGCGCGGGTGCTCGACGTGCCCACGCCCGACCCGGCCGCCGACGCGCTGGCCCGGGCCACGCTGCTGCAGCAGGCCACCACCGCGGGCCTTCAGGCCCTCGGCGAGATGGAGGACGACGACCCGCACCACGTGTTCGAGCTGATCCGGCAGCGGGTCGAGCAGCGCAACTTCGCGGCGTGGGAGCGGCTGTCGACCAACGTCGACGCGGAGTCGCCGAGCGACCTCTACTCGCGGGCCCGCCGCACGATGATCGCGGCCGAGCGCGCGCGTGTGCTCGAGATCCGGCGCGGTGGCACGGTCGCTTCGGACGTGGTGGCGGAGGTGCTGGCGGCGCTCGACCTCGAGGAGTCGATGCTCGAGGCTGCCAGCGAGGAGCGCGCCCACGCGCGCGCCGGCCGCCGGCCGGAGTCGAGCAGGCAGGGCGACGACTGCCCCGACCTGCAGGCCTTTCCTGTTGCCGAGCCACCGCCGTCCGAGGAGCTGCGCTGTGCCGACTGCGTCCGGGAGGGCCTGGTCTGGGTGTCGTTGCGCCAGTGCCTGGCCTGCGGCGAGGTCGGCTGCTGCGACTCCTCAGCCGGCCAGCACGCCGACCGGCACTTCGCCGAGACGCGGCACCCGGTGATGCAGAGCGCGGAGCCCGGCGAGGACTGGCGGTGGTGCTACGTGCACCACCTCACCGGCTGAGCCGGGATCCGACCTAGAAGACCGGAGGGTGCGTCGGCGGCGTCGGAGGAGCACCGGGCGGCGGCGCGGCCGGGGGCGGGTGCGGCGTGGTGTGCAGCACGAAGGCGCCCAGCGCTCCCTGCGCCTCATACGCCTTCAGCGCACCCAGCACTCGCTCCCAGTCGGCCTTCTCGACGCTGCGGCCGGTCTCCTTGAGATAGGCCAGCATCCCGAGGTCGCGGTAGTGACGCTCGGCGTCGCGCCCGGCGGTGGTCGACGTCAGCTGCTGGTCGACGCTGTCGGTGAGGTCCTTGGCGGCTGACTTGACGTTGTCGAGGAATCCCATCGGGACTCGCCTCCCTGCGTGGACATGCCCAGGAGGGCTGTTGCCTCCAGTCTAGTGGCGCCGGCCCAGCAGCACGACGGCCCGGCGCCGAGGACTCAGGAGCGTTGCGGGGTGAACCGGATCGGGAAGCGCAGAGCACCGGTGTTGCCCGACACCGGCAGCCACTCGCCTGGTCCTTCGGCCTCGGCGCCGGGCATCCGCCGGGCCAGCAGCGGCAGGGCCACGGCCATGTCCGTGCGTGCCACGAAGTGCCCGAGGCAGTGGTGCACCCCGCCGCCGAAGCCCAGGTGCGGTGGCCTCTCCTCGGCGCGGAGCAGGTCGAACGCCGGCTCGGCGACGGCGGCGGGGTCGGTGCCGGCGGCATGAGAGAGCACCTGCACGATCGAGCCGGCCGGGAGGTGCAGCCCGTGCAGGTCGACGTCCTCGACAGCCTCGCGGGTCACCCAGGTGACGGTGGGGTTGACCCGCATCACCTCCTCGACGGCGGCGCGCCCGAGCTCGGGACGCTCGCCGAGAAGCCGCCATTGGTCGGGATGGCGCAGCAGGGTCTGCACGGCCAGCCCGATCTGGTTGCGGGTGGTCTCCATGCCGGCGAACGCGAGGAAGACCAGCGAGACGACCAGCTCGTCGCGGCTGAGCCGCCCCTCGCTCTCCTGGGCCTGCAGCAGCGTCGTCACCAGGTCGTCCCGCGGACGGGCGGCGCGGTCGTCGACGACCTGCTCGACGTAGGCCGTCAGCCCCGCCAGCGCCGCCTCGATCCGCGGCAGGTCCTCCCTGACCCGGATCCCGAACGACTTGCCGAGGTCGTCGGCCCACCCGGCCACCTGCGACCACTCGTCGTCGGGCAGCCCGAGCAGCAGGCAGAGGATGCGCGCGGAGTAGGGCTCGGCGAACTCCGCGACCAGCTCCACCTCACCGCGGGGCGCGAACGCGTCGACGAGCTCGGTCGCCAGCCGCTGGAAGTCCGGCTGCAGTGCCTCGATGCTGCGCCGCCGGAAGGCGGGCATCAGCAGCCGTCGCAGCCGGGCGTGATCGTCGCCCTCGAGGCTGAGCAGCACCTCCTGCCACCACCGCAGGAAGGGCCCCTCGTGGATGCCGTTCTGCTCCGGCCAGCGAGCGTTGCCCTGCCGGAACCTCCGGTCGGTCAGCAGGGCACTCGCCTCGGCGTACCGCAGGACCGCGTAGCCGTACGGCGTCTCGGCGTACCAGCCCTCGTCCCGAGCGGAGTGCACCGCGGCCGAGGTGACGTCGAAGGCCGGGTCCGCCAGGTCCAGGAACCGCCTCACGGCAGCATGCTGTCACGCACCGATCCCCGCACCATGCGCACCTCCCAGGCGTCCAACGGGTCGAACCGCTCCCGGGCGCCGTCGGTCCGGAAGCCGGACTTCTCGTAGAACGCCCTGGCCCGGGCGTTGCCCTCCAGCACCCAGAGGTACGCCGGCCCGGAGCCGAGCGCCCGGTCGACCAGCGCCCGCCCCAGCCCGGTGCCGTACCACGCGGCCCGCACGTAGGCGGCGTACAGCTCCAGCGGAGCGGGGGGAGCCTCGCCCCGCGCCGGACCGGCGACCGCGAACCCGACCAGCTCGCCGTCGTGCTCGGCGAGCAGTCGCGGCACCCGGGCGGCGTGGTCGCGCCATCGCTGCTCCCAGGAGGCGGGGTCGGCCAGCTGCGCCTCCAGCAGCCGCCGGTCGACCAGGGGGCCGTAGGCCTCCCGCCAGCAGGCGAAGTGCAGACGCGCTCCCGCGGCCGCGTCGGCGAGCGTCGCCCAGCGCAGCGTCGCACCGTCGGGTGGGGCCGGCTCGGTCACCCGACAATTCTGCGCCGGGCCGGGGCGTCCGGCCAGCGGATTAGTCTCGGAGGCATGCGGATCACCAAGTTCGGCCACGCCTGCGTCCGGATCGAGCACGATGGCCACGTGCTGGTGGTCGACCCCGGCATGTGGACCGACGCCGAGGCGGTCGACGGCGCCGACGCGGTGCTGGTCACCCATGAGCATCCCGACCACCTCGACGCCGAGCGGTTGCGAGCCACCGATGCGCCGATCTTCACCGTCGACGCCGTCGCGGCCGCGCTGCGGTCCTCCGCCCCCGACGTCGCGGAACGCGTGAGCACCGTGGCCCCGGACGAGGCGTTCACCGCGGGCGGGCTGCCGGTCACGGCGGTCGGCGAGCTGCACGCGGTGATCCACCCCGACCTGCCGCGCGTCTTCAACAGCGGCTACGTCGTCACCGCCGGTGAGCAGAAGGTCTTCCATCCCGGCGACGCGCTCACTCCGCCCGGCCAGCCCGTCGACCTGCTGCTGCTGGTCGTCTCCGCGCCCTGGATGCGGGCGGCCGAGGCGGTCGACTTCGCGCGACTGGTGGGCGCTCCGCGCAACCTGGCGATCCACGACCGGGTCTACTCCGAGGCCGGGCTCGGCATCGTCGACGGCCACCTGGGGCGGCTGCTGCCCGGCAGCCAGACCTACACCCGCCTCCCCGACGGCGCCGACCTCTAGCGCCACAGGTGCCTCGCGGTCCCCCGACATGCCGGTGGTGGTGCCCCGACATGTGCCTTGCGGCCCCGTGACATGCCGGTGGTGGTCCCGCGCGTGTCGGCACCGTTCGCCTGACAGCACCTCGCCGGCCCGCCATCATGGCCGGATGAGCCGCCGCCTGCTGGTTGTCGTTCCGATCGCGGGCGCCCTGCTTCTCCCCGCGGTCGCGGCCTCAGGCACCGCCGCCGGTACGCCGGCCCGCGGGACCGCCACGGTCACCGCCGCCGCAGCACCGGCCGCCGCGACTGCGCCCGCCTCCCCGGCCCTCGCCCCGAAGGTCCACACCGTCGGCGGCTGCCAGGTCTTCCCCGCCGACAACCCGTGGAACACCCGCATCGACAAGGCGTCGGTGTTCGCCAGCTCGGGCAAGATCATCGCCGCGCAGGCCAAGGGCAGCCCGATCCACCTCGACCTCGGCACGACCGAGACCTACTACGGCATCCCGGTCAACGTCGCGAAGGCCGACCAGCCGACCCTCCCGCTTCGCTTCGGCGTCGAGGGCGAGAACTACAAGAGCGAGAGTGACGCCGGTCGCGTCCCGATCCCGAAGCGCGCCCGCATCGAGGGATGGCGGAAGAGCCGCCCCAACCCCCCGTCGGGCGACCGGCACGTGATCACCGTCCAGCGCGGCAGCTGCCGGCTCGTCGAGCTCTACAAGGCCAAGCGGGTGAAGAGCGCCGACGGCACGGTCGTCGCCTGGCGCGCCGCCGCCGCCGCCCGATGGGACCTCTCGTCCAACAAGCTGCGCCCGAAGTACTGGACGTCGGCCGACGCCGCGGGCCTGCCGATCCTGCCCGGCCTGCTCGACTACGACGAGGCCGCGTCGGGGGAGATCACCCACGCGCTGCGCTTCACCCTGCCGGTCGCCCGCAACGCCTTCACCGAGCCCGCTCGTCACTGCGGCACCACCCGCGGCGCCCGTTACCCGGCGTACGGCCTGCGCTTCCGGCTGAAGAAGTCGTTCTCCACCCGCCCCTACACCGGCGCCGCGAAAGCGGTGGTGGTGGCGATGAAGCGCTACGGCCTGATGTACGCCGACCAGGGCTCCGCGATGTACGTCACCGGCTCGGCCGACCCCCGCTGGGCCGGCGTGCTCGACCAGCTCCGCAAGCATCCGGTCGACGGCGGGAAGTTCGAGGTCGTCAGGCCCGACGGCGCCATCACCGTCTGCAGGTAGCGGACTACCGCCCCGACAGCGCGTCGCGCACCGGCACGAACTTCGCCTGCGCCTCGGCCAGCTCGGCCTCGGGATCGGAGTTGCCGACGATGCCGCAGCCGGCGAACAGCCGCACGGTGGAGCCCGTGACGGCGGCCGAGCGCAGCGCCAGGCCCCACTCGCCGTCGCCGCAGGCGTCCATCCAGCCGACCGGTCCGGCGTAGCGCGCGCGGTCCATCCCCTCGAGCTCGGCGATCATCGCCGTCGCGACCTCGGTGGGGGTGCCGCCGACAGCGGCCGACGGGTGCAGTGCGGACGCGAGCTCGAGGGAGGAGACGGTCTCGGCGTCGTGGACGACGCCGGCCACGTCGGTGGCCAGGTGCATCACGTTGGGGAGGTGCAGCACGAAGGGCGCCTCGGGCACGTTCATCGACGAGCAGTGGGGCTCCAGAGCCTCGGCGACCGACCGGACGGCGTACTCGTGCTCCTCGAGGTCCTTCGACGACCGCGCCAGCGTCGCCGCGAGCGCAAGGTCGTGTGCGTCGTCACCGGTGCGCCGGATGGTGCCGGCCAGCACACGGGAGGTGACCAGACCTCGCTCCCGGCGGACCAGCATCTCGGGCGTGGCGCCGACCATCCCGTCGACGTGGAACGTCCAGCAGCTGGGGTAGTCGGCCGACAGCCGCTCCAGCGGCCAGCGGACGTCGATCGGCGCGGTCGCCGTGGCGAGCAGGTCGCGGGCCAGCACGACCTTCTCCAGGTCCCCGTTGCCGATCCGGGCCACCGCGTCGGCCACCACCGACATCCACTGCTCGCCGTTGAGCGCGCCGTCGGTGAACACGACCTCGCGCGGCGCCTCGGGGGGCGAGGCCACCGTCAGCGTCGGCGCAGGGCCGGGCCCGGCGCCGACCGTGGTGACCCAGGTCGACTCGCCGCGACGGCCGACCACCACCTCGGGGACGATCAGCACCGACTCCCCGGGCTCGTCGGCGAACGCGAAGGACCCGAAGGCCACCAGCCCGCTGCCAGGCTCACCGACCTCGTTGCGGACGACGGCCCGCGCGGTCGTCTCGGCCCACCACTTGTCGGCGTCGGCGAACCGGGTGGCGCCGGAGGTGCGGATCTCGGCGGCCCGGCCCCAACCGACCAGGCCGCTGCCGCCGCGCATCCAGCAGACCGGGTCGTGGGTGGGCAGCAGGTCGAGCAGGTCGGCTTCGCCGAGCCCCTCGAGACGCGTGGTGCGGACCACCAGCGGGGCCGCGGCGAGGCCGGGCAGCCCCGCCAGCGGCGGGCCGTCGACGGAAGGCCCGCCGTCACTGGTCGTCACGAGGGGCCAGACTACTCGCGCCCACCCAAGAACCTGACGTGGCGCAGCCGCCCGGGGTGACGCACCTCACGACCAGTAGACGACCACCCGGTCCCCGATCCGGACCTGCGAGAAGAGCCACTGGATCCCGGCGTAGTCGCGGATGTTGACGCAACCGTGCGAGGCCCCGTTGTAGCCGGCCGCGGCGAAGTCGGACGAGTAGTGCACCGCCTGGCCGCCGGAGAAGAACATCGCGAACGGCATCGACGAGCCGTAGAGCTTCGACACGTGGTGCTCGCTCTTGAGGTAGACCGAGAAGGCCCCCTCTCGGGTGGGCGTGCCGTTGAGCGTGGAGCCGAACCGCGCGTCCAGGGTCTGCTGCACCTTGCCGTCGATCACCCACCGGACCGTGCGCGAGGTCTTGTCGACGCACAGCACCCGCCCGGCGCGGCAACGCGCGTCGAGCGCGCCCGGCTCGGGCTCGATGTTGTTCTTCTCCTCGTACGACGGCGTCGTGGTCATCGCCGTGAGCCGGTCGAGCGTCCGCTGGTCGATGTCGCCGGTCACCGGGATCTCGCGCTTGGCCTGGAAGCCACGCACGGCCGTCACCGTGGCCGCGTCGTAGACGCCGGTCACGTCGCCGAACAGCCACGCGATCTGCTTGAGCCGGGCCTGCGCGTCCCGCACGCCGTCGCCGGTCGCGCCGGCCCCCAGCAGCGCCGGGCCCGGCCGCAGGATGGTGAACATCTGGTCGTGGGTCGGCTTGTCGGTCATCGCGACCAGCCGACGCCAGGTGCGCTGGTCGACGCGGCCGGTCTGCTGGAACCCGCGCTTGCCCTGGAAGCCGGCGACGGCCGAACGGGTGGCGGCGTCGTAGCGGCCGGTGACCTTCTCCGGCAGCCAGGCGAGCTGGAAGAGCCGGTGCTGCAGCGACCGCACCTGCAGCCCGCTGTCCCCCCTCGTCATGAGGTACGCCGGTCTCGGCGGCGCCGTGGTCCCGGTGGGTGCCGGGGGCTGCTGGGTCGGCGTCGACGTGGGTTCCTCCGCCGTCGACGGTGTCGTGCTGTCGCCCGTCGAGCGGCCGGTGGCACCACCGTGCGGCCCGGCGTCGACGGCGAACAGCCGCCCGTGGTCAGCGTGCCGCAGTGCCAGCCCGCCGCCGACGCCGAGGGCGGCGACGGTGACGGCCAGCAGCACGAGCGCGGTGATGCGCAGCGGCTTCATGGTCTCCCCTCCCGGGCCGAGGCGGTGGGTCGCGCCTCACGCCAGTGTCGTGGGAGAGGACGCGCGGGCCCGGCATTGGGTTGCTTCGGCGAGGTCACGGTCCGGTCACGGCCCGCCACGGCCGCAACCGGGAGCCCGCGCCCGCGCCACCTTGGAGCGGCCTCGCGCCCGCCCGTAGTCTTCGCCCGTGGCCCGCGCAGACCTCGACAAGCAGCCGACCGACGTGCGTCGCATGTTCGACGCGGTCGCGCGCCGCTACGACGTGACCAACGACGTCCTCTCCCTGGGCCAGGACCGCCGCTGGCGCCACGAGGTGCTGTCCGCGGTCGACCCGCAGCCTGGCGAGCGGGTGCTCGACCTGGCGGCCGGCACCGGCACCTCCAGCGAGCCGTTCGCCGCGCGGGGCGCCACCGTCGTGCCGTGCGACTTCTCCCTCGGGATGCTCCGCGTCGGCAAGCAGGCGCGGCCGGCGCTGCCGTTCACCGCCGGCGACGGCACCCGCCTGCCGTTCGGCGACGACACCTTCGACGCGGTCACGATCTCCTTCGGGCTGCGCAACATCGTCGACCCGGCCGCGGGCCTGCGCGAGATGCTCCGGGTCACCCGCCCCGGAGGGCGCCTGGTGGTCTGCGAGTTCAGCGCGCCGACCAACGCAGCCTTCCGCACGATCTACCTGGAGTACCTCATGAGGGCGCTGCCGGCGATCTCGCGGGCGGTGTCGTCCTCGCCTGACGCCTACGTCTACCTCGCCGAGTCGATCCGGGCCTGGCCCGACCAGGCCGCGCTCGCGGCCTTGGTCGGCGAGGCCGGCTGGCAGCGGCCGCAGTGGCGCAACCTCTCGGGCGGCATCGTCGCGCTGCACCGGGCGACGGCCTGACCTGGACGGTCGTGGGCGTCGGCCCACCGACCTGTCCGCCGTCGTCCACCCCGACTTGAGACCCCGCGGGCCCGGAGTGCAGGATGGCAACCCAGGCCCCTAGACTGTGCCGGGCGAACTTCGTGAAGGTCTTCACAAAGTCACATGGGTGACCGGGGTCACCCACGGGAGCACTCCCCGGGCGCACGCAGCACCACACGTGGGAAGGACAGGGATGGAGCTCTACACGCCGGTCCTGGCGTTGGTCCTCCTGGCAGCCGGGTTCGCGGTCTTCTCCGTGATCATGAGCGCCATCGTCGGGCCTCAGCGCTACAACCGGGCCAAGGTCGACTCCTACGAGTGCGGCATCGAGCCCACCCCGCAGCCGCTGGGCGGCGGCCGCTTCCCCGTGAAGTACTACATCACCGCCATGATGTTCATCGTCTTCGACATCGAGACCATCTTCCTGATCCCGTGGGCCGTGCAGTTCGACGCGCTCGGCGTGTTCGGCCTGGTCGAGATGGTCATCTTCATCGCCACCGTGTTCGTCGCCTACGTCTACGTATGGCGCCGCGGCGGCCTGGACTGGGACTGAAGGAAGGGCGCACCACCACATGGGTGTTGAGGAGAAGCTTCCGAGCGGCGTCCTGCTGACGACCGTCGAGGGCGTCGCCGGCTACATGCGCAAGGCGTCGTTCTGGCCCGCCACGTTCGGCCTGGCCTGCTGCGCCATCGAGATGATGACGACCGGCGGCCCGAAGTACGACCTGGCCCGCTTCGGCATGGAGGTGTTCCGCGCCAGCCCGCGCCAGGCCGACCTGATGATCGTCGCCGGCAGGGTGAGCCAGAAGATGGCGCCCGTGCTGCGGCAGATCTACGACCAGATGCCCGACCCCAAGTGGGTGCTCGCGATGGGCGTGTGTGCCAGCTCCGGTGGCATGTTCAACAACTACGCGATCGTGCAGGGCGTCGACCACGTCGTGCCGGTCGACATGTACCTCCCCGGCTGCCCGCCACGCCCGGAGATGCTCATCGACGCGATCCTCAAGCTCCACGACCAGGTGCAGCACACCAAGATGGGTGCCCACCGCGCCGCCGAGATCGAGCAGCTCGAGGCCCAGGCCCTCACGGCACTGCCCACCTCCGAGATGAAGGGGATGCTGCGGTGAGCGACGACAGCCCCCCCTCCGGAGGTGAGACCCAGGACCCCTCCACCGACGTGGTGGCGGCCGACGCCGAGGTCGAGCGGGCGGTCGGCGCCCGCACCGGCATGTTCGGCGTCGACGGCTCCGGCGACACCAGTGGCTACGGCGGCCTGGTCGCGCCGATCGTGTTCCCCGGCGCTGCGCAGCGGCCCTACGGCGGCTGGTTCGACGACGTGGCCGACGCCCTCCAGGAGCGGCTCGCGGCCACCGACCTCGACCACGCGGTGGAGCGGGTCGTCATCCACCGCGGGGAGCTCACCTTCCACGTGCGCCGAGAGGACCTCGCGTTCGTCGCCCAGATGTTCCGCGACGACGAGCGGCTCCGCTTCGAGCTCTGCACCGGTGTCAACGGCGTGCACTACCCCGAGGACGCCGGCCGCGAGCTGCATGCGGTCTACCACCTGCTCTCGATGACCCACAACCGACGGGTCCGGCTCGAGGTCTCCTGCCCCGACAGCGACCCGCACCTCCCGTCGCTGGTGAGCATCTACCCCACCAACGACTGGCACGAGCGCGAGACGTTCGACATGTTCGGCATCGTGTTCGACGGTCACCCCGCGCTGACCCGGATCCTGATGCCCGACGACTGGCCGGGTCATCCGCAGCGCAAGGACTACCCACTCGGCGGCATCCCGGTCGAGTACAAGGGCGGCACGGTTCCCCCGCCCGACGAGCGGAGGTCGTACAACTGATGACGTCGACAGACGCGCCCCACGAGGACATCTACGCCGGCTCCAGCGAGACCAGCGACGGCCGGGTCTTCACCGTCTCCGGCCAGGACTGGGACTCCATCGCCGCCGGCCTCGCCGACCAGCCCGAGGAGCGCGTGGTCGTCAACATGGGGCCGCAGCACCCCTCGACCCACGGCGTTCTCCGGCTGATCCTCGAGCTGGAGGGGGAGACGGTCACCGAGGCCCGCGCCGGCATCGGCTACCTCCACACCGGCATCGAGAAGAACATGGAGTTCCGCTCCTGGACGCAGGGCGTGACCTTCTGCACCCGGATGGACTACCTCGCCCCGTTCTTCAACGAGACGACCTACGTCCTCGGCGTCGAGCGGCTGCTCGGCATCGAGGACGACATCCCCGAGAAGGCCCAGGTCATGCGGGTCCTGCTCATGGAGCTCAACCGGATCTCCTCCCACCTCGTTGCCATCGCGACCGGCGGCATGGAGATCGGCGCCCTCACGGTGATGACGATCGGCTTCCGCGAGCGCGAGCTGGTCCTCGACCTGTTCGAGCTGATCACCGGCCTGCGGATGAACCACGCGTTCATCCGGCCCGGCGGCGTGGCCCAGGACCTCCCGCCCGGCGCCCTCGACGACATCCGCGACTTCATCGCGCTGATGAAGAAGCGCCTCCCCGAGTACGCCGCCCTCTGCAACGCCAACCCGATCTTCAAGGCGCGGCTGGTCGGTGTCGGGCACCTCGACATCGCCGCCACCCTGGCGCTGGGCATCACCGGCCCGGTGCTGCGCAGCACGGGCTACCCCTGGGACCTCCGCAAGACCGAGCCGTACTGCGGCTACGAGGACTACGACTTCGACGTCCAGACCTGGGACACCGCCGACGCCTACGGCCGGTTCCGGATCCGGCTGGCGGAGATGTGGGAGTCGCTGCGCATCGTCGAGCAGGCCGCCGACCGGCTGGCCGGGCTGGAGGGTGCGCCGGTGATGGTCGCCGACAAGAAGATCGCCTGGCCCAGCCAGCTGGCGATCGGGTCCGACGGCATGGGCAACTCCCTCGACCACATCCGTCACATCATGGGTGAGTCGATGGAGGCGCTGATCCACCACTTCAAGCTGGTCACCGAGGGCTTCCGGGTCCCCGCCGGCCAGGCATACGTGCCGGTCGAGGGGCCGCGCGGCGAGCTGGGTGCCCACGTCGTCTCCGACGGCGGCACCCGCCCCTACCGCGTGCACTTCCGCGACCCCTCGTTCACCAACCTCCAAGGCACCAGCGTCATGTCCGAGGGCGGCATGGTGGCCGACGTGATCGTCGCGATCGCCTCGATCGACCCGGTGATGGGAGGAGTGGACAGGTGATCGACCCCACGACGTACGACGAGCTGACGCAGATCGCCGCTCGCTACCCGCAGCCCCGGTCGGGGCTGCTTCCGATGCTCCACCTCGTGCAGTCCGTCGAGGGCCGGGTGACGCCGGAGGGCATCGAGGCCTGTGCTGCGATCCTCGGTCTCAGCGCGGCCGAGGTGAGCGGCGTGGCGACGTTCTACACCATGTACAAGCGCAAGCCGGTCGGCGACTACCACGTCGGCGTCTGCACCAACACGCTCTGCGCGGTGATGGGCGGCGACGTGATCTTCGAGCGGCTCAAGGAGCACCTCGACGTCGGCAACGACGAGACCACCGAGGACGGCAGGATCACCCTCGAGCACGTCGAGTGCAACGCCGCCTGCGACTACGCCCCCGTGGTGATGGTCAACTGGGAGTTCATGGACAACCAGACACCCGAGTCGGCCGTGCAGCTGGTCGAGGACCTGCGGGAGGGCAAGGACGTCCACTCCACCCGCGGCCCGAAGGTCTGCACCTGGCGGGAGGCCGAGCGGGTGCTCGCCGGCTTCGACGACGGGCTCGCGGACGAGGGCCCGGCCGCCGGCCCGGCCTCGCTGCTGGGGCTCGGCATCGCCCACGAACGCGGCTGGTCCGCCCCGGCCGGTGCCGGCAGCGGCGCGGCCAAGGAGGGAGACGAGTGACCGACACGCTGACCCCCGTGCTCACCGCCACCTGGGGAGACGAGCGCGCCTGGACGCTCGCGGCGTACGAGAAGCGCGGCGGCTACTCCGCGCTGACCAAGGCGCTGGCCATGGCGCCCGACGACATCATCTCCGCCGTCAAGGACTCCGGGCTGCGCGGTCGCGGCGGCGCCGGGTTCCCGACGGGGATGAAGTGGGGCTTCATCCCGCAGGACAACCCCAACCCGAAGTACCTCGTCGTCAACGCCGACGAGTCCGAGCCGGGCACCTGCAAGGACATCCCCCTGATGATGGCCTCGCCGCACACCCTCGTGGAGGGCGTGATCATCAGCAGCTTCGCGATCCGGGCCCACAAGGCGTTCATCTACATCCGCGGCGAGGTGCTCCACGTCATCCGCCGGGTGCAGGCCGCGGTCCGTGAGGCCTACGCCGCCGGTCACCTCGGCGAGAACATCCACGGCTCGGGCTACGACCTCGACGTCGTCGTGCACGCCGGCGCCGGCGCCTACATCTGCGGCGAGGAGACCGCCCTGCTGGAGGGTCTGGAGGGCCGGCGCGGCCAGCCGCGGCTGAGGCCGCCGTTCCCCGCCGTCGCCGGCCTCTACGCCAGCCCGACGGTGATCAACAACGTCGAGTCGATCGCGTCCGTGCCCGGCATCGTGCTGCACGGACCCGAGTGGTTCTCCTCGATGGGCACCGAGCGGTCCAAGGGCCACGGCATCTTCTCGCTGTCGGGCCACGTGACCAACCCCGGACAGCTCGAGGCCCCGCTCGGGATCACGCTGCGCGAGCTGGTCGACCTGGCGGGGGGCATCCGCGACGGCCACGAGCTGAAGTTCTGGACGCCGGGTGGCTCCTCCACGCCGCTGCTCACCGACGAGCACTGGGACATGCCGCTGGACTTCGAGGCGGTCGGCGCCGCCGGCTCCATGCTCGGCACCCGCGCCATCCAGATCTTCGACGACACCACGTGTGTGGTCCGGGCGGTGCTGCGCTGGACGGAGTTCTACAAGCACGAGTCGTGCGGCAAGTGCACGCCGTGCCGGGAGGGCACCTGGTGGTTGGTGCAGACGCTGGCGCGGCTCGAGCGAGGTGAGGGCACGCCCGAGGACCTCGACACGCTGCTCGACCAGTGCGACAACATCCTGGGCCGGTCGTTCTGCGCGCTCGGCGACGGCGCCACCAGCCCGATCACGTCGTCCATCCAGTACTTCCGCGACGAGTTCCTGGCCCACCTCGACCAGGGCGGATGCCCGTTCGACCCGGTCGCCTCGACGCTGTTCGCCACCTCGACGACGGGCGGAGCCACGGCATGACGCAGGCCCCAGAGAAGAGCTCGGACAAGAGCCCCGAGAAGGTCGACCTGGTCACCCTGACCATCGACGGCATCAGCGTCAGCGTGCCCAAGGGCACCCTGGTGATCCGGGCCGCCGAGCAGGTCGGCATCCAGGTCCCGCGCTTCTGTGACCACCCGCTGCTGTCGCCGGTCGGTGCCTGCCGCCAGTGCCTGGTCGAGGTCGCGCTGCCGGGTCCCGACGGGTCGATGCGGCAGATGCAGGGTCCGCCCGGGCGGATGAAGCCGCAGGCGTCCTGCACGCTGGTGGCCTCCGAGGGCATGGAGGTGCACACCCAGGTCACCTCCGAGGGAGCCGACAAGGCCCAGCAGGGGGTGATGGAGTACCTCCTGATCAACCACCCGCTCGACTGCCCCGTCTGCGACAAGGGCGGCGAGTGCCCTCTGCAGAACCAGGCGATGAGCAACGGCCGCGGCGAGTCCCGCTTCTCCGCCTCCGGCGGCGTCAAGCGCACCTACCCCAAGCCGATCAACATCTCCGCGCAGGTGCTGCTCGACCGCGAGCGCTGCGTGCTCTGTGCCCGCTGCACCCGCTTCTCGGAGCAGATCGCGGGCGACCCCTTCATCGCGCTCATCGAGCGCGGCGCGCTGCAACAGGTCGGCATCTACGAGAAGCAGCCCTACGAGAGCTACTTCTCCGGCAACGCGATCCAGATCTGCCCGGTGGGCGCGCTCACGTCGGCCGACTATCGCTTCCGCTCCCGCCCGTTCGACCTGGTGTCGAGCCCGTCGGTCGGCGAGCACGACGCGTGCGGCGCGGCGATCCGCGTCGACCACCGCCGCGGCAAGGTCATGCGTCGCCTGTCGGGCAACGACCCCGAGGTCAACGAGGAGTGGATCACCGACAAGGACCGCTTCGCCTTCACCTACGCGCGGGCCGAGGACCGGCTGACCTACCCGATGGTCCGCGAGGACGGCGAGCTCCGGGCCGCCTCCTGGCCCGAGGCGTTCGCCGTCGCGGCGCGCGGCCTGGCTGCTGCTGGCAAGGTCGGGGTGCTCACCGGCGGCCGCGTCACCGCCGAGGACGCCTACGCCTACGCCAAGTTCGCGCGGGTGGCGCTCGACACCAACGACGTCGACTTCCGCTCCCGCCCGCTGTCGGCGGAGGAGACCGGCTTCCTGGGCCGCCATGTCGCGCTGAGCCAGGGCGTGACCTACGCCGCCCTGGAGTCCGCCTCGTCGGTGCTGCTCGTCGGCCTGGAGCCCGAGGACGAGGCCGGCACGATCTTCCTCCGGCTGCGCAAGGCCGCCATGTCGGGCACCGTGGTGCTCAGCGTCGGCTCCCACTCCTCGCGCGGGCTGGCCAAGATGAGCGGCCGGCTGCTGCCGACCGCGCCGGGCACCGAGGCCCAGACCCTCGCCGATCTGCCGGCCGACGCCCCGCTCGACAGCGGCAGCGTGATCCTGGTCGGGGAGCGGCTGGCAACCTCGCCGGGGGCCCTCACCGCCGCCGCCGACCTGGCCGCCCGCACCGGCGCCGCGCTGGCATGGGTGCCGCGTCGCGCCGGTGACCGCGGCGCCGTCGAGACCGGCTGCCTGCCCACGCTGCTTCCCGGTGGCCGCCCGGTCGCCGATGCGGCGGCCCGCGTCGATGTCGCCGCGGCGTGGGGCGTCGACGCTCTGCCCGCACAGGAGGGCCGCGACGCCGACGCGATCGTGGCCGCCGCAGCCAAGGGCGAGCTCGGCCTCGTCGTCGGGGGCGTCGACCCCGCCGACACCGCCGACCCGCAGGCCTTCCGCCAGGCGCTCGACGAGGCCGGCTTCGTGGTGGCCCTCGAGCTGCGCGAGACCGACGTGACCCGTGCTGCCGACGTCGTCTTCCCGGTGGCTCCGGTCACCGACAAGGCTGGGACGTTCGTGACGTGGGAGGGCCGGCTCCGACCGTTCGACCGCGTCTTCGGCGACCACCCGAGCTCGCTGCCCGACCTGCGGGTGCTCGCCGGCATCGCCGAGGAGCTCCAGCGGCCGCTCGGCTTCCGGACGGTCGCAGAGGTGCGCACCGAGTGGGAGCAGCTGGGCCCCTGGGACGGCGCCCATCCGGACTTCGGCGCCGCCGCCGCGCCGGCCGCCGCCGAGGCGTCGGGCACGCTGGCACTCGCCACCTGGAAGCAGATGATCGACCTCGGGTCGATGCAGGACGGCGAGGAGCACCTCCGGGCCACCGCCCGCCCGCCGGTCGCCCGCCTCAGCCCGACGGCGTACGCCGGCCTCGGCAGCGAGCAGGTGACCATCACCGGCGACCGCGGCGAGGTGACGCTCCCCGCGGAGCCGGCCGACGACATGGTCGACGGTGTGGTGTGGGTGCCGTCCAACTCCTTCGGTGGCGGGGTGCTGGCCGACCTGGCCTCACCCGGCAGCCGGGTGACGGTGAAGGGAGCAGGGCAGTGAGCCTTCTGTCCACCGCGATGGCCTTCGGCCCTGTGGGCACCGCCGCCGACGGGCCCGGGCTCGAGGCCTTCGGTCAGGACTCCGTCTGGGTCATCATCCTCAAGGCCGTGCTGATCTTCCTGGTGCTGGTGCTGCTGACGCTGTTCAACATCTGGGCCGAGCGTCGCGTGGTGGCGCGGATGCAGCACCGCATCGGCCCCAACGTGCACGGCTTGGGCGACGTGGTGCGGGCGCTGCGAGGCAAGCCGGCCGCCGACAGCGGCACCGGCACCGGCCTGCTGCAGTCGCTGGCCGACGGCGTCAAGCTGGCGCTGAAGGAGGACATCGTCCCCAAGGCCGCCGACAAGGTCGTCTTCTTCCTGGCGCCCATCATTGCGGTGATCCCTGCCTTCGTGACGTTCGCGGTCATCCCGTTCGGGCCCGAGGTGCGGATCCCGTTCACCGACACGGTCACGCCCGCTACAGCTCACCGACATGCCGGTGGCGGTGCTGTTCGTGATGGCGATCGCCTCGATCGGCATCTACGGCATCGTGCTCGGCGGCTGGTCGTCGGGTTCGACGTACTCCCTGCTCGGCGGTCTGCGCTCCAGCGCCCAGATGATCTCCTACGAGGTCGCCATGGCGCTCGCGCTGGTGGCGGTCTTCCTGTACTCCGGCTCGATGTCGACCTCGGAGATCGTCGCCCAGCAGAACGCCGACGGCTACTTCTGGTTCGGGCTGATGCTCGCGCCGTCGTTCATCATCTACATGATCGCGATGGTGGGTGAGACCAACCGGGCGCCGTTCGACCTCCCCGAGGCCGAGGGCGAGCTGGTCGGTGGCTTCCACACCGAGTACTCCAGCCTGAAGTTCGCGCTGTTCTTCCTCGCCGAGTACATCAACATGGCCACCGTCTCCGCGGTGGCGACGACGCTGTTCCTCGGCGGCTGGCACGCCCCGTGGCCGATCATCAACGTCTGGCCGGGCGCCGACGAGGGCTACTGGCCGCTGCTGTGGTTCTTCGGCAAGGTCTTCTTCTTCGTCTTCATCTTCATCTGGCTGCGCGGATCGCTTCCTCGGCTGCGCTACGACCAGTTCATGCACTTCGGCTGGAAGCGGCTGATCCCGATCTCGCTGGTCTGGATCCTCGCCGTCGCCACCATCAAGCTGATCAAGAACAACGGCGGTTTCGACACCCGCACCCTGCTGATCGCCGGTGCCGCCGCGGTCGTGCTGTTCCTCGCGGTCAGCCTGGTGGCCGACCGGAGGGGGGCTGCCGAGGAGGAGCTTGCCGAGGACACGGAGGCCGACACCGACGCCTTCAGCGGCGGCTTCCCGGTCCCCCCGATGCCCGTCGGCGGAGCCGTCCGCGGTGCCGCCGCCCCCTTGACCTTCGAGGACCGGCAGTCCTCGGCCGGTCCCTCCGTCGCGAGCTCCGGTGAGGAGATCTGATGAGTGAGTCACCGTCGTTGAAGGAGCAGTTCTGGGACCCGGTCGCGGGTTTCGGGGTGACCTTCCGGACGATGTTCAAGAAGGTCGTCACCGAGCAGTACCCCTTCGAGAAGCTCCCCACCGCCCCTCGCTTCCACGGACGACACCAGCTCAACCGCTGGCCCGACGGACTGGAGAAGTGCATCGGGTGCGAGCTGTGCGCATGGGCCTGCCCCGCTGACGCGATCTACGTCGAGGGCGCCTCCAACACCGACGACGAGCGGTTCAGCCCGGGTGAGCGCTATGGCCGCGTCTACCAGATCAACTACCTGCGCTGCATCCTCTGCGGGCTGTGCATCGAGGCCTGCCCGACGCGCGCGCTGACGATGACCAACGAGTACGAGCTGGCCGACGACAACCGCGCCGACCTGATCTACGAGAAGCACGACCTGCTGGCGCCGCTGCTTCCCGGCATGGAGCAGCCGCCGCACCCGATGCTGCTCGGCGACGACGACGGCGACTACTACCGCGGCACCTTCTCCGGGGCCGGGTCCGGGGACGAGGGGGCCGAGCGATGACCGCGTTCTGGATCCTGGCGCCGGTGATGGTGCTGGCCGCCCTGGGCATCCTGTTCGTCCGCAAGGCCGTGCACGCCGCGCTGCTGCTGGCGGTGGTGATGATCAGCCTGGCGGTGCTCTACGCCGCCCTCGAGGCGCCGTTCCTGTTCGCCGTGCAGATCATCGTCTACACCGGCGCCATCCTGATGCTGTTCCTGTTCGTGCTGATGCTGGTGGGCGTCGACGCCTCCGACTCGGTCGTGGAGACGATCAAGGGCCAGCGGTGGCTGGCCTTCCTCGGCGGTGCGCTGCTGGTGGCGCTGCTGGTCACCGGCATCGCGCAGATGACGCTCGGCGCTGCTACTGGTCTGGAGGCAGCCAACAGCGACGGCAACGTCCAGGGGCTGGCCAACATCATCTTCTCCCACTACGTCTTCGCCTTCGAGGTGACCTCGGCGCTGCTGATCACCGCCGCGGTCGGCGCGATGGTGCTGGCCCACCGCGAGCGGCTCACCCCGAAGGTCACGCAGGCCGACCTGGCCAAGCAGCGGATGCGCGACTACGCCGAGTCCGGCAAGCACGTGGGCCCGCTGCCTCCACCGGGGGTCTTCGCCCGCCACAACGCCGTCGACACACCTGCCCTGCTGCCCGACGGCACCGCGGCGGAGTCGTCGGTGTCGCGGGTGCTCGCGGCCCGGGGCACCGTGCGCTCCGCGCCCGCCGAGGCCCAGCACGTCGACGAGATCGAGGCGCAGCTCCACGGCGGCCTCCCCGGTGCCGACGACGAAGGGGGCGAAGCGTGAACATCACCGCCTACATCGTGCTCTCGGCCATCCTGTTCAGCATCGGCACCATCGGCGTGCTCACCCGCCGCAACGCCATCGTCGTGTTCATGTGCGTCGAGCTGATGCTCAACGCCTGCAACCTCGCGCTGGTCGCCTTCGCCAAGCAGCACGGCAACCTCGACGGGCAGGTCGCCGCCTTCTTCGTGATGGTGGTCGCCGCTGCCGAGGTGGTCGTCGGGCTCGCGATCATCATGACCATCTTCCGGACCCGCCGCTCGGCCTCGGTCGACGACGCCAGCCTGCTGAAGTACTGAAGGACGCGACGTGACAATCCCTGAAGCGAATCTCTGGGGGCTCGCCGCCGAGGGCGGGGGCCACGAGGTGCCGGTGATCGACCCCGGTGCGGCCTCGGGCGTGTTCAGCCTGATGTGGCTGGTGATCGCGCTGCCGGCGGCCGGTGCGCTCATCCTGCTGCTCGGTGGCGCCCTGTTCGACAAGGCTGTCTCTCGCTGGGCCCACCTGCTCGGCTCGGCCACCGTGCTCGGCTCGTTCGCCGTCAGCCTGGCGATGTTCCTCGGGCTGCTCGGCCGCGACGAGGCGGAGCGCCAGGTCGGCCAGCACCTCTTCACCTGGTTCGAGGCGGGCCGGCTCAACGTCGGCATGGACCTGCTCTACGACCAGCTGTCCGCGCTCTTCCTGCTGCTGATCACCGGTGTGGGCTCGCTGATCCACATCTACTCCATCGGCTACATGGAGCACGACCCGCGGCGACGCCGCTTCTTCGGCTACCTCAACCTCTTCGTCGCCGCGATGCTGGTGCTGGTCCTGGCCGCCGACTACGTCGGCGTGTTCCTGGGCTGGGAGGGCGTCGGCCTGGCGTCGTACCTCCTGATCGGCTTCTGGCAGCACAAGCCGTCGGCGGCGGCCGCGGCCAAGAAGGCCTTCGTCATCAACCGTGTCGGCGACATCGGGCTCAGCCTGGCGATCGCACTGATGTTCGCGACCTTCGGCACCACGGCGTTCTCGGCCATCTCCGAGGTCTCGGGCGAGGCGTCGGAGGCGCGGCTCAACGCGATCGGCCTGCTCCTGCTGCTGGCCGCCTGCGGCAAGTCCGCGCAGGTGCCGCTGCAGGCCTGGCTGCTCGATGCGATGGAGGGCCCGACCCCGGTGTCGGCCCTGATCCACGCAGCGACCATGGTCACCGCCGGCGTCTACCTCGTCGTGCGCTCCAACTTCATCTTCGAGCTCGCGCCCGCCGCGCAGACCGCCGTCGTGGTCGTCGGCGCGGTCACGCTGCTCTGGGGCGCGGTCATCGGTTGCGCGAAGGACGACATCAAGAAGGCTCTGGCCGGCTCGACGATGAGCCAGATCGGTTACATGATGCTGGCCGCCGGGCTGGGCGTCGCGGGCTACGCCTTCGCGATCTTCCACCTGCTCACCCACGGCTTCTTCAAGGCCAACATGTTCCTGGGTGCCGGGTCGGTGATGCACGGCATGAACGACGACGTCGACATGCGGCACTACGGCGGGCTCCGCACCGAGATGCGCTTCACCTTCTGGACGTTCCTGTTCGGCTACCTCGCGATCATCGGGTTCCCCGGCACGGCCGGCTACTTCTCGAAGGACAAGATCATCGAGGCGGCGTTCGGCCAGAACATCTGGGTCGGTCTGACCGCGCTGGTCGGCGCCGGCATCACGGCGTTCTACATGACCCGCCTCGTGTTGATGACCTTCTTCACCAAGCCGCGCTGGGAGAAGGACGTGCACCCGCACGAGTCGCCCCTGGTGATGACGGTGCCGCTGATGATCCTCGGTGCCCTCTCGCTGGTCGGCGGCCTGATGATGTTCGGCTGGATCGGCGACTGGCTGGCCCCCGTGGTCGGCGCCGAGGAGAGCCACGACCTGCCGATCCCGGTGTGGGCGATCGTTGCGCTGACCCTGACCGTCGTCGCGATCGGCGTCGGCATCGCCTGGATGCTGGTCCAGCAGCGTGAGGTCCCGCGCGAGGCGCCGCAGGACGTGTCCTTCGTGACCCGCGCCGCCCGCGCGGACCTCTACGGCGACGCGATCAACGACACGCTCGTCGTCGAGCCGGGTGCGGCGACCGTGCGCGCGCTGACCGCCATCGACGACGGGGTCGTCGACGGTGCCGTCGAGGGCGGGGCGTTGGCGGTCGCCGGGGCGGGCTCACGGCTGCGCCGGCTCCAGAACGGCTTCGTCCGCTCCTATGCCCTCATGTTCCTCGGTGGCGTGCTGCTCGTCGCCCTGTCCCTGATGGCGGTGACGCTCGCATGAACGGGTTCCCCTGGCTCTCGCTGCTGATCCTGGTGCCGCTCGTCGGTGCCGTGGTCGTGGCGCTGATGCCCCGGACCTCCCGCGACCTGGTCAAGCAGATCGGGATCGGCCTCTCGCTGGTGACGCTCGCCCTCGCGATCGGGGCCGCCACGCAGTACACCGTCGGCGGCGGCATGCAGCTGGAGGAGCAGCACGCGTGGATCAAGCCGCTGGGCGTCTACTACTCCCTCGGCATCGACGGCCTGGGCCTGCTGATGGTGCTGCTGACGACGGTCCTGGTGCCGCTGGTCCTGGTGGCCTCGTGGCGCGACGCCGACGAGGGGAGCACGACCGCCTTCGTGGCCTGGACGCTGGCCCTGGAGGCGCTGTCGATCGCCGTCTTCACCGCCACCGACGTGTTCCTCTTCTACGTCGTGTTCGAGGCGACGCTGATCCCGGCCTACTTCCTGATCGGCGGTTTCGGGCGCCCGGGTCGCAGCCGGGCCGCGGTGAAGTTCTTGATCTACCAGCTGGCCGGCGGCCTGATCATGCTGGCCTCGGTGATCGGCCTCTACGTCGTCTCCGCCGACGCCGGCTCGCCGACGTACCTCCTCCACGAGCTGGCCGCGCTCGACATCGACCCGACCACGCAGCGCTGGCTGTTCCTCGGCTTCTTCATCGCCTTCGCGATCAAGGCGCCGATGTTCCCGGTGCACACCTGGCTGGCCGACACCACCGAGAAGGCCACCACCGGCACGAGCGTGCTCCTGGTCTGCGTCCTCGACAAGATCGGCACGTTCGGCATGCTGCGGTTCTGCCTCGGGCTGTTCCCCGAGGCCTCCCAGTGGGCCACGCCGGTCGTGGTGGTGCTCGCGCTGGTCTCGATCGTCTACGGCGCCCTGGTCGCGATCGGCCAGGACGACGTGCTGCGGCTGATCGGTCTGACCTCGCTGTCGCACTTCGGCTTCATCGTCCTGGGCATCTTCGTCTTCACCAGCCAGGGTGGCGCCGGCGCGATCCTCTACATGGTCAACCACGGCATCGGCACCGCCCTGCTGTTCCTGGTGGCCGGCTTCCTGATCCGGCGCAGCGGCACCTCCCTGATCAGCGAGATGCGCGGCATCGAGAAGGTCACCCCGGTGCTTGCGGGGGTGCTGCTGATCGCCGGTCTGGCCGGAGCCGGCCTGCCGGGTCTGGCGCCGTTCGTCTCCGAGCTCCTGGTCATCATCTCCGCCTTCCAGCACGCCTGGTGGGCCGGCGCGATCGCGGTGACCGCGATCGTGCTCGCGGCGATCTACATGCTGTGGATGTACCAACGCACGATGACGGGCCCGACCCCGGTGGCCGCCGAGGGGATGGCCGACCTCGGCCGCCGCGAGGCCAGCGTGGTCACCCCCCTGCTCGTCGGGCTGCTGGTGTTCGGCTTCTACCCGATGCCGCTGCTCAACGTGATCAACCCCTACGTCGACCAGACGCTGACCCAGGTAGGTGTGACCGATGAGGCCCCGGTGGTCTCGACGAGTGCCGGCCACGCGGCCGAGGGAGGCCACGAGTGAACGACTTCTCCAGCCCCACGATCGAGTACGCCCAGCTCTGGCCCCTGCTCGTGGTGTTCGGTGTCGCGTGCCTCGGGCTGCTCCTCGAGGCCTTCCTGCCCCGACCCTCGCGCTTCCTCGCCCAGACCACCCTGACCATCGGCGGCCTGGTGGTGGCCCTGTTCGGCACGATCATGGTCGGCCGCAACCTGGCCGACCTCGGCGGTGGTGTGGCCCGTGGGTCGCTGACCGCCGAGCAGACGATCGCGGTCGACGGGCCCACGGTCTTCCTCTGGGGGCTGCTGCTGGTGCTCGGCATCGCCGGCGCGCTGCTGTTCGCCGAGCGCGATCTCGAGGGCGGGGTCTCGGCGTTCGCCGGGCAGGCCAGCGCCCTCCCCGGCACCGACGCCGAGCGTGAGGCCTCCACCAAGGGCCTCGAGCACACCGAGGTCTACCCGCTGCTGCTCTTCGCGCTGGGCGGCATGATGCTCTTCACCGCGGCCAACGACCTGCTCACGCTGTTCGTGGCCCTCGAGGTGCTGTCGCTGCCGCTCTACCTGATGTGTGGCCTGGCCCGTCGTCGCCGCCTGCTGTCGCAGGAGGCCGCGATGAAGTACTTCCTGCTCGGTGCCTTCTCCTCCGGCTTCTTCCTCTACGGTGTCGCGCTGATCTACGGCTTCTCCGGCTCGCTGGAGTTCGCCGAGATCAACGAGGCCGTCCGCAACGACGCGGGCAACCAGGCGCTGTTGGCGCTCGGGCTGGGGCTGCTGGCCGTCGGGCCTGTTGTTCAAGGTCGGCGCAGCGCCCTTCCAGTCGTGGATGCCCGACGTCTACCAAGGCGCCCCGACGCCGGTGACGGCGTTCATGGCCGCAGCCACCAAGGTGGCGGCGTTCGGCGCGATGCTGCGGCTCTTCTACGTCGCCTTCGGCTCCGAACGCTGGAGCTGGCAGCCGATGCTGTGGGTCATCGCGATCCTCACCATGGTCGTCGGCGCGGTGCTCGCGATCGCGCAGAGCGACGTCAAGCGGATGCTGGCCTACTCGTCGGTGGCCCACACCGGCTTCCTGCTCACCGGCGTGCTCGGTGTGCAGAGCGCCACCGAGCTGGCCGACGGGCAGATCACCTCGCTCCAGGCCGTGCTGTTCTACCTCACGACCTACGGCTTCGCCACGCTCGGCGCCTTCGCCGTGGTCTCGCTGGTGCGCGACGCCGCCGGCGAGGCCACCACGCTCTCCCGCTGGTCCGGGCTCGGCAAGGAGTCGCCGCTGGTCGCCGGCGTCTTCGCCTTCTTCCTGCTGGCGATGGCGGGCATCCCGCTCACCTCCGGCTTCGTCGGCAAGTGGGCGGTGTTCTCGGTGGCGGCGTCGGCCGGCGCCTGGCCGGTCGTGCTGGTCGCCATCCTCAGCAGCATCGTCGCGGCGTTCTTCTACGTCCGCGTCATCTGGCTGATGTACTTCTCCGACCGCGAGAGCGACGCGCCGGCCGTGGCCGTCCCCTCCGTGCTCACCGCCGGCACGATCGCCGTCGCTGTGGTCGGTGACCGCCCTGCTCGGCGTCCTCCCCGGTCCGGTGATGGACCTGGCCGGGTCGGCAGGAGCCTTCATCAGGTGAGCGCCGACCCCGGGGTGAGCGGGCTTCCGGGGCTGGCGCTGCCGGTCCTCGACGACGACCTCGCCGACTCGCCTGCAGGCCCGGATGGGCGAGTCGAGCGCGCGCTGGAGGGCCATGTCGTCAGCCGTGCGCCGTTCGTCACCGAGGCGGCCTCCCACCTGCTCGCCGCCGGCGGCAAGCGCGTCCGGCCGCTGCTCGTGCTGCTGGCGGCGGAGTGCGGCCCGCACCCCCGAGAGCGACGAGGTGCTCACCGCGGCCTGCGTCGTCGAGCTCACCCACCTCGCCTCGCTCTACCACGACGACGTGATGGACGAGGCCGCGCTGCGCCGCGGCGCCGACTCCGCCAACGCGCGCTGGGACAACCACGTCGCGATCCTCACCGGCGACTTCCTCTTCTCGAAGTCGTCGGAGCTGACCGCCGACCTCGGCGCCGCGGCCGTGCGGATCCAGGCCGAGACGTTCACCGCGCCTGGTCGAGGGCCAGATCATGGAGACGCTCGCAGCCCGGGCCCCGGCGAGGACCCGCTGCGCCACTACCTCGACGTGGTCGCCGGCAAGACCGGGTCGCTGATCGCCACGTCCGCGCGCTACGGCGCGATCTTCGGCGGCGCCTCGGCCGACGTGCAGCGCGCGCTGACGGCGTACGGCGAGATCGTCGGCTCGGCCTTCCAGCTCTCCGACGACATCCTCGACATCGCCTCCGAGTCCGACGAGTCCGGCAAGACCCCCGGCACCGACCTGCGTGAGGGCGTGCCGACGCTGCCGGTGCTGATGGCGCGCGCGCCTCGACCGACCCCGGCCGACGCGCGGCTGCGCGAGCTGCTCGCCGCCGACCTGACCGACGACGCCCGGCACGCCGAGGCGCTCGCGCTGCTGCGGGCGCATCCGGCGATGGACCAGGCCCAGGCGTATGTCGTCGAGCGGGCGGGTGCGGCCAAGCAGCTGCTCACCGCCCTCCCCGAGGGCCCGGTCCGCCAGGCCCTCGAGGCCTTCGCCGACGTGATCGCCGTCCGGTCGGCGATCACCGCTGGCGCCCCTACGCCGCCGACGTCTCGGCGACCAGGCGGAGCTGACGGCGGCGGTGCCGCCAGGCCTCGACGGTGAAGAGCGCCAGGGCGAGCCAGACCAGCACGAAGCCCGCCCACCGGCCAAGCGGCATCGGCTCGGCGAACCACAGCACGCCGATCGCGAACTGGAAGACCGGCGCGAGGTACTGGAGCAGCCCGAGCGTCACCAGCGGGATCCGGGTGGCCGCCGCTCCGAAGCAGATCGAGCGGCACGGCGGTGACCAGCCCTGTCGACGCCAGCAGCAGGGCGTGCCCGGCGCCATGCGCGCCGAACGCGAGCGAGCCCTGGGCCTCGAGCCACGCGAGGTACGCCGCCGCCGCGGGCGCGATCATCAGCGTCTCGAACGACAGCGACTCCACCGCTCCGACGCCGGCGAGCTTCTTGGCCAGGCCGTAGGTGCCGAAGGAGCAGGCGAGCACGAGCGCCACCCACGGTGGCCGTCCGTAGTCGACGGTCAGCACGCCCACGGCCAGCGCCGCGACCCCGACCGCCAGCCACTGCTCGCGACGCAGCCGCTCGCCGAGGACCAGCGATGCCCATCAGCACCGTCACCAGGGGGTTGATGAAGTAGCCCAGGCTGGCCTCGACGACGCGTCCGTTGTTGACGGCCCAGATGTAGGTCAGCCAGTTGAGCGTGATCACCGTCGCCGCAGCGGAGAGCAGCAGCACCCGCCGCCGGTCGCGCAGGATGGCGACGAACGCCGCCCGCCGACGCAGCACGACGACGAGCACGCCCATCACCAGGCACGACCACAGCACCCGGTGAGCGAGGATCTCCGGTGCCCCGGCCGGCTCGAGCAACGGCCAGTAGAGTGGGAACGCGCCCCACATGGTGTATGCCGCGATGCCGAGGAGCAGACCACGGCGCGACTCCGACACCGCGCCAGCATAGGGCCGGCAGGGGCGCCTCGACCGAGGGGGATCATGAGCGCACGAGGGCTGGTGACCGCCGCGCTGGCCGTGCTGCTCACGGCCGGCCCGTTGGCCGCCTCAGGCGCTGCCGCCGCGGCCGAGCCGCTGCCCACCCGCACGGTCGTGTCGAAGGTCGTCAAGAACAAGGGCCACCTGATCTTCAAGGGCCGGGTCGACCCCGGCGACCCCGGGAAGAACGTCGTGATCCAGCGCAAGAAGTGCGGCACCTGCGACTGGAGGTTCTATGCCAAGGTCCAGACCGACGAGACCCTCCACTACGCACGCGAGATCGCGGTGCCGCGCACGGGTCGATGGTTCTACCGCGCCAAGGTCAGCGCCTATGGCGGCTACGGGCCGTCGCGCAGCGGGGTGTGGAAGGTCTACCTCGCCTAGAGGTCAGACCACGGTCCAGGTGTCGCCGCCGCCGATCAGCGAGGCGAGCTGGGTCTCCCGCGTCTCGCCGACCAGCGCCTTGGCCGAGCTCACCTGGGCGCGCGCCTGGTCGTCGTACGTCGGCCGCTCGACCTGCCGGAAGATGCCGATCGGCGCTTGGTGCAGATGACCCGCGTCGGTCAGCCGCGAGAGCGCGAAGGCGAGGGTGGGGTCTGACTGGTAGGCGTCGTGGACCAGGACCGCGTCCTCGCCCACGTCGGCGACCGCGGCGACCTTGACCCCACCGCCGGCATCGCGGACGAGCCCCTTGGCGCCGTCCTTGCCGAAGCGGATCGGCTCTCCCTGGACCAGCGGGATGATCGCGTCCTCGGTGTCGCGGCCCTTGACCGCCTCGAACGCGCCGTCGTTGAAGATCGGGCAGTTCTGGTAGATCTCGACGAACGACGTGCCGCGGTGGGCCGCCGCAGCGGAGAGCACCGATGTCAGGTGCTTGCGGTCGGAGTCGATGGTGCGCGCCACGAACGACGCCCTCGGCGCCCAGCGCCAGCGACACCGGGTTGAACGGGTGGTCGACCGAGCCCATCGGCGTCGACTTGGTGACCTTGCCCGGCTCGGAGGTCGGGGAGTACTGCCCCTTGGTGAGGCCGTAGATCCGGTTGTTGAACAGCAGGATCGTCATGTTGACGTTGCGACGCAGGGCGTGGATGAGGTGGTTGCCGCCGATCGAGAGGGCGTCGCCGTCGCCGGTCACCACCCACACCGACAGGTCCTCGCGCGCCGTGGCGAGACCGGTCGCGATCGCCGGCGCGCGACCGTGGATCGAGTGCATGCCGTAGGTGTCGAGGTAGTAGGGGAACCGCGACGAGCAGCCGATGCCGGAGACGAAGACGATGTTCTCGCGGCGCAGGCCGAGGTCGGGCAGGAAGCCCTGCACGGCCTTGAGGATGGCGTAGTCGCCGCACCCGGGGCACCAGCGCACCTCCTGGTCGGAGGTGAAGTCCTTGCCGGTCTGCGCGGGCTCGTCGTCGTCGACGCGCGGGACCCGCTCGACGCCGGAGTGAAGGCCGGGGAAGGGCAGGTCGATGCCGGTCACGACAGTGCCTCCTGGGACGCCGGACCGAGGTGCGCGACCTCGAGGTCGCGAGTGTGGTCCTCGGTGCCGGTCAGGTCGACGACGATGCCCTCGGCCTGGGAGACCAGCTCGCCGATCGCCTCGGCGAGCTCGCCGGCCTTGAGCGGCAGGCCCTGGACCCGGTTGTAGCCGATCGACGTCGACGAGGTACTTCGCCCGCAGCAGCATGGCCAGCTGGCCGAGGTTCATCTCGGGGACGAGCACCTTGTCGTAGCGCCGCAGCACGTCGCCGAGGTCGGCGGGGAACGGGTTGAGGTGGCGCAGGTGGGCCTGGGCGACGTCGAAGCCGGCCCTGCCGGACGCGGCGTACGCCGGCTCCGATGGGGCCGTAGGTCGAGCCCCAGCCGAGCACGAGCACCTTCGCCTTGCCCTCCCCGGAGGCCGGACGGGTCGTCGACCTGCAGCGGGGGCAGCGTGTCGGCGATCCGGTCGACCTTGGCCTGGCGGGTGCGCACCATGAAGTCGTGGTTGGCGGGGTCGTAGGAGATGTTGCCGTTGCCGTCGGCCTTCTCCAGCCCGCCGATGCGGTGCTCGAGCCCGGGCGTGCCCGGGATCGCCCACGGGCGCGCGAGCGTGGCCTCGTCGCGGAGGTAGGGCCAGAAGTCCGTCGGTCTCCGTCGGGGTCGCCGTGGCCGTGGTTGGCCGCGGTGGCGAAGGCGGGGTCGATCGTCGGCAGCTCGTCGAGCTCGGGGATCCGCCACGGCTCGGAGCCGTTGGCGAGGTAGCCGTCGGAGAGCAGGATCACCGGGGTGCGGTAGGTGATCGCGATCCGGGCCGCCTCGACGGCGGCGTCGAAGCAGTCGCCGGGCGAGCGCGGCGCCACGATCGGCACCGGCGCCTCGCCGTTGCGGCCGAACATCGCCTGCAGCAGGTCGGCCTGCTCGGTCTTGGTCGGCAGCCCGGTCGACGGGCCGCCGCGCTGCACGTCGATGATCACCAGCGGCAGCTCGGTCATCACCGCCAGGCCGATGGTCTCGGACTTGAGCGCGATGCCGGGGCCGGAGGTGGTGGTCACGCCGAGGTGGCCGGCGAAGGACGCGCCGAGCGCGGCGCCGATGCCGGCGATCTCGTCCTCGGCCTGGAAGGTCGTGACGCCGAAGGACTTGTGCTTGCTCAGCTCGTGGAGGACGTCGGAGGCCGGGGTGATCGGGTAGGAGCCGAGGAACACCGGCAGCCCCGACTGCACGCCGGCGGCGATCAGGCCGTAGGCCAGCGCCAGGTTGCCGGTGATGTTGCGGTAGGTGCCGGGCGGCATCGTGGCCGGCTTGATCTCGTAGGAGCACCGCGAACGCCTCGGTGGTCTCGCCGAAGTTCCAGCCCGGCCTTGAAGCGCCGTGATGTTGGCGTCGCGGATGTCGGGCACCTTGGCGAACCGTCGGCTGAGGAAGTCGACGGTGGTCTCGATCGGGCGGCCGTACATCCACGACACCAGGCCCGAGCGCGAACATGTTCTTGGCGCGGCTGGCGTCCTTGCGGGAGAGGCCGAACGTCCTTGACCGCCTCGACCGTCATGCCGGTCGAGGTCGACGCGGTGGACGAGGTAGGCGCCGAGGGAGTCGTCCTCGAGCGGGTTGGCGGCGTAGCCGGCCTTCGTGAGGTTGCGCGCGGTGAAGTCGTCGGTGTCGACGATGATCGTGGCGCCGGCCGGCAGGTCACCGAGGTTGGCCATCAGCGCGGCCGGGTTCATCGCCACCAGCACGTCGGGGGAGTCGCCCGGGGTGAGGATGTCGTGGTCGGCGAAGTGCACCTGGAACGACGAGACGCCCGGGCAGCGTGCCCTGCGGGGGCGCGGATCTCGGCCGGGAAGTTGGGCAGCGTCGACAGGTCGTTGCCGAACGCCGCCGACTGCTGGGTGAACCGGTCGCCGGTGAGCTGCATGCCGTCGCCGGAGTCGCCGGCGAACCGGATGATGACGCGGTCGAGCTGCTTGACCTGCTTGGCCACCTTCGCCTGCCTTCTCGTCGCTGGGCGGGCCAGGGGGCCGCCCTGTCGACAACCGCCTCAGCGACCTCCCACGATAGCCCCGCGGGATGCCCGACCACAGTCGGAGCCGGGTCCTGGACGGTCGGCGTGGCGTGACCCCTGTCACGCCCGGGGTCAGGCGGCGACGGCCTTCGGTGACGGGCCGTACGGGTTGTCGCCGGCGTCGCCCTCGAGCAGGTAGAACACCAGCAGCACCAGACCGCCGAACGGGACCAGGCCGATCAGCAGCCACCAGGCGCTGCGGCCGGTGTCGTGCAGGCGCCTGGCCCCGACGGCCAGGGTCGGCAGGAATGCGCAGACGACGATCAGCCCGAAGAGGATGTAGCCCAGGGACTCGCTGACGCCGTAGATGATGCCGCCGGCAACGATCTCGGCGCCCAGCACGGCCAGGAACCAGTACCAGTACTCCCGGCGTCGTGCCCTGCCCCCGAAGGTGCCGTACTTGTTGAAGACCGACGAGAGCGCTTCGCTGAACGTCATGACGGCTCCTCTCACGAGCGACACCGCGAGGCTAGCGCCGCGGGGTCGCGTCCTGCGGGAGGCGCGGTCCTCGGGCGTAGGGCGCTTTCTCAGCGGTAGTTGGTGAAGCGCACCCGCGTGACTGGTGGGTGTTGGCCGGCGTTGGCAATCGCAGTATGACCTGCGGATACCCGTTTGGTGACGTTGGCAGATCATGGGTGTCGCCGAGAATCTTGCGGACTTTTTGCGGACTCTTGGAGTTGGCGGACGGGGGTCGCCCGACAGTTCCGCTGGCACGCGCACCGGTGGTATGATTCCCTCATACCCGAGGAGGTTGGTATGGCCGTTCGGAAGGTCGCGGTGACGCTCCCGGAGGAGTTGTACGAGCTGGTCGAGCGCGCGCGGGCGGTGGAACACCGCTCCCGCTCGGAGGTGATCCAGGAGGCGCTGCGCACCCACTTCGGCGAGGCGGTCTACACCCCGACCGAGGACGAGCGGCGGCGCCTCATTGAAGCTCTTGAAGCAGTCGACGAGCACCCGGGCGCACTTCGCGAGTGGGCGGACGTCCGCAGTGAGTTGTGGCCGACGGCGTGAGGATCGTGCTCGGCGAGCACGCGGTCGATGACCTGCGCCGAGCACGCGACTATTACTCAGCGATCGACCCCACGCTGAGCGACGACTTCGCATCTGCCTTCGATGTCGTCGTGGAGCGAATCAGGATCTTCCCGCGTGGCGCACCCCCGGTCGACGGGTTCCCAGGCCTCCGCCGCGCCCGGATGAAGCGGTTCCCCTACGGCGTGTTCTATCGGGACACGGACGGGAAGGTGATCGTGGTACGCGTTCTGCACAACGCGCGCGACACTGAGCGGCACCTGCCCTGAGTGCGACACGCGGTCGCCCTTGGTGCGGCGTACGGCATGGTTCACAGGCGTCGAAGCGCGTAGTTCGAAGGCGTCCGTGTGCCAGGTCTGCGTCAAGTGAGCCAATCGGCCAGGGGAGACCGGCCACAGGCTGGCCGGCCACCTCTCGTCACTACCGGCGAGCACCGCATCGCGGCGCGCCTCCGGCGTTGCCGTGGTGTCGCCCGCGCTGCTCGGTCCGTAGGCCAAGTCAGCGGCGCTCTGCGCGATGGGTCTGCTCGGTGAGCCAGAGGATAAGGTCGGCGCGCCAGTATCGGACGTGGCGGCCGACCTTGAAGCTCCGGGGCCCACTGCCGAGGTGGCGCCAGTAGCGCAGGGTGCCTTCGGGGACGCGGAGGAACGCGCCGGCCTCGGGGAGGGTGAGCATCTGGTCGGCGGGGTTGCGGCGCGGGCTCGGGGTGTCGGGTTGTGCGGTCATCGGGTGTCTCCTATCGGTGGTTGCGACGGGTGCGGTGTGAAACGGGGAGCCCTGTCTCGAAAGCCAGGTGCGCGGCGAGTGCCAACCAGGTGTCGGCATATCGCTGACTGGCGATGGTGAATGTGGGGAGCGACCAGCGATCATCGAGTTGGCACGGGTCGCGGCGGGTCTGACGCAGGCGGAGTTGGCGCGCCGGCGTCCGCGTCGTACCAGCCCTGTTCCCGCCGTGGTGTGGTGCGGTGCGCATGTGCCCCCTCGTGTCGGTAGCCGGTGAACCTTCAAGCGCGCCGCCGGTGCCGAACGGACATCGCCTGTTGTTCTCCTAGGTGCGCAGCGGCTCCCTGAGCGATCACCCGCGACCGACGAAGCTCCACCGCAGTGGGGGCGCCCATGTCCCGAAGGGCGGCGACTCGAGGACCGGATCGGACACCGTGTTCGCGGAAGTGCTCGCCGTCGCCTGCTGTTGGCGGGCAGTTAGCGGCCGATGCCCCACCCGCGTTCGGGGCCGCTGCGGCCCGGCGGCGATTCGATGCGCGGCACCGCCTCCTGCTGGGGTTGCCGGGGCGCCCTGGTTTGGCGGGCGGCTTCCTGTCGGGCGAGGCGGTCTGCCGCCCACTGGTCGCGTTCGCCGTCGAGTCCTTCACCCGGGAGGGTGCGGATGCTCGGGTCGCTGAGGAGTGCCTGGACTCGGGCGGTGGCAGTGTGCAGCTGTTGCTCAACGCGGGCCAGTGCGGCGGCGACCGCGGTGAGTCGGCGGTCGGCGTCGCGGATGTGTGCTGCCTGCCGATAGGGGCGCAGGTTCTGCGTAGCATGGCGCTCTCGAGCCGGGTGCGCGATCGCTGAGCATGGTCGTACGCGGCGTCCGCATCGCGCTCGGCCTGGCGAATCTGGTCGGCGTCGGGATGGGCACTGGCGACCTGGTGGGCGACGAACGCGTCGATCGCAGCAGCGGCGCGACGCCCGTGCAGCCACCGCACCTTCGCCGCCAGGTGGGTGGGATCGGTGGACAGGTCGGACACGACGGGTCGCCAGCGGGCCGCGAACTCGGTGAGCTCGTGCTGGGCGGCGTGGAACTGGCGGCGGCGTTGGCCGAGCCGACCGGGTCCGTCCCGGGCGATCTCGGCGGCGTGTCGCGCGTGTGCCAGGTCTTGGCGCCAGGTGCCGCACACCTGTTCTTGGAGGTCCGCGGTCTCGGCTTGGAGTGTGGTGTGGAGGTCCTCGACTCCCTGGCGCGCCTGGCGCCAGTCGCGCTTGGCGTTGGTCTCCTCGCGGGCCAGTCGGTCGAGGTGCGGTGCGTAGCGCGCGTGGATCGCGGCGACCTGCCGCAGGGTGTCCCGCTCGTCGACCAGACGCTGATGTTGGTCGTGGAGGTCGGCCCGCCGGGACCAGGCACCCCACAAGTCGGCGAGGACCTCCTTCGAGCCCTGGGCCGGCTGCTGGGTGCCGTAGCGCTCGATGTCCTCGGCGGCCCGCTCAGCGAGCAGCAGCGGGGCCGAGGTCGGCCCGGTCGCGGCCGAACGGCTTGTTCCCAGATCGTGCGGGCTTGCTCGGGGGTCTCGGCGACGAGGTGGGCGATGTTGTGGTGGCGGCCGCGGGTCATGCCGACGTACGCCGACGCGGCCGAGGTGGCTCGCCGAGCGACGAGGTGGCCGCGGTGAGTGGTGTCGCCTTGGGCGCCGTAGACCGTGGTGGCGTAGGCGAGCTCGACCGAGCTCGGGGCGTACCAGGCGGGGAGCTGCGCGGGTCGTGGCCGCGGTCGTCGCGCAGCGTGAGCGGTGCGTCGGTCGGTCGATGGCGGTGATGGTCCAGGTCTGCCGGTTGGCGACCCCGAGTTGCCAGTCGTTGCGCCGGGTCGCCACCCGGTCCCCGACCCCGAGCCGCTCACCGGACTCGTTGACGACCACGTGGTGGTCGTCGACGCGGCCTTCGGCGACGAGCCGGTCGCGGATGGCGCCGTTGAGCGCGGCGACCTGGTCGCGGGTGTCGGCCATCAGGGCGCGGTTGGTGTGGCCGGCGAGGATCGCCTCGGCCGCTCAGCTGGGCGAGGGCGTGGGTGCGTTCGGCGTCGCTGGGGTGGATCCGGATCTGGCCGCGGCGCCACAGGGCGTCGAACACGGTCCCGCCGGGTCGTCGATGGGCTCGCCGCGGCGCATCGCGAGGCTGATCTGGGCGTAATTCGGGGTCGGCGAACCGGTGCACCACCTCCAGCGACACCGTCGCCTCGTGGCCGGCGTGTTGGGCGGCGAGGTCGAGGACGCCGCCGCGGCCGACAGCGGGGAGTTGGTGACGGTCACCCACGAACGCCACCCGGGCGTCGGCATTCGTCGGCGACCTCGAGGAGGGCGCGGGCGGTGTCCTGGTCGAGCATCCCGGCCTCGTCGACCACCAGCAGGTCACCACGACGCAGATCGTGGCGCGCGGGTGACTGGTTCGGGGGGGTGCGGGTCCAGTGGCCGTCGTCGTCCCACCGCCATCCCCACTGGTGGACCAGCCACGCCGCCGAGAACGGCCGGTGCGTCGATCTCCGCCGGCGGCGACCTCGGCGGCCTTCAACGTCGGGGTCACCACCAGCATCCGGCGCCCGCTGCCGCCGCGAGCTGGTCCTTCGTGGCGGCGAGGGTGGTGGTCTTCCCCGCACCGGCGGCGCCCTCGACCACCAGTAGGCTGCTTGACCCGGCCAGCGCGGCCACCGGCGGCGGCTCGGGGTGGGGGCGGGTCGAGGCTCAGCGCGCGAGCCTCGCGTCGGGGACCACCGTCGCCGTTGACGGGGGACCTGGCCGCAGCGAGCCGGGTGATCCGGTCCTCGACCGCGATCACCCGCGGTGAGGTCAGCGCTCGGACGTGCTCGGGGACATCCGCGGTCCAGGAGCCGGCTGCAGCGCGGCGAGGGCCGGGCGGTGAGGTCCTCGGCCAGCTCCGATCCGGACCGCGCGCGTCGGCGACGAGCCCGGTCTCGGCGATCCACCGCTCGACCTGACCGCGGATGTCGGCGGCGTTCCAGGCCGACCGCTTCGCGCCCAGACGCGACAGCACCACCTCGACGGCCCCGTCACGATCCAACGCACCCGGCCGGGACGAAACGATGCTGGCGGGACCGGGCGGGTCGACGTAACCCAGGGCGCGCAGCTCGTCGTTCCACGCCGCGACCATCGCGGCCCCGTCGCGTCGGGACCACCTTGTCCGGCCGGGCCTGCACCCAGGCCCGCCGATCCCACGCCCGCCGCACACGCGGACCCGGCTCCTCGCACGGGTGCGCGCCACGCCACTCGGCCTCGTAGCGTTCGATGTTGCGGTGGATCTGCGCTGCCCGGGCACTGAACCTCGCCCGCGTACGGCGCCAGCTCGGCCGGATCTCCCCGGACGCCGGGTCGAGGGTGAACCCGTGCGCCGCGAGCGCGTGCCCGGAACCCCGGGTCGGTGGCGACCGCGGCGTGGCCGATGCCGTTGATCGCCTCCAGATAGTCGCGCGCCCCGACCGAGTGGAGTCCCCGCCACTGCCCGTCGGCGAACACCCGGGCGTTGACCTGCAGATGGAGGTGGCGGTGCGGGTCACCCGCACGGGACGTGTAGTGCCGGATCACCGCCGCCTCGACCTGCTCCACGGGCACCTGCACCTGCCGGCCCCGCGGCCCCACCCGCGTGGTCGCGTGTCCGGCGACCCAGCCGATGATCTGCCCGGCGGCCCGCTCCTGTGCCGCATCGAACGCCGCCGACACCTCCGGATACAGCGCCGCCGCGAGCGACCAGGTCTTCGGGCCGTTGACCGTGACCTCGACGAACCGCAGCGCACTCGGCGTCGTGGCGGAGCCGACCCCTGCCCGCACCCGTCTCGACGTCGTCCCCGGCCACCCACCGCTCGTAGCTCTCGGCCGTCGAGCTCACCGCCGCGGGTCAGGCTCACCGAGTCCCTCACATCGGCCACGAACCGCGTCGCTACACCGGAACCCTCGGCCAGGTAGTAGTCATCGGCCCGGGAGTGGTCAGCCTCGACATAGGCACGCGCCGCGGCAGCCGAGCCGCGGTAGAACTTCATCCCACCATGCACGCCGACCACCCCGATCCCAGCGCCGGGCGAGGCGACAACACGGCCAGCAACGTCCAACAACTACCCTGGAAATGCCATCTGGGCCGCCCGGAGGGGCGGACCCATCTACGTCCTTCGTAGCATGCGTGCCGCAACAAAGGAAGGGTTTATACGGCCGATGTGAGGGCAGTTCGGAAGGAATTCTTGGGGCCAGCAATAGCCAATAGGAATCAACGATTCAAGCGGTCGGGATCGAGGCTCGGGGGGTTCCGCGACTGGTCGGTCATCTCGGCGACCCACGTGCCGCTACGCGCCCCCTCCCCGGGAAGTCAGCCAGACAGGGCATACGGGACGAGCGGCCACCAGCACCCGGCGAGCCAACGGCACACCCGCAGGACGTTCCCCTATCGGGGCTCACAGGGAGTTGTGCAATGAACGGGCTCTTAGGCGTTTGGGCCGCCCTGCACGTGCTTCCGGCGACTGCAAGCCTACGGCGGGGCGAGGATGCACGACGTCAGCGACAAGGCGACAAGCCGCCTGAAGAGGCTCCGGCGCCCCGGGCCTGTCGAGCGTCAGCCGAACCGGTCGCCGCCCGTGCGGCGTCTCGTGGTCGTCTTCCGAGCTGCTGGAGGCTCCATGCCCGCTTGCTCGTCGTGGGGCGCTTCCCCTGGTTGGTGTTCTCGGGTTAGTGTTCGCGCGGCTTCGCTGGCCATGGGGCGGCGACGGTAGTTGGTGGAGGTCTCGGGTGCAGTTGCGCTTGCCGTTGTGGGTCGGGTTGTCCGTGGTTGCTTCGGGGCTGGCGGTGGTGCCGTCGTCGGTGGCTGTGGCCGGTGCCGTGGAGGCTTCGAGCTCCCCGATGGTTGAGGCGCCGGTTGCCGCAGTCGAGCCGGGGCAGGTCGACGACCCGTTGCTGCGGGACCGGTTCTCGACGGCCTGGGTGGAGGAGGATGGCTCGATCACCCGGGAGGTGTATGCCGCTCCGGTCAACTTCCGTGTCGACGGGGTGTGGATGCCGATCGAGAATTCATGGGAGGCGACCGATCGGGCCGGGTTCGCTCGGGAGAACGGGGCGAACTCCTTCGATGTGCTCATCCCGGCCGACGCTGGGTCGCGGCCGGTGCGGGTGGAGCAGGCTGGTTCGTGGGTGTCGTTTGGCACGGTCGGCGCCGATGGCGCCCCGAGCGTGAGCGCGAGTGCGTCGGTGGCCACTATGACGGTCCTGGTGCCTCGAGGTCACCTACGAGCCTTGTCGACGGTGTGAAGGAGTCGGTGGTGCTGTCGGAGGCGCCGACGGTGGCCCCGACATACCGGTACGCCGTGCGCGCGAGCAAGAACCTGAGCGCGGAGCTGACTGACATTGGGGCTGTGGTGTTCGTGATGCCGAGGGTGAGGCGACGAACGCGATCCCGGAGCCGATGATGGTGGATGCGGCGGGTGTGGAGTCGCCCGCCATTGCGGTCGATCTCGTCGAGACCACGGCGGGGTGGGACTACACCATGGTGCCTGACTGGGGTTGGCTGTCTGCCCCGGAGCGGGTGTATCCCGTGGAGATTGACCCCACGGTGACGGTCAAGCCCGACACGTTCGACTGCTTCCTCAGTGAGGCATCCAAGCAGTTGACTTCGTGCACAACCTCGGACTTGAAGGTCGGCTTGGATGCCAACGGGAAGAAGCGGCGGGCGCTTCTTGCGTTTGACCTGAGCCGGTACCCCTCGACTGCGAGCGTGTCGAAGGCAACGCTGAAACTGTTCCCGAACACGGCCGCAGCGCCGGCACGAGCCACTACGACGACTACTTTGCGCGGAAGGTCACGACGGAGTGGACGACCGCGGCGAACTGGAACACCAGCGACGGGTCGACGTCGTGGGGGAGCCCGGGTGGCGACTTCACAGGAGGCACGGGCGGTCCGAATCTCAACGGCAAGGTCGGCGGGTACAAGGACTTCGACGTGACCGTGTATGCCAGCCAGTGGATCGCCAACCCCAGCGTGAACCGTGGGATGCTGGTGAAGCAGCAGAACGAGGGTGGCGACAACCTGGTCAGCTTCTACTCCAGCGAGTACGCTCTGCCGTCCCGGCAACCGAAGCTCGTCCTCGAGTACACCGCCCCTGGCCCGCCGACGCCCGCTGGGTTTGCGCTGCAGCCGTGCACGGGCGGCTGCACGACGTGGGCGACCGATACCACCACGCCCACGGTCACGGTGTCTGCGGTGGACCCGGCTGGCGCCGACATCACCTACCGGTTCGAGCTCCGCGACGGCTCCGCGAATGCCGATCGATCTGCCGGACGGCACCGAGGTGCTGCGCAACATTCCGTCCGGATCGACTGCGGCATGGCCAGTCCCCGTCGGGTCGATTCCGGCCTCGGGGAGCTACTCGGTGAGGATGCGGTCAGAGACCAGCGAGGGGACCTCGGCCTGGAGCGGCTGGCGCAGTCCTTCGACTAAGCGCGCCCACTCCGAACCCGACGGACGAGACCGCAAGCCCGGGGTCGACGAACATGAACACTGACGTGACTTGGCTAGCCGCGGACTCACCGCACATCATCAACCAGCAGATCACCATTGGCATCGGTGGCCACCTCACCATCGAAGCAGGCTCCGTGGTCAAGATCGCGAATGCCCAGAAGGGCCTGTACGTGAATGGCGGCACTCTGACCGCCGACGGAGACGCCTTCCGGCCGATTGTGTTCACCAGCCTCGGCGACGACTCGGTGATGGGCGACACCGACGGGCACCCGCGCTGACTCACTACACCACAGCCGTGGACATCGTTGACACACCTGAGGGTGAGCCTGTCACGCTGGACAACGTCGCCTTCCTGCATGGCGCATGGGCTGACGATGGGACCTGTCGCAACGCACCCTCCGTGGTGCGGGTCGACGACGGCGGCCGGCGCCGAGATCACGCACAGCCAGTTCGCGTTCAACAAGTACGACGCCCTCCACGTCACCCCGTCGACCATCGAGCACAACGTCGAAATCGCGAATTCCCCACTTCCTCGACTTCGCGCTCGACGAGACCTGGGCCCCAATCCCATCGCGGAACTGCGGACTCAACATCCAATCGGGCTCGGTCATCGACAACGTCGTCGAGG